>CAVYPH010000015.1:0-74259 GCA_963770345.1 Bryobacteraceae bacterium | reverse complement strand
CGAGTTGGCTGCCGCACTCCTTCAGAGACGGGTTCACCCTAAGAACACAACGGGGAAGCCACCAGCGCTATCATCACTCCGACGGCCGCCGAGTCACGCTCCCATTTCATTCTTCGGGTGGAACCTTCGTCCCCGACGCTACGCAGCATCGTCGAAGAGCAAGCTCATTGGGTCGAAACAGACCTCGTCAGGCTCGGCCTAATGAAATAAAACTTATTCGCGTGAATTCGCGTTTATTCGCGGCCCCAGCCTTTCTTAAAACGGTCCCCCCAACCGTCTCGTCCCCCAAACACTCGGAACCCGCAACCGAGACCGCCAACAAGCCAACGCCGTAGCCAAAACCAAATCATCATGAGCCCCACTCCGCCAAGCCTCAAAATTCTCATGCCCGCTCGCGCTCACCTTCACCCGCATCTCGCGCAGCTCTTTCACCAGCACATCGCCCGCCCGAATCCCCGACGCAATCCGCAACTCCTCCGTGCTGCAGCATCAACTGCAACCCCGTCACCAAATCGCGCTTCGGAACAAGCCAGTCCCCATTCGAGCGCCGCGACACCCCATCCGCCCCCGTAATCGTCACCGCCACCACCCGAGCACGTCAGCCAGCCTCGCGCAGAAGGTCCACCACCGGAGCGCCCACGCCCGTAGCATCCACCACCAGCGTGCACGTCCCAAACCGCTCCACATCTGCCACCGCTCGCAAACAATTCGCACCACCTCGGGATAAGAAGTCCCCAACGCCACCCGCTCCAGATGCCGCAAATACGATCGCGTCTCGCGCAGAAACTCCCACGTCACCCGGTCCCGCTCCATCACCGGATATCCGTTCGCTCCACCACCGCAATCGCCGTATGATCCCGAACCTGCCCCAAATCCACCCCAACAAAATATTCGCAAGCGCTCATCGCCGTCGAATGTCCAGCGGCTTCACATCATCCCGAAAAGCCCGCTGAATCATCTCCTCAGTAAATAAAGCCCCTTCCATTTCCAGAAATTCACACATATATTCCTGCCGGAACCACCGGTCGCCCATCGACCGCCGCTCCTCCGCCAAAAACGCCCCCGGAATCCGCTCGCACTCCGTCGCCGGCACGCTGATCCGCTCCCAACCCTCGCCGCCATCCGACCATTCCTCCCAAAAGAACCCCCGCCGCCCATTCGGAGTGCTCATCATCAGCAAATCGCCATCGCCCACCGCCAGCATCGGACGCACCGCCCGGTACATCTCATCCGAAACACGCGAAGCCTCATCGATCAACAGCAGCGACACCTTCGAAAACCCGCGAACCGTCGCCTCACTACCCGGCAACGCCACCAACCGCGACCCATTCGGAAACAACAGCGAACTCTCGTTATCCCCATCGCCGCGAGCGCGAATTCCCAGCCGCTGAACGAACTCCGCCGCCTTACGAAGAAACTCCGCCGACTGCCGGGCCGTAGGAGACACCAGCAAAGTCAAAGAATTCGGAAAAAAGTAAGCCTGATGAACCGCCTTAGCCGCCGTAACCGTCGATTTCCCCCACTGCCGCGTACAATTCACCAACCCGCGCCGAACCCGCCGTCCCAACAACTCCGCCTGAAGCAAATCCGGAAAGAAACCCAACCGCTCCCGCGCAAAACTGACCGCATCCACGAACTCACACACCTCCGGCACAACCCGAAACACAACCGACCAAACCGGCACCGAGCCGGCAACCATCGTTAATCTCACACCCAAGGTTAAGGAGAGCCAAATCCACCTGAAGCCCCAAAACGCGCAGTCCCGATGAAAACAACCCAAATAGAGATCAAAGAAAGCAGTGATTGCGTTTCTTTATTCGCGTTTATAAGCGTCCATTCGCGGCGATCACAAAAATCTTCCCGGTTGTTATCAACCACTTAATCCAAAAAAGTCTTTATTCCCGGCCACCGTCCTGTATTCTCCAGTCAGGAGAAACAATATGAAGTCCGAAGTCCGTCTGGTCGACCGAACAGTGCCCCGGGAAAAAAACACGATTTTGCCAAACGAAGGTAAGCCCCACCCATGCTAGCGACGGTAGAGAATTCTTTTCACGAAAGCCTGAACAACACGCCGACGAAAAGAATCTTACATATGCACCTGCTCGAAATCCGGCTAACCGCTCTACTGTTGCTCGTTCCGGCGCTCTACGCCCAAACGCCAGCCGGTGAAATCCGCCTCGAAGTCAGGGATTCCTCCGGCACCCCAATGCAAGCCTCAGCAAAACTGCAGCGCATGCCCACCGGATGGAACCGCACCTTTCAGACGGACACCCAGGGAACGTTCACTATCGGGAGCCTGCCATACGGCCGCTACCAACTCGAAGTTGCAAAGCCAGGTTTCACCACGCGGTCTTTGTCGATTGACGTAAAGTCAGCGGCGCCCCTCCCGCTCACCGTCACCATGACGCCAGCCGCGCAGTCAACTAAAGTCGAAGTAATCGCCACCACCCCGCTCCCTGGAGTCGATCTCCCAATCAATCAAATTCCCGCCCCGGTCCAGACAGCAAGCCAGGCGGACGTCGAAAAAAGCGGCGCACTCGACCTCGCCGATTTCATGAACCGCCGCCTCAACGGCGTATACATGAACGAAATGCAGGGCAACCCCTTCCAGCCCGATCTGAACTACCGCGGATACACTGCCTCGCCGCTGCTGGGCACGCCCCAGGGCCTGTCCGTCTACATGGACGGCGTGCGGCAAAACCAGCCCTTCGGCGACGTAGTAAGTTGGGATCTGATTCCGCGCAACGCCATTTCGGAGATCACGCTCATGTCAGGATCGAATCCCGTGTTCGGGCTCAACACACTAGGCGGCGCGCTCTCGATTCAGACGAAGGACGGCGTCATCAACCCAGGCCTCAGTGGAAATGTAATGTGGGGCAGTAGCGGACGAAAGGAGCTCCAGGCCGAGGAAGGTGATGGCAAGCCTACCGGATTCAACTGGTTTCTCGCTGCCAATGCGTTCCACGAATCCGGCTGGCGCTTCGACTCCCCATCGGACGTCCGTCAAGGCTTCGGCCGGTTCGGTTGGCGGACCGCGTCCACCGACCTCGCGCTGACCGCGACCTACGCCTATAACACTCTCACCGGCAACGGCATCCAGGACTATCGCCTTCTCGCCAACAATTATTCGAGCGTCTACACCATTCCCGACACCACCAGTAATCGTTCTCCATCTCTGAATTTTCGCGCCCAGCACAGCGTCAGCAGCACGCTGACGTTCTCGGGCAACGCCTGGTACAGGAACATCCGCACCGAAGGGATCAACGGCAATGCCAACGGCGATTCGTTCGACCAGTCGGTTTATCAGCCGAGCGCCGCGGATATTGCAGCTCTCAAGGCCGCCGGCTTTTCCGGATACCCCCTCAGCGGAGCCAATGCCGCAAACACGCCGTTTCCCTACTGGCGGTGTATCGCGCAAACCCTGCAGCACAGTCAGCCTGACGAGAAATGCGACGGCATCATCTTCTATTCGAAAGAAGTACAGAATGAGTTCGGATTTTCCGGCCAGATGACTTTGGTCGCAGCGCCTGGCGGCCGTCACAATCAGTTCACAGCCGGCGCGGTTTTCGACCGCGGTATAGTCGACTTCACGCAGAACACACAATACGGCTATATCAATCCCAACAAAAGCATCACCGGAGTGCCGGCCTGGGAGGACGGCGCTGCCGTCGACCTGCATGGAGTCACTCCCAACTGGAGCCTCTATGCCACAGACACGCTATCGCTCGGCAAAGCGTGGAATTTGACGCTGTCCGGCCGCTATAACCGGAATGTCGTACACAACACCGACCACCTCACGCCCGGCGGCGGCCCCGGTTCGCTCGATGCCAACGATGTGTTCGGCCGATTCAACTCTTCAATCGGTGTCACCTACAACCCCACGCAGATTCTGAACCTCTACGCCAGTTATGCCGAAGGCAGCCGCGCGCCGACGTCCATCGAGCTAGGCTGCGCAGATCCGAATGACCCCTGCACCCTACCGAATGCGTTGGCCAGCGACCCGCCGCTCAAGCAGGTAGTGACCGGCACCTGGGAAGCGGGTCTGCGTGGAAAAACGGAGAGCAACATAAACTGGAATCTCGGCGCATTTCGATCGGAAAATCAGAACGACATTCTCTTCGTCGCCTCGCAGCAGTCGGGCGCCGGTTATTTCAAGAACTTTGGAAAAACGCGCCGCCAGGGAATTCAAGCCAGCATCAACGCGCGCATCCGGCGTGTCACCGGAGGCCTCGACTACACCCTTCTCGACGCCACTTACCAAAGCACCGAGACCGTCAACGGCACAGGCAACAATACCAGCGACAACGCGCTAGCGGGACTGCCCGGAACCGGCGGGACCATCACCATCCGCCCCGGCAATCAGATCCCCCTGATCCCACGAAACACGGGGAAGATCTTCGCCGACGTGCAGGCCACATCGAAATTGGCATTTGATCTCGCCTTTGTGGTCGCGTCGAGTTCCTACGCGCGCGGCAACGAGAACAACCAGTACAAAGCGGATGGCAAATATTATCTCGGACCCGGAGTTTCACCCGGCTACGCAGTGGCGAACCTCGGAGCACACTACGACCTCAACCGGCGGCTCCAATTCGTCGCCCAGATCGACAATCTTTTCGATCGCCGCTACTACACCGCGGCACAACTCGCAACCACCGGATTCACCGCGCAGGGCACGTTCATCGCCCGCCCTTTCCCGGCCAACGCGAATGGCGATTTCCCGCTCCAAAGCGCAACATTTTTCTCGCCAGGCGCGCCGAGAAGGGCGTGGATAGGGTTGAGGCTGAAGTTATGACGCGCCTCCTGCTAGTTCCGGCATTAGCCGCTCTATTAGCAGCGGAAGATTACAGGACACCCGCGGGAACACGCCCGGCCCAAGCGAAACTCGAAAATACCGTCCTGCCGGGAGGGCGTCTATTGACGCCCCTCGGACAGCAATACTTCACCGGACCCGGCGTCTTCGGATTGGCGTTGAGTCCGGACGGCAACACCATCGCAACGGCGGACGGCGGACCCAATCGGTACTCGCTCACACTCATCCGCCGCTCTGGAGACACGTGGAGCACGGCCCGCATCCAGGCGCACAAGAAGAACGACCCCGATGATGACAATGATGACGACTGGCGCAGCGTCTTCATGGGACTCGCGTTTGCAGACGACAACACTCTCTACGCCTCCGAAGGAAATTCAGGGCGAGTGCGGGTGGTCGACGTGCAGAGTGGTAAGAAGCGGCACACCATCAATCTCAATACCGATGGATTTCGCGACAGCTACAGCGGCGACCTAGCACTCGATCGCACTCGCGGCCTGTTGTACGTAGTGGATCAAGCAAATTTCCGCCTCGCCATAGTCGACATCGCCAAGCAAAAACCAATCGCGTCAATACGAGTTGGGCGCTTGCCGTTTGCCGTAGCCCTCTCGCCCGATGCAAAGCGCGCGTACGTGACCAACATCGGAATCTTCGAGTACAAGATCATCCCCGGAGCCGACCCGAACAACCCTGTCCACACTGGACTACTCTTCCCCGCGTTCGGATTTCCATCGAAAGAAGCCGAGAACGGTCTAGCGAATGTGCCGGGCCTGGGAAAGCCAAACGTCGTGGAGTCGAACTCCGTGGCCGTAGTGGACGTGAGCGACGCGTCGCAGCCGAAGGTAATGAAGTTCATCCCAACCGGCATTCCAATCGGCAAGCGGAGTGACGGAGGAAGCAGTCCATCGGGCGTGATAGCGACGGCGGATCGAGTCTTCGTTTCAAACGCACACAACGATTCCATCAGCATCATCGGCGCTCACTCGCTCAACGTAGAACGCGAAATCCCCATCAGGATACCCGGCCTCGAAACCGTACGCGGCGTGATGCCAATCGGCCTGACCTGGGACGAATCGAGTAGCAGATTGCTGGTCGCAGAAGCAGGCATCAACGCCATCGGAGTCGTTGATGTAAATAGCGGCGAACTGCTAGGCCACATTCCAGTGGGCTGGTTTCCAACCCGAGTCGCCACGCGTGGAGAAATGGTCTACGTAGCAAACGCAAAAGGCGTCGGAACCGGGCCGAACAAAGGACTCGCCAAGAGTTTTCAAGCCGAACTGCGCCGAGGAATGGTGTCCATATTCCCCATGCCGAAAAGCTTCGACAATCGAGTCATTGCCAACAACGGCTTCGAACCGGAAAACGGCGAAGAAGCGAAACTGCCGGCCCAAATCAAGTACGTGGTGCTGATCGTAAAAGAGAATAGGACCTTTGACGAAGTCTTCGGCACGGACGCACGCTACGGCCGGCAGGTGACGCCAAATCATCACGCCATCACGCGCCGCTGGTCGAGCAGTGACAATTTCTATGCGGATTCGGAGGTCAGCGTCGACGGCCACCATTGGCTCGTCGGCTCCTATCCCGACGCCTGGACCGAAAGTTCCCTGATGGCCGCGTACGGTGGACAAAAAGACTTCCGTCTCACACCCGAATCGCCCGGACGGCTGTTGTTCGCCGAAAGCAATTCATCGGTGCATCCGGAAGAGCAACCGGAGGCCGGTACACTCTGGCATCATCTCGAGCGCAACCACATCCCATTTCGCAACTTCGGCGAAGGATACGAGTTGGCCGGTGTTTACGAGGGCGAAGGTGCAAAACCCACCGGAGCGCGATTCCTCACCAACATTCCAATGCCCGATCCGCTCTACCGCAACACGTCCAGGAACTACGCGCAGTTCAACATGAACATTCCGGACCAATACCGGGCCACCCAACTGATCAATGAACTGAAAAGCACGCCAAATCTGCCGCGCTTCATCTACATTCACCTGCCCAACGATCACACTGCCAAGCCGCGCCCCGCCGATGGCTACCCGTCCGACGCCTCCTACGTAGCCGATAACGACTACGCCCTGGGACGGATCATGACGTTCCTCAGCCAGCGCCCCGAGTGGAAGCAAATGGCCGTCTTCGTGACCGAAGACGATTCACAAGGTGGCGTCGATCCGGTTGATTCGCACCGGACCGTCCTCATGATCGCCAGCCCATACGCCAAGCAAGGCTACGTCTCGCACGAGAACAGCAGTTTCCCTGGTCTCCTGAAGACAATCTTTCAGCTTCTTACGGATGCCGCCGCTGAACCTATACGACGCGACGGCGACCGACCTGAGCGACTGCTTCACAAACGAACCCAATTTCGCTTCGTTTGTGCTGCAGCCGGTAGACAAGCAGATCTTCGATCCATCAAAAGCACGCGAGCCGCTTCATCCCAAACCATCGGTCAAAATGGACGACCCGCGCGCATTGCGGGAACAGCATCGGCAATAGCCTATTGATCGGTCAGCGCGGCAATCAAAGCGCCCTTGGCCGTCGCTTCCAGAGGATTCGAAGCCAAACGAACCTCCGATACCGCAAGAGGGAACTCGCAGCCGCCGAGCACCTGTTCGAATCGCTCGCGGAAGCCCTTCGGCATGGCGCTGCCGCCGCTCAGCACAAGCGGTATGGGCCGGTTCGATTTCGGTAAGCTCTTGGAGCCAGTGAACTGTTCCTTCATCGTAGCGACCAAGGTCTGGATCACGTCTTCGTAGTAAATGCTAAGCGCCTGCATTCGTTTATCGCCGAAATAGCCGTTGAAATGAAACGCATCCTCTTTCGTGATACGAATACGATTGATAAGATCGCCCGTCGCGCTGGCGGCGCTCGAATCGATGAAGTCGCCGGCCTTATTAACGCTGAAGCTCAGCACCGGCACCGAAAGATAGGCCAGGCAAACGTTACACAATCCACCGCCACAGCTAACGCCGATCCCCGTGTAGTTGGAGCTCTCGAGTTCCGCGTAAACCACCGCCAGACCCTCGTTGATACTGCGAACGTCATACCCGAAACCAGACAAAATCTGCTTCAGACTGGCCTCATGATAAGTGACGCCGCCTTCCTCACCCACCGGTGCTGCCGGAACAGTGAAGCACAGCTTCTGACCCTTCGACCGCGCCGGACCCGCCAGCGATTCGATGATCTTCTGAATCTGCAGCAGGCTGAGCGGCTCATCGGGATTGAGAACCCCGCGCGACATCGGGCGCCGCGTCTCCACTCCCAGCAGATCGGCGAAGCGTTCGGATTCAGACCCATGTACGACGATCTCCGAATCATGGATGGAATGCGGCACTCCCTCTTTGGCGAGTGTCTTTTCCGTCATCTTCGAGAACGGAAGATTGACGAATGCATTCAGTTGCGTTTGATATTGAAATTCATCGTCTACGCGATGGGCTGTCACAATGCGGCTGGTGCCCACATCGAGACCAACGGGATACCCGTTATTGGGTTGAGTTTGTTGCATCAAGATTTTCTTCGAGCGCTCCCGTAAGTTTGAGCGCCGAATACAAACGCCGGTAACGCTCCTGTAGAATCCGGCGATGCTCGCCAAGCGAGCGGCCGTCGTGTACCGAGTCTCGTACGAACTGCTGTTCGGCGAGTCCGATTCCCCGCCATAATTCATTGCCTAGCGCCTTCCGGAAAAGCGAGTCGTATTCGAAACCGAAGTCGCTCAGGCTGGGTACCGGCAAATCATAGTTGTTCCGCAGACCGATGGCAGCGAATGGGAATCCAGCCGCCCAGTCAGTGTGATATCCGATCCTGAGATTCGAAGGATTCACCGAAACCTGAGCATGTGTCACACAATTTTCCGCGCGAATCTTGAATTTCGACCGCAGCATCTCGGTGAGCACGCGTGCCGCGTATATTTGAGCTGGATTGATGGTTGTAACCGGAATGCCGGAATCGCTTTGGGCTTCAAATGCCACTCCGATGAAGCTGCTGTTCAGGTTCAGATAAACCTGATCCTCGTCGGCCCAGATGGAGTTTCCAGCATGATTTGCCGCCTGGTCCTCCGAAACCACCCGGAATACGCGTCCAAAGCGATCGATCACGAAATTGTACGACCGGTTCTCGCGAAGGCTTTTCAGCAAAGTCTGCGCCACCCGTTTTAAGTTCTCGTTCTGGTCGGCCGAGAACGGAACGATACTGCTCTCAGTGGAATGAAACACGATACCCACCGGCAGCGAGCGCCAATCGATCGACGGCTGGAGATCGTGCTTGCGGTCGAGCACCTGATAAAACCGCGGCTCGTTTTCGACCAGAAAGCTGTTGTCGATGCGCAACCCGTTGCTGTAAGTCTCGTGTGCGCGGCCGTCTTCCACTAGCCAGACGTCAGAATATCTTTGCGGCATTCGCGACGGCCCCTGTGCTGGAAGGCTGGCGTAGTGTTCCACCGTCACTGCATCTGAGACCACCGAAGGCGGAGGCAGCAGGAAGAAGAAGCCGGCGACTACTGACGCCGCCAACATCAGGCGTTTCCAGACAGGCCTTCGGGGCGGCGCCTGCTGGCGGCCCTTCATCGCACGCCGCAGGAAGTGGAGCTTTTCGACCGGGTCGGCAATCCGCTCGGCTTGATGGACTATACGCCCATCGGACCACCGGTTGCGGACTCGTTCACTCAACGCCATCGACACCTGCACATTTTAAGAGTGTTCCGATAAGGGAATTCCTCTCTACAAAGTTATCGGTGGCCATACAGAAAGACGTTAGGGATTGTAAGATATAGATTTTGCGGGGGTTGAACCTAGTACCAGACCAAAACCAGAGGAAGATGGGACTAAGCGGAGTGCCGTAGGACTGGACCAAGCCGTTGATAAGTAACAGCCAAACTTCGCTCGTCGGAATCCCTACGGCTCCGGTGGAGCTTTCGCCAGCGCTTTGTCCAAGGCCGTTTTTGCTGTGTTGTTGCTGGGATCACGCCGTACCGCCTCGCGTAATTCCGAGATCCCTTGGCTCCGCTGCCCTAAGCGCAGGAGGGCAGCGGCTAAGTTGACACGGATCCCTACGTGTTCAGGATAAAGTTCTAGGGCCGCTCGATACTTCTCCAACGCCCCCCGAAGATTACCGGCCTTCTCGAGATTCGCGCCGTCATTGTTGAGTTGGATCGCGGCCAGCGCATTCTGACTTGCTGTATCTCTCTTGCGAAGCAGGTCCGCCAATCTCTTTCTCACCTGCGCAGCCTCTTCCAATTGGCCATCTTCGCGGAGCGCCAGTTGCAGGCTGTTCAACGTGGATTGGTCCTCGGGATTTAGCGCGAGAGCCTTCCGCAAGTGGAGCACCGCTAGATTCGCCTTACCGTTGTGAAGGTATTCTGCTCCGAGGCGATATTGCGCGACGGCATCATCTGGACCTGCATCGACTGCTCGCTGAAAGGCCGCCAGCGCGCCTGCGTCGTCGAGCAGCGTCTTCCGCGCCTGCCCAAGATCCGACCATGCCTCGGCGAAATCCGGACGGAGTGAGAGAGCCTCTTTCAATTCCGCGGCGGCCTTTTCTACTTCGTTGTGTTCCGTATACACCTTGGCCCGCAGATAGTGCGGAAAGGCGGCATCCGGCGTGTGTCCCAGGATGGCAATCGCGCGATCCAGGTGTTGTGCGGCTGCCTGCATCTCACCCGACTGAACCAGAATGAGCCCGAGGTTCACATGGGCCTGAGCGAATCGCGGATCGAGCGCAATCGCTTTTTCAAATGCACCCCGAGCGGCCTTTGGATCGGCCTCGCCGAGTGCGTTGAACGCCTCGGCGGAGTTTGGCCGCAACCGGACAGCTTCAGTCAACTGTGCGATCGATTCGGCGCGCTGGCCTTCCTCCATCAGAACGCTTCCCAGTAGTAGCCGTGCATCGGCGTCGCGGGGGTTGGCCTGAATGATCTCGTGCAAGAGCGCGATTGCCTGCTTGCGATTTCCCTTGGCCAGAAGGTCCCATGCAGTTTCGACCGAAGCCCGCTGGGCGAGCAGGAGACTGGCGCAGATCAAAGCGGCCACAAAGCGTGACATTGTCTACTTGAATTTCTGTGTGCGCGTAATTCCCGAACCTTCGGTGACGTAGATCAGTTGATCGGCTCCTACGCCAGTCAATTTCTCGACTTGCCCTAACGGCCAACGGACCTCTACATCCACGACCGAGACTGCTCCGAGACCAAAGTGCAGGCGGCTATCATTCACCGACAAATAAGAGGACTGGCTCAACACTTCCTGCGCCTGTCTCTTATCGCCATAACGCACGGTCACTTTCCCGCCGATTGCGCTGCGATTCGACTTGACGCCGATGAGTTTGATCTTGAGCCAGTGATTGTCTCCGGTCACATCGTTACGCAGCAAGGACGGTGGCTCGTTCAGATTTACGATGACAACATCCATATCGCCGTCGTTATCAAAATCGCCAAACGCGCAACCGCGGCTGCAATGCGGCGCCTCGACGCCCGGCCCCGCCTCGCCGATCAACTCCTCAAAACGTCCTTGCCCAAGATTACGGAAGACCACTCGCGGTGTTTTGTAAGGCGAGTCCTTGAGCTTCTTATCAACCTCCGGATAGATGCCGCCGGTCACCCAGAAAATGTCCGGATTTCCGTCATTGTCCAGGTCGACAACGCCGGCGCCCCAACTCACGAAACGTGTTTCGACGCCGAGGCCGGAGCGTAACGTCAGATCCCGAAAGTTGCCTTTGCCGTCGTTCGATGTACAGCGCGGGAGTGTCTTCGGCGAAGTGCGTCTTCACGATATGCAGGTTGCCATCGAGTTTGAAATCACCGACGCCGAGTCCCATGCCGGCCTGCTCCATTCCATCCTCGCTCAGTGCGACTCCTCGCTCCAGGCCCTGCTCGCTGAACGTTCCATCGTGATTGTTGCGAAACAACAGACTTGGTGTGGAATCGCAAGCGACGTAGATATCCGGCCAGCCGTCGTTATCGAAATCCGCGGCCACCACGGTTAGGCCGTACCCTCCTTCACTCTGGCCGATGCCGGAAGTGGCCGTGACGTCGGTGAAGGTGCCATCACCATTGTTGTGATACAGCGAATGATGCCCGTATGGCAGACCTTTCGGACCGCAGTTCACGGGCACACCCTTGTAATCGCAGCTCGCGCTCGAGCCCGCGCGGGGCACAGAGTTCGGATCGAAAACGAGGTAGTTGGATACGAACAGATCGAGCTTGCCGTCCCGATCGTAATCCACGAAGGCGCAACCGGAACCAAAGCGTGAGTGTGGATTCAGTAGGTCCGGCTTCTTTCGTGACGTCGGTGAACGTGCCATCGCCGTTGTTGCGATACAGCACATTGTGGCCCCAGTAGGTCAGGAAGAGGTCTTCAAAACCGTCGTTGTTGTAGTCCCCGACTGTGACGCCGTACGCGTATCCTGTGCGGAACAGACCGGCCTTCTCCGTCACATCGGTGAAGGTTCCATTCCGATTGTTCTTGTAAAGACGGTTGGAGGCGGTGGGTGGCGGATCGCCAAAACGTGAGCCTGAGAGTACGAGAATGTCGAGCCAGCCATCGTTGTCGTAGTCAAAGAAGGCTACGCCACAACTCATGCACTCGACAATGTAATCGTTGTGATCCGAGTGGCCGCGGTAACGACTTCTTTGAGGCCGGCCTGGCGGCGCTACATCCGTGAATCGTGCATGGAAGGGAAGTCCGGATGGCTTCGCGCGGGGCGCAGGTTTCACGCTGCGCGAAGCCATCCCCTTGTCTTGCCCGTGCAGACGGATGGCTTGCAATGTGAGCAAGCCAAGAACGCTACGACGTGTTGGACGAACCGTCAAAAGATGAGTTCTAAGCCCTAGCTCCACCTGGCGGCCACTCTGATTGCCGTAGGTCGCCGTCTGAGCGCCGAAAATGCCGCCGGGAGAACCCTGGAACAAGGTCTGCCCGAAGGTCGAACTCTGAACGTTGGTGTCCGGATCGCCCCGGTTTAACCGGTTGGTAGCGTTGTAGGCTGCCATCTTCAGTTCGGCGTGAATTCTCTCAGTGATGTTGAACGCCTTGGTGAGATTCGCATCCAGGTTCCAGAATTTCGGTCCCGTCAGGCAATCGTATTGCAAGGGATTGGTCCGTAGCACGTAAGTATTCGCCGGGATGGGCGCGAACGCGGACTGTGTTGAACCAGTGCTGTGGCGTCGGATTGGAGACGCAGGGGCTGCCGGTCACGATCAGGTTCCCAAACTGCGGATAATCGCCCGGATATGAAAGTGGAAAGACCGGCCATCTTCCAGCCTCCGAGGACCGCATCCACGGCCTGGGCGTCGCGTTCAGAAACGCGCGTCCCTTGCCGAAAGGAAGCTCCCAGGTGCTCGCGATATTGAAGCGATGGTGCGGCTGGTTGCTGTTCTGATAGTCGAGGTTGTTCTGGTAAGCGTCGAGATCGTTGAACGTGCTTCCGTTGAGGAAACCATTGGTCTGCGTTTTCTCGCGAATGTACACGTAGGAAACCAGGAAGTTGTAGCCTTTGCTGAACGCCTTCTGCGCCTTTAACTCCACCGAGTGATACCGCTCGCGTGCGCCCAGAACGCCCATTTCGTACAGGCCGCCATATTGCGGATAGGGAACCAGCAGAGAGCCCAAAGAAACAGTCGGCTGATTTCGCAGTGGACCGGGGAAAAGAGTCGGGGTCAGATAGTTGTAGAACGGATTGCTGACCTGCTGGTTTAGGCTGTTCTGATACTTCTGTTGCCAGCGCTGGATTCAGATTGTTCAGATTCTTGGTGTACTGCTGATTGCCGAGATTCAGGAAGAATGTTGCCGAAACCACGATCTGGTCTTTCAACTGGTGCTGGAAATTGAAGTTGAAGCGGTCGTTGTAGGCCTTGTTACCGTGTCTGATCGTACCAGAGCAGACGTCTGGCCGCCGCGTCCGAGATTCGTTCCGAAGCCTTTACCGAGGATCGGAAGCAAGGGATTGTTGGCCGGGAACGGATTCGAGATGGTCTGCTGCGGTACGCCTTGCAGCAGCGGAGCCGTATTCTGAACCCCCGTCAGTCCGAGGAAAGGCGGCTCCAGGAAGCCAACCGTTTCGTATCCGGAAACCGGGGCCTGGTCGATGTTCAATTCGTAGGGAGTCAGGAAGCGGGCGTAACCGAAACGCAGCACCGTTCGTATCGTCGATGCGGTAAGCGATGCCGGCCCGGGGCGCGAGTGCCAATTTCGGCGGATTCGCACATGCCGGGGTGACTGCCGCTGGTGAAGTTCCACTGGCCATTGAATTTGTAGAAGTTGGTGCCGACGATCGCGGTAGCGGCCGCGGGTATCTGCGGCGGATTGGCCTGCATTTCGGGAACGGGCGCAGATAGATCGAGACCCTGGGAGAAGTTGTGCGTTAGGATCGTGGATCGCTGTTTCGTATTCGTTTCGCAGACCAAGGTTGACCGTAATTCTCTTGTTCACTTTCCAGTCGTCCTGGATAAACATGCCGTAGAATTCGACGTGCGGGTCCGGGGCGGGTCCGCCGATCATCTGCGACTGACTGTCGAGCGCACCGAGCAGGAAAGTAGCATAGCCGCTGCCGCTGTGCAGAGTGTCCGGGTTGTTGAAAGTGTTGGCTGTGAGAGCCGCGGGGAAATAGAAGTTCGAGGTGCTCGATACATAGGTGAGGCCGAAGCTGCGCCGCTGTTCGAAGCCTGCCTTGAGGTAATGCGAGCCACGCTGCTGCTCGATCTTGGCGCTCGAAGCCTCGCCGCCGGGTTTCTGATTCCAATAGAAGCCGCCGCCTCCAAAACCCTGGCCGCCGATATTCATGTCGGGGAAGTAGACGGGCACACCGACAGAAGCCGTCCTGATAGTTTTGATACCAGGGATTGTTAGGCCAGATACTCGCCCAGCCGTTCTTCCCCAAATCAGGCGAAATATAGGCGTCGGTGAGATTATGCCAGTCGCCGTGGAAATCCACCACGGTGCGTGAACTGACGGTCCAGACTGCGTCACCACCTACATTGTTTGCGCCTCGCGAGGTTCCTGTGGGCACGTACAACTGGGAAGCGTTGGGCGTGGGATTCCCGGCGAGATCGGTGGTGTTGTACCGGGCGACCCGGCCGAACACCTTCCACTTGTCGTTAATGTTGTAGTCGACGCGCTCGGAGAAGTTGTAGTAGTCGTAGTTCTCGATGAAGCCTTTCTTGAAATTGTTCACTCCGGTGATGTTGTCCCCCGGATTGTTGGGAGCCCAGAACTGTTTGATCAGCGATGCGGCCAGCGGATCGAACCGGTTCGAGGGAATTACGTTGCCGGGGAATGGCGTGTCGCGTGACCGCGCCCGTGGTGGGATCCAATTTCGTGGTGTAAGGATCGTAAACCGTGCGCAGAGCTGCCGTCGATGTTGAGTGAATGAGAGAAATCGCCGCCGGCCTCCAAGGCGGTCGGAACGGTCCTGACGTAGCTGTTCGGATAGCCCACCTTCCAGTATTCCAGCGACGAAAAGGTGAACAGCTTGTTCTTGAGGATCGGATTCCCTAACGTGCCGCCGAACATATTCTGACGCTGCGCATTGAGGCTATTTGTGGTGCGGTCGGCCTCGGCGCTGAGCCACGGATATCGGCCCAGGTAGAAGCCCGTTGCCGTGCCATTCATTGGTGCCGGACTTCGTGGTCACGCTGATGACGCCGCCCGCGCTGTGGCCAGATTCCGCATCCACGCTGTTGGTGGCGACGATCACTTCCTGAACTGCGTCCGTGTTGGGTGGTGTGCTGTTCTTTTGACCGATACCGACGGGCATGCCGTCGACTTGGAGGTCGTTCTTCAGATTTGTGCTTCCGCCCAAGTCGACGCTGTTGGCGGACCATGAGTGATATGGCTGCATTTCTCCGCGCGTGTTGACCGCCGAAGGAGCGATCAATGTCAGCTTGAACGGATTGCGATCGAAACGAGGTATTTCCGTCGCCATTTTCGAATCGATGGTGAGGTCTTTGTTACTGGAGTTGAACTGGAGGTCGACGGGTGTTTCGCTCACTGTGATGCTTTCCGAAACCGCGCCCGGCGACAGCATCGCGTTTACCGTCACGTCGCCGCGGGCCTGAACCGGAAAGTTTTCCTGGAGGAACTTGCCAAAGCCGGACGCCTCGACGGTGATCGAGTAAGAGCCGGGCTCGACAAGGTCGAACAGATATAGACCGCTGGCGCTGGTCTCGCGGACCGTCCGTACTCCGGTGTTCACGTTGAGCAGCGTGACTGTGGCGCCGGCGATCACGGCCTTGCTCTGATCGGTAACAACACCCTCAACGCGAGCGCGATAGTCCTGCGCCATCGCGAGCGAAGCGAAAAGCACGCAGAGCGACGCGGCCATCAGTCCACTTGGCGAAACAACTTAGTTTCTTCATGATCCTTCTCCTATGAGGTGCGCTAAAGACTTGGCCATTCTCCCTGCTCGGTGACCACATCGGTCTGAGAGGTTGCGGAATCCCGGAATGAAATCTCCGAAGCGAACTTCCTTTGACTGTAGCCGAACTGCTACTAAAGTCAATATAAGTTACGGGGAACTTACGGTGTCGCGGCTTCTTGCTTTACTCTTCGAATTTTCGCTTCCGAACGGTATTTCTCAGCCGGGAGCTAGGCCGTCATCACGCGGAAGTGCATCGATACGCCACGCTAGCGGGGTGGTCCGCATGGGTTGAGACCTGGCTCATCGCCGATTTCGCCACATTGAGGTTTACATGGCACGATGTCTTTCGTTGTTCACGGGAAAGTTTACGGTGATAAGGCTGAGGCTTGCGCATGTTAACTGGTACATGTATGATGCTTTTGTTATAGATGGCAATCGAGATCTCAGCAATCAAAGAAAAACGGGATCTGGTAGACCGGGTTGCCAATAGCCCGATTTTCCAGAAATCACCACGGCTCCGGGAGTTCCTGCTCTACGTCGCGGACTGCACAATCAACGAACGCCTGGAGGGTGTTCGCGAGCAGCAGATCGCAGAGAACGTCTTCAATCGCAAGCCCGACTACAATCCCGGCCAGGACAACATCGTCCGTGTGGAAGCGCGCAGTCTTCGAAAACGTCTGGAAGCGTACTTCGCCACCGAGGGCAAAGACGAGCCTGTTATCCTTTCCATGCCCAAGGGTGGCTATTCGATCTGCTTTGAAACTCGTCCGCATGAGTTCGAAGCTGTGGCGCCGGCGCCGGTCGACGTTCCCGATCTGACGACAAAGATTGTTGCCCCGATCCCTCAAGAGCGTTCTCCCTGGCTGGTGGGTGTATTGTGGGCGATCATCGCCGTGCTGGCGGCTGTAGTCGCGGTTCAGTGGCAATCTAACCGCGCAAGGAAAGGCAGTTTCACGGTTCGGGCCAACTCTTCTCCTTCCGTTCTCGGCATTGATCGAAGATACAAAGGATACGTACATAGTCACGAGCGACAGTAGCCTGGTGCTCAGTCGAGGACTTGAGGCGGAAGCAGATCAGCCTGGACGACTACATTACCGGCCGCTACCTGGTGGACGCCAGTGCGGCCGCGTCCGACCCGGTCAGGCAGGAGCTGATTCGCACGTTGCTGAAGCGCCGCTATACCAACGCGGCCGAAACCGGGATTGCGGGCCGGATTATTCAGCGAAACAGCGCGATTTCTCAACGGATGTTCTTGCGATCCGGTCACGGCGTGCAATTGTCCGATTTGAAGAAACACAATGTCATTTTGCTCGGAAGTCCCGACGAGCAATCCGTGGGCCCGATTATTCAGCGAAAAGCTGAACTTTCAGTTTGATTGGGATCAATCTCCGGCGGGGATTGTTCCGCAATCGGTCGCCACGCGCGGGAGAGCAGGCAGTCTATGCGATGAGAACGAATGCAGGAGAGAGCGGAGAGGCCTACGCGGTGGTAGCTTTCGTCCCCAATGTCAATGGTGAAGGGCATGTTTTGCTGATTGCCGGAACAACGGCGGAAGGCACTGAGGCCGCGGGCGAATTCATCACCGACGAGGCCCGGGCTTCGGCAGCTTTGAAGGCGATTGGCATCGATCCTGCCGGGCCGCCTCGCTATTTTGAGATTCTTCTTGAGGCCAAGGCGATTGCAGGAAGCGCGAGCCAATCGACGATTCTGGCCAGCCGGCTGATTTCCGATGCGAAGTGAGTCTTCAATTTTGTGTTTGATCGCTTCCAGTCACTGACACATCCGGCACGCCTAGCCTCATGCTAATGGTAGGGTGAGAAGAGATCCACCAGCGCCGGCCAAAACGGCCGCGCAAAAGCGCCTTCACTGTTACGATGATACGAAAGCCCGGTTCGAGGTCAGTACTGCGCGGCGGTGTCGCTCCGGCCCCAAAGATGTATCTCCAAGGACAATTGAGCAAGAGTTTTCCCACGAGAATCCGCCAACGGGGAGAAACGATCGACCAACTGGGCCAAGTTGTCCGCATCTCCGGCGACCAATTTAAAGTATCAGCGGATGTGCAAGGTTCGATGCTGTACAGCGTCGAATTATCGCGCCAGGGCGATGAAATTCACGTATTCTGCGAATGCCCGTATTTCGGCGGTGAAGGGCCCTGCAAGCATATCTGGGCTACGATTCTGGGCGCCGATCGCAAAAGCTATCTTCGGGGAAAGATGGGCGGCGGTTCTGTCCGGTTAGTGGAGGACCTGACGGACGTTCTTCCCGGCGATGAGGTTGATTTGGATCTGGATGATGACGAGATGGCCGATCCGCCACCATCGCCGCCGATTTTCTCCTCGTCATCGTTGAAACCTCCGAAGCGGCCGCCGCTTCCGCTACCGCCCAAGCCTCCGACGTGGCGCGAGCTACTCCAGAAGCTGAACGCAGGAAATGGCCTTCAGCCTCGATCTCACTGGGACGCCGGCCGCGAAATTTACTACATCACCGACGTTACCTCGGCGCTCCACAAACAGGCGCTCTGCTTGCGTCTCGAGTATCGGGAACAAACGAAGAGCGGAAAATGGAGCAAGCTTAAGCCCCTGCGGATTTCCACTGCCACCGTCCGGGAAATCCCAAATGCACTCGACCGCGAGATCCTCACTGTGCTTACCGGAACCTCGAGTTTCGGATTCGTCTATGTAGAGGAAATGATTTCCTCCGAACACTACCTGAAGCACGCCGCTGTCGAAATTCTGATGCCCCGCGTCTGCGCTACGGGGCGATGCCGACTGGTTACCGATTCGTTGAATCCGGTGGAGGATCTCCCGGTGCTCGCGTGGGACGCTGGAGAGCCTTGGGCGTTCCACCTCGTGGTGGAAAAAAACCCGAACCATTGGATTATCCGTGGCGACTTGCGGCGCGGGCCCGCACAAATGGACCTCAGCGAACCGCTTCTACTGTTGGAAGCAGGAGTTCTGGTGACACGAAGCACCGTGGCTCGCTTGAATCACGGAGGCGCATTCCAGTGGATCGCTCTTCTGCGCAGCGAAAAGAGCATTCAGGTCCCTCCGAATCAAGCCAGGGAAATGATTGCGGAGATCCTCAAGACGCCTCATCCGCCGGGGATCGATTTGCCGGAAGATCTTCGTTTTGAAGAGATCTCTGCGGCGCCGAAACCAATCGTCAAGTTTTTCGTACCAACTCACTCATGGGGGGACCGGAACAGACTTCGAGGCCAGGTCTTTTTCGACTACGCCGGCCACGCAATCCCCTTCGAATCTCATGCACCCGGTCTGTATCAACCGGAGGTGATGCGCTACCTGCGGCGCGACGAGCCGGCCGAACGTGCGGCGCTGCAGACGCTGACCACTCTCGGGTTGAAAGAGATAGAGCCGGACTTCACGGAAACCGGGCCACGCTGGATGGTCCAATCGAAACAACTGCCCGCCGCCGTCCGCGAGTTGAGCAAGGCCGGCTGGCACATCGAGGCGGAGGGAAAAACATTTCGCCGCTCGTCAGGTTTTAGCGCGGAACTCACTTCCGGTATCGATTGGTTCGAACTCCACGGCACGGCGGATTATGGCGATCATCAGGTAAAGCTGCCCGAGCTGCTGGCGGCGCTCAAGAAAGGAGATCAACTGGTTCAGCTGGGTGACGGTTCTTACGGAATTCTTCCCGACGAGTTTCTCGAACGGTACGGCCTGTTGACGCGGCTTGGCCGGGCGGAAGGGGATCATGTCCGTTTCGCGCCCTCTCAAACCGGTTTGCTCGACGTGCTTCTGGCAGAGCGTCCCGAAGTCCAGGTGGACGAAGCTTTCGCCCGCGCTCGTGCTGAAATGCAGCAATTCGAAGGCATCCACGCGGCTGAACAACCGGCTGGGTTCGTGGGCCAGCTCCGCGGTTATCAACTCGAGGGACTTGCGTGGATGTATTTCCTCCAGCGGATCGGTTTTGGCGGATGTCTCGCGGACGATATGGGCGTTGGTAAAACGCCGCAGGTGTTGGCTCTGCTTGACGCGCAGCGTGAAGCCCGGCAAAAGAAAAAAACGAAGATTGGCGCCTCGCTTGTGGTGATGCCGCGATCTCTCATTTACAACTGGCAGCAGGAAGCCGCACGTTTCACGCCGCAACTACGTGTATTGGATCACTCCGGAGCGGGCCGGGAGCGGGGAGCGGAATCCTTCGCCGGTTTCGATCTCATCCTGACCACGTACGGAACGCTACGCCGCGATGCCGCTCTGCTGCGCGACTATCAGTTCCACTACATTGTTCTCGATGAAGCGCAGGCTGTGAAGAATATCGCCAGCGAATCGGCCAAGGCGGTGCGCCTTTTGCGGGCGGACCATCGGCTGGTGATGAGCGGCACACCCATTGAGAATCATCTCGGAGAACTCGGGAGCCTGTTTGAATTCCTGAACCCTGGCATGCTCGGTGCAGCATCTCTGCTGCAATCGACTGCCGGCGCGCTGCGAAATCCCAGTGAAGAGACCCGCAATCTGCTGTCCAAGGCTCTGCGGCCATTCATTTTGCGGAGAACCAAATCGCAAGTCGCGAAGGAACTACCGGCTAAGCACGAACAAACCGTCTACTGCGAGCTAGAAGCCGAACAGCGGGAGCTTTACAACGATCTACGCGACCACTATCGTCATAGCCTGCTTGGCCGCATCAACGCCGGCGGCATGGGTAGATCGAAGCTCCACATTCTGGAAGCGCTCCTACGCCTGCGCCAAGCCGCCTGCCATCCGGGCTTGATCGATAAACAGCGGGTGAACGAATCGAGCGCCAAGCTGGACGCACTGCTTCCGCAACTCAACGAAGTGATGGAAGAAGGTCACAAGGCACTCGTCTTCTCGCAGTTCACCAGCATGCTTGGTATTGTGCGGACGCACCTGGATGCCATGGGCATCACGTATGAGTATCTCGATGGCAAAACGCGAAACCGTCAGGAACACATCGAGCGATTCCAGAACGATCCCGATTGCAAATTGTTCCTCATTAGTCTGAAGGCTGGTGGTGTCGGCTTGAATCTCACTGCGGCCGAGTATGTTTTCCTTCTCGATCCGTGGTGGAATCCGGCTGTCGAGGCCCAGGCTATCGATCGGACGCACCGCATTGGCCAATTACGTCCGGTTTTCGCTTATCGTCTGATTGCCCGCGATACCGTGGAAGAGAAGGTGCTTGAGTTGCAGAAATCGAAGCGGGCTCTGGCGGACGCGATCATCGGCGAGGACAATCGGCTGATCGGCAATTTGAAACGGGAAGATCTTGAATTGTTGCTTTCTTAGCAGACCGCTTTTTACATTGCAAGTTGTTTGCGAATCTCCGCGAGTTCGCGCCGGCGCTCGGGGGTTATCTTGGGATAGCTCATTTTGAGGTCTTGCAGCGCTTCGATGACGACGCGCGAGATAATGAGCCGTGCGTTATACTTGTCATCCGCCGGTACCACGTGCCATGGCGCGTCTTTCGTGCTGGTGTTTCTTAGACAGTGTTCGTAAGCCTTTGTATATTGATTCCAGAACTTCCGTTCGGTGACGTCATCCATGCTGAATTTCCAATTCTTTTCCGGTTCATCGATGCGCGCTAGAAGGCGTTTTCGCTGTTCCTCCTTCGACAGGTGAAGGAAAAATTTGAGGATTCGCGTGCCGTTGCGGTGGAGGTGTTTTTCCAACTCCACGATGGAACGGTACCGCCCCTTCCAGAGGCTATCCTTGGAAACCAGCCCATCCGGAATCCCTTCGCCGCGCAAAATTTCGGGATGTACGCGGACGATTAGAACCTCCTCGTAATAGGAGCGATTGAAGACGCCGATCCGTCCGCGCGCCGGTAGACGGCACGTGGTGCGCCAGAGAAAATCGTGCTCCAATTCTTCTGCGCTCGGATGTTTGAAACTGTGAACCTCGCAGCCCTGCGGGTTGACGCCAGTCAAGACATGACTGATGGCGCCGTCCTTTCCGGCAGCGTCCAGGGCCTGAAAAATAAGGAGCACGGAATAGCTGTTGCACGCGTAGAGGAGGCGCTGCAGAGCCCTCAACTCCTTGACATCGGCGGTGAGAAGCTCCTTGTAATGCTTCTGCGACTTGTAGACCGGGCTTGTGCGGGTTGCCCATTTCTTGAGATTGATTTTTTCGTCGCCGGTAACGCGGAAGTCCTTGATGTCGATTTTCATATTGGGCTGCCAATTCCAATGTAGCCGTGAAATAGAAGCTTGTGATATCCTGCGCTCGCAGGAGTCCTCTCACATGGAACGAAACAAAGCCACCGATTACCCGCAAGAGCTACTGAACCTCTTCGATAAGTACGTTCATGGCGACATCGACCGCCGTGAATTTCTCGACGGCGCGAAAAAGTTCGCTGTGGGCGGCGTGACCGCCACAGCCTTATGGGAGAGTCTTCGTCCGAACTACGCGTGGGCGGAGCAGGTCGCCAAAGACGATAGCCGTCTCAAAACCGAATACGCAACCGTGCCGTCGCCTGACGGCAATGGAAGCATCAAGGGCTACCTTGCGCGTCCGGCGAAGGCCGGCGGCAAACTGCCGGGCGTGCTCGTAGTTCACGAGAACCGCGGTCTGAATCCTTATATAGAGGATGTCGCGCGCCGTCTGGCTACGGAGAATTTCATCGCGTTCGCGCCCGACGGACTGACCAGCGTGGGCGGTTACCCGGGTGACGATGAAAAAGGCGGACAGCTCTTCGCCAAGGTCGACAAGCCAAAGATGACCATCGATTTCATCACGGCGGCGCGCTGGCTGAAGGCCCGCTCCGATTGCACCGGTAAAATCGGCGTTGTCGGATTCTGTTTCGGCGGTGGCATTGCCAATGCACTGGCCGTGCGGATGGGCGACGATATTTCAGGGGCCGTTCCCTTTTACGGCGGACAGCCCCCAGCCGCCGATGTCGCCAAGATCAAAGCGCCCCTCTTGCTCCACTACGCGGGACTCGACACCCGGATCGCCGCCGGATGGCCCGCCTATGAGGAAGCGCTTAAGAAAAACCACGTTAGTTACACGGCCTATATTTATGACGGCGCGAATCATGGTTTTCACAACGATACAACGCCCCGTTACGACGAAGCTGCAGCGAAACTGGCGTGGAAACGCACCCTCGAGTTTTTTAACACGTATCTGAGGGCGTAGGCCGTTAGAACCGCAACTTCGCGCCGAGCTGGACCACGCGAGTCGTAATTCCCGACACGCCCAATCCAATCGACCCGAATGTTGCGGAGTTCAGGTTGTTGTCGACGCCCGCCGGATCCGGATTGTAGTGATTAAACAGATTGAACGTTTCCGCGCGGAATTCGAAAGCGCTCCTCTCGCCGAAGCGGAATGATTTGTTCACTGAGAAATCGAAATTGAAAACGCCGGGGAGCCGGAAAGCATCGGTTCGCGGCGACGTTCCGTAACGCCCATACGGTGCGTTTACGAAGGCGGCCGTGTTGAACCACATCTTCCAAGTGCGCTTGTCCGACGGCAGGTTTCCGTTGGCAATCTGATCGGGCCGCGTAACAATCCCCGTGCCTGTCGTCTGCAGGTTCGATACGACGAAATCGGGGAAACCGCTCTGCGCGGTCACGATGGTCGAAACCTGCCAACCGTCGAGCAGATACTTCGTCGGTCCGTGGAAACCTCGGAAAAAAGGAACGTCGTACAGAATCGTTTGAACGAAGCGCTGGGTGACGTCGAAGCCGGACACCGCGCGATCGCCGGCTGCGTAGTAAGGATTCTGAGGAGAGCCGATATACTGCCCCGCCCCCGACCTGGCCGCCGATATCCGACGGACCCGAAATCGACTTCGACCACGTGTAGGCAGTCAGGAACGTCAGGCCTTGCGACAGCCGCCGCTCCACCTTCACTTGCAGCGCGTGATAAATGGAGTTGCCCACGGACTTGTCGCCGGTGACTGCGCGCTGGAAAAGCTGATCCGGACGGCGCGAGTTGAGCGAAGGCAGACCCGGCTGTGCGCGGGTCGACGATCGTCAGCGGGATGTTGAGATCCGGGTAAGTGACGATCAGGCGTGTCCCTTTCGATCCGACATAGCCGGCGTCGAGAACAATGTTGCCGGCAGCTTCCGCTGAATGTTGAGATTCCATTGCTGGATGTAGCTGTCCTTGCAGGTTCTGATCGTTGCTCACCGCGAACGGTAGCGACCCCGGCGTACGACACGGCGCTGGCGAACGGATTGTTGAAGAAAACGTTCGGCTGGCCAGTGAGATTGCCGATCACCGTGGCGCCGGCCGTGGCCTGAGCGCCTTCCGCCATGGCGAAAATGGCATTCGAGATTTCCGGAGTGTAATAGATTCCGTACCCGCCGCGGACTACCCACTCTCCCCACAGCGGAGGCCGGTAGGCGAAGCCGAAACGCGGTCCAACGTCCTTACGATTCGGCTGCAACAAGCCGCGTCCGTAGGGTGAATTCTGAGGCGTCACGATATTCGCGATGGTGAAGCCGTTCTGATAAACGTCGGCGAACCGGTCGTCGGACTGAACGTAGGGCGCGTAGTAGTCGTAGCGCAAGCCGAAGTTCACGGTCAGGCGCGAGGCTGATCTTCCAGTCGTCGTTGATGAAGTACGATTGCGTCCAGTCCCAGAGGTCGGTATTCGTATGCGTCGGGTTGATGTTGTCGCTCTTCACGTAGCCGAGCATGAAGTCGGCCAGCGCCGAGCCGGTATAAGTACCGTCGAAAGTAAATTGGCCGCGTGGCGCGCGTGCCTGTCCGAATGTGACGTTGCGGCGATCGATCTCCGCGCCGATCTTGACGAAGTGCTTCCCGACGCTGCCAGGAAAGTGTGTCGATGTACTGCCAGATCGAGTTGGAGCGAACACGGGGACCGATCTGCCGCTGGAGATCGTAGACGCTGTATGCACCATCCGGCCCACTGATGCTGATGGAAGGTGGTCCATATTCTTCGGGAAGCCGGGACACCAACGGGAGCTGCATCTTTCCGGCCACGTCGTAGGCGGGGTCGTTGGTCGTTCCGAAAACCTCGCCTTCGAAGAACGTGTGCCAGCCGGTGCGGAATTCGTTGATCAGCGTTGGGCTGAACGTGTGAAGATACGAGCCGCTGGCGTTCTCGGAAGTGCCGAGGTTATTGCGCTGGTCGTGGCCCCAAATGGGGATCTGCGCCTCGTACGTATCGTTGAAAACGTAATTACCCGAGATGACATCGCGCGACGAAAAGTTGTGATCGATGCGCGTCGCGTAAGTTGCGCTGATAGGGCACGGCGCTGATACGGTGTGGTGAAGAAGTTGACCCCGGGCGCGCTGGCGTTCGGCTGCGGTACGAACTGCAGGAATGTCAGCGACTGAAAGCTCAGCCGGTTCTGCGGAATGATATTGCCGGGGAACGGCGCACCTGAGAATGGATCGAGTATCGAGATCGGAGCGTTTGTCCGCGCGTTGACCACGCCGGTGAAGTCTCCAGTGCGCACTGCCGACGGGAGGCACCAGTCTGGGAGTGGGGCTCGAGCCCTGGGCCGCGTAACCGGATTCCCAGTTGAAGAAGAAGAACGTCTTGTCCTTACCGTGATAGACCTTCGGGATAATGACCGGACCGCCGATATTCGCGCCGAACTGGTTGCGGTTCAGCCGAGGCGGCGTTGTGCTGTGTCCTGCAATCGCGTCGTAGCTCTGGGTGAGATCGTTGTTCCGGTTGAATTCCCATAGCGTGCCGTGAAGACGATTGCGTGCCGGACTTGGTGATCATGTTCACCTGCGCGCCGGGCGCGGAACCGGATTCGGCCGAATAGGTGCTGGTCTCGACTTTGAACTCCGACAGAGAATCGATGGAGGGCGAGAAGCTGTACGTTACCGCGTCGTAGTCCATTGTTTCGATGCCGTCGAGAAAGAAGCGGTTCGCGGTATCGCGCATTCCGTTCGCAGACGCCGCCGTAGCTCCGTAGGAAGGATCCGTCTGCCCCACCGAGCCCCGTCCGCGCCGCACCGTGATCGACCCCGGCGTTCCTGGATTAACGCCCGGTATCAGTTGCGCAAGCTGGATGAAGTTTCGGCCGTTCAGCGGGAGATCCACGATCTTGCCCGAATCGATGACCGTTCCGACCGTGGCGTTCTCCGTTTGCAGCGCGACGACTCCGGCGGATACCTCGACGCTCTGATTGACGTCGCCGACCTTCAGCCGGAAATCCACGCGGGCAGCCTGCTGAACCTGGAGTGTGATGCGCTCGATCTTCTGCGACTCAAACCCGGCCAAGGTGGCCGTCACAGTGTAGTCGCCGGCCGGAAGGAAGGGAATCGAGAACGATCCGGAGCCGTCGGTCTTCGAATCGCGCGATTGGTTCGTAGCGAGGTTGGTGGCCTTAATGGCCACGTTCGGGAAGCACAGCGCCCGAGGGGTCGGTGGCAGTGCCGAGTAAGGTAGCAGTGGTTTCCTGGGCGAAGCACGAGCACGCCAAGGCGAAAAATATCGACAGAGATAACTTGAAGCGAGACATTGTGCCTTGAGATTATAGCGCCACATGTATCTGATTACAATAGCGTTAAATAAATGCAATACGGTGAAATACTGATTCGTGCTTGAATCGATTCAAACGCCTTATAATGGCGGTTTGGGCGGCTTCATCGGGCTTGCGGCGCTGTTGCCCTTCACCTTAACGGGACGCCGGAAGACTTTTCCGCCCTCGGCCACGTAGAGCCAATTCAGAATCCTTGCCGGCGAAAACCAGACTGGTAATGCGCGCCATGTTCCGGAGGATTCAGAATCTGCGCGACGCGCCCATTGGCCTCGCAGACTTGAATGCCGAGAGGCGTCGCGAAGTACACTTGGCCGATCGAATCTTCGGTCTACGCCCGTCACGCCGCTCATCCATCCCGATTCCGGCATCTCCAGCCGGTAAAACGGTTCGCCATTGATCAACGAGCCGTCTGGTGCGATTTGAAACGACCAGCTAAATCGGGATTGCGCATCCGTGACGATCAGCATGGCTTGGTCGGGTGAGAGAGCCACGCCCGACGGGAGTGCGATTTCGCCGCCGTTATAGACGATACGCGCCTGGCCTTTCGCGTCGACGTAACCGACGGTCTTGTGGGCGGAATCGGTGAAGTAAATCGCACCTTTGGATGTGATCGCCAGATCATCGCGCGTCCACGTTTTGCGCCACGACTTTCTCTTCGCCGCCGGGACCATACGACACGATGCGTCTGCGAGCGGGTTGCGCCGCATACAGCCTGCCGTCAGGCCCAACCGCGAGCGCGTCGGCGCCGTTGGACTTGTCCTTGAACACAGTCACCTTGCGATTCGCGTCCGATTTGTAAATACGATTGGCGGCCGCATCGGCGAAGAACACATTGCCGTCCCGATCGGCGGCGAGACTGCTCACCGGGCCATAGCTCTCTCCCACCTGCTCCCACGGCTTGTCCGCGGAGACGGTGGAATAGACTTTACCGCGAGGATCCCATCCGGGTTGACTCATCCCCGCAGGCTCTTGCGCAACGATTGGTTTCGGATAACCACGCCACAGCCAGCGCAATGCCTCGGGCATGATCGCCGCGCCCTGTTTCATGTTGTGGCCCTCGTCGCCGATCACCAGTTTCGCGTCGTAACCCGCCGATTCGAACGCCTCGAACATCACCTGATTGTTGATGGGCCAGCTTCCGCCATAAAAGGTGCCGTACGGCTCGGCGGGAACAATGTGGTCGTTCTTTCCATCCTGCAGGAAGATGCGAATCGGCTTCGGCTCCGTTTTCCGTATAAGAGCCGGCAAACCGTCCGCGCCCTTCATCGCGACATAGGTGCCGATGAAGCTGAGCACGCGATGAAACTGATCCGGGCGGTTCCACGCGGCCATGAACGCTCCGACGGCGCCAGTGCTGACGCCGGAGAGGGCACGGTCGTTGGGATCTTTCGAGAGGTTGTATTTCTTCGCCACTTCCGGGAATCAGTTCCTCAAGAAGGAAGCGCGAATAGCGGTCGCTCAGCGAGTCGTATTCGAAGACGCGTTCGAAGCGGTTCTGCGCCTGATCGGAGACTGCGGGCAGCACGCCGGGATCGACAAAAATGCCGATCAGCGGCGGCAGGTCATGCTTCGCAATGAGGTTGTCGAAGACCACCGGCACCCGCTGACTGTTGCTCAGCGATCCGCTGCCGTCGAGGAAAATCATGAATGGCGCGGGCTTCCCGGCATCGTACTGGGCGGGCACGTAGATCGAGTAGTTGTGCGGCGTGCCCGGGTAGAACTTGCCCGGTTCGAGCTGGTGCTTGGTTACGGTACCCTTCGGAACTCCGGACTGGGGTTGCGAATCGGGACCAAGCGAATAATCTTCGCCGCATGCCAGCGTGCACGCACAGAGTATTGTCAGAACGAGTGTTTTCATTGATAGACTTCGACCATTTACTTTATACCCGAAGCGCAAACCGCGATACACTCGCTGCCATGAGAAGCTTTCTCCTGATCGTCGTTTTCGCAGTTCAAGCTGTCGCGCTCGAACGCCCCGGAGTCGAGTTCAAAGTATTTCAATTCCCGGCCGACCAAATTCCACGAATCGATGGGAAGACGGACGATTGGGCCATGGTGCCCGAGAGCTACGCCATTGGAATTGACCAGTTGGAAGACACCGTCAATCACACTCCGCTCGACAAAAAGGATCTGGACGTGAAGGTGAAGGTCGGTTGGGTAAAGGGGCTCAACCGGCTGTATTTCCTCTACGAAGCCTACGACAACTATTGGGACTTCAAAAGGACCGATCTGCACAACGACATTTTCGAACTCGTCGTGGATGGCGATCTCTCGGGCGGACCGTTTATCGAAGAAATGCGCCCACCGAACACGTACGATCCGAACGGAGCACACTTCACCTTTCACGGCGTCCACGCCCAGAACTATCACATCTTCACTCCCGCCGAAGGAAAAGATTGGACCATGGTGTGGGGCTGCGCGCCATGGATCAAGAGCCTTCCCTACGCCAACGCTGCCTACGACTACAACTTCAAACACGGCGAAAGTGGACGGCTGACGCTGGAGTTTTACATCACGCCGTTCGACTATGCGGCGTACGAGGGTCCGGTGCGCTCGGTGGAGTCGAAACTTTGGGAGAACAAGGTGATCGGGATGTCATGGGCGATCCTCGACTATGACGACGACAAGGCCGAGAAGTACCGCGCCTTCTGGAACCTCTCGCACAAGACTACGATGTACGGGAACGCCTCGGACCTGGTTGCCTTCCGGCTGATGCCGATCGAACCGGATTTACGCAAGCCGGTGGAGGCCGACTGGTCGTTCCAGGTGGTCGATATGGATCGGCGGTTGGTCGCGTTCAAAGATGAATCCTATGGACCCGTTACGTCGTGGAAGTGGGAGTTCGGCGACGGCAAGACCTTCGAGCGAACGCCATCCCATTCATCAATATGAGAAGGCCGGCGAATATGTAGTGACGCTGTATGTCGACGGGCCAAAAGGCAAGTCACGCCGGGCCAAGGTGTGGGACGTGGTGCTGCGATAGAAGAACCAGAGGATGGATTTTGTATCAGCGGTATACCGCGCACCCTCGTGCTTCGAGATCGTCGATCCACGAGGGCAATACCAACGTTTCGACCCAGCTCAAATCCAGTTTCTCCAGCCGTGGAAGCGCGGCAATACCCGCGGGCAGATGAACTATCGGATTGCCGCGAAGATCGATTTGGCGCAACTCCTTTAATTCGCCGGACGCTTCCGGAAGCGTCGTCAACCGGTTGTTCCTGAGGTGCAACTCTCGCAATCGTGACAGACGGCCGATCGAATCGGGGATTGATGTGAACTGATTGCCGGATGCCCGAAGTTCAATCAGGCTGGCCATGGCGCAAACCGATTCCGGTAGAACCTCGAATGCATTCTCGCTGATGTTCAGGTACCGAAGCTTGGTCAACATGCTGAGTGACAGCGGCAGCGACGTTAGTCGGTTGTCATGAAGATAGAGAAAGCCGGTGAGACCCTCGAGCTCGCCGAGAGCATCGGGGACTCTTGTCAATTCGTTGTGGCCGAGATCGAGCATGCGCAGTTTTTTCAACCTGCCAACCAGCCCGGACACTTCGGAGAGCCCGTTATCCGCCAAGACAAGGGTTTCCAACCCGGTTTGTTCCCACACCCAATCTGGTACGCCGCCAAGTCGTTTCTTCCAAAGGTTTAGGTGCGTTCTGGAAGGATGCGGCATGCAGATGATGCTAACGCAGGTCAGCCCGACGCCTGGTTTGCTTGTATACTGGCTCGTGCCTCGCGTGAGCTTGATTGTGATGGCTCTGACCTGCGTCCTGTCGTGCTCCTCCCCTCGCGTCGAGAGACGCGGCCCTTCCCAGTTGCCGATCGTCAGCAGGGTTTACCCGGTGGACCTTCAGACGCTTCGTGAGTCTGCCCTAAAAAGATTTGGCATCAGTTCGAATACCTTGCCGTTGTCGTTCAGGAGGATGCAAGCGATTGAACTAAAGCCGCCGGGCTATACGGCCGATTGGGTAGGGGCTTGGGTTGATCGTGGCGGTTTTTTGGAGCCCTACAAGCGCCTTCCCGCGTCTCTACGGGCCGAGGATATTCTGATCGAAGAGCCCACTGGTGACGTTTATTGGCCCTCTGAATACTCGACAACCGGTGGCACGGTAAAATTCCGCTGCGGATTCATCCTGCATTTTGCCCGCGTTGCTCCACTGACAACGGAAGTTCAAGTTTACGAGAAGGTGCCTGAAGTCTGGGTAGGGGAACACTGGGATTTCCTGCACCATGGAATCGGAATTGGAAAGGTTCACGACATCCGGTTTGTCGAGCCGACGGTGAAGGATCGCGTCGACATGCTCAACCTTTTAGGTGGGATCGGATAAACGTAGCCGCGAGTCGCGCACATCCTGTCTACAGGATGTTGCTCAGCCGTAGCTTCACCCCAGGCCACTCCGGGGCCACGATCGAATAGCGCACCGAATCGCGAGCCGTGTAGTCAGCGGCCAGCCGATGGGCGCGGAGAATTCCTTCGAACTTGCCGCCGATGCGTTCCAGGGCGGCGCGTGACCGGTTGTTGCGCGCGTCCGTATGAAAGCAGACACGGAGCACCTGCCATGTTTCGAAGGCATGCGTCAGCAGAAGCAGCTTGGCCTCAGTGTTGGCTGCAGTCCGGATCGCTGAGCGGGTCAGCCACGTGTAGCCGATCTCGCAGGCGTCGGGAGACTGGCACCCGTGTCGCGGGTGGCGCTGCGGCCAGGACCATCGCTCAATGTTCCAGAATCGTGTAGACCCGATGACGGCACTGTCGTCCGCGCGGACGATCGCAAATGGCACGGCGCTGCCGGCGTCGCGCCAGGCCAGGGCGGTGGCGATGTAGTTGGCCGCCTCGATCTTGCCTTGGGGGACGGGACTCCACTGGTAGAGGGAAGGATCATCTCCCGAGGCAGCCACCAGGCCGCCGGCATGCTGATGGTCCAACGGCTCGAGACGAATGTGTCTGCCTGTTAGCACGATATCAGTATCCAATGGCAGCTTTCCCTTGACTTCGCTGCGCTATGAGTAGTGGGTGCCTCAGCAGCGGTGATTCGAAAGATGCCTGCTGAGTGTTGATGAAGCCCTGAGGTGGTCCCGCCGGAGATTGATCGCCGCCAGGTGTGGCGGGAGAAGTTTCCCGGTGGTTGGATCGGCCACGCGCAAGGCCCTCAACTCCGCGATTGATCGAGGCATGACCGCTCCGGTTCTTGCATCAAATGACGGGTGCAATTGTTGGAGCGCTGTTTCGTAGGCGATCCAAGCCGCGGTGCAGTTACGTTGTAGAGTCTCTTTCTCGGCGCAGGTCATGATCTCATCATTATCGTTTCTCGACGAGCTGTTGTGTAAGGCATACTCGCAATCTCGACGCGAACAGAGAGAACTCCCCTTACCGTCGCGGTTGTATCGGTTGCGGGCAGGCGATGACGGCGAAAGGTTCACGTATGCGCGCCCGCGCCCGCACCTCCGGCGATCTCCCGCGTTCTCAACCCCTTCACGGGATGAGTCAGCAAGTTCTCCGCGGCCTTAAGAAACCGAAGTGTGTGCGGCAATTCCGCGTGGAGCTCGAACGCCGCTTCATCCACCCATTCCGAATGAATTGCGAACACAAACGGCTCGCGGAGAGATTCAAAAAGATAAATAGCCACACAGCCAATCTCGGCTCGCGTAGGCTCGAGATTCCGTAACATCTCCTGGCGAAATTCCATCTCCTTCCCCGGCCGAGGTTCAAACCTGATTAAGACGTGAACGGACAAGCAGCGCCTCCTGTGACTGATTACTATTATCAGTAAATCAGCTTCAGCGCTCCTTAGTTCCGTGCTTGGCTTGGTAAAACTGCTATTCAGCGCGGCGGGTTAGTCGAGCCTGGATTCGGGGTAATATCTGATCATGCTGGCCAAGCGGATGAACCCGATTTTGAATGTCTCAAACATTCGTGAGAGCTTCGCCTGGTTCGAGAAGCTCGGATGGAAGAAGGGATGGGACTGGGGCGATCCGCCTACCTTCGGCGGTGTGTGCTCCGGGGAGTGCGAAATCTTTTTATGCGAAAACTGTCAAGGTGGGCGTGGCAAGGGTGACGTCAAGATGACCTTCGGTCCGAAGGGTGACGAATCCGCCGACAAGGGTGTCTGGATGTCGATCTGGGTGGATGACGTGGACGCTGTCTATCAGCACTGCCTGACGCAAGGGCTTGAAGTAACCTGGCCTCCGACGGACGAGCCGTGGGGTGTGCGCGAGACGCACCTGCGCCATCCCGATGGGCATGTCTTCCGAATCAGCCAGGCTCTTGGGTAACCAAAAAGCCAAACCACCGTAATACGACCTGAGGCTTTCAGCACTATCGGCTTGGTGAAGGAGATTACGCGATATGTGGGGACGGACTTCGATCGAGCGGTTCCGGCAGAACATTCACTACTCTCTGCGCGGCATGCGTAGAAACGCGGGGCTCACCTACACCGCCGTGCTGGTCATGGCTCTTGGCATTGGCGCTAACTCGGCCGTGTTCAGCGTCGTGAATGCGGTGCTACTTAAACCCCTCGGTTATCAACACCCCGACCGCATTGTCTCGCTCTTTTCCGCTTGGAAGCAGAAAGGAGATCAAGGCCCGGTATCCGCTCCCGATTTCCAGGATTGGCATGACCAGAGCAATGCATTTGCCACGCTCGCCTACTACACTGATTACGATGTGGCAGTGCAGCCGGGCTCGTCCGCGGAATACGCGCATGTTGCCCGTGTTGCACCGGAGTTCTTCTCGGTCTTCGAGATTTCTGCTCCCGCCGGACGCTTTTTCTCTCCCGACGAAGAGACGCCCGGTAGCTCAGGGGCCGCGGTCATCAGCTACGACTATTGGCAGAGTCACTTCAACGGGGATGCGCGCACCCTGGGCGAGACAATTCGCGCTTACGACAAAGCCGTAACCATTGTCGGCGTCACACCGGCGGGCTTTCGATTTCCTCAGAAGACGGACATCTGGGTACCGACGAACACGCTCGTGCAGGAGACGCCCAGCCGCGGAGCCCACAATTACCGGGTGGTTGGCCGATTAAAGGACGGCGTCAGTCTGGAACAAGCACAGGCACAAATGGACGCTCTTGGCTTGCGTCTGGAACAGCAATATCCCTCGACCAACAAAGGTAAAGGGATTATCGTCAGGCGCCTGCAGGACGAAATGGTTCGGAGCATCCGCCTCACGTTATACATATTGCTGGGAGCGGTCAGTCTGGTTGCACTCATTGCCTGCGGTAATGTCGCGAACCTGCTGCTCGCCAAGGCCACTGCCCGGCAGCGTGAAGTAGCGATCCGCGCCGCCATCGGAGCGAGCCGCAGTCATATCGTCTGGCAGATGTTGACGGAGAGCGCGGTTCTGGCCGTCATCGCGGGCGTCGTTGGACTAGCGACCGGCATTTGGGGTGCCCAATTGCTTGTAACATTCGCTCCGGCAAATCTGCCTCGCCTCACCGAAACTGGAATCGACGCGCGCGTGCTCGCCTTCACATTTGGTGTTTCGATGATATCGAGTGTCCTTTTTGGTCTTGCGCCGGCGCTCCATGCATCGCGAGTCGACCTAAATGACATGCTGAAGCAGGGATCGGCACAGACGTTCGGCGGCCGTAGCGCCGGGCGCCTCCGAGGCGTGCTCGTCGCGGCGGAAATCGCCCTCTCGGTTATCTTGCTCGTGGGAGCCGGATTGCTGATTAAGAGTTTTCTCGCGCTTCATAACGTCGCTTTGGGCTATAGCCCGGAAAACGTGCTGATTGTGAAGACGAGCACGCAGTCGGCGGGTCTGGACGGTGCGCGGCGGGCTACGCGATTGTACAAGACGCTGCTGGCCGAGGTTGCGACGCTTCCGGGAGTGTCGGCTGTTGGCGCAACCCGCACACCGCCAGGGCAGGTGGGCTCCAACGGCAGCTACTGGATTGATCACCCATTCGACCCCACAACGCTGCTGGCGAATAGTCCGACGGCAGTGTTTTCGGTAGTCGCCCCGGGCAGTTTCGCGGCGCTCCGGATCCCTCTGCGGCGTGGCCGCGACTTCCAGGACAACGATACTTTTGATGCGCCGTTTCGAGCGATCATTAACGAAGCGCTGGCGCGCAAGGCATTCCCCGGCCAAGACCCTATCGGCCATCACATCGTTTGCGGACTCGATTCGCTGAATCCCATGGAGATTATCGGGGTCGTAGGCGACGTGCGGCAGTACGGGCCGGCTCGCGAGCCGTCGCCTGAGATCTACATGCCGTTTGATCAGCATCCTCGATCCGCGACGGCCCTCAGTTTCGTCGTGCGGACGGTGGCTAACCCCACTGCCCTACAGCAGGCCATCCAGAAGACCGGTCATGAGCTCGCGCCAGCCATGCCGATGAAATTCACCACCATGGAGGCCGACTTGTCCGAGAACGTTGCCGCACCGCGATTCCGGACGCTGCTGCTGGGTATCTTCGCGGCAGTTGCGGTTTGTTTAGCCATGGTTGGTGTTTACGGCGTACTCGCTTATCTTGTCAGCCAGCGGTCCGCCGAGATAGGCTTGCGAATGGCTTTAGGTGCGAAGCAGAGCGACATCGTGTGGCTCGTCACGCGGCAAGGTTTGACTCTGGTCGCAGCGGGGCTGGCGTCTGGCTTGGCGGTCGCTGTCCTGGCTACGCGTGTGCTCAGCAGCGTTCTTTTCGGTGTGAAGCCGACCGACCCTGGAGTGTACGTTGCGGTGCTGAGTCTCCTTGGGGTCGTCGCGCTGATGGCGAGTTATGTTCCAGCATGGCGGGCGGCGCAGATCGATCCGTTGCGAGCTCTGCGGCAGGACTAAAATATACCTTTTGCAGCGCCTGCCAATGTTCGAATGCCGTCTGCTTTCACCAGGTAGATCTGAAGTGGTGGAGACCCGAATAGGCATGCGGCGTACCTGAAGAAGTCTGATAACCTATTCGGGTCTCGATACCAAGGAAGGATCGGGCAGCTCACCCGAGCTACGGGAGGAGGCATTTTGGCTAACGCTGAAGACCTGCAAAAGGCAATCGCCATCGGACGGAAGAATGCCCAGGCTGTTTTGGCGAACCGCACGGACGCCCGGTCGCGGCGGGCACGCGCCTTGGCGGTTCATCCGGCCAAGATGGCGATTGGAGCAACATCGGCCCTCGTCGCGGCTGCGCCGCCGAGAGTGCGAGAAACCGCTGGGTTTCTCGTCGCTATGGGAGATTCGTGGTTCGATTACCCGTTTTACGACGTGCTGAAGCTGCTCGAGGACAATCACGGGTATGACGTAGAATCAGCAGCGCATCGAGGAGATGCCATTGAGGCCATGGCGTATCAGGGAGGTCAACTGGACAAGCTCGCTCGATGCTTCGAAAAAGTGACCGAACGTGGCGCGACACCCAAGGCCGTGCTTGTTTCCGGTGGAGGCGACGACATTGCCGGTAACGAGTTCGGCATGCTGCTGAATAGCTTCGCGTCGGGAATCGCAGGCTGGAACAACGAAGTGGTGGACGGCGTGATCAACCAGCGAATTCTTAACGCCTACAGAACGGCGGTCGAGGGAATCAATCAGCTTTCCATAAAGTACGTCGGCAAGCTCATCCCCGTTCTTGTTCACGGGTACGACTATCCTGTTCCCGATGGGAGAGGGTTCCTGGGCGGATGGGGACCACTTCCGGGGCCATGGCTGAAGCCGGGTTTCCAGGAGAAACTATTCGACGACCTCGCCGCAACGACAGCTCTGATGCGGGACATGATGGACCGATTTAACGCCATGCTGAGAGTGTTTGCATCGGATGCGAATTTCAGCAACGTTCATATTGTGGAACTGAGAGGCACTCTTTCCGTGGATCGGACCGACGACGCATATAAGGTTTGGTGGGGTAATGAGTTGCATCCGACCGAGCAAGGCTTCAATGCAGTTACAGACAAATTTGCTCAGGCATTAAGCGCGTTGCCGTAGCTTGTCACCGTACCGGGGCCTGGCAGCTCACCGTGATACCCTACCCCTTTCTCTTCGACAAGAAGAGATGTATACTACTTGTCGAAGCTCAAGGGGAGTAAATGGACCAGAAACGGCTCGAATTGCCGCAAGGCACTCTAGATCTCCTGATTCTGAAGACACTGGCGATTCAGCCCTTGCACGGCTGGGCGGTTTCGGAGCGCCTGCAGCAAGTCTCCACCGCCGCGCTCCAGATCGGACAAGGATCGCTCTACCCGGCGCTGCATCGCCTCGAGCGGCGCGGCTGGATCAAGGCGAAATGGGGAGCGAGCGATAACAATCGGCGTGCCAAGTTCTACGAGTTGACTCGCTCGGGCCGGCGGCAGCTTGAAATTGATACCGAAGAATGGCGGAGGCTCACGGTTGTCGTCGGCCAGGTGCTCGATATGGCCTGACGACACGGACTAACGACAGGAGAACGCGAATGCTCACCGATATTCTGTACCGGCTGCGAGCTATCTTCCGCCGGGACAGCCTCGATGCAGAACTTGACGAAGAATTGCGATGGCATCTTGAGCACGAGGCCGAGAAATACTTGCGTTCCGGCATTCCTGAAGAAGAAGCAAAACGCCGGGCACGGCTCGCGCTGGGCGGAGTTCCGCAGGTGACCGAGGAGTGCCGCAGCTCGCGGGGAATCTCCGCTCTCGCCGCTTTGTGGCAGGACATTCGCTACGGATTCCGTGTGCTTCGGAAGTCTCCTGCATTGACTTCCGTCGCCATCATTTCCCTCGCACTCGGCATCGGCGCAAACACTACCGCTTTCAGCGTGGTGAACTCTTTGATTCTTCGTCCGCTGCCGTTCCCCAACGCCAAGCAGCTTGTTTTCATCCAGCCGGGGAAGGGGACAACCCATTCTTTCCCTAACTACCGCGACTTGCGGGACCGGAACGATGCATTCAGCGGTGTGGCCGGCTACCGGGTTACGGTGATGGGTTTGGATACGGGCGGGAGTTCCCAGCGGATCTGGGGTTACCTGGCAACGGGCAACTACTTCGAAGTTCTGGGCGCGACCCCGCTGCTCGGCCGCTTCTTCGGACCTGCTGAGGATCGCGTGCGCGGCGGGAGTCCCTATGCCGTGCTTAGCTATGGATGCTGGCGGAACCGCTTCGGCGGCGATCCCGGCATCGTGGGCCGAACCATCCATTTGAACGGTCTTGCATATAGCGTGCTTGGCGTTGCGGCAAAGGGCTTCCAAGGCACGGAACTCTTCTACTGGCCTGATGTTTGGGTGCCGATGTCCATGCAAGCGCAGATTGAAAGCTTCTCCTGGCTCGACGAACGCGCCTCGTTTAACACGATGGTGTTCGGAAGGCTGAAGGACGGCATCACCTGGAAAGAAGCCGAAGCACGGTTGAAACCGATTGCCGCGGATTTGGCCAAGGAGCATCCGCGCTGGAATGATGGTTTGCAGTTCAAGCTGGCGCGGCTTGGACTGGTAGGGGACACGATCCGTGGGCCGGTCGCAGCCTTCACGACAGGAGTTCTTTTCCTCGCTTGCCTCGTCCTTCTTGCCGCGTGCGCAAATTTGGCCAGTTTGGTGGCTGCGCGCACAGCCGATCGGCACAAGGAACTCGCTGTCCGCATGTCGCTTGGCGCCGGCCGCGGCCGGATCGCGCGTCAACTGATGACGGAGTCCGTGATCCTCGCCTGCGGAGGCGGGCTGGCAGCCTGGGCCCTGGCTTTTTTTCTGCTCCGCTTACTCAGCCAATGGCGAGCGCCTCTCGACTTCCCTGTGCAATTCAACGTGGAGCCGGACTGGCGGGTGTTCCTTTTCACCTGCGTCGTTTCACTACTGAGCGGCTTGCTATTCGGCCTCGTTCCCGCTCAGCGGGCGTGGCGCACCGATCCCAACGCGGCTTTGAAGGGGATGCCCGCAGGTTCTCCGCGGAAATGGGCCCTCCGGGATCTGCTGCTGCCGGTGCAGGTAACGCTCTGTTGTCTATTGGTGATGAGCAGCCTTGTCTCTGTGCGTGGGTTGCAGCGGGCCTTAGAGATCCCCCTCGGCTTCCAGCCGGCGGGAGTCGCTGTCGCTGGATTTGATCTGGGGCTGTCCCGGTATAAGAAACCACAAGGGCGAGCATTTCAACGGGCGATTCTGGATGAAGTAACCCGCATGCCGGGGGTGACAGCGGCAGCCTTCGCCAGTTCGGTCCCGATCAGCATTGACCAGTCGTCGATCTCGGTTGTCCCGGAAGAGGTAACGGACTTTCGGCCGTCGGCGCAGATCAACACCGCAGTTTACCAAGTCTCGCCCGGCTACTTCCGGACCATGGGGACGCGTCTCTTGAGCGGACGTGAGTTCTCCTGGCAGGACGACGAGAAATCCCCGCAGGTTGCCATCGTCAACGAGACGTTAGCACGCAAGCTGTTCGGCAGGACCGGCGTGGTGGGGCGGCGTTTTCGAGGCGGAAGCAGTGGCGGGCCAACCGAAATCGCCGGAGTAGTGCAGGACGGTAAGTACGTGACTTTGACGGAAGAACCGCGGCCAGCTCTATTCAGGGCCGCAGCACAGGTTTATGACAGTACAACCGTTCTGATTGTGCGTACTTCCGTGCCGGAGTTGCAAACCGCCGGCGGGATGCGCCAGGTACTCGCGACGGGGGACCCCACGCTTGCGGTTTACGGCGTAGGAAGCCTCAGTCAGATGCTCGGGTTCGCGTATTTTCCGGCGCGCGCGGCAACGATTGCGTTGAGTCTGTTCGGAATGCTGGCGATTATGCTGGCGGCGACGGGGATTTATGGGATGGCCGCGTACGCGATCAGCCGCAGACGCCGGGAGATTGGTATTCGCATGGCGATCGGCGCCCAACCTCGCCAGATTCTGAGGGTCGTGCTCGGCCGGACATTTGCTTTACTGCTGGCCGGATCGATCGCCGGTTTCTTCCTGGGACTCGCGGCGGACCCGTTGCTCGCCAGCGTCGTCTATCAGGCATCTCCTAATGACCCCTGGGTGATGGTGAGTGTGCCGCTCGCCATGGCGGCCGTTGCTCTACTTGCTGCGTCGGGGCCGGCCCGCCGCGCGCTCAAGGTCGATCCGATTTACGCGTTGCGACAGGAGTGACGCCGCGCATCTCGCAAAGGTGACGTAGCGGGAGATCAGCACCCGCCGGCCGACTCAGGGGCTTGATTCCCACCATCTCAGCACCCGCAGAGCGCGCAGAGTATTCCAGCGGCTCGGCGCGCCGAGGCGCTCCAGTTCGAAATACGTTTTCCCCGTGTATGAGTGTTGTAGCAACCAACGCCCGTCCTCGCGTTGGCTGCCAGTGACGATGTCGATTGCCTCGGCCAAGCGCGGGTCGCGAGGCGCGTTGACGGCTTGAAAGTGATCGAGCGCCCGCAGGATGTCGTAGTGCCATCTGGGCGGAAAAGAGAACCGGGTGAATGCAGGCTTGATGACTTGGCCGGTACGGTGGGAGCGAAACAGCCGGTGTACCAGCAGGAACTCACGCCCCCGGCGTTGCGCGGCCCGCACTTCCCGGATTTTGTATCCACGATGTAGTTCGTAGAGCCGCAGGCCCTCGAGCACGCTGATCGTCGTGTGGACGGAAGCGTGGGTTGCACCCTGCGGGCGGCGGCAATTCCACCCCGCCCACTTTGGCGAGTAGAGTCCGCCGTCGGACGAGAGGCCGCCAGCCCACGTGCCCTCCCGGTTCCTACTTAGCGAGTAGATGAGCCCCCCAGCCATCGCTTGTAACCTTTCGCCGCTCACGCTCGACGGCGCGTTCCGCAGCTCCGGTCAAATCGCGCAAAGTCTGCCAACGAATGGCCGGGTCTCCTTCCAGGAGCCATTGGATTAGTTTATCCACCCTGAGGTCACTCTGCGTTCAGGGTATCGACGCGGGAGCGCGCGTTCAATTAGTGGGGGGATGCTTTCCTCCACTTCCGCGTAGTGTCGCTCTCCCAAATTGCGGAATTGGAACGCATGGACAATTCCTATATAACTGAAACTGGCCAATTTCCGCGTATTTCAAAAGCTCTGGCGATGGCAACCAAAGTGCACAGCAAAAACAAGCCAAGGTGTATGCTGTAATAGTACTCCTCTGCCGATTAGTCTACATCGCGTCATATACAAGGGGCTGTGAAGGAACTTCGGACACAACTGGCGAATGCGCTGCTGGTGATCCTCACCGTGGCCGCCGTTGCGTCTGCCTTTCTTAATTTCCAGCAAAATTTTCAGTCCAATAAGAGATTCAAACTTGCCGAAGACGGTGTGACGTGGGTCGACCGGCAGGATACGGCGGGTAAGAACTACGTTCTGGCGTTAACTGTGGTACCCGATAGTCCCGCCGAAAAGGCTGGTATTCACTCCGGCGATACCCTCTATAAGATCCAGACGGTGGAAATTCACCGCGCGATCGAGGTCGCTCAGGTTCTCGTTCGGCTCGGCCCCTGGCAGCCCGCCGACTACCATCTTTACCGTGGCGGCTACGACCTAAAAGCCCGCGTCATCATCGGCGAACGTGAACCCGGATACTCCGTCTCCTATCAATACATGGTGGGGACCGCGTATCTATTCATCGGTCTATTTGTATACTTCCGGCGCGGGAACGCTCCGAAATCACTCCATTTCCTCATTCTCTGCCTGGCCAGTTTCGTTCTTTCTACTTTCCATTACACCGGAAAACTAAACTTCTTCGACCAGGCGATTTACTGGGGCAATGTGGTCGCCGGTTATCTCGCTCCAACTATTTTTCTGCACTTCTGCCTGACGTTCCCCGAACCGCGCGGTTGGATCCGCCGCCGCGGCCTCTGGCTCCTGCTCTACGTGCCGCCGCTGGCTCTGATCGGACTCCAGACGGGAATCGTGTTGGGCAATGTCCGCATGGATATCAGCCCGATCGAAGTGCGTTGGATGCTCGACCGCGTCGAAATGGGTTTCCTCAGCCTGGTCTATCTGCTGGGGGCCGCTGTGCTGGCGCTGGAATACCGCCGCACCGACGATATCGTCGCCCGGCAGCAGATGAAGTGGCTGCGCAACGGAGCGATTTTTGGTGTTCTGCCGTTCACGCTCTTCTACGTTTTGCCATATCTGATCGGCGCCACGCCCGGACCGTACATGCAGATGGCGGTCCTGTTCCTCATCCTGATCCCGCTTACCTGGGCTTATGCGATCCTGCGGCACCGGCTGATGGACGTCGACGTTATCTTCCAACAGGGCTACGTTTACACCTTGGCCACCCTGGCGGTCCTGGGCATCTTCTACAGCCTCTATCTGGCCGTCGGGCATTTCGAGGAACTGAGTCCAACGGCCATTGTCAGCCTGATTTTCACCGCCACGATCGTATTTCAGCCGATCCGGAACTGGATCCAGGAAGTTCTCGACCGTCACTACTTCTATAAAGATAAGTACGATTATCGCCAGACTCTCGTCCAATTTGCCCGCGAACTTAGCTCAGAGACCGACTTAAAGGTCATGCTCGGTTCGGTAGCCGAGAGGCTCATCCAAACACTTTCCATCCGCCAGGTGGCCTTGTTCCTGCGCGACGGATTCACCGAGCAGGAAATCCGATCTGAAGAGGCTGCGCGGTTTCGGCTGACAATGTCTTCCCAGCCGATCGATCCGCATCGCTCGGAACTGCTCGATCTGAGCTTCCTTCCGGCAAAGCCCGAATCCGAGTATCTCTTCTTCGAGCGAACACGCCATATGCTCGACGCCGTTTCCAGAGAGATGCCGGCTTCGGTACGCTATTCCATCGCCGAACTCGATCTCACTTATTACATGCCTTGCGTTGTGCGAGGCCGGACCATCGCTTACCTGGGCGTCAGCCGTACCGACAAGGGCGATTTTCTGTCGAGCGACGATCTCGAATTGCTTGTCACACTCTCCGGTTACGTCGGCATCGCGGTCGAGAACGCCCGGCTATACCGGTCGCTCCAGGAGAAGGTGGAAGAGTACGAACGTCTGAAGGAGTTCAGCGAGAACATCGTCGAATCGATCAACGTTGGCGTGCTGGCGGCCGACCTCGACGATCGTGTGGAAAGCTGGAACAACGAAATCGAGCGCCTTACCGGAATCTCTCGCGCGATGGCGGTCGGCCAGAAACTCTCCGATCTGTTTCCGGGAGATCTTTTCGCCAGATTTGAGGAAGTTCGCGGGGACACTGGAGTCCACAACATCTACAGCTTTGTCCTGGAGCCGCTGGCCCCGGCTGCGGACGTCACTGGCCATGGCTATTCGAATGGCAACACAAATGGCAACAACGGTCACGGTTTAAATGGCGTCAAGCGCGAAGTGCGCGGCAAGGAAGCGACCGTCAACATCGCGATTGCTCCTCTCGTCGCGAAAGACCAGCGGCAGATCGGCAGGCTGATCATCTTCGACGACATCACGGAACGCTCGGAACTCGAAAAACGCCTCGTCCAGGCAGACAAACTGAGCTCCATTGGTTTGTTTGCCGCCAGCGTCGCTCACGAGGTCAACACGCCGCTGGCCGTCATTTCCACGTACGCCCAGATGCTAGCCAAGCAGGTGCCGGAGGATGACCAGAAATCGAAGCTCCTGGACAAAATCGCCAAGCAGACTTTCCGCGCCAGCGAAATCGTGAACTCGCTGCTCAACTTCTCGCGCACGTCGCCGGCCGCTTTCGAAGATGTCGACCTGAATCGGGTGATATCGGAAACTGTATCGCTCGTAAGCCACCAGTTGTCGCGCGCCAACGTGCAAGTGACGGTAAATCTCGGCCAGAGCGTTGGTCCCGTGAAGGGCAACTTCGGGAAGCTACAGCAGGTGTTCCTCAATCTCGTCCTCAACGCCCGCGACGCCATGGAGGGCGGCGGCGCACTGGTTATCGAGACTAGTGTGGACGGGGATTCCGCGCGTGCCACCGTGGGCGATACGGGGCAGGGAATTCCTCCGGAAAACCTGGCCCGCATATACGATCCCTTCTTCACCACCAAGGGCGCCAAGAAAGGAACCGGACTCGGTTTGTCCGTTACCTACGGCATCGTTCGCGAGCATGGCGGATCCATCGAAGTGCAAAGTAAACCCGGCGCTGGTACACTGTTTCAGCTGGAGTTTCCTCTGGCCCGAAAGACCGTGAATGCCTGAAGTTGAAGAATCTCCAATCCTCTCCGCCGCGCGCGGGCGCATCCTGATCATCGACGACGAAGCGGATATCCGCGAAAGTCTGGAGACGCTTTTCTCCATGGAAGACTACACCGTCGACATGGCCATTAACGGGATCGAAGGTCTGCGCCGCTTCGAGAAGAGCTCCTACGATCTGGTGCTGCTCGACCTGATGATGCCCGACCGCTCCGGACTGGAAGTGCTCGGCGACATCCGGCAGCGCGACTCCGAGACGCCGGTCATCATGCTCACCGCCTATGGCTCGGCCGAAGTCGCCGTCAAGGCCCTCAAGGCTGGCGCCAACGACTACTTCTCCAAACCGTGGGACAACGAAAAGCTGCTCATTGAAGTCGCGAATCTTATCGCCCGAGGCCGCCTTGAGCGCGAGAACACGCTACTCAAACGAGCCCTCAAGCAGCGCTACAGCTTCCCCAACATCATCGGCAAGAGCGACCGCATGCAACGCGTGCTCGACCTCGTTTCCCAGGTTGCTCCCAGCCGCTCCACGATCCTGCTCACCGGCGAAACCGGCACCGGAAAAGAGGTTATTGCAAAAGCGATTCACGCCCATTCGCCGCGCGCTGACAAAACATTTGTCGCCGTCAACAGCGGATCGCTCCCCACCGAACTCCTCGAATCCACGCTTTTCGGCCACGTTAAGGGCGCCTTCACCAGCGCCTACGCCTCGCAGAAAGGCTACTTCGAAGTGGCCAACGGCGGCACCATCTTCTTCGACGAGATCGGGACTATCAGCCCTGAGACGCAGACGAAGCTACTCCGCGTGATCCAGGAAAAGGAGTTCATGCCGCTCGGGTCGAACGAGTCGGTGAAGGTGGACGTGCGCATTCTCGCCGCCACCAACTCCGATTTGCGCAAGCTCGTTGAAGACGGACGCTTCAGGGAAGATCTCTACTACCGTCTCAACGTCATCAACATCGTATTGCCGCCGCTGCGAGACCGCAAAAGCGACATTCCGCTGCTCGTCGACCACTTCTTCGTGAAGTATTGCGAGGAGAACCACAAGTTCCTCGATGCACAAGGCCACTCGGAACTCAGCTTCTCCCCCGAAGCCATGCAATTGTTGATCGATCACAGTTGGCCCGGCAACGTTCGTGAACTGGAAAATGCAGTGGAAAGGGCAGTGGTACTGGCTGCCGAGCGAGTTGTCCCAGCCGACGTGCTGCCCGACCAGATTCTGCAAGCCGGTGGTCTGCGCGTCCGCCGCGACGAAGGTGGCGGCCTTCCCGCCGATGCATCGCTGTTTGAAGTTGTCGCTGATTTCGAGCGCCGCAAAATCATCGAGGCCCTGGAGTCCGTCCACTGGAGCCAGACCGACGCAGCAGAGAATCTCCGAATTCCGCTTTCCACACTCAATCAGAAAATCAAGCGCCTGGAAATCTCCATCCGCAAGAAGGGCGACCGGGCGAATTAGCTGGTAGAATGGTAACGGATCTTACTGAGTTAGGAGCTTTCAAAGTTGTCATTAAAGCTTGACATAGCGACCTCGCGGCGATATTCTTAGAGTTCGTTAATCAGCAAGCTAATCTACTTTTGGGGCTCCAGCCTACATTGGCGATACGTGTGGGCGAACCCCAGGGAAATCGATTTGAATCAGCCGTACTTCATATTGGTACTAGCGCATTCCCTGCACGGCCGGCTCCGCCGGGTTCACATCCCTTACCAATTTGTATACGCTATTCTCGCCTTGGCTCTACTTGGTTCCATCTCACTCCTCGGTTTCGTGTCCAGTTACCTTCGGATGAGTCTGAAGGTCGCAAATTACAATAACTTGCGCCATGAAGTTGAAGTATTACGTGTGAAGTATCACAGCCTGGAAAAAGAGTCTCAACAGACCGATCAGCAGCTCGCCAGCTTGCAGATTCTCGCGAACGAAGTTTCAGTCGCGTACGGTATCAAACGTAAGCTGGAAGGCCCCTCGGAAATCTCCGTAGAAGGCAGGCTGGTGCCTACGCTCTCAGAGAGTCTGGACCAATACAACTTCCTGAAAACCGCGAACGTGCCGATGTCCGCCACCAGGACGTCGTTGTTCCTGAACTCTCTGGTTCTCCCCAGCATCTGGCCCGTGAATGGACCCCTCATGAGCTATTTCGGTCACCGGACCGACCCCTTCTCCGGTGACGGCGCGTTCCACACCGGAGTCGACATATCGGCCTCCATGGGCACGCCGGTAAAGGTGACGGGTGACGGCGTTGTGGCTCACGCGGAATGGGGTGGCAGCTATGGCAAACTCGTCGTGGTCGATCACGGCCAAGGCGTCCAGACCTATTACGCGCATCTATCCCGCTTCTCCGTTGTCGCCGGACAGTCCATTCGACGTGGCGAAATCGTCGGATATTCCGGAGCTACCGGCCGCGTAACCTCTCCGCACCTTCACTATGAAGTGCGAAAAGGCGGAGTTCCGGTCAATCCCCGGCCCTACATGGATCGCCCGATCCTAGCCCAAGCCCCGCGGCAACACGACCTTCCTCTAGGTTTCTAGATTTCCCCATCCACTCACGCTGTTGAAAGTCGTAAACTCAGGACATGGAGCTAACTGTCAATGGCGTGCATCGCACCGTCGAAGGCGATCCCGGCCGCCCTCTACTCTATGTTCTCCGCGATGAACTCGATCTCACCGGAACCAAGTACGGTTGCGGTGAGGGCCAGTGCGGCGCGTGTACGGTTTTGCTCGACGGCGTTCCGTTCCGCTCCTGCCAGACGGCTCTAAGAATCGCGCAAGGGAAACAGATCACCACCATCGAAGGACTCGCAGTCAACGGTCACCTGCACCCGCTCCAGGAAGCATTCATCCAAGCCGACGCGATGCAATGCGGATACTGCACGCCCGGCATGATTCTCTCGGCCTCGGCGCTCCTCCGCAAGAATCCGAATCCCAGCGATGCGGAAATTCTTCGCGCCATGGAAGGTAACATCTGCCGTTGCGGCACCTATCCGCGAATCCTCACTGCGATCCGCTCGACGAAAGGAAAAGCCCATGCCTGAGTTTTCCGTTGAACCTGAGCGCTACGAACTTCTGGCGGGTCCCGCATATCACTTCACGCCGGACCGGCGCGATTTTTTCAAACTCCTCGGCGCGGGGCTACTCGTTGTCCTGACACTCGATGCGCAGGAATCTGGAAGCCGTGGCCGGCGGGGCGGGGAAGAGCTGCCGCGCGAACTTGGGCGCATGGCTCCACATCGGCGAGGATGGCGCCATCACGGTCTTCACCGGCAAGACCGAAGTTGGACAGAACATCCGCACGTCGTTAACACAAGCCGTTGCCGACGAGCTTCGTACCACGCCCGCCTCCATCAAGCTCGTGATGGCCGACACCGATCTCACTCCTTACGACATGGGCACGTTCGGTAGCCGAACCACCCCGACGATGGCGCCGCAACTCCGAAAGGTTGCCGCAGCCGCGCGCGAGATGCTGCTTGACCTGGCCGCCGCGAAGTGGCAAACCGATAAGGGTTCATTGACCGTCGTGGACGCGCGAATTCAGAATCCGGGCACGGGTGCGTCCATGGCGTTCGGCGCGCTGGCCAAGGACCAGAATCTCTCTGCCACCATCGACGCCGGGGTTCACACCACGCCCCCGACGCAGTGGACCACCGCCGGCAAAGATCTCCAGAAAATCGATGCCCGTGACATCGTCACCGGAAAGCACCGGTACACTTCGGATCTCACACGCCCCGGAATGCTGCACGGGCGCGTGCTGCGTCCCGAAGCCTTCCGGGGGACGTTAGTTTCGGCCGACTACGACCCCGCTCAGTTCCCCAGCGTTACAATCGTGCGCGACGGTAACTTCATCGGAGCGGCATCGGCCGACCCCGCAGCTCTGAAAGCGGCCGTTGGCGGAATCAAAACGCAATGGAAGAGTCCCGGACAACCATCTGGAAGTGAACTCTACGGACACCTGAAAACACACGCGGCCGACGCCTCAAAAAGCACCTTTCAAGTCACCTACACCGTCGCCTACATCGCCCACACTCCACTGGAGCCTAGGGCGGCATTGGCCGAGTGGAACGACGGGAAACTCACCGTCTGGACGGGCTCGCAGGTTCCGTTCGGAGTCCGTTCAGAACTCGCCGAGGCCTTCGGCATTCCCCAATCGCGCGTACGCGTCATCGTGCCCGACACGGGTTCTGCTTACGGTGGCAAACACACCGGCGAAGCAGCCGTCGAAGCGGCCCGCTTGGCCAAGGCGGCCGGCAAACCGGTGAAGCTCGTATGGACACGCGAAGAGGAATTCACCTGGGCTTATTTCCGCCCCGCCGGAGTGATCGATATCGGGGCAACTGTTCAAAAGGACGGAACACTCACGTCCTGGGAATTTCACAACTACAACTCCGGGCCCTCGGGAATTCCAACGCCGTACAGCGTGCCAAATCCCATCACAAAATTTCACAACACCGACTCGCCTTTGCGCCAAGGTTCCTACCGGGGGCTCGCCGCGACAGCAAACCACTTCGCCCGCGAGTCGTACATGGACGAATTAGCCCACTCCATCGGCATGGAGCCGCTCGAATTCCGCTTGAAGAATCTGAAAGACCAACGTCTGCGAGCCGTTCTCGAAGCCGCTGCGGAGCGCTTCGGCTGGGGTAAATCGAAACCGAATGGCAAGCATGGATTCGGTATCGCGTGCGGGCTCGAAAAGGGCGGCTATGTCGGGTGCTGCGCCGAGATCTCCATCTCAGAACGGAAAAAGGTGAAGATCGAGCGCGCTGTCACAGCCTTCGAATGCGGAGCCATCGTAAACCCAAAGCATCTCGAAAATCAGGTCGAAGGTGCGACCATCATGGGCATCGGAGGCGCGTTGCTCGAAGAAATCGAATTTGAAAACGGCCGCATCCTCAACCCGCGTCTCTCGCGCTACCGCGTCCCCCGTTTCAGCGATGCGCCGCGCATCGAAACGGTTCTCCTGGATCGCAAGGATATCCCGTCCGCGGGAGCCGGAGAAACGCCAATTGTGGGAATCGCTCCGGCCGTTGGAAACGCGATTTTTAGCGCGACGGGAACCCGTTTGCGCGCGATGCCGATGCGTCTGGCGTAGCGGATGAAGATCAGCTACCGCGCCAGTGCCGCTGCGGTCGTAATCGTTCTTGCGCTTCTCGCTGCAACTAAGTCTGTGGCCATCTCCACAATGGACAGCCTTCCGGCCAGCAGTTCTGTTTGGTGAGAGGGGATCTGAGCCCGCTGGGGAAGGTGGAAATCCTGGTGTGGCTTGGATCGTTCGCGTTCCTGATAACGCAAGGACTACGAAATCGTTCCGTGCCCCGATGGTCATCGATCACGAGTCTGATCACGTTCGGTCCGATAGCCTATGGAAAGGCGGAAATGAGACTGGAGGCGGATTGCTACACCAGATTCGGAATTCTCAGAGGTTCCGTTTTTGTGTTAGCAGTCAGTCTTATGTGTCTCCATCAGATTTTCCAGCGTTCCAACGCCTGTTCCAGATAGATAAGCCAGTATACGGGAGACGATATCATAAGAGTGATGAGTGGGAGGCCGACGGCGGGCATGCGGAGACTGGCAAGTAATGAGAGTACTTATCGCCGACGACCACGCAATCCTACGCAGGGGATTGAAGGAAATCCTGGTCCGCGAGTTCGATGACGCAATCTGTGGCGAAGCCGGGGAAGCAACTCAGGTTCTCGACCAAGTCCGATGCTACCGCTGGGATTTGGTCATTCTGGACGTCGGCATGCCCGGGCGAAGTGGCCTTGACGTTCTCAGCGATCTGAAACAGCTTCGGCCGGAGCTGCCGGTGCTGGTGTTGAGTATGTATCCGGAAGACCAGTACGGGAAGCGCGTACTGAGAGCTGGGGCGGTCGGTTACATGAACAAAGAGACCGCTCCCGAAGAGCTCGTCAAAGCGATCCGAAGGGTCCTGGCCGGCGGCCGTTACGTAAGTGCGGCATTGGCTGAAAAGCTTGCTTCCGACCTAGGTGGAGACACTGGACGGCCCATCCACGAAAGCCTCTCCAATCGCGAATTCGAAGTCCTGAGAATGATCGCCTCGGGAAAGACAAATTCTCAGATGGCTGAGGATCTTCATCTGAGTGTGACAACTGTCAGCACCTATCGCGCTCGCATCCTGGAAAAAATGCGCATGGCAAACAACGCGGAACTCATGCGCTATGCCCTTCAGAACCGGCTGATTGACTGATCGGTGGGCCCCCCACCTCGGACTTTCTGTAGTGCAAACCATGACATCACATTCTTGAAAATTCTACATGACAATGCGCCTGGGTGCGATTGTCTCAACACGCGGGAAGAACCGAAGATAGGTGCATGAAAGAATCATTTTCGCGCCACGCGCAAGATCGGTGACCGGGTAATTGTTACTGGATACTCAAGGAACATTTCACCTCTTCGGCCTGTGCCTGCGGCCAAATTCGCGGTGTTGACTTGCAAATACCCAAAATTCTCCCCGGCATCTCTTCGATCCTCGGTCGCATTTCAGGGTTTGCATCGCTGCTGGATTCCGCCGCGGACTGCGGGGACGAGTTGCCGCCGCGCGTTGCGATTCAGGAGATGCGATTATTGCTTTTCCATGCCTGGCTGAATTTACCCCTCGAGAGCCGGCTGGCCGATCTGAAGGATTATGCGGCCGAGTGCACCGGCTCGCACCAAATCCCCACCCGGGAGTGGTTGGACAACATACGTTCCAAGGAGTTTGTACCGGAGGGTGTGGATCAGACTGAACGCGATTTGTTCGTCGCAGACATAGAAGCGCTAATCGCACTTCTGCGCAACCGAAATCGATGACATCCTCTTGGGAGTCCGCCGTCTGATGAGCATCCAAGGGCCTCCGTCAGACAGTCAGCCTGCCCACTGGGTGGATCTCGCCGCAAGAATTCGAGCTGGCGATAAAGAGGCGGTCTTGCAATTGGGTGCGATCCTTCAAAGTGGCATCCGCTTTTTTCTGCGCCGGGCTCTGGGCCAAGAGAAGCTTGAAAGTCGGCAGAACGAGGTGCTCTCGCTGATCGCCAAGGACCTCGGAGAAGCTTCCATCGACAATGCGTGCGATCTTACTTCTCGCGTCGTCACCGTCTTGCGGCAATACATTGGCTCGCAAATAGCGGCCCATCCCCATTTGGTCCTGGAGAATGAATCGCGAGTCGACATCCACGTGGACGCCGTCAAAGAATTGCTCACTGAACTCTCTACTGTAGACAGACAGGCATTGTACAGATACTACGTGGAGAAGGAAACAGAAGAGCAAATCGGCCGGGCATTAAACATTACTCCCGCCCGTTTCCACGCTTTGAAAAACACAACCAAGATCGCAGTTATGTCGCGCCTGCGGGAGTCCACGGGCGAATCGGATAGCTCGTGACATCAATCTTAGTTGTCGACGACGACACCGCTGTCCGCCATTTCCTTCGTTCGGTGCTGGATGGCGCCGGGCACAAAGTATGGGAAGCGAGCAACGGCATAGAGGCGCTGGAGGAGATTCATCGAAAGACCTTCGATTTGGTCATCACCGCCCTCTACATGCCAGTACAAGACGGCTTTGAGACGATATCCGCGTTGAAGAGACAGTACGCGGGTCTGCGAATCATCGCCCTGGTCGACCGATTCCGGGACTTTCATCAGGGGGCGCTTCTGGGTATGCCGGTGGCGCTCAACGCAAGGGCGAGCATGCAAAAACCTCTGTCAGCCGATTTGGTTCTTGAAACAGTACGAAGAGTCCTTGCCTCGCATAGTAGCTGACGTGCGGGTACGGAATGGCACCGACCCGATCACTTGCTTTGCTCCGAGGATGTGTGAGGAGCCTCTGGAATTCGGACGCTCACGGTGGTGCCCTTTCCTGGGATGCCGCTGATGGTGATTTCGCCACCCAGCAGCGACGCCCGCTCCCGCATTCCCAGAAGGCCGAGAGACTTTCCGCCTGAAAGCTGCTCGTCGCTAATGCCCTTGCCGTTGTCGCGGACTTCAAGTAATAGATTGCCTTTCTCTTTAGCCAGCCGCACATCCACCCGAGTCGCATTGGCGTGCCGTGCGACATTGGTCAATGTCTCCTGGAGAATACGAAAGAGTGCCGTGGCGTGCTCCCTGTCCATGGCTATGTCGGCGTCAGGCAGGCTGACCTGAACCTTCGTCCCCGTGCGTGCCTGAAACTCTTCCGTAACCCATTCCACGGCGGCCGCAAGACCCAGGTCGTCCAGAATTCCGGGTCGAAGTTCTGTCGCGATTCTTCGGACAGATTGAAACGCCTTATCCAACAAAGTCAGGATAGTTTGACTTCGCTGATTTACCGGCCCATCGCCTGCCGGGAGATCTCGCAGCAGCGCCGTATACTCGAGCTTGATGGCCGTTAGAGCCTGCCCCAGTTCATCGTGAATTTCCCGGGCGGCCCTGGTTCTTTCCTCTTCCCGCACGCTCTCAAGCCGGGCAGCCAGCGCGCGCAACTGAGCGAACGAATCCTCCCACGTCAGAATGTTCTTCAGGAGGCGCTCGACTTCCAGCGAGGCTTGATGGGGCTTCAGAAGTTCATCCGGCGGGACGTAGTAGGGGTTCCTGCAGACAATGCCGCCATAAACTACAACAGGGTGAGTACGGATGATACCCAGTATCAGTTCCGGCGAAAAGCGTTTACGGTTGTATTGGCAGAGGACTCTGACATCGTGATCGTGTACAAAGTGGGTGAGCTTGGCTTCATACTCGATCAGACTATCGGGTGCTACGTCTTCCCCAATCGCCCAGGTCATTTCTCCAAGGAGTGTTCTCAGTCCAGAAAACTTGACGTCGCCTACCTCATCTGTTGCCTGGGACAGGAAACCGATCCACCAATCGGGATCAAAGTGCCGCGGCTTCAGATAGGTCTCTCGTTTGCCGGTCACGATCAGCGCACGGCTCCTAACGTACCGATCGACCTCAGTTCCACCTTTACGCAGAGCATCCAAAACGGTAGCGCCATTGTTCTCGTCCGCGATGTAGAGACATCGTTCGCCGCGCTCAAGGCCGGCTCTTAGAAAGGGCAACGCGGCCGCAAACTGTTCTTCTTGGGTGTCGTAGATAAGGCAGCGATGCTCGTGCAGAGCAAGTCCGCTCGCCAAGTCGGACAGACGCGAAAGACGGGGTTCAGCGTCGCTCACTTTGCCTCCGGACAGCCCGCTGCAAGCGGATGGTCGTCAAAGCTTGCTGTGGCCTCGAGGATACCCCCTAGCCTGACTGAACGCAAGCCATCCGCGAAGTCTATGAAATTCAACTTCTAACTGTTCAAGGCAATCCAAAGCACAAGATATTCGGCCCGGCAGCCACCGCCACATATTGCTTCCCGGCGGCCATAAACGTCATTGGAGAAGCACGCCAGCTATGCCCGTCGCCCAACTCGGCCGAAGCATTCGTCTGGATCTGCCAGAGATCCTTCCCTGTCGACGCATCCACGGCCGCGAACGCACCGCTATCCTCGCCGAAAAACACCACGCCTCCCGCCGTCGATATCACGCCGCCCCAACTGTCAGCCGGGCCGATTTGCGGCACTTCCCAAACACGTTTCCCCGTTTCAATATCCAGCGCCCGCAAAAATTTCTGTCCGGGCTCCAGAAAACGTTTCTTTGCGTTCCACTCCGGCGGCTTTACATAAATTCCGCAAGCCTCCAACGTCTGGAGGTAAAACAATCTCGTCCCAGGGTTGTACGACATCGACATCCAGTTGGTCCCGCCCAGAACATTAGGACACGCCTTGTTCCCCTCTCGCGTCGGCTCCGCCCCAGGCAGCAGAATTGGACGCCCGTCCTTCCCGATTCCGCTCGCCCAACTTACCTTGTCCACAAACTTCTCGGCCAGCAGCAGTTCCCCGTTCGTCCGGTCAAACACGTAAATAAATCCATTGCGATTCGCCTGAATCAAAAGCTTTCGATCCTGCCCGCGATAGCGTGTATCCACCACCATTGGAGTCTGTCCGGCATCCCAATCGTGTGTATCATGCGGCGTGAACTGGTAGTACCACTTCAATTCCCCTACGTCCGGCTTCAGAGCGAGCACCGACGCACTGTAAAGGTTATCGCCGAGGCGATCGTCGCCGTTGATCGCCGGATAAGGATTGCCGACGCCCCAAAACAACGTGTCGGTTTCCGGATCGTAGGTGCCGGTCATCCACGTCGCGCCGCCGCCACCGCCCGATGCCAGTGCACTTCCCTTCCAAGTCTCCGACTTCGGCTCACCAACTTTCGGAACCGTGTAGAAGCGCCACACGCGCTCGCCGGTCGCCGCCTTATAGGCCGAGAGGAACCCGCGAATTCCCATGTCGCCGCCCGAAATTCCCGCTACCACCATGTCCTTCACGACCAGTGGCGCAGCCGTGCTTCCGTAGTTGTTCTGCGGACCTTCCGGCATCCGCACGTCCCACAATAGTTGTCCCGTTACTCGATGCAGCGCGAGCAAATGCGCATTGTCGGTCACCAGGAAAACGCGATCGCCAAGCACCGCCACGCCGCGATTCGTGCCTTTGGCCGGATCACCCGTCACATCCTTAGATCGCTCCCGCTGGTAGTGCCAAATCGTGCGTCCCGATCGCGCATCCAGCGCGAATACCTGATTGGGTCCTGTCACAAACATCATGCCGTCCACCACAACCGGAGTTGTTTCCAACGTGAAATGATTGATCGGGAAAACCCATTTTGCAGCCAGATTCTTCACATTCGACGCGTTGATTTGATCGAGCGCACTATACCGGTTCCCGCCGATATCTCCGTGATAGGTCGGCCAATCGCCCGGCTTTGGATGCGCCACTTGCTCAAAACCCAAACCGCCCGTGGATTCAATCGGCGTTGCCTTTGCGCCTACGGCCGGACCCGTCAAGGAGCTCAAATACGCGATCACATTGCGGCATTCGTCTTCGCTGCATCGCGGCGGCGGCATCAACGAACCAGGCTCCGTGGTGCGCCCGGCGATCTCATCCGAAGCCAGCAAATGAAACTGTCCTGACAGGTCCTGAAGCTGAATGTTATACCGGCTCTGGTTGCGCGCAAATCCACGAATGGTGCGTCCATCCCGCAGTTGCACGCTCACCACGGCATAGCCCTCTTTGATTTTCGCGGACGGTTGGCGTACCGCCTCGGCGATGTCTTCCAGAGTCATCTCGCGGCCCACCAACGAAAGATCCGGAGCCACTGCCTTGCCACGTCCGAGAACCATGTGGCAACCCGAACATCCGCCTTTACCAAAGAAAAACGCCGCCCCTGCTTCGCGATCGCCCGGAGCATTCGACTCTGCCGCGGGAGCGCTCAAAGACCGGACAAACAACGTCACCGCCTGAAGCTCCGGCGTGGGCAAATCGAAAGCCGGCATGCCAGCTCCAGCAACACCATTGCGGATCACGCCACTCAATGACGCCATCGATCGCGCCCGCACCCGCCGGTTGTTCGCCAAATTCGGGCCGCGCTCCGATCCATGTCCGTCCACACCGTGGCAGACCGAACAGCGCTTAGCAAACGTCGTCCGGCCATCCTGTCCAAACGCAACGCCCGCCGTCAAAAGGAAAAAACAAATAATCCGCTGCATGTTCTAGTTGATTCTACTTTGCCTTCCGCTCAATCGGAAGGATCGGACCCGTCAACACCATTTCACTCCAAGTCGAATCATCATCGCCATGGCCATAAATCAGCATGTGCCCCCCATAATCCCCGCCATCCGGATCGGTATGCACAATTTCTAATCCATAGACATCTCCAATTCTCGGAGCATGCCAGGCTGGACTGCTCTTCCCAAAAGTCGGGGCCATCGCCACGCGAGCTTCCAGGACAAAATCGCCTTTACTTCGTGCCGAAGGCTTCATGCGGATCGAATAGTCCACCGCTGCAGCCGGCAGCGGCTCCTCGATATAAGTCTTACCCGGAGCGCCATGCCGCCACCACGCGGCATACGGCGGCCTCTTCGCGTCAATCACAAAACAAAACGCATTATCGCCTTCGCCGAACTTCTTCGCCGTTTCTCCGCGCGGAGCCTCGATGAACCAGCAGATCGCGTCCTTGTAATACCACCGCTTCGGTTCATGCGCCGGATCGGTGACGTCGTTCACGTTGTCCTTCACTTCGGCGCCGAGGTAGATATACTTGTCGTCCCACGCCGTGTAATAGCGCGCCTGGAGGTCGTCTTCAATCGGAGGTTCGTCGCCATGATCGGTTAATCGGCTGATCGCCGGATCGTACCAGGGAGTCTGACGCAGCCGCAGCATATCCCACACGCCGTCCGTGAAAGCCACATACTTCCACTCCGACAGATCGCCGTCAATTACCGGAGCCTTCTCTAACCGGGGCACCAGAATCTTGTACCCCCACGGATTGGGCTTCGAAGCGGCGAACAACGCCAACGCGGCAACCGTAACAACCGTACTTCCTATCAGAAATTTCGCCATGGCAAGTGTCCATTGTAGACTCTGCCGCATACGTTGGAAAACGGCCTCGGACCAATACATCGAACAACTGATCGATCTGGCGGAACCGGACGCTAATCAAATCTACAATCTCACAATTGAGCAAGCTCGATTCGTCGTGGATGCCACCGGACCTGGCGGCTTCTTACATTATGCTCTCAGCCTATTCGGACCGCCCGCGTTGGTTATCGTGGCGCCCGCGTGGTCGACGGCCGCGCACATTGAGGCGTTGGAGCCCCACAGTCGACGAACGTTAACTTCAATATCGGGCAGCTACCCTTGCCGTCTTACGACTCGGGGAGTCTTGGAGGAACGCGAACCGATGTACTCAGCGAATGTTTCGTCGCCGGAGTTGCACACTGGTTCGCCACCGGTACCGGAACATCGACGGCTTTCCTTACACTGGACCCCGGAGCTCTCCGTGGTTAGATCGCCACCTCCGGGCTCTTTGAAAAAGACGCGGCGTATCCGACGGTGTTCGGCACCACCGGGGCTCTATTCAATTATGACGGGCCGATAGTTCGACAATTTGACGGTCACAGGCGCCCCGGGAACGCAGGTACAGTTGAAGTTTACGTATCATCTCGGCGGCACCCCTGGCGCACCGTCGCAGGCGTTGTTCGCAGGCGATTTCGGCGGCCAGGCTTATCAAGTCATCAATCAGTTCGGCGCCGTCCCGGGGCCGCAATCCGGGCAGATCATTGTGACCACACTGGCCGGGTCCACGTTGGATCTGCTCTCCACTCTGACTCTCAACGCCAGTAGTACATTTTCCGACGTAGCGGGAAACGCGTCGCGGGAGGCGTTCGTTTACGCCGCGAACACCGCCGCCTTCTCGATCGACGTTCTGACACCCGGCGGCGGCTACACGACCGAAACCGGTTTGCGCTACGATTCCGCTGCACCGGAACCCTCGGTGTTTGCATTGACCGGGAGCGCCGCCATTCTCCTATTTGCACGGCGCTTCAGACCGAAGGGCGACTCCTGACAACTCAAAACTGCGGCAGCCGCGGTGGACTAACGTCTAGCATCTGCCGTGTATGCCGCTCCAGATACCAACACGGGCTCCGTCCCATCTGCGGTAGCAAAGCATGAACACACTCCTGATTTGCCGTCGAATCGAACATGTACTCAATCTTGTCGTTTTTCAACCGCACCGCATAATACTTCCGGATCTCAACCGTCCCGAGCGGTTGCATGCGGGCTGAAACAAAATCGCAGATATACAAGGTCAACAATACGGCGGCGACGCTGAATAGGATTCGCTTCACCTCAGGGCACCGTCAACCATTCTTCGTTGAATCGCGCCAGCATCAACCGACGCTTCTCCGAATCGGTGGTTTCGTACAGGCAAAGAATCGTGCCATCCGCCAGAACAGAAAGATCGGAGTAGGCCGACGGACCAGGCTCGAGCACCTTCTTCACCGTCCAACTCGCACCCTCGTCATAACTGATACGAACCGTAAGATTCTTCCGCGCCGAATCGTCGGGATTCGCAAAGAGCAATTTGTTTCTCGACAGCCGCATCAGGCTCGCAAAACAAATCGGATCTTGCAGTTCCTCCTGAAAGTGAGGTTCGCTCCAATGAGTCGCGCCATCCTTACTGGTCACAATGGCGCGCCGGTTCTCCTTCGCCTGCGTGCGCACATTCAGCATCACGCGCCCGTCCGCCAATTGCACCACTGCCGTCTCGTTGGGATCGGGAAATTCCGCCGTGCTCGGCATAGCGATATCGCCGCGATGCCATGTCGTTCCATGATCGTCGCTGTAGACCGTCGCATTCACAGAAGGATGATGCCCGTTTCCAGCTGTCCCGAGCGCTAACCACACAGGGACCAACAACCGGCCATTCTTCAATTCGATCCCATGTCCTGGCCCCGTAGCTGCCACGCGCCACGCGTATTCCGGCCGGAATCCGTCAAAAGCGCCGGTGATCTCGACCGGAGTCGAAAACGTTTTCCCGTCATCGCGGCTGCGCATATAGAAAACGCGCATATATTCGACGCAGAACAGAAAATGTACCGTGCCATCACGGCCCGCAATCGCCAGCGGATTGTTGTACGTGAGGTCGTTCGGCTGTCCCTGTTTCCGCTCTACCGCCACCGGGCTGCGCGAAACGGACCCGGGAGCATGTGCGATCGCGGAAGGCGCCGCAAACGTCGCGCCACCGTCGGTGCTTCGCCGCATCACGATGTCGATCGTATCCCAATCGCTCCCGGTAAATCGGCGGGCTTCGTTGTAAGCAAGAATAGTGCCCCGTGCCGTCACGACAATCCCAGGAATGCGGTACAACTTATAGCCTCCCTCGTCACTCGCAAACAGCTCGGTCTTCGTGAGAAATGCAGGAGCCGCATGACCGACCAGGAGGGAAGTCAGAAGCACAGCGACACTGCTCAAAGCGCCGCGCACACCGCCTCCGTCACGTCAGCCGTACGCGCCGACCCTCCCAGATCTGGGGAAAGCACCTTCCCGCACCCGGTCACTCGCTCAATCGCCGCCATCAACCGTTGCGCCGCGTCGAATTCCTTCAAATGTTCCAGCATCATTACCGCCGTCCAGAACGTTCCAATCGGGTTGGCAATCCCCTTGCCCGTAATATCGAATGCCGATCCGTGAATCGGTTCGAACATGGAAGGGAACCGGCGCTCGGGGTTCAGATTCGCCGTTGGAGCGATGCCTAAACTCCCCGCCAGTGCCGCCGCCAGGTCGCTCAGGATGTCGGCATGGAGGTTCGTCGCCACAACGACGTCAAGGCCCCGCGGCTTCCCCACCATTCGAGTGGTCACTGCATCCACCAGCATCTTGTCCGTCGCCACGTCGGGATAATCCCGGCCAACTTCCGCCGCGATCTCATCCCACAGAACCATCCCATGCCGCTGCGCATTCGATTTTGTGACAACGGTCAACTGCTTCCGAGGACGCGATCGCGCCAGCTCATAAGCGAAACGCATGATGCGCGTCACGCCTGTCCGCGTAAAGATAGACGTCTCCGTGGCGACCTCTTCCGGCAGGCCCCTGTGCGCCCGGCCACCATGCCCCGAATACTCGCCTTCGCTGTTCTCGCGAACAATCACCCAATCCAGATCGCCCGGTTTCACGTTCCGTAGTGGACTCGTGATCCCAGCCAGAACGCGAGTAGGCCGGACATTGGCGTATTGATCGAACCCTTGGCAAATTCGAAGACGCAAACCCCAAAGTGTGACGTGATCCGGAATTCCCGGAGCCCCCACCGCACCGAAGAAAATCGCATCGAACTTCCGCAGCAAATCCAACCCATCGTCCGGCATCATCAAACCAGTCTTCGAGTAGTAGTCCGATCCCCAAGGGAAATCTTCCACAACAAGCCGAAAATCTCCGCAACGCTCTTGCAAAGCCCGCAGCACGGTCAAACCCGCAGGGATGACTTCCTTGCCAATGCCGTCCCCTGGAATCGCCGCAATTTTGTGTTCACGCATAGTCACCACTACTCTATCTCGCTCGGTTATCCTAGGATTCTAATGCTCAGGGTGGCTCGAATCGTCATAGTACTGGCGCTAGCCCTACCTTTGTGCGCCCAGCGTTACGGTTTCCAGCACTACGGCCGGGAACAGGGCCTGCTGAATGTCACCCCCCAATGCCTGTTGCAGGATCGCGCTGGCTACCTTTGGGTCGGTACACAGAACGGCTTATTTCGCTACGATGGCGCCCGCTTCACGCAGTTCAATGTCGACGACGGGCTCCCCAGCATGTTCATCAATGCCGTTCATGAAACGCGCGACGGCGTCCTCTGGGTGGGAACCAGCGCTGGCCTGGCCCGCCGTATCGAGGGCAAAGGCAAGGTTCGATTCGAGCGCGTTGTGATGACGGCAGCGACGCCGGAAAGCGTTCGTCAAAACTCCATTGCCTCCGATTCCAACGGCCGTCTCTTTGTGGGCACGGCGTCGGGTCTCGCCGCCGGAGTACCTCATGGGGCATCGTTCACGTTTCAGTTGTATCCGGTGTCAAAGTTGAATCCCGCGGTAGCCGGTGTGTATGTGGATAACTCTGACCGAGTCTGGTATTGGTGCGGCAGCCGCATCTGCCGCTTCGTCGATGGAAAGACGGTGCCCGCCGGTCAGGAGCTCGATCTTTCTCCAAACATATCGTCGTCGCTGCTGATGGATCGCGAAGGCAACTTGTGGGCCCGCAGTTCCGACAACATGTTCGTGCTCCGCAAAGGCGCGGCCAGGTTCGTCGAAGACGACAAGGATCTCCCATCTTCGAACTCATATTCGTCTATGTACCTGGATCGGGAAAACACTTTGCTCGTTCCCACCGATCTCGGTCTCGCCCGCCGCAATAAAGACCGTTGGGAGATCATCGGCAAAAGCCAGGGCCTGGCCACTAGCGCCACTACCACCGTTCTCCAGGATCGTGAAGGCTCCATCTGGATCGGTTGCGCGGGCGCCGGCTTGGCCCGCTGGAAAGGCTATCGGCAGTGGGAGTCATGGACCGACCGGGACGGCCTTGGCAACGACAATGTCTGGGCCATCACTCGCGATTCCGCCGGCCAGATGTGGGCTGGTAACGACGTCGGCTTGTTCCGCATGCGGCCATCCCGGAGAGGCGAGGACCCCGACTGGGAAGAGTTCAAGCTGGGCAGGTCGCGGAGAACCATCGACAACATCCTGGCTGACTCCGACGGCACGCTTTGGGTGGGCAGTTCCTCGGGTCTGCTCGCTCACGTCACGCCCTCCTCAAGAGCGGTACGAGGATACGGCGCCGCCGAAGGATTGGAGAACCAGGACGTCTTCCAACTCGTTATCGATTCCGAGCGAATTCTTTGGGCGAGCACCCGCGGGGGTCTCTTCAAAGCCGATCTGACTGTCCGGCCCCTTCGCTTCTCACCAGTCGAGCTTCCTCCTACCGGAGAGCCGTCGGGAGTTCGCCTTCTACTCGATCATAAGAAGCAACTCTGGGTCGGCGGGCGTGGTTTCCTTTTGCGCCTCTCCCATGGGGAGTGGCACAAGTTCACTGCCCAGGATGGCTTGAAACCCCTCCCGATTAGACGGCTCGCCGAGACGCCGGATGGCGTGATTTGGATAGGATACTTCGGCACAAACATCGCCCGCTTGATGGCCACTGGAGACCGGCTCGTGGTGGAAGACGTTTCGGTTCGTTCTAACGGACGGCCTCCGTTAAACACAGCGCTAGGAACCGACTCGCAAGGGCATTTATGGCTGACAACGGATGACGGCATTGATTTTTTGGATGGCGCTGCCTGGCAGCACTATGGCTCACCGGACGGTCTGATTTCCGACGATTGCAACGGCAATGCCTTCTTCGGCGATGGGGACGGTAGCGTCTGGATCGGCACAAGCTCGGGTCTGTCCCATTTCCGTCTGCCTGCCGTCGAAGTATCGCAAATACCTCAGGTAATCATCGACGGATATCGCCTCGGTAGTAGAGAGCATGCACCTGGCGAAACGGCCGCCGCTCCGTCCGATGCGCGCGTTTTCACGGTCAGCTTCAACGCACTCACTTTCTTGAATCCATCGTCGGTGTTGTTCCGGTACCGGCTGAAGGGTCTCGACGAAAACTGGGCTGAAGGCCCACAGCGGGAAATCCAATATCCCGGACTTCCCGGCGGCAGCTATACCTTCGAAGTAACTGCCAGGAGCCCGAGCGGCGTGTGGAGCCCGAAGGTGGCCCGGGTATCGTTCTCTGTCGAACCACCCTGGTGGCAGAGCTGGCTCTTTCGCATCGCCTGCGCTGTTGCTTTCCTGAGCCTGGCGGGCAGCTTCTGGATGTGGCGCCTTCGCACCATCCTCAGAGTCCAGCGTGGCCTCGAAATGGCGGTGCAGGAACGCACGGAGCAGTTCCTCCGTGAGCGGCAGCGTGTGGTCGACGAAAAGAAGACCGTCGAAGCCAAGAATCAGGAAATCGAGCGTTTGCTGCACGAATCGCAGCGCGCGGTTCAATTCAAGGGCCAGTTTCTGGCCAACATGAGCCATGAGATTCGCACGCCGATGAACGGCATTATCGGATTAACGGAACTCACGCTCGATACCAAGCTGACTCCGGAACAGCGCACCAACCTCGACATGGTTTGCTCCGCTGCCAAGTCGCTTCTCTCGGTTATCAACGATGTTCTTGATTTTTCGAAAGTGGAAGCCGGCAAGCTCGACCTCGAGGCGATCGAGTTCAACCTCCGCGAGCATCTCAATGGCATCATCGGCATGCTGAGCTACCGCGCGCGGGAGAAGGGTCTGCTTCTCACTTGCCGGATCGACAGCAGCGTACCCGACAGGCTGGTGGGCGACTCCGGCCGCGTTCGCCAGATCCTGATCAACCTGTTGGGTAATGCAATCAAGTTTACCCAGCGTGGCGAGGTCTCCCTCCACGTAAGCGAACCCAGGTTTGCCAATCAACCCCAAAGCGGCCAGTTGGCCTTGTTGCACTTTGAGGTGCGCGACTCGGGCATCGGCATCCCCAAGGAACAGCTCACCGTCATTCTGCAGCCGTTCCGTCAAGGTGATGAATCCATCAACCGAAAATACGGCGGGACCGGCCTCGGGTTGGCTATCTCGCTCCAATTGGTGGAACTAATGAACGGGCGATTGTGGGTGGAAAGTGAAGTGGGGAAGGGAAGTAAATTCCACTTTACCGCGCGTTTCGGGCGGGCTGCCGCGGCTCAGAAATCATTGGCCGGACCCCAACTCGCAGTGGTTCCCGCCATGCCTGCGCGCTCCATGAGAATGCTCGTTGCCGAAGACAATAAGATCAACCAGAAACTCATGACGACCCTTCTCGAAAGAAAGGGACATCTGGTGACGCTGGCCGAAACCGGTAAGGAAGCAGTAGATCTCGTCGAGCATCAACAGTTCGATCTCCTTCTAATGGACATGCAAATGCCGGAGATGGACGGCCTGGAAGCGGCTCGGCTCATTCGCCAACGCGAGCAGGAAACCGGCCGGCACCTGCACATCATCGCCATCACCGCCAGCGCGATGGTCGGCGACAAGGAGCGTTGTCTCGCCGCCGGCATGGACGAATACATCTCCAAGCCCATCGACGCCAACCACCTTTACTCTGTTATCGAGTCCCTTGCGAATGCGCTGCCGCCCGCCGCTTCAACCGCTGCAGCTGCAGCAACTCCTGGCGTCGCCGCATCTTGATCTTCGTATCCACTTCACGCCAGAACTTCCGGAAATACAAGACCGCCGAAAGAGTCGCGAACAGCACCACGCCCCACATGCAGATCAATGCCGATTGCCGCAGCCAAATCCAATGGACGCTCACCAGCATCAGGCTGATTGCCAATACCTGGGTCACCAGTTTCGTCTTGCCCAGTTCGCTCGCCTGAATCACATAACCCTCGGCGGCGGCAATACTGCGGAGGCCCGACACCGCAAATTCGCGGCCAACGATGAGGATCGTCATCCAGCCGGGCATCACTTGTATCTGCACCAGCGAAATGAGAGCAGCCGAAATCAGAAGTTTATCGGCGATCGGATCGAGCAGCGTGCCGACCGTGGTGATCTGCCCCCAGCGCCGCGCCAGATAGCCATCAAGCAGGTCGGTCACCGCAGCCACCAGAAAGATACCTAGCGCCAGAAACTCGTTGGCGATCTCCACACCATTTATATGGACCGGCTGCGTCGCCTGCACAAGGACAGCCACCAGTATCGGAACGAAAAAGATCCGCAGCAGCGTGAGTGCGTTGGGTACGTTCATCGATCGCCCTAATTCACCGGTTCATCCGGATACGGCGCATCCGGGTCAACCACGAAAGCAGCCAACCGTTTGCGCACCGATTCGGGAGTTTCAGCTACCACTTCAGCATACTCTTCCGTGAACTTCTTCTCGACGACCCGCGCGTATTCGTGAAGGATGTGGAGAGCCGCTCCCTTCCCGTGCGGGAATCGGAACCTGACGGTGGACACCGGATCGAGCGGGAGCATTCGGTCGATGCGCGCCAACAGACGATCGAAACCCTGGCCTGTTTTGGCGGACACCGCAACCGCGTTCGACGCTGCCGCCGAAGCCGGCGAGTTCCCCAGGATCCGGCTGCTCACCGTTTCCACGTCCGTATCGCCGCCGGGAAGCAAATCGAGCTTGTTGAGCACAAGGATTTGAGGCGTGGAATCTGCTCCGATTTCCCTGAGGACATTCATAACATGTACGGTGTATTCAGGCGCTTGGATGGATGTCACGTCTACCACGTGCAACAGCAGCGTGGCCTCTACCACCTCTTCCAGCGTCGCGCGGAATGCCCGCACCAGCGTGGTCGGTAGATTCCGAATGAAGCCGACCGTATCGCTCAGCAGGATCTTCCGGTTCGACGGCAGCATCACGTGCCGGACCGTCGGGTCGAGCGTCGCAAACATTTTCGAATCGGCCAGCACGTCGGCCCCGGTGAACCGATTGAACAACGTCGATTTACCGGCGTTGGTGTAGCCCACCAGGCCCACCGTCGCCAGGGGCACTTCCTTGCGCTGCCGCCGTTGCACCGATCGTCCCGTACGAACTCCGTCGAGACTCTCCTCGATTTTTTTGATCTTGCGGAAGATCAGACGGCGATCTGTTTCCAACTGCGTTTCGCCAGGACCTCGTGTCCCGATTCCGCCGCCGAGACGCGACATTTCCTTGCCTCGTCCGGTGAGGCGCGGCAGCAGATAGTTCAATTGCGCCAGCTCCACTTGCAATTGCCCTTCACGCGTTTTGGCCCGCCGCGCAAAGATGTCGAGGATCAACTGAGTCCGGTCGATAACCTTGCAATGAAGAGATTTTTCCAGATTGCGTTGTTGAGTGGGGGAAAGATCGCGATCGAAGATTACGACATCGGCTTCCTGAGCTTTCACCTGCACCGAAAGCTCGTCCACCTTGCCTGAACCGATCAGCGTCGCAGCCTCGGCCTTGTCGCGAGACTGAATCACCCGGTCGAGAACCTCGCCGCCCGCGCTTTCAGTGAGCACAACTAGTTCTTCGATCGATTCATCCGAGTCGAAGTCCCTTGCCTCCGGACCGTTCGCGGGACGCTTCCCGGAGCGGCCCTTCAGCTCCAATCCAACGAGAATTGCCCGCTCGCGCGAAAACTGCGGCAACGGAAACGCCTACTCCTGAACGGCTTCAGTCTCGGCCGTCCGGCTGGCGGAATGCGCGGCGCCGACTGCCGCGGGTTGCGGCGAACCACCCGAGGAATGTGCCGGCCGCGAAACCACCACGGTCGAGATAGCGTGTTTGAAGATCAACTGCTCCTGGTTACTGGCCTCTAGGATCACGGAATACTTGTCAAAACTCTTAATTCTTCCTGAGAGTTTCACTCCACTCATCAAATAAATGGTTAGGAACGTTTTATCCTTTCTCGCGTTGTTGAGAAAGGCTTCCTGGATGTTTTGCTGCGCTAGCTTTTCCATGCTAGACTCCTTTGGCCTGAGCGGCTCTTATCATGATTCTATCTCAACCGGACATCGGCAGTCCGTTCGACGTACAATGGTCCTCCATGGCTGAGAACACACCGCAAACGTTTCAGAATCACGGCCGCTTCGATCCGCTTTTTCATGGGTTCATGGCGCCGGTATTCCTCATCAACGTAATTGTCTCCATTGTCAACTTTGTCCGCTACATGTCATTTGCCACGGCATGGACGATAGTGGTCGCTGTCGCCCTGCTCGTGGCCGCTTTTAAAATTCGTCTCTACGCGCTCAAGGCGCAGGACCGCGTCATCCGCCTGGAAGAGCGATTGCGTATGAATTCGGTGCTGGCCGAGCCTCTTCGGACTCGCGCCGGCGTGCTCACCGAAGCCCAGATCATCGCACTTCGCTTTGCGCCCGATGCCGAACTTCCGGGGCTTGTGGAGAAGACCCTTTCAGGAGCATGTCCAAAACAGGCCGACATCAAAAAGGCTGTCGTAAATTGGCGTCCCGACCATTTCCGCATCTGAAAGAAGAGCATATGTACGAAGAAATTCTCTACGAAGCCGGTGGTCCAGTCGCCACCATCACGCTCAATCGTCCCGGTAAACTGAATGCCTGGACGATGAAGATGGAAAGCGAATTCACTGCGGCGATCCAGCGCGCGGTGGCCAGCGATTCCATTCGAGCGATCGTAGTCACCGGAGCGGGCCGTGGATTTTGCGCCGGCGCAGACATGAGCATCCTCAACGACGCAGTGGCGAATGGCCCTCCACAAGGAGACCTCGGTGAGCATCAGCGGAGACATTCGTGGCTGCTGGAAGTGCCCAAGCCGATCATCGCGGCAATCAACGGACACTGCGTGGGACTCGGTTTTGTGATCGCGCTGTATTGCGATCTTCGTCTGGCCTCGGAACAAGCGAAGTTCTCAACGGTCTTCGCCAAGCGCGGACTGGTGGCCGAATATGGAATGGCCTGGATGCTGCCGCGTCTCATCGGCATCGGAAATGCTCTCGAAATTCTTTTTTCCGCGCGCACATTCGATTCGCACGAAGCCTTGCGTTTGGGTCTGGTGAATCGTGTGTTTCCGGAGGAAGGGTTCCTCTCCGCCGCGCAAGACTACGCCGCCGAACTGGTGTCCTCCGTCTCACCACGGTCGTTGCGCATCATGAAACATCAGGTCTACCGGTCCTTCGATCAAACGCTCAACGAATCCGTCGACCTCGCGACAAAGGAAATGTACGGTAGTTTCGACACAGAAGACTTCCGCGAAGGCGTAGCCCACTATCTGGAAAAACGCCCGCCCGCATTCACAGGTAAATAATCTGCTATGGAACTTCGCCAGAAGTTGATCGCCTTCATGGACGAGCACGTCTATCCCAACGAACCCCTCTACTATGACCAGGTGAATCAAGGGGACCGCTGGAAGCCTGTGCCGATCGTGGAAGAACTTAAGTCGAAAGCGCGCGCCGCCGGTCTTTGGAACCTCTTCGCCGATCTCACTAACCTGGAATATGCCCCGCTGTGCGAAGTAATGGGGCGCTCCAACTGGGCGCCGGAAGTTTTCAATTGCTCCGCGCCCGATACCGGAAATATGGAGGTGCTGATTCGCTATGGCACCGAAGAACAGAAGCGGCAATGGCTCGATCCGTTGCTGAACGGCCAGATTCGCTCGTGCTTCTGCATGACCGAACCGGATGTCGCTTCCTCCGATGCCACCAACATTCAGGCAAGCATCGCGCGGGACGGAGACCGCTACGTTATCAACGGCCGGAAGTGGTGGAGTTCCGGCGCTGGCGACCCGCGCTGCAAAATCATCATCTTCATGGGCAAGACCGATCCCACGGCGGCGCGTCACCAGCAGCAGTCCATGATTCTCGTCCCGATGAACACGCCGGGAGTGACCATCAAACGCATGTTGACGGTATTCGGCTACGATCAGGCGCCGCATGGCCACGGCGAGATTGTATTCGAGAACGTACGCGTGCCGGCTTCGAATATTCTGCTCGGTGAAGGCCGAGGATTTGAGATCGCCCAAGGGCGCCTCGGTCCGGGGCGAATCCACCACTGCATGCGGCTGATCGGCCAGGCGGAGCGGGCGCTCGAGATGATGTGCCGCCGAGTGAAGTCGCGCGTAGCTTTCGGAAAGCCGATTGCGGAGCAGGGAACCATCATGGCCGACATCGCCAACTCACGCATTGAAATCGATCAGGCCCGGCTGTTGACGCTGAACGCGGCGCGCATGATGGACACTGTCGGCAACAAAGCCGCGCGCGCGGAAATCGCCATGATCAAGATCGTGGCCCCGAATCTGGCGCTCCGCGTGATCGACCGTGCGATTCAGGCGCATGGCGGCGCCGGAGTTTGTCAGGATTTCGAGCTGGCTGGAATGTGGGCGAATTCCCGCACCCTGCGTCTGGCTGACGGCCCGGATGAAGTCCATCGCGACGCCGTAGCGAAACTGGAGTTGAAAAAATATCAGTAGTACATGCGCGTCAGCCACTCGGCGGCGATGGCAGGCCTCTCGGACGCTTCACACTCCACGATCACATTCCAAGTGCACTCGATGCCGCCCTCCACGTCTCTCACTATCATTAAAGAGACCCGAAGGCGAATGCGTCCGCCAGAGCGAACGGGCGAGACAAAGCGGAGCCGGTTGAATCCATAATTGATATTCATCCGCTGGCCGGTCTCAATGGTGACCGCTTGACGAAACAGATGACTCACCAGCGACAACGTCAAAAAACCATGAGCGATCGCCGCCCCAAACGGAGACTCCCGCGCGGCGCGTTCCACGTCCACGTGAATCCACTGTGGATCGTGTGTGAGCTCGGCAAATTCGGCGATCATGGGTTGTGTCACGGCCATCCAGTCGCTGACACCGATCTCTTGACCCGCGAGCGCTTTCAACTCCTCCGTTCCACGAATCGTTCGCACCACTCTGTGATAGCATGAGCCGCCGATGAGTACACCTCCTATTCCAGACACAGCGCCAGTCCGGCCAGGAGAGGAATTGAATGTCGAATCGCTGGCCGGATATCTGCGCGGCCGGCTCGGCGAGGGCACTCTATCTGTCGAGCAGTTCCCGGGCGGGCACTCGAATCTCACTTATCTCATCCGCGTGGAGGGCCGTGAGTATGTGCTGCGGCGCGCTCCATTTGGTCCCGTGCCGCCGAAGGCGCACGACATGGCACGCGAGTATCACCTGCTCGACAAGATCCACCCGCATTTCGCCGCAGCGCCGGCAGTCTATCTGCTGTGCGAAGACCCAGCCGTCATCGGCTCGTCTTTCTTCGTTATGGAGCGGCGTCACGGTGTCGTAATTCGTGGGTCCGGAGACGTTCCGGACGATCCCACCTTCGCCGCGCTGGCGAGCCGCGGATTTCTCGAAACCTTAGTCGAACTACATTCCATCGACATCCATCGGCACGGGTTGGTCGCCATCGGCAAGCCCGAAGGATTCCTCGAACGTCAGGTGAGGGGGTGGGGAGAACGTTGGCAGAGGGCCAAGACGCAGGAGGGTGTAACGATGGACCGGGTCATCTCCTGGCTCGGAGCGAATCTTCCGGTCTCTCCCCCGCCCACCATCGTTCACAACGACTATAAACTCGACAACGTGATGCTGAACCGGGCTGATCCGCAGCGCGTCGAGGCAGTCCTCGACTGGGAAATGACCACCGTGGGCGATCCTCTTGCCGATCTCGGGCTGACACTTTGTTACTGGACCCTCGGTGGCGCCTACGGGATGCCCGTTGGGAAAGGCTGGTTCACGCGGGACGAAATCGTGGATCGCTACGCGGCGGCGACAAGGCGGGACGTCTCGAACGTCAACTACTACGAAATCCTGGGCATTTTCAAGTTGGCGGTCATACTGCAACAGATCTACTTCCGCTACTTAAACGGTCAAACCCACGACGAGCGCTTCCATACATTTGGCACGCGGGTTCAGGCATTAATCGACGCCGCGCACTCCAAGCTCCCAGGGCTAAAACAGCGCGTATAGCAGCACCGCGCTCTGAGTACTGGTACTTTTACGGCCGTAATACCCCCATCCCTGCCGCCTATACCTCACCTTTCCTGACCTGGGGCCTCCCCATTCCTACCTAAAGGCTGTTGAGAATTTATCCCTGGTACCGGCTGGGGTCCACTGAGGTCCGAATGTGATTGATTAGAATTGACTTACACGCCAAAATGGATCAATACAACAATGAAAAAAATCAATTTTAGGAAGCTGTGCCTAATCGCCCTCGAGTGCCTCGCAGTAGTGATCGTCGGGCTTTCCTTGACCCTTTCCTTCGCCCGCGGTGCGAGTGTGACCGACCATAATGTGCGAGTGCTTACTGTTCGCTGATAGCGGTTGCGCCAAGGTAACCATTTGAAAGTTAGTGTTCCTTGCGGACAGGCGAAAGGAGCATTCGAGCTCGATTACCTGTCCGCAGGTCGTCAGGCAGTTAGCAGACTGTGGAGTTGCACGCCATGATGCAGAGCGTCTTAGCAAAGCCACCGAGTTGGTTGCAGGCAGCCAAGCAAAGATCGCAGGGAATGCCACTAGGAGTGATAAGAGCGGTCGCCGCAACGGTACCGTTGTTGCGAACCACAGGAGCGGACTGGTTGGGTAATTTCATTGGTTTTTGTTCCTTTCTGGACTATTCCCCGCTTTTAGGCGAGGAAGCTTGAGGGCCAGTGGCGCAAAGGCGCGGGCGATCCTCGCGGTGACCGGCCCGATCTTTTTTGGTTAATAAACGTCCCAGTGGCGAACCCTGCCGACGGTGACCGGGATGACGTCGCTCACATCGACTGTAAAGCGATAGACGTGGCGCGCCACGTCATACCGCTTGGCGGGATTAAAGAAGGTCAGCTTGACATCCCAACAATCGGAGCCGGGGCGGCAGATGGGACTGCGCTCCACGTCGATGGAATCGAGCTTCATACTAGCCCCAATGGCCGATTCGAACACGTGGTCAACCTGGAACGCATTGGTGGCGGCGTAGTTCAGCGCGCGTTCCTGCGACGTCACTCCGAGGTTGCGGATCTCAAAGTAGACGCGATCGAGGAAGTTGCCAACGTCGCTTGCTTTTGCTTGGAAGCCCACAAAATTGGCATCATTCTCGGCGGGAGCGATTCCGGCCACGGCGGCCACGAGCGCGGGGACCGTCCAACTGGAGATACCACGCAACTCAGGCACGATGACGGGAAGGACCTGCCCATTGAGCAAAGTGGTCTTGCCCATGATGTATCCAGGAATTGAGACTTGCTCCACGCCGTCTGCCGATTGGGAGTGAAGAACCTGCCGCAGGCGTTCATAGACCTCTGCGGCGAAGGCGCCCAGAGGATGGATTGCGTAGATTGGAGTGGCTTCTTGCGTCAGCACCCACGTGACGGCCGTCGCGTACTCAGGGTGTTCGTTCATGAAGCTCACCAGCGCCTCGGGGTCGCTCGGATTGGTCAAACCATTCTGGATGAGCGAATCGCGGCGGGATTCGGTGCCGAAATCATAAGTCAAAAGGCCTAGCGCGTAAACGAGCGCCGGCTTGGCGGGCACGCCGCCGCACTTTCCTCCACAGCCGCAATCGGAGGGCAAGACTCCGGCGTCTGCGGAAGCCGAGATGCCGGTGGGGTTGAGAATATCCGCGGCGGTTGAACCGGCTTCGGACAATTGGACTTGGGCGACTTCCATGGGTTGGGTTTGCACGTGATTATCTCCTGGGATGGTTCGATTGTGCTCGTCCTCGACAGCGGGCGTGACATCTGGGGAAGAAGCAGCCGCGGACAAGCGGAACCGGAGCTCTCCCGTGTTGTTTTCTTCTTGGGGTATAACTCGACTCAGACTGGCCACTGCGCCGGGAATATCCAACCGCCCGGCTAGCAGACGGCGGCATGCGGATTCGTCGCCGAGATCGCAAGGGATCGCGCCGCGGAGAATAGCGGTCCGGACCGACTGCGGATCAGCCGGCTCGCCACGCTTGCGTTGCAGGCTCAGCAGAAGCGCGGCGATTCCGGTCACCACGGCAGTGGCGAAACTCGTTCCGGTCTTGCGGGCCGTGCCGCCGCCGGGCGCGGCGCCCAGAATACCGGCTCCCGGGGCCAGAACGCCCTGGACTCTGTACGCCATGCCCCAGTTGCTAGTGGGAAGGGGCTCACCGCGTTCATCCATCGCGCCGACGGCTAGCACCGATGGCACGGCGGCCGGAACATGAAGACAGTCGCAGCCATCGTTTCCAGCGGCGGCGACAATAAGCACGTTCCTCTCGGCGCACAGTGCAATGGCTTTGTTCAAATACAGCTCGGGCTCTCCACTATTGGCCAACTGTCCGGCGCTGATGCTGATGAGGTGTACGCCCGCTTCGACGGTTTGCGTGATGGCGCGGGCCAGATCGAGTTGCGAGCACGCCTGAACGGTTCCGCCGGGACCGTCGGAAAAGACAGGGACCAGGATTCCCGTGCAGGCTGGCGCGAGTCCGGTCACCGGTCCGCCGTGCTGGCCGAAGATGATGCTCGCGACATGAGTACCGTGCACCGAAGCGGGACCATTGCCGCTTTGAGGGACCAGCGTTTCGAGCGCACTGAGCCCCGCGCCGCGAAAAGCGCGATGCTCGATGTCGACCGGCCCGTCCAGGACGGCCACCCGGATCTCGGGATCGCCCAGCGTCTCGGCCCATAAGTTCTTCGAGACCCGGCATTTCGATTACGCCGGTATCGATGAGCTGAATCACAAAATCCCCTTGTGTTACGCACTAGTAGGCGTAGATCTGCTGACAAATGTCGTAAATACCGAACAAATCGCTGCAAGTTAGTGTCCATGCGCGGCTGTTAACCTGAAGAATCAGGCTAACAGAGTCCCGGTATTGTTACATTTCACGTATATTTTATTGTGGACGGTATAGATGCATAATATCCGAAATAAATTGGGAAGGCAATGGCTTTCATGTTAAATGCGAAACTCAATGCGAAATAAGCTCAAGCTTCGGCGCTTGCGCAAGATTACCAGCGTCCGCTCCCCGGAAGCGGCTCAGTACGGCCGCCCCATCAATTCCCGGAAAGCTTCTCCCACCGCCGTTCCCTCGCTCAATAATCGTGACCGTCAGATCAGGTGACTCACGGGCTCACAGGTTTGACGTTATTTTGCGCCGGGAAGCGATGACCGTGCTCTATTGCTTCATCGATTTGCCGAGACTGTCCAGCCGCGCTTGGTCATTTGCCCGGGCCCGGTTCTTGCGCTGATTTGATGCCTCCAGGCTCCACTTGCGGCCAGTCCACGAGCGCTCTTTCGTTTAGTGCTCCGGACGGTCGCTTTTGGGCTCTTTGGGCCGATCAGCCGCCGATCGAGTACATCGGCCGTGGCGGGGGAACAAACTTCGCCGTATTGTTAATCTGATGCCCGATCCATTTTGCCCGGACATTGGCCCGAAGGGTATCCGCGATGGCCTCGTCGCTCCCGCCTTCGCGAAGCAGGTGCTTCACATCGGTTTCCTCAATCGCGAACAGACAGTAGCGAAGCTTCCCATCGGCCGTCAGGCGGATCCGGTTGCAGTTCAGGCAAAACGGCTTACTGACCGACGCAATAAAACCCACCGTCCCGATCCCATCGGCGAAACGGTAATCGGTGGCCGGAGCGCGCGGGTCTTTATCCGGAATTTCGATCAGCGGCGAAATTTCACGCGATAGAGTCTCGATAATGTCGTCCGCCAGCAAAACCTTGCCGCGATCCCAAATGCCCTGAGCATCGAGCGGCATGAACTCGATGTAGCGGATCTCGATATCATTCTCGCGGCCGTACAGCGCCAGCGGGACAACGTCCGATTCCGTCACGCCCTTCAGCGCCACGGCATTGATCTTGATCGGCCCGAATCCCAGCCGCCGGCAAATTTGAATCGACTCCAGAACCTTGTCCAACTCGTCACGGCGTGTAATCTTCTCAAACCGGCCGCGATCCAGTGTATCGATGTGGATATTCAAACGCCGCAAGCCCGCTTGATACAGAGCTTCGGCCTGTTGGCCCAGCAGCACTCCGTTGGTAGTCAGCGCAAGATCTTCGATGCCGGGAATTGCCGAAAGGCGGTGAATCAACTCCGGCATATTCTTCCGCACCAGAGGTTCGCCACCGGTCAAACGCAGCTTGCGGACACCCAGGCCCGAGGCGATACGCACGACGCGTTCGATCTCCTCGAACGACAGCACCTCATCTTTCGGTCCGAATCGCACCTGCTCCGGCATGCAGTAATAGCAGCGAATATTACACCGGTCGGTGACGCTGATACGGAGACTGTCGTGTATGCGTCCGAAGGTGTCTTGCAGCATGAGAACCTACTTCACCGCCAGCATCCGTTCGATGGGCAGCACGGCGCGAGCGAGAATGCCGGCTGGGATTTCAACGCGCGGCTTGAGATCCCGCAGGCAGTCGCGCAGCTTCTCGAGTGTATTGCGCTTCATGTAAGGGCACTCGCTGCAATTGCAGTTCTCATTCGCCACGAAATAATATCGCTTTTCCGGTGCGAACTTCAGTAGTGAGTGCTGCACGCCGCTCTCGGTCATGACGATGAACTCCTGCGCCTCGGACTTCACGCAGTAATCGATGAGGGCCGATGTGGAACCGATGTAATCGGCCATGGCCAATACGTCCGATGGACACTCCGGGTGCGCCACCACCAGCGCTTCCGGATGCTCCAGCCGCGCCTTGGTGAGCCGCCGGGCAGGAAAGGTGGCATGCACGATGCAAGCGCCTTGCCAGATCCGCATGTTGTCGCGGCCAGTCTGTTTCTTCACGTAGTTGCCAAGATTGATGTCCGGAAGAAAGAGAATCGGCTTCTCGCGTGGAATGGAGTTCACGATGGCGACGGCATTTCGCGATGTGCAGAGAATGTCGCTTTCCGCCTTCACTTCGACGGAGGTGTTGATATAGCTGACC
>CAVYPH010000014.1:0-44119 GCA_963770345.1 Bryobacteraceae bacterium | reverse complement strand
TTTATCCGCTCATCGAGATCAGCGGCGATGTGGTTGCCGATACACAGCGGATACAAAAACAAATTGAAAATGTGATTCGAGAGTATCCCGATCAGTGGTTGTGGATACACCGGCGATGGAAGACGCGGCCGCCGGGTTCGCCGCCGCTTTATTAACTCACAACAACCGGAAGTTGACATAGACCGTAGCAATGGCGGGAACTGGTCTTCCATTGCGTGTCGCCGGCCGGAAACGCCATTGTTGAACGGCTTCGACCGCTTTTTCGTCGAGCCCCAATCCGAGCGGCTGGCTGACGCGAATGATCTGTGCGTGTCCGCTTGAGTCGACTTGAATCTCGAGCACGACGACTCCTTGCAATTTCGCTTTGCGTGCTTCTTCGGAAAATTCGGGTTCCGGATGATAGACCACCTGTGGGCCGACGATCGCGCCGGTGATCGCGCCGGAGGACTCGAATCCATCGCCATCGTGATTGCCGCGGCCGTCTTTACCAGCGCTGCCAAGGCCGTTATCGCCGGGTCCTCCGCCTCCCGGTGGACTGGGCGCCGCGAAAGGATCGCCGAAATGCGGCGAGCGGACTTCGGAAATGTCGACAGGCTTCATTGTGAGTCCGGCTTCGAGAATGAGCACGGGCTTTGGATTCTCGTGGACTGGCATGGGAAGAATAAAGATTCGCCGGGCCAAGGGTGGAAGTTGTCCGCGAGTGGCAGGCGTTAACGATCGCATTCCGCCTCGGCCGCGATCGGGTTTTGCCAAGTGAGGAAGATAGAGGCGCGTTGGCGGCAGCTCCACTTCGAGCGTCTTCGCGCTGAACGGCCCGCCACGGGAACAATAACAACAGTGCGACGATGCCAACGTGAACGAAGAGAGAGCAAGATTGGCTCGCATGCCTTCTACAAAGGCACGGGTAATGCCAAGGTCTAACCCGTTGGTTATGAGGCGAAGCTAAAGTGCTAAGAGGAGCGGCGTCATCACAGGTGTGATAGCGCCGCCACTTTAGAAGAAGAAGAAAGCGCGCATGATGAATGGCGCGATTTGTTTTCGAAGCAGGTTCCCAGGATCGCCGATCGGCGTCAAGCCATAGGTAATGCCACCGCTATACAAGCCGCTGCGTCCGTCGTTATTCGGATCCAAACTGGTTCCATTGGTGATCCGCAGTTCCCGCATCTTCTGCACGAACGGATACCAATCGTTGCCCGTCACCGGAGGATTGTCGGTGAAATAGCTTAATCCAGTAACGAACAGACCGAAATTGTCACCATTGACGATGCAATTGGTAGTCAATGCCGGCGGGAACAACGTCGAGGTCGGGAACGAGTACCCGCTCAGTACCGAGGCGAATACGTGATTTCTTCTCTCTGTCTACGATGTTGCTTTTATTTTTGCTATGCGTCCTTAACGGGTCAACCTTTTATACAAGACCGGGATTAGCTTGTCAAACTTTCGAAAATGAGTTGCTTACTTCGAAAAAAAACAACGGGCTGGCTCACCGAAGTGAGACAGCCCGTTTTCGAGAGGAACTAGAACAACTTTTTAGAAGAAGAACGCGCGCATAACAAACGACGCGATCTGCTTCCGAAGCAGATTCCCTGAATCGCCGATCGGCGGTACGCCCGTCGTTACGCCAAGGGCGTAAGTTCCGTTGCGTCCGTCGTTGTTCGGACCCAGGAAGGTTCCATTGGTGATTCGCAGTTCACGCATCTTCTGCACGAACGGATACCAATCGTTGCCAGTCACCTGCGGATTGTCTGTGAAGTAAGTCAATCCAGTCAGGAACAGGCCGAAATTGTCACCATTGACGTTGCAATTGGTGGTCAATGCCGGCGGGAACAACGTCGAGGTTGGCGAGGTCGTGCCGTTCACGAAGGTGAAGGCGCATCCGCTCAATACGGAAGCGAATACGTTGCTGAACTTCGCACGGATAATGAACGCTGCGAGATCCCGGCGAGTGGAGATGAAGTCCGGGCAGTAACGGCGCGCTACACCAGCCGCGCAACCCGAAGTGTAACCACGCCGCGCCATGACTTCGATGTACTTGAAGCCAGGATCGGTGGTCGGAACATCCGCGAACGACGTACCGGTGATGCCCGCCGAGCCGGTCAGCGCAAACGAGTTGGTGAGGTAAGCCGTGATGGCCGCTTCATCCATTTGGCCCTTCACGATCCAATACGCCATCTCGCGACGCGTAATCTGATCGTTGGGTCCGAAGCTACCCGCCGCCGGAGCCGCACCCGGAGCCGTCACACCAGCCGGAATGGTTGGATAGTCGACCGCGTTGACTCCCGCGAACGGAATGCAAGTGACGTTCGGCGGAGTGATTGGCGTCCCTGCTGCTGTGCAACCACCGCCGGTGAACGACGAAGGCGTGAAGCCCAGGTTGACGGCCATCTGGATATAGCTGAATTCCGGAATCGGCACGCCACCTACCATCACGTCGTTGAACAGCACCGTGCTGTTGTTGTAAGCGTCGGTGAGCGGGAACGAAAGCTTGTAGTTAGCGGCAAACGTTCCAAAGTGAGCCAGAGCGGCTGCGCCGCTGTCACGCTTCTGCGCATAGGCGCCGAAGTTCCAGAGGCTGCCATCGTTCGGATCCACTGCTTCTCCGCCACGGAACGCCAGGGCATATTGCGCGCCCAGGTTACCGCTGCGAGGATCGCGAAGAACCGGATTGATGTCGGAGACGTCCTGACCGCAACGCGTGTCAAACAGGCTGACCCACGAGAGCGGATTGTTGGTGGCGCCCGAGGCCGGAGCGCCGGGGCTCAGCGCATCGCTGTAGCAGTCGGCCATTTGCGGCAACTGCGTCGAAGCTACGCCCGAAGAGCCGAACGTTTCACGCGAGCGCGGATCGCCGCCCACGAAGTCGTTATGCAAAGCGGCCGGCGTTCCCGCCGGAGCTGCGTTGTAGCTGGTATCCGGCAAGCCGGCCAGCGGAGGATAGGTGGTACCGACGAACAGCTTTTCCAGGAACGGCAGACCGTTGATCGGATTGCCTACGCCGAACGTGTTTACGTTGGCCGGGACATCGAACATCGGCGCAAAGGCTGTCTGATTCTGCCACTCGGTCTGATAGACCGTGCTGGCAGGAGTGGTGGCGCTGGGGCCCAACTTCTGGACGATTTCGTAAGCTACTGTCGTGGACAACGGATTACCGGCGCCACCTGCGAATTGACCTTGAGAGGGTGGCAAGACAGCTAGAGTCTTGAAGACGGGGAGCACGGTTAGAGCGGAATCCACCACACGGGCGTCGTACAGATGCCCCTCGCGGAAGATAACCGCATGTGGACGAGCGTCGCCAACGAACAGATTGGGAGCCGTTCCACTTCCGCTGCGATAGGTCTGCTGGGGCGCGGGCGTGGGGTTGGTGTAGAGGTTGACCGTGAACCAGCTCGGGCGGCCCTCACCCAGGTCGGTAGCAATGATGTTCTGGTTCTGCAACACCGGATAGAACGGAACCGGACCAAACGAGTTGGCCGGCTGCGTCGAGAATCCGTATAGCTCGCGGACGCCCTGCACATACAGGAACTGGCTGGCGATGAAATCGTAGGAGATCGCGCCTAGCAGGTAAGTCTGCGAACTCTGTGTGGGGCCAGTCGCGTTGGGTCCACCCACCGGCAAATTGGAGTAGCTGGCCATGGCCCGGCGCGGAGATGCGCCGGTTCGTAGAAGATCGGGGCGCAACGGGTAACGTTGGCGCCGAAGCCCTGGAAAAAATCAAGGTTGCAGGGAGCGTTACTGGCCAGTGCCGTGAAAGGCATCGGCGGACCGGCATTGGTGCCAGCCGTGTTATCTACCGGTTGTCCGTCATTGGCCGGGCTGCTGAACAGATCGTAGTAGTCGCCATTTGGCCGCGTTACCGCAGTGCCAGGCTGACCACCAACGCCGGCAAACTGATTACCGGCCACTAGCGGAACAGGCGACGGCGGGAAGATCTTGATGTACAACGCGGTCTTCTTGATCACGCGGATGCGCGTTCCGGCAAAGGCCGGGAGAGTTTGCGCCCCACCCGATCCGATTGGGTTGTAGTTCAGGCTCAGATCCGCACCGTTGATGTTGGTATTCACCACTGCCGAAGCGATGGTCACGGTGTCGTTGTCCACACCAAGACGTGCGCTGGTCGGGAAGTAGCAAACCCTGGTTCCAACGGTCTGGGTGGCATACACCGCACCGGCGCTGCAATCGAACGCGTTCGAAGCGTTAATCGCACCGGTGGTGAAGGCGGGCAACGAATTGATGTTGCCGACGCCGACGTTCTCACCGTTGCCGGGCGTAGCCGGGAAGGATAAGTCGCTACCGAAACCATCGAATCCAGCGTTACCGCTGTTGGACCGTGTGTCGAGTGAATTCCCGTAGATGATGGCCCACAGGTTCGTGTTCACATTGCCGGTATTGGCGCTGGTGGACGGAGTCGGCGTGACGAATGCAGACGTGCCAACCGAGTTCGGATTCACGGGCGGAGTAGAAGCTTCCGTTCCCTGGAAAACCGCCTGATCGAGCAATACGGCGTAGCGGGAAACCAGAAGCACCCAGCTCGCTTTGCGCGGCCGGGTCAGACTGTAGGCGCCGGTATTGTTCGCCGTGAGGCCGGTGTCGACCACCGTGAACAGCACCAGGAAGCGGCCCTGCATCTGATCGTAGACCACCGTCGCGTTATCGATCTGGCAAGTGGTGGCGTTGCGGCTATTCGTCGGATCTGCAAGTACATCCGGAGATTCAGCTCTCGGAGAGCCAGTGGGGCACAAATGACCGAGGGGTTGCTCACCGATCCAGTTGTCGAGGAACACGCGTTGGGCGCCGAAGGGTTGGCCGCCAACTAACTGCGCTCCGGGATTCAAGCCGGTGGGGATAACACCCGGCGCATTGCCGTTGGGTAAGCGCCAGATCGAGGAATTGGCGACGAGAAGAATATCCTCGGGACCAACAGCGATCTGCGCACTGCCCAGGGGGCCTGCGCCAAGAGTGGAGTTGCCGTTTAAGAAATCCGTTTGCGACGGGCCTTCAAACTCAGCGCGGGGCGTCGCCCCGGTCACGAGCGGATTGCCGGAAGGATACGGTGCTGGAATTCGTGCGGGAACAGCGGCACTGACGAGATTAGCCGCCAAACCAAGCGCAACCAAACTCATCGTGACTCTGCCCGTAGTGCTCAACAGCCTGGACGAACTAATCCTGTTCATTTTAGATTTTTCCCTCTGTCTCGGTGTTGTTTTATTTTGCAATACGTCCCCAACTTACACTTTTAAGGATCAATCTCTTATACAAGAACGGAATTAGCTTGTCAAGTCTTTGGAAATGAGTGTCGCAGCAAAGTAGTAATGTCCTAATTGAGCAAAGTAGAAATGTCCTATTGACGATGCAGGAGGGTGGACGACAGAGGACAGCTACTAATGACGCAAGCCGAGCGAGACCGGCTGGGTGCATTGAAGAAGGCCAAGAAGAAGTTGATCACGCAAAGAGAGGCGGCCGAAGAGATTGGGATTACGGAACGCCAAGTGCGCCGATTGCTGAGAAAGATGAAACAGAAGGGCGACAAGGTGGTGATCCATGCGCTGCGGGGGCAGCCGTCCAAGCGCAAGCTGGCCACCGAGGAGAGGGCGATTCAGATTCTGTCTCAAGCGATTTATCAAGGCTTCGGGCCGACGCTGGCGGGCGAATACCTACTGAAGAAACATCAGTTGGAGGTGAGCAAAGAGACCCTACGGAAGTGGATGGGAAAAGCCGGGCTATAGGACTCACGGCGTCGGCGGGTGAAAGCGATTCACCAGTGGAGGCAGCGGCGGAGTTGTTACGGAGAATTGGTGCAGTGGGATACCAGCGAACATGACTGGCTGGAGGGAAGAGGTGAGAAACTCTATCTGATTTCCATGATCGACGATGCCACCAGCCGGCTGTACGCGCGATTCGTGCGTCACGATTCGACCGCCGAAAACATGCGCGTATTGCAGGGCTACCTGGAGTGGTTCGGCCGGCCACAAGCTTTTTATACGGATAAGGCGGGATTGTTTCAGACGGCAATCAAGACCAAGCGCGGAGAGCAGCGTCAAGATAAAGACCATCCGGAGATGCCGCCAACCCAGATCTGCCGGGCATTGAAAGAACTGCTCATTGTCTGGATACCGGCTCATTCCCCGCAAGCCAAGGGCCGGGTGGAACGCCAATTCGAGACCGCGCAGGACCGGCTGGTGAAAGGGCTGCGCGTGGCTGCGGCTTGCACTTTGGAGGAAGCCAACTCGTACCTGGAAAATGAATACCTGCTGTGGTGGAACGAGACTCGGACGGTGATCGCCGCCAACCCTACTACCGATGCGCACCGGCCACTGGGAAAGGACCACGATCTGGCGGCCATCCTCAGTCATGTCGAGGAGCGCCAGATCAACAATCATATGATTCGTTTCGAGAGCCGGATTTACAAGATCGACCGCGAATGCATTCGCGCAGGAATGCGGAAAGGCCTGGTCCGAGTGGAAGTTCGGCTAGACGGATCGGTTGCTGTCCGCTTTGCAGGCCGTTATGTCAGCATCACGCTCTGCGAGCCGGCGCTGCCGATGATACCGCCAAAACGCAAACGGAAGACCACCCAGTCGCGCAAAGATTTCAATCGCGATGGCAAAAGCCGTTGGATGCAGAACTTCTTTCAAGGACCTTCGATCAGCTTGAGGAAGGCCATTACGATTGCCAATGCGACCAGTTGAACGCAAAGTCGAAAAACAAACTGGAGCGCCGGGCAAGGACCGCCCGGCGATTCATCGCATTAACTTGCCCAAGGCCTCCGCTCCGAAACTCCTCCATCCTGATGCGCAAACAAAAACCCCCGAGGATCACTTGAGGGTTCCTGTTCTGCCGATCAGTCACGGAGCCAGCCCCGTCGCCTCGGCCTTGGGCTTCCGCTTGGGCGCGACCCCTTGCGGCCTTATTTACCCTAACAGCCCCTCCGGTATCGAGCCACCAAAATAGGACATTTCTACTTTGCTCGGATTAGGACATTTCTACTTTGCCTTGACAGTCTTTGGAAATGAGTGTCGCTAGTATGTGATCTGTCCGGTCAAATTCACACATGAACTGTCCGCTTTGAAAAAGCGGCGGGGGAGGCTGGGAGGTTGAACACCTCACAGCAGTACTCCGCGGCGGAAACGGAGCGGATGATGAAACTACAAGACGTGCTGTTGAAAGCGATGGCGAAGAAGATCACCTGGTGGGAAGCGGCCGAGATCATCGGGGTGACGGATCGGACCATGCGGCGATGGCGGGAACGGCTGGAGACGGACGGCTATTCGGGGCTGGTGGACCGGCGCAAGGGCAAGCCGAGCGACCGGCGGGTGCCGCTGGCGACAGTGGAGGAGGTGCTGCGGCTGTACCGGGAGACCTACTTCGATCTGAACATGCGGCACTTCCACGAGAAGCTGAGCGAAGAGCACGGCATCGAGCTGAGCTACACGTGGGTGCAAAAGGCGCTGCAAGGAGCGGGGCTGGTGGCGCGAGCGGCGGAAGCGCGGCAAGCATCGGCGGCGGAGAGAACGACGGCCGATGCCCGGCATGCTGCTGCACATCGACGGCAGCAAGCATCAGTGGTTCGGCGATGAGCGCTGGTACGACCTGATCGTGATCCTGGACGACGCCACCAGCGAGATCTACTACGCGCAACTGGTGGAGGAGGAATCGACCCGGACGGTGATGGAGGGACTGCGGACGGTGATCGAAGACAAGGGATTGTTCTGTGCGCTGTACAGCGATCGGGGGAGCCATTTCTTCGTGACCCCGAAGGCCGGCGAGAAGGTGGACAAACATCGTCTGACGCAAGTGGGCCGGGCGCTGAAGGAGCTGGGAGTGCAGATGATTCCGGCCTATTCACCGCAGGCGCGAGGCCGAAGCGAACGCAGCTTCGGGACCTGGCAAGGACGGCTGCCGCAGGAGTTGCGGCTGGCCGGGATCGCTACCGTGGAGGAGGCCAACGAGTTCCTACGCGAGCAGTACATAGCCGAGTTCAACGAGAAGTTCACGGTCGCGGCGAGAGAGAAAGGAACGGCGTTCCGGCGAACGACACGCTCGGACCTGGACTGGATCTTCACGGTGCAAACCGAGCGGGTGGTGGCCAAGGACAATACGGTCGCGATTGCGGACCGCAACTGGCAATTGGAAAAGAGCCGGTTTCGCAGCTCGCTGGCCGGATGCACGGTGACGATCCATCAGCATCTGGATGGGAACGTGTCGATCCGCTATGGTCCGCACGTGGTCGGCCGCTACGCGGCTGACGGGAGAGCGCCGAAGGCCAGCGCCAAACCAGCTCCGGAGAGCCGTGGAAAAGGCGGGCCCGTGGAAACCGTGGAAAACCAAAAGCCGGTTTCCCACCGTTCCCACCGTCCCTTGGAAATCCCGCAAACGCCGGGATTCCCACTTTCCCACCGCTCCGACGACGGCGGCTGTTGTATTACCAAAGGTCAAGGCAAAGCAAACGCCAAACCCAAAACCAAAGCGAGGGCGGCCTGACGGCCGCACTACTTTGTTTCACAAAGCGGACAGATCACTAATTAATAAAACCGGACAACTTGACTAACTACCAACAGTCTTTGGAAATGAGTTGGTTGGGACCAAAAAACAACGGGCTGGCTCACCGAAGTGAGACAGCCCGTTGTCGAGAGGAACTAGAACAACTTTTTAGAAGAAGAACGCGCGCATAACAAACGACGCGATTTGCTTCCGGAGCAGGTTCCCTGGATCGCCGATCGGCGGTACGCCCGTCGTTACGCCAAGGGCGTAAGTTCCGTTGCGTCCGTCGAGATTCGCACCCAAATTGGTTCCGTTGGTGATTCTCAGTTCGCGCATCTTCTGCACGAACGGATACCAATCGTTGCCAGTCACCTGCGGATTGTCTGTGAAGTAAGTCAATCCAGTCAGGAACAGGCCGAAATTGTCACCATTGACGTTGCAATTGGTGGTCAATGCCGGCGGGAACAACGTCGAGGTTGGCGAGGTCGTTCCGTTCACGAAGGTGAAGGCGCATCCGCTCAATACGGAAGCGAATACGTTGCTGAACTTCGCACGGATAATGAACGCTGCGAGATCCCGGCGAGTGGAGATGAAGTCCGGGCAGTAACGGCGCGCTACACCAGCCGCGCAACCCGAAGTGTAACCACGCCGCGCCATGACTTCGATGTACTTGAAGCCAGGGTCGGTGGTCGGAACATCCGCGAACGAGGTACCGGTGATACCCGCCGCGCCGGTCAGCGCAAACGAGTTGGTGAGGTAAGCCGTGATGGCCGCTTCATCCATTTGGCCCTTCACGATCCAATACGCCATCTCGCGACGCGTAATCTGATCGTTTGGTCCGAAGCTACCGGCCGCCGGAGCCGCACCCGGAGCCGTCACACCAGCCGGAATGGTTGGATAGTCGACCGCGTTGACACCCGGGAACGGGATGCAAGTGACGTTCGGCGGAGTGATTGGCGTACCCGCTGCTGTGCAACCACCGCCGGTGAACGACGAAGGCGTGAAGCCCAGGTTGACGGCCATCTGGATATAGCTGAATTCCGGAATCGGCACGCCACCCGGGGCGACATCGTTGAACAACACGGTGCTGTTGTTGTATGCGTCGGTGAGCGGGAACGAAAGCTTGTAGTTGGCGGCAAACGTTCCAAAGTGAGCCAAGCTGGCTACGCCGGTGTCACGCTTCTGCGCATAGGCGCCGAAGTTCCAGAGGCTGCCATCGTTGGGATCCACCGCTTCTCCACCTCGAACTGCCAAGGCATAAGTTGCGCTCAATACTCCGCTGCGTGGATCGCGAAGAATGGGGTTGAAGTCGGATGCATCCTGGCCGCAACGAGTGTCAAACAGGCTGACCCACGAAAATGGATTGTTGGTTGCGCCCGAAGCCGGAGCGCCGGGGCTCAGCGCATCGCTATAGCAGTTGGCCGACTGCGGCAACTGTGTCGAAGCGACGCCCGAGGAGCCGAACGTTTCACGCGAGCGCGGATCGCCGCCCACGAAGTCGTTTTGCAAAGCAGCCGGCGTTCCCGCCGGAGCCGCGTTGTAGCTGGTATCCGGCAAGCCGGCCAGCGGAGGATAGGTGGTACCGACGAATAGCTTTTCGAGGAACGGTAGACCGTTGATCGGATTACCCACGCCGAATGTGTCTACATTGGCCGGGACATCGAACATGGGGGCGAAGGCCGTCTGATTCTGCCACTTGGTCTGATAGACCGTGCTGCCAGCCGTGGTGGTTCCGAGCTTCTGGACGATTTCGTAAGCCACCGTAGTGGACAGCGGATTACCGGCGCCGCCCGCGAATTGACCTTGAGTGGGCGAGGAGACGGTTTCCGGTCTGGCGATAGAGGTTTCTAAAAATGGCAATGCAGCGGAGTCCACCACGCGCGCATCGTACAGATGTCCTTCGCGGAAGACGACCACGTGCGGACGAGCATCACCCACGAATAGCTGCGGAGCTGCGCCACCGGCGCGATAAGTCTGCTGCACCGCCGGCAGGGCATTGGCGTAGTAATTCACTGGGACCGCAGTCGGGAAGCCGCGACCGACGTCCGTGTTGATGATGTTCTGATTTTGCAACACAGGGTAGAACGGAACCGGTCCAAAGAAGTTAGGCGGTTGTGTAGCGAACCCATACAACTCGCGGATACCCTGAACGTACAGAAATTGTGTCGCTCCGGTTAGGTTGCCGTCGTAGGAAGCGGCGCCCAGAAGGTACGTTTGGGAACTCTGTGCGACGGAGCTGCCTGTGTATGGCGCTCCCACCGGTAGATTGGAGTAACTGGCCATGGCGCGGCCACGGAGATGCGCCGGTTCGTAGAAGATCGGCGTACAACGGGTCAAGCTGTTACCCGCTCCCTGATAAATGGAGTCCAGGAAGCACGGGTTGTTACTCGCCAGCGCGGTGAATGGCATGGCAGGACCGGAACTGGTTCCGACGGTGTTATCAACCGGCTCCCCGTCGTCGTTCGGACTGGTGAACAGGTCGTAGTAGTCGCCAGCTGGCCGTGTAGCCGCAGTGCCAGGCTGAGCACCGGCTCCGGCAAACTGATTGCCGGCTACCAGCGGAACGGGCGCGGGCGGGAAGATCTTGATGTACAACGCAGTCTTCTTGATCACCCGGATACGCGTTCCGGCGAAACCAGGTGTCTGGTATGGATCGAGGCCACCAATTACCGGGTTGTAGATCAGGCCCAGATCCTGAGGGTTGATATTGGTGTTCACCACCGCCGAGGCGATGGTTACGGTGTCGTTGTCAACTCCCAGACGCGCGCTGGTCGGGAAGTAGCAAGCTGTTAGGGGTGAAACCTGGGTCGCAGCGACCGCGCCAGGCGAACAGTCGAAAGCGGTACCAACCCTGATTGCGCCAGTGGTGAAGGCGGGCAGCGAGTTGATATTACCTACGCCGACGAGGTCGCCGTTCGGAGCTGCCGCGGATGCTTTGTCGCTACCGAAACCGTCGAATCCAGAGTTACCACTGTTGGATTGGGTGCCGAGCGAATTTCCGTAGATGATGCCCCACAGATTGGTATTCACGTTGCCGGTATTGCTGCTGGTGGACGGAGTCGGCGTAACGAATGCAGATGTACCGACGGCGTTCGGATTGATTCCGGGAGTGGAGGCTTCCGTTCCTTGGAAAACTGCCTGATCGAGCAACACGGCATAGCGGGAAACCAGAAGCACCCAGCTCGCTTTGCGCGGCCGGGTAAGCTGGAAACCACCAAACTGCGTCGGAGTCAGACCGGTGTCGACTACCGTGAACAACACCAGGAAGCGACCGTGCATCTGATCGTAAACCACCGTCGCATTATCAAACTGGCAAGTGATTGCGTTGCGAATATTGGTGGGATCTACCAGCACATCCGGAGCTTCCGCTCTCGGAGCGCCAGTGGGGCAAAGGTGGCCGAGGGGTTGCTCACCGATCCAGTTGTCCAGAAACACGCGTTGGGCGCCGAAGGGCTGGCCGCCAATCAACTGCGCTCCGGGATTCAAGCCGGTGGGGATGACACCCGGTGCATTGCCGTTCGGCAAGCGCCAGATCGAGGAATTGGCGACGAGGAGAATATCCTCGGGACCAACAGCGATCTGCGCACTACCCAGGGGGCCTGCGCCCAGGGTTGAGTTGCCGTTTAAGAAGTCCGTTTGGGACGGGCCCTCGAACTCAGCGCGAGGGGTAACCGCGGTCACCAGCGGATTGCCGGATGGATACGGTGCGGGGATTCGTGAGGGAACGGCGCCACTAACGAGATTAGCCGCTAAACCCAGCGCAACCAAACTCATCGACACCCTTCCTGCAGTACTGAACAGCCGGGACGAACTAATCTGTTTCATCTTTATTTAATGTTTTCCTTCGTTGCTAGCTAGCAGACTTTGTCCAAACACATTTGTAAGGATTCAGCAGTTATAGCCGATCTACATCGGCGTGTCAACTTATTGATAATCAAGCGGTTGGCCACTGTTCGCAATCACGCCAAAAGCACGGGTCCGTGAGAACCCGTGCGTCGCGGTTGCCATTTGGTCTTATCGGCTAATTCGGCTGAGACTTTAGCATGGCTAACTGCGCCCGGATCGGCTTGGCGCGAGATTCCAGCTTGGAAGCTTCACCTTTTCGCTTTAACTTGCGAAGAACCAACGCGTATTCGTCGAGTGTCTCCAGAAGGTAGGGCGGCGGAGGTTCGTTCACTGCCACATGTTGTTGTTTCTTATTACTGGTTGCTTTCTTGGCCGGCGTGTCCTTGTCGTAAATGGCCAGGGCAAGACGATAAAGCGGATCGGCGTCGTAATACTTCTCGCGGGAAATGTAGACGTTGGCCAGGGAGCGGAGAGCGACCAGGGTTTCTTTCTCGTGAGCGGTGAACGACTGCTTAAACAGAGGCTCGGCCTCCACCAGTTTTTCCTGGGCCGTGTAACAGGCAGCCAACCGGTCGATTCCGGAAACTACCAACTGGCTGTCCGGTCCGAGAACGGTTGTGCGAATCTGCAACGAGCGCTCGTAATAGGGCGCCGCGTCAGTAAATCGCTTTTGCTTAGTGTAGAGGCTGGCGATCGCGTCCAACGAATTCGCCAGGTCCGGGTGATTTGGACCGAGAGTCGTTTCGCGCAACGCGATCGTCCGCATGTAGATGGGTTCGGCTTTGTCAAACTTATCTTCATCCTTGAAGGTGTTCGCCAGAGAATCGAGAAGGGGCAGCAACCGCGGCGTGTTCGGACCGCCGTCTTTTTCGGTGATCGCAATCGCCCGCTGGCCCAACTCTTCGGAATCCTTATAGCGGTTCATGGCCGCATAGAGGGCGGCCAGTCTGGCCAAGTCGGTGGACATTTCCGGTGACTCCGCACCCGCGTTCTTCTCGCGGATGGCGATTGCCCGCTTCAGCATAGGCTCCGCCTCGTTATTCTTGTTCAACGCCTGGCACGATTGGGCGATGTTTGTGAGCGTCGGGATCAATTCCATGTATTCCGGGCCAAACTTCTTTTCCAGAATCGCCAGTTCGCGGCGGAAGTACGTTTCCGAAGACACGAACTTCATCTGCGCGAAACAGATTCGGCCGAGTTCATCGATATCTTTGGCCAGATCCGGATGGAATTTCCCGAGAATTCGTTCCTTGAGCGTCAAGTGGCGCTCCATCAAAGGCTCGGCCTCGGTATATTTGCTCTGGGCGCGGAGAACCTGCGACAGACTGTCGAGGGTTTTCAGCAGTTTTGGATCGTTGGAAGCAAATTCGCGCGTGGATTTCAGCGCTGCCTTGAGTTGCTTTTCCGCCTCACGATAATTATTGGCCTGGAAGGCGGCCGTTCCGTCGTTATACTGTTTTTCCCACAGGTTTGGAGTCGCGGGATCAACTGCTGCGCTTCCAACCGTGTTTTGGGCGCTTAGAAAGCCAGCGCCTGGCAGCATGGAAATTAAAGCAAGTGTGACAAGCCTTACGGAGTTCTTCATAGCTCCTGTTTTGTTCCTTCTTTTGTAAGCTGCTAGTTAACCCTGAAGTATGATTATCGGAATTTCCGGGCAATTGTAGTAGTAGGAAATTCACTTATTGCTGTGTGGAACTCCAGTACTTTCACTTACCCGCGCGTCGGAAAGCGGGCGAGAAGTGCCATCGGGCCGGGTGTTCCTCACTTTTTTTCGTGCGGCGAGTTTTTCAGCGATTTATACTCCAGCGCCATCGGGGCCTTTCGACCGTTTCTCTTGCAGAAGCATTAACTTAGCGTACGACGCGCCCGAGCGGCGGTGGATTTTCGGATAGTACGATTCTCCACGATCCGACGGGCGTGAGGATAACCTTCGAGTCGATTCCTCGTACACCTTTCCTTCCCCTAGCACCAGCGGATGCCGGACTATTCTTGTCGGTACTAGGTCTCGTGCTTAGTCCTTTCCAAACATTATCTTCCCCGATTCTGGTCCGCTGTACTTCTGTACACTAAAGTTATCGACGCGTCCACGCGACGCCCTTACGATGAATTCTCTCAAAAAAGCGGTCTGTCTTCTCAGCGGAGGGCTAGATTCCTCCACCAGCCTCGCAATCGCCAGAAAGCGCGGATTCCTCTGCTACACACTCTCTTTTGACTATGGCCAAAGGCATCGCGTCGAGCTGGAAGCTGCGGTTCGAGTAGCCGCCAGTCTAGGTGCCGAACGTCACATGGTGGTGCCCATTGACCTCCGTCCGTTCGGAGGCTCGGCGCTGACGGATGATATTGAGGTGCCCAAGGGCCGGTCGGCGGACAACATGGGAGAGGGAATCCCAATCACTTATGTTCCCGCCCGAAACACCGTGTTCCTGTCGCTGGCTCTCGCCTGGGCGGAAGTACTCGAAGCATCCGACATTTTTCTCGGGGTGAACGCGATCGACTATTCCGGCTACCCCGACTGCCGTCCGGAGTACATCGCGGCGTTCGAAAGGATGGCGAATCTGGCGACCAAGGCCGGAGTGGAGGGCCGCACGAAGATTGAAATCCACACGCCTCTGATTCAGTTGACCAAGGCTGAGATCGTGCTCCTGGGACACGATCTTGGCCTCGATTTCGGTTTGACGCATAGCTGCTACGATCCCGGCATCAGCGGCGCGCCGTGTGGTCTCTGCGATTCGTGTGTGCTGCGCCGGAAAGGCTTCGCGGAAGCCGGCATCGAAGATCCGCTGGGGTATCCGGATTGAAAATCTCCGAGATCTTCTACTCCGTTCAGGGTGAAGGCATACTAGCCGGCGTACCTTCGGTGTTTGTGCGGACCAGCGGGTGCAATCTTCGCTGCACATGGTGCGATACCCCGTATACGTCGTGGCAACCTGAAGGCGAGGACATGACGATGGAGCAAATCGTCGATGCAGTCCGGCAACATCCGGCCCGTCATGTGGTGATCACCGGCGGCGAACCAATGATTGCTCCAAAGATCGTGGAACTGACCGAGCGGATGCGGGCACTCAGCCATCACATCACTATCGAGACCGCCGGCACGGTCTACCATCCGGTGATGTGCGACTTGATGAGCATCAGCCCGAAGCTGGCGAATTCCACGCCTCGCGAACGCGACGGTGGACGCTGGGCGGCACAGCATGATCGTTTGCGCATACAACCGGACGTGCTCGAGAAACTGATGGCGCACTGCGAATATCAGCTGAAATTTGTCGTCTCGACGCCAGGAGACCTCCCGGAAATTCGCACTCTCATTGAGCAGTTGCGCGCCAGATGCGAACGTGTGCTGTTGATGCCGGAGGGAATCGATGCGGAGACACTTCGCCAGCGAGGCCAGTGGCTGGTGGAAGTATGCAAGACCGAGGGGTTCCGATTCAGCCCCAGGCTGCATGTAGAACTCTGGGGCGCCCGGCGCGGAGTGTAGGAAGCCACAAGTGTGCGCCGGACGCACGGCGCGACCGGGATAAGTACAGCGTTTGCCGTGGACATTCCATGGCACCCGGAGTGCCTATTGTTCCGGCATGAGAATCATTCCAGTTGCATTGTTGATGGTTGGCCTACTGGAGTTCTGTGCCGCGTCTACGCAGGATGACGTGAAGAAGTTCGCCGGAACCTGGCAGGCGGAATTCAAGGGCACGCCCTACTTGGTTGTCACTCTGAAGGGTCTCAACGGCACGATCAGCATCGGCTCGATCAAGATGAACAAAGACGGCGACCTTGTAGATGTCGAAGCGGCCGTGGACGAGCGCCCGATTCAGGCGGTAAGGATCAATGGCGACAAAGTATATTTTCAAGCAAGAGACGAAGAGTGCGAAATGACATTGACCGGCTACGGTCAGGCTGTGCTGCGAATCATGGATGCGCCCCCGTTAGTCGGGTCGTTTGCGATGCGCCGCATCACCGGAGCGCGGCCTACCACCTACAGCAAGATGGTGAAAAAGGTGTTTTCCCGCTAATCTGTCCGGCCACCGGATAATAGCAGTCGTGACCTTCGATCTCTACACGTTGAGATTCACCTTCCGCGCGATCGATTCCCTATATTTCCCCGAAGGCAAATCAGCGAATATTCTCCGTGGCGGATTGGGTCTGATCTTTCGCAAACTGGCATGTGTGCCCCAATGCCAAGACGCCCGGTCCTGTGAGCTTCGTACCTCGTGCCCATACGCGCGATTATTCGAACCGTCGGCAACAGGAGCCGGTCCCAGCGGCTTGGCGGATTGGCCAAGGCCGTTCGTCTTTCGAACACATCATCTCGACGGACAAAGCATCCGCCCCGGTGAACAATTTCATTTCGACCTGAACCTGTTCGACCTCGACGAATCCTCGCGCGCCCATCTGACTCTGACATTCGCCGAGTTAGCGCGTGAGGGACTGGGACCAGGCCGCGGACGAGCCGAACTCTTGTCTGGGGGTGGCCCACGCTTGTGTCTTGAACTGCAGCCCGATCAGCAGCCAGTGCGCCGCGCAGCGGTTCGTTTCGTCACTCCCACCGAGTTGAAGAGCGGATCACAGGTCGTCTGCCGCCCGGAATTCCCTATTCTCTTTGCCCGGCTGCGCGATCGCGTGAGTACGCTACGTTCGCTCTACGGCGCCGGGCCATTGGAAGTCGATTTCCGCGCACTCGGTGAACGCGCTTCGGCAGTGCAAATGACGCGATGTGATGTGCGGGAAATCGAAGTCGAACGCCGTAGCAGCCGTACCGGTCAGGTCCACTCTTTAGGCGGGTTTGTAGGTTCCGCTGAATACGATGGCGACCTGGCCGAATTTCTTCCATTCCTTCGTGCCGGGCAGTACACCGGAGTCGGGCGCCAGACAGCCTGGGGTAAAGGCGAGATCAGCCTCACGATAGTCTGGAAGGAGTGAAGCAAGACGGGCCGTCTTACTCTTTCTGGACTCCGATATCAAAGCCGCTATTCCGGAATCTCTGGCTAGCTTCGCTGTTTTCAAACATCGGTACCTGGCTGCAAAACGTCGCCGCCGCATGGCTGATGACGTCGCTTGCGCCATCGCCCATGTGGGTCGCGTTGGTCCAAACAGCATCGACGTTGCCTGTATTTCTTTTGTCCATCCCGGCTGGAGCCCTGGCCGATCTGGTGGATCGCCGCCGTCTTCTGTTGATCACGCAAACGTGGATGCTCGTGGCCGCGATGATCCTCAGCGCGATCACTTTCGGCGGGTGGATCGGACCTGGCTGGCTGCTCGGGTTGACCTTTGCGCTGGGGATAGGTGCGGCTCTGAACGGACCTGCATGGCAGGCTATTGTGCCGGAACTGGTGAGCCGCGAAGAGATTAACGCCGCTGTTGTGCTGAACTCCATCGGGTTCAACCTGGCGCGGGCCGTTGGGCCTGCTTTGAGCGGCCTTCTGCTTGCCGTGGCCAACGCAGGAAGCGCCTTCTTTCTGAACGCTGTCTCGTTCGCAGGTGTCCTTTGGGTGCTTTATGTGTGGAAGAGGGAGTCGCGAGCCGCAGGCTTCGGCGCAACGGAGGAGATGATGTTCGGCGCCATGCGCGCCGCATTCCGGTACACCTTACACGCTCCATTGCTCCAAAGCATATTGGTGCGCGTGGTTGCCTTCGTGATCGGAGCGAGCGCGCTCTGGGCGTTATTGCCGCTGCTGGCCAAACAGGAACTGGCGAGCGGCGCCCTAGGCTACGGCATACTGCTCGGTTGCCTCGGGACGGGTTCGGTGTTGTGCGCCGCAATGATCCCGCGCATTCGCAGGCTGATATCGACAGACCGCCAAGTGGTGATTTCGACCATTCTCTTTGGAACGGCCAGCCTCACAATTCCACTGCTCCACTACTTCCCGCTGGTCTGTGTCTGCATGATCGCGGCCGGCGGCGGCTGGATGGGCGCGATGTCGAGTTTCAACACGTCGGTCCAAACAGTTGTTCCGGATTGGGTGCGCGCTCGAGCCCTCGGTATCTACCTGCTGGTTTTCCAGGGGTGCATGGCTGCCGGGGGGGGCATCTGGGGTGCGGTAGGAGAGCGCTGGGGAGTAAAAGTGGCCATCGGCAGCGCCGGCGCGGCCATGCTGGCCGGCCTGATTACCGCAATTCGCTTTCGTCTGATTGAAACTCGCCACCTGGATCTGACTCCGGCCGCGCAATACTCGGAACCCCACATTGCGCTAGATCTCAAACCCGGCGAAGGACCGGTGCTGGTGATGGTGGAGTATCGCGTGAATCTGGCCGAAATGGAAAAGTTTGCGCAAGTGATGATGGAGATGCGGCGGGTGCGGCGCCGGGACGGAGCGGTCCGCTGGCGATTGTTCCGCGATCCCACCGACCCAGGCCGGTGTGCCGAGATTTACGTAGTGGAATCGTGGGCGGAGCATCTGCGTCAAACCGACCGGGAAACAGTCGCGGATCGCGAGATCAGAGAGGCCGTATACCGCTTTCACCAGGGACCCGGCCGGCCAGCCGTGACACATTGGATTTCCATCGAAGGGTCACGCTAAAACCCCGCGGTGAAGTATTTCGGTCCAACATATAAGTGATGGCTGATGGAATCGGGAACGGTCAGATAGAGCGCGAATCCAAAAATCGCGTGGCCCAGTCCAACAGCGTAGAGGTTCCGGTGTTTCGAGTAGACTCGTACTCCGGCATATCCGCCAATCAGGGTCGTCACCATCAGGAACCAGTTCGGGAAGTGGGCCAGTGAAAACAGTACAGCGGCGAATTCCGGTCGAATCCGCCGCGCGAAATATCCGTTTAGCAGGTATTGCTGAAAGAGACCCCACCCGCAGTAGATGAGGAAGTTGATGATTGCGCCCTGCAACGGAATCTCGCGAATCGTTCCAGAGGCGAGGCCGGCATACAGAATCATTGTGGCGGTGGCGAGAACGATCCGGCCATAGTCGACGCAAGTTTCCACAAAACCATCAACGCGGAATCCAAGTTGGGAAAGTGTCTCGCGCCGCCACACCTGGGAAGCGATGACGAACGCGAGAATCCAGACCCAGAAGTGAGGAAGCAGCGGCCGCAGCCACCAGATATAGGCAAGGATCGCAAGAAAAACGCAGATAGCTTCAAAAGCAGACGTGCCGGACGGTATTGACCATCGCGTGGAGCGTGGCGGAAGAGAAGATGCTGGACGCTCGCTGAAAGACTTTTCCATATGCGTAGCCAGCTATGGTCGCGAGTATCGCATATCTCCAGTTTGGCAGAGGGCCAGGTGAGTTGTTCAAATGTGAGAGACCAAAGATCAATGCGGCGACAAAAAGAATGCGATTTGTCTCGCCGAACTTCTGCATCAACCAATTCTGGATGAGCGCTCGGAAGAGAATTTCCTCGGGCAACGCCGTTCCCACCAGTATCAAGGCAAACCGTTCCAGAATGGTCAGCGGACCGAATACAGGGGCGTGAAACGGGGCGAGGAAATGAAGCCAGAGACCGATCACGATCAGGAACGGAGCAACACAAAGGAAAGCAATAACCGGAAGCGCAAAATCGCGGCCCGACGCCGGAAGCCGGTACTTCATGCCACTGAAGCGGCGCACAATCAGGAACACCAGCAGCGCCAACAAAATGGCTACGCCACGCGCAACGTTGTTCACAAAGCCCTGTAGCTCGCGCGGAATAAAGCTGCTGCCCACGGCGAGTTCGAGCGGAAGCCACAGGGCTAAAATGACGATGAAATCATCCCAACCGAAGGACGCGTCACGCTTCACATAGGCGAATACAGACGGAACAGCGACGTAAGCCGCCACCAGAACCGCAAACGGCAGCGTAAACGCGCCGCACCACACTAGGCAGGCATAGAAGATCGCCAGCAGTAAACCGGCCGAAGCTAAAATCAACCAGCGCCGTTCGCGAAACTTGTGTTGAAGCACCGCCTGCAAACGAGGCGCAAGAAGACCGAGAATCGCCGCCAGGAAGGCCACGGGGACGAACGTCCGCACTAGTGGCTCTCGACCTTACCTAGCCAGCGAATCCGGAAATTGATCGTGCGCCCCTGCCCCCCGTAATAGGCCAGGAAGTGCGGCGACGCGATGTTGCTATTCACATCGTTCGGATTCCGGTGTCCTGTGATGTTGTTGACTCCAGCCCGCACCGCCCAATTGTAGCCGCGAAATTGCAGGCGCCGCTCGATATGAAGATCGAGTTCGAGGAAGTAAGGCAACCGCCTGGAGTCGAGCGCACCCACCTGCCGGCCCTCGTCATTTTGTATCGTGAACGGGAAACCATCGTGGTATTCGAAGAGATACGCGACCGCCCAATTCTTCCTAGGGAGCGGCAGGTATGCCCAGGTCATGAAGCGATTCGGGCTGTCCCACGGCATCCGGCCCGAGTTGTTGGTGATCAGCACCGGATAATCCGACGTGAGATCGATCACGGAATTCGAAAGCGCGCGCGATCGGACATAGCTCGCCAACCACTCGAATCGATCGCGGAACGCCTGGCGGACGGTGAATTCCACCGAGTCGTAGGAATCGCGGCGTGCATTCGTCAGTGCGTAGAAAGACCCGGACGGAGTGATGTCGGGAGTACCGTAGGTTAAGCCGTTGCTCCCGCGTTTGTTCAAGTAGCTGACGCGCGCCAACATACGCGCCGGTAGCTCCTTTTCCAAGGCCGCGCTGAAGTTCCGATACCGCGGCGTACTCAAATGCCACGGACCGATCACCGTGAACGTCGGCAACGGCGGGCTGACGATATTTCCAGTGGGATCGTAAATCGTCGTCAGCGCATACTGGTCCTCGGGACGGGTAAACAGCCGCAGGGACGGCATCTCGTAAATGATTCCGTAACCACCGGAAACACGGAAGGAGCTCGACCCTCGTGGCGACCAGGCAATCCCGACGCGCGGCGCTACGTTGCTATTGCCGAGAAGTTGATTCCAATCCTGACGCAAGCCAAACTCGAGCAAGACATGATGCGGAATGTTCCAGGAATCCTGAATATACGACGACGCCTCGTACGTCGATTTGCCCAACACACCTGAACCGGCGAACAGCACTCTGCTATAGACGGTGTTGTCGACGCGAAAATTCTCGTAACCGGTGCGGCTGATGTTCTGCGAATAAGTGACACGATCGAAATCCACGCCGGTTTTAATCTGATGCCGGCCAAACCAGTTGAACGCAGGTAGAAACGCATTGCCGATCGCCTGCTGGCGGCCGCCCTTCCGCGTGCCGTCCACGTATGCGTTACCTTGTTGTCCATCGGGAGTGATCAGCAGGAGGCCATTGCCCTGCGGAATCTGGCGTCCGAAAGTTTCATTGCCGGCATAACCGAATTCGATCAACGCACCGCTGTGAAAATAGATCTGATCGCGAATGTAGTAGAACCACTGCCGCTGCCGTTGATCGAGCGTCGTCGAGGGAGGAGTGAGCGCGCCAAGGCCAGTCTTGGGGGCGTACCAGTAGTTCATCAGGAAGCCCATGGACAGCACGTTTGACGGTGTGAGACTAACCTGAGCGCTTAACAGGTTGTCGAATCGCCAACTGTTCGCGCGGTCCTGGCCCTTGGGCAGATCCGGCACGATGTTTTTGATGTATTCCACCTGAAGGCTGTCGGAAAACCAGGCGCGTCCTTTACTGATCGGTCCGGAAACATTAAATCGCGGCCCCCAATCCTTGAGCACGAGACCCTTCTGCTCGGTAACGCCCGGAACGAAGTTGGTGGCGGAGTAGCGCATCTTGTCGTCGCCAGTGGTGGTCCGCAGGGCCATGGTCCCAGCCGAATCTTTCCCGAACTCGGGCGCGAGGCGTCCCGACGTCACCTCCACGGTGCGAAGGGAATCGAGGCTGAGGCGGCTGGCGAGCTGTCCGGTCAACGGGTCGGAGATATTGAACCCGTTCAACGTGTACATGACCTGGTCTTGTCCTCCACCGTCGATATGGATTGCGCCGGTGCGGTCCTGGATCGCATTGGGCAGAATCCGCAGCGCGCTGGTGAGGTTACGGTTCGATGGGTAAGGAACCTCGAGAATCTGATTGCCGGTGATCGTGTGTTCCGAATTTGTCGTGGAAGAATCGATTCCGGGCGGGGAAGCAACGACGTCGGTGGAATCGTGAACTTCGCTCGCCGGTTGCAGCACAATAGTCACATCCTGCTCTGTGCCGGCAATGGTTAGCGGACGGTCTTTGACCTGGAAGAAACCTTCTCGCTGTGCGTTAAGCCGGTAATCGCCGGGCGCGGGAAGCCGAAGTCGAAATGCGCCCGTGCCATCACTGGTTGCCTCCAAGGATGCGGCTTCCGCAGATACGCCGGCCGCCGTCACCACCACCTTCGCGCCACCGACAACAGCATTGTTCTCGTCTGTAATACGGCCGTTCAGCAGAACTTCAGCTTGCGCGGTTGAAATCGAGATGGCAAGGAGTGCGGCGAATGCCCCTAGTCCCCACATCGGAGTATCCGGGTACCTCGACTCAGTCTAGCGAATTTGGTAGCCTTGGCGGGCGATACTGGTCGAGAGAATTTCCGCGCTGCGGCCATGCAATTCGAAGATCTGACGCACCAGATCGCAAACGGTTTCGCACCCGCGCTCGTAAAACACGAGGATCGACGGACCTGCGCCGCTCAGCACGCAACCCAACAGACCGGGTGCACGGAGCTTCAGCGCCTCCGCGAGTCCGGGAACCAACGGGGCTCGATAAGGTTGATGCAGGCAGTCTTCGAGTGCTGTGGGAAAAGCGGACGTAGAGCCGGTAGCCAGGGCGGCAATCAATAAAGCGATGCGCTGAATGTTAAAGACAACATCGGCTTTGCTGTACGTTTCCGGCAGTACGGAACGTGCCTTACTGGTAGCGAGCGCAAAATCGGGAACAATCACCGAAACGCTGTAGCGGTCGGGAAGTTCCAACCGGACGGCATGTGCGACGCCCCCGGAATCGATCGCGCTGGCAACGATAGAACCCAGTACGCAGGCAGCAACATTGTCCGGGTGGCCTTCAATCTTGGCCGCGGCATCGAGAATACGGAGTGGTTTCCAGTGCAGTCCAAGCAGCCGGTCCGCGATCACAACGCCCGCTGTCAACGCCGCGGCGCTCGATCCAAGCCCTTTGCCGAGAGGAATTCCGTTGTCGATCTCGAGCTCGATAGGCGGCAGAGTCTCACCGACACCGCCGGCAACGGTGAGCGCGGCTTGCCAGATTAGGTTGTCCTCGCCTCGGGAGATTTTATCCGCGTCGCGGCCGGCGACGCTAATCGAAAGGTGAGCACTCTGGCGAAATCTGCACTCCAGATACAAACTGAGCGCCATGCCGAGAGCGTCGAACCCCGGGCCGAGGTTTGCACTCGAGGCGGGCACTCGAACAGTCGTGGTCATCCGCCGATCGTGACTTTCTGCCCTTCGCGGCAGGAGCGATAAGCGCTGAGCACAACTTCCAGAGCCTTGTAACCGTCTTCCCCTGAGACCAACGGACTCCGGCCCGTCTCGATGGCTTCGCCGAAATCGAGGAACTGGCGCTCAAACGGCTCGAGCGGGATTGCCATAGGATCGGATGCGCCCGATTCCACTTCTTTCGCCAGCGGCGGCGCGTCGCCGGAATCGTTCTGCAAATCCCAAGTGACCAGCTTGTCGCCGGCCAGAACGGCCGTGCCCTTGGTCCCGTGAATTTCGATGCGTTCGGAATAGCCGGGCCAGAACGCGGTCGACGCCTGAATCACGCCCGTCGCCCCGGACTCATAGCGCAGCATGGTATTGATCACGTCCTCGGATTCGATCTTATGCATGGCGCCGAGTTGCCAGTATCCGAATAGCTCCCTCACCGGGCCGATCAGCCATAGCAGTACGTCGACCTGATGGACGGCCTGGTTGATAAGTGCCCCTCCGCCTTCCACAGCCCAGCTTCCTTTGATCGGGCGGCTGTAGTACTCGGCCGAGCGATACCACTTCACATAGGCGTCGGCTTGTAGGATTTTGCCCATGCGTCCTTCGCCGATGGACTTCTTGAGGAACCGGCTCGAGTCGTCGAACCGGTGCTGGCTGACAACGCCAAGAACGATTCCCGCATTCTTGGCGGTGTCCACCATCTTGCGCGCTGTTTCGAGACTGGTTGAAATCGGCTTCTGCACCTGGACGTGCTTTTTGGTTTGGGCGCAGATTTCGATGGGCTGCAGACGGAAGTCCGGAAACGTGCAGACATCGACGTAATCGACTCTGGGATGGCGGCACACCTCTTCGTACGTCGTCACGTATTCGCAGCCGTACTGGTCAGCGAACTTCTTTCCGCTTGCCTCGTTGATGTCGGTGCAGACGGTCACTTCATATCCGATGTTTTTGTAGGCTTGCGCGTGTTTGTAGGAAATCGCGCCGGCGCCGATAATACCGACTCGCAATGAGGTGTGCTCCTTCTTGAGGTCTGAATTCGCCAGTATATCAGGCCCGTCGCGCACAGGAGAATAAACTGGGGAGATGCGTTTTTGCGTCCTTTTTCTGGCATTCATTTCGGGTTTGCAGGCCCAGAGCAAGATGGTGATCCGCCCTTCGTCGATCACGCAATGCGCTGCAAATAAGTTGGGCCGTGCCAAGATTGCCTGGGCCGCCGTTGCAACGACCGGGCAAGTGCAAGTTCGCGTTGGCAGCGCGAGTGGACCATCCTTGACCGGGCTCATATCCGCCACCGGCGAATCGGAGACTGGCGATTGGATTTCGGATGGAATGGTGTTCGTGTTGATAGACAGCAGCGGCGCTGAGCTGGCTCGGGTGACGGCCCAAGTGCAATGTAGCAGCAAGCCCGATCCGGTGGCAGCCGCACTCGCCACCAGCACATATTTCCCGCTGCAGGTCGGCAACGTTTGGGTATATCGCATCAACAGCCGCGTTACGACGTCGAGTTACGTAACGCGGCGGGTGGCGCGAACGGAAATCATTGGCGGGAAATTGTGGTTCATAGTGGCTGATGGGTCGGTTGAGGCGCCCTACCGGATCGACGAACTCGGCCGCGTCTTTCAACTCGATTTCAGCGGCAACGAGTATCTCTGGCTCGATCCCACAACCGAGCCGGACCTGTCCGCGACCCTGAAGGTGCTCTACAAAGGAGTCCCGTTTCGAAATGCGCTCGGCGCCTTTCAGGATTCCCTGCAATACCAAATATCCGGACTCATCAGCGAAAACGGAACCTTTGTTCGTGGGATCGGATTCATCTCGAAGTCGCAAAACGTGAACGCCGGCTCGTCGGGCGGATTTTCCGAAAGCCTCGATCTGGTTTGGGCCCGGATTGGTCCGAGTTTGCGGTTTGGTACGCCCGCCACTGGGATCGAACTTTCAGTGGAGAGCCTCGATCTGGACGTCTCCGGCTACGGTGTCACCAACTGCGCCGTCCCTTGCTACTTCCCTGCCTGTGGAATAGGGCCCGGCGCCGACCCACCGAACACTTACAAGCCCTGTTTTCAGGCGGGAGTCCGGCTGCACGATTCGAGTCCGTTCGAGTCGGCCAGAACCGTCGCTATCGATCTCCTCGATTCGACAGGCGCCGCAGTCTTCCATACAACACAGCAGTTGACCGCCGGTGACGAGCAGGAAGATGGAGTGATCTATCAACAGGTTCCGCTGTACACCGTGCCGAATGCGCCAGTGCCGCCCGGAACATATCAAGTGCGGGCAACTGTGGACAGTAGTACGGCTCAGACCACCTTACGAGTGCGCTGACGTGACTGTGCGCAGGGCGCGGCGCATGAACTTACCCGAAGCCGTCTTTGGAATCTGGTCGACGAATTCCACCTGGCGCGGATATTTGTAAGCGGCCATACGGTCTTTGCAGAAGTGAATGATCTCGGCGTCCGTAACACGAGATGAATAATCTTCGCGAAGCGCCACATAGGCTTTCACGGTCTCACCTCGATATTCGTCCGGCACGCCGATGACGGCGGCTTCACGCACCGCGGGGTGCTGATACAAGACGTCTTCCACTTCACGCGGCCAGACTTTGAATCCGGAAGCGACAATCATGTCCTTCTTCCGGTCGACGATGTAGAACCAGCCAGACTCGTCCATGATGGCGACATCTCCGGTGCGAAAAAATCCGCGGTGAAATGCTCTGGCCGACTCTTCCGGCCGATTCCAGTAGCCTGGGAACATCATCGGTCCTCGCAGCGCCAGTTCGCCTGCTTCTCCAACCGGAGCTTCCCGATCGGGATCTTCAAGCGACAGGATGACGGCTTCGCAGTTTGGAATGGGAACGCCGATCGACAGTGCCCCGCTCTTTGGATCCACCGGCCCGCGAACGCCCATCGGAGTCGCGTGCGATGGGGAAGTGCTCTCCGTAAGCCCGTAAATATTGTGAATGTAAGTGCCGAACCGCGCTTCAAAGCGCTTGCTCAAACTGGGCGCGACCGGCGCTCCCCCGCTGTAGCACTTCGCCACAAACGGTTGAGGCTCACCCGGCTCGTTCATAAGCGCGATGTAAGCCGTGATCGCCGCGACGCAGAAGGTGGCGCGCCATTTAGCCGCAAGCCGTAGCGCCTCGGCGGCATTAAATCGGTGGAACAGAACCAGCGGCAGACCGAGCATCGCGGAAGCCGCGAGTTGGGGCACCAGACCGGTCACATGGAAGAGCGGTGCGAGTCCGAGAATCACATCGCCAGGGCCAAGCTGCATCCATTGGCGGAATACTTCCACATTAAACGCCACGTTGCGATGCAGAATTATGGCACCCTTCGGATTGCCGGTGGTACCCGACGTATACACCAGATACGCCGTATCATCCGGAGATACGGGAACACGCACATTGGCGCTGGACGGCGGCAAGGCATCGAACTCGGCCAACGTCAGAATATGCTCGACGGCGATCGAGGGCGGCGGTGTTTCCCCGCAGACGAGGACAACTGCGCCGGAGTCGATGAGATGGAATTCCAGTTCCTTCGCCTTGAACATAGGATTCAACGGCACGACGATAGCGCCGCGCTTCCATGCCCCGAGCTGAGCCGCCGCGAATTGCGGATCGTTCTGTATCCACAGCGCGACGCGGTCGCCTTTTCCAACACCCCAAGCTGCTAACTGCCCGGCGAATCGGCCGGCAGTCGCGTCGAGTTCAGCGAACGTAATTACCTCGTCGAAGTAGAAAATTGCTGGCGAATCGGGCGCACGGCGAACGCTCCGCTCGAAGCCGTCGATAACCGTGGAGACGTCCTCCGGCAGCGTATACGGGATTTGATAGAGGTTGAGCCAGGGTTTCTGTTCGTACGGGGACATGAATGGGCTCAACTCTATCATGGGACAGTCTCTTTACATAGATTTAACAAACCAGTGGACGGCTCCGTACGCCTAATGCTGGGTGTACCTCACGGTTAAGTTGTGCTCGATGATGGCGACGTTTGAGCATCCAGTAGAATTGAATACTCGGGCGTGCAACTAGTGACGATCAATCTCCGGACTCCATTACTCTATTCCTGTCTTCTGTTTCTGACCAACAATCCTCAATGCTACTCGCAGCAGCCGCAGGCGCCAGTCCAACCCTCCGCGCCGCAGCCTCCCTCTCAGCAGCCACAAACGTCCGCGCCGAAACCTGCCGCCAAGACGCCGGCTGCGGACGATGAATCGGAGAACACCGGAGACGGGCTTTCGATCGAACCCTACGGTTGGCTATCTACTAGTAAGCCGCTCCTGCGCGGCGGATCCCTGGACACGAATACCTACCCGTCGACGGTCCAGTTTCCCCAGCGCCGTCCGATCTCGCCCGGTATCCTGCTCAGCATTCCCGCAGGCAAATATAATACACTTCGAATCTCGTATTTTCAGACTCAGCGTTCGTCGAACGTGACCGCGGACCAAAATCTCACCGTTTATAGCGTGAATTATGCCCCGGGCGATGTTCTGGCGACGGGTTACAAGGTTCAGAGCGCGAAAATAACGTGGGACTATCTGAGTCTTCCGTTTCCCCCCGCGGGTCGCAATTTCCGGCTGAAGACGCTCTGGGGAGTGCAGTACACGACGGTCCACACGACGATTGACGCGCCTTTCAAGACGATAGTCAACGATTCCAGCGGCAACCCGATCCCCAACAACGGGGCAGGAACCCGGTGGCTGATCCTTCCCTCATTGGGATTAGGCATCGAACACTCAGCGGGCAAGGCTTTTCGCGTGGAAGCGCAGGCCTCGGGATTTGTAATACCCTATCATGCGGTAATTTGGGATGCCGAGGCGGCGGCCGCCATCCGCGCGCGGCACTTGGAAATTTTGTTAGGTTACAAGGCGTTTCACTTCAAGACGTCGCCGAAGCAAACCGAATACGTGACTTCCACTATGTATGGACCCTACGTGGGTATCCGCTGGTATTGGAAGTAGGCAGGTATTGCGATGGTGCCCGCTGCAAGACTCGAACTTGCGACCCCTTCCGTGTGAAGGAAGTACTCTAACCAACTGAGCTAAGCGGGCACGAAAGGCCAGTTTAGCATACCCTTCCTGTTATCATTCATCTTTCACATAATGTCGAATAACCCTTCTATCCTCACCACAACTGTCGGTTCATACCCTGTCCCTGACTGGCTCGCCGCGCTCCCAAGCGAGCAGGCGCGCACCGATGCCACGCGCGTCGTCTTCAACATCCAGCGACAGGCGGGAATCGACCTCCCGACGGACGGGGAACTGTACCGATTCGATGTGAATCATCCCGACACCAACGGAATGATCGAGTATTTCATCACGCCTATGGCCGGCATTCGCACGAACCTTGGCCGCAGCGATCACGAAGCCTTCCAGCGCAAAGAGACAATGAGCTTCCGGCGAAAGGCGGCCGGCGTGGTCACCGGGCAAATCGGTGAAGGCGGCTTAAATCTGATGGCCGATTGCGAACTCGCGGCGTCCGTCTCGGGTGGCGACTTCAAATTCACGGTCACCAGTCCGTACATGCTCTCGCGCACGCTGCTCGATCACCATTACAACGATTTCGAGGCACTGACGATCGCCATCGCCGAAGTGCTGGCGCAACAGGTGCGCGGCCTGCCGTGCGCCTGCGTCCAAATCGACGAAGCGAATATTCCGGGTAACCCAAAAGACGCGCCGCTCGCAGCCAAAGCCATCAACATCGTTCTCGATGCAGCCGGGCCGCGGAGTGCGGTGCATCTTTGCTTCGGAAACTATGGCGGCCAGACCATTCAGAAGGGCCACTGGCAGGCGTTGACCGATTTTCTAAGCTCGCTCCGCGCCGATCACGTGGTCCTCGAACTCGCCCACCGGCCGGCCGAAGATCTTGACGCTCTCCGTGCCGTTGACACGCGTTTGAAACTTGGACTGGGCGTAATCGACGTGAAGATCAATCATGTCGAAACGCCGGAACAGATCGCGCGTCGAATAGAGGAAATCGAGAAGAAGCTCGGTCCAGGCCGTCTCGCATGGGTTCATCCGGACTGTGGCTTCTGGATGCTAAAGCGCAGCGTCGCCGATCGCAAAATGGAATCCCTGGTGAAAGGACGGGACAAGTATCTTGGCCGGTAAAGGAACCCTCTCTCCGCCCGAAATCACGTCGTTTCAAGACCGGGTGACTGGCGCGAAGATCTACCAGGTCACCTCGCACCCATCCGTCAACCATCCGACGTATTTTCTGCAAGGCTCGTTCTTTCCACACGGCCGCGCGCTCATCTTCATCTCGTACCGCACCGGCACGGCGCAGCTATTTGAGGCGAAGTTCCCATCGGGCGAGATCCGTCAACTGACCGATGGCGAACCCATTCATCCGTTTTCCCCAGCCATTCATCCGCTTAGCCGTGAACTTTTCTTCGTCCGCGCGGGCAGCGTGTGGATGCTCGACGTCATCACCGGCCGGGAACGCGAAGTCGTGAATTTTCCCGGCGCGCAACTCGGCGAGTGCTCCCTCACTTCGAACGGCACCTGGATCACCGCCGCTATCAAGGACGGTCGTCAACACGGGCTCGTGGTTGGCAAGGCCGACGGAAAGGAATGGTCGCTGATTCCATTCCCGCGCACCGTTATTCACCCGCAATTCCATCCCACGAACGCCAACTGGCTGATTTTTGCGGGCGATCCCGCCCCAAGGATGTATCGCGTACGGCGTGACGGGACGGGAATGGAATGCCTGTACGAACACGGAAACGACGAATTCATCGTGCACGAAACGTTCCTCGGCCGCACCGGCGATATCGTCTTTACAGTTTGGCCCCGCCGTCTCTGCCGCCTGAATTGGGAGACGCGCCAGATCACGGGGATCGCGGACTTCAACGCCTGGCATATAGCGCCGAACCGGGCCGGAACAAAAGTTCTTTGCGACACCAATCACCCTGACCGTGGGCTCCATCTCATCGACGCCGGCACGGGCGAACTTCGTCATATTTGCATGTCGGATTCCAGCAACCAGGGCTCGCAATGGGCGACATCGCGCTATGCGTTGGCCGAAGATTTCGCCGCCGCACGCAGCGCCGCCACGACGGAAACGCTGAGTTGGATGGAGACCGCCGGGGACACCGTTTACGGACCCCAGTGGACACACCCACATCCTTCGTTCTCTAATGATGAAAAGCGTGTCGCGTTCGCCAGCGACCGCACAGGGAACACTCAAGTCTATGTCGCCGAACTTTAAGCTGCTCGCTATTCTTGCACTGGCCGGGTCCGCTTTCGGCCAGCGCTACACGCTCTCAACCATCAATCCGGCTACGCCGGAGGGCAAGGTTCTCCAGCAAGCCATGTCGGAGGAGGACCCCGCAAAGAAACTCGCTCTCTTCGAGCAATACGTCACAGAGTTCGGCGAAAAGGACAAAATGTCCACCGGCTGGGCGCTGACGCAGATGGACGGCCTGTATCAAAAGGCCGGCAATTTCGATAAGGTTCTCGAAACCAGCAACAAGCTTCTCAGTATGGATGGAGACGATCTCGATGCCGCTTATGCCGCACTAAAAGCCTCGGAAGGAAAGAAAGATGCTGACGGAATCATCAAGTGGTCCGGAACGACATCCGATATTGCGCGAAAGATAATCGCCAAGCCCAAGACCGGCAATGAAGAGGAATGGAAGGCGGCCGTGGATTATGCAAAACAGGTCGACACCTACACGGAATATTCGCTTTATTCGACCGCCTTGCAGTCGACCGACGCGGGCCGCGTAATGCAACTCGTAGAGACGCTTAATCAGCGTAATCCGAAGAGCCAGTATTTAGCGCAGACGCTCGGCAAGTATGCCCAATCGGCACAACAAGCAAAACAGATGCCGCGGGCGGCCGCATTCGGCGAACAGGTTTATGCAAACGGACAGCTCAATGAGGATCTGCTGCTGGCAATGAGCGACTACTACATGGCGCAGAAGACCCAAATGGCGAAAGCGGCCGTTTATGGATCGAAGGCGGCGGAATTCGTCGCGTCCAAACCAAAGCCGGATGGAATCTCAGACACTGACTGGGAGAAGAAAAAGATCTCGGTGATCGGCCTCGGTAACTGGATGGCCGGCGTGAGCTACGCGTCGGACAACAAATTCGATCTGGCGGACAAGGCTCTTCGAGTTGCTCTCCCGAACGTTCAGGACAATCTGACACTCAAGGCGACGACGCTCTTTTACCTCGGCCTGGCGGATTATAAACTCGGCCAGGCAACCAAGAACAAGACGATGATCAACGATGCTTACAAATTCAGCCAGCAGTCCGCTGCGATGAAGAGTCCGGTACAAGACCAGGCTGCGAAGAATGTCCTGGTCATCAAGAAAGAATTCAAACTGCCCTGAGTGGAAACTACAGCCGGCTTCTGTTCATCCGCGCTGCCCAGCAGTATCCAGTCGCCGTGCTGTTTCAGCATGGCATGCAGGTCGTCGATGCAGCGCAAGTGGTAACGCAACTCAGTCTTTCCCACCTTCACGACCAGTGCCGGAGGGTCGAGTTTTTCATCCTGGTAGGCCTCATACTCCGAACCCCCACTGGGGGCCGGAGCTTCCACGGGTTCTCCTTCGTCCCGCCGGTTGTTTTTGCTTTGGCCACGTTTATGCTCCTTAACACCCCCGTGATCTAGTACTTACTTGCATAAATCAGAGTAACGACGCTTTGGTGCCGACGGAAGCACTACCGCCTTGGTCCATTCGAAAGGCGTAGCCGTTGCTGTATACGCTCGCACGAATCGATCGATGGCCTGGCGCAGTTGGCCGACGGCGGTGCAACTGAGATTCTTCAACGCCTGGCGACTCAGGATGCTGAACCATACTTCCACCATGTTCAACCACGATGAGTACGTCGGGATAAAGTGGAAGCGCACCTTGGGATGCCGCGCCAGCCAGCGGTCGTGCTTGGGCTTGTGCGTGTTGAGATTATCCAGAATCACGTGGATCTCCTGGTCGGGGTGTCCGGCGATCACATCATTCATGAAATCGAGAAACTCCCTCCGCCGCCGTCGGGGATAATGACCGACCTGTACCTGTCCGGTGGCCACTTCCAGGGCAGCAAACAACGTACTCGTGCCGTGACGTTTGTAGCAGTGGCTGAACCCATTCAAGGCCTTTCCATTAGGCAGCCGCAGCCAACCCTGTGCTCTTTCCAGCACCTGGATATGCGGTTTCTCATCCACGCACAAGACGATGGCGTTTTCCGGCGGACTCAGGTACAAACCCACTACATCGGCCGCTTTCGGCCCGAACTCCGGATCTGTGGAGATACACCAACTGCGTCGGCGCTGGAGCTGGATCTTGTGCTTGCGCAACACTCGCCACACCTGATCATCGCTCACGTCGCCCAGCGATTGAGCCAGTAGTCGGCCATTCCACTGGCTGTATCCCTCCGGCGGGTCGCTATCCAGCAGAACCAGAATCCTCTTCTCAGCTTGATCATCGTACGTCTTGGGCTTGCCCGATCGCGGGGCGTCCTGCAATCCAGCCAGACGATCACGGCTGAACCGCTGTCTCCACTTGGAGACACGAGCCAACCGTGTCTTCAGCCGGCGGGCGATTTCACGGGCCGAGAGGCCCTCTGCGGCCAATAGAATCACGCGTGACCGCTCGACCATTCGATGCTCTCCCGCACTGGAACGGGACCACTCCGTCAGGGCCGCCCGCTCCTCATCGGAGAGAAGAATGCGCGTTGCAGCTTGGGGCATAGCCCATTCTGCAATGTTCCTCTAATTAATGCAAGTAAATACTAGAGGTCGAGACTTGGGACGTCTTCATCGGCACTAAGGTAACACAGTGGTTACCCGGCGGCTAAGGCGGCGAGCACCGCTTCCCACGATCTTTCGAATACGGGAGCGCGCAGGGTCCACAGATTTTCGCTTTCGGGCTTGGCGCGGTGGCGAACCGTTACTCGCGTGCCGTCATTCTCCGAAGTGAAAGTCACTTCCAACGCAGTGGGCTGGGCCACGCTCGTGCCCATGTAAAAATCGAGCGCCAAGCGGTGCGGCGGTTCCCAGGCCAACACGCGGCCGAGTTCGATTTCGCGCCCATCCGGCTGCGTTCCCAGAAGCGTCCCGTCGACTCCAGGAACACTTCGCTCTCCGGATCTTTCGTCAGCCGGTGGGTCTTTGGCCACCACTCGGAAATACGCGCTGTAAAGAGTTTGAAGGCCTCATCGGAAGGGGAATGCAGCAGAATCGATTTCTGAATCACTTTCGGGAAAGCTCCTCCAGGCGCGCTAGCGCGGAGTCCCAGAACTCGTCCAGAAAGTCGCGTACCGGAGTGAAGCCTTTGATGCGGACAGCGTATTGGTGGCGGACGCCGCCGTTGCGGGCTTCGACCAGTCCGCTCTTGGCCAGAATACGGAGGTGCCGGGAAATTGCAGGGCGGCTGATTGGAAAACGCGCAGCCAGTTCGTGGACAGACAATGGGGAGTCCCGAAGTTGCCGCAGGATTGTGCGGCGGACTGGATTGCCGAGAGCATCAAGAGCGTGCATTCTTACTGTAACCGCTATGTTACCATTCCTGGGCGCCGTTTAGAATCGCGCCCACGGCTGCGCTCCAGGTGCTCGATGATCGTAGGCCGGTAGAACTCGAGTGACGTCACCAGGAGTCCAGGGACCTTCGCGCGTTCATCCCACGAACGAAGGCGCAGCTTTTCCTTGAACAACGGATCGCGTTCAAAAGCTGAGACCTCCGCGGCCGTCATCGGACCCCCTTGTAGCGCGAGAGTCTTTTTGCTCGTCTCCGATAGTTGGGAGTAATAGGACGGGTTGGTGGCCGTCAGATAGCGTTTCGCCGCTACGTGACCTTCCGCCAACGCGACTAGCGTCTCAGAGAAACCGCGATCGCGCAGAAATAGAGCACCGGCCGATTCATGATCGCCTGAAGGCTGGCAAATATGTCCGACGTCGTGCAGCAGAGCCGCGAGGATTGTATCTCTGTCCGCCTGGGCATCCCGAGCGAGCTGCGCGCACTGCAATGCGTGCTCCAGTTAGGTAACAGATTCGCCCAGGTAGCTTTGTCCCTTTGCTGACTCCAGGAGGCACAGTACTTCATCAGCAACGAGACTGAGACCCATCGAAACATTGTAGACGAACCCGATATAATCGTCGCAACTATGAATACTCGACGCGATGCGCTGAAGGCACTGGCAGTAGTTCAGGTAACGGCTCCGTTGCTGCGAGGCCAGCATGAGCATCCCGAGACCGTGGTGCCGTCCGCGGCGCCCGCAAAACCTATGGCATTCAACGCGGCGCAAATGGCGCTGATTGCCCTTCTGGCGGATCACATTATTCCGCGATCCGATACGCCTGGCGCATCGGACGCAGGCGTGCCGCTGATCATCGACGCGGCGGCGGCCAGAAGCCCCGAATATAAGAAGCGCTGGCTGGATGCTCTCTCATTTTTCGAAAAAGCCAAGTTCCGTCGCCTGGCGCCTGAGGGCCAAGTGGCGTTTCTTACGAAATCTCAAGACACCGAACATTTCCGGTTGGTGAAAGACTCGACTATCGATGCCTATTACAGCACCCGGGAAGGTCTGGTAACTGAGTTGGGCTGGCACGGCAACACATTCCTCGCCGAGTTTAAGGGTTGTACGCACCCGGAACATCAGATCTGAATCATGCAAATCCAAAAGAGCCCGGAAATCCACGATGTCATCATCATCGGCAGCGGCGCGTCCGGCGGCATGGCTGCCTGGAACCTCACGCGAAAGGGCGTAAATGTTTTAATGCTCGACGCCGGCATGAAGTTCGAACGTGCGAAGTTCTGGTCCCACGTGAAGCCTTGGGAGGACCGCCAGAAGCGCGCGGCGGGGCAGCAGCCTCCGCAATTCTACGTCGATACGAAGACGCAAGCTCCGTACCTCACCGACCCGGGCAATCCATTTGATCTCGTTCGCGTGTGGGGAATGGGCGGCAAGACGAACGTCTGGGGCCGCGTATCCTTGCGCTATTCCGATCTCAACCTCAACGAGCCCGCCCGCGATGGCTGGGAAATTCCGTGGCCGATCGCCTACAAGGACATCGCTCCTTATTACGATCAGGTGGATCAACTGATCGGCGTCTGCGGCGGCTCGGATGACGAACCGTTCCTCCCGGGAAGCAAGTATCATCTGCCACCGGCCGCGCCACGATGCGGTGAGCGCCTGTTGCAGAGAGCCGCGGCCGGCGCCGGAATCAAAATCGTCGCCGGACGCCGCGCCGTTCTCACGCAAGCCCACAACGGACATCCGAAGTGCCACTTCTGCGGGGCGTGCGGCAAGGGTTGCGACGTTGGGGCGTTCTTCAACTCCACGGACTATCTGATCTATCCGGCATTCAGCACGGGGCGTTTGCATGTCGTGGAGAATGCCGTCGCGGCGAGAATCCTTGTGGACGAGAGCGGCCGCGCGAATGGCGTTCAGTATTTCAATCGTCTGACCAGGGAAGAGTACAAGGTCTACGGCAAGCGCGTGATTGTGGCGGCTTCGACCATCGATTCGACGCGTATTCTGCTGAACTCGAAATCGGCCAAGTATCCGAACGGTATTGCCAATTCGAACGATGTGATCGGGCGTTACCTGACCGAACAGGTCCGCTTCCACATGTACGGATTCGTTCCGGAATTGGTCGGCGGCCCGACGCAGAACGACGACGGTATCGGAGGGGAACACGTGTACCTTCCGCGCTCAGCGGCCAAAGCGAAGCGCCCGTATTTACGCGGTTTCGGCATGCAGTTCTGGTCGTCGGGGGCGCAGGCAAACGCAGCTTTCGGCAAGCAGCTTCCCGGGTTTGGTCTTTCCTTGAAGCAGGACATTAAGAAGAGATATCCGGCCCTGGTCGCTCTGCATCCGTACGGCGAAGTGCTTCCGCGCAAGGACAATCGTGTGACGGTCGATGAGAGCCGGCTCGATCAATACGGGGTCCCGATTCCGAAGATCTCGTATAAGATCGGCGAGAACGAACGCCTGATGGCGAAGGATATGTACGACACCGCCGAAGAGATTCTGCATGCGGCGAAGGCGGAAATTCTGCCCTTTGAACGTGGCAGTCTCGATGTCGCGGGCAGCGCCATTCACGAGCATGGGACGTGCCGCATGGGGACCGATCCGAAGACTTCGGCACTCAACGGCTTTTCGCAGTCACATGAAGTGCCGAATCTGTTTGTTGTGGACGGCGCGGCATTTCCTACCCCAACGGAAAAGAATCCGACTCTGACGATTCTTGCGCTCTCGTGGCGCGCGACGGATTATATGGCTGAAGAAATAAAGGCCGGCCGCATTTAGTCCGCTTCAGAAGCTCGTTCGCTACAGCATGAGCTACTGGCATCCGCGTGGATACACCAGTGGCGCATTACTTCAAATTGTGCGAATTTAGCAAATCTTGGGCCGCGGATGAACGCAAATGAACGCGGATCAAAAACGATTAGTCGATGTTGTCGTAGGCTACAAGGGTCAGAAACTCGGTGAACTCTGGTTTCAGCATCATCTCTTCGAAGAGCTTCGCCGCGCGTTCGACATTCGGCTTATCTTTGAGCTTCGCCGCTTCCTCAGCTACGGTTTGGCGCACCAGATCCGGTGTCACCGGCCGGCCGTCGCTCATGCTCGCTCCGTGATGCACCCACTGCCATACTTGTGAGCGTGAAATCTCGGCGGTCGCAGCGTCTTCCATCAGGTTGTAAATCGGCACGCAGCCGTTTCCGCTGAGCCACGCGGCCATATATTGAATGCCGACATCGATGTTCATCCGCAAGCCCTGCTCGCTGATCTCCCCGTCCGGAACCATCAGGAGATCCTTCGCGGTGACGAACACGTCGGTGCGTTTGTTGTCGATCTGGTTGGGTCCGGGCATGTGCGCGTCGAAGATTTCCTTGGCGATGGAAACCAGGCCGGGGTGCGCGACCCATGTCCCATCGTGGCCCGCTTTCACTTCGCGAAGCTTGTCCTGGCGCACCTTCTCGAGCGCTCGCTCGTTAGCTTCCGGATCGTTCTTTATGGGGATCTGCGCGGCCATGCCACCCATCGCGTGAATGTTCCGGCGATGGCAGGTCTGGATGAGCAGACCAACATAGGAGGCGAGAAAATGCCGGTCCATGGTGACCAGCGCGCGGTTGGGCAGCATGAAATCTTCGCGGGCGCTGAACTTCTTGATGAAACTGAAGATGTAGTCCCAGCGGCCGCAGTTCAATCCAGAGGAGTGATCGCGGAGCTCGTAGAGGATCTCGTCCATTTCAAACGCGCCGAGGATAGTTTCAATCAACACGGTCGCGCGAATCGATCCACGCGGTACGCCGAGCGCGTCCTGGGCGGCGTTGAACACGTCGTTCCAGAGGCGGGCTTCGAGATGGCTCTCTAATTTGGGCAAGTAGAAATACGGACCGCTGCCGTTGGCGAGCAAGGTCTTTGCGTTGTGGAAGAAGTAAAGGCCGAAATCGAAGATCGAACCGGAAATAGGCTTGCCGTCGACGAGGACGTGCTTCTCGACCAGGTGCCAGCCGCGCGGGCGAACGAGCAGAGTGGCGATCTTGGGATTGAGCTTGTATTGCTTACCGTCCGGGTTGTTGAAGGTGATGGTCTTGTTGACGGCATCCTGGAGATTGACCTGGCCGTCCATGTTGTTCTGCCATGTCGGCGAGTTGGAGTCCTCCAGGTCGGCCATGAATACGTTGGCGCCACAGTTCAGCGCATTGATGATCATCTTGCGATCTACCGGCCCGGTGATTTCGACGCGGCGATCGAGCAGATCTTTGGGGATGGGTGCGACGGTCCACTTAGCTTTGCGAATATGTTCCGTCTCGGGCAGAAAATCCGGAAGTTTGCCGGCTACTATATCCGCTTGCCTGGCTAGACGGCGCTGCAAAAGCTCCTGCCGCCGGCTCTCGAATTGACGAGAAAGATTGCCGATAAATTTTAGGGCATCTGCGGTGAGTACCCGCTGGCTGGCGTCCGATTCGGCGCCCAAAATGGAGATTCCTTCCAGTTGTGTTGGCATGAGATCACTGCCATTGTATCGCGCTAAGTAGTTAACATTCTTAACAATAGCGCCGGGTTGTAATGGAGTATTCGTGTAACATATTGGACGTCGCGCATCGTCATGTGAGAGTGGCCTTTCATGTTTAAGAGTTTCCTTTCGATCCTGCTCGCTGCAGGTCTGTTGCAGGCAGTCGAATTCAGCGGCATGGTCCGCGCGGGCGGCCAACCAATACCCGGCGCGACGGTAACGGCGAAACTCACCGGAGCCACTCCGGCGACCACCACGCTAACAACTACCACCGATGAGACCGGCCGCTATCGCTTTGCCGATTTGCCCGCGGGCGCCTGGAAATTCACGGTCGAAGTGTTCGGATTTACCCCGGCGCACGCGGACGTGACTATGGGTTCGGACGCTGGAGTGAAAGATTGGACGCTCGAACTCAAGCCAATGGTCGCCGCGCGGCGGCAGGGCGGCCCTGGTGGGCCAGGCGGGCGCGGTTTCCAGAACATGAACCTGACGCAAAGCGCCAATGCAACTGAACTGGCGACGATGATCGCCGGAGGCCAGACCGAGAGTGGGAGTCAGCAGGCTGCAGCCACCGGTGATGCCAGCGATTCGTTCCTGGTGAACGGCAGTTTGAGCCGCGGTTTGCAGGATGCGCCGCAGGCTGATTTCCAGATGCAGGCGCGGATGGACGCAATGCGCCTGGGGGGCGGTGGTGATCTCGCGGGTGGACCTAATGGTCCTGGTGGTCTTGGTGCTCCCGGAGCTGGGGCTCCCGGCGGCGGTGGTCCGGGAGGCGGGGGCGGAGGTTTCGGTGGCGGCGGTGGAGGGGGTTTTGGCGGTGGTGGATTCGGCGGCGGGCGCGGTGGCGGCGGTTTTGGCGGCGGCGGACGCGGAGCAGGCGGTCCTGGTGGGCGTGGAGATCGCAGGTTCGGCAACGGAGCTCCCGGGTTCGGCTAGCAACTTCGGCAATCGCGCGGGACGTGGACGCCAGAACACGATTCGCGGATCGGTGTTCTTTACGCTCGGCAACTCCGTGTTGGACGCCAAACAGTTCTCCATCAGCGGAGCAGAGGTGGCCAAGCCGTCGTTTGGTTCGGGCCGCTTCGGTCTCACGGTCGGCGGACCGTTGATCCTCAAACACCTCGTCCATGACGAAAAGACGTTTTTCTTTCTGACCTACAATGGGAAGCGATCCCGCGCCGCGACGGACCAGTGGTCGACACTACCGACGGCGGCCGGAACGGGCGGGTAACTTCTCGCAGGCGGCTACAAATGTTCCGGTGACGATTTACGATCGGAGCCGCGCCGTTTCCCGGCAACATCATCCCGGCCAGCCGCGTCAATCCAATCGCGCAAGCGCTGTTGAAGTACTTTCCGTTGCCGAATGTCCCGGGGGCGACGCAGAACTATCACTTCACCACGGCGGTACCGAACGACACCGATAACGTCGGTCTGCGGATGAATCACACGCTGAACTCGAAGAACAGGCTCGATGGTTCCTTCAACATGCAGCGGCGCAATAATCTCAGTCCGAATCTGTTTGGCTTCGACGACACGGGCGACGGCCAGGGCCTCTCCGCGAACGTGGGATACACGCATAACTTCACGGCGAGAGTGATCGACAATTTGAGGTTCAGTTTCAGCCGCAACACCAACGAAACGATTCCGTTTTTCGCCAACGGAGCGAACGTGGCCGCACTGCTTGGGATTCAAGGAACATCGACCGACCCGATCAACTACGGTCCGCCGAACCTGAGCTTCACGAATTTCGGCGGCCTGTCGGATGCGAGCCCGATACTCACGCGCAACCAGACGTCTTCGCTTACCGAGGGCGTCACGTGGGTCAAGGGCAAGCACACGATGCAGTTCGGCGGTGAATTCCGCCGCGTCCAACTCAACACCAAGACCGATTCCAATGCGCGTGGTTCCTACACCTTCAGCGGCATCGACACGAGCGCCTTCGACAGTAAAGGGAATCCTCTCCCAGGCACCGGTTTCGATTTCGCCGATTACCTGCTCGGAACTCCGCAATCGGCCTCGATTCGATATGGGAGCACCAGTAACTACTTTCGCGATTCGGTTTACAACCTCTTTATGAATGACGATTTCCGGGTGAAAGCGAACCTGACGATTAACGCCGGCCTGCGCTACGAGTACTTCGCTCCGTACACGGAAAAGTACAACCGCATGGCGAACCTGGACATTGGGCCGGCTTTCTCGGCCGTGGCCGCGGTGACGCCGGGCCAGGCGGGTCCGTATAGCGGCGCGTTTCCGAGCGGCCTGATCAACCCGGACAAGAACAACTTCGCGCCGCGAATCGGCATCGCCTGGAAGCCTTGGGCGAAGAGGCCGCAGATGACGCTTCGCGTTGGCTATGGCATCTACTACAACGGATCGGTTTGGGCGCAGTTCCCGCCAAGGCTTGCATCGCAGCCGCCTTTCGCGACCAGCAACACGATTACCACGAGCACGGCGAATCCGCTTAATCTGGCCACCGGATTCGTCAGCGCGCTGCCGGATCAGACGATTAAGAACACATTCGCGGTCGACCGTAACTACCGCACAGGATACGCGCAGACGTGGACGGCATTTCTCCAGGACAGCATCACCCGATCGGTTGTAGTCGAGCTGGGTTACATCGGCACGAAAGGCACGCGGCTCGATCTGAACCGGTTGCCAAATCGCGCGCCCGCCGGCTCTCCGCTAACAGCCGAACAGAACCGCCAGATCGGCAACGCGGTCGGCTTCACGTACGATTCATCCGATGCGGACTCCATCTATCATGCCGGTCAGGTACGGGTGATGCGGCGCTTCCGGCGAGGCGTCTCGACCAACTTCACCTACACGTATTCGAAATCGATCGACGACACGTCGACTTTTGGCGGCGCTGGGAACACGATCGTGCAGGACGACACAAACTTTCGCGCCGAGCGAGGGCTTTCGAGCTTCGACCGCCGCCATGTGTTCGCCGACAATTATGTGCTGACGTCGCCTTTCGGAAATAACGGATTTGTTCCGAGTTCCCACCCCTGGGTGAACCGCGCATTCTCCGACTGGACGCTGAGCGGCAGTGTGAGTCTTGGCTCTGGAACGCCATTTACGGCGCGAGTGCTGGGCAACCAGAGTAACAACGGCGGCACGGGAGCCATCGGCAGCGGACGTGCGAATGCGACGGGCTTGCCGGTCGACGACGGTTCCGGTTACTTCAATCCGCTGGCGTTTGCGATTCCACCGTCGGGCTTTTACGGCGATGCTTCGCGAAACACAATCCCCGGACCGTGGCAATTCAGCATCAATATGTCGCTTGCGCGATCGTTCCGGCTGGGCGACGACCGGCGCCGGCTGGAGTTTCGGGTCGATTCGAGCAACACGCTCAATCACGTGAACATCAGCGGTATCGGCACTGTCATCAACGCCGTGAACTACGATCTGGCTACCGGCGCCGGCGGTATGCGTACTGTAACGGCCACTGTGAGGCTTCGGTTCTAATATGAGACGCATCTCGATTCTCCTTTCGATCGCACTGCTGCTGCCGGCGCAAGACACGCAAAAGACGTTCACCTTCAAGTCGTCGACGAATCTTGTGATCGTCAACGTAGAGGTGAAGGACAAGTCCGGCAAGGTGATTGAAGGCCTGAAGGCCAGCGACTTCACGCTCACCGAAGACGGCAAACCGCAACCGATCTCCGTATTCGAATTTCAGAGACTCACCGGAGAGGTGGCGGCCCCGGTCAATTTGGCGTCCATCGCGGCGCCCACGTCGCATGTGGTCCCGGCCGGTTTCAGCGCTTCGACGCCGGGACAGATTCGCTATCAGGATCGCCGTCTGATGGTGATGCTGTTCGATTTTTCGTCGATGCCGATTCAGGATCAGATTCGCGCGCAAGATGGGGCGCTGAAGTTTCTGGCCAAACAGATGACGTCGTCGGATCTGGTGGCCATCATGACCAACACCAACAAGGTCCGCGTGGAACAGGACTTCACCGACGACCGCGAGACGCTGGTCTCGACCATCAAGGGATTCCGCATCGGTGAGGCTTCCGACTTAGCTGGGCTGGCCAACACCGGCGACGACAACGAGGAAGACACCGGCGCGGCGTTTGTGGCGGACGAGACCGAATTTAATATCTTCAATACCGATCAGAAGCTGGCGGCGCTGGAGACGGCGGCCAAGATGCTGGGTCCGCTGCCGGAGAAGAAGGCGCTGGTTTACTTCTCGAGCGGCATTCCGAAGACAGGCATGGAGAATCAATCGCAACTGCGCGCGACGATCAATGCCGCGATCAAGGCGAACGTTGCGTTCTACCCGATCGACGCCAGCGGATTGAGCGCTACTCCTCCGGCCGGAGATGCGACGAAGAACTCTCCGCGTGGAACCGGCATCTATAGCGGCGGCACGCAAACCGCTCAGCGGGGTTCGGCTCACGACGCGCAGGAGACGCTCACCTCGCTGGCGGCCGATACGGGCGGCAAAGCGTTCCTGGATAACAACGACCTGGCTCTTGGATATTCAGCAGGTGCAGAAGGATATCGGCAGCTACTACATTCTGGGTTACTACAGTACGAACGACGCGCGAGACGGCAAGTACCGGCGCCTGAAAGTTGTGTTGAACGAGAAGCTGAACGCGAAGCTGGACTATCGCGGCGGCTACTTTGCTCAGAAGCAGTTTGCGAAGTTCAATGCGAACGATAAAGAGCAGCAGCTTCAAGAAGCGCTGTTGCTGGGCGATCCGTTGACCGATCTTCGGATGGCGCTCGAGATCGATTATTTCCGCATTGCCAAGGATGCGTTCTTCGTGCCGGTGTCGGTGAAGATTCCCACGGCCCAAGTGGACATGAAAAAGAAAGGGGCCGATGAGGTTACGGAATTCGATTTCATCGGGCAGGTGCGCGACGGCAAGGGCAAGTTGATGGGCAGCGTGCGCGATGGGATCAAGGTGAAACTGGGCGCGGACGCGACGCAGAAGAAACGAGGCAGCTTTCAATACAGCACCGGGTTCACGCTGGCGCCGGGCGATTACAAGTTGAAGGTGCTGGCGCGCGAGAACGCCACCGGCAAGATGGGGACTTTCGAATCGTCGTTTAACGTTCCTAATATGGTGGACCAGAAGCAGGGCCTCAAGCTGAGCTCGGTTGTTTGGAGCGGGCAGCGGGAGGCTTTGACGGCGGCCGTGGGCGATGCCGGGACGAAGAAGAAATTGCTGTCCGCCGATCCGCTGGTGCAGGATGGGCAACGGCTAATTCCTAGTGTGACGCATGTGTTCCGGAAGGATCAGAACCTTTTTGTGTATCTTGAGGTTTACGATCCGGCTACGCAGCCTGAGACGAAGGCTACCAGTGTTCAGGCGAACCTGGCGTTTTTCCTGGGCGATAAGAAGGCGTTTGAATCTCCGGCGGTTCGGCTGGGCGAGGAGTTGAAAGGACGGCGGAGTACGGTTCCGCTGCAATTCCAGGTGGCTTTGGCTAAGCTTCCTCCGGGCACTTATACTTGCCAGGTGAATATTGTGGATGAGATTGGGCGGAAG
>CAVYPH010000013.1:0-278671 GCA_963770345.1 Bryobacteraceae bacterium | reverse complement strand
AAGCCGGCGGCCAGAAGATCCGCCCCGCGAGCGGCTGTGCGGAGAAGCACGGCTTCCAAGGCTGCGCCGCAGGGCAAGGGCGCCGCCAAGGCGCGGGCGTCGTCTCCGGCGGAAAAGAACCCCGCCAAAGCGGCCGCGCCCCAGCAGACCTCGGGCCACGCTGGCTAATTCTCCAGCGAGATTGCGCGGCAGCTTTTCGCAAAACTATTTTTCACTTGTTTTCGATCGAAAAAGCGATATCCTGAACTGTGATTACCACCAGCGAGGAGGCAGCTTGATGATAGAGTACCGGCTTTCGCCCGAAGACGATGAACTCGACGACTACGATGAGGGCGCTGAACTCAGTTTGGACGACGATTTAGGGGACTACGGTCTGGACGACGACGATGAGGAGATCATCCTGCCCGTATCCACGCCGCCGGCTGGCGCTCCGCCGATGATACTTGTGGAAACGGTCGAGATCGTGGAGGAAACGCCGCCCGCGCCCAAGGACGCACCCCCCGCGCGTAAGCCGGTCGTAAAAGCCGCCGCGCCTGCCAAGAAAGCAGCGCCTGCCAAGAAGACGGCAGCTAAAAAAGCAGTAGCCAAGAAAGCCGCCCCGAAAAAGAGCGCCCCGAAGTCGGCTGCCAAGAAAGCCGCCCCCCGAAAGGCAGTGAAGAAGGCGGCCGTTAAGAAGACGGCGGCGAAGAAGAAGGCGATAGCCAAGAAGGCCGCTCCCAAAAAGACCGTGGCGAAGAAGAGCGCTCCCAAGAAGTCTTCAAAGAAGGCAGCAGTTAAGAAAGCTGCTGCGAAAAAAGCGCTCCGCGCCTAAGAAGAAGGCAGCGGCGAAGAAAAGCGGCAAGAGGCGCTAGCCGAGATAGCAGCGAGCCGGCGTCTCCCGCACACTTGAGACGCTATTCTTTAACGCCAACCACCGTGCGGCAGCGCTCGTAGAGGTGCAGCAGCGCGTCTACCTGCTCATCCGGCGTCTTGGGGAGCTTTCCCGCCGAAGCCCGCGCCGGTCGACGTCTTCCCGTAACCGGTGGTCCCAGCGATGAAGCGCATTAGTTCCAGCGCGACTTCTTCCTTGCTGCTGCCGCCGGGAGCCGGGCGTGCGTTGGTGTCTTTGTCATCCGCCATATAATCTTTAAGAGTACTGCATTTCGAACGCGAGATCCGGCTCGCTTCACCCACTAGCATTTAATGCCCTTGGTGCGAACGCATGCTGGTTCCGATGCCGGTTGGAGCTAATGCCTGTTGACGCGCGCCGCTTAATTCGAAAAATGCGCGGCGGGGCGCAGGCGCATCTAATTGAAGCCGCGGACGGGCACTGCTACGTCGTCAAATTTTCCAATAATCCGCAGCACCGCCGCATTCTGGTGAACGAATGGATCGCCGCGCATTCCTGCGATACCTGGGCATCGCCACTCCAGAGCTGGCCATGATCCGGATCACGCTGGAATTCCTGGGGCAGAATCCGGAGGCAGGTCTCCAGTTAGGGTCCAGCCGGCAACCGGTCGAGCCCGGCTGGCACTATGGGTCGCGTTTCCCGGGCGACCCGGCGCGGCTGGTGGTCTACGATTTTCTTCCCGACACCTTAACTGCCCAGGTGGAAAACCGGACCGATTTTCTGGGCACGCTGGCCTTCGACCAGTGGATGGGGAACGCCGATTCGCGCCAGGCCATTTTTTTTCGGGCCCGGGTGCGCGAATGGCTGCCCGCGTTTGAAGCGCATCCCCAGCGCCTGGGCTTCGTGGCGCAAATGATCGATCACGGGTTCATCTTTGATGGCCCCCACTGGCGCCTCCACGATTCTCCGTTGCACGGCCTCTATTTCCGGCCGCGAGTGTACCAGGAGGTCCGCGGCCTGGGCGATTTCGAGCCCTGGCTGGACCGCATCGTGCATTTCCCGGAGGCCGTGGTCGATCAGGCGATCAAGCAGATCCCACCCGCCTGGCTGCAAGGGGACGACGGCGCGCTGGAGCAGCTTCTGGAACTCGCCATGCGCCGCCGGAAACGAGTCGCCAGCCTGCTCGAGGCCTGCGGACAGACGCGCACGAAGATTTTTCCAAACTGGCGCTGACCCGGACCGGAAAATACGGCGGGCTAAATCTGTCTCCCTGGCTTTTTGATCCACCCGAAGAAAGCTGAAATCACGTAGAGCAGTAAGCCGTAAAAAACACTACCGAATAAAGCCATCAGTGCTAGCGCAAGGCTATCCTCGTTCCTGTGGCCTCCTGTGACCATGGCTGTGAGTATAAAAAGGGGAATTCCGAATAAGGCCGCCAAGATCCCGAAGGGCGTATGGGGTCCAGAGGCCTCGCTAGCCACAACGATAAGTGAAAATGCGAGTCCTATGATCCAACACTTTAGTAGGTGCATCGATTCCAGTGCATTCTAACAGTTCCCGCACGCTCCAAGTGTGATCCGCGATTCCGGCAGCCATCGCGGGAGTTCTCGGAAATACGGCAGGCTTGCGGCCCGCGCTATTGTAAAGAGACATGGGAGTGGCCGCTGTTTCCAACCGAGGCGCTGAGTTTCGCCAGGCTCTTGCGGACCGTATTCTGGTCGCCGACGGAGCCATGGGAACCGCGTTGTACGCCAAAGGCGTGTTCCTGAACCGCTGTTATGACGAGCTGAATCTCTCGTTGCCGTCCATGATTCGCGACGTGCACCAGGAGTACGTCCGCGCCGGCGCCGAGATCATTGAAACCAATACGTTCGGCGCCAACCGCAAACGCCTGGCGGCCTTTGGATTCACCGAAAAACTGCGGCAGATCAACCAGGCCGGCGTGCGCATCGCCAAGGAAGCCGCGCGCGATCAGGCGTTCGTCGCGGGCGCCGTGGGGCCGCTGGGAGTCCGGCTGGAACCCCTGGGTCCGGTCAGCTTCGCCGAGGCTCGCGAACTGTTCCGCGAACAAGTGGAGGCGCTGGTGGAGGCCGGTGTCGATGCATTATTCTCGAAACGTTTCGCGATCTCGACGAACTGCGCGAGGCGGTGCTGGCGGTGCGCGAAGCTGCGGGACGACGAGCTTCCGCTCATTGCGCAGATCGCCATCGAAGACGACGGGAATCTGCAGGATGGAACGTCGACCGAAGACTTCACGCGCGCGCTCGATCAGTGGCCGGTGGACGTGATCGGGCTGAACTGCTCTTCCGGGCCGCGGGTGCTGCTGGAGGCGATCGAGAAGATGGCGCTGCACACCGAGCAAGCCGCTGAGCGCGATGCCGAACGCGGGCTTGCCGGTGACGGTGGAAGGCCGCAATCTGTATTTGTGCTCGCCCGAATACATGGCGCAGTACTGCGCGGCGGTTTCTCGAGGCCGGCGCCAAGATCGTGGGCGGCTGCTGCGGCACCACGGCCGAGCACATCAAGGAAATCCGCAACGAAGCACGCAGCTTCCAGCCCGGCGGCCAGCCGCTCACGCTGCGAGTTCGGAGCCGGCGGAACGCAGCGCAAGCCCTGACCCCAAGATCCCCATCGCGGACCGCAGCGAGCTGGGAGCAAAACTGGCGGCCGGCAAGTTCGTGGCGTTCGTCGAAATTCTGCCTCCGCGCGGCGTGGACGCCTCCAAAGAGATCGCCGGCGCGAAGCTGTGCAAGGACGCCGGAATCGATTGCATCAACGTGCCGGACGGGCCGCGCGCCAGCGCCCGCATGAGCGCCCAGGTCACCTGCCAGCTGATCCAGCAGCAGGCCGGAATCGAGGCGGTGCTGCACTTCTGCTGCCGCGACCGCAATATTCTGGGCATCCAGAGCGAACTGCTGGGTGCGCACGCCGCCGGCGTCCACAATCTGATCTGCATCACCGGCGATCCGCCGCGCATGGGCACTTACCCGGACGCCACCGCGGTCTTCGATGTGGACGCGATCGGCCTGATCACGCATCGCCAATCATTTGAACCGGGGCCTGGATCTGGGCGGGCACGCCGATGGGTTCGCAGACCGCGCTGCTGATCGGCGTGGGCGCCAATCCTGGGTCGCTGCAACTGGATGAGGAGCTACGCCGGCTGGACAAGAAGGTGGAATCGGGAGCCGATTACGTCGTCACCCAACCGGTGTTCGATCTGGATCTGCTGGAAGCTTTCCTGAAACGCACCGAGCATTATAAGCTCCCCGTCATCGCGGGCGTCTGGCCGCTGACCAGTTTCCGTAACGCCGAGTTCATGGTGAACGAGCTGCGCGTGCCGGTGCCGCGCGAATACATGGAACAGATGCGCGGCGCCGAAAATGCCGAAGCCGCCCGCGCCGCCGGAGTGGCCATCGCGCGCGAGATGCTGGAGCGCTCGCAATCCATGACCGCGGGCGTGCAGCTCAGCGCCCCCTTCGGCCGCTATGACATGGCCATTGAAGTGGCCCAGGCGATCCGCCGCGCGTGAACTTTCGCCCGGAAGCTGCTATTCTGAAGCATTAACTCGCACAGATTCGAGGTACGTTCGGTTGGCTGAAATTCATTTACACGATGGCGAGAGCCTGGAGAGCGCGCTCAAGCGCTTTAAGCGAAAAGTCCTCCAAGAGGAAATCATTAAGGACATCAAGCGCCACGCGTTCTATTTGAAACCGGGCCAGAAGAAGCGTGTCAAGTCAGCGGAGGCGCGAAAGCGAGCCCGCAAAAAGAAGCGTTCGTGGGAAGGCGATTCGGATCAGAATCGGTCTTAGATCGCGCGTCTTATTCCCTGCCCTCACTCGCCGTAAAATACAGCCGTAAAATACACCATTTGACAGCCTTTCTTATGGTGCTATATACTTCCGGCGAAGTATAGACCAAGTCGGAGAAACTTTGGTTCTTGCAAACTGGGCCGGCCAGGGGGTAGGTGAAGTACTGCCTCGCCGACAGCAGGGTAGGTACCGTTTGATCTATGTTCGCTATCAAGACCAAGCTGGCCGCGTGGGGCTACGCAGTTCTCTGGGGCTTCGTGCTGCTAGAGCCTGTGGATTCCAGCGTCGTACTACTTCGGCTCCAATCGCTTCGACCAACGCTTTGCGTGGCGAATGTTCTCGCTTGGCCTTGGCGTTCGCTGCGACGTAAAAGCGTACGACATTGATTCGCGGGGAGAGCGCACCGAGGTTGTAATCCGCGAGGCTCTTCCGCGCCTTTGGGTGCCTTACCTGGAGCGGCGGCGGGCAGCCATCCCAGAGCGCTATCTGGAGCGGCGTTGTGCAGTGACGCCGAAGGCTGAACTTCAGTATTCCTGCCGCGATGCGAACGGAGCCAGCCTCGGAGAGGAGCGCCTCCTTTTCAATTGCGCGCTCCAGAGCTTCGAAAAATGAACTTCCTCAGCAGGCCGTGGTCCACGCCGTATCACCCCGCGCGCGCGTACCTGCTGCCCAAAGGCTTGTTCGCCGTGCTGGCCGCCGATGTTTGGCTGACCAGAATTCCGGTCGCGTTCCAATATGGCTTCGGTGGATTCAACGTCGGCCCACTTTGCCTGGATCGACCGGCTGCTCCCTTCACCGACGCCCACCCTCTATATCGGTTTCGCCCTTCTGGCCGGCATGCTGTCGATTAAGTTTGTTTTCGGGCGGCGAACCCAGTGGGAAACGGTGGTTTTGACCGCCGTTTGCACGCTGCTGTGGGCGTCCAGCCTGCTGGATGGCTACCAACACCACTACCTGCTCTCCTGGCTGCTGGCATGGTGCGTTCTGATTCCGGAGGTTTCGCCGGAACGCGCGAGTAAGCCTTCGGCCAGAGTCTGCGGACCCGGGTTTCCGATGGTGGCCATCACTTGCTCGGTGGTCTACTTCTTCACCGCCATCACCAAGAGCGAATCGGATTGGCGCGCCGGCAAGGTTCTGGCTAGCCTTTTCGGCATTCAGCCCGGCGCCGTCCAAACTCCGGCGGTCCTGCAGTGGCTCGCGTCCTTCCAGACGGTGTTGCACAACTGGTTCGGACTGCCGGCGGATTCCTTCTGGCTGGGGATGGCCCATAGCGCCATCCTGCTGCAAATCATGCTGGTGACTGCATACGTTTTTGCGACTGAAAGAGACGCCGTCCGCTCGAGAGCGCGGTCCATTTTGTTTGCGATGGCCCTGGGTGGATCGTTCACGTTCTACCTGTTCCTGGAGCTGAGCGGAAGGTTGGGCATCGGGCTATTCAGCTATTACATGATGTGGGTGTCCTTTGTGGTGCTCGCGCCCGTGCCGTGGGTCGCCCGACTGGCTGTCCTGCTTGGGAGAATCGGCAAAGCGCTCACCCCTGCTCTGGTGTCGTCCGATAAGGTTCAGAGTCAACCCCTGATCCCGTTGATCAAGGCCGTTGTCGCATCCGGGCTTCTGGTTTTCGTCGGCGCGCTCGCGCAGATTCCAGGTGTGCGCTGGGCAACCGGACTTTGGGCGGCGGTGACCCTCCTGATGGCCGTCGTCTATGCGCTCCGGAAACAGCTTTTTGAAGCGCAGCGGGTCAGCGTTGCCGCGGCGGCAGGCGCCGTCCTGCTGTGGCTGGCGATGGCGATGTCGCCTTTCCAGTACGACTATTTCGTGCGCTCCGCCGAGGTTATGTACGAATCAGGCCAGTACGAAGCGGCGAGGGCTGCGCTGCTGACCGCCAAAGGGATCGGAGGCGACGGGTCCGCCGACACAGGGCTGGAGGCCGTTGACGCCAAGCTGGGGCAAGCCTCAAACGCGAAGCGCTAGCGGAACGCGGACCGTTTCTGGCGAGATGCCATCGCGCCTTATTCCCGGCCCTCACTCGCCGTGAAGTAGGCGCAATCGGGATGATGGAACACCAGCGCGCTGACGCTCGCTTCCGGGTCCATCATGAAGCCTTCGGTGAGCTGCACGCCGATCTCTTCGGGGCGCAGCAGCTTCCATAGCCCCTGCTGATCCTCCAGATTGGGGCACGCCGGATAACCGAAGCTGTAGCGCTTGCCGCGATAGCGCGACGTGAAGCGCTCCTGCATGGTCATGCGTGGGAGGATCGGGGAAGCCCCAGTCCTCGCGCATGCGGCGATGGAGCCACTCGGCGCAGCCTTCGGCCGTTTCGATCGCCAGCGCCTGGATGGCGTGAGCTTTGAAATACTCGCCGCGCTGCTTCGCGTCTTCCGAATGCTGCGCGCACGCCTTCGCCGGCGGTCACGACGAACAGTCCGATATGATCGCGGCGTGCCGTTCGCGCGGATCCAGAATGTAATCGCTCAGACACAGGCCGCCGGTCTTCGGCTGCCGTCCGAATTGAAACGATGTGCAGCGGCTCGGCGCGCCCGGCGCGAACAGGTGGATCGCGTTTTCGTCGCGCTCCGCTTCGAAGAACTGCCACACGGCGCGGATCTTCATGAACCACGCGGCGACTTCCTTCACGACTCGCTCCACGTCGGCGAACAATTCCATCGCCTTGGGATCGCGCTCGGCCAGCAGCTTCTCGAAATTGCCTTTGAATCCGAGATGACGTCCGTACAGCATGAACGGATTGATGTAGCTCCAGACCTCGGTGAGATTCGGAACCTCGCGCACGCGGCGATCGAGATACGGGACGGAGGGAATCGGAATATCGGTACGCACCTTGGGGCTGCGCGCGGTGCTGAGATTCGACGCAGGGAGCAGCCTCCGGCGCGCGGCGCTCCGGCGCGTCGTGAAGATGTGCGTGCTGATGACGATTTCCGCGCTGCGCGGGGTCCATCAGCTCGTTCATGATGCGCAGTCCGGTCATGGCGTCCTTGGCGTAAAACGTCGGCGCGCCGTAGGCCGGGCCGATGCGCGTAGTGGTGAATTTTTCGGAAAGCGCCGCGCCGCCCACCAGCAGCGGAACCTCCACGCCGTGGTCCTTGAAATCCGAGGCCGTGGTCACCATCTGGTGCGCGCTCTTGACCAGCAATCCCGAGAGCCCGATGGCGTCCGGTTTGTGCTCGCGCCAGGCGCCGATCAGATCCTCGGGCGCGACCTTGATTCCCAGGTTGATCACCTGGTAGCCGTTGTTCGAGAGAATGATTTCGACCAGGTTCTTGCCGATATCGTGGACGTCGCCCTTCACCGTGGCGAGCACGATCTTGCCGCGCGCCGCGGTCTCGGACTTCTCCATGAACTGCTCGAGATGCGCGACCGCGGCCTTCATCGCCTCGGCCGATTGCAGAACCTCGGCGACGATCAGTTCGTTGTTGTTGAACAGCCGTCCGACCTCGGTCATCCCGGTCATCAGCGGCCCGTTGATGATGTCGAGCGGCGCCAGCGCCTTCGGCACGCTTGCGATCCAGGTCGGGGATCAGGCCGTCCTTGGTGCCTTCGATGATGTAGTTGCGCCAGGCGCTCGTCGAGCGGCAGCTCGGCGGCCTTCTTCTTTTCCTTCCGGACGGTCTTGCGGAAATGATCGGTAATCGCCGCGATGTGGAACTGATTGATGGCGGCCTTCTGCTCGCGCGTCTGCTCCCGCCAGTCCTCCGGCGCGGGCGAAGTCATCCGGAGTCTCCGCGTTGAGCGTAGGCGGGCGTGTTGAACAGCAGATTTTCCGCGAGGCGGCGTTCCTCTTCCGGCATCGAAGCGAAGCGCTCCAGCTTTCTGCGCATTGACGATGGCCAGATCGAGACCGGCCTTGGTCGCGTAATACAGGAACACCGAATTGACCACTTCGCGCGCCGCCGCCGGCAAGCCGAAGGAGATATTCGAGACGCCGAGGATGGTCTTGACGTAAGGAATGTTTTCCTTGATCAGGCGGATCGCCTCGATGGTCTCGACCGCGCCGCCGATGTAGTTTTCGTCGCCGGTGGCGCAGGGGAACACCAGCGGATCGATGATGATGTCCTCGGGCGCGATGCCGTATTTCTCGGTCAGCAGTCTGCACCGAACGCTGCGCCACGGCCAGCTTGCGCTCGCGCGTGAAGGCCTGCGCCTGCAGCTTGTCCTCGTCGATGGTCCCGACCACCAGCGCCGCGCCGTACGCTTTCGCGATGGGGCAGATCCGCTCGAACTTTTCCTCGCCGTCCTCCAGATTGATGGAGTTGATGATGCTCTTGCCCTGGCACCACATCAGCGCGCTTTCGATCGCCTTGGGATCGGTGGTATCGATCATCACCGGCGCCTTGATCTTGGGCATCAGCTTCCCGTAGAAGGGATCGATGTCGCGCGAGCTCTTCGCGATCCGAGGATTGCAGGCACACGTCGACGATGTGCGCGCCGTTGCTTGCACCTGCCAGCGCGCGATCTCGCTGGCCTCTTCCCATTTCTCCTCGGCGATCATCTGCTTGAACAGCCGCGAGCCGATGACGTTGGTCCGCTCGCCGACGATCAGCGGACGATTGCTGTCTTCCGCTTCCACCAGTTCGATTCCCGAATAGTAAGCCCGGTGCGAGGGCGGGTTGACCACGTGCGGAGCGATGGCCCTCCGCCATTTGCGCGATCGCCCGGATGTGATCGGGCGTGGTCCCGCAGCAGCCGCCGACGATGTTCAGCCAGCCGTCGCTCGACGAATTTATCCGAGCTGCTTCGCCAGCGATTCGGGCGTCTCCAGATACTTGTCTTCTTCGTTGGGCAAGCCCGCGTTCGGATAGCAGGAAATCCGCGTCGAAGCCATCTCGGCGAGCGTGCGGATGTGATCGGTCATCAGATCGGGGCCGGTCGCGCAGTTGAGCCCGATCGACGAGCAAGATCCGCCTGGGCGAGCGAAGCGTAGAACGCATCGACCGGTTGCCCGGCCAGCATCGCTCCCCAACGCTCGATGGTGCCGGAGACCATCAGCGGAATGCGCGTGCCCAGTCTCGCGCTCCAGCTTCTGCACGGCCAGCAGGCCGGCCTTCACGTTGCGCGTATCGAAGCCGGTCTCGATCAGCAGGAGGTCGGCGCCGCCCTCCATCAGTCCCTTGGCTTGGGCGTAGTAGCTGTCGCGCAACTCGCGGAAGCGTGACGTCGCCGCGCAGCGTGATGGATTTCGTGGTCGGCCCGAGCGATCCGGCCACGAAGCGGGGCTTCGCGGCGGTGGAGAACTCGTCGGCGGCCTGCCGCGCCAGCTTTGCCGCCAGAATCACAGCGTTTTCGCCTGATCTTCGATCCCGAACTCGGCCAGCACGATCGGCGAGCCCTGGAAGCTGTTGGTTTCGATGATATCCGCGCCGGCGGCCAGATAGGCGCGGTGGATGTCCAGAATCCACTCCGGACGCGTGCGGCACAGGTTCTCGTTGCAGTTTTCGAGATTGGCGCCGCCGAAATCCCGGCGTGGGATGGTGCTCCTGCAGCATGGTGCCCATCGCGCCGTCGAACACAAGGATGCGCGAAGCGAGGGCGTCCAACAGGGACTGGTGACGGTGATTTTCCATGGGTGTGAAATCGGGTGTGAACTTCTATTGTAATCATTCGCTAAACTAATCACGTGGCAACCGACCTAATCGAGATCGACGCGGAGCGGCCGAGCATGATGGCCATTGAGCGCGCGGCCGCGGCCGTGCGGCGCGGCGAAGTGGTGGCCATTCCGACCGATGCGCTTTACACGTTGGTGGCCGATCCGCTGAATTTACACGCCGTGGGCCGCGTTTTTGCGTCCAAAGGCCGCGAGACGCAGCGCTCGCTCCCCTTGCTGGTCAGCGATCTGGTGATGGCGGAGGACTTGGCCTCGGAGGTTTCGGCCCGCTTCTATCTGCTGGCCCGGCGCTTCTGGCCCGGAGCGCTGACGATCATCGCGCCGGCGTCCTCGCGCGTGCCTCTCAAGGTCACGGGCAATACCGGCCGGCTGGCCCTGCGGCAATCGCAATCCAAAGTGGCAAATGCCTTGCTCGAACGTTTATCGCAGCCGCTGATCGCCACCAGCGCGAACCTTTCGGGCCAGCCGACTTGCGCCAGCGGCATCGAAGTCTTCGGCGTAATGGACGGCCGCGTGGATCTGGTGCTCGATGCCGGCACCATCACCGGCGCGGGCGCAACCACCATCGACATCACCGAAGTCGAGTGGCGCATCATCAAAGAAGGCGCCGTTGGTGCCCGCGAAATCACCGAGGTCCTGAGAGGCAGCTAAGCGGAGCTGCCCTAGTGCGCGTGCAGTCTTAGCCCGCTCTGGTATCATCGGTGAGGAGCGTTCCTGCCAAGTTCGTTTGCGGCCTTCAAAAATTGATCCAATGCTCAATGTCATGGAACCTGTCTCGATATACGCGCCGGTGAGCAAGCTCCGGCGGCGAAAGCCGCCATGGAGAAGCCTGAAGGTGCGCGGAGGGTTCCCCCCTTTAGTTCGGGGTCAAATGACGGAGGCTGGACGGCAGGGTGGTGCGCTCCTTAACAACTCCGCTCCCATTTCACTTTGACCAATCTCCTTTTTATCGGCGATATCTTCGCGTCACCCGGGCGGACCATGGTCGCCCGCCATTTGAAAGAGATCGTCGCGCGAGAATATCCACCTGACCATTGCCAACGGCGAAAACGCCGCCGGCGGCTTCGGCATCACGCCGCAACTGGCCGACGAACTATTCGGCTACGGACTCGACGTGCTCACCACCGGCAACCACGTGTGGGACAAGCGCGAAATCTACGACTATCTGCCGCGCCAGCCGCGCCTCCTGCGTCCCGCCAACTATCCGGAGGACCTGCCCGGCATCGGGCGTGGTGGTGGTCGCAGGCGCGCAATGGCGTCGAATGCGCCGTCCTGAATCTGCAAGGACGCGTCTACATGCCGCACACCGACTGCCCGTTCCGCAAAGCCGACAAGATGCTGGCCGCACTGCCCGCGAGCGTGAAAGTCCGCTTCCTCGATTTTCATGCCGAAGTGACCAGCGAAAAAGTCGCCATGGGCTGGTATCTGGACGGCCGCGTCTCGGCGCGTGGTCGGCACGCATACGCACATCCCGACCGCCGACACGCGCATTCTTCCCAACGGCACCGCGTACCAGACCGACGCCGGGATGACCGGGCCCTATCACTCCGTCATCGGCGTCGATAAAGACATCATGCTGGAGAAATTCCTGACCCAGATGCCGGTGCGCATGGAAGCCGCGCGCCACGGCGCGGAATTGCACGCCGTGATCGTCGAAGTGGACGAAACCACCGGCCGCGCCGCCAGCGTGAAACGCTTCACGCTAAGTTAGTAAATCGCGCCGCATCCCTCGCACCGGACTGGCGATCAGAACAGAAGCCTCAGCCCGAACTGGATCTGACGGGAGGTGTTGGCGGTCGGAGCAAGCGGCGTTCCGACGGTCGAGACCAGCTTGCCAGTGCCGTCGAAGATAGTCTGCGTCTGGGCCGTCAGGTTCGTATTGTTCAGGATATTGAACATCTCTACCCGGAACTGAGCCTTCAGCTTCTCGCCCCATAGGTTTTGGTTCTTGAACACCGAGAAATCCAGATCCCGGAACACCGGCATGCGGAGCGTATTCCGGCCCAGGTTCCCCAGTACGCCCGGCGCTGGAAAGGCGAAGCACTGAGTCTTGATGTAGTGGCCGATGTTGCCGGTGACGGCGTTCGGCGTACAGCCGGGAGCATTCACATACATAGGCCGCTGCGCTCCCCTGGTTGCTGCCGCCTGGCTGTTTCCCGTGAAAGCTTGATCTGAGCTGATCCTCAGGGTGAAAGGACCGCCGCTTTGCCGGGTGTAGATTCCGCCCACCTGCCATCCGCCCAAGATGGTGTTGGCGAGAGCATGCGTCTTCACGGCCGCGGGGACCGGCAAGTCGTATTGGAAGTTGACCACGAAGTTGTGAGGAATGTTGAAATCCGAGACGCCGCGGTTGCATGCGTGGATCAGAAGGCCCACGCCGCTGCGGCGGTGTTTGAGCTTTCGTTGCCCTCGCTGAAGGTGCTTGACCCGTTGTCGATGCTCTTGGACCACGTGTAGGCGATCTGGTAGGTCAAGCCCTTGATCGGACGCTGGACCAAGTTCGCCTGCAGGGCATGATACGTACTGTGTCCACTCCACTCGGTAGAGGCGATTTGCCCAAAGTTCGGGTTAATTCTCTGGGGCTTCGTGCCCGGCGCCGGGATCGGGAAGACAAAGGTGTCCAATGCCGAATTAAACGTCACCAGCGAAGGAGGCACTTGATCGGTGTCCTCGATGGGGTGAGCCAGGTGCACGCCAGACGATCCGACGTAGCCCACCGTCAGGGCCAGGCGCCCGTGTCGCCGATGCGATCGGCGTCGGCGATGCGCGCGTCGGTGAGGTACACCTCGTTGAACTCCGCCTCGCCGGTGATCTGGCGCAGCGGTCGCACCTCGACGCCGGGCGCGTGCATGTCGACCATGAAGTACGTGAGGCCCTTGTGCTTCGGGCAGCTCGGGATCGGTGCGCGCGACGAGCATGCCGCGGTCGGCGAGGTGCGCGAGCGTGTTCCACACCTTCTGCCCGTTGACGACCCACTCGTCGCCGTCGCGCACCGCGCGCGTCGCGAGCCCGGCGAGGTCGGAGCCCGCGCCGGGCTCGGAGAAGAGCTGGCACCAGATCTCCTCGCCGGTGAACATCGGGCGCAGCGCGCGCCGGCGGAGCTCGTCGCTGCCGTGCGTCACCACCGTCGGGCCCGCGAGCGAGAGGCCGAAGAAGAGCGTGCCGTGCGGCGGCGGTGCGCCGGCCTCGCGGAGGCGGCGTGTCGATGTGGCGCTGCACGATCGGCGGAGAGGTTCGAGCCGCCGAAGCCTTCGGGGAAGTGCACCCACGCCAGACCGCGGTCGTACTGCGCGCCGCGGAACGTCGATCGGCTTCGGTGGTCTTCGGATCGTGCGCAGCCAGCAGATCGTCGATCAAGGCGTCGACGCGGGCGAGGTCGGTGTCGGCCATCGCGTTGAGCGTAACGTCATCGCGTGCACGGCGTGCTGGCGGTCGATCAGCCCGACCTGTTCTACGCCCGCCAGCAGATGGCGTTCTCGCTCGGCGCGCACATCGTCATGGCGTGCATCGGGATGTCGGTCCCGTTCCTCGTCGTGCTCGCGGAGTGGAAGGGGCAGCGCACCGGCGACCTCGTCTACACCACGCTCGCCCGCCGCTGGGCGAAGGCGATGGGCGTGCTGTTCGCGGTCGGCGCGGTGTCGGGCACGATCCTGTCGTTCGAGTTCGGGATCCTCTGGCCGCGCTGGATGGGCCGCTTCGGCGACGTGATGGGCCTGCCGTTCGCGATCGAGGGCTTCGCGTTCTTCCTCGAGGCGATCTTCATCGGGATCTACCTCTACGGCTGGGATCGGCTGCCGCCGCGCGTGCACCTGTGGGTCGGCGTCGCCGATCGGCATCGCCGGCGTCGCGTCGGCGTTCTTCGTCGTCGCCGCGAACGGATGGATGAACGACCCGACCGGCTTCACGCTCGACGCGAGCGGCAACGTCACGCACGTCGATCCGTGGGCCGCGCTCTTCAACTCCGCGCTGTGGCCCGAGGCGATCCACATGATCCTCGCCGCGTTCATCGTCGGCGGTTGTCTCGTCGCGATGCCGTACGGGTGGGCGATGTTGCGCGGCCGCCGGACAGCGCTACGAACGCGTCGGGCTCGCTGTTGCCGCTGACGGTCGCGATGCTCGCGGCGCCGGTTCATCCTTACGCAAGTGAGCATAGTATAGTGCTTGTAAGCAGCAATGCCAAACGCTGCAAGGAGAAACAGGAATGGCAACAAACACGTAATACCCGACCGTGACTCGTACATCATGACCGTGCGGCGCTATTCCTCAAAGGTGGTCGCATAAATGGCGATTATCAAATTCGAGACCAATGTCCCGCAATTGCTTTCGCTTGCCTTCAGCGAGGGCAAGCCGGTTGTATCGCCCATGACCGGGGCTCAGCTGATGTTCAGCACGGTCGACGCGGATCGCTTCTACGTGCCGCCGATCGTCGGCGAAAAAGCTCAAGGAGCACGGCGTCACCGCGCGGCAACAGTTTGAGCTCTGCAAGCGGCAGATAGGCCGCTCGATTGAGTGGCAGGTAAAAACGCCTAACGCGGCCGCGGGCGCTGTTTCTGAGGCGACGCCCACAGCCGCGCCAGTGCGAACTGTGAATGAAACTACCCCTCAAGAATACAACGGCAACCGGGATCGTTCCTTGACGGCCGCGCTCGATGCCACGTACACGGCGATGTCTGGTCCGGCGCACTCAGCTGCCAGGGAGATCTCCCCGCGGGCCAAACAGATGATGGTGGCCATGCTCGACGCCGTCGATGTCGTGATCGAAACCGAGCGGTATCTCGAACGTCGCGGCCTCGAAGTTCAGGCGGAATTTGAATCGATCCGAGCCATCGCAGCTACGTTCTTCATCCAGGAGTCGCAAAGGAGGTGGCGCATGAGCGCCGCCTTCGCGAATTCGTTGTACGACTGCGTTGCCGAAATCGACTTGGTCGCGAGCACGCTGGAGGCGATGGACGCCGAAGACCTCTCGCCCGAACTTCGCGACGAGCTGGAGCGCGAACTGAACGCGGCCATCGCTGGCACACGCGAGAAGATCGACCGCACCGCGTCTGTCCTAGCGGCGTTCGAAGCCAGCCGAACTGGCTGCCGCCGCCGAAATGAAACGGCTGGCCGCGCGGAAGGACCGGCTGGCGCGCCAACGGGAACGGCTCGAAGGCTACGTCATCGGCGTGCTGACTGGCGCCGGGCGTCAAGAAGTTCGACGGGTTTACCAGCACGCTCACTGCTCGGGCAAACCCCGTCTCGGTCGTAATCGAGGTTGCGGCCCTACTGCCCGCGGAGTTTCTGCGCCTGCCGAAGCCCGTGCCGCCGGATCCGGCGCCGGACAAGGTCGCGATCAAGGCCGCGCTCGGACGTGGCGAGTTCGTACCGGGATGTCGGCTGGCGCAGACGGTGCGGCTCGTGAGGTCGTAAATGTCCTAGCGACCTGCCACGGACGCTTTTGGGGTTAGCATGTACGGTAGCATTGTTTTGTGGGTGGGCGAGCGGGGCAGTGGGGCGTGCCGGCTGTATACCGAGGAATAAAAATAACTTACAAAGAAGAGGAAGTGCCCCACTTTACTTTTCCGCCCCTCTCCTGCAATGGGCCGCTACAGATTACAGCCCCACTGCCCCACTTGCCGCCCCGCTAGTGCCCCACTTCTCAATCTAAGCTAGAGATCGCCTAACCCACGCAATTGCAATTAGGTACGGATTTGACCACCCGTCGGCCCCGGAGCGCCCGCTGGTTTTCATAAATTTCTTGAGATCTAGTCTTCTTCAAAAATGGACGACCTGACCACGAAGACTCGCATCCGGCCAAGTTCGCCACAGTGTTTCTTTCGGGTAAAACGCGTGCCATCTTCATCAGGTAACAAATGTCCCCGGTCTCTTAGAACACGGGCGACTGTCCGATAATCGAACCCATTGCAAACTTCGTTCTCAAAGACGCCCCTCTCAATCCAGTATTCTGTCGTTCCATCAGCTCCCACACCTAAAAATCCCGCTCGGTTTGCAATCCTCAGCGCTTTCTCCGGGCCTTCTAGAAGTTGGAATCTGCCGCTGCCGTTTGCAGCCAGAAACTGCCTCACCTGACAAACAGAGTCCTCCTCATCTGACCTACCGGTGTGACCCCGATCCTTGATCCAGGCCAGGAAACATGCCTCGGCGCCGCGAATGGCTTCGCCGGTCGACCATCCTGTAACGCCGAACTTAGTTGCGATCTCGCCAGCTGTTGCGATGAGCGAAAATCGCCGGGCGACCCGAGCGCACTCCTCCGACCACGGCCCCTTCACGCGATTCCTTACTTCCGTTTCGAACCTGCTGCGGTGAGATTCGATCACTTGAATCAGCTCTTCACGCTCAGTGATCACTAGACGTCTGAGAAATGCTCGCACTGGAGTACCGTAGTGATTCAACGCATTCTGACGGATGGTTCTCGCGAACTCGCCCGGATCTATGAGTCCGTTCAAGTTTTCAAAAACACCCATTTGCTTTCCGGCATCGGCCGGAAGGTCGATCATCCGTAAGAGCTGGCCTCCTCTCGCACGCTTACCCGAAGTACGCATGTGCTGGGCTAAGCTGACTTCTCCGCTGGATAGAAACAATAGATTCCAGGTTGCCGTCTGCTTTGGGTCGAGACTCTTCGTAGACCTGAGCTTCCCCTGACCATTGGCCAGTTGATATTGAGTTTCGCCCGCCTGAGATGGGTCCAGCTGGTTCAGCTCATCCAAAAAGAGCGGCATGTCGTTGTGGCGTAGCGCAATTGATTCGATGCCATTCGCGGTTGACTTCCACTGTTTGACGGATCCTTTATCCCCTCCGCCCCCAACCACGCTTGACGCTACGGTTAAGGTGGTCGTTTTTCCACCGCTGGTGGTACCCCGGAGATTGAACCCTCCAGATTCCTCTTTCAGGATCCCCAACAATGGCGCGGCAAAAGCAAGCGAGACCGCAAAGACTAATCTTGAGTTGCCAATGCATAACTGGCCGACCTTCTCGATCCAACTTTCAAGTGTTCCTGCAATCTTGAAGTCATGGCAGCTACGTGTTTCGCTCTGATAGATCACCGGCTCAACATCGACGGGACCGATGGTTTCGTCCGGAAGAACAAAACTCTCTCCATGCCATCCGGTCTTCGTAACGCACAGCACTCTCTTTGCTGGACTGGCGCTCTGGATATACACAAGCAAGTACTCTTTCGCTTTTTTGTTGGAAGCGATCCAAAGACCTTCTGCGAGCAATCGAGACCGGAGTTCGGTTCCATCTCCCGATAGAAGGGACATCGGCATAGCCCATCGATGAAGTACCCCGTCAGGGTCTCTCCATTCCAGTAGCCTTCCCCACTGAATACCGTCCTCATCCCGTGTGTACGCTGTGACATCTAGCGGCGAGCAAACAAATACCTCTACCTGATCGATATGTCCTTCATTCCCTTTTCGCTGCTCGACAAATGAAATGCCCTTGTCGGTGCGTTTGAAGCCAAAGGGAATGGTCGTGCCAATAGCGTCTTTGAACAGCCTTAACGCAGCGTCGGGGCCAAAGGCTGCTATGTAATCGTCTATTCCATTGATGTCTGCGCCGCTCTCAGGGAGGTTAATAATATGGACCTGAGCGCCGCGGCGCTGCAGTTCGCGCGCTAGCAACTTTCGCGCGAGGCCGACATCGGCATTGTGAGCCGCATTCACGTCAAAAACTATAAAAGTTGGCCGACCAATCCACTCTATTCGATCCAAATCCGCGATAGGGCCTGTCACAGACTGTCGCTCACCAGTAGCGGTAGTCTCAACGCCAATTTTCCCCTTCCAATTCCACACTCCTGTTATCCCAATTGGGAGGAAGCGAGGCTCGCTCTGCTCGGCTTCGAAAGCGGAAAGCCTGGCGAGCGCCAATGTCTTTTTCTCGCCTTCCGTGAAGACCACGGGAAGAAGAACATTGGATAGATGCTCGGCGGGTGTGTGAGGAGTGATGTAGAGAAGGGACTTCGAGCCTGTGGGACTCTTATACTTTCCGATTTCTTTGATACTTCCATCGCCACGTCGCTCTATCTCCGGGCAATCGACACGAATGCGATATTCTCGGACCCCGTCATCCCACGGGCGCATAAAAGGGAACAGTATACCCGCGCAGTGCTTCACTTGCCGGCGGTTAAGAATTTCGGCACCTTCCATGTCCGTAACTCGACGGAGACCAGCTCGGTCAGCCATAACACAATCGATCCAAGAGGACTCGAGTTTGGAATAGTCGTCAGCCGTCAAATGTCGTCCTATCTTGAGTTGGGTAGCCAGTGGCGCTGCTTGTGCGGAGAATTTGGGCATCGTGCCTCTGATCTGCGTGTAGAATGTAAGGGTAATGACTGAAGTGTCTACGAATCGCCCGAATCACGAAGAATGTTTGATCATGCGGAGTGCTTGCTCGGTCATGTCTTCAGGTGAATGAGAACCATAAAAATACTCCCTACCGGATGCTGTGTAAAGCCGGACCCGTCGGACAGCGTCCTCTTAATAGCGTTCGAGGTTTTCAACGATTCCAAGATATTTCTCATACGCCGCGCCACAACGAAATCCCGGCTAGCCCTCAGAATGCACCGTGGCAGCAATCTATTCACGGAAATCAGCGCTAGCCCGCAGGCGCCGATTCACCACAAGAGGTCGTAACAAAATGCACCGCTGCTCAGGTGCGAGGGCCCGGCGGGGAAGGTAGTGGATTCTTACGCTCGGGCACATTCAACATCTTTTCCAGCGCACCAATCGGTACCAATACTCGTTTTCCGACTTTAATTGTAGGAATCTCTCCCGTGCGCGCGGCCGCGTACGCCGAGTTGCGACCGATCCCCAAGGCGACAGCAGCCTCATCAATCGTGACGGTTAGTTTTTTCATGGTTTACTGTATTCTGCTGTATACTATCATGTGTCATCGTCCCTGTATACAGATAAATGTGGATAGTCGTAACAAATGGATCAAGATCTGGAAGAGAACGAGGGTAGGCGAGTCAACCCGACGGGGCAGTTCACTTGGCGCGTATACATGGGCGGGTACACTTGGATACGCGTCGGCGAGTCGTATACGGCTCCTCTTCAACCTGAAGCTCGTCGACCCGCTGGTCCCTACACTTGGTTCGTGACCAAGGGTTCCGATGCCGCAACTCGGGACCCGCGGCCGTATATACTCTCAAGCGGAGCGGACCCCGAGACGGAGAACCGCGACGCACGCTGTTATCAGCCCCTAATGGACGAACCCGGCCTATTCAGAGCGTTTGCCGCAACGCCCACGAATCGAAAAAGCATACTCAAATTCGCGAACCGTTACGGGCGACTGGGGGGAACAGTGGAAACTGAGCGACCGTGGCAACTCGCATCTGAGGGAGCGCCAGAAAAGTGGAGCCATTGCGAGCCGTTGCGCTCCTGGGCGTTCGAGATCCTGTTTATGAGAACGATGGTCGACTTTTGGATTGCAATACAAGCTCGCAACGAAACGATGGTAAAGAAGCACATCCTCTGGAAAGACGATACGGCTGTATTTGAAAGCGGCGCCAAGGCCGCATCTCTTCGGCTGCCTCCGCCACCGGAGCGCGGATCGGAAGGAGAATTAGACGGAAGAGTGTCGTTGAAACCCCCGTACGTAACCGAACTGGATTCGGACTTTCATTCACTGAAGGTTCGAGGTTGGATCGTACATCCGAACAAGGATATCGCGAGGCTATTCCCTCGCCGGCAGGAGCATTGGATCGAAGCCGCCCAGTATTTCATCCAGGTTGTCATCAATCGCAAATTGATTGAGCATTCTATTGCGCGTCCGAGGCTTGGAGGCGGGTTACTCGGTGACCTTAGGTGGGTACATATTCCCTGCAGTCTTATAGGCTTATTATGGCTCCAGTTTGCGGACTCGATTGCCAGAAACCAAATCTTCAGGCCGTGTGTGCAATGTGAGAGGTGGTTTGAAGTGACGCAGAATTCGACGCGGACTGACAAGGCTCACTGCTCGCAAACATGCCGAGTGCGTGCGTATCGATCGCGCCAATACGAGGCTCGAAAGCTCTACTCATTAGGAGCCACTGTACCAGAACTCGCAGAACGCTTCGGATCTAACGCTGAAACTATTGAAGCGTGGGTGGGAGCGTACGACGGTTCGAAACGTCGTCCGTCGAAAACATCAAATAGTTAAACTCTTGTAACTGCGCCCTGCTTCGCCATCGCTGGCAATGCGGGCTCAAGGGAAAGCAGGATTTTGCGGCGCTCGCTGAACAACTCGCTGCCGCATGTAGGCGCTCCGCATCTCAGGCGGTGCTCCGTATTAAGTGCCGATACACGTCGGCATCAATGTTCGAAAAGGTGGTCAGAATGACAGGTTCGTTGAAGAAGCGAAACAACAATTCGTGGTCGATTATCCTCTATTTGGGCCGGGATCCCAATACGGGCAAGAAGAAGCAAAAGTGGGTCACTATCCACGGCAACAAAAAGGATGCTGAGCGGGAACTCAATCGTCTGTTACACGAACTCGACACAGGTGCTTATGTCGAGCCCTCGCGCGACACATTGGCGATATTCTTTGGCAAGTGGCTTGACATGATAAGACCGTCACTGGGTGGCAAGACTCACGAGCGTTATAGCGAAATCGTGAATCGGCATCTGATCCCTGCGTTTGGAACGATGCCTCTCGCAAAAGTGCAGCCAATACATATTCAAGGATATTATTCGATCGCTCTCGAGAGCGGGCGGCTGGACGGTAAGGGCGGCCTGTCGGCACAGACTGTTCTGCACCACCACCGTGTACTCCATGGTGCACTCCAACAAGCTGTGAAATGGCAACTGCTGGTCCGAAATCCTGCCGATGCAGTTGAACCTCCTCGTCCGGAGCAAAAGGAAATGCGAGCACTCGACGAAGACAGATCAATTTGGCTTCTCGACGCCGCTCACGGCACTCGCCTCTATGTCCCAATTTTAATTGCGATTACGACTGGGATGAGGCGCGGGGAAATTTTGGCCCTCCGATGGCGCGACGTAGACATAACCAACCAATGCCTTCGTGTACAGCGTTCTCTGGAGCAGACCAATGCCGGTGTAAGGTTTAAGGAACCGAAGAAAAAGAAATCACGGCGCCCGATTGCGATGCCGCTTTTCCTTGCCGAGGCACTGGAGACACACAGAAAACAACAGATTGAAATACAGAAAAAGCTTGGCCCTCCTAACGAAGACCACGACCTCGTCTGCTGCTATGACGACGGCCGAATTTGGATTCCGGAATCGTTCACGAGTTCATATTTCCAGTTCACTCGGCGGATTGGAGTCGAAGTCAGATTCCACGACCTCCGGCATAGTCATGCGTCACAGTTGCTTCGTGCCGGTATAAGCCCAAAGGTCGTTTCAGAGCGCCTCGGCCACAGTGCGATAGGCATCACCCTCGACACGTACTCCCATATTCTTCCTGGAATGCAAGAGGATGCCGCCGCGAAGATAGATACAGCGTTGCGAGCTGCAATTGCTAGAAACCCAAAGCACATTACGTAAAGGGATTAGCAAGAGATTAGCAAACTGCTTCCACCGACTGGATTGGTAGAGTCGAAGGGAACGCGGTAAGCCCCTTATTATGTGGCGGTGAGGGTGGGATTCGAACCCACGGAACCCGCAAAGGTTCAACGGTTTTCGAGACCGCCCGATTCAACCGCTCTCGCACCTCACCGTGTCATTTCCAATTGTACTCGAGAACCCCTAACGTTTTGCAGCGGAGGAATTCCGGGCCGCGGGCGCATTGGTGCCCTCGGGATATACCAGAATCTGCATTGTGCTGTTCTCAGCGATCTCGTTGGATTTGCCTAGTCCCATCGTTTTGAGACGTGTGTCGTCCAGCTTGAAATTCTTAACTAAGTAATCGCGAACAACCATCGCCCGGGCTTCGCTCAACAACTGGCCTTTGTCCGTATCGCCTTTCCCGTCCACATAGTCGGCCACGACCGCCAAACCAAACCGATTCTCTTCGAGAAACTTGCCCGCGTCATTGAGGAGCTTTTCCTTCTTCAGCTTCGCAGTATCGGGCTTGTCGAAAATCTTGTTCGCATCGTAGTCGAATTTCCTGATAGCCGGCTTCGCAGGCAGTTGCGGGATTTCATGCTTTGTCAGGTCAGTAGAATCTTCATATCCTCGCGTCTTGAAGAACCCGCGCAGCAGGAAATTGTGCTTCAGCGCCTCCATATCTTCCTGAAGCGCGTTTGCCGCGGCGCTGGCGTGTTCATAAACCGTCCGGTCGTTGATGAGAGCGCCCATCGTTCCCGAACCCTGGTTGATCTTGGAACTAATGTTCTTGAGATTGTTAGCCGTGTCGTCCACACTCTCCATCGCGCCTTGGGCGGAATTCAGAATCGAGTCGGTCTTCTTCATCAGATCCGAGATTTGGAGAGGAGGTTCACTCTGAATGCTGTCGCCGCTGTTCACCTTTTCAGCCTGATCAGATCCGAACGAAATCTCAACGTACTTATCTCCGATGAGTCCTTCCGATTTGATCGCCGCCGTGGAGTCCTTCTTCACCACGTCGCGCGTCTCGCTCTTCATGTCCATCACCACTCGCACCTTTTCGTTAACCCGCCGTGGAAGCTCGATGCGCTTGACCGTTCCTTCGGAGACACCGCCGACGCGCACGTCGGCGCCATCGATCAACCCTGCGACATTCTGAAAGTCGGCATTGAGGCGATAGGTCGAGTTAAATAGAAACCGCTTGCTGCCGATCCAAAAAATGCCTCCGGCAAAAACAAGCAAGGTCGCGAGAATGAAAAGTCCTAGCCGAAAAGCTCTGGACATAATAATCCCCTAACAGGTGTCTGCTAGAAACTGAACGACAACCTGATCCTGGCTCTTTTTCAAATCCGCAAACGTTCCTTCGGCCAGGATGTTTCCTTCGTGTACGAGCACCAGACGATCCGAAAACACTTTCGCGTTATGAATGTCGTGTGTGACGACAACCGCGGTCATTTTGCGCTTCTCTTTCAACTCCAAAATCAACTTTCCGATTTCCGCGGCAGTAATTGGATCCAGGCCGGCGGTAGGCTCGTCGAAGAGCAGGATGTTCGGATCCAAAGCCAAGGCTCGCGCTAATCCCACCCGCTTTTGCATTCCGCCGGAAATTTCAGAGGGCATCTTCTGGAGTTCTTTCTCCATTCCTACGCCGGCGAGTAGTTCCTGTACGCGCGCCTTTTGGTCCGCATCCGGCATGCTGGTATGTCTGATCAAAGGGAAGGCGACGTTTTCTTCCACGCTCAGAGAGTCGTATAAAGCCGCTTGCTGGAATAGAAAACCCACGTGCTTTCTGACTTCGTTCAATTGGGCCGAATCCAACTGCGTCATTTCTTGCCCGGCAAGGCGGACCGAACCTGAATCTGGCTTCTGCAGCCCGATCATTAGTTTCAGGAGCACGCTTTTGCCCGTGCCGCTGCGTCCCAGAACCGCTAATGTCTCGCCCTGCGCGACGTGAAGGTTGATCCCATTCAGAACCGTCTGATCGCCGAAAGCCTTGCGAAGATCCGTGACTTCAATCGGGAATTCGTTCTGCTCCGTTTTCATGGTTCACCTCATCCCCAAATCGTCAGAGTCAATCGAACCAACAGAACATCCGCCAAAATAACGAAGAGCGATGACAGCACCACCGAACTTGTGGTCGACCGCCCTACGCCCTCTGTTCCGCCGCTTGTGCGCATTCCCTGAAAGCAAGCGACTGTCCCGATGATCAATCCGAAAACGGCAGTCTTGAGTGTCGGCGGAATGAAATCGCTGAACAACGCGTTCTTGAAGCCATTCTCGAGAAACAGACGTAGCGACATGGGCTCACTCAGCGTATTCGCCACCCACCCCATGAATACGCCGCAAAAATCCGCGGCTATTGTCAGCAAGGGAAGCATCAAGACGCAGGCCAGTACTCGCGTCGCTACGAGAAATTTATAAGGATCGACCGCCGACGCCTCCATCGCATCAATTTGCTCGGTCACCTTCATCGAACCGAGCTCCGCGCCAATGCCCGCGCCCACCCGGCCGGTAACCACTAGCCCCGTAATGATCGGGCCGCTCTCCTTAACGATGGAGAACACAATGACGGCCGGGAGCATCGATTTTGCGCCAAACCGGGTCAAACTGTCATGAGTCTGCAATGAGAGAACTACACCCATGGCTGCGCCGGCGAGCGCTACCAACGGCAACGACTTTGATCCGATTCCGTCGCATTGCCGGACGAGCTCTCGAAGCTCGTATGGCGGCGAAACGGCTGCCTTGATGAGCCGGACATAAAACAGGCCCAACTCGCCAAGCCACTCGATGCTCGAGACCACTAGGGTGGTCATCATTACGCACCTCCCCGCCGGCTGCCGAACAATACTGTGCCGATATATTGCCAAACAGAGAGGTCATGCAAATTCAATAACTTTGAGCCCACCGTAGGCTGGAAAACCGTGCAATTCTTACCGGCTCCTAACCACCGCGTAACCAAACCAGTCCAACTACGTAGCTACTTTCGGAGGATTTGCGTGAACACTCTCATAGCCGACGTGCGTTTTGCCATTCGCGGCATGCGCCGAAGTCCTGGTTTCACCGTGGTGGCGATTCTAACGCTCGCGCTCGGCATTGGGGCGAACACCGCGATCTTCAGCTTCGTCGATGGAGTACTGCTCAAGCCGCTCTCCAATCCGAAGCCCGAAGAATTGGTGATGATTTGGGAGAAACCTCCAGGCGGTGACCGCAACGGAATCTCCGCGCTCAATTATCTCGATTGGCAGAGCCAGAGCAAATCGTTTCAATACATGTCCGCCGTTGCCGGAGCCACTCTCACACTTTCCGGAAGTGGAGAACCGCAGCAACTAAAAGCCACCCAGGTTTCCGCGTCCTATTTCGAACTGTGGGGCGATCACGCGGCCCTCGGACGCACCTTCGCCTACGACGAGGATCAGCCGGGCAAAGACAAGGTGGTTGTGCTGACGAATCGACTGTGGCAAAGCCGGTATGGCGTCGGACCCGAAGGTACTCGGCAAATCGATCACGCTTGACGGAAGCAATTACACGATCATCGGCGTGCTGCCGCCCGGAGTCTATGACCGGAATTGGTGCGAGATCTGGCTGCCGCTGGCGTTTGAGCCGGCCAAGCTCACGCGCAATTTCCATTGGCTGCGGGCGTTCGGACGTTTGAAGCCGGACGTGACTCTCCAACAGGCGCGCGCGGAGATGGACGCGATCGGCGCCCACATTGCCAAGGATTACCCGGATTCGAACCAAGGCTGGGGTGTGACGGTCGACCGGCTGGTGGATCGTCTCGTAGGGCCGCAACTTCGGCAGTCGTTGTACGTTCTTCTCGCGGCTGTGATCGCCGTGCTCATGATCGGGTGCGCGAACCTGGCCAACCTCATGCTGGCGCGGGCCGCCGTGCGGGATCGCGAGGTCGCCATCCGGTCGGCGTTGGGAGCGGGCCGCGGCCGGTTGGTCCGGCAGTTCCTTACTGAGAGCGTGATGTTGTCGGTTATAGGCGGCGTGGCCGGCCTCGGGCTGGGTTATGCATTGATGAAGGCGATCCAGACTTGGATGCCGCCGTTCATGGTGCCGGCGCAGTCGGACGTGCGCCTCGACTACCGCGTTCTTCTCTTCACCTTTGCCATCGCGGTGTTGACGGGATTGTTGTTCGGTGTGGCGCCGGCGTTGCAGGCTACGAATCGAGACGCAGCGGAATCTTTGAAGGAAGGCGGACGCGCGAATACGGGCGGCGTTTCACGTCACCGGTTGCGCGGTGCGTTGATCGTGGCCGAAGTTGCGCTCGCGTTCGTGCTGCTTGCCGGAGCGGGTCTGTTGATTCGAAGCTTCTCGCGGCTGGCAAGCATCGACCCGGGTTTCGATTCAACGAACGTGATCACGATGGGGCTACCCATGCAGATGGACAAAAACGTCGATGGCGCTCGCGTCACCAGCTATCTGCGGCAGATTACGGAAGCGATCCAGAGCGTGCCCGGCGTGAGGCAAGCAGCGGTCACGTCGGCTTTACCCATGGATGGGTGGGGCTTTGGCATGCCCTTCCAAATCGTCGGCCACCAGTCACTTGATCGCGCGAAGCGGCAAGGTTGCTTTTTTAAGATTGTGAGCGCCTCTTATTTTCGCGGCCTCGGCATGAAGTTTCGCAAAGGACGTGAACTGAGCGACACGGATGTGGCCGGTGGCGCTCCTGTGACCGTGATCAACGAAACCATGGTGAAGAAGTATTTTCCCAACGAGGATCCAATTGGAAAGCGAATCCTTGTGCAGCAGATCGTGACCGGCAAGCATGAGCTAGGACCCGAAATCCCCTGGCAAGTGGTCGGCGTGGTGGCCGACGAGAAAGTGGGCAGTCTGGACGACAACAGCCCCGGCATGTATGTGCCCGCGCCGCAGAGCCCCATTGTGGGCATGGACCTTCTTGTGCGCGCGGCCGGCGATCCGCTTCTGCTGGTCAAGGCGATTCAACGCCGGGTTTGGGAGATCAACAAAGATCAACCGCTGACCAACATGAGAACGCTGGAACAGATCAAGACCGAGTCGATGGCGTCCGGCCGTCTACGAACTGTGTTGCTCGGAATTTTCGCGGGGATTGCGTTGTTGCTGGCCGCGGTGGGAATTTACGGAGTGATTGCCTACTCGGTGGCGCAGCGCACGCACGAGATGGGCATCCGGGCCGCCCTGGGCGCAGGTTCGATGGATCTGTTAAAGCTGGTGATCGGAAACGGAATGCTGTTGGCGGGCACGGGACTCCTGCTTGGATTCCTGGGCGCGCTCGGGTTGAACCGGTTGCTGACGAGCCTTCTGTTCGAAACAAGCACGACGGATGCGCCGACGCTCATTGCGGTAGTAACGATTCTCGGATTGGTGGCGTTCGCCGCCTGCTATATACCTGGAAGACGCGCGACCAAGGTGGATCCCATGGTCGCTCTTCGATACGAGTGAGTCCTACTTCGCGTTCTTCTTCTTGCCGTTTCCGCCGCTCGGCGCCATCGCCAGAGGAGCCTCGTCTTTCTGGTTGAGATTTACCGTGCCGATCAACGAGACATCGCCGCCGGCGGTAATAATGCGCTTGCTGGTTTCCTTCGAGCTAATGAAGCTAACGCCGCGAACCGTCACAAATTTCTGAATTAAGCTCAGTGGCGCCTTGGCCTGGAGAAGGATGATAATCTCAGCTTCCGAAAGCGGTCCACCGGCCGGAACGGCGACATCTGAACTTTCTGATTTTGCGTCCTGAGCCGACAAAACAGTCGTGAAAGGCGTGCTCAGCAGCATTCCTGTGGCCAAGCATACTAAAACTCTATTCTTGAAAGTACTCATTTTGGTTCCTGAGGTAATATCCTTTATGCGAACGAATCGTCAGTTTACGACGTTTCCATAAGGGAGGCCCTAGGAAAAAATACTTACAATGGTTTACTATTCGTCCGATTAAGAGATGGTACCTATAGCGGGAGAATCTCTTCGCGATCGGGGTCGAAGCGCAGCCGGCGCTTCTGTTCGTAAGCGATGTTACCTAGGTGGGACGCTTGCGCGGAACGATGCCCGATCCAGACGTCGCCATTCGGCCGCTTGCGCGAATGCACGCACTCGAGGAAATTTTTCACGTGATCGATCGTCTGATCGTGCTCCGATTTCACGATGGTCGGCGTTGCACCCTTGCCCTTCGGCAGGTACTCATAGCGGCTTCGATCAATGTACAATTTGCCTTCGGTGCCGCAGAGCTCTACGCCATTTCCGGTGATCCCGGGGACCAGCGTCGCTTCAAAGGTGGCGTTCCACTCGCCCGGATATTCCAACAGCACGTTAATGGTGTCAGGGGCAGTGCGCCCATCCTTGTAGGCGTAGATGCCGCCGGCAGCGACGGCAGAAGTCGGGTTGTCCTGCTCCAGGAACATATGGACGACATCGATCCAGTGTGTCATCAGATCGGTCACCTGACCGCCGCCAAAATCCAGGTAGGCTCTGAAGTTCCAATACTGCTGAGGATTCCAGTCGCGCCATTTCACCGGACCGAGAAAGCGCGCCCAATCGAGGTCGGACGGCTGCTGCGCCATTCTGGGCGGCGCCTGCTGCAGGTGAGCGCCGTTGCCATGCCACCACGTCCGTGCCATCGTAACTTTACCGAGCAGCCCGGCCTTTACTACCTCTTCCTTGGCGCGCAGGTAGATGATACCGGAGCGCTGCTGCATGCCGACCTGGCAGACTCGGTTGTTGACGCGGGCCGCCTTGACCACTTCCGGTCCCTCTTCTATCTTGAGAGTCAACGGCTTTTCGCAGTAGACGTCTTTCCCGGCGTTGAGCGCGGCGATCGCGACGCGCGAGTGCCAATGATCCGGCGTGGCGATCAGCACAGCGTCGAGGGGCTTCAGCGTCTCCAGCATTTTGCGATGGTCGCCGAAGGTCTCAGCGTTCGGAGCGTTGGCTTTCTGCTTAGCTTGGGCTGCGCGTTCCGACCAGACATCGCAGACACCGCGCAGATCCACCTGGTCGGTTTTAATGAAGGTGTCCATGACGTACTGGCCGCGTCCGCCGCAGCCAATGACACCGAACTGAACCCGATCGTTCGCCCCAAGCACACGCGAATAGGAGGCGGCGGTCATGGTCGCAGCGGTCGTGGCTGTGGTCCGCAGAAGGTCCCGGCGGGTAACACTGGTGTCTGACATAACAGGATTATATTATGGCGTTGGCTTGAGTACTAGGCTTATATATAAGGACATGGCATGTTTGTGAAGCGTCTTTTGCTGGCGGCGGGCGTCGTTTTATTGTGGTCGGCGGAGACGCCCAGCGTCGAGGAACGCCTTGCGCGGCATCGAAACCTCGGCAAAGCATTCTACGAGAATCCGACCACCCAGGCTGAAGCTGTGGTGGAATTTCGCCACGCCCTGAATCTTGCCCCGAAGTCGCCGCGGGAGAAGTTGAACTACGGGCTGGCGCTGCTGCGGGCGGGCAAGAACGACGAGGCTGTGGCGGCACTGAAGGATGTGCAGCAGACTGATCCGAAGCTGCCGCACACTTGGTTCAATCTCGGGATCGCTTACAAGAAGTCGGGCGATATTCCGGATGCGATTATGCAGTTTGAACACATGGCCGTGCTCACTCCGGAAGAGCCGATTGTGCACTACCAACTCGGAGCGCTGTACAAGATGGATGGCCGCCTGGACGATGCGCGAAAGCAGTTCGACCTTGCAGCCAAACTCGATCCCAATCTGGCTGCGCCGCAATTCCAGCTCTATAACATTCTGCGGCAAGCCGGACAGCCGGACGAGGCGCAAAAGCACCTGGACGCGTTCAAGCGCCTGAAGAAGAATGCCGAGGGCGCGGCCATTGCGGAGGATGTTGATTGGTGTACGTATGCCGAGATTTACGATCCACCGGTGACGCCGTCCGTCCAGGCAGAGAGCACGGCGCCGTCATTTCAAGACCGAGTGCTCGAAGGCGCCGTGGATGCGAAGACTGCCGGTCTTACCGCAATCGATTCCACTGGCACAGGGCAAACGGATCTACTCGTATGGTCGTCGAAAGGCGTGGCACTTTACCGGCGCGGCACAGAACGGGTGAATGAGCCGGAACTCGCCGGCCTGACTGGCGTGATTTCGGTGGCTCCCGGAGATTTTGACAACGACGGCTTGATGGATTTGTGTGTGCTTACGGAAGAGGGACCGCGCTCTATCGAAACGTCAAAGGGCGTTTTGAAAAGCAGGCGATGAATCTGCCGCGGCGGCGTTTTGATCGGGCGGTTTGGATCGACTACGATCACGACTACGATCTTGATCTGGTCCTGCTTGGCGAAAACCCGGCCCTGATGCGCAACGAAGGGACAGCGGGGTTTGCGGATCGATCGTCAGACTTTCCGTTCGTCTCTGGACCGGTTAGCGATGCGTACGAGCTGCGGACGGTTCCGGACAGCAAGGCTTTCGACCTTGCGGCTTTTTACCGCGACGGCACCGCGGTGCTGTATCGGGACCAATTAGGCGGGCGTTACGCGAAGTCCTCTTATGGCGGGAAACCGCGCGACTTGAGCGTTCTTGAGGCGGACTTCGATGGCGATGGCCGGGCGGATCGCGTGCAGGTTGCAGCCGATGGCGCGGTTCATTTCATGCACAACCAGACCCGCTCACCGCACCGATGGATCAGAGTTCAACTGGCCGGGATCAAGAGTTTGAAGCTGGCGCAGACCTCCGAGGTGGAGATCAAAGCGGGCGCGATGTACCAGAGGCAAACCTATACGGGTGTGCCTCTGCTGTTCGATGTGGGGGCGTATACGGAAGTCGATACGGTCCGCATCACGTGGTCGAATGGGTTGATCCAGAACGAGACCAAGCAGGCCACGAATCGCGCGTACGTATACAAAGAGGCGCAGCGGCTTTCCGGTTCCTGTCCCATGATCTGGACCTGGAACGGCCGGAAGTTCGAATTCATCACGGATGTTCTGGGTGTTGCGCCGCTTGGCGCGAGTGACGGCGAAGGTACGTTCTTCCCGGTGGATCACGATGAGTACGTGCAAATTCCTGGCGAGTCGCTCAAGCCAGTGAACGGCAAGTACGAGATTCGCGTGACGGAAGAGCTGAGCGAGATTTCGTATCTCGATCAGCTGCGTCTCTATGCGATCGATCACCCCGAAGGCGAGGAAATCTTCACCAACGATAAGTTCAAGAGTCCACCGTTTCCGGAGTTTCGTTTGTTTGGAGTGAAGCGCCGTGTCTATCCCGATGCCGCGCATGACGACAAAGGCCGCGATGTTCTGGCGCGGCTTCTGGCGCGCGATCACCAGTATCCGGATGAGTTCGTGCGCGGTGAGACCGGGGTGGCGGAGTCTCACTCGCTCGATCTCGACTTCGGCAAATCGGCGCCTGACGGGCATGCGGTGCTGTTGCTGAACGGTTGGGTGGATTGGGCTGACGGCAGTACGTTTCGCGCGGCTGCGCAGGAGCATAAGGGCGGACTTGTCTTCCCCTATTTACAAGTGAAGGACGCCTCGGGGAATTGGAAGACCGTGAACGCGGACATGGGCATTCCGTCGGGTAAGCCGAAGACGATCGCTGTGGATGTGAAATTCCTGTCGGCGAGCCGCGAGATTCGGATCGTCACCAACCTTTGCGTTTACTGGGACGAGATCTTCCTGAGCGAGCAGACGGGACCACCGGAGGTGCGACAACGGATGGCGTCGATTAGTTCGGCTGAGCTTCGATTCCGCGGGTTCTCGGAGTCGAAGATTCATCCTGAGCGGAAACAGCCGGAAACGTTTTTCTACGAGTCTGTGTCCTCTACTTCGTTCTGGAATCCGACGCCGGGGCTTTACACGCGCTACGGCGACGTGCGTGCGCTGCTGGAGGACATCGACGACCGGATGGCAATTATGGGCTCGGGCGATGAGATCCGAGTGTTGTTCGGCGCTGACGCTTTGCCGGTATTGCCGCACGGATGGCGACGCGACTTCTTGTTGAAGGTAGATGGGTGGGCCAAGGATCGCGATCCTAACACGGCGTTCTCGACTACGGTTGAACCGCTGCCGTTCCATGCGATGAGCCGGTATCCGTATCCGGCGAATGAACAGTATCCAGGCGACGGTGCGCATGAGCAGTATCGGCGCGAGTACAACACGCGGCCGGCTTTGCGATTGATTCGCCCGCTGGCCGAGGGGAACTGATGATCTGGGTTTTGTTTCTGCTGGTGGGGAATGCGGCGTATATCGCCGCGCTTCCATCGGCGACTGTCTTCTACGTCGCGAACGTGCTGTTGCATCTTTTGATCGGTGCCGTGGGCGTTGTCTGGTTGATTCGGCGTTACGGGTGGAATGCGAACACGGCGCTGCTCGGGCTGTCGGGGCTGATTGGTGCTTACCTGATTTATGGCGGCGCGACGATCGGGCATCGGTGGATCGTCGGGGCGCATATCGCATTCGCGGTCATCGGACTGGCCCTGCTGTTGCCACGGTGGCGAACGGCGCTGGTGGTAATCACCTTGGCGGCGATTGCTTTGCGATTTGGAATGCCGGAGACTCGAATCCGGAATCCGCGTCTTGTGCCGGCATCCATGACCGAAGAAGGCGCGGGGCCGAAGTCGCCGTTCTGGCCCTCGTCGGCGCGCACGAATACCGGCGGTTTGATTCCGTCCGATTTCTTTATGGATTCGAAGTTGTGCGGCGAGTGCCACAAAGATATTTACGACCAGTGGAACAGCTCGATGCACCATTTTGCTTCGTTCAATAACCCGTTCTACAAGCGCTCCATCTTGCATATGCAGGAGCTGAGCGGGACGCAAGGCAGCAAGTGGTGCGCCGGGTGCCACGATCATGCTGTCTTTTTCAATGGGCGTTTCGAGAAGCCGATCAAAGACCAGCTCGACACTCCGGAAGCGCAGAACGGACTGGGCTGTGTGTCGTGCCACTCGATCTCGCACGTGGACAGCTCGATGGGGAATGGCGGCTTTACGATCCAGTATCCGCCGCTGCACCGGCTGGCTTCGAGCCGCAATCCGGCGATCCGGCAGATGGACCGTTTCATCACGTATCTGAACCCCGCACCGCACCGAATGACGTTTATGAAGGCCTTTATGCGGAAGGATTCGGCGGAGTATTGCTCCTCGTGTCACAAGGTCCATCTCGATGAACCGGTGAATCACTACCGCTGGCTGCGGGGGTTCAACGAATATGACAACTGGCAGGCGAGCGGAGTGTCGGGACAAGGCGCGCGGTCGTTTTACTATCCGGAGAAATCGGCGAATTGCAGCGATTGCCACATGCCTCTGCTGGCGTCGCAGGACCCGGGAAACAAAGGCGGCATGATTCACTCGCATCGGTTTGCGGCAGCCAATACCGCGATGGCCGCGGTGAATAAAGACGCCGAGCAACTGAGTCAGACCGAGAAGTTTCTGAAGTCGGGGTTTATCACCGTCGATTTGTTTGCGGCTAGTCCTGTGGATGAAGGCGGGGAATCGAAAGAGATCAAGCGGACGGATACTCAGGCGCCGGCCTCCACATTTGCTGTCGGCGAAGAGGCTGAGGCTCCGGGCAACGTCGTGTTACGCGAAGTCGGAAAGATCGCGGCTCCGCTGGATGCTCCGGGCGTGCGGTTTCAGCCGGGGCAGACTGTTCGCGTGGATGCGGTGGTGCGGACTCGGAAGATCGGGCATTTCTTTCCGGCCGGCACAGTGGATGCATACGACGTTTGGCTCGAGATGCAGGCCCGCGATGCGAATGGACGGGTTCTGTTCTGGAGCGGGCAGGTAGGGGACGGCGGCCGTGGTCCTGTAGACAAGGCGGCGCATTTCTACCGTTCGTATTTGCTGGACGGAGAAGGGAACGCCATCAACAAACGGAATGCCTGGCAGGCTCGGAGCGTGCTGTATGTGCGGCTGATTCCCCCGGGCGCGGCGGATGTCGCCCATTTCCGCATCGCCATTCCGAAGGATGCTGTTGGTCCCATTTCGCTTGAGGCAAAGTTGAATTACCGCAAGTTTTCCGAATACCTTACCAAGTTCTCGTTTGCGGGTGTGCCGAAGTCGGGCCTTGCCGCTATCTCTTATGACAGCCGTGAGTACTCGTTCGATTCGGCTCCGGTTCCCGATCTGCCTATTGTTACGGTGGCTCGCGCGGCTGCTCAGTTGCAGCTTGGCGAGCCGCATTGGGAACCGGTTGTCCGCAAACAAGATCGGGAACGGTGGAACGACTGGGGCATCGGTCTGCTGCTGCAGGGCGATCTGAAGGGCGCGGAATATGCGTTTCAGCGGGTCACCAAGGCCGAGCCAGGATACGCGGACGGCTGGCTGAATGTGGGGCGGGCGCTCATTCAGGAAGGACAGACAGATGCGGCGCGGCCCTATGTGGAAAAGGCGCTGGCGCTGAGGCCGGGTCTGGCGCGCGCGCAATTCTTTCTGGCGATGGTGAAGAAAGCGGACGGCGATTATGATGGCGCGCTGGCTAGCCTGGAGCAGTGCCGGGTGCAGTATCCACGCGATCGAGTGGTGTTGAATCAGATTGGCCGCCTGCAATTCCTGAAGCGCAACTATGGCGATGCCGTGAAGGCGCTGCAAGACACGCTTGCGGTGGATCCTGAAGACGTTCAGGCGCACTACAATCTAATGCTGAGTTACCGGGGATTGAGGATGACGGCCGAGGCCGAGCGCGAAGAAAAGCTGTTCCGGCGATTCAAGGCCGATGAAGCATCGCAGGCGCTGACGGCAAAGCCGAGGCTGCTGAGCGCAGAGGACAATAATGAACGGCAGCAGATTCACGATCATTCTCGTTAGCCTGGCAGTGACGATTCCCGGGGCCGAAGGGCCGGTTCGCTTTACCGACGTCACGGCGCAAGCGGGGATTCACTTCACGCACAACTCCGGCCGCGCGGGGAAGAAGTGGCTGCCGGAGACGATGGGTTCGGGATGCGCGTTCTTCGATGCCGATGGCGACGGATGGCTCGACATCCTGCTGGTGAACGCGAAGGACTGGTCTCCGAGCGGGCGGCACACTACGGCAGCGCTTTACCACAACAACCACAATGGAACGTTCACCGACGTCACCAAGGGCAGCGGGTTGGATGTCGAAATCTATGGCTTCGGCGTGACGATTGGCGACTACGACAATGATGGCCGGGACGATGTTTACATTACGGCGCTCGAGGGCGATCGCCTATTCCACAACGAAGGCGGCGGGCACTTTCGCGACGTGACCAAGGCGTCTGGAATTGCGAACGCACGCTTCGCTACTAGCGCGGCTTGGGTTGATTACGACAAAGACGGCAAGCTCGATTTGTTCGTGGCGAATTACGTGCAGTGGACAGTGAAGGGGGATCTTTGGTGCTCGCTCGACGGGTCGGTGAAGTCGTATTGTACGCCGGAATCGTATAAGGGATATTCGTCGAAGCTTTACCACAATCTTGGCAACGGCAAGTTCGACGACGTGACCGACGCGGCCGGGTTGGGCGATACGAATAGCAAGGCGCTCGGCGTGACAGTGCTTGACTACAACGGCGATGGCTGGCCGGATCTGTTTGTTTCGAACGATACGCAGCCTAACAAGCTCTATCGCAATTTGGGTAACGGCCGGTTTAAAGAAGAGGGTTTGGCGGCGGGCGTGGCATTCGGGGAGGACGGAGCGGCGCGGGGTGCGATGGGCGTGGATGCATCCGACTACGACCGGTCGGGTAGGCCGCACTTGATCGTGGGCAATTTTTCGAATCAGATGCTGGGGCTGTATCACAACGAAGGCAACGGGTTGTTTGTGGATGAAGCGTCGCGGTCGCCGGTGGGCCGCGCGAGCCTTCTGAATTTGACCTTCGGATTGTTCTTTTTCGACTACGATCTGGATGGTTACCCCGATATCCTCGCGGCGAACGGCCATATTGAGGAAGAGATTGAACGTGTTCAGCCCAAGGTGAAGTACAAGCAGGCGCCTTTGCTATTTCACAACGCAGGGCATGGGCGATTCGAGCCGGTGAGTGCGTTTACGCAGGCGATGGTCGCTCGCGGCGCGGCTTATGGCGACTTCGACCATGACGGGGACCTGGATATTTTGATTTCGGACAACAACGGCCCGGCGCATCTCTACCGGAACGACGGCGGGAATCGGAATCATTGGCTGCAATTGAAGCTGGTTGGGAGCCGGAGCAATCGCAGCGGAATTGGAGCCGTGGCGCGCGTGACGAGCGCCGGCGGCACGCAGTGGCAGATGGTGCATAGCGGCTCGAGCTACTGCTCGTCGAGCGATCTGGCGCTCACTTTCGGGCTGGGGAAGGACACTTCGGCCACGGGCATCGACGTCGAATGGCCGAGCGGCGCGAAACAACATTTGAGCAACGTGAGCGCGGACCAATATCTGGTGATCAGGGAGCCGTAACGCTGACCTTGGCCGGGTCGAGCTCATATCCTTCGTCGGATGCCGTTTGGACGGCCAGACTTTCGAGAGTTGGCTTGTCGGCGCCTTTTCCGGACTTGACGTGCCGGCGAATCACCTCTTCTCCGATCGTTATCCGCACCAGCCACTGCGATTTCTTGTTGTCCCACGACAGTTCTGCTCGATCTGCGCGCATGTGAACTCCTGCGTCTATTTTCCCTTTATTTCGAGGCCGTCGGGGCGGTGAGTTCCTCCAGAAGTGCGAGCGCTTCCTTTTCGTTCAGGTTTGAGAAGGGATCGAGGCTGTTATCGGGCTCCGGGGTTGCGATGTAGCGGGCTTCCGGCGTGTGTTCTTCGGCTGGCTGGACCGGCGTTTCGGCGATTTGCGAAACATAGCCAATTTGCTCTTGTGGCCCGGCTTTGCGGAGTTGCGCAAGCTCTTTCGTCGCGCGGAAGAAGGCTCGCTCGGCGGCGTTGGCGTAACGGCGGACTGTGTCGAGCTTGCCGGCGTACTCCCAGAGAACGAATGCCAGTTGCTCGCCCAGTTCGTTGTCGTTTTTTGGTTTCTCTGAGAGCTTCAGTTGGAGCTGCGCGGCGGCGAGGCCGGAATTGAGGGCGCCGGCTTCCATGTTGGATGCCCGCTGCATTTTCCAGAAGGTTTGGGCCAGGACCTGGATGAGCATGGCTTCCTGGGTGGTACCGAGCGTTGCTTCGGCGAGCAACGACTGGAGCATGTGGTTGAAGGCGAGCTGGTCTTCGCCTTGCAGGACTGTGTTGGTGTAGAGCTTCGCGGTGAGGCCGTGTTTAACGGCTCGGGTGCGGAGCGACTCCTTGGTGTCTTCAGTGAGCGTGCGGGGACGCTGGGCGTTTTCCTTGTTCGCTGCTACTTGTGCGGCGCTTGCCATGGGTGGTGCCTCCTAAAATGCAAATAGGCGGCACGAGCGCCGCCTTTCTGATTACATACTGGCATACGAGGTGGCGGATTTACGGGGCGATATTTTGGATGTTATTGAAAACAGGCGCGATTGAGTTGTGAGATTCTTGAACCGCTCGGCATTATAATGTCTATTAGTATAGGAGAACGTTGTGCAAACGCTCAAACTGACAAAGATCGGTACTTCTACCGGAGCCGTGATTCCAAAAGAGATGCTCAACCGGCTGAGAGTCAAGAAGGGCGACAGCCTCTATGCGATTGAAACGCCCGAGGGCTATCTGCTCACGCCTTACGATCCGGCGATTGAAGAGCAACTGAAGGCCGGCCGTGACTTCATGAAGGAGTATCGCGAGACGTTCAAAGTCCTCGCGAAATGACCACTGAGCCGAAGTGGATCGCCAAGAAAGCGCTCCTCTTGTTGCACGAAGAGAGCCTAGCTGAATTTGGCGGCGCCCGCGGGTTGCGAGATGAAGGTCTCCTGGATTCCGCACTTGCCCGTTCACAAAACGCGCACGCTTATAAGAGCGGAAGCACGCTTGCCGAACTTGCGGCGGCCTACGGTTTTGGTATCGCAAAGAACCATGCTTTCGTGGATGGGAACAAACGCACTGCTTTCCTGTCCATTGGTTTGTTCTTGATGATAAATGGGCATCGGTTGGCGGCGGTTCAGGCCGACGCGATTGGCACCATGCTTGCGGTTGCGAGCGGCGACGTTGATGAAGCGGGTTTGGCCGCCTGGATCGCGGCCAATATCGCGGTTCGATGATCAAATTGGTTCGAAGTGCGCGAACATGTTCTGGAATTCTGCGATGTTGGATGGCGTTTCATACCAACATACCTTCTCGAAGCGCTTCCATAAATCGATGACGGCAGGGTTCTTGTGGGCGCCAGCGATGGCTTCCTGCGAAACCCACTCGAAGACCTCGACGATTGTTCCGTCGGCAGCGCGCATCATGATGGAAGGGCGTTCTGTTACGAGACCCAAAGCGCTCAACTCGGGGAGATGACCGCGAACCATTTCGAGCAGCGCTTCTTCGCAACCGGGCCTTGGTTTGTAACATGCGACGACGATCGATCCCATAGGAGTGTCTCCTTGACCTTCTGATGAGGGTGGAATGTGTGAAGTAGTATAGCCTCAGATCACGCGAATCGGACAGCGAAATTGCGTGCGGATATGATCCGTGTGCTCTTGTGACGGGAGAGTGAGAGGAGCCCACTCTTGTCGCCGGTCACCAAATAGTCGGCTTTGCCCGCTTCAAACAGCGCTAGCAGGTAGTCATCCGCCGGATCGGAAGAGCGTTGCACGCGCGGCAGTGAGGCGATGGTCTCGGACGGCTCCCAGATGTCATTGACGAGACGTCCAGCCTTGTAAGGTTTGATCCGACCGGCTACAGCGGGCTTGCGCAGCGTGCTCCGGAGTTCGTCGAGTTGCTCTCCACAAGTCAGAAGAGTGAAGTGGCCCTCGCGCCAAGCGCGATAGATGGCGGCCGGATACCCGAGCTGGACCATGAGGGAGGATACCAAAATATTGGTATCGAGCACCACGCGCATCAGGCTTTGTTAGCCCGGCGTTTGGTGTGGCGCTCTGCGCGTACCTCTTTCACCGCGCTGTCGATCAGATCCTGCAATTCGTCCGGATCGGTATCGGCGTTCCGCGCCTTGATGTCCTGCACAGTGCGATGAAAAACATGGGCGCGAACCGCCTGCTCGATGAATTTCGAGAGGTCACCTTTTTTCATGCCCTGAGAGCCCAGAAAAGTGCGGAGGGTGAGGTCGGTCTCCTTGGAGACCTTGATGTTCCAGCGGACGGCTTCTTCCATATGGCAACTATACACTTAAGCAGATAAACACTTATACACTCATTGTACTCCTGGAAGCGCCATGAGCGGTGGATATTGCACGCGCCGGGGACTCTCGGGAGTTCAACGAAACCGACCGCGGGACGGGCCCAAAATCGCGGTCGTCAATGAGACGTTTGCACACACCTGGTGGCCGAAGGAATCCGCGATTGGACATCAGATCAAGGTTGGTGGGCCTTACCAGGAAGGCTCGCTGTTGGAGATCGTGGGCGTGGCTGGAGACGTAAGGCAATCCGGGCTCGATTCGGAGCCGATGCCCGAAATCTATTTGCCGTCGTCACAACAGCGCGATAGTGGCATGGCGATTATGATCCGCGCTTCCGGCGACCCGGTGAGTTTGATGGCGTCCGTCCGCCGGCGCGTGTTGGCGCTCGATCGCAATCTGCCCTTGCAGCGGCCTCGGTACGCTCGAAGAGTCGCTTGGCGCGGGTTTGGCGCGACGGCGTTTTAGTACATTGCTGCTTACCTTGTTTGCCGGCCTTGCTATGATGCTGGCGGCCGTCGGCATCTATGGACTGCTGAGCTATTGGGTGAGTAGCCGCGAATGCGAGATTGCGATACGTCTCGCCTTGGGTGCGCGCCCTTCTACGATCCTTGTCTGGACCGGCTTCCATGCTGTTCGACTGGCTGTCATCGGCGTGGGTTTCGGCGTGGTGGGTGGATGGGTCGCGGCGCGCGGGCTTGAGGATCTTGTTTTTGGGATACCTCCCAGGAGTCCCGCGACGATGATGGCTGCCGGTCTTGTTGTCACCGTGATCGCGTTTGCGGCTGCGACGATTCCGGCATGGCGCGCGTCCCGCGTGGACGCTGCGCGCCGGCTTCACAGCGCCTGAATGGCCCTTGATCGCGCCCCTCCGGCGTTATTACAATAGTAAGAACAACATGGTTGAAGTCAAAATCCGCAAATTCGGCAACTCTCTCGGTGTCATTCTTCCGAAGGAAGTTTTGAACCGCCTGAACAGTAGTGATGGTGAGAAGCTTTTTCTGATTGAGGCTCCTGGTGGCGATTATCGGCTCACGGCCTACGACCCGGCTTTCGAGAGAAAAATGGCGAAGGCGGACGACATCATGAGTCGCTACCGCAACACGCTTCGCGAACTCGCTAAATGACGGAACCAGTCTGGATCGAAGAGCGCGAGGCTCTTGCGTTCCAGGATCGATTGCTGGCGTTGCATGGCGGTGCGGCCGGCGTTCGCGATGACGGCTTGCTCAAGTCCGCGCTGGCGCGCCCGCAGCAGCACTTCGCTTACGCCGATGCGCCGGACATTATCGGCTTGGCCGCCCTCTATACGGCCGGCATCGTGCGGAATCATCCTTTCGTGGATGGTAATAAGCGGACGGGCTTCATTACGGGAATCCTGTTTCTGGAATTGAACGGGTATCGCTTCACGGCTTCCGAGGAAGATGCGGCGCAAGCGGTTTTGAACCTGGCGGCAGGGACAATCGATGAAACGGGATATGCTGCATTCCTGCGGGCGAATTCGGGCCGCGCTTCTCAACGGGCTTTTCGCAGGCGGGGGATGAGCCGGGGAACGTCACGCTGATAGTCCCGATAGGCTTCTCCGAAGCGGTCGACGAGTTCACGCTCCTCGAGCATCAGCATGAGGAACCCTGGCGGGATCACCGAGATGGCGAGGATGTATAGTCCAAGATGATTGACGATGAGGAGGTCCGCGATCACCCCGATGCCTGCGGTGAGATACCGGGGATGACGTACCACTCCATAGATTCCATCGCGCAGCAGCCTGCCATTTGGCTGGTTGGACAACTCCGGGATTCCCACCAGGATGGAAATGCTCAATTGCTTCCAGTATTGGAACTCGAGCCAGGTCGTTATGGACAATAATACGCCCGCGATCCCGATCAGGCTCCAGTTTGTTCCGAGATCCGCACCCATGAGACGGCCACGTATTTGGAAAAGCAACACGCCGAGAACGGTTAATACGGGCAGCACGGCGAGATAGGTTCGCGTCGGCCCCCACCTTCTCCACCAACGAGCCCCGGTGTGGATGATAAACCAGTACAGCAGCCCCATTGGAGCGATGATGGCGATCGCTACACCGATGAAATATCGAATGCGATCGATCACTTCGTTGTTCATCGCTGATGATTGTACGCCCGTTGACTTTAGAGTGATAGTTTGGTGATATTCGTTGGATTAACCGGGGTTTGACGTGTCCAATTCTTCGCAACCGGCGAATGACGATCTGCGGCTCAAGCGAGCGGAGTTGGCTTGGGAAATTCGCAGATACCGCCTGGATGCAAAGGCGCGTGCCAAATCGGAGGCGGCGCAGCTTGCTCTGGACAATGCACGGCTCGATCTGGACAAGCGCAGAGTCGACCGCGAGGACTCGTTTTGGGGGCGGCTGGGACCAACTCTCGTTACGTCCGTGACCGCCGTGCTGGGCGCTCTAGTTGGTTTGGGCGGTGTCCTCTACAGCAGTCATACGACCCAACAAGCGGCCGAGCGCGCTCAAACGGTGAATGCTTCGGTGGACCAATCGAACGTGAAGAAAGACGCTTCCGATCAGGTGGATGCCCGCAGCAAGATCCTGGCTGATAATCCGAAAGACGTGGCAGCGGAGATATTCGACCGGTTGAAAACCCAATCGGCTACCGCCGCGGGCCGCCTGATCTGGGACCAGGGCTTGCAAGTGGCTCAGTCGGCGCAATCGGTGCCGACATCGGCTCTCGGAACCGTTTATGTGCACTACAAGGATCCGAAGGACGCGGCAGCGGTGGATGCGGTGATTGCCGATTTGACGAAGGCAGGTTACTACGTACCTGGGAAGCAGCAGATCGAACGCCAAACGACGGGCGACGTCCGCTATTCCGCGGTCGCGCCGGACACGGCGACCAAGGCTAAAGCGGAAAATATTAAAACGATTGTTGAGGCGGCGCTTAAGTCAGCGGGCGTTCCGCACAGCATGGAAGTGAAGAACATTCACGATATGTTTCCGAAGGCGCCTTCCACTACTTTTGAAGTGTGGCTGCCGGCGCTTTGAGCGCAAAGCAGTAGACGTTCGAATCGTGATCGACGGCGAACACCCGGCCGTTGGCGATCGCCAGTCCGCTGAAGTGGACCCAGGATGCCATCGCGTCTCCGCTGTTGAAGAGTTCTTTTCCGGTCTTGGCGTCGAGTGCTTTCAGGACGGCTGGATGCGTGTTGAGAAGGCGCTTGTCCTGGCCGACCTTCTGCGAGGCGTTTTCGCCCGTGGCCAAGCCGAACACCACGCCGTTGGCGATGACGACCGGATCGGGCAGGTCGAAGTCGCCGGAGATCCAGGCAGGCTCGAGAATCGGATTTTGCGTTTGCGGATCGGCCACCACTTTGAAGGCCATGACGCTGCCGTGCGGATTGTCGCCGTTGGTGAGCGGGAATTTGGGCCCGTTGATTGACGGTGGACCTCCCATGGGTACATAGAGCCACGTCTGACCGGTTTCGTCGCGGGCGGTGGAGAGGCCGCCCCAGAGGCCCAGACCTTCGCAGCAAATTCCCTGATCGTTGCCGAGCTTCTGGGAGGTGAACAGAGTGGTTTGATGATCTCCGCCTCCGAGTTTATCGGCATCGAGGAGATAGAGAACTGCTTCCTTCGATCCGCTGGCGATGAGGTTGCGATTCCTCCAGCCGAAGTAGACGGGGCTGGATGCGCCGAGGTCCAGATCTTTCTTGTTGAGGTAGGCCCAGTTGGGAGGCAGGAAGTAATCGGCCAGACTCAGATCGCGTAACGACGCCGCGATCACGGTGTTGGAATAGTCTCCGGCGATGGGATCGAATTTGCCGTCGGCGGTATTGCCGTAGATGCGTCCGTTGGCTCCGGCGATGGGCCCGCCGCGTCCCCAAATGCCCGCGGTGTTGGTATTCGAGAGAAGCAATTGATGAATGACGGGATGATGCGCGTTGCGTACGTCGACAGAATAAAAGCCGGAGAGACCGCCGCCGCAACCTTGCGCGATGACGGTGTAGATGACTCCGTCGACGAGGTTGAGGCTCCAGCTTTTGGCGAATGGGGCGATGAACTGCACGGGACCATAGCGAACTTTGCCGCTGGCGAGATCGAGGCCGTATAGCGCACCGTCGGCGGCGATGACGTAGAGAATGGCCGAGGCCTTGTCGATGACGGGTGTCGCGGTGATTCCATTCGGACAGAGGAATGTTCCCTGATAGCCGCCTTTGCCGGGGAGGATGACGGATTTGAAGGTGTGGGTCCAGACTTCTTCGCCGGTGTCACCGTCGAGGGCGAATACGCTACCTTCGATTCCGGCCACGTAGACGACGTTGCGGATTCCGTGCGGGGTGGCGATGTCGGCGGCGATTACCGGAGCGGTTAACGCGGATAGCCGGTAGAACTCGTTCTTCACTTTTGCTTTCCACTTCAGCGTGAGGTTGGAGACGTTGGCTGGAGTGAGCGTTGTTTCTTCGAATGCCCAGCCGGTGCGCTGCGGGTCGTGGCCGAAGGTGAGCCAGTCGGCTGCGGAGGCTGTGAGTGGGAGGAGGAGCGTGGCTAGCAGAGCTGCGGATTTCATGTTAAGTGACAAGTATACTTATTCGATCGTTTCAGAGGTTCGGCGCGTCGAACCACTCCCAGCGATTCCGTAAGGTGCCATGCGGCTAGGCGGCAGCCTGTTGATTTGGGAGGAGTTTCTGAATTGAGGGTAGCCGGCCAGAGTTGTAGCGGGTCTGAGAGGAGTAAAAAGACTGACAGAGAGCGCTGACCCTGCCGATTCAGCGGTCGGGGGAAATGCGGCAGCGCCGGCGTTGGTTCGTATTCGCCGGGAACCTTGGCAGGACACATCGCGACCTGCATCGGAGGAGAATCAACTGGTGTTGGCGGCAGGGGCAACGAACCAATAAGCGATCCTTTTGGCGCACTGGTGAAAGGTCTCGCATTTTCCGCGAGCATGGCTGCGGACCTGGCGGTGATAGAAGACCAGGGACAGGGTATAGGCGAGAAATCGGATCATGGTCAGCACCACCAGCGCCGTGGTTTGATGAACAGCGGGGTGTTTGAGGTGGAGCCGTGCGGGCGGACGCCATCCAAACCGGGGGCGACGGGCATCGATAATGTGCAGCGGTGACCGGGAACACGCACGTCGTACACTGTACGATCGGTTGGTTATATCAGGCCTTCTTCTTTTTTGTGGTGGGTTTCGGTTTGAGGGTGGCCACGTAGGCGTAACTGCAGTCGAAGAACTTTTTCAACTCCTGTGTTGAGGAGAGCAACGAGTCGGGCACCTCGACGTACTCGGGCTGAACCACTCCGTATGCCTCGCACAACTTGGCTTTGTATTTCTTGAGAAACGCCTCACGCTCTCCTGTGGGCAGCCGGAGTGCTAGCTTGCCTTGTTTGCTGAGGTAGCTGAACATGTGACCGTTCAGCGATGTGTAAGGTACGGTCGCTCCCTTCCGCTCGACGCTGGGGTGGGTGGCCACTAGCTTCTCGTAGAACTCAAGCTTGTCTGATGGGACGGCTGCTGCGGTTGGCTTGGCCATGAGAGACAGTCTACCCAAAAGCCGGGCTTGCAAGCGCGGCGGGGACGGCGAGCAAGATGCTTACGACAAGTCGAGTACACTTGCTGAATTGACGCCAGAGCATGAGATTGAGCGACGCAGTGCGGCCCTGAAGAAAGAACTGGGGACGCGCGACCTTGTCTTCACTCAAATTCTATACATAGTCGGGTTAGGCTGGGTCGGGACTGCGGCGAAAATCGGTGCGTCGCATGTGATGTTCTGGTTTCTCGCTCTCACGTTGTTCTATCTCCCGTCGTGCGTGGTCGTGATCCATCTGAACAGGCAGATGCCGCTGGAAGGCGGCGTGTATCAGTGGGCGAAGCTGCGCTTCAACGAGATGACCGGCTTTTTGGTGGCGTGGAATCTTTGGCTCTATGCGATTCTCATCCTCTCCGCTACCGGCGTGCGCGCTACCGACATGCTGGCGTATGGATTGGGATCGAGCGGGGCGTGGATCGCCAACGACAAATGGATCATCGCGCTGGCGAGCACGTTGGCCACGGTGGCCCTGATGGTGGTGGCCTCCATCGGATTGGCGTTGGGGAAGTGGATCCATAACTTTGGCGGTTTCTGCCTGATTGGATTGTTGGCCGCGATGCTGTTCTTCGCGGTGCCGCATTGGATGACAGGGGATGTGCAGGCGGCTCCGATGGCGCTGACTTTTCCAGTGATCTCTCTGTTCAGCCTGAATATTCTCGGCAAGATGGGTTTCGGCGCGCTGGGCGGCTTCGACGGAGTGGCGATTTTCGCCGGCGAGTGCCGCGATCCGGTTCGCTCGGCGTGGCGTTCTGTCTGGTTCGCGGCGCCGATCATTGGAGCAATCTTCATTCTGGGGACCGCCTGTGTGCTGGTGTTTTCGCGGCCTGGCAATATTGATCTGGTCTCGCCGATTACTCAAGTGCTGAGCCTGGGTGCGAGTTCGAATGGTTCCGCGGGGATTGTGGTTCGGATGGCCGTGGCCCTGATCCTCAGCACGTTCATTGCGCAGATGTGCTTGCTGTTCAGCGGCGCGATTCGCTTGCCGATGGTGGCGGGTTGGGACCACTTGCTTCCGGAGTGGTTCAGCCGGCTGCATCCGCGCCATCGGACACCGACGGGCTCTGTTTTGTTCATCGGCGGCTTGACGCTGGCATTTGCGCTGGCGACGAATTTCGATTCAGGAAATCAGGAGATGTTTCAGCTTCTGGATAATGCCGGAGGGATTTCGTTTGCGGTGGCGTACCTGGTGATGTTTGCGATTCCTCTGCTTGCGCCGGCGGAGCGACCTTCGTGGAGTGTGCGGGTGGCCTCGGTGTCGGGCTTTCTGATGACGCTGCTTTTTGCGGTGCTGTCTATCTTTCCGATCATTGAGGTGAAGAGCGGGGTTTTGTTTACGGCGAAGATTGTTGTGGTCGTTGTGGGCGCCAATGCGGCGGGTGCGTTTTTCTATTGGCGCGCGGAGCGGCGGCGAGACCGCGGGTCTGGCGATTAGCCGTTCCGTAGGGAGGTTTCGATAATGCGGCGGATCCGGGCGGTCATCTCGAGAAAGGTGAATGGTTTGACGATGTAGTCGTCAGCGCCCAGGCTCAGGCCGCGCGCTACATCTTCGCTGCTGGACCGCCCGGTGAACAGAACGACTACGGCGCCGCGCGTGCATGGGTTTTCGCGGATTTTTGAGAGTACTTCGAAGCCGCTCAACAGGGGCATCTCGATGTCGAGCAGAATCAGATTGGGCATCAGCTCTTCGGCCATGAGAACGCCCTCCTGTCCGTCTGAGGCCACGTGGCATTCCATGCGGAGGTTTTGCAGGAGTGTCCGGCAGATTCTGCGAATGTCGGGATCGTCGTCGACAATCAGCACGCGATTTGTTTCCGGGGGCGGATTGGACTGCGCCACGAGTCCGCGTAAGGCCGTCAGAAACTCTTCGTCGCGGAAATTGGCGTTCAAACGTGAAGTCTTTCTCCTGGAGTGAGCGTCGGTACGCAAGTTCGAATCGGCGTGCGTGCTTGCATCCGTGATTACGAGAAACGGCCTCTTGACCGCCGGGGACAAACCGTCTGCGTCCTCTTCGTGGCGGAAGGCAACGACATCGGCCAAAGCCACGCTGTCCCCCTGGCTGACGGCTGCGCCGCGATCGAAGGTTCGCGAGAGGCATCGGTTTTCGGCCAGCAAACATGTCAGCCGCTTCAACTCGACAGTATCGAATCCGATTAACGCGAGCTTCTGTCCGGCGATGCCGCCGCGTGCCAGATGAGTCTGTTCCAAACCCATCAGACTTTCTCTCGCGAGGCCAAGTTCATAGTGGTCTCCAACTCTGCTTATCGGTCGGATGGAGTTTTTTCGGGTATCTTCTTTCGGGATCTAACTCTTGGTTACATCTTTCCCGGAAGTCAGCCGCCGTAGCTCCTCATCATTTGGAGCAGGAGGCATTGTTTTGGGACTCTGCTTTGAAGAAATGTCATCCGGTCCGAGAAGCCTTTGCAAGATCTGTTCGTCGGGCGCGGGCGGAGTGAGTCTGCTAGTGGTGAGATCCACGCCGTCGTGAGCATCAAGAGCACGACGCAGGGTGCTTTCGTCCGGAGACGGCGGAGTGATTCGTGCCACCGATAGCTCCGTTCCCGCAGTAGATGCAAGAAGAATACGAAGCTGATGCTCGTCAGGAGGGGGGGAGCGATAAGGCCCTCTGCGGGGTTGTCCTTCTTTGTGGTGCCTGCCATACAGATTCTCCTCTCAACTTAGATTGTAGAGATCGCCAGGATCTCACCGGGATTGGTGATCAGTAGTTGAACAATTCGTCCTGAATTTTGGGCGTCCAAGTATTGTGATGTTACCTTGCCATTGCATTTGTAACTCCTTTTACTAACTATCTGTTGTGAATATCGCCGGCGACCGTTTCAAGGAAGCGGTGAGCCGTTTAATGAATTTTCCCGAGGTTGAATGTAATACCAAATGCGATCTGGTGATCGGTTGCGTTTCCGGCCATGGCGAAGTGTTGGGCGGAGATGTCGAATGCCAGTTGCTCTGTGATCTGATATTCGACTCCCTCGAAAATCAAGAATGCCCTGCCTTGGCCTGTTGATTTCTCCCATTCGGCGTTGAAGTGCGGGGTGAATTTCTCGAGGAAAGGCGAGCCGGAAAGTTGACGCCCGAAGCCGAAGCCGACGTCGACCGTGCCAGAGGGGTTTGATGGTGACGCGTGTGTGGCTCCGGACCAGCTTACCGTTACTCCAATGCTATTGCGGCCTGTATCGTATCGCGCTATGGCGACTGCCCCGAGGCGTGCGCCGGATTCGTCCCGCAGAAAAAATGTCGCCTGGGGTGCGAGTGCGATGTCGAGCTTCTTGCCGTCGTGCAGCACTGTGGTTGCGGTCAACGTGAGAGCCTGGCTGAACTGCGTAAGACGGCCGCCGCCCACGTCGGCTGACGAGACGGAATCGAACGCAGCGCTGTATTCAGTGCGTCCCCAAAGGATGTTGGTTCCTTCGGGTGTGTACCTCACGGCCGACGGCATGGAGTAATTCGACGTGGAGATTGAGTAAAGATTACTCCAATCGACCTCTATGGTCCCCGGCTGCGCGATGAGAGTATTTACGTGAAGGCGTTTCTCAAGCGTGATCTTGGAATTGCCGTTTCCCGGCTGGCTGATGAACTTGAAGAGCGCGGCGGAACAGGGCGATGACGTCAACGCCATGCACGTCAGAATTACAGTTGCGCGTTGCGGCAAGTTCTCGTTACTGTAGCAGACGCGATGGTAGACTGACAAAGCTCGAAAATGGCATTCAGGCAGATCGAGATACCGATCCTTGGCCGCAGGCTGAGCAACGTGATGGCCTATCCGGCGGCGGAGGCGGGCACGCACGAAGCTGCGCTCGACGAATATTTCCGGCTTGGCGGCAACTGGCGAATGGCTTCGTGGCAACGGTCTGCGTGCGGAGTTTTTTCTGTGTTCGCAGATTTGCCACGATGGATGGGACGAGTCGGCCCACCGTGCGATCGATCGCTTCACGCCCCAGGCGGTCAGCGACGATGTCGATACCGATTTGGAGTTGCTGGGGACGGAGTACCTCGATCTGGTGTATCTTGATGACTCTCCTGAGACGCCGCTGGAACCGGTGATCGAGGCGATTGGCCGCGAAATTACACGGGGACGGGTGCGGGCTTTTGGCGTCAGGAATTGGACGGCGGACCGCATCAAGGCGGTGCCCGGCGTCGCTGCGATTGTCACGACCGAACTGGCTTTGGCCTCGTCGACAGAGCCACTTTGGCCTGAATATGTTCCGTTCGACGTGGGGATTCGGCGGGTTGTTTGTGATTTGGGTCTTGCCGTTTTCGCGCACGCGGACGATTTTAACTTTGGCCAGTGTCTCTACGAAGACGGGGATGCGACCGCGGGTATGAGGCGTCGATGGGAGCATACGGAGAATCCCGGGTTAGTTCAGCGTGTTCGGCGTTTTGCAGCGATGATATTGGTATCCTGAGCTGACGGCCGCGGCTATTGGAATGCAAGCTGGAATGACGATGAAGTGCGCATTATCATTCCTATTCGCCTTTACGCTCGCGGCGCAGTTCCCGCGTTACGACGTACAGTCCCGCCTGGTGCAAGTTCCAGTTATTGTGAGGGATGCACACGGGCGTTCCATCGACGGTTTGGAGGTTTCGGATTTCGTGCTGCTGGACGAAGGGCGTCCACAGAAAGCGACTGTCGATACTTTCGCAACAGGTGTAGCTCCAATCGCACTCGTCGTTGCCGTTCAATCGTCTGGCATTTCGGCTGCAGTGCTGGAGAAAGTCCAGAAGATTGGCGCGATGATTCAGCCTTTGATTACAGGGGAGCATGGGTGTGCGGCCCTGGTTTCATTCGCCGAACGCGTGGAGTGGCGGCAGGACTGCACGACGGATCTGAATGCGCTTTCGCGGGCGTTCCAAGGGTTGCAGCCCGGAGAAGAGCTGCGGGCGTGCATGCTCGATGCGGTTCACGAAGCGATTGACCGCTTAGCGAAACGGCCGAATGCCCGGCGTGTTTTGCTGCTCATTTCCGAGTCGCGCGACCGTGGCAGCGAGAACGATTTGGATGAAGTTTTGGTGGACGCGCGCGTGGCTGGTGTGACGATTTATGCGGCCACCTATTCGGCTTTGAAGACCGGGTTTACATCGAAATCCTCCAAGGTCAACACGACGAAACCGCAGAAGCAGCCTGCGTCGTTGAGCGAACAGCGCGGGACTTTGCCTGGATTTGATAATGTTCCGGTACCGCCTCCGAATGAGCGCGTCGATATTCTTGGAGGCATTCGCGAGCTGAACCGGCTCAGGATGGCGAAGACGACGGAGGCGCTGGTGAGCGGGACTGGCGGCGCGGAGTTCCCGTTTACGCGGCAGAAAGGGCTTGAGGATTCGATTGAAAAACTTGGGGCGGAATTGCATTCGCAGTATGTGTTGAGTTTCATTCCGGAAGCTCCGGCGTTCGGGTATCACCGTTTGGAAGTTCGGGTTAACGGTGTGGGCGGGGCGGTTGTGAGGGCCCGGCCTGGGTATTGGTCGGTGGCACAGTAGGGCGCTGGTTTGGTTTCACGCCAAGCCGCAGAGCCGCAAAGAAAAACGATTAGTAACCGAAACCGCGCTGCATCGTATAACTGTAATGACGAGCCTGTTGCCTGACCTGCGCTACTCGCTTCGCGCGATTCGCCGCAGTCCTCTTTTTGCGTCGGTGGCGATCCTTTCGCTGGCCCTTGGGATCGGCGCCAACACTGCAATCTTCACATTAATGGACCAGTTGATACTGCGCCAGTTACCGGTGAAGGACCCCGATCAACTGGTGATGCTCCATCAGCGCGGAGCGCATAACGGTAGCAATATGGGCGACAAGATGCACTCGTATCCTATCTATCAGGACTTTCAGCAGAAGGCCGCGCCCTTTTCCGAGGTCCTCTGCCGCCGACTGTTGTCCACCTCTATCAGCGTGGATAACCAGACGGAGCGCGTGGACGCCGAGATGGTTTCCGGAAACTACTTCACTATGTTGGGTGTGAAGCCGGCGGTTGGGCGGGTGTTCAATTCGGCGGAGGACGATCGCGTGGTTCAGGGCCATCCAGTGGTGGTCTTGAGCTACTACTATTGGATGAATCGCTTTTCCGGGGATCGGGCCGTGGTGGGCAAAAAGGTCCTGGTGAACAACTATCCGATGACCATCGTCGGTGTGTCGGCTCCGGGTTTCGCGGGACTTGATCCGTCGCGGTCGCCCCAGATCCGGGTACCTATTCTGATGAAACAGGCGATGCTTCCGGAGTGGACCTGGCTTGATGCGGCCAACCGCCGAGCCCGATGGGTCCAGGTGTTCGCCCGCTTGAAGCCGGGCTACACCGTGGAATCCGCAAAAGCGCCTATGCAAGTGCTGTTCCGGCAGATTCGAGAATACGAAGCGACGCTTCCTGCGGCGAAGAATTGGACTCCTTACGCGCGGAATGAGTTCCTACGGGGCACGCTCAACGTGGTGAAGGCGGACACCGGATATTCGAATTTGCGTAACAGCTTTTCAACGGCGCTGATGGTGTTGATGTGCATGGTTGGCCTGGTGCTGCTGATCGCTTGCGCGAACGTGGCCAATCTTCTGATCGCGCGGGCATTTGCGCGGCAGAAGGAAATCGCGGTACGGCTGGCGATCGGGGCATCGCGCACGCAGCTCGTACGCCAGTTGTTGGTGGAGAGCATGGTGCTGTCGGTGGCCGGCGGGGTCGCGGGTGTTGCTCTGGCGATGGTGATGACGCGCGGCTTGCTGGCGCTGGTTCCCGCGGAGGGGAATCCGCTGCTGCTCAATGCGTCGCCTGATTGGCGGATTCTGTCGTTCACTCTGGCACTGACGTTTCTCACCGGACTGATCTTCGGGTTGATTCCCGCCCTGCGAGCGAGCCGCCCGGATTTGTGGACTACGCTGAAGGACGCGGTCGGGTCGATTGCGGGAACGGGCGGGTCGTTGTATTTGCGGAAGGGTCTAGTGAGCGCACAGGTGGCGTTGAGCTTCCTGCTGCTGTTCGGCGCTGGGCTTTTTGTCAGAAGCCTGCAAAATCTGAAAGCGACCGATACGGGATTCCGTGACATGGACAACCTGGTGACGTTCCGCATCTCACCTGCGTTGAACGGGTACGATGCCCCGCGAACGGTGCATTTCTACGAGGAACTCCTCGATCACATTCGGACAATTCCAGGCGTGAAATCGGCGGGGTTGGCGACTGTCGCGCTGCTTGCCGGCGATGAATGGGACAGTTCCACGTCCGTAGAGGGCCACGAGAACAAAGACGGCGAGGACACGCAGGCGTTCATGAATGCGGTCTCTCCGGGTTATTTCGCAACCATGGGCATTGCGATCCTGCAAGGGAGAGATTTCGACCGGCGGGACATCAAGAAGGATTCGAAAGTGGCGATAGTCAACGAGCGGTTTGCCAAGCATTACTTCGGAGATAAGAGCGCGGTGGGGCGGCACCTCGGAAATGGAGGGGGTCCGGGAACGAAACTCGATACCGAGATTGTCGGGGTGTCGGCGGACACGCTCTATGAAGGACCGCGGCAAGGAGTGCGACGGCAGGTGTTTGTGCCGAACTGGGGCAACAACAGCGTGGCATTCTATGTGCGAGCGGGTCTCGGCTCGGCGACCGCCGAAACCGCGGTGCGGAATGAGGTGAAGAAACTCGATGCGTCGATGCCGATTTACGAGCTGAAGACTCTAGGGGACCAGTTGGACGAGACGCTGTTGACCGAGCGGCTGATCGCGCTCTTGTCGGCGGGTTTCGGCCTGCTGGCGACGCTGCTGGCGGCGGTTGGTCTTTATGGTGTTATGGCGTTCGTGGTCGCCCGGCGCACGAAGGAGATGGGACTGCGGATGGCGTTGGGCGCGCAGCCGGGTTCGGTGATTTGGCTGGTGATGAAGGAAGTGCTGTTGCTGCTGGGGATCGGTCTGACGATCGGCATTCCGTCGGCGTGGGGCCTTGGGCATTTTGTGGCGGCGCAGCTCTACGGGATTAAGGCGAGCGATCCGTGGATTGCAGGGGCCAGCATGGGGCTCCTGATTTTGGTGGCCAGCGCGGCGGGGTTTGTCCCGGCGCAGCGGGCTAGCCGCATCGATCCGATTCTGGCGTTGCGCTGCGATTGATCTTTCCGCGCTACTCGGTCAGGCCGAACGCGAAGACGGAGGAACCGGCGGCGACGCCCAGGTATTGCTTGCCGTCGAACGCATACGCCATCGGTGACGCCTTCCAGTACTGATTCGTCTGGAAACTCCATAGAGGCTTTCCGTTCGTGGCATCGGCGGCCATGAACGCTCCGCTGTCTTCGCAGAAAAATACTAGCCCGGTGGCTGTCGAGAGTGTGCCTCCCCATGTGGCGCCCGGTCCCACTTGGGGCAGTTCCCAGTTGATCTTACCGGTTTGGATGTCGATGGCTCGGAGAATTCGTTCCGGCTTCTCGCCCGGCACCGTGCGTTGCGCGCCGCCTAGAAAAGCACGTCCTGCTTCCCATTCCGCGGGGCGTTTGCTGTACATGGAGCACTTCTCCACGGTCTGCACGTAGAAGAGTCCGGTGGCCGGATTGTAGGAGGGCGAGAACCAGTTGGTGGCGCCGTCCTGGGACGGGCAAACCTTGGTTCCCCCTTCCTTGGGCTCCATGTTCGGGTTCTTGATGGGATGCCCGTCGGGTCCGATTCCGGTTGCCCAGGTCATCTTTTTCACGAATTGTTTCCCCAGGAGCAGTTTGCCGTTGGTGCGGTCTAAGACGTAGAAAAATCCGTTGCGATTTGCTTGTACGAGAAGCTTTCGGGGCTTACCTTCCCAGTTGGCATTGATGACGACCGGCGTTTCGGTGGCGTCCCAGTCCCAAAGGTCGTGCGGAGTGGATTGATAATGCCACTTGAGTTTTCCGGTTTTTGCATCGAGCGCCAGGATGCAATCGGAATAAAGATCGTCACCGAGACGCTCGTCTCCGTTGTAATCCTCGCCGGGATTGCCTGTTGGCCAGTAGATGGTGTCGAGTTCAGGATCGTATGTTCCGGTAAACCACGTGACGGCGCCGCCGTGTTCGATTCCTTTTCCCTTCCATGTCTCGGATCCCGGTTCGCCCGGCGCGGGGACGGTCCAGAATCGCCACTTCTCCTTGCCGGTCTCCTGATCGTAAGCGGCGACGAATCCGCGTGCTCCTTCTTCACCTCCCGCGGTGCCGGAGATGACGAGATTGCCGACGACGAGCGGCGCGGAGGTGGCGTTGTAATTCTGATGCCAGTCGGCCATTTCGGTTTCCCACACCACCTCTCCCGTGGAGCGATTCAACGAGATGATGTGGGCGTTGTCGGTGACCATGAAGATGCGTTCTCCGGCGATGCCCACGCCACGGTTGATGCCGGAAGCTGCGTTACCAACGAGGCCTCGTGTGCGGGGCCGCTGAAAATGCCAGAGCTGGCGTCCGGAACCGGCGTCGAGCGCGTAGCATTCATTCGCGCTGGTGACGTACATTACTCCGTCGACGACAACCGGCGTGGTTTCGAGCATGGTAACGTTCGGCATGGTGAACGTCCACTTCGGCGCTACACGGGTGACGTTGGTTTTGTTGATCTGATCGAGTTTGGTGTAGCGATTTCCGCCGGGTTGGCCGTTGTAGCTTGGCCAATCGGTGGTGGACGTTACTTCGCGATACTTCTCGCCTACTTTGCGCAGCAGGTGGAGACGATTGTCGTCAGTCCGCATCTGCATGTCTTCGATGGTCTGATTGAGGATCAGGCCTTCGAGCGTTTTCCCGTCGACTGTTTCGGCTTTGCCTCGCACGGGCCTCATGCCGACGCCGCGGCCGCCTCGGAGTGAGCGCAGAAACCCGATGAGATCGCGCATTTCCGGATCGGCGACGGTGTTGGCGGGCATGCCGCGCGTGGGGAGACCTTCTCGAATGAGAGCGGCGAGCTGTGTGTCGTCTTTGCCGGCAAGACGGCGAATGATTGGTGGCCCAAGTTCGCCTCCCATGGCGTCGGCCCCGTGGCAGATGGAGCAGCGATTTTCGAACGCGTGGCGGCCTTTGGTGAGGTCACCCGCGGATTGTTGAGGCGGGGTGCTTTGCGCAAGAGCGGCGGCAGGGATCAGGCAGAGTATCAACTTGGTTAGTTGCATCACGGGAATTTCTATTATCCTCTTATCGGAAGAGGTTCTATCATAGAGTGCGATGATGCTTGCGGCGGCGGCCCTCTTTGTTGGAAGCCAAGCGTGCCGGTCTTGTCATTTGCCGATCTTCGAGTCGTATGCGAGGACGCCGATGGCTCGATCGAGCGGCAAAGTAGATTCCATTCCGGCCGCGGAGTTTAGCGCTGCTGGACACCGGTATAGGATTTCGGAAAACCGTCTGCTGTTCGATGAGGGCGGTGCGAGTTTCAATTACTTCATCGGGTCCAACACGGCCGGGCGTACTTACGTCACGGAGCGAGATGGGTATCTGTTCGAACTTCCGGTGACCTGGTATGTGAAGAAGCACGTTTGGGATGCTTCGCCGGGTTACGAGCACGAGCAGGAGGTTCGACTCGACCGCCCTATCGATCCGACGTGTCTTGCGTGCCATGCCAGCCGTTTGCGCCCGGTATTAGGCACTCAGAATCGGTATGGCGATCCGCCGTTTCTTGATAACGGGGTGGGGTGTGAACGATGCCACGGCGCTGGCGGCGAGCATGTTCGCGATCCTGCTTCGGCAAAAATGGTGAACCCGGCGAAGCTCGACGCCGAGCGGCGGGATTCTATTTGTATACAGTGCCACTTGACGGGTGCGGCGCGGATCGAGAGGCCGGGACGCCGGTTCGCGGAGTATCGCGCTGGCGACAAGCTGCCCGACTTTGTGAGTTATTTCGCTTCGGGGGCGGCAGAGCTAAAGGTCACCAGCCACGTGGAAAAGCTGGCTGCCAGTGGCTGCAAGCGCGCGTCGGGCGAATCGCTTTGGTGTGGAACCTGTCATGAACTTCATTCGAATGCGAATCGAACGCAGGCCGCTTGTTTGAATTGCCACATGGATGCTCATCACCAGCAGGAACAGTGCGTCACTTGCCATATGCCAAAATCGGCGGCTACGGATATTGGGCATGACGTGGTGACCGATCACAGCATTCCGCGCATGCCTGGCCGTTCTACTGGTGGGACTAAGAGCGGTGACTTGGTTGCGGTCTTCGGGGTGTCGGACGATCGCTCTTTGGGACTGGCTTACGCAGAGACGGGTGACGTTCGCGCACGCGATTATTTGAGTCGCGTGCAACCCGCCGATGCGGAAGTGCTCTTACGGCTGGCCGCAGTGGAGCGCGATCCGAAGCGGGCGGCTTCGCTTTATGAAGCGGCGCTGCGGATGGATTCGCACCAGCCGGCGGCGCTGGTGAATCTTGGCGTGCTTTACGCGCGAGCAGGGCGCAGTGCCGATGCCGCGAAGCTTTGGCAACGCGCGTTGGAGACGAATCCGGCGCTTGAACAACCGGTGTTGAACCTGGCTCAGATTCTTCCACCGGCGGAAGCGCGCGCTGTCATCGAGCGTTACCTACAATTCAATCCTGGCTCTGCTGCGGTGCGAAAGCTCATCCCCACCACTGTTCCCCCGGCGCCAGGTGCGCCTTCACCACGTCGGGATTGAGGTCGACTCCGAGTCCGGGCTTATCGGTGATGCGTATGAATCCATCCTTGATATACGGGCCGTCGAGCAGCAATAACTGATCCATCCAGTTGCCGATGCCGGTGACGGTTTCACAGGCCATGTAGTCGCGAATGGAGCCTGCCCATTGGCAGGTGGCCCAGGTGTGAAGCTGGCTTCCGGTGTTGTGGGTCGCAATGGGCAATCCGAACACGCTGGCCATGTCCGCGATGCGTTTGGTCTCGAGGAAGCCACCGCTGTTGCGGAGATCGGGATGGAGGATGTCGCAGCCCTGATTGATGATGAAATCTTTGAAGCCTTCGCGCCGCTCCGTGTTTTCGCCAGTGCAAATGGGGACGCGCGAGGCTGCGCAGAGGCGCTTCCAGCCTTCCGAATATTCTACTTCCTGGAGCGGGTCTTCGAGCCACAGGGGCTTGATTGGTTCCACGGCTTCGGCGAGTTGGATAGCGGTGCGCACGTCGAATTCCCAATGGCAGTGAACCATAATGTCGTGGTCCCAACCGATGGCTTCGCGGCAGTTTTCGAAGCCCTGGCGAATCTGAATCAGCTCTTTGGTGGTGAGCACGCGGTTGGAGGCGTCGCGTCCTTTGTCGTTGGCGGGGTTGGTATGTGGGAAGCCGAATTTGTGCGCCGTGAAGCCGCTGGGATCGGCCTTGATCTTCTCGACCCACTGGCGGCAGGATGCTTTGTCGAGCATGTTGCGCGGGGCTTCATGATCGTAGACGCGCACCTTCTCGCGGAATTTCCCGCCCAGTAGAGTTGTGGTGGGAACACCGAGCGCTTTGCCTGCGAGATCCCACAACGCCATTTCGATGCCGCTGGCTGCGCGCATGAGCGAGTGCGCCGATCCATCGGTTCGGCTTCCGCTAAGACTGTCGCCGTGCACTCCGAGGAACGTGTAGATGGTGTCGATCTCCAGCGGATCTTTTCCGACGAGTAGCGGCTTCATGCCGAGGATCTGATCTTTGACCCCGATGGCGGGACTTCCATATGCCTCGGCGATTCCATACAGACCGTCGTCGGCTACAACTTTGACCAGCGTGTAGGTACGTGGGCCCTTCACGATCATGGTCTGGATATCGCGGATTTTCAGGCGCTGCTTCTGAGCTGCGGCGAACAGGGGCGCGCTGGCTGCGAACCCCAGGAATCCTCGGCGGGAAAGGCTTTCCGTTTTCATGTACGTGTCTCCGCTACCAGTTCGTGATGGACCCATCCGGCCGGAAATACGTCTGCGCGCGGGCGGTCACCGGCTCTGTGATTTCCGTCACCAGTTTGAGTTGCTTCATGTCGAGCTCGACGCCCAACCCGGGACGCTCGTTCGGGTACAGCTTTCCATCCTTGAAATCGAGACAGACCGGCAGATGCGGAAGCGTTTTGCCTTGGAAGTTGTATTCCATCAGGACCTGGCCGGAGAACGTGCCGAGGCAGTTTACTAAGGCGGCAGTGGCTATGGGCCCGGTGAAATGCGGGACGATGCCGACGAAGTGCGTATCGCAAATGGCGGCGATCTTCAACATCTCGGTGATGCCGCCGACGTTGGGAAGTGTGGCGCGGACAAAATCGATGTCGTGGTTTTCTACGAGCTTGTTGAAGTCCCAGCGATAGCCCCATTCTTCGCCCGCGGCGATGGGAACTTTCACTGCGCGCCGCAATAGTGGGAGGTCTTCGCGGAATGCTTCTTCACGCACCGGGTCTTCGACAAAGAACGGGGCGAGGTCTTTGATCAATTCACAGCCGCGAATCGCATCGGACAGATCGAACCTTTGATGGAAATCGATGCACCAATCGCCATTCTTCCCGACTCCCTCGCGGGCCTGCACGCAGTCGTCGTAGAGCTGATTGACTCGCTCGCGCGTGTTGTACGTGGACGTGCCGCGGGTGCTTGCGGCGTCCATGCGGAAGGCGCGGTAGCCGGCGGCGATGGTGAGCGCGGCGCGTTCCTTGGTGCTCATGCCCTGGTGAACGCCCGGGATCTGGCCGGCCGTGTTGTAGCATTCGCAGAAGTTGCGCGTGGTACCGCCGAGAACGGCGTGGACCGGGAGGTTGAGCGTTTTCCCTTTGATGTCCCATAGGGCGAGGTCGAGTGCGCCCATGGCGTCCACTTTCTCGCGCCCCGGTGGATAGAAGAATGCGCGCGACATGTCCTGCCAGAGCCGTTCGATGAAGTGTGGATCGCGGCCGATGAGCCGGCCGGCGCACTGCTCGAGCAATTGCTTGGAGCCGCCTTCGCCGATTCCCGTGATGCCCGAGTCGGTCTCGATGGTGACGACGTGGTCGCTTTGATTGAACAACGGATTTGGGTTGGGGGGCGTGTAGACGCGTACGCGGGTGATCTTCGACTTCGGCACTCCCGCCAGGGCGCGGGGTGCGGTCACCAGGCCCGCGGACGACGCGGCGGCTAGAGACTTGAACAGAGTTCTGCGATTCATGCTTGCTCCTTTTGAAGTAGCTAGCATATAAGATTTTGGTTGTTCAGTCGCAGCGGAGCGAAATCGCGGGGTCTATGGTGCTCGCTTTTCGGGCGGGGAGATAGCAAGCGAGTAGCGCGACTGCGAACATCAACAGCAGTACGGAAAGATAAATCAGCGGATCTGTAGTGCTCACTCCGTAAACAAGACTGCTTAGAGTGTGACGCAGGGCAAATGAGCCTACGATTCCGAGCGCCAGTCCCATGAGGGTGAGCTTGATTCCATGGTTAAGAACAAGTGTCAGGACCTGATGCCGTTGCGCGCCGAGAGCCATTCGGATTCCAACTTCGCGGGTGCGTTGCGCCACCGACCACGACATCACTCCGTAGATTCCGATGAGTGCCAACAAAAAGGCCAGGCTGGCGAAAGTCACCAGAAGTCCCATGGTCCAGCGCCGTGTGCGGGCTGATTCTGCGGCAATTTGATCCATGGAACGGATATCGGAAATTGCCAATTCCGGGTCGATGGCGTGAAGCGCTCGTTCGATGGCGGCGGCAAGGGCCAGGGGGTCCCCCACGGTCCCGTGATGAACTGGATGCCGACCGGATTTCTTCCGGGCCAGAACCGCTTCGCCATCGTTTCGTTGATGATGACTACCGGCTGATTCAAATCGCTCTCAGAAAAAATGCGGCCGGACTGCACCGGTATATTCATCGCCTGGAAGTAGCCGGGACTGGCGGTTCGAATTTGTGCGGCGGGCAGCGCATCCGGGTTGATCAGTGGGCTGCCTGGAATATGGAAGCGCGATGTGTTGGCGCGATCGGCGATCAGGGGGAGCGCACTCGTAACCGCGATCGTTTGAACACCCGGCAAGGTCCGCAGCTTCTCCTGCATGCGATGGAATAGCGGCTCGGGCTTTGAAGACGGCGGCGTCAGAATGCGAACTGTAAGCACGCGGTGCGGATTGAAGCCCGGATTCACCTGCATGAGGCGTACAAAGCTTTTCGCCAGAATTCCCGCGCCGATTACCAGCATCAGCGTCAGGGCGAACTCGGATACGACAAGGATAGATCGAGTAGCCGTGCCACTGCTGGTGACGGCAGACGACTTGATGACGGACTGGGGGTCGGTGCGAAGGGCGTGGAGCGCTGGGGCCAGGCCAAAGAAGATTCCGGTTGCCAATGTGGTAGTCAAGAGCGACAAGGTAACCGCGGGATCCAATTGTGCGTGCGTGGGAAGAATCCACAGAAGTCCTGCTTTCGCCAGGAGCCAACCGGCCGCTCCACCGAACAAAGCCAGCAAGAGGCTCTCCGTGACGAGTTGCCGCACGATTCGAAACGAACTTGCGCCTACTGCCGCCCGGATCGCCATTTCCTTTGTTCTTCCAGATGCCCGTGACAAGAGCAGGCTGGCGATATTTGCACATGCGATTAGCAGGAGTAACGACGCTGCGCCCAGGAGCAGAAGCAGCGCCGGACGCATATTGGCCGTCAGATCGTCTTGGAGGCTGCTTACGCGAATGCCCCAACCGGTGCTGGTCTTCGCATGTTCACTGGCTAGCCGTTGGGAAATTGCGAACAAGCGAGTTGCCGCTTGCTTTTCGTCAACTCCGGAACGAAGCCGCGCAACAAATCCAAGCGCGTGTCGAACGGGATTCGTCAATTCGTCCCCCATGAGCGGGCCTTTCGGGAGCCAGAGATCGGCCCAGTCAGGAAACTGTGCCTCGGGCGGCATCACTCCTATCACGGTCAGTGAACTGTCTTTGAAGCGGAGCGTTTTCCCGATGATGGCGGGGTCGGCGGCAAAGCGGCTCCGCCACAAACGGTCGCTGAGAAGCGCTGAGCGGGGGTCCTCGGTCGAGGCGAAGCCGCGCCCGATCAACGGTGGTGTCCCCAACATGGAGAACATGTTGGTGGAGATAAAGTCCGCATGAACAGCCGTGGGATCCTCGCCGGGGATGGCCAGATTTCCGTCCTGAGGCACGTATCGATACCAGGCGGTTTCTTCAAAAAGATCCTGTTGCGGCTGCCAGGACTGGAGTTCCGCCGGAGATACGCCGACTTTGGCGTACTGAGGTAAATATGTGTCCCAGACGGTGAGAAGTCTTGATGGATCGTGAAAGGGAAGGGGCTTCAGGAGCACTTCGTGGACGATGCTGAATACGGCTGTGTTCGCGCCAATGCCCACGGCGAGTACTAGAATGATGAGAATGGAAAAAAGGATGTCTTTCCGCATCATCCGAAGGGCGTAGCGGCAATCCTGGAGCATGTTGAACCCCCTACTTTACTGTAGACGCCGAAGTGGCATAGGGTGAGAGAATTGAATTGAACCATGTTCACACGATCATCCCTGTGGAAAACGCTCGTCCTGTTGCCGTTGGCTGTTGTGGCCCACGGGCAGGGGATTGAGTTCAATCGGGATATCCGGCCTATTCTTTCCGACAAGTGTTTTGCGTGCCATGGTCCCGATGCGGCCAATCGCAAAACGAAATTGCGTTTCGATATCGAGAGCGGCGCGAAGATCGAGCTGGGAAAAGGCCGGTACGCGATTCTTCCTGGCAACCCTGCTAAGAGCGAAATGATCTCGCGGGTTACTTCGGCGAATGTTGCGACGCGCATGCCGCCCGCTTATGCGAAGAAGGAAAAGCTGAGTGATCGCGAGATCGATTTGCTGCGCCGCTGGATTGCCCAGGGTGCGCCTTGGGAAGCGTTCTGGTCGTTCATTCCTCCTAAGAGCCCGGTTGTGCCGCGGGTGGGCGATCAGGACCGCGTTCGAAATCCGATTGACAGTTTCGTGTTCAGCCGTCTCGAACGTGAGGGTCTGCATCCTTCTCCGGAGGCCGATAAGAGTACACTCATCCGGCGCGTGACCCTCGATCTTACGGGGATTTCCGCAACTCCGGCCGAGACAGATGCATTTCTGGCGGACGATTCGCCCGATGCTTATGGGAAGGTGGTGGACCGGTTGCTTTCGTCACCGCGCTATGGCGAGCGAATGGCTTTTCGTTGGATGGAGGCGGCGCGCTACGGCGATACCAACGGATACCAGACGGATGGTGCGCGGGATATGTGGCGATGGCGGGATTGGGTGATCGACGCGTTCAACAGGAACATGCCCTACAGTGAGTTTGCAATCGAGCAGATTGCCGGCGACCTGCTTTCCAACGCCACACTTGATCAGAAAATTGCGACGGGGTTTAACCGGAATAATCGGACCACCGGAGAGGGCGGCATCATTCCGGAAGAGTATCGCGTGGAGTATGTGGCGGACCGGGCGCAGACTACGTCGACGGTATTTATGGGCCTCACCCTTGGGTGCGCGCGGTGTCACGATCACAAGTACGATCCGTTTTCGCAGAAGGATTTTTACCGGCTGTTTGCGTACTTTAATCGGATTCCGGATGAGAAGGGTTTCGCTTGGAACTACGGCAATGAAGAGCCGCTGGTGAAGGCTCCGCTGTCCGAGCAACAACGGAAGTTAGAGGAACTCGACCGCCAGATTGCGGATGCGGCGAAGCTCTACGATTCGCTGCAGCCGGAATTGCGGAGAACTCAGATCAAGTGGGAAAAGAAGCAGCGGCATTCGAAGGCGGATTGGACGGTTCGCGATGGACTGCTTTTCCAATCGGCGAAGGAACATTTCGATGGAAAACGTTTTGCCGAGTCTGATGGAAAAGCCGTGCAGTTTGGATACATGGAGCCGTTCACTTTCGCCGCCTGGATCAATCCTGAATCTGCGACGGGCGCTATCCTGTCGCGTGCCGACGATTATTTCGAGGGCTCTGGCCACAGCCTGTATCTGATTGACGGAAAGCTGCGGCTCCACATCATTCATCGTTGGACGGATCTGGGTATTCGGATCGAAACGGCGGCTCCGGTGAAGTTGAATGAATGGCAGCATGTGCTGGTGACCTATGACGGGAAGCGCAAGGCTGCGGGCATTCGGATGTATGTGAATGGCGTGGCGCAGGAAACGAAGGTTCTGTTCGACCAGAACAACGAGCCGCTTCCTAAGGCGAATCGACCTTTGCGAATTGGCGCGGGTGGTGGTCTGCGCTTCACCGGATCGATCGCGGATGCGCGTGTTTACAAGCGGGCTCTGTCCGCGGATGAGGCGGGGGTTCTTGCGGTCAAGGAAGCTATCGGCGAGATCGTGGCCATTCCGGAACCGCAGCGCAGTAAGTCACAACGCGACAAGCTGATGTTCAGTTTTCTGGATTCCGTTGCTCCGAAGGATTTGAGAGATGCGCGGAACCGGCTGAATGCCTTGCGCACTGAGCGCGAAATGTTTTACGAATCCATCCCAACGGTGATGGTGATGGCCGATGCCGCGAAACCCAGGGAAACTTTTCTTCTGAAGCGCGGCGCGTACGACAACCCCGGCGAACCGGTGACGGCGGGAGTGCCGGGTATTCTTCCGCAGCCTCCCGCGGAGTGGCCGAATAACCGGCTTGGGCTGGCGCGGTGGCTGGTGGACCGTTCCAATCCTTTGACTGCTCGTGTTGCGGTGAATCGATTCTGGCAATCCTATTTCGGCACCGGGATTGTGAAGACTGTTGATGATTTTGGTTCGCAGGGCGAGTGGCCTTCGAATCCCGAATTGCTGGATTGGCTGGCGGTGAACTTCATGGATAGCGGGTGGAATGTGAAGGCGCTGCAGAAGACGATTGTGATGAGCGCGACATACCGGCAATCGTCGAAGGTTACTCCGGAGTTGTTGCAAAGGGACCCGGACAACCGATTGCTGGCGCGCGGACCACGGCTTCGTTTGGGTCCGGAGATGATCCGCGACCAGGTGCTCGCGGCGTCGGGGCTTCTGGTGGACAAGATTGGCGGCCCGTCTGTCAAGCCGTATCAACCCGCGGGTTTGTGGCAGGAGCTGGCCGGGGGCAAGGGCTATGTTCAGGATAAAGGCGAGGGGCTTTACCGGCGCAGCCTTTATACGTACTGGAAGCGAACTGTTGCGCCGCCGTTTATGATGAATTTCGATTCGCCTAATCGGGAGCAGTGCACGGTTTTTGAAAATCGCACCAACACTCCCCTGCAGGCTTTGGATTTGATGAACGATGTGACGTTTCTGGAGGGTTCCCGCAAGCTGGCAGAGCGCATGATGGTGGAAGGCGGGGCGACGCGCGAAAAACGTATCGAATATGGTTACCGGCTGATTGTCGGACGTGAGCCGCAGCCGGCGCAAGCGGGTGTTTTGCTGCGGACGCTCGACCGGTTCGAGTCGAATTATCGCGCCGATCCTGATGCGGCCAAGGAATTCCTGGCGCAAGGTGAATCGCCGGTGAGAGCGGATCTGAACCAGGCCGATCTGGCGGCTTATGCAGGCATCGCCAGCCTGCTTTTGAACCTGGACGAAACGATCACCAAGGAGTAGATATGAATTCGATGACGCGGCGGCATTTCTTTGGCTTGAACTCGACGGGCGTGGGTCTGGCGGCGCTTTCGGGACTGCTCGCGCGCGATCTGCGGGCCGAGGCGCGCGGCGGACTACCCGGGTTGCCACACTTCCCTCCCACAGCGAAGCGCGTCATCTATTTATTCCAGTCCGGCGGCCCTTCACAGATGGAGTTGTTCGACTACAAACCGCGGCTGAAGGAGTTTCAGGGCACGGATCTTCCGGAATCGATTCGCGGGGGGCAACGATTGACGGGTATGTCGGCTTCACAATCGAGCTTCCCAGTGGTTCCGTCGAAGTTCGAGTTCGCGCGGCGCGGGGAGTCGGGTGCGTGGGTGAGTGAACTGCTCCCTCATACGGCGAAGATTGCCGACCAGCTCACGTTTGTGAAGTCGGTGAACACGGAAGAGATCAACCATGACCCGGCGGTGACGATGGCTCAGACGGGTTTCCGGTTGGGCGGGCGGCCGAGCATGGGCGCGTGGGTTTCGTACGGGCTTGGATGCGAGACCGAGAATTTGCCGGCGTTTTGCGTGATGATCTCGAATTCCGGTGGCGGACAGCCGCTGTATGACCGGTTGTGGGGCAATGGATTTATTCCGAGCAGATATCAGGGGGTGAAGTTCCGGTCGGTGGGCGATCCGGTGCTCTATCTTTCAAACCCGAAGGGCTTCAGCGCGGAGAATCGGCGCGGTTTTCTGGATGCTTTGGGGGAATTGAACAAGATGGCGTCCGAGGAGTTCGGTGATCCGGAGACGGCGGCTCGCGTGTCTCAGTATGAGATGGCTTTTCGCATGCAGAGTTCGGTGCCCGAGCTGATCGACATCTCGAAAGAGCCTGCGCATACGTTTGAACTTTACGGCGACGATGCGAAGAAGCCGGGCACGTTTGCGGCGAACTGCCTGCTGGCGCGGCGTCTGGCGGAGCGCGGCGTGCGTTTCATTCAGCTTTACCATCGCGATTGGGATCATCATGGAAAGCTTCCTCAGGATTTGCCGAAGCGCTGCAAGGATGTGGATCAGGCTTCTGCCGCGCTTATTTTGGACCTGAAGCAGCGCGGGATGTTGGACGATACGTTGGTGGTGTGGGGCGGCGAATTTGGACGGACCGTCTATTGCCAGGGCCGGCTGACGGCGACTGAATATGGCCGCGATCATCATGGGCGGTGTTTCACTATGTGGATGGCCGGTGGTGGAATGAAGCCTGGTGTGACTTACGGCGCTACCGATGATTATGGATACAACATTACGGAGAATCCGGTCCACGTGCATGATTTGCAGGCGACCATTTTGCACTGCCTGGGCATCGATCATTTGCGCCTGACGTATAAATTTCAGGGACGCGAATTCCGGCTTACCGATGTTGGCGGAGAAGTGGTGAAATCGATTCTAGCGTGATGGCAGGCGAATGTATGTCACGGTGTGGTGTGTGAGCAGCCTGCCGTTGCTGTCTACGCATTCGGCGACGCCGTAGATCAACTGGCGACCGAACTTCAATACCTTGGCGGTGCAACGAAAGCCCGATCTTTTGGCGCCGCCCAGGAAGTTTGTCTTCATTTCCGCTGTCACCGAAGCATCGGCCAACCCGAGCTTCGTTTTGATTGCCAGCCACATCGCCACATCGGCGGCGGCCATAAACACTTGGCCGCTGACGATACCTCCCGGGCGCTCAAACGCTTCCTGAAATGGAACATCGATGGTGCACTGGCCATCGGCAATTTCGTGAAGTGCGAAACCGAAGTTCCTGGTGAAAGCGATGTCGTTCAGCAGTTGCTTCAGCTCATCTTCACTGCATGCGAGACTCATCAGACATTCCACTTTACCTGACCGGAGACCGTGTTGCATAGAAGCCGTTCATTTAGTCACCGATCTTAAGTAGGCAACGAGGGCCCGACGTTCCTCCGGGTTCGTTACCCGGAATTCCATGTCGTTATCCTGTACGACGGCACCGGTGTTTTCCAGCCACTTCTCGAGCAGCGCGTCGTCCCATACGATCTTGGAATTGCGCAACCCCTCCGAATATGGGTAGCCTGCGACGGCGCCGGCCTTGCGGCCGAAGACGCCTCGCAAGTGTGGACCTTCTTTGTCTGCGTCAAGCGCGTGACAACCGGAGCATCTCTTGGCAAAAACAACTTTGCCGGCTGCTGCGTCCGGTTCGGCGGCGCGCGCTGTCAAACCGATCGCCGCGACGAGGAGCAGGATGCAACTTCATGCAGCGTGCTCTCCGGCAAGAGGTGAATCGACGATTGCGAGAGTGTGCTTTCCGCCCTGGAAGCGGACGTCGGTAATTCCGAGAACCTGCCGTAAGCGCTCGGCGGGAACCTTCATCGGCCCCGGTGAGGGAGCGCTGCCCGGTGCGGGTTGCGGAAAGGCGGTGGACATCGCGGTGTGGAACGTCACGTTCCCTTCCACCTTTTGCATCACCTGATGAATGTGCCCGTTCAGGACCGTCACGGAGCCGAAGCGCTTCAAGTATGAGAGCGCCTCGGCGCCGTCGTCCGTTCCCCAACCCCACTGCGGATAAACGCTCCAAAGCGGAATGTGTGCGAAGACGACGATGGGCGTGCTGGCGGAACGGCCGCTCAGATCGTCCTTCAGCCAGGCGAGTTGATCCTGGCCAAGTTTTCCGAGCCCTTCGAGCGCCATGACGTTGGAGAGACCAACGAAGTGAACGCCGTGCTGATCGAAGCTGTGCCAGCCCGCGCCTTTCGTGTTTTTTCCGTAGCGCTCCAGATACGCCTTTCCGTCGTCGGTCGAGGTGTCGTGTTCGCCCGGCACGTAGAAGATCTGGCGTTTCGCTCCCTGTAACATCTTGTCGAGCGTATCGAATTCCGCCGGATTTGCGCCGTGTGTCAGGTCTCCGGTGTGGAGTATGAAATCCGGGCTGGCTCTCGAGCGCGTTGATCTTGTCGATGGCGGCTTGCAGCGTGCCCGTTACGTCCGGGTTTGCGGGCTTGTTGAAGCCGATATGGCTATCGCTGATCTGTACGAAGCTCAAACCTTGTTCGCCGGTGGGGGATTTCTGTCCAAAAGCACGCGACGTGAGCGTACCGCCTTCGATGGTCCAGACAACCCCGGTGCCGGCCCAGGCCATGCATTTCAGGAAGCCGCGACGATCGATTCCATCGTTATCTAATTAGTTTTTTCAAAGTTGATTCCTTTCGTTGTGATTTGAACGCCTTCACACCTACTTACTCAGCGAGTGCCTGAAAAATTCCCGGCATGCGCGCGGAATAAACGCTGCTCCGGCGAAAGTCTGCGATTTCGTGAAGAAAATCTTCTGGTTTGCCTTGTTTGTCGGAGTATCGAGCGTGCTTGCGTCGGTGTTCACCCGCCCGGCATCTGCTTTGCGCGCTCCTATTCTTGTCAGCTCTCACGCCGATCCGAGTGTTGTTTCGATCGTTGAGAGAAGTTGTCAAAACTGCCATTCGTCCAATACGGAATGGCCGTGGTACAGCAGAGTTGTTCCGTTCAAGTGGATGATCGAACACGACGTTCGAACAGCCAGAGCCCACATGGACCTTTCACGGTGGCAGACGTACGGCGACGCGGAAAAACGCCGCATGCTGTCCGAGATCGGATCGGTGGTGCGTGGCCATATCATGCCGCCCGGCCGTTATACGCTGGTGCACCCCGGGGCAAAGCTCAGCCAAGTCGAGGTGGACGAGATTTACCGTTGGACTCGCGCCGATCGAAAATTGCTCAACGGGGAATAAACAATCTACTCAGGCAGTCAATAACTCACACGAGGTGGAATTTGAAATTACGTCACTTTTTGATTATCGCCGGGCTTTCGGCGTGCAGACTTTGCGCTCAAATCGAACCGGCCGCAGGCAAATGGCGGACCTGGATTGTGCCCGCGGTAAGCCAGATACGGCTTCCCGCGCCGCCTGATGCGACGGCTTCGGCATCGGAGATCCAAACGATTAAGAGCCTGATGGCGGAATCGAATGCGGATACCAAGGCCCAAGTTGCTTACTGGGATTCCGGCCCTCCCGGGTATCGATGGATGCAGCTTGCGTCGCAGCAGATGTTGGCGCAAAACGTCGCCGCGCCTCTGTTTACGCGCGGCATGGCTCTTGTCAGCGTGGCGATCTACGACTCAACGATCGCGGCCTGGGACTCGAAGTATGCATGGAATCGTCCGTCACCGAGCACCATGGATGCAAGCATACAGCCGTTGATCGCGATTCCCAAGGTTCCTGCTTATCCGTCCGAGCATGCGGTGGTCGCCGGGGCGGCTTCCGTTGTGATGGCGTGGCTTTTTCCCGCGATGGGAGAGACTTACAGCGATCTTGCGGAGGAGGCTGCTCGCTCTCGCGTCTTCGCCGGTGTGGCCTTTCCGAGCGATGTGAACGCGGGGCTGCAACTGGGCAGACAAGTGGGCCAAATGGTGATCGCGTACGCGATGGCGGACGGCGCGAGCACGCCGTTCACCGGATCTTTCCCCGCTGCACCCGGCGTGTGGAGTAGCGCGACGCCGGTGACGCCGCTGGCCGGGTCGTGGAAGCCGTGGGTGCTGTCGTCGGGCAGCCAATTCCGGCCTCCCGCGCCTCCCGCGGCGAACTCGCCCGATTTTCAGGCACAGGTCGCAATCGTAAAGAACTTCGCGCGCACCAATGCAACCAATCATTCGGCGTGGTTCTGGCAACCATCATTCATCACGCCTTGGCTCGATACGGTGAATTTGGAGATTTTCCAGAATCATCTGGATACCAATGCGCCTCGGGCGGCCCGCGTGTATGCTCTGGAGGCCATCGCCCAACACGATGCCACGATCGCGTGTTGGGACGCCAAATTCACGTATCTCGAATTGCGGCCGCCTCTGGCGGATCCAACCATCGTTCCCGTTTTCGCGCTGCCGCAGCATCCGGGTTTTCCATCGGGACATGCTTGCGCATCCGGAGCGGCGTCGGCGGTGATGAGTTATATTTTCCCGAACGATGCTCAGGCGTTCGCAGCCATGGCTCAGGACGCGGGCGATTCGACCTTCTACGCGGCCATTCACACCATGTTCGACGTCGCCCAGGGCTTAACGCTGGGTAAGCAAACCGGACAGCAGGTAGTTCAGCGAGCCCAGACAGACGGCGCCCAGTAACGAAAGGACAGACATTCACATGCGGAAACTTCTTCTATCGGGAACACTCGTAATAGCGTGCGCAAGCTTTTGCTCCGCCGCGAATAAGTACGTGCAGCACAATCTTGTGTCGGACATTGCGGGGACGGCGGATAAACTCGATCCCTGCCTGATCAATCCGTGGGGTATTGTGGCGTCGCCCACCAGTCCCTTCTGGGTGTCGGCGAACGGAGCAGGGCTTTCCACGCTCTATGACGGCAACGGCAGCGCCGTCAAGCTCATTGTCGGCATTCCAGGACCCGCCAGCGCGCAGAGTCCGGGTCAGAAATGCGGTAACACGGCATTCGGACCCGGCGCTCCGACGGGCGTCATCTTCAACGACACCACCTCTTTCGTTCAGGGCGCGACGCCCGCGAGTTTCATCTTTGCGAGCGAACAGGGCGTGATTGCCGGATGGAACGGCGCCTCAGGCGCGACGGCAGGGATTATGGCCGACCGTTCGGGCTCGGGTTCGGTCTATAAAGGCCTCGCGACTGCCACCCGCACGGAAGGCCCACTTCTCTACGCCGCCGATTTCGGTAATGGGAAGGTGGACGTCTTCGACGGCAAAATGAATCTGGTGTCGCTGCCTGGCGCGTTTGCAGATTCGAAAATTCCCGCTGGATTTGCGCCGTTCGACATCCAAAACCTGGGCGGCTCGCTGTATGTCACCTACGCAAAGCAGAACGCGGCGCATCACGACGACGTGGCGGGGGCTGGAAACGGCTATGTCGATGTTTACGATCTGAACGGACTTCTGCTGCAGCGGCTGGTGTCGGGCGGTCCGTTGAATTCGCCGTGGGGCATGGCGATTGCGCCGGCGGGATTCGGCGACTTTGGAGGAGCGCTCCTGGTGGGCAATTTCGGGGATGGTGCGATCAACGCATTCGACCCGGTGAGCGGAAAATTCCTTGGCGCGCTTGAAGATGGTACGGGCGCTCCCATTCACATTCAGGGCCTGTGGGGCCTGACGTTCGGAAACGGAAGCCGCGCGAACGCCGCTGCCGCACCATCGGGTGGCGATGCAAGTACGCTGTACTTCGCCGCGGGCATCGCCGGACCAGATACGGTCGAGTCCCATGGGCTGCTGGGAACTGTTCAGTCCGCACCTGTGATCATGGCGAGTGGCGTGGTCAACGCTGCGAGCCTTTCGGGTGCGATTGCGCCTGGCGGGTTCGCTACCATCTTCGGCAACGGACTCGCTGCGACGACACGGACTTGGACGTCGGCGGATTTCGTGAATAGCAAACTCCCCGTACAGTTGGACGGCGTCTCCGTCACGATTAACGGCAAACCGGCGTACGTCTACTATGTGAGCCCGAGCCAAATCGATGTGATCGCGCCCGCCGATTCGACGATCGGACCGGTTCCGGTGGCGGTGACGAACAACGGCATTGCGAGTGCCTCCTCAACTGCGCAATTGCAGGCCGCCGCGCCCGCGTTTTTCTCGGTCGGGAAATACGCGATCGCCACGCACGCCAATGGATCGCTCGCTGGCGCGGCAAGTGTGCTGGCGGGCGCTACTCCGGCGGTGCCTGGGGAAGTGATCGTGATGTATGGTACGGGATTCGGTCCAACCAGTCCGGCGGTGGATGGGCTTGTCGTGTCTTCGCCCGCGAATTTGGTCACGCCTCCCATAATCACGATTGGAGGGGCGGCCGCGACTGTGAAATTCGCTGGCCGGAGCGCGGCGGGCCTCGATCAGATCAATGTGACGGTTCCGGCTCTTCCCGCCGGATCCACTGGCGCTGTCGACGTTCCGATCCGTGCGACGGCCGGGGGATCCACGACGGCGGCAGGGTTGCTTATTACCGTGCAATCCGCGAACTGACCCGGCTCAGGCGCGCCGATTCTGTAGAATTGTTCTGGTGAAACGGCGCGGGCTGGGGAATAAAACAATCGTCTACTCAGTCTGGATAAGACAGGAGGCCCAATACGCTCACCATGGTTGCATTGGCAGGATCGATGGCGCCCGCGGCAGACGCGGCCGCCTCGGATGAAGTGCGTATGTCGACCACTAAGTCGAGTGCTGAATTCGACCGAATCTTTCTGCCACATCTGGACGCCGCTTACAATTTGGCGCGCTACCTGATTCGGAACAAGCACGATGCTGAAGATGTAGTCCAAGAGTCTTTCTTGCGCGCTTTCCGGGCGTTCTCGAGCTTTCGCGGAGAGGCGAGCCGGCCGTGGCTTCTTACGATCGTGCGGAACACGGCGTTTACTTGGATGCGGGATAACCGATCACGTGGCGGTTATGCCGAATACCATGAGGAGCTTCATGTAAGCGGCGGCGACAATCCGGAGACGCAGTCGATTCACCGCGAGCGGGCACAGGCTTTGGAGCGCTGCGTTGAACAGCTTCCGGCGGATTTTCGGGAAGCCATCGTGCTGCGTGAAATGGAAGAGTTATCGTATCGTGAGATCGCGGAAATCACGGGTGTGCCCACGGGAACCGTGATGTCGAGGCTGTCGCGCGCGCGGGCGCGTCTAGCGGAGTGTCTGAGGAATCGGCCATGACATGTGATGAGGTGAAGGCTTTACTGCACGCCCGAATGGACGGCGAGACGGATGCGATTCAGAGCGCCGGGGTCGATTCGCATGTCGAGACATGCCGCTCCTGTGCGGCGGAACGGGAGACGATTGAGAGCTTGCGGGAAACCATTCGCGGTGAAATGCACTATTACAAAGCGCCTCCGCGTTTGCGGGATCGGGTGTCGGTTGCGGTTCGCGGGGCTGAATTTCTGGATGGCCGCGCCCGCCGGACAGACTGGAGAGCTTGGGGCGCTATCGCCGCGGCTCTGATTCTGGTGGCGGTGGGCGCCGCGCCATTTGCCGTAAACGCGCGCTATCAGCGGCAACTTGTGGCGGACGAACTTCTCTCGGCGCATGTACGGGCGCTGATGGGACGCAGTCTGGATGTCGTTTCGTCGGACCAGCATAACGTCAAGCCGTGGTTCAACGGAAAACTCCCTTTCTCGCCTCCTGTGGCGGACCTGGGCCCGCAGGGGTTTCCGCTTGAAGGAGGCCGGCTGGATTACGCGGCCGGACGGCCTTTAGCGGCGCTTGTCTATAGCCGGCGTTTGCATCGCATTGATGTATTTGTCTGGCCTTCCACTGGCCGGACGGCGCCGCCCTCGCATTTCGAACGCGACGGGTATAACGAGATCTCCTGGGAGAAGAACGATTTCGTATTTACCGCCGTTTCGGATTTGAATGCCGCGGAGTTGAGTGCATTCGCGGGTCTGATGCGGAATTCGCCGTAACGGGAGGGCGGCTCTATGGTTGGCATGCCGGCATATAAGGATGCCGACGTGGGCCGTACCGTCGCAATGATCAGAAGCTGTGCGAGCGGATTTTGGGGTGCTCAAAAGCCTCCGAAATCGCTTACTAACGTGCGCGGCTCAGAGTCGAGATGAGTGCCCGAGCGCGTGAATTATGTTCATCACAATTTCAGTCAGGCCGATCCGTTTGTTGACGATGCTTGGGGACGGCGGGTTGATACCACCGTCCCCGCGTGCGTTTCTCAGAACCGGATTAGCGCACCCAGTTGCAGGAGGCGTTGATTGCTCGCCGTGTCGGTGTACTGTCCGAAGGTCGAACCGGTCAAGGTGCGGTTCACGTCCTGGAACGAATGATTGTTGAATATGTTGTACATCTCGCATCGGAGTTGTGCGCTGAATCGCTCCGTAATCTTGATGTTCTTGTAGACATTCCAATCGAAGTTCGTGAGACCGTTCAAACGGTTCGAATTCCGTCCGACGTTGCCGAAATTCCCCAATAGCGGCTGCGAGAGACCGATGGCCGCGGCATAAGCGGAGATCCGGATGCCCGCCACTGCTTCGCCTGTCAGGCCAGTTGGTGTGCCAGGGCTACCGGCGGGCTTCGGATTGAAGTTAATGGGTCCGGCCGCGTTCGGACGCTGCGTTCCGCCCGTCGTCACATCCGAAATGTTGACTACACCCAGCCGCGGACCATCGACGAATGTGACAGGGAACCCGGAACGCCAGCTTGAAATTCCCGAAAAACCCCATCCGCCCAATACTCGCGAGAGGAACTTATTGGACATGTTGTTTCCCCACGGGAGCTCCCATATGTGAGTCACGACGATTCGCTGCGGAATGTCGAAGGCCGATACCGACCGATTGTTACGGACGTTCCGCGGGTCCTGAATCAAGGCGCTATCGTTCGGCAGGCTGGAGAGAGCGTCTGATACGTTGTCGATCGACTTACCAAAAGTGTACCCGGCGACGAGGGAATAGCCGCCGCGAAATGGGCGTGTGGCCAGTACCTGCAGCGAGTGATAATTCGAGTTGCCGGAGTTGTCGTAATAGTTGACAACGTTAAAGCGGGGATCGTAGCGCGAGCTGGGGACTGTGGCCGACCCGCTCATTGCGTTATACGAATTCAGGAATTGCGGTGCACGGGCGCTCTCGTCGGCCAGGCTGGTGGCCGGTGCGGGAATGTTCGCGTTGAGGTTGACCTGCCGTGTCAACTGAAGGAAATTACCTTTTGTGCCTTCATAGGAAGTCTTCAGAACAATTCCGCCCCAGATCTCGCGCTGAACACCAAAACTCCATTGATGAACCTGTGGGTTCTTCAGGCCTGGATCGATCTGCGGATTCACATCGCCGTAGTTAAGAATATTCGTGGGGATCTTTCCTACTTGGGCCAAGCCCTGTGCCTGGATGGTGGCCGTGCCCGCGACCAAGGCTGCGAAGGTATTCCCGCCGGTGAAGTTGTTGACGCCGCTAATACTCTGAGTGATGACGAGGGGCGGCAGGAAGCGTTGATTTGTGATCGAATTCAGGTAGTTGAAATCGGCCACCAACCCGTAGCCTGCGCGAATCACAGTTTTGCCACCGCCTGGGTTCCAGGCGAAGCCAATGCGAGGCTGCGGGTAATAGTTGGTCGAGGTGGAATCCTTGCCGACGGTAAAGCAGCCGAAGAGACCTGTGCCGGCGGCGCCCAGGCTGGTCTTGCAATTGAAGTCGAGATTGGAAGACAAACCATTTACTTCGTTGATCGGGCCGTACACCTCAAACCGGACACCGAGGTTGAGTGTAAGGGTGGGGGTGATACGGAAATCGTCCTGCGCGAATGCGCCGTTGAGCCAGGTGCGGTGGCCGCGGACGGTTCCGCCGAATGCTTGCGTATAGAGGTTGGGGCGTCCGGCGGCGAAGTCGTCCCAGTTCAGGAACGTGTACACGCCGCGCGACGACGATTCGAAGAAACTGTTCCCCTGGTAACGGTAGAAATCGCCGCCAAATTTGAAATTATGCGCACCCTTCGTCCAGGTGACAGTATCACCATACTGAAATGTGTTTTGTATCCGCCCTTGTGGTCCGCCTTCGTAGGGGCCGAAAGTGTTGACTTGTGCGTTGGAGAATATGACACGTTGACCCTGGGAATAGTCTCCCTGGCCGGTAAAAATTGGCGATGTCCGGCCGAATCCAGAACGAAACTCGTTCACTACCGTGGGTCCGAAAATGTGCGTTTCATTCACGTTCACGCTGTAAATTGTATTGGTCGAATTCAGTCCGAAACCGCCAATGTTCGTGTTGATGAAGGTATTTCCCGAACTCGAGCCTGCGTTGTAAGCCGTTCCGAAGCGGCCGTAGATATTGTCCTTCTCGGAAATCTGGTGATCGAAGCGAATCGAATAACTATGAAAGCTGGTTGCATTCGACGCATTTTGCTGCACCGTTCCAAAGGTGCCCTGATCGCTGGTTGCGGCAGGGAGATTGTAGGCGCTCAGCAGCTTCTTCGACGTAGGATCGGTTACCTGGGCCAGCATCGAGGCTGTCGGCACCTGGGCGATGCGCGCCGCCCCGAGGCCCGCCGTTGGCAATCCCTCGCCCGCGACAAAGAAGAACGTCTTGTTATGAATGATAGGGCCGCCGAACACTCCGCCGAACTCGTTGTAGCGGGTGACGGTCGATTTACCGCTCTGGTCGAACCAATCCCGCGCATTGAAAACGTTGTTGCGCAGTTCCTCGTAGACCTCGCCGTGGAAATCGTTGGTGCCGCTCTTGGTGATGTACTGCACTTGCGAGCCGGAGTTGCGTCCGAATTCGGCGCTGAAATTGTTCGTAATGATCTTTACTTCCTTGATCTGCGAGAAGTTCAGCGGTCCATTATTGGTGCTGCCGGTTCCGGCAACCGAAACGTCGGTAGCGGTAATGTTATCGATGGTGATGTTGTTGGCGCGCGTGCGATTTCCATTCGCGACGAAACTGCCCGAGTTGACGCTGCCCATCGGAGGCACAATGCCAGGAAGAATTGTGGCAAACGTGTTGGGATTGCGCGCCACCGGGATCTCATGAACTTCCTTGGAATTCACAGACTGCTGTACCTGAGAGTTTTGGGTATCAAGAGGACTCGCCGCGTCTGTCACCACCACTTGTTCCGTAACCTGCCCCACCTCGAGTTTCAGATTGGCCGACGTGATCTCGGCGCTGCGGACGTCCGCCTCAGCCACCGTGCGCCGGAAGCCTGGCGCCTCGACGGCGATTTCATAAGAGCTGATCTTGAGCAGCTTGAAGGCGTAGCGGCCTTCATGGTCGGACGTGACCGTACGGCCCTCGCCGGTTTCTTTGCTGGTGAGCGTTACTTTTGCGTTCGGAACTGCCGCGCCGCTTGCGTCGGTGATGATACCGACGATATCGCCGGTGATTTGTGCCTGGAGAACAAAAGAACTTGCCGCCAGCAATAACAGCACGCCGAGCGATAACCTGATGAAAAATTTCATGCGACTCCCCTTTAGAAGCAAATCTAAAGCAAGCCGCTCCGAACACGCAGAGATACTGCGTCCCCTTTCCCCAAAGGAAACCAGTTAATCTCTCCAGATTAGCAAAATCTGGGGATCATGCGGCAACGACCGGCAGGCCCGCTAAGGCCATACCAATCTCTTCGACCGTATGACAAGTTTTTTTCGCCGGAAGTACGAACCTTTTACGCATTACTATAGTGGGGATGTTGCGCCCGGTAAACGGTACCAAGGCTGCGAAAGATTCATGACGGCTTCGCTGTCTTACGCTAGACTAGATTTGTTCAACGCAATGATGTTATGACACTTTAAGGAGCAAAACTGTGTTTCACCGTCCGAGACTTCTTGTTGCAGCGATTCTCTTCACGGCCATTGCCTACGGGCAGTCCCCCAGCGTCTCTCAGGTGCTGATGTACTCGGCTACCAACCCCTCGATAACTGTACCCACGTTGACGGGCGCCAGCAGTTTCACTCTGAGCCGATCGGTTCCCAGCATTTTTACGGAGACGGCCGCTGCGGCAAATCTGGCCGATGCGACTGCGGCCAATGTCCTGAATGGGGCCAACTACAGTGTTTCGCAGAACATCGTGCAATTGAACAACGCACTGAATGCCAGTATTGCCACGGCACTTTCGATCATTCCATTGTCGTCTCCGGCGTCCGGTGTGATCGTCCGAAAGGATCCCGCGACCGGCGCGGAGCTGCCGGTGAGCAGCACTCTTGGTCCGATCTTTACGGAGCGCGCCGAGACAATCGGGAAAGGGAAGTTCTATATCGGGTTTTCGAATCAGACCTTTCACTTCACCAAGTACAACGGTACTTCTCTGAACGCGCTGAGCATCTTGTATCAGGGCGGCGACCCATCGAAAGTCACTCTGGGAAGCCAGCTCTCCACCGTTCCCGCGACGTTCGCTATCGGCATGGACGTCAGGCTTTCGCAGGACATCGCGTTTCTCACTTACGGTGTGACCGACAGATTCGACGTGTCCGTGGGCCTGCCGACGATTCACTCCTCGGTTGGGGCCCGCACCTATAACGGGACGATCTATGCCGGAAATGGATTTGGGACCAATGGCTCTACTTGCTGGTGCGTGAATACGTTTACGCCTGGCTATCCTACTTTGCTCCAGCCGCAGATTGGTCAAACCGCGTTGTCGAAGACCGGCTTTGGGGATCTTCTGGTACGTGCGAAAGGGACAGTGTTGCGGAAGTCCAGCGTCGTGGTCGCCGTCGGCGCCGACCTGCGCTTCCCGACCGGTGATGCGGAAAACTATCTGGGCGTCGGAACCACCACCGTGAAGCCCTTTGCCGCAGTGTCATTTTATTCGAAGCCCTTGAAGAACGATATTGTTCTTTCGCCGCATTTCGACTTTGGTTGGCAATTCAGCGGGAAGAGTGTTCTGGGCGGGCAGTTACAAGGTACTCAGCTCAGCACTAGCACGTCGACTGGCACGGTCAACTACATCGGCGCGCCTTTCGTTTCGACCAAGGATTTCCTTCCGGATGTGTTTACCTGGGCGGCCGGTGCGGAACTGGCTTTGGGGCGGCACAACACACTCATCGCCGACATCCTGGGAAATCAGGTGGGGTGGATTCATGGGATCCCGAACGCTACGACTCAGACGATCTCGAATCTATTGCTGCCAACGGGTGTAAATGGGGACAGTAGTGGAGCCGCGGTTCCGGGTAAGGCCACAGCGGCTGGCCTGGTGAGCGCCGGCCGCGTCTCGTTTGGTCAATACAACGCTTCGTTTGGCTACAAGGCTCGGGTGATTGGCAACCTGGTGGCCAATTTCAATCTTCTGGTGCGACTGGATGACAACGGGCTGACGGCGCGGCTAACGCCGATGTTCGGCCTGGGTTACAGCTTCTAGTCCTACTGGACTCTCATTTGTTCGATTTTCCAGGTGCCTCCGGTGTTGCGGAGCGTGAAGGTGACGCTTTGTTGCCTTGGCGCCGTTCCGGTGGCCCTGGTACTCAGAATGCCGCGGGCAACCGCCTGGTCGGGCCCTTGCGGGAATTGGACATCCTCTTCATTTGCGCTTAGCGACATCGCGACCTGCCCGCTCCGTAGGGAGTCGAAGAACAATTTGCTGGCGGTTGGCCAAAGCGTCTTTACGTCAGCCGCTCGTTTACGCTGAAGCGCCGAGTCAAGTTGTTTCAACGTGTCGACTACCTGTTGTTTTCGCTGGAGTTCCTGTTTAGCCAGCTCTTGTTTGGCGAGTTCCTGTTTGGCCTGCTCCTGGCGGGCCAAATCCTTCTTGATCTGCTCCTGCTTTTCGCGCTCCTGCGCTAGCCGCTGTTGGGCGGCATCATATTGGTCGAGAATCTTCTGGGCCTCCGTCTTGTGGGGATTGTCCGGATTCTCTCTGGCAAACTTGCGTACCGCCTCGATATTGTTCTTGTCCAGGGCGTTCCAGGCCGTTTCCGCGAGGCGGGCCGCCTCCTCCTTCGCCCGTGAACCGTCCGGATTTGAAGTGGGGTGCAGCGAACCGATGTCCGTGCCACCGGAAGGTTTGCCACCGCCTTTCTCCGCTCCCGGCAGTGGGCCGTGGGACTCGACCTTGGCCACCTGCTGAACGAGTTGGAAGCTCACTGCCTGCCTGCCTCCCTTGGCGATCGTCACCTTCTGCGCGGCCGGTTTGTCATAGCCGTTTCTCTCCACACGCACTTCGTATGTTTTCGCTTCCAGCGGCAGGGTGACCGAACCGGACTGGTCCGTACGGCTGCGGGCAGCACCGTCGATGTAGACGAGTGCGCCCGGTACGCCCGCGCGGACTACCAGTGTCCCGGTCGCCGGAGTCGTATCGCCGGGAGGCGGCGGGGGTGCGGGTACGGGCTGCAGGGTCAACTCCACGATGCGGGAGCCTTTGTCTGGCTCCACGTTGACGGCCTGTTGGATCGTCTGGTATCCGTTCAACCGCGCTTCCAGTTGGTATTGTCCTGGCTTCAGGTCGAAACGGCAGGTGGGCGTGACGCACGAACGATCTTCGATCCGCACGGACGCTCCCGGCGGATCAGTGTGGATCTCAACGGCAACTGGCGCTATTACCGGCGGGGGAGCCGGAGACGGTGACCGCAGGAAAAACACGGCCGCTCCGATTAGAACCGCAACGCCGACGCCGCCGCCCACCAAGAGGCGGGGCGACAAGCCCTTTTCCTCGGGCACCGCTAGCACTGCCTGCTGGATTCTGCCGGCGATCGCCGCAATCTCCTGATCGGCGGCGTACCTGGCGGCGATGCTTTGGGCTTCCGCGGCGAGCTTGTTCAACTTCCGCTTGGGCGGATTTGTCCCGATCTGTTGCTCAAGGGCGAGTAGCTGGGCGCGGTCGCGATCGCGGGCTTTGCGACGCAACTGCTGATCGAGTTCCGCTTGGAGGCGGCGGCGTAACTCGACCGCCGCGTCTGTTGACCCGTGCCGGCTGACCGCCTGATCGACCAGTTGTACCGCTTCCTCGAAACGCTGCTCCCTGCCGAGTGCTACGGCTTGTTGCAGCAACGCGTCGCGCTGCTTTGCGTCCAATTCCTTTTTCGCGCGGAGCAGCAGATCCTGAAACGACGGTTCGTTTGCAAAGCGGCCTTCGATCAACGCGATCGCTTCTTCCTGTTTGTTCTGCGATAGCAAGGACTGTGCTTGCGCCCGGCCGTCTTCACATTCTTTTGCACGCTGGCGCTTTCGCAGTTCCTCTTCGACGGTCCGCAGGAGGTCGGAAACCTGCTTCTCCGCGGGATACTGCACGGCTGTCCGCTGTAGCAATGCGACGGCTTCGTTCAGATGGTCCGCGCGCAGCATCGCCTGGGCCTGCTCCATCGTTTTGCGGATCTCGGCGAGTTGCCTTTGCTTCGCCAGGTCCGCCTCGATCGCCGACTTTAACCGCAAGAACTCGGTGTCAAGAGGCTCCGTTCGTAAAGCCTCTTGAGTTTTCTGCAATGCGGCGTCGAACTGGCCTTCCCCATGCAGCCGTTTCGCCAGCGCCAGCAATTCCACGCGCGCCTGGCCTGCCAGAAGAGGTCTGCGCAAGCGTTCCAGATGTTCTACGCCGGGGAATTGTGCGAGCGCGCCGTCAAGCGTTCGCAGGGCCTGTTCAAACCGGCCCTCGGCTCCAAGCTTGTTTACTTCCTGGGTGAGGACCGCAATCGCCTGTTCCCGTTTCTGCTCCGTAAGTTTCGTCTCGGCTGCCGCGAGCAGTTCGGCGATCTGCTTGTTGTCCCGAGCTTGTGGTTGGACCCGCTGCAGAATTTGGAGAATTTGGGTCGCCGAGGTGGGGTCGTTTTTGGCCAGGAAATCTCTTGCCTGCCGGAGGGCTGCCTGCGTCTCCTCATCGCGTCTACGGGCCTCAAGCTGGGCAGCGAGATCCTTTTTCAGGGCAGCGAGCGCGGCATCTTCACCGAGCCGTTTGATGGCCGCATCGATTGTTTGAATGCCTTCGGCCAAACGCCCTGACTTCTGCGCTTCCCGGGCGCGCGCCTGGGCGTCAAGAATTGCCTTGAGAACGTTCCTGGGCAGTTTTCCCGGCGCGGGCGTCATCGCGGGCGCGCGCCAGGGCATCATCTGATCCGTACCGTCGCACGGCCTCATCGAGCACCTGGATTGCGCGGTCGAAATCATTCGCATTGGTACGCGCTTCGGCATCCTGTAGTGCCTTCGCGATAGCTTCGGTGCGCTGTTGTTGCTGCAGGCGCTCCTCGGCCTGCTGCATCAGGATCTTGAACTGCTCCTCAGACGGAAAAAGACGCGTCGCATTCTGCAAGAGCTGGGTGGCGGACTGAATCTGGCCGCCATCGAGCAATGCTTGCGCCTGATTGATGGCCTGCCGCATCTCATCCGAGCGCCTGCGCTCGACGAGGTCCTTGTCGATTTTTTGCTTCAGGGCGAGCAGGGAGGGATCTTCGACGCCGTTTGCCAGGGCGGTTTCGATCGCTTCCAGAGCTTCGGCCGCCTTGCCTTGCGAATGCAGAAGGCGGACGCGCTCCACCATTTCGCGGCGCAGGCGATCCCGCTCAAAGGTGGCATGGCTTGCCACGATTGCCTCACGGCAACGGCGTAGACGATCCGCCGTGGGATACTTCCGCTGACCTTCGTCAATGAGCTCGAGCGCGTTATCGAACCTCTTCGCCCTGGCCGAACTTTCGGCTTCGGCGATGATCTTTGAAATCGCCTCAGCCTGCTGCTGTTCGCGCAGGTTGTTCTCGGCCACCCCCAGCAGCCTGGCCAGTTCGGTGTTCCCCGGGAACTGGACAGTTCCCTGCTGCAATACCTGCGTGGCCGTTCCGGGCCTGCCTTCGTCGAGCAATGCTTGCGCGTCGAGAACGAGTTTTCGGACTGCGGCGGCTCGTCTCTGGTGTTCGAGTCCCTCTTCCGCCTGTTTGCGCAAGGGACCGAGAGCGGTATTATCCCCATAGGCGCGCACGAACGCGCCAATTGCCTCGATCGCCTCCGAAAACCGTTCCCCCTTGACCAGCGCAGCGCCTTTTTCGAGTACCTCGCTCAAGGCCGTGTTGCGTTGGTGCTCGGCCTTATCCGAAGCGACACTCTGTACCAAATCACGCAGCGCGCTGAGAGTGGGGTATTCGTGCAGGGCGCTTCTGAGACGATCGAGCGCAGTATCGAAGTTGCCGGCGACCACCAGCGCTCGCGTCTCCGCCGTGGCTCGCGCGATTACCTTCGCCTGCTTCTCCGCCTGCAATTCCTCAGCGGCGTAGGAAGCCAGGTCGCGCAACTCGGCGGCCTCTGGAAACTCCGCCTGCCACTCGGAGAGCTTAGCGACCGCCTGCGAAAAATGACGGTTTCTGAGCAGCTCTTTTGCTTCGTCGACAGCAGCCTGCAACCGCTGCCGCCGCGCTTGCACTTGCTGTTCACGCCGCGCCTTGTCGAGAATCTTCCCGGCTTCGGCCGATTCCGGATACTCCAGTTGAATCCGGGTCGCAGCCTCGATGGCCTCGTCAAAACTCTGCAACAACATCAGGCCCTTGAGCTGACTTAGACTATCGCGCAGCCGCTGTTCCCGCCGGCGCGACTCCATCCGTTCGCGGACATTGCCTAGCAGTGCTTCCGCTTGAGCGTGGTCCGGATCGGCGGATAGCGCCTCCGCGATGCTGTCGTGCGCCGCCGTCAAATCCTCCCGGTGAAGCGCCTGCCTGGCCTCTTCCAACAGCTTGTCGGCGCGCCGAGCCCGTTCCGAGGCTGCCTTCGCCTCCTCGATCAGCCGATGCAATTCAGGATTCGATTTGTCCAGGCGCAGCGCCGACTCGAATTTTTGGATCGCGTCGTCGAATTGTCTTACGACCAATTGCTCGCGGCCGGCGCTCACCAGCGCGGTGATCTGCGGCCGCACGGCTCTGTCCTTGAGTTGCCGTTGTATCCCCTCCCGCAATTCCCTGGCGGTGCGGTTGCCCGGATCGATCTCAATTACCTGCCGCACCACCATCTGGGCGGTTTCCCACTGATCCGCGGCAATCAGATTCCGCGACTCGGTGAGCAGCTCGCTCACGTTTTCGCGGCGTAGATCGATGATGACGGGCTCCAGATCGAACTGGGCGTCTTCGAGGCTTTGGTAACGTGATTCGGGACTTTTGGCCAATAGCTTGCTGAGTACCTGCTCGAGCGCTTCAGGGCACTCCGGGATAACCGTGCGGAGCAGCGGCGGCTGTTGGTTCGCGATCTTGTGCATCATCGAACCTAATTCGGCCGCATGAAAAGGATGCGCACCCGTGAGCAGCTTGTAGGAGGTCACGCCATACGCGAAGATGTCGGTCATCGCGCTCGAAGGCGAACCGAAAAACTGTTCGGGAGCCATGTACGGCAGGGTTCCGAGCATTGATCCCTGCGGCGTGATGCGGTCGGCGGTGGCCTGTGTCAGCAGCGCGATGCCGAAGTCCATGATCTTCACAGAGCCGTCGGACAGCAGCATGATGTTGGCCGGTTTTACATCCCGGTGGACGATGCCCTTGGAGTGGGCGTGGTGCAGTCCTGCCGCGGACTGCATCATGATGTCGAGCTTTTTCAGGAGAGTCAGAGGGCGATTGTTGGTGATGATGCGCTCGATGTCCTCTCCATCGAGCAGCTCCATCACCAGGAATGGCGCTCCTTCGTGTTCACCGAAGTCGTAGATGATGACGATGTTCTGATGACGTAATCTTCCCGCCGCGGCAGCCTCATTCCGAAAACGCGTGAGCATATCCTGCTCACCGGAGGCCGTCAGGGTTTTGATTGCGACGAGACGGCCGACAGTAGGATCAAAGGCGCGAAAGACCCGGCCGAAACCGCCGCGGCCCAGCTCCGCTTGAACCTCGTATCTGCCGATCCGATTAGTCATCTCACCAGAAGGAAATCGGGCCTAAAGCCGATCTACTGCAGGCTCTAGTTTATCTTTGCTGGTGAATGGGGGGAGAATGCCAATAGATTTAGTGCATTACACGGCAACGACGCGGGTACTGGAGTCGATGTGCGGCGTGGGAGGCGGTGCAAAGGCGTAAAGAATTCACCTCGCTCGGACGAGCCGTTCTGTGATTTCCAATAGCCCGGTTTCGACGACCTCGAGACGGTCAGACAAAGAGGCATCCAAGTTCGATTGATCCGCTTCCAATTTTCGCAACCGGATCACCGGGGCTCCCGAGAACGCGCGGAAACCGCGAAGCAGCTCCGACTGCATGTCCCGCATTTTTTCGACAAGCCTTTGCTCGGAAGCCTCGATCCGCTGGTCCATGCCAGTCGTGAGACGTTCTTCCATCGCCGTAAGGTACTTCTTCAGTTCCTCATCCATTCTTCTCACTCCGTCCCAATCGACTCAATGGGCATCAACACCCACAACCTAAATTTAGAACACTTCCACAGAATGTGCACGAGGTGCTAGTCGATTACGCGGCGACGACAGGCAGGCCCGCTAGAGCCATCCCGATCTCTTCGGCCGGATAGTCGTAGTTTTGAAGTTTCCCGGCGTGGTAATCGATGTAGGACTGCATGTCGAAGTGGCCGTGTCCACATAGATTAAAGAGTATGGTTCGGGAAACGCCTTCCTGCTTGCAGCGCAGGGCTTCGCCGATGGCTCCGGCGACAGCGTGATTTGCTTCGGGCGCGGGGATGATGCCTTCCGCTCGGGCGAACTGCACTCCTGCGGCGAACGCATCGAGCTGCTGAACGGCGGTGGCCTCAATTGCTCCGAGATCGAGCAGGTGCGAAACAAGCGGCGCCATGCCGTGATAACGCAGTCCGCCGGCGTGAATTCCCGGCGGTACGAAAGCGCTGCCGAGCGTGTGCATCTTCACCAACGGCGTGAGATGGCCGGTATCGCCGAAATCGTACGCGAATCTGCCCCTGGTGAGGCTGGGACACGCCGCCGGCTCCACAGCAACCACGCGCGATTTTGCTTTTCCCTTGAGATTTCTTCCCACGAACGGAAACGCGAGGCCAGCGAAGTTGGAACCTCCGCCGGTGCAACCGACGATGACGTCGGGATAGTCGCCTGCCATCTGCATCTGTTCCAGGCATTCCAGTCCCACCACCGTCTGATGCAGCAACACGTGATTCAGAACGCTGCCGAGCGCGTAGTGCGTGCCGGAATCCTTGGCCGCAACCTCCACCGCTTCCGAAATGGCGATGCCGAGCGAGCCCGTTGAATCCGGATGCTGCGCGAGAATCGCTTTGCCCGATTCCGTCTCGCGGCTCGGACTGGCCGTCACAGAAGCGCCAAACGCTTCCATCAAGGCGCGGCGATACGGCTTCTGGTCGTAGCTGACGCGCACCATATACACTTTGCACTCGATACCAAAGAACGCGCAGGCCATGGCCAGGGACGATCCCCATTGTCCGGCGCCTGTCTCAGTCGCCAGCCGCTTGATCCCTTCCTTCTTGTTGTAGTACGCCTGTGGGACTGCGGTGTTCGGTTTATGCGAGCCGGCCGGGCTCACACCTTCGTACTTGTAGTAGATCCGCGCCGGTGTATCGAGCATCTTCTCCAGCCGCCGCGCGCGATAAAGAGGCGACGGCCGCCACTGCGCGTACACCTGCCGCACTTCATCCGGAATTTCGATTTCCGGTTCGGTGCTCACCTCTTGCATGATGAGGCTCATGGGAAACAGCGGCGAGAGATCGTCAGGCCCTACGGGCTGGTGCGTGCCCGGATGCAACACAGGCGCCGGGGGCTTCGGCAGGTCTGGAACGATGTTGTACCAAGCCCGTGGAATCCGGTCCTCAGGTCAATAAATACTTGATGCTCTCCATGAGAGTCCATTCTATTACCGTCGATTAAAAATCTTTCGCAAAGAAGCAATTTCTAAAGGAGGCGCGTCGATAGAACGGAGGAAGAAATTTTGATGCGATATTTACTTACAACCATATTTTTGGGACTCCTGGCCGTTATGGCGGTGTCTGCTCAGCCACGCCGCGAGTCTCCCGTGCATAGGACACTGGAAGATCTTCGCCACATCTCCGACCGCTCCTTTGTGGATGTAGAGAAGCGTAGGGAGTTTGCGCGTGCACAGGATGAACTGGTGCGCTTTGAGCGGGACGTTCACTACGAACACGAATTCGATACGGCTCACATCGATCGAGCCATCGACATGTTGAGCCGCCTTTCGCATTCCCGCGAATTGCGCCCGGAGGATCGTGAGATTTTCAGACGCGATATCGATATGCTTCGTGACTTTCGCACCTACGGACGGACAGGCTGGCGTTGATACTAATTCGGATTCTCTGTGCCGCCGGCTGCTGCCTGCGTTTGCAGGAACAGGCCGGCGGCGCAGAATCCCGCCATTACGAATGCCCACGTTGAGAGCAGTTGAACGTTGATCAGCATTCCCGCTATGGCGGGCGCGATGATCGATGCCACTGAATTCAGCGACTGCGTGAGGCCGAGCACTGTTCCTTGCTCCGTTCGCTTTGTCCGTTGCGTGATCAGGCTGGTGAGGGCGGGCCGCAGCGCTCCCGATCCCATGGACGAGACTGCACTCACGACAAGCAATGCGGGAATTCTGAACGTGAACGCCAGGGCCGCGTAGCCAATTGCCGCGAGCAGGAATCCCCACTTGACCAGCGCCAAATCGCCGAATCGCCGGGACAAGCGACCGATCAATCCTCCCTGGAGAATAACGCCGAGGAATCCGACGTAACCGTACACGTATCCCACTTGCTTCGGCCCAAATGAATATCGCCTTTCGGCAAAAAGTGCGAATCCGGAGATGAAGAACGAGAAAGCCATCATGAAAGCGGCGAATTGCCAGAGCAGTGGTCCCAGTTGGGGCCGCTGGAAGAACTTCACGTAGGCTCCCCAGTCGAGCACCGAGAGCTTGCGGCCATCGGAGGCGGCCGCGGGTGTCGTCGACGGCAATAGGGTGGCCGTCGCCAGGATGCTTGTGGCCGACAGTGCGGCGGCGGCGAAGATGGGGTATTGATAGCTGTACTGCGCCAGGAATCCGGAAATCGCCGGCCCGATCAGGAACCCGAGTCCGAAGGCGATGCCGATGAGAGCGAAGGCGCCGGTGCGCTTCTCCGGCTCGGTGACATCGGAAATATACGCCTGCGCGAGTGAAATATTCCCAGCCGTCGAGCCATCGATGATTCGAGAAAGGAAAACCACCCACAGCGACGGCGCGTAGGCCAAAACCAGAAATCCAATGAACGTGCCTAGCTGACTAAGCAGCAGGAGCGGCTTGCGGCCAGTGCGGTCGGAAAGCCTTCCCAGTAGGGGACCTGAAAAGAGCTGGCACAATGCGTAAACCGAAACCAGCAGACCCACCTCGGTTGCGCTGGCTCCCATTTTTTCCGCATAGAACGGCAGCAGGGGCAAGATGATGGTGAGCCCTAGGATATCTACCGCGACGATTAAAAAAATTGGGATGAGTGGCGAGCGGCGTGTGAGCGGCAAGAGATGTTTTGATATTACCAGCAGCTCAAACGCGGCCGGCGCTCAGTTCGTCGAAGCGGCCTCGCCGTCCTGTTCCGCTTCGAGCGCACCTTCAGGGCCTGCCGCCTTGGCTGCGGCGATGGCCGCTTCCGCCAACGGAACATCTTCATGAGCAACCCGCACTTCAAAACCGAGGGTCGGGATGCTGGCCGCCCCAACCACGAACGAACTGATTCCGTTCGATTGGAGGATGCTCTTGATGGCCGTCGCTTCCATCTCGCCGGTGGTGCCGTCGGTTCGCGCGACTGTGACCAAGTCGAGATCATGAGTCGGATCACCCGGCTCTGGGTCTTCCAGCGTGGGCGCGGCGGCTATTGCCTGGTCTGCACGGGCGGATTCTTCCGCCGGAACCTGGACTTCAAAGCTTCCCGCCACCACGCCGGGACTGTCACCGTTCACAACCACGGGATGTAAGCCTTCGCCCTCAAGTAACGCCTCAATCTCTTCGACTTCTTCGGCGGCGTCTGGCTCGGCCGACCGAAAGACCGTGATCAACTTGGATGGATCAGTCATGATGGATAGCTCCTGTGAGATTATCGCCCTATTTGTGAATCGCTTACGGGGAAACGGTCGGCAATTTTTGGTCCCTCCTTACTTACGGCGGGAAGGACGTGAAAGCGAAATCGCAAAATTATCTTGCTGGCGGCCGGTTTGTCATCTACCGTCGCGGGGTGAAATCGCCACTGCCTCGCTGCGTTGAGGGCCGCCTCAGTAAGCCTGCTATCATCCACGTCGTTGTTCATGAGCTCTACGCGCGAAACATAGCCGTCGCTACCAACCGAAACTCTCACCGGAACAACGGCATCATTCGCGAGCCCGCGGCGGACGGCGGCGGGAACACTCGGCATGGTCTGCTGCACCGCCACGGGCGCAACGTAATCGCCGTCATGGCGCTTGTCCAGCTTGCGGAAGCCCGGGATCACGTGGATCGCTTTCTTGAGGCGATTCTCACCCGCCTCCTCTAAAGTCACCGTCGCCGCCGGCGTGGCAACCGGCGGAGGCAGCGTTGGGAGCGCGGCCACTTCGTGCGGCTTTGGCGAGGACAGCGCAGGGGCAGGATTGACCGCTACTGGCGGGTTTGCCGACGGCTGCGGGGGCGGTTCCGGCGCGGACGCAACTACCACGGTCTGTGGCGCCTCCGTCTTCGGGGGCGCGGACGCTTTCATTGGCGAAGGTTTCGATTGAGCCGGTAGGCCGGCATTCACTTTGGCGGGAACCGTCTGTGGAGCGTTGTTGATGACCGGAATCGGCTCGGTAATTGGGGGCGGATTGGCCGACGGCGGCGCAAACCGGAACGATTCGCTTACCACGTTTGCCACGTCAAAGACGTCCAGGCGCACCATCAGATTGCCGCCGCCCGTGGAAGTGTACATCGCATTCGCGTTGGCAAGCTGACGGCGGTTCAGATCGATTCGTTGTTCCGCACCACCGTCTGTAATGCAGAGAACGCCGCGCTCGGCGCCGGCAATTGCCGGATTGTTACCATCCCAGGTGATCCGGAACTGCCGCCCATTTGTTCTCTCAGCCTTTAGTTGCAATGCTGCCGCCGGCTGGCTCGTTTCAGCCGAAGGGGAGACGGGCGAGTCAAGCGACATGCGTTGGGAAACTACCGAAAAGATGATCGCACCCAGCAGCACGCCGGGAATCCACAGCCACTGGGGGGCCTGACGGCGCGTTGTAACAGGGGCCGCGTGCTGATAATTGCCGAATTCGAGATGTTCGCGGGACAGCGGAAATCCCAGCGCCCGGTCGTGCGCGACCACAGACCCTTTTTCCAGCACGAAGAAGTTCGCCATGGTCAAAGCGGTGTAGGACGGCCGTATCTGTAGAAAAACAAAAGTCGATTCGGGCGAACATCCACGAATAATCTCGCGATCGGCTTCGGTCAGAACTTCCTTCCCACCCGTGCTCCGGAAGCCGCCTACCACGTCGGGATGAGTCGCCGCGCGCAAACGCAGAGCTCCGCGTTCCTGCAGTTCGAAAGCATCGATGAAAACCGTCGTCCCACGGCCTGGGGTTTGCTCCACATGGCCCAGCAGAAGCCCTTCCACCTCCTGCCGGGAGCGGAAGAAAGCTTCCACCACGGCGCGGTCCAAATGGGTGACAAGGTCGAGATCCAACAGAATGGACACCCCCTTATCTTTCGCATCCCAGATAAAGTAAGGACTGGCGGTCGTGGTCACGAGTTTCTCCGGGCGGTGAATACAGCTACGCCTATCATGTTAGATGCAATTTTGGTGCCCTTCATAACTTATTTAAAACGCGCATCAGTACTATGTTGCGTCTGGTAGTTTTGGACACGAAGCTGTGTATTTTTTTCGACTCATGTCCAATCTCCGTCAATCTCTTGACGACGCATCGCACGATTCGATACCTTGGCTAGTTCCGGTTGGCCTCGCCGAAGGCTGACAATGGGATAGAAGGAGCAAGATCAATGTCGTCAGTGGACGTTCCGCTCGTCCGGGGGAAGTTTGGCCAGACCTCGCGCCGGGACAACTGGTGGGTTCAACCGCTGGTTGTTTTCCTGGGCTTGGGCACTTTCATCGTTTACTCGACCTGGGCCGCTTTCCAGAATGCCTACTATGAGTTCGGGCCTTACTTATCTCCTTTCTATTCACCATTGTTGTTCGGAGATTCACCGCATTCCTGGTTCGGCTCCAGACCGGCGTGGCTCCCCGCTTTTGTTTCCGCGGCTATGCTCATTCTGTGGGCGCCGGGCGGTTTTCGTTTCACCTGTTATTACTACCGGGGCGCTTATTACAAGGCTTTCTGGGGTGATCCGCCGTCGTGCGCGGTGGGTGAACCGCGGAAATCGTATTGGGGCGAACGGTCGTTCCCCCTCATTTTCCAGAACGTGCACCGCTACTTCCTCTACCTGGCGTTGATTTTCATCGTTTTGCTGGCGCACGACGTCTGGAAGGCGTTGTGGTTTGACGGGCAGTTCGGTATCGGCGCCGGAACAATTGTCCTGGCGGTTAACGTTGTGTTGCTGAGTTGTTACACGCTCGGGTGCCATTCGCTTCGCCATCTGGTGGGCGGGTTGCTCAACCAAATGTCTAAGGCGCCGGTTCGTAAGAAAACTTACGATTGTGTTACTTGCCTGAACACGCGGCACATGATGTTCGCCTGGCTGAGCCTCTTCTCGGTCGGCTTTTCGGACGTTTACGTTCGCCTTTGCGCGATGGGCATTTGGCACGACTGGAGAATCCTGTAAATGGCGGAATATCAGACGCACCGCTACGACGTGCTGGTGATTGGCATGGGCGGCGCTGGACTTCGCGCGGCAATTGAAGCTTCCGCCGCCGGCGTTTCCGTTGGAGTGGTGAGTAAATCGCTGCTAGGGAAAGCGCATACCGTGATGGCCGAAGGCGGAGTTGCCGCGGCCATGGGCAACGTGGACGATCGGGATAACTGGAAGGTCCATTTTTCCGACACGATGCGCGGCGGCCAGTACATCAACAATCCGCGCATGGCCGAGCTGCATGCGAAGGAAGCGCCGGATCGTGTTCGCGAGCTGGAAGCCTGGGGCGCGTTGTTCGACCGGACGAAAGACGGGCGCATCCTGCAACGGAATTTTGGCGGCCACCGCTATCCCCGGCTGGCGCACGTCGGCGACCGGACGGGCTTGGAGATGATCCGCACCTTACAGGATCACGGCGTTCACCGGGGTATTACGTTTCACGCCGAGACGACCATGCTCACGCTGCTGAAGGATAGTGGCCGGATCTCCGGCGCCTTTGGCTATGAGCGCGAAAAGGGCCGCTTTCTTCTGTTTGAGGCGAAGGCTGTTGTGTTGGCCACCGGCGGCATTGGGCGCGCGTATAAGATCACCAGCAACAGTTGGGAATATACGGGCGACGGACATTCGCTCGCCTATCATGCAGGCGCGGATCTGCTGGACATGGAGTTTGTTCAATTCCATCCCACCGGTATGGTGTGGCCGCCCAGCGTGCGCGGCATTCTGGTGACCGAGGGGGTGCGCGGCGAGGGCGGAATCCTGTTGAACAAGAACGGCAAACGGTTCATGTTCGACGATATTCCGGACAACTACAAGTCGCAGACATCGGACAGCGAGGACGAGGCTTGGCGGTACGTGATCGGCGACAAGAACGCGCGGCGTCCGCCGGAGTTGCTGACGCGCGATCACGTGGCCCGCTGCATCGTCCGGGAGGTGCGTGAGGGACGCGGCAGTCCGCACGGCGGCGTGTTCCTGGACATTGCCTGGATCAAGGCGAAAGTTCCAAATAGCGTCGAGCACATCAAGAAGAAGCTGCCGAGCATGTATCACCAGTTCAAGCAGCTTGCCGATATCGACATCACGCAGGAACCGATGGAAATCGGGCCGACTACGCACTACATGATGGGCGGCGCGCGCGTGGATGGCGACACTCAGATGACTAATGTTCCCGGACTCTTTGCCGCCGGCGAGTGTGCGGCCGGGTTGCATGGGGCAAATCGATTGGGCGGCAATTCGCTGTCGGATCTGCTCGTTTTTGGCATGCGGGCGGGCGAGTACGCGGCAAAATTCGCCAAGGAGAATGGCCCGGTCCGGGTCGATACAGGCGAAGTAGACGCGGCGGCGAAGCATTCGCTCGCGCCGTTCGAGCGTGCGGCCGGCAAGGATCCGGGTCCCTATCAGGTGCAACATGAGTTGCAGGACATGATGCAGGATCTGGTGGGCATTGTCCGGCGCGAAGAGGAATTGCAACGCGCATTGGTGGAGATTGAGAAGCTTGGAGAACAAGCGAGCCGGGTGGCGGTGTATGGTAATCGCGAGTACAACGGCGGATGGCATACGGCGCTCGATCTGGGCAATCTGCTCACTGTTTCGGAGGCCATCACGCGCGCCGCGATCGAACGCAAGGAAAGCCGGGGCGCGCATTTCCGCGACGACTACCAGGCTAAAGAAGCTGAATTCGGAAAGATCAACATCATCATCCGGAAGGATTCGAGTGGCGGGATGCAAGTGGTGCACGAACCCATAAGACCTGTGCGCGACGACTTAAAGCAGGTAATCGAGGAGATGAAATGAGCACCGCGACGTTCCGCATCTGGCGCGGCACCGACCGCGCGACGGGGAAATATCAGGACTTCACGACTGAAGTCGCCGAAGGCATGGTGGTGCTCGACGCGGTTCATCAGATTCAAGCTGAAGCGGCCAACGATCTTTCTGTGCGGTGGAATTGCAAGGCGGGCAAGTGCGGCTCGTGCTCGGCGGAAATCAACGGCATGCCGAAGCTGATGTGCATGACGCGCCTGAACTCGCTCCCGCTCGATCAACCGGTAACTATCGAGCCGATGAAGGCATTTCCGGTGCTCAAAGATCTGGTGACGGACGTGAGTTGGAATTATCGCGTCAAGGCGAAAATAAAGCCGTTCCAACCGCGCCCCGCGGACGTTCCGGATGGGACGTGGCGCATCGACCAGCAAGACGTCGACCGGGTTCAGGAATTCCGCAAGTGCATCGAGTGTTTTCTTTGCCAGGACGTCTGCCACGTGCTACGCGAGCATCATTTGCACGAGGAGTTTATCGGCCCGCGATTCCTGGTTTACACCGCGGCGCTGGAAATGCATCCGCTCGACACGGCGAACCGGTTGGGCGATCTGAAGGACGCCGGCGGAATCGGTTATTGCAACATCACGAAGTGCTGTACCAAGGTTTGTCCGGAGAGCATCACAATCACGGATAATGCAATCATCCCGTTGAAGGAGCGGGTGGTGGACGAGTTTTTCGATCCATTGAAGAGACTCTTCCGGGCATTCCGTGGAGGATCATGATGTTCGAGTTGAAGCCGATCGCCCGGGAGGCGATCCCCGAGGCGCTCCAGAAAGTGGAGAGGTACCGTTTGTTGAACGAGCCCGCGCTGGCCGAGAGTATTTGCGAAGATATCTTACGCATCGAACCGCATAATCAGCATGCGCTGGCGATGCTGCTGTTGACTCTCACCGATCAGATTGGCACCGGAAGATCCGCGGCGCACGCTCGCGCCATCCTGCCGCGATTCGAACAGGAATACGATCGCGCATATTACGCGGGTATTATCGCCGAGCGAACCGCGCGCGCCATGCTACATCGGGGAATTCCCGGCGCGACTTTCGATGCATACCAGAATTTCCGCGAGGCGATGGATTGGTACGAGCGTGCGGAATCGCTGCGGCATCCGGGCAACGACGATGCGATTCTGCGATGGAACACATGTGCACGAATTTTGAATCGCGACCAGAATCTGCGGCCGCGTCCTGAAGAGAGCTTTGAACCTGTCCTGGGAGAATGACAGAGCACGGACACGATGCTCTTTGAACTTTCTCTTTGCCTGATTTCGCTCGGTGCGGGGATGTTCGGCGGAATTCTTGGAATGGCCGGTGGAATATTTGTCGTTCCCGCTTTGACTCTGCTATTCGGGATCAACATCCATTACGCCATCGGCGCCAGCCTTGTCTCGGTGATCGCCTGCTCCAGCGGAAGTGCAGCGAATTTTCTTGAGAATCGGCTCACGAATGTGCGGCTCGCAATACTCCTGGAGATCGGAACAACCCTCGGGGCGCTGACCGGCGTGTTCCTCAGTGGCGTCTTCCCTTCGGCGGTCCTGTATTTTCTATTCGCCGCAATTCTTCTGGTCTCAGCGTACGCGATGTTTCGTCAAGGGTCGATCATTAGCAGCGGGAACGTAGCGCCCGCCTCGCCCGACCGAGTGGCGGTGACGCTCGGCCTCAATTCCAGCTATCCGGGTCCGGACGGAAAACCTGACGTCCCGTACAAGGTGGGACGCGTGTGGCTTGGAATGATTCTGATGTATGGAGCAGGTGCCGTGTCGGCGTTACTGGGGATCGGAAGTGGTGTTTTGAAGGTACCGGCGATGGATTCCGCGCTCAGGCTTCCGATCAAGGTGTCGTCGGCAACATCGAACTTCATGATCGGTGTTACGGCGGCGGCCAGCGCGGGCATCTATTATGTTCATGGCGACATTGTGCCGATGATCGCGGGGCCTGTCGCCATTGGCTCGATGTGCGGTGCGTTCCTTGGGTCGAAACTGATGATGCGGATATCGGGCCGCCGAATTCGGTATTTGTTTATAGGCGTGTTGCTCATTCTCGCGGCCGAAATGTTACTGACGGCTTTCGGGTCGAAAGTTGCGAAAGAGATGCTTTCATGATGGGCCAGGCGGAACGTATTCTAGCCGGTCTACTCCGTTACGGCGCGCTCGTGGCAGCCGCGTGGATGGCTGCGGGTCTGGTGTTGAGCCTGCTGCAAAGTGGGCGTATCGCTGTATTGCGCCCGCCGATGCACGCCAATGAAATCGGCAGCCATCTTATGACTCTTGACCCGCTGGCGTTTATTGTCGTCGGAGTGCTACTGCTGCTTTTGTTACCGGTGCTGCGGGTCGCGATTATGGTCGTGGTTTTTGCGTCCAGTAAGGACTATCGCTTCGCGGTGATTTCCGGGGTTGTTCTTTTGATCATCGTGGGCGGCTTCTTACTGGGCAAAGGTTTGGCGTAGCGATGTTTACTGAGTGGTTCGCCGACACGGATCCCAAAGCTCTCGAAGTCTACATCCAACTTCATCGCGAGATGACGCCGGGCCAGCGCTTGGCACGTGTCTTCGAACTCTGCGACTTTCAACAATCCCTCCAGATAGCGAACGTGCGCGAGATGTACCCGCAGGCTGACGAACGGGAGATATTCCTTCGCGTTGCGGCTCGCCGCCTGGGGCGGGATCTCATGATGAAAGCGTATAATTGGGACCCGGAACTACATCCTTGATCGCTCTTGGGCCCATCCTGGAACGACTGCTGGAGGTTCTGGACCGGCTGGAGATCCCATTTCTAATCGGCGGCTCGGTTGCCAGCGGGAGTTATGGCCTTCCTCGCCAGACGAACGACATTGATGTCCTCGCCGACTTCCGGAACGCCGATATGCCGTCGTTCTGCCAGCTTCTGCAGGGTGAATTTTATTTGGATGAGCAGTCTGCCGTCGAAGCGATAAAACAAGGCCGGCCCTTTAATGCTATTCACCTGAAAGGGGCGTTCAAATTCGATTTCTTCCCGGCAAGTTCCGAGGGTTTCCCCCAATCCGAACTAAGCCGCAAGCGCTATATCATCTCTGCGATGCCGGGTCTGGAGAACATCGAGTTTCCAATTTCCAGTCCGGAGGACACCATCCTTGCAAAGCTGGTTTGGTTTCGCAAAGGCGGCGAAGTCTCCGACCGGCAATGGAGCGATATCCTTGGCGTCCTCAGCGTGCAGTTTGCTCGCCTGGATCATGCCTACATGAAGGACTGGGCGACTAAGCTCAACGTGCTGGACCTACTCGAGACCGCGATACGTACCTATTCCGGCGGTTCCTAGCTGGAGAATCCCCAGCAGCTTACCTAATGAACCTAATCGAATGCCCGCTCCCTGCCAACGAATCGAATTCGTGATGATCGGCGGTCAATAACGTACCGCCTAGCCTGTCCGCGAGCGCAAGTCCGAAGCAGTCGGCTAGAGAGATTCGTTTCCGAACCGCCTTGAGGGTTCCCGCTGATTGCCAGAAAGAAGCGGACATTTCATCTTGCGGAATGACCCCTCAGACTCTGAGGTCACGGATTGCCTCCAGCGCAGTTTCAGGACCATCTGAGCGATAGAAATCGTAATAGACCTCGCAGAGGTTTAGGGCATGTGCATAATTCTGATTGCTGGAATTGAGTAGGACATCGCGAACACGATCGCTGCCATTTTCGGCTCGCAAGTATGCGATCATCGCGCTGGCGTCCAGAATGTAAATCACGCTGGCCGTCTACGTTCTTCCAGGGCAACCTCTTCCGCTTTCCGCGCGCAGAATTCTTCACTGGAGGTGTGAACGCCAGCGTACTTGCCGTAAACACTGTGGCGAAAGGCTGTCTTTCCTAGAGCGTTCAACAACTCTTCGCGCTCGGTTGGCGTGAGTTGTTGGACTTGCTCTAGAATCTTCTCGACCGCAGTAGACATCCAGGCTTCCCGATATCATCTTACCCACCAGGGCCATTCCAAACATATTCTGATTGGTGTAACATTCCAGCCATGGGGAACCACGTCACTCGCAGGGGATTCATCGCGGCCGCATCCGCTGTCACGGCCGCAGCCGCCACACCGGCCAAAGAAGCCGGCGAAGGCACGCTCGCACTGCTCGGAGGTCCGAAAGTCCGGACGCAGCCGTTTCCGTCCTGGCCGGTCACAAAAGAGAATGACGAACAGGCGTGGATGTCGGTGCTTCGCGGCGGCAAGTGGAATCGAACAGCCGGCGATCGTGCACGGATCTTCGAGGAGCGCATGGCGCAGGCTATCGGCACCAAGTATTGCCTGGCAACCGCGAATGGTACGGCGTCCCTCTTCACAGCGCTGAATGCTCTTGGTATCGGACCCGGAGATGAGGTACTCATTCCGCCATACACGTTCGTGGCAACTGTGAATGCCGTGCTGCTCACCCATGCGCTGCCGGTTTTCGTCGACAGCGATCCGGATACTTTCCAGATCGACGCCCGCAAGATCGAATCGCGCATCACCCGGCGTACGGCGTGCATCATGCCGGTTCATCTCGGCGGGGCGCCTGCGGATATGGACGTGATTCTCGATGTCGCGCGCCGGCACAAATTGCCCGTGATCGAGGACGCGTGCCAGGCGCACTTCGCGGAGTGGCGCGGCCGGCGGGTCAGTGGGCTCGGCGACCTCGGTTGCTTCAGCTTCCAGGCGTCGAAGAACCTGAACTCCGGCGAGGGCGGCGCGGTAATCACCAACAACGAGGATTTGATCAACCGATGCCGCGGTTTCCATAACAACGGAGGCGTCTACCCACGCGGTGCATTTCAATATTCGGGCCTCGGGGCAAATTTGCGAATAACCGAGTTTCAAGCCGCTCTGCTGGCCGAACAATTCACGCGCGTGGAGGCGCAAATGCAGGTCCGGGAACGCAACGCGAAGTATCTCACCGGACTGCTGAAAGAAATTCCCGGCATCATGCCTGCCAAACAATACGAAGGCTGCACTCGCAACGCAAATCACTTGTACATGTTCCGCTATCAACGCGAGCACTTCGCGAATGTGCCAAGGTCGAAGTTCGTCCAGGCGCTGAGCGCTGAAGGTGTTCCCTGCAACACCGGTTACACGCCGTTGAACAAAGACGCGGCGATTCTGAACACGCTCGGCGGGAAAGCCTTCCGGTATATCTACTCTGAGTCTGAACTCCAGGCCTGGCACGAACGGAACCACTGCCCGATGAACGACCAGCTTTGCGAGGAAGCGATCTGGATCACACAAACTATTCTGTTGAGCGATTCGGAAGGAATGGATCACATAGCCACGGCCATCCGCAAAATCCAGAAACACGCGAACCTGCTCGTCTAGCGATATCTTTCGCATAGTTCTGCCAGTCTTTCGCATAGTTATGCCACGAATGCGTGTTTGAAGCGCACAAAGCGTATATGCTTGTCGCGGCGCTTGAACCGCCAAGCCGGTAGGAGTCATTTCTATGACACTTAAGTACGGGGCGTTGTTTCTGCTTGTGAGCTTGTGTGCCGTGCAAACGTGCGCGCTGGCCGAATCCAAACCGCTGGAGCTCAAGTGGTCGGAACTTGCTCCGATGATCGGCGGACACCACGTGGAAATTGGACTCAACGAAGGGACCACAGTCCGCGGTGAGGCAGTCGCGGTCAGGGAAGAGACGCTTTTAGTCGACGTCAGTGGATCGTCCGGGACGAAGCAATTTGCAAGAGGAAACGCGGCAATTCCCCGGAATTCCATCACCTTGATCAAGCTGCAGCGAAGCAGCGGTACCTGGGGCAGAACGTTGGGAACAGTGATCGGCGTCGTGGCGGGACTGGGAATCGGCGGTTACACGGCAGGTCGCATGGACTCCGGAGGGGGCCCGGCTGTCGCCGTCGTCGTCGGAGTGACGTCAGGGATCGCAGTAGCCGGGTATTACGCCGGAAAAAATCTCGACCGGCGAGTGACGTTGATCCGAATCGTGCCCTGAGAACAGCCCCGAACCAGCTCGTATAAAATAAACTGGTTCAGATGACTAAAAACTATACTGACCTCTCCGGGCGGGTTGCCGTCGTGATTGGGGGTACGTCCGGTATCGGCCGCGCGCTCTCCCTGGGACTCGCCAATGCAGGCGCCGACGTGGTTTCTTCCGGACGCCGCCAGAATCTCGTCAATGAAGTCTCCGCGGCGGTGAAGGAAACCGGCCGCCGCACTCTCAGCCACACCGTGGATGTCGCCGACCGTAAATCGATCGACGCGCTGCGCGACGCGGTGTTGAAGGAATTCGGTCAGGTGGACATTCTGCTCAACGCCGCCGGCCGCACCAAACGTACGCCGACAAAAGATCTGCCGGAATCGGAATGGAACGATATTCTGGACACGAATCTCACTGGGATGCTGCGCTGCTGCCAATCGTTCTATGAGCCTCTGGCCGCGAACAAGCGTGGCCGGATTGTGAACATCGCCTCTCTGAGTTCTTACGTCGGCCTGTTCGAAGTGGCTGCGTATTGTGCGTCGAAGGCGGGAGTCCTGTCGCTGACACGAAGCCTCGGGGTGGAATGGGCGAAAGCCGGTGTCAACGTTAATGCCATCGCGCCCGGCGTGTTCCGGACGGAGTTGAATGCGTCCCTTCTCGATGGCACCGTGCGCGGACAGGAATTCAAGACGCGCACGCCGATGGGCCGTTTCGGTCAAACGGAAGAGTTGGTTGGCGCGGCGGTTCTACTGGCTTCCGACGCGGCCAGCTACATTACCGGGCAATGCATCGCCGTGGATGGCGGCTTTCTCGCTTCCGGTGTGAACACCTAGTCATGAAGGCCTTCATTATTACGCAGCCGGGCGAGACCGCCATGGGCGAAATTGCGGTGCCGTCGCCCGGCCCGGAAGACGTTCTGCTGCAGACCCGCATCGTGGGAATGTGCGGAACCGATCTGAGTACGTTTCGAGGCAAGAATCCGCTGGTGAGTTATCCCAGAATTCCCGGCCATGAAGTCGCGGCGACCATCGCAGAGGTTGGTTCCGCCGTGCCACGCGAATTCCGTGTTGGACAGAACGTCACGGTGTCGCCCTACACGGCGTGCGGAATATGCGCCTCCTGCCGGCGCGGACGGACGAACGCGTGCAAATCGAATCAGACCCTCGGCGTACAGCGCGAAGGCGCCATGACCGAATATTTCATCGTGCCATGGCGGAAGTTATACATCGCGGAGGGGCTCAGTTTGCGTGAGCTGGCTATGGTGGAGCCGCTTTCGGTTGGCTTCCACGCGACGAATCGCGCTAGAGTGATCGCTTCGGATGTGGCCGTGGTGATGGGCTGCGGAGCGGTGGGGCTGGGCGCGATTTCCGCCGCGGCTTTTCGCGATGCGAAGGTAGTGGCGATCGACATTGAAGACGCCAAACTCGCGCTGGCCCGCGAAGCCGGCGCTACGCATACCATTAATTCGAGAACGCAATCGGTGCACGACGAACTGCAGGATCTCACGGACGGTCTAGGACCCGACGTGATCATCGAAGCAATCGGTACGCCGGAAACATTCCGGCTGGCGGTGGAAGAAGCCGCATTCACCGGCCGCGTCGTCTACGTCGGTTACGCCAAGGAGCCCGTCAGCTACGAAACCCGGCTTTTCGTGATGAAGGAACTGGATATTCTTGGTTCCCGCAACGCTCTCGATGAATTTCCGACCGTGATCGAAGTCATCCGGCAGAAGCGATTCCCGGTGCATCGCCTGATTTCGAAGGTAGTGCCGATCGAAGAGGCCGGGGTAACGCTGAAAGCCTGGAGCGACCGGCCGCAGGATTTTACCAAGGTTCAGGTGGAAGTAACGGCGTAACCTCTTCTCACCGTCCGGCATCGCCATGCGCGCTCCGCCCGCCGCGTTGCCGCATCAGCCACACCCCTAGGCCCACCGCACCACTCACGATCAAAGCCACTATAATCCAGCGGAGTCCAGTTGCCATGGCGGCGGAACTGATTTCAGGCAATTGAAATTGAAACTGGCGCAAGCGTTCCCATCGCTCGGTCATCCAATGCCAGGCTGTATGGGCCACCAGCGCCGAGAGAATGATTGTCCCCATCCTTTCATTCACAACGAACCGGAACAAGGCGTCGAGTACGGGAATCAGCAGCAGGAGCACAAGGGCTTGCCCCAGCTCGACACCGAGGTTGAAACTGAGCAACGAGGCCAGCAAATGGGATCCGGCAAACTGAAGCGTCTCGCGAAGCGCGAACGAGAATCCGAACCCGTGAACCAGGCCGAATCCGAACGCGATCATCCACCGCCGATGTTGCGTGCTCCCGCCCACAATGTTCTCGAGGGCCATATAGACGATGGAGATCGCGATCAGGGTTTCGATGAGCGGCGGAAACCACAAGGCATCCGGCGTCAGATTGTATGCCGAGGCGATCAGAGTGATGGAATGCGCCACGGTGAACGCAGTCACCACCACAATCAACGGGCGGAATCGCCGGAACGGAATCACCAGGCACAAGAGAAACAGCAAGTGGTCTGTCCCGTCCAGGATATGGAAGAAACCCAGCTCGACGAACCGCAGGGCGGCCTGATACCAACTGGGATCGAGCGGCACCACACCAGGATCGCCAACGAACTCAAAAGCGCGCACAGCGCCGCCGGGCGGCAGGAACCGAAGCACCGTCAGCACCCGCGCGGCGAGTTTATCGAACCCTGGGCGTATGGAAAACTTCGAACGATCCGAGCGGATCGGGTACTCGAACAGGACATCGAAGAGCACCTGGTTCCAAACGACGTTCGCGCTGTTGGCCAGTGGGGAGCCCAAGACGTGCGCCTGTGCAGTCTCAAAAGACTCGAAGGACCTGTCAGAGGCGAGCGACACTTGCGTTGCTACGACCTTCGGCTTCGGGAGGCGAGTCTCTCCTTCTTCAATCGCAACGAAGTCCGAGATCCACAGAGTGGCGGCGTCCGGGAGCAGAGGAGCGAGTTTCTCCACGTCCAGATAGCCCCCTTCGCGCTCCGGAAATATCACGTCGCGCATAGCGCCGAGGGGCACGCGGACCAGCAGGTGCAGCCGGTCGCCGGCCGGTTTGACAAACACCTGCACCGTGACGTCGCGAGGGATGTCGTGAGCCGCCAGGACGCTGGGATGCGTGAGAGCAAACACCAAACACATCGATAGATAAACGCAACGCATGTTTCCGCAGAGCCGAATCGTGTATGATATCGAACGGCGAATCGAAGGGAGAACAAGCGTGAAGCGGACATATACGATCGGTGCGGCCTTTCTTGCAGTCCTCGGTGTGCTTGCGGTCGTGGAAACGGGGCTCCAAAAGAGGGCGGTGGTGGAAGCAGCGGCCGTCCAGGCTCCAAGATTTGAAGTGGATCCCATGTGGCCTAAGCCGTTGCCCAATCACTGGGTGATCGGGTCCGTGATCGGCGTGGCGGCGGATGCCAACGACCACATCTGGATCATTCACCGAGAGGGCGCGCTTGAAGAAAAGGAAAAGTACGCGACGTGGAAACCCCCTGCCTCCGAGTGCTGCGCTCCGGCTCCGCCGATTCTTGAGTTCAATGAAGCGGGCGACCTGATAGGACATTGGGGCGGCCCCGGCGAAGGCTACGACTGGCCGTCGTCCAATCACGGAATCGATGTCGATTACAAAGGCAACGTTTGGATTGGCGGAAACGGGCGCGGTGCGCAACCTGCGGCGCTTGCGGCCGATGAGAGCAAAATGGGCGGCGGAACCATTCACGACAGCATGGTGCTGAAGTTCACGCAATCCGGCAAGTTTCTTATGCAGATCGGCAAGCCGAACAAGAGTAAGGGCAGCAACGATCTCGAGAATCTCCGGCTGCCGGCCAAGACTTTGGTTGACCCGAAGACGAACGAACTGTACGTCGCCGACGGCTATGGCAACCGGCGTGTGATCGTCTTCGATGCGGACAGCGGCAAGTATAAGCGGCATTGGGGCGCCTATGGCCACAAGCCGGATGACACGCAACTCCCGCCGTACAATCCGGCCGATCCGCCGGCGCAACAGTTTCGCAATCCGGTGCATGCGGTCGCGCTTGCCAACGATGGGTTGTTGTATGTCTGCGACCGCACGAACGATCGCATTCAGGTGTTTAAGACGGACGGCACATACGTGAAGGAAGCGTTCATCGCGAAGAACACTCGCGGTGACGGGTCTACATTTGACGTCGCTCTGTCGAAGGATCCGCAGCAGAAATATATCTATGTCGCAGACGGATCGAACATGAAGATTCACGTGCTCCTTCGCGATACGCTCGAGATCCTGACCAGTTTCGGCGACGGCGGAAGACAGCCGGGCGAGTTCTATGCCGTGCACAGCATCGCCACGGATTCAAAGGGCAATGTCTTCACGACAGAGACCTACCGCGGGCAGCGCGTGCAGAAATTTCACTTCAGAGGACTGGCTCCGGTGACGAAGAAAGACCAAGGCGTGGTCTGGCCCACGAGCGGCAAGAACTAAATACCGACTGCGTTCTTCTCGACGTATTCATCTTCTTTCGATTTGCCGCGCTGGCGTTGATCGACGTAGTAAAAGCGCTCGGCATATTCGAGTTTGTGGGGCTTGCCGTAGTCGCGGTAGTCGTCCAGGAGAAAATGACGCACGTATTCGCGGTCGGCGCTTTTGTCATCGTTTCCGAGTAGTGGAAGACGCTTTCCCTGGCTCGAAAGCTTCGCGCGCAGCACCGAGCCACGGTTGCCGCCGCCCTGGGATTTGCATTCGACAATCGCGTCGAGCTTCTTGTCTATGTGAGAGCCGATGTCCACCACGCGGTTGAACGGCTGGCCTGGCTGCGCGTGGAAATAATACCGCTCGAGTACCGCGTGGGGTTGGACTCCGGCTTCGAAGTGCTCGTCGAAATCGTGATCCTGGCCGGCCATCCAAGCCGCTTCGTGGACGGCGTGGGCGGTTACCTGGTGATCCGTGTCGTCGTCTCCCACGGTCGATGGATTGAATGAGATGACTGTATCGGCCTTCAGCATGCGGAAGAGCAGAACCAGCCGCGATTGTATTTCGACGGCAGCGATTCCGTCCATGAAGTGGCTCCGGTAATAGAGATCGTAAACATCCTTGATCCCCAGGGCGGCGGCCATCTTCAGGTGTTCTTGCTCGTTGTTTAAGATGTTCTGGGCGATGGAGTGTCCGCCGCTCTTTTCGTCGTTGGTGGTGCGGATCAGATAGCCGGTGTAGCCTTCGGCGATGAGTTTGGCGCACAATCCTCCGGCGTAACGGGGGACATTGCTCAAGTGCGCGTGAACGGCTGCAAAGACCTTGCCGGCATGGGGACGGCCGGGCTGATCTCTTACAACGATCGAATCGTTTTGGGCCATAAGCTACCTGCTACGCCGGCACCACGTGCGCGGCGGCGTACTTGCGAATGTTGTCGAGGTAGTTCGGCTCGGCGCCGATATAGCGGAAGGCCTCGACGTATTCGCATCCGAACTGGTGGCCGAACAGGCGGTTGTCATCCAGCAGAAAAGTCTTGATGTATTGGAAATTCGCCGTCTCGTCGTCGTCGCCGAGCAGCGGTAGCTTCTTGCCCTGCTGCAGTAGTTCCTGCCGCAGACGCGCACCCGCGTTCCCGGCTGGACCCTTCCCCTTGTTCGCCATGTTCACTCGCACTTTGGTGTCAATGTAAGAACTGACGTCCACGACTTTGTTTACGAGGTTGTGACCCTGGGGTGAACGAGCGTAATAATATTTTTCCTTGACGCTGGTGGGTTTCAGCCCAAGCCTGTAATGCTCGGCATAATCCTTGCTGCTTCCTGACATCCAGCAAGCTCCTTCTACCGCTTTGCCGGCTACAAGGTGGTCGGGATTCTCGTCGTAATGGTTGTACGGGTCCATGCAGACCACGGTGTTCACTTGCAACAGACGGAACAGGAAGATGAGACGGGCGCGGATTTCCACGATGGAACAGTCGTCCATGCGGTGGTTGCGGTAGTAGAAGGAGAATGCCTTCTTGCATCCGAGCGCCTCGGCCGCTTTTTCGTTGTCGATTTCATTCTGTACGACGCCGTATCCGAGGGTCTTCCCGGCGGCATCGTCGTTCGACAGGCGAATCAAATACGCGGTATATCCTTCGTCGATGAGTTTGGCGACCGTGCCTGCTGCGAACAGTGGAATATCGTCGGAATGAGCCTGAACGGCAGCGAGCACTTTTCCGGCGTGCGGTTTTCCCGGCCGGTTTCTTTCGATGACCAGGTTGTCGGCGTAGGTGTAGTAATCGGGCGTGGTGAATGGACTGTACTTGGTGCTGGGTACAGAGTATGCGCTCGGAGTGAACCTCGAGGGCAGGTCGGAAGGTGGGGCGCCGGCTACCTGCGCGCCGCCGAGCGCCACCCCGCCCGCAACGGAGCGGTGGAAAAATCTGCGTCTGTTCATGGTTTCTACCGACAACAATAATACTGTACGCGTGATAAAGTGAGCAGCGAATGCAAGCGATCAGTCGCAGGAATTTTTTAGCAGCAGCAGGCGCAGGGACCGTGGCCGGGCTGTGGACCAAAGAAGCGCGCGCCGCCGCCGATGGCGTGGGTCCGCTGAAGATCACGAAAATCGAGGCCGTGCGGTTCCGTGCGGATCTGAAGATCCAGGGAATTTCTCCCAATTGGATGTGGGTCCGGTTGCATACAGATAAAGGTATTATCGGCACCGGCGAATCGTATCCCGGATACGACGCTCACCGCGGCGCGCTGAATGAGCTGGCGCCGTTGCTGCTGGGAAAGGATCCAACCAAGATCGATCGTTTGTGGCAGGATATTTTTTACCACATCTCCTACCAGCCCTGGGGCGGCGCCGACTTTCGGATGCTGACGGCTATTAACATCGCGCAGTGGGACATTCTTGGCAAAGCGTCGGGCCTTCCTGTGTATAAGCTGCTGGGCGGCAAAGCGCAGGAGAAGCTGATGGTGTACAACACCATGAACGGGTGGCCGATCAACGGTATGCGCGAACATACCGACCCGGAAAAGCTGGCCGATTTCCTGCTGAAGCGCGGAATCCGGGGGATCAAGATATATCCTTACGACCGCGGTCCGATCAACGCGCTGGCCCGGCACGGCGGCACATTTATCACGCAGGCGGATCTGAGGCAGTCGCTCGACCCGATCCAGCGAATGCGGAAATCGGCCGGCGATGATATCGAGATTGCGCTCGATTTGAGCAGCCGTTGGAACCTGCCGTGTTCGATGCAGATCGCGCATTCGCTCGAACCGTACGGAATCATGTGGCTGGAAGATCCCATGCTGGCCGACAACCTCAGTGCGTATGCGTCGCTGGCGCGGGCCACGTCGATTCCCATCTGTATCAGCGAGCGGCTGGCGACCCGATTCCGGTTCCGCGAAATGTTCGAACAACACGCTGTGGGCGTGGTGATGTACGACGTGACCTGGTGCGGCGGGATTTCAGAAGCGAAGAAGATTTCCGATATGGCGGACACGTACAAAATTCCGACGGCGCCGCACACGGGTGGTGGACCGATCCTTTGGTACTCGTCGATTCATACCGCGACCTCGTTGACCAACTTCTACATCATGGAGAGCGTCTACCATCTCTATAACGATGTATACCCGCATTTCCTGAAGAACGTGCCCGTGCCGGTGGACGGGTATGTCACGGCTCCGGAGACTCCGGGACTTGGTATTGAGATTCGGGAAGAGGCGTTTCGTAACGGCGATGCCGTGATCGAGACCGTGGCTGAACTGTAGGCAGCTACGCTTGGCCGGCAATGCGCCCGAATACATCCTTGGCCGATCCGAAGCGGCCCAGAGCGATCGCGCGATCCGCGTCTTTCGCAAAGCGAAAGTTTTTCCGGATGAACCGCATCGATCGCTCGATCTCATCGACGAAGGCTCCAGCCGATTCGGCGATTCTACGCGGTGTGTCCGCGACTTGCACATAAACAGGACTGGTGTGCGCGAAGACAGTGGTGCCGGCATGAGTCTTGGCGCTGCTTCCAACTCGTGCGGCAATCCAGCCGCCTCGATCGACGGAGATTTCCTCGTCGAACTTGACCTCGCGCTGGTTCCGCGCCGATCGCTCGGCGACGATTTCTCCGTTGTAGATAATTTGCAAGCGATCGAACGGCAAACGCGAGATCACGTTCGCCGAGATTCGCAGCGGACCGGACGCGTCAATCGTTGCTCCCGGACCCTTATCGTTCACCCGGAGCTCCAGAAGCGGTCCGTTGGATATGAAGGTTCGGCCGGCCCGCAATCCCGCTATCCAGTTGTCGTAATTGAAGCCACCTTCGACTTGGACGAAGACACGGTTGTGATCGTAAATCCACCAGTCGGTGCCGGACGACGCCGGCAGGCGAAAACCACAGTTCAGCAGACGGTAATAGCGATCGTAATCGGCTTCCAGGCCGTCCGCGAGATTGTACGCATCCATCTCGCCGAGCGCCGCGGCAACCGGCGATTCCATACCCGATCCGTTATGGCACCAGACTGTGGTCCCGCCCAGGCGCCGCGCTTCGGTGCAGAGCATGGAAAGCGTAGGGAAGTCCGGAGCATTCGGCGTCTTCGACAAGAGCCCGGTGGAAACAGGCTCGACGGCGCGAGGAATATTGAGGAACAACACGTGCCCATAACCGAACTCACCGAACGTGTGATTGTTGCGCGCCTCTTCGCCCATGTCCATGATGGTTCCGTCGCGCGAGAACTGTGGGAGCCGCCCTACGGGATAGCGATTCGTAATATAGGGCGAGTCACCTCGAATCAGGTAACTGATCACGCTGACGTCCAGCGCTTCGGCCGGCGGGACCATCCGCAACCGGTCATCCGGATCTTCATCGATCTCGAGAGCGTAGTGCGTATGGGTGTTGCCCGAGTACCATCCAGACGCGTGCAGGTCCTTCAATACGGGAATTCGAAAATCGAGGACGTGCGTGATGCCCGAGCCCACTTCGGTGTATTCGACCGCAGCTTCATGCGAGATTCCGCGTACCACTTCGATGCGGTAACGGCCGGGAGGTACGGCGATCTCGTACGAGCCCTTGGCGTAGAAGTAGCGGCGGACTCCGGGCTTGGAAGGCTTGGGCATGCTCTTGATGGCCCTCTCAGGCAGGCAGACCTCATCGGTGTTTGTGTTGATGACGCAAATCTTGGCTGCCACCGGTTGTCCTGTCGCTCCATCGGCGAGCGATCCCCGGATGATCGCAGGCGCAGAAGTATCGGGGCGCTGTCCGCGCAAGACGCTTACCGGAAGCAGGAGACTTCCGCGGCCTAGTAACGGGATTGCTTGCAGGATTTCACGACGCGAGAGATGCGGAGTATGTCCCATGCTTCAGAGATCATAATATATGTTGACCGACTGGCTCGGCAGAGCAAACGCCAGAAGGTGGTCGGCCGCCATGCCGGAGAAATCTCAATTCCCGTCGTCAACCCGCGCAGATCGTTACGGAATTGGGCGGGCAGCAAAAGGTGCATCGGAAGATCGTGATAGTGGTCAATCGGCCGAATTCCACCAGCGGATCGGTGCAGCGCGGCCATTAAGAAATCATCATCTGCTGTAGTTTCAGCAATTTACGCCTTGGCACACCATTTGCGTTAGTAGGTGTGCAAGGAGGCAAGACACAATGAAAACGAAACTGATGGCGCTGATATTGGTGATGGGCGGGTCCCTATTCGCCCAGCCCCGTTTTTCAATCGGAGTGAACTTTGGCGCGCCCGCTTATTACAGGCCCGCCCCCGTGGTACTAGCCGCCTACCGGCCAGCGTGCCCCGGACCAGGATACGTTTGGGTTGACGGCTACCGCGACGGATACGGCCGCTGGACGGCCGGTTACTGGGCCTTGCCGCCTTATAGCGGTGCATACTGGGTGGCCCCGCGCCACTACGGCGGACACTTCTATGCCGGCTATTGGGGCGGTGCGCGTCATTACTATCGGAATGGCTACCGCTTCCGTTAATCTCGCGAACACGAATGACCTGAACATGCTTTTGGCCGCTAATACCCACCAAGCCCAGAGCGCGCAGTCACAACCAGAGCCGCACGCCGCGTAAGTCGGCATGCGGCTCTTAACCGTACAAAGTCGTCCTTGCCCCAATGCGGGGACAACCCTGGTATTGTGTGGGGAATTCATCAATTAAAGTCTCTTTAGTCATAAGTAGTTCATTTTTAGTCAATAAAGGTATTGACTAGCATCGTTCAGGCAGCTACACTCACCACCATGCCTGAACCGGAGCCTTTGATCAGCCTGGGCCTGAACTCGCCGGTGAAAGAGATCGTTCCGCGTCCCGAGGAGCTCCAGTTTGAACACGCCGTGCCGGTTCCCGGCGCCGCATCGCAGATTTCCGCCCACAAGCTCTGCGTTCCCTGTAAAGCAGCGATCACCGATCAATACTTTCACGCGCAGGGACAAGTGGTGTGTCCGGCGTGCGCGGGACGAATCGAGGTCTTTCAGCAAGCGCCGCCAGCGGCGTCTCTGCTCAAAGCCGCGCTTTACGGGGGTGGCGCCGCCTTTGCCGGAGCCGTTCTTTACGCGCTTGTGGCGATCATAACCGGTCTCCAAATCGGACTGTTGGCAATTCTGGTCGGCATCATGGTTGGCAAGGCGATTCGCCACGCGTCGGGTGGGCTGGGAGGCAGACCGCAGCAGATTCTGGCCGTCGCACTCACCTATTTCGCCATTACAACGAGCTATATTCCGGTATTTATTTACGACCTTGCGAAGCGCCCGCACAGGACCGCGCAAAATGGAGCGAAGGCCGTTCCGCCCGCGGCGCAAAGCAAAGCCGGCGCGCTTCCTGCTCCCACGGATGCCGGACGGAAGCCTTCACAGGCGCCGCACCCGAAGATGTCCTTCATCGTTGCGCTTGGATTTATTCTTCTGCTGGCTCTGGCCGCGCCGTTTCTCTCGCTCACGTCTGGCTTTTCCGGTCTCCTTACGATTGTGATCATCTTTTTTGGCCTGCAGCGGGCGTGGCACCTGACCGGGCGGACTGAGATCCTTATTACAGGCCCTTACTCGGCCGAAGCCGCCAGGTAATCGCATCATGGAGCCGGCCTTTCTTACACCGTGTCCCGGTTGCGGCACAACACTCGCCCCGGCATCGCTCAGTTGCTCCGGGTGCGGCCGGCTCACGCGGTCCGCGGAACTGCAAGCTCTCTCCGCCGAAGCTCAGAACGCCACCGCGGCCGGTGATCTGGTTGCGTCGCGAAACGCGTGGAGACGGGCGGCCCTCCTGCTTCCGGTAGACACCGTTCAACACCGCAGTGTTGCCGCACGCATCGCTGAGCTGGATGCCACGATTGCGGCCGGCCAGAGTAAGCCGCCCAGCCGGTGGCGGACGCTGAATTCGGCGCTCGCCCCCATCGCGGTGGTCGCCTGGAAATTCAAGGCGCTGCTCTTAGGCTTGACGAAAATAAGCACGCTACTTTCGATGGTGGCGTTCTTCGGAGTCTATTGGTCGCTATACGGCTGGGCTCTCGCGTTAGGGATTGTATTGTCCATTTACATCCACGAGATGGGGCACGTGATCGCGTTGCGCGGTTTCGGCGTACCGGCCAGCGCTCCGATGTTCATTCCCGGGCTTGGGGCTTTCATCTTCCTCCGAACTCATTCCATTGCGCCAGTCCAGGATTCGCGGGTTGGTCTGGCCGGTCCGTTTTATGGGCTCGGCGCAGCGATGTTTTCTCTAGCAGTTTATGCGGCAACTGGCGCGAAGATCTGGGCAGTGATCGCGCACTTCGGAGCTGTGCTCAACCTGTTCAATCTCATCCCGGTGTGGCAGCTCGACGGATCGCGCGGGTTTCATTCCTTCACGCGGCCTCATCGGATGGTCGTAATCGGTTGCGCGGGGGTTCTGTGGTTTATTACGCATCAGGCAATGCTCTTTCTGATCGCTCTCGGAGGGGCATACCGGATGTTCACAAAAGACGCGGCAGCCGAGCCGGACAACACAGGATTGCTACAGTTCGTGGGCCTGCTCGTGGCACTGGCGGCGGTGACAGTGTTCGCGCCTCTGCAGTGACGGAATTATGAGACACTGAGCATAGTTCGGCGGGCGCCGGTCCACGCGCCCCATCCAATCGTGGACGCTTCGATTTGGCACATCCTGAGCTTGAATTCTTTATCCTTTCGATCGTTTACGAACACCACCATCACCTTTCGATCTTTGAAGCGCCAGAACTCGGTGTGGCGGTCAATAGGCATCCGCCCGACTTCACCCGCGACGAACTAATCGAGACCCTGTCAGACATGTTTTGCTGCGGGGACGTGACAGCGCGGCGCAAAAACAGCAAGCCCTTCATACCAACACCGGAAGAAATCGACGCTGGACTTTGTGATGCCCTTGACATCACGTTCGGTCTGACGCTCCAAGGTGGTGCGCGATGGGAGAAAATGGCGCGCTTCGATTGGAATTACCATCTCGGTGGTTGGTTCGAAGACGGATTCGAGGGTCCCAGCCGCGAAATGATGGAAGCATACCTCACGTGGACGAGATCGGCTGTGCCGGGATCGGAGATGTGGAAGGTCGTCCGGCCATGGAAGGCAACGTACTGGAAGTCCTTTCCTAAGGGAGTGCGCGTGCAGTATCGGAACGCGCCAGAGAAATCCGCGGACCAGTATAAGGAAACGCGCGATTTGTGGGTTGACGAATGGAATGGCCGCCGTCACGCGGAGATGCAGGTGTTTATTCCGATGAAGACCGGTCGAACGGAGCCACAGGAAAAAACCCGTTGGCGAATCCAGTTTCGATCCGTCGGGCAACGAAAAACGAGCGATCTCCTACACCTATTGAATAACGCCGATTCCGCGGTCCAGTACGCAGCAGGCACGAGTCTCGTCCGGATAGGCGATCCCTCCATAACGGCGACGCTCCTCGAATGGTTTCTCAGGCGGCGCAGCCGCTTTGCCTTGCGGGTGATTTCTCAAATCCACGACCCACGTGCACTCGAAGCTTTGGTTCAGGTGTTTGAAACAGAAACTTGGGATGACAAAATCTGGGACAACCCGTTCCGGCGGGACCTGCGATTGGCAATCGGAGCGTTCGGCAGAGCAGCGGTGCCCAAGCTGGCGCCGCTGCTGAGATCAGAGCTGGTCAAGATGCAGATTGCTGTGTTAGAAGCCCTCGGAGACTCCCGGAGTGAGGATGCGGGTACGCTAATTCTTAGCTGGCTCGAAACGCTCAAGGACGATGTTAGTAACGAATACCTCCAGGATGTCGCGCTCACTATCTTGGCGAAGTTGGGGTATATTCGCGCGGTACCTCTTCTAGCAAAGTTGATCCATATAAAGTCGTACCGCGCAGTTAAACCCCTCATGTTTCTGGATCACCCCGACGCATGGAAGGTACTGGAGGATTTCGTGCAATCCGGAGCTAATACACACGCCCACCGGCTAGCCGCTCGCCATCTGTGCAGAGTGAATCCGTCGTATCGGGAGCAATATGAGCGCCTCGATCAAGAGGCACATTCCAACCGGCTCCACTCGGAAACGATTCTGTTCGTAGGCCGTAGTTCGACAATGGATATTGGCAATCCCATCAAGGCCTTGATCACGGCGCTCGAAGACTCCGATCCCAGGCGCCGGGTTGGCGCAATCAGCCTGCTCTGCCGTCACGAAGGAGAGTTTCCAAAGGAACGCGTTGCCGTGCTGATCAACGATCCGGAGCCAGAGGTACGTGCAAATGCCGTCTATGCACTAGGGCTGCGCGGAAGTGAAAGCGAGGTGCCCAAAATCCAACGCCTGACATCCGACTCCAGCGGCCTGGTTCGGTACTGCGCAGGTGAGGCGCTGAAGCGTCTCTCGTTGTCCTCTATCTGAATACGTATCAAGAGACCGTCCGATGCCCACGTTCACAGGCTCTATCACAACCACCGGCAAATCTGAGGCGATTCGCCTCGATAAGGCTTTTTTTCAGTTGCACCCCGAATTCCGGCAGAAAGCCAAAGTGCGAGCCCAAGTCATTTCGCCCGGCCACGCGTTGATCACCGTGAAGGTCAACGATAACGAGAGATTCCCAGAAGACGTGACTTTTTAATTTGTAATGCCGTCCGGTTCTTTAGCTGCGGGAAATCGACGGCGCTTGTGGGCACACGCGGCGTTCTGTGACGCATTCGAAAAGTTGAGCAACTCAGTTTTTCGGTCGTTTTCGGCTTTTCTTTCACTTCAGCAACACTCAAAAAGCCATCATCGATGCCTGGGTCAACGCTTCACTCGCGAGCCATGACTACCGAAGGAACTCGTCCTTCTGAGCCAACCCCCCCGAAGCCCCACCAGGACCCTCCGACGTCGAAACAACCCCAAACCTGCGGTTCGCAGTCAGCCCCGCAATCGCATCCATCAATTCCGACCTGCGGATAGGCTTCGAAAGATAAGCATCCATACCCGCTGCCAGACATTTGTCGCGATCGCCATTCATCGCATGAGCGGTCACGGCAACGATCGGAGTCCGTGATTCCCGTGAACCTCTCGCGAGCGCGGATACTACTCGTGGCTTCGAAGCCATCCATATCCGGCATCTGCACATCCATCAGCACCAGATCGAAAGACTCGCGCTCCAGAGCAGTAAGCGCCTCTCGTCCATTGCCGACGACGACGGCGGAGTATCCTTCCTTCTCCAGCACGCTCAGAGCGTATTTCTGGTTGATCACGTTGTCCTCGGCCACCAGAATATGAAGACCGCCTGAAGCCTGCGGGCGAAGTTCCTTTGCCAGCCGCCGGACACTCTCCCGCCACGTCGACACCGGACTGCGGACGCCGGAGGCTGCGCCGCCAGAATCCGCAAAATCGTTTGCAGCAGTTCGCTCCGGCGCACCGGCTTAATCAGATAGGCATCCGCTCCCAGTTCCCGGCTACGCGCTACATCTCCCGCATAGCTGCCGGAAGTGAGCATAATCACCGTCGGTGTCTGTGAATGTATCTTGATGTGCTTGAGCAGTTCGAAGCCGTCCATTTCCGGCATATGAACATCGGTCAGAATCAGCGGAACGGGCTCCACTAGCGACTCAAGAAGCCTCAACGCAGCAGGTCCGCTCTCGGCTAACATCGGCCACATTCCCCAGTGCGACAGCCACTCGGACAGAACACGCCGGTTGGTCGCGTTATCGTCGACGACCAGCACCGGGATGCCGCGCAGGCTCGTGCGAATCGAGCACCGGCGTCAGCGGTGTCTCTCCACCACCCTGACAGGGACGGTAAACGAGAAGGTGCTGCCTCGCTGGTACTCGCTTTCCACCCAGATTCGACCGCCCATCATCTCCACCAATCGCTTCGAGATCGTCAGCCCGAGACCCGTTCCGCCGTATTGGCGGGTCGTCGAGTTGTCGCCTTGAGTGAATGCGTGGAAAATCGCGTCACGCTTCTCCCGGCTGATTCCAATACCCGTATCGCGCACCGAGAAGTGCAGCTCCAACTCGGATTCGTTCCCCGCACCACGCGGCTTGGCCTCCACACTAACCACCACCTCGCCGCGCTGAGTAAACTTGATTGCATTGCTGATCAGGTTCACCAAAACCTGACGAATGCGCAGCGCGTCGCCCAGAACCACATCGGGTACGGAACCGTCGATGTCGCAGACCAGTTCCAGGCCCTTCTGATGCGCGCTCAACGCCAGCACGCCGGATCGTCTCTTCGATGTTCTCCCGGGGTGAAATTCGATCAGGTTCAAATCGAGCATGCCGGCCTCGATCTTTGAAAAGTCCAGAACGTCGTTGATCACCGTCAGCAGCGACATCAGCCGAGCTTCGCGCCATGGTCAGGTAGTCGCGCTGCTCCGGATTCAGATCGGTATCGAGCGCAAGCTCCGTCATCCCGAGAACGCCATTCATCGGCGTGCGGATCTCGTGACTCATATTGGCGAGGAATTCGCTCTTCGCGCGGCTCGCGGCCTCCGCCGCTTCCTTGGCGTGTTCCAGCTCCGCGGTTCTCGTGTGTACCTTCTCCTCGAGTCCTCGCGTAATGCGCTTCGATCGACGCCTGGCGCCTGGCGATTTCCCACATTTCCTGGACGCCCTGAAGGCACATCTTGACCAGAATTACGTCCTCAAAAATCACCCAGCACGCGTGTTCCACCCACCGCCAGGGGCTGGCCGTGAGAATTCCGAACACCGACTGCGGAAAATAGATGCCGCGCAGAGCATGATCGGCGGCAACCACGATCGTGGCCGGAACCAGCACCCGCCAGTCGCGATAGAACGCCAGAAACGCAAGCGATCCGAAGACATGGAAATGAGTCTCGATACGGCCGCCGCTCAAGTGAATCAGCAGACTCGACATCAGCATCTGGCAGACCGCGACCGTGTGGCGCGTAAATGCGTCGCTAGGCCGAACCAGCGTCAGGAATACGGGCAAGCTCGTAATCGCGCCACCCAGAAACACCGCCAGCCATACATGCAGGTGGACCTGGCTGGTCGCGCCGGCCCAGGCGCGCGGCGAGATCCACAGCGCGGCCGCAATTCCCGCCACCCACTGGACCAACATGAGGATCGTAAACAGGCGGCTGGTTTGAGCATAGATGCGGTTCTGATGTTCGGTTACAAGCTCGCCGCGCGCGACTCCTCGGTCAGGTTCGGGTCGGAAACGAAGATCGATGTCCGGCACAGATCGTCATTCTCCTCTCAGGCTACAGCCAAACACCGGCGTCACAATCGGCAAAGTATTGTTTTGCGGAACCTCATCCCGGAGTAACGCGATGATCGCCGTGCGGCCGGCGTTGTCCCCTGAATGACCACGGAAAGCCGTGATACCCCCTTTAAACAGAAGCCGTCCGCTAGAGTTGTAAAGAAGTGTCTGGCCTGAAGTGAACGCACCGAAAGTCTGCGCCACGGCCGCATCGCGGTCTTCGAACACCCGGACTCCCGGGATCGCGCTCGCACTCCGCCAAAGATCGGTTTTTGTCCACGAGCCCGCCTCACGGGCCGGCAAGTAAAAAAACACATCGGCGTCAAGCTGTCCGCCCGCGTGAGCCATAATGATTGCCAGTTCCCCAATAGTGGCCCTGGAGCAATCGCACTGCGGGTGGGCGAACATCACCAGGGTTGCCCGTCTCTTTCCCCGTTCCACCGGCGCGGTTGCCGGCCAATCCATCGGAGGTGTCCCGGCGTGGCCTGGAGTGGTAGAGTATTTCCACAAAACCCTAAATCCGAAGGCCATTGCAGGAAGCCAGACTGCGACAAAGGCCGCAACCACCGCGTATTTCTTCAATCCGGCGAGCAAAGACATTTAGAGGGTCTCAATTATGTATCGACCCCGCGCGAGGGAAACAATAGGAAATAGCAGTACCAACCAAGGTCGCCGTGACACTTGGCCAGTACTAGAACCCGCGTGGGGTGAAAGCGGCGGCTGGTCTAAGATGAAGGAACTCCCGTGATGACTCCGGTACGGCCCAGCGAATGAGCAAAGGACGTCTCGAAGCGTTCAGCGATGGCGTCTTCGCCATCATCATCACCATCATGGTGCTCGAGCTGAAAGTTCCGCACGGGTCGAGTCTGGCCACCCTGGCCCCAGTGCTCCCGGTATTTCTCAGCTACGTATTAAGTTTCGTTTTCGTGGGCATCTATTGGAACAACCACCACCACCTGATGCAAATCGCCCGCAAAGTCAGCGGCCGCATCCTCTGGGCCAACTTGCACCTGCTATTCTGGCTCTCGCTAGTACCGTTCATCACCGGCTGGATGGGCGAAAATCACACGGCCCCACTACCCGTGGCGCTCTACGGCGTAATCATGTGGATGAGCGGCCTCGCATTCACAATCCTCGCCCGCGCACTAGCCAAGCACCACGGTAAGGACTCCGCCCTGGCAATCGCCTTAGGAAAAGACCGCAAAGGATTGGCCTCGCTGGCCCTCTATACCACCGGAATTGTTGTGTCCTTCGTGTGGCCGTTGGCGGCGATCGTAGTTTACATTTTGGTGGCCATCATGTGGCTAATCCCCGACCCCCGAATGGAACACGCCCCAACAGCGGAATAGAAAGCTCAAGGCGCAACACAAATCGCCGCCCCATCCATCGACCTCGCGCCCGCAACCGTAACCGTCAAATTCGATCGAACAGCAACACCATCGCAAGGCAGGAGCAAACCCGCCGGTGCCACAGCCGGAAGCACAAAGTTGACGTGATACAAACCACTGAAACCCTGCACACCCGTAAACGCCGGATGCGCCACTTCCTCGCCATGGAACGGACGGCTCGGAGCCGCATTAGGCTGCACGTTAAAACCCAGATCGAACGTCTGTAATGTCGAAGTCGCCGCAACCGGCGTCCCATCCAGCCCTGGAGCGCCCAACGAAACCAAAGCTCCCAGCCCATACGCCCACCCCAGCATCACCTCTCCCCAATGCGCCGGATTCGCGGCAGTCACAATCTGTCCATTCGCGTGTTGTATCAGCGCAACGCATCCGGGATTCGCCGCCGCGCCCAAAGCAGGAACGAATACAGCCGTCTGGTCGCAGGAGTTGCCGAAATGAACATTGTCCAAAACAGGTGACAGCGCCACGTCCCCAATCGCCTTCCCCTGATCCAGAATTCTGATGCTGGCGATATTCAACCCGCTCGCCGGAACCTGCAGCTCAAATGGAATCCGAAGCGTCACCGCAGTCACCGGAGTGCACGGGTCCGAACATTTCGGCTGCTGTACAGCATAAACCGCCACGGCCGCCTGCTTCGGTTCGGCGGTCTGATTCAACTGCGCGGAAATACCGCTGTTCTGTCCCGCCAGCGAGGTCAGTAACCCACTCCCGGCGGCATAAATCTGCTCTGGGTCGAGCGCCCGCGGAGCAATTCCGTAGAGCGACACTGTGATGATCTGGCCGGGAGCCGCGGCAATGCCCGAAGTCGCAATCGAATACCCCGATCCTGCCACCAGCACTTGACCGAACGCCCGGACCGCCCCGAACAAAAGTGCCAAACCACCCACAACAACGCGCCGCATCATCCAGGTATTCTAGACCAATGACCCCGAACATGCTCGGCGCGTACGGCGAATGGGCGGCCCAGACCATGCAGGACCCGCCGCGCCTCTCCTTCCGTCAACCAATCTTCACCAACGTAGACGCATGGCGAGCCGTCGCCCGAGCGCGCTACAAAGAATTGCTCCTGGGCCCCGGAGGTGCGGCAACTCCGATCCCGGCGGTGCAGCACCACTTCGAATTCGACGGCCTGTCCATCGAGCACCTCCAGTGGCAACTCCCCTACGGACCGCCCACCGAAGCGCTCGTCCTGAAACCCGCCGGAGCCACCGGAAAATTGCCCGCCGTAGTAGGACTCCACGACCACGGAGGAAACAAGTACTTCGGCCTGCGAAAAATCACCCGAATCTCGAAGGACCCTCACCCGCTCATGATTGCCCACCAGGATCACTACTACGGTGGCGCGGCCTGGGCGAACGACCTGGCGCGCCGAGGTTACGTCGTCCTCGTCCACGACGCGTTCACATTCGGAAGCCGTCGCATGCGCCTCGCCGATCTCCCGGCCAACATTCGCAACAACCAGGTCGAAGCCAACCCCGAAGCCGAAGATGAAATCCAGCGCTACAACCAATTCGCCGCCGCCCACGAACACATAGTCGCCAAAAGCCTCTTCAGCGCCGGAATGACCTGGCCCGGAGTCTTCGTCTTCGACGATCAAAGAGCCGTCGACTACCTCACATCCCGCCCCGACGTAGACGCCACCAGAATCGGCTGCGGCGGCCTATCCGGAGGAGGCCTGCGAACCGTAATGCTAACCGGAGCCGACGATCGGATTCGGTGTTCCTGCTGCGTAGGAATGATGACCACCTGGCGCGAATACCTGCTGAACAAATCCTACACGCACACCTGGATGTGTTACATCCCCGGACTCCCTCGCGATCTCGACTACCCCGAAATCCTCGGGCTTGCCGCGCCCAATCCAGTGCTCGTCTTAAGCAACCGGCAAGACCAACTCTTCACCATGCCGGAAATGGAGCGAGCCGACCGGATCCTAACCGAAGTCTACAAAAAAGCCGGAGACCCAACCCACTACAAGACCAGCTTCTACGACGGTCCGCATAAATTCGACCGCGACATGCAAAAAGAAGCCTTCGCCTGGTTCGATCGCTGGCTAAAGAGCTAACTCGGCACGGCAGTCTGGGAGAAAAAACGTGGCTAGATTTGCTTCAATCTTCAAAGAAACTGGTGTGGACCCGGCGAATCAGTTCATGGTTGTCGGCCTGCGCGGCTTAAATCTCGTGGCCCTCCATGACGCGAAAGGCTTTGATGTACGCGATCTGCGCTACGACACCAAGACCCTCGAAATTCGCGAGGTGACCCGCGACCAGGTGCATCGTGTTTCAAGCGCTTTGTCTGAACAGTTCATTAGCTGGAATCTGCAGGATGAGGAGTCCGCCAAATCTTATTGGGGTGTGATGCATACCGCACTTGGCACCTTGAACTCGCGCCTGCTCGCCGTAACTGGAAAAGCGCGCGGGTCGACCGAAATTAAAGGAGTTCACGGCCGTACCATCCTCCGGATGGAGGTCGCGGTAGTACCGCAAACAAGTTTCACCGTCGCCTTCAAGTTCCTCCAACACCTGGATGAATCCAACACCATGAAAAGCGTCACGCAATGGGAACCGTCAGACGCGCGGTGGCTGATCAACAAACTGAATTGGATTTACGGTCCCCAGGCCAATATCACTTTCGAAATGACCGGCGCCGACTGGGTCAAAGTGAATCAGGTTTTGGGTGAACCCCTCAACGATAAGGCCTTCCTGAACTATGTCGTCCAGGAGAAGAACGATAGTGCGGACTTGAACATCTTTTTCGTGGGCAGATGGAAAGGAGGCGAGGCTGGAGGTACATATTTCTCCGATAAGCAAGTTGCCGTCGTAGAGGGCAATCCCAAAAGTCTTCCCGTGACCCGGACTCCGATCCCTTTCTCGTCAACCTGGCGCACGAGGTGGCGCATTTCTTGCTCCGAGAGCGGGACCTGGACATCAACCATCCCGACAGGCCGAATATCTTGCTATCCATGGGAATTCAGAGTTGTAAGGTGGACAAGCAGCTGGTTCTGCAAATAAACGGCCCATAGGACCGGCGTGATACGTTGGGTACGACAACCCCGCCACCGTCAGGAAGCGAAATTTAATGGTCCTAGCCCCCGCCAAACAGGCTCTCCAGAAACTCCTCGGAGACAAATCCGTCCTCCACACCCCGGAAGACCTCAAGCTCTACGAATATGACGGCAGCGTCGACAAACACCGTCCCGAAATGGTCTGCTTCCCCCGCACGACCGCCGAAGTCGCCGCCATTCTCAAAATCGCTGTCGAAAACGGCATCCCCATCGTCGGCCGGGGAGCCGGCACCGGACTCAGCGGCGGAGCCATCCCGAGAGCCGGAGGCATCATCATCTCCTTCGCGCGAATGAAGCGAATCGTCGAGCTCGATCTCGACAACGAAAGAGCCGTCGTAGAGCCCGGAGTAGTGAATCTAGACATCACCCTGGCCGTCCAAGCCAACAAATACTTCTACGCCCCCGATCCCTCCAGCCAACGAGCCTGCACCATAGGAGGCAACGTAGCGGAAAACGCCGGCGGCCCGCACACCCTCGCCTACGGAGTCACCACCAACCACGTTCTGGGCGTCGAAGCCGTCATGCCCGACGGAACCATATTTCAAACCGGAGGCAAAGAGCAGGACCTCCCAGGCTACGATCTCACCGGCCTCCTGACCGGCTCGGAAGGAACCATGGCGCTGGTCACCAAAATAACGATCCGCTTGATGCGCCAACCCGAACTGGTGAAGACGCTGCTAGCCGTCTACGACACCGCCGACGACTGCGGCCAGACCGTAGCCGAAATCACCAGCCGAGCGATCACGCCGGTAGCCGTAGAAATGCTGGACGGAGTCATGCTCCGAATGGTAGAAGAAGCAACGCACGCCGGATACCCAATGGACGCCGCCGCGGTATTGCTAATCGAACTGGAAGGCCTGACCGAATCCGTAGAAGAGCAGGTGGAACAAATCCGCGCCGTCTGCATGGCCTGCCGGGCTCGCGAATTCCGCGTAGCCCGCACCGCCGAAGAGCGCGACCTGCTATGGAAGGGCCGCAAAAACGCCTTTGGAGCAGTAGGCCGGGTCAGCCCGTTCTACTACGTGCAAGACGGAGTAGTGCCAAGAACACAAATCGCGCCCACCCTCCGCCACATAGGCCAAGTCTCAAAAAAATACGGCCTGACCATCAGCAACATCTTCCACGCCGGCGACGGCAACATGCACCCCATCATCCTCTTCGACGCCAGAAAGCCAGGAGACTTAGAGAAAGCCCAAAACGCCGGAAACGACATCCTGGACTACTGCATCTCCGTAGGAGGTTCCATCACCGGAGAGCACGGAGTAGGAATGGAAAAAATGGAGCTGATGGGACACCTCTTCTCAAGCGACACTCTGGACATGATCAAGCGCTTCAAATCCCTCTTCGATCCCGACTGCCGCCTAAACCCCGGAAAAGTACTCCCCACAGGAAGAGGCTGCATGGAAATCCGCCAAAAAGCCCTAAGCCAAGCCAACATTCTTTAAATTTTTATTCGCGTTAATCAGCGTTCATTCGCGGCCCTAGATGTTCATCACGCGGCTCATGCGGTCGATCGCTTCATCGATCTCGCCGGTGTTCTTGAACCCCAGCGTCACGCAATCCACCGACCCAAGGTTCATGGCGAATTTCATGGCCGCGTCCCGATCTTCCGCGCGAGTGAAGCGGCCCTCGCCCACCAGCTTCATGCTGATGACGCCGGCGCCCTGGGCCTTCATCTTGCGAGTAGTCGCGACCACCTCATCGACCTTGCCAGGGAGGTCGGCCTCTTTGACATTGTCGATGTCCATGCGAGTGCCGTTGTGGTTCATGCGGATCATGGCAATGTCCAACCACTTGTTGCCAGGGAACGTCCTAAGCGCCGGCAACCCATGAACGGAAGCGCCATGAGCCAGAATCACCTTCTTACTCTTCGATTCCGAGAAACCTTCCTGCAGCCGCTTCATGTCATCCGACCAGGTCGGTTGGCGCATGCAATGCAGAAGAAGAATGTCGAAATACTCCGCATTCAACTGCTTCCGGAACATATCGATTTTGGTGCTTGGATCTTCATCCTCGTGAACAGTGTACTTCGTCATCAGTTTGTAGTTATCGCGCGGGATGCCCTTCAGTGCGATTCCAAGCATCTCCGGCAGGCCGTGATAACTCTCGGCCGTTTCGAAGAACCGGATGCCGCGATCGTATGCGTGACGCACAAGCCGGGTAAAGTCTTCTTGTCCCAGTTCGCGTTGGACTCGGCCGCCATAAGTGCCGGTGCCGAACGCGAGCCGCGTGACCTTGACGCCCGAGTTACCCAGAGTCACCCAGTCGGTCGCGGTCCTCTTCACCGCCGCGGAAGCCATTGAGCTCATGGCAGTAACAGCCAGGCTCGACTTAAGGAAATTACGTCTGGTGCAAAGTGCCATCGATTCGCTCCTCGCCGACACAGTACCATATTTCAGTGCGTGTCATCGCGTTCGCGGCTCTAGCCGTCTTCCTCGCCACGTCGTTTCGTTCTGGATGGACCCGCGCGGAAACCGATTTTCCGAACTACTACACCGGGGCGGTCCTCGCAAGAAAAGGAGCGCCGCTACACGACTATTACAACTGGACCTGGTTCCAACGGCAGATGAACTACGCCGGCATCGAGAATCAGCTCGGCGGATATATCCCACAAACGCCGCTGACTATGCTGCCCCTGATCCCGATCGCCGGCTTCCCGGTCCAGACGGCCAAACGCATCTGGCTGCTCCTGAATCTCGTGTTTCTAGGGGCGACGGTCTGGATGTTATCGCGTCTCACGCGATTCACCCTCGCCCAAGTCGCCCTGCTGGCGTTCTGCGGATGGGGATCGCTGCACACCAACTTTCTGCTCGGACAATACTACGTCTTCCTCCTATTTCTCGTCACACTAGCCTTCTACTCTCAGTCGTTTCTGTTCGGAGTGGCCCTTGCGCTGAAACTATACGGCGCGCCGTTCCTCCTCTATTTCGCGGCGAAGCGCCGATGGAAGGACGCTGCCGGAATAGTCGTCGCAGCGCTATGCCTCACTGGTGTTGCGATTGCAATGTTCGGCTGGCACGACATCGTATATTTCGCCACACAAATTCTCCCGCGCGCCCTCGAAGGAGAAACGCTCGACCCCTACAACACGGGCAACGGAACGTTCGCCACACTACTCCGCCGCGCCTTCGTCACGGAGCCGGAGCTCAATCCGCATCCACTCTGGAACGCCCCGTGGATGTTCTTCTTTCTCCGGCCGTTGGTTACGCTCCTGATTCTGATCATTCCGCTCCTCGCGCTCCGCCGCTCAAACACGCCGGCCCGTGACTTCGCCTGGTTCTTCATAGCAATCCTCCTGGCGTCGCCCAACACAGCGTCCTACACGTTCACCCTTCTGCTCCTCCCAATAACCCTGCTACTGGACGACGCGAAGCCCTGGGAAAAACCGGTGCTACTCGCCCTCTACATCCTGCTCACCATCCCGATGAGCCTCTTCCCGAAAGTGTGGCTGGTATTGGCGCTTTTCATTTTCGCCGGACACTATTACTGGCGCTTGCTAAGCTGGAAACCGGTCGTCACCGCAACGGCCGCCGCGATCCTGATCGCCCTGATCGCCGCTGGACACAGTCTCGCCGCCTATCGCCGGGAACCCGGCCAACACTGGGAACGTATCGCAGTCCAACAAGGAGCGATCTATTCGTCATCCCCAGCCGTGCTCCGGTCAGGCATCGTGTACGAATCCATAGGACCAGGCCACTACGTCCTGCGCTGGTTGCACGACGGCCGAATCGACCAATTCCCGTTCGAAGGCGAAGCCCTGCATCCCATAGCGCTTTCGCCCGATGGCCCTATCGAATTCGAACTCGTAGCGCACAGGACTTCTACCGTAATGCTCCTCGACCCAGCCACCGGAAAGCTGCAAACCGCGCCCAGCCGCCGCCCGCAGCCGGACCCGGTCACATCACCCGACGGCAGATGGGTAGCGTTCACTTCTACACAAACCGGCGCCAGTCAGATCCGGCTGCGAAATCTGATCCAAGGAACAGAGACGCAGTTGACCGGCGGGAACTGCAACAGCTTCGATCCCGCCTGGGAGCTGAATTCGCAGGCGATCATCTTCGCCAGCGATTGCAGCCGGGGTATCGGACTACCGGCGCTGTACCGCGCCGGCATTCAAGGTCGCATCCCGCAATGAATTCAAGGCATCATATAGGATATGCCCGCAAAGAAGGTTGAAATCCGGAAACTGCTTCCGGATATCTGGGAATTAGTTCGTCCACGCCGGGCGCTCATCGGCGTCGGCCTGATACTGATGGTGATCAACCGCGTCAGTGGCCTGGTGCTGCCTTACTCCACCAAGTTTTTAGTTGACGACGTTATCGGCAAGAACGACATTCAGAAGCTTAATCCTCTGGTGCTCATGGTCGCGCTGGCCACCGTCATTCAAGGTGTAACCTCTTTCTCGCTCACCCAGTTGCTCTCCAAAGCCGGACAGCGCCTGATCGCCGAGCTCCGCCAGAAGGTCCAGGCTCACATCGGACGCTTGCCCCTGACTTACTTCGACTCGAACAAGACCGGAGCTTTAGTCTCGCGAATCATGACCGACGTAGAAGGTGTCCGCAACCTGATCGGTACCGGCCTGGTGGAATTTCTCGGCGGCCTTCTAACGGCAGTCATGGCGTTGGTCATCCTCATTCGCATCAGTGCGCTGATGACCGGGCTCTCCGCCGCCGCCGTGATTCTGTTCGGCCTGGCCTTGTGGAAGGCCTTCGCGAAAATACGGCCCATCTTCCGCGAACGAGGCAAGATTCAGTCGGAAGTCACCGGCCGGTTGACCGAATCGCTAGGCGGCGTCCGAGTAGTCAAGGGATATCACGCTGAAGAACGGGAAGAGCAGGTTTTCGGCCGGGGCGTAGGGCGGCTCCTGAACAACATTCTCCAATCGCTCACCGCCATGTCGCTGATGAGTCTGTCCGCCACAGTTTTAATGGGAATTGTCGGTTCGGTGGTCATGTTCGTAGGCGCACACAAGATCCTGGCGCACACTTTGACGCTCGGTGAATTCGTCACCTTTACCGCATTCCTGGCGTTTCTCGTGGCGCCGGTATTCCAGATCGTGCAAATCGGCACTCAGATCACCGAAGCCATGGCAGGCCTGGACCGAACCCGCGAGATCCTGAACGAAAGCAAGGAAGACGCCGACCCGCACCGGAACGTCTCGCTGGGCGTAATCGACGGCACTGTTGTCTTCGACGACGTGACATTCGAGTACGAGAAAGGCAAAACGGTTCTGCACAACGTAAGCTTCCGTTCGGACCCCGGCACGGTCACCGCTCTCGTCGGGTCGTCGGGCTCAGGCAAGTCGACGATCATCGGTCTCGTCGCTGCATTCTACAAGCCGTTAGAGGGCAAAGTGCTGGTGGATGGAGTCGACCTTTCCACGGCGCGGCTCAACTCCTACCGCACGCAGATCGGAGTCGTCCTGCAGGATACGTTTCTCTTTGACGGCACCATTCGCGAAAACATCGCATTCGCAAGGCCCGGCGCCACCGAAGCAGACGTCATGCGTGTCTGCCGCATCGCGCGCGTGGACGAATTCGCCGAACGCTTCGCGGAGAAATACGACACCATCGTCGGCGAACGCGGCGTGAAACTGTCGGGCGGCCAGAAACAGCGAGTCTCCATCGCACGAGCCATTCTGGCGGACCCGCGAATCCTGATCCTCGACGAAGCGACCTCCAGCCTCGACTCCGAGTCGGAGCAGTTGATCCAGGAAGGTCTGTCGTTCCTGATGAAAGGCCGGACAACATTCGTTATCGCCCACCGTCTTTCCACCATTCGACGAGCGGATCAGATTCTCGTGGTGGAAGAAGGCCGCATCCTCGAGCGCGGCACGCACGGCTCGCTCTACGCAGCCGAAGGGCGCTACTTCGATCTATACAACCGCCAGCATGGACTGGAAGCAAATCTGTTTCTCGCGCCGGGCGAAGGCGACACGGTCGAAGCAACCACCTGATGCTCTTATGCCCGGTCCGTGACTGCCGCCTGGCGCTGGTGCGCGAAGGGCGCCGGCTCCTTTGCGCCCGCGAACATTCCTTTGATATCGCGCGAAGTGGATACATCAACCTGCTCCAGCCGCAGGAACGGCGATCCAAGAAGCCCGGTGATACTCCGGCTGCTGTCGCTGGACGGCGGCGTTTGCACGACAGCGGCGTGACGGCGACTATTCTCGGCGCAATCGCCGACATGATTGCCGCGGCCGAATACGATACTGTGCTGGACGCGGGCTGTGGTGATGGCTTCTACCTCGGTTCGCTGGCTGGCCAGACCGGCTTCGTCGCGCACGGAGTCGACATCTCGATTCCTGCCGTCGATGCGGCAGCCCGCCGCTATCCCGGCTGTGAATGGATCGTGGCCAATGCCGACCGCTTCGTGCCGTATAGCGATCGTTCGTTCTCCATTGTCCTGTCGATCACAGCGCGTATGAATGCGGGCGAATTCGCGCGGGTCGTCCGTGACGGCGGCCGCCTCCTCGTCGCTCTCCCGGCGCCCCAGGATCTCATCGAGCTCCGAGGCGCCGGCCCCGATCGTGTCGCCCGGACCGTAGAGACATTTGCGCAGGGTTTCATACTGGCCGATCAACGCCGTGTCACCACTACTGCCGATCTCGACGCAGCCGCCGTTCAGGACGTCCTGCATTCCATTTACCGCCCGATGCAATCGAAGCTGGCCGAAGCGATGCGAGTGACCTTCAGTCTGGATCTACTGCTGTTTCGGCGCCGCTAGCGGCATGTTCTCGTCGACTAATTTCTGATTCACCATTTCTGAAATCACGGCCGTCAAGTTCGGATTTTTTAGCGCCCAGAGATAAGCCTTCTTCGGGACGCTCAGTGGCCCTGGAACCTCCGCGTCCAGCCTCTTCAAGCCCGCGGGATTCGGCTCTCCGCCACCCGGTCCAGGAAATACTGGCCGCGCCGCTTTCATGGCGATCACGCCCATATCGCTCTTGTTCGCACGAGCAATCGCGTTCTGAACGTAATTCGCGTTCACAACGTTGTAGGCCACCATGCAGGCGGAATACATCCCGGTGCCGATCGCCGCATTGATGACGCCGGCCGGATCGGTATGCGCCGAAACACTCAGGTGGCGGACTTTGCCCGCCTTCTTAAGAATCTCGAACGCCTCAAAAATCTCCGGGTAGTTCTTCAGCTCATAAGGCGTGTTGGCGCCATGCGGACAGGTCATCAGATCCACGTGGTCGGTACCAAGCCGCTTCAGGCTCTGGTCGAGCGACCTGATAATAATGTCCTTGTAGTTCGTGGCGCGGTTGATCTGGCGTCCGAACTCTTTCTCCATCACATTGGCCAGCGTCGCGTCTTCCAATTCCTGGCGCTGGCCCTCGAAGTAGCCAACGAAATAATCGGGCCGCGCCACCTTGCTTTCGTCGATCTCGTCTTGTGTTTTAGAGCGTAAGCGGTCCTGCTCCGCGCCTGGTAGTCCGTCGAAGATGCTGCGATAAATCTGCGCCCGGTTGGTGTCCCAGATACTGATCTTCGTGTTGAGGAAAAACTGATCGCGCGGCCGCTCTTTGAGCACCTGCGCATATCCCTGTTCGCTCTTGCCTTCGCCGTACGCCGGGGCTGTGTCCAGATAGTTCAGTCCACGGTCGAGCGCGGACAGCACGTGTTTGTAATTATCCGGCGCGATAGTGTTGCCGCCCATCACGATCTCGGACACATAAAATCCGGTGCGGCCGAGCTTGCGATAAGCCATGCCCGGTTGCTTATTCCGCCATTCGCCGGTGGCGTCGTCCGGGGCGGCGGACGCTTTCTGCGACAAGGCCACCGGGAAAGCGGCTGCCGCCGCGGCAGACGAGAGAAATTCGCGGCGGGTCTGCATGCCGTTATGTTAGCGCAGCAATTTCTATTCGGGAATTACGTTGACATTATGCACGCGGAAACGTTCATCCTTGGCGGCAAAAAATCCGATTGCGCCATGGGTGAGCCGGGCTTCATTCCAGGAATCAGCGACCTGACCACCAACCGAGAGCGTGTACGTGTCACCACTTACATCTAATTTCACTTGCATCTCCGCTTCGGGGTTCATTTCGACGCGAAGTGGCACTTCCGTTGGCTTCTCGCTCTTTCCCGCGATCACCGGATATCTGACGATATACAAGCCTGGATTCTTGCCCGACTTACGATACGAGATCTTCACCGCATAATAATTCTTCAGGTCGGCCGCGCGCACCGCGAATCCCATGCTCTTCTTCTCAATCGCGCCGTTGAAACCCAGTTCGTAGTCCGCGAACGGTTGCGTCGTGGTGAGCAGAGCCAGTGAACCGGGTTCGGCGCCGGCTTCAGGATCGTTCTTCCACGTTTTCGACCAGCCGGCTGCTCCATCCCACGATTTCAGGCCAGCCGCGAAGCTTTCAGAAACAGGACTCATCGGAAGCCGCTTGGCCGCCGCCGTGGATGCCTTTCCGCCCAGGAAGTAAACGCTGATTCCCACAAGGATCGGGAGAGCCATCAACACTCTCTGAGCGGGCATCGGCACCAGCGCCCACCAACGCCGCGAGGGTTCCGGGATTTTGGCCTGTGAACGAACCGAAATGACTTTGAAATCCGGCTTCAAAGTTTTTCGCTCGAACTGAAGAGGCTCCTCAGCCCTCAAATCGTGCGGGCCTACCGCTTCCGGTAACCGGATACTCTGCGTGGTCTCTGCCATTGCCGGCATCGCGCTGGGCATCACACAAGACGCCAACCCCGGCCCTACCATCGAAATGTCCGGCGGCAGTGAAGCAATCTGCCTGGACATTTTCTCCGGGTGTTCAACCGCGGTAAACGAAGTTACCACCGCGCTGCAAACCGCCGGGCCCGGAGCAGCGATGCTCATCGATGGCGTGAATACCACCGGGTCGGCATGCAACGTGGTTACGGCATTTATGGAAAGCTTCTTCGCGCCGGAACTGCGAGCGAAAAATCGATAGGCCGCGATGCGATTCGAAAATTCAAGACTAAGAAACGCCGTCTTCGGGTGAAGACTCCAGAATGGCGCGCTGGAAGGCAGAGGCAACGCTTGTGAGGCGATCGGCAGGGTTCCGGGATCCGACAGGCTGCTCGTTGGAGGCACGTGAATCATCGCACCGAATCGCGGAGTGAAGATAATCGCGGATGTCCCTGGCGCCGTCTTCGGGTGAAGACTCCAGAGTGGCGCCCTGGAAGGCAGAGGCAACGCCTGTGAGGCGATCGGCAGGGTTCCAGGAGCCGACAGGCTGCTCGTTGGGGGCAGCAGAATCATCGCTCCAAATCGCGGAGTGAAGACGAGCGCGGAGGTTCTTGGCGCGGGCAGATTGGCTGGCTCTTCCACGCTCCAATCGGATAAGTCCGCTGGCTTCAGGGAGTCGAGCTGCGGCTGAGCCGCCCGCACTCGAATTTGCGCAAACCGGCTACATAAATCGAGCGATGGCGCGATCTTCCGCGATGCGGGCGCCATCATCAAGCACGTAAAGCCCACTGGCTCGAGACCGGTGGGAATATCGCTGCCGGAGTATGCGATGGCCACGCGCGCCGGCAGGAAAGGCGACACCGGGAAATCCTTTTCGACCCACTGCGGCAGTTGTGAGGACGGAAAGAGGACAGCCGACATCAGCGCCGCCGGACTAGGGCCGGCCTTGACACTCACAGTCCGCGGTCCGATTGCGGTCAGCGCTCTCGCTGCAAACAGCTCATGCAGTAGCCGCGGAGTCGGCTCGACAACCGCGCGTCGGGTTATCGGAAGAAAGATCGTCGAGTGTTCGGAATCGAGTGCCGCGATTGGCGGAAGTGCGTCCGGTACGTTGCTGGCGTTGAGCCGCGTGAACTGGAACGATGCTGCCGGAATTTGAACCGTGACCGGCGGCGCCGGAGTGCCGGCTGCGATGATTACCGGTGGAAATCCGTTGAATCCCTGAAAGACGCTGGGCAGCGCTTCACTCGAAGGGTAGCCTTCCATTTGCCCCATATAAGGACAAATGGCGATAAGCTCACCGAGAGAACCTGGAATCGGAGCGCGAATCTTTTTCAGCCGCCCCGCTTGCGCCTTGAGACGGCCTAACATCACTTCGTCTTGGTGGGCGAGAAACTGCGTGCGGTGTTCCGGCGAGCAAAACGCGCCGCCCGAGATGCGGTTTAAGATCGCGAGCTTTGTACCGCAACGCAAACAATCCATACCGGGACCCTCGATTCCCGTCAGGTTCTACACTAGCTCTTTATGGATGGCCGTACCATGGGCAAGCGATCTTAGATTGGCTATGAATTACCAGTACCGAGATACAGCTTAGACCTTACCTCGCTTCAGATAGCTCTGATAACAGCACAGCAGCCGAAGGGAACCTCCTGGCGATTTCCGGTGTAGCGGCATAGCGCATTGCGGATCGCGCAGCGGCTTCGAACTTCGCGTCATTGGTCACGTGAAAAAGCTGATTGCAGAACCGAACCATCTCAATGTTTTCATCGCGTTCGGGATGCGGCCTATAGGCCTGATCGGTCGGCGTTTTGGCGGTGAGAAAACCCAGGTCATCCGGTGATCGAAAATTCGCCTGCATGAAGCCTGCGGCCGTTCGCGTACGCTCTAGCCAAGTACTATCTTGCGTTGAGTAATAGAGCGTAAGAAAGGCTCGGCCCATAGCCAGCGTGTCTGAAAGATATGGGCCCGCAGGGTCCTTCTCATCATGCCGGAATCCGCCTTCGCCGAGCGTGCGATTAGCCGCGATCCAATTAGCCGCGCCCACGGCTTCGTCGAGATATTCCTTTTCCTGAGTGGCTGAATAAAGCGTGGCCAACGCTGCAATCGCCCAACCGTTTTCACGCGAATAGATGTGCTTGTCGACACGTGGAATTCCGAGTTTGCGCCGGCCGCGATCGTTCAAATGGAAATAGGCGGCGCTGTGCACGCCCTCGACGAGATCGGCATCCTGGCTTGTCTAGAATACCCCATCGGGACTAGCAAGAAATGTCTTCAGATAGCGGGCGATTTCGCCTGCCGTATGCAGGATCGCGCCACTGTGCATAGGCCAGCGCGTACAGGCGCAGATTCTGCGACTGCATCAGCATGATCTTTTCGAAATGCGGATGCTTCCAGTCGCCATCGGTTGAATATTGGTAAACGCCGCCCCACGCCGGATCGAGCAGGTTGAGCTGTTTCGTAAGAGTGACTCGGGCCATGCGCTCCGCCTGTTTGTCGCCCTGCCGCGCCAGCTCCATTGAGTATTCGACGGAATTCCATTCGAGATATTTCTGGTCGAGCCCCCAACTTCCCTGCTTCGCGTCGTACTGAAGCCGATAGTTATTCATCAACTCCTGGCGCAAGATAGCCCGAACGCCTGACAATCTCCTTGCCGTTGCCGTCGTAGACGACTGTCGCCGGCCAGCCATAATCCTCATAGCGGCTGGCGAGATCCGGACGCGAGTCCTGGTCCACACGGACTGCAATGTAATTGGACTGCAGGAGTGCAACAACAGTGGGGTCCTGGTAAGTGGTCTTATCCATCACGTGGCACCAATGGCACCACACCGCCTGCAAATCTAACAGGACAAAGCGATGCTCGTGTTTCGCCTGAGCGAATACGCCGTCGGACCAACCCTGCCACTGTAGTTCCTTCGGTTCGGTTGCCGAGGCGGCCAGCGCGCCGGCCAGCAGTAAAAGAATGGGTTTCATGTAACTCCAGCTAGAATTACGTCGTCGGAATATCATCGGATGGCGCGAACAGTATTGCACCTCGCCGGTTGTATGCTGCTCGTGGCGGCCGTACCCGCATGGCCGCAGTCTTATCGCGAGGCGTGGATGGCCGATCGCCAGCTCGCCCAGGATATGCGCGACACCGGCGTTCGCTGCGAAATGGACTCCGCCATTGTGTTCTTTGAGCAGGACACGCTAACGGAAGAACAGCGGCAGGCCTTTGCGGCGTTGGTGAACAAAGGCATTGAGGATATCCGGACTTATCTCAAACTTCCAGCCCGCACGGATAAGATCCAATATTTCGTCAGCGGCCACGTGGATATTTCGCACTCGCGCTCACGGGTGATCTACCTACCGTTGGAGCGCGTTCAGAACCGGTCCGCTCCGTACCTTCACGAGACGCTGCATATCCTGGAACCGTGCCGTCATTGTCAGACTTGGCTTTCCGAGGGATTTGCGTCATTCGTGCAGAGTTACGTAAGCGAACACATCGGCGGATATGACGGCGCCATTTTCGCCAGGGACGGCAATAAAGGTGTGGACAAGGCGGCGGCGCGTTGGCTTACCCGTGATGGCGGCAAGGCTGTGGTGCAATACGTTGGCGCGGTGGGCGAGCCTCCCAGTATGGGCGAGGATCGTCGAGGTGTCGCCGCTCCTTTCTATGTCATGTCGCAGTCGTTCGTGAAGTTTCTGGTGGAGCGGAATGGAATCGAGGTAATGACCGCGGCGCTTCAAGCGGACGATTTCGAACAAGCTTTGGGGAATGCTACTAAGTCTACGTTAGGTGAAATGAAGGAAGCTTGGCTAGCGCAGATTGCCGGCCCCGGTGCGGCAGGCAACTAGGAAATTTCCACTTTCTGGAACAACCCTCGCGCCATCCAATTTTGAAACCAGGCGAACAAATCGCTTTCCTTCGCTCTGGCCTTTCCCTTGCGAGTGCAGGCGGCTATGATCGCCTCTCCTACCGTTTTCTGGGCCACCAAGTCGCTTAGCAGTTCATATTCGGGAAGACTCAGATCCAGCCGCCGCAAGCCGTAATCTTTGCGGTAAGCAGCCACCCACGTGCGCTTTTTTCTCGTGCTGGGCGCCGGTGCTTCGTCCAACACTGAGCCAAGATACTCACTCACCGGATATTGGAATTCCAGCAAATGGAGCGCGGCAATCGGCTTCATGCGCGCATTTTCCCAGGCGTCCTGCGGCACCGCGGCGATGGCCTCCACCGTGAGCGGTGGTGCCTCCTCGGCGTCGAAGGCCACGTTCAAAGCTGATTCCAGCCGGGCCAGGTCGTGCAGAAAATCCCTTCGCTTGACGTCGTTCAGGGTGGCGATGAAATCAGGGAGGCGGTCGCCTAGCCGATTCAACGTGTAGCTTCGCGACGGATATGCATCCACGTACCGCGAAACCAGATTATAGAAACCTTCGGTTCCAAGATACTGCGCCAAACCCGGATAATCGATTTCCAGCGCTTCCACCATTCGCGACAGATACATGCTGCGATAGATGTCAACGCGTTCCATCGGTGAGAGCGTGTTCGATGGAAGCACCAGTTCCCGCGCTTCCTGTTCAGGAATTTCGGATTCCGGATCAGACACAATAACGGCCTGCATCCAGCTCTGAATGCCGGCGAGATCAGTCCGCATACGACGCAACCTCTTCTACTCGCGCCTCGGCTTCGGCCTTCTGGCGATGCTCCCGCGCCTTTAGAGCTTCGGCATGAACAATTTCGAAACTCGGAATGGACGCGTCCCATTCGAGCAGCGTCGATACCCCGCCCATTCGCTGATAAGCGTGGCGATAGAGGTCCCAAACCGTGTCGATCACGTAGTCGCTGTGCGTATCCAGGATGTGCGTACCTTTGTGCGTGTGGCCGGCGAGATGGATCTGAATAACTCGATCGCCGGGAATTTTATCGATGTACGCTTTCGCATCGAAGCCGTGATTGAACGAGCTGACGTACACGTTGTTTACGTCGAGCAGGATGCCGCTGTTGGCCTCCTGCGACAATGTTGCGATGAAATCCGACTCCGCCCAGGAAGATGCGCTGAACTCGAGATAAGTGGAAGCATTCTCCAACGCAATCGGGCGCTCGAGATAATCCTGCACCTGCCGAACCCGCTCGATGGTGTACCGGAGAGATTCATCCGTGTAAGGCATCGGCAGCAGATCGTGAACATTGAGGCCGTTTACGCCGGTCCAGCAAAGATGGTCGGAAATCCACCGCGCGTTGATGCGCTTGGCCAGTTCTTTCAGCTTGCGCAAATATTCGAAGTCGAGTGGATCGGTGCTGCCAATCGACATGGACACGCCGTGCAGCACTACGGGATAGCGCTCGGCGATCTGGTCGAGTACCCACAACGGACGCCCGCTCGTGTCCATGTAATTCTCTGACAGGATCTCGAACCAATCGATAGGCGGATGATTTTCCAGGATGTGATTGAAGTGCGGGGTTCGTAATCCGATTCCAAATCCTAAATCCGGATATCCCCAACGGTTTGCCATCAGCCGGAACTCCTATTTACGCCGCGCCCGGTACCATCTTCCAATGAGCGCGTCCAAACTGACCGGGCCGGGGCCATACACCACCAGCCAAATTAAGAATAACAGGTACACGAACGATGTGACGTCGGTGATCGCCGACCAGAATTTCGACACGAAATCGGCTTTGTCGGCTGTCATCAACGCAACGATCATGCTGCACGACAGAAGCCCGGCGAAAATGCGCGTGCCGAGACCCAGCATCAAACAGAGACCGCCCACAAACTCCAGACTCGCTATGAACGCGGCGTTTGCGTGGGGAAACGGGATGCCCAGGCTAGTGAAGAAATCGACCGTGCGATCAAAGTTTACCAGCTTACCGTGACCGGTGAGATGAAACGCCTGGCCGATCACCAACCGCGTGAGAAGAGGAGGGAGGAAGGCTAGCGCGGCCGCGATGGCGGAGCTCCGCCGCAAGAGAGATTCGAGCATGGGAAATAGACGTTAATGCTTCTTTGTTGCGGGCCAGGAAAGACCCGCAACAAAGAATAATCTGGAAACTACAACAGCCCCTCTTACTTATCTTTTTTCGGAGGAACCGCGCAACCACCCTTGCCTTTGCAGGAGTTCTTGCCTTTGCAACCGTTGTCACCGGTCTTGCAGCCGCCCTGACCCTTGCAAGCATTGTTACCCTTGCAATCGTGCTTCGCAGCCTTCACTTTCTTGGGTGGGGCGTCGTCAGCCATCAGTTTTGCCGCCGCGGCCAAACCCGCTACAGCGCTTCCAAGTGCCATACCGAACTTTCGTCGATTCATGTTTAGAGTCCTCTTTACAGAACAGAATTAGCCGAATTGTCGGCCCTCTGGTGATACTACCTCTCACATCCAGGCTTCGGATGCTATTATTCCGTTTGTTAAATGATTTTAATGTGAAGGAGCCGACGCCGAGGCGGCTTTTTCGTGGATAACCAGGTATGCGCCGCCACCGCCGGCGGCGATGCCGAGCAGGAGCCAGACGAGAAGACCAACGATGCCTGCCGATTTGGCTGCAACAGGGACGGGCGCTTGAAAAACCGCAGGCGGCGCAACTGGAATTGAGGAGACGGGTGGAGGGGGTGGGGCAGAGGAAATTAGCTGCTCCATGGTTGGAGGCAATGGTGTTGGAGGCGGCGCTGAAGGCGCCGGCGTTGAATATATTGGTAATGGCGGCACCGGGGTTGAAGCAGGCGGCGGAACCGGTACAGCGCCCGGAGTATTGATCGGATTACCGAACGGATCTACGGCCGGCTTACGTTCCGGTACGGGCTCCGGCTGCGGAGGGGCAGCAGCGGGGGGCGCAAATACGGCCTGATACTGCGTCAGATTGTTGCCGCATCCAGTGCAAAACTTCGCTTGATCGACATTCGCTTGACCGCAAGCAGGACAGAACATGAATTCGGAGGCCCTCCTTGACCAGTATCCACAAATTCAACCACGCTTCGCTCGACCGCACTAGAATGTATGAAGCGGGGGGAGAACTTTCAGAGTCGAAATCATACGTAAGAAAAGGAGACTCTTCCCATGTGGGAAAAACGCAAGGATACAAAGCAGCCAGAACCGCAGCAGCGACCAGCCGAAACAAAACCTTACACTGCTCCTCTTCCGCAACAGGCAGCACCTCCTCCACCAGCAGCGCCGCGAACCGTGGCGAATATCGGTCGGGGGATGGTGATCAAGGGCGAGATTTTGAGCAAAGAAGATCTCTTCCTCGACGGGGAGGTGGAAGGCAAACTGCTGGTTCCGGGTCATAGCCTGACGGTCGGACCAAATGCAAAAGTGAAATCCGACATCAAGGCGCGCGAAGTGACGGTGCTTGGGACTGTTAACGGCAACATCGATGCCGAACTGAAAGTTATTATTCGAAAAGATGGTCAGCTCGTCGGCAACATCACAACGGCGGGCATCACCATTGACGACGAAGCATACTTCAAGGGAAGCATCGATATCGTGAGAAAAGACAAATAGTTGAAGGATGAGGGCGGTTCGACTGGGCCGCCCTGCGGTACAGCCGTGGACTGACACCGAACTCGGCGCGGAACGTGCGGTTGAAATTCGATACGTCGCCGAAGCCGCTATCGAGCGCGATGTCGAGGACCTTGGCCTGCCCGGCGGCCAACTGCACGGCTGCTTCACGGAGACGCATGCGTAGAACGTATTGGTGTGGAGTCACACCCGTGGTGCGCTCGAAAGTACGGAGAAAGTGATACGGGCTCAGACCCGCTTCCCTTGCCAGCCTTCCAAGTGTTAACCCGTTACCGGGCTCGCGCTCGATGTCGCGCACGGTCCGGGATACCCGCGCCAGGGCGTTTGGCGGTACGCTGCACGCATCGGGTGCGAGGCCGCCCGCGAGTTGTAGCGCCAGCGCCGCTAATTCGACGCTGAGTTCCTCCCACGGGACGTTCACGGATCCGATCAGGCCGGCGCAGGCTCGCGCAATCAGTGGTGATAACTCGCGCAATGGCGGAATGCGGACCACTGGGAAGTCCACCCTTACACCACGGATTCCGGCGTCGGCTGCAAGTCTCTCAAAATAATCCGGGGCGTATCCGAACGAGAGGCTGCGGTCTCCCGTTCCATGTTCGTGTCCGCATTCGAAACAATGACCTGCATTGCCGAGCAGAAGCGAACCTGGCGTCATCAGCCCGCGGCCAGCCCGGGATTGGTATTGAAAGCTGCCCGCCGCGACAATGGCAATTCCGACGTGTGAGTGCTGCTCTTCGAAAGGGCGATCCCGAGGCCCCGACGTGCAGACGACGTCGGACACCGTCCAGCCGTCGCCTTGGGCAAGTCTGCGCGCCGTGGCACCGCCGGGAGTTCCGTTGACTGAGCGCGTGGCCAACGCCCTTTCTAACTCAACCGCAATTTTCGCCAAGAAATCGTCTCCGGAATTGCCGTATAACAGCATTATGCCAACGAAAACCGAACACCAAGCAAATCTCTCTCTGAGACACGCAATTGCGACGCTCGCCTACCGGGCGGCGAAAACGCTACGGGATGCGCCGCCGGAGTTCAGCAGTTTCCGGCCGGGCGAAGGATCGCGCTCGGCGGGCGAAATCCTGGCCCACATTTGCGACCTGTTCGACTGGGTGCTTTCTCAGGCGCAAGGCCAGGAGCGGTGGCGGAACTCAAAGCCGAAAACGTGGAGCGAAGATACCGCCAGGTTCTTCGCGGCGCTCACCGCGTTCGACGAATATTTGGCGTCGGGCTCGGAATTGCGCGCGTCGGCGGACAAGCTATTTCAAGGCGCGGTAGCGGATGCGTTGACGCACACCGGCCAGATCGCCATGTTGCGGAGGCTTGCTGGGGCGCGAGTGCGCGGCGAGAACTACAGTGTGGCGAAGATTGAGACAGGCCGCGTCGGCGCGGATCAGAATGCGGGTGTGCAAGAGTTCGACTAGGGAAATATGCAGCTTTCGCACGTCGTGGCGACGTCCGGCCGCGTGGCCTCCACTACGAAGCGCCTGGAGAAAATCGGCCTGATCGCCGCCCTGCTCGAACAGCTCCAGCCTGAGGAGGTCGAGATTGCGGTGTCGTTCCTCAGCGGCAGCACGCGCCAGGGCCGCATCGGGATCGGTTACGCGACGTTGCGCGATGTAGGCAGGCGCTCCGGCGGCGGAGCCTAGCCTCGAACTGCTGGAAGTAGATCGCGCGTTTGAATCGCTCAAGTCTACGCAAGGCTCAGGCTCGGCGGGCCGCAAGCTGGAATTGCTGAAAGTCATTTTCTCGCGCGCCACTGAAGACGAGCAGCGTTTCTTGATCGGGTCTGCTTGGCGGGGAGCTTCGTCAGGGAGCGCTCGAAGGCATCATGCTGGAGGCCGTGGCGCGCGTCTCGCATATCCCACTCGAAAGGATCCGCCGCGCGGCGATGATGGCCGGAGCCATTCCACCGGTCGCCCGCGCTGTGTTGGAGCAAGGCGAGGCCGGTCTCTCCACGTATGACGTGCAACTTTTCCGGCCGGTACAACCGATGCTGGCGCAGACCGCAGAGGACGCGGCGGAAGCCATCGGCGAGCTCGGCGAGGCTGCACTCGAATGGAAGCTGGACGGCGCTCGCATCCAGGTGCACCGGTCCGGCGATGAGGTGATTGTTTATTCACGCAGCCTCAACGACGTAACGGCCGCGGTGCCTGAGATCGTGGAAGCAACCCGCGAGCTGCCCGCAAAGGACCTGATCCTTGATGGCGAAGTCATCAGCCTGCAGCCGGACGGCCGGCCAAATCCTTTCCAAATAACGATGCGCCGTTTCGGCCGCAAGCTGGACGTGGAACGCATGCGAACCGAACTGCCGCTCTCGCCGTTCTGGTTCGACTTGCTCTATCTGAACGGGACGTCCCTTCTCGATGAGCCGCAGGCGCGAGCGTTTCGGAACACTCGCCGAACTTGCACCGAATCTGGTGGTGCCGCACATCGATCACGGCGAATCCCGAAAAGGCGGCCGAATTCTTCGATACCGCGCTGCGCCAAGGCCACGAAGGCATAATGGCCAAATCGACAGCGGCTCCCTACGCGGCGGGCGCACGCGGTCAGAGTTGGCTGAAGGTAAAGAGTCCGCGCACCCTCGATCTGGTCATTCTCGCAGCGGAATGGGGCAACGGCCGGCGGCACGGCTGGCTCAGCAACCTGCATCTGGGTGCCCGCGATACGGAAAAAGGCGGCTTCGCCATGCTCGGCAAAACCTTCAAGGGACTCACCGACGAGATGCTGGCCTGGCAAACGCAGGAGCTGCTGAAGCTGGAAATCGGACGCGACAACTACACCGTTTACGTGGAACCGAAGTTGGTCGCCGAAATTGCGTTCAACGAGATCCAGGTAAGCCCGCGATACATCAGCGGATTGGCGTTGCGATTCGCCCGGGTGAAGCGGTACCGGACGGATAAGTCCGCCGCCGATGCGGATACATTTCAGACTGTGCAACAACTGGCGGGGCTCACTCGATGACACGCCGCGCGCGCTTTTTTCCCGCGGTCTTCGCGTTCTTCTCCACTCGTAGTTTCCATGCCGTGTGCAAGGCGCCCGCGAGAACATCCGCGTTTGCCTTGTCCAGCCGGATGTGGGTCGCTCCCATCCTTCCCCAACCGCCCGCGATGGGCAAGAAAATGTCTGGCTGTTCCGCAACGAAGTCCGCCTGCTGTTCCGGCGTGAGCATGAGGTTGCCGTACCCTTGTTTTTCCGAAGCGAGCGTGGCGAATATTCTGCCTCCCACGCGGAAGTCGGCCGCGCCCATGTGCGAGCCCTCTTCGGCGCCTTTCAAGCTCAACGCAATTCGGCGAAAGTCGGATGCAGTCATCACTCAAATCCGTTCATACTGATGCACGGTTAAATCGCTTTCAACATCGCCAGTGTGCCGAATCTGCGCCGGCTCAAACAGCATCACTTCGACCTCATGCTCGGCCACCGGGCGATGCTCAACACCGCGGGGAACGATAATAAAGTCCCCCTCGCTGAGCGTCACGCTCTTATCGCGGAAGTCCATCCGGAAGCTGCCTCGCAAGACCAGGAAGAACTCGTCCTCCCCGGCATGACCGTGCCAGACGAATTCACCTTGGAACTTCACCACTTTCACATGCTGGCCATTCAATTCGCCAACAACCCGCGGGTTCCAATGGTCCGAGAACAAAGCGAGCTTTCCCTGGAGATTGACCTTGTCCATGCGGTGAGAATAACAGGATCGGGACATCGGCGGTCCGTCTGCTAAAATAAAACTTCCCGATGAACTTTGGCGTCATCGTCTTCCCGGGCAGCAATTGCGATCACGATGCATGGTACGCGGTCGCACGGATTCTTGGCGAAAAAGCCGACTTCATCTGGCACGACGCCTCACGGCTCGGCGACGTGGATGCGGTCATCCTCCCTGGCGGTTTCTCCTACGGCGACTATCTTCGCTGCGGCGCAATCGCACGCTTCTCTCCCGTGATGTCAGCGGTGAAGAAATTTGCCGCCGATGGTGGCCTGGTTCTCGGCATCTGCAACGGCTTTCAGATTCTGGTGGAAAGCGGATTGCTGCCGGGCGCACTACTCCGAAATCGCGGTTTGAAGTTCGTCTGCAAGCCACTGGAACTTCGTCTTGAGACGAGAAACTCGCCGTTCAGCGCACTGGGGCACAAGGGCCAGATCGTCCGCATGCCTATTGCTCACGGTGAGGGCTGCTATCACGCCGATGACCGCACACTCGACGAACTCGAAGCCGAAGATCGCGTAGTATTCCGCTATGTGGACAATCCGAACGGGTCCGCACGCGACATCGCCGGTATTCTCAACCGCGAGCGCAACGTGATGGGGCTGATGCCGCATCCCGAGCGCGCCTCGGAACCGCTCATGGGATCGAGCGACGGCCTCGTTGTGTTGCAGTCGATGATCTCCACGTACGCGGTGAAATAGGAATGGCCGCAATCACCCCCGATCTTGTCGCCGCCCATCAATTGACCCCGGCGGAATACGAAAAAATCGTTTCACTACTCGGACGCGAACCGAGTTACACCGAGCTTGGAATCTTCAGCGTGATGTGGAGCGAGCACTGCTCGTATAAGAGCTCGCGTTTGCACCTGAAGAAGCTGCCGACGAAGGGCAAATATGTATTGCAGGGGCCGGGCGAGAATGCCGGCATCATCGATATCGGTGACGGCTACGCCATCGCGTTCAAGATCGAATCCCACAATCATCCGAGCTTCATCGAACCCTTCCAGGGCGCGGCCACGGGCGTGGGCGGCATCCTGCGCGACATTTTCACTATGGGTGCGCGTCCCATAGCCGTGATGGATTCGCTCCGCTTCGGAGCGCTTGACGATCCGGAGAACGGAGCGCGCAACGCGCGCATCGCGGAAGGCGTCGTTTCGGGCGTCGCGCACTACGGCAATTGCTTCGGAGTGCCCACGGTGGGCGGCGAGTGCGTGTTCGATGCCTGTTACAACGGCAATCCGCTTGTCAATGTATTCGCACTCGGCGTTTTTCAGAAAGACAAAATCTTCTACGGCACGGCCAAGGGCGTTGGCAATCCTGTAATTTACGTCGGCGCGAAGACCGGGCGCGACGGAATTCACGGCGCATCGATGGCGTCCGCCGAGTTCACCGAAGAATCCAAACAGAAACGGCCGAACGTGCAAGTAGGAGATCCGTTTCTTGAAAAGTTGCTCCTCGAAGCATGCCTCGAAGCGATGCAGACCGGAGCAATCGTCGGCATTCAGGACATGGGCGCCGCCGGACTAACGAGTTCGAGCTGCGAGATGGGCAGCCGCGCAGGCACTGGCGTCGAAATCGACATGCAGTACGTGCCGCAGCGTGAAACCGGCATGACGCCGTACGAAATCCTGTTGTCGGAATCGCAGGAACGCATGCTGCTGGTGGCCGATAAGGGCCGCGAAGACGAAGTGCTCCGTGTCTTCAAGAAGTGGGGTCTGGACGCGGTAGAGATTGGCGTCGTAACAGATACGGGCCGGCTAGTCGTAAAGAATCACGGAGAAGTGGTCGCAGACATCCCGAACAAAGCCATCGCTCACGAAGCCCCGCTCTACGACCGTCCGCACAACACCGCGCCGTACCGCACCGCACCGATGGAATGGGCGCATTTTTCCAGCAGCGATTTGAATCGGGATCTCGAGACGCTGGTCAGTTCCGCGGATCTCTGCTCGAAGGAATGGATCTGGCAGCAGTACGATTACATGGTTCGCACCAATACCGTGGAAGGTCCCGGCGGCGACGCTGCCATCGTTCGGATCAAAGAAACCGGATCATCCATAGCCATGTCGCTCGATGGTAACGGCCGTTATTGCTCTCTCTCGCCGCGCGAAGGCGCAAAGCTCATCGTCGCCGAGTGCTGCCGCAATCTTTCGACGGTGGGCGCCCTGCCCGTGGCCACCACCAACAATCTGAACTTCGGAAATCCGGAACGGCCAGGGCATCATGGCGCAGCTCGTCGAAGCCATCGAAGGTCTCGGCGAAGCCTGCGCCTTCTTTGAAGCGCCGATCACCGGCGGCAACGTGAGCCTCTACAACGAAACACTCGGCGAGGCAATTTTTCCGACACCAGTGGTGGGAATTATCGGGCTGATGAAGACCGGCGCGCCCATGACCGTGGACTTCAAGAATCCTGGCCGGGCCATCGTGCTGCTGGGAGGACTCGGCTCGTCGGACGAAACGCACTTTGGCGGTACGCAATACGCCAAACAGGTATTGAATGCCCTCTGGGGACTTCCACCGGCGCTCGACATGGACTATGAGAAGCGGGTGCAGTCGGCGGTGCGCGAAATTGTCACCACGGACTGGCCGAATCGGCCCACGATTTGAGCGACGGCGGACTGGCGGTTGCCCTAGTGGAATCCTCGGCGAAAATCGGCGCACGGATCGATTTGGATAGCGATCTCCGGCCTGAGTTGCTGCTCTTCCACGAGGGCCCGTCGCGCGTGTTGATCTCGACGGCTGAACCGGCGAAAGTACAGGAAATCGCCCGCAAATATCGAGTAGAAGCCCTGGAAGCGGGTGTTACCATGAAAGAGAGAATAGTAATCCGCAATCGAGATACCCCCCTTATCGATTGCGACATTGTCCGATTGCAGAATGCGCGGAACTCCGCGCTGGGACGGATGTTGCATGGCCGATAATTTCATCAAGCTCGACAAATTTAAAGAAGAGTGCGGGGTGTTTGCCATCTACGGGCATCCCGAAGCGTCGAATCTCGCCTATCTCGGACTTTACGCGCTGCAGCATCGCGGCCAGGAGAGCGCTGGTATCTCCAGTAGCGACGGACGCGAAATCCACACGCATAAAGCGATGGGCCACGTGGCCGACATCTTCACGCCCGCGGTGCTGAACGAGCTGCCGGGGATCATGGCCATCGGCCACACCAGGTACTCCACCGCCGGTGACACGGTGATCAAGAACGCGCAGCCGTTCTCAGTCGCCTGCAATAAAGGTCTGATCGCCGTCGCGCACAACGGAAACATCACAAACGCGAGTGAACTTCGGCGCGATCTGGAACGCGAAGGCTCCATTTTCCAGGCGTCCAGCGACACGGAAGTGATTCTGCATCTCGTCGCCCGATCGCGCGAGCGTACCCTGGCAGGCGCGTTGCGGGAAGCGCTGCTACAGCTCGAAGGCGCGTTTTCACTCGTATTTCTCGCCCAGGATTGCATCATCGTTGCTCGCGACCCGCACGGTTTCCGGCCCCTAGCCATGGGTCAGCTCGAGCTCTCCGGCGATCGCATCGCCTACGTCTTCGCCTCGGAAACGTGCGCGTTCGATCTGCTGGATGCTGTCTACCTGAATGACGTAGAACCCGGCGAAATGGTGATCGTCGGGCCCAAAGGGATGACGAGGGAGCGCTATTCGCCCGTCCGGCCACTGGCGCAGTGCTCATTTGAACACGTCTACTTTTCACGGCCCGATTCTTTCGTCTTCGGCCGCAGCGTCCAGCAGTCCCGCGAGCAGCTTGGGCGATTGTTGTATCGCGAAGCCCCGGCCGATGCGGATGTCGTAGTGCCGGTGCCCGACTCGGGTACGGCCGCCGCCGTCGGATTCTCGGCTGAATCGAACATACCGTTCCGCCAGGCTCTAATAAGAAATCACTATGTAGGCCGGACGTTCATTGAACCCACGCAAGCCATCCGCGACTTTGGCGTGAAGCTCAAGCTCAACCCCATCCGGGCGCTACTCGAAGGCAAGCGCGTGGTGCTTGTGGATGATTCCATCGTGCGCGGCACAACGAGCCGGAAGATTGTGCGCATGGTCCGCCACGCGGGAGCGCGCGAGGTACATCTCCGCATCTCCTGCCCGCCGACGATTTCGCCTTGCTATTACGGCGTGGACACCCCGACTAAAAACGAACTCATCGCAGCCAATCATTCCGTGGAAGAAATTCGCCGTTACGTCGAGGCCGACTCACTCGGCTATCTGTCGCAGCGCGGCTTGAGCGAAGCGGTCGGCGACACGCGCGGACAATATTGCTACGCATGTTACACGGGCGATTATCCAACCGACCTCGTCCATATTCGCGAATTGATGATGGCCAAGCCGAACCGTTAGCATGCCCGCCGCTGTCGCAGAATCTGCTCTGCGTGTTCCGCCTTCGCGCATCCGTGAACTGGCGGAGATCGCCATGTCGATGGATGGCGTGCTGAAACTCTATTTCGGCGAATCGAATATTCCCACGCCCGAGTTCATCAAGCGAGCGACGCTAAAAGCGCTGGCCGACGGCTTCACGTTTTACACAGAAAACGCCGGCATGCCGTCGACGCGGAAGGCGCTGGCGCGCTACTACGAAGAGATTCACGGCGTCTCCATCGATCCTTCAACTGAGATCGTGGTCACTGCATCCGGCGTACAGGCGTTGAACCTCGCCATTCGCTGCATGCTCGATCCGGGCGACGAGGCAATCGTACTGACGCCGGCCTGGCCGAATGGCTCGGCGATTGTCGAAATGTCGAACGCCAAGGTGAAACAGGTTGCCCATGTGCTCAAAGGCGACCGCTACGTGATCGATTTTGCCGCGCTCGAAGCAACCATCACACCGCGCACGCGCATGCTGCTGTACACGTCGCCTTCGAATCCGCTGGGTTGGGTGGCCACCGATCAAGAGCAGCAGCAGCTCCTGGACTTCGCGCGCAAGCACGACCTATGGCTGATGGCCGACGAAGTGTACGAGCGGCTCAACTATCCCGAGAAGGGCGGTTGCCAGCCGGCGCCGACGATCCTGAAGAAATGCACTCGCGACGACGCGGTTGTCGTAGTGCAGTCGTTCTCTAAAACTTACTGCATGACCGGCTGGCGGCTCGGTTGGATCGTCGGCCGCAAAGATCTGGTGGCGCGCGCGACGCAGCTCAACGAGTTCGTCGTCTCGCACGCGCCGAGTTTCACGCAGCGCGCCGGCGAAACGGCACTGCTGTGGGGCGAAGACACGTTGAAGCAGATGGTAGCCCGTCTGCGTCAGAATCGCGACTTCTGCCTGGCCGCGTTCAAGAAGATGAAGGGCGTCACGGTGCCGAAACCGGATGGCGCGTTCTACCTGTTTCCCAAAATCGACGGCCTGACGGACTCATTCGGATTCTGCAAGGATCTGCTGATGGCGACCAAGGTCGGGCTCGCGCCCGGAGTGGCGTTCGGAGCGGGCGGCGAAGGTTCGATTCGAATCTGCTACGCCGCCGACATGGAAATTCTCGCGCCCGCGATGGAACGGTTGGGGCTGTTTCTGAGCGCGCGCTAACCCATCCAGTGAAGATTGTTCGCCGTCCCGTCGAACCCCGTACCTGTTTTAAAAAGCTCGAACTCACCAGTCATAGCGGCGTCCTTCGTCTTCGCCACAAGCGCTGCGAGCTGTGCCTCGCTGAACGGCCGAAACGTGTCGAGCGCCTCAAACGCCTGCTCCAGACGCTCCATACTCTCGCAGCCGGTGATGACCACCGACGCCGGCAGGTTGAGCGCATAATGCAGACACTCGATCGCGGTCACGGTATTGCTCTTCATCAATAAGCCATCTCCGAGCGCCTTCATTCCAAGTACGCCGACACCTTCATTGACGAGCCGCGGGACCACATCGTGGGCAAAACTTCGAAAATGATGGTCCATCAAATTCAAGGGCAACTGGCACGCATCGAAATGAAATTTGTGCTGCGCCGCCACATCGAGCATACGTAGATGAACCACCGGGTCTTTGTGACCAGTGAAACCGATATACCGGATCTTGCCGGCCTTCTTCGCCTCCAGCAAAGCTTCCAGCGGCCCATCGGGAGCAAAAAATCGATCCGGATCTTCCATGCGTATGGTCTCGTGATACTGCATGAGGTCCACGTGATCGGTCTGCAACCGCTGGAGGGACTCGTCAATCTGTTGTGCGGTCGACTTCCTGGTGCGCCCATCGAACTTCGTCATGAGGAACGCCTTCTGCCGGTAACCGTCACGCAACGCCTCGCCCATGCGGCGTTCACTTTCGCCATCCAGATAATCCCAGCAGTTGTCGAGAAAGTTCATGCCCCGATCGAGCGCTGTGCGGACAATGCGGATTCCTTCCTTCTTGTCTGCCGGGCGTCCGATATGATGCCCGCCCAAGCCGATTGCGGAGACCTTTTCGCCGGTCTTTCCAAGAACACGATATGTCATACTTCACTTTATCGCCAGGTAGGATTGACGAAGACGCCATCCGCGGCCACGTCCCAAAAAGCAATCCGCGCCCACTTCCAGTTCTTGGCGTCGACTTTAAATTCGAACGTTCTTTCGCTAAATTCACGCGTGCTCTCGAGCGGGAACAGTTGGCGATGAGTCTCCGCGCCGTCACCCCAGACCACTTCGGCGATTTTCAACGGAAACGTGTACCGGATGGTCGCCGACGCGATAATCTCGCCGTTCCCACCCGCGCTGATGTTCCACTTCGGCATCAGAATCTCGCCAGTCGTCGTAAAGAAATCACCTTTGGCCACGGTGTTCAGCAGCGATCCGTAACTGTCAAAATCCGGAAGCCGCGGTGCGCGGACATAGTTCACATTCATCGCCGAATAGAGTTCGTGCGTGTGATCGATTTGGAATACATCCACCTCGCCCATGATGATTTTGTGAAGACCCCAGTTGCTCATGTCATCCACAAGCTTCAGAGATCTCTCACCAAGCCGCGGCGAAGATAGATCCGACGGCATCGCCTTCCAACCAGCGCCGAGATAGCGCGGATCGAGGAAATGTTCCGTGTTGCGGATCTCGTCGGGAAACCCGGTTGAGCCTTTCGTGCGCGGGTGTGTCTGATACACAAAACCGTGCTCCGCGCGAACCAGGTCGAGCATCTCTTTGGCATTGCCAACGTTGTAGACCACCCCATATTTCGCATCCGCCGCCTGGAACGCTACGCCCTCTGGGCGCTTCATACGCCAGTAAGTGGGCTTCGGAAACACCAGCGCCCAATGCCCGCCGAGGTACGTGTTCGCTTCCTCGGCCGGGATCAGCAGAAAATCTTTATCCGATTGCGCCCTGCACGCGCGATAGTAAGCCTCGATTTCCTTAAGCCGCACGTCTCCGGTGTCAGCGGGATGTCCGTCGCCATGAAAATCCATGATCATCGCGGAGTCCACACCCATGTCTCTTCAGCACCGGCTTGAAGGGCGGCGTCCAGTCGAAACCATTGGCCATAGCCTGCACCGTATAGGCGTAGTGCCAGTGCGGCGCGAAAGTCTGGAAACCATCCACACGCGGAAAATGGTCGCGATGCGTGTAGCGCAGAACGCCGTCGAGCGCCGCTTTGGAATCGCCGTCATCCACGAGCAAGAACAGACCGAGATGCTGCTCCGTGCCGGGCGGCGCGTTCATCCAAGGATAAAAGGGCGAGTTGTCGTCGTGAAGCTCGCGGATCCCGATCGACACATTGCCGCGCCACGCGGTGTGCCAGAGGTAGCCCATATTCGTCGTGTAGTCGCGCGCGAAAAGGTAGCGATGCGGCGCGGGGAACACGGCGATGCTGCCGCCTCCGGTCTTGGCGGCCAGCGTTCGATATTTGACAGCAGTGGGATGCCATTCAGAGCTGTTGGGATGCGCGACCTGGAGATGGTCCTCCGAGTCGTAGTAGCTTATCGCCGACTCCATGTTGCCGCCCGGACGAACATCGGCATCGACGGCCATGCGCATCCCTGCGTCATAAAAATACGCGACGTCCTGTTCGTTCGTGCTGACCACGGCCTCCTGTTGGATGAGGCGGCTGCCGGGATAAAACGTGTATGTGATGCCGCCTTGAAAAATTCCCATCTGAAAGCCGTCGAACGAGATCTCCGACTCGATCGCCAACCGTCTTAGCCTTGGCCTGCGTGAATTTGAAAGTGCTCATAAACGCGCGCGTCCCGTCCGGGTGGCTCGGAGGAAAATCGAAGAACGCGTCCCAACCGCCGCGGCGCTTCCCGGTTTCGCACCGGTAAATTGGAATCGCACGCTCGACAACGTTCTTGCCGGCAATGCCGATCGCCTGAATTAGAGCCTTGGTAGGGTCAAGCGAGAATTCGGCGTGCCATTCGCGTCCGCCCGCATCGGGCCACCGGACGATGGCACTGCCGGCGCCAGTCTCCACTTTCACCGGGCCAGGTAGCACCGCTGAAAAATCGAAAGGAACCGTGGCGGCGGACGCCAAAAGCGGGAAAACAAGTAGCAGGCTGCGCATGGTGATATTCTATGTTGCTCGTACATGTTTGGCCTGATGCATTTTCGGGAGACGACCGAAGCCGTCGAAGAACGGCGCCGCTGGCGCATGCATTACTGCGGAACGTGCAAGACGATCGGACGTCAGTATGGGCAGCGTTCGCGAATGCTGCTCAATCACGACATCGGTTTCTTGGCTGAACTGCTCACGGCGCTGAGTGCCGAAGATGTTGAGCGTTGGGGTAGCCCCTATCACTCCTTCAACTGCATGAACATCCCGGCGGACAAAGAGATTCCGTCTGTGTTGCGATATGCCGCAGCGGTGAATGTGCTACTCAGCGATTACAAACTTGCGGACCACGAAGTAGACTCGCGCAAACGCCGATGGGTGTGGGCACGCCGCATCTTTTCGCAAAACTTTCGCAACGCAAGGCGAGAACTGGCCCGCCTTGGATTTCCGCTGGACGAGACCGACGGAATTCTAAGCCACCAGGTTGCGCTTGAGGCGGCGCATGCAGATTTAGATGCAGCAGCCGAGCCGACATCGCAAGTCACCGCGCTGGTCTTCCGTCACGGAGCCCTGGCCGCCGGGCTCCCCAACCGTGCCGATGAACTCGCCGCAATCGGCTATCGCTTCGGACATCTCATTTACCTGCTCGACGCGTGGGAAGATTTCGAAAACGATCGGCGAACGGGCGCATTCAATCCGCTCGTCTCGCGGGAATCGGCAGCCCATCAAATTCGTAAAGAAGCCGCCGGGATAGCATTACCCGACGATTTCAAGCGCCGGCTGCAAGCAAACATAGCGGATCGCTTATCCCCGCAATTTCCAATCGTCCACGCCTGTTCCGCCCGCATTCCTCAAAGTTTCAAACAGCGATGGAGAGGCGCGCTCTCAAAGGCCCGCGAATTAAGAACACCGCTCTGGGCCACCGCCGCCGTAGTAGCAATTGCATTTCTATTCCCGCTGCAAGCCCGACTGGTGCGCTCGCCCCGCGAATGCCTCAGTTTAGGAATGAACCTAATGGCCTTGGGCGGCCTGATGGCAACAGTCCCGCTGCCAACACCAGGAAAAAAGAGCGCAGTGAAATCATGCCTCAGCTCATGCTGCGGAGATTCCTGCGACGGCTGCGATTGCTGTGACTGCTGCGACAGTTGCGACTGCAGCTAAAGCAGTTATTCGTGTGAATTCGCGTTCATTCGCGGCCAGCAATATTTCTTGTTTAGAACGTGCGCGTGCCGCTAGCCTTCACCACATGCCGGTAAACGGACGTCTGGGCAGCAATCACCAGACCATGAAACCCGCTTCCCCAATTCAAATTGCCAGGCTTCTCCGGCACCGCAATCGTCTCCAGATGCTCACCGCCGGGGGCAAACGATTGAATGCCCGCCGACGTCGCAATCCACACCTTTCCACTCTCGTCAGTCTTCAATCCGCCAAGCGAGCTGTCCTTGATCTCAACGAGAACCCGGCCCTTACTCAACGACCCATTCGCAGCAATATCAAACACACGAATATTCCCTTGCCCGGCATCGGAAACATAAAGCTGTTGCTGATTCGGCGACAAAGTAACCCCAACCGCGCGCTCGCACTCACGAGAAGCGATTTCCTTACCGCGATAAACACCTGCGGCACTGGAGAAATAAATATTCCCGTCAATAGCGTAAATCACATCGACAGGCCGCTCGCGCAGCGCGCCCGCCAGCACCGTAACACTGCCATCCTTCTCGGTGCGCGTAACCCGATCCTGCTCGCAAGCCAGCAGCCGGCCCTGATGATCGAACGTTAGGCCATTCGCGCCGTTGCTCTTCTCGCGAAACACCGTCACCGCGCCGTCTTTCCACTTCAGAATCTTTCCGGCCCCTACGTCGGAGAACAACAAATAACCGATGCGGCTGAAAACGAGCCCTCCAGCCGATTGGAATCCTGTCGCAAGCCGTTCCATCTACGATCCCATCCCGTGCGAATAAAAAGATTCCTTCGGCCCGCGATAAGCCACCTTGAGCATCGGAGTCTCGATCCGCTTGTGCCCCTGATGCGCAGATTCCATAAGGTACGAATCCACTCCCGTCGTGAGCAGTGTTCGCTCCACCGGATACGGCCGCGTCCCGGTCGTGAACATCTGATTCACGCCATGGATAAGCTGACTGAAATTGTTTGAATTTTCAGAAGGTATGTACAGCAGCGTGCTTTGAATCGCCGGGCGCTCCTTCACCCGGAAGGCCGCCAGGTATTCATTCACCAATTCCGGCAGCATCAGCACGCCTCCCCGAAAACCATCGTTATATTCCACCAGGCCGAGCACCGGGTTCTTCACATCCTCAGGACGCCCCTTACCCAACCGCTGAGCCCGGCTCAATGCAGCGGTCATCAAATCTTTCGACCACAGCCCCTGCTCAGCAGCCCGCCACACTTCGTCGCCTTGCAAATGGTGCACCGCGCGGACTCCAGTCTCTCCGCCTTTCCGCCGCTCGGCGAAACACTGCAACACTTCCAGATTGTGAAAGACGCCGCCGTCGGTCACCCAACCGCTGCCCACCGCCAGCGCATCCTGAAATTCCGAATCGAGCGGGACGTCGACTTCCGGCCGGCGAAAAGTGACTGATACGGAAGAACCCGCCATCAACGGGAATTTCAATTCCCGCGACCAGTCGTACATCTGCTTCGCCTTGCCCCAATCGTAGGAGAGAGCTTTATCGCAATAAACCGGAACGGAGCGGCCCGATTTCTTGAAGACATCCACCACCTGCGAGAAGAATTCGAATCGCGGATAAAGCTGCTGCTGTTTGTCGTTAAACGGATACTCCCCGTGCTCACAGACCATCAGCACCGCGTCCACGGCCAGCTTTCCAGTTCCGAGCGTCAGCGCATCATCGATAGATTTCTTGATCGGAAATCCATACGACATGGAAAGTTTGTGGGCAAGATCGGCGGGATGAACCTGATCGAGATAGAGCGACACGACCTCAACCGGCGGCTTGTAGAACTTCTCGCCGATCCAGTAACCTTCCAGGTCGCGTGTGATCAGGTCGTCGCTATGAGACCGAAGAAAATACGTGCTCGAAACGGCGGCGATCCTCTTCCGGCCGGATTGAGCGGGACTGGCGGAGTTTGCCGCAGCCAAGGCTGCGAGTTGAAGAAATTCACGGCGGCGCATGAAACATAGATCATATCGCGTTAAAATTTAGAAATCTGAGAGCACTCAGGAAACCGCCTGCTGTGGAACGCGTCAGTCGAGGGTGGAAGTACAGATGCCGCAAGATGGCCAGAATCCCGGCGATGCCAGGCTTAACGGCCAGACTATTGTCGAACAACTGATCCGGAACATGGAGGTCGGGAAGTTCGAGATGGCCTATACCGTTCTACTTCCCTGCATATTCGATGTGTACCTGCATCCTGAAGATCACGCGAGACTTTCCGGTGTTTTCACTCTCATAGTCGACGACGCCAAGCGGGCTTTGGCGGCACGCGTCGGCAAGCTGAACACAGCGCCCACCGTGCTCGGAATGAAGCGTCCGGGCCGTTCGGCAAAGGAGTACAAGATCGCCTCCCGGGACTGGGTGATCGACTTTTTCCCGGACATGGTGGGCACCGTTCCGCTCGGCGACGTGGAGATTCACTCCGAATTGAACGAAGTGGATCAGCCCGGATTTCGCGGCACCAAGACCACGCTCATGGACCGCGAGCCTTCCGTCACGTCGACCCGCCCGGCCGGTGCTCGCCATACACAAAGAGTCGCAGACAAGGTGTTTGCCGAGATTCGATACGAAGACGATTCGGGCCCGCAGCTCTACCGCGTGATCCAAAACCATGTTCGAGTGGGCCGGGGCGGCGCCGACGTGCCCATGGACCTTGCCCTCTATGCGAACGACGAGGTATCGCGCGAACACCTCGTTCTGCGTCGCGACGCCGCCACCGGCCAATTCTATGTCACGGACCAAAGCACAAACGGAACCTGGCTCGACGGAAAACGTCTCAAGAGAGGTATAGAAGAGCCATTGGCCGCGAAGGCCGAAATCGGTGTAGGCGAAGTTCTTAAGTTGGTCTTCGAAGTCAGCAAATGACCATGCCGTCCAACGCCCATATCGTCTTCGGCCTGGTGTTCTTGGCGTTCTCCGTTTGCCTCGCGTTCGCCAACTGGGGGCGGAAATGAAAGCAGCGACGGCTTGGCGAGCCGCAATGGCAACCGACACCGGCCTTCAACGCACCAACAACGAAGACCGCGTCTATATGGATGCCGAGCGCGGCGTCTTTCTGGTGGTCGACGGACTCGGTGGCCACGCGGCCGGTGAAAAGGCAGCAGAACTGGCCATAGAGATCATTCCTCGCGAGCTGGAGTTGGCAAAAGGTTCCCTCGAAGATCGTGTTCGCCACGCCATCACGCAGGCCAACAATGAGATCTGTCACCTCGCCGAAGCGGACGCGGAGTGCCGCGGCATGGCCTGCGTACTGACACTGGCCATCGCCCACGACGACACCATCACCGTTGGTCACGTCGGCGATTCACGCCTCTATCTCGCGTGGAACGGTGCGGTGCGCAAGCTGACATCAGATCACTCGTCGGTGGGAGAGCAGGAGGATCGCGGCGAAATTTCGGAGAGCGAGGCCATGGGCCATCCGCGCCGGAACGAAGTGTTTCGTGACGTGGGCTCCCGCCTTCATGAACCTGCGGACGAAAACTTCATCGAGACAAAGTCGCTTCCATTTCATCCTGAAGCGGCGCTGCTGTTATGCAGCGATGGATTGAGCGACGTGCTGATGTCGGCCGAGATCAGCGGAGTCGTCGAGCAGTATGAGGGTGATCCCGAAAGTATCGCGCGAATGCTGGTGGATGCGGCGAACGATGCCGGCGGGAAAGACAACATCAGCGTGATTTTTGTCGCCGGTCCTGAGTTCGTGGGCAGCGCGTCGCGCCTTATGTCGGAAGCGCGCACGCGGCACGCTATTACGCGAATGCGGCGCAGTTCCAAACGATGGCGCCTGTGGCTGGGACGTTTTGCCTGGCTGATCGCCGGCATGATTCTGGGGGCCATAGCCTTGGTCGTGATCGAGCGTGCGATAGGACATCCGCTATTAACCAGGTGAGCTGTGAACCCCACTTCGCACTTTAAACAATTCGGAAAATATGAGATCGTTAAGAAGCTCGGGCGGAGCATGACCGACGTGTATCTCGCATTCGACACCGAAGCCGACCGGCGCGTGGTGTTGAAGATCATCGAGCACTCTCACGATCCATACACGCAGTTGGTGATGGAAGCCGAACGTCGTGGCGCCACCATTCAAAGCCAGTTGCACTCGCTCGACCCGCGAATCCTCGAGATCTACGACTACGGCGAAATGAATAACTGCTTCTACGTGGTCATGGAATACGTGGAAGGAAAGAATCTCACCGACGTTCTGCGCACCGAACACCGGCTCGACCCGAGGAGGGCCGCGCGCTACGCGGGTGAAATCTGTAACCAGCTCGAAACCTTGCATTCCTATCAGGAGGATATCGATGGACGGAAGCGCGCCGTCGTGCATGGCGATATCAAGCCGTGCAATATCCAGATCGGATTGAACGACGAGGTGCGTCTGCTGGATTTTGGCATCGCCAAGGCGATCACTTCGACGCACAATCTGACGCACCACAGCCTGGGCAGCCCGGCCTATTGTTCGCCGGAGCGTGTGAAGAGCACGAACGTTGACCAGCACGTCGACCTCTGGGCCCTCGGCGTCACGCTGTATGAAATGGTGGCCGGAATGCCGCCCTACCAGGCGCAGAATACGCGGAAGCTCGAGAACCTGATTCAATCGCGCCGCCCACCTAGAGCTCTGCCGGAAGATTGCCCACCCGCCCTGAAGGCGATTATCGAGAAGGCTCTTGCTGCGTCGCTCGAGCGCCGCTACGCCACAGCCGCCGAGTTTGAAAACGATCTCCGCGCGTTTATGCAGAATCAACCGACTGTCGCCGAGGCGCAACACGAACCGGCGTGGGAATCGAACGAGACGCTGGAGAAATCGCCACCTGCGCCGCCCGAATCGTGGTTGAGGACTCAGAACTTTGAAGCGAAACTGGCCGAGATTACCCGGATGCTTTGGATTCTCGCAGCCGGATTCGTGTTCGGACTCCTGCTGTTCATTCCCGCCGGGTACATCCACAAACTATGGGCGGAAAGCGCTTTTCTGCGAAGCCCGCGCGACTACGTTCACCACAATCTCACCGATATCGCGGCAGATTGGAAGCTCTACCAGTCCCTGAAGCAGCACGCCAACTTTCTGGGCCGCTATTCGCCCGCGGAACCCGCGAGTGTCTCTCTACATATGGCCTTTGCTACCGCCGCAAACCAGATCATAGAGGGATACCGCAACAGTTCCGACCCCGCTATCGAGAACGCTGATTGGAACAAAGCGCGCGTGTGTCTAAGGCACGCACTCGAATTGGATCCCGCCGACCACGAGAGCAAGGGGAAGCTGGCGCTGTGCGATGGTTTTTCGCAGTTGACGCAAAATCCGGCTGCTGCCAACGTCAGTTTTAAACAAGCGCTTGAACTCATACCGGGATCTCCCGATCCGCACCTGGGAATGGCACGCCTCTACGTCTACACGCAGCACAACGTGGGCAGGGCAATGGCCGAATTTCACGCGGCCGAGCGTCTCGGTTTCCACCCTGGGCCACGAGAGGCGGAGCAGCAAGCCGACGCTTATCTCTACCGTGCCGAGCAGGAGTTGAAAGCATCAAAGACAGCTACAACGAGCCGCGCGCGATACCTTTCGCTGGCACAGCACGATCTCGACCGCGCACGAAATTTGTACGAACCAATCGACGGATTTTCCAAAGTAAGCCAGAACCTGCAGCAACTGGAACGTGACGAGATCCAGCAGCGCCAGCTTCAGGCAACTGCCGCAAACACGAAACCGAGGTATCGGAAAGCGAGGTACCGTTCGTGGCGGTAACAAAGAGCTGGGAAAACCCCGTTTCGGCCAAGCTGGGCAAGTTCGAAACGCCGGTGCCTCCGGAACGCCGCAAGGAACTCTGGTGGCTGATCGGGTCCTCGCTCATCGTCGCTTGCGCGCTAGCGATGGTTTGCATTGCCAAGACACAGAATTTCGCGGAAGCCGGACCTCGGCTCAATCGCGGCGAGCTGCTGAACCTGAACGCAGTCACCCATGAAGACGAATTATTGCCCTTTCTGCAGGTGTACCCGAACCCGGACGAGCGCGGCCAGGTTGCGGACAAGATCTGGGATTACCTCCAGACACACCGCCCATTGCCGAACGTCGGCGCACTGGCACGGCTTCGCGTCAGCAACGGCGCACGTTTACCGATCGCCAGGTTGAAACCTCTCATGGTGGTCCGTACGCCTCGCGATTTCTATTCCACCTACGCGCGTTGGGTTGGAGTCTATTTCGCCTCTTTCTTCCTGCTCCATTTCGCCTGGCGCTGGCGTCGCTTTCGCGGCGATCCTGGCATCCTTCCAGCGCTCCAACTGCTCACCGGCATCGGATTGACGCTGGCCATCAGTCTGCGCGACCCGTTGCGTGACACACTGGAATTCGAGAAATTCGCCTGGGGCGTCGCGCTTGGATGCGCCATGCTCCTCCTGCCGCTGTTACGAATGTTTCACCATCGGAATTTCTCACGATGGGTCTACACTCCGCTGCTCGTGAGCTTCGTTCTATTCGTCCTGTTGATGCGCCTAGGTTCCGGACCCACCGGCAGCGACGCGAAAGTGAATCTGGGTCCATTCCAGCCAGTCGAATTGATCAAAGTCCTGCTGGTGTTTTTCATGGCCGGATATTTCGCCGGCAAATGGGAATGGCTCCGCGATCTGCGTGAGAAGCGCCTGCTGCCGCGCTGGTTGCGATGGGTGGAAATTCCAAGAGTCGCTCACGCCCTGCCCGTCATGTGCGCGGTCGCAATCGCACTGGTGTTCTTTTTCCTGCTCAAAGACCTCGGTCCAGCGCTAGTGATGGGTTTCCTGTTCCTCGTGATGTTCGCAATTGCCCGTGGGCGCTGGGGCTTGGCCACCTTCGGCATCGCCTTGTTGGTGGCCGGAGTTACCATCGGTTATCAGCTGGGTAAACCAACGACTGTAGTGGATCGAATCTCCATGTGGTTATCGCCATGGGACAACAACGTACGCGGCGGCGATCAACTCGCACACTCCCTGTGGGCCCTGGCCACCGGAGGCGCATGGGGATCAGGTCCCGGTTGGGGCGACCCAGCCATGATCCCCGCGGGACACACCGATCTCGTCCTCCCGGCCATCGGCGAGGAATGGGGATTCGTCGGCGTGCTCTCCATCGCGATGCTCTTCATGTTTCTAGTTCATCGCGCCTTTCGTATCGCGCTAAACGCCGTGGATGAGTACGCAATGTTCCTCGCTCTCGGTCTGGGCTCGCTAGTCGCGCTGGAGATGCTTCTCATCTCCGGAGGAGTACTCGGAGCGATTCCCCTGTCCGGCGTCGTGTCTCCATTCTTAAGTTCCGGCAACACCGCGATGCTGGCGAATTTTCTGATTTTCGCGCTCATTCTCGGCGTCTCAAACCGCGCGTCAGGTGAAACAATTGCGCAGCCATTTAACAAACCGGTTCGTACGGCGGCTGTGCTCCTGGGGGCATGTGCGCTGGTCCTGGTCGGGAAAGCAGCCTACTACCAGGTCTTCCACGACACAGACTATTTAGCCCGCGACTCAAAGGTCTTCGAAGAAGACGGCATCAAACGTCCACAGCACAATCCACGCCTGAATTCGCTCGCACGCGAACTCACGCGCGGCAACATTTACGACCGCAACGGCATCCCGCTGGCCACCAGCACTTGGGAAGAACTCGAGCGCCATCGCGCCGATTACGAAAAGCTCGGCATCTCCATCGACAAGACGTGCTCGCGCCTCGACAACCGGCACTATCCATTCGGGCCAATGACGGAGCACCTGCTGGGCGATTTGCGCACGGGAGAAAAATTCCACGCCACTAACGCGTCGCTAGTCGAACACGACGCGAATACAAAGCTGCAAGGATTCAAAGATTATCCGGAACTCGCCGCCTACGTACGCTATCGTCATCAGCCGGGAAATTCGGCCATGCAGCAGTTGCGCGCCCGCGATCGGACGGTCCGGACATCGATCGACATTCGTCTACAAATGCGGCTCTCCGCAATCCTCCGCACCCACCTGCTAAAGGCGCGCAAAGAGAAGGGCGCGATCGTCGCCATGAACCCGCAAACCGGAGATGTTCTCGCGCTAGTGAGCTTCCCCGCGCCATCGGGAAGCGGAACGGCGACACCGGACGAACTGCTCGATCGCGCGCGCTACGGCCAATATCCGCCAGGCTCCACATTCAAGCTGGTGACCGCAATCGCGGCCTTGCGCATCGACCCAACACTGACCCGAAAAACATTCCACTGCGCGCCTCTCGGCGACGGCCGCGTGGGCACGCGCATACCTGGATGGAACCGCCCGATTCGCGACGACATCGGCGATCACGCGCACGGAACGCTAAGCATGATGCAGGCAATCACAGTCTCATGCAACGCGTATTTCGCCCAGCTTGGAACGTACGTGGTGGGCGCCGAGCAGCTCCACGAGACGGCAGACCTTTTGGATATTCCAGCCGGTGATGTTCGCGAGATCAAGAAAATGATGCCCTTCGCCGCCTACGGACAAGGCCCCGTGTTGGTGACTCCCTTCAAGATGGCGCGCGTGGCGGCAACCGTCGCAGCGAGCGGAGCGATGGCCGAAGGGCGATGGCTCATCGACGACACCAACACTCGCATCGATGTGCCGCGAACCATTCTGCCGGCCGATTCCTCGCTAATGATCGCGGCTGCCATGCGCTCAGTGGTCACCAGCGGCACCGGCCGGACCGCCATGAAGGGTCTCGATGTTCTGGTCGCCGGCAAGACCGGTACCGCGCAGGTGGAAGAAGGAATGCCGCACTCATGGTTCGCAGGCTTCGCGCCATACGGCGGCGACCCGGCGAATACAATCGCATTTGCGGTAGTAGTGGAACACGGCGGATACGGCGGTCAACTGGCCGCGCCCATCGCCCGCGATCTCGTCGCAGCCGCGCGCGACCTGGGAATTATCACCGGAGGGAAGTAACCAATGCCGATGTCGGAATGGATTGAAAAGCTGGGACGCGCGGTCTTTGAGGCGCCGTTCGACAGCGCGCGGCTTTCGAAAGACGCGCCCGAACTGGCCGAGATACGGCTCGTAGTTCTTGACGAGGTGAAGGCGAAGAGCCATCGCGTCGCAGGAAAAGACGTGTTCCCGTACAACGTGGTCCGCATCAGCATCGGAGGCATTCCCGACAGCCAGTCGAACGTTCTGCGCAGCACATTCTTTACTCAATTCTTCGAACAGGAACTGAGAAGCGGTCTGCGAAAGGCGAACTATCGTTTCCCGGAAGACTTGCAGGTGGAAATCAAAACGACTTCTCAATTGCCCGGACCCAAGCAATCGTGGCTATCCGTGGAAACGGAATCGAGAAACGCACCGGTGCAACCGCCCGCGCCGGCGCGCAAGGCCGCGCGTTTGGTGGTAATCAAGGGCACTGCCAACGATAAAGATTTGCTGCTGAACAAAGCGAGAACGAACATCGGCAGAACCGTCGACATCTATCGCGCCGACGGCCCGTCCCGCCGCAACGATCTCGCGTTTACCGAAGACGACGACGCCAGCCGCAGCGTATCCCGCGAACACGCCCACATTCTGTACGACAAGCGAACAAACGAGTATCGGCTCTACAACGACCGCAGGCCGAAACCCGGCGCCAAGGATAACGGATGCGGCCTGTGGATCATTCGCGACGGGCTCAGTCTCGAAGTGCACCACAACACCCGCGGCACCAGTCTCCAGCCCGGCGACGAGATTCATCTCGGCCGCGCAGCGGTCAGATTCCAAATGAAATGATGCAAAGCCGCCCCATTAGTTATAGAATCGGCGTTGATGAAATTCCAACGCGCGCTTTTATGTTCCACCGTCCTGTTCGCAGTCGCATGCACTCAGGCCCCTACTAAGACAGAAGAGAAGAAAGCCGGTCCGTCCTTTCCGGTAGTCGGGAGCATCGTTCGCTCCGATCCCGCGTTCGACGCACTCGTGCCGGCCACAGCGACTATCGAGAAGATCGCCAAAGATCAAAAGTTCACCGAAGGCCCAATCTACTTCCGTGACGGCTATCTCCTATTCAGCGACATTCCACAGAACACAATCTTCAAATGGACGCCTGACGGCATAGTCAACGTATTTCGCCGGCCCAGCGGCTACGACGGCACAGACGCGCCGGCCGGAGCGCTCGTCGGCTCCAACGGCATCACCAGGGACAAAGAAGGCCGTCTGATCATTTGCGAACATGGCAACCGCCGCGTCACGCGGCTGGAGAAGGAAGGGAGTTCGCCCTCATTAGTCACCATCCTGGCCGACAAGTTTGAAGGCAAGAAACTGAACAGCCCGAACGACGTGGTTGTGAAATCGGACGGTTCGATCTATTTCACCGATCCCCCGTACGGCTTCCCGAAAGAGGACGCCGATCCGAAGAAAGAGCTGAAATTCAACGGAATCTTCCGCCTCAAAGACGGGAAGCTGCAATTGTTGGCGAAGGAATTGAAACGTCCCAATGGCATCGGATTTTCGCCCGACGAGAAAACTCTCTACATCAGCAATTCCGACCCCGATCGCAAAATCTGGATGAAATACGACGTGAAAGACGATGGCACCATCGCCAACGGCAAAGTCTTCTTCGATGTTACGAAGGAGACGGAAGACGGCTTGCCGGACGGTTTGAAGATCGACAAAAACGGCAACGTGTATGGCAGCGGCCCCGGCGGTATTTGGGTGTTCTCGCCCGAAGGCAAGCACCTGGGCACCATCAAGCCGCCGGAAACTCCAGCGAACTGCGCGTGGGGTAAATACACCACGGGCGACGACACCGGCAAGATGTCGGCCGACGAGGACGGAGACACACTGTACATGACGGCCCGCACCGGAGTCTACCGGATCAAGTTGAGCGCGGCCGGACGCTTGCCATAAAGGAGAATCCAAGTTGATTCGAAAAACAACTCTCATCGGTGGATTGATCGGTCTGGCCTTGTTGGCCGCGACCGGCGACCACTCGTTCAAAGTCGACGTCGCCACCGTGCCGTGGGCGCCTGTGCAACCGCCGGGAATGCCGCCAGGTCTCATGGGGAGGTCGCTCCACGAAAATCCGCGGACGAAGATGAGTACCTCCATCGTGAAATATCCCAAGGGATTCCACGAGCCGCGCCATTATCACGTCACATGCGGCCACTACATCTACATCATGAAAGGCAAGCTTCGCTCTCCGGAAGGCGATCTGCCTGCCGGAACCTTCACCTACGCGGCTCCCAACGAGAAGCACGGACCGTACACAGCCGTGGAAGAAACAGAAATATTTTTTTACACCGACGGGCCCTTCGATTTTCACTTGGCGGACAAGTAAATGAAGCTACTCATCGTTATCCCTCTTCTGATATTGCCGCTCGCAGCCAGGGAGCCGTTGGAGAAACGGATCGCGCATAACGATCCCTCGAAGTATCACGTAGCTCCCTCCGTGCATGCGGGAGCGGGCGCGCTCCACTACCAGGCGCTCTTCGGGTCGGAAGATTTCAGCACCAACCTGATCTTTCTGCACCGTGGAATAATTCCGCCGAAGAGCGGCATCGGACATCACTTCCACAACCACATGGAAGAAATGTTCGTCATCTTCGACAACGAAGCAGAGTTCACCATTGACGGCCGAACTTCGCGGTTGTCCGGTCCCGCGGCCGCGCCCTGCCGTATGGGACACTCGCACGCAATCTACAATCCCACCGACCGGCCAACCGAATGGATGAATATCGCCGTCGGCAGCATCAAAGGCAAGTACGACAACTTCGATCTCGGCGACGATCGCGCCGGCGCATCGCTTGAAGCGAAGCCGCCATTCATCACCATGCATCTGGATCGCAAGCTGCTCAAGCCGATGACTGGCATGTATGGCGGAAAGGGCACAGTGCAATATCGCCGCGTTCTGCCGCCGGAAGTCTTCTACACCAACTGGTCGTACATCGACCATCTGGTATTGCCGCCGGGCGCCTCGGCGGGCAAGAAGCGGCACGATGGTGTCGAAGAATTCTATTACGTAATGTCGGGCGACGGCACGGCGCGCATCAACAACGAATCGGCATCCATCCACAAGGGCGACGCGGTGCCGGTGCTTCTCACTGACGTACATTCATTCGAAAACACCGGCTCCTCCGACCTGGAATTCATGATCGTCGGCATCGCGCGGACCAAATGGGCATTGGATACAACGGAAATAAAATGAAAACAATACTTGTTCTACTCATTACGACACTCGCACTGCCCCTGCTGGCGCGCGATCCGCTGTCCCAACGAATTGGACACACCGATCCGAGCAAATATCGCCGCAGCCGTTCGCATGGCAGCGCCGGCGACATGGCCTGCGAAACGCTGTTGCCCGGTAACGCCTTGAATACCAATTTCTTCTTCATGCACCGGTGCCAGATCATGCCGGGCGGTGGTGTCGGACACCATTTTCACAACACCGACGAGGAGATGTTCATCGTTTTCGACGGCGAGGCCGAATTCACCATCGACGGCCATACGTCGGTGCTCAAAGGAACCGTCGGAGCCCCGTGCCGCATGGGCCATTCGCACGCGATTTACAATCCCAGCGACCATCCGGTCGAATTCATGAACCTCAATATTTCCGCCATCAAAGGCAAATACGATGCGTTCAATCTGAACGACGCTCGCATCAACGTACCGAAGGATCCGATTCCGGTTTTCATGACCATGAATCTGGATAAAACTATGCTTAAGCCGCAGGAACACTATCGCGGCGGTCAGGGCACGGTCCGTTACCGGCGCGCGCTCGACCCCACCGTTTTTCTGACAAATTGGTCGTACATGGATCATCTTCTGATTCCGGCCGGCGCGTCGGAAGGGCGGCATCGGCACACCGGAATCGAAGAAATCTACTACGTTCTGAACGGCGAAGGCGAAGCGCAGGTCGGCGGAGAGACGGCACAGATCCACAAGGGTGATGCCGTCCCGGTTCTCCTCGACGAAGTCCATTCGTTCAAGAGCACCGGTTCTGGAGACCTCGAATTAATGATCGTCGGCGTCGCTTCGCAGAAGAACGTCCTCGACACTATCGAAGTGAAATAGACTTACGACTTCGTTTCCGGCTTCGGCGCGGGAGCGGGCTTCGCTTTCGGCAGCGGTTTGCGCGGAATCGGATCGGCGCGCATGGCCGTGTTGTACACGAAGTACGAGATCACTGCCGACGCCTGCATCAGGTCGCCCTTTTGCAGGCGATCGTACACGTCCATGTTCGAATGATGCGTGCGCGACGCATACTCAATTTGATCCTGAATGAATTGGAAGCCGGGTATACCGACGGCATCGAACGACAGATGATCCGTTCCGGCCGTGCTGCGGATCGTTGCCGTGGTCGCGCCAAGATCCTTCAACGGGCCGAACCACGATTCAAAAATAGGACGCGCCATATCGTTGCCCTGAAGATAAATGCCGCGGATCTTGCCGGTGCCGTTGTCGTAGTTGTAATAGGCGGAAACTTTGGAATGCTCCGGCATCAGATTCATCTTCTCCGGATCGGCGAAATGCGCTTTCACGTAGGCCTTCGACCCAAGTAATCCGCCCTCTTCACCGCTCCACAGAACGATCCGGACAGTGCGATCCATCTCGGTGCGCAGGGCCTTCAGCACGCGCATTACTTCCATCATCACTGCGCTACCGGCTCCGTTGTCGGTCGCGCCGGTGCCTCCCTGCCAGGAGTCGAAGTGCGCTCCCACCACCACCAGTTCATCCTTCTTACTGCCACCCGGAATTTCGCCGGCGATATTGAAGCTGTCGAGCGAATTCTCATAGATCTCGGTTTTGATGTCGAACTCCACTTTCACCGGAACCTTCATCGCTACCAGCCGGACAATCCGGTTGTAGTGTTCCGCGGCCAGCGCCAGCGCGGGCACGGAGAGCGCCTCTTTCGTGTCGCGGCTTCCGGCACTCTGAGCGAACACGGTTCCACCGTCACCGCGGCCAATCTGAACCCAAACGGCGGCGCCTTCGTCAATCAGGAACTGTCGCATCTTGTTTCGAAACGCTCTGATTCCCGCAACTCCCGCTGCTGCTGGCGGAGCCGCCGGGGCTGAGAAAAACGAACCGAACGGATTGCCCGCGGTCGGCGAAGCAGGTTCAGGGGTCAAAAATCCGGAACTGGTAGCCTCCACCGGTGTTCGTTGCTCGATCAATTCCGTATCGGAGAAACGCCTCGAAGGCGGCGACGTCTGAACCTCAAGCGTGCGTCCTGGATCGGTGAACACAATCCTGCCCTTGAGCTTGCCTTTATACTTCTCAAAATCCGCCTCGGTCCGCATGATAGCCAGCACAGGCTCACCGGATACCGGTCCGCTGGTTCCCCGGCTCCAGGCGAGCGGGACCCCGATAAGAGGCGCATGCTGCGGCTCAATCAAGTGACCCGAATAATGACTGAACGACCATCCACGTCCATACGGTCCCCACGGTTCCAAGTGGACGTTGCTGAGGCCGTATTCATTGAGCCGCTTGGCCACCCACTCCCCGGCCGACTTGAAATTGGGCGTATTTGTGAGCCGTGGTCCATACACGTCCGTAAGGTAAAACGCGTGCTCCATCACACGCGAATTGTCGAAGGCCTCGGTCTTGATGCGATTGAGCATCGCGAGGTTCGTATTCTCGGCAGCGAGCAGGGAATTGAGGCATCCCGCTGAAATAGCCAGTAGAAGCAAGTGGCGAAACATTATGTAGCGAAGAATAACAATTTTGCTCTGCTTGTTACAATTTTGATTGCAGTGAAGATCACCATCTCAAAAGAGAATTACCTGAAAACAATTGCCGAAGCCGAGATGGAAGGCGAAGCGGTGATCTCCGCTACCTTGGCGCGATGGCTCAACGTTTCCGCACCCGCGGTGACCATGGCAACCAAGCGGTTGAAACGCGATGGAATGATTCACATCGGCAAAGAAGGCCAGATTTCGCTCACTGCCGACGGCCGGGAAATAGCCAATCGAGTGCTCAACCGGCACCACCTCATTGAGCGGATGCTGCTCGAAGTCTTTGGCATGGAGTGGTACAAGGTACACGACGAGGCAGAGCAACTCGAGCACGCCGTCTCCGCGGAATTCGAACGTCGTCTGCAGGACAAGCTGGGAAATATCGACTCATGCCCGCACGGCAATCGCGTGGGGCTCGACACCCCGGCGGACCGTCGCAAGCGCGGTTGGAGACCTCTGGATGAACTCGATGAACCCGGCGCGGCCAAAGTCGTCAGCGTTTTCGAGCGGGATCGAAAACTTCTGGAATATCTGGACCAATTGGGTATTCGTCCGGGCTCGCGCGTCGAATTGGTTTCGCGTAATTACGACGAGACCATCACGCTACGCGTCCAGGGAAAATTAATTCCACTCGGTAAATCCGCCGCTGCCCGAGTGTGGGTGACCCCGGCCATCCCGTCCGAATAGTACACTTGAGCTAATTCTTCGTGATGAGGGTTGGTATTACTACCGTTATCCTGGGCGTGGTTTGTCTACCCGTCGTGCTGCGCGGACAGCACTACGCTTTCCAAGTCTACGGCGAGGAACAGGGACTCGCCAATCTCACCGTTCGTACCATGATGCAGGACCGTGCCGGCCTGCTTTGGATCGGAACGCAAGACGGCCTGTTTCGATATGACGGGTCGCGATTCGCCGTGTTCGGCCCCGAAGACGGACTCCCCAGCAGCCGTATTAATTCGATCCATGAAACCCCGGACGGAACGCTCTGGCTGGCCACGCCCAGGGGATTGGTGCGGCGCGTGGGCCGGCATTTCGAGAGCGTCGGAGGGCTTCCAGGAGCCATCACCGGGCATTTGACGTCCGACTCCAGCGGAACGCTCTACATAGCTACCGCCAAGGGAATGATGCGGGGCGTCCGGAACGGCAACGACGTGAAGTTCCAGCCGTTGCCAGTAGCGCCGGGCATTCCTGACCCGGTCGTCCGAAGCCCGTACATCGATTCGAAGGGTAAGGTGTGGTTCGGCTGCGGGACGTCGATTTGCCAATACTCAAACAATCGGACGTCCGCGCTGGGGCCTGAGAGCGGCGTGCCGATTGACCGATGGGACGTTTTTCTTTCAGACCAGAACGGCAGCCTATACGTGCGCAGCCTGGGTAAGTTGATTGTTCGGCCCGCGGGCACCGAGGAGTTCGCTTTGGTCAAAGATGCTCCCGCGCAGGCAAGCGGCATCTATGCGACTTTGGCTTTCGATCGGGATGAGCGTCTTCTGCTTCCTACGCCCCAAGGTTTCGCGCGTCTGACGGCAGACGGCTGGGAAACTATCGACGACGACGCGGGCCTGCCCGACGATCAACCTGTCGATTGCATTATGCGGGACCGCGAGGGTTCCACGTGGATTGCGCAGACGGGAGTCGGTATCGCACGGATGTTGGGCTCCGGGGAGTGGACGAACTGGACGAAATCGGAAGGTCTGCTTAGCCCCACAATTACAGGTGTGCTCCGCGATCAGCGTGGTCGCGTCTGGATAGGTACAGGCGCGGGACTGTTTTGGCTGGATCCTGATGCGCCGGTCACGTCGCATACCACGGTTCACCGGTTCGAACCAGTGGGGGCAAGCGAGGTCACCGCCATGGTTATCGACGATAGCGACCACATTTGGGCCGCCATTCGTTCCTCCTTGGACGACGCGTGGCTTGCGCGGATCGACCCGGAGAAAGGATCTGTTCAACGCCTGGAAGCTGAAGCTCCAAGGGCAAGAGTTTTCACGTCGCTCGACTTCGATCCGCAGGGCCGGTTGCTGGTGACTACGTTCAACGGCATCTTCCGCAGTAGCGCGCCGGTGAAGGGCGGTACAACGAAGACGGCGGATTTTGAAAGCCTGAACCCTTCTGTCGTCTCCGCCTCTCAGGAGTTTTACGATTCCGCCGTGGGCCCCGATGGAGCGATCTGGTTTACATGTAACAAAGGACTACTACGGTCGAAGAATGGTGGTTGGACATTGTTCACTTCGCAGAACGGATTGCGATCGCCACTTCTGCGCCGTGTGACCATCGATGCCACCGGCGCCGTCTGGATCAGCTACTACGAGTCGCTCGGCATCAGCAAACTGCGAATCACCGGTTCTGTGGTGGAAGCCGAACATTTCGAAAAGGACGACACGCTCGGTTCGAATTCCACTTCCATGCTTAACGCCGACCGGCACGGATGGATTTGGCATGGCGGAGATAAGGGACTCGACGTCTATCGAAGCGGAAAGTGGGAACACTACGATCAGCACGACGGGCTGATCGGTAATCGGATCTATCCCCATGCGTTCTTCGACGATCCCGATGGAACCATCTGGGTGGGTACAAATCGGGGACTCTCCCGCGGCTGGGTGGGCTTAAAACCGGGCTCGTTGCAGTCCGCGCCCGACGTAGCCATTTCGTCCGTTTTGCTGGGCGGCGAACCAGCCTTGTTGAACGGGAAACCTGTGTCTGTACCGCACCAGCAGAACACGGTGGATATCTCTTTCGTCGCGCCGACATTCGTACACGAAGCCGATCTCTCGTTCCGCTACAGACTGCGAGGCCTCGATAGCTACTGGCAGCGAACCAGGGACCGTTACGTTCACTACCCCGGCCTTTCCCCCGGCAGCTATACGTTCGAGGTTCAAGGCCGCACGGGCCATGGCCCCTGGAATGCCAATCCTGCGGCATTCTCTTTTTCGATTGCGCCCCCGTGGTGGAGAACCTGGTGGGCGTTGCTCTCGGCAACGGCTCTCGCCCTGCTCGCTATCCGCGTGGGTTGGCGCCGCCGCCTGATGCGGCTCCTTTTGCAGAAGAATATTCTGGAGGCCGCAGTGATGGAACGCACCCGGGAGCTGCAGGAGGAGAAGGCCAACGTTCTGCAGGAAAAAGCGCGCGTCGAGGAAGAACGGCAGCGCGCCGAGCAGGCCAGCCTCTTCAAGAGCCAGTTTCTGGCCAACATGAGCCACGAGATTCGCACACCCATGAACGGAATTCTCGGCATGACCGACCTGGTGCTGGCGTCGCCGCTCTCCGCGGAGCAGCGCGAGCATCTCGAGATGGCCAAAGGCTCGGCCGTCTCGCTGCTCTCTCTACTCAACGATGTCCTCGACCTGTCCAAAATCGAAGCGGGCAAGCTGGAGTTCAGCCCAACTCCGTTTTCGCTTCGGGAATGCGTGGAATCGGCGGCGGGATTTTTACGCTTGGAAGCGGTACGCAAAGGACTCGCGCTGCACACCGACATTGGACCAGACGTGCCCGACTGGCTGATTGGAGATCCCGACCGGCTCCGCCAGGTGCTCATTAATCTGATCGGAAACGCCATCAAGTTCACTGAAAAAGGCTACGTGGCGGTCGGCGTTTGGATGGAAGTTCCCCCCACCGGGTTGTCGGTCACACTGCGCTTCAGCGTCACCGACACAGGCATGGGAATTGCCGCGACGCATCAGCAGATCATTTTTGAAGCATTCAGCCAGGCGGATGGCTCCATTTCACGGCGTTTCGGAGGTACCGGATTAGGGCTCGCAATTTGCACCCGGCTGGCAAAAATGATGGATGGGAAGCTCTGGGTCGAAAGCGAACTGGGCAAGGGAAGCACCTTTTATTTCACCGCGCGTTTTGTCAACCCGTCGCTGAGAGAGCCGGCGGCGCCAGGCCCCAACCAGGAACCGCTAGTGTTTCAGTCGGGTTTGCGGATTCTATTGGCCGAGGACAACCGCGTCAATCAACTGCTCGCCAGCCGCCTGTTGGAGCGGCAGGGGCACGTGGTGACAGTGGTCGCCAACGGCGCCGCCGCTCTGGCCGTGCTCGAGAACTCGACGTTCGACCTCATCCTCATGGACATTCAGATGCCCGATATTGACGGGCTGACGGCAACAAAGCTTATCCGGCAACGCGAGACAGAGACCGGTCACCATACACCGATTCTGGCAATGACCGCTCACGCTATGAAAGGCGACCGCGAGCGTTGTCTCGACGCGGGCATGGACGGATATCTTGTGAAGCCGGTCCAGGCGGCCGATCTTTTTTCCGCCATAGGCGCACAGTTCCGAAACGGTAACGGCGCCGGCTAGTTAGCTAGCCCGCACGTTCCGTTTTGCGGGCGTTCACTTAGGAAGCCCCACCATCGAGCGCTTGCCGCAGAAGCGATTCGAATTTCTCCAATGCATCCCCTACTGTACTTACATGACTGAAAAACTCGATCTGGTTTTCTTTTGAATAATCTTTGATTACATTTACCGTGGCCGGTGTATCATCGCTTACGGAAAATCCGGAACTAAGGGATTCAGACTGGATTGTGGTCGAAAAATCGTATTCTGACTGATTCAAAATCGGTTCGGAGTAGCCTCGTCCAGCGGCTCCAAGTAAGATTAGGACGGCTGCCATTCGAAACATACAGCAATAATACAGGATAGTTAAATAAGAAATCAAGCCTTCGGATGAGCTTTGTCGTAAACAGCCATCAACTCGGTTAAAGAAACTTGGGTGTATTTTTGGGTCGTCGAGAGACTGGCATGGCCAAGTAGCTCTTGAATCGACCGCAGATCGGCTCCATCGCCGAGCAAATGCGTCGCATAAGCGTGGCGAAGGCTGTGCGGATGCAGCGACGAATCGGCGCTTAACTGCGTTGCGTACAGCTTCACGATGTCGCTCACTCCACGCGCGGTTAAACGAGTGCCCCGATGATTGAGGAACACGGCCGTTTCGTCCCCCTTCGGCTTTCGCTCCATCAAATACCGCTCCAGCGCCTGTGCGGCTTTCGAGCCGAAAGGAACCTGGCGCTCTTTGCGGCCTTTGCCGCGGACCAGAATCCAGCGGTCGGAGAAATCGATGTCCGCCAGCTTCAGCCCGGTCAGCTCGCTCACTCGAATCCCGCATCCATAGAGCACTTCAAATATCGCCAGGTCCCGTGCGGCATGTGTACGCTGAAGTTGGTCGGCCGCCACGCCGTCGATAAGAGTGTTTGTCTGTTCGGAGGTCATAACCCGCGGCAGCTTTTTTGGCGCCTTCGGACTTCGCAACAGTTTGGCTACGTTTACTTGCAGCACACCCGTCCGAAGCAGGTTCCGGAACAACGAGCGCACGGCCGCGAGCTTGCGCCGGATAGTTACTGGGCTCAGTTGCAGTTTATGCAGATGGCCAAGCCATTCGCGCAGCGCCAGCGTATCGAGTTCGGCCACCGGAGGCGGATCTCCATCGGGCGGCGTAAAGTAGGCAAGAAATTCCACCAGATCGGTGCGGTAGTTTCGCACCGTGTGTTCCGACGCGTTCTCCAGGCGCAACGATTCCAGATAATCTTCGATATGCGCAGCGAGCCTGTCAGACATAAACCGCGAGATGCTGGTCCATTGCCGCGATCGCCCGCCGGCAGACCTCGGCGTGACGCGCCTTCTTGTCGTGGCGCAACCGGCGCCGCGTCTCCTCGTCAAGAGTAGGGAGCAGATCGAAAGTGATGTTCGCCGGTTGATAGTCCTTCGCGTCGGCCGTCGAGATATAAGTGCACAACGAGCCGAGCGCCGTTTCGCGCGGAAACGGCCGCGTGCTCCCGGTCGAAGCGAATTCCACCGCATGACGCCCGGCCATCAGACCGGTGGCGATGGACTCCGTATATCCCTCCACGCCTGAAATCTGCCCGGCAAAAAAAACATTCGGGTGCTGCCGCAACTGCAGAGTAGAGGTAAGCAGCGCCGGCGCGTTGATGTAGGTATTGCGGTGAATCTGGCCGTAGCGGAGAAACTCGGCTTTCTCCAGTCCCGGAATCATGCGCAGAATTCGTGCCTGCTCGGCGTACTTCAAATGATTCTGGAAGCCCACCAGATTGTAGCTGTTCGCCCGCGCGTTTTCCTGCCGTAATTGCACCACCGCGTAGGCCCATCGGCCGGTGCGCGGATCGTCCAGACCCACCGGTTTCATGGGTCCGAATCGCAATGTATCGCGCCCCCGCCGGCAGATCTCTTCAATGGGCAGGCAGGCCTCGAAGTAGGGAATATTCCCGTCGATCTTCGATTCGTAGGTCTGCGCTTCCAGCAGCGCGTCGATAAAGCGATCATACTGTTCCTTATTCATCGGACAATTCACGTAGTCGTCAGTGCCATCCAGCGATTTTCCATACCGCGAAGCGCGGAATGCGACTGACATATCGATGGAATCCGCGTCGACAATGGGGCTGATGCTGTCGTAAAAGAAGAGACGCTCCGAGCCGGTCAGCCGGCCGATATCTTCTGCCAGAGCATCGCTGGTCAGAGGACCGCTGGCGATGATGACGATCCCATCTTCCGGGACGGTGGCAATCTCCCCGTGCCGGACTTCGATTTTCGGGTGGCCGAGGATCGCTTTCGTAATTTCTTCAGCAAAGAGTTCCCGGTCCACAGTGAGGGCGTGCCCTCCCGGAACCCGCGTCGCTTGCGCCGCTCTCATTGCCAGCGAATCGAGCCGGCGGAGTTCCTCTTTGAGCAGCCACGGAGCTGTTCCTTCCGATTCGCTCTTCAGTGAATTGCTGCAGACCAGTTCCGCCATACGGTCCGTCTTGTGTGCCGGTGTGGACTTGACCGGGCGCATTTCGTGAAGGACCACTGGGTGGCCCGATTGCGCGGCTTGCCATGCGGCTTCCGAACCAGCCAAGCCGGCCCCGATAATTTGGATGGATCGCTTCGTAACTTTTAGGATAGCGGAGTGGTTAAACTAGGGGCAGACATGAGAGCTACCAGGTTACTCGGCGTCGCTCTCGCATGCGTGTCGCTGGTGTACTCGGTTTACGCCTTTCAGCGCCCGTTTCGAGAATACCCAGGCTGGGAATACGAAGAATTCCCCTTGCCGCCCGATTGGCAGGAAAAAGCGGAGTGGGTTTTCGCGCGCCTTATGTATCCCACCTACAGCCAGCCGTTCGATCGTCAATTCCGTGGCTTTACGGATTGGACAAAAGGCCGCACCAACTGGACTATCGATTACCCTCGGTCCGACCGCCACTTGTCGGAAGCTGTGCGGCGCTTGACTCGGATACAAGCCAGATCCGTAGAACAACCCGTCAACCTCGACGACGGTGATGAAGTTTACAACTGGCCTTTCTTATACGCCGTCGAAGTGGGCCACTGGGAACTCACCGACTCGCAAGTAGTCAAACTCCGAGATTACCTGCTGCGCGGCGGGTTTTTCATGTGCGACGATTTCCACGGTACCCAGGAATGGAACACCTTTGTACTCAGCATGAAGAAGGTGTTTCCGGATCGGCCAATTGTCGAACTGGACGATCGCGAGGCAATTTTCCACACCGTTTTCAACCTCGACCAACGCTATCAAGTCCCCGGATGGCAGTTCCACTATACTGGACAGATCTGGGAGAAGGATGGGTTTGAGCCTCGCTGGCGGGGCATCTACGACGACAAAGGGCGAATCATGGTTGCCATCTGCCACAACATGGATCTGGGCGACTCGTGGGAACACGCGGACAACCCTCAGTATCCCGAAAAGTACTCCGCCCTCGGTATCCGCATCGGCGTAAACTACATCGTCTACGCCATGACCCATTAAGGATCATGCCGGCTACCCGGCCGCGGAACACCTGGTGCCACGGCGGAAGTTCATCAGCGCAGATTTAGCCGACGCTTTACCGGTCTCGAATTGCGTCAGAGTGATCCCCATATCGATACAAATGAACTCGGGAGTCTGGTCGAGAAAATAGAATCGACGGACAATTTCGCGGTGGCGATCCGGCAACCGGGCAAGCGCCTTCGTCACCTGCTGATGATACTGGATCGTACTGTTTGACAGCGCGGCGACAGGAGGTTTTCTCTTCTGCACGGCGGCACGGATAAACTGCAACAGTGCTTTGGACGAATCCACTTCACAAGTGCGGATGGCATCGATCGCGTTGAAGAGGACCTCGTTGATTCTCGTGTCCGGATTTTCTACACCGGATCTGCGAAGCATGAGCCGGACAGCGCCGGTGAGGGTCTCCGAGAGTTGCGCGGCGGCAGACGAGTCTTCGCGCTGAATCCTCAAGATCAGCGTCTGAAGATCGCATTCTTCCAGAGGCTCTTCGTTGAGTTCCGTTAGTGATCGGTAAGCTGCGGTAGCGGCCATTATTGGTTTCTGTCCTTCGCCTTGCAGCGTCCGGCATTGTTCGAGTCGGACTCAGGGCGGGTTATGCTGTAAAAAGTATAGTGCAAGTGAATACAAATTGACACAGGATAATCCCACAGTACGCACAAAATTATCATCGGGGGTTCACCCTAACCAAATTCTGTATATTATTCATTTAAAGTATGTTACTAGTTCATCTAAGGTCACCTTAGGACTTAAGGTCCATGTGGACTATACACCTATCCACGTAGTTTTTACCATGCGCGCCTCAAATGTCCCCCCACTCATCACTTTCCGCGGCCGAAAAGGAAGCTGGCGCCACCGGTCTGAACAGTGATATAGCTATAAACGAGCAGCCTGATGCGAAAACATCCAATCTCCCCCTCCGACCTTCGCGGTGTGTTTCCCGTCCCACCGCTGGCACGCAAGAATGATGCCCGTAGAACCCTGCATTTCGCCGAAAACGACAGAATTGTCCAGCACCTCGCGGCTGGCGGCGTCACCCGGTTGATCTACGGCGGCAATGCCTTCCTTTATCACGTCACCTTGGCGGAATACGAGCAGCTTCTCGCCTGGCTGACCGGGCTTCCGGACAACCTGTGGTGTATTCCAAGCGCCGGGCCGTCTTATGGACGCGCCATGGACCAGGCTCCACTTCTACGAAAACTGGGCTTCCCTTGCGTCATGACGTTGCCTTGCGCTGATCCCAGAGATGCCGCGGGATTGGAGCAGGGCCTCCGTGAATTCTCCGATGCCGCCGAAACGCCGTTGATGCTCTATTGCAAAGAGGAGAATAACTTCGGCGCCGATAAAGACGCGGGCCTGGACGCCATCGGCCGCCTCGTCGACGCCGGAATCTGCGTGGCTATCAAATACGCCGTTATCCGCCAGAATCCGGCGGAAGACGCATACCTTGCGGGGCTGCTGAAACGCGTGGATAAGAGCAAGATCATCAGTGGAATCGGCGAACGCCCTGCCATTGTGCACCTTCGCGACTGGGGCCTCCCCGGATTTACCACCGGATCAGGCTGCATCGCACCCGGGTCATCCCAGGCAATTTTCGACGCCTGTGGCCGTAACGATTACACAAAAGCTCAAGCCATTCGCGAACACTTCCTGCCGCTCGAAGACATTCGAGATGCGCAAGGGCCTGCCCGCGTGCTGCACCATGCCACTGAAGAGGCCGGCATCGCCAAATCGGGACCGGTGCCGCCTTATCAGTCTCCGCTCTCGCTGGATCAAATCAAGAGACTCGCACCGGTAGCTGCGGCACTGGCGGCACACTCCGCCGCTCTGGCTCAGCCCGCCTGAAGTTGAAACCTCTTGTTGTAATCGCCGGACCCACCGGATCGGGAAAGAGCAATCTCGCTCTCGCCATCGCTGAAACATTTCAGGGAGAAATCGTCAACTGCGATTCTCTCCAGCTCTACCGCGGAATGGACGTCGGAACCGCCAAGACTCCGGAATTGGAAAGGCGCGGCATCCCGCACCACTTGTTCGATATTCTCGCGCCCGACGAGTTATACACCGCAGGCGACTATTCCCGCGACGCCCGGGCGGTGCTGAACGAAATAATTTCACGTGGGAAATTGCCTGTGGCCGTCGGTGGCACCGGCTTCTACCTCCGCGCGCTGCTCGACGGTTTGTTCGCCGGACCCTCCCGCAGTGAAGAACTGCGCGTCCGGCTGATGAAACGGAAGACACCGCTTCACAAGATGCTCGTCCGGCTCGATCCCGAGCGCGCCCGCCAGATTCACCCCAACGACACAAAGAAACTGATTCGTGCATTGGAAATTTGCATTTTGTTGAAGGACACCGCCAGCCGTGCCTTCGCATCCGGCGCCGAACCTCTTCAGGATTTTCAGCCGCTCAAGATCGGACTCGACCCGCCCCGCGAGGAGCTCGTCGAGCGATTGAATGAGCGCTGCATTCACATGTTCGACCGTGGACTGGTGGACGAAGTCCGCCGCCTACTTGCATGCGGCTATGCCCCATCGTCAAAAGCGTTCGAATCCATCGGCTACCGCGAAACGATTCTCTTGCTGGAGGGGAAACTAACGTTCGAAGAAGCCGTCCGCAATGCGCAAATCAGCACGCGTCAATACGCCAAGCGGCAGCGAACCTGGTTCCGGCGTGAATCGGATGTCGAATGGATCGGCGGCTTCGGGGATCGTATAGAGACGATCCAAAAAGCATTTGGTTTGGTTAAAACTTATCTCGAAAGAATTTGAATTTCCCGCGGAACAAAATAACCCTTCAACCGTATGTAGAGATGAAAGGTTATTTGTTCCGAGTGATCAAAATGATGAAAAAGTTATTGCTTTCTCTAGCTACGGTTGCGCTTGCGGTGGCTGGCGCCGCGACCCACACAGTAAAGATCTTCGATCCGGTTTATCTCAACGGGCACGAGCTCAAGCCCGGCGACTACAAGCTGGAATTGAAGGAAGGCACAGCCGTTCTCAAGATCGGCAAAGAAACATTTGAAGCGCCGGTGAAGGTGGAGAACGGCGATTCCAAGTTCGGTACAACCACGGTCCGATACAACAACATCGCCGGCAAACCGACCGTTGAAGAAATCCGCCTGCGCGGCACCACCACCAAGCTCGTCTTCAACCCTGAAGTCTCTCAAACCCGCTAAGCAACGAACGCAACTCGGGCGCTCCCGGCGAGCGCCCGTTTAATTCTTTCTCACTTTGCCGCGTAGGTCTTTGTATATTTATTCCGGCTATTCCAAACAGTAAAAGAACCATCGGGCATCGCCGATACTTTAATATATTCGCCGGTGGTTTCGTCGATGTTCGCAATCATCGGGTCGGGAACGTTATTTTCTTTGCCTCCGGCGACGCTGAAGTGAATCTGCCAAAGATCTTCCAGGTCGGGTGAACTCTTAACCACCTGCCAGGCCTTCGGCATCCCGCCCTTGGTCGCGCCGTTATTCATCACAGCCACGCGAGGATGCAAGGCCCAGACCATCTCCTTGGTATTCGACGCATCCAATCCGTGATGCGACGTGAGATAAAGCGAAATCTGCCCGACGAGGTTATTCGGACACACCAGCCCCAATTCCTTAGCAGCGGTGAGATCGCCCAAGTCGATAAAACGGAACTTCCCGAAGCTCAACACAATGCCAAGCGAGCGGGCATTTTCGCTGGGGTCCGCCCGGTATGTCTTCGATGCATCGCAGTATTGATTTGGTTGTCCGCCGCCCGGGAGTGCCGCGCCAATGTGTTCGCCGTTCGCCGTGACTACTGTGACATCCAAACCCTTGAGTGGAATTTTGTCGCCCGGTTTCATCGTGAGGTGCTCGGACGCCTTAATGGCAGCCTCGTAAGCATCCGTCAGTTCTTTGGCCTTTTTGCTGGTCTCCGTATTGGGGCCATGATCGATCACATGCTTCACCGGCAGCTTCTCAATCAGCTGTGGAACACCGCCCACATGATCGTCATGGAAGTGCGTGATCACAAGGTAGTCGATCTGCTTGATGCCCGCCTTTTTCGCCGCGGCAGCGATGCGCGTAGAGTCGCGCCGGTTGAATCCTGGCCACCCGGTATCCACCAGAAGTGACTGCTTGGAAGGCGTCACGATCAGGGTGGACTGACCTCCTTCCACATCGATGAAATAGAAGTCGAGACTCTTCGCTGCCGGCAGTACCGCGGCCGAAGCAAGAGAAATTAGAATACCAGCCAGCAATCGCATGGAGGGAATCCTATCACACGAGAACCGCGGTTATGGAAGCGGCTCGGTGCCTTCGCCGACAATGGCAACGTATCGCTCATAGACAAACAGCCGGCTTCGCTGTCTGCCGGTGATTTCGCCAAGAATGCCCAAACGCCGCATATGCTCCACAGCGCTAGCGACCGTCGGAAACGACAAGCCTGTATTCTTGGCCGTCAAGGCAATTGCTAATACCGGGTGCGTCTGAGCATACTGAAAAACCTGAAGCGCCGACGCAGCGGGACGCCCAAGAGATTCAATCTTCCGCCGGTCTTCCTCAAAAAGTGCGAGCAGACGGCGAGCCGACGAAACCGCCTGGTCCGACGTGTCCTTTACCGCGGTAAGGAAGAATTCCAGCCACGTTTCCCAGTCTCCAGTCGCTCGCACCCGGTTTAAGAGTTCATAGTACGTGGCCCGATGAGTCTTGAAGTACAGACTCAGATAGAGAATTGGCTCACGAAGCGCACCACCGGCGCAGAGCAGAAATGTGACCAGCAGACGCCCCAACCTGCCATTGCCGTCGAGAAACGGGTGAATCGTCTCAAACTGAACATGGGCAAGAGCCGCTTTGATCAGTAAGGGCACATCTCGCCGCTCCTCATGAAGGAAAAGCTCCAACTGGCCCAGGCATTCCATCACCAGTTCTGGTGGAGGCGGAACGAATATCGCGTTTCCCGGGCGAGTGCCGCCGATCCAATTCTGGCTTCGGCGAAACTCTCCCGGTTCTTTATCACTCCCGCGCCCTTTCGTGAGCAGGACCTCGTGGATCTCACGAATTAGCCGAAGAGAAAGCGGAAATCCTCCACGAAGTCTGGTCATGCCGTGCATCAGCGCCGCAACGTAGTTTGAGATTTCTTGAACGTCGCGAACCGGAACCCCCGGCGCCTCGCTATTCTCGAAAAGTAGAAGATCGGAAAGCGACGATTGAGTCCCTTCGATCTGGGAAGAGACCACCGCCTCTTTGCGCACGTAGGCATAGAGAAAGAGTGAGAGATTAGGCAAAATACCGGCCAGACCGTCGAGGCGGCCAAGCGCCTGGTTTGCCTGCTCGAGCAAGAGTTGAAGCCCCTCGATTCTCACCGGCGGTGACGGCGGAAGGGGCGGTGGAACGAAGGAACGAACGGTCTCGCCTCCTAATGTCGAGGAGATATACCGTCCAAGTCGTTGATTCCTGGTAGCTTCCACCTATCCTTTAATTACCCCCTTCCTAATTAAAGATACCACCACTATCCTTTAATTAGCCAAGCCGCCACTTGCGGGAACTACAGCCGATCCAATAACGTAGATACTAACGAGCGAGATGCCATACTGCACCCAATGCGGCGGCCAAATTAGCGACATCGATGTTTTCTGCGCCAAGTGCGGAAAACAGCAGAGGCCAGCGGCCGCCCCTCCGCCGCCGCGTCAAGGCCAACGGGACTTTTTAGCAGATCTAAACCCGCGCGTGGCATCCATGCTCTGTTACGTCCCGGTTATCGGCTGGATCGCCGCCGTCATTGTGCTCGCCACGCCAAAATTCCAGCACGACCGCACAGTCCGCTTCCACGCGTTCCAAGGTCTCTATCTTTTTGTAGTTTGGTTAATCATCGACTGGGTAATTTCGCCAATGCTCTACATCGGACCGGGACTCCACGAACTCGACATGGTCCGGCATCTGCTGCAGTTGGCCATCTTCTGTGCCTGGATCTGGATGATCATTCAAACAAGCCAGAATCATCTCTATCGCTTGCCAATCGTCGGCGAGTTGGCGGAACGCTCGCTGACTGAACAGCGCTAAACGTCTTCTCAAGGCACCACAATTGCAACGCAAATTGTGGAGGTATCCATGCCTGAAAAAAAGACTCTCGAGCGAGCTAAAAAAGATGCACGCCAAGGCAAAGCTCCATCAACCCAAGCTGGGGAATTTGTCCACGAGGAGATTGAGCACATAAAAGAAGGCAAGCACGGCGCTCGCTCCACAAAACAAGCCATCGCGATCGGGCTGTCCAAGGCCAGACGTGCCGGCGTGAAGTTGCCGCCTCCGAAGGGAAACGTTTCGGAGAAGACGCGCACTCAGGCAACACGAGATTACGCGAAAGGGCAAAAAACACCAGAAAGGCAGCCCTCGCCAAAACGGTCACGCGCGACGATGACTGCCCTCCAGCGTGAGGGCCGGCAGGCCGCATCTCACGAGGCCCTTTCCCGCCAGGCAAAATCCAGCGCACGGAGTCGCAGTGCCGCAAACCGAAGCCGCGCAGCCCAAAAAGCCGCACGCACGAAAGGCCGATCAAGGACGGTGCGTCATGGCCGCTAAAAAAACGAAGAAATGGGTCGCGACAGTAGAAACGGATTCCACGCATCCACCGGAAGGACTCTTCAAGAAGAGCGCCTCGGCCATAGCCAGATCCCTCGCATCAAAAAAAGTTTCGCCCAAGGGTCCAGCTTCCGGCTTGCGGATGCTCACCTATTTTATTAACCGTGGAGGAAAAGGGCTGTCGTCCGATCGCCGTGCCGAGTTGGAAAAAGCGAAGGAGTTGCTTTCCAAACGAGTGCATCGCGAAAGAGAGTCGCGGCAGCGTTGAAAGCCGGATCAAGCGGGCAGTGTCACCCGGCCCGACGCTGCCCACTCCACGCCCCGCGCGAAAAGCCTCCGAAAGTTGACGTCTTCCAAGTTCGGATTCGGCTCGTTCTTCCACGTGTGGCCAAGCATCGTGACGTAAACCCGCCCGCGTCCCCAACTTCTCACCCAGTCCATCGGTTCACGCTCCTTGGAGTCCTTCGACCAGGCGTAGGTAAGAACGTGGACCTCTTTCTCCACTGCGCCGTGCCGCGGATTCGCCGGCGCGTGCTGCCCATGCGTCAACTGCTCCGACGGATGAGTCCATTGTTTCGGCATTCCCTTACAGATCGGATGCGCCGTATCCAGCACCGTCATCTGGAAATCGTGGCGCGGTCCGTGGCCCGGCTGGAATCCAGCGCCCGCAGGCACAATCACAACCCGCTCGTTCTCATCGACGACCAACCCCGGACCAAACGACTTATCGCGCCAGCCCAAGCCGATAATCTCGTTGTAATCGTCCCATTTCAGAAACGCATTGTTAGCCGCATGGTAACTGACGAAACCGCCGCCGCCCCGCAAATAAGCCTCAAAATCATCTTCAACGCGCTTCGGCCAGCGAATGCCGTCCGCCAGATGGCCGCCGTTGAAGTTGCTGACAACCACGTCGTACTTCCCGAAGGACGGCCTCCAGGAATCCCACGCCCCGGCAGGCGCTTCACGAGGCGGGCTAGTGGATACATCGACCCGAAAGCGTCCCGCCCCTTCGAGAATCTCGCGAATCGCCCGCGTACCTGCCTGCCAGTCGTGGTTATTGATTCCATCGACCACGAGAACGGAGACCGTCGGCTCGGCGCGAGCGAAAGACGCAACAAACGGCGTCAGCAGCAGGCCTCGACGGCTGAATGGCAAGGTCATTCCGGGAACATTCTACATCACGGCCGCGAAGCTGATAATAATAGTCAACATCATGCGTGCTGTAGCCGGAATTCTTCTAGCCGTGCCCCTGTTGGCACAACACGGGGCTTACCTTAATGAATCGAAAAACCCCGCCATTGGTAATCCTGCGTCCATCGCCCTCGGAGCCAAGCTCTTTGCAACGTCGTGCGCCGCCTGTCACGGACCCGATGGCAGCGGAGGCCGCGGACCCAACCTCGTGCGGCGTGCCGTATGGCATCCGCTGAGCGACGAAATGATCTTCAGCACCATCCGCAACGGAGTTCCCGGCGCGGACATGCCGCCCACTAAGCTCGAAGATAATCAGACGTGGAACCTCGTCGCATTCATTCACGCGCTCATCGGCCCAGCCAGCGAGAACAAAGTCCCCGGAGATCCCACCGAGGGCGAACGTGTCTTCTGGGGCAGCAAGGCAGGCTGTTCCAATTGCCACGCCATCCGCGGCCGTGGCAGCCGCATGGGCCCGGATCTCACCAATATCGGAGGTCAGCCGCTGGCCGTGATCAAGGATGCGATTCTTTTCACATCCCGGCGCCTCACATTGGCCGGCAAAGAAGAAGTAACGGTAACAATGAAAAACGGCCAGGTGATCAAGGGCATCGCGCGCAACCGCAGCAACTACTCGTTGCAGGTGGTCGACGCCAAAGGCGAATTACACTTGATCTCCATGGACGGCGTCAAGGAATTGGTGGTGCTCGACCATTCACCGATGCCAAACGACTACAGCAAGCGCCTCTCCCCCGACGAGCTGCGCGACCTGTTGGCATACCTCGCGCACCAGACCGTGCGCGCACCCCAGATCGCGTCTAATGGAGCCAGGAATCAATAAATGAAGTGGACATCGTTCGTCATCCCGCTGTTCTGTGTGTGCGCCAGTGCGCAGGTTCGCTATGAAGATATTCTCCAAGGCCCTTCCCGGAACTGGCTCACATACGCGGGAACATACCAAGGCTCGCGCTACAGCCCGCTAAAGCAGATTACACCGGAGAACGCCGGATCGCTGGTACCCAAATGGGTCTTCCACGTCCCGAACGCGAGCGGCTTGCGGACATCTCCCATCGTCTTCAACGGCGTGATGTACGTCACCAACTCGAATTCCGTCTATGCCCTCGACGCGCGCTCCGGCCGGCTGATCTGGCAATATCTGGACGCGCGGTCGAAGAAGGGGGGAGTGAATCGCGGCGCGGCGATTCTCGGCAACTCCGTTTACTTCACCACCACCGACAACTACCTCACCGCGCTCGACCGCCAGACCGGCGCGCCGCTCTTCAGCAAACAATTCGCCGACGCCGAGAAGGGCATTACCTCCACATCGGCGCCGCTGATCGTGAAAGACAAGGTGATCGTCGGCAGCGCCGGCGGAGATAGCGGAATGCGCGGTTTTATCGCGGCGCTCTCGGCTACCACCGGCGAGGAAATCTGGCGCACCTTCACCGTTCCAGCCAAGGGCGAATCCGGAGCCGAAAGTTGGGGCGACTTAGTCGAGTGGGGAGGTGGAGGAACCTGGTTGTCCGGCACTTACGACCCCGCTCTGAACACGCTCTTCTGGACGACCGGAAATCCGTGGCCGGATTTCAACGGAACGCCGCGCAAGGGCACCAATCTCTACTCTTGTTCGCTCATCGCACTCGACCTCGATACCGGAAAGATGAAGTGGTATTTTCAGTTCACGCCGCACGACACGCACGATTGGGACGCACAGAGCTGGCCCGTCCTGATCGATATTCCATGGCGCGGCCAAACCCGCAAAGTGGTGCTGCACGCCAATCGAAACGGCTTCTTTTACATGCTCGACCGGACCAACGGCGAGTTTCTCAGGGCCACCCAGCTAATAGACAACGTCACCTGGGCAAGCGGGATCGACGATCAGGGCCGTCCGGTTGAATTGCCGGGAAAAGAGCCGAACGCCGACGGCAACTGGGTCTGCCCAAGCGTCAAGGGCGCCACGAACTGGATGGGCCAAAGCTACAACCCGGGCACCGGCCTGCTGTACCTGCTGACTCTGGAGCAGTGCGGCATGTACACAAGTTCCTCGCAGAAGCCTGTCCCCATGAAAAACTTCGGCGGAGGCGGAGCCACCGAAGAAGGAGGGCAAGTATTCCTGCGGGCGATGGACCCCAAGACCGGAAAACGCGTTTGGGAATACCCCATGACCGGTTCCGGCCGCATGTGGACAGGAGTTGTATCGACTGCCGCCAATATGCTCTTCAGCGGAGACGACGACGGACACCTGGTAGCGCTAGACGCAAGAAACGGGAAGCATCTCTGGCACTTCAATATGGGCGAGGGTCTCACCGCGTCGCCAATCACATACGAAGTGGACGGCAAACAATACGTAGCCATAGCCTCAGCCACGGCAATTTTCAACTTCGGATTATTCGAACCAATGAAGGCAGTGGAAATGCCCAAAGTGGTAATGCAGCATTAGCGTTCATCGGCGGCGAAACAAATCCAGAATCGCATCCAACGCCCACCGCAGAAATAACCGGATCCTCACGCCAAAGGGCTCCGTCACCCCCTTCACCGGATGATAGAGTTTGTTCCGTAATCGTCCAGGAGCGGTTCGCGAAGGCCGGTACCGCATAGTGCCAAAAATACTCAGCCGGCCATTCCTGAAACCGTGCGAAGTATAAACCGCATCGCCGAAATCCCACAGCTTGAATCCACCCTGAACCAGTAATGTCGGCAGCGAGACCTCTGTAAAACCTTCCCACCCGTCAACCTGAGCCTCATGGATAAACCCCAAAGCACGATTCGACAAACGATGGAACACGTTAAAGCAGCGCAACCTCTTCTCTCTAGGGACGGTCTTCGTAGGGTGCCGAAGACTCTCCCAATCCTCCCACCCAGGCTCCTGGTCGAAGCGGCGAATATGACTGGTGATGAAGTCGTAATCGCATTTCTCATACGAATCAAGCAGAGTCTGCCATTCGCCCGTGTACCGGACGTCGTACTCCACGACCCAGTAAAAATCGTAATCCCGATGCTGCAAAAAGAAATCCAGAACCGGGAAATGATGATGCTCGAGCAGTCTCCGGCCCTTCATCTTTGGATACGGAAGACGGAAGACCTGCGCCTCATCGAATAAATGGCGCCGCGGATATCGCGCCGCGACTTCCGCAGCGTTCGCCATCGACCTGTCCACCAGCAACCACACGTCGCAAGTAACAGCCGAAATCTTCTCGAACTCCGCCTCGAGTTCCGGACTCCAAACATGCGTCAGCCAAAGTAGGGCAGATCGGCTCACATGTCAGCCCGAGATAACGATGGTCTCTGCTGGCGCCATGTCACATTCTAAACTGGTACCTAAATGAATCTTGTTCTGGTGGGCGCTTCCGGACACGCCAAACTCGTGGCCGAGGCCGTGGAGACAGACGGACGGAATCGCATCGCCGGCTTGCTCGATAGTTTCAAGGCCCCGGGTCCAACCGACCTGGGCCACGATATTCTCGGAAGCGTTGCGGATTTGCCGAAAATCATGCGCCGCTACGACGTCGGCGGAGGCCTGGTGGCCATTGGAGACAATTGGACGCGGTCCCGCATCGCCGCCCAGATTCTCAGCGTGGCCCCAGGTTTTACGTTTGTGAATGCCGTACACGCGGCCGCGCAAGTTAGCCGCCGCGCCACAATCGGGATCGGAAATGTTTTCATGGCCGGGGCTGCCGTCAACGCCGGTTGCACCATCCACAACGGTTGTTTTGTTTCCACACACGCCTCCCTCGATCACGACAGCGTCATGGAAAGCTATTCCAGTATTGGCCCCGGCGCAACCACCGGCGGCAACGTAAAGGTCGGCCCGTACACCGCCATCGCGTTGGGAGCCAACATCGTTCACGGCATCTCCATCGGAGAACAAACCGTCGTCGGCGCGGGTGCCCTAGTACTTGACGACATACCGGCCTATGTCGTCGCATATGGTATTCCTGCTAGGGTAATCAGAACGCGCGTTGCTGGCGATATATACCTGTGAGCACAGTATTCCCCCCGTTGCGAAGTTTGAAAGCCAAGGAAGGCCTTCCGCGGATGTTGGTCGATTTTGCACTCGTGCAGCTATCGATGATCATCGCGCTGGCCGTCTGCGTCTGTTATCACGCCGCCGTCGGCCAGATCGCACAGGCGTCTACGGTGATTCAGATTGTCCGGCGCTACTATTTCCACGACTTTTGGGCGCTCTCATTGGTTTTTCCACTGGTGTTTCTGCTCAACGGTTTCTACACCCGCTCCCGTTCCTACACCAGCCGCTACAAAGCCCTGGTTGTGCTGCGCGGCGTCGGCCTCAGCATCCTGGTGTTCCTCGCTGCCAATTATCTGCTGTTCCGCGAGGCATTGGCCCCACGCAGCGTCACTCTCGTATTTTGTGGCTTGGTCATGCTCAGCCTGACGGCCGTTCGCTACGGCAAGGCCGTAATTCAAAGCCACTTCGACATCCGTCCAAGAACCGCGCAGCCGAACGGAGCCTCCCTCGGCCCTGTGCTGGTGGTCGGCGGCGCCGGCTACATCGGCTCCATCGTGGTCCGGCAACTCCTCCAGGAAGGCCGCCAGGTGCGCGTGCTCGACAACCTGCTCTACGGTGACGCGGCCATCGCCGATCTCCGCGGCGACCCCGATTTTGAGCTCATCACCGGTGACTGCCGGAATATTCAAAACGTCGTCAAAGCCGTGAAGGGGGTCGACGCCATCATCGACCTGGCCGCCATCGTCGGCGATCCGGCCTGCGAGGAAGACCGCCAGATGGCGCTCGAAATCAACTACGCGGCCACGCGAATGCTGATCGAAATCGCCAAAGGAAACGGCGTCGGGCGCTTCATTTTCGCGTCGAGCTGCAGCGTATACGGCGCCACTGACGAAGTAATGACCGAGCAGTCCGACGTGACGCCCATTTCGCTCTACGCGCAAACCAAGATCGATTCCGAGCGAGTGCTGCTGCAAGCACGTTCTGAGAGCTTCCATCCCACCATCCTTCGATTGGCTACCGTTTTCGGCCAGTCCTACCGGCCGCGGTTCGACCTCGTCGTGAATCTCCTTTCGGCCAAGGCCCACCAGGAAGGCATCATTACCATCTACAACGGCGATCAATGGCGTCCCTTCATCCACGTGCGCGATGTCGCCGCCGGGTTAATCGCCGCGCTCAAAGCCCCCATCGACTCCGTTAGCGGCGAAATATTCAACCTCGGCGACACGCGGATGAATTGCACGCTGGCCAGCCTGGGTGAAAAAATCCGCCTGGCATTCCCGGCCACCCGCGTCGAGCCCCTCGAAAATTCCGACCGCCGCAACTATCGCGTGTCGTTCGAAAAGGTCTTGCGCCAGGTCGGTTTTCACTGCGCCATCTCCATTGAAGAAGGAATCACCGAGATCAAACACTTCCTGGAACAAGGCGGCGCTGTCGACTACCGCGACGCGCTCTATCACAACCAGCGGTACCTCCACAGCGTAGGCAGTCCAACGGCGAACGCAACCGACACCAACGTCATGGCTGCCTTCGCGGCCGCTCCAGCGCCGGTGAGCGCCGTCCAGCGAAATGCCTGAAATGCTTCGATTTCTCAAGCCATCGCTTCCCCCACTCGATAGCGTCATCGAGCACTACCGCGCCGCCTACGAGACCGGAATGATCACCAACGCGGGTCTCGTCGCCCGGTTTGAAGCTGCCGCCGCGGAACGCATCGGTGTCAAACATTGCATCGCGGTCTCGAGTTGCACCAGCGGTCTCCTTCTCGTCCTGCGCGCGCTCGACCTCCAAGGCGATGTGATCCTGCCGAGTTTTACGTTCTTTGCCACAGGGCACGCGGTTCTGTGGAACCGTCTGCGGCCGGTCTTCGCCGATTGCGATCCGGCAACCTGGAATATCGACCCGGCCGATGTGGAGGCCCGGATTACGGAACGGACTTGCGCCCTCGTGGGCGTTCACCTCTATGGCAACCCTTGCGCGGTTGACCAGCTCGCCGGTCTCGCTCAAAGATATAGACTACGTTTGATCTTCGACGCCGCGCACGGCTTCGGAAGCATGAGCCAGGGTCGCCCGGTAGGCCAATTCGGAGACGCCGAGGTTTTTTCGTTCACGCCGACCAAGACGCTTGTCTGCGGCGAAGGTGGGTTGGTCGCCACCAACGATGCTCTACTCGCGCACCGGATCCGGGCAGGCCGGAACTATGGCGATCTTGGCGCCTACGACCCCGAGCTGCTCGGGCTCAACGCGCGCATGCCGGAATTCCAGGCAGCCATGGGTTTAGCTGGTTTGGATCACGTGGACGCTAAGATCCGCCGTCACAACGAAATCGCCACGCAGTATACAACTGAACTTGGTAAAGCGGAGGGCTTGGCATTCCCCGATGTGCGGAGCGGAGATCTCTGCTCATTCAAGGATTATTCGATAGCCGTCGATCCCAAAATTCTTGGCATGACGCGCGATCAACTGGCGGCGGCGATGCTCAAAGAGAACATCGAAACCAAAAAATACTTCTATCCACCGCTACACCAGCAGAAGCTTTATCGGGAATATGCAACTTCGCTTCCGGTAACGGAGCGAATATCGAGTCAAGTGCTCAGTCTGCCGATTTACGAATCGATGACTGACGAAGACGTCGGGCGCGTATTAACGGCGGCGCAGACCGTAGCCGGCCAAAAGCAACAACGCTGAGGCCGCGCCAAACACGGTCCCCGGTTCCGGAGTTCCCACATCCGCTGCATCCACAAAGAAGTTAGCGCCTTCGCTCACCGAATAGATCGTGATCTCATTGGCGGGCGCATTAGTCGGATCGTTCTGGCTGATCAGTTGTTCCCATACGCCAGTTGTGCTCGTGAGTTGGTTCGCCGCGGCGGGATGCGTACCTCCGCCATTTCCCACTCCCACTCCCACCTGGCCGGAAACCACATAGATCCAGATGCTCCAGACAACGTCCATCGGCCCCGTATTTAATGGAAGAAACTGCTGGTAAATGCCGGATCCTGGCGAGTCGGTCACCACACGGAGGGTGTGCGTACCGTCCACTGCGGCCGGCTGGAACGCCCCAATCTTGCACGCCGGGTCGGCACTGGCATTGACGCAATACGCTGTAGAAGTCGTAGGCGTCAACCCCGCGTTATTCCAGATCAGCCAGCTATCCGCCCCAGATGGAGCATCGGGGGGGCTAGCGGCCGGACCCAAAGAAGTATCCGCGCCATCCGGGCCAATAAGCTCAAAACTAGGGTTCAATACCAAGTTTTGCCCTGCTTGAACAAGCGCGGCCGAAAAAATCAGCGCCGGAACCAAACGCAACAGACCAGTTGAAGTCACCAAGCACCTCATAGAACTCCACCCCGGAATAGCCCGGGAGAAATGAGTCTAACACAATTCGGTACGGCGCTTCAATCGGGACATTGCGGGGTAAATCGTAAGGTAAATTTCAAAAAGAATCAGTGTTCCACCTTAGTACTAATGGTTTTACGGTCCCTTCGGCAACAGCATCGAACTCGGTCCATGCATGTCCAGCAGGCTCAAATTATTTATCTGAAGGTTGGTCACGTTCGCCGTTCGGGCGTCCACCGCGTACGACGACACGCCGTCAAACTCACTGTCCCGCAGGCTTAACCCGTTTATTTGGCTCGTTCCATCGGTTTGTACGTACAATCCTTCCAACGGAGGATACCCCGGGTCGCTGGCGCCACCAGCAGCCGCATCGATCATCGAGAGTTGTGAAAAAGCCATATTCTCCAGTTTGGCGGTTTGATTGAGGTAAATCTTCACGCGAAAGCCGGCTTGATCGTGGTTCCTCGTGTACGCCGAAACTCGCGAGATCAGTATGTTCCGCGCAACCGCCGCATGCCCTCCTACAAAAAAGATCGAAGTCATGTAGCGCACGCCTCCTGGATCCTCGTCCGTAATACCGTCGATCGTAACTCCATCCAGCGTCGAATTGCCGTCTTCTCCCGGCTTCAGATACAGACACGCCGCCGTACGCCGGCAGCTCGAATTATTTACTCGAATACCACCCATCGGAAAGAACATCTGCGCGCCGATCCCAACCAGATCGAACGTGTCCTCCGCCACCACATCACTGATAGCCACGTCGGAGATCGCGCCATAGGAAGGCGATATTGCGATGCCATCGTCAATCTGCGGCTGGTCGCCGCCACGAATCAAGCCGTTGAAGATGCGGATTGCCTTTCCGCCATAGATGGAAATCCCGGAAGTGGCTCGATCGGTAATCTGGAAGTTATCGATGGTGACGTTTTCAATCGGTCCATATCCCATGTCGATACCGGTGTAAGCCCTGGTGTAGTCCAACGTCAGATTGTGTAGCAATGCCTTGTGAATGGGGTAGCCGATGTAGCCGAGCGTAATCATTGCGCCCAACCCCGGGCATTGGGAACTGTTTGCCGGGTCGTAAACGCAATCGTGCTCTCGCAATGTTATTCCCGTCACTTCCAGATCGGCCAGAAAAAACAGGCGGATGTTGCGAAGGACAGCGCCATCTCCAGTGATGCGAACGGGTTGCGTGACAACATACCGCGTCTGCTTCTTGGCAATATACGTTCCCGCTGGAAAATAAACGGTGTCGCCACTGCGAACCGTATCGAACACATGCTGGAGGGCCGCGGTTATGTCCGTTACGCCATCGCCAGTCACTCCTTCGAATTGAACATTTCTTGTGGCGCCAGCTTGCCCCCGGAGGAGCACGCAAGAAAACACCAGTACAGACACACTTCGGACAAACCACACGTTGAGCCATCCCGGCTCGTGAGTTGGAACAGATCGTTTTGTAAGGAATCAGCCAGCCCAAGAGCTTTTTCTTTTCTCTTCGGCGAACCGTGATGAAGTCTGTGAAATTAGGAGGAAATTCGGAAAGGAAAGAGGTGCGACTCGCGCCGCACCCCGTCTTACGCTTGTTATTCAAAAGTGCAAAGGCTTAACGTAGCGACTGCCCAATAATCCCGGCACACCCAGGTAATCCCGCACGCCCGGTAACCCCCGCACGCCCGTTCCGAGGCGCGACCGTGAGGGAGCGCTCTTCCGTTAAACGAACACAAGACGGTATTTTAAAAAACGTACTTGAGAGCAAACTGCATTTGCCGCATACTCCCGTTCGTAGACGTAATCTGACCGAACTGCGGACTCGATAAGATTCGTGTTCGGCAGACCCCAAGCCGGATGGTTCAGGACGTTGAATGCCTCCCAACGGAACTGCACGCTGGTGACCCTCGATTCGGCAAACGGAATTCCTTGTGCGTGGAAAAGTCCCAGTAAAAACCGGCTGGACCGATAACCGAGTTTCGTGCCGACATTGCCGAAGGTGTAGAGCGGCTGCAAGGTAAATGCCGCCGTGTTGAACCATTCCGCCGTGGTCGGATTCGAGAGGGACTGGCTCACGCCGGTCGCATTCGGACGGTCAACCCCGATGTTGGTATTGGCCCGGTTCACACCGTCTGTCGGGTTTATCGGGAAATCCGGATCGCCACGTAATGATAGAACCGAGTTGCCAGCCGCCCAGAATCGGCGTCCAGAAATTTGTTCTGAATGTCCAGCGTCCTCCCCTTGCCCGCGGGCAGATCGTACAGACCCGAGATCACCAGCCGCTGCCGATTATCGAACGCCGAAAGCCCCGCTCGCAGCGCAGGCAGTTGCCGTCCTGCGAGAAAAGCGAGTCGCTGTCTTCAGTACGAACGCCGCTCGTTTCATCAATCGATTTCGACCATGTGTATCCCACCAGAGCGGTAACACCGTGCGAGAAGCGCTTGGTCAATTTCGATCCCAACGAGTTATAGTTGCCATTTGCGCCGTCGTCAACCAGCACAAGCAGACCGAAGTTCGGATAGGGAGACCGGCTGGCCACCGTTCCAGGTCCGGGCACAGCCGCACTCACTCCGCGGTACGACTCCAGGTGGTGGCTGATCGATCCAAGGTAACCCGCTTCGAACGTGAGGTTGCTGGCGAGTTCCCGCTGCACATTGAACAGATACTGATTCGAATACGGCGTGCGGCGATCGAACTTCATCGAGAATGCTTGCGGCGTAACGATGATCGCGTTGGCCGCGCCGCGCCACCAAGCCCGTTCTGCCAGGTTTCCGCCGGAAACGATGGATTGTCGTCATTGCGCGAGCGTCCAGCGGCGTTCCGGCCCACATCGAACCACGGATTGCCCTGGTCCTGGTTGTAGAACGTGCCGCGCCGCCGCGCGGATCGCCCATTTCGCACTCGGGCTCCACGCAATCCCGATACGCGGAGCAAAGTCGTTGTTGTCGCGATAAACGAGGCTATCGCCAAGGCGTCCGTCCTGAACAAGCGGTGATGTTGGGCCAGCGAACCTTCAATCCCGCATACGGATCGCCGGTACCCTTTCCCTGGCGTAAAAAGACCGGATAACGGCTCATGTCCGTCACGTTCGGCGTGGTGTCGTAGGCGTTGTAGAAGACCGTCGTCAAATTGCCCGACTGGTCTGTCCACGGAGGAGTGTTTTCGTAACGAAGTCCCAGCGACAGGGTCAGCTTCGGCGTGATCTTCCAGACGTCGTCGACGTACAGCGCGAAGCTGGTTCTGCCGGTACTGCACGGATGCGATCTGCGCGGCGGCCTCGGTCAGCGTCACGTTTCCGAGCAGGAACGACGCAAATGCATCTCCTTGGGTACTGGTGGCCGGATCCCATGTCGGCGTCGTCGAGAATGAAAAACTGCCTCGTCCATACTGATTGCCCACCTGGTTGTACTGATCGCGCCGGATCTCCCCGCCAAACCGGAACGAGTGCTTGCCCTTCGTGATGGACGTGTTGTTCAGAAACTGAAGGGAGCTGTTGGTATTCACAAACGGACCGTCGGTGCCGTCTCCAATACCCTGGTAGTTCGGAATGCTGACCGTCGGAATACCCCATCCCACCGGAGCGCCGCCCGACAAGCCCGGGAATCTTCAGTTCATCCACGACGTTCCGCACGCCGGCCAGCAGAGTGCCGACCGAGTTATAGAACCGCGTGTAGCCAAACCGCGTCTCGGTCACCATCGTGGGTGAAAGCACGCGCGTGTTGGTGCCCATATACTGTTCGAAATTGGTGAGGAGTTTCGTACCGTTCAGAGTTCAGCCCCGGACTCGACGCATTCTCATCGCCCCAACTGTACCGTCCTGCCCAAGTCGACTTGCGACGACTCCACATAGTCCATCCGCAGGATGAACTGGTCGCGGTTCTCCGGACGTGCCTGCGCTTCGACGAAATTGTTCACGGAGCCCGGCAGCGTGGGAGTGTGGTAAAACGCCAGAAATTGTTTCGAAATCGAGACTAATCCGGCTTTGCGGGATAATGTTTCCCGGGAAGGGAGTGGCCGTGATGGTCTTCCCGTCCGCCCCGAGGACGTGGGTAGTTGGATCGTAGATCCTGTTCGCGATCGCGGAGAAGTCCCCGCTCTGGATTGCTGCCGAAGCCAAGCTGTAGAGAGCCGTTGTATTGCCGCGCTTCCGGTAAGACTCGTAGTTCGCCATGAAGAAGAGCTTGTCCTTGCCGTTAAATACCTTCGGCATCCGGACCGGCCCGCCCAGCGTGAAGCCGTACTGGTTCCACTTGAAAGGATCCTTCGAAGGCCGTAACGCCGAGAACGCATAACCGGTGGCGTCCAGTTTGTCGTTGCGGAAGAACTCGAACAGCGTGCCGTGATACTGATTGGTGCCCGACTTGGTGAGCACGTTGATCTGCGTGGCTTCGCGGCCGAACTCCGCCGGATACACGCCCGTCTGCACCTTGAACTCCTGCAGCGCATCGATCGACGGCAGAACGACAAACGTGTTGAAATTCGGATCTGTGTTCTCGACGCCATCGAGCGTGTAGTGATTGAAATTGGTGCGCTGTCCAGCGACGGCGATGGTCTGGCCTGCACGAATGCCGCCCTGTCGCGCGCTCGCCTGTCCCTGGCCCGAGAAATCCGGTCGATACGTTCGGCGCCAGAGAGACCAACTGCAGATAATTGCGCCCATTCAGCGGCAACTCGACGATGCGCTTGTTCTCAATCACGGTGCCGACCGTTGCATTGTCGGTGACCAGCAAGGCCGCATTGCCTTGCACTTCGATCGATTCAGCTCACCTGGCCGATCTGCAACTCGAAATCGATGCGGGCAGCCATGCTGCACCTGCAGTTCAATCTGATTCCGGACCACGGTCTTGAAGCCGCTCTTCTCCACCTTGACCGTATATATTCCTGGCTGTAGCGAAGGGAAGGAATACTCGCCGGCGCCGTTCGTGGTGACCGTACGGACGGCATTCGTCCCGGTGTTGACAACCGTTACCGTCGCCCCATCGACAATCGCTCCACTCGAGTCGCGAGTTTCTCCATCGATGGAGCCAAACGTCTGTCCAAACGCAGCTTGGGCCGCCAACAAAATGCATCCAACTACAAACAACCGAGTTTGCATAGTAATCTCCCCGTCCAAAGTTTCCGGTGGTAAAAAGTATCACGGAAAGCACAAGGAAAGCGCCTATCCAGGGATAGGGGTATCAGTTAATTTGCGGCTAATCTAAAGAGGCAAGTAGGCCGTGATCGTGGTTCCATTTCCCGGACTGCTGGTCACATCCAGCGAACCGCGAATCTGCTCCATACGCTCGCGCATCCCAAGAATTCCAAAGTGGCCGTCAGTCGCAAGACACGCCGAAACAGCCTCGAAACCGCATCCGTCGTCCTGAATGTCGAGCCGGATACCGGATTGTCCAAATGTCAACCGTACCTCAACAGCAGCCGGTGTCCCATGCGAGACCGCATTGCGGATCGCTTCCCGAGTGACAAGCAAAAGTGCACGATTCACAGAGTCCGCCAGCGGAACCACAACTCCGGCAACTTCCAAAGTGACCGGAATGCCCCTCTCACCACTCACCGCGCGCACCAGTTCCGACAACGCGCCGGAAAGCCCCTTCTCGAACGAGTCATGGCGTAGATCGGACAGCGCCTGCCGAGCCTCATCCAACGTCAGCCTGAGATGAATTCTGGCGTTGTCCAGGCATTCCAGCATCTGATCCTGATCGGAACCGGCCGAGCCAACCGCCGCTTCGATCAACGTCGAAACTCCCACGCACCCCTGAACAACCGTGTCATGCATCTCCCGCGCGATACGCGTTCGCTCCGCCAGCCGAAGATTGTACCGAACGCGAGCTTGCCGCTCCTGAAAAAGAAGGACGCCAGCCGCCAAAACGCCCGTGGCTGCGAACGCCAGGGCGTAGAACCAGAGAGTCTGATAAAACTGCGGTAGAACCGCCAAGAAAGACGCCGGCCTCGGAGGAACCACCGGCACGCGATCCATCGCGCGCAATCACCCGAAAGTGATATCGTCCCGGAGGGAGATTGTCGTAATAAGCGGCTCGATGGCTCATTGGGGCGATCCATTGCCCATCAAAGCCATCGAGCTTGTATCGAAACGTAACGCGCTCCGGAGCACGAAGATTGCACGCCGTAAAATCTATTTCCACCCGCCGCCGGCCCGGGCCGATGACCACATCACCCGTCGCGGGAATAATCCGGTCGTCAATCAACACCGACTCGACGCGAACCGGAGAAGGGTGACTCATCCGCGGACGAGCCGGTTTGAAATGGACAGCGCCTTTCACGCTCGGAAACCACAACTCACCGTCCGGAGCCATACACCCGGACGGCTGAACCCCTCCGTTCATCTGAGTAGACTCCAACCCGTCGCCGGTCCCATAGGAAAGAACGGCGACTGAGTCCAACTTGCCATCCGCCGCGGAATTCAGATCCACAAATGAGGCGGAAGAAAGCCCCAGCGGACCGCTCATCCAAAGCCGCCCGCCACCATCGCCGATCACCTGGAAAATCGTGTTGCTCAACAGCCCTTCCCGCGTCGTGATCCGCGAGGCCTTTCCGTTGCGCACCCGAACCAAACCAGCGCCGCGCGTTCCGATCCACAGCGTATCCGGTCGGTCCGGAAAAATGGACCATATTCGATCGCGGCTGAGCCCCGCGAACGCCGGGTCCGGCACGAATCTGCCGTTGTGAAAGCGATTGATCCCGCGGTCCGTACCAACCAGCATGTCTCCGTTGTGATCTTCCGCAAACGCGCGAACCCACCCGTACGAGAGGCCGTCCTGGAGATAATAATTCTTGAACTGCGAGCCGTCCCATCGGCTGATCCCGCTCGTTGTGCCGATCCAAAGATTACTACTCCGATCTTCGAAAAAGGCCTGAATCCCGTTGTTGCGCAACCCTTCCGCCATGGTGAACCGCGACGCGCTCCCGTTCGCGACGCGCACAACCCCTTGATTGTCGGTTCCGAACCAGAATGCGCCGGCGCGATCTTCATAAGTTCCGCGAATCCGAAGACTTTCGGTTCCCGCCGGCAAAGGAACACCTTCGATCCGGCCGTTGGCGTACCGGAAAATCCCGCCCGTGACCGTAGTGAGCCAGATACTTCCATGATGGTCGCAATACACGGTGGAAACATTTTCGTCAGCCAGGCCATCGCCGCTGTTCAGCAGTCCAACATCCGCGGCGCTCATTCGAACAAGCCCGTCGGCCGTCCCTACCCAAATGTTTTGCTCACGATCTTCCAGGATGGCCGAGATACTGTCGTTCGGCAGCGCGATAGGCGCGCGGAAAGCTGTTTCCCGCCCGTCCTGGACAAGGGAGAGTCCATCACCTATCGTGCCGACCCACATGTTCCCGGCGTGGTCCTCCTGGATCGCGCCTATCATCTTCCTCGTTTGGAAGCGCGTTGAACCTTCTTTGACATTCCCCGTGATCCGCAGTCCATGACTGGTGCCCAGCCAGAGAGATCCATCGCTCGCTCCCCCAATTTGATAGACCTCATTCTTCATGTCATAGCGAATCAGTTTTCTGTTTTCGATACGGAACACGCCGCCCGGTCCGCCGGCGAACACTCTGCCGCCGCGATCCTCATAAAGGCCAAAGAAAGCGATGTTGGCAAGATGAAGTTCCGTGTCGACGCGCTCAAACCGCTCGCCATGAAGCCGGAACAGTCCGCGATTCGTTCCGGCCCAAACATCTCCCCTGCGATCCTCAAGCACCGAGGTAACGAACTCGTTCGTGAGCCCATCGCTCGGGCCGAACGACCGAAAACGGCCGTCTTTGTAATGGAGCAAGCCGCCTCCATCGGTTGCGGCCCAGACCGAACCATCCTTGGCGACCGCCAAGGCCCGTATGTTGTCGTCCGCCATGGAGGGCGTATTGAAACGGGCATAGACAACGAAGCGAACGCCATCGAATCGCGCGAGCCCTCCGGATGTGCCGATCCACAAGTATCCATCCGGGGTCTGCGCAATTGCCCGAATTCTGTTTTCAGGCAGGCCGTCCTGTGTCCGCCAGATTCGGCTCACATAGAGTGGGGCCTGTTGTGGGGGCTGAGATCCGGAATTCACTATCCCGCTAGCTGGTCCAGCCGTTATACTCATCAAAGCCAGCACAAGCGATCTACAGGACACGTGGTAGTTACCTGGCCCTTGAGTATACAATCATTCCCTGGATTAGAAACGATGCAAATCCCAAAAACACCCGAGGCCGGAACCATTCGGGTACTGATCGCCGACGATCACCTGGTTGTATGTCTCGGACTCCTGGCCATCATCAACACGCAACCGGATATGACCGTCGTCGGGCAGGCCAAAACCGGGAAAGAAGCAGTCATGCTGGCCCGCAAGCACTCGCCCGACGTGATCCTGATGGATTTGCGAATGCCGGAGATGGGCGGAGTCGAGGCGATTGAAGCGATCCGCTCGGAACGGCCCAACAGCGCGGTGATTGTCCTAACGACATATCAGGGCGACGAAGATATTCGCAAGGCTCTGGCCGCAGGAGCGCAAGCCTATTTGCTCAAAGGAATGTCGCACCTGAAATTACTGGAGGCCATCCGCACCGTTCGCGCCGGTCACCAGTACATTCCTCGCAGCATCCGCAACAGCGTACCCGGAAATCTGAACCGGCCGGCCTTGAGCCCTCGCGAACTCGACATCCTCCGCCTGATCGTAAAAGGACTCAACAATCAGGAAATTGCCGACGGCCTGCACATCACCCGCGGAACCGTAAAATGGCACGTCAACATCATTTTGCGGCGCCTCGATGTCAGCGATCGAACGCAAGCAGTCGTAGTCGCGGCACAACGCGGAATAGTCGAAATTTAGACATATCGGAATGCCGCGTGATAACGCCAACAGCCCCGTTCCGAGACGCGACCGTGAGAAGGTGAGAAAAATTGCTCGGCGCTCGGGCGGAAGCAACAATTGGAAGCGATAAGAGGCACTACTCGATTTTGCCGCTGAAACCGGACTTGAAGGTGCCGCCCGCGAGGGCCCTTCTCTTGCTCTCCAGCAACCGCCCCGAAGCCGTTTTTCATGCGCCTCCGGATGCGTTACGCCCTCGCCGTCGCCACTACCGGCTTCCGCCAGACCAGCCGTACCCATTGCATGACGTTGTAGGTCAAGCATGCCCATAGCAATTCGCTCCCCGCCTTCGCCAGTCCACTTACCCGGAACTTCCGCAACCCTAGTTTCTCTTTGATCCAGGCGTTGGGAAACTCCGCCACTGGTCCCCGTTTCCGGTACACCGCCTGATACTCTTCCGCCTCCATCTTCTTACGAAACGCCGCTACGTCCGCCTGCTCTTCCAGCCGTATCGACACCGTCCGCCCGCGCTCGGGTTTCCTCGGACAGCACTGCGGTTGGTGTCGGCAGACCATGCAGTCCTCCCCTCGTGCCTGATACTGCTGGTAGAGATCTCCTCGTTTCCGGTTCCGCCGCAGACGCTCTAACTGGCGTCCCGCCGGACACTCCAACCGCTCCCCGTTGTCCAAGATCCGGAAATGCCACGGCGCGAACTCCCCCGCGATACCCGCCGACTTCATCGCCGCCGCGGTCCTCTCGTTGGGGTCCGTCAACGATCCCACCAAATCGATCTGCTGCGCCGCGCACCCCACAATGTTCTTCCGGTTCGTGAATCCGCCATCCACGACTACCTGCTCCGGCTTCTTCCCCAGATTCTTGGCCACTTCCTCCAGCGCCGGCATCAGGCTTTGGCATCGCTGCTGCACTGGCTCAGGTGCGCTCCCACGATGATCTTGTTCTTGGCCTCCGTGCTGATCTGCGCGTTGTAGCCCGGTGTGATCGCGTTGTCCCCATGCTTCATCCGCCGCGCTTCTGGCTCCTGCAGGCTCACCCGCACCGCTGCTTTTTCTTTTTCGCTTTTCTTCTCCGCCTGCAGCGCGCTCATCTCTTTTTGCGCCGCTTCCAAGCGTTCCGCACGTTGCCTCGCCGCTCGCTCGCGCGCCGCTTGTTTGCGATCTTTCCCTGCCTTCGGCTTGCGGTCTCCCATCTTCGCCACTAGTTCCTCGGCCTCTTTCAGCCGCTCTCGTAGCGTCTTCTCCCGCCGGAACGTATCCGCTCCCGCCTGTGCCCGGATCTTGGTTCCGTCGTGCATCACCTGCTCCAGGCTCACCAGCCCTCCGGTCTCCAGCATCGCCAGCAACTGCGTAAACAGCTTGTCCAATGCGGCGTTATGCTCTACCCGGAAATCCGACAGCGTATGGTGATTCACCGCTACCAATCCGCTCAACCACTGAAACCCCGGTTCCCACTGCATCACCCGTTCGATCTCTCGGGCGGAACTGATTCCTTCGCTGTAGGCATACACCCAGATGCTCACCAACAGACGGGGATCCCACGCCGGTCGGCCCGCACTGCCCTGGGTCGTACGCAACGGCTCAGCAAAGCTGCTCAGGTCCATCCGCCCACCAGTTCCCAGATCGCTCTCGCTTTATGGTCGACCGCAATCAACTCCTCCACGTCGATCGTCGCCAGGGTGGTCTGCTGGCGATTGACCAGCCTCAGTTTCGGTTGACCCTTCGGCTCTTGCTTTTGCTGGGCCGGTTGTTCAGGGATATCCACCAATACCGGCTGACTGGTTAGATCCATGTACTGATTATGAAGCCCAGGCTTCTTAATGAAAAGAACTTTGTGGCTTCAGGAGCAGTTTTTTCACAGCTTCTGAGGGAGCGTTCTTCGTAAAGCGGTACTAAGGAATGCTGACAGGAGTCTTCGCGTTCCCGTTGCAGCAAACAAGTCCAAGGAAGATTCCCATCGCCGCAAGGATAACCACGCCCTCGATGACAGTGCATCGGTCCTTCTGCTTGCGAGCCTCATTAGGAGCGTTCGGATACTTCGTGAGAAAGCGCTGCTTCACGGCCTCACATTCGGCGCTGGCCCCCCGAAAATTAATGGCCTTGACTTGCAACACTTCAGTCGTACCCTGCAACGGCTTCTCGCAGCGGATCGGCTTGGCATCCACCAGGACGTGCTGGCCGGTAAGGCTATCGAGGTATGCCGGATTTGACGTTCGAACCTCGAGGAAAACATTGGCCGCCTCATCGATCAACACATACCGGTCGCCAATCTTGAGGAGGCAACCGGAATACTGCGCCGCAGGAGCGCCAGGTGAGCCAGCCCCGCCAGCCGTGCCGCCCCCGGTTTGGTCGTCGGCCTCGAGGCTAAGGGGAACCTCTGGCTTCACATCGGTGATGAAAAGACCGGCCTCATTGAAGACCTTAGCCGGACCATTGACCGCCGCCACCAGCACCACATTGCCATCTCCCACCTGCACGCGAGCCGTCGACTTTGAATCCGCACTCGCGATCCGCAATCCACGAGCCGCGATCACGTAACCCGACGCGGACTTCAATTCGCCCAGACCTTTCTCCAACGTCAGCTTCTTGCCAAACACCGTAGCCCGAGCCCCTGGCGAAAGCTCCACGCGAGTCCCATCTTTCAATTGAAGACGCGACGAAGCCGTGCCGTTCTGAATCCGCGTTCCATCGAAAAGCGTCGCGTTCGCAGACACCGTCGCACTGTTGATTTCGAACGTCCCACCAGCGCTGGCCATGCCAATAGCCGGTGCCGCCGCCTGCGTATACGGGATCAGGACCACAAGCAATATCGCAAAAAGACTCTGCACTCTCGGCTGCACCTGTATATTATGGGCTTTGCCCGTAACATTCGCAACCATTTTCGTTTTATGCAATCGCCCCGGAGTCCGGCGGATTTGCGGATATTTTTTGTGCGTTTTGTCCGCATTCGGCGTCTTCTCCTCGCTCCGTCTCGCCCTCGCGGATCGTTACTTCCGGCAGCAAGATCTTGCCGCTGTTGAACATGCAGTGCGCCTGGCGCCGGGCAACGCGCGCTATCGCGTCTGGCTGGCCGAATTGCAGGATCACGAAGGCAACGACCCCACCCCCGAGTTACGCCGAGCGGCTAAGGTGAATCCCTTAGACTCTAGCGCTTGGATGCACATGGGACTACGTGCCGAATTACTAGGTAATACCACCATTGCGGAGAGGGACCTCCTTCATGCTGCTAAGGTCGACAAGCAATACGACCCGCGCTGGACACTAGCGAACTTCTACTTCCGCCAACAGCGGCCCGCCGAATTCTGGGAATCCATCCGCCAGGTTCTCACATTTGATCAAATCGACCTCCGCCCCGCCTTCGAGCTTTGCTGGAACTTCACCAACGACCCGGCGCAGATTGCCCGTGTACTTCCTCGAAGCGAACCCGTGCTACGTCAATATCTCGCCTACACCATCGCCACCACTCGCCCCGAGGCCGCGGCCGGCGCCGCCAAGGACGTCCTGGAGCACTTCGCCAACCAGGATGTCAGCCTGCTCGCCTATTACTGCCGCTGGACCGGATCGGTGGAAATCTGGAACGCACTCTGCCGCCGCCGGCTAGTTCCATTCCCGCCAACCGACCCGGCGAAAGGACAAACACTCACCGACGGCGATTTCACCGTCAAGCCCGAGGTCACCGAAGCCCCCAGGGTCTTTCAATGGACCATGCCCCCGGCAGCCGAGATCTACGCCACCCGATTGTCCCCAGGCCTCCGTCTCTCACTGTCCGGCAATCAACCCGAGAAGTGCGAGCTGCTGGCGCAATCAGTCCCCGTATCGCCAAATCGCGCATACCGTCTTAGCTTCGAATATCGAACCGCCAACCTCCCACCTAAAACAGGAATTCATTGGCGTGCCAAGGAAACTCAATCGGATCTGGCGGCGGCCGAAGAATGGAAGACCAGCGAAATGCTCTTCCATTCCACCAGCGAAAATCTGGCCCGCCTGATACTCACCTACGCCAGAGTGCCCGGGACAACACGCGCCGAAGGTTCAATTTCCATCCGCGGACTCAAGCTGGAGTTCGCCGAGTGAGGCAAAAATTCCCGCTGGCCGTTGCCGTAGCTCTGGCGGCACTATTGTTCGTCTCGGTACTCGTCGCCTGGATTCAGGCATGGTGGCCGGTCAGCCTGCTACAGACAGGCGCGTTCCTGTTGCTTATCGCATACGTGCTCGGCAGCAGAAAGCCGATCATGCTTCATCCGATGATGGCTCCCATCGCGGCAATTCTCGCCTGCGGAGCGATACAGTTCGCGCTCGGGCGAACCGTCTATCCATGGGACACCGGAAACGCCCTGCTCCTATGGGGCACAAACCTGGCGTTATTCACCCTCTCGTTCCAGATCTTCACAGACGCACGCGTGCGCTTCTTCTTTCTCCTGGCGCTACTCTTCTTCGCCTTCGCGGTAAGCCTGATCTGCAGCATAGGATTCGCGGCCTTCGACTTCAGCACGTTCATCAACCGAAACCAATTCGCCGCGCTCATCGAGATGACCATCCCACTAGCCATCCTCGGAGCCCTGCACGACCCACAGCGTCGAATGGGATACGCCGGCGTAGCCGCAGCCATGTACGCGGCAGTCATCGGCAGTGCGTCGCGCACCGGCTTTGCACTCACAACAATCGAACTCGTGATCATCTTCCTGTTAGCCCTGCGGCAAAAAACGCTCAACTGGCGTCAAATCGCCCTAGCCTCAGCCGTGACCCTGATCTTCGTAGCCGTATTCACAACAGTAGTCGGCTGGGACGTGCTCCTAAAACGTCTGGAAAGGCCCGATCCGTTCGAAGTAAGGCAGGACCTGGTGGAATCGACCATAGCGATGATCAGAGCGAAACCCATGGCAGGTTTCGGACTAGGGACATGGGCCACAGTCTATCCACAATACGCCCACTTCGACAACGGCCAGTACGCGAACTACGCCCACAACGACTGGCTGCAGTTCACCGCCGAAGGAGGCCTACCCGTCCTGGCCGCATTGCTCTGGTTCACCTGGCTATTGGCGCGTCCGGCGGTGCGGTCCACCTGGGGAATCGGACTACTAATGGTGCTAATCCACGCAGCGGTGGACTTCCCATTGCAGAAACCAGTATTGGCCGGCCTGTTCTTCGTCCTAAGCGGAGTTCTCGCCAGCTACGAACGTCACGCCACGACATAACGGACAAGATCGTCAAGATTCACGCCCGCGGCATCGGGAACCACGCCAAGTTCCTCCACAGGTTGATTCTGCCGGTTAACCCAAAACGTAGGGTAACCAAACACCTTCGCCCCCGCCGCATCCCACCCGGCAAATGCCGCGAAGACAATTTCGTCGCGTCTAAGCCGAAGAGCATCAACGCCTATCTGATAAGCGCGCGGATCGGGTTTATACACCTTAACAAGATCGGTACTCAGCACATGTTCAAAAACGCCTTCAAGCCCCGAGTTCCGGATCCCAGCCTCCAGCATCTTCTGCGTCAAATTGGAAAGGAATGCGAGACGAATGCCCGAATTCTTCAACGAGCGTAGCGCGGCGGGCGCGTCTGGCCAGCACCGGATAGCCAGGTAGGCATCCATCAGCCGGACACGTTTATCGCTCGTGAGATCCAGCTTGAGCATCTTCGCAGCGAACACCAACGCGTCTTCGGTAACCTGCCAGAAATCCGCATAACTCTTCGACATGGTGCGCAGCCAGGCGTATTCAAACTGTCGAGTACGCCACGCGGCAGCAAGATCGGCGCCCTTGCCCGGAAATAGTTCCTCCACAAGCGCAAAAACGGGGCGAGGATCAAGAATAGGAAAGGCATCGAACGCAATCGCTTTGATCGGCCTCTTCGACCCGGCGGCATGACGCGCGGTTAGCAGCCCGGCTGCAGCGGCCCGGCCAAAAAACTCGCGGCGGTTTGAGTGCATTAGTCGAATCATAACGTGGCCCCCTCCGGGCTTACGTACAATGAGGTTGACGGCAATGGTTACCTTTCAGCAGTTCCTCGCAGATACAGCCGCTCGGGGGGGAGCGGTAAACACTTTGTTTGAAGAACGTCTGTTTAATCTAGTTGGGATCTTACACAAGATTACTGACGGGCTGACTGCTGAAAATATTCCCTATGAAGTTATTGGAGGACTTGCTGTCTTGATCCATGTGGAGGAAGCAAATCCCGAATTCACCAGCTTGACGCGAGACGTTGATCTCATGGTCCGCCGTTCGGATTTGGACCGGATCAAACTAGCCGCCGCCAGGAACGGATTCCGATTTCGTCACGCCGCCGGAGTCGATATGCTGATCTACGGCGATGACGAGCCTGCCAAAAATGCCGTCCGCCTGATCCCTGCCCCACCGATTGAGCCGGAACGAAAACGCATCCACGGAAAGGAAGTAATGGTGATTCCAGTTGCGGACTTACTTCAGATGAAGCTCACGTCAAATCGGGACAAAGATCGGGTTCACATTCGCAGCATGGACGCCGCGGGCCTTCTAACGCACGAGACTGAAAGACGCCTAACCCCTGAGTTGCTGTCACGGCTCAAGCACATCAGGGAGACCGAGTAGGCGCCTTCTTTAGATGTCGCCCAGCCAGCTCAAGCAAGCGAAAGTTGCACTGAATTTCTTCATCAACTTTTCATCCGCCGTTACGAACTTGCAGGCGCTCTGCTCTGCCAAGGCTATGTAGAGCATGTCATAGACCGGATGGTTGTGGTCCGTCGCAAGTTTGAGCGCCGCCGCTGCGATAGTTGTTGAGGGTCGGAGCCGGAGTCCTAGCGCCAAGAAGTTCCCATACATTTGACTTGCTTGAACAGGCGATATATCCCTAAGCTTCAGGCTACGCTTCCACAGAAGGTTGCCAACCTCGGATACAAGAAGGTCGGGCGCCGTCAGTCCCACTTTCTCATCAAGGAAATCGCGAAGAAGTTTTTCTGCCTTATCTTTGTGCGCTTCCGGAAGAAACCACTTTGCTACAACGCTCGCATCAACAATGTGCTGCATGCGCTATCTTTCACGATCCTCGCGAATCAACGGATAGCTTTCCGAAAGAATTCCTTTTTCAGCCTCGATCGAATTCCGTAGTGACAGAATTTGCCGAAGTAGACTCTGCCTAGGCGTTAACTCCTCACCACTAGTCGCAATGCCGCTCAGTGGCTTGCTCACGGCCTTGCGGGACTGGCTACCGGCACTGCTTCGCGTCTTGCTCGTCATCGTCTTTTGCCTGCCCCGTCCCTGACAACTATTATCGCCCCTACTTAGCCGCCCGATAATACTTCCCGTAGTGGCTCATATACCCATAACTATCGCTCATGTTAGTCCGAACTTCATTCAAAACCACACCCAAAACATTCGCACGAACCTGAGCCAGCGCATGTAACACCGAAGCAATCTGCTTCCGCTCCGTAACCCCCGCGCGAGCCACCACCACCACGCCATCCACCATCGTCGCCATCTCCAGCGGCTCAGCAAACGGAAGCAAAGGAGGAGCATCCAGCACGATGAAATCGTAACTCGTCGCCGCTTCCAGCAAAATCTCCTGCAACCCCTCGCCAATCAAATCCAGCGCCCGGTTCGTCATCACGCCCGCCGGCAGAATATCCAGGTTCGTCAGGCCATCGTACTTCCAAAGCGCATCGCGCCACGGAGTCTGCGCCAGCAGAACGCCGGCCAGCCCTTCCTTACCTGGCAGATTGAACACCCGATGAATCGTCGGACGCCGCAAATCGGCGTCAATCAGCAATGTCCGCCGACCCTGTTCCGCATGGGACGCAGCCAGATTCGCAGCAACCGTCGACTTTCCCTCGCGCGGCAGCGCACTCGTCACAAGAATCGACCGCGCGTTACGCTCGATACCGCTCAGCAGGATCGCGTTACGCAAACTCCGCAGAGCCTCCGAATAAACCAAAGCGCCATCATCCCGCCCGCTCGTTACCCGCGCCAATTCCCTAGAACCCTCGCCGCTCGATAGCGCCAACCCGCGCTTCCAGGCTTTCACTTTCGGCAGAGCCCCAATCACCGGCGTATTGAACACCTTCCAGATCTGCTCCGGATCCCGCACCGTCTTGTTCATCGCATCGGAAACAAGCGCCGCGCCGCTCGCCATCAGCGTCGAAATAAGAAACGCCAGCAGCACATTCAGATTGATATTCGGCGACACCGGATTGAGAGGCGGACGAGCCGGGTCGGCGATGCGGATCATACTGTTCTGGAACCCGGCGTTGATTCCAGCTTCTTTAATCTTCCGCGTCAACTCCTCGTACAGCTTCTTATCCGCGTCAGCCTCCCGCTTGATCGCTTGATACTCACCCGAGCGCGCGTTCACGTGATCGTATTCGGTCTTCGCTTCCGCCACCGATCGTTGTAGCATCTGCTCGCGGCTCACCGCCTCGCGATACTCCACCTCCACCCGCTGCGCGCTGTTCTTCTTGCCTCGCTCAAGCTCCTGCCGAACCTCTTCCACCTTCGCCTCGGCTTTCTTGTACTCCGGATGATTCACGCCGTAATGTACCTTCGCCTCGGCGAATTTCTCGTCCGCCTCGTTGAGACGCTCGCCGAGCTTCTTCAACGATTCACCTTGCGTGGAGACCTGAACCGATTCCAGCGTGCCGCTCTTCACCGAATTGTACGCAGCCTCTTTCCGCACCCGGTCGCCTTGCGCACTTGTGTATTCGGTGTTGAGTTGCAACAACCGCGCCGACAAAATGTTCGTCTTCTCTTCCGGATTGATCACATTCAGCTCGCGCTCGAATTGCAGCAGCCGCTGACTGGAAGCTTCCATCTTGGCTTTCAACTCTTCCAGTTGCCTGTCCATGAAATTGGCCAGTCCGGAAGTCGCCTTGAACCGCACATCATAGTTATGCTGCAAGTAGGAAGTCGCAATACCATTGGCAACATCCGAAGCCAGCACGGGATCGGTCGAGCGATAGCTGATAAGCAGCAGAAATGTATTCACCGGCCGGTTGACCTTCAGATTCCTCAGCAACACCGGCGCATCTTCTAACCGTTCCGCACTCATCCCCGGCTGATCGCTCTTCTGATTCTCTTTTTCCAGCAGGTTGTACTTTCGCGCCACTGGCCGCAATACCGAATCCGACTGGATGAGCTTCATCTGCGTCGAAAGAAACTGGTCCGAGTCGGCGCTGGCGGCCCGCTGCGAGTCCTGACCCAGCAACCCGGCAGGCGCCTGCCGATCCACGTCCAGCGTCACCGTCGCCTCATATATAGGAGTGAGACGAGCCGAAACAATCCATGCGCCCGCCACCGCCGCCACGATGAACGACAAAATCTTCCAGCGATGCTGCTTGAATGCCCAAAGATAATTGGCGAACGGAACGGATGGCTCGTCGAAATCGGCCGCCGGTATCGCATGGTGGAGCGGACGATGGGCCGGCCGGGGCGCCTCAGACGCCGGTTGCAACTCGCGACTATTCGGACCTAGGCTCATGCGGGTTCAACGTCCCCAGATCAGGACGCCGGATGCAGTCGATCCGCCAAAGCCCACAATCTTTTCCAGCGCCGTGGCCGTCAGGCGCCGCCCCTTCGCATCCGTGATGTAAACAATATCATCGGATTGCAGCACAACGTCAGGGGACTTTCGATCGATAATTTTTTGTAAAGCCACAGGGATCTCGTCCTTCGCGTTTCCACCGGCTTCCCGCCTGTAGATGAAGGCTTCCTTGCCATAGTAAGGAGCAAGTCCCTCAGCCATGGCTACCAGCTTCAGAATCGTAATTCCAGACAAATCTTTCATTGGGAAAACACCGGGCTTCTTCACGTTTCCGGCGATATATACCCGCCCCGCTTCCGGCACTGAAATTTCCTCGCCGCCCGAAAGAGGCATGTTCGCCGACGGATCGTTCGCCTCAATCAGCGCCCGCACCGCCACCCGCTCAGTCAGTCGAGGGCCGGCCACGCCGTTCTCGCTCTTCCCCGGCCGCGTGATCAGGATGTCCGGCCCCGCCTCCGGCGTCAGTCCTTCCGCCCGCGTCAGGGCTTCGCGCAAAGTCACTCCGCCATAAGCCTGGAATGTGATCGATTTCCGCACTGCCCCGGTAACGCTGATAGGACGGCTGCGGTATTCCACAACCGTCACCGTGACCATCGGATCGACCAGAATCTGTTCCGTCTTCAGCGCCGTGGCAATACCTTTTTCCAGCTCATTCGGCAGCAGCCCAGCCGCCTTGATCGGATTCTTCAACATCGGCAGATTGATTTCGCCAGTCGCCCCTACGCGAATGGTTCGAGTCAGTTCCGGAGAATCGTAAACGGAAATGGAAACCAGATCGTCTGCGCCGATCCGTTGTGCCGGAAGGTTCGCATTGCCGATCTCACCCACTGCCACCAATTTGGTTTGGGGAAAGGCAAATGTCGAACATATGCAAAGATAGAGGGCCACGCGCATGAAAGAGATCCAAGACACGATACTAGCACCAACACCAAAATATCGGCAGAATACTCTAGTTCTATTACATTGCTCTCAGGGAAATTCCTATAAGGCCCGGAAACCCATTCATTACACATTGCTTAGCGTGATCTCCGATGACCCTGGATAGGCCGGAACCACGGTAGAATAGAGCTATGGCGACCAATTATCTGGCGGGCTACGGCGCCGGAGAGGAAAAGCGTGAGAAGACCATCCGATGGCTAATTCTCGCCATCCTCGCGATTCTCGTCGTCGGCACCGCCGTCTATTTCCAGTTCCGAAACTACAGCGAAGTGAAACGAATCGACCAGTTTCTGGACCTGCTCCGCAAGCAGGATTACAAAAACGCCTACGCCATGTGGGGTTGCACGGACGAAAAGCCCTGTCCCGACTATGACTTGAACAAGTTTCTGGAAGATTGGGGACCGAAGAGTCCCTACGCAAACGCCGGCGCGGCCAAGTTGACGGGCCAACGGTCATGCGAAGCCGGAGTCATCGAAACCATCGCGTTTCCGTCCGCCGAACCCGCCTACATCTTCGTTCAGCGCGCAGACGGAGTGCTCGGCTTCTCTCCCTGGAAACCGGAGCCGCCGGAAAGCGACCTTCTCGGCCGCGTCCGGCAAATCCGCCAACAGATCTCCAGCGATTGTAAAGCGCTATCTCACCAGTAATTAGCCTTTCGGCTGAGGTACCAGGCGAAGATACGGCTTCAGCGTTTTCCACCCGCCCGGAAACTTCTTCTTCGCGTCCTCATCAGACACGGCCGGCACGATAATCACGTCTTCGCCCTGTTTCCAGTTCACCGGTGTCGCCACCTGGCTCTTCGCCGTAAGCTGCAGCGAATCGATCACCCGCAGCACCTCATCGAAATTCCGTCCCGTGCTGGCCGGATAATTCAGACTCAGCTTGATCTTTTTATCGGGTCCGACAATGAAAACCGAGCGCACAGTCATCGTGTCACTCGCATTGGGATGAATCATCCCGTAAAGATTCGCCACCTTCCGGTCATGGTCGGCAATAAGAGGAAAATTCAAAGCCGCGCCTTGCGTCTCCTCGATATCCTTGGACCACTTATCGTGATTCTCCAGCGCATCGCAGCTCAGGCCAATCACTTTGACGCCGCGTTTATCAAACTCGGGCTTGAGTTTGGCCGTATATCCCAGTTCCGTCGTGCAGACGGGCGTGAAGTTCTTTGGATGCGAGAACAGAACCGCCCATTGGCCGTCGATCCATTCATGGAAGTGAACCGGCCCTTCAGTGGTGTTCGCTGTGAAATCGGGAGCAGTGTCGCCAATTTGTAAAGACATACTCTATGGAACCTCCAGTAATGTTAGGCGAGTCTCCGCCGATAGCCATTATACGGCGGCTAGATGGCGTTTGAAGCGCAACACGCCACTGCAACCGGTACCCATGATGGTGTGATGATCGGGCCAGTTCCGGCGGTGCTGATATTTGCCGCCTTGCCCCGCAAAACGGCAAGGTCTATCCTGAACTAAGCGCGAGGGGCGCATCCAGTCCGCGGAAAGGGCTATGCCCACCCACTTAAATGTTTCCCAACCCCCAAGCGGCCCTCCCGCTTCCCCCGCGCCCAAGCCTTGAGAGCTACAAGAAACTCGCAAAAGCACTGGCCAAAGCCTGCAAATCGGGCGGCGAAAAGGCCATCGGTACCTGGACCGAGCAATGGATTCGCAAGCTCGCAAAACTGTCAGAATTCCCAGCACGGATTATCGTCTCCGCGAACCAAGTCGAGGCCTTCGCCCACAGCAAGTTGTTGGGCAGCGACCCAAGCGGCAGAACGTGCACAGTTACCGGAGCACAATTTGTAATCGCCAGGTCGCACGGCTTCGAGAGTTGGCCGAAATTTGCCAGGCACCTCGAAGCCCTCGCCCGAAAGACTTCGCCGGTCTCAAGATTCGAAGCCTCGGCCGACGCCATCGTCAACGGTGACATCGCGGCGCTCAAACGATTGCTGCACGAAGACCCATCCCTGATCCACGCGAGTTCCACGCGCGAACACGAAGCAACGTTGCTCCACTACGTCTCGGCGAACGGCGTCGAAGGATATCGCCAGAAGACCCCGAAGAACATCGTCGAGATCGCGGAGATACTGTTGAACGCCGGCGCCGCCATCGACGCAATAGCAGACGTGTACGGTGGCGGATGCACCACTCTAGGTTTGGCCGCCACCAGCGTCCATCCCGAGCGCGCCGGCGTACAGGAAACCCTGCTCCAAAAACTCCTGGACCACGGCGCGAGCCTCCAACAGCATTCGATCGCCGGCAATAGGCAATCAATCGTCATCGCCTGTCTCGCAAATGGGCAACCAAAAGCCGCCGGGTTTCTCGCCAGTCGCGGCGCACCCCTCGACCTTGCGGCAGCCGCCGGGCTTGGCCGTCTCGACATCGTAAAAAGCTTCTTCGCCGAAGATGGCAGCTTGAAACCGAACGCCACCAAAGAGCAACTGAATGAAGCATTCGCCTACGCCTGCGGATACGGCCGAAACAGCGTTGTAGAGTTCCTGCTGACAAAGGACGTGGATCTGGCAGCGCCCCGCGGTGGCGGCGATCAAACCGCATTGCATTGGGCCGTCATCGGCGGAAATCTGGACACGGTCAAGCTGCTGCTACGCCACAATGCGCCCCTTGAGGTGAAAAACGTGTATGGAGGAACGGTGTTAGGTCAGACGCTGTGGTCGGCGGCGCACGGCGGCGATCCGGATGTTTATATCGCGATTCTCGAGGCGCTGACCGCCGCCGGCGCGAAGATACCCGAGCGTCATGTGCCGGTGAACACGCGCGTGGATGCATGGCTCGCGCAGCGCGGCAGCCGTGCCGAGCCAAGCTGGAATTGGGACGCCGAATAACCTCGCCCTCAACCGCAATCCCGATCAAGTGGCCGTTCCCAGGAGTGGTTATTCTGTCTTCGTACTGATATGAACCCCGTAGCAAAGGCACTCTGGTTTATCGAAAGCCACTTCACGGATGACCTGACGCTCGACGATGTCGCCAACGCCGCCGGCGTGTCCCGTTATCACCTGTCGCGCGCCTTCGGCATCGCCACCGGCTATTCGATTATTCGTTATGTACGTGGCCGCCGCTTGACCGAAGCCGCCCGGACGCTCTCCACCGGAGCGCCCGATATTCTAACCGTCGCCCTCGACGCGGCATACGGGTCGCACGAGGCATTCACCCGCGCGTTTCGCGATCAATTCGGCCTGACACCCGAAGCCCTTCGAGCGCGCGGAAATCTGAAAGGAATAGACCTTATGGAGCCCATCAAAATGGATGAAACCTTACTGACAAACCTGGAACCGCCGCGAGTGGAGAATCTCAAGACACTCCTCATCGCGGGATTGAGCGAACGCTACGATTCCAAAACCTGCGCCGGCATTCCCGCGCAGTGGCAGCGATTCATGCCCTACCTCGGCAATATCCCCGGACAAATCGGCCGCACCACATATGGTGCACTCTGCAATAGCGACGATGCCGGCAACACCGATTACATCTGCGGCGTCGAGGTGTCCGATTTTTCCAGAGTCCCCGCCGAGCTGAGTCATCTGCGCATTCCCGCCCAACGATACGCGGTGTTCGCCCATCGCGATCACATTACAACGATCCGCCGGACCTGGTTCACAATTTGGAACAAGGGACTCCCGGAATCGGGACATCAGCCCGCGGAAGGACCCGAATTCGAACGCTACGGAGAAGAATTCGACCCGCGCACCGGGAACCGGAGGATTCGAGATATGGATCCCAATCAAGGGGTGATAATATACTGGACTGACCAAGCGTCAGCGCGTGAAATCATCGCGGCGCCCAAGCGCGAACTCGATAAGCGCGAATCCGCATATCGGCGCAAGAAACTTGACGTTGGGCGGACTCGGATCGAGCATGCTCATAGAAATCGGACATGTGGAGGCGATCTTCCGGTATCCCGTGAAGTCCATGGGCGGCGAACGACTCGAGGTCGCCAAGCTGGGCTGGCACGGCCTCGATGGTGACAGACGCCTGGCATTCCGGCGGATGGATGACCGCAGCGGGTTCCCGTGGCTAACAGCAAGCAAGCTTCCCGACCTGCTCCTGTTTGCTCCGCAGCGCCGTGAAGACGGTGCTCAGGGAGACCTTCCTACGCATATTCGCACGCCGGATGGCGAAGAGATGCCTGTCTTCGGGGAGGACCTGGCCGCGGAGGTCGGACGCCGGTACGGGGCTCCCGTGCAGATGATGCAGTTGAAGCATGGCATCTTCGATGAAGCGAGCATCTCCGTGATCGCCTCCGATACGGTGCGCGAGATCGGACGACTCGCAGGGCGGAGCCCGGACGTGCGACGATTTCGCCCGAATGTTGTCGTTCGTTTACTGCGATCGGTTCCCTTCCAGGAGGACGAGTGGTTGGGCGGTGTGCTCTCATTCGGCGAGGGGGACGACGCCCCCGCCATCACCGTCACGATGCGCGACGTTCGCTGCTCGATGGTGAACCTTGATCCCGACTCGGCAAGTCCTGCGCCAGAAGTGCTGAAGGCGGTCGTTCGTGCGAACCAGAACAACGCGGGAATCTACGGCGCGGTCACTCGCATCGGTCGACTGGCGGTCGGACAGACCATACTCCTCCGCGCTAACCCTTAAGCAGCGTCGCCACATAAGCCGGTGTCAGCGGGATCCGCCGGGTTGCACCCCAGTTGCATCGAAGAACGCGGCGGCAACCGCCGGTGGACCCACCGCATTCGCGGCCTCTCCGCCGGTGCCAAAACCGTTGTCGTCGCGCGAGATCTGGACGACCTTGATCTCGGGCATCTCCTCCATCGTCAGAATCTTGTAGCGGCTCCAATCCGTGCTGGTCACTTTTCCGGTGTCGAAGGTGACTTCTTCTTTGAGCGCTTCGCTCAGGCCCATGACGACTCCGCTCTTCATGCACCGGTCGAGCTGCCGCGGGTTGATGATCTTGCCGCAATCGAGACCGATCGTGAACCTTCGTCACCTGCACCGCTCCAGTAGCCGGAGTAACGGCAACCTCGGCGATGCCCACCCAGTAACCGTTACTGCGGACGATAATACCGACGCCGCGCCCGGTCACCGGACCGCCCCCGCTCTTGCGCGCCTTAGGATGCGGCGACGGCCGCGGCTCCCATCCCGCCGCTTTCGCCGTGGCGTTGAGCACATCGATCAGCCGCTGATCGGTCGTATGGTCAAGCCGGAACTGAATCGGATCGGCGCCCGCCGCAGCGGCAGCCTCATTCATCAACGCCTCCAGCGCGAAGTTCTGCTGGACGCTGTCCCGGCGTGCGCATAATGTTGCCGCGCAGCCCGCCAGCTCGCCGATTCCGCTCCGATGTTCGGCATCCCGTACGCCTGTTCCAGCCTGTTTTGAATCTTGTCGTAAGGCCACTCCGTCGCAACCCAACCTGCGGCTTGTGACGTGCTGCAGGCATCCCGGCGAGAATGGCGCCCAGCAGCCGCGCATCGAACTGTGCGGCGAATACGAGGCGCTGTGCACCGCGGTCACGCGGCCATTCGCATCGAGCCCCGCCTTCATATCCGACACCCATCCCGGCGAGACACTCGACCACGCCAGGTCCTCCTGCAATGTCCACTGCACCCGCACCGGCTTGCCGGTCAACTGCGAAAGGATCACGGCATCGCCTTCGGCGCCATCGCCGCCGAAAGTCGTCCGCCCGTACTGGCCGGAATGTTCCAGCCAGCGGACCACGACTTTCTCCACCGGCACGCTCAGCGTATTCGCGATCTGCGCGCGCAGCCCCTGCGACTGCGACGAATGGGTCCAGACCGTCACCGTCGCCATCGCCGCGTACATCGGCGACCGCGACAAACGGACCAATCGGAGCGTGCCGACGTATACGGCTGTTCATAAGTCGCCGAGATCGTCTTGGGCGCGCTCGCCATCGCCGCAGTCACATCGGCGGCATTCCCGCGGCTTTCCTGGCGCACCCCACTTGTACTCGCGAAGGACTTTCGTCAGGTTCTCGCTGCCCGGCAGTCCGGACCAGGCGGTCCACTTCGTGCCGGCGGCAACCGCCCGCGCCGCACTGACCGCCTCCCATTCATTGGGAGAAACCACCGCAACAAGATTGCCCTTCTTCACCACTTCCGCGGTCGGAAACCGCTTCTTATCGATTGCGCCAACCGAGATCAGAGTCGATCCCAGAGTCGCGGGCCGCACCATGCGGGCATGCAGCATCCCGGGCAACGTGACGTCGCAACTCCACTGCGTCTTGCCGGTGACTTTGTCCGGGAATGCCGGGCATCGGATAAGACGTTCCGATGACCTTGTATTGGCTCATCGGCTTCATCGGCGGGTCTCCCGTAACCGTGAAACCATCCAGCCCAGCGATGCCGTGTCCGTGACGCGGATCCACCCTCGCGGGCTTGCCGGTACCGGAATCTTCAAATCGAGGTGCTGGCCCTGGACGAGTTGCCCGTAACTGATGCTCTTTCCGCCGCCCGACACGATCCCGTCGCTGACGGTGAGAGCGGAAACAGGAACACCGAGTTGCGTCGCGGCCAGCTCCAAGCAGCGCCTGATACGTGTACGCGGCGACCTTGCGAACGATTCTCCGCGCCGGACAAGAAACCAGCCGAATAGCCGCCGTCCGGAGTCTTGTCGGTGTCGCCCAGGATGAGCGTAATCGCCTCCGGCCGGACACTCAATTCCTCGGCAATCATCTGCGCGTAAAACGCACTCATGCCGGTGCCGGTTTCGGTACGGCCCGTGCGCATGAGAATCGTATTGTCGCTGCGGATCTCGAGCCACGACGCGAGCAGCGCGGGTCAAGCGAAGTCTGGATTTCAGCAGCACTGGCGGAAGAATCCCGCCGGAATTCCGAGTGAGACGAAAAGAGCGCCGCCAGTTTTGACGAAGCCGCGCCGCGTGAGCGCTTCCGGTGCTAGTAGTCACTAGCTCATTCACGCCTTCATGGCCCTGGCAGCGCGCTGCACGGCATCGATGATCGCGGCAGTACGTCCCGCAGCGGCACAGATGTGGCGAAGGCGGCGTGTTCGTGAAAGCGTCCTTGATCTCCGCCACGGTCGGATTCGGGTTCTTGGCAAGCAATTCGCACGCGGCAATCATCATGCCGCTCTGGCAGTAGCCGCACTGCGGCACCTGTTCATCAATCCACGCCTGTTGCACCGGGTGCAGAGTCTTGGCCGCATCGGCCGCGCTCAAACCCTTCTGCGCCGCCCAAACCGCGGGCAGCCCTTCGATCGTGGTCACCCGCTTACCAACCGCGGAGGAGACCGGCGTAACGCACGAACGGACTTCTTTCCCATCCACCAGCACGGCGCACGCGCCGCACTGCGCAAGCCCGCAGCCGAGGCGTGGCCCGGTCAATTTCAGATCGTTGCGCAGCACAAACAGCAAAGGCGTCTCCGGCGCAGCGGACACAATTGCTTCGCGCCGTTAACGGTCAACGTAAGTTCAGCCGCCATTTCCTGCTCTCCTTAGCAGCCCGTTCGGCTCGACGCAGTCGCAACCAGATACCACGCCGGCCAACTTAGCGCCAAACTGGGAATCGACAGGCCCGTGCTGCTCCACGTAGCGATCGTCAATACCGTCACGCCCACCGCCAGAATGATCGCCGAGCTGCAGTTTGATCCGGGAAATTCGCAAACCCCGCCGAACTCCCCAAATCGCCGGCACAAAAAGAGAAGCAGGCAGAACCGCGACAAGATTCCACGCGGAACCTCGCCAGGCAAAACAAACACGGCGAGAAAGACAAAGCAGCGCTCACCCAAACCGTCCGCCGCGACACCGATCCCACCACAAAACCGCCGTCCAGACCAGGCGAAAAGCAGACAAGAGATAGCACAGCAACTGCAATATCCCGGAGACTCAGTCCGGTTGCCTAGAAGCTTCGGGTCAATAAACTGGGTTCGCAATAATCCGTTGATAAGCTCTGGCTGACCGAGAAGGAAAAACCCATCAGCAGCAGCGTGCAAGGCAAGCGCCACTCCGAACGTCGCGAGCCACGGCCGCCAATCTCTCCAAAGCGTGCTTGCCGGCGGACCACCAGGCCGAGCACATCAAACAGCCCGCGCCAGGCGCTTTCACCGGCTTCCATCAGATCGCCCCGCACAGCCTCGCGTTCGTCCCGCTCGAGCAATCGCGAGACAAAGTCCAACAGCGCCCAGCCGAACCCCATCATGAAAGGCTCTCCCCTTCGGTTCGCCGCCCACGACGCGCCGCGGCTGACGCGCGTCACCGTGTCGTAGAAGTCTTTCGCCGCCTGCACGCCCTTCGGCGTCACACGAACCATGCGTTTGGCGCGGCCGCCCCGTTGCGGCGTGGCATCGCCCATCCAAGTCTTAAGAAGACCCTTTGTTTCCAGGCGATCAATGGTCGTATAAAGCGCGCCAATCGAGCACTTTCGACCGGTCGCAGTCTCAATCTCTTCACGAATCGCCGCGCCATAAGCCTCGTCGCCGAGTCCCGCTGCCGCGGTGATCAAGAGGTATTCAAATTCGCCAAGCATGGTTACAACTACATTGTGATACTAACAGTGTCCAGCGTCAAGGCGATTTTGGAACTCCGTGTGCTTGACACTCTCCGATGATCTGCGCCAACCTATTGCACTAGTTCTGTGTCATCAAAATGGTGCGTTTGCTAAATGTCCCGAAACGACCCATTAGTCGTGGCTTTCTACTCCTGATCGTGGTGCCCAGCCTACACCGGGCGCCACGGCGCAGATCACGCGCTCAAGGCTTCTTGTAGTCAAACTTCACGGCGCCCTTAAGATAATCAATCGTCACAGCCAGATTAGCCAGCACCGGCATACCGAGAATACCCCCGAAACCCACGCCCATCGAATCGTTCATCTTCTCCAAATTGATTGCTATCAGATCCGGGTTATCCTGCCGAAACCCCGCGAAGATCAGTGAGATGCGATCGGCACGGGAAGCCTGATCTACTTTTCCCTGGATGCCTTTGACAATCGTTCGCGAATCGCTCCTCACCTTGGTGAATTCCCTCGCCGTCTCCGCATCAATCAGGTTCGAAGTCGACCCCGAATCGATCAGAAAAAGTGACGGATGCGCTCCATTGATAAACGTCGGAACCGCCAGATGATCGCCGAATCGAAAGACGCGATAAAAACCCTGGGTGGGCTTACCATTCCAATCCATTAGCTCGTCCGAGGCTTGAGGAGCGCCCTCCGGTCTGGCCTCCAGCGAAATTGCCATTTGCACGAAATCGATCTTCACCAGAAACTGCTGAAAGACGTCCGCCCCAATCAACCCGTCGAAATCGGAGGTCTGCGCGCCGCGAAATACTGCCACCGGGTAATCGGCGAAGGCCGTATCGCCTGCGCGCACTTCCGACGCCAGATAGGCCACCGACGTCTGCGCTTTTTGATCGCCAATCCCCTTTGTCTCCGAAGCCTCGCCGCTGATCACCTGTAGCCCGGCCTTCTCCGCCAGCTTCGGCGACAAGGCGATTCCCGAAGCGCCCGTATCCAGCAAAAGCTTTGCCGTCTGCTTCCCATTCAATCGCAGATGCACTCCCACGCCTCGAGGCCGCGAAGGGCCATCCATTATTTGGAAAAGCTTCACACGGCTGTCCTCGTACGGACTCGTCAACCGTCTCAGCCTTCGCTGGCCTGCCGCCCGCAAATTGGCAATTAATACCCCCAGATTACGGGCTCTTTCGCTCGATGGATCACACAGCGCCAGTGCTGCTTCCAACTTCCCAATGAGTTCCTCGCCCCTTAACGTGTTTGCGTATGCCATCATCAGTTCCGGATCGTTCGGCGACTGGCTGTAAGCCTTCAGCCGCAGGTCTCGGGCGCTCTTGAACATCGAAACCGACGAAAATACCGACGCCAGCCCCATTAACGCGCCCGGATAGTCCGGCTTGATTCTCAGCGCCGCGCGGAAGTTGCGCTTCTGCTTTGGCCAAATCGCCGCGCCTGTACATGGCAAGTCCAGCGGCCGTCTGCGCGCCCGCGGATTGCGGCGCTTTCCTGAGCGCTTCCTCCGCCGCGGCGTACGCTTCCCGCGACTGGCGTAGCCCAAGTTCCGCCCGCACGAGGCCGTACCACGCGTCCGTTTCCGCCGGTTGCTCCGTCAGCAGTCTGGTGTACAGAGTCACGGCTCTGTCATACCGCGCCGCGAACAACTCGCGCTGGGCCTCTGATTGGACGTCATCAACGGCGCAAGCAGAAAATAAAAAAACGAGGTACGCGAGAAATACGATCGTCCGGGCAGACAATGTGCGTTTCAATTCATTCCAGTCTCCACTGGGTCGCGCCAAAAGACAAGGACGAAAAAAAATGTCCGCCACCGGGTCCGTCAAACGTTTTAAGGTTAGAAGTCCAAACTAAAGGAGAAAAGCAATGACTGAATTCACATACCTATTTCGCGGAAGAGACACATCCGCGTCCCCCGAGCAAATGCAGAAGACAATGGAGAAATGGGTCGCCTGGTTCAAGGATCTCGGCGCGAAAGGCCATCTCAAGGACCCCGGACATCCGCTGGAGCACACCGGCAAGGTTGTCAAAGGCCAACAAAAGATGGTCACCGACGGTCCATACGCCGAAGCCAAAGACGTCGTCGGCGGCTACACTGTGGTTGAGGCCAAGGATCTCGACCAGGCACTGGAGCTCTCAAAGGGCTGTCCGATCCTTGAAGTCGGAGGTTCTGTAGAAGTGCGTCCGATCCAGATAATGAAGATGTAAATGGAGCTCGGCGATCATCTCTTCCGGCACGAGGCGGGACGCATGGTCGCCGCGCTGACGCGCATCTTCGGCGTCCACAACCTCGCGCTGGCGGAGGACGTCGTCCAGGACGCCTTCTGCCGCGCGCTGGAAGTGTGGAAATTCCGCGGCGTGCCGGAGAATCCGTCCGCCTGGCTGATGGCCACGGCGAAGAACCGCGCGCTCGACGTTCTGCGGCGCGAGCGCACGGCGCGCACTTTCGCGCCTGAACTGGGACGGCTGCTCGAGAGTGAATGGACGCTCGCCCCCGTGGTGGAGGAGCTCTTTGCAGCCGAACGCGATCAAGGACGATCTGCTTCGCATGATGTTCTCCTGCTGCCATCCGCGATCTGCCCGAAGAGGCGCAGGTCGCGCTCGTTCTCAACATCCTGTGCGGCTTCAGCGTGGGCGAAATCGCCAGCGCGTTCGTCAGCACCCACGCGGCGATCGAGAAGCGGATCACGCGGGCCAAGAAAGTGCTCGCGGCATCGAAGAGGCTCTTCGACGTCGCGGCCGCGGCCGACTTCTCCGCGCGTCTTCCAGCCGTCCACCGCGCGCTCTACTTGCTGTTCAACGAGGGCTATCACGGCGCGTCGCGCCGAGATCGGCGGTGCGCGCTGAGCTCTGCCAGGAGGCGATGCGTCTGACCGCGATGCTCCTGGAGCACCCGCTCGGGAGGACGCCGGCGACATACGCGCTCGCCGCCCTCATGTGTCTTCACGCGGCGCGCCTTCCGGCCCGCATCGACGCATCGGGTAACTTGAGTTCACTTTTTGATCAGGATCGGATCGCGATGGGACCAGGAACTGGTCGGCGAAGGGCTAGCAGCTCCTGGACCTTTCCGCCACAGGCGCCGAACTCAGCGAGTATCACGTCGAGGCCGCCATCGCGTCGGTTCACGCGCGCGCTATTCGCGCGGAAGACACGGACTGGGAAACCATCGTTTCACTCTACGACACGTTGATGACGATTCGTCCTTCGCCGATCGTCGCGCTCAATCGCGCCATCGCGATCGCGCAGAACGAGGGTCCCGAGCGTGGACTCGAAGAGATCGGCTCGATCACCGGCCGCGATCGTCTCGCCGCATATCCCTTCTACTCCGCGGCGCTAGGCGAGCTTGAATTTCGCCGCGGGAGGCACGAAACCGCGCGCGAGCACTTCCAGGCAGCGCTCGCTCTGGCGCGCAACCCGATGGAGCGCCGATTCCTCGATCAGCGCGTGAGCGCTTGCGAGCGAGGCCTCGTGTAGTTGATCCACGCCTCCGCGGCCATCAACTGCACCGTGAAGCCAAGCCAAAAAGCCGTGCCAAAAAAGTCGTGAGGCGTCAAATGCGTAAGACTTCGCGTGGCGAAGAACACGCCCACAATCGGGCGGACAGTAGCCACGGCCAATCCAACAGCAAACGCCCGAATCATCCATTCCCGGTGCAGAGCAACCTCGCCCCGCCGGATATACAGGAATGCTTTCACCAAAGCGAACAGAAAAACAATCGCGAATAACATCGTCGCGGCCGTCTCATTAGCGCCGCCGATCGCCATTTGAGGGCTCATCACCAGGGCCGTGCCGCCGATAATCATCCCCGATGCAATCACCACGCGCCCGGTCCAACGGTGCACTCGGGGCCAGCGGCTCCGCAGCCTCCGGACAAACTGGAGAGGCGCCAGCACCATGAAAAGCATCCCGGGAATGATGTGGACCAGAGTCAACAGGCGATGCCGTGCAAAACCCGCATCCATCGCGGCCGCTTCCGGAAAGTCCAGCCGGAGCCGGAGAGGGAGCGGCTAGTTGCACAATTCGCCGGATCGCCACGGCAACTCCGATCAGCGCTAAGAAAACACAAATCGTCCAGAGAATCCGCACAATCGCGGGTCGTGGTTTCACGGCGGCCCCCGCCGTCACCCCTCGCGCAACGCCGCCAACGGATCCACCCGGCTCGCCCACCGCGCCGGCAGATAACACGCCAACAGCGCGACCGCAACCAGCACCACCGCTGCTCCCGCCACGCTCGATCGGATCGCTCGGCGCTGACGCCGTACAGCATCCGCGCAACAAACGCCCTACGATCAGCGCCGCCACGAAGCCAATCGCACGCCGTCAACACCAGCGACATCCCTTGCCTCAAAATCAGCCGCAGCACACTCGATCGCGCTGCGCCCAATGCCATCCGCACGCCGATTTCCCGTGTTCGCTGATTCACCGAATAGGCCATGATTCCGTACAACCCGATGCTCGCCAAAGCGAGCGCCAGCAGCCCGAACACTGCTCAGAAGCATCACGCCCATCTTCGCCTGGAATAACGCTCCGTCGATGATTTCGTGACCAGTTCGGACATCGTGAACCAAAACCTCCGGCCCGGCAGCGTGCATCTCTCGTTGAACGGCGGGCATCAGAATCGTTGTGGATCTCCCGTTGCTGCGCACGAATACAACTCAATGACATCCGAAAAGCTCTGTTCGAGCGGCACATAGACGCACGCTTGCGGCGGCTCCGCCAAGCGTCGAATAGTTCGCCGTCCTTGCGATCCCCACGATCTCGCGCATCCGCTTTTCGCCAGGCAACTGAACGCGCTTACCGATCGCATCCTGCCCCGGCCAGAAATCGTGCGCCACCTTTTCGTTCACGATCGCTACCGGGAGCGAAGTCCTCACGATCTGCTTCCGCGAACACGCGCCCCTTATCGATCGCCACGCCTGCCGTTTCGAAGTAGCGCAGATCGACGACATTGAGAATCGTCGAAACCGTATCGGCCTTCGACCGCTTTTCGCGCTTCTCAATCTGCAATCCGTTGACGACGCGTCCCCACAATGGAAGATTCGTGGCCCAGGAAACCGATTCAACCCCCGGCAGCCCCTCGACTCGCGCCCGGGCGTCTTTATAAAACGCTTTCGTCCGCGCCTGGTCTGTATCCGTTTTGCCCGGGATTCGTCAGAACAGCGCCAGATGCTTGGTCTGAAATCCCGGATCGATCTCATAAGCCCGCGCCATGCTTCGCAGGAAAAGCGCGGCCGTCATCAGCAGCACAAATGAGAATGCCACCTGGCCCACCAGCAGAGTGTTGGCAACCGTGACCCTGCTTCGCGTTCGTCCAACCATTCGCGATTCCTCCTTCAGCGATTCGCCCAGATCGATCCGCGACGCGCTGCAGCGCCGGGACCGTTCCGAACAATAAGCCCGTCAACAGTGAGATCGCCAGCGCATAAATAAAACCGCAGGATCCAGCGCGGGATGTCATGAAATTCGCTGAGCGAAGCGACCACATGAGCTGCAGCCCTCCATATCCGATTGAACGAGCCCAGCCACTCCGCTGAGTAATCCTAGAATCACGCTTTCCGTCAGAAGCTGGCGCAGCAATCTTCCGCGGCTGGCTCCCATCGCGAGCCGCACTGCCATCTCCTGTTGCCGCGCCGCCGATCGAGCCATCAGCAGATTGGCAACATTCGAGCAAGCGATCACCAAAACGAATGCCCACTACGATCAACAATCCGGCGCTGGCGAACAGAATCGACGACGACCCGCTGCCGGCGCTGGCGAACAGGACCTCCCGGATGGGCCGCACCCGCGCCGTGTGGCCCTGGTCGGCCGCCGGATATTCGCGCGCCAGATTCGACGCGATCGTCGCCATATCGGCTTGTGCCTTCGCCTGAGTAATTCCCGGCTTCGAATCGTCCCATGCCCACGAAAATCGCTTTGCCCCGATCGGTAAACGCATCCTGCATCTCGTTCGGCAGCAACTGTTCTGCCATAGCGGCCGGGATCCAGAAGTCAGGACCGAAAATTGCATTCACTCCAATGAATCTGCGGAGGAGCCACGCCAATGACCGTAAAGACAACGTTATTGATCCGCAGCGTTTTTCCCACGATATCAGCGGCGCCCCGAAGCGCGCCTGCCAGGTCGCGTAATTCATCACTGCCACAGGGTGTGCACCAGGAGTGCCGTCCTCCTCGGGCAGAGAAGAATCGTCCCCTGGCGGGGCGCAGGCCCAAAGTCGAGAAGTAATTCCCCGTCACCAATTCGCCAAACATCCGCTGCGAAGCGCCCATCTGCCTGCCAGGTCACAAGGCGGGAAGACGTGTAACCCGCCAGCGAGTGGAAGACTTCGTTCCGCGCTTGATAGTCCTTCAGATCGGCAAACGAGATCGGCAACGGCAGACCCGACTTCGACGTGCTCTCCGCTTTGGCCGCGCCAACCGCCACCAGACCCGAGGAATCAGGGACCGGCAGCGGATTCAAGATCAGCGTGTTGATCAGAGTGAAAACGGTGGTGTTCGCCCCAATACCCAAGCCCAGCGTCGAGAACCACAACCAGAACGAACACCGGACTTTTCCGCATGGTGCGAACCGCATAGCGGAGATCTCTCCAGAGGTCCTCCACGAAATTTCCCGGCCTGGCATCGCCGCCCGGCACCGCGCTCATATTTGCAGACTGCCCTTCGAACGCCGCCCGCAGCGGATACATGTCATCCAGCTCCGAGATAGTCTGCCGATATGCGTCTTCGTCGCTTGCCCCACCGCTGCACAATTCGCGATAGCGGTCTTCAAGATGCTGAGCGAGTTCCTCGGTGAGATCCTGCTTCCGCGGCCCCACTCAGATGCAACGGAGCAAGCCGTTCCCGAACAAGATTCTTCCAATCAGGCATGTTCAATTCCTGTTACACGGCTGATCACGGCGACGAAATCCTGCCAGCTCTTCTGCTTCGAACGAAGCACCTTTCTGCCCTGCGGTGTCAGATTGTAATATCGCCGCCGCCGCTGCTCAGCCTTCTCCACCCACCGCCCCTCGATCGAGTCCCTGCTCCTCCAGCCGATGCAGCAACGGATAAAGCGACGTGACGTGAAATCGAAGCGCGCCGCCGGATCGAATCCCGATCAACTTGGAAATGTCGTACCCATGGCGAGGCTGATCCTCAAGCAGCGACAAGCACAAGAAGCTCCGCGCTTCCCTTCTTCCATTCAGCATCCGGCGGACTCAGAGTCATATTAGTCGATCCCTTATATGGGACGCACCAATATGTACGCATGGTTCAGAAAATTTGTTCCACCACGAGGACTTTTTATGCCCCGGCCGTCCGCACTGTGATGTCCCCGACGGTAGTGCTTCCGAATCAATTGCTTGCTAAGCCGGGACTGCCATTTCATGCGTGACAGTGGGGAACTGCTGCAGGAATTCACTCAGAGAATGCCCACCTTCCGGATAATCGACAAGATTCTTGAACGGAACGCGAGTGCTCGAAAGCAGTGCGTGCCGTTCATCATATCCGGATCACCCACGATGACCGTCGCGCGACGCGGAACCTGAAATCGCCCACCATCCCCGCCATGAGATCATAGAAGAGGCATTCATGATTCGTCTTTCAGTTTCCATCCTGTTCCTCGCCGCCGTACTACTAACCGCAGCCGACGACTGGCAAACAGCCACCACTCTCCCCGGTGTAGATCTCTCGAAGTTAACCCCCAAACAAAAAGCCGCCGCCCTCGCCAGCATGCGCGAAGAAGGATGCCCCTGCGGCTGCGAACTGAAAGTAGCCCAATGCCGCGTAGTCGATCCAAATTGCGCCCTGAGCCGCAGACTAGCCGCCAAAATCGCAATCATCGCCGCAAGTGGAAAGACAGTTCCCCAGATCCACGACGAAATGGCCAAAGCCAGCCAAATCCCCATCCAGGGGGCTCCGTCGCGAGGACCAGCCAACGCCAAAATCACCCTCGTCGAGTTCTCTGATTTCCAGTGCCCCTACTGCTCAGTGGCCATCCATCACATCGACGCATTGCTGAAGTCCTACCCCAACGACATTCGCCTTGTCTTCAAACAATTCCCTCTCGAGATGCACGAACAGGCGAAGCCCGCAGCCGAAGCAGCCCTCGCCGCCAACGATCAGGGAAAGTTCTGGGAAATGCACGACAAGCTCTACGCCAACTTCAAGCAGTTGAATAAAGAAACCATCGATCGATGCGCCAAAGAAATCGGCCTCGATATGGACCGCTTCCACCGCGACATCGCCAGCGGAAAATACGCTAAGACCGTAGACCGTGACACCGAAGACGGATTCAACGCCGGAGTAGGTGGGACCCCGACATTCTTCATCAACAACAAACGCTACAACGACAAGCCCGAACTCGAGTCGCTAAAGCCCGTAATCGATCAAATCCTGAAAGCCTCACGCTAAACCAAAGCCGCGCGCCAAACCGGAAGCAGCCCCGTTCCGAGACGCGACCGTGAGGGAGCGATGCCCACCCCAAACACTATGCCAAACTCATCAAAGTGTGCGCCAGCACAAGCGCCCCGGCAGCAATATCCTCCGGAGAAGAATACTCATCCGGACGATGACTCACCCCACCCCGGCACCGCACAAACAACATAGCCGTAGGCACAATCCGCGACATAAACAACGAATCATGATAAGCCCGGCTCACCATCGTCCGGAACGGAAGCCCAACCAATTCACAAGCCCCAGTCAGCGCCGCCAAAATCTTAGGACTCGATTGCGCCGGAGCATCCGCATTGATCGTCTCCACCCGAATTTCCACCCCCCGCGCGCCACCAACCTTGTCGCACATCTCACGCACGGCCGCCAACACAGCGTCCCGGCGAGCCAGGTCAATATCGCGAATATCGATTTCGATTTTCACCCGGCTCGGAATGCTGTTGATAGCGCCAGGAAACACCTCGCACACGCCCACAGTCCCAACCGTATCCACCGAACCCGTGGCCTTAGCGGCCGACTCTACCGCCAGCGCGATCTCCGCCGCGGCCAGAAAAGCATCGCGCCGGTCGGGCATTAGAACCGCCCCGGCATGCCCACCTTCGCCCTCGATCAAAACCCGCAGACTAGCCGGAGCCGCGATCGCCGTTACCACCCCCACCGCCAGATTCTCCCGCTCCAGAAGCGGACCCTGCTCAATGTGCAATTCAACAAAAGAATCGTAGTAGCCGTTCGGAAGCCGAACGCTCGAGAGCGGCCCGCTAAAGCCTGCAGCACTACGAATCTCATCCAACTTTCGCCCCCCGCGATCGGCCAGATCCGACGCGGCATGCGCATCAAGGCTGCCCGACAACAACCGGCTCCCAAGACACCCGATACCAAAAAGAGTCGGCTCCTCAGAAGTAAACAGCACCAGCTCAATCGAACGGCGAGGACGAAAATCAGCACGTTGCAGAGCCCGAATCGCCTCCAGGCCTCCCAGCACGCCAACCGTTCCGTCGTACGCCCCTGCATGAGGAATAGCGTCAATATGCGAACCAGTCCCAACAGCAGGAAGCGCCCGGTCTTCGCCAGTCCACCGGCAAAAAGTATTCCCGATGGCATCTTCGCGAATGGTCAGACCAGCCACCGCGCAAAGGCTCTTCACGTACTCACGGGCCGCCAGATCCACGCGCGAAAACACTACCCGGGTCACCGCTGGAGCGGGAGCATCCGAGAACGATGCCAAGTGCTCCAGCTCCGCGGAAAGTTGTTTGCTGTGAATCTCCGAGCGCCATATCACCCCAGCGGATGCCGGTTCCAATCCTTATAAATCAGGTACCGCGATTTCGTCTTGCCCAGCGCGCCGAACCACTGCGGGCAATAAGGACCCATCCAGATAAAATCGCCCGCCGTCACCGGATACCATTTTTCGCCCAGCCGGTAAATACCGCCGCCCTCAAGCATCAGCATCCCATGTTCCATCACATGAATCTCCACCATCGGCAGCGTGGCGCCCGGATCGTACGTCATCGTATTCACGGCCATGTCGAACGCCGCGTCGGCAGGCAGCAGGGTACGAACCTCGAGTGCCGCATCGCCCATCAAAGGCTGAGCCGCCACGGAACGCTCATTGCCAAACACAACCTGTGGCAAAGGCGCCCCCTCGAGCGGAAAATACGGCTTCTCGATCACAACCGCACGGCTGAGCACGAGCGCTTCAACCCGATGCGGAACACCAACCGGCACGTAGGCGTAGCCATCCTTAGCCAGCACATGTTTCTCGCCCGCGGCCTCGAGATGAATTTCACCGTCAAGCACATAGATAAACCGCTGCGCCTCGACCGGCCCCAACACTCCACCGGCCTCAAACTCCGCCGTATACTGCGTGAACCCCGCCCCCAACACCGGCGCCGCATGCACAATCGCCGTACACTTCTGCATGCCCGGAAGCGGGGCGCGCACAAATGTATCGGCCGTGAGCAGAGCATGGTCAGGCTCGGAGCGGCTCCGGGTCTCTCCAAAATGATGCATGTTCTTCTTATGCTAAACGGTCGAGCTCGTTCAGGAAACAAAGCCCTGACGAGATGGCCGCCCCCACATCGTCCGGACGTACTGTCTCATCCGGATGATGGCTAATGCCGCCAGGACTTCGCAGAAAAAGCATCGCCACAGGAACCTTCTGCGCCAGGATCATCGCATCGTGTCCCGCGCCGCTCGTCAGGCGATGCACCTGATGCCCGGCCGCCGCTACTGCGCGTCCAAGCGTCGTGGTGAGTGACGAATTGCAAGGCACCGCGGGCTGATCGAGTTGCGTAGTCGATTCGACGCTCAGGCCTCGCCGCGCCGCAACCAGCCGCGCCGAATCCATCAGAGCATTCACCGCACAGCCGCGCGTCGCATCATCGGCGTGCCGTACGTCCAGGCTCGCCTCCACTTCCCCAGGCACAACATTTCCCGCGCCCGGCTGCGCTGCGATGCGGCCCACCGTAGCCACCAGACCCGGAATGCTACCGGCCAGATGCTCTGCGGCCAGAATCCATTCCGCGGCGCCGGCCAGAGCGTCGCGCCGAAGATGCATCGGAGTAGTGCCGGCATGGTTCGCCTGGCCCCGGAACACAAACGTGAGACGGCTTTGTCCCGCGATCGCATCCACCACTCCCAAAGGGAGCGCCAGACTGTCCAGCACCGGTCCCTGTTCGATATGGAACTCGAGATAGCCCAGTACGTCATCACCCAGCGCCGCTTCGCCGATGCGGCACGGATCCAGTCCGAAATTCCGAATCGCTTCAGCGACACTGACGCCTTGGGCATCCTTGCGCCCCAGCAGATCGCGATCCAGCGTACCCACCAAAGCACGGCTGCCGACAAATGGAACTCCGAACCGGACCCCTTCTTCATCGGAGAAGGCGACGATCTCCACCGCAAACTTCAGCCGCCGCTCTCTGAGCGCTTCCAACACAGCGATGCCCGAAACAACGCCAAGTACTCCATCGAAAGCTCCAGCGCCCGGAACCGTGTCCACATGAGATCCAATCAGAAGTCTCCTGGCGCCCGGTTCGCGGCCCGCATAGACGCCTCGCAGATTGCCTGCCGCATCCACCCGGACTTCCATCCCCAGGCGCTCCATCCAACCCCGCAGCTTTCGGTGTACGTCATGGGTTGGCGGCGACAGGAACGTCCGAGTCGTCCGGTTTGTTTCTTCACTGAAGCGCGCCAACTCGCGGCAGCGCTCTATTACTCGAGCGGGCATGGGGAACAGTATACGCTGACGCCAGGTTCTTCGACAGCCAGATCCGCGCTCGCCGATGCCGTGTCTTAACTGTCGAAATTGCCACGTTGAGGCGGAGAGCTGTCTCCACTATGCTCAGTTCGTTCATATCGCGCAGTTCCACCACCGTTCGATAAATGCCCGGCAATCTCGACATCGCCCGATGGAGCCGTTCGGAAATCTCCTTTCGCTGATAGACGTTCTGCGGCGACTCACGTTCCTCGACTCTCTGTACTCCATCGAGCAGCTTCGGCTCCACGAAGTGGATTCCTCCATTCCTGTTCTTTCGATGGACCTGCCTGCTTTCGTTAATGGCAATCCTCGTAAGCCAGGTTTTAAAACTGGCGTCGAATCGAAATTGATGGAGGTGCGCAAACGCTTTTAGTAGAGTCTGCTGCAGAATGTCTTCAGCGTCGAAGTCGTTCCTCACCATGGCCCGAACCATCCTCCTCACCGACGTCAAGTGCGGCTCCAGCAGACTCATGAATTGGGTCTCTCTCTCCTGGGTGATCATGGTGCACTCCCATGCAAGAGACGGGCCAAACCAAAAATTATTAAGAGTGAATGAGTTAGCGGTAGTCGACCGAATTAGCCAGTCGAATTCCCGACACTTGCCGTTGTCATTTCTCGATCGCGGCGGCAGCCATGGCCATAAACGCGTTCGTCTCATCGGCGATATCGCCGCCCACATTCGTACGCTGATACAAAATCACGCCCAGCATATCCTTCGCCGGATCCATCCAGCCATAAGTGCGATAAGCCCCGCCATGCCCGAACGTGCCGATCGAATTCAGCCGGAACGTGCCGCTGGCATCTTTGATCACGCCCCACCCGAGACCATACCCAAAGCCCGGAGCGAATCCCGCCTTCAGATCGCCCGTCTGGTTTTGCGTCATCACTTCCACACCCGCGCGCGAAAGAATGTGATGCCCATCGAGCGTCCCCTTGTTCAGCATCATCTGGTAGAACCGCGCCAGATCGGTAGCCGTGGAATACAGTCCGCCCTCCGGCCCGGGATATTTCGAGTCTTTCTTCGAAAGATCGTCCTTCGCCCGCTCCAGCTTGCCGTTCACATCCGTATAGGGGCTCGCGATGCGGCTCAATTTGTCCGCCGGCGGAAAGTAGAAAGTATCCTTCATTCCCAGCGGACGCAAAATGCGTTCCAGGATAAACTGCTCGTACGGTTCCCCGGAAACCACTTCAATAATCCGCCCCAGCGTAGCCAATCCTGTATTGCTGTAGCTCCACTTCGCACCGGCTTCGAAGTTCAGCGGCAGCCGCGCATCGGCACTCACCACTTCCGCCAAAGTGTGCCGCGAAGTGCCCTCCAATTCCTTCGCATGCCCGCTCGCCATCCCCGACGTGTGAGTCATCAGATCGCGTATATTGATCGGCCGCGCCGGTTTGCGCAGCGCCCCTTCCACATTCACCTGCTGTCCCTTGAATTCCGGAAGATACTTCTCCACCGGATCGATGAGCGAAAGCCGTCCCTCCTCCATCAAAATCATGACGCCCGTACAGGTGACCGGCTTAGTCATCGACATAATCTGGAAGATGCTGTCTTTCTTCATCGGAGTCTTACTCTCGAGATCCTGATAACCCACCGCCTCGAGATGCGCCAGGTGCCCGTGACGCGCAATCAGAGTAACGAACCCCGCCGCCGTGCCTTTGTCTACAAACAACTTCATGCGCGGCGCGATTTTAGCCAGCCGTCCGGCGTCCATCCCGGTCTCATCATTAGCCAACGCAAGCAAGGGAAGAACCAGCAGCAGGAGCGTCCGTTTCATAAGCTACAACATACTAAAACATCCGCAGAGATGGAATGAGAAGGCCGGTCTCCCGGCGGGATGCGTTAAGCTCCCAATAAGACGCACTCGAAGTGCAAAAGGAGACCGGCATGAAGAAGAATAACAATTCCTCGAAGAGTCCGCAGCGGGCAAAGAAAGTCCGCAAAACAGGTCGGGTAACAATCGGCATGGACCTCGGGGACAAGACGAGCCGGATCTGCCTGCTGGATGAAGAGGGTGAAGTCATTGGGGAAGCCTCAGTGGCTACGACGAAGAAGGGGATGGCGCAGAAGTTCGGCGCCATGGGGCACAGCCGAATCGCGCTGGAGGTGGGAACACACTCGCCGTGGGTGAGCCGGCTGCTGAAGAGCTTGGGCCACGAGGTGATCGTAGCCAATGCACGCCAGGTGAAGCTGATCAGTCAGTCGAGCCGCAAGGACGACAAGCTGGACGCGCAGATGCTGGCGCGGCTGGCGAGAGTGGACCCGGAGTTACTGCGACCGATCCGGCATCGCAGCGAAGAGGCACAGGCGGACCTGATGACGATCCGGATCCGGGCAGCGCTGGTAGAGGCACGGACGGGACTGGTGAACGCGGCTCGCGGGCTAGCGAAAGCGATGGGCGAGCGATTGCCGAAATGCGACACAGACCAGATGGGGGAGGAGCGGCTGGCGGAGGTGCCGGAGGCACTGGCGGAAAGACTGAAGCCCTTGGTGAAGGAAGTGGAATCGCTGACGGGGAGGATTCAGGAGTGCGACGGGAAGATCGAGCAGATCGCGCGTGACCGGTATCCGGAAACGAAACTATTGCGGCAGGTAAAGGGAGTGGGGCCGCTGATCGCTCTGACGTTCGTACTGACGGTGGAAGACAAAGAGCGGTTCGCCAAGAGCCGTGACGTGGGTTGCTATGTGGGGCTGCGGCCGAAGCGGAGCGAGTCGGGCGAGCGGCAGCCGGAGCTGAGGATCACCAAAGAAGGGGATGTTTATTTGCGCAAGCTACTGGTGCAGGGAGCGCATTGCATCCTGGGCCGGCGAGGGCCGGAGACAGACCTGAAGCGGTGGGGCACAAAGCTGGCGGGGCGAGGCGGGAAGAACGCAAAGAAGCGGGCGCTGGTGGCGGTGGCGCGGAAGCTGGCAATCCTGCTGCACCATCTGTGGAGGACAGGCGAAGTGTACGAGCCGTTGCGCCACAGCAGTGCGATGGAGAGAGAGAAGGCAGCGTAGAAAAAGATTTGGTTTTTGTAAAAAGATCGCCGAGTTCGGGTGACTGCGAGGTCGCGGCGGAACGCAAGGCTAACCGGGAACGGTTGCTGAGCAGTTCGAAGCTGAGATGGCAGCACCCGTTAAAGATTGAGGACACCAACTGGCACCGGAGCGAGGGCTCCCCAAAGAGTGCGAATGGAAGCAGGGCGAATCGGCGGTTGAAGAAAAGAAGAAGAGAGCAACGGATGCGCAATTCTGGAAGCAGATACGAAGGAGCTGAGGATGACGAAGCAGGGGAAGAAGTGGCCTGCGGCAGCAAGGAACTGGAACGCCCCTTTCCCGTTTCCCCTCCGGGGAAAGCCGGGGCGGGAGGGTTCCCCCCACGCCGCACAAGACGCGGCTCCCCCCACAAGAGGGCTACCGCCCCCTTGTGAATCCCCTGTGAGAAAAATCAGCGCGGTACTTGACAGGAGAGGGCCTTCTCATGGAAGCCGCGACCGTGAGGGAGCGAAGGGCGATAGACGAAACACGAACCCCATACGAAAACAAAGGCAGTTGAAATCTATAGGCAGCTAATGACGCTCGGCTTAAAACAATTTCCCCAGCCGGAAAAAGAAACGATGATTCCCTGAGCTGCCTAAGCTATAGCCGAACGCCACCACGCCAATCGGAGTCTCACTCACAACGCCGATAAAACCGTCGTAATAAGGGCTCCCATCGCCATCTTTTCCAAAAGCGCGCCCCATTTCATATCCAACATTCGCATACGTCCGGCTAAAAAAACTCCCGCGCTCAATCGAGAACGCGCGAAGAGCCTGCGCGCTGCCAAGGTAATAGACATCGCCCCGAAGTTGCCACGCGCCCAGCGCAGTCATCTGGAACGGGCCACCCAAACTAAACTGCGGGATGTCGAACTGCGGTCCGATCACACTCCCGCCGCCCAGCCCGCCGATCACCAGGTATCGGTCGCCGAACGACTTCGGAACCACGAACGTTTGCCGGAAACTGCCGAACTCGGAGGTCCCGGAACCAGCCCCAAAATTCCATCGCAGATCCGTCGTTGCATGCAAGCCATGCCGCGGAATCACCGAGCTGTCCTGCCCATCGTAGGCAACCTGCACTCGAAACGTCTGCAGCGCATGATCGAAATTCCCCAATGGCACGCCGGCCGTGGCATCAATGTGTTCGAAGTCGGCCTGGTAACCAAGCCGGAACTCCAGAGACCGGTTGGCCGCATATCCCAGGTCCGCGCCCAGAATTGCATCGCCGACGCTAAACTGCGCGATGCGGTCGTTGCCACTGTAGTAATCCTGCGTGTTCCTGCCAACGCTGGCGTGCGGCGCCAGAAACCAGCGCGAGCCCTTCATGCGCCAGTAATATTCCGAACCGATCAGGTTCGTCAATCCAACCGCGGCGTCGCTCCGCCACTCGCAACTCGGACATCCGAAATCCATGAAGGTGAGCCGCGCCCCGATCCCGAACCGTATATTGGCCGTGTCCGATCCTTCCAAGTCGAGCCCCGTGTTGAGAAAGGGAGGTCCGTACGTTTTCTCCCGCACCGTTACCTGTAAACCATCGGCGCCATTCTGCTGGATGAATCCGTAGTTCGCGTTCCGGTACCGCCCATATCCCGTGATAAAAGTGAGTTGCTCGTCCAACGCTTTGGTGTCCAGAGGCTTACCCGAAAACTGCTTATCGAGGGTGCGCTCAAAGGTCTTGGCCTCCCCGCCTTTAATCCCCGTCACCGCAACAAACGTGGGCGTAATGCTCTCGGGCCGCCTTTTTTTTCTCCGCTCGGCAACGTAGCCATCCCATTCCTCCTGGCTCAAAGAAAGTGTTTCCAGGAATCGTTTCTTCTTCTCCGCCGCCTCATACCCGCGTTTGCCAAGGTCAACATAATTCGCAAAATCAGTAGACTTAATCCCCGCCAGATCCGGTGCGATCAGAATATCCGCCAGCGCCATATGACGCCGTTCATTGTCGTCCACCATCACGCTCAGCGATCGGCCTGCCACGCCCAACAGCGATTCCAAATCCGCCCGTTTGGCTGGTGGATCCACAATCGTCACCGCAATAATCAAATCTGCGCCCATGTCCTTCACCACCGTCACCGGCAGATTATCCAGCAGCGCCCCGTCCACCAGCATTTTGCCGTCGTACGACAAAGGCGAGAAGACAGCCGGCAGCGACATAGTGGCGCGAAGCACCGTAGGCAAATGACCGTCGCGGAACACCACCTCTTTCCCTTCGATCAAATCGGTCGCCACGCACCGGAACGGAGTCGGCAGATCGTCGAAACTCCTGATCTCCTCATAAGGCGCGGCAAAATGGCTGATGGCCAGCCCAACCTCATGACCCGCCGACAATCCGGTAGGCAGCCGGAAGCGATGCCGCAACCCGACCTCAAGACGATTAGGAAAGTCCCGCCGGTCTTGCTTGCGCCGGAATTGTAGATATTCGAAAGGGGCGGAGGAGTTGAAGATCGAGGTCCAGTCGATCTCCGCCACAAATTTTTCGATCTCCGCCGAATCGTGGCCCGTAGCATAGAGGCCGCCCACCAGCCCGCCCATGCTCGTACCGCCAATGTAGTCGACAGGAATGCGGTGCTCTTCCAGCCACTGCAGAACACCAACATGCGACAACCCCAGCGCACTCCCGCCCGACAGCACCAGTCCAATGCGCGGACGCGCCGCCAGCGGTGTTACCGCAATCCACAGGGAAATCCAAAAGCAGAAAAACTTCTGCATGCGCGCCTAGCGGAACAGGACGTCGTAACGCTTGCCCGGTTCGAGAACCGCGGAAACCAAGCCCTCTCCCAATCGCTCGAGCGGAAGCGTTTCGCCGCCGGTGCGGATCGACGCAATTCGTTGCTCACCAGGAGCTCGCAGTTTCTGTTTTTCGGCGCTCACCGCCCGCAGCCTGGCTGAAGTCGCCTTGCCCTTGCGCCAACTGAGATCCACTTCCAGCCCGCCCCGAGTCCGCAGCCCACGAAAATCACCTTCGCTCCACACCGCCGGCAACGCCGGAAGAAAATGAACCTCGCCCGCATGGCTCTGAATCAGCATCTCGGCAATTCCCGCCGTGCCGCCGAAATTTCCATCGATCTGAAACGGCGGATGAGTGTCGAAAAGATTCGGCAGCGTCGACTTGCGCAGCAGAGCAATCAGATTATCGTAAGCCGGTTGCCCATCTTCCAAGCGAGCGTAAAAATTAATGATCCATGCGCGGCTCCAACCGGTATGTCCACCCCCATTGCCCAGCCGGCGCTGCAGCGTAACCCGCGCCGCTTTCGCCAATGCAGGAGTGCCGCGAGGAGTAATCTGATTGTCCGGATGCAAAGCGAATAAATGGGAAGTATGGCGATGCCCCGGCTCCCGCTCCTCGTAGTCCTCCATCCACTCCTGCAACTGGCCGTACTTGCCAATCCGGAACTGAGGAAGCTTGTCCCGAGCTGCCGCCAACTCCTTGCGAAAACCCTCATCGACGCCCAGCACTTTGCTCGAATCGATCACCCTACTGAACAACGCCCGGGTAATCTCCGTGTCCATATAAGGGCCCATGCAAAGGAAGCCGTCTCCGCCATCAGGAAGCTTAAAATGATTCTCCGGAGAGAGCGAAGGACCAGTGACCAAATTCCCTTTGCCATCCTGCACCAGGTAGTCCAGTAAAAATTGAGCGGCCTCCTTCATAATCGGATAGCCCCGCTTCGCCAAAAACGCCTTATCGCGCGAAAAAGCGTAGTGCTCCCAGAGGTGCAGCGACAGCCAGGCCGCTCCCATCGGCCACACACCCGACCGCGCCCCATCAATCGGCACCGTATCGCCCCAGATGTCGGTATTGTGATGCGCGACGAACCCACCGGCCCCATAAATCTGCTTAGCCGTCTTCCGTCCCGAAGCGCGAGCCGATTCAATCAAGTCGAACAACGGTTCATGCAGCTCCGCCAGATTGCAAACCTCCGCCGGCCAATAATTCATCTCGGTATTGATGTTGATAGTGAACTTGCTATCCCAGGAAGGGGCCAGGCTGTCATTCCAGATCCCCTGAAGCGTAGCCGCCAAAGTCCCGGGACGGCTAGTCCCCATTAAAAGGTAGCGGCCAAACTGAAAATACTGCTCCACCAGTTGCGAATCCGCGCCGCCCTGCTGCACCTTCGCCAGCCGCTCGTCAGTCGGCAGAGAAGTCAACGCACTATCCGCCGCACCCAACCGCAAAGAAACCCGCCGAAACAGCGCCCGATGATCGGAGGCATGCGCGGACCGCAGCAGCTCGTAAGCCTTATCGGCGCGAGCCAGATACCGGGAGCAAGCCGCAACGGGATCACTCTCACGAAAACTAGTGGCCGCCGCGAGAAACAGCGTAGCCGAATCCGCACCGTCAACAGAAACCTCAACACCCGAAGCACGAACCTTACCGCCCTCGGCAGCCATCCGCGCTTCAGCCGCGAAAGTAACACCAGTCTTCCGCTCGTCCACATGCCGTTCGTCACGGGCAATCGCCTGCCCGGTCAAGCGAACCCGATCGTGAGGAACAGCCGCACTCTGACTATCCTGTTCCCGAGTAAGCGTCGCGGAGCACGAAATACGTCCCGGCCGGTCACAAGTCAACCGCACAACGATCACCTGATCGACAGCGGAAGAAAATATCTCGCGGGTAAACACCGAGTCACCCGAGCGATAAATAACTCGAGCAATACCCGTATCCAAATCCAACTCCCGCCGGTATTCCGACACCCCAGCATGACCAGGAAACCGAAGCAGCAAATCCCCCAAAGTCTGATAAGGAGGCATCCGTCGAGGAGTGCCAATCAAATCGCGATCCGCGATCACCTGAGCCTCTGCAACTTTCCCATCCATCAAAAGACGCCGGGTCTCAACGAATCCTTTGCGAGCCGCCGGATTAATGCGATCCCGATATTCCCCCGCCCAAACACTGTCTTCGTTAAGCTGAATGCGCTCGTCATCCGGCTTGCCGAAGACCATAGCCCCCAAACGCCCATTGCCGATAGGGAGAGCCTCAGTCCACTTAGCCGCAGGCTGCCGGTACCACAAAACAAGAGAGGGATCCGGAGCTTCGGTAATCGGCGAGCCCTGGGCTAACTGCAATCCCGCAACGGTCAACGCGCCGGTCTTCAGAAATTGTCGTCGAGTGCCGCTTTTCACATCCTCCATTCTCTTCCAAACGAAGGTTGCAATTTGGAGCAGCCTTCGGAGTCAAAAAAAACCGGCAGAGCCAAAGCGCTACCCTGCCGGGGATTCAGTCCAACACCTATGCTCGAGTCGCCGCACTCTGTGCCCAATCGAGCGTTACCTCTTCGCCTCTTTGGCCTTCTCCCTGTGCTCGGCCGCAAGTTGGCGGGATTCTTCGGCAGCATTCTGGAGACTTGGACAGAGAGTCGCAATGCCCGCCGCGCGCGGCGTCCCTGGCTGTTTCGCCAGAGCCGGGTCTGGATTCTTCTGATAGAACTGGCCCATCTCGGTGTGATCCTTCGACTCGGCTTCGTATCTCGCAGCCTCGGCGTCAAAATATCGGGCGAGGCGCTCATGGTCAGCTTTTGTCTCCGATTTAGCGATCAGATTCTTGACTTCGGCCTTACTCAAAAGCCTGTCCTTCGAACCTGCCGAAAGAGAAACAGCGGCAGCCGACGCGAATACGACTACGAAGGCCGCGGCTTTGACGAGCAGGGTACCGATCAGATGCTTGCGCATGTTTAGATCTCCTTTCAAATTACGTGGTCTTTCCGACGCGAGCTCGCGCTGATCAAAGTTTATCCAAAACTAATCAAATGATGTGTTATTTTGGGGAAGGGCATGGGGAATGGGAATCCAGCGGATTCCTTGGAGTCTTTTGATGTGTATGAGCTCGAACCGTGCCGACATAAAGTGCCTATAGAAGCGCATATACGAGAAGAATTGGTGCGCCGGGCGCGTGATAAACACGCGCGCCAAAGCATCTTCTCACCTACTGAGCCTTGCGATTGGTGCCCGCACTCGGTCAGCCATCCTTTGAGCAGCCTTCCCTTTACCGATGGAGGCGCATGGAACTTCATAGCAGATACGCTCGAAGCAGATCACGCTTGCAACGCCATTATTCTCGATAAGCCGCTCGGTCAGACCGGATACGTGCTTATCATCGACGGCTATCCCGGCTGCCCGAAGATCTACGTGAAGATTACGATGTCGCGCAACAAGATCAACGGTCGCAGTTTTCACCATAGCGAGTTTTGAAATGATCCCTGAAAAACATATTTCTGACATGACTAACAACGGCCCAATTGGTCCGGAGTGTCCGAACTGCGACAGCTTGAGCTTCGGCGTGGAAGAACGCGAACAGACCTTCGCTTATGGACGAGGTACGGAAGCTGTCTCGATTAGGTGTGTTGTACCGGTTTACAAGTGTTCACAGTGCGGATGTGAATGGACTAGTTCCGTCGCGGAGGAGATTCGCCATGAGGCAGTATGCCGGAATTTCAATCGGCTCACGCCTCGAAAAGTACGCTCCGTGCGAGAACAGAGTGGCCTTTCCCAGGCAGAATTCAGTCGGATAACGGGTTTTGGCGAAGCCTCTCTTTCAAGATGGGAAACCGGCGCACAACTGCAGAACGCGGCATGTGATCGCATGCTTCGTTTGATCGCGGCGGATCCGAGGAACCTTTCCCGATTGCGTCAGATGGCAGATGCCGAAAAGCTGGAAGAGATCCAGTTCCGGCTCATCACAATTACTCCCGAACTCCGGAATCGACAGCGGTTGTTTCAATTGCGTGGTCCCGGCCTCCTGAGGGCGAGTTAACTCAATGTACATCATCACTTTTTATTCGTTCAAAGGCGGGGTCGGTCGCACGATGGCCCTTGCCAATGTGGCTCTTGAACTCGTACGTGAGGGCCGTCGGGTGCTATTAGTCGACTTCGATCTCGAGGCACCCGGGCTAGATACATTTCAGATCCTAAAACCTGCAACTCCATCAAGAGGGATCGTAGATTTCGTATCCGAGTACTATCGCAACGGCATCGCACCAGCAGTTACGGATTTTGTTTACCAACCCGTTTTGAGGCAAGATTTCGTTGGATCTCTCTTTGTCATGCCAACAGGCGCGCAAGATCATGGCTACGGGCCGCGTTTAAACAGCATTGATTGGCAGGAACTCTATCTAGAACGCGACGGCTACGTTCTGTTCGAAGATCTGAAAGAACAGTGGCACCGGTTAATCCAACCCGACTATGTGCTGATTGACTCCCGGACCGGGCACACCGACGTAGGGGGCATTTGTACGAGACAACTGCCAGACGCTGTCGCGGTGCTCTTCTTTCCCAATGAACAGAATCTCCGTGGGCTAGATTCAGTTGTGAACGACGTTCGTGCAGATTCCTCTCGGACCAGCAATCCAATTCGCCTCTACTTTGTGGCCTCGAACATACCAGACCTGGACGACGAAGACGACATCATCCGTGGGCGGCTTAACGATTTTCGAGAAAAGTTACATTACGAGGAATTAGACGCGACAATTCATCATTACGACAGCTTGGCCCTTTTGGAGCAGACAGTGTTCACGCTTGAGCGCCCAAAAACTAAGCTGGCGCGCGAATATAGGCAGCTGGCCCATAGGCTTACCAGTAGAAACTTCCAAGATCGTATGGTCGCACTAAGCGTACTCAATGAACTCGCAGAAGGGCGATTCTTTCGCCGTCGGCAGGACCCCAAAGAGGCTGATGATCTCTTGAAGTCCATTAGCCTCCTATACGGCGACGATGGCGAGGTCCTGTATCATCTCGCGAGAGCAAATCGATATCTTGGACGGGATGAAGCTGCTGAGCGATTCATTGCCGAAGCTCAGAAACTAGGCTACGAAACAGCAGAAACTTTGGTTGCCCGCGCCAAGCAAGCTTACAACGAAAACTTAGTCGACAGGGCCAGGACACAGGTTGAAGACGCACTCACAAAGCCACACGAGCGGTTATTCACTCGTGAGCGCGTAGTGGAACTCGTGTCAAAACACGACCCTGGATACCTTCTTAAACTCGCGTCGACGCTTATCGAACGGGGGCTGAATCCTTTCGACGGACTTCATCTTGGCACTCAGTTCATGCGTAGCATCGCGGGTGTTGCTGCAGCTGAAACCCTACTAAGACACGCTCTAACACAGGGCAACGCACATGACCCGGGTCTGCGTTCAGCAATAGAGAGGCGTCTGTCACTGTGTCTCATCGCGGAAGGACGCTTCGCCGAAGCAAAGGTGCTGATTGCGCCAGAACGCAGTCAGCTCGCAGTCAAAGGGATACCCGACGTCTTTAATTATGCAATGGCAGAATGGGGCGCCTCGCGGAAGATTCCTCAGGACCTCTTTTCTCGCCTCTTGGAGATGAACGTCCTGAATCCTCCTCATTCCCGGGATCCTAACTACTGCCAATGCATAGCGCTGGCCTCTTGGGCTGTCGGCGACTGCAGTTTTGCTAAAGAGTTGGTACCCCTAGCCCGCACCGCTCTAGGTCGAACGGAATGGGTATTTTCAGCTTGGCGCTACTTGGAAGTGAGTGCGCCTGATTTCCTACAGGACTTAGACGCGCTCGAGCACCTCATTGACACGGGAGAAGGAATTCCTAGCGTATACGCCAGAGCATATTCAATGCCTCGCTAGCAACATTGAAGTAAGCCGCCACCACGTAATGAAAAGCCGAGGACGCCGACTACGATCTGAATCGTGCGGGTACCAGTCAATTGATTTACTTGATGAACGGATGGAGCGGGGCTGGCCAGTTACTCGATGGCACGTTGGATTTGTAAACGCTGGTCGAAACTCGCCTAACCCGGATATCTCACACACTTTTTGTGGTGAACGTGAAACGCAGACAAGGCTCGGTTTTCCAAAGGGCTATGAGCAGCCCTCGGTTCTGGAATGGGATTAGTGAGCTGAGCCGGCTTCGGAAGGGGCATAAGACGCACGGAAAGATCTTTTCGCTCGTGCCGAAGTCGATTGCAAGCACGGCTCCGCACCACCTCTGGTGTGGGTTTCTGCTTCAAGCATTACTTCAGGTGGAGCTGTTCGGTTTTAGCAGCGCAGGTTCGTCCATACCTGCTGATAGAGATCCTGCCAGGGATAACTGGAAGCCATCGATACCCAAACCTTACGCACCGTCACCCGAATCTGCGCGCCGATCTTCAGCAGCTTGGTGCGAATGGTGGAAACCTGCGCTTCTGCCAGTTCCGTCGCTTTCAGCCCCAGGCGCCGCAACCCGCTCACCAAAATGTAGGCCATGGTGGACAAGTACAGCCGCATCTGGTTGGCCCGCATCGTCTCGGTACTCACGCGGCCGGCGAACAAACTGAACTGCTCTTTGATGCGGTTCTCCATCTCGCCGCGTGCGCAATAGAGTTGCTCGTACAAAACCTGGGCCGTCCATTCCTCGCTCGTCAAAGAGGTCACTACGAAGCGGGGATTCTCTTTCCCATCGATATGTTCCGCTTTGGCCACTACGCGGCGCTCGCCGTCCCAGCCGCCTTTGTTCGCCTTCTTCTTGGTCTTGTAGTGGAACTCGCTGAAGACCCGTGCTGGTTTGCCGGTCTGGTTCCACTGCTGGGTGGCTTCCTGCATCTGAGCCCCGATGATCTTTCGCAGTCTCTGATTGCGTGCCAGACCGAACACAAACTCCACGCCATTGTTTTCGCACCAACTCATCAATTCGTTACGGCAGAAGCCGGAGTCCCCGCGCAGGATGATCTTCACTTCCGGCCAGGCCACCCGAATCTGCGTAACGATTCTTCGGATTTCCTGCAGGCTGCCGCATGCGGCGTCGTGGTTGGCTTCTCGTAATCGCGCGCACAGAACATGCTGTCCACAGAAGATGTAGAGCGGCAGATAACAATAGTTGTCGTAGTAGCCGTGGAAAAACCGTCCTTCCTGTTTACCGTGCAACGGCAGGTCAGTGGTGTCCACGTCCAGAATGATCTCCGCCGGAGCGTCCTGGTGCGACTCCAGGAACACCTTCACCAGTAGCTCATCCAACCAATCTTTCCAAAAAACGATCTTCTTGTACCGGTCCTTGGTGCTGGTGCTCAATTCCATCCGGTTTAGCGTGCTCTTGCCCGCCAGCGGGTTCTCCAAATCATCCCGGCCGGCCAGGATGCCGAAGACCGGATCGAACCGCAGTTGTTCGTGATCGTTGATGTCTTCATAGCCCAGTGCCAGGCCATAGACCCTTTGAGAAAGCATCTCCAGAACGGAGTGCTCGACCAGCTTCTGATTCCTGCCGTCGAGAAAACACTGGGCCAGCCGCGGCAGCAGATTCAGCCGCTGGTCTGTCTGGCGCAACAGAAACGCTCCCCCATCGGAACTGATCGTGCCTCCGTCAAAGCGGGCCACAATCTCCCGCGACCCGCTCGCTTCAAATCCGAAGCTGGATTGGTTACACTCTGTCATAGCGAAGGCCGTCCTCTCTTTGGCTCTAACTGTTGTGTGGAAACTCAGTTATGCCATGAAGGACGGCTTTTTGCTATAGGGTCTGTGAGAAATCCGGGCTAATTCGGCGGGATTGGTCGTTCCGTTGTTTCTTCACAAACGCCGTACGCTGGGAGAGGTATACGTTCATCGAGACTTACTTAGTTTGGTGGGCTTTGCATTACGCTGCTTCTTATTTATAAACGCCGCGATCTCATCGCCACTCTTAAAAGGACCATAGAACGGTCCCTTTTCGCCTTCAGCGAGACCGGAATCAATAACGCGGCGCTGGGCAGCAGTGTACTCACCCTCCGCGGTTGGAAACCCGGAGCGGTCAACCACACTCCTCGGCGTAATGACAATTTTGCCATCCGAAAAAGCAAAGTCGACCAAGTCGCCCTCGGACAGACCGGCTCGGCGCCTCACGCTGGTAGGGATGGTCACCTGGCCCTCGTGCCGGATTTTCACAGGTGTACCCATTTCACAGGTGTACCCATATTGTCAGCAAGTTGTCAGCAAGTCCAGAACCAAGGACTTCTGCCGGTAGCATAGCAACTATTCCAGTAACAATAAAAATAAAAAATCTTGACCACCCAACCCCAACAAACCAAACAAAATCCCCCAACGTGCCAATCCCACCCGCCACCCCATCCCGTAAAGTCAAATCGGGAAAAGAGATTTCCCAAAGGAAGAGGTACACAGATGTCACAGAGGCAAATAGAAGCAAACAGAATTAACGGCGCAAAGGGCGGTCCGAAGACTTGGGAGGGGAAGCAGATCTCAAAGATGAACGCTGAGCGGCACGGCTTCACCTCCAAGAAGCTGGTCCTAACCACAGAAGAAGAGCCTCATTTCAACGCGATGATGGAAGGCTACCTCGAAGAACTCAACCCCCAGGGCCTGGAAGAAACCGACCTGGTCCGGGAAGTAGTAGCCGGAAAATGGCGTCAGGAACGTTACTGGGAACTCGGAACCGCTCTCATGGAACTATCCATGGCGGAAACCAACGCCGACATCGCCGACCGCTTCGAGGAAATCGATCCCCTCGCCAGAAACGCCTACTCGCTCGTCAAGCAATACGGCCATCTCAAAGCGCTCGACATGGTCACCCGAGTCGAAGGCCGAATGCGCCGCCTGCACCAAACCGCCCGACGCGATCTCGACCGTCTCCAGGCCGCCCGAACTCCAAAAGACGTCAAACCAGCCCCAAAACCCAAAACGCCAATCGAGCCCGAGCCAATCCAGGAAGAGCCAATCTCTTTCCGCTCATTCGTTTCCAAAGAAGAATTGGCCAAAATCAGGCAGCATAGGAACGAACCAAAATTCCCCTTCGACCTGCCCGAAACCATGCCCGAAGAGGACCCAAACGCAGCCTGACAGAGTCAGTTTCCAGAGGGATTCGTCATTCCAAAAATAAATCGTATGTCAAAGTTGATGTGTGTAACGATCACAAAATGAGAGTTGTCGAAAAAATTCTTAAGTTCAACCAGGGCCGCGAACCGGAGCGGTTGTCGATGAAATACCAACGGATGAGCACAAGCCCGTTCGTCTTTTATCGCGGCACCTGCCACCTGTTTTACGACGACCTTCCGAAGCACACCGAGTTCAACAAAGCGCCGGCCGCCTGGATCTGCGGCGACATGCACATCGAGAACTTTGGGACGTTCAAGGGCTCGAACCGGCTCACCTATTTCGACATAAACGATTTCGACGAAGCCTGCCTCGCGCCCTGCACCTGGGATCCGGTGCGCCTCGTAGCCTGCCTTCCACTGGCGTTGGACGAAATCGGACTAAGCACGGCCGAGGCGCGAAGGCTCGGGAGTTGCTTCTTGGAAAATTACGCCGAATCCCTGCGCGCCGGGAAAGCCAAATGGGTGGAACGCGCGACCTCGGAAGGAATGATCTTCGATCTGCTGACCGCTCTCCGAAAGCGGAATCGCAAAAAATTCCTGGAGAGATTCACGGCATTAAAAGGCGGCAAGAGAAAGCTCGTGATCGATGGCAAGCACCTGCTGGCCACAAAGCACCAACGGGTGATCGAATTACGGCGTCTCCTGGCCAAGTTTCACGCCTCGAAACCGAACCCGCGCTTCTATCGGCTGCTCGACGCCTCCAGGCGTGTCGCCGGCACGGGCAGCCTGGGCGTACTTCGCGACGCCATGCTGGTGGAAGGCAACGGCGCGCCGAACAAAAATTATCTTCTGGATCTCAAGCAGGCAGCACCGTCCACCGTGCAACCCCATTCGCCTTGTAAGCAGCCCAAGTGGCAATCGGAGGCAGTGCGGGTGGTATCGGTTCAGAAGCGTGTGCAAGCGATGGCTCCGGCATTCCTTGAGGCCGCGCACCTCGACGGCGAACCGTACATTCTGCATGAGCTGATACCGCTGCTCGATCGCGTCGATCTCAACAACGCCCATGGTGACATGGCCCGGTTGGAAATGCTCCTTCGCGACATGGCCGACATAGCGGCGTGGGCCTGCTTGCGCTCAAGCGGCCGTCAGGGATCGGCGACTGCCGACGAGTTGATCGATTTTGGCCACGACAAGAAATGGCGGAAGCCCCTACTCGACTATGCGCTCGACTACTCGAAAAAAGTACGCCATGACTACAAGGAATACAAAGAGGCGTATGACGCCGGTGGCGTCAAGGCCCAGGGACTACCGGCCAGAAGAACCAAAGCCGCCAGCCCCGCGGACTGAATCGTTGAGTTCGGACTCCTCCCATTCAACGGCTTCATACCGGGCGATCACCATTTGTGCGATGCGGTCTCCCGTGTGAATCTGATACGGTTCTTTCCCGAGATTCAGCAGGATGACTTTGATCTCGCCGCGATAACCGGGGTCGATCGTGGCGGGCGCATTCGGCATCGTGATGGCCTGTTTCAGTGCAAGACCACTGCGCGGCCGGAGTTGGGCCTCGTAGCCGGGAGGGAGTTCGATCGAAAGACCGGTGGGAACGAGCCGGGAAACGCCAGGCTCCAGCAGAACGTTTTCGACGGATCGCAGATCCATGCCGGCGTCTTCAAGCGGGCCATGCGCATAGGCGGGAAGTTCCGCGTTGGGATGCAGCTTCTTGATTCGCATTCGATATCATAAGTTTCCCATGCCCGAATCGAAAGCAAGCAGAGTTTTGACCGTGGCGCCGATGCCGCCGGAAAAATGCGCGTATGCGCTGGCCCGGTACAGCCGCTCGCCGGATTCGATTCGTCAGTCGGTGGAATGGGTGAAGACGCACAACTCCGAGAAGTTTCTCGAGAGTTTCTATTTCCAGTACGGGCACGCGTCCATCGCGGATCTCGGGCACATCACTGTATGCTTCGAAGGGATATCGGAGCTGGCGGCCACCGAGGTGGAGGACGAGCAGCTTTGGGACGGGCAGGCGCGCTCTTCGCGCTATCAGGATTTTTCCAAGTCCGGCTTCATCACGCCCCCGGAGTTCAACGCCGAAAAGGCGGCAGTGTATCGGGCCGGCGCAGAGGCTTTGCTCGCGGCCTATCAGAAAACGCACGAGCGGATGGTCGCCTATCTGACCGAGAAGTTGCCGCGGCCGGAAGACATGAAGCCCGACGCCTACGCGCGCAACATTGCGGCGCGCGCGTTCGACGTAGCGCGTTACTTTCTGTTCTTCGGTATTCCCACCGGCATAGGTCAGGTGGTGAGTATTCGGACACTCGAGCGGCAAGTGCGAAGACTGAAGGCTTCCGAATACGCCGAGCTGCGCGAGCTGGCCGATGAGATTGGGGCGGCCTGTGCCGCGCCGCCGGCGTGTCCATGGGACGAAACTTCGACACCCGAAGCCGTCGCGCCGACACTGGCCCGGCATGTGGATGCGGACACGCACGCATCGCAGTCGCGCGAACATGTCCGGTTGTGGGCGGAGCAGAATATCCCGCCGGCGTCAGGCGCGCGGCCGGAGTCTGTGGACCTGATGCGGCCCGCTGACATGTTGACGGAAATCGCCGCAACGTTGTTGTACACGGCGACCGATCGTCCGTTCCGCGAGTTATATGAGATGGCATCGGAATGGAGTCGCGAGCGCCGCATGGAAGTAATCGAAGTGGCGTTGAAGAGCCGCACTCGGCGCGACGAGTTGCTGCGTGATTTTCGCGGAGGCTTGTATGTGTACGACATGGTAATGGACGTGGGCGCATATCGCGACATGCATCGTCATCGCCGCTGCCAGCAGTTCCGGCAGGGCTATACAGCCAAGTTAGGATACGATACGCCGCCGGTGATCGCCGATGCTGCGCTGGGTGAGTTCTATGACGCAGAGATGAGGCGGGCCATGGATCTGGTGAGTGTTTTGCCCCAGCCGGGTGGCCAATATTTGCTGCCATTTGCCGCCCAATCGCGATTTCTATTTAAAATGGATTTCGCTGAAGCGGAATATATTTCCCGGCTGCGGAGCGGCGTAAAGGGACATTTTAGTTATAGAAAGGTGGCCTGGGAAATGAAAGAAAAGATGACGAAGCTCGAGCCTGAGCTCGGGCGTCTCATGAGCGGTACTCCGCCCTGGGTGGAAGACCCCCTAAAGCGGTAAGAATCACCCATAAAAGCAGCAATTCTTTCCGAGTGTAATCTTTAATACACAGCTAACTCGCCCCGAATCAGCACTCTCACGCATTGGCAGGCCGTTTGCACTTACAAGAACCGACGGCGAGAGTGTTACTAAAGAAATTCCGCCGAAAGAATTTAATGTTCTGCGAGGAGATTTCCAATGATTAAGTCGTTAGCAGTTGCTGCGTTAGTTACTATTGGGTGGTGCGCGATGACTCCCGCCCGAGCCGATGAATGGGATAAAAAAACCATTCTTACAGTAGGTGAACCGATTCAATTGCCGGGCGCCGTGTTGCAACCGGGCAAATACGTCATGAAGCTGATGGATTCGCAGTCGGATCGGCACATCGTACAGGTCTTCAACGAAGATCAGAGCCATCTGTTCACAACGATCCTGGCAATCCCGAACTACCGCTTGGAGCCGACAGGTAAGACGCAGTTCCAGTGGTGGGAAACTCCGGCAGGCCAGCCGAGAGCGCTGCGCGCCTGGTTTTATCCGGGCGACAACTTTGGACAGGAGTTCGCCTATCCGAAGAACATGTCCGTCCAGATCGCTAGCGCCAATCAGCAGAGTGTTCCCACGGTTACAGAAAACAAGTTAACCGAAGTAGATAAGTCCGGCACGGAAGGCGCGCTTGGTGAAGAGCACCAGAAGCCTGCCGAGGTAGCACAGAATACACCGCCACCTCCGCCAGCCGCCGCTCCGGAACCTGCCCCGGCGCCCGCTCCTGCGGATACCGGGACTCGAGCCCGCACTGAAGAGCTTCCCAAGACCGGAAGCGCATTTCCGCTCATCGCGCTTGGCGGCTTTTTAGCGCTGGCAACCGGTGTATTGTTGCGGCTTGCTAATCCCGCTGCGTAGAGCTGTATTCCAAAGTTGATAACCTAGTAAGCATCTGGCGCCGAGTCATTCCGGCGCCAGATGCAGAGAGGTTTTATGACACTGCGGCGCAGCACACAACTCACATTAGCCGCTTCGGCTGTTCTTGTCGCCGGGATGATTGCGGCGCAGGAACACCCTCCCACCGACCTTTCCAAGACTTTCCCCTTTAGTCAGGTTTCCACTCCGATCGATCCCGACGCGTTTCGTCTCAACGCCACTTCCGATCTTGTGCTGCTCGATGTGAGCGTGAAAGACGTCAAAGGTGGCTTCGTTTCCGGACTGACGCAGGAGAAGTTCAAGATCTTCGACGATGGTAAGCCGGCGGCGGTGACGGTGTTCCGTTCGGGCGACATCCCGGTGACAATCGGTCTGGTCGTCGACAACAGCGGAAGCATGCGTTCCAAGAAGCCGGAAGTAGTGACCGCCGCGTTGACGTTTGTTACCGAAAGCAATCCGCATGATGAATTATTTGTGGTGAATTTCAACGACCATGTTTCGCTCGGGCTTCCCCGCGGTATGGCGTTCACGGCCGACAAAGAACTGCTGCGGACCGCGCTGCTCCAAAATCGCGTGCGCGGGCGGACGGCTCTGGACGACGCATTGAAGATTGCGCTCGAACATCTGGACCAAGGTCACAAAGATCGTAAGACCTTGGTGCTGATCAGCGATGGCGGTGACAACGCGAGTGAAACGACGGAACGCGAAATCGTGCATCTGGCCACGGAGAAACTGGTCACCATTTACACGGTAGGGATATTCGACCCCGAAGACCAGGACAAGAATCCGAAGTTCTTGGAGCGCCTCGCCCGGCTGACTGGCGGCGAGTGTTACCTGCCAAAGAAACTGGACGAGATGGTGGCCGTATGTTCCAAGATCGCGAAGGACATTCGCAGCCGTTACGTAGTGGGATTCTCGCCTGAAGAAAGTACGTTGAACGGCCAGGTGCGGAAGTTGCGCGTGGTGGCCGAACCGCCTGCGGGAGTTTCGAAGGTAGTGGCAAGGAGCCGTACCAGCTATATCGCGGCGAAGAGGGCTCCGACCCATCAGCATACCGAGGCGGAAGTGAGGCCTCGGTCGGGGAAACCACAATGATGTTACGGCTGAGACTGGAAGAGGAATCACGTGACAGACGGGCGCGGAGAGTCTCCATAACCATCCTCTGGGCGGAAGTCGTCTGCCTGCTGATTGGATTCGCGTGTCTCGGTTGGGTGGGCTATGCGTTCGTACATGAAAAAATTTATCAGACTTTCGAAGACTACAAGCTCGGTGAAAATCTTCGCGGGCAGACAGGGACGATTGCCGGATTTTGGGATAGCCTGTTTGGCACACCGAAGCCTCCGCCACCGCCTGTTTTCGACCACCCGCGCCCGAACATCGTAGATCGCAGCGTAGTTGGAAAAGTGGAGATTCCACGTTTGAAGATTAGTGCGATGGTACGCGAGGGCGTCGATACCAAGACGCTGGCGCTGGCTGTGGGGCATGTGCCGGAGACGGCGCGTCCGGGAGAACCGGGGAACGTGGCCATAGCCGCGCACAGGGATACATTCTTCCGGAATGTACGTTACATCAAGAAGGGTGACGACATCAGAATGGTAACCCCGGACGGCAGTTTCAACTACGTCGTCACATCGACGAGTATCGTGGCGCCAAACAATGTGAAAGTGCTGGATGCCACACCATCGAAGATGCTGACTCTGGTTACCTGTTACCCATTCAACTGGATTGGTCCGGCGCCCAACCGGTTTATTGTGCGTGCGAGGCAGGTGGAGCTTGAGGTTTCACTGCCGAGCCGTGGTACGGAAAAATCCGGACTATAAAAACAACCAGCCGTTTATCGTTAACTTGTTTGAGAGAAATTCGTTTCTGGCGCACTAGTAGGTAGGTGGCGACGGAAAACGAAGATGATCCTGCTGGTTGAAGACAACCCCGACGACGAAGCGCTAGCCCGGCGCGCACTGAAAAGAAACAACATCACGAACGAAGTGATCGTAGCGCACGACGGAGTGGAGGCGCTCGAATTTCTGTTCGGAATGGGAAGCTATGAAGGACGCGATTTGGGCGTGATGCCTCTGGTCATCTTGATGGACCTGAAGTTGCCAAGACTGGATGGCTTGGCCCTGCTCCAGCGCATGCGCGGGGATATACGCACGAAATTATTGCCGGTGGTCATCCTTACTTCCTCCGTTGAGGAACAGGACCGGATCAGAGGGTACAGTCTCGGTGCAAACAGCTATGTGCGTAAACCGGTCGACTTTCTGCACTTCAGTGAAGCGGTCCGGCAGATTGGCCTTTATTGGTTGATTCTGAACGAGACCGCGCCGCCGGCAGGGGGAATTTGAATCAAAGACTCTGAGATCCGGGTTTAACGTTTTGCCGGATCTGGCCGAGAAGTTTTACAGGGCGGGGGTGCTTCAACATCGTCCGCCGCAGAAGGCCAAGATCATGGATGGAAAGACTCTAAACGTTCTCCTGATTGAAGACAATCCCGATTACACGGAACTGGTGCAACACTGGCTCTCCACGTCCGGCGACGACGTCGCTTATGTCCTGAACTGGACCGACTCGCTGGCTGCCGGAATGAGGCGCTTATCCCAGGGCGGGGTCGACGTAATCCTGCTCGATCTAGGCCTTCCGGACTGCACCGGGGTGGAGACCTTCACGTCGACCAGAGCCTATGCCCCGGGCATTCCGATCATCGTTCTGAGCGCCGGCGACAGCGAATCGCTCGCTCTACAGATGATCCAGGAAGGCGCGGACGATTATCTTGTCAAGAGCACTTGCAACGCCGACCTGCTACTGAGATCGATTCGTTACGCGATCGAGCGGCACCGCTGGCACGGGGTCAGGAACGGCACCGAGGCAACGCCCGATCGGGCGAGGACGATCGGGATTATTGGTGCAAAGGGAGGAGTCGGCGCCAGCACCGTGGCTTGCATCCTGGCCGCGGAGTTGCGGCGTCAGACGGACCAAAAAGTATTGCTGGCGGACCTGGACTCTCACGCCGGCCTGGTGTCTTTTCTGATGGGCGTCGATCCCAAATACTCGATGGTCGATGCGCTCAGCAATATTCATCATCTGGATCAGTCCTGTTGGGACGGGATTGTGGCCCGTGGCGCCAACGACGTGCACATTATCTCCTCGCCGGCACTGCTGGGCAACGGCGAGTTACACGCCCATAGCCTGGCCAACCTGCTCACGCTGGTGCGTCCTTTCTATCAATGGATGGTGGTCGATCTGGGCCGCTTGAATGGCGTGTCGCTGAATTTGCTCAACACGTTGGACGAGGTCTATGTCGTCACCACGACGGGCATTCCCGCCCTCTACGAAGCCAAGCGAGTAATTGACGCACTCGGCGCAGCGGGTATTGAAGGGGATCGGCTACGCCTCATCGTCAACCAGACGGAAGAGTTCATCCCTTTGTCTGGAAGCGAGCTGAACAAGATTTTCGGAATTCATGTGTATGCGAAGCTGCCGCGCGACAGCCAGGCTTTACACAACGCCTGCATCCAGCGAAGACTCCCGGGCGAAAGTACCAACATCGGTAAACAGATCGCCAACCTGGCTCGAAAAGTGGCAAGGCTTCGCGATAAGAAACCACGGAGAAGCCTTCCACAATTTCGCTCTTTTGTGGAGATGTTCCGTAAGACCCCCGAGAGCGCATCCAGTGCGCAGGCAGAGTAACGGCCGGAGCCGAAAACTATGAACACCAGAGAAATCGACACCCGGGAATTGGTCCTCCTGATTCAAGAAGGCCCGTCGTCCGTTGAGCCGATTCGGGAAGCATTATCGGATCCCGAAACCGGCTTCCGGCTACAGTGCGTCGAGCGCCTGCCAACGGCCTTTGCCCGCATTGCCGGCGGCGGCGTACAAGCCGTCGTCCTTGATCTCTCGCGCTCTGACGTGCCCGAAAGCGAAAGGCTGGAGAGTTTTCTAAAGTTTCAGAAAGGGGCTCCCGACATACCCGTGGTCGTACTGTGCGGCTCGGGAGATGAGAGTCTGGCGCTGAAGGCGGTGCGTGCCGGAGCGGCGGATTTTCTGGTAAGAGAACGATGCGCTCCCGACTTGAGCCGTCTGCTTCGTTCGGCGATCGTGCTGGCCGCTCCGCGGCTCGACGCCCGCCAGCTTGAGGCGGCCGGGTTGACGAAGAACGGCACAATTATCAGCCTTCTGGGCGGAAAGGGCGGTGTCGCCACAACTACCGTGGCGCTGAATGTGGCCTGTGCGCTGGCTCAATGGAGTACTGCCGTCCTGGCCGAAGTACGGCCGATGTTCGGAACCCTGCCACAATATTTCCACCCGCAGCATCACGTCAGAAATCTGGCGCACTTACTGAAAACCCAGTCCCACGCGATTGGGCGTGTCGAAGCGGAAGCCTGTCTATGGCCGTACAAGAACATACCGGGACTGAGTGTCCTGTTTGGTCCGTTGGCGATCGAACAGTGCCGGGAGATCGGCGCCGATCATGCCAAGGCGGTAGCCAAGGTCCTTGCCACTCTTGCCGATCATGTGGTCGTAGATCTGCCACCCACGCTATCGGAATCGAATCGGGCCGTAGTCGAGAGCTCCGACTGCCTGGTTGTCGTCGTCGAACGGGATCAAATCAGCATAGAATCGACCAAACAGATACTGCGCACGATCGAAATGTGGAATGCCGTTCCGCAGTTCATCGGTTCGGTCATTGTGAATCGCGCCTCTTTGGCCACTCCTATTCCAATACCCGACATCGAAGCTCAGCTTGGTATTCCGACATTGGGCGTCATCCCGCCGGCTGCGGATCTATGTGTCGCCGCTCAGAGGGCCGGCGTTCCGCTGGTCGCGTTCGATCCGCAAAGCCTCATGGCGCAGAGCCTGATTACTTTGGCCGGAAGACTGGCAACGGAAGCTTGACCAAAAGACGGATATGGCATCAGAAAAGATCTTCGTTTGCCCTCCCAAGGGTGTTCCACGCGCGCTAGTTTCGGAATATCTCGATCGCTGCCGCACGAATATGCCCGCGCTCAAAGCCGCACTTGTTCAATGTGAGTATGAATACGCGCGCGTTTTCGGCCATCGGATCCGTGGGACGGGACGGGCCTACGGATTTCCCAGGTTGACTGAGATTGGCGCCGTCATGGAGCAGGCTGCGCGCCTTCAGCAGATCGGTGACCTCAACGACAACGTGGCCGCGCTTGAAGCATACTTGAGCCGGGTCGAAATCGTAGGGGACTGATACGCTCTCGCGTTACCGATCCAGATACCACCGGACAGTCCGGTCAGGCGACGTGCTCAGATATCCCCGGACGACATCGGCGAAGGTTCGAGTGTCGATTGGTTTGGTAATGTAGCCGTCGCAGCCCGCCGCACGCGCGTTCTCCTGATCCCCTTTCATCGCGTATGCGGTCAGCGCAACAATGATTACATTGTGCAAGGCCGGGTCAAGCCGCAGCTTACGTGTTAACTCGAGCCCGTCCATCTCAGGCATCTGCACGTCCATCAGAATGAGCGTGGGACGATACGTTCGAAGAGTTTCCAACGTTTGTTGAGCGTCTTCCGCCATCCGCACTTCGAAGCCTTCGCATTCCAGCAGGACTTGTGTCAGCTTCAAATTGTCGGGATTATCGTCTACCACCAAAATCGATTGATTACTCATCTCGTACCTTGACCAAGCTCCCCGGCATGGCGGCGCGCTCAAGCGCAGCGTGCAAATTAGCCAAACTCACGGGTTTCTGCTCCAAGACCAGATTAGTTGCAATCGACTTGGCAGGCGGACCCTCTCTCGATCCACGCGGCAATATCACGAAGAATGTACTCCCCTTTCCAAGCACGGTACGAACACCCGCTCTACCACCCTGCGCTTCCACAATCCGTTTTGTCAAGGCCAGACCAAGTCCTGTTCCCTGGTAACGTTTCGCCGCAGTCGAATCCAGTTGTTGGAACTCGGTGAAAAGCCGCGGGATGTCCTTTTCTGAAATTCCCACGCCGGTGTCCGATACCTCGAGACGGAATTCAGTTGCACCCTCGGCCTTGAGCGCCACTGTCACCACGCCATTTTCTCCGGTGAATTTGAAAGCATTGGAAAGGTAATTGTGGAGCACCTGCTTCAGCCGGCCGGCATCGGTGATCACGTCATCCACCGCGGGATCCATGTCGATCTCGATCCGGATGTGTTTTTCGGCGGCGAGTGTCCCCAAAATTCCGGTCACTTCGTTAACGATGCTTGAAACCGATACGCGCTCGGGCCACAACTGCAACTGCCCTGCTTCGACTTTACTTAGATCGAGAACGTTGTTGATCAGATTCAGCAAGTGCCTGGCGCTCTTCTGAATGCGGCCCAGAAACTCTCTCGATTGCGCCGGCAGGGTACCAAGTTTGCCGTCGTAGAGCATTTCACTGAATCCGATGATGCCGTTAAGCGGTGAGCGCAGCTCGTGCGACATGTTTGCCACAAACTCGCTTTTCATCCGGCTGGCCGCCTCGACGGTGCGGTTCTGCCGTTCCAGCGCCACATTCTGGCCACGCAATTGCTCTTCCAGGCGCCTGCGGTCGCTGATATCGCGCACCGCGGCGAAGAACACGCCTCTTCCCACTACCGGCACTACGCTGCCGATCAACCATTTGTAGGTGCCGTCTTTCGATAGGCAGCGGATTTCCAGGTGGTCGAGGGCAGCGCCCGACCGGAGCGTCCGAAGGGCCGCCAAGGCGTCTGCGCGGTCGTCTTGGTGTACAAAGTCGATCATAGGTCTCGCACGCAGTTCCCCGGCGGTGAAACCGAGCGTTTTCACCCAGGCGGGATTCAACCGGCGGATATACCCGTCCATACCGACGATGCACAGCATGTCGAGCGATAATGCGAAGAACTGGTCCAACTCGTCGACGGCCAGGCGGTGCATTTTTTGCGCCTCCATGCTCTCCAACGCGAAGGAAACGTCCTCAGCCAGCTCATCCAGCAGGGCCACGTTCTCCGAGTCGAATAATCCCGGCTCGTGGGCGTAAATCGCGATTGCGCCCACCGTGTCGCCCCGTAAGCGTAACGGAAAGGCGCCCATTGACCGGTAACCCCACTGATGAGCCCGTTCCCTCCAGAGCGCCATCCGTGGGTCCGTATCTACATCGTCCGACAGAATGTGAGTGTTCTCGCGGATCGACGATCCTACCGGCCCGCGCCCGTTTGGTTCGTCGGACAGCGTAATGTGCATCCCCTCGAGATAACCTTCTTCCATGCCCCAGTGGGCCATCGGAATCACCGTATCGGCGTCCGGCTTAACCATGCCCACCCAAGCCATCCGGAAGTGGCCTTCCTGCACGACAATACGGCAGATCTCCCGGAACAGCTCGTTGCGCTCGCGGATACGCACAATGGCCTGACCTGCGTGGCTCATGACGGAATATAGCCGGTTCAGTTGACGGATACGCTGTTCGGCGCGGCGGCGATCGGTCGCGTTTTCGGCGATCATCTCGAAGCAGGCCGGCGCGCCATTCTCGTCCTTGAGGAGACGCCCCATGAGCCGGACGGTAATCGCTATGCCATCCTTACGTGTCCACTCCACTTCGATCTCTCTTACCCGTTCGTGTCTCTCGCAGGCCTCAATGAAACGCCGGCACGTCTCGAGATCGAGCATCACACCGCCCGATACGCCCTCAGCCAAGAGATCGGCGGGCGAATCGTACCCCAGCATTTCGGCCAAGGCGGCATTTGCTTCGAGCAGGCGGCCGTCTTCGGCGTTTGACCGGAGAATTCCGCAGGGCGCGCTCTGGATCAGCGAACGATAGCTCGCCTCCGAGCGCCGCAGCGTCTCTTCTGCTTGCACTCTTTGCGCCTGCTGCCGCCGCTCATCCAACGCCAGCCGGATGGCCACGGGCAGGCGCGCCAGCCGGTCCTTGAGAACGTAGTCCGCCACGCCTTCTTTCAGACACTCGACCGCTCGTTCGTCGCCGAGCGAACCGGTTACCAGGATAAAGGGGATGCTCAGGCCCGCCGCTTTCATCGCGTCGAAAGCATCCATACCAGTCGAGCAAGGTACCCGGTAGTCGGAGAGGATGATGTCGTACGGACCGGCGCGAAGAGCCTCTTGGAATTCCGGCAAATTTGCCGCCACTTCCGATAGAACCTCAAACTCCGAGGATCTCAACGCCAATAGGGAGAGCGCAACATCATCCGGGTTGTCCTCGAAGAACAGAACCCGCAGACTGGCTTTGCCTGCACTGTTCGAACTGCTGAACTCGCCTTGCACAGTTTTCTTATCGGTCCGATCGCGCCTTCACTTATGAGAAACGAGAGATGTCTCTGCCATGGCGCCACGCAGAGGAAGAGTCCAAAGGAACGTCGCGCCCTTATTGACGGCGCCCTCGGCCCACACCCGTCCTCCATGGCGCTCGACGATCCGGTGAACCGTCGCCAGGCCGATGCCGGTACCGGGGAACTCCTTGTCCGAATGAAGACGCTGGAACGGCGCGAAGAGCCTCTCGACATAGGCCATGTCGAACCCGGCCCCGTTGTCGCGCACGAAATAGGTGGGAATGCCTTCCCGCTCGCAACACCAAACTCGATGAACGGCTGGCTGGTGCCGGCGGTGAACTTCCAGGCGTTTCCGAGCAGGTTCTCCAGTACGACCTGCAACAGGCCGCGATCGGCGTCGGCCTCTACACGGTCGCGCGATCAGAACCTGCACCTGCCGCTCAGGACTCCGCGCCCTGGAGTTCTGCGACAGTCGCGTGCGCCAGAGCGGAAAGGTCTACTTGTCCACGCCGAAGCGATGCCGCGGCCCACCTGCGACAGGTGCAAGCAGATCGTCGATGAGTTCCCCCATGCGTTGAGCCGCGGCGCGCACCCGGCGCAGATAGTCCTGGCCCTCCGCATCGAGTGCCGTTGCATGGTCCTCGAGCAGCGCGTTGCTGAAGCCATCAATGCTCCGCAGCGGCGCGCGCAGATCGTGCGACACCGAATAGCTAAACGCCTCCAGCTCCTTATTCTTCTGCTCCAGTTCCTCCACCAGGACCGCCCGCGCTTCGGCGAGTTCACGGGCGGCGCGCGCCTCCGTTGCCTCCAGCTCCTTTCGCAGCAACTGCTCGCGGATGCGCCGATTCTCCTCCTGAAAAAACTTGCGCCGCAGAAGCGCCCGAATGCGCGCCTTCAGCACGGTCATGTCGCTGGATTTCCCTACGAAGTCGTCCGCGCCCGCCTCCAACCCGCGGGTCATATCCTCTTTGGTCTCGCAAGCGGTCAACATGATCACCGTCATCGAGTGGTTCGCCGTCCGCTCCATCTCGTTGATGCGGCGGCACACCTCGATTCCATCCATCTCCGGCATCACCAGGTCCACCATCACGCAATCGAAAGCTTCCTGCCGCGATCTGCTCGAGCCCCTCTTGGCCGCCGGCAGCCATGGTTACCTCATACCCCTCGGAGGTCAGCGCTGCGGCCAGGGATTCGAGATAGGTAGGGCTATCGTCGATGGCAAGAATGCGCGCGCGGTGAAAACTGGACTCCTGGGGCGTCAGAATCGAGGATCGGGCGTTCGACCCGCGCAGCAGGGCGCGGACACGCAGCAAAAGGATCTCGGGAGCGACGGATTTGGAGACGTAGTCGTCGGCGCCGCTGTCCAACCCGGCCGGCTCGCTGCCGAGCGCCTTTCTCTCGCGGTCAGCATCAGGATGGGGATGCCGCGCGTATCGACATTCATCCGGATTCGCCGGCAAAGTTCATCTCCCTGAATTCCGGGCAGGTGGTAATCGGCGATGATCAGAGCGGGCAGATGCCGGTTCAGTTCTTCAAGCGCCGACTCGGCCGTGGAGGCGCGAACCACCTCCCAGCCTTCCTCCTCCAGCAGATAGCGCAACTGCAGCGCCTGCGTTTCGGAGTCCTCGACAATCAGAATTTGGGAAGCCGGTTCCATCAGGCAGCCTCCTTCCTGGAGGACGTCAGCTCGAGAATTCGGGGAGCGATGGCGGGAAGAGGCAGGGACTCGGAAACGGCTCCCAGACGGACTGCCTCCGCCGGCATCCCATAGACCACCGCCGTCGATTCGTCCTCGGCGATGGTGTAGCCGCCGCGGCTTGCGGAGCTGCAGCAATCCCTCGGCGCCATCCTCCCCCATGCCGGTGAGGAGCTACTCCCAATGCGTGGCCGACCAAAAGCATTCGCCATGGACTCAAGAAGGACGGTTCCCGAAGGCCGCTGGGCGCAAACCGGATCGCCGGCGTCCACCTGCAAATGGTCCGGCGTTGCCAGCAGGTGGCGGTCTCGAGTTGCCAGATAGACTGTTCCCGGCGCAGGGACCACACGATCTTTGACGATCACCACGGAAAACGGACAGCTACTTTCGAGCCAGGAGGCGAAACCCTCGAGAAAGCTGCTGGTGATGTGTTGCACCAGTGCGATTGGGAATGGGAAGTCTGCGCCCAGTCCGCTCAGGAGCTGCACCAAGGCGCTGGGGCCGCCGGTGGAACTTACGATCCCCAGCATCCGGTAGCCGCCGCCGGATGTGCGGGACCGGAGCCTGTTCGCAGCGCACGGCGGGCTTCACCGCTCGCATACCGGCGCACGACCTTGACCTGGCTCATGATCGCAAGCTGCGTACAAAGCCGCTCCGCCAGAGCCTCGTATTCGGCGGAAGTGGTGCCAACGGGCTTTTCCAACACCGTGAGGGCGCCGGCCTGCAAGGCGTTCATGGTGATCTGCAAATCTTCGCACTCGACGCTGGCCGAGACCACCACGATGGGTGTGGGCCTTTCGGTCATGATCCGCTGCGTGGCTTCAAAACCGTTCATTCCGGGCAGCCGGATGTCCATGGAAATGACGTCCGGAGAAACGCGATCGAGAATGCGCAGAGCTTCTTCGGCGCTTCCGACCGCAGCCGCGATCTCGAGGCGTGGATCCTGTCCGATGATGTATTCGAGGAACTCCCGAATCACTTTGGAATCTTCGACAATCAGAACGCGAATCTTTTTCATGGGGTTCCTCAAAGGATCTGCCGGATGGCGGCGAGCAATTCCGCCTGATCGAACTTCCGTTTCACAATGTAGGCGTCCGCGCCCAAAGCCAAGCCGCGTTCCTGATCCTCGCGGCGCTCGAGCGACGTCACCACGATGACGGGAATCCGGCCAAGATTCGGATCTTTTTTCATCGCATCCAAGAGTTCGAATCCGTCCATGCGAGGCATTTGAATGTCCGTGATCACCAGGTCGGTTTTCCCGGAGCGCAACTGCGCCAGGGCTTCTATTCCGTCGACCGCGACGCGCACGCGATAGCCGTGCGCTTCTAGAATGCTCTTCTCCAGCGTCCGCGTGGTAATGGAATCGTCCACCACCAAAATCGATGCGGGCTGCGGTTCCGGAGCCGATTCGGAGGAGCCGCGAAAGATGGCAGGGCCCTGTGTACGGAGGTCTCCAGTAGTGCCAGCGGATCGAGGACGAAGGCGACTGCGCCATCCTCGAGCAGGATGCCGCCCGAGATTTTTCCGTCGCGCCCCGCGGCGGGTCCCAAGTCCTGAATCACCGCGTCGCTCTCCCACAGGAAAGCGTCCACCGTTACCGCCACTCGCCTGCCGCCAGAGCGCAGAACCACGACCCGCAACGCCTCCGGCCCGGCGCTCGCGGAGGCGGGGTCCAGGCCGAGCAGGTGATGCATGCTGAACAAGGGCACCGGTTGGCCGTCGAGAGTGATCACCGGCTTGCCTTCGACCGTCTGGACGGCTTCGAAGCCGATCCGATGCAGGCGCTCGACTGCGTGAATTGGAATGGCGAAGGGCTGGCCCGCGCAACTCACCAGCAGCAGCCTGTGCGTGGAAATCGACAGTGGCACGGAGAGATGGACAGAGGTTCCCGAGCCTTCCGCGGGCCGGAGATCGACCTCTCCCTGCAACCGCCGGACCGCCTCATATACGACCGACAATCCCATGCCGCGGCCCGACAGATCGGTGACCGACCGAGACGTGGAAAAACCTGGCCGGAAGAGCATTCGCGCAAGTTCCTGAGGTGAGCGGCGGGCGGCCTCGGTCTCGGAAAGAATTCCCTGCCGAACGGTGACCTCGGCTACGCGCGCAAGGTCGACTCCGCGGCCATCGTCCTGCAGATCGATCGTCAAGCGCTGGCCTTCGGTGTCGATTCGAAGCGTCACCAGTCCCGCTGGCGGTTTTCCTTTCGCGATGCGTTCCGGCTGGCGTCTCGATTCCGTGACTTACGGCGTTTCGCAGTAGATGCATGAGAGGATCTTTGAGCGCTTCGAGGACGCGGCGGTCGGCATGCACGCCGGTGCTGGTGGCACGGAATTCAATCTCTTTCGATTCATCGCGCGCCAGGTCCCGCATCATCTTGCGGTAGCCTTCGAGCAGACTCTCGGCCGGCACCATGCGCGCCTGCCAAACATCCCGTTGGAGCTGTTTGCCGAGGTGGCGCATCGTCCAGGAACTGCGCTGCTGCAACCGGCGTGTGGCCCGCGCCTGCCGCGAGAGGGAGCGCACCTGCCGCTCCATCGAATCGAGGAACGTGTTCACGCGGGAGAATTCAGGTCCCACGCCTAGCCGCCGCAGCGACGCTGCGGCGGACCGGTGAACGTATTCCGCTTCTTTCTCCATTCCGGTAAGCTGGCGGGCGATCCCGTTCAGTTGCTCGGTGACCTGGTCCTGGCGCTGGCTCTCGGTCAGAAGTCCTCCGGCCGAACGAAGCAGTCCGTCGAAATTGCTGCGCGGTGATGCGCATCGTATCCAGCGGCTGAAACTGCGGCTGAGACGCTGGAGCGGACTCCGGTGACTCGGGCTCCGCGGCGGCGGCTTCCGGTTCAATCCCGAGCACACGCTCAATCGCCTCGAGCGCAGCCTTGAAATCGGGGGACGGGCGGTTCTCGCCCAGAGCCGTCACGCAATCCTCGCTGGCGTCGAGCACCTGCTGCACCGTACCGGTCACATTCTTGTCGAGGAGCAGCACGCCCTGGCGCACGCGGGAGAATAGTGTCTCCAGGCGATGGGCCAGACCTTCGACCGGGCGCAGGTCCACCGCGCGGGCCGCTCCCTTCAGGCTGTGGGCCCGGCGGAAGACCTCGTCGAGTGCGGGACCCGTGGGCGGCCCGGCGGTCTTCTCGATCAGCGCCAGGAGCGAGCGAATCTGCTCCACGTGATCGCGGTGCTCGATCTGAAACGTGGCCAACAGCTTCTGGCGAATGTCTTTCAACAAGGCGATCCCTTTAAAGCTGGTATCTCTCGACCGCCTTCTGGAGCTGTTGGGCCAGCGCCGTCAGGTTGACAGCCGCCTTCTCGAGCTGGCGCGTGCTATCGGCCGTCTGCTGGCTGGCCTGTCCGATATCGCGCACGGCCTGCATCACCTGCGTGAAGCCGATCTGCTGCTGGTTCGAGCCGGCGACAATCTGCTGGAACGCCTGCACGCTTTGCTGGATGTTTTCGGTCATCTCGCGAATGGTCCGGTCGGCAACGTCGGCCTGCTGCTTGCCCGATTCCACCCGCTTGACGGCCTCCTCGGTCAACATGACCGAGCTGTTGATTCCCTTCTGAATGTCGCCGAGAATCGACCGCACCTGTACCGTTGCTTCGCGCGACTGATCCGCCAGATTCTTCACTTCGCTGGCGATCACGGAAAAACTTCGCCCGTGTTCTCCGGCGGCGGCCGCCTCAATGGCCGCGTTCAGCGCCAGCAAGTGAGATTGCTCGGCAAGATCGTTGACCGTGGAGATGATCTCGCCGATCGCCTGCGTTTTTTCGCTCAGCGAAACGACGTTTTCGGCTACCGCTTCGGCCTGTTCGCGGATCGTTTCCATGGTCCGGGTGGTGTTCTCGACCGCCTGCAGTCCGGTACGGCTGGCGGCGGAAGTAGCTCTCGGCGGAGGCGGCCACCTGCTTGGCCCGTTCCGAGATCTGAACGCCGGATTGCGTGACTTCCTCCATGGTCGTGGTGGTTTGTTGAATCGCCGCGGCCTGCTCTCCGGTGCCGGCGGCCTGCTGCTGGGTGGAGGCCAGAATCTCCGCCGACGCCGAGTTGAGATTTTCGGTGGCGAATCGCGTCTGGCCGGCCACATCTTTCAATCCGGCCACCATCTGGTCGAGACAACTGGCCAATTCTCCCAACTCGTCGGCGCTGGAAATCTTCGCCTGCTGCGTCAGGTCGCCCTCTCCCACTCGCCCCACAAACTGCATGAATTCGGCCAGCGGACGTGTGATGGAACGTTGAATGAAGCGGCCTGCCGTGGAGACCAGAACCAGCACCAGGATGCCTCCGAAAACGATGGCCGATGTCGCAAAGTGGGCCGTCGCCTTGGCTCGCTCGTCGCGCTGCCTCAGCAACTCATTTTCTTCCTCGTCCATTTCGCCGATGACTCTGCCGGATCTCGTCCATGGCCTTCTTTCCCTTATCCGTGAGGACCACCTGCACGGCCGCCTGCTCACCGCGCTGCCTGCGCAACGCGATGGTCTCCGCCAGTTCGGCGAGCTTGACCGCAACCAGGGACTGCAAAGTATTGAGCCGCTTCTGTTGATTCGGATTGTCCACGGTCAAGTCCCGCGCTTCCTGGATGTAGCGGTCGACCGCTTTGACTCCCTCTGATACGGCTCCAGATAGCGCTCTTCGCCGGTAAGGAGGAATCCCCGCTGTCCGGTCTCGGCGTCCTTTAGCGACGAGCGCACTTCGAAGACCGCTTCCTTCACTTTGTGCGAGTGCGTGACCCAATCCGCGCTGTCCACAAGCTCCGTCGTGCCGCGGTACGCGACAACGCCAACGTGCCGACAACCACCAACGCCAATCCATAGCCGGCCAGAATTCGCGTGCCGATTCTCATGTTCACTTTCATGTGGTCAAGACTCCCTCTTTCGAAAACACTTCACCCAGCACCGCGTCAACGCTAAGCAGCATGAGCACGCCGGACGCGACCCCTTTCACATATCGCCCGCCGGGAACGTCTGAATCCTCACGGCGAATCTCGCGGAGTTCCTCGATTCGATCGACCTTCAATCCGATTTCCCGGCCCGGCCGGCGCAACATCAACACGAATCCCGAATCGCTGTTACCGCGTTCGGAGGTTGCCAGCAAGCGGCCCAGGTCGAGCACACGGCGCAGGTCTCCCCGCAAGTTAATTACCCCCAGAAAATGCGGCGGCCCTCCGGGCACAGGCGTACAACGCGCGAACGGAAGAACCTCGGCCACTTCCTGCAGCTCGATGGCATAGCGCTCCTGCGCCAGCCGGAAAACTAACATTGGCACGCCGGTGGAAGCCGGTTCATGCTCAGCTTGCCTCTGGGCCAGCCGGATGGCCCGCTGGCGGTACGCGGCCTCGATTCGCTCAGGGCCCTCGGCCAACGCCTCTTCCAGGGCGCGTTCGCTCGCCCGCAGCCGGCTTCGCACGTTTTCCCAATCGATGGCGGCGGCTCGCTTCATACCCGCTCCCGAAGAGTCTCGACGTGTATCCTTGCCGATTGCTTCAGCTCGTCGGCAGTGATGCCGTCGGCGTCGGCAATGGTCCCGGCCTCACACTGGCGGTCCAGAAGCTCCAGAACATTTTCAAACGACCGAACCGCCCGACGCGATCTCCCCTGTTCTGGAGAAAGAGACCCAAATGATAGTGCGCCATGATAAATTGCCGGTCCAGGTAGATAGCTCGCCGCAGAGACTGTTCCGCTTCGGCGTGCCGGTTCATCTGCTCCAGAATCAACGCGTGGTAGAAGTGGGCGGCTGAGTTCAGATTGTCTTTTTCCAACAGCTCTTCGCAGCTTCGAGCGGATTTCTTCCATTCGCCGCGATCCGCCTGCTGCCGCACCTCGGCGAGGCTGGGTTGTGCGGCCTCGCTCGCCGGTTCTTGAATTTGGACCGGCGGCGGAAGCGTCGCGGCGACGGCGCCATAAGCAAACTGATCTTCATTCGCTGCTTCCTGCCCGCCCCTCTGATAGAGAGTCACGCCGGGTACATTTACCGTCCGGAATGAGGTGAAATACGTCATATTCGGCTCCGCTGGACCCACCAGCAGCCATCCGTCCGGGACCAGGCAGTCGTGGAACTGCCGGACCATTTTCTGCATGACGTCCGGCCCGAAATAGATCATCACGTTGCGGCAAGCAATCAGGTCGAAGGCGGAAAGATTGTTGACCAGGGACGGGAAGGAGTGCTCCACCAGGTTGTGGTATTGGAACGAAACTCCCTCCTTGTATTTCGACGCGATCTTCCAGAAGTTTCCTTCCTTTGAAAAGCAATCGTGCTTCAATTCCTCGGGCGTCGACCGGAAGGTCCACTCCTCAAATCTGCCTTCGCGGGCCTGGGTGAGGCATTGCCGGTTGATGTCGGTGCCCAAGATCGTCACATCCCATCCAGCGACCAGGTGCGCCAACTCGCGCTTCAGGAGAATGGCCATTGAATAGGTCTCAGCTCCCGTGGCGCAGCCCGCGCTCCAAATACGCAGCCGGCGGCGCGAGCTGTTGCGGGCAATCAGATCCGGGAGCACCAGATCCCGGAGAGCGTCGAATTGCTCCGTATGCCGGAACATATGCGTTTCGCAGATCGTGATCTCGGCGATCAATGCGTCCCACTCAGCGGGACCGCGCCGCGAGTCCCGCAGCACCTTCATGTAGGAGGCGCAGTCGCGGAGGCCCAGACTGGAGAGGCGCCGGCGGACGCGGCGGGCTAGATCTTCACCTTTGTCGGCATAGTAGGCCAGTCCGGTTGCGTCAATCAAGTGCTGCTTCAACTGAGGATACAGGGGATCCGAGACTAACGGCTCCATTACAGGCAACGTCATGTTCACAATTCCTGCTGGCTCCAATCCCGTAAGCGCCGCTGCGCGACCGCTTGAAACTCGGACAGAGACCGGCGCTCCATTTCCAGCAGAATGCGCGCGGGAGATAGGAGATGGATCACTTCGCCTCGTGCAGGTACCGCCGCCTCCGTACATGCGTTGAAGGAGTGCTCTTTACCGACCGGGAGGAACGTGGTTTCAGCGACGGACAGGATCTCGTTGACCTGATCGACCAGAATCGCTATCTGGCCATCGGACGCGCCCTTCAGAATGATCAGCTTGGAGTACAAACCGGGGTGCTGTTCGGGAAGTTGCAGCAACCGGTCGAGACGCAACACGGGTACTGCGGTCCCTCCGAGATTGAGGAAGCCTTCTAGCGCGGTGGGCAATCCGGGCGGACGCGCGAGTTGCGCCATGGGAGCGATCCTTCGGACGTTTTCGAGGGGCACAGCGGCCTTTTCACCGACTAGTTGAAACACGAGTAGCGAACGTTTGAGTTCGAGCGGCGTACTCACCTCCTTCTATTGAGGTAATCGCCGGTTTTCCTCTCTGGAAGAGATCAGATTAATCCTTGCCGCGGCCTATGGATGGAAGTACCTTACGGATGCGCCAGACGTCCGAAGTGGTAGCTAAATGATACAGATGCATACGATGGTACGCGGACGCCGACCACACGCTCGAAGGGCTCGCCTTCTCCCGGCAGCTCCAGGGTTTCCATGGTCTGACCTGTGTACCCTCTAGCAATCTGGAGATGGACGCCGGCTTGGATCCTGCCGTCCTTGAAACTCCGAACCAACGCGGCGCGAAACTCTCTTACTGGAACGCTGACGAAGCCATCGCCAAGCGGTTTGCGCCCGACTTCCTCGAATTCAGCCCGTGCGTGCAGCTTGAATGGCAGCCGGTCGTATGTTCCCAGAACATCGGCAATCAGCCGTGGCGCCTCGGCCAACGGTGTACCGTTTGACAGATCGCGGGCGTTGGCCTTGGAAAAGGAGCCCTGTACAAGCCCGCCGCGAAAGTAGTGGCGGGCGGATACCGTGATGTACTGATTGCGGCTGGGGCCCTGGTCGAATTGCAGACCGGTGTCAGCGTCGATTTTGGCCAAGGATGCCTCCTGGGTGACATGCCCGAGGGTGACGCGGAAATCAGTTTTCAGGATTGTCTTGCTGATGACCAACTGGTATGCGTGCGCCCGGCTTACCAAACTGCCTTGCACCATTCCCGTGCCGATTCGAGGATCGTTCGTAAAGAAAGTCTGCCCGAAGCTGAGCGACAGCGAGGGCAGCGGCAGCGAATCCGGCGCGATGATGCTCAACGTCGCTTTCGGTGAATTGAATCCGATCCATCTGTGGAACGAGTTTTCCGGAACGAGGAGATCAGCGTTATCAAAGTGGACTTGATCGCGCCGCCACCCCAGGTTGTAGCGCAGCCACGGCAGAATGTTGCCATCAACAGCGACGAACGGCGTTAGGAAATTGAGGGTTAGGTTGTTGGCTGTCACCTTTTGGAATGGTCCGTAATGATCGAGATCTTCACGGCTGGGCGCCTCGCGGAAATAGTCGAAGCCGCTCATGATCGTGAGATGCTTGTTCACATTTCGAATGTAGGTGCCGTTACCTCCCGTCGCGGTGCGGAATTCGCTTTGCCGGATGAGGCCGTCGCCAAAGTTTGAATAAAGGGCGAGATTGTAGGTCCGGAAGAAGCTCGATAGCTGTAACTCGCTGTTCGGCGTCAGGTGCCATACGTCGTTCAGGGCAAACTCGGTCGTATGGGTCTGGTCCCGCTGGCGCGAATCGATGGTGTCGTGAAGACTGGGAATGTCCGACCGGAACGAGGCCCGGAATCCTCGATTCGCCGTAATAGCCGATGCCTAGAAATGTGAGCGAGTGCGCGCCTCGCGTCCAGCTCTTTAACGCATTGATCTTGTATTGCCGGCGGTGTTCGGGGGCGTCGAGAAATCCGTTACCCGCTGAGGTTTGGATGGCGAACCAATTCCATCCGGCGCTTAGATCTATATCGCGATAATCGCCTGTGAGCGTCGCGAAAGGCTCCAGACTTGGGCGGATCGCGTAGACGGCGGCGACGTCCACCGAGTGGTTGCCCTCGAGTACGTTAAAGGCGCCTCCGTCGGTCTGCACGCTCTCGATGATCGCCGGGACCATGATGTTCGGGTCCGAATAGCCGTTGCCGTGGGCGTTGGCACTGAGGTTATTCGGCATGAGGAAACTGCCCACACGGATGAACTGCGCGATCGGCTCGCCGTGGTCTCCGGCTACTCCAGGCGCGAAGTATTGCGGAGCTTTGATTCCACTCGAAGCGGTCTCGATGGGCAGACCGGGAATGGAAACTGGCGCGCCCGGACGGCCCGGATTGGCATCGAGAATCTCGTCGCGTACGAAGACGCGTTGGGCCGGGTCGGGCTGCTGAATATCCGCGTCATTCACGTCGGCGGTGACCGTCACCGTGTCCGTAGTCAGTCTTACTTTCGCGTCCTCGGCCTGGAGCGCCATTGTGACGGCCAGAACGATGCTTGTAAAAACGAGGCGCGATAGAGCGATTGGTAGCACGAATAGAATAAGTGTGATACTACCACTTCGTAACACGAATCTTCAATGGGTGTTACGGATGACGAAATGCCTTCCGGATTGCGCGGAGACAAGAATTGCTACTTACAACTCAGTATCGACAATGCTTCCTGTCTAACTGAAAATATTCTTGTCACTTCCGGCCGCCAGCGGAGTGTCAATAAGCCGTAAAATAGCAACACGGATAGCGAAGCCAGACGTATGGCCCAAATTTTCCGTCGTAGTGCAAACTCGGTTGCTTTGGGAAGTCTTGCCGGGGCTGTGTTAGCCGTGGCGGGAATCGCCTGGGGCGTAACCGAATTCAACACAGGCTCTTTCATTAACCGGGTGCAGGTTCCGCGCGAACAGCCGGTGCCCTTCAGCCATAAACACCACGCGGGCGGTATCGGAATCGATTGCCGCTATTGTCACACTTCGGTCGAAACATCCGCATTCGCCGGTATTCCACCCACTGAAACCTGCATTACGTGCCACGTCCAGATCTGGTCGGATAGTCCCACGCTGGAGCCGGTGCGGGCGAGTTATCGAACCGGGAATTCATTGCAGTGGATCCGCGTACACGATTTACCCGATTTCGTATATTTCAATCACAGCATACACATCAATAAAGGAATTGGTTGCTCCACCTGCCACGGGCGTGTCGACCTGATGCCGCTGACGTGGAAAGTGAACTCCCTGATGATGCATTGGTGCATCGATTGCCACCGGGAGCCGGAGCGGCACATTCGTCCGAGGGAAGCAGTTTTTCAGATGGACTACCAGCCACCACCGAACCAACTCGAACTAGGACGCCGGTTAGTGGCCGAGTATAAGGTCCAAAAGTTAACCGACTGTTATACATGTCACCGATAGACGCGAAAACAGGCCCGGAGTATTGGCGAAGTCTCGAAGAACTGGCTGACACCGAAGAGTTCCGCAAGTTCGTCGATGATGAATTTCCGACGCGGTCGGAAGAGTGGCTCCATCAGCCCAACCGGCGCGAGATTCTACGGCTCATGGGTGCGTCGTTCGCCCTCGCCGGCGTCACCGCCTGCACCAAACAACCTCCGGAGAAAATCGTTCCGTATGTAAAGCAACCGGAGGGCGTGACTCCGGGTAAGCCGCTGTTTTTCGCCACTGCGATGCCCCTGGGTGGTTACGGGCTCGGTCTGCTCGGCGAAAGCCATCTTGGCCGGCCTACTAAGGTGGAAGGCAATCCTGATCATCCTGGAAGCCTTGGTGGATCGACGGCAATTGCTCAGGCTTCCGTTCTCGGCCTGTACGATCCCGACCGGTCGCAGACCGCGGTATATCGAGGGCGCATCTCCGGCTGGGTAAAGTTCATTGCCGCCATGGGTATGGTCCGGGCCAAGCAGGCGCTCAGCAAAGGCGCGGGACTTCGAATTCTCACCGGTACCGTAACGTCGCCCACGCTCAAAGCGCAACTCGACGACATCTTGCAGGCGCTTCCCGACGCCAGCTGGTATCAGTACGAGCCCATCCACGGCCCCAAGTCCGACGTGGGCACGGTGTATCGATTTGACAAAGCGGATATTGTGGTCTCTCTCGACTCGGATTTCCTCGGGTCGGTGCCTGGCAGTCCACGTTACGCCCGCGACTTCATGTCGCGCCGCCGGTTGACCGAAGGGCAGAACACGATGAACCGGTTGTACGTCTTCGAGCCAACGCCATCCATCACCGGAAGCGTGGCCGACCATCGGTTTCCCGTCCGCGCTATCGAACTGGAAGGGCAGGCGAAGGCGATTGCGGCGGCGATCGGTTTGCCCGTTGGCGCCGCATCCTATAAACATGCCGACGCTATCGCGCGCGATCTGAAGGCCCACCGCGGCGCCAGCATCGTGATCGCAGGAGACTGGCAACCCGCCTCATTGCACCGCTTGGCGCAAGCGATGAACGAGGCTTTGGGCAACATTGGAAATACGGTGGTCTACACGGAGCCGATCGTAGCGCGTTCCGAAGATCAGATCGCGTCTATCAAGGAACTTACCGTCGAGATGAACGCCGGCAAAGTGGAGGCGCTGTTAATCCTCGGCGGCAATCCGGTCTACGATGCGCCGGCCGATCTGAACTTTGCGGACGCGCTCGGTAAGGTCGCATTCCGCACCCATCTTGGCCTCTACAACGACGAGACCGCCGAAAAGTGCGACTGGCACATCCCCGAAACGCATTACCTGGAAGCGTGGAGCGACATTCGCGCCTACGACGGCACGGCCACCATCCTGCAACCTTTGATCGATCCGCTCTATGGCGGCAAGACCGCGCACGAAGTGCTGGCAACGCTGACTGAAAAACCCGATCAGACCAGTCACGAGATTGTACAAGCGTATTGGCAGGGGCGGCATAGCGCAGAGGACTTTGACGCTTATTGGGAGAAAACGCTCAACGCCGGCGTGGTCGCCGACACCGCCGCGAAACCCGCCCAGCCCGCGAAGGATACTTCGCCGGCCCAGTACGCCTCGGCGCTTAATCCTTCCAGCATGGAGTTGATTTTCCGGCCTGACCCGTTCATTTGGGATGGCCGGTTCGCAAACAACGGCTGGCTGCAGGAGCTGCCGAAGCCGCACAGCCGCCTTACCTGGGACAATCCGGCTCTCGTTAGCCTCGGCACCGCGCAAAGGCTGGGAGTTCAAAACGGCGACATAGTTGAACTGGATTTCGGAGGAAAGAAGCTGCGAGTGCCGGTCTGGATCCAACCGGGGCAGGTTGACGAGTGCGTCACGATGCATCTGGGATTCGGCCGGCGACGCACGGGGAAGGTTGGAAACGGAGTCGGATTCAACGCGTACGAACTGCGGACTTCCGATGCGCCCTGGGGTGGTCCCGGCCTGCGTGTTCAGAAGACCGACGAGCGTCACATGCTTGCCACTACGCAGGACCATCATGCGATGGAAGGCCGCGGCATCGTTCGATCGGCCACGCTCGAAGAGTACAAGGCCGACCCGCAGTTCGCGCTGAAGGCATCGGAAGAGGAATTTCAAGCACGCTCTCTGTTTCCTGATTTCGAGTACAACGGCTACAAGTGGGGCATGGCCATCGATCAGAACGCCTGCATCGGATGCGGCGCCTGCGTTTCTGCTTGCAACGCCGAGAACAATATCCCGATTGTCGGCAAAGATCAGGTGAGCCGCGGGCGGGAAATGCACTGGATCAGGGTGGACCGTTATTACGCCGGCGACCCGGCCAATCCGGAAAGCCTGGCGCAACCGATGCTGTGCCAGATGTGCGAGCGCGCTCCGTGCGAACTGGTCTGCCCCGTTGCCGCAACGGTTCATAGCACGGAGGGCCTGAATCAGATGGTTTATAACCGCTGCGTCGGCACGCGGTATTGCTCAAACAACTGTCCGTACAAAGTCCGCCGGTTCAATTTTTATCTCTACTCCGACTGGTATACGGAAAGTCTCTTCGGACTGCGCAATCCGGAAGTGACGGTACGCAGTCGCGGGGTGATGGAGAAATGTACGTACTGCGTGCAGCGGATCAATGCGGTGAAAATCGATGCGGAAAAAGAAGACCGGCGCGTGCATGACGGAGAAATCGTGACCGCCTGCCAGCAGGCTTGTCCCACGCAAGCCATTTCGTTCGGCGACATGAACGATAAGAACAGCCGCGTGGCGAAGTTGAAGGCGCTGCCACTGAACTACACGGTACTCGGTGAATTGAATGTGAAACCGCGCACCACTTATCTGGCCAAGGTGAAAAATCCCAATCCGGAGATTGCAAAAGGATGAAGGGCGATCCTGTTGAAACCCAGATGACGGTACACGATCCCGATGGCCCAGTCGTCGCGCCGGGCCACACCTACGAGTCGGTCACGGAGAAAATCGGCTCCATCGTTATCAGCCTCCGGACTCCGCGGCACTGGTGGATCGGCGCCGGCATCGCATTCCTGATCGTAAACATGCTCATGACTGCCATCGCGTGGCTGTTCTGGCGCGGCGTCGGCATTTGGGGCATCAACGTTCCCGTCGCCTGGGGATTCGCCATTGTGAATTTCGTCTGGTGGATTGGTATCGGCCATGCCGGCACGCTGATCTCGGCCATTCTGCTGTTGCTCAAACAGGATTGGCGTACTTCGATCAACCGGTTTGCCGAAGCGATGACGCTTTTCGCCGTGGCTTGCGCCGGCATGTTTCCAATTCTCCACCTCGGCCGTCCGCAGGTCTTTTACTGGCTTTTCCCGTATCCGAACACGATGGGTATTTGGCCGCAGCCGCGCAGTCCGCTGGTGTGGGACGTCTTCGCTGTGTCGACGTATGGGACGGTTTCGTTGATCTTCTGGTATATCGGACTCATTCCCGACGTCGCGTCGCTTCGCGATCGCGCGGCGCAGATGTGGAAGAAGCGCGTATTTGGTCTCATGGCCATGGGATGGCGTGGGTCGGCGAAGCATTGGGCCCGTTATGAGATGGCCTACTTGCTGCTGGGTGGCTTGGCCACGCCGCTGGTGGTTTCGGTCCACACGGTGGTGAGCTTCGATTTCGCCGTGTCGATGATCCCCGGCTGGCACACCACGATCTTCCCGCCATATTTCGTCGCCGGTGCGATTTACTCGGGCTTCGCCATGACGCTCACCCTGGCCATCCCGCTGCGCAAGTTCTATCATCTGGAAGACTTCATCACCATGCGTCATCTGCAGAACATGGCGAAAGTGATGCTGGCCACGGGCATGATCGTCGCTTACGGCTACACGATGGAGGCATTCTTCTCCTACTACAGCGCCGACAAGTTCGAGACGTTCATGTTCAAGAACCGGACCACAGGTCCATACGGACCTTTTTACGGACTACTGATTCTGTTTAATATTCTGATCCCGCAGTTGCTCTGGTCGAAACGAGTGCGCTCGAGCATCCCTGTCTTATTCGCTCTGTCGCTGGTGGTGAACACCGGCATGTGGCTGGAGCGCTTTGTGATCGTCATCACCAGTCTTCATCGCGATTTCCTACCCTCGTCCTGGGGTATTTACTACCCGACGAAATGGGACATCATGACGTACATCGGGACGTTGGGCTTCTTCTCGTTCGCCTTCTATTTATTCATCCGGCTGCTCCCGGCGATTTCCATGTTTGAGGTGCGGGACCTGATCGACAAGAAGGCCGGCAAACAGGTGGTGCATTGACGTGGCCGTTTACGGATTGATGGCGGAATTCGAGGAGCCCAGCGAACTGCTGCACGCGGCGCAGCGGGCGTACGCTTCTGGCTACCGCCGGCTCGATGCCTATAGTCCGATGCCTATTCATGGGCTCGCCGAAGCGATCGGGTTCACGCGCACTGGAGTCTCGCCAATCGTACTGGCGGCAGGCGTTACTGGCGGTATTTCGGGTTTCACACTGTGCTGGTGGATGGCGGCGGTCGCCTACCCGCACATCGTCGCCGGCCGGCCGCTTAACAGTTGGCCGATGTGGATACCCATTACATTCGAACTTACCGTCTTGTTCGCGTCCATTGCGTGCCTGCTCAGCATGCTCGGCTTGAATCGATTGCCGCAGCCTTATCATCCGGTGTTCAACGTTCCGGAATTCGCCCGCGCATCCACGGACCGGTTCTTTCTCTGCATTGAGGCGGACGATCCGGTTTTCGACGCCGAGGGCACCTGGAAATTCCTAGAGAGCTTGCATCCGACTTCGCTCGCAGAGGTTGAACCATGAAGCAGACGATCATCGTACTCGCGCTCTTCATGGCCGGATGCCGTCAGGATATGCACGATCAACCGCGCTACAAATCTCTCGCCTACAGCGCTTTTTATGACGATCACCGATCCGCTCGTCCCGTTCCAGAGGGCACCGTGGCGCGCGGCCCTTTGCGTGTGGACCAAGTCTTCTACACCGGAAAGAAAGACGATCAGCCAATTACTGAAATCCCTATGCCGGTGACGAAGGAACTGCTCGAGCGCGGAGAAAATCGCTTCAACATTTACTGCACGCCATGCCACAGCCGCCTCGGAGACGGCGAGGGAATGGTAGTGCAGCGCGGCTTCAGTCATCCGCCCTCTTATCACACGGATCAATTGCGCGACGCGCCGATCGGCCATTACTTCGACGTGATTACCAATGGCCTGGGCGCTATGCACAGCTACGCGGCGCGTGTCGAGCCGAAAGATCGTTGGGCGATCGCGGCCTACATACGCGCCCTACAGCTAAGCCAGAACGCTCAACTCACCGACGTACCGCCCGAGCAGCGGGAAGAACTAATGAGGAACAAATGAGCCCAGCGGCAACGTGGCAAACCGATCTCGATCGTTTCCAGATGCGAAGTCTCATCGTGGGAGTAATCGGCTTGGCCGCGTGCGCCGCGGGAGCGTTCGGAAATCTAGATCAATTCTTCCGCTCCTATCTCATTGCCTTTCTCTTTTGGGGCGGCCTGTCGCTGGGATGTATCTCGGCGTTGATGATCTATCACGCAGCCGGCGGAAACTGGGGATTCATCAGCCGCCGCCTGCTGGAATCGGCCACGCGGATGATGCCGTTCGTGCTGCTGATGCTGATCCCGATTCTATTCGGACTGCACAGCCTCTACGCTTGGACCCAACCCGCGGAGGTGGCGAAAAATGAAGTGATCGAGCGCAAGAGTCTCTATCTAAATCTGCCGTTTTTCTTCGCGCGCCTTGTTGTTTACTTCGTCATCTGGTTTGCGCTTGTCTACTTTTTGAACAGGTGGTCGGCCGAGCAGGACCGTACGGCCGATCCATCGCTGAAGAATCGATTGAAGTCGATCAGTTGTCCGGGCCTCGTAGTTCACGGCTTCATGGTCACGTTCCTGGTCATCGACCTGGTGATGTCGTTGCAGGCTGAGTGGTACTCCACCATTTTCGGCATGATCTTTCTGGTGGGCCAGTTGCTTTCGGCGATGTCGCTGGTAGTTCTAATGCTGCTGATGCTGGGGCGGTACGAACCGCTGGCCAGCCGTCTTCAGTCGAAGCACTTTCATGACATCGGCAATCTGATGCTAGCGTTCGTGATTCTATTCGCTTACTTGTCGTACTCGCAATTCATGTTGATCTGGGCGGCCAACCTTCCATCAGAAAACCCGTGGTATCTGCGCCGTCTCTTCAACGGCTGGGGCATCGTCGCGTGGATCGTGTTACTGTTCCACTTCGCAGTTCCGTTTGCGCTATTGCTGTTGCGCTTTATCAAACGCCGCGCGGAATTGTTGGCCGTCGTCGCCGCGGGCATCATCATCGTGCGTAACGTCGAATTGTACTGGACCGTCGAGCCGGCGTTCCATCCCGATGCTCTGTACTTCCATTGGCTGGATATTGCGGCTCCCATCGGCGTCGGCGGCATCTGGCTGGCGCTGTTCGCCTGGCAATTGAAGGCCCGGCCGTTGCTCCCGCTCCACGACGACCGGATTCCTGTCGAGGATCAATACTGATGCAACACACACCCGTTCACCACGACGAAGAGAGCGCCATTCAGGCGCGGCCGGTCCTTATCGCCGCAGCCGGCTTGCTGCTGTCCACCCTGCTCATCGCGCTAATCGTGGTGACGATCTTCGGTTTTTTTGAGCGGACTCGCCCGGAGACTGAAGTTTCTCCGCTCGCGCCCGCGCGGGACATGCCCCCGAACCCCAAGCTGCAAGTAAACTCCCGTATGGAACTGCAACAGGTCCGCACACATGAAAACGTATTGCTGCACCAATACGCCTGGATTGACAAGGACAAGGGCATCGTACGGATTCCCATCGAACGGGCCATCGAGTTGATTGCGCAGCGCGGATTGCCACCACCAAAGCCGCCGGTGCCAGGAGGGAAAAATGTTCCTGCGGCACATTAGCCTCTGCATTCTGGCAGCGCTCGGGCTGTACGCCAAGGACTGGCAGGCGCCGCAAAGCGCACTGCCGCCTGCGTTGAAGAATATCGGCATCGATCAGAAGCTGGGCCAAACCATTCCGGTCAATCTTCCCTTCGTCGACGAAGCCGGCCGCAACGTTCACATCGGTGAATACTTCGGACAAAAGCCGGTGCTTCTTGTGCTGGTCTACTATCAGTGCCCAATGCTTTGCTCGCAACTCCTGCAAGGCGTGATGCATGCGCTGCGCGTGGTGCCATTCGAGGTAGGAAATGAGTTCGATGTCGTCGTCGTTAGTTTCGATCCGAAGGATTCGCCCGATAACGCGATCGCAAAAAAGAAGGAGATCGTCGCCCGATATGGGAAGCGCGGGAATGCGGCCGGCTGGCACTTTCTCACCGGCCAGGAGGCATCCATTCGTGCCCTGACTCAGGCCGTCGGATTTCGCTACCAGTGGGACCAGGAATCACAAACGTTCATTCACGCCAGCGGCATCATGGTGCTGACTCCAGACGCCCGCCTGGCTCGCTATTTCTATGGCATTGAATTTCAACCAAAGGACGTGCGGCTCGCCCTGGTGGAAGCCTCGAAAAACAAAATCGGTTCCCCGGTTGACCAACTGCTGCTTTACTGTTTCCACTACGACCCGGCTTCCGGCAAGTACGGATTGATGATCTTCAATATCGTGCGAGCGGCGGCCGCCATGACCATCTTCGGACTTGTAGGACTAGTGCTGATGCTGCGCCGCGCGCATCCATAACACCCATGAACGGATTGCCTTTATTTCCGGAGGGTGCATCGACCATGTCGGGTCAGGTCGACGGCCTGGCCATTTTCCTTACCCTCGTCTCGGGCATCATGACGGTGCTGATCTTCGCCACCATCACCGTGTTCGCCATCAAATACCGCCGCCGCAGTCCGGACGATCCGCTTCCGAAACCGATTCACGGATCGATGCTGCTGGAAGTCACGTGGTCGATTCTTCCTTTCCTCGTGATGCTGGTCATGTTCGCGTGGGGTGCGCGCGTATTCTTCGATAATTACACTCCTCCCGATGGCGCAATGGAGGTTTTCGTCGTCGGCAAGCAGTGGATGTGGAAGCTGCAGCATCCCGAAGGCCAGCGCGAAATCAACGAACTTCACATCCCGGTGGGCCAGCCCATCCGGCTCACCATGACGACCGAGGATGTAATCCACAGCTTCTTCGTGCCGGCTTTTCGCGTGAAGCACGACGTTGTTCCCGGGCGCTATTCGCAGCTCTGGTTCACGCCGACCAAAGTGGGCGACTATCACCTGTTCTGCGCGGAATATTGCGGCAATCAACACTCCGGAATGACCGGCTGGATCCATGTCATGCAGCCGGCCGACTACGAAGCGTGGCTTTCCGGAAATGCCGGTGGCGGCACCATGGCCCAAGCCGGCGAAAAACTCTTTGGCGAACTCGGCTGCGTCACTTGCCATAAGCCTGATGGCGCCGGCCGCGCTCCGAGTCTGCTGAATGTTTACGGCCATCCGGTTCAGCTCGAGGGGGGCGGTACGGCGATGGTCGATGAGAACTTCATTCGCGAGTCGATCGTAAATCCGCGCGCCAAGGTAGTGCAGGGTTACCAGCCCGTGATGCCAACGTTCCAAGGTCAAGTCAGCGAGGAGGGGTTGCTCCAGTTAATTGCCTATGTCAAGTCACTGTCGAGACCTTCCGAACGGCCCGCGGCGAAGAACGCCAAGGCCGGGGGAGTAGCGAAGAAATGAGTACCATTCCTGTGACCAGGCCGGACGAGCCCGCAATCGGCGAGCGTCCGAATTACCTCAACGTAAATTCCAGTATCCGCTCATGGCTGTTGACCACCGACCACAAGCGAATCGGCATTCTCTATCTCCTCTCCATCACCGGGTTCTTCTTTCTCGGCGGCGCATTCGCGACCATGATCCGGTTGGAACTGCTGACGCCGCAGGGCGATCTTGTGTCGGCCGACACCTACAACAAGCTGTTCACCATGCACGGCCTGATCATGATCTTCCTGTTTCTCATTCCCTCTATCCCCGCCGTGTTGGGCAATTTCGTGATCCCGATGATGCTTGGCGCGAGGGACCTGGCGTTCCCGAAAGTCAATTTGTTGAGCTGGTATCTGTATATCACTGGTGGAATTTTTGTCGTCTACTCGGCTCTTTCCGGCGGTGTAGATACCGGGTGGACTTTCTACACGCCCTACAGCAGCACGTACTCAAACAGTGCGGTTATTTCCACCGCGCTCGGAGTCTTTGTCGTCGGTTTCTCGTCAATTCTTACCGGCCTGAACTTCATAGTGACCATCCACAAGATGCGAGCGCCCGGCCTTACGTGGGGGAAACTACCGCTGTTCGTGTGGGCGCACTATGCAACCAGTCTGATACAGGTTCTCGGCACGCCAGTTCTAGCGATCACCATAACGTTACTGGCGGTGGAACGGATCGCACACGTCGGAATTTTCGATCCGGCGCTGGGAGGCGATCCCATTCTCTTCCAGCACATGTTCTGGTTCTACTCTCACCCCGCCGTCTACATCATGATCCTTCCGGGCATGGGAGTGATCAGCGAAGTCATCGCCTGCTATGCGCGCAAGAATGTGTTCGGCTACGTCTTTGTCGCCGCGTCGAGCATGGGCATCGCGATTCTCGGCTTTCTGGTTTGGGGCCACCACCTGTTTGTCGCCGGCCAGTCGATCTATGCGGGGATGGTTTTCTCTTTGCTGAGCTTTTTCGTGGCCGTCCCATCCGCGATCAAAGTATTCAACTGGACCGCGACACTCTACAAGGGCTCCATCACCTTCGAGACACCGATGCTCTACGCATTCGGCTTCATCGGACTGTTCACGATAGGCGGGCTGACGGGCCTCTTCCTCGCGTCGCTCGGATTTGACGTGCACGTTACCGATACATACTTCGTGATCGCGCATTTCCACTACGTCATGGTCGGCGGCATGGTGGTCGCTTACCTGGCAGGCGTCCATTTCTGGTGGCCCAAGATTACCGGCCGCATGTATCCGGAGGCGTGGGCGCGCATCGCCGCCGTCATTGTCTTCGTTGGATTCAACCTGACTTTCTTCCCGCAGTTCATCCTCGGCTATCTTGGAATGCCCCGCCGCTATCACGTCTATCCGCCGGAATTTCAAGTTTTGAACGTCCTTTCGACGGCGGGCGCTTCGGTGTTGGCGGTCGGTTATGCGCTGCCGATGATCTACCTCGCATGGTCGCTGAAGTACGGTGCTCGCGCGCCGGCCAATCCTTGGGGAGCGAAAGGTCTCGAGTGGGAAACTCCCTCGCCGCCGCCAACGGACAACTTCATAGAAACGCCAATCGTGACGGATGCAACGTACGACTATTCCATACCGGTGGAGGCTCCTAGTGCCTGAGACAGTCGAAGCGGCGCATCGTCATCCTCATTTCGATCCGGCTCACCGTCATCAGTTCGACAGCGCCGAGCAGCAGAAAACTGCCTCCACACTGGGCATGTGGATCTTTCTTGCGACGGAAGTCATGTTCTTCGGCGGCCTGTTTGCTGCGTACACCGTGTACCGGTTTCTCAATCCACACGCGTTCGCCGCGGCCAGCCACCACATGAGTGTGCCGCTCGGCGCCGTCAACACCACGGTTCTGATTTGCAGCAGTCTCACCATGGCCCTCGCGGTTCGATCGGCTCAACTCAGCCGGAAGAAGGCGACGGCCTGGTTCATCATCGGGACCATGATTTTCGGCATCGCGTTTCTCGGAGTGAAGGCTGTCGAATACCACGAACACTACGTAGAAGGTACGGCCCCCGGCGTGAACTGGACCCTGACCGGCCCGGATGCGCGCCAGATCGAATTGCTTTTCTGTTTTTACTTCATCATGACCGGCATGCACGCGTTTCACATGGTGGTGGGCCTGGGTCTGATGAGCTATCTTCTGACGAATACGTTGAAGAACCACTACAGCGCCGCCTACTACTCGCCGGTGGAGATTATCGGCCTGTATTGGCACTTCGTCGACATCGTTTGGATCTTCCTTTTCCCGATGCTCTACCTTATTGGACAGCACCTGAAAATATGAAAGACCACGTCGTTCCGGTTCGCACTTACGTCGCGATTTTCCTCGCGCTCATCGTCCTCACGTGGGTCACCACGGCCATCGCGTTTGTCGACCTCGGTCCGTTCAACGTCTATGTTGCGCTGACCATCGCCGTGATCAAAGCGACGCTGGTGGTGCTGTTTTTCATGCACGTAAAGTACAGCGAGCGCGTTACCAAAATCTATGTCGCGGCCGGCTTCTTCTGGCTGGTTATCATGATCGGCATGGTCCTCATCGACTACATCTCCCGCACCTGGCTCCCCACCAACGGCGCTTGGTAAGGATGAGACAATACCTCCGGCGGGAGAATAATGAACGAAGACGGTACGAACAGAAGAACCTTTGTCAAAGCTGCGGTTGCAGGGCTCGGACTTTCAACGGTCCGGTTTAGCGCGTCCGCAGCCGTGCCCCCGAGCGACCGCATCCGCGTGGGATTCATCGGACTCGGCGGCCGGGGAACTGGACGTCTGAATCAATTCATGAAGCACGCGGATGTCGACGCCGTCGCGGTTTGCGATTTGGACAAGAACCACCTGGACCGGGCCGTCGCGGCGGTGGAAAAGCAGCAGGGGCACAAACCCGAAACCTTCCACGATTTTCGAAAGCTGATTGAACGCAAAGACATCGATGCGGTAATGATCGCAACGCCCGATCACTGGCACGCGCTGCCCACCGTGATGGCCTGCCAAGCCGGCAAGGATGTTTTTGTCGAGAAGCCTCTCGCCTTTTCCATAGGTGAGGGGCGTCTTATGGTGGAGGCAGCGCATAAGCACGGGCGAATCACCCAGATGGGCAACCATATCCACAACGATCTGCCCAACTATCGAAGAGTTGTCGAATTGGTCCGTTCCGGAATGCTCGGCAAGATCGACCGCGTCTACTGCTCATTGCGCAGCGGCGAGAAATCCATCGGCAAGCCACCGGATGCAGCGCCTCCGTCCGAATTGGATTATGATTTCTGGCTCGGACCCGCGCCGAAGCGGGCGTACAATCCAAATAGATCGCATTACAACTACCGGTATTTCTGGGATTACTCGGGCGGCGTTTCCATCGATTTCTGGTGCCACTACGCCGACGTCGCGTATTGGGCGCTGGATCTGCAGGCTCCGAAAACCGTGTCGGCCGGCGGTGGGCGTTGGATTGCCGAAGACAATGCCGATACACCCGACACGTTTGAAGCGCTGTATGAATATCCGAACGTTGTGTTGACCTGGACCGTCCATCCAAACGGCCGCCCCGGCTACGATCACATGGGTAGCAACGTAATCTTCGAGGGCACCGAGGCGACTCTCGTAACCAACTACGCCAAGCACGAGGTTTGGGTAAAGGGCAAGCAGGAAGAGAATTTCACACGCCCGGCCCAGAGCATTCCGGATTCACCCGGGCACGTCCGCGAGTTTCTTGATTCCATCAAGTCCCGGAAGCGGACCACTTGCGATGTCGAATACGGTTTTCGAGTAACGAAAGCGGGTCTGCTGGGCAACATCGCATTTCGATCGGGCGAAAGGATCAACTGGGACGATCAGCGTGAGCGAATCACCGGAAGTTCGCGCGCGAATCGATTCGTCACACGCCATTATCGTAAGCCTTGGAAACTCGCGTGATCGAAAGCCGCGCGGCAAAGATTCTGCGAGAGGTCTTTGAATCCGGACGGCCGCTCACCTACATTCGCTCCACTGAAGAGCAGCGCGTTGCACGAGTGTTGCGCGAGTTGAGTCCGCGGTTGATCCCAAACGAGCGAGTCCCCATCTGGACATGGAGCCTCACAGAGGGGATGCATCGGGAGGGCAGGGATGCCGAACCGGGCACTCGCGACCCTCGCGGCGCTCTCGACTTTATCGGCGCGTACAAGAGCGCCGGAATCTTCCACCTCAAGGATTTTCACGAGCCGTTGCGGGAATCGTCTGAGATCAGACGCCGTCTGCGGGATCTCTATGAGAGCTGCCGCGACCAACAGAAATTTGTTGTCATCACTTCACCCGTTCGATCCATTCCCGAAGAGGTAGAACGCAGCCTGATTTATCTCGAGCTCCGCCCGCCCGATCAGGTCGAGTTGGTAGATTTTCTTCGTGACGAGCTTCGCCAGATTCCGGGAAGCGGCGATACGAGCGACGAGGTTTTGCAGGAACTCGCGCCCGCTCTGCAAGGACTCACACTCGACGAAGCGGGTTACGCGCTACGCCGCGCCCTGGCGGTCAACAGCCGCCTCGGTCCGGAGTCTCTACCGGCGCTGCTCGAAGAGAAACGGCTCCTGATCAATCGAAGCGGTGTGGTCGAATTCATCACCAGCAGCACCAGTGCCGGCCAGGTGGGTGGCCTCGATGGCCTCAAGAAATGGCTGCTCGAGCGCCGGAAATTATTTCAGATGCGCGATACCTTGAGCGCCGAAATCGTGCCCAAAGGCGTCCTCCTGATGGGGATTCCCGGCTGCGGCAAAAGCCTCTGCATCAAAGCGATCGCCAACGCTTTCCAGATTCCGCTCTACCGCGTAAACATGATCGAGATTTTCTCCGGCCGCCATGGCAAGCCCGAAGGCGCGTTCGTGGAAGTCTGCAAAATGATGGAGGACATGGCGCCCTCCGTTCTCTGGTTCGACGAAATCGAGATGGGAATCACGTCGACCGATTCCAGCGGCGAGCAAGGCCGGATTTTCGCCTTCTTCCTCACCTGGATGCAGGAGAAGACTTCCGGGCTCTTCGTCGCGGCGACGGCGAACCGCATCGACCTTCTCCCCGCCGAAATGATTCGCAAGGGCCGTTTCGACGAAGTGTTTTTCGTCGATCTGCCGCTGGACGAGGAACGCGTCGAGATCTTCAAAATTCATCTCTCGCGCCGGGGCGTGGATGCGGCGCAGTTTAACCTCGATCAACTGACGCAATTTACACATGGGTGGACGGGCGCGGAGATCGAGCAGTGCGTCGTATCGGCGATAACCAAGGCGCGCCTCGTGGACCACGATGTAACCGAGGAAGATCTCATTCAGGTTGCGGTGAAAATCGTCCCGCTGTCGCGCACCATGAAGGAGCAGATCAGTCACATTCGAGATTGGGCGTTCGAGCGCGCCGTCCGCGCGTCTCCGCGTCCCGTTGGCAGATAATGGCGGGTAACCATGCGCCGGCTTGCACTCGCGTTGCTCATCACCAACCTCAACGCCGCCGTCGTTCTGAAGAAGCTGGACGGCCGGATCGAAATCGTAATCGACGGAAAGCCGTTCAGCACTCTTTACTACGGTCCTGAAGCGCCCAAGCCCTATCTGCACCCGCTGCGATCCGCCAGCGGCAAGATCGTCACTCGCCGCTTCCCGATGGACGCGGTGCCGTCAGACAACAAAGACCGGCATCATCGCGGACTCTGGCTCGGCTACAAAGATATCAACGGATTCGATTTCTGGGAAAACGAATTCTCGTACAACAATCCGAAGGCCGGAAAAGTAGTGATGCGCGAATTCAGTATTACGGAGGGGACCATTGCCGCATCCTTTGGATGGCTTGCCGCGAATCGTCGCAATCTTCGAACACCCCTATAGTTTCCGGAGTCCGCCGCGCTGGCACGTGCGGGACTACGGTCTGCTGGCGGCGAATCCGTTCGGCTCACACGCGTACGACCCAGACGCCGCACCATCGGGCGTCACGTTGAAACCAGGCGAGACCGTGCACCTGCGATACCGTGTGCTGATTCACTCCGCGCTCGAACCTGGAGCGCTGGAAGAAATGTACAGGCAATACGCCACCGAACGCTAATCGGTCCTATGATTAGAAGATGAAAAAGTCTGGACCGC
>CAVYPH010000012.1:0-1543551 GCA_963770345.1 Bryobacteraceae bacterium | reverse complement strand
TATTGGAATGACAGCTATTGGGGAGGCAGCGCCGGGGCGCTTGGAGGAGCGCTGGTCCTGGGAGCCTACCCGCGGCTCGCGCGCCGCTGGTCGCCGATTCCCGCTTTCCTGCTCGCCCTTGGCGGCATCATTCTGCTCAATACGAGACCATTCGAAGGACTCGGCGTCATCCTTCCAGTAGGTGCCGCCCTGATCTGGAAACTTCGCGCCAACATAAGCGTCGCGATCCTGATCGTAGCCCTCGGCCTCGGCGGCTTCACGATGACCTCGCATTGGAAGGCAGTCACGGGAAACCGTTTCGTAATCCCTTATCAACTCAACCAGCAAATGTACGGCTGGCCGATGACTCTCCCGTGGTTTCCTGTGCGCGAGGTCGAATTTCGCCACAAGGACTTACAGCAATACTGGGAATTCGAACGGCACGAGCACGACCAAATCACGGAACCGGCCGCGATACCCGTGCGCATCCTCACAAAAATGATCGTGTATTGGCGTTTTTTTGTGGGAGCCGGCCTTACCGCGGCTCTGCTATTCGCAAACCGAATTCTCAGGATCCGCCGCTGCCGGATTCCCTGGGTTGCTGGGGGCATGGTGTTAGCGGTGTCGATGATCGAACAAGGGTATCCGCATTATCTGTCACCCGCGGCCGTGGTGATCATGCTCTTCCTGGTTCAGGGTCTGAGGTACCTCTCACACTGGCGCTGGCGCGGCGTTGCGCTGGGATCGGCGATGGCTCGGACGGCCTGGGTGCCGATGTCGCTGGTTTTGTTGTGGCGCGCCTACGCCGGCCCGACGCCGCTCACCGGACCCGATAGCTATCAATACAGTTCGTGGTGCTGCCAGAAAACCGGCGCGGAAGAGCGTGCTAGTGTTCTTGCGAAACTCGACGCGATGCCTGGGCGGCATGTGGTTTTTGTCGATTTCGATCGTCCGAAGTTCGATACGTTTGAGTGGGTGTACAACGGTCCGGATATCGACAGCGGCAAAGTCATTTTCGCTCGCGATATGGGCGTGGAGAAGAATCGGGAATTGCTTGATTATTACTCCGGCCGGCATTTTTGGCGGGCTGTGGTGAAGGACAAGAAGGGTACGTTGCTACCGTATTGAGGAACGCTCCTTTACAGTCGCGGCTCGGCGTGTGGTGCGCGTGGAATTTGGTGCTGGTGGAATTTGGTGCTGATGGAATATGGCGCTTGTAGTTCTCCGAGAGGTTAGTGGCTCGCTTGCATCTCGTGTTCTGGGATTGCCAGCTTTCCGAAGTTCCCTTCCGCGTCGAATTCCAGCGCGAAGGGTTCGCCGATAATCTCCAGATTGGGATTCTTCGCAATCTCCGCCCGCAGCGTCTCGCTTAGAGCCAGCGTGGCCAGCTCCATGGTGTTGCGAACCCATCCGATGGTGACTTCTTTCATGTTCAGCTTGCCCACCGTCGGTGCGATCTTTTCCAGACACACGCGATCGGACGCGAAATGAATCGGGACTTTGATGGCCGCCGGCGTGGAAGCGGTGAGCGAATTGATGCTGGTAGGATGCCAATCGATCTTGCTCAGCAGGCGGTCGTTCACGATGTCGGCCATGCCTAGCCCTACGCCATTTCCATAACTCACACTGCTCAGATCGCGCACGTAGACGCGCTCGATGCGCGGCGCCGTGTCCCACTGGTTCGATTCGCCCGTGACACATCGGTTGACGACCTTGGTGTCCATCCCCGCGCCGCTGATGTTCTTGCCGATTTCATCGAGAATGAGAATATCCAATGGAAACGGCACGCGGCCCATCCACGACTTCACCAGCGCGAGCAACTCCTCTTCCTTCTGTTCCATTTCGCCCACCGGTACGGCGGTGATCTGACCGGTGTTGTGGTTCGCGTCCTCGAGAATGGCCAGGCCTCCGAGAATTTTTCCCGAGCCGAGCACCTGCCGGCCCACTGTGCGGATTACTTTCTCCAACCCGAGTTTGTAAGCGTAGGTGTGATAGCGCTGCGCACCGGCGAATTTCCCCAGTCCGATGGCCATCATTTTGAACAAACCGCTTTCGATCTTGCCGGCGAAATCGGTGTGCCATTTCACGCGGCCGATGAGCATTACGCCGTCGCTGTCGAATGCGTTCTTATCCATGAACGCTTCGATACCGTCGCTGGTCGATCCGAGAGAGACTACCTCAAGGGAGCTGATGACCGGGCATCCCATGGTCGCTTCATGGATTCCGTAGTGCGCCAATACATCCGCCTGGCCCTCGGCCGTCGCGGCTCCGTGGCTGCCCATGGCCGGAAAAATGAACGGCTGCATCCCTTTCGATTTCCAGTATTCGACCACCGACTTCACGATCTTCGCGATGTTGATGATGCCACGGCTTCCAACTCCGATGGCGACGCGGCTACCGGCCTTCAGGTTGGTTCCAAAGCCGGCCGACGCCAACTGCTTCTTCACTTCACTGGGGATGTCCTTCACGGAACGATCGGGAAAGTGTTGGCGGACCATTAACAGACGGGAAAATTCCATACTCGGATTATACAGTTCCTACATCCAATATTCCCACTTGTGCGCGAAGATCACATACAGCGAGAGGACGCCGTTCGTCACTGCGTGCGCGAGAATGCAGTCGCCGAGATTTTTTGTGCGCACCATCCACCAGTTGTAGAGCAATCCCGCGGCCAGCCCGACTTCCCAATAAGGCCCGTGCTCGGAAGCGAACAGCAGCGCGGTGATCCACATGGATGCCGGGGTGTAAGTTCCCATCGGTACGGTTTCGAAATCCGTCGAGATGATCCAGCGCATGAGCCATCCGCGCCAGAAGAGCTCCTCTACAATCGGGACAATCACAATTGCTCGAAGGCACCGCATCATCAAGACCAACGGGTCCGATAGAAAGTGCGGATCGATAGAACTATGAAGTTTACCGAAGATGGCGTTCTGGAACAGCCAGTGCTCGCGATACCCGGGAATGAGGGCATCCGGAGCGACCCAGATCGCAAAGACAACAACGCCGAGCAGAATACTTAAGGCTGGCGAGACAATGCGAAAACTTAAAACAGACCGTGAGAAATACCAGATGGACGCTGCCAGAACGGCAACTCGAAATGGGAATTCCCAACGTCCGAGGACTGCGGTCAGGGGATCGGCCAGAGCCAAGAAAATTACGAAAATCAGGAACGGGCCGATGTACGGTAGAGCCGGATAGCGTTTGGGGACGGCCGCCGTCAAGAAGTTCCGCCTAGCCCATTCTCAGCATCAGTGCGCGGATCTTCTGCTCTTCATCTTTGGCCGGTTTCTCCTTCAAAGCTGCCTCAAGTTCCTTTTTCGCCGCGATCTTGTCGCCCTTCTGTGCGAGCGCCATGGCGAGATGGTAGTGATAGGTCGATTTCCCGGGTTCTGCGCGAACCAGTTCGCTGAAAATCCCAATGGCGCTGTCGGCCAAGTTCTTCTTGATGTATATCCAGCCCAGGGTATCGGCCACGTTGCTATCCTGTGGCATCTTTTGTTTTGCCCTCTGCGCCATGGTCAATGCCTGATCCAGATCCGCGCCGCTTTCCGCCAGCATGTAAGCGAGATTGTTGAGGGCTATCGGATGATCCGGTTGGATCTTTAAGATTTGCTCGTACATGGGGCGCGCCAGTTCACGCTGGCCGGCGGCGTCGTAGATTAATGCCAACTCGAGATACGGCGTAATGTTGGTCGGTGCAAGGTCTTTGGCCTTCGTGAAGCTCGCCTTTGCGCCTTCGATATCGCCCTTCAAGCGCTGTGTCTCGCCCATTCTGATCCACACGTCGGCCGAGCGTGGGAATTTGTCCAGAGCTTTCTGATAGTCTGCAATCGCCTGATCGAAATACTTGGCGCGCACACCGATGTTGCCCATGGCCACGTAATAGTCAGAGCGGTCCGGCGCTTTGGCAACTTCGTCTTTCAGGATTTTGATGGCGTTATCGAACTGGCCCTGGGTCACGTAGGTTTCGGTGAGCCCCATCAGCGCCCGCGAATCCTTCGTTTGCGCGTACATTGAACGGAATGTGTCTTCCGCCGCCTTGTAATTCTTTTCCGAGAGATCGAGCGCGGCCACCTGCAACCTGGCCTCCCACACGCCAGGATTCTGCGCCACAATCGTCGTCAACTCCGTCCGCGCCTGCTTGGCCTCGCCCATGCCAATCAGCGCGCGGCTCCGCAGCAGTTTGGCCTGGAGATTCTGCGGATCGTAGTTGAGAATCTCGCCGGCCGCTTGCACCACCTTGCCGAAGTCGCCTTGCTGCTGCATGATCTGCGCCAGCGCGATGCGCGGCAGCAAGTAGTCCGGCCGCAATTTCAATGCTTCCTCAAATTGAATCTTCGCCTGCTGGGTGTTCCCTTTAGCCATCTGAGCGCGGCCGAGGTTGTAGCGCACTACCGGGTTCTCAGGCATGCGGCTGACGACGGTCTGAAGGTCGTTAATGGCGTTTTGGATCTGATCGCGATTCCCGTTCACCAGCAGAAGAGACGCACGGATCGCCATCGCTTCGTCGTCTTTCGGGTTTTCCTTCAGGATGTCGTTCAGTACGTTGGTGGCTTCCTGCTTGCGGTCCTGCATGACAAGCACTTCAATGATCCGCTTCTGGTATACCGCTTTTTCCTTGGTTTCCTTGGAATGATGCTCCATTCCCGCTTGAAACTCTTTCAGCGCCAGATCGAGTTCTTTTGCCCGGAGGAAGAAGTCTCCTACTTCGAGGTTTCCGTTGGGAAACGCCTTGGAATCCGAGGAGACTTTCTGCAGTGTGGCCAGCATGTCGTCGCGGCGCTTCACATAGTGATAGTAGGATGCGAGCTGTAGATAGTTGCCAACGGTGGGAATGTTCTGAATCTTTTGTTTGAGCATTCCTTCGGCTTCCGCGTTGCGATTGTTCCGGACATACTCCAGAAACAAGGCATCGTAGATCGAGCCGACTTTGGGGTCCTTCTTGAGCATCTCCTTCCCGAGGCGCTCGGAATCTTCCTTGCGTCCGTCGGCGGCGAGCGTCTGGAGATAGATCAGCACCAGATCTGGTTCGAGCGGCTTAATGGTGTTGGCTTTTTCGAAAAAGTTGATCGCGTCCTTCGGCTTGCTGTCGGCCAGCGCGAGATATCCGCTCAGGCGCATGTATTCGAACGAGTCCGGATGAAGCTTGGCGAGCTTATCGCCGAGGCTCTTGAGTTCCGTTATGAACTCCTTCGGACGGCGCTTGTCGGACAGATAGGCGTTCAGGTAGATGTTGATGAGCTTGGTGTACGCATCGAGGTTGCCCGGTTGCAGTTCGATGGTGCGCTGGAGGTCGCGGGCCGCATCGCCGTAGCGTTGTACTTTCACTTCGAGGAGCGCCATGCGGTAGTACGCTTCGCCGTAGCGGGCGTCTTTCCGAAGCGCGTTCCGGTACATGATGCCGGCTTCTTTATATTTGCCCCGGTCGAAGTACTTGTTGCCTCGCTCTACGTACTTCTTCTTGGCCACATTGGGGTCGGTATTGCAAGCCACGGAGCCCAGTAGTACTAGCGCGAAAAGCGAAGAAACAATGCGAGTTGTCATATGCACACACCTAGAGTGGTCAAGCTAACACTTCACCACAAATAGACAGCGGAATCAATCGGTAGAAGCCGCAAGCCTATAGCATCCAGGACTTAGTCTACCGCAATGACGGGGACGGCCGGACCTGTAGATTGACTTGCGATGCCGCCAATTTTGAGGGTAACGGGCAGGCTGTCACCGCTTATATGGAATCCAGGCACGCGGAGATTGATCTGATACAGGCCGATAAGGCCCGGTGCGAGTCCGCTGAAGTCCACGATGATGGCCGCCTGTTTATAGGAGGGATCACCAAAATACAATTGGATGGGATCGGTGGTTGCGAGCGGGCTTGCGGGAGACGGCTTGCCGGCAGTTACCGGGCCTCCGTGGGTGGCGCCCAGGCCGATCGCGTACATCACCAGCGGCTCGTCGCGCTCGGCTTTGTTGTCCTTCGTCACTGGCCTTCCGTCGGCATGGAATACATAGGCCATGTGCGAATTCGGATCGGTGAAGATTGCCGGCGCGTATTTGGCGATGGTGATCGACTGCGAAGGAGATGCCGCCTTCTTCGAAATGGATCGGACGACCAGCGGATATCGCCCCGCCGCCATGGTGGGAGGAAGTTCCGCGTTGATCTGGCCAGCGGACGTGAGGAACAACGGCAAGGGCTGATTGTTGAGCGTGACACAAGTGCCGCCGAGGATAGTGGGCAGCGGCATGGAAGTGGCGGGCGCGCTGTCGCCAAGATTATTGCCGAAGATGGAGATCAGCGATCCAGGAGCGAATTGCGGCAGGTAGCTGAACAGGTTCACTGTCCCATTCGAGTTGGGAAGCGGGATGTTGGCAAGAGCCGCCGGCGGCTCCCGCCTCCCGGGACGCCCTGTCCCGGCTGGGTGGCGGCGGGGAGCGTAGAAATGCTGAGTCCGCTGGTAGTGAGGGCAAACAGCGTGGTTCCGGTGGAATCGACCGCCATGGTTCGGCCGCTCACGTTGACGCGAGTTGTTCCCGTGACGGTGGACGTCGGCCCTTCGAGCAGAGAGACGGTCTGCGTCGCCAGGCCAGTGGTCACGTCGGCCAAGTCGACTGCCGGCGCAGTGGTTGGAGCCGTATTCGCATTGGCCCGCGCCGGCTGGATGAATCGCACATACCGGTTCGCGCCGACCGCGGCGACGGCCGACACCATGGGGGTCGTCGAGGTGGCGGAAACGATCGAGCCGATTGGCGTGAGAGATTGATTCAAAATTGTGGAATTGGCCAGGAAGTATTGGCCTGACGGGCCGGCCGCCACTGGGCCGAAGTAGCCTTGAATCGGCGCGTTGAATACCTGCCGGCCTTGTACAAAAGAATCGGCCAGCGCATCGTAGAGATACACAAGCCCGTTCCCGGCGAGAACCATAATGTACTGACCCTCTGGCGAGGAGGCCATGGTGCGAGGCGCTGTCAGTGTATTCGAACCGATGGTGGTGCTGACCGGCAGGGGCACGGCTTGGTTTCCCACTACTTTCCAGATTGTGCCGTTGCTCATGATGACCAACGCTCCGCGCATGCTGGCGGCAATCACGGATGACGTGACCAGCGGCGTGTTCACGTTGAACGGCAGGGGCGGAAACTGCACACGGTCGACGACCAAGCCTTGGTCGAGATCGACAATACTGATGTTCTCGCCGCCGGTATTCGCGACGTACATTGTGTTGCCATCGGGTGTGATGGCGACGGAATGCGGCAGTTGACCAACCTTGATCGGTGCGAGGAACTTGTTGCCGGCGACATCGAAAACCTCGACACGATTGAGACCCGAGTTGGCGATGTACAGGCGGTTGCGCCGGCTCTCATAGGCCATTTCGATCAACCCTTCGTTGGCTCCATTTCCGATTGGAATCGGAAGGATGGTGCCCTGGGCTTCGCTGTTGCGAAAATTCTGGAAGACAGTTACCTCGGCTGGTATGTTCACTGCCTCGGGAGACTGAATCAGGAACGAAGTAGGCGCGACCGTTCCCGGACTCAGGGCCGATGCGGACGTTGTATACGTAAAGTCGACTTCATTGCTGGTTTGCGTATTCACGGCTCGAACGCCCGGTGCGATGGCGACAACGGCGGTATTTGTCTGCCCGCCTCCACCTGTAATGGGCGGCGTCGGTGTGGTTATGATGCCGCCGGGCCCGCCAGGGAAGATGATCGTCACTCCGCCGCCGATAATACCGCCACCCGCGCCGCCTGCGCCGCCAAGGGCGCCGGCTCCGGTATTAGTGAACTGCAAAACCTGACCACTCACCGTCAGGCGGCCCTTGCCCGCGTTGTTCACCGGCACGCTCCCGATCTGTTGAGATGCGGTGACGCCGCACTGATCCTTGGCGAGAAGGACGACCGACGATGCCGGATTGGCGATGGGAAGCTGATTTAGCGTCCCGATCGGAAACACTACAAAGCCTGATTCCGACAAGGCATAAATTGTGGCGCCATCGGATGAAATGATCATCTTTCCGGCGAGATTTTCGGGCAGTTGCAATCCCATCCGGATGTACAGGTTGTCCGGATCGTTCAGCATCATTTGGCTGATGTTGGCGCGGGCGGCCGGGACCTGAGTGGGTGCGATGTCGAAGGCTGCATAGATGACGCTGCCGTCGGGCGCGAAAACACTTCCACCCTGATTGGTCTGCGTGTTGAAATTCGTTCCGGGAGCGATGGGATACGGCGCGTTGGCCAGATTCTCTTGCGCTACGATGTTGAGCGTCTGCGTATCAAACAGACTCAGGCCCGCCATAAATCTGGAGCCGTCCGGCGAAACGGCCAGCACACTGGAAACATTCGTCACTGTGCGGCTCCTCAAGACCGTGCCGGATGCCACTTCGTAGACAAAAGCCGCGAGCGTCCTCGTGTCGGGAATGTTGACTCCGACGATGAAGGCGCCATCCGGCGTTGCGAGCAACTGGCTGTGGTTCGCCAGGACGATACGGCCCGATGGCGGAGGAAGTGTTGGGTTCGCCGGGGCCGACGGCGCGATCGCCACGCTGGCCAGATTGTTGGTTGTTGTCGCGTTGGGATCGAAGATGAGAAGGACGTTCTGGCCGGAGTTGCCGATGGTTGAGATTAAGGCCTTACTGTCGGCTCCAACGGCAACGCCTTCCGGCTTGGCCGGCAGACTCACGCGAGTGGCGGTCGCCAGGGCATCCAGGTCGATGATGTCCAGGGCGGAAGCATCGAAGGCCGTCACGTACAAGTATTTGTGATCGCGCGAAAGCGCCGCCGATAGGGGCGTCGCCTCAGTCGGAATCGGCGAGAGGAATTTCTTCTGCGGGATCGAATAGATTTCTATGCGGCTCTGGCTCGTGTTGACCAGATATAGACGCGCGCGGGCCTCATCCAAAACGAGGTCAGCAGCCCCACCCACCAGGGGGACGACAGTTCCGAAGGTTGCGCAGAAAGATAGCGCCGCGGACAGAAATAGAGCAGCGGCAGACCGCACGGCAATGCGCATGGATACCCCAATATAACCCGGCCCCAACCAGGCGAGTTGCGTGGGTGTAATAATCGCCCGAACTTCGCGTCATCATTTGCGTAATCATGAAACAGGAGGCATTCCAATGCGAATGTTGAAACTCACGCTGGTCCTCACTCTGGCTGCCTGGTCGTCTTTTGCGGCCGACCCGGCGCTTTTGAATCTTATATCGCCTAATTCTAAGGTAGTAGCCGGAGCTCACGTGGACCGGGCTGTCACTTCTCCTCTTGGCCAATTTCTATTGAAACAGGCCCAGATTAATAACGATGGACTGCAAAAGTTCATCACCGCGACAGGCTTCGATCCGTCCAACGACCTGAAAGAGGTTGTGGTGGCCTCCACGGATCCCGGCCACAAGGCGGGTACAGGATTGGCAGCCATGCACGGCACGTTCGATGTACAAAAGATTCTGGCGAATCTCAAGATCAAGGGCATTGCTCTTACGAATTACAAAGATGTTCCGATTCTTGCGGGCTCGGATCCGAACGCCGGATGGCTGGGGATCCTCGACAGCTCGACTGCTGTCGCAGGCGATCCTGCGTCGGTAAAGGATGCGATCGACCGCAGAGGCACCAAGACGGTACTTGATCCGCAGCTAACGGCCATGATCTCGACCGTGAGCGATAAGTACGATGCCTGGTTTGCCTCCAATGTTCCCATTTCGAACTTCGCCGGTTCCGCGCCGGACCAGCATATGAACAGCATGCTGAAAGGCGACGCGCTGGCTGGTATTCAACAGACGGCCGGCGGCATGATCTTCGGTTCGACCGTTCAGATGATGGCGGAATTGGTGGCGCGGTCGGCGCAGGATGCGAGTTCTTTGGTAGATATTGTGAAGTTTCTGGCGGGCATGGCGCAATCGAACACGGCCAATCAGCCTAATGCCGCGATACTGGTGAATGCGTTGAGCACGCTTGACGTCCAGGCTAGTGGTTCGACGGTGACGATGTCGGTTTCCGTCCCCGAGACCGACTTGGAACAGATCATCGAATCCGCACCGAAGCACACTCCGGCGGTGAAGAAGGCGGAACTTCACCGGATCCGCGTTAACTAGCGCCGTTCTCGATTCGGAGGTTGGCACTCCTCCTGCTACGTTTGTTGAAATGCTCCTTAAACTGTTCAAGAGTGCCGCCGGTGTTGTTTCTTTTTGCTACACGGCGTCGCTTTTTGGGCAGCCTCTTCCGACCCTCCAGCTTCGTGTTTCGAGCGAACAGGTGACTTCGGGCGGGATGGCTCAGGTGAAAGTGTTCCTGGCCACACCGGCCGCAATCGCTTCGGGAAATTTCGCATTTCAACTTGATCAGAACGTTTTCGGAGACGTGGCTGCGGCCACTGTGTTCAGTGCCACGGGCGATGCTTACGGTGGAGTAGGAACTCTCAACGTAACTCCGGGATACTTCACTGTGGCTTTCACGTCGGCGTCGGGTGGAGTGGGACGCTTACCGGGATTGCCGATTCTTGAGTTCACGGTTCCAGTGAAGAGCGGTAGTGCTAGCGTGGCTCCGGTGATCTTGGTGTCTTCGTTGAAAGATCTGCTGGGGAGAAGCTATGGTCTCACCGTGGTACCGGGGACAGTGACCGTGGGTGGTTCGCTGGCGGTGCAAAACGTAACGCCGGGCGGTGGAATTGTGCCGTCGGGGTCGGTGGTGAGCGTACGCGGTGTGGGTTTCACTGCCTCTACTGTTGTGACGATCGATCAAGTGCGTATTGCGTCGGTGAACTTTGTGAATGCGCAGCAGATTGATGTCACTCTCGCGGCAGCGGCTGAGATGACCGGGAAACATGTTCGGGTAATGAATCCCGACCGCTCCCAAGTGGACTATTGGGCTTGGCTCCACAACTTGCCCGAGGGGTTGGGCAGGTATTCCGGACAGCATCCGATTCTTGGTCTGGCTACAACGGCCTCAGCGATGTGGGGCCTTCTTCAGCTTGCCCCTCCGGGCCATGCTTTTGGGCTGGCGCTGCAGAATCCGACACCGGCACCAGTGGACGTGACCGTTACGAATGCCCTAATCCTTAGTGGCTTCCAATCGACCGGCGTTGGTACGGTCACGCAGACGATTCCTGCTTGGGGAAGTTCGTTTGTGGAGATTAGCAGTCCGCCTAACACGACGCTTCAGACTAGCCCTTCGACTCCGATTCGCGTGTTGGGGTTTGACTTGGCTGGCACTCCAACCACGTTTTCCAAGGCGTATTACCTTGCCGGGGCGGATCCGATGCCGCCGGTTGTTGGATCGATTGTGAATGCGGCTTCCAACGCGCAGACATCCCTTTCGCCGGGAGAGATCATCTCGATTTACGGAGCCGGCCTCGGACCGCTAGTGTCGTTCGATGGAGTCGCGGCTCCGTTGCTGTATGTGTCTTCCTCGCAGATCAATGCGACTGTTCCTTATAGTGTGTCGGGCAAGGACGTGACGGCGATCGCAGTGCAGAACGGAGCAAGCTGGGGAGTTCCTGTCGCTCCCAGCGTGCCGGGGATCTTTACGCTCGATGCTTCAGGCCTTGGGCGCGGGGCGGTGCTGAATCAGGACGGCACAGTGAACGACCCCACGCATCCGGCGGCTCGTGGATCGGTGATTCAGATTTATGCCACCGGCGAAGGCGACACTTCTCCGCCGGGTGTGACCGGAAGTGTGACCCATGGAGATCTGAAGAGGCCACTATTGCCGGTAACCGTGACGATTGGAAAATTGGACGCCGCCGTGCAGTATGCCGGTTCGGCTCCGGAGTCGGTCGCTGGTCTGTTCCAGGTAAACGCGGTCGTGCCGCAAGGCGTGACACCGGGTGCTGCTGTTCCGATTGTCGTAACAGTGGGATCTACGCTGAGCCAGGACGGCGTGACGGTGGCCGTGCAATAGCGGAACTCAGCGTTGCAGGAGCGCGCGGATCTCGTTCTCGCAGGCGTTCTTCTCCACCATCCCAACGTGCGTGGCGGCGATCTTGCCGTCGCGATCGATCAGCAACGTCATCGGCATGGATTCGAGGCCGTATGACTTGGCGAGGTCTTGGTTGCCGAGTACTACTTTGTAGTTGAGCCTTTTTGCTTTGACGAACGGCTTCACTGCTTTCCAACCGTCGTCGTCCATCGAGACTCCGATGACGGCGAGTCCACTGTGTTTGTATTTCTTTTCGAACTCCATGAACCATGGAATTTCCACTTTGCATCCGCCGCACCAGGTGGCCCAAAAGTCGAGGACGACGACCTTGCCTTTGTATTTCGACAATTGGACGGAGGCGCCCTTTGAGTCTTTCAGGGTAAAGCCCGGGGCGTCCTTTCGGATTTCGGCGGCTCCGGCGAGCGACGCGAAGCATGCGATCATCAACGCGAATCTCATTACTACTACATTGTGATTGTAACCAGGCTTCGTGTCAAGAACTAATATTGGCCTTGGCGATTTCGACGTTGCGGAGAAAGCCGGTGTAGCGGGCTCGCGTGACGGGCGTGTGGCGGAACATTTTCTGAAACTCTTCCGGCGTTAGTGCCGCGAGGTCTTCGAGAGGCGGGGCGAAGTGTTGCGCGGTGAAGGCGGGATCGTCTGTGATGGGCGCGCGCCCGTTCCATGGGCAGACGTCCTGGCAGATGTCGCAACCGAAAATGTGGCTGCCGATCGCAGGATGCATCTCTTGCGGTATGGCGCCTCGCAGTTCGATGGTGAGGTATGAAATACAGCGGCGGGCATCCAGACCTTCGGGGATGATGGCGGCCGTGGGACAGGCATCGATGCAGCGAGTACACGTACCGCAGCGGTCGGGCGGGGGCGTGTCCGGTGTCAGTTCCAGCGAGGTTAGCAACTCACCGAGGAAAAACCAGGAACCTTGCTCCTGATTGATGAGGCAGGTATTCTTTCCGATCCATCCGAGGCCGGCTTGGCGCGCGTAGGAGCGCTCCAGCAGCGGGGCGGTGTCTACGCAGATCTTGTGGTCGAAGTCTCCGGCGGTCTCCTTAAGCTTGTCGCGGAGGCGCTCTAGTCCTTCGCGGAGTACTTCGTGATAGTCGGCTCCCCAGGCGTAGCGTGAGATCCAGCCATGCCCAGGCGATGCGTTGCTGGGCGCATCGGTGTTGTAGAGTTTTCCGACACAGATGATGGACCGCGCCGTGGGCAGAAGATTGCGCGGGTCGCGGCGGACATCCGCGCGATGGTCCGTCATGTAACGCATCTCGCCGGCCCTTCCCTGCTCCACCCAATCGGTGAATCGATCGAGATCGGCGGTGGGCTCGGCTCGCGCCACGCCGGCGAGTTCGAAGCCGCAATCACGCGCGAGTTGCTTGACGGTTGCGGCGGTCATTTCCTTAGGTTGCGGCTGCCGCTAGCGAGTGGTGCACCACCGCTTCTACTTCGCGTTGATATTCTTCGAGCAACTCGGGCGTTTCGGCTTCGAATCGCATTACCAGCACGGGCTGTGTGTTGGAGGCGCGGACGAGGCCCCAGCCTTTAGGGAAAACGACGCGGGCTCCATCGATGTCGTACACTTTGTGGGTTTTCCGGAAGTGGTCAAGAACGCGCGACACCACTTCGAATTTGATCTCGTCTTCGGTATCGAAGCGGATCTCCGGCGTGGAGACTAGCTGGGGCAGTCCTTCGGTCTGGGCGGAGAGCGGACGGCCTGATTTGGCCACGATGTCGATCAAGCGGCAGGCGGCGTACGGTGCATCGTCGAAGCCGTAGTAGCCGTCGGCGAAGAAGATGTGGCCGGACATTTCTCCCGCTAGCTCGGCGTGCTCCTGTTTCATCTTCGCCTTGATGAGTGAGTGGCCGGTTTTGTACATGATGGCGTTGCCGCCGAGTTTTGTGAGCTCGTCGTAAAGCACCTGCGAGCACTTCACTTCGCCTATGAAGGTGGCGCCCGGTTTGCGCGTGAGGATTTCACGGGCGTAGATGAACAGCAGATAATCGCCCCAGATGACCGTACCGTGCTCGTCCACTGCGCCGATGCGGTCGGCATCGCCATCGAATGCGATTCCAAGTTCCGCGCCGTGGCGAGCAACGGCTTCCTTTAACGGGATGAGGTTTTTCTCGACTGTCGGATCGGGGTGGTGATTGGGGAAATTTCCGTCCATGTCGAAGTACATGGGAATCGCTTCGACGTTTAGCCTGGCGATGAGCCGTTCCATGATAGGACCCGCCGTTCCATTGCCGGCGTCGAACACAACTTTGACGCGGCGAAGGAAATTGAACCTGGCAGCGACGTCGTCCACGTATGGCGTCACTATGTCGACGGTCCGGTGACTGCCTTGCCCCTTTTCGAAGTCCTGGTTCTGAATGAGGCGTAGAATCTTCTGGATCTCTTCTCCGTGAATGGTACCCTTGCCGGCCATCACTTTGAAGCCGTTATATTCGGAGGGATTGTGGCTGCCGGTGATCATGACTCCGCCGTCGGCTTTGAGATGGAACGTGGAAAAGTAGAGCAGCGGCGTGGGAACCACGTCGATGTCCGTTACGTTGCAGCCGGTCGAAAGAAGACCCTCGAGCAGAGCGTCGTGGAGGCGGGTGGAACTGAGGCGGCAATCGCGGCCGAGGTTGATGTTGTGGCCGGCGTTGCGGATAAAGTACGTGCCAATGGCTTGTCCGAGCTCAGTGATACCAGGGCTGAGCAGTTCGACGTCGGCGATTCCCCGGATGTCGTATTCACGAAAGATAGTGGGTTTCAGCATGGGTTAGCGGCTTACAAACTTATTGTCCTTCATCAGGAATCGCAAGGGCCAGTCTGCGGCGTGCCTGATGCCGATGCGTGGAGTGACCTGCATGCTGAATTCGGGCTGGCGGCTCCAGCGGCGAACGGTGAGGGGTCCGCCGTCCGTCACGTTCGCTCCGTATTCCTTGCGGGTGATGTCGAGTGCGAGCGTGAGTTTCCCTGGGCCGGAGGCGAGGTCTTCCACTTTTTTCGCGGCGGGGCGGCGTTTTCGCATGAGATCGATGCCGGTGAGTGGTTCGAGTGCGCGGATCAAGACGCAGCCGGGAGTGCCGTCTGGTTCGGCGACAAGATTCAGGCATTCGTACATGCCGTAGATGAAGTAGACGTACGCGCGGCCGGGCGGGCCGAAGATGACGCGGGTGCGATTGGTGAGTCCTCGCGCCGAGTGTGATGCGAGGTCGTCGCCGCCGACGTAGGCTTCGGTTTCGACGATCATTCCGCCCGTGCTTCCGTGGAGTATCACTTTGCCTAAGAGATCGCGCGCGACTTGAATTGTGTCTCGCGCGAAGAAACTCTCGGGCAGAATCTCAGACTCGGCCGAGAGCTGTTTCGCTGTCATGAGCGCGCGACCTGAAGTGATAGGTGATGGCGCCGGCGCCGATGGTGAGCGCGCCGGCGAGGGAAGGCAATGGCTGTTGGACGATGCCCCAAATCGTCATGGAAACTCCTACCAGGATGAAGGATGCGGGGACGAGAGGAAAAGCGAAACTGACGACGCGCAGTTTGTGCCAGCCTTCGCGGCGGCGGAACACGAAGATGGAAATCACCGACATCACTGCGAAGAAATTCAGCGTGAAGCCGATGTAGAGGAAGAGTTGTCCGAAGGGCATCACGGTCATCAGCATTGCGCAAATGCCCTGGCAGAGGATTGCGGCCACGGGCGTATGACGGCGCTCGTCCACTTTGGCCGCGATGGAGAAGAACGCTCCGTTTTTGGCCATGGCGTAGTAGAGGCGGGGTCCGATGGTCACCATGGCGCTCACAGTGGAAAGTAGAGCGATGGCTACAAGGAGACTGAAGACCCGGCCCACGTTCGGACCGAAGAGACTGGAAGCGGCTAAGGAACCTACCGCGATGACGCCCTTCATAGATTCGAGCGGCGTGCCGTAGATGAACACGGCGTTCAGGGCGATGTAGAGCGTGGCGACGATCGCGGTTCCGAGAGTGAGGGCGATGGGCAATGTGCGTGAAGGCTGCTGGACTTCTTCGGCTACGTAAGTGGCGGCGTTCCATCCGCTGTAGCTCACGTAGATAAATAGGAGGCTGATGAAGAAGCTGGGTCCTATGGATTCGGTGGACGTGCGGATAGCCGGTGTGGAGAAGTTGTGCCATGAGCCCGCGCCGGAGATAAATCCGGCAACGATGAAAGCGATGATGATGGCGAGGCTCGTTCCGGTTAGAACCTTCTGGATATTTGCGGCCCGGCGGATGCCGTAACAGTTCAGCAAGGTGAAAAGCGCTATGAGACCGGCGGCGACACTTTGCGGCGCTCCGTGGCTGGCGTCCCGGAGCGATGGGAAGAAAGCGCTGAGGTAATCGGCGAAGGCCAGGGCGGCGGCGGCGATGGGCGCGGAGAATCCGGCGAAGAAGGAGACCCATCCGCTCATGAAGCCCCAGGTGGGACCGTAGGCTCGGGTGAGATAAACGTATTCACTTCCGGACGCGGGGAAATTGACGCCTAGTTCGGAGTAGCAGAAGGAACCGAACAAAGCGCAGATGGCTCCTACCAGCCAGGCGAGTAGGATGATACGGGCATCGCCGAGATGCGAGGCGAGGTAGCCTCCGGCCGTGAACACTCCAGTCCCGATCATGTTGGAGACGACTAGCGCGGTGGCGCCGGTGACGTCCAATTGCCGAATTAGGTGGGGATGTTTCAAAGCGAATGGCCGGTGTGGCACTGACCTCCATCGCAGACTAGGATTGCTCCGTTGATGTAAGTTGCGGCGGGTGATGAGACGAATAGAGCAAGATCGGCGATCTCATCTTTCGTGGCGAAGCGCCGGAGCGGGACGCGCTCCGTGACTCGGGCTCGCGCTTCTTCAGTGGGTGCGAGGCGGCGCATGCCTTCAGTACCGTCGACAGGACCTGGGGAAATGACGTTGACGCGGACGCCGGAAGGTCCCCATTCGACGGCGAGAACTTTGGTCAGCATGTCGACCCCGGCCTTGGCGGCGCAGACGTGTGCTTGCGATGCGTACGGCGTAAACGCGTGGGTGGCGGAGATGCTGAGTATGGACGCTCCGGGTTTGCGGAGATATTCGTAGCTGCCTCGGCAAGCGTTGAAGGTTCCGAGAAGATCGATGTCGACGACGGCTTTGAATCCGTTGGCTGACATGCCGAGCGCTGGTGCGGGAAAGTTGCCGGCGGCTCCGCAGAGCAGAATGTCGATCTCGCCCCATAGTTCGGTGGTCTTGCGAAAGGCGCTTTGCATGGCGTCGTAGTCGCGGACATCGGCGGCGAAACCTTCGGCTTCGCCTCCGGCGGATCGGATGCCGGCGACCGCGGCGTCGAGTTTGTCCTGCTTGCGTCCGAGGAGCATGACCCGCGCTCCGTGCCCGGCGAAACGTTCCGCGATCCGGAGGCAGATTCCGCTGCTTCCTCCGGTGATGAAGGCGGTTTTGTCCTTCAGAAGATTTTCGCGAAAGATCCCTGGCATGTTTGTCGCTCCCTCACGGTCGCGGCTCGGCGCGTCAAGCGCGTTAGGTAGGAGCATTTCGATAGGTTATCGAACTTTTAGCTGGCGACCGGTAGGACCTCCGGCCTGAGCAGGTCCTCGTATCTGGAGTATATGTGATCGAAGACGCTATCCCAGCTTGCCGAGCAAGCCCACGTGCGGGCGGCGGCGCTCATCTGACCCAGGAGCGCGGGATCGGACTTGAGCTTGAGGATGAATTGAATGAACTCTTCGCCGCTTTGCGAAACATAGCCAGTTTCCTTGTGGCGCACTATGAATTTGGGACCGCCGCCGCTTGTGACGATGGCGGGAACCCCAGTGGCGAGGGCCTCTCTTTCCAGCACTCCAACGAAATCGGCGTTCTTCAGATTTGCAATGAGCCAGTCCGACTCTTCGCCGACTCCGGCTATCAGTATGCGGAAGTCCGTGTGTCCCGCGGCGACGAGTGCTTTTTCGATTTCGGCGAGGAAGCGAACATTTTTTTCCGGGCTGAGGCGTCCGACGTAACCGATGGTGAAGGGTCTGGGGCCGGGTGGGCGACGGCTTGGGTTGAACATTTCAGAATCGACGCCTCGGACCATTCGGTGGTCCATCAGCTCCTGGTTCGGCGCGAACAGAAGGTTCGCCATTCTGTAGAAACGGGCAGTAGCGTGGAAGGTTCCATTTTGCGCGACCGAGCTGATGGAACGGCGGAGGCCTCCGGGAAAGACGGCGAATCGCTTGTTGAAGCGGCGTCCGGCGTATTCGTGGACATTGGTGTGCCAGGAGGCGACTAGTGGGACGTGGAGTTGATTGGCCACCCAGGCGCCGAGAATGCCGATGTCGCTGGGGCCGGTGATGTGGACCAGATTGGGTTCGCTTGTGCGAATCTGCTCGAGGAGCCATTGGCCGCGACGCCAGAGGAACGGATCGAAGGCGAGATCGGATTCGATGGGGATCGCGGCCGAACCACGATTGAGCTCGATTGTTTTATGAACGCCGCTCTCCTGCGTCTTGGTTTCGGCGCCCGCATGGACGCTTACGAACGGGAGGGAGTTTTTGCGAGCGTAGGCGTCGAATTGCCGGCAGGTCAAAGCGACGCCGTTTACTTCGTGAAAAGAATCGGCGAAGAAGGCGACTCGGGGTGTCATGGGGCTATGGACGGCTTGTGGGGACGTCGCGTTGCTCCAGAGATGAAGATTCTTTCATTTTCTTGGTTGCGCAGAGACTCTCGAATGTTTCCTGGAGTTTGTCGGTTGCCTGCTTGGAGAACATCCCAGACAGGGCGGCGACGGCGGCTACCCCGTATGGGTTCAGACTGGTTTCGCCAGGGCTGATGAGACCGGCTCTCACCACGAAGTAGACTACTACGGCTAACGCCGATCCGATACCTGGACGCAGGAAATACCACCAGGCCCAGCTTTCGGACAGGTTTTTGTTGCCGGCGTAATCGACAAATGACGTCGCCAGGTGGATGAAGCTGCCTAGGGCTCCGGCCAGGGCTGTCGTCAGGAGGTAGCGGGCTTCCTGGGATTCGTGGCCGGGTCCGGGCCAGAGCCTGATCAGGCTGCAGATGAGTAACAGGTTCATGCCGCCGATGTAGGCGGACACGGCAATTTTCAAAGCCATCCTCATGGGGACGGCGGGGGTTTGGTCAGTCATTTCTCTTCCTTGGCCGCGGATGAACGCGAATGGACGCGAATAGCAGCCTTTTCTGACTCGAGGATATTGAGGAGAGTGTGCCGCTGGCGGACGTTTTCTTTGTAAGTGGTTGATTGTTCTTGCTCGAAAGGTTGGAGATTTTTGTCAACGCGTTATAAAATGCAGGAGAACACTATGAACAGACGATGGCTGTTGATGATCCCGATGCTGATTTTGGCGGGTTGCTCGAGTTCTACGGATACTCAGAAGAAGAACGCTGAGGCTGAGCGGGCCGCCGCACCTCCTCCTGCGGAGAAGGCTCCGGAACCTGCGCCTGCCGCGAAGGCTCCTGAACCGGCTCCTGCTCCTCCTCCTAAGAAGGTTGAGAAAGCGCCGGAGGAGAAGGCGGCGACCACTTTCAAAGTAAGGTTCGACACGAGCAAGGGGCCGGTGATTGTCGAGGTTCATCGTGACTGGGCTCCGATCGGCGCGGCGCATTTCGAAGAACTGGTGAAAGCCGGGTTTTACACCGGCGCCCGGTTCTTCCGCGTGGTTCCGAATTTTATGGTTCAGTTCGGGATGGCGGCCGATCCGGCGGTGACGAGGAAGTGGGATGCATCGATTAAAGACGATCCGGTGACGCAGACGAACCGCGTGGGATTGATGACGTATGCGATGACAGGCGCTCCAAATTCGCGCAGTACTCAACTGTTCATCAATCTGAAGAGCAATCAGTTCCTCGATTCGCAGGGTTTTGCTCCGTTTGCCGCCGTGGTGGAAGGGATGGATGTTGTGGAGCACATCAACAGCGAGTATGGCGAGCAGCCGGACCAGGGAGCGATCACGAGCCAAGGAAACGCCTACCTGGAGGCAAAGTTTCCAAGATTGGACTACATCAAGACCGCCACCATCATGAAATAAGTGGTTCAAAAGCACCAACGGCGGTGGTTCGCGGCCAGGATTGGTGGTTCGACAGCATTTCGTTTCATAGAGTTAACCGAGCCTTTCGTTTGGCGAACCGGATGCAACAGCGTTTGCGTCGAATGTTATGAGGCATCCATCTATGAAACGACTTTTTGCCACAATCAGCTTGCTTTCCTTTTCCTCGCTCGCGTTCGCGCAGGACCAGCCCAATTACCCGCAGCAACAGCAGCAACCGCAGCAGAATGGTGGCGCTTGGCGGCGTTTGGATTCCTCACAGGCGCAACAGACCCAACCCCCGAGTCAGCCTGCTGATTCGGACCTGGCGCAGAATCAACAGCCGGGTCAGAACGGGAATTTTGGACCGCCTCCGCAACAGCAGCAGCAGTTCCCTCAACAGCAGCAATATCCGCAACAGCAGAACATGAACTACGGAGCGCCGCCTCCCGTGCCGGCGCAATTGACGATCAAGCCCGGCACTTATGTGACGATCCGGGTCAATCAGCCGCTGTCTTCGGATCATAACCAGCCGGGCGACGCATTCGCGGCGACGCTGGTGCGTCCGATCGTAGTGGACGGTGTTGTCGTTGCACAACGTGGACAAACGGTCAGCGGACGTGTGGCGGAAGCGCATAAAGCGGGACGCGTGGAAGGAACTTCGCGGCTCGGTGTGCAATTGACGGAACTAGAGTTAGTGGACGGCCAACAGGTGCCGATCCAGTCGCAGTTGGTCAGCCGTTCGGGCGGAACTTCGGTCGGGCGTGACGCAGGTGCGATCGCGGGTACCACTGCGGCAGGCGCTGCGATCGGCGCGGCTGCGGATTGGGGAAGAGGTGCCGCGATTGGTGCGGGAGCCGGCGCAGTGGCTGGTACGATTGGCGTACTGTTGACGCGCGGACATGAAACCGTGATCTTTCCAGAGCAGGTGTTGACGTTCCGTGTTGAAGCCCCGGTGGGGGTTTCGACTGAGCGCTCGGCGCAGGCATTCCGATACGTCGACCCAAGCGATTATGAGCGGCCGTATGACGGTCAACAGATGCAAGCGCGGACCGGACCGGCGCCTGCTCCGTATCCTTACTACGGGCCGAGCTACGGGCCGAGCTACTATCCGGCTTATCCATATCCCTACTACTCGCCTTTCTACTACGGACCGAGTTTTGCTTTCGGATTCGGACCAGGATTCTACGGCCGAGGATACTACTATGGCGGGCGCGGCTACTACCGCGGCGGGTTTTATGGCGGACACCGCCGATAAGAATTAGTTCGCTTTCCGAAAGATCAGGATGTGCTGGCGCGGGAGGACTTCGAGTACTTTGTCGAACTTGAAGCCCTCCGGCGTCAATTCTGTTTTTACGTCCTCGACGCTCATCTTATGTTCGGGTCGAATGGGAATGCGGGGATCTTCTTTGCGGTATTCGAGCAGAACAAGGGCGCCATCGTCTTTCAAGGCTCGACGCAAGTTTCGCAGCATCAATTGAGGCTGCGAGAATTCGTGATAGACGTCGACCATGAGAATTAAATCCATCGTCTTCAGCGGAAGTTTGGGGTCGGACTCTGTTCCGAGCACGGCTTCCACGTTGGCGAGACCGGCTGCGGCTACGCGGCTCTTTAGCCGGACCAGCATCTCAGGCTGAATATCGTTGGCGTATACTTTCCCATCCGGTCCCACGCGCTTGGCCATTCGGATACTGAAGTATCCGGTACCGGCGCCGATGTCCGCGATGACCATGCCCGGGCGAATGCCGATTGCATCGAGCGCCGTTTCGGGCATCTCCTCGATTTCCCGATCCGACCGTTCCAGCCAATCCGCACCACCAATTCCCATCACCGGTGCGATTTTTCGACCGGTGAGCGGGTGTTCCGATTGGGCGGGGAGGCGTGCGGAAAAAAAGGCTAGTACAATAACGATCTGAAGCGCCAGAATCTTGGTGCGCAAACTCATGAAGAACTCAGTGTTCTGTTCCATCATCATAATACTCACGCTCGGCTTGCTGAACGGATGTCATCGCGCAGGAGAGCCGGAGACGGCTGCGGCAGCGCCCAAAATCCCGGGGTTGATCGGTAACTTCGCGATGGGCCAACGAGTGGAAATCAGTCCGGTGACGTATACGGCGATGGAAACGAGATGGGAGACCAAACTGGGAGACGGCGCCAATCCGAAGGTCCCGCAGAATCGATTCCTAGTGATCAAACTGTCGGTGACGAACGGCGCGGATACTACCGCGACCATCCCGTTGATGAAGCTGCAGGGAAATTCTGGACAGACCTATGAAGAAGTGACGGAGGGGGCCGACGCGGAGCCGACGTGGTTCGGAATGCTGCGCCATGTGCAGCCGGTGGAAACGACTCAAGGCGTGGTGATTTTCGACGTGCCGCTCGGCGGCTACAAGCTCGACATTCCGGATGGAGATGTGGGCCAAGAGAAGCACGCGCTAATCGATATTCCGTTGCAGCTACAATCAGGTCAGGAGCCATAATGCTGCTCCCGTATGCGGTTCATTTTCTTCTGTCTCGCTCTTGCCTTCGTCTCCCATAGCCTCGCGGCGGCCGGGCCGGAGATTGTTCAGCCTCGCATCGAAGAATACGAGAACGGACCTCGAGCGCCGACCGACACGGTGTTTTCGGGCGGCCAAGCAGTCTACTTGAGTTTTCACATTGGCGGACTGAAAGCCACTGGCGAAGACGAAGATCATATTCATGCCACTTATACCGCGGAGGTGTTCGATTCTTCCGGACAATCGTTCGCCAAGCCGCAGAGCGGTGAGGTACAGACTACGCTGGCCGCAGAAGATAAGAAGAGCAAGTGGATGCCGAAGGTGCGGTACGATTTCCGGCTGCCCGAGACTCCCGCGCCTGGCAAATATACGGTCAAGATTCACGTGCGCGATGAGAACGCTGACGGGGCGGCAGCGGACATCGAGGTTCCGTTCCGCGTGGGCGGACTGCAGTTCGATCCCGCGGCCGGCCTGGCAATCTACAACTTTCGTTTTCTGCGCTCGGAACGCGAGGAGGACGTGGTTCCCGCCGGCGGAGCGTACCGGCCAGGCGAGAGCGTCTGGGTGAAATTCGATATTGCTGGTCACAAATTTGGCGAGAAAAACCGTTTCGACGTTAGCTACGGGGTTACTTTGAAGGACTCCGCGGGCAAGACGCTGTATACAAAGCCCGATGCGGCGGGGCGGGCGGCCGAGTCTGAGTATCCGACGCGTTTTGTACCCGGCGTGTTCAGTTTGGATCTGGACAAGAAGATCGTGCCGGGGGCATACTCAGTGGTGATCACGGCCCGGGACGCCGTTGGAAATCAGATGATAGAGAGTGCGCACGAATTCCGCGTGGAATAGTTCATGACGGAATTGGGACGCGATACGGCCGTTCTGCTGACGGCGACAATTAGTCCTGGAGACGTGCCGTATTTGGCGCGCCGCGATCCAAACATTCGAATTGAAGATTATAAGAGCGCTTTGCGAAGTTGGCTCGCCGGCCCGTTGCCGAGTGCGTTAGTCTTCTGCGAAAACTCCGGCTATGATCTGGCGGGGCTGGAAAGTCTGTGCCGCGATCACAACAAGCGCGTTGAATTCCTTTCGCTTCGGGAGGACCCTGGCACGTTTCCGCGTGGAAAAGGGTATGGAGAGGTTGGAATCATTGCGCATGCTTTGAAGCACTCTTCCCTGCTTCGAGACGCACGGCGTGTCTTGAAGGTGTCGGGCCGAGTCTACGTTTCTAACGCGAGCGCGCTGGTAGCCTCGATGGACAGCTTCCCGGCAGTGGATGTGTTCTGCGACTTGCGGCGTAACTTAACGTGGGGAAACTCGCGGGTATTCTGCGCGTCGAAGGATGTGCTGGCGAATTATCTGGTCCCGAGGCGGTGCCTGATCGACGATTCGCGGGGTTTGTTTTTTGAACATGCACTGGCTCGGGCGGTTCATGGAGTGATGGCGGAAGGCGGGCGATGGTCGCATTTGCCGGTTGCGCCGTTGGTGGCGGGAATTAGCGGGACTTCGAATCGTGCGCTGCCTGATACGCCCGGTTATACCGCGGCGCTGCGTCTGTTCCGGCTTGCAAAGACGCTGGTTTTGCGGGTTTGACGGAACTAAACTGGAGTGATGAAACGGCTCGCCGTTCTTGCGATGTGTTTTGTTGCTGCCGGATTTGGGCAGAGCAACGACTGCGATAGCATGGAGAGCTGCCAAAAAGTGCTCGAGGCGAATCGAAAGAGTTCGTTGGCGCATTATCGTATTGGGGAGATTTTTTTCCGACAGGGGAATAATATGTCGGCGGCGAACGAGTTCCGGGCGGCCCTGGACGGGGACCTCAACCCAGGGTGGATTGAAGTTTGGTCGCATATCAACATTGGAAAAATCTTTGACAGCAGTGGCCAGCGCCAGCGCGCGCTGAACGAGTACCGGCTGGCGAAGCGAACCCAGGACAACACGCGTGGTGCGTTGGACGAAGCCGCGAGGTATTCAGCGTTTCCATACGCCGGAAGACCTCCGCAAGATGTTCCGGCGAATCTGAAGGCACCGGCCGGGGAAGAGTTGTTGCTGCAGGCGCATGCAGAGGGCGACCAGATCTACGCCTGCGACGGATCGAGATGGACTCTTAGTGGTCCGGAGGCCACACTCTTTCATGGGGGAAGGCAGGTGGGGTCTCATTTTGCGGGGCCAACCTGGAGATGGTCGGATGGCAGCCAGGTGACGGGGAAGCCGGTGGCGAGTGCAACGCTCGATGCCGACTCGATTCCGTGGTTGCTGCTGACGGCTACGGACCATGCGGGGGACGGCGTGATGAAGAATGTTTCGACCATCGAACGGCTGCATACAAAGGGCGGCATAGCTCCCGCTTCCGGGTGCGACGCCTCGCACAAGGACGAAAACACACGCGTTCACTACACGGCCGACTATTACTTCTACAGCGTCAGATGACCGATTCAATTTGAAAGCAAGAATCGGAGTGTAAACGCGCGGGATCGCTGGTAGATTTCAGTTATGAACCGATCAGATGAAACAAAGAGCGACCCTCGGTGGGCGTTGGTAGAACGCCGTGACTCTAAATCGGACGGCGTATTTTATTATTCTGTCAGGACGACCGGCGTGTACTGCCGCCCATCGTGCGCGGCCCGGTTGGCACGACCGGAGAACGTGCAATTTCATGCGACATGCGCGGATGCCGAAAGGGCGGGATTCCGGCCGTGTAAGCGTTGTAAGCCGAACGAGCCGCCCGCGGCTGAAAGGCAGGCCGCGAAAATCGCCGGCGTCTGCCGGTTGATTGAAGAAGCGGAAGAGACTCCGTGTCTGGAACAACTGGCCAAACACGCGGGCTTGAGCGTTTATCACTTCCATCGTGTGTTCAAGGCGATCACTGGACTGAGCCCACGGGCGTACGCGGCGGCGCACCGAACGGAGCGTGTGCGGCGCAAACTGGGCAAGAGCGGCACAGTGACGGAAGCAATCTACGATGCCGGCTACAACTCGAACGGGCGATTTTACGAAACGTCGAATGAAGTGTTGGGTATGACTCCTTCGACCTATCGCGCCGGTGGTTTGAGGACGGAAATACGGTTTGCGGTGGGCGAGTGTTCTCTTGGATCGATTCTGGTCGCGACGAGCGAGCGCGGCGTTTGCGCCATTCTTCTGGGCGACGATCCCGATGCACTGACGCGTGAGTTGCAGGATCAATTTCCGCAGGCTAATTTGATTGGCGGAGATAAGCAGTTCGAGCAGCTCGTTTCGAAAGTGGTTGGATTTGTGGAGGCTCCAGGACTGGGACTGGGATTGCCTCTGGATCTCCGGGGGACGGCGTTCCAGCAGCGCGTTTGGCAGGCACTGCGGAAGGTGCCGGTTGGCTCGACGGCCAGTTACACAGAGATCGCCAAACGGATTGGAGCGCCGAATTCGGCCCGGGCGGTGGCACAGGCCTGCGGCGCCAATATTCTGGCAGTGGCGATCCCTTGTCATCGTGTGGTTCGCAATGACGGCGCTTTGTCGGGTTACCGATGGGGCGTTGAACGAAAACGCTCCCTTCTCGAGCGGGAAGCATCTAATCAAGCATGAGTGATTTGAAGCGCGCACGATTTTCTGTCCTGGATCTTGCTCTTGTGAAGGCGGGCGGAACGGTGGCCGATGCGTTCCGCGACACGCTCGATCTGGCACGGCATGCTGAGCGGTGGGGCTATACTCGCTTCTGGCTTGCCGAGCACCACAATATGGGTGGAATCGCCAGTGCGGCGACGTCGGTGCTCATTGGGTATGTCGCTGGTGGAACGTCCACTTTGCGGGTTGGGTCCGGCGGAATTATGCTGCCGAACCATGCGACTCTGATGGTCGCGGAACAGTTTGGAACGCTCGAGACGCTTTATCCCGGGCGAATTGATCTCGGTGTGGGTCGTGCTCCTGGAAGCGATGGATTGACGGCCCGGGCGCTGCGGCGTGGTTTGGGCGAAGAGGACTTTCCGCGGCAAGTGCAAGAACTTCTGGCCTACCTTGGCCCCGCGTCGCCTGGGCAACAGTTGCGGGCGATTCCCGGCGAGGGTACAAACGTTCCTGTCTGGCTTCTCGGTTCCAGCACTTATAGCGCCCAGTTGGCGGCTCAGCTTGGATTACGTTTCGCATTCGCAAGCCATTTCGCTCCGGAGCTGTTGCATGAGGCTTTGCACCTCTATCGCAAGGATTTTCGGCCTTCCGCATGGCTCGACGCGCCTTATGCCATGATTGGCATTCCGGTGATCGCGGCGGAGACTGACGCCAAGGCGGACCGGTTGGCTACGACTCCGTATCAAAGATTTTTGAGCTTGATTCGGGGCGAGCCGGTCTACTCTTCTCCGCCGGTCGATAGTATGGACCGGATCTGGGACGCCGGAGAAAAATATCTTGTTCAACGGAAGCTTGGCGCTGCGATTATTGGCGGCATTGACACGGTGAGGCGGAAGCTCGCCGCCTTGTTAGAGGCCACTCAAGCCGATGAGATTATTTTCACTTCGGACGTTTACTACCAGTCTGACCGTCTTCGTTCGTTCGAGATTGTGGCCGAGTTGATGTCACTTGGGTTGACACCTCACATGAGTGAGACTATACTCGGGTAAGATGTCTACCAAAGAAGAAAGTAACCGCCTTGCATTATTGCAAGGCACGCTCGATCTTTTGATTCTTCGAATCCTTGTGTTCGGTCCGCAGCACGGACAGGGTATCGCCCGTGCGATTCAATCGAATTCGGAAGAGGTTCTTTTGGTGGATCATGGGGCGCTATATCCGGCATTGCAACGAATGGAAGCGCAGGAATGGATCAGCGCGGAGTGGGGAACCTCGTCGAATAACCGGAGGGCCAGGTTCTACAAGCTCACGGCGAAGGGCCGCAAGCACCTGACGCAGGAAATGAGCCGGTGGAGGAGGATGGCGACAGCCATGGCGCTCATTCTCGACCTGGAAAAACTCGGATCGCAGGAGGGTTAACAGGATGTTCCGCCGCCGGCGCCGCACGGAATCCGATTTCTCCGACGAACTTCAGGCCCACCTGGAATTGGAGATGGATCGGCTCCGGGCGGAGGGGCTGAGCGAAGAAGATGCGTACTGGCAGGCCCGGCGTAATCTCGGAAACCTGGGAGCTGCGGGAGAGCGCTTTTACGAATCGGTGCGGTCGCTGTGGCTCGAAGAATTTCACGCAGGATGTGCGGTATGCGCTGCGCCGCCTTCGCAAAGCTCCGGTATTCGCGGTCACAGCCATTCTTACGCTTGCACTGGGCATTGGGGCGACAACGTCGATCTTTACTCTGGTGCATGCGGTTCTGCTGAAGTCGCTTGCGGTGTCGAATCCTGGCGACCTTTATCGCCTTGGTAAACAGACCCATTGCTGCATATGGGGCGGTTATAGCCAGGACAAGGAATTCTCGATCGTCTCCTACGATCTGTATAAACATTTTCGAGATAACACGCAGGGTTTTGCGCAGTTGGCGGCGTTCCAAGCTGGACCGACGTTGCTCGGAGTCAGGCGCGCGCACGGCGCAACTGCCGCCGAGAGCTATATTGGCAAGTTCGTTTCCGGCAATTACTTCTCGATGTTCGGCGTGAATGCTTACGCCGGGCGTGCCCTCACGACGGCGGATGATGAGTCCGGCGCACCGCCTGCCGCCGTCATGAGTTACCGCTTGTGGCAGCGGAAGTATGGATTGGATCCGTCGGTGATTGGCGATGTGTTCAACCTCAACGACAAGCCTTTCACTATCGTTGGGATCGCCCCTCCAAGCTTCTATGGCGACACGCTGAATAACACTCCGCCGGATCTATTCCTGCCGCTGGCAACTGAACCGTTGGTGAAAGGTGACAACTCGGCACTTCGATTTCCGAACATGCACTGGTTGGATTTGATCGGGCGCGTTCAACCCGGGGTTTCACCGGTATCGATCGAAACTCAGATGCGAGTAGAACTGCAGCAATGGCTGCGATCGCATTCGGCGGAGATGGAGGCGAACGATCGGTCGAAGTTGGCGCGGCAAACCTTGTACCTCAGTCCCGGAGGCGCTGGAATCACTACCATGCGCGAGAATTATGAAGAGTGGTTGCGGATTCTGATGATGGTGTCGGGATTCGTGCTGCTGATTGTGTGCGCCAACGTGGCGAACCTGATGCTTGTCCGCGGCCTCGAGCGGCGGCAGCAGACGTCGCTGAGTATGGCGTTAGGCGCGCAGGCCATGCGGCTCGTGCGGCAGGCTCTCACCGAGAGCGTTGTGCTTTCAGTATTGGGAGGCGCAGCCGGATTGGCGGTTGCTTACGCGGGGACGCGCCTCATTCTGCATTTCGCCTTTCCATCGATGCCCGGTTTCGCGCGCGTACCCATCAGCGCTTCGCCTTCCATAGCGGTTCTGGCGTTCGGGTTCGCTATTTCGCTCCTCACGGGCGCTGTATTTGGAATCGCTCCTGCCTGGATGGCTACTAGGGTCGATCCGATAGAGGCGCTTCGGAGTGGGAGCCGTTCCACAAGCCGAGTGGGTTCCCTTCCACGGAAGACGCTGGCCGTGTTTCAGGCTGCGCTTTCGCTCACGCTGCTGTCCGCGTCGGGACTGCTCACGGCTGCGCTGCGTCACCTGGAGAACCAGGACTTCGGCTTCGATCAGGACCGGCGCACGATCGTAAACATTGATCCGTCGCTTGCCGGCTATAAGGTTGAGCAACTGGCACAACTTTACAACTTGATCCACGATTCTCTAGCCGGCATTCCAGGCGTAAAGTCAGTGGCTATCTGCATGTACTCACCACAAAACGGCGATAACTGGGACGATCGGGTCTTCGTGAATGGACGCTCCGCCCCGGGGCCCAAAGAAGATAACGGTTCCGGATGGGATCGCGTGACGCCGGGGTATTTCGACGTGATCGGCAATCCGATTGTCAAAGGCCGCCCGATCACCGATCAGGACACGGCGACTTCGCGGCACGTGGCCGTGGTGAATGAGGCGTTCGCGCGAAGGTTTTTCAAAAACGAGGACCCCATGGGGAAGCATTTTGGCCGGAGCGACATTAGAACGTCCGGGGAGTTCGAAATTGTCGGCGTGGCCAAGGACGCGCGGCATGTGACGTGGGGTCTCGATCGACCGATAGGTCCGTTTGTATTCGTACCGGCATCGCAATATACCGTGTTTCCGAAATCATCCGACACGGTGTTCGATGTGCGGTCCCATTTCCTGAACGACGTTGTCATTCTTATGCAACCTGGCGCCAAACTTCAGGACGAGGAAGTGCGCCGGGCGGTCGCCGCAGCCGATTCGAACCTGCCGGTGAACTTTATTCGAAATTTGAGAGAACAAGTGGCTGGTAACTTCAGTCAACAGCGCTTGATTGCCCGTCTCACGTCACTCTTTGGAATTCTTTCGCTCGTTCTGGCTTCTATCGGAATTTATGGCGTTACTGCCTATAACGCGGGGACCCGGGCGAACGAAATTGGGGTGCGTATGGCGCTGGGGGCGGATCGCGGTAGTGTACTGGCGCTGATGCTGCGAGGCGCACTAGTTCTGATTTCGTTTGGACTTCTGTTGGGCGTGCCGTTGACTCTGGCGATGGGCCGGTTCCTGCGGAGTCAACTGTACGGAATCAATCAATATGATGCTGGGGTCATTGGCGTGGCGATCGTGGCGCTTGGTGTCTCGGCGATCATCGCGGCGATGATACCGGCATTCCGCGCAAGTTCCATTTCACCGATCGAGGCGCTTCGAGCGGAATAAATAAAGGAGTACTATGAACTCACCGGTTGACGGTGAGCTTTATGAGTATCCTTCTGTTTGTCGTTTTGTTTCTTTTTGCGGTGTGCCTGCCTGCGCAAACCGAAAAAAGCTTTCCCCTAGCGGTGACACCGGGAGCGCCCGTCCGCGTTTACCTTACGAAGCGCCTTTCTAAACGGCAGGGCGAGCCGGTGCATGCAAAACTGATCGAGCCGATTTTCGCCTTCGATCGGGAAGTAGTGCCGGTGGGGGCGGAAGTAATTGGCAGCGTGAGTCGCCTGGAATCCGTACCTAAGATGAAGCGGGCCATGGCGATTATTAATGGTGACTTCACTCCGCTGCACGAAGCGGAGGTCGCGTTCAATACTCTCGTCCTGGCGGATGGCCGTAGGATTGATTTGCGCACACGCGAGTCCACGGGATTAAATACGCTTTTCGTGCCGGAGCAGCCGAAGAAACCGGGAAAACAACACCCGCAGAAAACTCCGAGCGCGAACGGTGGCGTGGTTGATATGGCCAAGCAGGAAGCCAAGCGGCAGATCAACTCGACTATCAACGGCAGGACGCGCGGTGTCGCCGATATGGTTCGCGGGCCTAACAAGAAAGAGCGTCTGGAAGAACTTCTGGTGATGAAGCTTCCCTATCATCCGCAGTGGGTGCGCAAGGGAACGCGATTCGATGCAGAGTTGGAAGCGCCGCTGAACTTTGGTTCGGCCACCATGAAGACCGCGGATCTACGGTTGGTGGGAACGCAGCCGCCTGCGGACAGTGTTGTTCACGCACGGTTGCTGGCCGCACTGAGTTCCGCGTCGGCGACGGCTGGACAAAAAGTGGAAGCGGTAATTTCGCAGCCACTGTTTTCCGCCGATCATAAACTCATTCTTCCGGAAGGAACGCATGTGACCGGATCGGTGACGCTGGTGAAGACCGCGCGCTCGTTCCATCGCGGAGGGCGGCTGCGGTTCAACTTTCAGAACATCGACCTGCCGCCCGGCGTGGAGCGTCCAGTGGAAGTCGCGGAGCGGGTGGTCATGAAGACGCAGGGGACGTTGGATGCAGCCGAATCGGGCGGCACTACGGACATCGCTGTGGACAAGGAAGGGGGCGTCAAGGCGACAGAGCCGAAGACGCGTTGGATCGCTCCGGCGCTTTCGGTACTGATCGCTATGAAATCGGCGGACAACGATGAGGGACGCCACGGCCAGACTGATGGGAACGTTGGTGGACGCACACTCGGCGGCGGCTCGGGCTTCGGCCTGCTGGGAGCAGCCGCGGCGCAATCGTCGCGATATGTGGGGACGGCGCTGGGATTTTACGGAATGGCCTGGTCTGTGTATAACGGCGTGGTCGCCCGCGGCGGCGAGGTGGAATTTCAACATAACGCGGCCATGGACATCCGCTTCGGAGCCCGCTCTCCGGCGCCGGTTTCCAAATTTCTGCCGGGGAGTACCGGCGGTCAATAGTGGATCAGAACGTGATGCGCGCGTTGAGTTGCAGTTTTCGCGGCTGATTGACCTGCGACGTCAGCGTGCCGAAGCTCGCCTGGTCCGGGTTCGTTCCGGGCGCGCCGAAATGGACCGCGTTGTTCACGTTGAAGGCGTCGCACTGGATTGCGAGTTTGACTCTTTCCCGAATTGCGAATTCGCGGCGCAGGCTGATGTCAACGTCCATGTTGTGCGGCGCAAACAGGCCGTACACTGCGGTTCTGGGCAAGTTGCCGACGGCGTAGGGTACAGGATCGACGAACGCGGTCCGGTTCAAATATGAGGTTGGGCTGGAGTTTTCCACCGGACGGCCCGGAATCCCGACAGCGGTGCTTTGCAGTGCCCACTATCCCGGATGGCGTTTAGCTGGAACGGGCTACTTTTTGGGCGGCTTCGGCTCCGCACACGGGTAGCGATGGATTGGGTGAAAAAGAAGATCATCTCGTCGACCAGTTGGTCTTCACCTAGTGTGCGCGAGATCGGCGTGAGCGCCACATCGGGCGGCATGCTGGGAATGAAATGCTTCGTGTGGTGTCCCCAAAGGGTAGAGAGGTCAATGTCTGACATTGGAGCCATTCTACCCAGGGAGAGCAGTTAAGAGCTGTTAGCGGCCAGCTACATGTTGTAGAAAAACTCTTCGTACACGATTTTGCCGTCGGCGACTTTGTAGACGGCGACCTCCTCCATGGTGAACCGTTTGCTCTCCGGCTTAAAGGTGACATCCAGCTTGTAGGTCACCGCAAAGTGCGAGCCCGCGATGAGCGGACCTTCGACGGTGGCTGAGTGGACTTCGTGGTTCGCAACCCACCATTCGCCCTTGGCCTTGACGGCCGCAATGCCCTTCGACTCGCGGGACTGTCCGGGAGGCGCGCCGGCTTCCATGCTGACGATATCGTCTGAGTAGAGGGATTTTGTAGCCTCGTCGAACTTGCCTTGAGAACAAAGTTTGACGAGTGTGTCCGCAACTTGCTTGGTTGTCATGATCGGTCTCCTATGCAGATTTTCGCACAGCGAAACCCGCTTCTACCATTACATTTTCATCAATTCTTTTTCAACCGCGCTGGCGAAATAGTCGACTTCCGCGAGAGTGGAGTACACACTCGGAGTAACACGGATGCCCGTATACTCCGCATGCGCGGAAACCGCGACATAAATGTTGTGCCTGGTTTGGAGCGCATCGACCAGCTTCCTTGGGTCTGCGCCGTTCAGACCAAACATGCCGATGCCGCACGACATTTCGGGATTGGAACTGTGTAAGATTTTGACCTTTGGATTCTTCGCGAGCTGCGTCGCCCAACGATCCTTGAGATAACGCAAGCGCGCCGCCTTGCGATCGATTCCGATGTTCTGGTTGAACGTGATCGCCTCGCAGATGGCGCTGTAGTTCGCTGCCGGATGCGTTCCGATCTCCTCGAATTTGCGTATATCGTCGTCGCGGCGTTCGCCTGCGGCCATGAGCGGCCAGGTTTCCCGAATCCGATCCTTACGCACGTACAGGAAGCCCGTTCCGATGGGAGCAAACGTCCATTTATGCAGACTGACACCGTAGTAGTCGCAGTTCAGATCCTGAATCTTGTAAGGAAAATGGTTAAAGGCATGCGCGCCGTCGACGATTACCGTGACGTTCCGCGAATGAGCCATATCGCAGATCCGGCGGACGGGGAAGATCTGTCCCGTCCGATTCGTGATGTGAGAAACGAGAATCAGTTTGGTCCGCGAGGTGATTTCTTTTTCAAAGCGCTGGTACAGATCGTCCATGCTAATCACCGGGACGGGAAAGGAGAAGGTTTTCAGCGCGATGCCTTCCCTCCGGGCGCGCTGACGGAACGTAGTCAGCATCCGCCCATAGTCCTGATTGGTGGTGAGCACTTCGTCGCCTGGCTGAAGCTTCACGCCAAGCTGCGCGATCTCGAGAGACTCGCTGGAGTTTCGCGTGATGGCGATCTCTTCGGGATCGCAGCCGGCATTCTCCGCGATCATGCGCCGAACGGTCTCCACCTTCTTCTTCGAGCTGTTGAATCATGGTGTGGTACGGGCCCATGTTGCTGTAGTCGAGGTAGCGCCGCATGGCATCCTGCACCGTTCGTGGAGCGGGGCTGACGTGACCGTTGTTGAAATTGATCACGGTGCGGTCGGTGGTGAACTCGTTTCGCACCTGGGTCCAGAAGTCTTCGTCGGTGGCGACCTCTTCGGGCGGCCGTTTTTGTAGCGCGCCGTTGTCGGCGAACGCGGGTGTCTGGATTTGTTCGGTTATTGCCGCAGCGGCTGCCGCGATTTGGAAAAAATTACGCCGGTTCATTGGAATCTCCTATGTTGTGCCGCGCTAACCAACCAATTCACGGACGCCGCGGACGGCCAGATCAATGTCGGCCATGGTGTTGTAGATGTGCGGCGAAAGGCGCAGACCGCCGGTAGCGGCGCCGGCGATTCCGTACTTGTCATACAGATCCTTCACCAGTGCGCTCGTCTTCGCGCGATCGAAATTAGCCATCTGCGAGATCACCACGCCGCCGCTCATCTGTGGATCCATGGGAGTGACCAGTTTGACCTTGTTGATCTTAGCGAGTCCCTCTTTCAGAGCGGTTGCCAGAGCGGTGGTACGTGCTTCGATGTTTTCGACACCGATTACGTGGTGAAAGTCCACGGCCGTTCCGACGGCGGAGACTCCTCCGTCGTCCCTCTGGCCCAGCGTCTCGAATTTCTTGAAGGCGACTTTGGTGGTGAGAGCATCCTGGTTCCAACCGACCGATACGATGCTTGGCCAAAGTTCCGCAATTCTTTCCTGACGTACGTAGAGAACGCCCACCTGTTTGGGACCCATGAACCATTTGTGCGCGCTGGCGGAATAAGAATCGCAGCCGATCTCTTTCAGGTTGAGCTTCAGGTAGCCCCAGGTCTGCGCGCCGTCGAGGTGAGCATAGATGCCTCGCTGCCGCGCCATGGAGCACAGTTCTTTGGCCGGCAATCGCATACCGCTCGTGTTTGAGATGTAGGTGATGGAAAGGACTCTTGTCTTCGGCGTGAGCGCGGCTTCGAAGAGTTTGACGATCTCGTCCGCGCTCTGCACCGAGGAGGGCACATTGACTCTCTTGACGGTAAAGCCGTGCCGGGCGGCTCGCACGTCCCAAGCCATGTTGTTGCACTGATGGTTTTGGTCCCACAGCACGACTTCATCGCCGGCTTTTAGCGGGACGCCGTTGTTGATGGTGTTGTTGGCTTCGCTTGTGTTCCTGACGAGCGCGATCTCGTCGACCGAGACACCCAGATGATCGGCGACCTTTTTGCGGGATTCAGCAGCGAGAGTATTGAACTTGGACCGGTTGGGATTGGAGATGTCGGAATCCTCGTCCCGTGTGAGTTCCGTCACGCGTTCGGAAACCATGCGCGGGGAGGGGCAGAGATTGGCAGCATTCATGGGAATCTTTCCCGGCCGGAAAGGAAACTGGCCTACGACCAAATTCCAGTAGCTTTCGCCGCTCTGCGTAACCGCAAAGAGATGCCTTAAATGATTCGGGGTCTGTGCAGCCAGGCGTGAATACGTGAGGGTGGCTGCCCCTCCCGTGAGCCCGCCGAAGAAAGAACGCCGTGTACCAGTCATAGGAACTCCTTGATGCTTGGATTGGTGGTCGCAACAAGGCGTGTGGAGGGTGCCGGCGTGGCCAAATGGACCGCGAAACTTCGGCGTTCACACGATCCCGTAGACACTGATCCTAGCAGATAATCCGAATGCTCGTGTCGCCCGTTGTCGAAAGAGCGTGCTATCAATGCACATCTGATCAACGTCGAGATTGATGGTATGGCCAAGCGGCGACCGTTCAGATTTGGCAACATAATCTTTGTGGCCAAGACATTCAAGCTCGAAATAGAATTTATCTTAGACCAAGAAGAAGAAAGCACCGTGGTGAATGGCGTGCGCGAAATATACGAGCGTGAAGGTTGTGCGATGACCGTCGATGAAGGAAGGCCGCGAGAGATTCCGGCAAGGGAATTCATCCCGGACGCACCATCAGCCCTCATTGAACTTGTCTTTCGCAATCCACTACTCCAACAATTCGGTGTGGACGCCCGTCGCGTATCGTGTAACGACCCGGACGTTGCTTCCAAAGAAGAGCTCGACGAACATGAGCATTCCGCTGTGTTGCAAGCTTCAGATTCGGAAGACAGCTCTTCACTCGAACTCGACGTTTTCGAAACCGGCGTGTATCTTTGCCGCTGGCCAAATGGAGAATTCTCAATCGTCCAAGCGGAGAATCGGCGCGATGCAATTCTCCAATTGGACGAATGGGGTGCCGCTCATTCGTCTTGGATAGTTCCGTTGGAGACTTTGATGGTGGATTTCGGACTAAGCCCCGAAGGGCAGATTGAGCTTAGGACTTTCGGCGAAGAAACCGAAAACTTTTTGCAGGAGTACTGCTACCCCGAACTAGAGAGGGTCTTGCGGAATGAAGTCACGCCAGATGCAGATGGTGAGTACTCAGACGGGGACAGGGAAAAAATTAGGGCGGCGGTGACTCTAGAGCGCGAGAGGCTCTGGGAGAGTCAACCTGAACCCGAGGTGGCAGAGACGGAGGCCGGCAAAGCGCTACAACGACAAGTAGGTGCAGCCGGTCCCGTCGCTGATCACTACATCAAACTGAGGGCCAAAAGACTCCTTCAATCAAGACTTGGTGAGGATGGTAAACCGAATTAGGCCGGCGATCCGGCAGAACCGCGTGTCCAACAACCTGTGCACGGCAAGCGGACTCGGTCCAAGTCGCGTGTCCCGCGCTGCTTGAAAAAGCGAGCGGTTCAAAGATTTACTGAGAATCCAGGGACCGGTTTCCCACTTTCACTTTGTGGCCCTATATCGCACCCGAAGTGCGGCTGTTTATGGCATAGATGCGCATCTGATCGATGTCGAGGTCGATCTGTATGGCAGCTCGGCGCGCGATTTCATTACTGTGGGGATGCCGGACACCGCGGTGCGGGAGAGCCGTGAGCGTATCAAATCGGCTTTGACGAATTCCGGTTTCGGCTATCCCAACAAGAGCGTTACTATCAATCTCGCTCCGGCTAATATTCGCAAAGAGGGCGCCGGATTCGACCTGCCCATGGCGGTGGGCATTCTCGGAGCGATGGGATTGGTCGTTGCGTCGGACGCTTTCCTATTCATCGGCGAACTTTCTCTGGACGGCGCTCTGCGGCCGGTGCGCGGCGCCCTTTCGGTGGCTGTTTGCGCCAGGCGCCATGGCATACCTAATCTGATCGTGCCCGCTGAGAACGCGGACGAAGCCGCCGTGGCCGAAGGCGTAAACGTTTTCGGTTTGAAGCACCTTTCGGAAGTTATTGCGCTTCTCAAACAGCCCGATGCCTTCCCGCCGTCCGCACCGGCGAACGGCTCATCGCCATGCGACGTGGATACGGGGCTTGATTTCCGCGATGTGCGCGGCCAAGCTACCGCCAAGCGTGCGCTGGAGGTGGCTGCGGCGGGTTCTCACAATGTTCTTATGGTGGGTCCACCGGGATCCGGGAAGACGATGCTTGCTAAGCGTTTTGCCGGCATTCTTCCGCCGCTCACTTTTATCGAGGCGCTGGAGACGACGCAGGTGCATAGCGTTGCAGGCACGCTTCCGAAGAACGTTGGATTGCTGACGGAGCGGCCGTTTCGCGCGCCGCATCACTCCATTTCCGATGCCGGGTTGCTGGGCGGCGGGTCTGGGACACCGAAGCCCGGCGAAGTAAGCCTGGCGCATAATGGTGTGCTTTTTCTGGACGAACTTCCGGAATTTCGCCGCAACGTGATGGAGCAATTGCGGCAGCCGTTGGAGGGGAACGTCGTGACTTTGTCGCGCACGAATATGACGCTTACTTTCCCGGCGCGCCTGATCTTGCTTGCTGCTATGAATCCTTGAGGTTGCGTTGCCCTTTCGTCATGATTTGGGGAGTGGGGGGCACGTAACACAAATCGATCGCAACTTCATCTTTTCCAATAGTTATACGTTCAGTGATTGCTTCGACAAGAGTCCGTTTTTCTTCAGCGACCAGGTGGGGCCAACGAGTGTAGAGGTCTTTTGCATCGGCGAGAATCTGATCGCTCGATAGGTATTGAATCTTGAGAAAGTCGATCTCACTCTGAACGTGAGGGATCTGATCGTCGATTTGCCGGAGACGCTCTTCCAACGGTCCGTTACGAAACCGGAAACCGTCGCCCGAGATGTTTCCTTCGAGGTAGAGGCGGTAGGTCTGGTCCATGTCAGACCGGACTTTCTGTCTCTCCCGTTCTAAGGTTTTCAGGAGTTCCTGTTTCTGCCCGAGGATGTCGTCAGCCTGTTGGAGGTAGGCGATGAGATCGGTGGGCGAAAGGAAAAAACTTCTGAGTTGTTCTTGGAAGACGCCTTCAAGGTCCGCGACCGGAATCTTATTCCGACACTTCTGGCAGGTGTACTTCGGAGTGTTGGACGGGACGTACATCTTCTGACCACAAACGCAGTACGCAACGCCGGAGAAGAGATGAACCGCTTTCTTGGCTGGTTTCTCACCGCTCTGCTTACGGACATCAAGGATGGCATTGCATTGGTTCCAGAGGTCCTCCGAAATAATGGGTTCAACCTGGGTCAGTACCCACTCCTCCTGCGGTTTGGGTTTCCAGTGCTTCTTGTCGCCGAGACTCTTGGTGTAATTCGCCCGGCGGACTCCCTTGGCAGTCGGATCGCGAAGGAGTCGGTCTACCGTGGTATCGCTGAATTTGCCCTGTCGTGCACGGTGGCCGGCTTCGTTCAAGAGCCGAGCGACGGTCTTCTTGCGTCGATGCTCCAGGAAGAGGTCATAGATTAGTTTTCTGACGGGAGCTTCGTCGGGATCGGGCACGAGTATGCGATTCTCCCAGCGATAACCGAACGGTGCGGCTCCGCCCAAGGGTTTTCCAAGTTTGGCCCGAATCGGAATGGACGCCGCAACGCGGTCGGCAATCTCTTCGCGTTCCCACTGGGCCATTGCCGCGATCATGGTGTAGAACAAGCGACCGGCTGGGCTTGAGGTGTCGATCGATTCCTGAAGCGACACGAGATCTGCGTGATGCTCGCGGAAGATATCTGCGAACTCAAGCAGTTCGCGGGTATTGCGTGCGAGGCGGGCGAGTTTGGAAAAAATGAGGGCGGTGATGTGGCCCGACTCGATGTCCCGAAGCATCCGCTGCGTTTCGGGAAACCCGATCACGGACTTGCCCGAGATCGCTTCGAGGTGGTACACCTCTTTGACATTCCAGTTCTTGGACTCGGCGTAATACCGGGCACGTTTCTCGTGGTGCTCGGGGCTGTCGCCTCTGGCCTGGTCTTCGGTACTAACCCGTATCCATATTCCGACTACCTTGGACTCGGGCGCATCAGGGACTTGAAACTTTGGCATGATCGTATCCTTTCCGATGGTTCCTTGATCGATGGTAAAGCAGCATTCGGGGTAGTGCAAAAAGTGGTCTCTGTCGTCACGCGCTATTGGTGTCGCTGCCAAAGAACGTGCTTGTTCAGGACAGGAAATCCGAACTCAACCTAAACTGAAAACCACGTTATCGCCAGGGCAACGGCGTCGAAGATCGCCATCCGTGCATCTTCGCTCATCCATGGTTTTCTTCGTGGCGGCAACCGCGAGGCCAATTCCAGGAACCTTCCGGCAATGCCCTCCGCTATCTGATGTTTGGTGACCGGAACAGGTCTCTGGAATGTTCGCCGCACTTGCTCTCGCGAAAATCCTCTCCACCGTGTCCTCGTCGTCTTTGCCAGCTCGCGGATTGCATCAATCAGCTTCCTCACCCTCTTTCCGCGATGAGGGCATTTGTCAGGGTCTTCGGTCACCACCACGGCGGGATCATAACGTTTGATCAGTTCTCCGATACGTTTTAAGCACCGCTTGTGCTTCTCTGCTCTGACGTCAACCATGCCCCAATCAATCAACCGTTGACGGCCTTCAAGAATGGCGAAACCGAAGCCACGACTGTTGGGGTAGATGGCCAGTATTCGTTTGTGAAGTTTTGAAGTGTTAGTCATGATCGATTGGGAATAGGCGCTTTTGGAGGGAAGCCTCGACAACACCTCGCCGTCGTCGATGCCGCGGAGGTGGGTAAGCGTCTAAGGAACCCGTCTTGATTGGCCGGAGGAAAGCCTGGACAATGGCGGCATGGGCAGCAAAGAAGAGAAGCGGCGGATCGCCGAAGGCTACGCGACAAGTGGGATGACGCGGCGCGAGTACAGTGCCAAGCACGGGATTGCGGTCAGCACGCTCGATTACTGGCGGTCGAAACGGAAGCCGAAACTGGTGCGGGTCGCTGTCGAGCCACAACAGCCGGGACCGGGATTCGTGCTGGTGTTGGCCAGCGGACGGCGCATCGAAAGCTCGTGGCGGTTCGCGGAAGCCGATTTGCTGCGGTTGATTCGCGCGGCCGAGGCGTAGCGTGTTCGGGCTGGGACTGGCGACGAAAGTGTTTGTGGCGGTCGAGGCCGTCGACATGCGCAAGGGATTCGATGGCTTATACGGATTGGTGCGGGATCAACTGGGGCAAGATCCGTTGAGCGGGCATCTGTTCTTGTTTTCCAATCGCACGCACACGCGTTTGAAAGCGCTGGTGTGGGATGGCAGCGGATTGTGGGTGTGTGCGAAACGCCTGGAGAAAGGACGCTTTCGTTGGCCTGTGGCGAACGAACAACAGCGTAGCGTCACGATGCGCGCCGAAGAGTTGGCGATGCTGGTGAACGGGCTCGATCTAAAACAAACGCAGCCGCGGAACTGGTACCGCCGTTCGGCGTAAATACTTCTGGAACATTTTCTGTTCTTCGCGTAACATGGATTTTCCACCATGAACGCACCGGCGCGCATCGCGGAACTGGAGAGGCAACTACACTGGGCGCAGTTGGAAATCCAGGCGCTGAGAGAAGAGTTGCGGCAGCGGCGCATTCAACAGTTGGGTCCAAAGAGCGAAACATTGAGCAACTTGCAGCTGGAGTTGCTGATCGAAGAAGAACCCTCCGTAACGCGCGAGGAAATAGAAGCCGAGTCGCGGCGGGAGCCGTTGAAAAGCACGCCGCCTCGCGAACGCAAACCACATCCGGGACGCAAGCCGCTGCCTGATACGCTGCCGCGCGTGGAAGAAGTGATTCCGTGCGCTAGCTGCACCTGCGCCGATTGCGGCGAACCGACCACGGTGATCGGCTACGACGAAAGTGAGCAACTCGACATCGAACCGGCGCGCTACTTCGTGCGGGTGACCAAACGCGAGAAGCGAGCGTGCCGCCGTTGCTCCACCGTGACAGCCGCGCCGTTGGCCGAGCGCATCGTCGAAAAAGGATTGGCCAGTGACGCGGTTGTGATTAACACGGTGGTGGCGAAGTATTGCGACCACTTGCCGTTGTACCGGCAGGCGGCGATGCTGGAGCGCGAAGCGGGCATGGAGATCGGGCGCGCAACGCTGGATGGCTGGGTGATGCGGGTGGGCGAGTTGCTGGCGCCTATCGTGGCGGCGATGCGGCGCCAACTGCTGGCTGCAACGTATTTACAGGCCGATGAAACACCGGTGCCGGTGCAGATGCACGACAAGCGCGGCGAGAATCATCAGGCGTACTTGTGGCAATACGGCAAGCCGGGTGGTGAGACGGTATTTGAATTTCAGTTGGGGCGCGGGCGCGAAGGTCCACGCAAGTTTCTCGGGCAGTGGGAAGGGATTCTGCAAACCGACGGCTATCAGGGGTATGACCACATCGGCGGACCGAAGCTGGTGCATGCCGGCTGTTGGGCGCATGCGCGGCGCAAGTTTGTCGACGCGGTGAAAGTGAATCCGCAGGATGCGGCGGCGATCGCCATGGTCACGCGCATGGACGCATTATTTCTGATCGACCGCGACGCACGCCAGCGCCAGTTGAGTGCGGACGAACGCCTGGCGCAGCGGCGCCAATACGCCCAAGAATGGTTGCGCGAGATTCGCGAGGCGTGCCTGGCGCTGGTAAAGCAGGTGTTGCCGAAAAGCGCGCTGGGCCAGGCGGCAGCCTACACATTAAATATGTGGACCAAGCTGCTCCGGTGTTTCGAGTACGCCGAAGTCGAGTTGTCGAACAACCTGGCGGAGAACTCGATGCGTCCGGTAGCGGTGGGCCGCAAGAACTGGCTGCATGTAGGCAGCCCACAGGCGGGTCCGAAAGTCGCGGCGATTCTCTCCGTCGTGGAATCGTGCCGTAGGCTGGGAATGCCCGTGAAGAATTATCTCGCCGAGGTACTGCCAGGGCTGAATCGGCGGACGCTATCTGAAGTCGCCAACCTCACCCCAGCCCGCTGGTCCGCTTCACGCGGCTGACCTGGGTTGGTTTGACGTTTACGGAGGTGGCGGATCGGATAGTCGCACCTTCTCCTCCAGCAGATGCAGCTTCTTCAATGTCCTTCGCTCGACTTTTTCAAAGACTCCAGCAAAGAGTTCACGCACTGGAATCTGAAAGATCACTTCGTAGGCGAGCGCAGTTTCCAAACTCGGTTCTCTGATAAAGTGCTCGTACCGGGACACTTTGGCTCCGCTTTGAGAATCGAGAAGATACGCGATCTCGTCTTGCGAGAAGCCGGTGCGCTTGCGGTACATCCGCAGATAGTTTTTTAATTTGCGATTTGCCACAGAAGCGTAATAAAAAAGCGTGTGGTCATCTTAACGACAACAGCACACGCTCCAAAGAAGCGGAAACTTGTCGCCAACGGCAAGTTAGGGAGGCTTCGGGCAAATCAGAGAGGATTTCAGGTCTCTAAATTAAACAACAAAAATGGATGCAGCGCTAATGTGGATAAGGCCGATCACAAGCTCGCATCGAGTTGAGTCGGTAGACTTCGGGGACATTGGGGACTCGCAACTGGGATTGTATTATTGCAAACACGTTCCTTCCTAGGAAAACTCGTTCCTACAGTCGTTCACCGAAGGCGACTCGACGACGATCTTAAGAAGTCCCCAACATCCCCACATGCGAACGTCGGGAAGATGGCAAATTTCTTTCGCATTGGACGACCAGACTTCTTACAAATTTCTAATTAGATAATGTCGAGCTTTGTTATCGCTGCATGGAGCGCTGCTGCCTCGACGGAGAATCCAAAGTCTCGGAGTAGAGCATTGCAGATGGAAGTCATCGTAGTGAGTAGATCCGCTGTCCGGTCCGCAAACGTGACGCGAAAATCTGCACTGGCGCCAGGACGTAATGGCTCAATCAGCGGCAATTCCGCAAGGATGAGCGGCTTCAACTCGGTCGAGATGACCGATTCAAAACGCGCGCCGGTTCGCGCAACCTTCGTAAGTTCGGTCTTCAGACCTACTTGCAAGTGGCCGTCGCCCAAAAAGGAATTCTCAGACCAGTGCTTATGCGTGAGTCTTATCGTCGCCACGATAAACGCGATTGTGTCGTTCAGGCTCCAATATGACGACCCTTTTACATCAAAGACGCTTTGGGTAACAAAGCCGACGGCACCAGTGGTGTTTGTCCGCCACGTCATATGGTGATCCCGGTTCGGTTCGACAAAGTCGATTGAATACGAATCGCGACTATGGATGTGATCAGCCTGGGCGGCACCCGCCTCCAGAGTGTCTGCGACAATCGGATAGAGATTTAGGATGTCCTTCCACAGCCTTATTTCCACCGTTTTGTCGATAGCAATCTGTTGAGGTCGTTCGGGCACAAGAGTGACGCGGAGCCAAGTTTCGGATTGAACGCCGTCGCGCCGATATTGTGCTGGATTCTCATAACGTGATCCTTCCTTCTTCCGCGTTATCCACATCCCATGCGAGAACGAAGCTAGCTGATTCCTTTGGCCGACGTTTTCACCGATGGTCTGACGTTCGATGAGCGCTCGTAATTGCGGCGCGTTTGCGGGGACGGACTGATCTTCGCTCCGGACATAAACTGGTGGTTCCCCCTTCTTCAGCAAGAAGTGAATGGATTGACCCCGCCGAATACGAATCACCGCGAGGCGTTTGTCCCTATCCGTCGGCATTTGACTCTCTGCGATTTCAAAGAACGGTGTTGGCGAGATGTTGCTCGCGATCGAGTTTGCCAATTGGGTTGTGAGCTCGTGTTTGGCGGCCATTCCGGGGATCGCTCCGATCCGACCCTGGTCATCCGACACGCCGATAACGATAATGCCACCGACTGTGTTCGCGAAGGCGGCAACATGCTTGAGATGAGACTCATTCCAGACTTCCTTGTAGTCTATGCGGTAGCCCTCCCGCATTCCAGCCGCCTGAAGTTCGGTTATTGCATCATGTAGCGCGGTTCCAGAGATGCCGAAAAATTCATCAGTGAAGAGATCGAGCGCCATGATGGTCTCAGGATCGCATATCGGTGCCAGCCGGCATGGTACGGCGGAGCGCAAAAGCTCTACTCTTCGACTGCGATGATCCCGTATTTTTCATATAACTTCGCCAACTTGGGTTTCTCTTCCGGTGCGAGAACAAACACGCCGTGACTTTTTTGCGTTTTCAGCTGAAGGCTTCTGCGAACAGTGTTCCCGATCCATTTCGGAGTAACTTTCCGGTCATAATCACCGCCGTGCCGATCGGTGAACAAATTGGTGATGTCTTTGATCGATGCGCGGCCATCAATCGAGCCCGCAAGTACGTCGCGGATCACTTCCAATACTTGGGCCTCCATATCCATGCCACGGTCGGCAACCAAGTCCCGGTTATACGTCCTCGCCAATTCGCCGAGGGCTTCGCGTGCTTCAGCGTCTTCGATTACCGAAAGAAGCGGTCCAAAGACTTGGGCAAGACGGGGTTCGATCGTCCGGTCTACCAGAGTAGGATCAATTTTCGGCTTCCCAAATGTGCGGAAGCGAAACATCAGGAGCTTGTTGCGCAGTTCCCGAGCCTTGAGCTTCCACTCAGCGGTTAGGTTCAGCGGAATGTCATCTCGAAGCTTTCGTCCGCCGGTCTCTTCAGTCAAACAGCGGGTTTCCAACGCACGATCCTCAAAGTAGTTGCGACTGGCGATCATCTTCGGGCCGAAGACGGCGTACGCACGTGGATCAAATTCCTTTCCGCTCACCGACTCGCTGCGCAATACCGGAAATCCGCGGGCGTTGCCGTTGTTGAGAATCTTGACGATATCCGCCTTCTCATCGGAAAACCGAAAGTCGCCTTCATCCACGATCAAGGTTCCCCGGAACGAATCGAGGATGCGAAAGAGCGGCGATACGGTCGATGCGCCAGAAGCGAATATGGGTTTGTAGCAAAGGGAGCCGACGGTCAAGAGGCAGCGCGTCTTGCCCGAGCCGGTGTCTCCCCGGACTCGCAAATACGGCAGTTCGTTGAAAGAGTCGTAGACCCAGCTGAAGAGGATGTAGTAGCTCGCGATGCTTTCGAAAAGCGGCGACACATCCACATAGGCGTGAATAAAAGATCGAATCTCAGCGATCAATGCCGTCTCCGATTCGTACATGAGTGCTTCTGAGGGAAAGAGCACCACTTCATGCGCAAGCAGGTTGTTGCCGGGTGAATACGGCACGAGGCGTTCTCCGTTGTTGGCGATATTTGGCTCATAGCGTATTTCACCGTCCTTCCAGATGCACAGAAGCGTCACATTTTCTTCTGGCCGGTGGATCATCTCGACAAGGGAACCGTCTGCCAGAACGGCCGAGGCCGTGGCTTTGGACTTCTCAGCTTTTTGGTTTCCATGAGTTTTCGGATTATTCATCATGTGCGTCGTTGGAGCTTAACCGTATCGAGGTCGGAACTAACGGCTGGGCAATGTCAAGAAGTTGCTCAAATTCTTCCCGACCTTTGTCGAGTCGAAGAAAGAACTCCGCCACGCCGCCAGAGTAACCGACCTCCTCAGGCAAGTAGACGATCCGAGCCCGCGGTATGAGGGCGGCAACGCTTCCGGTAGCATCGTCTCCGAAGGCACTATTGCGGAAACAAATATATATTTTTGGAATCTCCTCAAAGGCTTCGGCCCATTCTGGAAGGAAGGTGCCAGCGTCCCCCGTAGACGTTACCGTCGGAAAACCCTGAGCCTCAAGGACCAGGCGCTCGAACTCGCCATCGCATATGACAAGCCGCTCGTGGTTGTCAGGAATCCGTTCCCAGCCGTAGAGTTCGATTGATCCCTCCGGCCAGCTGAGCATGTAAGGGCTGTCTTTGCCCTCAGGATCTTTGGCCAGCTTGAAAAAAGCAATCTGACGATCCTTGTTAGTAATCGGGATCGTAATCCGATCTCCATTCCAACCGAGCAGGTATCGGCAGATCACCGCGTCGGGAAGGCCGATGTTGTGCAAGTACGTTCTGATTCGATCCGGCAGACGACGATGAAACTCAAGGGCAAGATCTCGAAATGTTTTTTTGTGTGGCATCGGCTAAAGTTACCCTCACAAGGTCACACAACCAAGAAGGGAAGAATTGCCGCAACTAACAAAGATGCCGCCTTCGATGTCGCCGCCACGGCCTGCTATTGTGCGCTGGATGAAGAGAAGCAACTCTACGGATTCCCAAACAGATCTACCTGCTGATGAATTCGAGAGTTTCAAGGCCCTACTCGGTCCGCTCGCAATTGAATACACCGAACCGCAGCTTCGACAACTCTATGCCGAGATGCGTGCCCTGGCGGAGATCCTGCTGGATTTCTATCTGTACAAGAAAAAGAAACTCAACGATAGTCGCCGGCTTTGACGAGTGAGAGGTGAACCGATACAATTCCCTCCGAATACCGCTCCAGCTTTGCCCCCAAACTATTCACTCGCTATGAACGGAATCATCTACTGTCGGGTCTCTTCCAAAGAACAGATGCAGGGCACGAGCCTTGAATCACAACGACTCGCGTGCGAGGAGTATGCACGCGCAAAAAGGATCAAGATCTCGAAAGTCTTCGTTGAGCAAGGCGAGTCAGCGAAGTTTGCGGACCGAACCGAACTGTTGAATCTGGTCGAGTTCTGTCGGAAGAGCAAAGGACAGGTTGAGGTCCTTTTGGTCTGGAAGGTTGATCGATTTGCACGCAATGTTGCGGATCATTTCAATATCAAAGCAACGCTCGCGAAGCATGGTGTGCGCATCGTCTCAGTGACAGAACCGATTGACGCGAACCCTGAAGGGAAACTCATGGAGACGATTCTTGCTGGCTTCGCCCAGTTCGACAATGATGTCCGCGCGATGCGGACCGTTCAAGGGATGCGACGAAAAGTCCAAGAAGGACTTTTTCCGTGGAACCCGCCGCTTGGATACAAGAGTTCGAGCGATCGCGGCGAAAAGAAAAATGAACCCGACCGCCCCGATCAACCTTTGTTTGGATTGATTCAAAAGGCTTGGCGGGAACTTGCGACCGGCGGCTACACAAAGGCTGAGATCCGGCGATTGATGGAAAGCTGGGGTGTTACGACCCGACGAGGTAGTGCTCTCACACCGCAAGGAATCGATTACCTGTTCCGCAATCCGTACTATGCCGGTATTCTCGTCGATCCATGGTCGCATGAAGAGCATCAAGGCCTTCATGTCCCGATGGTCTCCCCCGAAGACTTTGCCCGCGTTCAGCAAATTATCAATCGGAGGAATCGATCCGAGCCACATCACAAACATCGACCGGAGTTTCCGCTTCGAGGCCTGATTCGGTGTCATCAGTGTCGGCACGTGCTGACCGCCAGCTTCTCCCGTGGCCGCTCACGGCGATATCCGTACTACCACTGCTCCCGGAAGGAGTGCAGCCGTCGAGGTAAAGGCCTGGCGGTCGATGTGGTCGAGGAGGAGTTCAAGGAATATCTTCGCGCGCTCGCTCCGAAGGTGGAAGTGATGCAGATACTCGGTACGATGCTGGGCTGGGATTCACAGAAACGAGAGGCGGTGACGAACGCGAAGCAAGCCCGCGCTCGCCGCGTTCTCGATGGGCTTAACCGCGAATTGCAGGAACTCATACGAATGCGGGCGCAGAATCTCATCAGTGATGCGGAATTTCAGATGCAGCGATCACTGCTCTCTGAACGACGGACCGCGAGGGAAATTGTTGCGGAGGCAGATGGGTTGAGTACGAAGGAAATTCAGCAAAAGCTCCGCGATATAACGGGACCGTTGAACGAGCTTCCAAAAACGTGGAGCGCTCTGCCGGACTCCGATCGTTCTCGGTTCCAACGGTTGATGTTTCCGGTCGGATTCATAACCGGAAATATTCGAACCGCCGAGTTGGGGCTATTTTTAAAGACATTAGGCAGATTATCGACCGACGATACAAGTGAGGTGGCCCCCACTTACGAATCTTGGAACCAGATAACCCAAGAGATTAAAGGCTTTTGGGACGTTTTGAACCATCCAGAGGAGTCAGAAAACGACCCTAAAAGCGGTGTTCGAAGAAGACGGAGGAAATAGACTTTGGGTGATGAGTTGGAACCATCAATGTGATTTTGAGGCAGGACTCCTATTTTTTCGCCCCACTCATCATCTGGATCAGTGACAGTTCTGATGATATCCATACGTCCACCTATGAACTGTTAGGCAAGGGCAGGGAAAGGGAACAAAGACCAGAAGAATGCTGTGTAAGGTAAAAAAATAGCCGCTCACGAGTTGGAGCGGCCAAGTCAACTATTCAGTTTTCAGCCAGTCAGTCACCAACGAATGATGAAGTATTTAACATTAGAATCATAGTCGGGGCTTTCAGAACTTGGATGGCCGATTGTTACCTTGTAACCATTCTTCTCCAACACGATCTGGGCCTCTTTGAAGACGAAGCTGTTCTGATCGGGTAGAGCACTCCGGTCGGGAATGTCCAAGCTACACTGGTTGGCGCCCTCTGACGACGCGACTTCGATCTTATGGGAACACTCATCAAGAAAGCTCTTGATTAATGCGGGAGCATGTTCATCTTTCCATGCATTGAAGCGTCGTTCTTCCTGTGTCCTGACATCTTGTGTTTCTTGTGCCTTTCTGGTGGCCGCAGCTACTGCTTCAGCTGCGATTGTTGCAGCAGGTTTTAATCTGCTACCGAAATTAGATGTAACATGAGACATTTTCTCCTCCTGTTGCGTGTTTGTCCTAATCTGTTTAACTCCGCGATTCCGGGTGGAATTGTACAGTCTTTTACGAAAAGTGCAAGTGCTGAGGCACATCTATAAATCGGAGCTTGCCACACCCCGGCAGCTCCTTTTGTATATCTCGAATGGTTGTTTCTTCCTCCCCGGCAACTTTCCCTGTCTTTGTGCTCCTCCCCATATCCGTAGAATGAGTGGCGGTCGAACATTATTAGCCAATTAACGCACATGAAATCACACACAACATTATGGACACCACACATCACAAGAGGAAAGAGATTCCGATGATCGATCGTAACAACGAGCGAGTGTCAGACGTTCTGTGGTCTTTCGAAGACCTCTATACGTCGCTCTCGTATCTGAAAGACGACATCCGTGATTTGGAGTATATGGTACGGCGCCTTCTGTCTCCCGAGGGGTCTGACGAAAAGATGGAAGAGCTCTGCCATTCTCTGACCTCATAACACAATGGACCGGATTATGTCCGGTCCACCGAGTGGATACTGTTGTATGTACTTGTGTGGCCCCCACTTACGAATCTTGGAACCAGATAACCCAAGAGATTAAAGGCTTTTGGGATGTTTTGAACCGTCCAGACGACCTGGAAAACGATCCACAAACAGGTGTTCGAAGAAGACGGAGGAAATAGACCTCGGGTGATGAGTTGGAACCGGCATGTCCGCATAACAAAGCTCGGTTCTTAATAACTCTGATTGTCTATGAAATCTGCCGAGCACGGTTTGTTGCCGTCAATTAAAAGAAACTGCCTTCCAAGATTCGTAAAACCTCCGTAGTCAGCAGCGTTTGTGGCATCCTGTTTTCTGACACTCAAAATAAAAGTTCTGATATCGGGCGAACAATACGCTTGTTCCACATCATATGAAAATGCGTCATACGCTGAGTCACTATCAATGATCTTGTATTCAACCAAGCTATCAATCAAATCCCACATCACCAAGTAATTGTCTTTTTTCTCATCGCTGAAAGCTTTCAACGACTGTCCCGTTGCAAGGGCATATATAATATCCGAATATGAGCTTGAACCGTTCCTGAGTTGGTTGTTTAGATCGATCAAGAAAGTTGCCGACGCTTGCCGTTCCGATATCTGCACTTGTTCTTGGACAAGCTTTACCTGAGCGTTAGTGAAATAGGCTGTCCATATTGCCACAACGAGTGAGAGGAGAGCGATGAACAGTGGTATGTCTCGCGAAGCGTTGAACCAGTGATACCATTTGGTTAATTCATAACCAGCGGCAGTGAGCTTCAATTTTCCATCCACATTTTTTATCAACCCCTTCTCGATGCAAGCTTCAAGATAAAAGTCGAGTTTTTTGAATTCTTCAACATCCTTCCAATTGTAAGGATTAGTGAGAGCATCTTTTAATACGGGGCGCTTGAAGTAATTTAAAAACTCGTCTCTGGGAACGCCATCGAGTCTGTATCGGTTTTGTCCTTGCGGGCTATAGAGCAAGTGATAGAGTCCTTTTACTAAATATCTTTCCGACAGGCGTATTTTTACGATTTGGTATTTCAGCGACATGTGCCGTCATTCTACTCTAACTGGTTTGTGCACACCAATTTTATTAAATTGACTTGTTGGTTTTAGGATCTACTGATATAGCTCCAAACAAAAGCATTGAGCGATGAAATATGACAGGCTTTCCCTCAAAGGTCGAAAGCCAAACACAACCAGTATGAGACGCAAACACATCCCTACACCCGATTTCACCGAACCACATCTCTGTACCATGGAGGAATTCAAGAAGCTTCTCGGACCCGATCTCCTCTCTCAATACAACGCAGGACAACTTATCCAACTGAGGTCTGAGATGCACCAGTTGGCAGAGATTCTCCTCGACTTCTGGTGTATGAAGCAAGGACTCCCTATCCCGCAGAGACGGGACGAATACGGCCGGTTTGAACGAATGTAAGTGGGGTAGAAAAATGGCTCTGTTGAGCCATAAAATAGCGGTTCTACGGTGACGTGTGTGGTGGCCCCCACTTACGAATCTTGGAACCAGATAACCCAAGAGATTAAAGGCTTTTGGGACGTTTTGAACCATCCAGAGGACCCGGAAAACGACCAAGAAAGCGGTGTTCGAAGAAGACGGAGGAAATAGACTTCGGGTGATGAGTTGGAACCGCAGCCCAGACAGAAGTGTCTCAGCGAACTCATCGGAGGTGGCCCTGAAATTCATGGTGCCGAAACGATAATACTAACTAGTGATTTACGTGACCGAGGAGAGTAGATCTCCCGCGCTGCTATAGATGAAGACTTCAACCCTGCGTCCTTGAGCTTCTTCCTGAAATCAAAGGCACGCTGACGTGCTGCCATTCTTTGCTGCTGAGTATCGATGGATAGATAGGATTCGACCTCAATGTGGAGATCCGGTACCTTATTCAACACGTCGATGAACCTAACAATGGAGTCGTCAAGTCTGTCTCGCGTCAATTCTTTCGTCTCGAGATCAATCGTGATGCCGCGATCTGATCGTTGTAGCCTTGGAAAGCTTCCTGTCAACTTGCCGATAACCTCTTGCTCCATCGCTTTCGAATGTGCAACGCTTGCATCGAAACGCGCAGCCCTTTCCCTAATTTGATTGAGCTTCAGACTCTGTTCTGCAAGACGTGATTTAACCACGAGCATGTCCGAAATCATGCGTCGTCGAAGTTCGAGCTCCCGCTCGCTATCCGCGTATTCGGCGGCGCTCTCTTGTGCCAAGGCATGGATATTTTGCATACTGCCGAGAATGCTTGCGCAGGCTGCAATATTAAGAAAAGGAGTGGTGCAAGTATTGAGTTGATTTGCGGCCACCTCTAGAGCGCTGTTAGCTCTTTCTGAAGCGCTTCTCTTCGCCTGGGTATCGGCAGTCGCGGTTCTCCAGGCATGGTTCAGACTCGCCTCCTCAGAGGCAGCACGTTGTTGTTCCGCATCTAGGCGAGTCGCTTCTCTCCCCAAAACGAGATGGCTGGACGCACGGAGGTCGTTGGATATGGCTGGGAACGCTTCACGTGATTGAAGATATTGCCCGGCCAACTCCGACCCCTCGGCGTTGTCGAGGGGATCGGAACTAAACAAAACCTCAACCTGTGCCGGAGCAGCATCAAAGCTGATTGTCTTAACGATCGGAGCGTCGCGGTTGCTCTGGCGATCTACCTCTGGCGAGCGCTGGGCGATCATGTTGTACTTGCCCGCGCCTAAATTAACGGGAGCCATCTGATGTTTTTTAAGGAGAATCGGATCTTCCGTGCCTGTACCGCGTTCCGATTGTAAAGTCACCAGAACATCGCCAGGAGCTGCGTTGTACAGTAGAAGCAATCTTTGATTGTAATTTAACGATTCAATGCAAAAGTCGGGACTCAGGGGCGCAACAACCCTGACCGTTTGCTTGACGTCTTTTGAGACATTCGGGATATCTTTCAAGGACGTTGTCAAATATTTTGCTATGCTGCTAGGACCACAATGGTTGGTAACTTGTGTCGCTTGCCAGATATTTGTGAGAGTCTTGGTGAATCGGGCGCTGTATGCAGATTCGTCGGAGTTAGCGGCAGCGAGGATCATCACCCTGCTGGCGAATTCAGGATCTTGCTCCAGCTCTGTTTTAAGATTGTCGCCGTCAATTGAACCTGAACCGCAAGAATCGAGGAATAGAAACGCTGTCGCTCTCGGTGGCATGTTTTTGAAAGCCTCTATGAATTCCTGACCTCTTATGGCCTTGCCAACGAACTTATTCCTAAAGGTATCGGATGTGGCGAGAAACAGCTCTCGCTTGTTAGCGGCGTTATCCGGTGTCTTAAACGCGAAGCCGTGTGTCAAAACGAAAATCAGATGCACGGCTTTTCGTGAATCGAGAGGTAGATCTTGGAATAACCATGTTCGTAAGAACTCAGCCGAGGTTTCGGACGGGGTCGTATAGAGATCTGCTTTGACGTGGAAATGTTTGTCAAAAAATGATTTGAGATTGTTCGCAGCCGCAGTATTCGCAGCGTTGAGTTGGTCGTCTTTTTGCAACTCAGGATCTTGGAACTCAGTTACGGCGATGATCGTAACTCTAAACGCAGGCGCTTCTTGGGTGGACCCATAGAGTGCGTGCGCCACGAGAAAGGCAAAAAGTGCTGTTTTAAGTGACTGCATGTATCTCACTTTTTGGTTGAAGCGTCTTTGGCCGATTGAGCTGAGTTATCGACAAGTCTCAATAACTTCGCATTCGGCGGTTTCGGTGCGAAACCATTTTGCCCGGCTGGTGAGTTTGCCCACTTCGCTAGGTCATCGATGTCGGACTGCAAGGTAGCCAGCTCGATAGCCGCAAGTGTGTTGAAACCTTTTAATAGTCCTGCCATCGCCGTAATCTGGTCCGATAATTCCTGTCTGGAGATCGAGTCCGGCTTCTTTTGGGCATTTGCGATATTGTCGTCGATTCGCAACATCAGATCCTTGCGCGCATTTTGCAGTGTGACAATCCGCTCCTGGATAGTGGGCTCCCGGACGGCCTGGACGTCAGCTTGCTTCATGACAAGCACGTCGGCAAGGTAGCTTTTTGCAATCTTCCATTCGAGTGCAACCTTGCCGTAGTTCGGGCTCTTGTCTTGCATCAAGCGGTTGATGTTCGCTATGTTCTCCGTCGCACTGACACCTGCGATGCCGAAAGTCTGGATTACCGCTAGCTCCTTGGAGATAGTTGCGGCGGGCTGGAGCTTTAGCTTGGCTGAGGTTACGAACTCTGTTTGGGCCTTTTTCACCGCCGCTGCGACATCGTCTTGTTTAGGCTTCTTGCTGCCAGCGAAAAGATCCATAATCTTTCCGATGATAGGGAATGCGGTATCCACCGCTGAGGAAACCAACGTGCCGATCTGCTGGCCAGTCTGTTTTGCTTTGTCGGTGGATGTATCGGCCGTACTGTTCGTGGCGGAGGTAGCTCCCTTCTTACCAGTCGAAGAAGCTTGAGAATACGCGGTAATCGGGTCTGCAATACCGAGGAAAACAAGAAGAGTCAAGTTTATGGTTTTTGACATTACATCCTCCAATGATCTTTACGGTGAAAATAGAAGACGAAAGAATATCACAATTTCCTCCGGGCGTATAGGGCGCGTGTTGTCCGTGGTGCGCCTTGTCCCAAGGGGAGTCTCAATCCAACGCACATGAGCTGGGAGGGCAAAGGGCCGCAACGGCAATGAGCCTGAAGAGAGAGGAGAGCCGACGCGGCGGACTGCTAATCAGCTATATCAGGCATCAACCTATTTAAGTTGGTTTTGAAGGGTAATGATCCTGGAAACTGGTACGGGCGTCTTCAGATGCTTGCCATGAAGCGTCTCCGCGCGCAATTCAGCCTGCATTGGCTCTTCATGACCGAGCGCCTCTTCGATTTTGCCTTTATCTTTAAAGAACAGTGTGCCTCGAACAAATTCATTCGCCGGAATTCTTGGCAAGTCCCACCAAGGCACAGGACCTATCAAATTCCTGGGGGGAGAACTTGCCCTAAGCTCGATTCCGATGGAAGGAAATGTCAACACCCACCCCACAATTTGGTCCGCTCTCTCAGTTCGATTGGTCAGCCCAATCGCGAGAAGAATGGCATGGTAATCGGTAGAGTAGGCACCGCTCGATACACTCATCTCAATGTCAGGGGATGTAACTTCGTCAGTGGGAGTCACAGCACCGGGCGCGTTATTCACCGGATCTCGCAAAGCAGACGGCTCAGTTTGTTCCCGCAATTTGTCGAAGATCTCGAATGAGCCGCCAGGAAATTCCGCTTTCTTGATTCTCCGTATGAGCTCGCGCAATTCCTTCCGGAAGAGCATCACTAAAACAATCACCACGCTGGGCCAGGCGAGGCCTTTGAGGAGTTCAACAATGGTTTTGAAGATTTCCATTTTTACCCAGGGAACATCATCGAGTGTGTTATTCCTAAAATAAATGCATGGTCACATGAAGTCATTGATCTGACCGCCGAGTTGCTTTCGATGCTTTGGCCGACTTAGGCAATTCAACTTCAAGCCTACCCACCGCAGCCAGAAGTATCTCGCCGAAGGCGTCGGCTGCGAGTTTTACCCAGCCAGGATTGCACCATAGAACCCAGAAGCCGAGCAACGTCAGGTTAAGTGCTACCGTGCCATATGATAGGAGCGACAGTGGCAGATGGGCAAAGATTCGAAGAAAGATTGCAGCCGAACTGAGAAAAATACCGAGAATACAAATCATGATCCCGAAAGGCTTCATTCCCCAAAGATTTCTACGAAAACCATAGTTGCAGTTTTCGTCAAAGATCATTTCGAATCTCTTTTGATCGCGCGTTTGCTCCAGTAGCGACTTGATACAGGTATCGTACACATTGTCTGCGTGATGCGGATCGGCTGCCTCTTCAGCTTCGGTGGGAATGTGAATATCCGATATCGCTCTCTGTAGGGCATCGTGTCGTCTTCGCACAAGTACTGGATTGTCGCTCCCAGCGTACCGAAGTAACCGCGTAGTTGGCTTTCCGCCCCAGGAATCAAATAACTCTTTTTCTTTTTGTCGCCCTCGATCTCGGGCGAGCTGCGTCATGAGTGCGGTTCCGCCTGCCCACACGAACAGACTCCAGAGCACTGTCAGAGACTTTAGCCCGTCTGATGACCACGACAAAACAGCTAATCCAAGGGGAAGTACGACGATTAGCGCGGGCTTCAATCGCGCTCGCCGAGTATACGGATTCGTGATATCGAAAGGCGTCGTCATGCTTCGACTTGTGTATAAAAGGGAAGAGGTTCAGATGGCCCCCATCCTGTCCGATTTGCCGCAGGCGAGTTTTTGAAGTAGCACTTCGCTTTGCCGGCGGTCGCATGAACCGGCGCCCCTCTTCGTTTGAAAGCATTGGTAACACTCTTAGATGGATGCTTTGGATCATCAAGTTTGGCCACAGATACGTATGAACTTCGAGTTGGGATCTGGTGAGGCAGCCGAGAGCCCAGCAGCGCATCAAGGAATTCGGGGCTCACATTGCGGGCGCTGCCGTGATGTGGCACTTGAATCATCTTTATCTTGGACAAATCGTACTCCACACCCTGGAGTATTTCCAGTGCAGGAATTAACGCGGGTAACCCGGCGTCGGCGATAAGAAGGGCACTCTCCTCGCCGAATTGAAGAAGAAGAATTGTGCTCGAATTGTTTTCAGCGGTAGTATCCTCGCTCGGCGTCCCTAAGGTCTCGATATCCCAACCTTCCACCAGTGTTTTAACAAAGGCAGTCGCTCCCGCTATTAGGCCTCTCAGGAAATAATTGGCTCCCTGTTTTGCTTCTGGTGTACACCGAAAAGAGGGTAGCAGGCCTTCGTAGAAATCTTTCGACGGACCGAGGACAAACACGGACTTGTTGTCAAAACTGGTTCCAGCAAATGGCTCAAGGATGGGAACGCCACGACTCCGTGCCAGCTTCTCCAAATCATGAGCTTCGTCCAACGCTTTTTGGAGACCCGCCTTGAGGCTCTGATCCGTAACCTTCCCATGAACGAATAAATCGGCCATATCCCTTGTATGATTCCATGGCTGATGCATCCACAACTGGCCAACCGTGCATTCGTTCAACACAGTTTCCAATCCACCGATGTGGTCTTGATCGGGATGTGTAGAAATCATCAGATCAATCGTCTTGGTTCCATAGTGGGTTTCCAGGTGCTTGATAACCGTCTTACTGGTGTCCTGGTAGCCAGCGTCGATCAGAATCACTTTCTGCTCCGCTCGGCTTCCAAACAAATTGCCATAGCGAACAAGGATGGCATCTCCAGATTTCTCTGTACCGACTGGAAGAAAATCTATTTCATATCCCATTTTGTTGCATTTGCATATTCTATGCCCGTTTAGAGGCCATGATTGTTACAAGATAATAGCGCTCTCAGACAATTGGGTCAATATGTTGGTTTGATGTTACCCTTGATTTCCGCCACGCTTGCCCGACCAGAGTCGCTCATTTCGCCAGCGCCTTGCGCAGATCTCCGAGTAACTTCTCGGCTTCTTCAAGCTTTCTAATGACGTCCACATTACCCTTCAGTTCCGCTAGTGTGGTCCAGGGGTACCGACGCAGAATTCCACTCAGTTCCTCTATATCACCCACGAGGCCGGCTTCGCCCTTCTTCTTAGGTGGCGGGACTAGTTGAAGCGCCGTATCGACACTTCCTCCATCTGCCAAAAAACGCTCGCGTGCCACGGGATCTTTGAGGATCGGTCGCAGCTTGCGGATGTCTTTGGAATTAGTGATTTCCTTATGGTTGACGCGCCGGAGCACCGTATCGAGGATCGTCGGTGTCAACAGTTTCTTGTTGAGGTTTTTGATCTCTCTCGCCCACGTAATTGATGCTCCTGGCTCGGCGAGATTAGTAAGTTTTTCAGATAACTCGTAAATCTCACAAAGTTTATCCACCTCGCGCACAGTCAAGCCAAGTATATTTGCCGCACTAGCTCGACCCACCATAGAAACCAGGCTGAACGCTACCATCTCTTTTTCTTTTGCGTCCCATTCTTTTCGTTGACGATGGATGTATATCCAGACTCGGAACCTTTCTTCATCAGTTAGAGTTCGGTCGGTGATCTCGACCGGCACAATCCTATACTGCGCCTTGTTTTGAACTTCAACCAGGATCTTGGAGTTTGTCCATCTTCGATCACCATCGATGATCCGGAACTTGTCCGGGTAATCGGGATGTGGCTCAACCAGCAGCGGCTCGAAGATGCCTTCGTTAGCTTCAATTTGTCGCTGCAACTCCGGGTCCTCTTTAGGGCCCATGCGCGGCTGCCGGTCATTCGGCAGCAGTTGGTACAGATCGGCGGAATCACGATATGCCTTCAGGATGGTTCTACCCAGCCTGCGCTCGTGCCAATGGTGCGCACTTTGATCTTCGGTAATGTGCTGTCCAGGAGGATTAGAAGGGGTGGTCATTGGTTGGGCCGTGGTGCTGCTCCATAGCGAATCACTTGGGTTCGAGTTGCATATCTCGGCGGTCATGAAGCGACAGACAATTCTGTGTTTTCGTGACCCTCGACAACCGCGGCTACTTCGGTATCAATTTCTCGCAAGACGTTGTTCATACGAGTTGCGTAAGCGCCGCGCTTTCGCCATACGTTATCGTGCGCCTTCTTCTCCTGAACATCCAATTCCAGGACATCGTTTGTCAGTTTTTCTAATTCACCAAACCGCTGCGCATACGATTCCGACGTGATGAGCTTGTATAGCTTACTCATTTTCGTCGCGCGCTCGTTAACGCTCAGTCCGCGTACATGAATAGTTATCATCGTTCGGCGAAGGAGACTGATGACGTGCTTCACCCGAGCGGGATTCACGACAATGATGTCCGATTCAACGCAAAGCTCCTTTTTCCCTGACGGAAAGACCGTACTGGCGAGAACGGCGTGTTCGGCGCCAGCATCGGTTTGGTCCTGACGCAACTTTGAAACGAATCCATTCTGCCAAGCTTGGCGATTCTTAGAATCTATTACGATTTTGCCGCAACCTTGCCCCTTGTACATCACCTCATGGTGGATGTCAGCGCCCGGTAAGCCCTTTGGTACGCGGGTGATGCGGTCGTCCGGAAAGGCTTCCCGCAGTGCTTCATATAGATCGATTTCGGCACCCTCTCCTAGGTCTTGGGCGGTCTTTTTAAGAAGCTGACGCTCCATGTCCTTAAGCTTGTTCTGCAAACTTTCCCGCTCGCGGTTGAAGTCAGCTTGTACCTTGAGAAGGGAGTTATCGCGATCCTTTTCGAGAGAGGAGCGTTGGTCGGCAAGCTCGTTCTGGCGTTGGTTATCCAAGTTTTGAATTTTGATTTTCAGCGCGGAATCGATCTGCTCTTGCACGGACATGCGAATCATCGCCTCGCGAGCCTCGGCATCTGTGAGCCGGCGTTGCAGTTCGTCACGCTGGCTGTTGAATTCAGTGGCAAGTTGCGCAGCATTGATCTCTGCTTGTTTTCGTATTAAGTCAACGTTGTCCTGGAGCAGTTGCTTTTCTTGGATGACGTGGTCGCGTTCAATCGTTGCTTTTAAAACTTGCTCGGTGGCTTGTTTTTCAGCCTCGATGCGGACTTGACTCAGTCTTTCGGTTAGCCGATCGCGCTCCGCGTTGACCGCAGCAATTTGCTTGGCCGCCTCTGCGGTGGCGGTGGCTTCAATGATGTGCTTCTGCTTGGTGATTTCAGCAATATGCTGGGCATCCAACTCTGCGCGCAGTTGCCTTTCCGCTTCGGCTAACTTTGCCTGTTCTTGTTCTCTGATCGTTTCTTCAATTTTTAGAAACTTGGACCGGGAAATAACGCTTTCGCACCAGGGACAGCGTTCCGTTACGTCAGACATTCGGTAACTCCTCTCTCAGTCCCTAAAGGACCAAGAAGGATTAGTATGTGTCCTTTTTAGTCCTTGTGCAAGCTTTTTTTTTAAACCCTTGCTGGTCGGATTGAGCATGATCGGCTACGGTCGGCAAGCGATTGACAGAGCTGTTTCAGAGGAGTTGCTTTTGATGAATCTCTTCAATGGGACACCCGCAGGCTCGATCAGAATCAATGGGGTCAGTGTCTTACCTCACATCGTTGTTGTCGGAATCCTGATTGGGACTGGGCAGCCAGGGACCGTACCTCACACTGTTTGTTGTTGGCAATCCCGCAACAGAACCAGAAAGACAGGGGTTTGAACCTTTTGGAGAGCATGTTCGTAATGGACACTCTGTCTTCGACTGATCGCAGTGAAAACATGCGCAGAATTCGCAGCCACGACACCAAACCGGAGTTGGCAGTAAGGCGGTATCTGCACGGCCAAGGTTTACGATTTCGGCTTCGCCCGAAAGGCCTCCAAGGCAAGCCAGACCTAGTATTCCCGTCCAGAAGGACATGCATTTTCGTCCATGGGTGCTTTTGGCACGGTTGTCCAAAGTGCATTGACGGGACTCGCACTGTGAAGTCCAACCCAGACTATTGGAGAAAGAAGATTGAGCGCAACAGGTTTCGTGATCGAGTCAACGAGTCTGAGCTGATCGATCACGGCTGGCATGTGCTCATCATTTGGGAATGCCAGATCATCGAGTCGTTACACTTGGCTGAACTGGAAGCCGCGATTCGAGCTCAGCCTATTCAGAAAGCCGGGGCTCTAATACCGGGAAGACGGTCTGAACCGGAGTTCGCGCGGAAATAACCTTTGTGCTGTCATCCAGCTCGATTAGAATCTGACGAGCAAGTTTCCCGGCAGCGAACGCCAGAAGCGGGGGAACAGCATTTCCGATTTGCTTCAACTGCTGCCATTCGCTACCGACGAACACAAATCCGTCATGGAACGACTGTAACCGAGCGGCCTCACGCACAGTGATCCAGCGCTCCAGCTTCGGGTGGACCCATTCGCTTAAGTCACGATGCATTTGCGCAAGAATGGTATACGAGGGTAGATCGGGATGTAGCCGGCGCCACTTCTCAGGGCGGCGACCGTTCCAGATCTCCTTCGGCAACGAGTCCGCCTTTTCGCCGGGCTTTAGAAATGAAATCAGATGCCTGCGACGGTCTTGGATTTCCTTGGTGTGATGATTATGCAGAAGCGTCCGGCTATTACCGATCCCGCGGCGGCGCTTGATTGCCCGCGTGTGAGGTTGATAATCGAAGTCAAGCCGCATCATCCTTTGGAAGGTCGTGTAAGGGCCCGCTTTCGGGTACGGCATCGTCTGTCCGCTCGGGACGACCTCCGCTGGAAGGTCTCCGACTGCATCCCAGACCGTAAAGGGGCGTTCGCGGGCCATCCCGGCTAAGACTTGTTCGGAGAACTGATTAAGATCATGTGGGAACGCGTGTTCGTCGGCTGTACCGAAGAAGAATACCCTTTGGCGAATTTGGGGTACACCAAAATCAGCCGCCGTCACCTTAACAAAAGTCGCGTTAGAGTAGCCGATCGAACGAAATTTCCTAAGTATCAGGTCCCGGAAATGTCCTTTGTTCAACAAGAGGAGATTAGGAACGTTTTCCATCAGGAAAACGCGAGGTCGTAATTCTCCAACGACACGGGCAAACTCTCTGTAGAGTCCGTTCCTCTCGTCCCCGATGTCTCGTGGACCGATCTGGCTATAGCCCTGACAGGGCGGCCCGCCGAACACCAACTCGATCTGCCTAAGCCCAAATTGTCGCTGATGCGCTTTGAAGTTCGGGCCGAGAAATCCCCGGATGTCACCTTCAAAGAGCGGGGTGTTGCTGAAGTTGTGTCGGTAGGTCTCGGCTGCAAAACGGTCCATCTCGACTGCGGCTCTCACATTAAACCCAGCCAATTCAATACCCTCACAGAAACCGCCGCAGCCGGCAAAAAGGGAAACAGCATCACCTGAATGGATTGGCTTGCCTCGAAGTACATCTGGCGTGTTGTTACTGATAGACAACAATTCGACCTTCTCGAAATTGAGTATACACCTACCACGACACCACTACTAGAGCGTATGTCCAGACTTCGTCCAGTAATTGAGTGCCGAATCCCCCACGGATAGGTATGTGACTCATCGTCCGTGGACTGATGGGCTACAAAGTATGACGCTCTAGAAGAAGTGAACATTACTCGACAATTCGGGGCTGCCGTGAGGCGCCACAGAGAATTGATCCGTTTGAGCCAGGAAGATCTGGCCGAGCGAGCAGGAATGGACCGGACCTACGTCAGCGGGATCGAGCGAGGAGCGCGGAACCCTACGTTGAAAGTTCTTCAGCGGCTCGCAGAAGCTCTCGGTGTCGAGCTCGAAGTGCTATTTGCAACCGCCCGTAATATTGCCCAGGAAGAGACGAACCGAAGGAACCCTTAGTGCCCTTTAATGTTGATCACGCGACACTCTGCCCCGCCTGCCCCTTCGGGGTTTGTATTGAAGATCGACGTTCAAATCCGGTTCCGGGCCGGAAGACCCAGTTCCGTTTGAAGCAAAACGTCGCGTTCGGCTGCACATTCGGCGAGTTCGTTCCGGGAACCGACAATGATCCGGAACCATCAAGAACCTATGACGAGTACATTGGGACGTTCAGCAACAACGCAGCGGCGGCTGGTGCCCAGCTCTTCGGAGCCGAATTTAGCGATTTGAAACAAGGTGCGATTGCCAAGGTTGAGGGAGACGTCTTCGAGTTACTCGAAGCCGGGGCGCTTTGGAACGCGGCTGCCGTTTGGAATCACTACATGTCTACGGGCGTTTGGACATCGAATGTGTTTTCGATTCCGGCAGGTGCAATCATCACGCCGACGCGGAAAGTTGCTATTGTCAAACTTCCCCGCGGGTATGACACAACAAGACTGTTCAAAGCTGAAATTCGGAGTAGCATCAAGGCCCACGAGCAAGCTTTGAAACTTCGAGATATGGAACTCGGTTTGTCGTCACCAGACATTGTGGGGATTAGAATTCCGGAACCTATGCCCAGCGAATACACGGTGTTCACGGAGCAACTCAACCACCTCGGAGATCAGAACCGTGCTCTAATCGAGAATGCGCATACAAAAATCGAGGGCACACTTGAGGGTCGTTCGTTTCTTTTTGCAATAGCAGTGAAGCGGACGACACGCAGTGATAGGTTATACCAGGCGCTTTTTGAGGCCAATATTTTGAAATACCTCATCGAGGTAGTGCTGCGCGGTGCTGCCTTCAAATTCAATGTGCATCTGGGTTCGTTCGAAGGGGCGGACGTGGTCGGTCACTATAAAGCCGCATCTCTCATTTCGCTTATGCGGGGTGGCGAACCATCCCTGGCAGTGGACCGCCTCTATAAGGCCGAACAACCAACGAAATCAGCACAAGTAATTCTTGACGATTTACCGCTTTTTCCTCTCTGAGACACCTATGGCCGCTATCCGGCTTGTTCCTGTTTTCGGATGGTTTTAGTTCTTCAACAATCTTTAGTTCCTCGCCGGTTCTGCCTCGACCGGCTACCACCAATCCGAGGTTTGACGATTGCAGCCAGTCCGGAAGATGCACTGGCTGACGCGGTGTGATGAGTCTCGGATACCACACCAGACCTGCACGAGGGGTGGCAAGTAGGTGAATTGGACGCCTGGAGAAAGTTGTCGAGCCTTTGAATGGCGCCGTGCAATCGTATCATTAGCGGATGCTCGGAGAAGACCAAGTTACCCGCTTCGCACGAACGAACTATCGCACTGAACGCACTTTCGGTATCCGTCGACATGATCGACGCGCCCATATGTACATTATCGGAAAGACCGGTACGGGCAAGTCCACCTTGCTCCAGACATTAGTTCATCAAGACATCCGCAACGGTGAAGGATTGGCTCTTCTCGATCCGCACGGTGACCTCGTGGAAAACATCCTCGCAGAGATACCCGAGCGCCGGCAGCACGATATCATTTACTTCAACGTACCCGATCCGACACGCCCTCTCAGCTTCAACCCACTGGAGAGCGTACCTCCCCTGAAGCGATCCTTGGTAGCAGCCGGGCTTTTGGAGGTCTTCAAGAAAATCTGGAGTGATTCGTGGGGTGTGCGGATGGAGCATATCCTTCGCAATGTGCTCCTCACGCTTCTCGATCAACCAGAGGCCACACTTGCAGATATTTTACGATTGCTCGATGAAGACGCTTTCCGTAGGACAGCCGTGTCACGGGTAACGAACGCCCAAGTTCGCCGGTTTTGGCTTCAGGAATATGCCAACTACAATTGGCGGTACCGCGCAGACGCGGCCGCGCCGATCCAGAATAAGGTTGGAGCCTTCCTTGCCGATCCCATTCTGAATCGAATTCTCACGCAACCTAAGAGCTCATTCAATCTTCGGCGGGCGATGGACGAAGGAAAGATTCTATTAGTCAATCTCGCGAAAGGAAAGATCGGAGAAGACCCGGCTGCGCTGCTTGGTGCAATGCTCGTTTCCCAGATCGGTTTTGCCGGTCTGAGCAGAGCTGAGATACCGGAACAGGAACGCCGAGACTTCTATCTGTACTTGGATGAGTTTCAGACATTTACAACCCTAAGCCTCGCGAACATGCTTTCTGAGTTGCGCAAGTACCGAGTCAATCTGATTTTGGCCAATCAGTACCTCTCCCAGCTCGATCGAGAAATTGAAGATGCGATCCTGGGGAACGCGGGAACACTGATCACCTTTCGGTTGGGACCGCGGGACGCAGAGTTTCTGGCAAAGGAGTTTTCTGCTCAATTCAAGGCTTCTGACCTGATGAACCTCGCCAACTACAACATCTATGTGCGGCTCATGATCGATGGAGCAGTGTCGCCTCCATTTAGCGCGACGACCCTCTCCAATATGAGCCGATAGAGTGCGCCGTGTGAGACGTATCACCAATTCACCTCACCACCCTAGTTCATCCAAGGAGTGAATCAGCAGAAATGTTTCTCGTTTGGTGAAGAACCCCCTTGTATTCGCTTCAGGATTCATGTAAACTTCGCTGAATATCATCAAAGGCGGATTGCTATGGCGAAACAGCAAACGGTCATTTCACATTGGTACCAGCTTATTGAATCCTTCCAGACTTCTCCACTTGCCTTCTACCAATCGGTCGAGGCGGCAATCGAGCGGCGCGAAGTTCCGGAGCTTTCGACTGCACGGATCGAATTCAAAGAAGGTGGTGTGCTCACCGCCAATCGGGAATACCTGCGGATCGTGAGAGGGAAATATTCTTTCGATATCTGCGGCGCGCCCTTTGGTACCGGATTTTTCTTCTCTTGGTGGCTGACTGAATTGCCCCCGGCGTACGGCGTCTTGTACCTTCTTGGGCTTCTCTTCCTCATCAACATTCTTGTCGTGATTTTCTTTCAAGCTGGCGTTTTCATCGGGATCTTGTTCACCTTTGTCGGTATACCGTTCTTGCTCTGGCTCCTCGGTTATGCCATACGACAGGGCATCGTCGATTTAGAGGATATCGTTTTGGCCACCCCGGTGGTTGGTTGGCTGTACGAAAAAATCTTCGCCCCGCCCACATACTACAGAATCGATACCGCTCTCATGTTCCAGCAGGCGGTGCACAATGCTGTATTGGAAATAATCGATCAGATGACCGCGGCCAAGGGCGTGCGTGCCCTCTCCGAACTTGAACGAAAGCCGATCCTCAAGGGATTTGCTCAAGCGGCCTGACATGGCGAACGGTCACAGTCCCGTTCAAACTCTCGAAGAGCAGCTCACCTCCCAGTTCTATAACTGGGAAATATCTGGTCGCGGTTGGCAGCTGTGGAACGAGGTGGTCGAACTTGAGCCGCCCTTCCGACCGTTCCGCGGACACTACATCATAGCCAGGTCGGGGAGGGTTTCGGACGACGCTCGCAAGCCAACGTTCTTGAGCGCGATCACAGAAAACATAAAAGCGTTCGTCGGTGGCGATCGTCGCCGGTCTGCAACGGCTGAGTTGGAGGAGCCAGAGGAGGACGCGCCGGAACCGCTCTCCTTCGATGACCGGGGTCTCCTGCGCGAAGTGCACATTGCCCTTCCTCCGCAAACGAAAATTACCAAGGATGCGGCGGAGCAGTTCTTGATGAGCCTCGGCCACCTCTGCCGGCCAATCAGTTTCGAAATTATCGGTACAGCCGATTCAATTATCGTGCAGATAGCCTGCGGTGAGGCCGACTACCGGCAGGTACGAGCACAACTTCACGCTTTCTTTCCTGAAGCCGTGTGCACTGAGAATGACGAATATCTCAAGAACTTGTGGATTACCGTCCCCATTCAAAACACGTTGGTTGTAGACTTCGGTCTGTCACATGAATTCATGCGTCCGTTGCGTTGTTTCGAGCGCTTCGAACCCGATCCCTTAGCTGGAATCGTGGGCGCTCTGACAGAGTTGCATGAGGGCGAAGCGGCTGTTCTCCAAGTGCTCTTCTCTCCGGCAAAGCATCCGTGGCCCGAAAGCATTTTGCGAGCGGTAACCGATGGCCAAGGAGGATCATTTTTCGCCGATGATCCCGGATTGGTATCGCTTGCCGGACGGAAGATTGCCCGGCCTCTGTTCGCCACGGTCCTTCGCGTGGCCGCCTTGAGCCCTGACCGCAATCGAGCGTGGCGTGTGGCCGAGGGAATCGGAAGCTCACTTCGCCAGTTTTCAGACTCACCGGGAAACGAACTCATCCCCCTTTCGAACGACGGGTATGATGATCGCGATCACGCTTATGATCTCCTGTGCCGTACGAGCCGCCGCTCCGGCGCCCTTCTCAACACCGACGAATTGGTCTCCCTTATCCACCTGCCGTCGGCCTCGGTGCGATCAGAGAAACTTAAGCGTGAGGAAACCAAGAGCAAAGCATCTCCCGCCGTGGCACGTGGACACCGACTCGTTCTCGGAGAGAATTGCCACACCGGAAAAACTGTTTCGGTGACGCTCAGCACAGAGCAGCGATTGCGGCACACTTACGTCGTGGGAGCGTCCGGCACCGGAAAATCGACGTTCCTGTTGAACCTCGTCGTTCAGGATATTCAAAATGGCGAAGGGTTGGCCGTGCTTGATCCGCACGGGGACTTGATCGATCAGGTGATGGAACACCTGCCGGAAGAGCGTCTGGCCGACGTGATTCTCCTTGATCCCTCCGACGAAGAATATCCAATTGGCTTCAACGTCCTAACGGCTCATTCCGAGCTGGAACGGAATCTCCTGGCTTCAGATTTGGTGTCCGTCTTCCGCCGGCTCTCCACCAGTTGGGGAGATCAGATGAATACGGTGTTAGCCAATGGCATTCTGGCTTTTCTTGAAAGCAGCGAAGGCGGCACGCTTTCCGATCTCCGAAGATTCTTGGTCGAAGCGGATTTCCGGGCTCGATTTCTCCACACCGTTCGTGATCCGGACATCGTGTACTACTGGCAAAAGGAGTTTCCGCTTCTTCGCGGCACACCCCAGGGACCGATTCTCACGCGACTGGATACGTTCTTGCGGCCAAAGCTCATCCGGCGCATGGTTGCTCAAAAAGAGAATCGACTGGATTTCGGCGCGATCATGAACGGTCGCAAGATTTTCCTGGCCAAGCTTTCCCAGGGATTGATCGGCGAAGAAAACTCGTATCTTCTCGGCGCTCTGCTGGTCTCCAAAATGAACCAGACGGCCATGAGCCGTCAGAGCATCCAGGCCGTTGAGCGCAAACCGTTCTACCTGTATCTCGATGAATTCCACAATTTTGTCACTCCGTCCTTGGCGGCAATCCTCGCCGGTGCCCGGAAGTACGGCCTCGGCCTCATCCTTGCCCACCAGGAATTGCGCCAGCTCTTGAGCCGGGATGGCGATGTGGCCAGCGCGGTCATTTCTAATCCCCACACCCGAGTCTGTTTTCGTCTTGGAGATTCCGATGCCAAAAAGCTCGAAGAAGGATTCTCCTACTTTGACGCCAGAGACCTCCAAAATCTGGGTGTTGGTGAAGCGGTCGTTCGGATCGAACGTTCCGACTATGATTTCAATCTGAAGACGCATCCGCTTCCGGCAGTCGATCCCAATCTGGCAGCCAGGCGTCGGCAGGAAATTATTTCCTCTTCACGAGCGCGGTACGCCACGCCTCGTGAAAAGATGGAATTGCATCTAGCGCCCGCATCGACACTGCCGGCGGCTCCAGAAGTTTCCCCCGACAGAAAACCAGCGGCGAAGCCTCAAGTACCGCTCCCACCTCCACAGATTCCGATTCAATCCGTTCAGCCGGATATTTCACCGCAGGCTCAAGAACTGCCGATCAGGGCAGGCCGCGGAGGACCGCAGCACAAATATCTCCAGCAACTTATCAAGCGCTGGGCCGAAAGTCACGGCTACCGCGTGCTTGTCGAAAAGCAAATCCTCGATGGAATGGGATCGGTGGATGTGGCTCTGGAAAAGGGCGACTGTTCAATCGCCTGCGAAATCTCGATCTCGACCACTGCCGAGCATGAATTGGGCAATATCCAAAAGTGCCTAGCGGCGGGCTTCACCGATGTGGCCGTACTGGCTACAGAGAAGAGAACTCTGGCCAAGATTGCCGCAATAGCCCAGAACCTTGCTCCGTCTGAGCTCAAGCGCATTCACTTTTTCCTGCCGGAAGAGTTGTTTTCCTTTCTCGAAGCCCGTGACGCTGAAACGGTACCCAAAAATGCCACGGTCCGCGGCTACAAGGTTAAGCTGAAGCTCACGCCGGTTGCCGAAGGCGAGCTTAAGGCCAAGAAACAAGTGATCGCACAGACCATCGTGCATGCCATGCGCCGTCTCAAAGACAAAGACTAGGCCACGGTCTGTCGAAATCTTGCCAAATTGGCAACTTTTCCCTTCTTCGTGTCGCTCCGCCATCTTGCTACTGTTCACCCGGACACGAGGTGAAATCCTCGTTGAACATTCAACATTAGGAGACAGACATATATATGAGTGGAACCTTGCTTTCCAAAACGGGCAAGATCACCAGGGAGGATTTGGCATGCATTCCCGTCCCTGCAAGCACCAGAACCCATCAACCCATCTCGCACTATGAGATCGTCCAGGCTCTCGTTGAGACCTTGGGCTTTCGACAAATCGGCGTGGTCAGGGATGAATACGCCGTCTCCCAAGACGGCATGAAGATGTTCGGGGTCATCGACCTTGAAACTGGCATGCACGGCTGCCGATTCTCAATCGGTGTCCGCAATGCAAATGACAAATCCATGCGCCTTGCTTTAACCGTCGGCTATCGCGTTATGGTTTGCGACAACATGGCCTTCCACGGCGACTTTACGCCGGTGCTGGCCAAGCATTCCAAGAACTTTTCCCTTATCGACACGCTCTCTATCGGCGTTGATCGGATGCAACGCACTTTCGATCCGATGCAAAAGCAGGTCGAAGCCTGGCAGGAAAGCCAACTATCTGACGCCACCGCCAAGCTCGTTATCTACCAAGCATTCGTTGAAGGCGAGTTGGAAGTGCCGCGGCACTTGGCACGAGTTGTCCATGAGTATTACTTCAACAGCCCGCTCCATTTCGGCGACGCATTCGCGTCCCGAACCATGTGGAGCCTGTCGAATGCCTTCACGTCGGCGTTCAGGGAACTTGATGCCATTCCCCAGTTCCGGGCCACGGCCAAGCTCGGGCAGTTCTTGGAAAGGAGAAACGCGTTGGCTTCAGCGGCGTAACAGAAGGGAGGCGGAGAAACAGCACAGACTTCGAGGGCAGGATCATCCTGCCCTTTTTTGTAGCGATGAATGCCGGAGCGCGTGCGGATGGGATTGATCGTCGGGCGCGGCGTTCGCGCGCCGCGAGAACCGTGGGCGGACGGGAGCCCGTTCTCAGAGCTTGTACTGCACCCCGGCAAGGCCGGCGGTAGCGTTCTTGATATTCGACGAGATCTGGTCGTAGCTCAGGTCGGTGAAGATTTGATTGCCTTTGACCACTTTTGCTTAGGCAGGTGCCGTATGCGGTAACTCTGCACGTACGGATCTGTGCGGGGGGCGGTTCAGTAATGGCTGTCCCTACCGCGACCACCCTCTGTGCCAACATGACTGAGACATCTTGTGTGACCGCAATTAGTGAGAGGCGGGAAAGAGAATCAGCATGGTAACGATGAACGGTTCTTCCCGACCCGCTACAGATGTGGCGGGAGTATTTGATTCGGTAGCGAGTGATGTTCCGGGCAGGCGCGAAGCGCCGCGCCCGGATCCGGAGGTGGTGGCTCGTGCCAAACGGCGCCGCTTCACCGGCGAGTACAAGCAGAGAATCCTGACCCAGACGGATGCGGCGAAGGGGTCCGGCGATATCGGTGCGGTGTTACGGCGCGAAGGCCTTTACTCTTCGCATCTGACGAAGTGGCGGCGAGAACGGGTGGACGGAATCCTGGACGGCCTGGCGCCGCAAAAGCGCGGGCCGAAGTCGAAAGCCAATCCACTGGCCAGTGAGAATCAGAAGTTGCGCCGCGACAACGAGCGGCTGGCCGATCGACTGCGCAAGGCGGAAATCGTCATCGATGTTCAAAAAAAAGTGGCCATGCTGCTGGGCCGTCCGTTCCCGGAGACGGAGGAATTGTGAGCGCGGCCATCGGAGAACTGACTCCGATCGTCGGAGTCAAGGCGGCCTGCGAAGCGCTCAATATCCCTCGGGCTTCTTTTTATAGGAAGAGGGGTTTGGGTGTTTTTCCGGCGGCAGCCGCCGTGCGGTTGATTCCGCGAGCGCTGGATTCGGCGGAACGCCAGGCGGTGCTGGCTTGTCTTCATGAGGAGAGATTTCAGAATTGCGCGCCGGCGGCGGTTTACGCTACGCTGCTCGACGAAGGCCGGTATCATTGCTCGATCCGCACCATGTACCGGATTCTGGAAGGGGAGGGCGAGGCGCGTGAGCGCCGCGACCAACTCGTTCATCCGGCTTATCAAAAGCCGGAACTGCTGGCGACCGGTCCCAACCAGCTCTGGAGCTGGGACATCACGAAGTTGCTGGGTCCGGCGAAATGGACGTACTTTTATCTCTATGTGATCCTGGATGTCTTCAGCCGTTATGTGGTGGGCTGGATGGTTGCCGATGGCGAGAGTGCGGAACTGGCAAAACGGCTGATTGCCGACACCTGCGCGAAACAGGAGATTGAGCCGGGGAAGTTAACCATTCACGCGGATCGGGGTTCTTCGATGACGTCGAAGCCTGTCGCCTTCCTGATGGCGGATCTGGGTATCACCAAAACCCACAGCCGGCCGCATGTCTCCGACGACAACCCGTACTCGGAAAGCCATTTCCGGACGTTGAAATACAGGCCGGGGTTCCCGGAACGTTTCGGCTCGCTGCAGGACTCCCGTTGCTTCTCACAGGAGTTTTTTCCCTGGTACAACGAAGAGCATCGTCATTCCGGACTGGGCCTTCTCTCTCCGGCCGTGGTTCATTATGGTCTTGCACCCGCCGCCATCGAACAGCGCCGCGCCGTTCTGGATGCCGCCTACCTGGCTCATCCCGAACGCTTCGTTCGCAAACCGCCGAAACCGCTTCCGGCGCCAACGGAGGTCTGGATCAATAAGCCAAAACCGTCAGAGAATAAAACTCAGTAAATTATGCTTCCTGGTGTCTCAAACGTGTTGACACGCGCCGCCAAGCTCACGAAGTACCCGTTATTTCCGACTGTTCTTGATCAAGGACACGGCTGCCCAAATGGCGCCCCAGAGGCCAGCAAAGCGTATTGAACTAATCGTGTTCGTCTCGCGACTTGGTCGAATGAGCAGAAACATCAAGATACCAATCGTCAAGAACACATACGCCGCCGTGTTATCCATTGTATTGACAACGCCATAATACACTGCAACTCCAATCAGGACTGCCAAGATCAATCTGTAGCCCATTTCTTTCATCCCTTTACCTCTTCTTCGGCCTATGCATTTTGAACATGATCGCCTGTAGCCGTGAAAGAGACATCCACAGTTTCAGGCAACAGCCATTGGCACAGTAAAGTCGTAGCCGACCGCCAACAGCTTACTGAAACAACCACAGTAGAAACTCCGCTGGTTTCGAATTGGGATCCCGATTGACTATGCCGACGAGCAGTAAAAGCCATTTTCCGACATCGAATACTGCAATACCAAGACCGATTGGTATCAATAAGCCGACAAGCCAAAATGCATCCCGTCTCTCCTCCAGACTGTTCACTTTGAGGAGAGCACCACCGATGCTGATCAGAGCCGCTGCTACGGTCGCCGCCAACAAGGCGACACCCGCCAAAGCAATCGTCGCAGAGGAGGTACCGTATGATCCAACACCGATACGGTGACACAATAATTGCACCATCCATACCGTCACTCCAAAACTGAAGACGTTCCAAAGAAGTTTCAGCATCCCCACCCACTTTCAAACAAAAGATATAGTACCGCGCACTGTTAGTCCATATGCCCCGTCATGTTCACCGAGCGCCTTGGCCCAAAGCTGTTCTTCTCTGCTTCAGGCGTTCTTGTTTGCCGTCACTGGACAGCACTAAGTGTCGAGGGCACCGCTGGCTAAGCTTCTCTTGATCATCACTGTTAACCCTTATTAATACAGACAAAGGGCCACCATGCAAGCGGGTGCCGTTTGGGAATTTGTGACCCTTCAATGACAACCGACTCATCGAGCGTTGCCAACGATCTAAGCGCGAGACACAAGGCGAGGTCAGGTCGCATGTGCCTAATGTGTCGATAAAATTCAAGCGCAACGTCAACTGCGATATCGTCACAAACGGCTCCAAGCGTACCAATCACGCACTGCGCACCGATGGACATAAAGCCTGCCGCAAGAGTATCTGCTCGATCGCCGACCGCTTGTCCGAGATTCGACTCGCAAGCGTTGAGGAAAACGCCATAGAGCGTCGACGACCGCTGCTGCAACTGGTGAAGGTACAGGAAACCGTCATCCCCAACATTTTCTGGCGAAAGAGCGAACCGAGAGAACATCGGCGTTACGCGCTCGGTAAAACCGTGACAAGCGACATGAAGCCACCGAAACCGCTCAGCAGCGGCCAACAACGTTTTAGGTGTCGCCTCACTCCCGAAGAAAACTGCGGCGTCGGGTAACTGCTTCGACAACGCCCCGACTTCAGGACCGAGGCTCAGCTGACTCTCCCCGCCGCTCGAGGCGTCGTATGCAATTATGCAAACATCACCGCTCGTAATCTGACCGCTATTACTCCGTTGTCCATTCAAGAACTGAATCGAAGGAAGTAAGCTCACGGTCTTTTCGAGTACTATCGGTTCATCGTTCAAGCCGGGAAGTGCAGCGAACGGGACGTTCCACAGCTCCCCCCAGGGAACTATATATACGTTGTGGTATCCGCATAATGCAGCGCGAAGACGCTCTGGCCAGATTGCTTCTGATATAGCCTGCAAACTCGCCTCCCACTCGGTTAAGTCGCTGCTGTTGTGTGACGCTGTGCCCTTAGTAACTCCCGCACTTCGCAGCGTGGCAAGAATCCGTCCATAAATTTCACTCAAGTCTGGTATACGTATCGACCTCAGTTCGAAGAACCGAATCGGGCGGTTGCGCTCAATGACAAATGCACAAGCTGCCTGCGGAGTCAAAACGTATTCGAGCACTACTGCATCATCAGGCACACACAGATGAGCATCGAGTGGATGAATCTCAGCTCGGACCGCCATCGGCTTGCTATGCAGTTCGATTTCTCTCTTGATTGCTTCCTCAAGTTCTAGTCGGACCCTACTTAGAGCAACCTCCACGCCACCAAGGTCCCTGAGAGAAGGAATCCGGGGTAGCAGCAGTGATAAATCCGCGTCGAGCACTGCCGACTCGTCAGTGAGGGTTTCGCCATTGAGAAGCCGAACCTCAAGACCTGTTAGTTCCCTGTGTAATTTCTGCAACTCTTGGGTTCGAGAAGATAGGGGAAGAGTCCTACCAACCAACCTTTGGTCGGCAAGAGCATTCCAATCGGCGCCGCGCAGGGCCTGAAGGGTGCGGTAGGCGCGATCAACGATCTCTTCGAAAGTTGGCCGGCCTAAGACAGATTCTCCAGCGGAGAGTGCCTTGATAAACTGCGTCAAGACCGAAGCACGTTGGATTGTGCTAGTACGCCTGAGGAAGTCAGAGGGAGCCTCCTGTGATTCGCTCGCAAGAGCTTTGACCGCGCTAATTGCCATCTCGATCCCCCGGGTGGTATCGGCCGCACTAGATCGTTGCGGTTCTGAGAGGAGCATTTGAGCGTGGGTCGCGTATCGCAGGGACTCCGTGACGTTCAGTCTTGCGTTAGCGACGAGCTGGACAGATTTCCTCATATTGAGGCGTACCATCATCTGAACTAAGAAACCCAGATGGAGGTGGTCTGCACGCAAAAGCGACGCTGAGTAGTAGAAACTACTCAGGACGAGATTTGTGTGATGTTGGCGTCGCGCCAACCAGAAGAAATAGTTCAAAGATGCGCCTACAACGAAGATTCCAACCCTCGAAGGAACACGAACATGGATAATCCTGTTGCACACACGAGACAAGTTCATCGTCCAGGCCAGCCAGGCCGGAAACTGGAATTCAGCACCAATAGCGTGAATATCATCATTCAGAATACGCAGCTTCTCTACATCTGCGCCCGGGGCGGTCAAGACAAGCTCACCCCAAAGGGCCCATTCTTTGAAAAGGAGCGAATAGCCTCTGGCTGGTAGAACAACCGCTGCTGACTCTGCTAGGCGATATGTTTCGGCAATGGCAGCGCGAACGTCACTCTCGCCACGAGCGATCCGTTCCCACTGCGCCACTTTGGCACTCTGCCTCATAGCGACGACGGAGAACCAGCTCCCCCATTCACCGAGATACGCAAACCACGTACCGGCTTCACAAAGCAGAGGCTCGGCCCGATCGGGTGAGCCAAGGGCAGCATACACTTCCGCTCTCACCTTCTGCGCAATCGCCCAAGCGCGAAGGCAATCTGGGTCTCGGAAGATCCGAAGTCGATCAACCATCTCGACGCACTTCAACGCCTCACCGTATTCCCCCAGAGTCGTGAAGAACTCCCCGGCAAGAGAAGCCGCATCGACGAGAGATGCGCCCTCGATGTTCGGCGCGGCGATCCTAGCCACCCGATCAAGTATCGCGATCCAGGCGCGCCCGATTCGCCTATTCTCTGCCGCCTCGCCTTCAGTGCATGGTAGCGTCCGCATAAAGCGCAAATATTGACCTGTTAGTCTCGCGAGTGTAAAAAGGGGGCGGTGCAAAGCGGGTTCTTCAATGAGATTCTGGAGAGCTGCAACAGAGGTCTCTCTGCGTTCTAAACCAAGGGCGCGCGCCAACACTTGCATACCCTTTGCAATTATTCCGGCCCGATAGTAAACCTCTGCTTTCTGCATAGCCACGTCTAAACGTAATTCCGTTAACGTCTGCGGCCTGCTGGCGACTCTGCAAGGGGAGGGCCAGCTCGTCGCAGATCCTCTCGCCCAAGACAGGAGCGGCACGGTCGCGATATCGCCAGGCATCTCGACGAGCCGAGCATGAACACCTTCGAGACCTTCCTCAATGTTTACGCGGAGTATTTCTGTAGCCCACCAGACCGACGCTACAGCACCAGGTGTGCCCGAAAAGGGTGATGTGTCAACAACCGTGCCTTCGCCGGCGAAGTGGCGTTGCGCGAGAATGTAGAATGCGGCGAGGGCTCGGCACAGAGATTCGAGTTCCCTCTGGTGTGCATAGCATGCGGCTCGTTCATAGTGATATGCCATTAAACTCGCAAACTGGGTGTACTGTTCAAGCCGACCAACCTGCGAAGCCATGTCATCAACACATTCGGCACAGAGCCACTGAATCTGAAAGAGCAGATGTGCGGGAGACAGTTCCACAGTCCCGAGCTGGGTTAATAAGGCATCGCAGCGGTGCAAGGTGTTCAAAAGAAGAACAGGTGAATGTCCCTGCCGCCGCCGCCACTTGACAAGCGTGACGGATGGGATCACAAGCTGAGTTTTTCGAAGCGTCGACATTGGTAGCCTGCACAATAGAAAGCAAACCGCCGAATATGCTCCGAGTAAGGCACCGCCAAAGACAGTCACAGGTTCCTTCCCGGCGAAGCTGGTAACGCGGGAGAAGCGCCAGATATCCAAAAAGACCCACGATATAACAAATGTTACTAGCACTCTGCAAGTGTTTAAGCGCAGAAACATGAACAAAGGAGGAGGAGATCGAAAGGACACAAGAAGGGAGACGGTCCGCATATTCTCCGGACTGGAGGCTGCCGAGTACCACACTCGAATTAGCACTTGGTTGCCTTGCTTGGTTGCTGTTGTCTTCGGCCAAGGGCGGGAAATCGGCCAACGGACTGCTATGGCCTCACGAGGAGGAAGTACTAGCGGTATGATATCCGGCTGGAGCTTGTATATCCGTCTGTTCGGGGGAAAAACGACTTCGATAAAGCACTCCTTAGAGCATAAGATCTCTTCGCTCGAGTCGTTAGAGAAGATTATTATTGCCTCACGCTCCCCTAATAGCCCAAAGAAATAGGGTTCAGTGATTGCTGCCGGATTTACGGACAGGCTCGGCCCCTGACTCGCAAGCAGCGTGCCGAACCCAAGGGTCGATACGCACCAAATTGCACTTCGAAGAATCTTTGTCAGTGGCACCAAGGTTAACTCGTATCCGATGCCCAGTACAGGACCAACATCGCCAAGAGTGCTACGACTATAAGAACAACCCAGCCAATCCCAAGACTATCTACTTGGATTTCTAAGGGGATGGTATTCTGTCTCCAGGCACTTTCTCCAACCGCTCGATAGTAGATCACGATGCGGTAAGAACCCGCAGACACTCGCGGGATCTGCGCCAGCGTACCTTTGGCCAAGTAAACCTCGGTGGCGTCTCGGAGCCGCCACTGGATAACGAACTTTTGGCCAGGGTCCAGGACCAGCGGGATGTATGGGGCCGCTGGTGTAAAGACCGGCGAGTTAGGCTCTCGCTTGCTCTCAATGAATAGCCATCTCTTCTGCGGGAATTCAATGACGTGCTCCGATTCATTGGAGACAGTCACAGTTACACGCTCTGTTCCAAGCGTCCCGAATGAAACCGCGTATTGAAAGGGCCCTGGGGGTGCCTTTACGGTGCTTGGCCCCAAAGCGATGCGTAGCGGACTGTTCGCAGCATTCACCCGGCACGCCATCAATGTACACGTAATCGCTAACAGCAAACGAGTTGGAGAAGAAATGGTCCCAATACATTTCATTTCTCCCTCGGATCGGGTCCGCCAAAAAGGATGAATCCGACAAGGATTAGGAACTCAGAGGACCACCAGCCCGGCGGTATTTCATTTTGCTCAATGACGAGGTTACCCAACATAACTCCTTGGGGGACATTGTTAGCGGACAAGGGCTTGTCATGCTCGACTGGTCGCGCCATTCCCCGAACCGTTACGATAGCTCCCGCATCGTCAACAAGGCGAACATCCTTTGCAACGCGCACAAATGCCGCCATACGACTGTTCGAGTCCATGAGAATGACGTAACTCGTAGCGCCATCGACCACAGCCGAATCAGCGAGAAGTGTCCCGGCGACTTCAACCCATCTTGCCTTCTCCGGAGGATTTCTTACGAGTTCTTCGAGGGCCACCCGTCGAATTTCCTTATTGTCGTACTTTATCCGAGCGTTCTGACAACCATGAGTCATGAGCGAGGAGCCGAGAAGCAGCCAGAATGCTGTCTTCCAAATAGAACGAGCATGCCGTCTGTGAAGAGAACTGAGTTCCGCGTCTGACATACTTTCTTTACACCTCCATGAGCTGCGAGCCACGTCAGCGACGCCAGAAGCGGATGGCCGCTCGCCCTTAACGCCCTAACCTCCGGTATAACAGGCGGAGCCCAGTATATCGCGAAGGCCGGAACATCGTAATAGGAGCTAGAGCAACATTGTTCACGGCTTGAAAGGTCTTCAAACCCGCGTAGTTCGCCGGGCAATGTTTGCATCTGCTTTACACCAGATGCCGGACGGGCCGCCGAGCGCCGGAATTTCGCCGACGCCAATTCCCGCGGTTATGTCCGGCCGATCATGGAAGTCGTGCCCGCAGGTGGCGGGACGATCCAGGTGCCTCCGTTCGCCCTCGCGGATGAGTTCTTGGAGCGCATTAAAGTACTGCCTCGATTGGTTCCATCAGCAGACCGGAAAGAAGTGGTTCTCTATCCGTCAGTTCATTCCCGAGTTTCGCTAGGTCCGAAGGTTGCGGACCCGCTCAATTGCCGGGATCGTCACTGAGGAGTCGTCGACGAGCGGTGTGCCGGTAGATGCCAGAGTCGGCTATGTGCCCGACACCGACGTATAGGAAGTCAAGAGGAACCGCGTGTTGGAAGTCAAAACCACCTCAACAAGTTGCTTCGGCAACTGCTGGCCGGCAAGGACCCTACGCGTCAGACAACGGTTCTTGAACCGGGCCCGGATTTTTCCGAAAGTCTTTGCGAACGAGGAGAATGGCGTGCGCTGGAGGTTTGCGCCCGGAATGGATGGAGCAAGATTTCCTCGCAGGTCAATCCCCAAGGCTCTACTGGTATCTGTCAGCTTGTAGCCTCGGTTTCCAGAACGCAGCCAATGCATCTCTGGAGTTTGGCTTAAGACTGCATAGTTTCTCTTTGAGGGCCAGGTTGACCGGCGCAGGGTGAAGGCACTGAGGTGGCGGCATTGCGAAGAGAGATCGAAAGCGGCAGAGGTGTTGCCACATCCGAAGAAGGACGCTGACCAAGTCGTTCAGGTAATCGCAAACAGGCTTTAGTTGATCTTCGCGCCTCTATTGGAAGAGTTTTGATTATCGATCACCGTCGGTGAATTAACCAAGAGCATCCGGGCGCGTGGCCCACGTTCGCCGTCGACGGGCTTGGGCTGACGCTGATATCCTCTAAGAGCGGGGCCAGCAGAGAAATCAAGGGACGGGATCGCCATGGACCAGAGTGATATCCACCAGATGCAGCTGATATTGCGAAACATGATCGCTGAGGTAGCCCCAGATGAGCTTCCCACATTCGACCGGGTGGGGTCATCTCTCATCGCGCGGCTGGCGCGAGGGTCGGGTGGCCAACGGGTCAGAACTCGCGGTCTGCCAGTACCGGCTGATGTCGGCTTGATGTCACTCCACATTATCGTCGGGACTCTGGCGGTTCTGGAACTCTGGCGGAAAGGAAAGGAGTTCAGGGAGCGATTGGAGTTCGAGCGAGAGGTCCAGCACGAATGGGAAAAAGCGCTCATTGCTGCCGGGATGAAGGCTGAATATGCGAGGCGCTTGCCTGCAAAGTATTGTCCCGAGCTGATTCGCTTCATTACGGCTCAGCGACTAGGCAGTCCGAATGAAGATGCCAAGGGCCAGATAGATTGACCACCTCGCCTTCAAGGCTGTTGGTCGAAGACAATCGGGATTCCTACTGCATTGGCGCGTCGCTCAAGCCAGTCATCGCGGAGCTTTTAGTTTCCGAGCGGGAGACGGTTGTCTCAACCCGGCCACTTCCGTCGCGCTCTGGTCCGTCTGAAGCCGACGCTCGATCAACTGCCCGCGGCGGGGAACACGATGTGAATCACGCGCTGGGCCCACGGGGCCGCTGCCGCTGGTGACCTGCAGGCGCTGCGGACACCGGGAATGCGGAGTTGGAAATGGGATACCGACGGGTTCATCGCCCAGGAAATGTTGTGTGACCCGTATCTCGGTACGGGAAGGAGATTGTTGGCTATGAACTCGTCCAGTGGTTTGACAGGTAGTCAAAATGCCGAGAAGGAGACCATCGATCAGATACTCCCTTCGCTTTCTCCCGAGCTCCCCGCGGACAATGTGCCCGAGTTTGCGGAGCGAGCCAGAGTTCCCCTTGTAGGAAGTTGGGTGCGACCACTCGAGGATTCACTCGATGTCGGCCTAATCCGCCCTGGACAAAATCCGGCGACAACTGAACCTCGCGCATCTTTCAGCAGTCGCGATACTCATACTCCCGTGCTCGGCCTTGTACTCAATTCCCCAGATCCGGCACTCTCGCTTGGTGCTGGGTTGCATTGATAACTGCACGGGCAGGGGTTCACAACTTTCCAATGAGGTCGTGGATCTTCACTCCGAGCGTATCTGCCACGATCTTCAGGGTTTGAACGGTCACGTTACTCTCGCCGCGTTCAACTTCGCCAACATGAGCGCGATTCAGGCCAGAGAGGTCGGCAAACACATCCTGCGTCAATCCGCGCTTGCGGCGCAACGCTCGGATCGTTGCGCCGATCTGCTTCTGAATATCTTGCATTCACAAGCAGTTTCGGAGTACTCTGGTTAAATCCATACAGGTTATAACCTGCAAACGACGATGGAGGTCGTACTCCGATGATGTACCTCTGCGTGATTTTCGCTTCTCCGCTGTATTTTGTGACCCGGCAAAAATGGGGCGGATTTATCCTCAACGCTTGCCTGTACGGCATGGCTTGGCTGTGTCTCATCACAATTCTCGGCGCGTGGATTGCGCCGTTGTTCTGGGTGCTCGGCGTGGGACATGCGTCGTGGCATCTGCGCACAGAAATCATGCACCAACATGCTGAGCTCATCGCTACAAAGATGGCTGAGCAGTTTAAACGGCCCGGTCCGGCTCCTTTACTAGCAGTCGGCTCGCCATGTCCCGACTGCGGCACAGCGGGAGACGACCAAGCGAAGTTCTGCATTAACTGCGGCCGTCCGAAGACCGTTCAGGCGAACGCGGGAATTTGAAAGATGGGAAACCTTGGGCAACGCAATCGCCGCTACGCGCCGCTCGGATTACAGCGGCGAGTCGTTCCTGAGTATTCGGGCACTTACCGAGAATTATTCGACAGAGAATTCACCACCAAACATTTTTGGGAAGGAGTTGCTGATGAACTTTTCAGCGAGACTGTGCGCATTCTTTCTCGCGGCTGCCTTGGCTTCGGGCCAGGCCAAGAAGCCGCTTACAACCGATGACCTGATCGAAATGAAGAAGGCCAACTTCGACGAACAGACGATGATCAAAGCGATCGAGACAAACGGTACGGCGATCGATACCTCCGTAAAGGGACTTACGGTCTTGAAAAATGCCGGCCTGAGCGACCGCGTGATTAACGCGGCGCTGTCGGCGGGATCTCAGACGCCTGCGGCTGCCGGGCCGCCTGATGGAAAAGTATCGATCGCTGAAGATCTCGGCGCGTTCGTCATTCGCGATGGAGCGACGGTGCCCCTGCCGCTAGAGGGTTTCAACTACAAAAGCTCAGGCGTGTTGACATCGGCAGCGACATCCCTGATCGTCAAATCCAAGATGAACGGCGTGCTCACGGGAACGAAAAGCTCAATTCAGATTCCGACACCGATCGAGCTTACGCTCCGGTGTAGGGAGGGCTCGGACCCGTCGCAATACCAACTCCTCATCCTCAATTCCCGCAAAGATCACCGCGAATTCACAGCCGGAAAATTCGGTTTGACCGGTGGGTCCTTTGGCGTGGAGAAAAGCGCTATCCCGGTCAAGTTCGAAAAGACGGGCACCAACACGTACCGCACCAGCCTCACCAACTTGAAGAGGGGCGAGTACGGACTCTATGCGCCCGACGCACGGCGGGGCGGAGGTGGCCCCGGTTTCGGACCGATGGGAAGGATGTACACATTCGGGGTCACAGAATAAATCACGGGGACCTGAACGCAAGGACTGCTGCTCGACTTGAGGCGCGCTACCGAAGAAACGTCATGGCGGCGAAACGTCCCACAGGCTCGACGTTCGCTCCGTCCAGCACTGGATGGCGCATCGATCTCTTGAAATCACGATGAGGTATCTTGCGCCGAAGCGCAGGACGTGCACAACCACCTCGATAAGGTTCAGATCGGAGGACTCCTGGGCCTCGGATTGAACCGCGCGGGCAGAGCCGCCGGTTCGACCTGTCGGTTCAGACCAAACCTTTAAACAGATCCTCGAAGGTGCTATTCTGCATAGTGCATTCAATTATCATTTTTTGGAGAATTCTTGAACAGAACGTTGATTGTAGTAAAGCCGCATGCCGTTGCGCGGGGTCTTACGGGCACCTTTATCTCACGGTTCGAGAACATGGGACTGTCCATTGTGGCGATGCGCGTCGTAACGGAGCCAGCAGGGTTTTGGGAGAAGTTTTATCCTTCTGACGAAAATTGGCTTCAGAACGCAGGCTCAAAAACGCTTGAGAACTGTAAGAAGCGTGAGATTGATGTCAAAGAACGATTGGGTACTGATGATGCAGCTTCAATTGGCCGGATGGTTAAGACGTGGTTAGTCGAAAACATGAGTTCCAGCAAGAGTGTGGCCGTGGTTCTCGAAGGGAATGAGGCGGGACAAAAGGTCAGAGTCGCCTGTGGCGCGACGTTGCCAAATTTGGCCCTGCCTGGAACGATTCGCTTTGATTACTCAACGGACTCGCCCGCTCTAGCGAATGATGAAAAACGTCCGGTCTTCAATCTCATTCATGCGTCAGACCCTACCGAAACCCGCGATGGTCAACCGGCAGCAGAATACGAAATAAGGCTCATGTTCCCAGGGTTGTCAGCTTAACATCTTGGATTCAATGCGACTATGACTCGGCATTCACTTAAGGTCATAGTCGTCGGCGGAGCATCAGGCGTCGGAAAATCCACGGTACTCTCGGCTGCGGATCTTGGACTTGGTGCTATCAATACGGGTACCCTCTTTAAGGCGCGGATGAGTATAGCCAATCGTGATCAAGTACGTACGGCCGACTGGTCCAAATTTGAAGAGGAAGTGACGTTGGACCTTACGAGGACGACGCTGGGCCAGCTTGTCGAAAATGGTAAAGCGGTTATTGACACCCATTTCGCCGCAAAAATCCTTGGTCACGACTATCGCCTCGGTCTCAAACAATCGCTGCTGTTCGATCTAGCTCGACAGTTCGCCCAACACGCGGAGTCAGCCGACAGCTCGCTCGAATTGAAGGTCGTCTTGTTCGATTGCGATCCACACTCTCTACTCGAACGACGGCGGCTCGATTCGAGTAGGAAGCGTGAGCTGATTCCGTCCGATTGTTACAATGCGTTACGAGAGAATGCTGTTTGTTCTCGACGCTATGTATCCGAGTTTCGCCGGGCGCTTCACGATTCCGCCTTTACTAGCATTCATCGTGTGAGCTACATAAAGATCAAGAACGAGGCAATCGGGCAGGCCGCGGAAGAGTTTCTGCAAATCTGGGAGGATTGACATGCCAGCATTTTCGTGGACGAGAGACCCCGTGGAGGCGGAGCGTGAGCAACTAAATTTGCGTGAGCTATTGAACCTCAAATCCTCTTTGGCCGAGCCTTACGAATTCGGGACTGGTGTGGCGATTGGGACTGCGTACGATGAAAACACTTCGACCAGCGTCGCTGTTGGCGTCCGTTTTGACCACACGGGACGATGTTATGGTGGCAAGAAAGTTGCAGCCGCAAAAGTGGATTTCCCATATTTACCGGGGTTATATGCGTTCCGCGTAGGCCCCGCAGTTTGTGCGGTTCTAGATGGCTTTATGGACGACATAGATCTCCTACTAGTTGATGGTCAAGGCACCGCCCATCCTCGCGGTTTCGGCCTTGCAAGTCATATTGGTGTTCTGTACAATACGCCAGCAGTCGGTGTCACGCGGAATAACCTGTTCGGCTCCTATAATGAACCCCCGACCGGCTGGGGAAACCATAGTCCCATTATCAATCCAAGCACTGGACGCACGATCGGTTATGCGCTCTCACTTGGGAAAAAATCCGCTCCGTTCTTCGTATCACCAGGCCATTTGTTTTCGGCAGTGGATGCAGTTCAGCTTGCCCTAAAGGTGTCCAGACCCGACGATGCCGTTCCGGAGCCATTAAAGCACGTCCACCGATGGGCAAACGCGGAGGCAAGGAAACACTGGCGACAGACGAAACACAATTTATTAGCTTGAACTACTTATGTCAATTCAACATCTTACAGTCGTCACAGGAAACAAACGCAAGGCGGCAGAAATTGCCGCTATAACAGGTCTGACTGCGGAGTCAGTGGAGTTGGACATTCCCGAGATCCAGTCGCTAGATGTAGAGATAGTGGCAAAAGAGAAAGCGCTGGCAGCTTATGCGCGCCTGCACAGGCCAGTCGTAGTTGATGATACAGGGATGGTCATTGATGCACTAGGCGGCCTGCCAGGAGCGCTAGTGGCTTGGTTTCTGGATAAGCTTGGAGCACAGGGCATCCTCAATCTAGTTCGGGGAAATTCTGAGAGAGGTTGTTCGGTGATGACCTGTATCGGATTTGCTGATGAGGGCGGGGCCGTGACCTTTGTAGGAACCGTTAAAGGTCGCTTAGCCGAGCAAGTGCAGGGTGACCATGGCTTTGGATATGACTCTATCTTTATACCGGATGGGCAAGATCGAACCTACGCGCAAATGACTGCGGAGGAGAAGAACGCGACTTCAATGCGGAAGCTGGCACTATTAGATCTCAAGAAGCATTTGGAACATTTGAACCGATAAACTGCATGGTCAACCTCATCTACTGTGCGACGCCCTCACGGCTGAACGGTGAAACCAAGCGGATAATGGACTATGTGAGTTCCGCTCATCACGCGCCATTTCACCCTCTTCAAGCCTTTGAGTACCAGCGATTCGAAGGGGGTGTTGCTGGCAGAGAAAAGACTTTGGAATTTTGCTGTCGAGCAATCGATATGTGTGACGAGTTTTGGCTTTTTGGTATAAGTTCGGGGACAATGTACGAGCTCGAATACGTTTTGCAATGGGAAACCCAAAAATCACGTTACAGCAAACCGATTCGCTTGCTTCATGAGATCTTCGATCCCGAATGGCAGCAATTTGCGTCCACAGGCTACCTAGGGTTAATTCAAAAGGTTCGTCGGTCACACTCAAGCTAACTCCAACACAGCATATAATTTCGGACCAGAGCTAGCAAAGTAGTCCCGGTGATTCAGCCTGTTTAGCAAGATTGAAGATGAGGCGGGATCTCTCTTGATCCACGGCATGGTCTTGGTCAAGATGCTGGTTTAACCATTGAACGACGCGATTATACATTGAATCATCCATCACATCGGTGACGTTCGGCGGACCAAGGTCTTGCCCAAAGTCAATCGCGTAAACAATCGTGCCATTTGTTCGCAGGTCCGTGAAGGCGTCTGTCGGAGCAAAGCCTAGTTTCGACAGTACTCCAGCATAAAAGACCACTTGGTCTATGAGATGTGTGTCTGCGACAGGGCCCCGAATTGTTTCGGCCACAGAGTATTTTACGAACTCTTCAACTATCAATCCGCTGCCAGCAAAGAATACTCTTGGAGTCTTGATGCCTTCAATCTCAAGAAGGTGCCTTCTCTCAATCCAGCTAGCCATAACTTCATCTAATGATCGTGCTAGTGAGAACGGCACGGCCGCCTTGATGATCACGTGTTGAATAGAAAACTGTCTGTGCACGGAGAAGCAGTATAAGTATGTCTCCGCGCCTCCCCGTCGCCACTCATCATCGGATTCAATTGAAAACGGTTCGATGTCGTTGGTTAAAAGTTCGAGGAAGACCAACGCAGATCCGAGTGTTGTCTGCCTTGTGAGCTTCTTCAGTTCACGCTCTAGCGTCCAGGATGGCAAAAGCTATTTCCTCTCAAAATTGTATTACACGGCGTCCATTCAATTCCAAACCTCCCAGCATTAGTAGATTCTCGCGCAGCGCCAGCCCTCCGAGCTGCTGACCCTTTCCATAGCCCCTCTTCAATCGGATTCCCTCCCAGCTCCTTGCAATTTCAGCCATTCGATATCTTCATTCGCCCGAACTCGGCTGCCAGGTAGGGTCTCTCTCCCGTTCTGCATAGCCTTTTCCAAACGTGCCACCGGCGGCGATCCGGAGAGGTCCAACGTCCACTCCGGTTTCCAGGATTTGTCTGGCCTTCGCCGTGAAATGATCAGTTCGGCGCTCCCTTCGATCATCAACAGCAACCGCAGGACAAAATGCTCTGTACCGTCGGCTTCACTCTCCATAAAGTGACCAAACTATCAACTGAACTACACTTGCCGGGCGAGTGAGAGAGTTATAAAGACACTATGGTACATACTCGGCACTGCCAAATAGAACTGTCTGAAGACAGGTAAGATCACCGATCAGAAATTCAGGAACCTTCACTGAGGTTGAGTACAGTTTAAGCGTTTGGTACCGAACAATGCCAGAGTGCATGTCCCGATTGAAGATGATCCATCCCCTGGTCACCCGACTCCTAGGAGGCTAGGGCGCAATTCGTCTGAATGATTTCATGCAATGGAAACTCGGATGTTTGCTCGGATTTTCCTGGGTGGGAAATGAAAAGGAAGCAGACTACCGTGAAGTATACTTGCTGGCATTTTCTGTCATTCTGGCTATGCTAACAAAGAGCCCCACCAAAACATGGCGGGGCTGCTTTCAGCGTGAGAGTATCGTTTTGATCTCGTCTGAAGAAAGCTGGTCGGGCTGTTTGCCGTCCGGCAGACTGATTAGTTTGACGAACGATCGGCAGATGAGCCGGTCAGCAATCACGCGGGCCGCAGCTCGGCCGGCGTCATCACCATCAAGGAACAGCATCATCTGTTTGAATGCGCACAACAACTTTTCCTGAGCCTTCGATATGGACGAACCCATGAGCGCGACCACGTTCGGAAAACCGGCTTGGTGAACTTTCATGCAATCGAAGAATCCTTCCACGACGATCACCAGGTTAGTCCCGTGCCCGGCTTCTCGCGCATGGGCGAGGACGCGATGAAGGTTGAAAAGAACTTCAGACTTCTTGAAACCACTTGGTAACTTATACTTCGGTTCCGATCCATCGATTGATCGACCAGCATACGCAACCAGTTCTCCGCGTTCGTTCGAAATCGGAATGACCACGCGACCGCTCATACTGCCGCGACCGGGAAAAAATCCGGCACCGAATGTTTTGGCCGTCTCCTCTTTTAATCCGCGCTGCCGGACATACGCATGGGCATGGTCGATGTTCTTGAGAGTGAACAACAGCGGCTTATTGGCCCCAACTTCGATGACCTCCCGTTCTTTTTCCGCAACAAGTTTTTCAGTTGTCCCACTTTCCTTCTGTGCAACCGATGAAGCGCGCTGCGAAGCCAAAAACCATTCCTGAAGTTTGAGCGCTGCATCCCGGATCGAGCAGTTCTCCATGATCGACACGAAGTCGATGACGTTGCCGCCCTTCTTTCCCTGTCGTGTTGCGGCGCACGATGTTGACTGGCAGGCCCAGATATTTTTGGCCGTGTGCACGCCGAAACTCTCTTGGCTCTTTTTCGAACTGTGCGTCGGCAACGGACACGCACCGCGGAGAGAAATGTGATTCGTTCGCCGGAGACGGACACGGTAGTGATTGAGCACCGCTTCTATCGCGACGTGTTGTTTGATGTATTTGAAGTCTACGTATCCCAAAGATCTGCTCCTTTCTGCTGGAACAATACAGCCATCCCACGTGCTGTCAAGGAGTTGCAGAAGGGAGCGGTAAACGTACAAATTCGTAAATGGTCTTTGTCGCGGCGGGGACGACTGGAAGCACATGACCTTTTTTGGCACGTACGTAGTTGGGGATGAGCTCAGGCGTATTAGGAGGCTGACGACCTCCACGTCCGCCCCCACCGTCGTTGATTGGCCGGAGCCTATTTTGCAATCTAAGATCGAGCGTCAGCACGGCATTTCATTTGCTCTACAAATCACGTATGCCGGTCACACACCTCAAAATTGCGGTCATGTGTGCCGTTTTGATGCTGTTCAGTTTCAATCCGGCGCACTGCGCAACGATGCGTCACAGCGCAACCCACCATACGTCCCGTTACTGCACGACCTGTGAGCGTGACAGCCGCGGGCGCATCAGGCGGAACTCTGTCGCCCGACGCTCGTTCCGTTCAAGCCATCCGTGTCCGGCGACAGGTTTGACAACGGGTGCCTGTCCGGGATATGTGGTCGATCATATTCAGCCGCTCCACAAAGGCGGTCCCGATGCACCTGCGAATATGCAGTGGCAGACCAGGTCAGATGCGAAAGCCAAAGACCGGACAGAGTAACGCAAATTACACCCGTCGCCGCACGAAAGAATATCGCCGACGCTGGCCAAACGAATGTTCACATGTACGCGAATGGCTTAAACCTTGGACTCCGCGAATAGGTTGGCAACGATTCTTCGGTAGAGGCCAGTGGGCTTCCGCTCGCCCCGCTCCCACCGCCGCAGCGTATGCACAGAAACGCCCAGCTTCCCAGCAAGCGCGACCTGGGTCAGGCTAAGGCTCTTTCGAAGCGAGCGCAGCTTCTTTGCCGAGAAAGCGACCTCTCGGACGGGATCATTCGCATCCGCTGGCGATTTGCCATTCGAGCTTATGAACGCCTCGATCAGCTTTCTATACGGGCCAACCGGTACCTTCGCACGGCGTTCCCACTTGGCAATCGTCGATTCATCCACGCCGAGCCTTCGTGCCAGTTCTTCCTGGCTGAGGCCAAGGCTCTGCCTCAGTCTGGCGAACTTGGCCATGAGATCGGTGGCTTCCGGCAGCGGATTGTAGCCGATAAAATCGATGATTGCGGGCAGCTGCCGCAACGCAGGGGCAGTTGCGTTGCTTTCCCAACACCAGATGGAGGCCTGACAGACACCGATTTGCTTGGCTGCTTGTTTTTGGAGCAGTCCAAGGTCGAGTCTCCTTTTTCTGAGGTGGTCGCCTATTGTATTCAGTGATTTAGGATAGGCTTCGAGCCGAGGTTTTGGGCTGTTGAGCCGTATATGGCAATAAGGCAACGCGGGGATGTTTCTGTGGACATTTTGGGGATCAGGCAAGAGAATGCCGCTGCTCGCCGGCCAGCATTCAGCGTTACCTCGGACGAGTCAGTGGGCCGATGCTGGATAGAATCGATTTGCACATCGAGGTCTCCGCCGTGCCGTATAAGGAACTCCGCGCCAACGATGGCGGAACATCGTCGGGCGAAATGCGCCAAAGGGTACTGGCTGCCCGGGCGGTGCAACGGACGCGAGGCTGCGATAACTCACAACTCCCCTCGGCCGAACTGCGCCAGGTATGCCAGCTCGACGATGCCGGCGAACGGACTCTCGAAATGGCGGTTCGCCGGTTGAGCTTGTCGGCCCGCGCACACGACCGCATTCTGAAAGTTGCCCGGACAATCGCCGATCTGGGTTCGGTGGACGCCGTGGCGGCCAAGCATGTGGCCGAAGCTGTTCAGTATCGGAGCCTCGATCGTACTTATTGGAGCTAATTAGGAAGAGCATTCCGAAACGAGCAAATAAATCCCACAAAAGAGAAAACATTCCTTGACTCCGGCAACCAGCGCCCGAGCGAACATGTCTGCCTCAAACGCGTGCGCCTGATAACAAAGCTGGTGTGAGCGACTCCAGAGTCTTATCGCGGGACATCCGTTGACATGGCCTTCCGATTGCCCGGAGTCTGGTCGCAGTCGGGCGCCCCGCAGGCTACCTACTGCTTAACTCTGCCATAACCGCCGAACCAGGCTTAGCGCAGATATCGGCGTTCCAGCAAGGAGTCCACCATGTTCGTTACAAGAACATCGCGCATCACTACCCTGGGCGTTGCCCTGCTGTTTGCCATTTGCATGGTCAACAGTGGTCGCGCAACAGAACACGGTTTCACCACCATCGACGTCCCCGATGCTTCCTTCACCGTGGCCGCTGGGATCAACCCCGCAGGCAACATCGTGGGGAGCTACGGGAACGGCGCAGGCCTCCATGGCTTTCTGCTGAGTGAAGGCTCGTTCAGCACCATCGACGTCCCCGGCGCTTCCTTCACCCAGGCCTCTGGGATCAACCCCGAAGGCGATATCGTGGGGAGCTACGGGAACGCCACAGGCCTCCATGGCTATCTGCTGAGCAAAGGCTCGTTCACCACCATCGACGTCCCCGGCGCGTCCGGCACCCAGCCCTCTGGGATCGACCCCGAAAGCAACATCGTGGGGCTCTACGGCGCATCCGACCATGCCTTTCTGCTCAGCAAGGGCATGTTCACCGCCATCGACGTCCCCGGCGCTTCGGGCACCCAGGTCGGTGGGATCAACCCCGAAGGCAACGTCGTGGGGAGCTACGGGAACACCACCGGCGAGCATGCTTTTCTGCTGAGCAAGGGCGTGTTCACCACCATCGACGTCCCCGGCGTTTCCAACACCTACGCTTATGGGATCGACCCCGAAGGCAACATCGTGGGGCGCTACTTTGGCGCTACAGGGGATGATCATGGCTTTCTGCTGAGCAAGGGCACGTTTACCACCATCGACGTCCCTGGCGCTTTCTTCACCGAGGCCGGTGGGATCAACTCGGATGGCGACATTGTGGGGTTCTACGTTAACGCCACGGGCCTCCATGGCTTTCTGCTGAGCAAATGATGGATTTTACTGATTCCGACCGCGAACATGCCATTCCTCTGAACTTCCCATTCCTTTCGGCTTCACGGCGGCGGCCTCCATGGCTTTCTGCTGAGCAAGGGCGCGTTCACCACCATCGACGTCCCCGGCGCTTTCGAAACTCTGAAAGCTTCTGACGGTTTTATTTAAATTTGTCGAAGCAGTATCAGACGTAGAATCAGCCACTTATCCGATCAATAAGGCTGTTTGATTTCAGGGTTCACCGGTTCAGGGCCTATTACGTGACGTCGCAGAACTGTCACCCCCGCTCAGTTCGAAAAAGCACAGTTGATACATGCACGGGTGTTTTTGTGGACATTTTGGCGACCAGGCAAGAGAATGCCGCTGCTCGCCTGCCAGCATTCAGCGTTACCTCGGACGAGTCAACGGGCCGATGCTGGATAGAATCGATTTGCACATCGAAGTGTCCGCCGTGCCGTACAAGGAACTCCGCGCCAACGACGGCGGAACCTCGTCAGGCGAAATGCGCCAAAGGGTTTTGGCCGCTCGGGCGGTGCAACGGACGCGAGGCTGCGATAACTCACAACTCCCCTCGGCCGAACTGCGCCAGGTATGCCAACTCGACGATGCCGGCGAACGGACTCTGGAAATGGCGGTCCACCGGTTGAGCTTGTCGGCGCGGGCACACGACCGCATTCTGAAAGTTGCACGGACGATCGCGGATCTGGGTTCGGTGGACGCCGTGGCGGCCAAGCATGTGGCCGAAGCTGTTCAGTATCGGAGCCTTGATCGTACTTATTGGAGCTAACGCGCCTTCGACTTGCAAACCGGTAACGTGGACATAGGAGTGCTCATCTCACTCCTTTGGTCGTGAGCGGCAGGTGCATCCGTTGGAGCAGAGCTGTAAATCTGGCGTCTTCGTGTAGACTCCCAAAAACTGGATCCACACCAATTGAAATCACCTTTGCTTCGCGTGCGTCCACAGCCCGGCCGAGCCACGTTAGCGCCTGCTCTGTCTGGCCGAGTCCAACATAAGCCACCGCGAGTGCGTACGGGGAGACATAGCGAAGCTGGGCGCGTTGCTGCAACTCGCGTAGCAGCCCGGCTGCTGCTTTGCTTCGCCTGAGCGCGACCTCACAGGAAACCATGCGCGCTATCGTCAAAGAGCGACGCGGAGCGAGCGCATGAGCCCGCTCCAAATCCCGATGGGCCTCTTCGGGGCGCGCGTGCGCCAGATGCACCAGGGCCCGCTCTTCATAGACAAATACCGCGTTCGGTTCCAACCTGAGTGCTTTATCGAATTGCTCAATCGCTTCGGCGTCGCGTCCCTTCCAGCGCAGCACCTCGCCGATCTGGGCCAGGATAATTGGCGCCAGCGGATCCAGCTCCGCGGCTCGCCCCAGTTCCTCGAGCGACTCATCCAGACGCCCTTGCGGGTCCAGATAAAGGGCTGCATACCAGTGGTGAGCGTTCGCCGATTTGGGGTCCAGGGTGAGGGCACGCCGAAACTCCCACGCCGCCCCCTCCCAGTCGTGGTCCGAGAGGCTCTTCACATGTCCTAAAGAGAGATGGGCATCAGCCAATGTGTCGTCAACTTCGAGAGCTTTCTGAGCTGCCCCGCGGGCCTGAGGCCAGACGTCAACGGGCGGCCGCTCACCCCAGTTCTGGAGCACGGCATAGCTATCAGCCAATCCTGCAAACGCTGGCGCGTAGTGTGGGTCCTTGATCGTCGCCTCTTGAAAACACTGGATCGCCTTCTCCAGATCCTCTTCCGTCCGCTTATTCCAAAAATAGCGCCCCTGCAGGTACAAATTGTAAGCTGCCAGGTTCTCAGTTGCCTGCTTTATCAGGGGAGTACTTGTGGCTGGCAGTCAGCTTGATTCGGAGGGCATCCACAACCGCCTGTGCCGTTTGTTCCTGGATCTCAAATACCTTGGCTACGTCCCGGTCGTAGCTCGCGGACCATAACTGGTAGTCACTCTCGGCATCAATTAGTTCGGCCGTGATCCGCAGCCGATCGCCAATCTTGCGCACCGTCCCTTCCAGAATCGTGTTCACACGCAGTTGCGCCGCAGTGCGGCGCGCGTCTCCGGTCTGTCCTTTCAAGCGGAAGGACGAGGTGCGCGCGATCACTCGCACGCCGTTGAGTTTCGAGAGCCCATTGATCAGATCCTCGGTCAGTCCATCACAGAAATACTCCTGGTCTTTTTGCGGACTCAGATCTGTAAAGGGCAACACCACCAGGGAAGCGGGCAGGCGGGAACCGTGCGTGCTTGGCGGGGACTGATTATGCAGCCAATATGCGGTCCCGCTAATTGCAGACAGGCTGATTACAACCAGCAGCATCGCGTGCTTGGCGCCTAGTCGGACTCGTTTCGTGGGATAGGGCACGCGACCACGCTGGGCTTCTCTTCGCTGGAGGCCAACTCGGGAGGTTCGTGCACGCTCGCTATAGGCGCTGCTTCGACCGGAGCCACAAATCGGTAACCTCGGCGCGGTACGGTTTCGACAAAGCGAGGATGGGTGGCCGAATCTCCTAACGCCTCCCGGATTTTGCTCACGGCCGTATTCAGACCGTGATCAAAATCTCCGAAGTTGTGACCCGGCCAGACGCATTGGCGCAACTCTTCGCGTGTGACGACTTCACCGGGGTGGGCAAGCAGGATAGTGAGAACGCGAAAAGGTTGCTCCTGGAAGGCAATTCTGAAGCCCTGCTTGCGGAGTTCCCCAGCTGCGACATCCAGCTCGAAAGCGCCGAATCGAAGCCGCCGTCGTGTTTCACTTGTTTCTGGCATGACCGACACCCATAGCGGGGTGGCTCCGAAACGTTTCTAGAGTATAACACCGGCTGCTCTCCCTCACGCCTCGCTTAGGGGACCAGTCGAGGTCGGTTCGGAACTTGTTATTTGCCCGCTGCTTACGGCTTGACTTCATGAGGACATTCGGTCGATTGCTGTTCCGTGCCTAGGAGTGCACACTTCATCATCGGCGCGGTATTGCTGGCGGCATAACGGCAGTGAGGCGGTATCCTGTCGCAGCGAAACGTGCGCCCTCGGGCTGCCCGCGCTTCCGAAAAAGCGTCTGCAGCAGAAACTGTGAACAAAAGGAGAATAGCGATGAAAAACTGGAATAAGCCGGCGTGGATCTTGGCGCTGGGTGCAATTGGTATCGCATTGTGGTTCGGAAGCACGGGCACGATCGCGAAGGCGGACGATACAGATGTGGCTCTGGCTTGGGTTTCGGCCTGGAACTCTCACAATGCTGACAATGTGGCCGCCCTTTTCACACCTGACGCAATTTACGAAGATGTACCCTTGGGCGTGGTGAACCATGGGACTGCCCAAATACGCGCTTTTGCACAAGGGTTCTTCGACGCAGTGCCCGACAGCCGGATCGTATACGTTTCGAGCTCGCTCAAAGGTGGGCGCGGGGTGATCGAATGGGTGTTCACCGGAACGGACGTCGGCCTCTACAAGACACGCAAAACCTTTTCTGTGCGGGGCGCAACGGTAATCGACGTGCAAGGCACAAAGATCTCCCGGAACTCCGACTACTATGATCTAGCCACAATGCTCCGGGAATTCGGTCTTTTGCCACCCGGCCTTTGAACCATCTCGCGGGAACCGGACCCCGTCTCGCATTATCGGGGACAGCTCGCCATTCGTATCTACGGGCTGAAGACGCGAGGAGTTTGCGCCGATTCCCGCCCACCCCCGGCTCATTTGGACGCCGCGGCGGTTAAGCATGTAGCCGAAGCTGTGCGGTATCGAAGCCTTGATCGCGCTTATTGGAGCTAACGCGCCTTCGAGCCGATGAACCGCGTCAGAACATTTCGCGTGATTGTTGAGACCTTCTCATCAACAAATAGCGCGGCGCACCAGGTGATGGAACCTACCGAGAAAACCGCGCCTCCGTGGTCGCGTTCGTGAACCACGATCTCGGAACCGCCGTTATCCGGATTTGTTCCTTTGGCTAGCAACACCGTGTTCGACGGAGATGAGGGGCTTCGTTTATCCGTCTCGTGTCCGGACGCGCCTCCAGGAATGCGTTCGTGTAGCGTTTCTTTCCCGAAGAGATCGCCGTTGCTGAGCCCTGTGCCCTCGAAGATCCAATGCGACGCATCGATCACGCGATAGGGCGCGGCCGTCATGATTCCGGACTCGGTGCAAACGACACCTAATAGATTCGCCTCCGACTCAAGGGTACGATGCATCCGGCTGTCATACTCGACCGAGCCATCGCTCGATTTGCCGCCCATTTCGCCGTGCAGGCTGTGCAGGTGGGAGAGGCAGCGCATGGATCCATCATTGGAAAAGACGATCTCGCAATTGAGCCCGTTCCCTCCGAGATACATCAGTCTACCGCCGCGCTCGAAGACCCATTTCTTCACCGCGAGGTACATCACTCGGCTCCAGTATTCCGGGTGCACCGCGATGATCAGCACGCTATACGAGTCGAGCGGAAGAAGGCCATCGTGGAGGTGACCTTCGCCGTAAAGGTCATACTCGAATCCCTCCCTTTCAAGCCATCCGTAGAGACGCCACTCACCCGGCGCCTGGCCGCACTGGACCCGTCCCTGCACGGGCGCCGAGACTTGCGGGTCGTCGAAGAGATGGTTGTTTGGTTCGGGCCGATCAAACGACAGCGGAAGAAACTCGTCGTCCTCAGGCCGCCAGACACCGAACGGCCGCCCTTTCTTGTAGCGGTCCAGATCCTGGCGCGCGTTGACAACAGGAGTATCAGGAAGGCGAGCCGCGTTGACGTAATTACTTCGGCCGCCGAAGCTGTTGTACGCGTTCCAGGTGTTGGTTGAGGCGAGCACGGCGATCCTGGCTTTCGGCGCAGCGGGCGCGACCACCCAGGGAAATGAAAACGCGCGGCCGGAAGGTGTTCGCGCCCACAGGTAGTAGAGACCGCTTCGCTCGGGTGCGACGATAGTGGGCGGCGCGGGATAGCCGTCGCTGTTCCACTTCACTCCGGTCTGCGTGAAGTCGCCGTCGGGGAGTATTTGGCGATTCGCTTGCGGACCATGCTCGTCGATCCAGCTAATCATCGACACGAATTCTTTCTTGAGACCGTAGCGCCACAGTGTGAGCTGATATTGCTCAATCGCGTGAATGCGGTACTCCGAGACCTCTCCGGCCCGGACCCACTTTGGCCACATGTAGCCGAGCAAGCCGTCGGCGAGCAGCCGGAATTGAACGGGCGTCGCTTCCGATTTCGACGGTGGACGCCTTCGAGCCGTAACCGGACTTCGCCAGCGTGACTCGATACATGCCGTTGGGAAGATCGCCGCGCACGACACCGCGCGGAGACGAGCGCAGAATTGTGACAGCGCCGTCTGCCAAGGCTTCAAATTCGACGATGACATCGTACAAGGCGACGTACATTTCGTCGCTGACATAGGCTATTGTTCGCATTGTTCTATTGAAACTCCTGAGCGGAACGTTCTTCCGCCAAACGATGATCTCTTTGGAAATGACGAAGGATCGCGTAGAGTACGAGACCACCCGTCGCCACGTAGGCCATGCTGGTGTACGCCATCAACTGTCCGACTCCGATTGTGCGGCGCGCCATCCCGCCGAGAAGCGGGGCGAATCCGGAAATGGAAACGCCCACCAGGTTAAGAACGCCTACGGTTGAGGCCCGCTGCGATGCGGGCACGACGTCGAAAGCCGAAGGCGCCTGATTGGCGGTGATGAATCCGGCGAAGACGCCGAAGGCCATGGCGGCCACACGCGTGGCCATTAGCGTGACGCCTGAGCCGATCAGATAGATGCATGGCGCGCCGCCGAGGAACGCGATCAGGATGATCCAAAACCGTGCCGAATGCCTCCGATGGTACATGCGGTCGGCTGCCAATCCTCCGATGAACAGTCCGCATACGGTGCCGATTTGCGGATAGACACTCGCTTCAAATCCAGCGCGCGCAAGGCCTATTGCGAATTTGTCGAACAAGAATGTCGGTAGCCAGCTATAGACCAGGTAGAGGCCGAAGGTCGCAACCGCAATGTAAATCGTCACGATTCTCAGCGTTGGATTGCGAAACAACGACGTGAAACTGCTCAATGTTGCAGGCGGGGCCGTTCCAGTTCCATTGAAATGCGGAGGCACAGCGTTCAGGAATCGCCACAATGGAATGGCGAAGAGCAAGCCGCAAGCGCCGAGCACCCAGAACGAAACGCGCCAATTCAGACGTTGAGCAATGAGGCCGCTGAGCGAACCGCCCAAAGCCACGCCGGCCATCTGGCTGGTGCCAAAGACAGCTACAGCGCGCGATCGGGTATCCGGCCCATGAGCGTTCGCCATCAACACAAAAGCAGCCGGCATGAAAAACGACTCGGATATGCCGAGGAGTCCGCGGCAAACCAACAACGCGGTTCCGTTCGGTGCGCAGCCCGACAGGATGGTAAACGTACTCCAAAACGCGAGGCTTCCCACGACGATCTTTGGCCGTGACCAGCGGTCGCCTAGTATTCCCGCGATGGGCGAGAAGACGCCGTAGATCCATAGAAAGAGCGCCCCCGTAAGGCCGAGAACGGTGTCGCTGTAGCCGAACTGTTTCTGCAACGCCGGGAACAGCGTGTAGACCACCTGCCTGTCCGCGTGATTCAGCACGTAGGCGAACCAGAGGAATGCAATCAACGTCCACTCTGGCGAAAGCCAACGCGCCGAGCGATTTGTCCGCAACTGTAACCGCGGGCTCAAACACGGTAGCGGGCGAGCATCGCTTCGTCCAGTGCGACGCCGAGACCCGGGCCGGACGGCACTCTCACCGCGCCATCGCGAAACTCAAGGGTTTCGGCGAGAAGATCGTGCTCGTAGGCGAGTGTGCCTAAGATATCGCACGGGAATTCCTCCGCGCCGATGCCGATGGACGCAGTTGCGAGGTGTGTCATCGCCGCGCAGGCTATGCCGAGTTCCAAGTTACTGCCGACGGTGCAGGTGAGACCCGCGGCCTCCGCCACCGCCGCCATTTTTCGCGCCGGGCCGATACCTCCTCCCTTGCCGACATAAACCGAAAGAATATCGGCCGCGCCGGCGCGGGCTAGCGCCATCGCATCCTGCAGCGTGTAACAACTCTCGTCGGCCATCACCGGCACCGGCACGTTACGGCGCACGTCGACGAGCCACTGGATATCCAGCGGCGCGACTGGTTGCTCGGCGAAGAACACATTGCACTCGGCGGCGAGGCGGCGAATAGTTTGGATGGCGACGCGCGTGCTCCAGCCGCCGTTGGCGTCAATTCCCAGGCGAACCGACGGCCCGATCTCGGCGCGCACGGCTTTCACTCGCGCTATGTCCGCCTCGGGCTCGATGCCCACCTTCACCTTGAGCGCCTTCAGCCCGCGGCCCATGGCCCACCGCGCGATTTCCGCGGCGCGCTCCGGTTCAGCTCCCGACACCGACATCTTGATCGGCACCGTCTCGCGGACCGCACCGCCGAGAAGCCGGTAGACCGGGAGTCCGGTGGCTTTTCCCAGAATGTCCCACAGAGCAATCTCGATTCCGGATTTTGTGAACGGGTGGCCGGCCACGGCGCGCCGCATCTTTACCGTGAGACGCTCGATATCGCGCGGATCTTCGCCAGTGATGGCCGGCTCCAGGAAGTCGTGGATTATGTGGACCGCGGTAACGGCGTCTTCCCCGCTCCAAACCGGCGTGCAGGAGACTTCTCCGAGCCCGGTAATTCCCTTCGTCGGTGTGAACTCGTAGCATCACGAACGGCGACTCGGAATGAACGCCAAGGCTTCCGCGAATCACAAACTCAGGGCGGATCGGGACTTTGACTGGAATGGTTTCAATATTCCGGATTCGCATTTTCGGTTAGAGCACTCCGTATTTTTGGAAAACATCGCGCAGGTATGCGCCTTGCATCAACTCCGCTCTCGAACTGTTCTCGCGGCGCACTTTTTCCGACGCCAATTCGATGACGTCGTGAACCATCGCTTTCGGAACGACAACCACTCCATCGAAATCGGCGAACACAAAATCACCTGGGTTCACAATCACTTCCCCGCACTCGACCGGTACGTTGTACGCGGTCACACGGCCGCGGCCCAGCGAGTCGACCGGCTTTATTCCCGTCGCAAAAACCGGAAAACCGAGTTCTTCGATCTTCTGGACGTCACGTACCAGTCCGTCGACGATGGCGCCTCGCGCCCCACGCGCCCGTGCCGCTGTCGAGAGCAACTCTCCCCACGGTGCGTTGCGAATCGATTTCTGCGTGCCGATGACGGCCACATCGCCGGGCAGCAGACTGTCTACCGCTTCGATCTCGATGCTATAAGGATCGGCGGGGATGTGATACTCATCGGAACAAGAGATTGTTCGTGCCCACCCCGCCACCTTGCAGGATGAATAGAGAGGCCGCAGGTATTCCCGCATCGCCTGGTTTCGGACACCCAACTGGTCCATGGAATCGGACACGACGGCGGTGTAAAGATTTTTCTCGGCGAACTCGCAGAGCGCCAGATCGTGCTGCTGGCTAAGCAATTCTGTACCGTTCGATGACTGTATCATTAACCTCAACTCCTAAACCTGGTCTCTCGGGACCAAGGGCATTTTCTAGGCGCTGATTCCAAGCACGCCCAGCGTATCGCGCTCGAACATCCGCTCCATCTTGTCGACATTTAAGCGTGGCAGGCACGTGCCTTCCAGCATGTTGTTGAGTCCGCGAATTCCGTCGACCGAAGCTTTCACGGTCGTGAATGGATAGTCGGTTCCAAACAGCAGTTTGTCCCATACGCCGTATTCCTGAAGCAACATCAGCGAATGGTAAAGCTGGAACGGACGGTAGTATAGCGCCGAACAATCGGCGTACACGTTAGGGTGTTTGCGAATTGTCACGACACATTCGCCCTCGTACGGATGGCTCAAGTGCGCCATGATGATTTTCACGTTGGGGAATCGTGTGGCAACGTCGTCGAGGAGACGCGGAATCGTGCATTCGAGCGGCGCCTGCGCGATGAAGGTAGTGCCGGTATGCAACAGCACCGGAAGCTCATGCTTGGTCGCGTATTCCCAAATGTAGTCGAACCGGCGATCGTTCGGCATGAAGCCCGCGTACATGGACAACAGCTTGATTCCCTTCATCTTCAGATCCTGATGGCCTTCGATCATCTCGTCCTGCCAACCAGGCTGCGTTGGGTCAATGGAGAGGAACCCGATGAGGCGATCCGGATGGGTCGCGACGTAAGCGGCCACATCGCGGTCGGGCACCCACATGCCCGATAGCTTGGCCTTGCCGCCAAAGACAACGGTTTTGCCGCAGGCGTCGACCGTGGCTGCATAATCTTCCCAGCGGACAGTCAGGTCGACCTCTGTGTCGCTGCCGCGCGCACGCATGGCTTGCTTCTTGAAATCATCGGAGAAGTGTTTTGGATACTCCCAAAAATGGCTGTGGATGTCGACGATCATGTAGGTAATGGTAGCGTGCGGACGCTCGTTTTCGGAGCCTCATCGATAATTATTGTCCTGCCCTTTGGACACCAGCGATGGCAACGCCGGAAGTTCTGATTTTTCTTTGCGATGGGTTCCCCGCGCAAACGATAAACTTGAGATGAAAATGCGTTTTACGCTGGTCCTAATTCTCTCTGCCGTAATGGCATCAGCGCAGGATGACGTGTTGGCAGCAAAAAGCCAGCGCGCCAAGCAGGCCACTCTGGCGGGCGACTACGCGACGGCGGTGAAGCTGTATCGCGAACTGGTAGCGGCGCTGCCGGCGAACCCGGGGCTGCGGATGAATCTCGGGCTGACGCTGGAGAAATCCGGGCAACCGGCGACCGCTATTCCCGAACTGGAGCGAGTGACGAAGACAGAGCCGAACTTCGCCCCGGCCTGGTTTCTGCTGGGCCTGGCGTACCAGCAACTCGGGCAGCCGAAGAAAGCCATCGTTCCGCTGCGCAAGTCGGTGGGGTTGGACGATACAAACGTGGATGCGCATTTCGAGCTGGCTGACGCGGCTCTGGCGGCGGGCGAGCCCCAGGAGGCGGCAAAGGAGTTTCAAATTGTTGCGGACAGACGCCCGGAACTCGCAAAGGCCTGGCAAGGTTTGGGGTTGGCTCACGTGGCATTAGGAAACCTGAAGCTGGCCGAGCAGTGTTTCGGCCGGGTTGCGGCGCTGCCGGACTCGCCGGAGATCCATGAGTTGCTGGCGGAGTCCGATCAGCGAGTGGGCCGGCGCGTGGAGGCGGTTGAGGAATGGCGAAAGGCAGTCGCTCTCGCGCCTAGCGACTCGAGACTTCAAGGACGTCTGGCGGAGTCGCTGGTACGCGACCGCAAATACGATGACGCGGAGCGTATATTGCAACCGCTGGTGGCTGCGCACGAGAATAACGGCGAGTGGCAATACCTGATGGGAGACGTGCTGTTTGAGCAGCGCAAAGCCGATGCTGCTCTTCCACATCTCGTAGCGGCGGAACGGCTGATGCCCGGACATCTTCCGACGTTCGAGGTGCTGGGCCGTGTGTACCTTGCGCTGGATCAGCCCGATAAAGCTGTCCGCTATTTGGAGAAAGCGCGAGCGCTGGATGACGGGGCGATTTCGTTCGCGCTGAGCACGGCCTATCGGCGGTTGGGGCGAGAAGCCGAAGCCAAGGCTGCACTCGCCCGTTACCAGGAACTTAGCCGGAGTGCTAAATAAGATTGCCAAATTTATCAATGACAACAGGCGAGACCGGTCGCAGGGGAATCGCAACGGAGTACCGGGTATGCCGGCGTTCGCCGGCGCGAACAAAAGCGCCCTTCACGACCATGTCCGCAAGATCTCGGGTCGTTGTCGCGGACGATGCCCCAGTGATGGCCGCATAATTTCCCGCACTCACGCCGCCTTTGAATCCTTCCGGCCCTTCGCGCAGCATTCGAAGAAGCGCTTTCTGCTGCCGTTCGTTGAGCTGGCCACGCATCCGATCAAGTAACCGCGTCTTGTCGATCAGGAAATCGACGCGGGCCTCCGTGCGCCGCTGGGCTTCGATCGCTATCCCTGCGAACCAGGAGAGCCAAGGCGTTATGTCGTCACCCTTGTTTGCAGCTTCGAGCGCATCATAATAGGCCCGCCGCCTGATAAGTATGGTTTCCGCCAAGGCCGTGAGCGCCGGCTGCCCCAGGGATTGTGCCAAGGCTTTTTCAGAAACCACCCGGCCGATACGGCCGTTGCCATCCTCGAAGGGATGTATCGATTCAAAATAAAGATGGGCGATCCCCGCTCGCGTCAGGGCGGCTAAGGGTTCGAGGCCAGTTGGAGCCGTGCGATTAAACCAGTTCACGAAGTGCACCATTTCTTTCGGCACCTTTGAGGAAGGCGGTGCCTCGAAATGAACTTTGGGCGAACAGGGCGCGCCCGAAACTACCTGCATTAGCTCACCACCAGTGCGATAGCGACCGATGTCCTTGAGATCCTGGCGGCCTTTGACCAGCATGCGGTGCCACTCGAACAACATATCCCCGGAAAGCGGCTCGGCGAAGGAGTGGTAGAGATTCACCATCATCTCTGCGATCCCCTGCTCCGCCGGTCCGACCCGCCGATTATCGGTTGGCAAGCCAAATTGCCTGCGGATCGAGGATTGGACACTGGCTCGGTCTAGAATCTCACCCTCGATTTCCGAAGTGGTCAATGCTTCCGTGGAGATCGCTTCGATGGTAAGCTGCTCCCTGTCAATCGATCCCAGGTGTTTGAGCGCGCCTGCGAACCTACCGGTGCCGAGGAGGAAATGCTCCTCTGCTTTCCGAAGGCAGGCCTTATCCCAGGAGAAATTGGGCCAGTCCGGTCTTTGCCAATTCCACGTCATGAGCGATAGAAATCTATGCTATCGCTCATAATATCGAGTTTTTTGATCGATAGCAAGAACGTCTATCGCTCATCAAAACGCCGTACCCGTCCCGGCTAAAAATCCAGCCGTATCGCCGCTTGGATGTTGCGCGGTGTCACGTTCGTCGTTCCAGTAATCACTCCAAATGTCGGAGAGCCGAAAGTTGTATTCGCCTTGCCGTATTGCGGCGTGTTGGCGACGTTGAAAGCATCCATTCGGAAAGTCGCCTTCAGGCGCTCGAACACCTGGAAGCTCTTAGCCACGCTGATATCGGAGACATCGAGCGCGCCGGTGCGCAGGTTCGAGATCCAGCGTGGAGCCGAGCCGAGGGTGAACGGCGCGGGAGCAGTGACCGCCGTCGTGTTGAACCAGCGATCGGGACTCTGGGCGCCGCTGGTCAGATCGGTGAGCGTGCTGATGTTCGGCCGTGCCGCGGGATAGCCGTAAGCGCTCAATGAATTTGGCGCACTGAACGCGAGCGGGAGACCGCTGCCGAGCCGGACTGCCGTAGAAACCTGCCAGCCGCCGACTACCGCATCGACAACGCGATTGGCGTTGTTGAAGTGAGCGCGGCCACGGCCGACAGGCAATTCATAAAGCACGCTGGTAGTGAATGCCTGTGGCACATCGTGAGCGCTGATCGATCGCTCGATGGAATAGTTGTAGTTGTTTCGCTGCACGTCGCCGATTTCCCAGGACTGCGTCTCTGAAGCGTTGTCGATCGCCTTGGAAAACTGATACGTCATCAGCACCGACAACCCGTTGTCGAAGCGGCGGTTCAATTTCATGGTCAGCGCGTTGTAACTGGACGACGCGCCCGGCGTTAGCCCGCTGAGGGTCACGCCGGTGAACTGCGGGAAGGGCAGCAGCAACTGATACTGCGGAACCGTCTTGCCCGAGAGGTTACCGTTCTGAATGATTCCGAAGAACGGATTCGCCACCTGTGTATTAAGCGCGGCGCCGAGCGACAAATACTTCGGATCGAGTTGGTTCTGATTGAGGCTATAGCCGTAGAAAAGCTTGCGCCCCTGCGTACCGGAATAGCCCGCTTCGATCATGGTCGTTTTGGAGAGCTGGTATTGGAAGTCAATGCTGTAGGTCTGCACGTACGAAGAAGGATGTGAGCGCTGGAACGCGTTGACGGTCTGTCCTACAAGAGTGGAAAGTCCGAGCGAGTTTCCGGGAGGCGGAATGAGCCCTTGCGGGAATGGATTGCTCAACACGCTCGACGGCACCAGGCCGGCGCCACCCACTGAGGAAACCCATGTCGTTGGCGCCGAGAAGCCGTCGGCGGCAAGCGCGCCGGCCCATGCCGGAGGATAGAAAATGCCGTATCCGGCGCGAACCACGAGGTTATCCATGATCTTGTACGAGAGCCCGATGCGGGGCGCCCAATTTTTCTGAGCATCGTAGAGGCCGCGATTCGACGACGTGACGAACGCCAGACCGCCCTTCAGATTGCTAAGGCCGGAAGGACCCGCCAACGGGCTCGCCGCCTGAAATGCGAAATCGTTAAACCGGTTGTACCGCTCGGTTGGCGCGAGTTGCGCCTCGTACCGGATACCGTAGTCGAGGGTCAGCCGCCGCCCGATGCGCCAGGTGTCTCCGACGTATAGCGCCCAATACTTTTCGGTGAGCGCCAGCCGGGCGTTGTTCGGAGCCGTGCCGGCGGAGCCTGTGCCTAACAATAAAGATGCAACGGCGTTGCCGGTCGTGGTGCTGTCGACTGCCGCTGTCGGCCCGGAGGTCATGCCGCGAGTGAAGGTGAAGTTGATGGAATTTACGTCGGTTGAGTTCACTTGCTCCACTTCGGTGATAAATCCAAACTTCAAACTGTGACTGTGGAACTGCTTCGAATTGTTAATCTGCAGGTTGCTTGTTGTTCTTGGGTCGTTGAGATAGCGCGAATTGGAAAACTGCGGATAGTTGGTGACGACGAACTGCGGGAGGGTAGGCGCTCCGAGCTGGCTTGCCAAAGCGGCAGGCAGTCCGATCGCGGTCGCGCTCTGGCCCTGAGTGGGTGCGATTTGCGCTTCCCGCCAACGGCCCGTGCCGATCAGGACGTTGGTAACCCAGGTCGCATTCGGGACGAACGTAGCGCCGATCACGATCTGGTGCCGCGGATTGAACCCGCCGTAATTGTTATCGGCGCCGTTGCCGTAGAGCACGGGAGCGATGTCGTGCTCCCAGGATTTGGTGAGCCGCCCGAACATGGAAAATCGTTCGCTCTTCGCCCAATCGATGCGCGTGTCCATGCGGTCCACGGTGCTGATGGCCTTGCCGCCTTTTGCATAATTCAACGCATGGGTCAGCGCGTTGCCGGGTTGATTCGCATCGGGCCACAGGCTCACGACTTTCGCACCTACCGAGTCGATCATGTTCTTCGGAATTACGTTGCCGGGGAACGGATCACGGATCAGAGCGCCGGTGGCATCGGTTCGCGTCGTGAATGGATTGTAGATGGTGGAAAGCGACCCGTTCGCATTGTATGTTTGGGAGAAATCGCCGGAGCGCTCCAACGCGGTGGGTAGGTTGACCAGAACCGACGAAGGCGATCCCTGCCGCAGTCCTTCGTAGCTACCGAAGAAGTACAGCCGTTTCCGCTTGAGAATCGGGCCGCCGAGCGTGCCGCCGAATTGGTTGCGCTGGAAGCTGGGCTTCTTTACGCCGGCGCGGTCGTTATCCCACGAATTTGCATCGAGATTGCTGTTGCGCAAATAATCGAAGGCCGAACCATGGAACACGTCGCTTCCACCCTTGGTAACCAGACTCACGACGCCGCCATCGGTTCTACCGTACTGCGAATCGAATGTGTTGCGCATCACCTGGACATCTTGCACTGCTTCGATCGCGGGCGTGGCCAGAGCGCCTCCCCAATCGCCGGCGGTCACGGGCACACCATCAATCAGAATGGCGGCGGACTCGTCACGGCCTCCGTTCAAGGCGAAACGATTCTGGTTCTGTTCCTGGGGAGCCTGCGAGATGCCGGTCCGCACGGCTACTACGCCGGCGGTCTGCCAGACGAGCACGAGCGGGTTGCGCAGGTTGGTGGGGAGGCTGAGAACCGCTTGCTGGGAAAGCGTCACAGCCTTGTCGGCCGTTTGGGTATCGAGCACTGGAGCGGCCGCGGATACTTCCACGCTCTGCGCCGCGTCGCCGACCTGCAGCGGAACATTGAATTCGGCGGACTGGCTCGCCGCAAGCGCAAGTTTGGTCTCGACGTACCGCTTGAATCCTTTTGCCTCTACGGTAACCTCGTAGGTTCCGGGCTTCAACTGCGAAAGTGTGTAGCGGCCGTCCGAACTCGTTTCGGTCTGCCGGGCGTCGTTAGTATCAGTGTTGCGGATTTTTACGGTGGCGCTCGGAATTCCGGAGCCCGTTGCGTCAGTGACCAATCCGCTGACTCCGGCGGTGAACACTTGGGCAAATGAAGTGGGTACGCTCACTACAAGGAGCGTAAGAAATAAGATGGAAAACGTTAACTTAGATAGAGACATGGAGGACACCCTCTGAAAATTTAAAACGTTGAAGAATTAATATCAGTAATGTGACGAAGAGTCAAGTGGACTGAAACATAAAATCTTACTGCGAAGAAACATTGGGGGGAGATAATCCACAATTGAAATGGCTTGCCGCAGTCCCGTTTTTATTGGCAACTGGAAGCGCATTCGGGCTGGATAACAAGGCTTGCGGGCCTTGTCACGCGGCCATTTACAAGCAATATGTTACATCCGCGATGGCACAATCGAGCGGCGTCGAGGGACAGGACGGTTTGAAAGAAAGTTTCGAACATGGCGCCTTCGCGAGCCCGGATGGCGGCGCCCGATATGAGGTGGCGCGCCGCGCCGGCGGGGTGTTCGTCGATTTCCAACAGGGCGATATTCAGGGCAGCCGGCGGTTGGATTACTTTCTCGGCTCCGGGCTGATCGGGCGGAGTTATCTCTCGTCGGTTGAAGGATTTCTGTTCCAGGCGCCCGTTGCATATTACAACCGTCCGGCGCGGTGGGATCTGTCGCCGGGCTATGAGCACGCTCCGGAAGTGAATCTGATTCGCAGTGTCGATTTTGCTTGTCTGAATTGCCATGCCAGCGGAGTCGAGGCGATGGCCGGAACGAAAAACGGCTACGCGCAGCCGCCGTTTCGCGAGAATGGCGTGAGCTGCGAGCGCTGTCATGGCTCGGGGAGCGAACACATCGCACGGATGAAGGCAGGCAAGATGGCGGGCGGCTCGGCCATCGTAAACCCAGTCAAGCTTCCGGCGGAAAAGCGCGATAGTGTGTGCGCCCAATGTCATCTGCCGGGCGCGGTTCGCATCGCCAAGCCCGGCGGGCGCGCCTATTATCCCGGGGAGGTCCTGTTCGATTCGACCGCCGTCCTGATATGGACCGAACCCGGCCGCGTGGTTCCGGCCAATAGCCACTTCGAGCAGCTTGCACAAAGCCGCTGCTGGCGCGCGAGTCAGGGTAAGCTCTGGTGCGGCACATGCCATGATCCGCACGGCGCGAAGGTCAACGTTGAGCAACGGTGCGCCGGTTGCCATGCCTGCGCCAAGAAGCTACAGAACAATTGCGTGACGTGCCACATGCCCAGCGCGGCGGCCGCCACAGTACAGCATGCTGCATTCACCGATCACTCGATCCCCAGGACGCCGCGCGAGCAGGCGAGCCTCCCCGCCGATGCGATTCTTTCGCCGTTTCCGGGCTCGACCGCAACCGACCGCGAACTGGGTCTGGCATATGCGACATTGGCCCTCGAAAATAACAATCGGGCCTGGGGAATGCGAGCCGTCAAGCTGCTGGAACCTTCGACCGATCCGAAAGCTATCGATCAACTGGCGCAGCTTTACGACCGAATGGGCAAGGAGGAGGCGGCGTGTGAGATGTACAAGCGCGTAGTGGATGCCGACCGCACTGCAACGGGCGCCGCCGTGAATCTGGGCACATGTTTGGCTAAGCAGGGCAAAGTGGATGAGAGCATCCGTCTTTGGAAGGATGCGTTGGCGCGGAACCCTGGGCTGGAATCCGCTCGCTTCAATCTGGCGGTGGCGCTCTACCGGCTGGGCAAGACCGGGGATGCACGAGACACCCTGAATGAAGCGCTCAAATTCAACCCCGCTTCAAAGCGTGCCCGCGAACTGCTGCACGCGATGAACTGAGTCGCGATCCCTTTGTGCGGAACATGCTGCTGCCTCAGAACTCGGTCTCTGCCGGTCCCGCCTGCCGGGCCAGGCGCGCGAGCCTCTTCGAACTTTCGGCGACGCCCTCCTTGATGTTCACGGCCGTGTATAGACTCCGGGCTTCTTCCCACATCTGTTTTGCCTCTTCAGGGTTGCCAATTTTCTCGTTGAGAATTGCGTAGCTTCGAATAGCATTCGCTAATTCAAGCGGTCCCGTTCGCTGATCGGCGCGATAGAGTTCAAGAGCTTCGCGATAGCAAGGCTCGGCCAGATCCAATCGTCCGGCCTCCTGGTGAATGTCGCCCAAATGCCGCACGGTGTGAGCCACCTTGAGCACGTCACCCTCGACGCGGTAGATTGCGAGCGCCTCCGCATAATGCTGTCGTGCAAGATCGCGGCGCTCCATGTCTCTTTCAATCTGCCCAAGGCCCATGAGCGCCCTCGCTAATGGAGCTCCGCCATCGGGGCGGCAGAGATCAACTGCCTCGATGAAGCACTGTTTAGCATCGGCAAGCCTATTCTCTCTCCGGGCCTGATAGGCCTGCACCAGAAGGGTTTCGGATGCATCTGACATGAATGCTCGTAGCGTATCAGCGTTTTCGCGCTCATTGCACGGCGTTCGCTGTCGCGATAGCTAGCACCCGGCTCACCTGTCCGCTGAGGGCGTATACCCGATCGGGAACACTCCAGACAATGACGATGCGCTTTATGGCGCCATCTGTCCCCGTCTGTTGCAGCAAGGTGGCCGGGCCGGAATTCAGCGTGATTTCCTCGATGGCTGCTGTCCGGTCGAGGTCCCGCCCTATGGGGACCAGCCATGGCGGCGCGGTACCCATTCGCTGGGCCAACCTGGCGGCTTCCTCCGGCCCAACTCCGAGCACACGCAATATAAGCGTCGAGAAAGCGGAAAAGTCGAACGCCGGAGGCGCGGTGAGGGTCAACGGCAAACTCTGTGCCAGGGCGATGTCAGGCCATTGAGCGATCACGATTGAGCTAGTGTGCAGCGCTAACTGCGCGCCGTCCCATTGTGGAGGTACGATCTGGTCCGCGACGCCGGCCTTGCGCAGCGCCAGTTCGAGATCGGCTGCCTTGACTACGGTGCCACCCGACAAGCCGAACATGGTGTAGAGCCGCGGACTACCTAAGAGCACTCCGGCATGGGGCAAGCGTGGATCGTAGCGCACGCGCCTGCGGGCTTCATCCAGATCCCGCGCAGGTATCGGAGGGATGGGCGTCCCAATGAGATTGACCTGCGGGGACGGGACTCCCTCCGGCCATGGATTCACCCGGATGAAGGCCATCTGCCGCACGGTCAGAAACTGCCAGAGTTGCTGCGCGATGCCCCGCCCCGCCGGCAGCAGCAAGATGATCGCGAGCACCAGCACCGCAGCCGCGGCCCAGGCCGGCCAGCGCCTCCACGCCACACTGCGGCGATCCGTTTCCACGCGCGCTTGAAAGCGTATGAGGGCCGCAGCCGAGTCGGCTTGCCATCCCGCCGGCGGGTCCAAATAGGCGGTCTGCTTGGCCACCCATTGGCGCAGTTCTTCCCCGTTAGCATTCTCCATATCGATTCACATACTCCTTTCGGAAAGCGGTGTCGGCGCGGGCGAGAAGAGTCCCCACGGAACTCGGGTTAAGCGACAAGATTGCGGCGATCTCGGCGAGGGTGTACCCTTCGCTGCGCAACACAAGTAACTCGGCCTGGGTGGGCTTGAGCGCTGCTAGTATTTGCCTCACGCGAACCTGCTGCTCGAGTTGTTCGAGAGCCTCCTCAGGGCTTTGCTGGGTTCCCGGCACCGGTGCGAGGGCTTCGTAATGCTCGCGTCTTTTGCGTTTTTTGAGATTGTCGAGGGCAAGGCGGAGCCCGGTGCGGTAGAGCCATCCCACCAGGTTGTGCTCCGACGCGGGCGGCTTCCGGTGCAATTTCCAGAACGCTTCCGCGGCCAGTTCCTCGGCCAAGCCGATGTCTCCTACCACCCGGTAGACGATGCGCGTTAACGCGGCGTAATTGGCGGTAAAAAGCCGGTCGAAGTCGCCGGCGCTTTCGATTTTCCCGGTCACGGCCGGCGTGTCCAAGCTGGGAGGCACATCTTCTTAACGACGCTGGCGAGCGAAATTTGACAGCCCGCCGCGCCCTGCCTGCTACTTGATGTGTGCTTTGACGAACTGGACCGCGCGATCCGCCGCTTGCGCTACTTCTTCCGGTTTCGCGCCCGTTAAACCGTGACCCGCGCCAGGCACTGTGAGGAACTCGTGTTCCACACCGGCTTGCGTAAGTTTAGCGTCCATGTCCCGGGAGAGCGAATAGGGCACATCAGTGTCGTTGGTGCCGTGAATCAGGATTGTGGGCGGATACTGCGCCGTGACGTTGCGGATGGGGCAGTAGCGATCGAACCACTTGGCATCGGTGTGTGGGTCGTGTCCTGCGACTTCCTTTGGCCAGAGGCCATTTTGCCGGCAATAGAGATAAAACTTGCCTCGCTGACTGCCCCGCAGTGGTTCCGACAGCGCTTTGCTACCGACTGCGGCGTAGGCGTCTTCTTTCGACACCAGCGGCTGGCGGCGATAAAATTCGTCGGGCTCGGAGTACCATGGTCCGATGATGTCGCCGTAGCCGTAGTAAGAGACCAGGGCTCGCGGGCGCGGCTCCAGGCAGAAACCCGTCATCTGAGTGAGGTAGCCTCCTGCGGAACCGCCTCCTGTTGCGATGCGGTCGCGGTCGATGCCGAACAGCCCGGCCTGTGCGCGCATCCAGCGGTACGCATCCTGGACGTCTTCTATGATCGCGGGCAACTTGGTTTCGGGCGCCAGGCGGTAGTCAATCGAAACGACGACGTAGCCCAGTTGCAGAAGGCCCGTGTGGAATTGCCCTCCCAGGCCTTTTCGGCTGCCCACGATCAGAGCGCCGCCGTGAATCCACATTAAAGCGGGCTTGGCGGCGCCTGGGGACGCGCCGTAGACGTCGGCCTGGATCTCGCAGCCGGCCGCGGTCTTGTAGGTATGGGTTGTGGGCTGCTGGCCAGGGCAGAGAGTGGGGATCGAAAGGCCGATCCCGCCGGCGGTCACAGTTTGCAAGAATTGGCGTCTGAGCACTCTTGAATCGTAACCGAATCAGATTCACTGCACGGCGATCGTCACTCCCGCCTGGCTCGCGACGTTACCCACCATCACTGCCAACGTAGCGTGATCGCTCGGGCTGACCGCCGAAGGCACGCGTGCGTTGATTTGGATGACACCCGAAACCAATTGAGGAGCGGCCCCGGCATAGACGACATTCGCCGTCACTCCACCGATCAGCACGGAGATGGGCAATACCGGGACCGGCAGCGGATTTGTTGCCACCTTGCCGTCCACACCCGGCGGAGTCGTTTGGCCTTCGCCGGTGCCGTACAGCACGACGATGCTGCCGCGCCGCGCCGGATTGGATGCGGAATTCAAGCTCCCGTCTTCGTTGAGAATGGTTCCAAATCCTTTCCCCGACGCATTTGCTGTGAAGAGCGCCGGAACACTCGAGTGCCACTGGCAGAGTCACCGAATTGGAAACAACGCCGGCGTAGTTCACGCTCACCTGGGTACTGGTTTGCTTGGCCGCCTCATAGGGAACGATCGCGTTCACCTGGTTCGCTTGAGCGTAGACCAACGGAGCTGCGACGCCATCGAATGACACCTGCGCGTCTCCGATGGATGAGCTGACAAAACCCGAGCTCGTAAGTTGAAGGAACGCGCCGTCCGGCGGCCCAAGACCCGTCCCAAACAGACTAATGATTTCCCCGGGCGACACCGGGCCGGTTAGGAAGCTTGCGGCGCTGACGATTTGCGCTTGTGAAATCACCCTCTTTACAAGCTGCTGATAGGCTGCTAACCGCATCGCTTTTGTGTTGGCGATGCACGCCGCGGCGTCGCCCGGCGCACACTCCCTGGGCTCGCTCAGGCCTGGGTACTGATCCTCGTGGCCAAAATATCCTGGAAAGAACTCGATCGCGTCGACGCCGCCGCTCGCCAGCAGTTGCGCTTGAATTTGAATCGAGCTTTTGAAGAGATCGAAATCCTGCCGAGCCGTGCAGTTCGGCCCTCCGGACTGGGCGCAAGGGAAATACTGCCGCCGGTCGTAGGCGTACGACCCGGCAATGATATGCGCGTTTCGAAACAACTGCTTTGTCTGTTGAACGTAACCGGCGTAGTTCGGACCATTCTGACGGTAATGGATGAACAGGTGAACGTAGTCGAATTGCGCGCGGGTCGCCGCCGGCAGCATTGCGTCCTGAAGGTACGCGTTCGTCATCTGGTCCTCGTAGATAGTGGCGCCGAACTTGAGATTCTTGTTGACCGATTTCAGATTGGCGATCAGTGAACTCACCAGAGCGGCAGGCTGAACCGTGGAATCCGAGAAGAGCGCTTTGTATTGATCCACGAAATCGTCGATCCCTATCTCGAATAAGTTTGGCGAGCTCATGCTGAGTTGGCTGTATTGGGTGGCCGCGTCCGCGCTGGACGAATTCAAGGGGACGGCGAGGAAGATCCTGACGTTGTTCGCCTGCGCTATCTTGCCGGTAAATGATACGCAAGACGCGGGGGGATCGCTGCAGCCCTGGCGGTAGTTCGTCACGCCCAGCGCTTTGTTCCATGCGGGAGTGTTGACCTGTACGCTCCAGGTGCCAATCGCTCCTGTCTGTCCGTACGCGAGTGCGGCAAAGATGCCCGCAACGAGTAAGGGCGCGGGTCGTTTCATCACCTATAGGTGACATGCAACTGTCAGTCGTTACAAGCGGCAAAAAGAGTAGAATGGCGGCATCTACCCAAGGAGCGCGCATGATTCGACGAATCGGCATCGCACTTTTACTGGCTGGCGCAGGGCTGGCGCAGGACGTCGCACGAATGGAGCAAGTGGTGGACTCCTATGTTTCCAACAAGACATTCATGGGCTCGGTGCTGGTGGCTCGCGGAGACGAAGTATTGCTCAGCAAGGGTTACGGCTCCGCCAATCTTGAGTGGAACATTCCTAACTCGCCGGCCACCAAGTTCCGGCTGGGATCCGTCACCAAGCAGTTCACAGCGGCATCGATCCTGCTGCTGGAAGAACGCGGCAAACTGAAAACAGACGACCCGGTGAAGAAGTTCATGCCGGATGCGCCCGCTGCCTGGGACAAGATCACGATCTTCCACCTGCTGACCCACACTTCAGGGATTCCGAACTTTCACCAATTTCCCCGACTACGCAGTCCCAGGAGCCATTCGCGGCCACGCCAGAGAAGCTAGTGGCGCGTTTCCGCGACAAGCCGCTCGATTTCCAGCCGGGCGAAAAGTGGAGCTACAGCAACTCGGGCTACGTCCTGCTGGGTTACCTGTTGGAGAAGGCCAGCGGCGAGAGCTACGAGAAGTTCGTCCAGGAGAATATCTTCGGCCCGCTGGGCATGAAGGATTCGGGCTACGATTCGAACTCCGCCGTCATCCCGCGGCGCGCGGCGGGTTATGCGCGGAGCAAGAACGGGCCGGTGAACGCGGGCTTCATCCACATGAGCATTCCTTTCTCGGCAGGCGCGCTGTACTCCACCACCGAGGATCTGCTGCGCTGGGAGCAGGGGTTGTTCGGCGGCAAAGTGCTCTCGGCTGCGTCGCTGACCAAGATGACCACGCCGTTCAAGAACGACTACGCGTGCGGTGTGGGCGTGCGCACGGTGAACGGGCACAAGGTGATCGACCACGGCGGCGGGATCGAAGGCTTCAACACTTTTCTGGCCTACTATCCCGAGGACAAGCTGACGGCGGTGGCGCTGGGGAATCTGAACGGGGATGCACCCACAGCAGATCGTCACGCGTCTAGCGGCGATCGCGCACGGCGAGAAGGTGGAACTTCCCTCGGAGCGGAAGGAGATCACAGTTGCACCGAAAATCCTGGAGCAGTATGTGGGGACCTACGAACTGGGGCCCAAGGTCAACATGATGATCACGGTGGACGGCGGTCAACTGATCAGCCAAGTCTCGGGACAGGGCAAGGTTCCGCTCTTCGCCAAATCGGAGACGACGTTCTTTCCGAAGATCGTGGATGCGGAGATCGAATTCGGCAAAGACGACAAAAGCGCGGTCACACACCTGGTGCTGCACCAGGGCGGGCGTGACATGAAGGCGCCGCGTACGAGCGACAAGGTGATAGAGCGCAAAGAGATCCCGGTTTCGCCGAATATCCTGGCGCTATATACCGGCACTTACGAATTGCGGCCCGGGTTCGATATGGTAATCACGGTCGAAGGCGGCCAGTTGATCTCGCAGGCTACCGGGCAGGGCAAGCTGCCGTTGTTCGCCGAGTCGGAAACGAAATTCTTTCCTAAGCTGATCGACGCCGAGATCGATTTCCTTCAAAGACGACAAGGGCGCCGTGACACATCTGGTGCTGCACCAGGGTCCGGCAGAAATCAAGGCTCCGCGGAAGTAGCGCTTCCCTATATGCTCTGTAAAGGAGGTTTTCATGCGATTACTTTGCCTGGTGTTCGTGGCGCTGATCGGATTGGCCCAGCAGCCATACAAGGTGCTGAGGACGGCTAAAGTCGGAGGCGCGGGCGGTTTTGACTATGTTTACGCCGACACCGCCGGACGCCGGTTGTACATCGCGCGTGGCGGGACGCAAGGGACGCCGCCGACGCCAGGGCGGGTCACGGTCTTTAATCTCGATACGCTCGACCCGGTTGGCGAAATCCCTAACGCCAGCGCACGGGGAGCCGCTGTCGATTCCAGGTCAGGCCATGGCTTCGCCAGCAGCAAGCCAGTCGTGATGTGGGACGCCAAGACCTTTGCCACTATCAAGACCATCGATGTCGAGGGCGGGCCGGACGGCATTCTTTCCGATCCGTTCAATCATCGGGTCTACGTCTTCAGTCACCGCGCTCCGAACGCTACGGTCATCAACGCGGTGGACGGGTCGGTAGTGGGCACCATCGATCTTGGCGGCGCGCCGGAACAGGCGGTGACTGACGACAAAGGCCATTTGTATGTCGATATCGAAGACAAGGCCAACGTTGCGGTCATCGATACGAAAACCATGACGGTGACAGCTCATTACGATCTCGGCGACAAGGGCGGCACGCCCGCCGGACTTGCGTTTGATGTCAAGAATCACGTTCTTTTCGTGGCGTGCCGCACCCCAGCCCCGGGCGTTATGGTCATGCTCAATGCCGAGAATGGCAAAATTATCGCGACTCTGCCGCTGGGCGGCGGCTCCGACGGCGCCGTCTTCAATCCCGCAACGAAGGAGGTCTTCAGTTCGGCAGGTAACGGCACGCTGACGGTCATAAAGGAGAACAGCCCGGACAGCTTCGCCGTCGAACAGACTGTTGAGACGATGCAAAGCGCCAAGACCCTGACCTTGGACAGCAAGACGAACCATATCCTGCTGATCGGCGCTGAGTTCGCTCCGCCCCCCACGCCGGCACCCGCAGCAGGCGGACGTCCTGGCCGAGGACAGATGATAGCGGATTCGTTTTCCATTCTCGTGGTTGGTAAGTAATTTAGATACAGCGCTGGAAGTAGTTGCCCGGATCTTTTCAGCTGGACAGGCATCCTATCTTGCATGCAGCCAGCCAGCAACACACTGCTCCTTCTGCCCATCCGGGAGCAGGACCACGTTCACGGGTCGGCCTCGGCACCTTTGACTTTGGTCGAATACGGCGACTACCAGTGTCCCGCTTGTGGGCAGCTTTTTGTTATCCTCCGCGAAGTGCAAGAGGCGCTTGGCGACCGTTTGCGGATTGTCTATCGCCACTATCCGCTTTCGGGCCTTCATCCAAACGCCCAGGAGGCGGCGGAAGCGGCCGAAGCTGCGGGAGCGCAGGGCCGTTTCTGGGAAATGCACGACCTTCTTTTTCAGCATCAGGGAAATCTCAAGCGAAAGGATCTGCTGGGCTACGCAGAGAGTTTGGGCCTCGACATGCGCCGCTTTCGCAGCGAACTGACGGGAGCGATGTACCGGGATCGAGTGCGGGAAGATTTCCGCTACGGTGTTCAGAATGGCGTCTATGGCACGCCGGGTCTTTTCCTGAACGGTGTTCGCCATGACGATGCGTGGGATCGCACTACGCTGCTGCAGAAACTCACTACCGCCACGTAGAAAGGAGACCTCTTAAACGCCTACGGCGCAAAGTAGCCGCTGATGTCGAGAATCAGATCCGTGACATCCGTCGCGTATGCATTGATGACGCCACCGGAGTTCGCCGGAACGATCGCCGCGTTTGAAGTGATTTCTCCATCCAGAGCGTTAAGGGTAGAAACCAGGGGCTGGAATTGGCCGCTGGGCCACAACGTAAGAAAGCTGAGGTCCACGAGCGGCACCACGGTCGCATTGATCGAATAAGCTTGAGCACTATTACTGACGCCACAGCCGCTTGAAAGCAGCGGAAGCGTACGCGTCTGGCCGGCTGACATTCTGGGACCGCCAAGCGTAGCCGAAGGAGAACGGGTATCTAACAAACGGCAGGGCGAAATCGTGTAGAAGGACAGCGCTCCTGGCGCACCGGTGGGAGCGAAATAGCCATTCACATCGATGATCACGTCAGACGTGTCTGTCACGTACACGCTGACACCACCGTTCGTGCCGGCGGGAACAATGGCGGCATTGGCAACGATCTCACCAGTAAGCGAATTGAGCGTCGAAACGAATGGCTGGTCCTGCCCGGAAGGCCAGGTTGTGAGGAAACTCAGCGAATTCTTCGGCACGGCTGTGAAATTCAGTGAATATGCCCGAGCGGTTGGCGGGATATTGCAGACGCTTTGTCCAGGCAGGAATGTTCTGCTCTCGCCCGCCGAGATCGTTGGTCCGCCGAATGGACCAGTTGCGCTTCGCGTGTCGGCAATCCGGCATGGAATGACCGGATAGAAGGCCAGATTGGCGGCGTCGCCGGCGGGCACGAAATATCCATCGATGTCGAGGACCACATCTGCTTGGTCAGTAACAAAAACGTTCACCGCCCCTCCGTTTCCTGCCGGAACGATCGCCGCGTTCGCCTTCACTCGGCCGTCCAGTGAATTCAGCGTCGATACCAGAGGCTGAGTCTGCCCGGCAGGCCACAATGTCAGGTATGCGAGCGGACCGTTCGGAACAACTGTTACGTTAAGCGCATACGCGGCGGCGGTTGGAGGAATACCGCATAGGCTTGACCCTACCGGAATACTTCTTATTTCGTGGGATGCCAACCGCGGACCACCGAACGCACCAGTAGGATTCCTTGTATCGGCAATACGGCATGGCCTAAGGGGTACAAAGAGCAGCCCATCAGTTTGCGAGGTCACGGGATTGAAAAATGCCGTAATCGACTTTGACGCGTCCATTGTCACTGATGTGGTCGATTGACTCGTACTGGCCACCGGACCGGACCAGTTCGCAAAATAATAGCCGGACGCTGGAATCGCCTGCACCGTAACCACGGCGCCGGCATCGTAATAACCTCCCGAGGGCGGTGTGATGGTGCCGCCATTGGCAGGGAGATCGCCGGTGGTTAGCTGGAATTGCATCTTGAACGTGGCTGTGTACACGGCGGGCGCGCTTGGCACTAAAATCTGGTGCGATTGCGCCCCGGAATCACTCCAGCTCATGAATGCCAGTGCTCCAGATTGATACTGTGGCGACTCGACGGCGATCGTGTGGTTTGTCCCCGCATATAAATTTACGATGCAGGGGGTTGAGCACGGGGCTCCATTACCGATAGTTACTTGCAAACCGCTTGGCACGGAATTGAATGTTACCGGCACGAGCGCGGCAGGCTGGAGATTTAGAAGCACGGAGACGCCATTGGTGAATTGATTTGCGACCACTACATCTAGCTCGTGGTCGCGGTTGAAGTCGGCGAGAGCGAGTGCGTCAGGGTTGCCGCCTAGGGCGAAACTGAGGGCGGTTCCAAACGTTCCGTCTCCATTGCCGGGAAGCACCCACACACCGTCGTTGGTTGCGCTAAATTTTCCAGCAACTGCGATCACATCTGGTTTACCATCCCCGTTGATGTCACCGATTGCGACACCCAACGTGTGGGGCGCCAAGCTGTAGGAATGAACGCTCTGGAAGGTACCATTTCCATTGCCCAGTAACACCCCGACACCTCCGCCCTGACATACCACGAGGTCGGGTTTTCCATCGCCACTTATGTCCCCCACGGCAAGGCAGGGAGAATTTTGGCCATTCGTCGGATAGCTCACGGAGGGCTGGAAGGTCCCGTCTCCTTTACCCAAGAGGACCGAAACAGTGTTCGCGAACAAATTGCCGGCGACGATATCCATTTTGCCGTCGCCATCCAGGTCGAATACCACGACTTGGGTAGTGCCGCTTCCCAACCCGGTACCCACCGTGTTGGGGACGGGCGTCGAGAAGGTGCCGTCGCCGTTGCCCAGAGCGACGTAGACTATGCCCTGACCAAAATCCGTCAATGCGACGTCCGGTCTACTGTCGCCGTTGAAATCCCCGACGGCTATGCCGGCCTCGAAACCAATCGCCCAACTTATCGGAGCTTGAAATGTGCCATCACCTTTCCCCAACATTATGAAAGTGCGATTGTTATCTTGATCGCTCATAATGAGGTCCAGTTTCCCGTCTAAATTAAAATCGGCGAGTGCAAAGGTCGTCGGAGCAGTCGTCCCCATTGTGGTTTTGGGATCCTGAAAGGTACCATCGCCTTTGCCAAGCAAGATCGATACGGAACTTGCGCTGGAATTTAAGACGGCGATGTCTGAGATGCCGTCGCTGTTGAAATCGCCCACAGCGACGCCCTGTGGACCTGCGGCGGTATAAATGTCCACCCGATGGAAAGGAAATGTCTGGCCGCTTGCAGGTGTGGTAATCAACAGAAGGGTTGTCCACGAGATGCAGATAATATTCTGGAATTCCTTGGTCACGCCGAGTTGCCTTCTATCCTATTGGATAATATTCTGATTTTTCCGATCACCTATTAATCGCACGGATCTACGCCTTGATGTTCCACAACGAACATTTCTGTTAGCGCCAGCCTCGACCTGCCCCGTTTCCGCAGTGAACTGACGGGATCGATGTACCGGGATCGAGTGCGGGAAGATTTCCGCTACGGTGTTCAGAATGGCGTCTATGGCACGCCGGCTCTTTTTCTGAACGGTGTTCGGCATGATGATGCGTGGGATCGCACTACGCTGTTGCAGAAACTCACTACCGCAATATAGAAGGAGACTTCGCCTGTTGGCGTATGGCGGTTCATCGACGGAACAACGCCCCGATCAACGCGATGGGCCTAAAGCCGAAACGGTATGAGAAGCATCGGGTGAGCTCATGCAACGCCGCTTCGCGCTCATCCGCGATTCGCTTCACGTCGGCCAGCACTTCGCGCAGCCGCTGGACAGACGCGGTCAACGTACGAATGTCGGTGAGGCGGCGCTCCATTTCGGGATTGGGTGCAGCGAGCTGAGTCTGAAGCCGTTGGACCAAAGCAGTCAGCGAGAGAACATCCGCAAGGCGCTCTTCAGCCAGCGTGTTGGGCTCGGCCAGCCTCGCCTCGAGTTCGCGAACCTTCGCGGTGAGCAGATCGATATCAAGTAACCGCCGGTCCGCTTCTGCGGTTGCGCCAATCAACTGCGTCTGCAACTCTTCTACGTAGCCGGTAAGCTTGACGTTATCCCGGACGCGCGCGTCCGACTCCCGCTCCAGCGATTGGATCATCGCCGTGATCTTGTCGATATCAGCCAGGCGCTCTTCGCCAATGCGGTCTGCGATCGCCAACCTTCCTTCGAGGCTGCGGATGACGCCGGTGAGCTCGACGTTATCGAGAGCACGCTTGTCCGACTCCCGTTCCATAAAGTGGATCGTCGCCGTGAGCTTGTCGATATCAGCCAGGCGCTCCTCGCTCACACGGCCTGCGAACGCTAACTGTCCTTCGATGGTTCGGATGATGGCGGTGAGCTCGATGTTGTCGAGGACACGCGCGTCCGATTCCCGTTCCAGCGAGTGGATCATTGCGGTGAGCCTCTCGATATCAGCCAGCCGCTCCTCGCTCACCCGGCCCTCGGCTGCCGACTGTGCCTGGACGCTTCGGATGATGCCGGTGAGCTCGATGTTATCCGCTAGCCGGGTATCGAGCTCGTTTTCCAGCCGGCCAATCGCGGCAGTCAGTTTCTCGATATCGGCAAGCCGGTCCGCCGCCACCGTGCTCGCGAGCGCCAGACGATCCTGCAGCAAACGGACAATGCCTGTTAGCCGCCGGTTATCCGCTAAGCGCTCTTCGGCGGTGGAACGCTCTTGCATGACTGACGCGGTGAGTTGTTCGATCTGTTCCAAATGCTGTTCGGCTCGTGCGTCCGGCTCGGCTACCTGACGTTGCAGAGATTGCACCAACCGGGTGAGTTCGCCGTTGTCGGCGAGGCGCTGCCCGGCCATGACGCGCAACATATCGAGTTCTACCGATTGCTCCTCAAGCATCGCCAATCGGGCCAGCGTTTCGTTGGACGGCGCTGGACTGTGAAGATGTACCCCGTGCGGATCGGAAGGCGCCGAAAGCATCTCGTACCAACACTTGGTTGTCTCAAAGCGGAGATCGAGGAGCAAGCCCGGGAAGCTTGCTTCAAACTCGGCGCCGAGTTCGCGATCGAAGTAATTGCGCCAGTCGCCGGCGATGCCCTTGCGGCGGTGACTGTACGGATTCACATCGCCGGGCCGCCGGCCTGTGCGGCGCTCGAAGGAGTGGCGATCGATTATGCGATGAAGAAGCGGCGGCGCGATGTCCCAATTCAGGAAGTGGCAGATGGAACTGAATTCTTTCTTAGGATCTTCGATCAGGGCGTGATACATGGCGAGATATTCGCGTATACCGCTGGAAATTGTTCCCCAACTTCGCATCCGTTCCGCCCAATTTGTAAGCAAATACATGCCAATGCGCACACGATCGCGCGGGGATGCGGCGGCAATGGGGCCACGCAGCAGCCGGGTGACAACGGAAGGAATATGACTGAATCCAAGTGAGAATACCAGGGAAATGACGATGTCGCGGGGATCGCGCAGAACGACAATGGCGCGGTCCTCCATTCCAGCATTGCTGTTCCATTCGTCATAGGAAGCGCCGTAGATAGGTCCGGCAAAAGTGCGCGGCGGTTGGACGGGCCAGCCATCCACCGTCGTGTCGGCGCCTTCCAGCGATAGCGGAAATCCCGTAACTTGACTGATTTCCGGATCAGTGAGGACATCGCGAACCCACTGGCTTGCAGATTTGTAAAAAGTCAGATGTACAATCCGACGGTTTTCGTGGAGCAATTTCGATTGTAGCCCGAGAATACGCGGATAAACTTCGACAAATGCCCTGAAGGACACGAACCTTTGAAAAAATAGGACCCTTCGGCTCAGAAGGATTGAATGTATGTATCTTTAGGCAGACCTGCGCGTAGAGCCTCCTTCTGCAGCCGGACGGCGGCGTCCTTTGAAAGATTCGCGCCAATCGTCACCAGGTACGGTGGATTTGGATGATGCGGCGATTGCACGTCAGCCTTGAATCGAGGCCAGCGCGCGGTGATGCTTTTTGCCTCCCTGCGCGCATCCTCCACACGGTTATAAGTGGCTACGATAACGAACTGATTCCCTTTTTCAGGAACTGCGGTATGCGTTACCCGATTCCGGACTCCTTCCGCCTGCGCCGGCGGGGACGGAGTCCGGGGCGCGGGGGAACTCGGTGCGCTGGGTTGTACTGCGGCGGCGATGGGAGCAGCCGCTTCCTGCGGCTTCGTGCTCATCCGGCGTATCTGCCACCCCGCAAACACTACCAGGACGGCTGCAGCGGCAATACCCGCCTTCACTCTTATACGATTCGATCCGTTCGCCTTCGGGCCGGAGGGTGCGCCTGGCTCGGGTTGGGTCTGATCGGACGCCAATCTGATCTGCGCCGCATTCCATCTCACGTCAGCGTTCGGGTTGAGCGAACTCCTCACGATTTGCCGGAACGGTATCGGAAGACTCTCAGCCTGCTGAGCGCTCGAATCGCCGGGCTGTTGTCCGGTCAAACAGTGAACAGTAATGAGCCCCAACGACCAGATATCCGCAGCAGGCAAGACCGTGCCCGCGCATAATTCCGGCGCCGTATACATGCTGGCGGCGAACGTCAGCGAATGGTCGACGCCTGGCTTCAGAACCGAGTCGGCCAGAATCTTGATCTGCTCGCCGACGGCGTAGATGCGGGCCGGCTCCAAAGCCCCGTGAACGAGATTTGCGTCGTGCAGATACGCCAATGCCCCCGCGGTGGCGTCGGTCAGCTCGCGCATTTCAGCAGGCGTGAGCGCCCGGTCCGCGAGAACTTCTGCCAGGCTGCCGTCCGTGTTTTCCGCGAGCAGAAAAACGAACGACTCCAACTCCAGGTCTCCTTCGCCGTAGTCGAGAATTTGGAGAATATGGGGATGCGACACAGACGAGGCGGTCTGTAGCCGGTTGAGAAACAGAGCTCGATTCTCCGGAGCGATATCGAATAGTTTCAGAATCGCCGGCGCGCGGCCGGGCCCGTACTCAGTTCGAAAAATTGCCGTGCTCCCTTCCTCAGACAGGAACGAATGTAATGGATACATGTCGTGGAATAGCAGGCCTTCATAGGATTTCCAGTAATTGCACATGCTCATCTCCGTATAGAATGAACTCCGTAGACCGGTCTAAAATGATGAGGCGGTTTGAAGTGTCCATCCTCTATTTATAGAACATTCACAGCGGAAATTGTTTTATCTATTCAGACCGGACTCAGGACAAAATATAGAAACATCGGAACAAAAGTGAGGCGCCAGGAACCAGAGCGGCGGTTGCGGCAGACATTTTCCCGCCGTTGGCCCGGAAGCCGCGATGCTGCTGGCAATCGTGACACCCGGCAGGCGCCGACTACCCAGCCGCAAGGGTCATTGTACCGTCGATAGGGGGGCTTGCGCCATCAAAAAATGATTCTTCGGGTTGACAATGCGCGGCGCCTCCTTGACCTGTCGCGCGGCCCGAGTTCACCAGCAACATTACGGTGGACGCTTCCGCTAACGTCCGGGCGGATATCAGCTCGAAGGTGGCACGGCGCAGCAGACCGTGGAAGTGCAAGCGAATGCCGACCAGTTGCAGACCGAGGATGCGAAGATGAGCGTCACCGTCACCAACAAACCAGTCGATCAACTGCCGCTGGTGGTGAAAGGAGCCCTGCGCAGCCATTCGATCTGGCCAGCCTGCCGCCAGAAGCGAAAAATGTGGGCGGAGACTACGGCTTGATGCTGGGCGGCGGCCAGGGCCGTTCCCAAGTCAGGGGCCGGGTACGGCCTACACCGGCATCGGGAACGCCACCCGAAGCTCTACTTTTGAGTTCGTTAGAGTAGTGTGGTGCTTCGATACACCGTATTGCTGTTACTCTCAACCGCCGGGTTCGCGCAGACGAATTGGCCTACCTATGGGAATGATCCTGGTGCGATGCGATATTCCACGTTGCGGCAGATCGACGCGGGCAACGTCGCACGGCTCAAGAGCGCGTGGACGTTTCGCACCGACAGGCCGGGATCGGAGGCCATACCTATCGTTGTCGATGGCGTGATGTACGTGACGGCTCCGGATGGCGTGTATGCGCTGGTGCCGGAGACGGGCGAGTTGCTGTGGAAGCACGATGGGTCGCCGATGGCTTTGCGGGGCTTGGCGTATTGGCCGGGAGCGGCCAGCGTGCATCCGCGAGTATTCGCCGGTAACGGACCGTTTCTTTTGGCGCTGGATGTGACCACCGGCAAGCCAGCGCCTGGATTTGGGAATGAAGGGCGTGTGGATCTAAAGGCCGGCGTGCTGGGGGATTTGAAAGATGGCCGGTATGCATTGGATTCGCCGCCTGCCGTGTTCGGCGACGTTGTGATTACCGGAAGCAGTAACGGCGAGGGTTCACCCACTGCGGGATTGTATGGGGACATTCGCGGATGGGATGCGAAAAGCGGTAAGCTGCTGTGGACCTTTCACACGGTGCCGCGGCCCGGAGAAGCGGGATCCGAGACGTGGCCTGCCGATAGCTGGAAGAATCGATCTGGGACCAACACTTGGGGGTTCTTCACGCTGGATGTGAAGCGCGGGATTGTGTATGCGCCGTTGGGTGCTCCGACCTCCGACTTCTATGGCGCGGATCGGATCGGAGACGGCCTGTACGGGAACTCACTCGTGGCGCTAGATGCGCGGACAGGCCAAAAGAAATGGCACCAACAGTTGGTGCATCACGACATTTGGGACTACGATGTGGCCGCGCCACCGGCGCTGTTTGATATTCATCGCGGAGGACGCGTCATCCCGGCCGTCGCGCAGATCACCAAGATGGGTCTGTTATTCGTGTTTAACCGCGTGACGGGCGAGCCGGTCTACGGAGTGGAGGAACGGCCGGTGCCCCAAACGGAGATACCCGGGGAAGTGACAGCGAAGACACAGCCGTTTCCGGTGAAGCCTCCACCGTTGGGGAAGAACACGTTTCGCATTGAGGACATGTATGACCGGTCTCCGGATCAGGCACGCTTCTGCAAGGAGTTGTTTGAAATAAATCAGATGAAAATCGGCGGCCCCTATACGCCGCTGCCGCTCGAAGGGAACGCGCTGTTTTTTCCGAGCACGCTGGGCGGAGGGAATTGGGGCGGCGTGTCGGTGGATCCATCGCTTGGTTTGCTATTTGTGAATGTGATGCATGTCGCGCAGTGGGGACACATGGAGAAGCGGGGCAATGTGTACGCGCGGACATCGGCATACGGAACCTATGCGCGCTTCTGGAATCGCGAAACGCGCATACCTTGCCAGAATCCTCCATTCGGAGAGTTGATCGCCGTCGATTTGGCCTCGGGCGACATTGCGTGGCGGTCGGTGCTGGGCAGGATCGAGGCGCTGGAGGCGATCGGCGTGCGCGATACCGGGACGTTGAACCTGGGCGGAAGTATAGCGACGGCGGGTGGAATCGTATTTATCGGAGCGACCAACGATTCCCGCTTCCGGGCCTTCGATTCGAAGACCGGAAAGCTGCTTTGGGAAGTGAAGTTGGAGGCAAGCGGGCACACGAGCCCAATCACGTATGTGGGCCGCGACGGGCGGCAGTACGTGACGCTGATGGCTTCCGGAGGCGGAGGTTTTTTGGGTGGAGGGACAAGCAATAGCCTGGTTGCGTTTGCGCTGCCCGATGCCAACCGGAAACCGCTGCCGGTTTCGGTTACGAAAGCCGTGGCCGCGGCCGCCGCTGCGAGGCGTGGGATGCCGAAAGTTGGCGCGTTTGCTCCGGTAGTGTTGCCGGCGGGCGGAGCGAAGGCGTTAGTAGAGAAGACGTGCGGGGGGACTTGTCATTCGATCGAGGTGGTGACAAGCCAGCGACTGGATGCGAAGGAATGGGATTCGTTGGTGCAGAATATGGTAGCTCGCGGAGCGCGTGCGTCGGACGCGGAGGTGAAGGTGATCGTGGAATATCTGGCCAAGACGGTGGGGCAATAAGATTATGATTTCGCGCAGAGATTTTCTGGGCGGCGTTGCGGGAACGCTGGTGACCCTTCCGGGCGGCGTGCTATCGGCCGCGGCTCCTCCGAGAATTGCCGTGATCCTGTCGGTGTACCAGCCCGCCTCGCATGCCGATGTATGGGTGACAGCGCTGCTGGAAGGTTACGACAATGGCCAGCCCCGCACTCCTCGTCTGGAAATTGTCTCCATGTATACCGATCAGGTTCCGGCGAACGACATGAGCCGCGCTATGTCGGCGAAACACGGGTTTAAAATCTTCTCCACGATTCCGGATACGCTCACCCTGGGCACCGGCCGCGTTGCAGTGGATGGTGTGCTGCTTATGGCGGAGCAGGGCAAATACCCCGTGAACGAAAAGGGTCAAATTCTCTATCCGCGCTATGATTTCTTTCGTCAGATCATGGATGTTTATCGCCAAAGCCACCGCGCCGTGCCTCTGTTTTGCGACAAGCACCTCTCCTACGATTGGACGAAAGCGAAGTGGATGTACGACCAGTCCCGTGAATTGAAATTTCCCTTCATGGCCGGATCGAGCATTCCTCTCACGTGGCGGCAGCCTGCGCTCGAATTGGATCTCGGAACTCCGGTTGAGAAGGCCGTTGTGGCCGCCTACGGGCCCAAGGAGCCGTATGGGTTCCACGCGCTGGAGACACTCCAATGCATGGTGGAGCGGCGCGCCGGAGGAGAGAAAGGGATCGCGGCGGTCCGGTGCATTGAGGGTCCCGGCGTATGGAAATGGACCGAGAACAACGACTGGTCGAAGCCCCTGCTAAACGCTGCGCTGGAGCGAGTGGAAAACCGCAAACCGGGAACGCCACAGGAAAATACTCCAAAGCCGATTTTGTTTTTTGTGGAGTACACCGACGGGTTGCAAGCCGCGGTCTATTTGTTGAACGACTACATCAAGGATTGGACTTTCGCGGCCAAGATCCAGGGCCGAAGTGAAATCGCCAGCACCAGGTGTTGGTCGCGGATGCTAAAACCCTGGAGCCATGCCACCGGGTTGACGTATCAGATTGAAGAGTTGTATTTGAATCGCCGGCCGGGCATCCCGGTGGAACGTACTTTACTCACAACCGGAGCGCTTGCGGCGCTGATGGACTCGTCGTTTGAGGGCGAGCGCCGCGTGGAGACTCCGCATTTGAAAATTGCCTATCGCGCGCCGAAAGAATCGTTGTTCAATACGGGGCGCATTCCTCCTCCAGACCCGTCGTAGCGAGGCCGCTCGCGATCTCGTCTCCAGCATGTACCGCGGCGTTGAAATCTCTTCCTGTTTCGGGGGCCACGATAGCTGAATTCGGAAGGTGATTGGTTGAATCCTGCCGATGGATGATGGATACCGTATCCAAGTAAAGTGGGGCCGCGCTCCTGGGGTCACTTCACACTCAAGGTTGAACGATGGCGCGATTGCCGCTAGTGGATGTCGTGGAGGCCTCCGGGCGCTCCCCACGGCGAATCGCTGGTGCAGGAATAATCATATCCGGCCGTTTAGCCGATAGTAAGAAGATGCTTAAACTGTCCTGGGGCGCCGTGTTCCTGATGGCGTGTTCCGCGCCTTTCTGTGAAGGCGCCGGAAAAGCGGTTTTCTCCGGAACGGTGATTGATGCCAAAACAAAGCAACCCATTCCGGGTGTCTCGATACACTTCTCCCCCGAGCAAAAAGCGGGCCCTATTTTTCAACGGTTCTTGTTAGGACCAGACAAAGCCGAGAAGGCTTTAGCGGTCACCGACGCTCAAGGCAGGTTTCGCGTTGAAGTCGATGCGGGAACTTACAGCTATTCCGCAACTAAATACGGTTTTTACGGATACGAGGTTGATAGGAGCGAGAAGTATGCGCTGGGCTCGGCGTTCATCCTGGCTCCAGGCGAGGTGGTCAACGGCGTTGTGATCCGGCTTTTGCCGTCCAGCCGGATCAGCGGCTCGGTCCTCGACGCCGCTGGAACCGCGGTAGAAGGGGCACTCGTCTATGTTTTGAGCGCACCCGATCCTCGCCATCCGTCGGGAAACCGCGGCCAGACGAAAACGAAAAAGGGCGGGAAGTTTGAGTTCCCTGATTTCTATCCCGACAAGTTCGTCCTGGCTGTCCAGGCGCCGGCCTGCCGGTTGCCTCCACCCAATCCTGCCGATCCGGGTTCTCAGCGCGTCTACGCCATTACTTACTGGCCGGCGAGCGTCGAACTGGAGCGCGCGCCGATTATCGACCCACAAGGAGGCGACGAAGTTTTCGGCCTGGAAGTGCGCCTCGTCCCAGTGAAGGGCCTTCAGATAAGCGGCAATCTTGAGGGTGAGCCTAGTATTTACTTGCATTAATTAGAGGAACATTGCAGAATGGGCTATGCCCCAAGCTGCAACGCGCATTCTTCTCTCCGATGAGGAGCGGGCGGCCCTGACGGAGTGGTCCCGTTCCAGTGCGGGAGAGCATCGAATGGTCGAGCGGTCACGCGTGATTCTATTGGCCGCAGAGGGCCTCTCGGCCCGTGAAATCGCCCGCCGGCTGAAGACACGGTTGGCTCGTGTCTCCAAGTGGAGACAGCGGTTCAGCCGTGATCGTCTGGCTGGATTGCAGGACGCCCCGCGATCGGGCAAGCCCAAGACGTACGATGATCAAGCTGAGAAGAGGATTCTGGTTCTGCTGGATAGCGACCCGCCGGAGGGATACAGCCAGTGGAATGGCCGACTACTGGCTCAATCGCTGGGCGACGTGAGCGATGATCAGGTGTGGCGAGTGTTGCGAAAGCACAAGATCCAGCTCCAGCGCCGACGCAGTTGGTGTATCTCCACAGATCCGGAGTTCGGGCCGAAAGCGGCCGATGTAGTGGGTTTGTACCTGAGTCCGCCGGAAAACGCCATCGTCTTGTGCGTGGATGAGAAACCGCATATCCAGGTGCTGGAAAGAGCACAGGGTTGGCTGCGGCTGCCTAATGGAAAGGCCTTGAATGGGTTCAGCCACTGCTACAAACGTCACGGCACGAGTACGTTGTTTGCTGCCCTGGAAGTGGCCACCGGACAGGTACAGGTCGGTCATTATCCCCGACGGCGGCGGAGGGAGTTTCTCGATTTCATGAATGATGTGATCGCCGGACACCCCGACCAGGAGATCCACGTGATTCTGGATAATCTCAACACGCACAAGCCCAAGCACGACCGCTGGCTGGCGCGGCATCCCAAGGTGCGCTTCCACTTTATCCCGACGTACTCATCGTGGTTGAACATGGTGGAAGTATGGTTCAGCATCCTGAGTCGCCAGGCGTTGAAGAATCTCAGTTGCACCGCCGTCGGCCAACTGCGCCAGGCCATCGATCGATTCGTGCGAGCGTATACAGCAACGGCTACGCCTTTCGAATGGACCAAGGCGGTAGTGCTTCCGTCGGCACCAAAGCGCCGTTACTCTGATTTATGCAAGTAAGTACTAGTTGGAAGTGCAGCGTGAGCCTGAGCCCGGTGTTCGGAGAGCCCGCTCGCTCTGAGGAAAGCGTCGCTCAACTCGACCTCCAGGGCGGTCGATACTTCAGTTTTCCAAATGTTGCGCCCGGCAGATACCAGGTCGGATCAAATTGTTCGTCGCGGGGCATAGTCATATTAGGTGGCGACGATGGGAAGGTTGAATTCCTGCTCCAGCCTCCCGGCGCCTCCATCACTCTCCGATTGCAGCGCCGCCGCGCCGTCCGAATCCACACGACCCTGCCTGAAGGAGTGGACCCCAAAGACAGTGGCGCGGTTTGGATCTGGCCGCGCGGCAAAACGAGGCAATCGGGCTTAAACCTCCGGAGTGTCGCTGCCGGCGAGGTTCAGGACTTCGCCCCCGGAGCATATCAGGTTGTCTTGACTTACGCCGAGCGCGACCTCTACATCAAAACAGTTACACTCGATGGCCGCTTCAGCAGGCCGGCGAACGTCGAAATCCCCGCGTTGCGTTCCGAACAGATCACCGAGATCGAGGCAGCCGAACACAGAGCTGCGGCCGAGGGTCGGACTCCGGCCGAGCCGAAAGTGACGCCGCTCGAGATGGAACTCAATTTGGACACTGGTTCATCGCTGGTGTTCGTTCCATGTTCCGCCGGGGACGCATGGTCTAATCGTGTGGCAAGGAATAATGTCGGCGCCGTGCGAGGTCTGGCTACCGCGACGTGCGCGGGGCTCACCGAAGCCGTGCAGATCGAGGCAAACAAGCGTGTCGAAGTGACTGATCGACATCGCTGACGCAAAGCGACATCTTGCCAGTTCCCGAAAACATGAAGACCTGCAGAGATTTCCGAGCGAATCATCCAAACGGGTCGTTGCGAAGTGAGGCACATGCCAGGCCTAGGCCGATCGCGCAAACATCTACTTAATTCCATTTCCAAGCGGTAGTTAGAGGCAAGAATCCCCACAAAAGTGAACGGTCGATCGTCATCTGCCCGTCATTCCCCTGTGATTAAGGAATGCTAATCTTCGGTTCAGGAGACTGTATGAGGATCTTATCTTGCAATAACATAACTAAGACTCTAGTCCTCACATTCACGCTTGCGATGGCGACGCAGGCAGAAACCATCCTCCGCATTTCTACTTTCGCCACGGGAGCAGTAGCATGAAATACCCACGGCCCGAGGCCGGCCAGGACACGCCAGCGGAGCCAATTTCCCGATGGAAACATCGATGCTCTCCTCACTTCGACAACAACTCGACAAACCGGTCCCACATCGACAACTCGTACGGCGTCGAATGCGTCAAGGAGTGATCCAACCGCCGCAGCTCAAGACTAATCGCCAGCCAGGCCAGCAATGCGGCAAACAGGAGTTTGATCGTCTTGACTTTTTGCTCCCTGGTCCAGCGCTGCGGCTGTTGCGCAGATGCCCTATAGCGTAAGAACAGAACCAGGATGCACAGCGCTGCGCCCAGAATTGTGACCGGTTGTGGCAATTCTCCGCTCCCCTCCCCCTCGGCTGCCAGGGGCTGGTCGTCTATCGGAGGTCTGCCGCAAGTTGTCCAGGGCGCACGGGGATTTCAACCCGCGAGCTAGGGCGTTTCCCTCAGCGCGTTACGGTACCCAGGCCACCAACTCAATCTCTACTCTCGTTTGCGTGTCTGGAAAAATCGCTCCCAGGGCGGTCCGCGCCGGTGCGTCTTTCTTGAAAAACTCCGCGTAGGCTGCGTTAAACGCCGGCTTTTCGACCTTCACGTCGGCCAGAAACGCCGTCACCTTGATCACGTTATCGAGCGACGAACCCTGCGCCTCGAGATTCTCCTGGTGCTTCTTGAGGCTCGCGATCGTCTGTTCCTTGATGTCGTCGCCCTTGCCGGAGAGGCCCGAGCTGTAGTAGAGGTTGCCCACCTTGTATCCGCCTGGCGCTTTCACCTTGCCTGAGACAGGCGCGGCCTGGGCCGGAGCCGCTGCTCCCGCTGCCAGCACTGCCGCTCCCGTCAAAAACTCTCTGCGTCTCTTCATGTCCTTTTGACTCTCCTTCCGAAAATTGTACCGCCCTGCTGGCGAGGTCGCGTCTGGCGAGATCAAGCTGCCAGCACGGCTGGACAAGTCAGTTGGGCTCGACGTTTCGCTGTGGCCCCTGGATGCGCTACCATTGCAGCAAAAATGAATGAGTTCAATCGTCGGCGTTTTCTCTTTCACACGGGATCGGGAATTTGGGTTGCTTCGAACACGATCGAAGCGCAAACGACCGCGAGTTCCTCTGTCCGATTGCGGCTGATCGATGCGGACACGGGCCGGCCCGGCGTGGCCCGCATGCGATTTCTCGATTCGACTGGAAAAGAGGTTGTACCGGTAGGCCGGGCCGCCGCCCTGGGAAAGGATGCCGTCGAGGGAGATGTTCAGTTTCAATCGAAGCGCTTCTGTTACGTCGACGGCGAAGTGGAGTTGCCCGCCCCGGTGCTGCCTCTCCGTTATCAGTTGATCAAGGGATTCGAGTTCGAAATTCAGGAAGGCATGCTGCAGGCGCAAGATGTGCGCTCCGGCGCGATCACACTGCGTCTGAATCGTTGGAATCGCCAACGGAACGAGGGCTGGTATAGCGGCGACATTCATATCCATCACATCAAGCCCCGAACGTGCCGCATGGAAATGGAAGCGGAAGATCTGGACGTCGCCAATATTCTCACGTCCGATTTCACGACGGATCAGGATCAGTTTGAAGGAAAGCCCAACGCGAACTCAAGCAACGGCCGCATTATCTATGTGTCGCAGGAGTTCCGCCACAACGATCTCGGCCACATTTGCCTGCTTAACCTGAAGCGCCTGGTGGAGCCGGTGAAGACGATGCAAAAGGAACATTATCCGCTGCACACTCACGCGATCGATGAGGCTCACGCGCAAGGCGGCTACGTGTCGTGGGCACACTTCCCCAGTTGGCCCGGCGTGGAAAGTCCGATCGATGTTGCGATGGAGAAGCTCGACGGGCTCGAGATTCTATGTGTGCTGGATCCTCGCGAGTTGCCGGTGTTCGTTCGCGAGGTGGTCCCGGAAATCGAAGCGAACGACGGGTTAAGGATGTGGTACCGCTATTTGAATTGCGGCTTCCCTTTGACGGCGACGGCTGGAACGGACAAGATGACCACGTTCGTCACGGTAGGGTCGAACCGTGTGTACGCCAAGGTGGAGGGCGAGTTCAACTATCAGAACTGGATCAACGCGCTGCGGGCTGGACAGACGTTTATCACGAATAGTCCCATGCTTCGCTTCACTGTGAACGAACGGCACCCAGGCGCCCATTTGCACGTATCAGGCGGGACTCAAAACACTCTGCGCGTGCACGCTGTGGCTGAATCGCAACTGCCTTACGACCGGTTGGAGATCGTTGTGAACGGCAAGGTGGTCGCGGACGCAAGCCCGTCCGGCAAACGGCACAAGGCCGAGATTCATCTCGAGTATCCGGCCGGCAAGAGTTGTTGGTTGGCGGCGCGGGCAGTGGAAGACTTGACTACATATCGCGCGCGCCAGGTGAATTTCAGCGAAATTCATCAGACGGCGGGAACGCATCATGGCGATTATTACGGAACGCGCCGGCCCGAGACTGTGTTCGCACACAGTTCGCCAGTGTATGTCATTCGTGATGGAAAGCCGATCAGAAACTGGGACGACGCTCAATACTACATCCGTTATTTGGACTCAGCCGAGGCTTGGCTGAATCGCAAGGGACGATTTGCCCGGCCAAGCGACCGCAAGGCGACGATGGATGCGATCCAACAGGCGCGTATCGTATATGGGCGGCGGGCAGAAGAGAGCCGCGCGCAAAATCGCGCTTGAATCAGATGAGCTACGATATTCAACTCCTGTTTCGGGAGGTGGCCGATCTCTCGCCTGGCGAGCGCGAGCGGTATTTCGAGCATCTGGATGTGCCGGCGCATCTGCGCGCGGAAGTGGAATCGCTCATCCGCTTCGACGTCCCCCACGCGGAATCGCTGACCGGTTGCGTGGCCGCAACAGCGACGCAGTTCCTCAATTCGGATACCAGCCTGCATGAAGGGAGCCGCTGCGGTCCTTATGAACTGGTGCGCCTGCTCGGGCGGGGTGGTATGGGTGCGGTCTTTCTGGCGCAACGCACCGATGGCGAGGTGGAACAGCAGGTCGCCATCAAGTTTGTCCGCGCCGATGCCGAAGAGCCTGCGTTCCGGGATCGTTTCCTCAAGGAGCGGCAGATTCTCGCCTCCCTCAGTCATCCCGGCATCGCCCGCCTGCTGGATGCCGGTCACACCGCCGGGGGGCAGCCATACCTTGTGATGGAGTACATCGACGGAATTCCAATCGATGTCTATTCCCAGGATCTCGATCTTCGGGCGAAACTTCGACTCTTCCTGCTGGTATGCGATGCAGTCTCCTATGCTCATCGCAATCTGGTCATTCACCGTGATTTGAAACCTTCGAACATCCTGGTGGAGGCCAGCGGTCAACCCAAGCTGCTCGACTTTGGAATCGCGCGAATAGTGGATGAGCAGACGGACCGGAGCTTGACCAAGGAACGGCTGTTGACCCCGGACTACGCCAGTCCCGAGCAGGTCCGCGGCGCGGCGCGCACCACTGCGACCGATGTGTATTCGCTGGCAGCCGTGCTATACCGGCTTCTCACGGGCCGATCGCCGCACACGCCGGCGGACGGCCGAACCGAGTCCGTCGAAGTGCTCATCTGCTTGACAGAGCCGGCTGCCGCGAGGCGATGGAACCGCGCGCTGCCGCGAGACCTGGACTACGTCCTGGCCAAGGCGTTGCGCAAGGAGCCGGAGGAACGCTATGCCGCCGTGGATGCATTGGCAGCCGACGTACGCGCGGTGCTCGAATCACGACCGGTGGAGGCCCGGTCGGGCAGTGCCTGGTATCACGCGCGCAAATTCCTGCGGCGGCATTGGGTGCCTGTGGCTGCGGCCGCGCTCGTCGTCTTAAGTCTCTCGGCGGGTTTGTACGTGGCCAACCGGGAGCGTGCGATTGCCCAACGGCGTTTCACGGAAGTGCGCCAACTGGCCAACAAACTGTTTGATATCGATGCCATGGCCCGCGAATTGCCCGGCAGCGCCAAGACCAGGCAGTTCATTGTGGACACGTCTCTGAAGTACTTAGGGCAGCTTGCCGCGGACGTCCAGGGCGACCCTGGGCTTGCATTGGAAGTCGGCAACGCGTATATGCGGGTGGCACGCGTGCAAGGAGTGCCCATCGGCCCGAATCTCGGACAGCTCGACCAAGCCGCGCAAAACCTTCAGATTGCGGACAGATTGATCCATTCCGTACTCGAAGTGCAACCTCAGAATCGCACGGCGCTCCTCCGCGCGGCACAGATCGCGCATGATCGAATGATCCTGGCCGGATTCTATAACCGGGACGAGGAAGCGCTGCGGTTCGCGGGGGCAGCGGCGGATTCGCTGGAGAAGTTCCACGCGCAAAAGGGCGATAGCGCCGAAGATTCAGCAATCCTGAATACTTATTTGAACGTGGCCAACCGCTATGTATCCGATCGGCAATTCGATAAAGCTCTGGGCCTCACCAGCCGCGCCATCGACCTCACGCGGACCTTTGATTTCCCGGCTTACCGCGGTACTTTGCAGTGGGTCAGGGCGAGGGTCTTTCAACGCCAGGGCAATCTGGAAGAGGCTCTCCAGGCGATTCACGAGTCGGTGGCGCTCCTGGACACCGATCCAACGAAGGTCCGCCGCGGACAAATCTTGAATTTTGCCCAGGCTCTGGTCTACGAAGGCAAGATTCTCGGCGACGAAAGCGGCATCAGCCTGGGCCGGTCCGACGAGGCGGTGAAGCCTCTGGAGCGCGCCTTCGATATCTCAGACGCTCTGGTGCACCAGGATCTGAACGATCATAATGATCGAGGCACCCTTGCAATGGCCGGAATCCCACTGGCTGCCGCTCTGCGTCACTCCGACGCACGCCGCGCCCTAGGCGTCTATGATCACACGCTAAGTCACTTGACCGATATCAAGAGCGATGTGCACTTGCAAGCCTACGTTGTGAGGTTGTTGGTGGGCTCCAGCTATCCGCTGCGGCGCGTAGGCCGGCCCGCCGAGGCCCGGCAACGCCTGGACGCTGCCTTCCAACGGCTGCGCCAGCTCAAGTATTATCCCGCGGACAAGATCGAGCCAGGTTCAGACGCGGAAGAAGCTCTCCGCGCGCTTGCTGACGATGAGGCCGAAACAGGAAACGTTACTCGGGCGCTCCAGGTCTACCGGGAATTGCTCGATCGGATTGCGGCGGCCAAACCGGACCCGGAGACGAGATTGGAAGACGCCACGGAGCTGTCGAATATTTATGCAGGAATGGCGGCAGTGCATCGGCGAGCGGCTCAAGCTGACCTTGCATCCGCTCTTGAAGCGCGCCGGCTGGAGCTTTGGCAGCACTGGGAACAGAAGCTCCCTAACAATTCGTTTGTGCTCCGGCAGATCGGGCTCGAGAGATCGCTCAGCCTGACTCCCCGCTGAGCCGCCGCCTCAGCCAGGCGTGCGCGAAGCGCAGCTCGTGCTGTACGATGTTGACCGACCGGCCGACCACTTCGGCTGTCTCCTCGGCGGTCATGCCTCCGAAGTACCGCATTTCGATGACCTGCGCGGGAGACGGATTCTCGCGCTCCAGCGCCTCAATAGCTAAGTCCAGATCCAAGAGCGATACCAGCGCATCGCTATATGTCACGGGCATGGCGAGATCCGTGTCAAACGCAATTCGTTGGCCGTGTCCGCCTCGCTTGGCGGACGCCCGCGCACGCGCATAGTCCACGAGAATGCTCCGCATGATGCGCGAAGCGATCGCCATGAAGTGCGCTCTGTCGGAAAACTGCGGGTTCGAACCTCGGAACATCCTCAAGTAAACTTCATTCACCAGAGCTGTCGGCTGGAGGGTATGGTCCTGCCGTTCTTTGCTTAGGTGACGCCGTGCAATGCGGTGCAGTTCGGCGTACACCACCGGCATGAGTTCATCGGAGGCGGATGAATCGCCGGCGCGGACCCGCAGCAGCAGTTCCGTGATTTGCGCGTCCAAAGCCGCCGGGCCCTCCGGTCGCATTATCACATGAGTGTTTTAGCTGCTCGTCTGGCGCAGGCTAACTATAGATTGGTTCAAGCCGATCTACGATGTATTGGCCGCTGTGCTGATAGCTGGCTAGCGGGCCTTTTCGCGTTCGGTCCAGATCTACGCAATTCCAACCTTTGAATTGAATCTCTTTCAGAATGCGATGGCATGCGGGAAAGTTGACATCGCCGTCGCCCAGGTCGTAGATACTCTCGAAGAACTTGGCTTCCGAGGAATCCTTCTTGTGGACCTTCCCGTTCGGCAGGGTCAGGTCGGCGGCCGGAGTGGTCCAGCGCGCGTCTTTGTAATCCATGAAGATCAGTCGATGCTTGTACTTTTCGTATGTCTTCACGACATCGGATCCGCCGAGATGGAGATGGCCCGTGTCGGGAGAGAAGTTGAACAACTTGGGATCGGTTAACTCCATGCATCGGTCCACTTCCTCGGGACCTTGTACCATCGCATCCAGATGATTGTGAAGGCCGGCTTGAAAGCCCATTTCACCGGCGGCCTCGCCGATACGGTTAAACCCGCCACACATCGTGCGGAAGGCAGCATCCACGTCCTCACCCGGCGGTCTCCGGCCGGGCGGAAACACGACCAAGTGCTTCGCCCCAAACGTCTGAAGAAATCGCATTGCCTCGCGCGCGTTGGTGACGACCTTCTTGTGCTGCGACAGCTCGTGAACGGGTCCGCCGAATGAGATGGTGGCAACGTGCAGATTCCGCTTTGAGACTTCGCTCTCCAGTTGCTGCGCCGTCAGGCTGTAGGTCTTCAGGATGCCGGGATAGCCGGTGAGCCGCACACCGATGAAGCCCGTGTCGCGCATCACGTCGAGGATGTCCGTAAAGGGGCCGGGCGGATAGTGCGACCACAGACCTGCACTGAGAGCCCATTTGATGTTTCGATTTGCCGGCAGCCGGTCGGCGGTGCGAGCCAATGTGGCCGCGAGTGAGGCTAGGAACGTTCGTCTTTTCATGTTTTTCCTGGGAACTTCCAGATGCGAAGGGCGTTTTCACCTAAGATGCGTTTGCGATCAGTCTCTGAATAGAAATCGAGAACCTTTTCCACGAACTCGAGCTCTTTGTCCATGGGCAATTCCCAACGTGGGCGGGGATATCCCGTGCCCCAGATGATTTGCTTTCCACCGAATTCCTCATAGGTGGCTTTGAAAAAGGGGATGGTGTCACGGTACGGGAAGTCTTTGCCGAGCGAGAGCTCGTAGGGTTCCGAAGCGCTTACCCAGACCTGCGGAAAGCGTTTCAGGCGGAACATCTTGCGGAACTCAGGCCAGGGGTCCGGCGAGTGAAGATCGGGCTTACCCAGATGGTCGATCACGATCTTCACTCCGGGAAAGCGTCCGGCCATATCTTCCAACATGGGCATTTGGTGCGGAAGGATGTAGTAGTTGAAAACAGCCTGAAGCTTTTCCGCCTCGCGCCACAGTGGATAGTGCTCTTTTGAGTTCAGCCAGGTGGATTTCGGGTGATAGAGCGGGCTAAACCGCATCCCTTGAAATCCGCGCTCCTTGATCCAGTGGCGGAACGTCTCGACCATCTTCGGATCTTCGGGATTCAAAAGCCCGTGCGCAACGAAGAGGTTTGGGTAGCGATGCAACGAGTAGTCGATGTACGAGTTGTCCCAACCAAAAAACCTGGGATTGATGAGTACGGCATATCGCAATCCGAAGTCCTTCATCTGCTGAACCTGGTTTTCGATGGGCGCGTCAACGGGAACACGCTTCAGGTCAGGACGCTCAGGGTGATGAAACGGAAAGCGCGGATCGGAGGTCCAGACCTCAAGGTGTGTGTCGATAATCAGACGGCCCTGCTGCCTCTGGGCGAGGGCGACTGCGGCTTGAGCCAGGAAGGTCCGGCGGTCCAAGAGCACGATTCAGGCAGAGTATCACGTTTTCGGTAGTAATCTAACTGAATGCGATATTTGATTTGCCTTCTCGCTGTGTTCGCGACGTTTGCCGCGGAAAAGAAAGCCATAGCTCCGGCGAATGGTCCGAAGCCGACAGGTCCGTACAGCCCCGGAGTGATGACGGGAGAGTTTCTTTACGTGTCCGGCGAGGGCGCGAAGAAGCCGGATGGCTCGATGGCGCCCTCTGTTGACGCGCAGCTTCGGCAGTGTTTCGAAAACATCAGGGCAATTGTCGAAGCCGCCGGGCTGACTATGGAACATGTCGTCATGGCGACCGTGCACTTGACGGATGCCTCGAGCGAAGAGACTTTGAACCGTGTGTGGAAGGAGGTCTTTCCGAAGAATCCACCGGCGCGCTCCACTATCGGGGTCGCGTTGCTTCCCGGAACTCCGGTGGAGGTGAATGCGATCGCCGTGAGGGATCTAGCTCGCAAGCGACGCGTTGCTCCGGCCGGTTATCCTGCGACGTCGCCGCTTGCACCCGGTATTTTGGTGGGCGAAAGATTGTTTCTCTCGGGCTTTCTCGGCCGGGACATTAAGACTGGAAAGATCCCGAGCGATCCGGCGGCCCAGGTGGAGCTCTCGATGGACCGGATGCGCCAGACGCTGCTGGCCGCTGGCATGGACTACCGGAATTTGGTGTTCGTGAATCCGTACCTGACTGAAAAGATGCCGATGGACGTGATGAACAAAGTCTATGCGAGCCATTTTGAGTTTGGAAACACGCCCGCCCGCGCGACCATTCGCGTGAACGATCTTCCGAATGGGGCCGCTATCGAGTTCAGCGGAGTGGCCGTTCGGAATCTACAACAACGACGCGCCGTGCGGCCCAAGAATATGGCCCCGAGCGCCACTGCGAGCCCTTGCGTCTTCGCGGGCGACACTCTGTATTGCTCGGCGAAATCGGGATTCATCCCCGGTCCGAAAAGCGGCATCTACGCGTCCACCGTGGAGCATCAACTGCGGCAGACGATGCGTAATCTCCTGGACGGACTGGAGGAAGCGGGCATGAACTTCTCAAACGTTGTGGTGAGCAATGTTTACCTGGATAACGTCGACGACTTCGCGCGCATGAATGGAGTCTACGCGCAGTATTTTGTGGGCGGAGTGCTTCCGGTCCGGACTACGATTCAACCGGTCCGGCCCGGCGAGCGCAAGGCAGATGCAGAGGGCCGATGGCCCACTCTCGAACAGATTTCGATTGTCGCGGTCAAATAGGTCTTGAACTTCTTCGTGAACTTTATTATGCTTCCACAAACGGCTCAAACCGTTTTTAAACGCTAAAGCTGGGGTTTCACCGGGGGTATTGACATGAAGTGGATCGGCGTACTTGCGGTACTCGCATCACTTTCGTCTGTGGCTTGGGCCCAGACAACGGGCGCAGCCACCATGGTCGGAACGGTAACCGATACATCGGGCGCGGTCATCGCCGGCGCGAAGGTGAGCGTCGTCAATGCCGAAATGGGATTCACTTCCGAGGGCACGACGAATAGCGAAGGCTACTACTACCTTCCGTACCTCCGGCCGGGAACCTACAACCTGACGGTGGAGGTTGCAGGGTTCAAGAAATATGTGCGCAGCGGTATCGAACTCCGCACCAACGAGCAACCTCGAATTGACGTGGCGCTTGAAATAGGCAACGTCGCCGAATCTGTAGAAGTGCAGGCCACTACTCCGTTACTCGAAACCGAGACGACCGTGTCAGGCGGCATCATGGAAGGTGCAACGGTGGTGAAGATACCCATCATGCAGAAGTTGACGTTTCGCATTCTGCCATATCTTCCGGACACGCAGGTGATCAACGGGCTCCACATCAACGGGCAGCGCGAACGCTCAATGGGCTATGCCTTGGACGGCCTGGGCGCGAAGGAACCCGTCACCGGGGCCGTAGGCACTACCAATCGCGTGGTTTCCTCGAGCATCGACGCAATCCAGGAAGTGAAAGCTTACTCTACCGGAATGCCCGCTGAATTCGGGCACACAGCGGGCGGCGGACTGAACGTCGTATTCCGCAGCGGCACGAATCAATTTCATGGAAGCCTGGAAGACCGCTACTTGAACAGCACGCTGCTACACCGCGATTACTTCGACACGATCCTGCCTCCGCCGGAGACCTATCACGAGCTCTCGGCGGTGTTGAGCGGCCCGATCAGGATTCCGAAAATCTATAACGGGAAGGACAAGACGTTCTGGCTATTCGGATTTGCCAGGCACCACGAGAAATCGTCCGAGACGTTTACCGGCGACGTGCCCAGCAACGACATGCTGAACGGGAATTTCAATTTCTTCGACCCTACGGGAAAGCAGATCGGGAACACCATTTACGATCCGACTACCATTCGCCAGCTTTCGAACGGCACCTGGACCAGCGATCCATTCCCGAACAATACCATTCCCAAGAATCGCTTCGATCCCGTGGCGAACAACTTTCTTTCGCACCAGCCCTTCACGCCCGCCGATGTGACACCGGGTTTTGTCGACAAACTCGGCCCGCATCAGAATCTGGTTTCGCCGACCACCTATAGGTCGTATCGCACTCGATTTGATATTAAGATCGATCACGAGTTCAACGCCAACCATAAGATCTTCGCGCGCTATTCGCAGTCTCACCACACAGCGTTCCGCGATCGTTGGGTGAACGAAGCGAACTGGCGATTGATCGATGCAAATGCGGTTCCGTTTCCCATCGACCAGCCCAACATAGTGGTGTCCGACACTTACACGATCACTCCGACGCTCATCAATGAATTCCGCGTAGGATTCAACCGGCGCAAGACCACGAAAGATCCGGTCTCGGCCAACCAGGATTGGGCCAAGCAACTTGGTATCCCGGGAGTAAGCGGCGCGACCTTTCCCTATTTCGTGCCCAGCGGCAGCTCACAATCGTCCATCATTCCTTCCACTCTCTCCGACGCAAATAACTACTACCGGACAGGGCCCGGGGGAACCTCGTCTGAGGTGTGGGAGGACTTGCGCGCCCAGGAGAACCTGACCAAGGTCTGGGGCAAGCATACGGTGAAAGGCGGCTATGAGATATTGCGCACCCGCTACAACGTGTTGACGGAAGCGTTGCCTTCCGGTAAATACTTCATGAGCGGTACCGAGTTTCCTTTCTCAACGGCGGGGACTTCCGGGAACGACTTTGCCGATTTACTGCTGGGCACGGTGGGGCAGGCGCAATTCACGCAAGCTCTCGCAACATGGCTGCCCCGCTGGTGGAGTCACTCTCTTTACCTACAGGACGATTGGAAGCCGCTCCGGAATCTAACCATCAGCTATGGCCTGCGCTGGTCTTACGAGTCTCCTTACACGACCAAGTACGGCCAGCAGTCGAACTTCGACCCGACTGCGACTGATCCGATCACGGGCAAGCTTGGCGCCATCGTTCACAAACCCGGATCGTTGTCGGCCAGCAAATTTAACAACTTTCAGCCTCGCGTCGGCCTTGCGTGGAACTTCCGTCCGAAGCTCGTGTTCCGTGGCAGTTTCGGAATCATTTCGCAGGACCTTTTCATGTCGTCGCTGAGCCAGAATTTCGAGGAATATCTGGCTTCAGCGGCAGTACAGGCTCCGGTTGGCGATCCCCGTCCGGCATTCCTTCTTTCTCAGGGTCCCGGCGCGGTTCCGTTCAAGGTTGCAGCCGACGGCAGTGCGCCGTTTGTGGGAACGAACTATTCCAGCCGCAACGTTTCGTGGATCGATCCGAATATCCGCATGCCGTACATCATGAACTGGTCCGGCGGGTTCCAATGGGAATTCATGAACAACATCCTGCTCGAGACCATTTACCAGGGCTCTGCCGGAGTTGGTTTGTTGAACAACTGGGACATCAACCAGGTTCCGCTGAACGTTTCCACGGACTACGCGACTCTGGATAATATTCGCCGGAACTATCAGAACTTCAAACCGTACCCACAATTCGGCACCATTCAGCTCTACTCAAACTTCGGACACAACACGTATCACAGCGCGACGGTCCGCGTGGAGCGCCGATTCCACAGCGGGTTCTTCGCCAATGGCTTCTACACATGGTCGAAGAACATCACGGATGCCGACGCGGATGGCGGAGCTTCCGGTGTGACGTACTACAACCGCAGTCTGGAAAAGGCCCGTTCCAACTTCGACATCTCGCATCGGTTCGTAGGCACTTTCATCTACGAGCTGCCGTATGGCAAGGGCCGGCCCTTCGGCAACAAGCGCGGTATTCTGGATGCGGTCATCGGGGGATGGGACCTGATGTTCTCACAGACGCTTCAGAGCGGGCCGCCGATCACGGTTACCTTCGCTGGTGCGCCCTCGACGCCCTATGCGCCGGGACAGCCGTACGTGTGGCTTCCCGGGCAGTTGCGGCCGAATCAGATTCTACCCAATGACCAGGCGATGACCCCAGATTGGTCCATCGGCCCTAACCGGCTTCCGACCAGCGCGCAGAATCCATACCTCAACGCGGCCGCTTTCGCTTACCCGGCCCCTTTCACCCCGGGCACTCTCGGGCGCAACACATTGACCTCTCCAGGCCTGATGTGGGCGCAGGCTTCGCTGTCGAAGACCTGGACCTTGAAAGAACGCATGAAGTTTTCGGCACGCTGGGACTTTAACAACGTGTTTACGCGCTTTAACTTGAGCGATCCGATTCGCGTGTACAACGTTGCGACGCTCAGTACGTTCGGGCGGATCACCGCTGCCCGTGGCAGCTTTAGCGACGTTGGTAGCCGTCCTCATTCGGTCTTAGTCGGGCGGATCGAGTGGTGATCCGTTGATTTGCGTGATTTTCATGTGATCAGCGCCTCGGCTTGTCCTCCGGAGTGGGATTCAAGGGTTGTGAGACCGGGTCCGGCTGCGTTCCGGGCGCGGGACGGACGATTTCGAAGGTTGGCTTGGCTGATTTTGAGGTAGCGTTACCTTCGTTCCTGCAAATTGGCTCTTGTTCGCATGTGATTGCTTCTTCGGCGGCTTCGGCGGCTTCGTCCCGTTCGGCGGCGCGGCGTTCTTTTTGGATTCGGCTTAGCTCGGCGGCGGCTTGGCGGAATTGGCGGAAGTAGCGGGCTTCGTAGCGCGAGAGATTGGCGAGGGTTTTGGATTTGTTCGACTCCTCATCGTAGGCGATGGCCAGGCGGGTTGGTTCGGGGATGATTTCGAACTCTTTTTTGAGCTCTCCGGAGTGGTCCATGCGGGCTTGACGCAGATCGAGGATTTCGCCTTCGACCGCCATGATGCGATTGAGACGCCAGCGGGCGGCTATCATGTCGTTGACGAGGTCGGCTTCGAATTCGTTTTCCGGTTTCCAGACTTCGTAGTAGGGTTTCCGCGTCTCCTCGAGGAGTTCGGGACTTTCGTTGGCTAACACCAACGTTTTTGAAAATAGACCGTGTTTCACGCTATTTTGGACGCATTTCTGGCGCGCTTCCTCGGACTTCTTTCCTTTGGCCAGCATTCCATTGCGGCGGCCTGCGTCGATTCTTGCTTGAGATTTCATGATTTTTCTCCTTGTGCGGTTTATTTGTTGATTGCGCGGACTAATGCAGACTCCCGGTCGCGGCGCTGGTTTTGCGCGTCGCGGAGCGAGGCGATGGCTTGACGGAGTTGGCGATTGTAGCGGGCGTCCGATGCCGAAAATATGCGAATCAGGACGTCTTCGCGGGAGTTGGGGCGTGGTTGATCGTCCTCGTTGGAAGCGGCCAGGCAGCGGGCGGCGATTTGGGTTTCGGCGGTCCGGATGCGTGTAAGCCGCCAGCGGGCGGCGACCATGTCGTCCACCAGGTCTGCCTCGAACAGATCTTGCGGTTGCCAGAAGTCATAGTAGGATTTGCGTAAAACCTCAAATGTGTCGAGGCTTTCACCGGCCAGGACAAGCGCCTGGGCGATGGGGGTACGTTCGGCGGCGTTTGTTACCGAGCTTTGGCGTAATTCGTCGGTCTTTTTCGTGTCGGCCAGCGGATATGCGCTACGGCCGGTTATCGTGCTTACCTTTTCGGTCATGTATTTCTCCTTCCTGGCTTGAGCTTATAGGAGGGATTGTGCGGGATTGGGCGGATTTCTTGTATGTTATTGGTTTTGTTGGTGAAGATTTTTGAAGATTTTTGTTACTCACTTGCAGAACTCACCGAAAGCGGGCTTGCCAAGGGTGCTTCGGCCAAGTTCCGGCAGGTCCACCATCGATGTGAATGTCGGGTAAACGCTAGGGTGTTCGCGTTCCCTATGCGTGCCAAAGCGCGTAATTGCTCGACAAACCAACATCTTACGTGAACATGGTAAGGCTCCCGTGGCGCCCGCACCGGTCCTCACGATTTCCACACAAGTAGCACACCTCTGAATCCGAGAAACAACTGAGACTCGAGGAATGGCGGATAACCATCAGTCGGCGTAAAACGGTGGACCCGGGGTATGGAGAGCACTCGCTCGTCAATTAACGCAAGATGTGATTTCGGCGGATGTTCGTGAGCGCGATGATTCTCCGGACCGCTTTGGCCTCAACCGGCGTCTTAATTAGCTCCTGTGCTGGCCAAAGCCAACGGTTTTTCAGTGGCTTTGCGCTCTCGGGTCACTTTACGCCGTTCGAACGAGCGGGGGCGCTCTCTCTGCCGCGGCTGGTCGCCCCATCTGGACGACTTATAATGGCAGGTACGCCCAATGACGAAAGCCCATCCGGCATTGGCTTCCGTAGCTCTGCTAACGGCACGAGGACTCCTCAGCCTCGTCCTGGGAGCGTGCGCTTTTCCCGAAAACGCTCGCCCGCCGGGTACGCTCAATCCGTCTCTTTTTCAGCTACAGCACACCGCGTGGACGGAGCGTGAAGGCGCGCCTCCGACGATTAACGATATCAGTCAAGCCCCCGACGGCTCGCTGTTGCTGGGTTCCGGCGAAGGTCTCTATCGCTTCGATGGTTTCACTTTCGATCGGGTACGTGCGATTGATGGGGACTCTCCAGCGCCGACGGAAGTCTATAGGCTCCTCGACACTGAGAATGGCGACCTGTGGATCGGAACTTCGTATAGTGGCGCAATCCTGCTGCGGAACGGAGTGGCGAAGCGCTTCCCGAAGTTCGAAGGAATTCCGCTCAATACGACCGTAATGGGTTTTGCAAAAGATCCGGACGGAACAATTTGGGCCGCCACAGAATCAGGACTCCAGCGCTTCGATGGCTCACAATGGCGTTTCGTCGGGAAAGCGTGGGGCGTCCCTGAAATGGTGCGATTTTCGCTCCAGATCGATTCAAACGGAACACTTTGGGCTAATAGCTTTGAGCATGGTCTTTTCCGGCTGAAGCATGGTTTGCGCCACTTTGAGCGGCTCGCGGTTGCCGCAGGAAAACCTCTCTTTCGATCAGTCGCCTTCAGGAGAGTATTGGGCCAGCACGAGTTCGGGAGTCTGTCCATTAGCGGAAGTGTTAAACGGCACCGCCGGTCCTCACTGTGTTGTCCACGATAACTGGAGCGCTGCCTCCCCTTATTCTGATCATTCTATTCTCACTTTTGATCGCCGCGGAAATCTCTGGACGAGATCCGTGCGGGGCGGAGGGATCCGGCGGTTGGATGCGGCCGCATTTCGCGATGCCTTCCACCCAGGTCGTCCTGAAGGGAAGGTGGAATCGTTTACCAAGCGCGATGGCCTGACCTCCGATCTGATCCAGTCCATCTTTCGAGATCGGCGTGACGGGAGCATCTGGGTGGGCACCGATCACGGCTTGGACCACTTCCGCGAACCTTCCTTTCTTCCGGCCCTCCCCAAGCCAGGAATTGCCTCTTTCGGCATCCAGGCGCAAAAGGACGGCCGCGTCTGGATTGGCAGCGTTGACAGAGGAGGATTGTGGATCGCCTCTCCGGAGGGAAAGACCGAGAGGATTACCCTTCCTGAAATTGGCATTCAGAGCCTCTACGAAACCCAGCGTGGGACCTTGTGGTTTGCGACTGCCTCGCCCTTGACGATCGGATCTATTAACGATCCGCCCAGCGATCGCCCAAAGGAAGGAAAGATAGTCAGATTACCGTTGACAGCCGGAACTGGAGTCTCAGGTGGCGGTGCAATCGATAGTTGAGGACCGAGCCGGCGCCGTGTGGGCTTCTTTCATACCGTATGGCTTAGCCAAGTGGGAAGGCGGGCATTGGACCAGGAATGGAGGACTGACAGGTCTGCCGGAGGCATGGGTTGTGATCCTGAACACTGGTCCCGACGGTAAACTTTGGGCTGGCTACCTAAACGGGGAGGTAGCCGTCATCGATGGAACTTCCGTGCGAAGGTTTTCGGTAAAAGATGGCCTGAATATTGGGCCAGTGGCGGCCATCTTGAGCGGCCGATCGGATTGCTGGCTTGGCTGGTGTAAATGGGTTGGTACGTTTCGACGGCCGGCGCTTCCACAGTACTGTCGGAGGCAAACAACAGGCCATTCTCAGGAATCACAGGAATTGCGAAGGCAAGGAACGGCGATCTTTGGCTCAACGCATGGGACGGAGCAAGGCGTGTCGCGGCGGCCGAACTCCGGGAAGCGGAGAAGAATCCGGCATACGCGGTCCATTCCGAACTCTACGACCTGACGGATGGCTTGCCGAGTGTTCCACAACGCATCCGGCCCTTTCCGACCGCGGTTTCGGCCCCTGACGGCCGCATTTGGTTTGGTTTGCGGGCGGGCGTTGTATCAGTCGATCCCGAGGATCCCAGTCTCAGCTCTCCTGTCCCTCCCGTTTCCATCGTGCGCGCAATTGCGGATGGAAAAACCTTTAACGCTGCCACGAATGCCAAGCTCGCCGCTCGAACAAAAAGCCTGGAAATCGATTACACCGCTGTGAGTCTGAATCGCGCGAGTCGAGTGCGCTTTCGATACAAATTGGAAGGCATGGATGCAGGCTGGCAGACATGCCGGTTCGCGCCGGCAAGCCTTTTATAATAATCTGCCCCCAGGTAAGTATCGGTTCGTGGTAAGCGCCTCGAACGGTGACAATTTATGGAATGAAGCGGGCGCCACCATGAACATGGAAGTTCCGCCCGCGTTCAACCAGACCACCTGGTTTCGTTCACTCTGCGTGCTGGCGGCAATGCTGGGTCTTTGGGGCATCTTGCGATTACGCATCAGACAGACCGTTGCAAAGGTGCAGGCGCAGTTCCGGGAGCGAACGCTCGAAAGAGAACGCATTGCAGGCGACCTGCACGATACATTGCTGCAAGGCTATCTGAGCGCTTCGCTCCAGGTACACGCCGCTTTTGGCCGCTTAGCGGAGGATTCGCCGGCCAAGCAGCCCTTAAGAAGAGCCCTGGAACTAATTGGAAAAGCGAGTGAGGAAAGCCGAATCGCCCTGCGAGGAATTCGTTCATCGCAACTCGGCGACTTGGAACTCGGGCAGGCTTTGTCTCGCATTCCTCAGGAACTTGCCGCGTCTGAGGATGTTGGATTCCGAGTGCGCGTGGAAGGGCGCCCGCGATCTTTGCGGCCGGTTCTCCTGGACGATGTTTACCGAATCGGACGCGAAGCCATAGTGAATGCGTTTCAGCACGCGGGAGCAACCAATATCGAAGTCGAGGTGGAATACGCCGCAAATCGGCTTCGTGTGCTGGTTCAAGACAACGGTTGCGGCATCGACGCTCAGATGTTGCAATCAGGGAAAGCGGGACACTGGGGGCTGAAGGGAATACGGGAGCGGGCCGAAAGAATTGGCGCCAAGCTGAATCTATTCAGCAATCCAGGAGCAGGAACCCAAGTAGTACTGACGATTGCCGCCGAACTTGCTTTTGTGCCCGAAGATGTTGGCAAAAGACGAGGATGGGTTCATAGACTTTTCCGCCCAGACTCAGTTCATTCCGAATTAGCTGAAAGGGAGGACCGAGATGAACGAGCTAGTCCGCATCAGAATATTGAGCGTTGACGATCATGCGCTTGTGCGTGAGGGCATCGCAACAGTCATCAACGATCAGCCCGACATGCAAGTGGTAGCGGATGCGGCACCGGGGGTCGAAGCGATTTCCCAATTCCGGCAATACCATCCGGACGTAACCCTGCTCGATCTGAGACTTCCCGATATGAGCGGCATAGAGGCGCTAACAGCTATACGGAGGGAATTCCCAGAAGCTCGGATCATTATGTTGACAACGTTCGAGGGCGATGTGGAAGTCCAGCGCGCCCTCGAAGCAGGCGCTCGCGGCTATCTGTTCAAGAGTATGGCTCCGGAAAGCATGTTCGAGGTCATTCGCCAAGTCCACAAGGGGAAAACGCACGTTTCGCCGGAGATTGCTGTGCATCTGGCGGAGCATCTATCCGACGAACGGCTGACTTCGCGCGAGCTCGACGTGCTGGAGCAAATTGCCGAAGGGAATCGCAACTCTGATATTGCCGCCAAGCTCTTTGTCGCGGAGGGAACCGTGAAAGTGCACGTCAAGAACATCATGCAGAAGCTTGGAGCTACTGACCGGACTCACGCAGTCACAATCGCAGTCCGGCGCGGCATCATTCGGCTCTGAGGACTCTTCCCTACCAAGAAAGCGGTACAAAAAAATCTCCTTTTCGTGAGTATCGAGCGGGCGTGGCAAGTGGATATCCTGACAGCATCGTGTGCCTTTATGGTCCACACGCCGGACAAGGAGATTCTGGTTGAAACGATTATTTTCCGCCTATCCGGGAGGCCTGGCCGGCATCGGCTTGGTGCTGCTGAGGTCGGTTATCGGCTTCACGGCGGCGTGGCAGGGGGTACTATGCTTGGCAACCAAGGACGCGGGGGCTGCAGTTCGTATTGTCGGCGGCCTCGCGGTTCTTACTGGCATTTTGCAGGTAACGGGATGTCGAACCCGCCTCGCTAGCTTCTTAATCACGTTAGGTATCGCATTCATCTCGCTACACACCTTTTCGCTGCCAACGCGGGATCTCTTTGACCGGTTGTTGCCCACCCTATTCGCCGAAACCATGAGCATGGCTGTACTATTCCTTGGCCCCGGCGCGTTCTCTATCGACGCCTATCTATACGGACGCAAGGAAATTATCATTCCCTATCGTTCACGTGAATAACTGATTGCCTGGGGGAGAATGACGGACCTGTCCCGTGCCTGGTCGGGAAGTGGACGCGCGGACCACTACCACTATCGAGGGAGAGTGGTCTCGGCTGCCAGTGATAGTAGAAAAACACGCCAATGGGGAATGTTCAAATGCACGCCGAAGGTCCAGTATATATGCAGACGCACTTCGACGTGCAATGCAACGGATGTCATGAGCGAGCTCGTACCAATTGTCGTAATCGTCGGAGGGGGGCAGGCGCAAGAACCGTACAGGCGCCCTTCGCAGCGCCTTAGCAGCGGAAAGTTTGGAAGTTAGTTAAAGCGGGGCCTGGACACGTGAGCGTCGAAAATATAGCGGACGAAGGAATCAGGTATGGCGTCACAAACAAGCTGGCTAGGTGAAGCGCCGGCAGTCAATCACAGCGTAACCATTGAAATCAAGGATGCGGCTTTGGCGAAAATCGGGCTTGACAGCGACGAGCTTTACGGCAGCGGATTACCCCGCATTGTCGGAAACAGCGCCGCCCTCCGGCGCATGCTCGGCATAGTAGCGGTCGTGGCTCCGACCGACGCCACAGTGTTGATCAACGGAGAGACGGGCACTGGCAAAGAACTCATCGCCCGCGCCGTTCACAAGCGATCCCGGAGGGCTGGACGTGCGTTCGTCAGTGTGAACTGCGCCGCATTGGCGCCATCGCTGATTTCCTCAGAGTTATTTGGCCATGAGAAGGGAGCTTTCACGGGAGCCACGCAGCGTCGTCTTGGCCGCTTCGAAATGGCTGATGGCGGAACCATCTTCCTGGACGAAGTGGGCGAACTTCCACCCGACACTCAGGCCGCTCTGTTGAGGGTGCTGCAGGAACGGGAATTCGAGCGCGTGGGGGGAGGACGCCCTATACACGTGGACGTTCGCGTCATTGCTGCCACGAATCGAGATTTGGAAGCCGCCGTGGCCAATGGAAAGTTCCGCGAGGACCTATTTTACCGGCTAAACGTATTCCCCATTGAGGCGCCACCTCTGCGAGAGCGTAAGGACGACATCCCGATGCTCGTCAAGTATTTCGTGCAACGCTACGCGAACCGAGCGGGCAAAAATATCCAATCGATCGACAAGACGACGCTGGACCTGTTGCGGTCCTACGACTGGCCTGGCAATATTCGTGAGTTGCAGAACGTAATTGAGAGGTCCGTGATTCTGAGCTCGGGTGATGCATTTTCAGTTGATGAGTTGTGGCTTTCCAAGGAGACTTCTCAGCCGGCATCTCGAGTCACAACGCCGGTAGGTTTCAAGCGGGAGGCTAAGCCGCACAGCGAGCGGGAGATTGTCGAGACCGCGCTGGGCGAGAGCAGAGGCCGGGTTTCCGGACCATCGGGAGCTGCAGTCAAGCTTGCCATGTCGCCCTCTACTCTTGAGGACAGGATCAAAGCCTTGAAAATCGATAAACGCCGATTTAAATACGGCTGAAGCTGCAACTTTCCTCCGATCTTAAAGCTACGGAAGGGAGAGGATACCAGACCTGCTTGGCGACGTTGTCTCACGCGTGTTCACGCCGGTGCTCCTCAAGCATCACTGCAAATTAGGAGTTATACGCCGGTTATACCGCCCAATCCAGCTCTGTTGGCGTGGGCGCATCAGCACTTGCGAATTGGGCTGCCAACTTCCCAGATACCCCGTATCTTGGAAAGTGGCCACGACCAGGTAGATTGGTGAGCCGGCGACGCTACGTCCTGGAATAAACTGGCTAGTTGGCAGCCTGTGGCAGAAGTCCGGCAGGCTGAAGCCCGCCCCACAAATCGTTGAGCCACGTAGCTGGCGCGGATGGTTTCGCCTGCGAAATGTCCGGAACCGGACCACTGCCACAGGCTCCTGGTTTGATGTCTTATCGCCGGCGAGTCGTGCGGAACACGAGGCGCTCACGTCTGAACCGCAGCCGATCGGAGGTTCGATCGTTCTTCAGATCCAACGATGGCCCAGTGCGTCAGCGCCCGCGTGTGTTGAGGTTCGTCATCAGAGAGCTGCCGTCAATCTCTCCAGTCGCCCAGAGCCGGAAATTGTTTCCGGGAGGCGCCGCTGAGCACGACGCCCGGGTCTGTACAGATCCATCTAAATCCATTCCCGCTATCAAAGATCACGAAGAAGTAGTGAGCCGTCATTCCCAGAGGAGAAATCTGGGACGTGTACGTTCCGGTGCAATCAGGGTTGGTTGACTGAATATGTGGCCTTGGGATGTGCTGACTCCGCTCGCGTTGTCTGCGAAGCTGCCCTTCAGGCTGGCGTTAGAGCATCCTTTGTCGTTGGCCTTCGCCGTGGGCGCCAATTGGGCCAGCGTCTGGCGTTACCCCTATCAAGGACAGTTTTATTCGCTGTCCTATCTGGGGATGGCGCGCGGCTCCGCGCTTGCGGGCGACACGGCGAACGCCAGAAAGGCATTTCAGGACTTCTTCGAGTTGTGGAAGGATGCCGATCCTGACGTCCCGATTCTCCAGCGAGCGAAAGCCGAATGTGCAAAACTGCGGTGAAGCGAACGGAATGGCGAGCTTCTGCGGGAGCGTATTGGGTTGGCTGTAGCGCGTAGCTACACCATCACGGACATCGAAACTATCCACGCGTTTGTGGTGAGTTATGAGCTTGATGTGTCTCGCACCTTTTGGGACGCTACAGAGACAAAAACAAAGATGCGGTCATTGCGGGATTTGCTGGAGGGAAGGTGTGGGTGCTACGTAACCATAGATCTCGAAAGCAGAGAGTAGAGCGACGATGAGAACGGAATTGCTGCGATTCAACGGCGCTGTCGAGCGGGATCCCGCCATCGATGCGTGGATGAAAGAGCATGCAGGTGAATTGGGAGCCATCGCGCATCAGTGGTTTGAGGTGATGCGAAAGTGCGGGGACGAAGTCCGGGAGCTTTTGCATGACGGCTGTCCGGTTGCATGTTTGGGAGATGCGCCCTTCGGCTACGTCAATGTATTCACCTCGCACGTAAACGTGGGGTTCTTTCACGGCGCAGCGCTGCCGGATCCGGCCCGCTTGTTGCAAGGCACCGGCAAGTTCATGCGCCATGTGAAGCTGAGACCGGGAACGGCCACAAACGCCGCAGCGCTAAGCAGGCTCATCGATACGGCGTACTCGGATATAAAGGCGCGCGTCGAAAACGGCTAGCTCAGAGAAACGCCTTGAGGGGCCGACGCGGATGTGAACCGCCAGATTAGTACCGAGATGCCGGCCAGCATCCGCTCACTCACGGATTGCCGGTCAACTGCCTGTAGCCGGAGTTCTTCGGCGTAGATTCACGAAAGCCGCCACGCCAGGAGCTCTCAGGACTCGATGTTCAGACCAACGCTTTTCCATACAGCGCGAGCAAGCGGCTCCACGCCTTCTCGGCCTGACGTTCATTGTAGACCCGCGAATCCGGAGGGCACCACCCATGCGCGGCGTCGGTGTATACTTCGATCTCCGCAGGCAGGTTCGCCTTAGCGAACGTTTCCTTAAGTACGGTCTTGTCGTTGGGCGACCGCTTGTCGTCATTGTCCGCGATCGCGATGAGGAACTGCGCCTTGGTCTTCGCGGCCTGAAGGTGCGGACTATTCGGCGCATCGGTCACGAGTCCGCCGCCATGGAATGAGGCCACTGCTCCGACACGATCAGGCACGGCGGCCGCGGTACGAAACGCAATCGGGCCACCCATGCAATAGCCCTGTGTGCCGATCTTCCGGTTCCTGGCGACCGACGTTTGCCCGTCCAGCCACCCGATGAACGCTTTGGCGTCCGTCATCTGCGTCGTCTCGTTCAGCGCTCGCGCGAGCGGTATCAACTCCTGGATTGGAGTTGCGCCGCCGGCTTCCGCCGTCGGGGCCTTTTTGACGCGGTAGAAAGGATTCACAACGAGCACCGAATACCCCGATTCGGCGAGTCGTTTGCCCATCTGGCGGAACGCCGGCCGCAGCCCGAAGATGTCTGGCCAGACGAGAACTCCCGGAGCGGCGCCGCTGGCCGGATGCACGAAGTAGCAGTCTGCGGCACCGTCCGGAGTCGTTATGTTCACGTCGGTTTCGGTGACTGTGACCGCGTTGGCGACTTGCGGTAGCATCATCGCGAGGCCTGCTCCCAACATTACACCGAATTGCTTACGTGTCACCAAAACGCGAGCCTCGTACTCTTGCCGGTCCTCTTCGAAATGATCCTGATCACACATGATCCCTCCTCTTCGCCGCCCGGTTGCGCAGTAGAACCGTGCTCGTATCGCGCTATTATATCGGGGCGTTCTCTGTCCCGCGGCTCCCTGTGTGGTCAACGTGTTTCCTCTTGGAACCTTTCGTCGAAACAGTGGATGATTTCGCCCAACGGCCACAGCCATGGAACTGATCACAATTCTAAATCGATGCTACCGCTTCAAAGTGGATCGCTCGCAATCTCTAATGATCGCGGCCTGCCTTCAACTCCGCCTCCATCAGATTCGCAAGAATGTCGTTAATCAGCGTCAGGTGGCCGCGGCCCTTCGATTTCAGCCAGACGAGCACGCGTTCATCCAGGCGCACGCTGACTGCCCTCTTCCGCGGTCTGACGTCGCGGAATCGCACCATAGCTGCCAGCTGTCGATCGGTCAGACGTGGGATGCCTTTGAAATTGATAAGTGAGTCGTCCTCCGCCGCTTGTCGTGCGGCAATCCCTTGAAGGGCTTGACTCTCCCGGTTAGTCAACCGTCTGCTCTTGATATCCTCGGAGTTCATCCTTTTCAGCCGCGCGGGCTGAGATGATGCGGATAATTTCTTCGCCATTGTGTTCCTCCCGATAAACGTGAACGACAAGCAGCGCGGCAACAGTTCCTGGTTCATTCCGAACCGCGCCGATTGCGTGCCAGCGCTGCTCTCCCGTTACTCGATCGATACGATCTGGAACGACCAGGCAAGCCTCGTCCTCGAAGACGAGAGCGGCCAACTCGAAGGTGACTGCGCCGTGGTCCCGCTGATTTCGGAGATTCTTGGCCTGGTCCCATTCACCGCACGCTGTATATACAGACTGTATCACAAATGGGCCGCGCGTTGCGGGGAGGCGGTCCGGGCCGCACATATGGAGGCTGTTGGCCTGTTCGGTAATTCCGCGGCTCAACGACAATCCGTCAAAGTGGATTCCGGAGCCCTGGTGCGTGATCCGACCGGAACCCAGCGTGGAAGTCAGGTCCGGGCACATTCTATTCCCCTATCCGCCCAACGCCCGTTCAATTTTCAAATCGCGGCGATTCCGTCACTTCAATGGGAAGGGTAGAGGGACCTGCATGGAAGAATTCATCGCCGCACCCGAAAACAATTGCGCCGGGATGGCAATTGCGGCATGGACTCCCGTCAAATCCTGGAAAGTCCGACGACGATCCCGGGGTCATTGATGCCGAGAGCCTGGTCGGCAAGAAACCCGTCAAGCCCGGACTCGAGCGGCTCGAAGTTGCCTCCTCCTTCCAAGAAGGCTTCGACTCGCAGAAAGTTCGAAAACTGAATCTGGGCAGTGCCGGCGATTTCGTCTTTGTTGTTCAAGGAGTGGAGCAAAGGTTGAAGTCGTAATAGGTGCGGTTGAACTGTTCGGATAATTCAACGGTGGTCCCGAGCCGGGTGGTTCCCGCACTAAGAGACGGGCTGGAAGAGAGGGGAATTCACGATGCCGGCAACCGGCGTCACTCGGTCGACGAGATCCGTAGCCGCGTCAAAAACGCCGCCATCGGGGAAGATGACACGATAGGGTACGATCACCGTCGAAACCGAGGTCGTTGTCCCTTGCGAAGGGTCGGAACCAATCACTGTGAACGGGTACGCGACGCCTTGTGAGGTAAAGGTGCTCGTCCAATGAGGCATCGTCAGGCCGATGTCACGAGACACGCCGGGCTGAGACTGAGATGCGGCGGCGTTTTTCATTCGCCGGCCCACGTTGACGCGGCCCTGTTGCGCGTTGCCGATCGCAGTCTCCCAGCGGGATGGAGGCTGTGGTTGCGTTTGTATCCGGTCATAGAAACGAACCTGGGCGTCCGCGGAGGGCGGAATCAGGCCCGGGGGAATGAGCGTCACTACGACCAACGAGCATTGGAACAGGCGCGATTTCATGAAAGTCTCCTTTGAGTTATCCGGCGCTTCGCCTCAATGCGCGCTCAGCAGGCGCAAGCCCTGCTTGTAGCGCTCCAGAGTGATCGATCGCAGCGCCTTTGTGAGCTCCGCACTGTCGATCGCCGGACGGAAACTCAGGTTGGGCGAAAGCGGATTGATCTGGAGCGGATCGTAGATCTTGCCCGCCTGCCCCATCAGGGCCAGAGACTGGCTGGTCAGAGACAGCGACTGCGCAGCCGAATTCAGCACGCCTCGGTAATCCCAGTTGTCGTATTGCCGGAGTCCGGCATCGTGCGCTTGTACCGCTCCTTGCAGCAATCCCTGAATCTGTGAGTTTTTCGAATAGCCTTGTTGGAATGCCGCCGTGGCCTGAGCGAGTGCGGTCTCCGCCGCAGCCATTTCTTCCCTGGCATGCGAACGGAACAGGGTGGCCTGCATCCCAGCGTGCGGACCGGTTCCATTCCATTCCGAAACGCTCTGCGACCATACCGTGGACAGGCCGGCAGTGGTGTACATGTTGACGTCCTGGTGAAGGAGCTGGCCGAAAGTATCCGATGGGTCCGCCGCCAGTTGGTAGAGCCTGGCGATGCTCGATTGTGTTCCGTCAAAGTGATAGCGGAAACGCGGTTCCGCGGTGTGCATGTACCCCAAGCCATGCTGAAGAGTTTCGATGGCTTGCAGCGTGGTGGTGCTCTTGACGAAGCTCCGGCACGCAGCCCGCGCGGCCGGGTCCGGCGCCGTCGAATTCATTGCACCAATGGGGAGCGCCGATTTCCAGCGCCCTGGCGGTCAGGAAGGAGAGCGGAAAGGGCTGCACGGTCCCGTCGGGCATAACGCCCATCGCAGTGGCATCGCCGTTGCCTCGCGACGGACCGGCAAAATACTGGGGTACCACCCAGGAAAAGTCCCTGCGCAAGAGCCCGCCGCCTTCCTCGTTACCGCCGCCCGCAAGCCACCAACCGCCGCCGCCATATTCGCTGAGAAGGCCAACGCCGGCCAGGACCTGGAGATTGAACGGGAAGGTCCCCCACTTCTCTCCGAGTGGCCCGTCCGGTGCTGGTGTGAGGATGAGCGCCAGCGGCTTCACCGTGGGCTTGCCTGTGTCGTGATACGGTTTGGCTCCGATGACGCTGGCATCGGGCCAAACGCTCGTGTAGACACCCAGGCCGCCCGAGGCTGCATCGCCGGTGAGGAGCGTCATTGCGGAAACAGGATCGATCCCGTTCTCCCAGCTCGATGTGATGGTTTGCAGGTTGTTCCGCGCATCGGGAACCATCAACGTGCGGTACAGGGGCGGATGCGTGACTGTCACGCTTTGGCCGGTGGAAGGGTCCGTAACGACGGGCTGATTCAGAGCCTGGCGGAGAAGCGCCTTGGTCTGCGCCGCCGCCACGGGGTCCACGCCGCCTCCCGGCTGTAGGCCGAATGGGAGGTCCAATAAAGTTACGCTCCAGGTCCCGGGATTGAACTGGCTCAGCGATGAAGCCGCCAGGCCGGTATCGAAAACGTCACTCACCTGGTACGTCTTTTCCGTCGGGAAAGCGCCCGAGGATGCCTGGCACTGCGATTGCGCAGCCGCCGGCGAGACGCCTTGCTTCAGCACGTTCAGGATGCAAAGATCCATGGAGTCGTAGCGAAGGTCCACGACCAGGGTCCGCAGCTCGTAGGCTTCCGAGTAGACATTGTTGGCCTTGATGGTGGGTGCGAGGACGCCGTACCGATAAAGCTCGAAGGCATTCTGTTGTATCTGATTCAGGAGCCCGGTGCGAGAGGAGCCGCCTCTCTGGTAGGCCGCAATATCCGCCGTGGCGTCGGAGACGAAAATGCGCCGGCCCGAATTTCCGGCGAGGTTCTGCACCGGCTCCAGCGACCACTGCTGGCATAGTGGCTGTGAAGGCTTCATTCCGGGAAGGTCGATTCCGCTGCCGGCCGCCACTGTGGTGCTGAGGCACTTCACGTCCATCGCCGCCAGCATCTTCGGTTGCGTCAGGCCGCCGTGGAGGACCGCAGTCATCGCCGACGCTACGGCCTGCGTGGCCGGCGACGAACCGTTCGCAGCGGGATATTGCACCTCCGAGTCCGCAATTCCGACTGCCGGCACGGCGTCCTTCGCCGGTTCGGCATAGAAGGCGTAAGGCTGGCCGGATGCGAGGTTCGGCAGATTCAGAAATACCAAGGTGGCCCCGCCCTGCCCGTCGGGCTGGTTGTTGAATTGTCCGAGCCAATCCATGAGAACGTTGTATGAAAAGAGGGTGACCTGCGTCTGGGGATTGGTGGACTTCAATGTGCGCTGCGACTTGACCAGCAGCGGCAGAAGGCCGCTGAGAGATTCGCGCAGGAAGAAAGTGGGTCTGGAGGCCCTGAATCCGCCAGGGCACTCCCCGATAGGAGCCGGCGTGCTCGATATAGTTGACGATGTCCGCGTTCTGATGCCAATCTTCGACCAGGTCGCCGATTTCCTTCACGGGGAGCCAGGTGGCGCGGCCACCCACGATCTGTTTTTGCAGCGAGTTTGGTTCGTAACGAAGCAGCCCATCGGGCGGGACCTCGGTGGCCGGAAGAGAACCGGGAGCCGCCGCCGTCGCAAAGGCGGGGGCGCCATACTTCGGGATGTTGGGAATCCACCACGGCTTGGCGTCTACGATTTGGAGGCCATTCAGGGTTGTCCCGACGCCGGCTTGCACGTCCGCCTGCAACTCCGCCGGGAATCCAATGAAGTAAACGTCGAGATGGACGGATTCGGCAGTCCCTACGTGATCGCGGAGCGTCACGAAGCTCAGGGGTGGGCCGCCACCCGGTTGCGCAAAAATACCCGGCGTTATCAGGAACAAGAATAATAAAGTTGCCTCGAGACGTAGAGACTTACCCTTTCGTGTGGCCATGTGAAATCTTCCCCTTCTTCCGAATTGCACCCCCTCAAGCGGAATTGGAGGGGCAAAACCTACCATGACAAACGATATTTTTTGAGGATTGCGATAGAATCGGTCGAAAACCTCATGGACGAGACACCTTCGGAGCCGGTCACTCAGTTACTACAGGCGTGGAGCGCTGGAGACGGGCAGGCTTTGGAGAGGCTGGTGCCAGTGGTCTACGGCGAACTGCGGCTACTGGCGCAACGGCGGGTGCTGCTGGAAAACACGGACGCGTCCCTGCAACCTACGGCCTTAGTACACGAGCTTTACCTGCGGCTGGCGGATACCCGCGGCCTGAGCTTTCACAGCCGGAGCCAGTTTTTCGCCCTGGCCGCGCAGATGATGCGCCATATTCTGGTAGACGCGGCCCGCACGCGGAGAACGTCGAAGCGCGGCGGGGCGGGAAAGATTTCGTTTGTGGAGGGGTATTTCGCTGCGCCGGGCCGGGACCGCCAGATTGTCGCGCTAGACGATGCGTTGCAGGCTCTGGCCAAGGAGGATCCGCGCAAGGCCCGTGCCGTGGAGCTGCGCTTTTTCGGCGGGTTGAGTTTGGAGGAGGCTGCCGAGGTAATGGCTATTTCCACTCAGACGATGCGGCGGGACTGGCGAATTGCCCGGGTGTGGCTGGCGCGCGCCATGCGGCCCGGCGATCCGCCGGCCTGAACGTTGGCGTTCGAATTGAGCCCCAGCTTCGGGGAGCTTGCTAAGATCATACCTTGCGGGCGGCTACTGGACGGAGAGAAGATGAGCCCCACTCCCGAGCGCTGGCGTTCTGTCGAAGAGCTATACCTGGTCGCGGTCGGAGCGCCCGCCGGACCAACGCGCGGCGTTTCTCAGAGAAGCCTGCCCTGACGAGGAAGTCCGGCGGGAAGTGGAGTCGCTGCTCCGTTTCGAAGACAAAGACGATACGCTCATGCAGCACTCCCCCTGGGTGCAGTCCTCCGGACTCGAGGCGGGCATGCGGCTCGGTCCTTACGAGATCGAGTCCCGGCTGGGCGCCGGAGGCATGGGCGAGGTCTGGAAAGCACGGGACACACGACTGGGACGCAGAGTCGCTCTGAAGGTCTCCAAGACTGAATTCAGCGAGCGGTTCGAACGGGAAGCGCAAGCGGTCGCCGCGCTGAATCATCCGAATATCGCAACGCTCTACGACGTCGGGCCGAACTACTTCGTCATGGAGTATGTCGATGGCAAGCCTCTGCAGCACGTGATCCCCGCAAAGGACTGAGCCTCGGCGAGTCGCTGCATTACGCTGCGCAAATCGCGGACGCATTGGCGGCGGCCCACGCGGCCGGCATCGTTCACCGCGATCTAAAGCCGGGGAACGTCATGATTACATCCAGCGGCCAGGTAAAGGTAGTTGATTTCGGCCTGGCGCGGAGGGAAGCCGCCCACAGAGCCGGACCCCGAAGATCCCGCCTTCACTGCGGACGGCGGAGGGCGTAATCGCGGGCACGGTCCCTTACATGTCGCCGGAACAGGCTCAGCGGCCGGATCGTGGATGCGCGTTCGGATATCTTCTCATTCGGCGCGGTTCTCTACGAGATGCTCTCCGGCACGCGTGCTTTCCAGGGCGATTCGGCCGCGGCGATTCTGGCCGAAATCCTGACCAAAGATCCACGTCCCATAGAGGACCTTCCGCACGATGTGGAAAGGCTGTTGAATCGGTGCCTGCGGAAAGACCCGGCGCGCCGCGCGCAGAGCATGGCTGACGTGAAGGTGGCATTGCTGGAACTGAAGGAGGATTCCGAATCCGGTCGCTGCCTCTCCCGCAATGCGCCCAGCACGGAAGGCGCGCCGGCTGGAGTTCGGCTGTGGGCCGCGGTAGCGGCGGGAGCTGGGAACACTCGCGACTGTCGTGTGGTCTGTACAAGCAGGCGAGACCCGCGCCGCCGGCACACCATCGTTCCGCTGACTACCTATGCCGGTTGGGAACTGTATCCGAGTTTCTCGCCCGATGGCAACCAGGTGGCATTCTCCTGGGACGGCGAGAAGCAGGACAACTTCGATATCTACATCAAGCAGGTGGACGGCGTGGCGCCGGTGCGGCTCACCACCGATCCGGCACCGGACAATTACCCGGCATGGTCTCCTGATGGCCGCAACATTGCTTTCACCCGGTCTCTCAACGGAAGGCAGGCGGTCATTCTGATTCCGTCCATCGGAGGGCCGGAGCGCAAGCTGCTCGAGATCACCGGAAGCAGCGTCGCCTGGTCTCCCGACGCGAAATGGTTGGTCTTCGGCGATGGGAAGCCCGCAAGCCTGTATCTCTTTTCGGTCACCACCGGCGAGCGGAAGCGGTTGACACGCCGCCCGCGGGTTCGGTAGGAGACGATTATCCCGCGTTCTCGCCGGATGGCCGGCGGCTGGCGTTCATTCGGTCTCTCTCCCCCGATGCCACCAACATCTACGATCTTTCGCTGGGAGCCGGCTTCCAACCCGTCGGCGCTCCCGTGCGACTGAGCAAGTCCGGCAGGTTTAGCGTACCTGCGTGGACAGCCGACGGACGCGAGCTGGTATTTTCCCAATACGGCAACAACATCATTGACAAACTCTGGCGTATGAACGCCACAGAAGGAGCCTCGCCGACCCTCGTCGTCAGTGAGGGCGGAATCTCTCCAGCAATATCGCGTCAAGGGACCCGGATGGCTTTTGCCCGCGAGATTACCGATAACAATATCTGGCGTGCTTCCACGCATGACGGCGCGGAAAAATCTCCCCCGGTCGCGCTGATTGCTTCCACGCGATCGGACCAGGTAGGACGGTATTCGCCGGATGGCAAGCAGATCGCGTTTGTGTCGGACCGTTCGGGACGGACCGAGATCTGGATTGCCGCCGCCGATGGAACAAATCAGATACAATTGACATCGCTCGACGGCGAACAAGCCGGCTCCCCGAGCTGGTCGCCGGATGGACAGAGGATTGTGTTTGGCTGGAACGCTTCGGGAACGACGCAGATCTATACGATACCGGTGAGCGGCGGTAAACCCGCTGCAGATCACCGATTCGCCTCCGGGCTGTGTGATCCCGAGGTACTCGCGGGATGGGAAGTGGATCTATTTTGCGATCGGTGCGCACGGGGCGGTTCGAAATCTGGAAGGTTCCTTCGCAGGGGGGACAACCCGTCCAAGTGACGCGGAACGGCGGTCATACTGCCGAGGAGTCGCCGGATGGCGCCTGGCTGTATTTCACCCGCGATGGGTCGGTGCGAACTCCGCTCATGAAGATGCCGTCGGCGGGCGGACCCGAAACGCAGGTCGTATCCGCCATCTCGCTCCGTGGATTTGCGCCGGCCTCCCAGGGCGTTTACTTCATCCAGCAGGATAGCGCCCGCTCCGCCTCGATCCGTTTTTTGAACGAGGCGACAGGCGCGGTGCGACAGGTGCAGGCGATGACGAAACCGCTTTGGTCTTTCCTCAGCATCTCTCCCGATGAGCGGTTTGTTTTGTGGACGCAAGCGGACCAGTCCGGCAGCGACCTGATGATGATCGAGAATTTCCGATAGGCCGATTCCGCGCCCGGTTGGCCTTCGGTGTGTTTGGCTATTGGGCACCCTCGCGGGAATCGGCTACTGCGAAATCATCCCGATCGTCCGCAGCCAGGTCTCCACTAACTGAGGCCATCGCGTTATCGGGAACTTCGTAGGACGCAGCCCAAACGCATGTTTCCCTTCCGCGTATAAATGCATTTCCACTGGAACCCCGGCACTCTTTAGCGCAATGTAGTAGACCAGCGAGTTGTTGACACTGTCCACGGGGTCATTCTCGGCCTGCAGCAAAAAGGTAGGAGGCGTCTGACGGGTGACAGGAACATCCGGATTCAACTCGAAGCGCTCGTTGGAAATCCAGAGATGCCCCGGATAAAGCGCCACTGCGAAATCAGGGCGGCAGCTTACTTTGTCGGCCGCATCTACGGCGGGATACAAACGTTTGTCGAAGTGCGTGCTGATATCTGCCACCAGATGCCCGCCTGCGGAGAATCCAAGTACGCCGATCTTGTGCGGATCGATATGGTACTCCGCGGCACGAAAGCGGACCAGCCCCACTGTCCTCTGCGCATCTTCCAGCGCCATCGGGGCTTTCGGCTTTATCTGGCGCCGCCCATCCCCATGCATTCCCGAGTTCGGAACGCGGTACTTCAACAGCACACACGTGATCCCCTTTGATGTCAGCCAGTCACAGACCTCCGTACCTTCGAGATCGATCGCGAGGACGTAATAGCCACCGCCAGGAAAGACGACTACCGCAGCGCCCGTATTTTCACCCTTTGGCGAATAGACCGTCATTGTGGGTTGCGAGACGTTGTCCACCTCTCCCGGTTCCGGCACTGTTTCGGTGTTGGGAGCCGGGCCGAACTGCGCGTCAGGGGCAGTGCCTGGCCATATCCGCACTTGCGTATGGCCCGGGGACGGCTGCCAGCCAGGCTTCTGGGCGAACAGATTATCGGACGCAAATACGACACAGAGAGCAAAGATCGAAGGCTTCATTACGCTCCGCACGGAGACAGGATACAGCAAGACGAACTCCCGTCTGAAAAACGCGCGTGCATGGTCGGATCGTTTGCTTGGTCGGCTTTCAAATCGATGCCTTAAATGGAACAGTCCTGCTCGCCTGTGGGCTCTGACTGGGTTAATGAGGTCTTCAATGATTGGCTCCAGGCGGCACACCTGACCACGGGCAAGTTGTTTCGTCGAGTGAACAAGAACGGCAAGGCGTGGGTCGCGGTGCCCCGGCTAGTCAAGTTTCAAATCCATGCCGAAATCCGCCTTCACGGCCTCCAACCAGTCCGAGTCGCTCTGTGCACTCCATTGGACCCACTTCTCATCGTCCATCGATCCGCGCCAGCCCAGGAACGGCTCCGCATCAGGGCCCACCGGATGCCGCAGTTGCCACGTTCCGGACTCTACGATCTCCCGAATCTTCCGGCCCACCAGCTGTGGCTGGCCCGCTCCGGCCGCCATTGTCGCCTCGAACAAGGCCGCGCACCGCCGAACTTGCGGATACATTTTCGAGCCACCCATGCCTTCGATATTGCGGGCCATCCGCGTATCGATAATGCCAGGCTCGACAATCGCCACCCGCACGCCAAACGCCCGCAGTTCCTGGGCCAAGGCTTCACTCACGGCTTCCAACGCAAACTTCGAGGCGCTATAAGGCCCGAACGGCGACAACGAAATCTTCCCGGCGACCGACGTCACGTTGATAATGGCGCCACTCCCGCGCTCCCGCATAGGCCGGATCACAGCCTGAATGCACCGAATGGCCCCGAAATAGTTCGTCTCCATGCAGGTGCGGAAATCGGCGAGCGGTGTCTCTTCAATCGCGCCCGTCCGCTCGATACCCGCATTGTTCACTAATACGTCCACGGGTCCTTGCGCCAATATCCGGCCGAACGCCTGCCTCACGCTCTCGTCGGAGTCCACATCCAGCATCTCGATTCGAATGGGCAATTTCTCTTTGGCCGCCTGCTCTGCCAGTTCCGGCGAACCGGCCGGGTTGCGCATCGTGGCGACTACCTGGTGCCCCGCCCGGGCCAATTCCACTGCCGTTGCTAAACCAATTCCGCGGCTTGCGCCGGTGATTACAACGTTGAACATAGCTAAATTATAGGCTCCTATCCCTGAGCCTTTTTTAGATTCGCTTACCTGATCAGAAAGGCGGGTGGGCCTGGATTACGCGCCATCCGGGTTACGAGTGTTCTAATGTCGCGGACGCCGCGGCATTGTGCGTGAGACGAAGGAAACGCGCTCTACGAGGCCGGCTGATGCCACGCGGGCGAGGGTCCGGCAGCCTTCTCGATCTCGGGAACGAAACCACGGTCGAGTTCGCGAACCATCGCGGCCAGATTTTGCACGATTCTCTGCCACTGGGCAGCGTCGCCAATAGGGTATTGGGCGCCCGGTGCGATCTGGGGACCGACCGGAATTCCGAGCGATGCCTTAAAACCAGCGCCTTGAACCAGAAACGCCGCGGAGATCTCGTGACTCCATGTTCCGACGTCCAGGTACAGTTCGATCGTCAGATTTCCCGAAGTCCGCCGGGTCAAGTGAAGCTCGCCCGATCCGCCGCGGCATTGATAGCCCATCGGCTTGAACGCGGTTTCGACCGCCGGTTTGCGAGGACCGGCCGTGACTCCGGGATTCTGAAGGCGAATTTCCGAAGCCGGGGATAAATTGTGCGGCAGCCCTGCCCGCTCCACAACCTCTTTTATGCGCGCGCGGTAATCGGCGACAATGGCCTGCACAGCCTCGACGTTCGCGGGAGGGATGGACCCTACCAACCCCCCGCCGGGCGCCCGGATCGGCACTTGTTCGATTCGCCTTGCTTTCCCGCAGGCTTTGATCACCGCATCGACAGGCTCCGGATTAGGCGGGAGTTTCTTGTCGTCCGCGTCAGCTTCCACCACGGTGTACACCGAAAGCGCACGCTGACGCCCGTTCACCGACCGATTGTCGGTCACCAACACGCCGGGCAACGAATGCCCGAATTTGGGAAGCCCGATCAATCTTTCGCCAAACGCGGACGCATGGAAGTGCATGATCACTACACTAAACGGGTAGGACCGCGGTACGCCGGCCGCGATTGCCTGGATCGTGGAGTAGCCGGCGGCCTCACCGGTCGCGGCATTCGTAAGCAGGCGCGACTCCGGGCCTCCCGGTATGAGCGGGCTGAAGGCTTCGAATCGCTTCATTTCCGGATGGCGTTTCAGGACCCTGTCGATGGGCGAAGAGCCTTTGACCCGCCCTGAGCCGATGAGAGTAAAACGGATCGTAGGTTCGGGCAGTCCTGCGTCCAGGAACGCCTGCCGGAGGCGGCCAGTCAATTCAGCGAGCGGTTCTTTCTTGTTGGCAGCGAAGGAATGGTGCATGGCAACACGCATGGCTGCCCTAATATCGGATGAAAATTGAAATCGCTCCAGCACGGACGGCGATTTCTCCAGGCAGGAACTTCTGCCCGCTGCCTCTTCCAGCAGACGCCCTAGCGGAAGCGGACGGGTGACAAGCCGTAGCGTCCGGCAGATAATTGGGCGATGAAAACAACCTCAGCGTTGTGGCTGGCGCTTGCCGCAATCGTGATACGCGGACCACTCCGAAGCTAAGTCCGTGTGGATTTTCCAACGGAGCCCGTTCCACCGGTCGTTCTGCCCTACGAGCCTGGAGGCGCGGAAGTGCAGCTACACACGCGGGAGGATTACGGCGCAGGATCTCAATGGCGTCCGGCTTGGTTACATCCGTGCTAACAAACCAGACAAAAACGTTCTGGGTTCTTCTTCACAACCACCTTGGAGTGCTCGGCTATGTCCGCTCGGGTAGCACTCGTACGTGGACTGCGCACTCAGAGAAGAGATCGCGCCCGCCCCAACGGTATCCAGAAAATGACGACGATTCAGCATCGTACTCCTGACTGCTTCGCTGCGCGGATTGTTACCACATCTGCATTCCCTGGCGGTTCCCGGCAGTCCGGCAAAAAGCACTCTTGACATATTCCCATATGGGCATGTAATATTGAGTCATGGCAAGAGCGAGCACCACTTCAGATGCTTTCAACGCGGTTGCTGAGCCCCGCCGGCGGGAGATTTTGAGCTATCTCGCCGGAGCCGAGCAGCCCGTTGGAGAGATTGTGGCAGCGCTCGGCCTGGAGCAGCCTTCCGTATCCAAGCACCTGCGCGTGCTGCGCGACGTGGGGCTGGTTCGGATGCGCTGCCAGGGCCGCCAAAAGCTGTACCGGACCAACGCCGAAGCGATACGCCCTCTTCATGAGTGGGCCGGAACCTTCGAGCGTTATTGGCAGCACCAGTTGAATCGAGTGAAGGAACGCGCAGAAGCGATGGTCCGCCAAGACTCACCAGATTTGAATTCCCCAGACCCGAATATTAAGGAGAAATGATGATTTCCACTGACCAGACCCTCGAAAACCTAACCCTTACAATTAACCAGGAAATCCACGTCCAGGCGCCCCTGGATGCGACCTTTGCCGCGCTGCTCGAGCAACTGGGCCCCGGCAACGAGACACCTGACGGCAAATCTCTCAACATGAAGATCGAACCGTGGCCCGGTGGAAGGTGGTACCGTGACTTGGGTGACGGCAATGGGCATTTCTGGGCCCATGTCCAGGCCATCAAGCGGCCCACGCTGCTTGAATTCGCTGGTCCGTTGTTCGCCTCTTTCCCGTTCGTTTCCAACGTGCAATATCGGCTTAGTGAAGTCGATGGTGGAACCTTGATCGCCTTCCGTCACACCGCGCTCGGCTTCGTTTCCGGCGATGACAAGGCAGGGATGAATAAGGGCTGGGCCTCGATGAACGAACGCGTTCGCAGGCAAGCCGAGGCCGGCTCAAAGCAGCCCGTATCGCGATCAACGAGGAGCAAGTGAGGAGAAAGCCATGTGTCCAGTGTGCATAACAACCGCGGTACTGATTGCCGGCAGCGTCACCTCTACGGGCGGACTCGCAGCAATCGCAATCAAGAAATTCGGCGTGAAGAATGCCGTAGACAATAATCCCACTCCAACCCCATCCAAGGAGGATCACCATGGCTAGCAGCACGATAGAAATAGGACACCCAAACGTCGTTTCGCATGCCGAATGGCTTGCTGCCCGTAGCGAGTTCCTGACCAGGGAGAAAGAGTTCACCCGCCTGCGGGATGAATTGAGCCGCCAGCGCCGCACTCTGCCCTGGGAAAAGGTAGAGAAGCGGTATGAATTTGATTCAACCAAGGGCAGGGTAACGCTGGCCGATCTTTTCGACGGCCGCAGCCAGCTCATTGTGTACCACTTCATGCTCGGTCCAGGCTGGCAGGCGGGCTGTTCAAGCTGTTCGTACGTGGCGGATCATTTCGACGGCTCCACCATACACCTCGCCAATCGCGACACTACCCTCGTGGTAGTTTCGCGCGCTCCGCTCGCCGAGATCGAAGCCTTCAAGAAGCGCATGGGCTGGAAGTTTCAGTGGGTCTCGTCCTTCGGCAGCGATTTCAATTTCGACTATCACGTTTCCTTCACGCCGGAGGAGAGGTCCGGCGGCAAGGTCTACTATAACTACGCCATGGGCGAGTTCCCCAGCGAAGAAGGTCCGGGAGCCAGCGTCTTTGCCAAGGATGCGGCGGGCGAAGTCTTTCATACCTATTCCAGCTATGCGCGGGGACTGGATATTCTGATGGGTGCGTATAACCTTCTCGATCTCGTCCCCAAGGGCCGCGACGAAGACGGCCTGGCCTTCACCATGTCCTGGATTCGCCACCATGATCGCTATACGGCAGGCTATTTCGTAGATCCGGCCCAGAAATACGAGCAACCGAAGAGCACCGCCGGCTCCTGCTGCTCGGGCGAGAGCCACTCGTAACCCACACATGAAAGCGGCATGACCGGCGCGGGAAGCCTAGGGTCGCGAGTCAGAAATACGTTGAAGAAAGCGGCGGCTTGGCAGGAAACCACATGAGAAGGTTCATCATCACCGGCGCGCCGGGTGCAGGGAAGACAGCGATCATCCGTCAGTTGGAGCTCGACGGGTTCAGCGTCGTCGAAGAGGCAGCTACGGACGTCATCGCCGCCGCGCAAGCCCAAGGAACGGTTCAACCCTGGACGCATCCCTCGTTCATTGATGTAATCGCTAATCTGCAAAGGGACCGTCAGATTCGAGCGTCTTATCAACCAGATGAGGTTCAGTTTCACGACCGTTGCGCTGTGTGTACCGCGGCGTTGGCAGTCTACCTCGGGCACCCTTTTTCACCCTTTCTTGCCAGCGAACTGGAGCGCGTCAAAAAAGAAGCAATCTACCAACACCGAGTCTTCTTCATTCGCAATCTTGGCTTCGTCACGCCTACCGAAGCGCGGCGAATCAGCTTTGAGGAAACGGTGCGCTTTGAGAAAATTCACGAAGAGACTTACCGAGACTTCGGCTTCGAACTGGTCTCAGTCGAGCCAAGAAGTCTGGTGGAACGGGTCAGCATAATCAAAGCGGCAATTCGTTAGTCGAAGCGGACAATTCGTATCCATGCTACCGTGTTCGTTCGATCACAACATCCGCTGTTCTGGCAGTTGGCCGGGGGCTTGTGGCCGCCGCGCCAGCATTGCTGGCAGCACCTGGAACCATGAACACGAAGACTCTCGCAGTTCTCTCGGGACGTAGCGCCGATCTTAGGACCGGCTTTGGCCACGACGCAAATTGGTTGCACGTCTACATCCACCCGTAGCCCGATTCCTTCTAAGCTTGTACACAACCCAGTGGGGCGGATCCCCGCTTTCAATTTCATCCTGCAATCGTCCGCCGATCAGTGGGGCTACGACCTGATCCACGCCATGAACACGTTTGCTGTTGCGTCGGCGACCGGGACGCCGGCCCAGAGTGGCTGGCACACTCACCCGGTGCCGATCGGATTGGTTCAAGTGATCCAGGGAGGTTGTGGATTCAGGAAAAGACCGATCTGACTTGCGTCACTTACTATCCGGCCGGGTCGATGTTCGTCGAAGGCGCTGGGCATGCTCACAATGCATACAACCAACAAGATGACGGCGCGGTGACCTTGGCCACTTGGTTTCTGCAGCGGAATCTTTCATCAACTCGAACCGACCAACCGGACCCGACCACGAGCGATCCGAACGTCGCGTCCCCGCCGCCGACGGCTTTGTGTCAGGGCAGCCCCGTTCCCTCCGGCATAGTGAATCCGCGCCGGCTTTCGGTAGAGGTCACTCCACATTCAGGATCTGGAACAGATTGTTGCAATCGTCGGTCCAAGATCGGAAGCCCTTCTTGGGGCTAAGCTCATCGCAATAGGCGTACTTGAACAAGTCGCCCTTGTAGACCGCCAGATCAGAGGTTACCAGCACCCATGTCGACAGCACGGAGTCGGTGGCGTGTTCGCCTTGATCCTCCCTCTCACACGCCTGCCGGCCACCTACGAGCTCTTCGATCCATTCCGCTCGTTCTCAGATTCCGTTCTTTCGTCGGATGCACCGAAAAAAGAGCTTGACGTTCGCAGCGCTTATGAACCAATTCATTTTTACAAAATCCCGAGCGGGCGCCGGATGGATAGGACCGAGTTCACTTTACCTGATCTTTGCGGACTGGAACTGCGCTGGCCGGTTTTGACTCACCGCATCACGATACCAGACCGGCCCAACCAGGTTTGCAACCGATCCTTCTGTTTCACCGGTCGTATTTCTCCGGTGCTCATCATATGCGCGGCGTACCTGGAGCCACTCGGAGTGCGTTGCTTCTGCGCGTTCGCTGGCCTTTTGAAGCATCACAAGATCGCCGAAGGTGACACTGAAATCGTTGACGTAGCGCTACATCCCCAATTGTGGCGACCCGGTATGCAGCGCGAAAGAGAACTGGGCTGCGGGCCGGACAAAAAAAATGGCTCCTGTCCGATTGCGTCGGCATCTGCCGATCCACAAGGCAACCAACTGCCTTCCACCTAAGGAGATGTTATGAAGCAATTCTTTGTGTTAGGACTCGCCTTATTGACTCTGGCTGGGTCCGGTTGTGCGACTAGGGGCTATGCTCGGAAGCAGGCTGCCGCAGTGAACGACCGGGTCACCCAGATTCAGACCCAAGCCACGGCGCTCTCCGACAAGCATGAGACAGACGTTTCGCGTGTCAATGATCGCATTACCGCGACCGACAGCAAATTACAGGAGGCGGCTACGAATGCCGCGCAGGCTAACGCCAGTGCCGCGCAGGCTAACGCCAGTGCCGCGCGGGCTGACGCCAGTGCCGCGCAGGCCAACGCCAGCGCTGCGCAGGCCAAACAGCTCAGCTCAGCAGTTCGCTAACGCATTTTGGGTGTTCTCAAACAGCCGCCTTTTCGTGGGCTGAGAGTTTGGGGAGACCTCAAGAAACCGAAAGTTACCGTACGCTACATGCCCAATTGTGGCGACCCTGTATGCAGCGCGAACCGAGAACTGGATTGCGGTTCGAACAAAAAAATAACTCTGTCCGGTTCTCCAGCATCTGCTATCCACAAGGCAACCAACTGCCTTCCACCTGAGGAGATGTTATGAAGACAATTCTTTGTATTCGGACTCGCCGTATTGGTTCTGGCTGGGTCCGGTTGTGCGACTAGGGGCTATGCTCGGAGGCAGGCTGCCAAAGTGAACGACCAAGCCACCCAGGTCCAGACCGGGATCACGGCGCTCTCTGACAAGCATGACACAGACCTTGCGCGTGTCAATGAACGCCTGACCGTGACCGACAACAAATTACAGGAGGCGGCTACGAGTTCCGCGCAGGCCAACGCCAATGCCGCGCAGGCCAACGCCAATGCCGCGCGGGCTGACGCCAGTGCCGCGCAGGCCAACGCCAGTGCCGCGCGGGATGGAGCGATTGTAGCGCAGGCCGCCATCAGTACCGCGCAGGCCGACGCCGCTGCCGCGCGGGCTGACGCCGCTGCCGCGCAGGAACGCGCGACGCTCGCGCAGAATACGCCTCCGCCGGCCCCGCCAGAGGACAAGAAACTTCCGACCACTTTACCGATGACCGGCAGCCCGCTTCCGCTTATCGGGCTGAGTGGATTATTCTCGTTGGGCGCGGCCGGCGTGCTGCGGCTCCTCCGCCGCTAGCCTGAGGGACTTGCCGTCACCGCGGCATGACGATACGGTCGAAGTGGCTCCAGCCACCGCCAAGATGCGCTTAGTTCAGATCGCAGAAGAAATCGTGTCTATTCTTGTCTCCGCGAATAGGCTGCGGCGGCGTTGCATGCGACCAAAATATTCGGAGCGGAGTCCGAGAAGCTAATCTCGTTGTGACCGAAGCTTTGCTGGGTTCCCCGAGAAGGAGGGCGGCATCGCGTCGGAAACCAAGTCCAGAATGGGTCCGGGGCCCCCTCCGGATCGCAGCCCAAAAAATATATCGCTGGGGCTCAAAGGGCATCGAATCACGCGGGGGCCCTCTACGGGCAAGAGATCAAGCCGATCACAGGCTATGTGGGAATGGGCTTAACGCCCCATAAGTGGTTTTGGCAGCCGCCACGACACGGGCGGGAACTTCCTCGCGGGAATTGGTTACCGCTTCAACCGCACGTTCGGGGTGAAACGCCGCTCGGCCAGAGGGCGGAGACGGTGCTGCACGGACACACGCGACTGCACGGGTTCACACTTGCTCCGCGTATACGCTGCCCTCCATTCACCTGGTTAATACTTACGTTACGGCCGGATATGGAATTTACGACCGCAGCTTTCAAGTGACCCCTGCGGACAAGCAACAAGAGGTTCTTGACTTCGCGAGCTTTTTGGGAACAAACAGATGGGTCCGCGAAAAAGCTTATATAGCCTCTGGAAAGATATGGGCATTTCCATATCGGAGGAAGACATCGCCGAGGCTCGTAAGGAAATGTGGGGCAACTTCCCGCGAGAGCAGTTCTTCAAGTGAGTGCGGTTGTTGCCGACACCCACACGATTCTCTGGTTCTTGGCCGCGGACCCGCACCTCTCACTCGCGGCCAGAGAAGAAGCGATGGAGAAGGCCACTGCAGAGGGCGAGCCGATTTTGATTCCTACAATCTGTATTGTCGAAGCAACCTACCTGACCGAGAAGGGTCGTATTCCAGCCCGTACGTTGGCGCAATTGAGACAGGCGTTGCGCGAGCCCGGTTCCGCCTTTGAGCCTATTCCGACCATTTGGTAGCAGTTCGATCTCGACGTGCCGAATGCGGCGGGCGATCGCTATTCGTGATCGCCTGGTGTAGAAATTACTTGAAATTCGAATAGGGTCCAGCGCGGGTCCAATCGGTGGCACTCAGTCCTTCGGTGTCCCATACGATTGCGCCATTTCGGACCGTCAGCACGCATCGCAACTGGTGATCGCCGATTAGCTGTGCGTGCGTGGAATCCAGAAATCCGAATTTACCCTGCTGCATTTCGAGCAACGCGATGTCGGCGATGGCGCCTTCGCTTAGCGTGCCCAGTTCGGGATGCCGGATCGCTCGCGCTGGGTTGATTGTTGTTCTTTCTACGATCTGTTCCAGCGTCAGTCCGAGATTCAGAAATTTCGACATCGTGGTGGTCATATTCGCCCGGGGCAGCATCACGCTGTTGTTGTCGATGTCGGTTGAAATCGTGTCCGGGAGAAATCCACGCTTTACGGCGCTGAAGGAAAAACTTCCTACGTCTAGCAGTACGCCTCTTTTGCGCGCCTCCGCCAATGCTTCGGTGTCCGGCGCACCCTGGCTGAAGATGTGTGAAAAGATATCGCCGGGCCGGAGGTGTTTCAACATCGGACGTCGTCATCATCACCGCGGTGTCGTCGACGCGCCATCCGCGTTTACGCCGATCAGAATATTTGGGTATTTCTGGATCAGGCTCGTATCGGCGCCATTCGGAAAGGCTAGCAGCCGGACCTTGGAATGATCGATGACGTTTGCCTTGAACGAATCGAAATCCTTTGCGCTCCCACTGCCCGCGTCTACCGCCGTGGTCACTCCGAACGGGAGTGAATTGTGGTCGGCGGGCAGATTCAGGAAGTGCGTGCGGATGTCGATGAGTCCCGGCGTCACGTAGTAGGCGCTCGCATCGATCACGGTACGGGCGTGTGCGGCGGGTAGGTGTTGCGCCACTCGCGCGATCTTGTTTCCGGTAACTGCGATGTCGAATTGTCCGTTGCGATGGTTGGCCGGGTCGATCAAGTGTCCATTTTTCAGCAGCAGGTCGTAAATCTGTTGATCGCCGGCAACGGAGGTGAGTACAGTGCCCTCCGAAAATCCACGGCCATCGCGATCGTAGACGATCTCTCCATTTCGAATCGTCAAAGCGCACTCCAGCCGCTTGTTGCCCAGCCGCTTCGCTCCCCATGAATCCTTGAATGCAAACACGCCCTGTCGCAAATCGAATACCGCTATGTCGGCCGCACGCCCCACTCCTAGCGTGCCTAATTCGGGATAGCGTCCGAAGGTCTTAGCCGGGTTCACGGTTGACCGTAAGATCGCGTCCGGCAGACTCATACCCAAGAGCATCAGCTTCGAGATGCAAGTGGCCATGTCGGCCTGCTGCATCAGGATGCTGGTGGCGTGCAGGTCGGTGCTGATGGTGTCGGGCGGGAAACCTTGCGCCATGGCGCGGCTGGCGACGGGCCAGAGAAAGCTGCCAGCGCCGTGCCCGAGATCGAACAGCACGCCTCGACTGCGCGCCTCCAGCATGTACGGTTGCAGCTTGCCGTTGAACCGGTTGACCAACTCCACCTGGCGGTCGTTGTACATGTGTGTGTGAATATCTCCAGGGCGGAGGTGCTCGAGAAGCTCTTCGCGCGTGGTGCGCCCCGATCCGGTCAAGATTCTGTCGTCGACCATGACTGGAACCTTTGCCAGACGTCCGGCTTCGACGGCCCGATCGATAGCCGTCCAGCCCGGCAGCGCGAAATGCGCCGTCTTGATGCCGACCACGACGTCGCGGTTGCGCGTGATTACATCCGCTGTTTTTGCCGGGTCCATGTCAGCCGTGTTGCTTTCGGCCGCGTCGCCGACCATGCCGGCGCCCACGATATTGACCAGGGCGAGAACACGAGTCTTGGAATGCGCAATCACCGTGCGGCGAAATTCGTCGAAAGTCCGCCATCCACTTCCACCCGCGTCGACGACGGTGGTGGTTCCGGTGAGCAGCGCCGTGTCGTCGGGTAGCAGCGAGCCCTGGTAGCCGAATACGTGGGCGTGCAGGTCAATGAGACCGGGAACAACGTACAAGCCCGAAACGTCGACCACCTTCTTTGTTTGCGCCGCCGGTATATTCGGCTGAACCGCCGCGATGCGGTTGCCGGAGACGGCCACATCGGCGATGGCGTCGAGTCCGCTGGCCGGATCGATGACGTGAGCGCCGCGCAGCACCATATCGTACTGCTGTGCCGGCAGTAGTGAGGCAACGGCGAGCAGCAGCAAGGAGCTTCGCATGTATGGCATATACGAACGCATTATATGGCAGGGGTTCAACAGAGGAGTCCGGAGATTCGCCGGCGTGGCACAATGCCGCCGCAATATGGCCGGAGTTACAATCAGGCATTCGCCCCGCCACGTCCGCGGCATTCCCGCGTAGGTCAGAAAACAGAGACATCGAATCGAGGAAACATCTATGAGCGCAACCGCGACCGCCGCTAACTATGTTTTGACGATGGAAGAAATCCGCAATCTTGCGCGGGAAGGTGGAAAGCCAGCCGAGACTTTGATGAATGTGGTCGCGTTGATCGCAAGGCGATTCCGTACCGATGTCTGTTCGGCCTATCTGCTGGAGCCCGACCGCGCCAACCTCGTGCTGGCGGCGACGCTGGGACTTCGGAAAGAATGCATCGGCACGCTGCGCCTGGCCCTTCACGAAGGACTGGCCGGTTTGGTCGCCGAGCAGGTGCAACCAGTCGCAGTCGAAAACGTCAGCCAGCACCCGCGCTTCAAATACTTTCGGGAATCGGGCGAGGAGAAATATCACTCCTTCCTGGGAGTGCCGCTGATCGACCGCGGCGTCCTGCAGGGCGTTTTGATAGTGCAGACGATCGACGCGCGAGCCTTTCTTGAGGACGAAATCCGGATGCTGATGGAGGCTGCAGCCCAAGTTGCTCCGGTGGTGAGCGAAGCACGAACGCTCGACCGGTTCGTCGCGCCAACACAGGAGCGGCTGTGGGCCCTCGCGAGGAATCTGTGGTGGAGCTGGGATCACGATTCGATCAGCATTTTTCGCGATCTCAATCCAATACGTTTCCGCCAGCTCAACAATAATCCGGTGTCTCTGCTCACTGAAATGCCCTTGCAGGAGATTGAGCGCCGATCCGCGGAGCTCATGCTGCACAGCCGAATCAACTACGCCTACCGCCGCCAGCAGGAGTATCTGCAGACGGACAGAACCTGGGGAACATCGAACGCAGGTGTGTTACGGCCCCGTCCCGTGGCCTACTTCTCGGCGGAATTCGGCCTGCACGAATCCATCCCGATCTATTCGGGAGGCTTGGGTGTGTTGGCAGGCGACCATATCAAGAGCGCATCGGACCTCGATATTCCTTTGATCGGCATCGGCCTTTTCTATGGCCAGGGATACTTCCGGCAAAGGCTGGATGCAACCGGATGGCAACAAGAAGATTACCAACTGACCGACATCAGTCAGGTGCCGATGGAACCGGCGATCGGAAAGAACGGCATGCCAGTGACGGTGCGGATTGACACGCGAAGCGGATGGATTGGGGCAAAAGTGTGGCGAATCAAGGTAGGACGCTGCGACCTGCTGCTGCTCGATTCAAATGTGGATGGCAACGCCCCGGAAGATCGTGAGCTCACATCGCGGTTGTACGGAGGCGATGGCCGCACGCGGATCCGCCAGGAACTGCTGCTGGGCGTTGGAGGAGTACGCGCGCTCCGCGAGATGGGCATCACTCCCGGCGTCTATCACATGAACGAAGGCCACAGTGGTTTCGCTGTGCTGGAAGCGATTCGGACGCGTATGGCCGACGAAGGAATCAGCTTCGATCAGGCCGTACCCACTGTCGCCCGCGAGGTAGTGTTCACCACGCATACGCCCGTCCCGGCCGGCCATGACCGCTTTCATCCGGACCTGATCGAAGAACACCTGGGACCGTTACGGGAATCGCTTGGCATCTCGCATGAACATTTCATGTCCCTGGGGCGCGAGAATCCGGGTAACCACCAGGAGCAATTCTGTATGACTGTAGTGGGTCTCAAGCTTTCGCGGCGCGCCAATGCCGTTTCGTCGCTGCACGGCGAAGTGTCGCGCGCAATGTGGACCGGACTTTATCCAGGAAGAATCGAGGACGCAGTTCCGATTGGCCATATCACGAACGGCGTCCATGTGCCGTCGTGGCTTGCACCGCAGATGGCCCGGCTTTATGACCGTCATCTGGAGTCAGGGTGGCAGTCGCGGAGTGGTAAGGCGCAGACGTGGGAAGGTATCGAGAACGTGGACGATGCGGAACTCTGGGAAACGCATCTCAGTCTCAAGAGCAGGCTGCTCGACTTTGTTCGCCGCCGCGCGGTGGAACAGTGCGAACGGCGCCACGAATCGGTGGAAACTCTCCAGAGGCTGGAGCGCGTGCTTAGTCCGGATGCGCTGACTATCGGGTTCGCGCGCCGATTCGCAACCTACAAGAGAGCCAATCTGGTTCTGGCGGATATCGAACGGCTCGCCTCGATGGTCAACGACCCTAAGCGTCCGGTACAGTTTGTGTTTGCGGGCAAGGCACATCCGCGAGACGAACCCGGCAAGCGAGTGTTGCAGCAAATTGCAGAGTTGATGCGCGATCCGCAGTTCTCCGAAAAGTTCGTATTCGTGGAGGACTACGACATCAACGTGGGGCGATTCCTCGTGCAGGGAGTCGACGTATGGCTGAACAATCCGCGGAGGCCGCTCGAAGCTTCGGGCACCAGCGGTCAGAAGGTTGTTCTGAACGGTGGGCTGAACCTGTCGGTGCTGGACGGCTGGTGGGCAGAGGCCTATGACGGGCATGAATGGTTTCGCCATCGGGACAGGACGGACGCATACGAACATGGATGTCCATGATAAGCGTGATGGCGACGACCTTCACCGCGTTCTGCGCGATGAGGTGATTCCGCTCTACTATCAGCGGGACCGCGACGGTCTGCCGCGCGGTTGGATTAAGCGAATGAAGCGGACTATTCGAACACTCGGGTGGAGATTTAGCGCCGATCGTATGGTGATGGATTACACGCTAAAGAACTATGTGCCCGCGGCGGGCGGTACGTCGAGCGACATGAGCCGGTCGGGTTAAGAGCGTGCAGCCAGCAGGCAGGGGATTTCATTGGCGGCCCGTGTGAGCTAAGATTTCCCTATGACTTCCCGCAGACGTTTCTTCGGTACCGTCGCCGCTGGCGGTATCTCGGCCGCCTCCATGGCGTTTGCCGCTCGTGAAGGGAACCGGTACGACGAACTCGAAGCGCGAGTCGTTCGCCGCGATTTCAAGAATCTTTCCAAAGACGATCTTCCGACGCCCTGCATGGTGGTCGACCAGGAAATCTTCGACAAGAATCTTCGCACCATGGCCGATCATTGCCGCAACACCGGCATCCATCTGCGCGGCCATGTGAAGGTTCACAAGAGTCCCGATATCGCCAAGCGGCAGCTTGCGCTCGGATCAATCGGAGTGACCTGTGCGACCGTCGCCGAGGCCGAACTCATGGCGCGTTCCGGAGTCACCGGAGTCTTGTTGACGCGCCAGCCGACGAGCAAGAACAACATTGGCCGCGTGATTATGCTGGCCAAGCGCGAACCAACTTTCGCCACCGTGGTCGACGATCCTCTGGCGGCCGGTTGGCTGCAGGACGCTGCCGCGGCCGAAGGCGTGAAGCTGAGAACCGTCGTCGATGTGTATGCCGGACTCACGCGCCATGGTATTGAGGCGGGTGCACCGGCCTTGGAACTGGCGAAAAAAGTGGACGCGTCGAAAAACATGAAGCTGATCGGCGTGATGGGTTACTCGGGAACAGCTTCGCACACTCACGGATGGTCGGAACGTAAGAAGAAGTCCCTTGAGGATACAGCGGGGTTGCTTGAGACGGCGGCAGCCGCGCGGAAGGCCGGATTGCCTATCGAGATCGTGACAGGCGGCAGCACCGGAACCTACAACATCGATTCCGAAGCCAAAGGCCTGACCGAATTGCAGGCTGGCTCGTTTGTCTTTATGGATACGCTCTACCGGCACATTGGCGGCAAGCAGGATGTGGAAGTATACAGCGACTTTGGCCCGGCTCTCACCGTGCTGACGACGGTCATCAGCAAGCGCCATCCTTATATGTGCACGATTGATGCCGGCAATAAAGCTTTGTTGCGGCCCACCGACGAAGTGAAGGCGAGGCCGGAAGTGAAGGTGGAAAACCAGGGGGCGGAGTACGGCATTCTTACGTGGAAAGACGGCGACAGGGATTATCGGCTGGGAGAGCGCGTCGAACTCTATCCGAGCAACCTTGATATGAGCACGAACGTTTACGACCGCTACTATGTCGCGCGCGGCGAACAGATTGTCGACGTCTGGCCGATCATGGGCCGTGCAGGCGCGGCTCAACGATAGGAGAGGTGATTCGATGGCTTTGAGCAGACGGGATGTTTTCCGGACAGGGGGAATGATGGCGGCAGGTCTGGCCGGCGGCGGGTCGGTGGAGGCTGCCACGACGGCAAATCCTACCGGTCCGGAGGTCTATACGCGAATCGGCGTCCAGCCGTTCATCAACTGCACCGCGACCCTCACCATCAACGGCGGCTCGCTGATGCTGCCAGAGGTGGTTTCGACCATCGAACAGGCGTCCCATTATCACGTCAATCTGGATGAGTTGATGGAGAAAGTGGGCGACCGGCTGTCGCAACTACTCCAGGTTGAATGGGGCATTGTCACAGCGGGTACAGCGGCGGCGCTGACGCATGCCACCGCGGGCTGCATTGCCGGAACCGATCCGGAAAAAATGCACCGGCTGCCAAATCTGGATGGCCTGAAGGACGAGGTGATTATGCCTCGCGAATCGCGCGTGGTTTACGATCACGCCGTTCGTACTTTGGGCGTGAAGATCATCGAGGTAAACTCGCCCGACGAATTGCGGGCCGCCATCAGTCCGCACACGGCCATGATCGAGGTGCTGGGACAGCACTTCGGCAGCGCGAAATTCGATTTGAAAGACGTGGCTCCGATCGCGCGGAAAGCGGGTATTCCAATTCTGGTGGATGCCGCCGCCGATTATCTGATTGTGCCGAATCCTTACCTTGCGTTGGGCGCCGACCTGGTGGCTTACAGCGGCGGGAAGATTATCCGCGGACCGCAAAATGCCGGACTGCTGGTCGGTCGGCGGGATCTGGTCCATGCCGCCTGGGCCAATAGCGCGCCCCACCATGCCTTCGGCCGCGCTGCCAAGGTGAGTAAGGAAGAGATTGTGGGGATGTTGCGGGCGGTGGAGGTCTGGCGGACCGAGCGAGACTTGCAGGCGGATTTTCGCGAATGGGAATCGTGGTACGCGGAAATGAGGACGCAGATTACTAAGACGCCCGGCGTTAAGGCGGAGATACACGGACCGATTCGCGGCGGGCCATTTCCTACGTTGAACATCTCGTGGGATCCCGATAAAGTTTGCATCACAGCGGGCGAAGTTGGACACTTGCTTCTCCAAGGCGAGCCACGCATCAAGACGCATGCGGAAGGCGAGGGCTTTGCTTTTGCGATCCGGCCTGTGGCGATGAAGCCGGGTGAGCATAAGATTGTGGCGCGCCGGCTGTCGGAGGTTTTCAACTCTGCCCCTAAGAGCCGCCCGCCGAAGAAGCAGCTTGGCTCTCCGGTGATAGATCTTTCTGGCGTGTGGGATGTGGATATCGACTATGCTGTCGGTTCCTCGCGGCACAAACTGTTCCTCACTGCTAACGGAAACCGGATTACCGGATCACATACGGGTTGGGCATTTCAGGGCGATCTGAAGGGCGACATCGACGCCGATCGTGTGCATCTGCGCAGTTCGCTTCCGGCGGACGGCAATCCGCTTTCTTACACCTTCACGGGATCTGTTTCCGGCGAGGAACTTTCCGGCGTTGTGGAGTTGGGAGAATACGGCCGCGGCCATTGGCGTGCGCGCCGGCATCCTTCAAAAGCCTGAATGCGAGCACGGCAGTCGCCCGGGCCATTGGACGCGTAGCTTTTGCGCTACAGCGGCACGGAATGTTTGGCGACGTACTCGTCGACGTCCGATTCATCCGGCGGGATGTAGTGAAAATATTCCGCGTACTCCAAACCGTGGGCTTCGCCTCTGATCCGGTCTCTTGAGAGCGCGAATGTCTTCGTGTACTGCCGGTTCGCTGTTTCGTCGTCGTCTCCCAGCAGTGCGAGCTTGCGGCCCTTCGCGGCCAGCGCTCGCCGCAGGTTGGCGCCTTGACTGCCGGCCGGCCCCTGCGTCACGTTCGCCATGTTGGCCCAGACTTTTTGATCGATGTGCGGCGTGATGTCGACGACCCGGTTTACCAACTGCGGGACCTCTCGCGAAGTAGTATTTTTCGGACGGGCCGTGCGGTTTCAGACCCGCCTTGAAGTGCTCGGGATAGTCCCATTCCGAGCCGGCGATCCAGCACGCGGATTCCACCGCCTTCGCCGTCACGTAATGATCCGGGTTGCGCTCGTACAGCGCCGAGGGATCGTAGACGAGCACCGTATCCACTTTCAGCAGGCGAAATAAAAACACAAGCCGGGCTCGCATTTCGAGAATGGGCCAGCCGTCCATGTTGTGGTTCGGATAGTTCAGGAAGTAAGCATCCGTCAGCCCGAGGCGCTTGGCGACCTCTTTGGTGTCGCGCTCGTTTTTGAGCACGATGTCGCCGATGGACGAACCTGTTCCGGCCATCGAATCGTTCGACATGGTGATGAGCACGCCGGTGTATCCCTCGTCAATGAGCTTCAATATGGTCCCGCCGGCGAAGATCGGGATGTCGTCGCAATGCGGTTGGATGGCTGCGAGCACTTTCCCGCGATGAGGTTTGCCGGCTTGCTTGCGCTCGATCGAAACGTCGGCCGTGTAGGCTGTGCTGCCTGTGCCCCCGGCTTGAAGTTCCTTTTGCGCCTGGGCAGGACCTGCTGCGAGTAAAGCGCTGGCGGCCCCAATGAATTGGCGTCGTTCCATGCGTCACCTCCAGGTCCATATTGTAAGTGGTCTTTATCGCAGGTTGCTCTCCACCAGTTCAATTGGCTGCGCGGTGTCGCCGCCCAGAACGTCTTTGATCATGAAGAGACTGAAACCCCACGCCTGCGACAGGCTCACCTTTGGGGGCATGGAAAGTTCATGAGGATTCACCACCACGTCGAGCAGCGCCGGCCCTCTATGGGAGAGCCACCGATCGATTGCGGATCTCAGATCGGCAGGATCCTCTACGCGGATGCCGGGCACTCCGACAGCCTCGGCGATTTTCGCGAAGTTGATGTTCCCTTTGAAGTCGACGCCATGGTCAGGCAGACCCGCGACTTCCATTTCGAGCTTTACCATTCCGAGCGTTCCGTTGTTGAAGACGACGGTCTTGAAGGGCAGTCCGTGCTGCACGATGGTCAGAAAGTCGCCCATCAGCATGGAAAAACCGCCGTCCCCCGACATGGAGATCACCTGCCGTTCCGGAAACAGCAGTTGCGCGCCGATGGCCTGGGGCAGTGCGTTGGCCATGGAACCGTGGCTGAAGGAACCGATCAGGCGGCGGTTCCTGGTCATTTTCAGGTAGCGGGCAGCCCACACCGTGACCATGCCGGTGTCCACGGTGAAAATTGCATCCTCGGCGGCGATTTCGTTCAGGGTTGCCGTGAGGAATTCGGGATGGATCGGCTTGTGTCCGGCGATTCCCTTGACGTGGGAGTCCAGCAACTCGATCGTCTTCTTGTGATCTTCCAGCGACGATTTCAAGAATGTTTCGTCGTCGTTGCCGTGCAGCAGAGGGAACAGAGCGTTGAGCGTTTCCTTGATGTCGCCTACGAGGCCGAGATCCAGCCGGCTGCGCCTTCCTAACTGCTCGGGCAGCAGATCGATTTGGACAATTTTCGCTTTTTTCGGATACCACTCCTGATATGGGAAATCGGTACCGAGCATTAACAGCAGGTCGCAGCCATCCATGGCATGTGCGCCGGAGGGAACGCCGATGAGCCCGGTCATTCCGACGTCGTACGGATTGTCGTACTCCACAAATTCTTTTCCGGCCAGGCTGTGGACCACCGGCGATTTCAGCAATCCGGCAAGGCGGATCACCTGGTCATGAGCGGAGGCGCAGCCGCGTCCGCAGAGCAGTGTGATTTTCTTGTGTTCGTTGAGCAGATCGGCCAGCCGTGTCAGATCTTCGCCGCATGGGCGTACGCGGGGGCGAGCTACCAATACTTTGTGAGCAAGCGGCGCCTGGTCCGGAATGCTTTCCATCGCGACGTCTCCGGGGATCACCAATACGGAGACGCCGCCCTTGGCGAGAGCCGTCTGCATGGCGATCTGCAGAATGCGCGGCATCTGCTTCGGAGTCTGCATCATCTCGCAGTAGTGACTGCATTCCTGAAACAGGCGTTCCGGATGCGTTTCCTGAAAATAACCTGTACCGATTTCGCTGCTCGGGATGTGCGCGGCCAAGGCGAGTACCGGCGCCTTGCTGCGGTGACAGTCGTAGAGCCCGTTGATGAGGTGAAGATTCCCGGGACCGCAACTGCCCGCGCAGACCACGAGGTTACCACTTAGCTGCGCCTCCGCGCCGGCTGCGAATGCCGCGGCCTCTTCGTTACGGACGTGAATCCATTCAATTCCGTCGGATCGCCGGACCGCATCCACTATGCTGTTCAGCGAATCGCCCACGACGCCGTAGATGCGGCGGACACCAGCGCGCACAAGCGCCTCGACCAGTCCTTCGGCTACGCTTGCCATGGTTCCCTCTTAGAGCGTGGAGCCCTGACGCGCCGCCATTCGCGCATCTTGTTTCTCCTGATCCTCCAGGCAGTACAAAGCCCACGGAACGGCCTCCAGCCTGGCCGGCTCGATATCGCGTCCACAGGCAGTGCATTTGCCGTACGTCCCGGTTTTTATGCGGATTAACGCGTCCCGAACGTCCTCCAGGGTGTGCGTGAGAATGGTGGCCTCTTCCAAGGCGTCGGAGGCGCCCTGCGAGGCGGTGGCGTCGTCGATGGAGTCTCTCACCTCCGCTTCACCTGCGTCGCGGGCTTCGCCTTCGAAGCGGGCAAGATCCGCTAACAGTTCACGCTCTTTGTCCATCAGCTTCTGTTTAAAGTGTGCAGTGTCCATAAGTCGATTGTTGCTAGATTGGACGCTGTGAGGGAGAAACAGGTCTCACTAAATCTGATCTGGGCGTATTCTTGCGCGCTGGCGGTCCACTAGGCGGGAAAGCTGCGGGTTGCGAGTTTGTACTTCAATAGTTTCTTGCCGTCGATCCCGTAGCCCAAACCGGGGGTAGTTGGCAACTCGATATTCCCGTTCTTCACCTGAAGGAACGGCGAAATAATATCGTCGCGGAACCAACGCGTGCTCGCTTCTACATCGGTGGGGAAGACAAAACCGTCGAGCGACGCCAGAGCCGCACCTTGCGCCTGGCCGATGCCCAGCTCCGGCATGGTGCCCACCCACGACTCGATGTAATGCTCACTGCATATGTGAAGCATCTCTAAAGCGCGATGGAAACCACCGATGCGCTGGATCTTAAAGTTGGCGATGCGGAAGCTGTCGAGTTGAATGGCGCGCTGCAGTTGATCGGCGCTGTCGAGGCTTTCATCCAGGCATATCGGCGTCCGGACTTGTTGCTGCAAGGCTGCGAGATCTTCGAGAGCCGGGCCGGGAAAGGGCTGCTCGAACATCATCAGGTCGAAGTCGTCGAGCGCCGGAAAACGTCCACGTGCTCCAGCGAATAGGCGCCGTTTGCGTCCACGTACATAGGAATATTTCCGAAGGTCTTCCTGGCCGCCTTCACGATCTCGATGTCGTGCCCTGGTTCGATTTTCAGCTTGACGCGATGATACCCGTCGGCCAGGTAGCGCTCTACTGTGCGCAACATATCGTCGAGGTTGTCGTACAGACCCACGGCCAGCCCGGATCTGACCGTGGCGGCGGTTCCGCCCAACATTTGGTGCAGTGGTTTGTTTTGCCGCTGGGCGAAAATATCCCAGAACGCTGTCTCCACACCGGTCTTTGTGAAGTTGCCGGCAGGCAGCTTATCCAGCGCGGCGTTCCAATCCGGTGGGTCCTCGAAGGTCCGGCCGATCAGAGCCGGCACGACGATGTTGCAGAGTTCATCCCACGACCGTTCGGGCGTATCGCCAGAGTAGAAATTCCCGGCCATCGGCGAGGATTCTCCGTAACCGGTCAATCCGTCGGAATGCAGGGCGATGACGATTCCGTCTTTCTCTGAAACCGCTCCGGAGCTGATGCGAAACGGCTCCACCAGAGGCACGCGGACGTGTGTCAGGACTACTTTTTCAACCTTCAATGATCCTCCGAATTTACAATGTAGCAGGCTACGGTGCGAAGTAGCCGGCGATGTCGAGGATGAGATCGGTGGTGTTCGTGACGAAGAGCGTTGATGGCTCCGCCGGCGCCTGCCGGAACGATCGCTGCGTTTCCGGTGATGGTGCCATCGATGGCATTCAGCGTTGAGACCAACGGCTGTGGCTGGCTGTCGGGCCAGAACGAAAGATATCCAAGGGATCCGGACGGCACCACAGTTGCGTTTAGCGAATAGGCTTTGGCATTGCTGCTGATGCCGCACGCGCTCGAGAGCAGCGGGTACGTTCGTTCCCGTGCCGCGGACATCGTGGGGCCGCCAAGAACTCCTGATGTCGTCCGCGTGTCCAACATACGGCACGGTGGCACGGTGTAGAAGGACAGCGCTCCTGGTGCGCCGGGTGGCGCGAAGTACCCGTTCACATCGATGATCACGTCGGTTGTATCCGTAGCATACGCGTTGATACCGAAGTTGGTCCCGGCGGAAACGATGGCCGCGTTGGCGACGATCGTGCCGGTTGGTGAATTGAGCGTCGATACGAATGGCTGATTCTGACCAAAGGTCCAGACTGTCAGAAAGCCGAGGGACGCCTTTGGCACTACTGTAAAGTTCAGCGAATAGGCCTGGGCAGTTGGTGGAAGATCGCACGTGCTTTGGTCCGGCAGGAATGTGCGAGTGCCGCCCGCCGAAATGGATGGTCCGCCAAATGGTCCGGTAGCGTTCCGTGTATCGGCAATCCGGCAGGGAGTGACGGGATAGAACGACAGTCCGCTTGCTTCAGTCGCGGGGACGAAGTATCCGTTGATGTCGAGGACCACGTCCGAGGGTCTGTGACGAAGACGCTGATCGCGCTCCGGATCCCGCGGGCACGATTGCGGCGTTTGCTTTAACGCGTCCGTCCAGGGAGTTCAGCGTCGACACCAGCGGCTGGGGCCTCGCCTCGCGGCCAGACTGTCAGGTACGAGAGCGGACCGGACGGAACTGCCGTTACGTTCAGCGAATATGCTGCCGCAGTCGAAGGCACGCCGCAAGCACTGGAAACAACCGGATAGTTTCGGGTCTGACCAGCACTCAGCCGCGGACCACCAAAGATCCGGTTGGATTTCGCGTGTCGGAAATGCGGCACGGTTTCAGTGGGACGAAGAGCAGACCGCCGGTGGGTGGCGCAGACCGAGGTGAAAAATGCGGTCACTGATTTGGGTGCGTCCATCGTGACGGACGTCGTGGACTGGCCCAGACTGGCGACGGGCCCGGACCAACTCGCGAACTGATAACCGGGTGCGGGGGTCGCCTGAACGATTTGCGTCGAGCCTGCGTCGTAATAGTAACCTGGAACCGGGCGTCATCACCGAGCCGGCGCCTGGAGGTGAGATAGAGGTGTTCAGTTGGAACTGAGTCTTGAAGACAGCGTTGTAAGTGGCAGGTGTGGCCGGACAAGTAATCTGGTGCGTTTGCGTGCCGGAATCGCTCCAGCTTACGAAAGACAAACTGTGCTCCGGATTGATAGGGCTGTGGGAGCGCCGCGATGGTGTGAGACGTGCCAGCGTTGAAGCTCATGGTGCAGGGCGTGAAGCAAGGTACACTATCCACCGAGACTTCCATACCAGTAGGCGAAGAAGTGAGCGTCAACGAAACCTCGGTTTTTTGAGTGTTGATCAACACAGACGTTCCGCTGTACGTCTGCACCACGAGATCAAGCTTATTGTCCCGGTTGAAGTCGCTTGTCGCGACACTGATAGGCAGTGTGGCGAGCGGAAAAGTGAAGACGCCTCCGAATGTCCCATCGCCGTTTCCAGGCAGAATCCAAACGAATCCGTTAGGCGTGAGCCACCCGCCGACAGCGATCAAATCTGGTTTGCCATCCCCATTCACATCGCCGATTGCGATTCCATAGGTGTAGAACCCGGGTACGGTGGCGGGATAGAAACTACTGTCTTGAAACGTGCCGTCGCCACGGCCTAAAAATACCTTGACACCATCCCCCTCGCAAATAACGAAATCCGGTTTACCGTCACCGTTTAGATCCCCAATTGTAAGGATGCCGCCGTTTTCGTCGGTGTAATAGACGGGAACGCTGCCGGCAGGCCGGAAGGTTCCGTCGCCATTTCCCAGGAGGACTTGAAAGGTGACTGTGAAACCGTCATTGTTTTGGATAACGATATCGAGTTTGCCATCCGCGTTGATGTCGAACACGGCCCGCGGCAGTGACGGGATACTCTGGGATGGCGCTTTGAATGTTCCATCGCCGTTGCCAAAGGCAATCGAAGTGGTGTTAGAAGCACCACTCACGACGAGGTCCGGCTTACCATCTCCGTTGAAATCGCCGACCATCAAGGCAGAGTCAACGGAACCGATTGGGATCGGGGCGCGGAATGTCCCATCACCCTTCCCAAGCATTATGTAGGCGCCATAGTTGCCCATGGTATCTACCCCCTCCACAATCAAGTCTATGTTCCCATCCAAATTAAAGTCGCTGACTAGGAACCCATTCTGACTTACTTGGCTGGGGACATTGAGGGAAGATTTGAATGTGCCATCGCCATTGCCGAGCAGGATGGCTATGGTACGCGGAATGCTAAAACCCAGAGTTGCAATGTCTGGGATGCCATCGTTATTGAAATCAGCGACGGAGACAATACTACGCTGGCCAGGTATATCGGTCAGGTGAAACGAAACTGGCTGAGCGGACGCAGACCACGCCATTGACAGCACGAATCCCGCCAGCAATATTTTGCGCATTTTTGGAGTTGTCTAACAATATTAGCGGACAGCCGGACCAAAAAACTCAATCGGGCCGATTTCCAAAATGCGCTTTTTGGAATCAATCCGCGCAGTCACAGCCTGCTCGCGTTGGGCGGTGACTCCAACACCTCCCCGAGTCTTGATCTGCATCGACCAATCCAGCTCGACCTTGTCGCCGTCAACTCGAATGAGGTCGACCGACGAAGTCACCGTCGACCCGGCAATCAATGCATTCACATTGTCACTGAGTTTGTCGCGGTCCGGCATCGATTTGTCGATGGGCCGCATGAAGGCCACCGGGTCCCCATCGCTGAGGGCGCTCGCCAGCGGTGCAAAGATCGCCAGAATATCCGAATCGTCGTCCGCGCGCGCAGCCGCGGCGAAGACAACCGCTTCGATGAGCGCGCGGCGCGTCACGTCCGGTAGCTGGCGTTGATCTTGATATAGCCTTCAGTGAAATCACACGTCCAAAAGCGCGTTTCACCTTTGCCATCGCCGCGCAGCTCAAAGCGGATGAGGCACTCTTTATCGTCGAGCTTCGTCTTCAACTCCACCTCGGAGAAGTCGGCGGCGAAACCACCGATGCAAACGGGCACTCCTTGCAGCGAAATGTCCACTTTGTTCAGATCGAAGTCGACACCGGAGTTTCCTGCCGCCGAGAGAATTCGTCCCCAATTGGGATCCGACCCGGCGATGGCAGTCTTCACCAGCGGCGAATTGGCGATGCTGCGCGCGATGCGGACGGCGGACTCTTCATCCTGCGCACCCACCACGCGAATCGTGATCAGCTTGTTTGCGCCCTCGCCATCGCGGGCGATCTGCTCGGCCAGATCTTCCATCACCAGCGACAACGACTCTTCAAACGTGCGGCGTTCCCGCTCGGACGGTTTGATTTCCGAAGCGCCGTTGGCCAGCAGCAGCACGATGTCGTTGGTGGAAGTATCGCCGTCCACCGACAGCCGGTTGTAGCTGCGATTCACCGCGCGCACCAGCATCTCGCGCAGATGGATCGGTGAGATAGCGGCGTCCGTCATGACGAAACCAAGAGTCGTCGCCATGTTCGGATGAATCATACCCGAGCCCTTGGTCATGCCGGCAATCTGCACTTCCCCGCCCTTCAACGGAACTTCGGCGAAGGCCATTTTCGGCACAGTGTCGGTGGTCATCATGGCGTGCGCGACGTCCGGAAAGCGGCTGTCCAGTAGGTCTTCGAACAGTCGCGGTATTGCCTCCACCACGAGCTTCTCGTCCATCTCGACGCCAATCACGCCAGTGGATGCGGGAATTACCTGGGCAACGGGAACCTTGAGCTTGTGAGCCACGGCCTTGCAGCAGGCCAGCGCCACTTGATCACCCGTCCGCGTGGCGCAATTCGCATTGCCGGCGTTGACGAGTACGGCGCTTACTCTACCCCGCGAGGCGCGGAGGTGCTGGCGCGCGATTTTCACCGGCGCCGCCTGCACAAGATTCTTAGTAGTCACGGCAGCAGCAGACGCCGGAGTGTCGGAAATAATCAGCCCAAGGTCTTCCGTATTGACCTTTCGAATTCCCGCGTAGGTGGCTGCGAAGCGGTATCCCAGCGGCAGTTTCAATTCTTCATGTCTCCCAATCTGTCAGTTGCCGTCAGGTGTTGCCCATTGCAGAAGGCTTCAGCAGTCATCCGCTTGCGGCCTTCCAACTGCACATCCAAGAGTTCCAAGGCGGTATTACTTCCGCAGAGGACGGCGGCCCCGCGCTTCCGCACGTGAATCGACCCCGGAGTGCCCGAATCTATATCAATAGCAGGTTTTGCCTTCCAGATGTGGATCACCTGCCCGCGGAAGGTAGAATAAGCCCCAGGCCAGGGCGTGAATCCACGCATCCGATTATAGATTTCCTGAGCAGGCCGAGTCCAGTCAATCTGTCCATCTTCCTTCTTCAGAATCGGCGCGTAGGTCGCTTCGGCATTGTTCTGCGGCTCCGGCACGATGGTTTTTGCCTCGAGCCCTCGAAGCGTTTCCACCAGAAGTTCCGCCCCAACGGGGGCCAGGCGGCGGCCTAGTTCCTCGGCATACTCATCGGCGCCAATTTGCGTTTCGGACTTTAGCAACATGTCTCCTGTATCGAGGCCCGCATCTATCCGCATCGTGGTAACGCCGGTCACCGTCTCACCATTGGCAATCGCCCACTGAATGGGCGCGGCGCCCCGGTATTTCGGCAGTAGCGAACCGTGAACATTCAGGATGCCCATCGGCGGCAGATCGATAATCGACTGCGGAATGATCTGTCCGTAACCCACCACCACCATCGTGTCTGCGGAAAGAGCTCTGAGTTCCCCGACTACCTCCGGGCGGCGGATTCGTTCCGGCTGATTCACGGTCAATCCAAGGCGCAAGGCTGTTTGCTTCACCGGCGAGAATACGACTTGCCGTCCACGTCCCTTGGGACGATCGGGTTGTGTATAGACCGCCAGTACTTCGTGCCCCGACTCGACGAGTTTTTCGAGAGCGGGCACGGCGAACGACGGCGTGCCTAGGAAGATGACTCGCAATTTCAGTAAGCCTCTGGCCACGAATTAACACGAATGAACACCAATCAACTCCATTCGCCCGCTTTCGCCAGTTTCTTGATTTTGCGTTTGATTAGATCGCGCTTTAAGACGCTTACGTGGCTGATGTATAGCTTTCCGTTCAGGTGATCTGTTTCGTGTTGAAGGGCCCTGGCCAGCAGGTCGTCTCCGGTGATCTCGAAGAATTCGCCTTTTACGTTTTGTGCTTTCGCTGTGACCTTGGCCGCTCGCGTCACCTGCTCCCGGAAGCCGGGAATGCTTAGGCAGCCTTCTTCGCTGGTTATCGCTCCCTCCGGTTTGAAAATCTCCGGGATTGATGAGAACCAGTTTCTCTTCCGGGCGTTCGCCGGCCGAACAGTCGATCACCGCGATCCGTTTGCCAATACCGATTTGCGTTGCGGCCAGGCCTACGCCTTTGGCCACGTACATCGATTCGAACATGTCTTCGATGAGCTGGTGCAATTCGGGCGTATCAAATTCGGTCACGGCGGCCGCTTTTGTCTCCAGAACGGCTACGCCGTATTTCACAATCGGATAGATCATCAGAAATTCTTTACCTGTTGCCGGTAGCTGTCGTGATTTCGCCGCGTTTCTTCCAGTGAATCGCCGCCAAATTTCTCCAGGAACGCCTGGGCCAGGACGATGGCGACCATCGCCTCGCCGATCACGCCGGCGGCAGGCACCACCGCGACATCGCTGCGTTCGTAGGCGGCCAACGCGGGTTCGCGGGTCATCAACTCTACCGATTCGAGCGGGCGGCGGAGCGTCGAAATCGGTTTCAGGAAGCCGCGAACCAGAATGTCCTGCCCGTTCGTCATGCCTCCCTCAATACCGCCCGCGCGATTTGCGCCGCGGTAAAATTCGCGTTCTTCCTTCCGGTAATGAATGGTGTCCTGCACCTTCGAACCGAACGATTCCGACCCTTCCTCCGCGTAGCCGATCTCGCATCCCTTGACGGCCTGCATGGAGACGATCGCTTGCGCCAGGCGGCCATCCAAACGCGAATCCCAGGTGATGTGCGAGCCGAGACCAATCGGTAACCCGTGCGCGCGGACTTCGAAAATTCCGCCCACGGTGTCGCCGGTTCGATAGGCCTCGTCCACCACCGCTTTCATGCGTTGCTCGGCTTCCGCGTCCACCACGTTCAGCAGTACTTCGTCTTTCAACGAGAGCGCTTCGATTTCTTCCCAGGTGGCTGGACGCCCGAGTTTTTCCGGACCAACAGCGATCACGTGGCTCAGAACTTGAATTCCAAACTGCCCCAGAAGCGCCTTCGCCAGCGCACCCACGGCTACGCGTGCTGTTGTTTCTCTTGCGCTTGCTCTTTCAAGCACATAACGCGCATCTTGAAAGTTATACTTGATGGCTCCGGCGAGATCGGCGTGCCCTGGCCGGGGGCGTGTAACCGGCTTTCTGTTTCTCTTCAGACCCCTCAAACTCTTCCACTGGAAGAACTTCCGTCCAGTTCTTCCAATCTCTGTTCTGGATAATTACGGCGATTGGCGACCCGATGGTCCGCGAGTGCCGCACTCCCGAAACAATTTCCACCGTATCCGTTTCGATCTTCATCCGGCCGCCACGGCCGAAGCCCTGTTGCCGCCGCCATAGCTCGCGGTTAACGGCAGCCAACGAAATAGGAATCCCCGCCGGCAAGCCGGTCAGTGTAGCGACAAGGCACTCTCCATGGGATTCCCCAGCAGTTTCAAATCGGAACATTTCGGGAAACTCTGATTTTAGCAGTTTGTGGGCGTTTTCGCTCGAAATAATGGAAGGTATCTGCTAGAGTACTTGGGCAGGCGGGCGCAATGCCCAAGACGATTTACACCGACGCCACCTATCTAAATAAGAACCCTGCGTGGCATGTGGAGGACTCCGCGTGGAAGGCGCGCCACGTGCTTCGCATGCTCGAGCGGCACAATCTACAGCCGCGGACGATCTGCGAGGTGGGTTGCGGCGCCGGTGAAATTCTGGCGCAACTCCGCGATGCCACCGCCGAGAACGTGCAACTCAGCGGCTACGAAATTTCTCCGCAAGCGTTTGAACTATGCCGCCCGCGCGAGAGCCCGCGCCTGACGTTTTTCCTGAAGGATTTCCTGGAAGAGAGCGATTCGTCTCTTGACCTACTGCTGCTGATGGACGTGATTGAGCACGTGGAGGACTGCTACGGATTTCTCAAGTCCCTGCGGCCTCGCGCGCGCTACACGATTCTACATATCCCGCTCGATGTTTCAGTCCAGACTGTCGTTCGCGGCAGTTTCTTCCATGCGGTCCACGAAAGCGCCGGGCATCTTCACTACTTCACCAAGGAGACTGCTCTACAGATGCTGGCAGACGCTGGGTATCATGTCCTGGATCACTTCTACACCGGCGGCGCGGTCGACCTGCCGGCGAAGTCGTGGAAGATGGCCTTAGCCCGGTTGCCGAGGAAGATTGCCTTCGCAGCGCACCAGGACTTTGCCGTACGTCTACTAGGTGGATATTCGTTGTTGGTCCTGGCCGGGCGCGCTTCCTTCTAATAGGTGTCTTTCGTAGTACTCAGCGCGTACTCACAAGGACTTTCGGATGTGCGCAATGTGACATATGACGTGCCTCGAATTTGTTTCCATATGGATGCAAATGCTACATCCGATTGATGGTGCAATTCGTATCCGAATGTGGGTCCTCGAAGCGTGGGGGAGGCTTCGCGCAATAGAGGGGAGATTTCCGGAACAGTACCATTGTGAATTTTTTCGAACTAAGTTATGATTTTATGGTCAGTCAGTTTAGTACGGTGGTACTGGAGCTAGAATGTATCGACTTTTTGCCATTACAATCGTCGCGGGTACGTTGCTAACCGTTGCCAGCCTTTGGTTTCCACCGCCCGGCGTCTGGTCCGGTAAAGATCAAGCCGAAGATGAATCGCTACGTGCCAGGACATGGGCGCAGCAATCCACTCCCGCCGCTGACTGTCGTCTAGGCTAAAGGGCCAGTCTCAGATTTTCGTCCGGATACGTCACCGCGGTTCCTTTAATCACCGCGAACGATGTTAGTGTGTGCGGCTTCGGCTCGCTAGTTCCCACGATGTGCCGCGCCGTGACTCCCATGGCCAACAGCGCGTCCGAAATCAACGAACGATGGCAGCGCCAGGGAACAGCTTCCGCGCACATAATCACGGCACGCTTCCCGGATGAAAGCTCGATTAGCTTGTCGAGATTGTTGCGAAATTCTTCCGTCTGCATGTAGTCGGCGTATCCCCGGAAAGATTCGTTCCGCCAACCGAGATTGATGGAGTCTTTGTGGGGATGCCGCAACCCTCCGAGTCCCGGGTTGTGAACGTACTCGATTCCCGCGTCCGTTTAGCGACTTGGCCAACGCCTCGGTGTTGAATTGCGGATTGTATCGGGATTTCGGGATCGTTCGAACATCGACCAGCAACTCGATTTCGTGTGCGCGGAGCAAGCGTATGAATTCGTCGATGGGGCGTGTAGAGTGGCCGATGGTAAAGATCATGCGCCGCTCAATAGAACTTTCATAACGCCGCGCTCGGCCGCGAGTTCAAATGCCTGGGGCGCCTGGTGCAGGGGCATTTGATCCGAGATCATGTCCGCGACATTGATTTTACCGGCCCCGAGTAGCGCTAGCGCGGGCTCAAATCGGCCGCAGCGCGAACCCACTATCGTAAGCTCATTGACGATGGCCGGAGCCGTGTCGATCGCTACTTCGCCATGGATGGTGGACTTGAGAATGATCGTTCCGCGCGGGCGTGTCATGCTCACGGCGGTTTTCAGCCCCTCAGGGGAACCTGTCGCGTCCACTACCCAGTCGTACTCGGCAATCGGCATCGGCGCGCCGGCCAACTCGCTGGTTACACCGGCTTTCTCCGCGATGCGTAGCTTCCCTTTGTGCCGTCCAAATTGATGTACCTTGGCCCCATGTGCTTGGAGCACTTGTGCGATGAGCAACCCGAGTTTACCGTCGCCAAGAACGGCCACTGGCGCATTTTTAGGAATCTCCACTTGATCCAGGATCTCGCAGGCGGCTCCCAGCGGTTCGACAAAGACGGCGTGCTCGGTTGGGATGGAGTCGGGCACCACGTGCAAATTCCGCTCCGGGAGAATCAGGTATTCGGCAAACGCGCCGGGATGCTTTACGATTCCCAGCACGGTACGAGTGGGACAGTGCCGGCCGAGCCCACGCGCGCACCAGTCGCAAGTTCCGCATGCCAGATTGATCTCGCCAACGACTCGCCGGCCGCGCAGTTTCAGATTCTCCGATTCGACAACTTTGCCCACGAATTCGTGGCCGGGCGTGCCTTCAAATCCGTAGTATCCGCGCTGAAGTTCGAGATCGGTGTTGCAGATGCCCGCGTAGAGAAGCTGGATGAGCGCGAATCCGGGCGGAACTCGTGGCAGGCCGCGCTCGACGATTTCCACTTTGCCATCTTTCAGGTGAACAGCGATCACTGCTCTAATGATAGCCCTCGGGCCGCCTTGTATAATCGAGATTCACCCCATGAAATCTGAGTTGATTTGTTTCAATGCGGCGTGCCGCGCCAGCTATGCCGTTACCGCGCCGATCTACAATTGCACGGCCTGCGGGGGCTTGCTGGAGGCGGCCTATCCCGATCTCAATCTGGATCCGGTGGCTTTGAAGGAGATCTGGCGGGATCGCCGCCGTAACAATAGCGTTATCGATCAAAGCGGTGTCTGGCGGTACCGGGAGATCATTCCCTTCCTCGACGACCTGCGGCATATCGTCAGCCTGCGCGAGGGAAATACGCCGTTGCTGAACGCCCCGCGCGCGGCGTCTTACGCCGGCCTCGACAAGATTGTTTTCAAGCATCAGGGTTTCAACCCGACCGGCTCGTTTAAGGACAACGGCATGACTTGTGGCGCTTCGCAGGCGATGCGCCTGGGGATGACGCGCGTCGCCTGCGTATCGACGGGCAATACGTCGGCTTCCATGGCCGCTTACGCCAGCGCGGCCGGGCTGGAACCGATTATCTTCATCCCGCACGGCAATATTTCGTACGGTAAGCTCGCCCAGGCGCTGGAATACGGCGCGCGGACGCTCCAGGTAGAAGCGAATTTCGATCAGATTTTGAAATTGGTCCGGTCGTTAGCGGAAAAACTCGGAATCTATCTGCTGAATTCCATCAATCCATTTCGTATTGAAGGTCAGAAAACGATTGTGGTGGAAATGATGGACCAACGCGATTGGAATCCGCCGGATTGGATCGTGTTGCCGGGCGGAAATCTGGGCAATGTCTCGGCTTTCGGCAAGGCGCTGCGGGAGTTGAAACACCACGGATTCATTTCCAAGATGCCGCGGCTAGCCGTTGTTCAGGCGGCGGGTTCCGCTCCGTTCTACGACTATATCCGCGCAGGTAAAGGCAGCACATTCCATTCGGTGGAACATCCGGAAACGCTGGCGACCGCTATCAAGATCGGCGATCCTGTTTCCTGGCCGAAGGCGGAGTTTGAGATCGTCTCGAGCAATGGCATTGTCGAGAGCGTAACGGAACAGGAGATCGCCGATGCCAAGGCAACCATCGGACTCTGCGGCATCGGCTGCGAACCCGCATCGGCCGCATCGCTGGCGGGATCGAAGAAGCTGGTTGCGGCTGGTGTCATCGCTCGTGACGCTGACGTGGTCGCCGTTCTCACGGGGAATGTGCTGAAAGATCCGGACTACATCTATCGCTATCACACCGGAGCGCTGAAGGCTCCCGACGGCAGTGATATCAAGCCCAATTTCGGAAACCGGCCGGTGGTGGTGCCGAACGATGAGGACAAAATCGCCGCACTTCTGGCAAACTGGATCTAAGAATGTTCATCAGCCACATCCTCGCCCAGCGGCGTCCTGTCTTCTCGTTTGAGTTCTTTCCGCCCAAGAGCGACGAAGCCGCCAAGCAACTGGAAAGGACGATCGCGGACCTTGGGCCGCTGCAACCGGATTACGTGTCGGTTACCTACGGCGCGGGCGGTTCGACGCGCGAGAAGACCATCGATATTGTGACTCGCATCAAGAAAGAAACAGGCATCGAAGCAATGGCGCACCTGACCTGCGTTGGGTCGACGCGGAGCGACCTGGCGGCGGTGGTGGAACGCCTGGTAGCGGCAGGTGTGGAGAATGTGCTGGCGCTGCGGGGCGACCCGCCCAAGGGTTCGATTACGTTTGAAGCGACCGAGGGCGGATTTCGCTACGCCAACGAACTGGCAGGCTTTATCCGCAACGCTTACAACGGGAAACTGTGCATCGGCGCCGCGGGCTATCCGGAAAAGCATCCCGAGTGCAAGAACTTCGCTGTGGACCTCGCAAATCTGAAACGCAAAGTGGACCATGGGGCGCAGTTCATCGTCACGCAGTTGTTCTTCGACAACCGGCGTTACTTTGAGTTTGTGGAGTACGCGCGGGCAAACGGAATCGGCGTCCCCATTATCGCGGGCATCATGCCGATCACCAACGCCAATCAGATCGAAAGATTTACTTCCGACTGCGGCGCGACGATTCCGTATCCCCTGGCCGCCGCACTCGACCGCCATCGGGAGGATCCGGCTGCTGTACTCGACCTTGGCATTGCGCATGCAACGCAGCAATGCCTGGAGCTACTGCAGGGCGGCGCGCCGGGCGTGCACTTCTACACGTTGAACCGCAGTAAAGCGACGCGGGAAGTGTTGACGGCGGTGCGCGCGCAGATGATGACCGGTGTTACAACCAGCTAGCTCTGCTTGGTCGTCAATAGAATTCCGGAGGGCGTGGACACGCCCGCGATTTGCGCGAGCACTTCATGGTCGCCGTCGGCCAGACTGCTTGGGACAGTGACGTTGAACTGATACAACCCAGGCGCCGACAGCCCGGCGAACGAGACCGGCGCTACCGCAGCCCCAATCGTGATCGTCACTGGGTTTGAGAGCGCCGCCGCGGCCGTCACGGGCACTCCTGGTGCGATGGCAGGAGTCGTCGCTCCGAATCCCGTTCCGTAAAGTTCTATGACTTCACCTGGCTTTGGCGCGGTGAGCGTTCCGTCGAGCCGCACGGCCAAAACGTACTTTCCCGAGGCAAAGAACGCGGGGAGAATCTGCTGCATGGTTGCCGCCACCGGGTCGGACGTGCCGGCGGCACTCGTCACCGTCACGTTTACCGAGCCGCTGTTCGCGTCCGCCGGCGCTTGCGCGTTGATCTGCGTCGGACTCACGTAAGAGAGGAATGCCGCCTGGTTATCGATCTGCACGCTTACGCCGCTCAGAGTCGTTGGAAGGTTTCCGTTAACAAGATCGGATGAAGTGAGAATGTGAGTTGTCGCGGCGAGATTCTGCCCAAATATTGTAGTCCACGCTCCTGGGGCAACACCGCTCTGAAATCCGGCCGCATTGACGATACCGCCGGCGGTGATCACCGGCTTCGAAACGGCAGCCGTCTTCACATTGACGCCGATGTTCGCAACGGCCGTATAGCCCGTGCCGGTTTTCGTCAGGGCGGCGTAGACCACAGCTCCGTTTGTTGTCCCGGTCAGCACCATGTCGTTGGCATTGCGCGTATCGCGAGACCCTCGGGTGTTGTAAGGAGACTGTGTGAAGACCTGGTCGGTAATCGTGTCGTCGAAGAAAATCTGCGCCGTAAAATTATCCAGCAGCGTAGAACCGGAATAGGTTCGAATCCTCACGTGAATGTGGACGGTTCTGCCGCTGTACCAACCCGGATAGATCGTAGTGAATTGCACGGTTCCGGTGTCATCCGAATTCTGATACCCGCGAAGGAACTTTTTGCCGGCGGAATTGTTGGCTTGCTCGTCCGAATAGATCCCGCCGGCGTCGCAGTGCCAGATGTCGACCTTCGCGCCGCTGAGCGGACCGCAAGTGGAACCGCTGACTTCCTGCAGCGTGATTGCGAGATTCATAAGAGTGCCGGGCCTGGTGGTGTTGTCGGTCGGGTCCACGCGGATATCCGAGCGGTTCAGCATCTCGTCCACCCAGTAAGGGCCTTCGGTTTGCGCTCCGGCGAGCGTCAGGCAGGAGCCCGCCGCCTCGACGGACTCTTCACCAAGCTGACCTGTCAGCGCGACGGCGCCGACGCCGCCGAGCAATGCTAACGTCCGGCGTCTGGTTGGTTTGGTCATGGTCTTCTCTCCTTTTGTCTTGGTCCAAAATCTTCCGAAATAGTGGGCATGGCACGCGGATCAACGGTGATGATCGCTGTTGCCAGATAGCCGCTGGAGACCGAACCCTTCGTCAGCGGCGCGAGTTTGATCATGGAATCGCGATGCGAGGAAAGGAAGATATCGTCGTCCTCCGGACGCATTCGCTCGACCTGGTGCCTGGAATACGGCTCGATTTTCGCCACCTCATCGGTGATCGCTTCAGGAAAGAAAAGTTGCCCGGTGTGAGAAACATGTCCACCGTGATACTTCCCTTCCCCCACGCTGCCGTCGATATGCACCTTGAGATGAATGTGGATCGCGCGCCCCGGATACCAGCCCGGATAGAGCGTGGTAAATTCCACGATTCCCGCAGCGTCAGTCAACTGAACGCCGCGCAGAAAATTCGTGCTGTCCGGTTTGCGGGCTCCGCCAAAGAACGGCATTCCGTCCGGGGGGGCCCATTCCAGGAGGAGGCCGGCGAAACCCGGACCTCGGACCTTGCATTCCTGGCGGCCCACCCGGACCATCCGCTGTGAAGCCTGAGTAGATGCCCGACGCGTCGCAGTGCCAGATGTCGAGCGCAGCCTGGTTGATGGGCTTGCATCCGTCGACATCGACCACGGTAAGGCGAAGCTTGAGTGGAACACCAGGCTTCCCCTCAGTAATATCCTTTCGCATCGTCTCCCGGTCGAGATAATACGGTCCAACGGTGAGCTCGCTGCTGAGCGCGCATTGCGAAGCACTCGCAAGCCGCCTGGCGGTAGATAAGGCTGTAGCACAAACGCCGGTGCGCAAGAAGCCGCGCCGGCTCCATTCGGAAATATTGATCATGGGATGTCTAAGCTGATATTGCCGGTCTTAGGTAGGTAAACACTGGGCATGTAGCTGGTGCGTGCCCGCCTGTTAAGTTTTGTAAAATCCGCTCAGGACGGATTACTTACCGTTCTTGCTCAATTTCCGGAAGTACTCCGCGATCGCATCTCCGTAACCGGCCGGGATCTTATCGGTCATTCCGCTTCGGACCTGGCCCGCCTGCTGCGCATCGAGTTGCCGGCGTAGTTGCAGTTCCACTTGCTCCACCGACGGAAGGATTTCCTGGCGAAGCTGCTCAAGCAGTTTCTCATTTCCCGCGACGAGCTTCGGATCGAACCGTTGCAGATCATGGACGAGATCGCCGAGGTCGCGCAGCACTTCAGGATTGTCGCGGAACTGCTGGCGAAGCTGCGAGAGATCATGGACTCCCTCACGGTAATTACGCTCGGCCTCTTCAGCCGTGTAGTAGGGTCCGCCCTCTCCGTATTGGTCGGGACGGCGAGCTCCACCACCGTAGTTCGCGCCGCCAGGTCCGCGTTGCAGTCCAAGCTGCGCGTCCCCGCCTTGACCGCCAAGTTGACCCTGGCCCGACTGCTGTCCCTGCTGATTTCCGTTTTGGCCGCCGCGCTGGCCGCCCTGACCCTGCTGGCCGCCTTGGCCTTGTTGTCCTTGCTGGCCGTTCTGCGCCTGCTGGCCGCCCTGGCCTTGTTGGGAACCTTGCCCTTGCTGGCCCTGTCCTTGTTGTTGACCAGGCTGTTGGCCGTTCTGACCCTGCTGCTGCCCCTGCTGATTTCCGTTCTGGCCGCGCTGTCCGTTCTTGCCATTCTGACCGCTGTCAGCCATCCGCTGCAATTGCTCACGCATCTTTTCCACGCGCGACAACGCTTCTTCCGTCTTGTCGCCGGCGCCGCCCTTCTTGCCGTCGCCCGGCTGGCCCATGGCCGATTCCGCGCTGCGCAATTGATCGCGCAGTTTGTTCAAGCCCTCGGTCACCGGCGCTTCGCGGGGCACAACCGACGGGCCCCAGCCACTACGAATTCCATTGGCGTTGAACTTCATTCGCAACGGCAGCTCTTTCTGTTCCGCTTCACCGAGCGCCTCGCGAACTTTCGACGATGCGGACCGCTGCGTCCCAGCCATGCTGCGCGCCGCGTCCTGCATCTCTTTTTCCAGCTTGGTTATGTCTTTCTCCATCTGCTCGTGCTCGCGAGCAAGCGCTTCCTGCTGTTGTTGATTGACCGCCGACCGCGCCCCGCTATTACCTTCCTGACCGAACTGGCTCCCCGATTGCGGGAAGGCCTTTTGCATCTTGTCCGCTAACTCCTGCTGCTGCTGGGCGAGTTTGTCGGCACGCCGGGCCAGATCGCTCATTTGTTGTCCGGTTTCCTGTTGGCGTGCACCACCCATGAGATCTTTCGCTTCGTTCAGGCGATCGGCCGCGCGCCGGGAATCGGCCGAGCTTTGCTGCGATTGATCCGACGGATCGGCGGCCTTCCGCATGTCATCCGTGGCGCGGGAAAGCTGTTCGATAGCGCGCTGCATCCGCTGTTCGTTGCCAGACTGGCCGGACTGTCCACGTGACGCGCTCTGCTGCCCGCTTTGGCCACTCTGCCCTTGTTGGCCCTGCTGCCCTTGTTGACCTTGCTGTCCTTGCTGTCCTTGCTGGCCCTGTTGTCCTTGCTGGCCCTGCTGACCGCGCTGTTGGTTATTGCGCGACAGTTCTTCCATCTTCCGCTTGAGCTCTTCGGCTTCCCGGCGCAGCATCTCCTGCTGCCAACGCTGCTGCGGCGTCTGTTGCTTCTGGTCGCGCTGCTGAGCGAGTTCCTGTTGACGGCGGGCCAACTGTTCCAGCTTCTGCAGCGCCTCATCGATCTCCTTATTGCGCTGCTCCTTCTGTGCCTGTTGTCCCGTCTCATACTGGTTCTTTTCAGTATCCAGTTCGAGGTCGAACAGACTCTCCAGATCACGGCCGGCGCCACCACCTCCGCCACCGCCTCCCTTGTTGCCGAACGCAACTTGAATCTGGCGGAAGATCGCTTCCGCGCGCAGCAGATGCTGCAGCGCCTTCTGCTCCGGCGGCAGGGCGTCGTTCCAATTTAGGCTCTTGAGCTTTCCGACCGCTTCGCCCATGGAAGCAGCGGCAGCCTCCATATCCTTTGTGAACTGCTGGAATTCCTGATTCGTGCCGGCCAATTCGCGGCTCTTCATCCGGCGCGCCAGCGACAGACTCTGCTCTTGCAGTTTCGCCTGAGTATCGGAAAGGAACTTGCTGGTTTCCACGGCCTTTCCCTTGTCCTGTTTCTTCGCGCGCTGCTCGTTGAAGGTCGCGGCGATGATCTCCTTCTGGCGCTGCGAGATCTGATTCTGTTCTTCCTCGCCGCCACCGCCACCACCGCCGCCTTGCTGCGATTGCGAGTACTCGCGCTCATAAGGCTGCGCTTCAACGAACGCGATGTCCGATTTCGTTGTCGACAGCGCATCTTGAGCCGTGGCGTACATGCTCACCACATCGCCAGGCACAAGTTTGAAATCTTCCAGCGTGATCAACGTCTGGCCATCAGCCTTCTTCACGCCTTTCTGCTTCAGCAGAGAAACTTCTTTCTCCGGCCCGCCATTGACGGAATAGTGCAGGGCCATCGCGTGGAGCGCGAAGTCGTCTTCCGCCTCCACGCCCACCGTCACTTCCTCAACGGGATGCACTTTCAGATCCCGTCCCGGCCGGACAATTTTCACCGTCGGCGGAGTCTCTTTTTGCGCTTCAATGAAAAAATCCTCGCTGATGCGCACGTCTTCGCCATGGTCGACGGCGACCACGTGAAACATTCCATCCTTCTGTACCGGTATCTTCGCCGTCAACCAATTCCCATCGGTCTTCACCAACTCGATTCGCTTGTCGTCATCGAGCGACAGAACCCCCTGGCCGAGGGGCTTGTCAGTGAGAACAGCTACTTCGGCGACGGTTCCTTCCACCGCGCGTATATCGCCGCCGGGGTCTTCCACTACATCTTTCATCGCGGCCCAAGCGGGATAATGATACGTAATCCGCACTTTTTTCACGCCCGGGACATCCACCGCAGTGAGGGTGAAGTTTTTCGACCGCACGCCGCTCGCCTCAGCATAGTAATCCACCGTTTCGGGCAGTCCGGCAAACAGGAACTCGTGGCTTGTCCCGCCGGGTTGCGGCATCATGGGCGCCTGCTCCCACTTCGTTGTTCCGCGCCAGCGCGCAAAGAGATTTACACGCGCCGCCTGGAAACCCATCAGCCGGGCCGTCACAAGCTGATCGGATTTTCGCCGTACGCTGTGGTTGCCGGGAGTCATGACGATGTCGTAGATGGGGGCCGCTCCCGACTTGGGCGCGCCGGCCCAGAGAAGCGACGCTCCATAGCCCATGTAGCCGGGTCCGGCAAAGATCAGCCAGATCAGCGTTGCGGCCGCGACCGCTGCTGCCGAGATGGAACCGAAAATCCAACTGCTCGAAACCAGTGTTGCCGGCTCGGCGTGCTTCGTTACTTGAATCGTGTCCTCGGCCAGCAGCTCCAAAAACGGGTCGTCGGTGGACCGCTTTTCGGCCAGCGTGAGCAATCGTTCCTTGAACTCCGGCACCGCTTTTTCAGCGTGACGCGCCGTCCACCAGCGGTTGAGGCGCAGCAGCGGAATCGCCAGCGTAAATCCGATCACCAGGGCAATGGAGACGAACAGAAGGAAGCGCGCGGACGTCAAGCTGCCGGATGAGAAGGCAAAATAATTCACGATGAACACCAGCACCACCGTGATAATAAGGGCCGCAATCGCCGTGAGCGCCACGCCTCGCGAGATCGCATTCCATCGCAAGCGCGTTTCCAGGCGCTTCAAATATGAATTGACCTGCTCAAATGGATTCAAGCTGCCTCCTTCCGAACCATCGCTTGTTTCTCAACCGCCAGATAGCGGCTGCCAAACAAAGATTCTGCGAGCGAAACGATTAATAATGCCAGCACAAAATACCACCAGAGACTCACGGGCTGCTTCTGCTCCACGGCGCCATTCGGCCCGTTGGTTTTTTGCTGCCCCTGTCCTAGATTCTCCCAGAGTCCGAGGGTCTCTTTGGGAACAGGGGTCAGATCCGATTCGCGGCGGTCCGCATGGACGGCGATCAATTCGTGCCGCCCGTTAGCGCGCCGCAGTTCCCAGAAGCCCTCGCGCGACAGTTTCAAGGTCTGCGCCGACGCGGCTTCGTGAAGTGACAACGGCCGCTTCCCATCGGGATCGACTACCTCGACTGCCGCGCCCTGGTCCTTGGCCGAATGCAAATCCACATACGAGTCGACCGCGAAATCCGCCGCCGTCTGATCGATGCCGCTGAGATAGGACGCCGACTGCTCAACAAAAGGAACGAAGCTCGCATGTAACGGCAAATCGTTCGCGATGTTGTCGAAGGTGGACGTAAACACCAGCACGCGGCCTTCGCCGATTTTCTTTTCCAGTATCAGCGGCGTGCGGTCGGTGAGCCGCGCCAGTACGCGCGACGAGCCCGGATCTACTTTCACTGTCTGGTAAAATTTCACACCTTCAAATCCATTCGTACGGCTCAACGCAGGATGGCCGGTATCCACCGACGCGGCTGTCTGGAAGCGATCGCCGCTGCGGTCGGAGTAGCGCGTCGCCGTGATCGCCTCATCAAAGAGCGGCACGCGGGGATGTATAGCGGCCACCGGTCCTAGCGCAATGAGCACAGACCCTCCGCCCTGCACGTATCGCTGCAACGCCTGCTGAAAAGTTGCCGGTATCGTACCTACGTCGGACAAAACCACGAACGAGTATTTCTCCGGCGAAAGTCCGCTCGTTTGCTCCACGCTGACATCGTCGGTATTGAGTCCGGCGTCGGCGCCTGAATTCAATGCGGCGCGATAGTAGAACACGCCACGGGGCTGCCGGCCCTCGTGGACAAAGAGAATGCGGCCCGGCTCCTTGCGGTCGAGCGAGAACGGCAAATGATCGTCGTCGGGGAGTTTGTCATGGCCAGCGATGCGGATCTCACCGCGATTCAGCCCGTACGCGGCATCAGGCAGAAAGAATTCCACCGTCGCACGGCCGTTCGGTGTCAGCTTCACCTTCTTGGTCTCGAGCGTCTTGCCGTTCAACACCATCGAGACATCGGCAACGGTCTCCTCTGTATTGGTACCGGCCACGACGCCCAGTATGCGTGTCTTCTTCGCTTGATAAACGCTACGCGGCGCGTTCACGCTCTCCACAAACCAGTTCGGTTCGGCACTGCCGCTGGAAACGGAATGCAGAATATAGTGCGCGTTAGGTGGAACGGAAAGCTCCGCAAACGCAGGCGGCATGGACGTCTTTTGCATGTCGCTAAAGATATGAACTTCCACTCCGCGCGGTGTGGACTGGGCCAGCGATTTCACGTATTGAGCAATGGTCGTGTAAGCGCTACGGCCATCGCCTTGCTTGATCGATTGGACGGCGGTACGCAATTCAGCAGGGCTATTCACCAGTTGCGTCAACTGTGAAATCTGGGCATCGAACGTGACCACCTGCCCCACGTCGGCGCCGCCAAAACTCGAGAGCACGCTCGCCGCCTGCTGCTTCGCGTCGTTCAGGTGATCGCCCGCGCGCATGCTGAACGAGTTATCGACGGCAATCAGGACGAATTTGCGTCCGTCGGTCCCGCCCGTAGCTGCCCGGTTCACAAATGGATTGGCGAACGCGAGCGCCAGCAGCGTGATGAGGGCCACGCGCATGGCGAACAGCAGCAAATATTTCAAGCGGCGGTGCTTGACGGAACTCTGCGTCCGCTGCTCGAAAAACATCAGGGAACTGAAGGGCAACGGCACCGATCTGTGTTGCTGCAGCAAGTGCAGGAACACCGGCAAACCAATGGCGAACAGACCACCCAGAAACCAGGGAGCCAGAAAACCCATCTACCGCCTCCCCTGCCGTATGGTCAGATACTCCCGCAACGCGTCGTCCAGCGGACGGCCGGTATTCAGAAGATAATAGTCGAGCCCGGCGCGTTGTGCGCGGTCCGACATGGCGCTGACGTGCGCGTCGATCTTGCTGCCGTATTCATGGCGCACGTAGTCCGGCGTCACTTCCATGGCGTCGTCCGTTTCCATGTCCAGTACGAGCACGGGATCGTTCAATTTCGGCCGCAGCTCCTGCGGATCGAGAATGTGAAACAGGATCACTTCATTGCCGTGAAAGCGCAACGGCTCCACTGCTTTGATGACTTTTTCCGGATCCTCGTAGAAATCGGATATCAAGACGATAATTCCGCGCCGGTGAAGGAACTGCAGGCAATGCAGGAGCGGCTTCTCGAAATTGGTGCGGCGTCCAGGCTCCGCCTTCTCAATGGCGTGCAACAACCGCGCCAGCTGTCCCTGGCGTGTAGACGGTTGAACGTAGTTCTTGACCTCGTCGTCGAAAACAATGATCCCGGCGGCATCGCGCTGCTGATTCGACATGTAGCAGATTGCCGCTGCCAGAAACCGCGCGTAATCCATCTTGTTCACGGATTGCGATCCGTACTTCATCGACGCGCTGACGTCGAGAAGGATAGTAATCTGCGTATTTGTCTCGCCGCGGTAACGCTTTAAATATGCGCGTTCGGTACGCGCGTAGACGTTCCAGTCCACGTGGCGCAGATCGTCGCCTTCCGAGTAGGCGCGGTACTCGGCGAACTCCTGGCTGAACCCGAAATCGGGCGAGCGGTGCATCCCGGCGATAAAGCCGTCGACCACAGTTCTGGCCACCAGCTCCAAGCCGGAAATGCTTCCGAGAACCGATGGATCCAGGAATCGTTGCAACATCTATTTGTCTCGCGGGATCGGCTTCGCCTCGAGTAGCTTCTTCAGAATGTCGTCCTGAGTCAGTTTGTCCGATTCCGCATGGAAATTAAGCAGAATGCGATGACGCAGGATGGGCGCGACCAACGCCGTGATGTCCTCATAGGTCACGTGATAGCGCTTGTGCATCAGCGCGCGCGCCTTCCCGGCCAGAACCAGGAACTGCACTCCGCGAACGCTCGCTCCGAAGTTCACGTACTTTTTGATGAAGTCGGGCGCGGACGGATCCGTAGCTCGCGTTGCACGGACAATATCGACGGCGTAGCGGGCAACCGAATCGGCGATCGGCACCATGCGGACGAGCTGCTGGAACTCGAGGATCTCTTCGGCTGTCGTTACCGCTACGGCGCCGGCGGTGTCCGTCGTAGTCGTGCGATTGATGACCTTCAGTTCGTCGTCCGCCGAAAGGTAATCCAGAATCGTATTGAACAGGAAACGGTCGAGTTGCGCTTCGGGCAGCGGATAGGTTCCTTCGAGCTCGATCGGGTTCTGCGTGGCCAGCACGAAGAAGGGCGAGGGGAGCTTGTAGTTATGCCCACGCACGGTACAAGCGTGCTCCTGCATCGCCTCGAGCAACGCCGATTGCGTCTTCGGCGGCGTACGGTTGATTTCGTCGGCCAGCATCACGTTGCAAAATATCGGACCCGGAACGAACGTCCACACGCGGCGTCCATTGTCTTCTTCGATAATGTCGGTGCCGGTAATATCGGACGGCATCAGATCCGGCGTGAACTGGATGCGTTTGAATGCCAGGCCCAACGTATCCGCCATGGTGCGCACCAGCAGCGTTTTGGCGGTTCCAGGCAAACCGGTAATGAGACAGTGGCCGCCGACAAACAGCGAGATCAGCACCTGTTCAATCACTTCTTCCTGGCCGACGATCACGCGCCGGACCTGGGTCAGAATGTCGCTTTCCACCTGCTGGAAGCGAAGAATTCTTTGTTTCAATTCGGACGATTCAAGATTGGCGATAGAGGGCTGTGTCATTTAATTATTGGTGGCTCATTTCAAGAAGTAGATGTTGCGCGGGTTTAAACCCGGGTGCAGCTTCGAGCGACTGCAGTACCTGATCCTTGGCTTCTTCGATACGGTTGGCGCTACGCAGCGCCCGGGCGAAATTGTAACGCGCGGTTGCCTGATCGATCGGCTTCATGGCCACCACTGCCTGGTATTCCTTCACGGCTCCTGTTGGCTTATTTAGCGTCATATAAAGATCTCCCAGTTTACGATGCAGCTCTTCGTCCTGAGGATAGATGTAATTTAGCCGCTCGAGAGTCGCCGCGGCCTGTGGAAGTTGCCCGGCTTTTTGCTGCATGCCCGACAGCTTCTTCAGCAGCCCGGAATCGCGGCCGCCGATTTTCGAATAGGCCTCGAGCTGGGCGCGCGCTTTCACTTCATCGCCGCGCTTCTCGTAGGCGTCCGCTAGTAGTTCGTATGCGGAACCCGTCTCCACATATTCCGGATACATGTCGCGGATGGCGTTGCCTTCCTTGATCACCTCATCCATCTTGCCCGCGCCCCAATCGGCGGTGAGCTGTTTGAAGCGCTTGCGCCAGTCGTCGAAACCGTTTACCACGGTTTTTGTGCTGTCATCCAGCCAGGCCAGGAATTGCTTATCGAATTCCGCCGGTTCCATTCCGAGTTGCTGGCGGACCACGTCAGAAGTGCTCGTCGACTTGGCGAAAGAATGCATCATGTCGAGCAGTTTGTCGTAGCTCCACTTCGCCGCGATGAAGTTGCAGATGCGGCCGGCCTGGAAGTACGACACGATCACCTGGTTCGGATAACTGGGATGAACGAATCCACGGTCCAGTTCGGCAATGGGCAACAGCTTCTTTTGCTTGATGGCCATGATTGTCTGCGGATCGAGCCGGTCGCCCCAGTCGGGCGAGGCGGCGGTCTCTTCATATACGGCGAGGCCTTCGGTAAACCAGCGCGGTACAAGAAAATTGGTGGCTGCGAGCACGTACACGTGGCTCAATTCGTGCCACATCGTACTAGCCCAATGGAACGTTCCAGGCTTACGGCCCGACGGCGAATCCATCGCAAGGACATATCCAAAAGAGACACCGAGCGCGCCAAGACCCGGCATACCGAGAGTGCGTACGGCGAAGTCTTCGTGATCGGGATAAACTTCCAACTGCACCGGACGCGCCAGCGTCATTTTGTATTTCTTGTCGTAGGCCGCGATGGCACGCTTCAGTTCCGACTCGAAATACGGGTGCAGCAGATCCGCTTCCTTCTTATGCAGGCGAATAATCGTGTTGTCGGTTTTGAACGTAACGAAATTCTTGTAGCTATCGAGAAGCGTCAGCGTATTCGCCGTCATCGCATTCTTGTAGCCTTCGTTGTAGACCTTCTCCAGTTGCTCGCGGGCTTCCTTCTCTTCGCCAAGGCGCATCAGATTCACGCCAAGCTGCGCGCGTGCGCCCTGATGTTCCGGATCGAGTTCGAGCGCCTTGCGGTAATACGCGATGCCTTCCTCATAACGCCGGTTGATGACGAAGAAGTGCCCGGCGAGGGCATAGGCCTCGCCATAAGCCGGATTGATCTTCATCACCTGATCTATCCAATTGGTGGTCTTCTTGTTTTCCAGCCAATCGATGGTTTGATGGATCGCCATGGCGTCGAGCGATTCCGGATCCAACTTCAACGCCTTGTCGGCTTCCGCGGCCGCTTTTTCCGGATTGTTGTCTTCAAGCGCCATGCTGGCCAGCAGCTCTTGCGCTTCCACCAGCTTTGGATCGAGCTCGAGCGCCTTTTTCGCCAGCTCTTCCGCTTTACGCTCGAAATCCTCAGCGGCTACTTCAGCCATGCCGAGCATCGCAGTGGCGCTTTTCGGATCGATCTCCAGGGCTTCGTTGAAGAGACCCATGGCGTCTTCTTTATTGAAGCGCTCGAGCAACAAGCGGCCCCAGCGTACGCGAATCTCGGCGACTTTCGGAGACTGCGCCACCGCAGCACGGAACTCCTTATTTGCAGGGTCGTATTGCTTTAATCCCCAATACCCTTCGGCGCGGATCGCGGGATTGCCACTCGCCACGAGTTGGTTATAACAAGCCTTCGCTTCGGCCCGGCGGCCGTAGTGCGCATCTTTTTGGCATTGTTCAACAGTGGCGCCCGCAAGCGGCAGAGCCAGCGCGAAAATAGCCCAACAGCGCATCCTATTTGTCCAACTCCTCCTGTGTCTTCGCAAGCTCCAGCAGCAGCACCGAAAGCTGCTTCCTGTAGTCGTCGATCGGCATGGCCGCTTTTTGCAGCTTCAGATTATCGATCTGCTGTTCGATCTGTTCGCGCTTGGCTAATAGAGGCTGCTTCACCGGATCGTTGGCCGCGTTCTTGATGGCTCCGATTCGCATCAACGGAAAACGTCCGGCCATCAGCGGGCCTTGTTTGTCGCCGCCGTCGATTGCCGGATGCTCCGTCGCCAGCCGCTTCTGCGTTTCGTAGAACTGCTTCGTCTTGGCTGTAGCGTAAGTGAATGCCTCGAGCGCGGAAATCACTTCGTTCTTGTCTGCGTCGGCGGCCGGATCGCGGAGCGCTTCCACCCAGAAGCGCGCAAACACCGTTGCATTCTTCTCGGTGCCGTTCCGTGTGGCCGTCATCACCGTACGATTCGGCTTCTGCAGGGCATGAACGGAGGCCCCGCTAGCACTGGTCATATTCACCACAAGCTGGCGTTGAGCCGGAATGCGATCCATTAGCGCCGCCAGTTCCTCAGCGGAAATATCGGGCCCCGGCAGCTCAATCTTGTATTCCACGTTGTCGAACGATCCATGCCCAATCATCATCACCACGACGGCGTCGGCTGCCTTCGCGTCCTTGGCTATGGCTCCGAGTTTCGCCTGGATATTTGCCTTGGTTGCATTCGCGCCCGTCAACACATCGCTCTTTACGTCGGAACCGCCGCCTTTCAGAGTTTTGTCGATTTCGTTCGCCCATTGAGCAAAATGCTGCTCATAGTCCGGCTCGCCGCCCAAACCCGCGATGGTCACGCAATACGTCGTCGCGTGCGCTGCCAGAGCGCCGGCCAAAATCAACCCGCCGAGCTTCATACCGCCCCCCACTTTCGCCGCAGAAGCCATTCCACCCCGCGCAGCAACAGGATCAATAGAAATAACACCGGCATATTCCACAGGTCGCGCGTCTCGCGTGTGGTGATTCCTGCTTCGGAATAGGTGATCTCGTCGTTCAGCCTCGAAATCTGGCCCGGCGTGTAGTAGCGGCCGCCCGTCTGCTCGGAGAGTTTTTCCAACAGTTCGCGGTTTTGGTTGACGTGGAAATTCTCCGCCACGCCATCTTCGCGGCGGAACGTGATGACGTCGCGCCCGGCGTCTTCGGCCCCGCGCATCGCCGTCACTTCGGCCACATAAGCGCCTGGCTTCTGCGCCGTCCACTCGGCCGCGTACACGCCCTCACTGGTCGGCTCAGGCCGCATTTCGACAGTTTCGGAAGTGCCGGACGGCGTCAGGATATGAGCTTCCACCTTGGCGTCGGCAGAAGGCAGATACGCTTTGTCGCGGACCTCGGCCCGCAGATGCACTTTCGTCTCGTCGTTGAAAACCGACTTAGGCGTCGAGGCTACCAGATGACCGTGCGTCCCGGTGACGAGCCAACGCAACATTTGCTGCCAGAACATCTCGTGCGAAGTGTCGCCGAGAGGCTGCAACATCTGCCACCGCCAGCTTCCGGCGCTGGCAAAGATCGCGGTACGCCCCCGGCCGTAGTTTTCGGTCGTCAGCAGAGGCAGACGCAAGCGTCCATTGCCCGGTAACATATCGATCAGCACAAGCGCGCCCGGCTTCGGTGTCCCGGCATCCTGGAAATTGGCCAGGTACGGCATCTTCTTCCATCGTTCCGCATTCCGGTCGGGATTGTCTTCAAGGCGCGTGATCAGGCTGTCCCGGCCGGCTACCGTCAATTCAACATTGGCTGGATCCCGGCGAAACGTATCCTTCCGGTCGGGCAGCACCGACGGGAGCAAATCGGCGAGAGGGGATTTCCCCACGCCACCCTCGGAGAGAGCAAACCGGCCGCCGAGAAACAACAGCCCGCCGCCGCGCCGGTCGACAAACTGCTTGATCAGGTCCTGCTGCGCGGGTGTGAAATATCCGGCCTCCACGCTGCCGATGATGATGCCCTGGTAGCCGAATAACTCTTCCACCGTCGACGGGAAGCCGTCGCGGAGTTCCTTGTCGTTGGACCGCCCCTGCACGTAGATCTTGTTCTGCGTGGTACGCAGGATGCTCGCCATCAGGAGCACTTTGTCCTCGTCAATCGCACGCCGCAGAAACTTGAATTCCCAGCGCGGCTCGCCTTCGAGGTACAGAATCTTGGGGCGCTCGGCATCCACGCTGATGAGCCGGGCCATCGTGTTGTTGTTGACGTTCTCTTCATTCGCAAGGGGCGCAATGGCCGCCTGAACATTCCGCGCGCCCGCCGGTCCGGCGTTGAACGACAGAACTTCGCTCTGCTCTGCGCCGTCGCTGCGGATCGCCACGTCGGAACTCGCCAGCAGTCTGTTGCCGTCCTTCAAGGTGAGGTGAACCTTCTGTCCCGCGTATCCGTTCTCGTGAAAACTGACCACGGCGCTGACGCGGGATTCCGCCAGAGTGCGAACGGGCAATTGCACGTCGTCTATCTCGAGATCGTGCGCCAGTTGTTCACGGCCGAAGCCGACGGTGTGAATCGGAATGCGCTGCCGGCGGATCTCATTCAGGGTCTCCAGATCGATGCCACCCGAATTGTCAGCGCCGTCTGTCAACAGGATCACCGCGCCCACCGGAAGACTCGCCGATTCCGTCACCACTTCCTTCAGCGTATCGCCGAGATGCGTAGATGGGGCTGACGCGGTCAATTGCTCCGGCTTTTCGATTCGCTCGAGCGTTGTGCCGGCGCGATAAAGCCGGACTTGGAAGCGTTTCTTGAGATCGTCGAGGAAGCCGCCCTCCAGCGCCCGAACTGCGCGATCCTTGCGGGGAGTGCCGTCGTCCGCGATGGCCATGCTGCGCGAATCGTCCACCACTACCGCCACGACGTTCTGCTGAGGTTTCAACGTAGAGACGCTGAGGGCCGGTTGCCACAACATGACGAGGAGAACGGCCACCAATGCCGCTTGGAGTCCCCAAATCGCCGCCCGCCGTCCCAGGCTCATCCCGTCGGACTGCGATCGCCAAATCGACCAGGCCAGCGCTCCGGCGGCAACCACCACCACAATACCCAGCAGCCAAAGCGGCCAACTGGCGAGGAACACAATCTGACCCTTGGAGAAAAGGGAGGCGGGATATTTGAAAAAGAGCTCGAACATTCGTTTAGGCCCAACGGATTCGAAATGTCAATAGAATGGTGCGCGAAAGGCAGGCCGCGCGCTCCTCATCGCGGCTGCGGCGGGCACGGCGGAGATAGAGATGCCATGACGCATACCTGGGCCCGGTTTGTCTTCACAATATCACACGAAACCGGCTACAAATTGATTGACGCGGCGCAAGCCAGTTTAGTTATGCTCATGTCCAAATGAGCCATTAATTTATGCGGCCGACAGGCCTCGCAGGTTCCAGCCGCAAATGGTGCTGGCCATCAGTTTATCGCCGGCCGGACCGGGCCAGTGCGTTTCCAGGCTGATATACCCCGGATAACCATCGGCGAGCAGCGCCGCGATCTGGCCTTTCCAATCAACCGCTCGCGTCCCTAGCGGTCCGAAAACCGGCTTGTGCCCGTCCATGTGGCAGTCCTTGGCGTGAACGTGAGCAATGCGGTCTTTCGGCAGAAGACTGTAGCCGTACGGGAACGGATCTTCACCGGAAACCAGGGCGTTGCACGGATCCCAAACCAAGGCCAGGTTCGGATTCTTTACCGCCGCCAGAATACGGGCCGATTCCGCCGCGGTGGCAATGTTGCAGGCGTGCTCGTTTTCCAGGCCGACGGTCAAACCCTCTTTCGCAGCCTTGTCCGCCAGATCGGACAAGGCCCTCACCACGGCGTCAAAACATCTGTCGGGCTCGACCGTACGCCAATACGAAAAGACGCGCACGATCTTGGCTCCGAACCGCTTTGCCAACGCGAAGGCGTGGTCGGTCAGGCGCGGTTGATCGTCGAACGTGTGCTTGGAAGCGAAGACGTCCTGCTGCAGCCGGGCATCCACTTCCGATACGCCGGGCAATACGCACTTCAACAGTGGGGACGCGATGCCGATTACATTGATTTTGCGGTCGGCGAGCAATTCTTCGGCCAGTAGCAGGTCGTCCTCTCCCAGGTCCATGATGTTCTTGCCAAACAGGACGCGTAGTTCCGCGGCATGCATGCCGATGGGAACCATGGCATCCAAAGCGGTGGCGAGGTTCGGGGAGAATTCATCTGTGATGGCGGCGATCGCGATTTTCGGGTTCATAGTGACGCACTTATTATGCCTTAGAGCTGTTAACGCGGGCCGGAGACGCTCAGCGTATTGCCGTCCGGATCTTTGAACCAGGCGACCTTCGTGCCGCCTGGGGCTTCCCAAATGCCGAGTTCGTCCTGCTTCATGAAATCTCCGTAGCGCTCGAATTTGACGCCGGCGTTCCCGAGTTCGGTGACCGCGGCGGCGACGTCCGGCACCTCCCAGCCGAGCACCGTGTACTTCGCAAGGGCCAACTCGTGCACGGTGGTCACGCGCAGAGTGGTTCCGTTGGCATCAAAGACGAGGGCGAACTGGTCCTCGCTGATGAGGCGAAGACCGAGGGTGATTCCATAGAATGCTTTGGCCTTCGCGGGGTCGCGCGTGGCCACAAATGCCATGAGTTTGTGTGAGCCGAGCATGATAATATTGTCTCCTTCGCGGCCTTCGCAACCAAGGGTATTGGTGTGTCTTCTTGAGGGAGAAGAAATGCAATCCAAGTGGCAAGTCAATTTCTTTCGTGGTGTCGCGCTGGATATGTGGCGGCGCGCTGTGAGTGCCGAGCAGACTCGTGCCGAGGCGGATTTTCTGGAGCGGGTCGTGGCGCGTGGTGCGAATGCCCGGCTGCTGGATGTTCCGTGCGGCAATGGGCGGCATGCAGTGGAACTGGCAGGGCGCGGACATCGGATGTCCGGCGTCGATCTGAGCGAGGAGTTTCTGGCGGAGGCTCGGGGCGCTAGTCCGTTGCCTATTGAGTGGGTCTCGGGCGATATGTGCGAGCTGCCTTGGACCTCCGAGTTTGATGGCGCGTATTGTTTTGGGAATAGCTTTGGATATTTGGATGCTGCCGGGGCGCGGGTGTTTTTCTCGGCGGTGGCCGGCGCTCTTAAGCCTGGCGGGCGCTTTGCTATCGAGACGGGGATGGCGGCGGAGTCGATTCTTCCTGGGTTGCTTCAGAAGCGATGGTATCGCTTGGGTGACCTTTTCATGTTGAGCGAGAACCAATATCATCCGGCGGTGGGGCGGTTGGATATTCAGTATACGTTTATTCGCGACAGTGTCGTGGATACACGACCTACTTCCAGTTATGTGTTTACTGTGGCCGAGATTTGCCGGATGGGCTTGGAGGCCGGGTTCCGGACTTTGGAGTTGCTTGGATCGACCGCTGGAGAACCGTATCAGCTTGGTTCTCCGCGGTTGATTTTGGTGTTCGAACGTTCGTGAGAGGTGGGCAACGACTCCCTTACGGTCGCGGCTCGGAACGGGCGTCATTGCGTGTTCGAACGTTTGTGACGTGTTGCGTGTTCGAACGTTTGTGACCGGTTGTGTGTTCGAACGTTCGTGACCGGTTGCCTGTTCGAACGTTTGTGACCGGTTGCGTGTTCGAACGTTTGTGTGTTCGAACGTTTGTGCCAGATTGCGTGTTCGAATGTTCGTGACGGGTTGCGTGTTCGAACGTTTCGGGTTGGAATTGGGATCAGAATGTGAACCTCAATGAGCCTTGCATTACCCTGGCGGCTCTTGTTGAGATGACTGTTCCGAAAAGGGCGTTCGTTTGGGCGCCCGTCGGATCAAACCTCGCCGCTGTGTTGATCGTCGCGTATTGCGTGTGGTTGAAGGCGTTGTAGGCTTCCCATCGGAGCGAGATGTAGCGCTTCTCGGTCTTGATTGGGAAGTTTTTGGAGAGCGCCAGATCCCAGTTGTTCACTCCGGGGTTGCGGACATCGTACTTGCCGGCGTTGCCTCGGTCGTTTAGTCCCGGGCGGGCGAAGGCTGCTGTGTTGAACCATTGTGAGAACGTCCGGCTGCCTGAATTGGCGTTGCCTACTACGTCTACGCGCTGGCCGTCGCCGCCGCCGGTTAGATTGGTTCCGTCGGTGGTGCTGAAGCTGAGGGCGACCGGTTGGCCTGTGGCGAATTGGCCGATCCCTGAGAGCGACCAGTGGTCGAACACAACGCGGACTACCGGATTCGGCAAGAGCTTGGATGCGGCCGGCAGGTCGTAGCTGAAGTTGAATGTGGCGTTGTGGGTTTGGTCGGCCGGGTCCACACCGTATGAGTAGGTACGGAGATTTTGATAGAGCGGGAGACTGCAGGAGGCGACGGCGCCCGAAGGACACGTTGTGGTGCTTTGGTCCATGTACTTGGAGTACGCATAGGACATTCCGAACCGGAGACCGTGTGCGAAGCGGCGATTCACCGAGACCAGTAGCGCGTGATAGTTCGAGGTGAAGGTGTTGGCGTAATATGTGATGTTCGCGTAGCCGGGATAGGGACGGAAGAAATTGTCGGCAAGCGGCTTCTTCGTTGTGGGATCGGTATTCTGCGGCAGAAACTCCGAGCCGTAGGGAACGACGTTGATGTTGTAGTTCTGTTGGAGGTCGCGTCCGAGAACGGTGGCGTAGGAAACGTCCAGCAGAAGCGAATGGCCGAGATCCTGCTGAAGGTCGAACGAAGCGTTGTAGTTTCGCGGCGTCTTAGCGTTTACCTGGAAGGCATTGGTGTTGCTCGGTCCGAGTACGCCGGAGGTCTGCAAGAGTGTGCTGATGGTTCCGTAGTAGGCGATCGGCGACAGGATGGCCGGTGGATTCTCGGTGGTTGGGCTCCAGACGCTGAAGCGCGGATTGTAGAGGATGGCGATTCCGCCGCGGATGGCGGTCTTGCCGTTTCCGAAGACGTCGTAGGCGAATCCGACGCGCGGTCCGAAGTGTACCGGCTGCTGGTTTACGAATCCGCGAGGATAGTTGGCAGCGCCGGATAACACTCCTCCATTTGCCGGGTTGCCGGTTCCGGGAACGAAGAAGCCGACGTATGCTTGCGGAAGCAACGCACCGGTCAGCGGGTTCTGGGCCATCCTTACGTTACCGGGTCCGAGCGTGGGCTGGTAGAAAACCGGCGCCTGGGCGGGATTGTAGAGTCCCAGGGCGAGTACCGACTGCTGGCCGGCATAGTGCGGATACATCTGGTTCGCCCAGGTGAACCGCGCTCCATAATCGAGCGTCAGCCTTCGGGTGACTTTCCACGTGTCCTGCGCAAACCACTCCACGATTGCCTGGCGCTCGTTCGCCCCATACCTTGCGTTCGATTCGGTATAGCTGTCGAACACGCCGAGTGCGGCGTTGGCGAATGCCCAGTTGGTGTCGAGCGGATTGTTCGTGTCTTTTGAGAAGGTGTACGTGCCGTCGAAGAGACTCCGTTCTCCTTCATACTCCCTGATGCGGTAAACGTCCATTCCGGCCTTGATGGTGTGGGCGCCACGCGTCCAGGTGAGGTTGTCGTTGAAGCTGAAGGTGAAGTCGGTCCCATTCTTCAGGAAACGGTCGTCAAAGCTGATGTCGGGCGAGTTCGAAATGCCGAAGGTAACGCGCGGGATGATTCCGTCGGGATTGGATGAGGGATACCACTGGCCGGCGGTGAAGCCGACCGCGGACCGGAGAACGGTGGAGAGCGAGTTTCCGTATGGCTTCCAGCCCTCATGATTCCGGCGGACTCCCGCGGTCAGTTCATTCACCATCGCAGGAGAGAATATATGCGTCCAACCGGCGGCGATCCCCTCTTCGGAAAAGCAGTAGCATTGGCCGAAAAATCCAGTGGGTTTGGCACCCGCCGCCACAGCGTAACCCTGCTGCGTGGAAAGCCAGGTCTTGCCGCGCACCCAGAACCGGTCCCTGTCGGTTGGCACATAGTCGATCTTGAACAACTGGCTGCGCTTGGGCTGGACCTGGACTTCCTGTATCTGATCGTTGTATGTGTTGCCGGTGATGGCCGGGTTGATGAAATTCGGTTGGGGCAAGATCTTCAGCAGCGCCAGCCCGTTGGGATCGAGGCGGTTGGCAGGGATGATGTTCCCAGGAAACGCGATGTGATTGTTCAGGGGATCGTTGACGGGGATCAGTTTGCCGCTGGTGTCGACGGTCTGTGAAAAGTTCCCCTGGCGTTCGAGGGCGGTCGGCATCATGTAGTTGGTGAGCGTTCCTGGAATCCGGTCTATCAGTTGCTCAAAATTGTAGAAGCCGAACAATTTTGTTTTGCTCGTGTTGAATTTTCCGGGGATATAGATTGGCCCGCCGAGGGAAAAGCCCATGGTGTTGTAACGGTATTCAGGCCGTTTGATGCCGTTCCGGTTGTTGAAGAAATCGTTGGCATTGAGAGCTTCGTTTCGACCGTAGTAGTAGCCGTTACCATGAAACTCGGTGCCGCCGGATTTGCTGACGATCATGACGACCGTTCCGCCGTTGCCGGCATATTCGGCGCGGTAGCTGTTGAGAACGATTTTGACTTCGCCGATGGCATCCATTGTGGTGACGCTGGAGAACACGCTGGGCGTGCCCATATCGTTGCTTACGACGCCGTCCACGGCCAGGATGTTCATGTTAGCGTTAGCACCACGGATGGAAGGTGAAGAAGTGCCGTAGCTGCCGCCGGCGGAATCCTGGTCGGCCTGATAGGAGACGCCGGGAATGGTGCGCATCATGGAGACGATGTCGCGGCCTCGCGCTGTGAGGGTTGAAATCTGATTGGAAGTTATCTCGGCGGATGCTTCGGCGGTGTCCGTTTCGACGTGCGCACTTTGCGCCGCGACGGTAATGGTTTCGTTCACCGATCCGACTTGCAGTTGGAGTTGGCCTAGCGCGATGCGCTCGTTGGCGGTGACGACGATCCCAGTGCGTTCGAAGATCCTGAAACCGGCGTGTTCGACCCGAATGGTATAGGTGTCGGGCAGGACCGCGACGAGATTAAACGATCCGGAGTCGCCGCTGGATGCTTCGCGGATTTGCTTTGTGCTTTCGCTAATCAGCGTGATCCTGGCGTTTGGGACGGCCGTGCCGGATGCGTCCATTACGGTTCCGCCGATCATGCCGGTGACGGTCATTTGCGCGCAGACGGGCGCGCAGAAAAAGACAGCTAGGAAGATGCTCGCAAATGCATTGCGAGCCTGGTTATGAGACATCATGGCCCCCTGATTTCGTCTACTTGACGCTTGTTCGTTAACGCTAACGATAATTGGGATCATATTGGAAGGCGCGAGGAAAGTCAAGAGTGGCGACGGTTCAAGAGTTTCGTTGGTCGGCTTCCTGCTTCCGTTTGTGGAGTCCTTTGGCTCGGAATTCTTCGATGATGGCTTTGAGTTCGGGGCGGTCTTCCATTTCTCCGATGAGGCCGAGCCACCAGGGGTCGGACCAAGTGACGATGGTCTTGTGGGGGCGATCGTAGCCTTTGGCTTCGCGCCATTGGATGAGGCGGATGTAGTCTCCGAAGCTGAGACGCAGCTTTCCCGTGAGCATCTGCTTTTCCAGGATTTTGCAGAGATGGCGCGTGCGTTCATCGAGAGTTGTCCCGATGCCGGCGTCTTCTGCTTCCGGGGTGGGGGTTGGAGGGGTTCCCTCTGTCATTTTCTTCATAAAAATTCGTCTAGCGGTCCTCGTAGGGCGGCGTTTCCGGCAAATCGAGGTCGATAAACGGTCTATTTTTTCGTTGGTCCAGGCGAGCGAGTTCTTCTTTGGAAACTAATGAGCGGTAAGAGATTGGCTCTGGTGGATCGACTTCGGGGATGGGCGCTAGTCTCGTGAGTCTGGGGATTTTTGTCTCTTTTGGGGTCCTGGCGGCCTGGAGGCGGTCGAGATCGCGGCGCGCGCGTTCGTGCAGACGGCGCATCCGGCTTTCGTAGAGGCTGACCAGGCCGATGGCTTTGAGTGCGCCGTGGATTTCTATCATCGCGTAGGCGACTTTGACTTGGGGATCGATTTCGGTGAACTTTACTTTGATGGCGGGCTCTGCTTTCTGGGCGGTGAGGTCGATCATGGCCGCCTCGAGGGCCTGCCAGCGCTCCTGGCGCCATTTTCCGGAGACGACTTCGCGGACGAGGTCTACCTCTTCGAGATTCGCGGGCTGGAGGAGGTCCATGTAGCCCTCGGTCATTGCGTCGAATAGTGGTTGTTCTTCGCTGTTGAGGGTGATTTTCTCGGCGGTTAACGAATGGCGCTTTGCGTTCATGGCGCAGATCGCTTTTCCTGCGGGAGTTTTCGGCCCGCCCTTGGCTCCGTTGAGCCTGTTCACTTCTCTTTGTTGATCCGTCATGACTGCTTCCTCTCTTGCTACTAAATTCGGGCGGGATTCTTGTGGAATCCTTTCCTGATTGGAAAATAGCAGGGGCGATGATGGGGTGGGGCGGTTGGGTTGATTATTTCTTTTGGTTTGTTGGGGTTCGGTGATGAAATTTTTGTGACTGGGGTTTGGTGCAGGGTTTCCGGGCGCCGACAGAGCCAATCACTGACTGAAATGCGCCGACTGTGGCCAATTTCGTTTGCGATCTGCCGGAGAAGGCAACGTGCGTGCCGGCACCGCTATGGATATCGAATCCTGGTGGTCTACCAAAGCAGTGGAATGATCGTGGATGGAGGGATGTGTCAGCCAGCCGATCGCCGGAGTCTTAGCCCGCTAGATGGCTACGACGTTCCAGGGATAGGCGAGCGGCATGGGGATTGGCAAGCGACCCACTCAAGCTTATACCGAGTCGCGGGATTCTTAAGCAACTTTGTCCAAATTCGAGGTTGAAAGCGAAGGAACAATGTCGGAGACTGAAAACTCTGGACTGAAGCGATTCGGCGGACGAGAATGGACCAAAGCCATTCCCAGCCTGCTCGACGAACCGAATCTGGGACCCGTCCGATTGGCCCTCGATAACGACTGGAGGATTGAGATATGCTGTTTTCCGCTGGCGCATCCGGGGAGATTTGGCTGACGAACCGAGCCCGTCCCCATCGCCGGATCAATTTGGTATTCGCCGTGGTCTCTCGAACCCAGTTAGCAACGCATAAGGCGTTCTCTTGACGTTGTTTGAAAGACGCAGACAGGGGAGCGACGCCTTCGTGCCCATTTTGGGCGCACTGATGTTGCGGCCCGATTCTGTCGAAAGAAGGTGATGCGAAATTACCTTAGCTGGTGGGTCTTGAAATTAAAGGCCAGAGCAATTATCCTTCCTGTAGGTCATTCCGATAAAAAGGATGGACGAGTCTTCTGTAAAGCTTGCCGAGATAAGGCTAATGGTTCGCTCCCAGAGCAAGAAGCCGCCATGCAGGTGGTACCTACCACCAGCCTTCATTAACAATCAACCCCTACGTCATACGACAAATTCAAAACTGACCTGGAAAACCGTGGCCGTCCTGCCGAGCTCCTTTTAGTCGAATACTTCCGCTCCCGTGGCATTCCGGCAGCGATGAACGAAGCCGAGGACTACGAATCTCTTGCCATACAGTCCGGACCGTCGTTTTGAGTAAGTTAGAGGGCCGGGTGCGGCTAGAATGGACCGCTCCCGGCTAGCCTGTTTGTCAGTTGATCCGCACCCGGAAATAAGTGAGGCCGATGATTTCGCCTTGTTGCCGAGGATAACGACCGAAAGCCCAGGTTTCAGGACGGTCCATCATGACACGCCAAAGAATCAGACCGAAGAAGAAACGGGCCAAATCCCAATCCCGGCCCACGGCTTCGTAGATAGGTTGATACGGAGTGGATCTCCAGTCTGCTCCCGGAATCCAACTGGAAGTGGCGATCTCGCCACGGCCTTGATCGTCGGTATACTCGTTCAAAGCGTCACAGATTTGCTCGAAGTCAGCCCGGGCAAGACGGGTCATCCATCGCGTAAACTGATTTTTTGTGTACTTGCGCCGTTATCGGCTCAACCTTACCGTCGTCTCGAATTTTTACTAACATGTGATCTCCTTCTCTGCCGGAATTCCGGCTATGGTTTATACAGTCTCAATGCCCAAAATCGCAAAACTTCCTTGGGCTAGGTTGTTAAGCGGATTTTGTTGGCGTGTTGCCTGGAAGAAGAAATATCGAGATTGGTTAAAGACGGCGGGAGCGGATTTGAAAACAGGGAGCCAAAGGGCTGAAGGGCCGATTGGCCCCAGTCTTTTTCAGCTAACGGACTAATCCACCCATTTCCCTTGAATCGAGGTTGGTCCCGGACGATATCGGCATGGCTTTTCAGTCGATTCTGTCTCATTGCAAGGTTAGGCAAATGAGCGGCTTAGTCTTGTAGTGACTGGGTTTGGCGCAGGGATTTCCGAGACTTGGCGACAATACGGTCAACTTGGATTTGTAAACCCTGCGCCGTCAGTCGCGGGGCCAACGGTTCCTGCGTCAGAGAAACCCATGGGAAGGGCCTGGACATGTTCTACTTCCGATGGATCGCCCGGCACCTGACAACCCGCCCACGTCCCATCGCCTGTTGACGCAGTCTCGCGGCGCCACAGAGTTCGATCAACTATTGAGATTCGGGTATCATTTAAAAGCCGGGAGGCCAAAATGAACATCCTCCTTAAAAGACTTTTGCTGATCCTGTCGATAGCCGCACTTGCCGCAGGTCTCGATTTTGATACGATTCCCCGGCCACCTTTCCCTCCCGACCCGTTGGAATTAGTAACCGGCGATGCGCAGCCCGTGGAGGACGGGCAGCAGCGCATCGCAGCAATCGGGCTCCTGGACAAGGCGCACGGTCTCTCGAATGTTCGCGCGCAGCCCTATGCTCTGAAGACGTCTTTCACCACGTCAGGGGGACTCGCTTCGGATGGAAGCTGGGCGCTCGAAGACATTGCTCCCAAGGGGGGTGGATACCGCTGGACCGCCCAAGGGCCGAATTATTCGGCAATCAATCTTTATCCAGCCTCCTCAACCAATGGCCTGTATGGAAACCAGCCTAGCGGAATTCTTCCCCTGCGCCTGATTCAAGTCCGATCGGCGATTTTCTTCGTTTTCCCGAGCGTGGGGCCCCAGGCTTCCGTTCGGACCGCAACTGGCATCCTGAACGGAGCGCAGCAAAATTGCGTCCTGATCGTGATCGGAGCCGGCAAGCGGTCCTTCACCGGCGGCCGAAACTGGGAGGAATCGGAATACTGCGTCGATGCTAAGACCGGTCTTCTGACTCAGTATTCGCCAGCCCCCGGACTATTCGTTCGCTACGATTATTCCTCCGGGATTCGGTTCCACGACAAGTTCATTCCGACGGCGTTCAGCATCTCTGAGAACGGACGGGTTGTGGCGGAGGCAAGGACCGACGGCTTGACCGATCCGCCCGCCCGCACCGACGCCATGTTCGATACTGCGGGTCTCACGCCCTTAGGGGCTGGCCGGGCCATGAATCCCGGCATGAACATGGCGCTCCCGATGCCTGTTCCCGGGCAGCGTTTTCCAACCTCCAATGCCACCGCCGCGGTGCAAGCCGTGACGCTGCACGGCAGCCTTGCCGGAGATGGCACCTTAAGCGAAGTCGAGATCCTGGCGAGCAGCGATCCAGGCTTGAATCAAACGGCTGTCGCCCAAGCTAACTCTTTGGCTTTTGGGCGCGCCCGGAACCAGCCCGGCGCCACTGCGCAATCCTCGGAATTGATTCTGACCTTAGAGTTCGTTACCTCGGCTCATTAAGAATAGAACAGAGTAATTCTCGCAGAAGGCGACTTCCACACCGATTACTCATTCCTTGCCGTTAGCCGCCGCGTGCAACTGAACGCGGGCAGCCGCGTAATCGAACTCGATCGCGTGCGCACGTAACAACGCCGCACCCATAACGCAGTCCATGTCCAGAGCTTGGGGCGAGAAGTCGCGCACGATGACCTGGTCACGCATGGTGATCGGACCGGCCTGTTTCGCACGCGGCCTGCACACCCAAAAATTCGCAGAAATGACGATTACGCTCACACAGGCCGGGGGCACGGCGTTTTTCTTGAAACAGTCTCTCACCGGGAGTTGATTCTGCGCCTCCCGGCACGAACAGATCACTCCCCTTTGCCGCCCAGCGGTGTTCGTATCGCGCGCTGGCGGAAGCTTGGGCAGGCTGGCGGCCAACTTGACGGAAACCGCCCATAGTGGGGATCTGGGCTCAGTACCCTTAGCTGTGGCGTTTCGCGATCAGTTCACGTACTTTGGGTACGAGGTCGTGCGGTACATTCATTATTGTCTCGGAGGGCTCAATACCAGCCTCGTCTTCTAGTAGGGCATCCTCTTCCGTCTGTTCCTCGTAATATGCGAGTACTCGCCGGACCTTCTCTTCATCCCATCCGGCTGGAAACTTGTTTTGGCTCATTGTTGCTTCTTCCTTAGCACGTAGAAAGTTTCGTCTTCCCGATGGTGGATGTGGGGATTGGTGTACATGCAGGGAACCGGAGCGACCCGGTGGCAGGATTTCTGGCTTCTGGATCTGAGAACCAAGAAGACCCGGCAACTGACGAGACTCAGCGACCGCGCTACCATGCGCACTTTCGACAGTTCGCCAGACGGCAAGCGGATCGTTATTGACCGGCTGCGGGAGAACTCCGCTGCCGTGTTGATCGATTTGCGGGCACGGACATAGAAGTGTCAATTATGGACCGTGATCAAGACACCCGACTGTGTGGGTACGTCACCGTAGGCCGCAGTGATGGACTGGTCGCCGTTTGCGAGCGAAGCAGGCACAATCACGTTGAACTGGAACTCTCCCGGAGCCACCAACCCGGCGAAGGTTACGCTTGCCTTGACGCCGCCGATCTGGATGACGGGGAGAGGAGACAAACTGCCTGACTGCATGATCGATCCGTTGACCACTGGGACGTTGGTTTGTCCAAATCCGTTGGCGTAAAGCTGGATGGTCTCACCGGGTTTCGCCGGCGTACTCGCATTCGGATACAACGTCGTTGGTCCGATCAGGCTTCCATCGAGGTGAACGGCGGCGACATAGGGCCCTCCATTGAAGACGAAGAAGGAGGGAGAAGTGGGCTGCGCCTGGGCCGTGAACGACGAAGTCGTGGTTCCGTTGTTGGTAACCACTACTTGCACTGCGCCGCTGATCGCGTCTGGCGGCGTAAGGATATTGATCTGCGTTGGACTGACGTAGTATACGTAAGCGCTTTTGCCGTTCACTGTCGCGCTGACCCTATCCAATTGGGCCGGCATGGTGTTGCCCGCGAAGTCGGAGCTTTGCCAGATGCGCGAATCACCCGAGGGCGCGAGGCCAAGCCCCTTTATCTCGAGCCAGGTGTTGGGCGCAATGGCGGGACTATCACCCTCGGCATTTGCGACCTCTGTGATCTCCGGAACGGTCGCCGTGGCGCGTGCGCCGGGAAAATACGCGGTCACGTACATGTCGTGCGCGAGCACGTCGGTTCCTTCAAAGCCATTGCCAAACCAGAAGCTCCATTCGAAACCGGTCGCCGGAACCGCAGTGCCGCAGGGTTCCGTCACTTTGTCCGCCTGGCAAGTCCAATAAAGATAGGGCATAATGCCGGTGAACGGACCTACGGCAATGCCGGGCGGAGTAACTACCGGCGTGCCCCTCGTCAAGCCCAATTGGTTGTAATACAGGTCTTGAAACAGAGAGCTCGCCGTGGAGCAGGAATAGGAGGCGGCGCAGTTTGGATCGGCCGCCGGCATCTGCCAGTTCGTTTGGCCAAGGTATGCGGCGGCGTTCATATTCTCGATGAGCTGGCTGGCCGAATTGAAGTTCATCGCACCGCTCTGGCCGACGCACAGATTCGGGCTGCCCGGCGCTTTGCACAGCGGCAGGCCAAATGTGTTAGTGGCGGCCAGATTCGCGTCCGCCAGCCAGGTCACGTTGGTAACAGGGTCATAAACGGTTTGGCCGCCGGGATTGACTTGCGACCCTGTGCCCGAGGCCGGTGGGGTTCCGGCGATCTTGCCGTGGATCATCGGGAAGAGAAACAGGAGGTTCGACGTAATATTCGATCCCTGCCAGCCGCTATTAAATGAAAAGGTGGCACAACAGCCGATGTCGCCAGTGGGCTGTGGAAGGGAGGTTTGCGACCAATAAAGATCGGGTTGAAAATTGTTGAATGGACCTACTTTTATGGTGGCTGGAGGAACCGCCGTATCCGGCGCCTTCAGGCCCAACGCAGTGTATAGGGAGGCTAGTGCGCTGGCCGCGCAACCCCAGCCGAACGAATTATTTTGCGGGCCCGTAAACGAGCAGGCGGCATCGAAGATTGGTGTGGTTGGAATCTGCCAGTTGGTGTGTCCCAAATAATTCGCGGCGTTCATTGCCTTCACCCAGGCCGCCGCCGCTTGATAGCTCATCGAACCGCTGGGGTTGACGCATGTTTTCGTGTCGATGGCAGAGCTGCCGCACACTGGAAGACCGAATCGGTTGGTGGCAGCGAGATTGGCGTTGGCGAGCCAAGTGACCCCGTTTGCGCTGTCATAAACAGTAACGCCGTCGGCGCTGGGAACCAAAGCCGCGCTAGCTGACGGGGAATTCAAGCTGCACGCGATGAACGCGAAGACGAGCTTACGGATGAGGAAAACGCTGTGCGTAGTTCGGTGACTGAAGAGTCTGGTCATGTTGCCTTCAATCTCTTTGTTGTTATTCTAGACCGGCATTTATCTCAAGATTTTGACTGGGCCTACCGACGGAGTTACGATGGTGGCCTTGTCGAAACTATCTGAACTCCTCCTCCGCACCGGCGAGGTTAGTAGTCCCGGCGTGAGGCGGCTGATTGCCGGAAGCTCACGGTGAATAGCAAGCCAGCGCGTTCGTGTACTACATCAGTCCTTCACACATCAACGTCCTGACGCCACCCGATGCACTTTCCGGCACCGTGCCGGTGGCCGTAACCAACGGCGGCATTGTGAGTGCGACGTTTACCGCGCAAGCGCAGGTGGTGTCGCGATCACGCTCTACGCCAACGGCTTCGGGCCCACGTCCACTGCCATCGTGAGCGGATCGGAGTTGCAATCCGGAAATCTCTCGCCGCAACCGGTCATTAAGGCCGGCTCGAGCACTCCAACAGTTCTGTTCGCCGGCCTGGTTTCTCCCGGGCTATTTCAGTTCAACATCGTAGTCCCGCCAAACGCGCCCGATGGTGACCAGCCCATCAGAGCTTCTTACGGCGGATTCGCCACGCCACAGGGAACTTTACTCACCACCCAGCGTTGACGGCGGCGTTCGAAAGGCGTTGGCTTCGACGATACAGGAGCCAACCGGACAGGATAGCGGTGGCGGTTCCGATGGCGAGCTTTCCTTCGAAGAGCCAAACCTTGGCGACTTTCGGCGGCGGCCATCAGGACGAGCGGGGCGATGGTTGAGGCCACATGGAACAGCGTGGTGAAAATTGAACTGATCGAGGCGGCTCGGGGAATGGTTCGCAGGGGATCGCGAACCTCGCCGGACATCATGCCGGCGGCTTCTGCGCCGGTCAACGCAAAGGCGATGGCGGCCCAGGAGTTCAAGGTGTCCCAGTTCCAGACTGGCCAGGCGGTTTGGAGGTTGATGGGAGTCGCCGAGCCGTGGCGCGACCCCACGATGACTGCGGCTGCGCAGAGCAGGGCGCCTAGAACCCAGGGCATGGCGCCGCCGATATTCTCTGTCCATTTCCCGATATTGAGGCCGATCAGGTTGGTGCCTAGTGCGGTCCAGGGCAGGAGGAGGGAGCCGCCGATCATGTAATAGCGATTCTCCGCGAGGTGCGCGTAGGAGGGTCAGAGGACGTAGACGCCGATTCCGAGAGCGAAGAGCGCAACGCCAGCGCCGGGGTGCTTTTCGGATTGCGCGGCAACGGCGATGGCGAGCGGGATGAGGATCAGGATCGCGGCGAGGATCCAAAGAACGATGGTTCCGGGACCACCGTGCGCGGCGGCAGAGATCCAGCGCGGGCCGACCATCAAGGCGATTAGGAATAGTGTCAGGTCGCGAAGGCCAAGTTCGCGGCAGAGCTGCGGGGCCTCAGACATGCGACTCGCGCGTGTTGTTGCGAATGCCCACGGTCATTTGGAGCCCGAAGGATACCACATTGCTTTCCTCTTTTCTGTCACACGAAACCCGGAATGTGGGACACTGCCTCCTGAGGTGCTTCTCCGTGATGACTCAACGGCCGAACCGACGTTCGTTGCTGACGCTGCTGCTGGGGGCTGCGATTGCCTCCGGGCTTGCAGGGCAGACTGCGCAGCCGAAGCGTACAACTTATTTCCCCGCTGCCGGCATGTGGCAGCACAAAGCGCCGGCTGAATCGGGAATGGACGCCGGGAAACTGGAGAAGGCCGTTGAGTGGGCCGAGGCCCATGGCTCGAAGTGGGACTTCGAGAAAGACCAAGTGCGTGTGTTCGGCAAAGTGCTGGGCGCGCTGCCTGCGCAACGCGCGGCAACCAACGGTATCATCCTGCGCCACGGCTATATCGTGGCGGAATTTGGCGATACAAAGACGAATGATCCGGTCTACAGCGCGGCCAAGAGCTTCCTGTCAACGACCGCCTCGATCGCGTTTGCGAAGGGCCTGATCCGCAGCGTCGATGACACGGTGGCCGGCTATGTCCACGATGGCGGATACGACTCACCGCATAATGCGAAGATCACGTGGAAGAACCACCTGCAGCAGGAAAGCGAGTGGGAAGGCGAGATGTGGGGCAAGAACGCCAACTTCCTCGGCGTGGAAGAGTTCGGCAATGGCCAGATGAAACCGCGCGAGATTCACGATCCGGGCACGTATTACGAGTACAACGACGTGCGCATCAATCGGCTGTCGCTTTCCCTGGCGCGGGTTTTCGGCAAAGGGTTACCCGAAGTGCTCAAAGAGAACATCATGGACAAGATCGGCGCTTCGCAGGAATGGAGATGGCGGGGGTATGGGGCGAAATCGACGGTTGAGATCAATGGGAAGCCGGTGGAGCAAGTGAGCGGCGGGACGCGCTGGGGCGGCGGGTTGTGGATCAACTCGCAGGATCTCGCGCGTTTCGGACTGCTGATTCTTAACAAGGGCAAATGGGAAGGTACGCAACTGGTCTCGGAGAAATGGATTCGGGAAGCGACGATACCCTCGGCAGCACGGGCCGGATTACGGCTATTTGTGGTGGCTGAACACGAAGCGAAAGCAATGGCCGAGCGGGCCGGCGTCGAGCTTCGCCGCGGTCGGCAATGGCGGAAATATCGTGTGGATCGATCCGGAGGATGACATTGTTCTGGTGTGGCATTGGCACGAGCCGGGTAAAGCGGTGGACGGGATGATCCAGAGGATTGTGGCGTCGGTCACGGGGCCCTGATAACCATCGCTGCCGGAATTATGCCGGTTTCATTCGCTCACCGCGAAAATACCGCGCGGCGGCGGGACGAAAAAGAAGCCAGATGATCACGGCACAGAACAGAGCGTGGATGGCCAACTCGTGGAACGCGCCAAAGGCGCTCAGGACAACGTGGAAACCCATCCAGGCGATCGCAAGCCAGCGCGCCCAGTTGTGGCCGCGGAGCATGAATGCTCCACAGACAATCGCCAGAACCTCGACGACTTCGATCCAGATGCCATCGTATCGAAACGCATTCCCCGCGTGGATCCCGTTGAAGTGGGCAACAAAGCCGATCGTACCCACCCCGATATACAACCATGCGAGGATCGTCACGGACAGCGGGCGCGTGCTTCCGCGTCATGGCAGCAGCTCCAGCACGGCCTCGCTGGGCTCCAGGTCCTCCGCATGGGGCGGTAGAGTCGCCCCAGCCTTCAGGAGCGCCCGAATCGTTCCGACGAAGTCCCCGGTGTCTCGATGCCAACCATTCCCGGAAGCGTATATCGCCCACCCAAGCGCCGTTCCCTCATAGTTCCGCGATTTCAATTCCAGGGTTGGGTGGAACCGCAAAATCTCGCGAGTCATCTCCGCATTGCCGTTGAACCCGGCCCAGTGCAGCGCCGTCGCTCCCATCTCTCCCGGCGCATCTACCGGCCAACCCGCCTCCAGCATCAGCCGGACCGCTTTTGTGTTGTTGTTCTGCGCAGCGTTCGGCAGCTTGCGCTGGTCCGCTTCCGATAGCGTTTTTGCCGCATCCGGATGCTTCGACAGAAATTCGTGAAACACCGCTTCGTCGCCGAGCTCACACGCCAGCGCCAGCTTCAGGTCCTCCGGAGTTCGCTCCAGCAGCAATTGGAAAACCTGCTCATGACCGAAATCGCGCGCCACCGAGTGCGCGGTGCGGTGCGCCCCCAGCTTCCAGATGTAAATGGTGCCGCCGGCGCGCGGATCCCGCTTTGGAAACCACTCCTCCGATACGCTCATGCGGATGCATGCCGGGTCGGCATCCAGGTGCCGCCGCACCAGATCGGCATCGCCGAGGGCCGCAGCCATGAGGATGTCCGTCCGGCATCCCCGCGCAACCAGGTACCGCGCCACATCCTGCCGGTCTTGCGGGTAGTGCCGCTTTTGCTCCACGCGCAGCATATACTGCGCCGGAGTCGATTCGTGATCCACATCGCGCGCATCAATCGCGGCGCCGTTCGCCAGCAGGAATTCGGCAACCTCTACGGTGGAGGCGAAGTGCAGCGGCGTTTGCCCGTCCCCGCCGCGCGCGTGGACCACGTCCGGATCGGCGGCTACCAGTTCCCGCAGCTTAGTTCATCATTCCCAGCCGCGACGCCGAATGCGCATCCAGCAGCGCGCCCCGGTCTAACAGAAACTCCAGCATGCCCGGATCACAATCGTCCAGCACGCCGAATCCGCCGGCCCACCACTCGGTTCGCTTCTGGATGTTCGCGCCCGCGCGCAGCAGCACATCGATGGTCGCCCGATCGCTCCGCTGCACCGCCGCGAACAACGCATGTTGACCGAAGCCGTAGCCGGGCAGCGGATCGTCGATCATGGTCCGCAACTCCGGATATCGCCCGAGGATCTCGAGCACGCGCGCCGCATCGCTGTCGCAGACCGCGGCCTTCAGCGCCTCGGCGGGACTGAGCCCCAGCGCCTGCACGTGTAACTTCAGCTTCGCCCAGGTGGCGAAACCGTACTCGTTGGCCAGCGTATGTTGCGCATCCGCCAGTTTGCCCTGCCGTATATTGCGCAGTTCTTTGGCTTGCTTTTTGAGATATTCGAAATTCGGTTTTTCAGGTAGCTGACGAGACATCACTCCTCCTTCTATGGCCCGGTGTCCGCTATGACGGGCAGAAGAGAAGTCAATGCTCGATGCTCAAAGACTGATTCAGGTGGGATCATCCCTTTCCGCGGACGGGGTGCATCCTGAATTGCAGCCTTCACTATACCAAGACAGTCACGCGCAAGAAGGTTGCAGGGATTGAAGTGCCACCGTTAGTGCTTTTGTTCTGCGCTTTCGCCAGTTCCAAAAGCTGGTTGTGGAGCTCCTCTGCTTTTCCGTTCTTTTCGGCCGCTTCGAAAGCGTTCATGGTTGGGCCATAGAATCGTCTGAATGATTCCACTACATCTGTTGGGCTTTTGCCGGGCGAAATGAAGTGGAACGTGTCCTTGACCATGGATATCTTCTCTTTGGGCACTCCGGCCTGGCCAAAGCGCTCGATGATGTGAGTATCCACTCCCCACGTCATCGGGCTGACGAAGCCTTCCGGAGGTGGAGGCGTAAACGATGAGCTGATCTTCAACAACTGTGCCACGAAAGTTGGATCGTTCGGAATCCAGTTGCCCATCACAATGCGACCGCCTGGTTTTGTGACACGGACCATCTCCCGGGCTACGTCGAAGGGCTTGGGAGCAAACATGGCACCGAATACCGAGACGGTCAAATCGAACGAATGGTCCTCGACGCCTTGCAAGTTGCATGCATCTCCCTCCTGGAATCTCAGCCGGTCGAGACCCGCCTCCGCCGCTCGTTTGTTCCCGGCGTCAACGAGGTTTCTGGCTATGTCGATTCCAACGACTTCAGCCCCCAATCGGGCTAGTGGAACCGCAGTAGTGCCGTCTCCGCAGCCGAGGTCCAAGACCCGCAGCGGGGCCGTGACTCCTAGAGACTTCACGACGGCTTCTCCAGATTCACGCATCAAGGCGGCAATCTCGGTAAAGTCACCTTTCTCCCACAACGCTTTATTCGGATTCATGACAGCTCCTTTATTTCTTCCAGGTTCAGCCCAGCCGGTATGGTGAGCATACTTGATATTCGACTCGGCGTTTGCACGAACGCGCCGCTGTGTTCATCAGGCGACTTCCCAGCGAAGCGCCGCGCTGATGTTCACGTTGAACTGGGCCGGGCCAGTCCAGTCGATATCGATCGGGGCGACGACGTTGTTTGGTTTCTCCTAATTGGCGATCGTGCTTCAGTCGCCGACGAGCCGTGCGGCGACAACCGGCGCAGGCATGGCCGATGGACGGGTCACAACGGGCCGGGGCATTCCCGGGACGATCATCGGGACGTGTTTTCGATACTCGGCGTACTCGGGGTGTGCCGCCATCAGGTCGCGCTCTTCAAACTGGATTGCGACTAGAATGTAGACCGTGGTCACGAGCGCGAAGAAGAGGTGAGTGACGGTCATTACCGGCGTACACCAGAAGGTGAGAATCCAACCTACATACAGAGGATGGCGAACGATGCGATAGAGAAGGGGTGTAGTAAACGTCATACCGGCTTCAGGTTTCCCCAACAGATGGAGCCACGCTTGCTGGAGGCCGAACAGGTGAAAGTGGTTAATGGCGAATGTGGCCACGAGGACGAGCAGCCAGCCGAATGCGAAGCCGCCGTATAGCAACACATTTCCAAGTTCGTTTTGAACATCCCACACGGTCCCGCCGAGGGGCTTCCACTGCCAAAACAGAAACAGCAGCGCGAGGCTGCTGGCAAGAACGTAGGTACTGCGCTCCACCGGGGCGGACACGACCTGCCTGACGATGCGTTTAAACGCCGGCCGGGCCATAACGCTGTGTTGCAGCGCGAAAAGCAACAACAGTCCCAGGTCTATCAATAAGGCTGTGTGCCAGGGACCGGTGGCTGGAGAATCCATTGACTTCGGCACGGCAAAGTTGCCGATAAACCCAATTGCGTACAGAAACGTTGCCAGGAAGACGGCGTAGCTGCCCGCTCCGTAAAGAAAAGTGAAAATTCGATTCATGTTTGCTCCTTTTGGACTCCGTCAGCAATGCGAGAGTCCTCTTCAGGTCTACAATTGTGCAGGGCGACTACTGGAAAACCCATACCCGAGCGTCGCCATGACTTGCTCGAACGGCTCCCGGGAGCTGATTCCTTTGCGCGGCGGCCAGGAAACTTTGCAGACAGTCCGGAGGACCGAATGGATGCATTCTCCGAGATTCTGAGCGGAGTCAAGCTGAACGGCGCTGTGTTCTTCAGCGCTGAATTTTCGGCTCCGTGGGGTTTTTCGGCACCCGCGTCGAATAAGATGGCGGCCACGCTCGGGCTGGGAGCGTCACACCTTGTGCTTTACCATTTCGTCATCGACGGCGGAGCAGTCGTCGAGTTATCGGATGGACAGTCCATCGAGCTTAGGCCCGGAGATGTTGTCATCTTTCCGCATGGCGATGAGCATCATATGAGCAGCGGTAAAGGGGCGATCCGGCCATTCCCTAACTACGGGATTACCGCGAAGATCAAGGCGCGGGACTTGAGTCCTTTGCATGCGGGCGGCGGTGGTGACACTTCCCGGTTCGTGTGCGGGTACATGACTTGCGACCCCTACCTGAGCCGGCCGATACTGAACGGACTGCCGCCCGTATTTAAGGTCAACATCCGAACGGATCGTTCCGGTCACTGGCTTGAGAATTCCATCTTGCACCTGGTGGAAGAAGCGGCTTCGGGACGGGTCGGCAGCGAAGCCATGCTTGCCAAACTTTCGGAGGCCTTGTTCGTCGACACCTTGCGGCGCTACGTTGCCGGCTTGCCCGAACAACAGATGGGGTGGCTGGCGGGAGCGCGCGATTCCGTCGTTGGGAAAAGCCTCGGACTGCTGCATAGCCGCGTTGCCCATCCCTGGACGATCGCAGATCTCGCGGACGAGGTTGGCATTTCGCGGTCGGCTTTAGTGGAGCGCTTTACGAGATATCTCTCCGAGCCACCCATGACGTACTTGACGCGCTGGAGGCTTCAATTGGCAGCGCGGTCGCTCGAGGGGACATCGCGGGGCGTCGCGGAAATCGCCGCTGACGTCGGATATGAATCGGAGGCGGCGTTCAATCGCGCATTTAAGCGTGAGTTTGGGGACCCTCCAGGGCGATACCGCAGCGATCATAAGAGTTCGCGTCCTGTCGCGTGAAAACGTGAGCTTGAAACGCTCCTTCACAGTCGCGGCTCGGCGTGCGGGGCGCGTGTGTTGTGAGGGTTAAGCGAGGCTATGCGATTCAATCTGCGCGTAGGGCTTCTACGGGATTCAATCTGGCCGCTCGTTTTGCGGGGATCCAGGATGCGATCAGTGCGACGCCGATAAGCAGGGCCGGCGCGACTGCGAATGTAAAGGGGTCGCGGGGGCTGGTCTCATATAGCAACGTTTCGAGGAAGCGGCTTAATGCCAAAGCTCCTGCGAGCCCGGCGAGCGCGCCGGCCAGTGTGAAGCGGAGAGCCTTGCCGGCGAACATTCCGGTGATGGCGGATGGCTGGGCTCCCATGGCTACCCGCACGCCGATTTCGTGCGTTCGCTCCGACACCGTGTAGCTGAGGATTCCGTAGATCCCTATCGCGGTCAGCAGTAGCGCGAAGACGGAGAACACGGCCAGCAATGACGCGCTGAACCGTTCCCGCCCGATCGTGTCCGCGAGCACCTGCTCCATGGTGGCTACCTCAGAGACGGTCACCCGCGGATCCATCCCGCGGACGATTTGCTGGGCTGGCTGAGAGATGGCTTCTGGCGCCCCCGCTGTTCGAATCTGCATTATGAGCGACCAGAACGGCAGGTGCGCGTGCACGTAATAGACGACCGGGCGAGTGCGTGTCTCGCGGGCACCCTCCGGGACATTAGCCGTGATCCCGATAATCTCGCCGAATGGATTTTGACTGGCCATCTCGACGCTGATCCGCCGGCCAAGAGGATCCTCACCGTGCATGTATCTATCGGCGAAGGCCTCGTTCACGATGAACCGGAAGGGCGCGTCAATTCGATTGTCCGTAGCCTCGAACTCGCGGCCGCGGCGGATAGGGATGCCCGCAGCCCGAAAATACCCGGGTGTGATTACTCGAACGGCCGTATCCAGTTGGTTGGCATGTCCGGGATCCGGACGGCCTTCGATCTTTGCCCCGGTTCCGATGGGGAATCCGTGCAGCGGAATAAAGCTCACCACGGCCGCGGACCGGACACCTGGGAGCGCGCGAACGCGCGAAAGAGTGTCATCGAAGAACCGCACGCGCGCAGCGGGTTCCCGATAGTCCGGGCCCGAGAGTGACACCTTCATCGTCAGCATGTTTCGAGCGTCATAGCCTGAAGGGGCGGCCTGCAAGCGAACGAAAGTCCGGAAGAGGAGTCCCGCGCCGGTCATGAGCAGCACTCCTAAAGCAACCTCCGCACCCACCAGCAGCCATCGCAGCCGCTGACCGCTGCCGCCGGCCCTTTGGTTCTGCTGGAGCCAACTGGCTGCGCTGGTGCGGGAGGCGACATTCGCAGGGATCAAGCCGACTGACAGTCCGACGATCATGGACAGGGCTATCGCGAAGCCCAGGATTCGAATGTCGATGGCGAGATTGCCGGTCCAGCTCAGATCCCGAGGGGCGAGCCGCATCAGTCCGCGGATTGCGACGTATGCCACTGCGATCCCGCCTAAGCCTCCAGTGCAACCGAGCGCTAAACATTCTGTCAGTACCTGGCGGATGATCCTGGTGCGACCCGCCCCGATAGAGACGCGCACTGCGAGTTCATGCCGCCGGGCGGAGAATCGCGACAGCAGCAGGTTAACCACGTTTGCGAAAGCCACGCCGAGCAATAAGCAAACCGCACCGACTAGAACATAGAGGGACGTTTTGACATCGTGGACAAGCGTTTCGCGAAGCGTCTGCACCGTTGACGTCCACCCTGTGTTGAAAGCGGGATAGTCAGTGGCAAGTTGCTGGCCGATTGCCGACATTTCTGTCCTGGCGGCCTGTATTGACACTCCCGGGCGGAGCCTTGCGACGCAGTACATGAAGCGGCCGGATGTCGCCCTGTAGTTACGCGACGGATCGAGCAGGAGCGGTATCCAGACATCGACGTCCCGGTCGAGGAAATAGAAGCCAGGCGGAAGGACGCCAACGATCGTTGCAGGGACGCCGTCTAAGCGCACGACTTTGCCGGTCACGGCCGGGTCTCTGCCGAAGCGACGCCGCCAGAGCCGATCGCTAATCAGCGCCATCCGCCCTGCGCCGGGGCGGCGCGTCCTCCGGGCTAAACAGTCGCCCGATGTGCGCGCTTATCCCGAGGAGCGGGAAGAATTCGGCCGTGACTGAGCGATACCCAAGTTCCTCGGCCGGACCGCCCCCTTCGCTGAAGGCGATGCTGACCGCGTTTCCGATCCCCGCCATGGCCGAGAAGACGTGGTTCCGCGCCTTCCAATCCAGGTAATTGGCTGGTGAGATGACGTTGTTGCGAAAGCCTTGAGCGGGGCTTTCCTCCCAAACCATCACGAGACTCTCGGGAGTCTTGTAGGGCAATGGGCGCAGCAGGACGTTGTCGACGACGGTGAAGATGGCCACGCTGCCTCCGATACCGAGTGCAGAGCGACAAGATGGCCGTGGCGGCGAATCCCGGATTCCGGCGTATTCCACGCAGCGCATAGCGAATATCCTGATAGGCGGTTTCGAGCCAGACAAAGGTCCACATATCACGCATTTCCTCCCGGATTTTGGTTTCGTTGCCGAAGGGCGGGGCCTTTTCTTCGAGCGCCCGCATCTCCCGATGAAAGGCGATTTCCTGCTGCAAATCGCGATCGAGAGCGCGCCGTTTTCGAATTTTCAGCCACCAACGCATCAGGTTTCCATGACTCTGGCGATGGCCAGCACCAGGCGATTCCAATTGGCGGACTCCGCCGTCAGATGTTTGCGGCCGGCGGCGGACAGCCGGTAATACTTCGCTCGCCGGTTCGTTTCCGACGTGCGCCATTCGCTGGTGAGCAGGCCTGCCAGTTCCAGCCGGTGGAGGGCCGGATACAAGGAGCCCTCCTCGACCCGGAGGACGTCGTCGCTGCGGTGTTCGATGGCGACGGCGATTGCGTATCCGTGCATGGGTCCGCGAGCCAGCATTCGGAGAATCAGCATGTCGAGGGTGCCCTGTACGAGTTCGCCGTTACTTCGCTGTTTTGGCATAGACCGTCTTTACCTAGACGGATTATACTTGAAAAAAAAGCTTAGTAGTTGGCGGTGTTGTTCGTGGGAACGCCGGAGTAGCAATCGCGGCCCTCGGTGCAACGGTGGGGGTGAACGGGACCGTCATCGGGGCCGACGGGGTCTCCGGTTTCGATACACCAGAAGATCGCATTCGTGATGAAACCCGAGTCCCAGGTTACGCGCTCGCCATAGGGAACCCAGCCGCCTTTGGTGCGAAGACGGGTGCAGACCAGCGGCGTCATACTGCGGCGGCCTGCAGGATTGTTCGCCGGACGACCGCCTCCAAAATGGGAATCTTGTAGGCGTTCTTGGACAGTGGCGTCGCACCTGCTACCGCGGCCCGGGCGGCTTCTACCGCGCGTTCGTCGTTGAGATTTTGGCCAGCCAGAATCTGTTCACTCTCGGTTGCGCGGCGGGGCGTCGGCGCGACCCATCCCATTGCGATCGCCGCGGTGCGGACCGCTTTGCCCTGCATCTCCAGCACGACGGCCACGTCGCAGATCGGCCAGTCGTAGCTGTCGCGCTCAGTCTGCTTGTGGTAGGCGGATTTCGTCCCTTGCGGTAATGGGGGAAGAACTACTTGCGTCAGCACTTCGCCTGGTTCTATGACGGTGACACGGCCGGTCGTGAAGTTGGCGGGCAGGAAGAACTCACGGACTGGAACTGTTCGTTTTTTTCCTTGGTGGCCGGTGAGTTCGACGGCCGCATTGTAGGCGACGAGGGCCGTGGCCGGCGTGGATGCGTGCACCATGGAGGTGGTGCGATTGTCGAAGATGGCGTGATATTGGTTCTGACCTGAGAGTGCGGGATCGGCTCGATCGATTTCGCCGCGATGAAAATTTTCGTTGCGGAAATACCAGCAGCGTGGCTTCTGGAGCAAGTTGCCGCCGATTGTTCCGGCGTTTCGCACTTGCGGCGTCGCGGCGTGACCGGCCGCTTCGGAGAGAGCCGGGTATTGCTCACGAATTCGCCGGTCGCTATTGATGTGAGCAATCGTTGTTAGAGCGCCGATCTCCAATTCACCGGAGGGCCGGACTTTGATCTCGTCGAGCCCTGGAATGGTTTTGAGGTTGATCAGGCGCGTAGGTGCGAGGATGCCTTCCTTCATCAGATCTAGGAGATCGATGCCCCCGGCCTTTGCCATGACGGCACCTTTTGTGGTCCGATCGCCGAGCAGTTGTACTGCCTGCTCAACTGAAGTGGCGTCCACCCATTCAAAACTTTGCATTGTATCGTCTCCTTGCGTCAGGACAGCAGGGCTGCCAGCACGTTCGCGGGATTCATGGGCAACGTGCGGATTCGCTTGCCGGTCGCGTTATAGAACGCATTCGCGAGGGCGGCGGCAGTGGCAACGTTGGCGGGCTCGGCAACGCCGCGAGCGTCGGTGGAGGAATGTCCGCCGTGTTGCTCGAGCAGGTGGACTTCGATCTTGGGCGTCTCGAACGCACCCACCATTTTGTATTGATCGATATTGGCGTTCATCTGCTGGCCCGATTTCGCGTCGAGGTGACGTTCCTCATAAAGCGCGTAGCTGACGCCTTGGATGACACCGCCCAGAATTTGACTTTCTGTCAGCTTGGGGTTGATGGGCCGCCCGCAATCGTGGACGGCGACGATGCGCTCGGCTTTCACCCGGCCGGTTTCGATATCGACGGAGATCTCGGCGAACTGTACTCCGCCGATACCCTGCTTACCGATGGCGAAGAACGGGCCCTTCATGAGATATCCGTCATAATCCTCATTTCGTACCGCGCGGCAGGAGATCTCGTCGATTTCCGCTTTTTGCACGGCTTCGCGGAACGGCATTGCAGAACCCGGCTTGCCGCGAACGCTTACTTTGCCTGCCGCGAATACGATTTCGTCCGGCTGGGCTTTCAGGATGGGACTTAATTTCGCGGCCAACTCTCGAGCGGCTCGATAGGCGGCATTTCGCGCGGCCGGCGTGAGGGAGCCGGTCACGCGGCTGCCTCCTGACGGCGGTCCCGGCGGATAGCGTGTGTCGCCGATGTAGGCGCCGATTTCGTCGTACTTCAGTCCGAACTCCTCCGCAACCACTTGCGCGAGAACGGTGCGCGTGCCGGTGCCGATGTCCTGCGCCGCACTGAGGGCCTCGACTGATCCATCGGCGAGGACTCGCACTTCGCAGGCTGTCGGGGGGTAGATCACGGAAACCCAGTGCGACTGGGCCACACCGTAACCTCTCTTGATGGGGCCCGTCTTGTTTGGTCCTGATGACGAATTTGGCTTCGATCGCGCTTTCCAGCCGAACCGCTCAGCACCAATCCGGCGCTGCACCGCCCGTGCTTTTGAGTCTTCAGTGCCCGAGATATCGATTTTGTCTCTGAGAGCGAGGGGGTCCATGCCAAGCTTATCGGAGAGTTCATCGAGCGCCTGTTCGAGGGCGAAGATGCCCTGCACCTGGCCGGGCGCGCGGAAGGCCGCGCAGGGGCCCGCGTTGGTATAGACGTCGTACTCTTCCGTGAGAACGTTGGGACACGGGTACATGACCGAGGCGGCGAAACCGACGCCCGCACCCGCGGCGACACCACCGGTGCCGTACGCTTCGAGTTTGATCGCTGACAGCGACCCGTCGCGCTTTGCGCCGATCTTCAGCCGCTGAATGCTGTTGGGCCGATTGCCGCCGTAGATGTGTTCTTCGCGGCGATCGAGCATGAGGCGTACGGGGGCGCGGGCCTTTCGCGAAAGATAGATGGCCATGAGGCCAAAATTACCGATGCCGTATTTGGCGCCGAATCCGCCGCCGGTGAAATCGCTGATCACGCGCACCTTGTTTTTGGGGAGATGGAAATGTTCCGCGGCCTCATCCCGGACACTGCCGATAAACTGCGTGGAGGCGTAGATGGTGAGCTCGTCCTCGCGCCAGTCGGCCACAACTCCGTGGGTTTCCATGGCGGTGTGCGTTTGCACCTGAGTTCGGTACTCAGCTTCGACGATCACGTCCGATTCGGAAAAGCCTTTGCCGACGTCGCCCCTGGGTCCACCGGCGAGGGAGCCTTTGTCGGGACCACGAACGTTGCCGTGCTCCGGAAGTCCCGGAGTGGCGCCTCCTCCTCCGGCGGTTGCCGCCATCTCAGTGGGTCCTGGAAACACAGGCGGCGACGAATCTTTCATCGCCTCCTCGAGCTCTGTTACGTGCGGGAGCGGTTCATACTCGACCTTCACGAGTTTCGCCGCGGCTTCGGCTGCCCGCGGTGTGTCGGCGGCGACCGCTGCGATGGGCTGACCGGCATAACGCACGGTGGGGTAGCGTGAAGCCCGCTCGAGCTTTGGATCGCGCAGTACGGATTGCTGGAGTATGGTCTCGAGAACGTGAACGGCTCGAACGCCAGGATACTTTTCAGCTTCGGAAACGTCGACGGATTTGACACGGGCGTGGGGAATTGGGCTGAGTACGCGGCGGGCATGGAGCATGCCGGGCAGATCGACATCAAAGGTGTAGCGGGCTTTGCCGGTGACCTTCAGTTCGGCATCGAGCCGCGGGTATGGCTTGCCGATTGCGGAGAGCCTGGCGTTCTCAGGAAGCGGGGGCGGTTCGAGAATCGGAACGTCGCGCTTGGTGCTCTCGAGCGGCTCGCCGATGATGCCGGTTTGCAGGGTTCTCGGCTCGGATAATTTGGACTGCTGCTCAGGCATTTTTGTTCTCTTTTCGGGATTGGCCGCTTGCCGACATTACGGCCTTGAAAATGTTGTTGTAGGTTCCGCATCGGCACAGATGGCCGCTGACTGCCTTCTTCACGTCGTCGAGAACGGGATTTGGATTATGTTCGACTAGCGCCGCGCAACTCATCACCATTCCAGGGGTGCAGAAACCGCACTGCATCGCGTCGTGTTCGATAAAGGCCTGTTGGATGGGATGCAACCGGCCATCCTGCGCGAGACCTTCGATGGTGGTGATGTTCTTGCCGCGGACGTCCAGCGCAAAGGTCATGCAACTCGCGGCGACCTCTCCGTCGATCCAGACCGTGCAGGCCGAGCACGCACCACGGTCGCATCCGATTTTTGTTCCGGTTAACTCCAGATGTTCGCGGAGGATTTCCGTGAGTGTGGTGGCGGGATCTATGAGGAGCGTGACACTGTCGCCATTGATTGAGAGGGTTAACGGCGTTCGGAAACGGTCAGTGAACACGGCTTGGCCGGGCGAGGCATCCCGAGGAGTATCGAGCACAGCTGAACGAGTCGAGCGTCCGACTTCTTTATCGGCAAACTGGTTTGATTTCATTCCATTCCTCCCGATCTGGCGGTTATGGGATTGTTGGTGCGACGGCGCCGAACGCCGGTTATTGCCGTGGTTGTACATCGGTTAGATGCTGTTGGCGGATTAATGTTTTCAGCTTTTCAAAGCCGGCTATCGGTGCTCTGTAGACCTATTTATATGTTTAGCGTCCGTTCCTTGCCCCATCGGGTGTAGCGAACGGCGGAGGAAATCTTAATTCTGCCGAGGCGGGCTTCCACGCCTGCGCCGGCGGTGACGCCGTAGTGCGAAGGCACGGGGCCGTTGAAGTTTCCATCCAGGCGGAAGGATGGTCCGGGCACCGCGGCGCCGTTCTTCACAGGACCTCGCGGGGAAAATCAGGCGCGGGGCGACAGCCGGCAGTTTCGGGTAGTATGGACGGTAATCATGTTTTTATCCAGGCGAATTCTTTTGCGGTTCGGGGCAATTGTGGCGATTACTTGCCTGATTTTATCGGGTGCGGCTTACGCGAGATCGCACAAGAGGCGAACGCCGGATAGTCAGTCGTCTACGTTTGCTTACTACCTGCTGGCGTTGTCGTATGCGCCCGATTTCTGTAGTGAGCCGCAAGGTGTCAAAGATCCGCGCGAGTGCGGTTCCGGACGTCATGTCGGCTTCGTCGTGCATGGACTTTGGCCGCAAGGTGAGAATAGCCGTGGCCCGGAGAACTGCGGTAGTTCCAGCCCGGTGGCGCAGAGTATTGTCCAGGTCATGTTGCAATATATTCCTACGGAATCGCTGATTCAACACGAGTGGGCTACTCATGGCACTTGCAGCGGCTTGAATGCGGCTGACTATTTCAGTTTGGTTCGCAAGGCTCGCGATTCGGTTTCGCTCCCGAACGATTTGAATCAGCCGGGGCAGAAGCTGCAGGTTAGTCCGGCGCAGATTGAGGCTAAGGTGGCGGCCGCGAATCCTAAGTTCCCGGCGGCTGCGTTCCGGACGTCTTGTTACGCTGACGGCGAGTTGCAGGAAGTGCGGGTTTGTTTTGGTAAGGATCTTTCGCCTCGTGCTTGTACTTCGAGTGCTGGTGAATGCAGCCGTTCGATTTTGACGATTCTGCCGGTACGTTAGCCGCGGCTCGGCTACGATTTCCCCTGTGCCGGCCGATAAGACGCTCATGGTCCGCGAGATCGAATGAGGTCCTTTGCGTGGTCATGTTTCCGGTCGGCTCAGAAGTACGTTGGCGACTCCCTTACGGTCGCGACTCGGCCTGACGCTCGAGGTCCGCGAGGTCGTATGAGGCCGTTGGCCCGGAAGACACTTCTGGCTCTTGCTATATGCCTCATTTTCGCCTTTCTCATGGTTGTGTGGCGGCCGCCGTCAAAGGTGCAGAGCCGGGCCTATCGCATCGGCGTAACCAATAACCCGCCGCTCTCTGAGATTCTGCCGGACGGCCGACCGGCGGGGCTGGCCGTCGAATTGATTAGCGAAGCGGCGCGCCGGCGCCAGATCTCGCTGGAATGGGTTCCGATGTCGACCAACCTTGCCTCCGACGACGCATTGATAGCGGGTTTCGTCGACCTCTGGCCTATCGTAGGCGTCACCAAAGCGCGCAGGCGCATTTTCCACTTAACCGAGCCGTGGTTTTTTAACGCATTCTGCTTGATTGAAAGGCAGGACGGCGGTAATCGGATGCCGGGTGATGTCGCTGGGAAGAAGGTGGCCGTCACGGGATTTCCTCTGGCCACTGCGCTCGCCCGCGAATATCTTCCGCGGGCTTGGTTAGTCAAGAAGGATAGACGCGCGGGCGTACTCGAGGCTGTGTGTTCGGGGGCAGCGGCGGCGGCATTTGAGGAGGCCTCCTATACCAATACGATGTTGCTGAACCGGCCGGCCGGGTGCGCCGGCGTGGCTCTCAAGGTCAATCTCGTGAAAGGCGCAGTCGCCAATGGCGCGATTGGATCCACCTATGCCAGCGCAGCAGTTGCGGACGTGCTCCGGGACGAGATTGCAAAGCTCGCCGCCGATGGCACTATGGCTGCCAGCCTGGAGCGTTGGAGTTCATTTTCGGCCAATGAAACCAGGTCGGTGCTGGCCATGCAGGCGACGGAGCAACAGCGCCGGATCCTGCTCTACGGGTTGGCGGGCGCGGTGCTTGCTTCGCTCTGTCTCTTGTGGCAGGTCCGACGAGTTTCCTGCGCCAAGAAGCTCGCCGAACAGGCCAGTGTGGTGAAATCGGAGTTCCTGGCGAACATGAGCCACGAGATACGGACACCGATGAACGGCGTTTTGGGTCTTTTGGATCTCGTTCTCGATGGGGAGATCACGCCGGCCAGCCGGAAGGACCTCATGATTGCGAGGCAATCCGGTCATTCGCTGCTGGCGATCTTGAACGACATTCTGGATCTGTCGGCGGTGGAGGCCGGTAAGTTTCGCATCGAACGGTCTGTGTTTAACTTGCGGAATACCCTGCAAGAGTTAGTTGAGTTTTTCAGACTCCGCTGCTCCGAGAAGGGCTTGCAGATTCACCTCGACTATCCCGCGTCGCTTCCGTATAGCTTCTACGGCGATCAGCGGCGGATTAGACAGATTGCGACGAACTTCGTTGGAAATGCGTTCAAATTCACCGACTGTGGCTCTATCTCAATTGCCGTTGAAGGAGTGCAGACGCGGTTGAATCAGTTCATTCTTCGTATTTCGGTGACCGATACGGGCATCGGTATTCCGGCTGAAGAAAAACACCGCCTGTTTCAGAAATTCACGCAGCTTGACGGTTCAGCGACCCGCAGGCATGGCGGTACGGGATTGGGCCTGGCGATTTCGCGGCAAATGGCGGAGATGCTGGGCGGGTCTGTTGGAGTTGAGAGCGGTTCGGGCGGTTCCACGTTTTGGTTTGCTCTGCCTATAGAGCCTCGTCCCGATTTGGAGTGCGCTCAGTTACCGCTATCCACTTCGGCTGTCGTCAGCGAGCAATCCGCGGGATCGGTCCCCCGGCGGATTCTGATCGCCGAGGACAACAAAGTGAATCAGCATGTGCTGACGCAATCGTTAAGGAAGCTGGGTTATGCGGTGGATGTCGCGGCGAACGGACTTGAGGCGGTTGAACGATGGGAGTCGGCTGAGTACGACGCGATCCTGATGGATTGCCAGATGCCGGAAATGGACGGTTATGAGGCTACGAGGACTATTCGGCGGCAGAAGAGCAGGCAGTCCGGTCTTCCGATTATTGCTCTCACTGCTCATGCCATGGCTGGGGATGAGGAGCGATGCAAGATTGCGGGGATGGATGCTTACTTGAGCAAGCCTTTGATATTTGCGGATCTGGAGAGGGTGTTGAATGAGTATGCTCCGAATGGGCGGGGTTAGATCGTTTCGAACGAGTGGGTGATGTCGAATAGGGTGGTGGTGGTCCGGCGGCGGATTAGAATCATCGGTACTCGATCGGTCGGATTTTGGCCCGGGCCTACTCCGGTGAATATGGTCGTTCCTGGTTTGCCTTTGATTTGAAGGACCAGGGCTGCGCTTCCGTTTTGCCAGCGCGCTGTCCAATCGCCGTCGGTCTGGCTTTGCTGAACTTGTTCGATGTGGTTATACCCCAGGCTTGGACCGAACGGGTCCTTCTGCGGCTGGTGCATATCGACTGATGTGGTGAGGACTCCGGAAGCGTGGAATGCCCAGTCGTAGACGTGTTCGGTTTCGGATTCGCAATGGAAGCGATCTTTCAACGTGGCTCCGCGCAATTCCAGCTCGCGGCGTAGCGTGACTCCGGGATAGACTGCCGCCTCCGCTGCGAGCGATGTCTTTTCGGCATCGCTACTCCAGGCTATGAAGGATCCGTCGGCGTTGGATTGTTGGGCTTGATTTACGCATACCGTGTTGTGGGCGATGGTGGTTCTATACCACTCCCGGTGCAGGGGTACACCGTATGCTATCGAGCCGGGGTCGAGGCCGAATAACCGGCCCTTTCCGTAGGTGACGATGTTCAGCATGTCCGGGTGGCCGTGGCCTGAACCGTGCATTCCGAAACGAACGGCTACACTCGCCTCGGGAGACCGAAGCACGGCAAATCCCGATTCGCGCAGGAGGCTGCTTTTCTTCGGAATCACATCGCCTGACGGGATGGACTCCGCTCCGTAGAGTAGAGCGGTTAGTCCGGCCCGGGGCGCGAGGGAGAGGAGATGACCATATTCGCCGCGCTTCCAGCGGGTGAATGCCAGTTCATAGACGCTGGCCCAACCGCTTAGCGAGCTTGCGGAATTGTCATTGAAGTTGGCAAGACTGCCGTCGGGGAGAGCGAGTGCTATGGGTGCGTCGAACATCGCCTGGTAATTCTCGTTTGCGTATAGATCGACGCCTCGCAGGCGAGCCGCTTCGGCCAGGGGCCATAACGCTTGCAGCGCGTATTGGTGATAGCCGAGCGTTCCTTCGCTCCAGAGACCGCCGGGCATTACGTTGCGGGCCATCAAGGTTCGAAATCCACGCGTGGGGTTGTCGAGCGCTGTCGTGATGAGATTTTCGTTTCCTAGTGCGAAGCCGACGCAACCTATTGCGCTGTCCTTCCAGCATTGGATGTTTGGCAGCCGGTCGAAGCTGGGGCCGATGATTGTTTCCGTGGCCGGAAGTAAGAGTCCGGATTCGATTTGGCTTCGCTCCGCGTCGTCGAGGCTTTCGCGGATTAGCGCGTAGGCCCAGGTGACGGGGATGAGCCATGCGGCTTCGTCCAGGGTCTGACTTCCGATTCTGCCGGCGGTCACTGTGTCCTTGCCGTTGTTGTCGTGCCTTGGATATGAGAGATATTTCCTGCCGTAACCGGAGAGCAGTTCTGCCGTTTTCCGGGCAAATTCCTGGCGGCCGGTGAAGCGATAGGCTAGCGCCATGTCCCGCATGCTGGTGCTGTTGGCGCCGTGGATGAAGGTTAGATAGACGGAATCGTATGGCTCGCCGTGTAGATGGTTCCGCACTTCGGGCAGCGATGGCGGGTGGGCGAATCGGCGATTAGCGGCGCGCCGTCTTTCTTGCAGCTATACCAGTGACCCCATTGGCCCCCGCGATCCGGGATATTGATGGGGGCGGCTAGTGCGGATTCCGCCGCGCCCATTAACTGCTTCATTGCGACGCCGGCCCAAGCGATTCTTGCGGCTTTTTGGCGGACTGCGTCGAGGCCGGTTTGACTGACTAACAGGTAGTCCTGACGCGCGGCTGCTCGCAGAGTGGTGAACAGGCTTCCAAACCCTATGATTGCTGTGCGTCGATTCATGTTTGATGATAACGCTTGACCTTCAGGTATGATTTGCCTTACTCTGTTGGAGAAATGATTGGGCAATTCGAACAGTTGGTGCTGACGGCAATTATGACCCTACGCGAGGACGCCTATGGGGTGACGATTCAGGCAAAGGTGGCGGAGTTGGCTCGTCCCAGGGAAGTTTCGCTGGGGGCCGTTTACGTGACTTTGGATCGGATGGAGGACAAGGGTCTGGTGTCGTCGTGGCTTACCGACCCGACGCCTGAACGAGGCGGGCGTGCCAAGCGTTGTTACCGTTTGGAGGCGGTTGGCGAGCGTGCTTTGCAGGAGTCGGCCGTAACGGCGAAGCGGATTTGGGATGAACTTTCGAACGCTCTGGGAAAGCGATGGGTGAAGGAGATCGGACAATGAAACAGACTCCTCCCGCGTCGATTGAGGCTTTGGTGGCGTTTTTCATTCCTCCCGCCTGCCGCGAGCATGTGCTGGGCGATCTTTACGAACGCTACGAGAATCCGCGGCAATACCTGGCGGATGCGGCTCGCACGATTCCGTTGGTTATTGTGAGCCGGGTCCGGCGTACGGCAAACGCGCAAATGCTCCTGATGGAAGCGTTCGCCGTTTACATTTCGTTTCTCGCTGCGGCCTGGTGGTTGGCGGGCGCGCCATTTTTATATGGACAGTCGGGATTTCTTCGATTAGCGATCCCTTCGGGCGCGGCCCTGGTTGGATTGGTGGTGGCCGGCGCTTATATGGATCTCAAGCCGGTGGTTCGGGCGTTGTGCGGCGCCGGTGTTGGATTCCTCCCGGAAATCGTGCTTTTGGCTGTCAGGCCGGATTTGGCGGCGCCTAGCTGGATCATGATGGCGGGCGCGGCGTTGAGCTTCACGATGGTTTGCGCGGTTGGAGTGTTTTTTTCAGCGATCTTGGCGGGACGTTCGGCGGTTACATTGAACGATATTCCTGCGAGGGTCCGGGAATTTCAGGCGAATATTCGGCGGAAGAATCTTGAGCTTGGGGCCAGTGTGCTGATACTTGTATTTCTGGGATGGTCTTCGTTGGTTACGCATGAGTTGAGCCGGCGCGTAGCGGGTGGTCTCATTTTGGCGGATGCCTTGTACGTGGGGTATCAAGTTTACAAGAGACGGCCGTCGAAGGCGATTCCGCAAGACGCGGCGCCCGGACTTTTGGTGGAGTTTTATAGAGCTGAGCTTCAGCGCCGGCTGGCGGCGCTTCGTGAGATCTGGTGGTGGTATATCGGACCCTTCGTTGGCGCTTTGCTGATGTACGTCTTGTGGGTTCCGTTCGCGTATATGGACAGGCCGCAGGTCTGGGTGAACATTGTTCCGTTTCTGACTCTGTCGTTGCTGTGGGGTTTTGGCATGGGCAAAATGACCGAGCGTGCGGCCCGCAAGCTGCAGGAGGAGATCGATGAGCTCAATTAAATTTTGGTTGTTGCCGTTGTTGATTTGCCTGGCCTCGATAGTAGCAGCGCAAACACCGAAGGTTGGGGGCGATTATGCGGGCGTGCTTGGACCGCTTCATCTCAAGCTGCATTTGAAAACGGGAAGCGGCGGCGTGCTTGACGGGACGCTCGACAGCGTCGATCAGGGAGCGATGGCATTGCCGTGCGCGAACATTCGACTGGAGCAAAAGGCGTTGAATTTTGATGTGCCGAGCGTTGGCGGCAAATGGCACGGCACGGTATCCGATGATGGAACGACGCTGACCGGGAGTTGGTCACAGGGCGCGGAGATGCCCCTGGTTTTTCGGCATGAGGAAGCGTTTCAGGGCGCCGAGAAACCGTCCGCCGTGGATGGTATTTGGTTGGGAACGATTGAAACGCCGGCCGCGAAACTTCGCGTGCAGGTGCAGGTGAAGAGCGACCGCGCTGGCAAGGAATATTGTTCCCTGGACAGCCTGGATCAGGGCGCTGCCGGCCTTCCTTGCGACAACGTTCGGTTTGAAGGCAATCGCTTTTCGTTTGAGGTTCCGGTGGTGCATGGCCATTGGTCAGGAACTTTGAGCGAAAACGGCAACCAACTGAATGGGACGTGGTCGCAGGGCAGCGACTTGCCGCTACAGTTGACGCGGCAAACCACTGCGCTCACGGTGAAAAAGCCGGACCCTCCGAAGTACGACGAGGCGATGGCCCCGGTCGCGTTAGACCATCTGAAATCGGTCTTGAACGCAGATCTGGCGCGTGCTTTGAAAAGCGGCGCTTTGTCGTCTGAAGCGCATGGAGGTGCGGTGATCGGAGTGGTGCATCATGGAGCACTTCAGATATTTGTCTACGGTGACGCGAAGGAGAATTCTATTTTCGAGATTGGGTCGATTACGAAAACTTTCACGGGACTGATATTTGCACGGATGGTGGAACAGGGCAAGGTGAAGCTGGACGAACCGGTTCGTGAGTTGTTGCCGAAGGGAACGGTGGCGAAGCCCGACGGCCTCGAGATCACGCTCGTCGACCTGGCAGCACAGCATTCGGGACTCCCTCGGTTGCCAGACAATATGCACCCCGCCGATCCTAAAGATCCCTACGCGGATTACGCTCCTGCGAATCTGTATCAGTTCATCGCGAAACACGGAGTATCGAGGCCGGCGGATGCGGGCTTTGGGTACAGCAATCTGGGGGTGGGGCTACTTGGCCAGGCTCTGAGCAACCGCGCCGCGACTTCTTACCCCGAGCTGTTGAAAATGGAAATCACCGAGCCTCTTGCGTTGAGCGATACGGTGGTGAAACTTTCGCCGGAGCAGGAAAAGCGCTTCGTGCAGGGGTACGATCCGCAGCATCATCCGGCGCATGCGTGGAGCTTGGACGCGCTGGCTGGGGCGGGTGCAATTCGATCGACAGCCAGCGATATGCTGACCTACCTTGAGGCGGAGTTGCATCCGGACAAGGCGAAGGATCTCGCGAGTGCGCTTCGGATGTCGCAGGAACTGCGCGCCGATGTCTCTCCGACTATGAAAATAGCGATAGCTTGGCTGTTTGACAGCAAGACCGGCAACTACTGGCATAACGGAGCAACGGGTGGATATAGCAGTTATGCGTTTTTCAATCCGAAGGAAGATTATGCGGCCGTGGTCCTATTTAATGCGACGATCGGTGGGAATGGGAGCTTTGCCGACCGGTTGGGCGAGCATGTTGCGGAGCGCCTTGCTGGTAAGCCGGCGATTTCGCTTGGCGAGTAAAGCCTACTTGAAGTTTACGGTTACCGAATTCGCCGCCTGGCCATCCACGGTTAGCACGACCGTCGCGTTTCCAGTTCCGCGAAGAGACTTCGGTAGATTTACGTTCACCTGGTCGAGTCCTACGTAGCCGCCCTGCTGGCCGGCGTAGGCTACCGGTAGAGTAGTTGATCCGATTTTGCAGGTGACTGCCTGGCTGTGGCCTCGAATTCCGGTGCCGTATAGTTCCAGCACGACCTGGTCGGTATCCAGGCCGAGATCGATCGGGAGCGCGGTGCAACTGCCGCCGGACGGGCATTGAAACGTGTAGACGAAACTGTTGGTCCCGTTCGCGTGGAGGGTGTAGACGATTGCCGACGCGACGCCCTGTCCAGTGGCGTTGGCCGTGTAAAGCCCTGGCGCTACCGCGGCGATCTGTGCCGTCCCTAATGCGACCGGATCCCCGTTTACCGAGACAGTAACTGAAGCCGCGCCGGTGGCAACTCCGGGCGGGATCTCGTAGGCGATTTGCGTTGGAAAGACGTAGAACAACTGCGCCGCGCGGGAGATCCCGTTGGCGTCCTTTATTAATACGCTGGTGCCGCCTAAATTGGTTGGCAGCGGCGCGGCGCCTGCCTGCTGCGTTGCCGTGGCGAGATTTGCTCCGAACGAAGCGGCGATGGCTTCGGGCGCGAGTGTGGTCACGTAGTTCGCTGAGTTGAGACTGGTCAACGTGCCGGGTCCGCCCGCCGCGATCGCCGTGTAGGCTTGGGCAACCTTGGTGCCTGTCGCCGTCAGGCTGGACTGCGCGATGAGATTGCTGCTGTCGAAATACGCGAGTGCTACCGAGTGACTTTGGGCGTATGAGGTGATGTTCGTGTGGTATGGTTCGCTGTCGTTGCAGCCGCCCCATTCCGCGATGGCGGCGGCGTGGCCGTGGTGTTGCGCGTAGCTCACCAACGGATCGAAGTTTTGTGGCCAGTTCGCGTAGCGCGGCGAGGCGGGTGTAGTGCATGCCCCGCTGGGGCCGGCGTAGAGATGAAAATTCCAGACGATGTTCGGCCAGGCCAGGTCCGGCAGGCCTCCTGAGACAATCGACTCGAATGCTGTGCCGGTGTCTTCGACGAAGATGACCGACTGAGGACTGTAGGTGCGAATTGCGGCGATCAACTCGTTCTCGTCGTTGCTCCATGTGTTGGCGTCGATGCCGTGCATGTCTTCCCAGGTGTCGTAGAGGATGGCCGGATCGGTTGCGTACTTTTTCGCGAAGGCTCCCCAAAAGTTGAACGCTGCATCGATGGTATTGCCGGTGGTGTCCTGCGCGGCGCATACCGAGGGATTGGCCTGACAGTTCAAGTCGCCCTGGTTGGGCGCTGGACAGTTCTTGCCGTCTGCGCCGCAGGGCGCATCGGGGAACTGTCCGGCTTTCACAATCAGGACGTAATTGCCGTACTTCTTGGCCCTTTGGATTAGCTGATCGATGTAATTCTGATAGGTCAGGTTGGCGATTGGAACCTGTACATTGCCGGTCCACCAGGCCGCGTTGACGAAGATGCGCACCAGGTTCATCGACAGCAATTGGTTTTGCGCTGCGTAGTCCTGGATCGGTCGCCGTGGCGTCGGCGTTTCCCGATCCGGTGGCGCTGCGATTGAGTCCGCGAAGTAAGACTGGCTTGCCCGAATTGTCGAGGATAATGCCTGACGGGGAAACGTGGAGGGGCTGGGCTTGGAGGGCCGCGGCGAGAAGCAATGCTAATGTCAGCCTCATTGCACGGTCACCCACATGGGACTCACCCAGACGACCTGCCCGTCGGTTTGAAGACCGCGCACGTAGTAGTAGCTCGTCTTGCCCTTCGGCGCGGTTGGGTCCTGCCAACTGAACGACAGTACGCGATCTCCGCTGGTGGAATAGACGACGTTGTTGTCCTTGATCACGGACACGTTCTGGAATGGGGCCGTCCCGTACAGGCGCACGGTGAACACCGGGGCGCTGCTGGTGGTGAACGTTTCTCCCATGAAGTGCGTGCCGCTGCGGAAGTCCGCCAGGATGTTGTCGGTGGAGCCGTACATTCGGCGTTTCTTCATCGCGTCCATGATGGCGGCGCGAGTGGGAGCGGTCACCCAGAGGTTGGTGAACGAAATGTGCGTGGAGATGTGATCGCTCGATGCCTCAAATCCGAGTTGATAACCCATGCCGAGGGCATTCGAAACGTATCCGGCGGCTTCGTATCCCGAGATGGAATCCTTTGCCGTGTTGGCTCGCGGCGCGCCTGGCATCTCGTAGTCCTGGCGGTCGCCCTGATAGATTTCGACGAAGGGTTCGACGTCCGGATCGTGGTTACGCCAGTCGGTTCCCTGATCGGTGGCGCTGGTGTGCGGGGCGGAGATTCCGCCGAAGAAATGCAGATACGCGTACAGCATGGTCGTATCGGGCGCGGGCGTTGGGGGCGAATCGGGCGAGGTTACGGGAAGGCGGGGCAGCGGGCGGATGCCTCGTTGGGCGAACATCACATTGCGATGTCCTTCGGGATACGCCACGCTGCGTTCGTAGTAGTACATGGGGACGAAGTTCGTGCCGAGCGTGTACGCATCGGTGAACTTCTGCGTCAGCCACCAGGTGTATTCACGGGCTTCGCCGTTGTCGTGATCGCAGCAACCCACCCAGCCGAGAGAGGCTGCGTCGATGAAGTAGCGGTAACTATCGATCAGCGGGCCATCGCGCGCGCCGTCGAACGAGATTTCCGTGTGGCGATGGAAATCGCCGCGCAGCAACTGGTACTGTTGGCCGTTCACCGTGGGCCGGTAGCTCTGATTCAACGTAGCGGCTGCGGCTTCGGCGGCGACTGAGGGATCTGCGGGATCAGGAGTCACCGGGCTGATCTTCTGCAACTGAGGAGTCTGTTGCGTTCGGGTGACCGCCAATTCGGACTGGAAAACATCTGAGCTGACGCCGTCGGCCTGCGGCGTCCCGTTGGGCAGCGGAGTGAGCCGGTGGTCCGTGGAGTGGGCGATCAACAGCCGCCCCGCCCCGAGCGCGGCCATTGATGGACGATTGTCGCCGACGGCGTCCGTAAACCCAAGAACTCCCGGCCCGTGCCACTGGGCGCCGTCGAAATAGACCATCGAGCTAATCCAAATCGAGCCGACGGAAAGACCACCGGTGGCGTGGCTCGAGGAAAGCCCGGCGCCCGCCGGGTGGCGGAATGCGAGATAAACGGTTCCATCCGGATCGGTGGCGAGGCGCGGGAACGTGTTCCTCGGCCCGGCTGGTGGTCCGACGCCATTGTTCGCGCCGCGCGTTTGAGCGAGGGTGGGGTCGGGTTGCGTCGCGAACGGTCCCTTTGTTGTGGGTTGGAATAACTTCGCTGTTTCCTGACCGGGCAGGACATTGGCGACGTCGTCGGTGGTGGTGTACAGATCGTTCCCGATCAGACAACGGACCTGAATGGTATGGTCTGCGTAGAGCGGCAGCCCAGTTGTGTCATATGCGCCGAAGTCCTTGCCCCATTTGGATCCGGCTACCTCATAGGCGATCCACAAGCGGTTCTGGGAATCGTATGCCAAGGAACTGCGGCCTTCGAAATTGACTGTTGCGGCAATCGCGATGGGATCGTCCATGCCGATCTGGTCGGTGAGTCGAATGCGGCGGACGTAGACGTCGTAGTCGCCCTTGTCGTAGGTGTCCCAGGAAATGGCCACGTCTCCGTTGGGCGCGGCTGCGATGGCCGGGTCCCAATCGCTTGCGGCGGATGTGGAAACGATGGCCTCGGGCAAGAAGCCAGCGCCGCTTTGGACCGTGGTTAAGACCTCGAGATTGCTGTTTCGAAAACCTTGCCACGCGACCCAGACGCGGCCGGAGGCGTCGGTGGCCGCCACCGGAAAGAGGTCGGTTCCGGGGTCGGTGGTCAGGCGGATTTCCGGCGACATGGTGCCGTCGGCCGCGGCGCTCCGGGCGTAGATATCGAAATTGCCGGAACGCTGCGTGGAGTAAAAGATCCAGGCTTGTCCCTGTCCATCCACGGCTACTGCGCTGCGCATGACGTCTTCGCCGGGGTTGGTGACGGGAAACGGGCCGGTCCAGACGCGCTGGGATTTGGAATAGTGCATCAGGAGGACCTGATCGCCGCCGGCCTTGCGGGCGAGAAACGAGAAATCGGTGATGGTTTGCGTCGTCCCAGTGCTCACGGCCAGGGAGCGGTCGCCGTGGACGAATTCGGTATATGTGAGATAGACGTCGTCGCCCGACCTGGCCATTGACGGGAAATCCTCTTCTTCGGCCGAGGACGTCAATTGAAATTGAGCGCCTGTTTGGGCGACTAGCGCTCGGCCGTTCAGGAATGTCTTGCTAACGCCGAATGGCATGTCCTGGGTGGAAAAGCTGAAGTTGCCTTGTGTGGTTGTGACGTTTACTGTGGCCGAGGTGGCTGGAACCGAGATTTTGAGGATGAGGCCGTTTTCCTGAATCGGCCCGGGGGGTGTCAGGGAGGGCGTGGTGCGCGTGCTCAGTTTCCAACTCGAGTTATTGGAAGAAATAGAGTCGGCTCCGGTGAAACGCCAGCCTCGGAGGATTTGGATATTCGCGCCGGTCACCGTGAGGGAGCCGTCCCAATTGGTTTCTGCCGTGTCGCCAACGCCAAAAATCACCAGAAAGGACTGGGCGGCCGCGACGGAAACCGGGGCGGGCGGAGTGGCTACCTGGGAAAATAGAAGCCATTTACCGCCGACTGCGGCGGCAGCGAGCGAAAGTAGAAGAACGACGAGGTATCGCCATCGCACACTCACGAAAGACCCTCCGGTTGCGTGAAGTCGCGTACGCTGGGGGACCATTTGGTCCCCGATTTGTAAATTAGTATACGTTAGATAGTCCCTGTTAGAGTACTCTTATTTACATGGTCTTAGCCGTTTTTTTAGTGATGATTTCGCCGGATGCGTTGCGTGGAAAGATCGAAGAGATCGCCCGTGCCGCCAACGGGCGGGTGGGTGTTGCGGCGACGGTGCTGGAAACGGGCGAATCAACCGGCTTACGGGTGGATGAACGGTTTCCGATGCAGAGCGTTTACAAGATGCCGATTGGGATGGCCGTTCTGCATGATGTGGATCGAGGGGTTTTGCGGCTGGAACAGCGTGTCCGGGTGGAGAAAAGCGATTTGGTTAGACCGGGGCTGTATAGTCCGATTCGGGACGCGCATCCGGAGGGCGTTGAGTTGACGCTCGGCGAACTGCTGCGGTTCATGGTTGCGGAGAGCGATGGCACGGCTTGCGATGTGTTGCTGCGATTGGCAGGTGGCGGGGCGCGCGTTACTGAGTATTTGCGCGGCATTGGAGTGACGGGCGTTATGGTGGCAACCAGTGAGAAAGAGATGAGCGCCGATGAAATGGTGCAGTACCGGAACTGGGCCGCCCCACAGGAGATGGTCCGTTTGCTGCGCGCGCTCCATGACGGGCGCGGGCTTTCGACGGCGAGCCGGAGTTTGCTGCTGAAGCTGATGACTGAGACTTCCGCGGGACCGCGGCGGATCAAAGGACTGCTGCCGGAGGGCACGCGGGTCGCGCATAGGACCGGTAGTTCGGGGACATCGAGTGGGCTGACGCGCGCTACGAATGACGTGGGGCTTGTTACTTTGCCGAATGGGCACACTTTGGCGATTGCCGTGTTTGTCTCGGATTCTCTAGCTGATGGGCCGATTCGCGAGGGTGTGATCGCTAAGATCACTCGGGCGGTTTGGGACTCCGTTGTTCGCTAGGACTGATGTTTGGCCTATGGCTTGTCTTGGTTGATCGCGGCTTCTATTGCCGCTTGTGCGGGCGGGTTGTTGAGCAACTGCTCCACACTCCAGTGTTGATGGTCCAAAAGGTAGGCCACCAGCAAATGAAAGCGCCCGTACTGACCAGACTTTTTGAAGTCCATTTCAGGCGTTTCCGCGAGAAATGCGCGCTTGGCCTCGCTGTAGTCGAACGAGGTTCCTTTGCCAACGTAATCGGCATATCCTTCACGCACCCATCTTGGCAATTTGTAGAAGCGAAGCGGGCCAATCGCGTGACCGGTGAGCTGATGGGTGATTTCATGCGCTACGAAATAGTCCAGAGTCCGGTCTCCCGTGACGGGATTTCCGCTTGGGGAGACCAAGCGATTGTCCTCGATCAGTGCGCCGCGTAGAAAAACGTTCGGTGTTACAGGGTACTGCGCGACGCCGCCTACCCCGTAGTCCTTGTTGAATAACAGCATCTGCCGCCAGCGTGAGTTGCAGATGTAAACGCTGTGATCCGTCTGACCGGAATAGAGCGGTGAGCGTGCCAACTTTTTTTCGGCGAGTTCCAACACTTGCCGGCCCGCGGCTTCGGAAAATTGCCGATCGGAGTGAAGCACTAAAGTATCGGCTCGCACGGTGAATGGGAAGAGCGGTTGTGGGGCGCACAACAACCCTGCGTATGCCGCAATCAACGTAGCACTTGCAAAGGCGATTCTCACGAGAGCGGCTTTGCGGGTTCGCATATTATCCAACTATAGCCGGAGGCGAGAGCGGCTTGGCGCGTAGAGCGCCAGGTTGTGATGGTAAGCTGGCGGTCGAATGTTGCTCACTAATCCTCGTGGTAATTATTCTTTCTTGAAGGGCATTGGCCCGTACTCGGGGGGCGTGGCCGCGGCGCCAGGATTCACTATTGAACACGTGCGGCTGTCGCGTCCTGTTCCGTGGAAGGCGGGGTTCGATCGAGTGGACGCTCACTTGCACTCGGTGGGCAGGCCGCGGCACGCTCTTTGCGCTATGGCGCTGCGGTCGCCCAAGCCGTTTTCGTTTGCCGGGTTCAACGAGTTCAATGCCGGGTATGTGGAAGTTCTTAAGAAATGGGACATGATGGAGAACGGCGTGAATCCGGTGGCCCGGACGAATGTCGCTCCTGAGATGGGCCCGCCGGCTGAACCATCTCTTTACTCATTCGCCTACACCGTGGAGGCTCCGCATGCGCCGGCATCGTTCGTGGTGGCGGGCGCCGGTGAACTGCCGGAGGGATCGCTCGATCCGCATGACGTGGTGCGGGCCGGTGAGACTTCGCGCGATGCGCTGGCGGCCAAGGCGCGGTTTGTGCTCGGTCTGATGGACGGGCGGGTGCGGGGGTTGGGCGTGACTTGGGATAATGTCACCGTCATCAATGTCTACACCGTGCATGATTTGAACGCGCTGCTGGCTACAGAGATTCTGCCGCGCATTGGACACAGCAAGCAGCACGGCGTAACCTGGAACTACACCCGTCCGCCGATCGTCTCGATTGAATATGAGATGGATCTGCGGGGTTGCGGGCGCGAATTGGTAATCCCGGTTTGATATCGCAAACCTGGGGCCTGGTAATTGGGCCGCATGCTAAATTGAAGTCAGTTCACTATGCAGAAAACTAAAAACGTCGAGGAGTTGCAGGCCATCTGCCGCAAGGTGCGCCGCGACATCATTGTTATGCTGACAGCAGCCAAGTCCGGTCATCCTGGCGGGTCGTTGTCGGCCGTCGAAATTCTTGTCACTCTCTACTTTGATGTGCTGCGCCACGATCCTGCGAACCCGAAGTGGCCGGATCGCGACCGGTTCATTCTTTCCAAGGGTCATTGCGCTCCGGTGCTTTATTCGATCATGGCTGAATGCGGTTACACTCCCATCGATCAACTGAATACTCTGCGCAAACTCGGTTCCATCTATCAGGGGCATCCCGATGTGCGGTATATTCCGTCGCTCGAGGCTTCCACCGGATCGCTTGGTGAAGGACTCTCGCTCGGCATCGGCATGGCGCTGGCTACGCGCCTCGACAACCGGCCCTCGCGCACCTATGTAATGTTGGGCGATGGCGAGAGCCAGGAAGGCCAAATCTGGGAGGCGGCGATGTTCGCTCCGGACAAGAAGCTGGACAACCTGGTGGTGATTACCGACTACAACAAAATTCAGCTCGACGGTTTTGTGAAAGACATTATGGATGTGTCGCCGCTGGCTGAAAAGTGGAAAGCTTTCGGCTGGCACACCATTGAACTAGATGGCCACAATATTCCGGCGCTACAGGCGGCGTATGCCGAAGCGGCGCAGGTGAAGGGAAAACCGACAGCCATCATTGCCAATACCATTAAGGGCAAGGGCGTCTCCTTCATGGAGAACAATCCCAAGTATCATGGCGTCGCTCCCACGGAACAGGAAGAGAAACTGGCGTTACAGGAGATTGGATAAATGGCGACGAAGACCAAATACGAACTGAAAACCGGCGTGGCCACGCGCGAAGCGTTCGGCCGGGCGCTGGCGGAACTGGGGCGCGAAAACAAGGACGTGGTGGTTTGCGACGCCGATCTCTCGAAGTCGACCATGACGTTGTATTTCCAGAAGGAATTTCCGGAACGGTTCTTCGAATGCGGCATCGCTGAAGCCAATATGGTGGCCATTGGCGCGGGACTGGCGACGGCCGGCAAGATCGCGTTTGTTTCCAGCTTCTCGTGCTTTGCGATTAACAAAGGATTCGAGCAACTGCGCGTCACGGTGGCGTATCCGGGGGTTCATAATTTTAAGGTCGTCGGAACGCATAGCGGAATCTCGATCGGCGAGGACGGTCCGTCGCAGATGAGTATCGAAGACGTCGGCCTGGCATGCTCGCTTCCTGGTTTCACGGTGATTAGTCCAGCAGACGAAATCTCGACGAAGGCGCTGGTGAAAGCTTCGGCTACTTATGCCGGACCTGTCTTCATTCGCACGGGACGTCCGAAGGTGCCGATTATTTATCAGGCCGATCAGAAGTTTGAGATTGGCAAATCGATTGAGCTGGTGGAAGGCAGCGACATCACGCTGATCGCGCACGGCCTTCTGGTGGCGGAGGCAATTCGCGCCGCTGAGACACTCGAGGCCGAGGGGATTTCCGCTCGTGTGATCGATATGCATACCATCAAACCGATCGATCGTGATGCGATTGCGCGCGCGGCGGCCGAAACAAAGTGTATTGTGGTATGCGAGGAGCACTTGGTTGAATCAGGTCTGGGCGTGCGCGTGGCGCAGGTTGTATCGGAAACAACGCCGTGCGTGATGGAGTTTCTTGGCATTCAGAATACTTACGCCGAGTCGGGTACGCCGGAGGAACTGATCGAGAAATACGGGCTGACGGCGAAGAATGTAGCCGCCACAGCTCACAAAGCGCTGGCCAGAAAATAAAATACAGATGACTGATCCGCAACGGCTGCTAACCCGGATGTTGGTATCGACGATCAACGCACGGGAATTGGAGTCGGGGCGTGTGGCTCGCACGTTGCACGATGAAGTGGGCCAGGTATTGAGCGCGGTCGGTTTGCAACTGGATGTGCTCAAGCTGGATTTTCAGGACAAGCTGCCGGAGTTAGTCGACCGTACTCGGGAAATTCAAAGACTCCTGGACAAAGCGATGAGCGAGGTGCGCGCGCTCAGTTACGATTTGAATCCGGCGGTTGTTGAGCGGATCGGATTGCGCGATGCGCTCGACCGGCTGGTGGGGCGTTTTCGTCAGAATTACTCGGGGGCGATCCGATTCCTGTTCGACTCCTCGGCTCGCGTGCCGCTCGCTGTTGGCAATGCCTGGTATAAAATCACCGAGATGGCATTGGATAATGCAATTCGCCATTCGGGCGGGACGAAGATCGAAGTTCACCTGCGGCAGACGGCGAAGGCGCTCACGCTGGAGATCAAGGACAATGGGACCGGGTTCTCGCCGATGGACGCAAAATGGAACTCCACTGGATTAGGATTACTGTTGATGGAGCATTACGCCTCACAGGCGGGTGTTGACGTAACGATCACGTCAATCCCGGGAAAGGGGACGGCGGTAAAGACTTCCCTTCTGAGGGGTAAGGAATCGCGATCCGAGCCGTAGAGATGAGAGAGCGCTTGTTTTAGCCGATCATTTTGTTAGACGATCATGGAGACACCTTTATGCGTTACGAAGTGTTACTCGTCGACGATCACAAAATCATGCGCGATGGCATCAAAGCCATCCTCAAACATAGTGACGAATTCGATGTAGTCGGTGAAGCGGAGACGGGCGCCGATGCGGTCCAGATGTGCAAGAGGCTGCGTCCGTCGATCATCCTGATGGATATCAACCTGCCCGGCCTGAATGGCATCGAGGCGACTTCGGAGATTCTTCGCCATGTTCCGGAGACCAAGGTGGTCATCCTCTCGATGTATGACGATGAACCTTCGGTGGTGGGTGCGATCCGTTCGGGGGCGCGGGCTTTCGTTCTGAAGAAGGCTTCGGATAACGACCTGCTCGAAGCGTTGCGCACGGTGGCTAAAGGTGGATCGTACTTGAGTCCGCAAATTTCCGATCGGCTGCTGCACCGCATCCAGCGTGGGGACCAGGAAGCGAAGGCGGTCCCGTCGGCGCTGGAAGGACTATCGCCGCGGGAGTTGCAAGTGCTGCGCCTGGTGGCCGAGGGCAAGACGAGTAAAGATATCGCGGTGATGCTCGATCTTGGCTTGCAAACAGTGCGGAGCTATCGCAAGACGATGATGAAGAAACTTGGCGTGAACAACGTTGCGGGTCTCACGCAACTGGCACTGTCAGCGGGGTTGACGCGATTCGCCGCGCCTGAAGGGCAGAAGTAGTGATCGCCGACTCACACGTCCATTTTTTCTCCCATCGTTTCTTTGCCGCATTGCCCGGGCCGGAGAATTTAGGCTGGGAATTGCCGGGCCCGAATTCCATTGAACTGGCGCAGCGCTGGGTGAACGAACTTGACCGCAATCACGTGGAACGAGCGGCGCTGATTGCGAGTATTCCGGGAGACGAGGGTTCGGTGAGCGCGGCCATTGCCGAGTACCCGAACCGCTTCTACGGATATTACATGTCTAACCCGCTGGCTCCTGATGCAGAGGATCGAGTGGAAAAAGCTCTGGCGGCGGGACTGCAGGGCGTTTGCCTGTTCCCGGCGATGCACCGGTATTCCATTCAGGACGAACGCGTACGTCCGATTTTGAAACTCATGGCGTCGCGGCCACGGACGATTGTGTTCGTCCATTGCGGAGTGCTGAGTGTGGGCGTCCGCAAGAAGCTTGGAATGCCTTCGCCTTTCGATATGAAGTACTCGAATCCGATCGATCTGCATGCGGTGGCGCTGGAGTTCCCTGCCCTTCCGTTTGTGATTCCGCATTTTGGCGCGGGGTACTTTCGCGAGGCGCTTATGGTTGGGGATCTGTGTCCCAATGTGTATCTGGATACTTCGAGCAGTAACGATTGGGTGAAGTATCAGACGGAGACATTGACTTTGGCGCAGGTGTTCCGGCGGGCGATTGATGTGGTGGGCGCGAAGCGGCTGCTGTTTGGGACGGACTCGTCGTGGTTTCCTCGGGGGTGGCTGAGGGGCGTGTATGAGGCTCAGTCGCAGGCGGTGACGGATGCAGGCGTGGCGCGGAGTGAGGCTGCTTTGATTTTTGGTGAGAATTTGCATCGGTTGTTGAGCGGGGCGTGATTCCGAAAGCACTGCTGTTTGATGTGTTCGGGACGGTTGTCGATTGGCGCGGCTCCATTGTTGCTGAAGGCGCGGCTTCGGGTATCGATTTGGATTGGGCTGGGTTCGCGGACCGTTGGCGGGCGGGCTATGCTCCGGCTATGGAGCGAGTCCGCCGGGGTGAGTTGCCTTGGACGAAACTTGATGTTCTGCATCGCATGATCTTCGATGATTTGCTTCGTGAGTTTCGTATTGCGGGGCTCACGGAGGAACAGAAGGATTATTGGAATCGTGTTTGGCACCGGCTGACGCCGTGGCCCGATTCCGTCGCGGGACTTGCCCGGCTGAAGAAGAAATACATCATTGCTCCGCTTTCGAATGGGAATGTTTCGCTGCTTACGAACATGGCGAAGTTCTCGGGTTTGCCTTGGGATTTGATTCTGTCGGCGGAGCTGGCGAAGCACTACAAACCGGATCGCGAGGCTTATCTTACCGCTATCGATCTGCTTGGGCTGCGGCCGGCGGAGACGATGATGGTGGCGGCTCACATTAACGACCTGAAGGCTGCGCGTGGATGTGGGATGCTTACTGCATTTCTTTACCGGCCGGATGAATTTGGTCCCGCCGGCATGGCTGATTCTGCGCGGGCGGGTGAGTTCGATGTTGTGGCTGGTGATATGGCCGATCTAGCTTCGCAGCTTGGGGTGTGACTTATTTCGCGCAAAGGCGCGGAGCCCGCTAAGCTGGCCGATGCAGACGGGCGCTAATTGCGTCGGTAGCTTGCTTCGGCGACGGGATATCCATGGCTGTGAATGTGAATATTCCGCGGCTTGTTTCGACGATGCAGGCGTCTAGGCGTGTGCGGAATTCAATGAGCGTGTTGGAATTCACCCAACGCTTCTCGAAGGTCACGTTTGTGATTTCGCTCCATGGAATGCTGACGTTGCCGGTTTCCTTTAGCACGAAGCGCAGGCCTTCCGGTTCCAACGCCAGAAATGTTTTCCGGAAACCGCGAACCCATTGCTGAAAGCGCCGGGCATTTTGCGCGCATATGAAGGCGAGTACTCCGATGGCTAGCAGCATTCCCGCTTTTTCGAATGTCCAAGAGCGGATCGGCGAAAGGCCTACGAAGAATGCGAAGGTGAAGAGTCCGGCCATGAACCAGAATGTCAGCGGTACCAGATACCAGGCCGCCAGGCGGAGTTTTCCACGGCGAAAGATCATCGTATTTTCCCGATCTCGCGGATGACGAGTTCGAGTTCTTCGTCTTTGGTGTAGAAGTGTGGCGCGACTCGGATACCGGCACCGGGGCGGTAGTCGACCAGGATTTCACGGCGCGCCAGTTCGGCCGTGACTGCCTTTCCGTTTGGCACCTCGATGGTCACTGTGCCTCCGCGGCCGGCCGGCGTGCGGGGGCAACGGATCGGGAAGCCGGTTTCTTCGGCCAGAGCGATTAGGAACTCTGTTTGCCGCAGGGATTTTGCTCGTATTTTTTCTACGCCTACTTCGTGAATGATTTCGTAGCCGGATTTTGCGGCGTACATGGCGGGTACGTTGGGAGTTCCGGTGGTGAAACGTAGAGCGTCCTCGGCGTACTCCATGGAACCCGTATCGAAAGCGAACGGTTCCTTGTGGGCGGCCCAGCCGGTGACACGGGGTTCGAGCATCGGCCAGAGATCGCGGCGGACGTAGAGGTAGCCCGCGCCGGGGCCGCCGCAGAGCCATTTGACCGAACCTCCGGTGGCGAAATCGACGCCGATCTCACGCACATTGACCGGCACGCTTCCGGCGGATTGATAGAGGTCGGCCATGATGTATGCTCCAACCTCGTGTGCGCGGTCTGTGATGGCTTTGAGGTTCTGCAGCGCTGAGCTGCGAAAAAGAACGTGTGATATGGAGACAAGACGAGTTTCCGTGTCGATCGCGGCTAGAATTTTTTCCAGAGGCGCGGTGATGCCGTCTTCGGATTCGATGTTGACGACGCGGGCTCCCAGCCTCTGCAGGCCTTGGAAGAGGTAAAGGTTCGACGGGAAGTTGAGGCTTTCGGTGACGAGTTTGTTGCGCGGGCCGGTCCAATCGAAACAGGAATGGATTATCGATTGGCAGATGGATACGTTTTGGTGCATGACGACCTCGCCGGGACCGGCTCCGATGATTTTGCCGACCAGGTCGCCGACAGTGACGGGCATCCGCCACCAGCCTTCTTCCCAGGCGCGAATGCCTCGCGTGGCCCAGGTGTCTGCGTAGGCGATCAGGCTGTCGCGCGTGCGGCGGGGCATTGCGCCGAGAGAGTGGCTGATGAGGTAAACGGTGCTTTCGAGAATTGGGAATTCTGAACGCCAGGCTAGCAAGTCGTCAGCCATGTTCCTCTCAGGGTAGCGCGGGTGGCACTGGCCGAAAAGCACCAGCATGGTGGATCCTGGTCGCCGGTGCCGGGGATCTGGTCACGTAATTTCAATTAGTTGCCGATTGGCAAACCGCTTGCAACACGCATTGCAGAGGTGAATGGAATGCGTAAGTTACTCTTTCTGGCGATGTTCCTATTGATTGGGACGGCGTGTTTCGCCCAGAGTCGAGGAGCGGTTGGCCACGGGTATGCCCGCGGCGGGGGTTACGGGCACGGGTATGCGAATACGTATCGCGGGTATGGCGGGTACGGGCACTATGGGTATCGTGGATATTACGGGGGCGGTTATCGCGGATATTACGGCGTAGGATTTGGTTATGGATATGCGCCGTACTATTATCCTGGCGCGTATTACGGTTATTCTCCATACTACGGTTATGCGGCTCCTTACTACGCGGCGCCTTATTACTACCCACCGCGCGTATACGGTCCGGGCGTGATCGTCAACTTTGGTTTTCGCGGCCGCCGGTGGTAATCACGGGATGAACTGCCGGATCTTGAAGAAATCTTCCCATGGATCGGAGGCATCGAGGACTTTTTCATAGTTGCCAAGATTAAACTTGGCGGGCTCCAGAGATGGTTTCAATTGTGACCAACTCAGAGGCATGGAAAACGGCGCCTTCGGACGCCGGCGCACGGAATACGGAGCAACTACGGTTGCTCCATAGCTATTTCGGAAAGCATCGAGATATACGCGATTCCCTCGATTTTCGATACGCTGCTCGACGGTGAGTGAATCGGGATGGGCGGCAGCCAGACGGGCGCAGAATTCCCTCGCGAATGTCCGGACAACCTCATATTCGGGACCGGGACCCTTTCGGAGGGGTACCATCACGTGCAGACCACGGCTTCCTGAAGTTTTGGGAAACCCGATGAGTTTCAGCCGGTCGAGCTCGTCCTTTACTAGCAGACCGGCTTTCGCGGCATCGGCGAACTCTCCTGAGATTGGATCCATGTCGAACACGATCCAATCGGGCTGCTGCGGGGTGGCCGCGCGGCTTTGCCATATGTGGACTGGAATGCAGCCGAGATTCACGAGTGCAATTTGGGTTTCGCGCGAGCCGCCGATTACGTAATTCACGTCTTTCTTCTCGTGATGCAGGAGTTGGGTTGGGGTGCGCGCCGGCAGGCCTTTCGGCGCTTCCTTCTGATAAAAACACTGGCCTAGCATTCCGTCCGGGCAACGCTCCAGCGATAGTGGACGGCCGGTGATATAAGGCTTCAGCTTGGGAAAAATGCGGTCGTAGAAACGCGCCAGGTCGAGCTTTGTGTAGCCGTCGTCCGGCCAGTAAGGCTTGTCAGGGTGAGAGATCGCTTTCTCTAAGTTCATGCGATCTCGTCCATGAGCCGGTTGGTTGCTACGGATCGCGGCTGTTGCAGCAGAATGTCGGCCGTGGAGGCGAATTTGTCCCGGTGCTTGATGAGAAGCCAACCGGGCTTTTTGGAACCGCCGTAGCCTCCGCGGACTCGCACCAGCACCCATGAGCCGTGCAGTTTTTCGCCGTGTAATTCGAATTTGAGCTCTCCCTTTTTGAGAGCCGCATCGACGTCCGGATCTTCGGGTGTCCAAGAGCCGTGATCCCAAAGCATCACCGTACCGCCTCCGTATTCTCCCTCGGGAATTGTGCCTTCGAATGTTCCGTATTCGACGGGATGGTCTTCTACCTGCATCGCCAGGCGCTTGGCGGACGGGTCTAACGACGGTCCCTTTGGCACGGCCCAGGAAAGAAGAACGCCATTCCACTCGAGACGAAAATCGTAGTGGAGTTGGGACGCCGCGTGCTTCTGGATTACGAAGCTGAGGGCCGATTTTTGCTTTGTGGGACGCTTTGCGCCCTTTGGTTCGGCGGTTGTAGAAAAGTTGCGCTTGGTGCGATAAGTTTCAAGCGGATCTGTGGTCTTGCTCATAAAGATTCTCACGAGCAATTTGACGGCCAATAGCCGCGCTTATCGACCGGTGGGCAGATAGCGTTTTGGGATCTTCAAGCCCATGGAACCCGCGACTGTCGCCACCTCATATTTTGCCTGAAAGGAAATCAGAATGTGCGCGGCCCAGGGTTCCAGTTTGTAATCTTCGCTCAGCCAGCGCGCCATGTCGGTGGTGGCCATCTGTAGTGCGCGATCTAGCGAGCTGACGAATTCCGGTTGCGCGCCTACGCTGATGATGTAGTCGGGCGTCTCGATGCGTGGATTGGAGAGCTTGGCATTTTTACGAATGGTGACGGCAAATTCGACGTCCATCGACGTTTCGATGCCGTTGCCGGTTGCTTCTCCGTCCCCCATGAGCGCGTGACCGTCGCCGATGAATAGTAGTGCGCCGGGATGATAGACGGGTAGGAGAACTTTGACTCCTTCGCGGATTTCGTTGTAGTCGAGATTGCCGCCGTAGGAACCGGACGGACCGGAGGTGGGCGCGAAGTCTCCGGGAGCGGCGACGCCCACGCAGCCGAGCATGGGGAGCGCCGGAAATTCGAGTTTTGTGTGCTCGCTACGGGGTTCGTTTAGTTTGACGGTATTGTGCGCGAGGTCCAGGTCCCAGCGGACGAGGTTTGAACGGCCGGGGATCACGGCGTCGGCTTTGTAATTGGCGTCGTAGAGTTTTTCGATCGACTCTGGCGTCAGGGACATCAGACCTAGACGGTAGCCGGAATATCCCCAGTTGCGGTTGAGCCGGATGCGGCGGAAATGGACTTCGATTGCGTCGCCGGGCTCGGCTCCTTCGATGAAGAACGGGCCGGTGAGGGGGTTGCCGGGGTCGGGGTGGCGAACCTGACTGTTCTCGTCGCGGCCGCTGGAGTCTATTGTTTTTGTTATGACGATGTCGCCTGGTTTGATTCGCTTCAAGACCGGGTTGGTGTGGGCGAAGGTTCGGTAGTAGGTGTTTGTGGAGACGTTGTATGTCTCGCCGATGGCGCTGTTAAGGGCTAGTGCGAAGAGGAGGAGTCTTAGGGGCATGATTTATTCTAGTGGCGCAGTCAGCGCTCCCTCACGGTCGCGGCTCTGTGCGGGGTGTGCGGGGTGGTTATTTTGTGTAGACAGTCTACGGTTTATATAGTAGACTGTCTACATAATATGCAATTGCTGCAAGGAACTCTCGATCTTCTGATTCTCCAAACGCTCCAAGCGGGTCCGTCGCATGGCCATGCGATCGCGAAGTATATTCAGCGCACGTCGGAGGATGTGCTTCAAGTTGAAACCGGATCTCTGTATCCGGCGCTGCATCGGCTGGAGGCTCAGGGATGGATTGATTCTGAGTGGGAGCTTTCGGACAAAGGCAAGCGTGCTAAGTTTTACCGTTTGACTCGCACTGGCCGGAAGCAGCTTGCGGCGGAATTGTCGAAGTGGGAGCAGTTGTCGCTGGCTATGGGGCGGGTTTTAAAGCCTGCGTAGTATCACAGGAGGATCCATGTTTTGGCGGCGTAAGAAGGAACGCGAGCTCGACGAGGAACTTCAATTTCATCTGGACGCGGAGGCCGAGGAACGCTTGGATGCCGGGCTTTCGTCCCGAGAGGCGAAACTGGCGGCCCGGCGGGATCTGGGAAATGCCGGCCTTGTTAGAGAATCGACTCGCGAGGTTTGGGGCTGGATGTGGCTCGAGCGCATCGGGCAAGATGTTCACTACGCGCTACGTACGATGGGCAAGAATCGTGGATTTACCGCGACGGCAGTGCTGTCTCTCGCTCTGGGGATTGGAGCGAACACGGCGATATTCAGCATTTTGAATGCGGTCATCCTTCGTTCGCTGCCGGTGGAAGATCCGCAACAACTGGTTCAGATCAGATTGGGGGAAGGTGGCGACGGAGAAGTCACTAATCCGATCTGGGAGCAGGTTCGCGACCACCAGCAGGCGTTTTCAGGAGTCCTGGCGTACTCGCCGGATCGATTCGATTTGGCTGACGGAGGAGAAAGCCACTTCGCCGAGGGTCTCTGGGTGAGTGGTGATTTTTTTCGGGTCCTTGGTGTTCCGGCGATCCGGGGGCGGGTGTTTACTAAGGACGACGATCAACGCGGCCAAGGCCAGGGTGCGTTGGCTGTAATTAGCTACGGCTTCTGGCAGCGAAATTTTGCCGGTGATCCCAACGTTGCCGGTAAGACGATCCGGTTGAACCGGCATACTTTTGAAATTGTGGGTGTGACGCCGCCATGGTTTCGCGGTCTCGACGCGGACCGCAGCTACGATGTGGCAGTTCCGATCGCGAGCGATCCGATTTTGCGTGCCGACGGCGGGACGCTCGACAGCAACTTCAATTGGTGGCTGCTAATGATGGGACGTCTCGGTCCGGGCGTCAGCTTGCCGCAACCGAGAGATCGGATGCGGGCGATTTCAGCAGAGATCCTTCGCACGACAATGCCGTCGGGAATGCCGCCGCGGTCTCAAAAGGAATATCTTGATGCGTCGTTGGTGGTGCGTCCCGGGGCGACCGGCTTCTCTAATACTGGCGATCGCTACCGCACGGCTCTCTTTACACTAATGGCGATTGTGGGACTGGTGCTTCTGATCGCCTGCGCCAACACCGCCAATCTCCTGCTGGCCCGAGCTTCCGCGCGTCAACGGGAGTTTTCGGTGCGAATGGCCATCGGAGCCAGCCGCTCACGCATCATTCGACAGTTAATGACGGAGAGCCTGCTGCTTTCGATCTCGGGTGCATGCATGGGTTTTCTTGTCGCGCTTTTGGGAAGCAAGCTGCTGGTACGGTTGCTTTCAACGAGTGATCACCCCATCGATATTGATCTTTCGCCTGATCCAACGGTGCTCGGCTTCACGATTGGAGTGACGGTCTTGACGGCTTTTCTCTTCGGATTTGCACCAGCTTTCCGCGGAACGCATCTGGCGTTAAATCAAGTGCTGAAAGAGAGCGCACGCGGCGCACTGAAAAGTTCGACACGATTCCATTTGGGAAAGGCGTTGGTGGCCGGTCAAGTAGCTCTCTCGCTGGTGCTCCTGGCGGGAGCTGGGCTATTTCTGGGAACGTTGCGAAATCTGTTGACCGTGGATGCCGGGTTCAGCCGCCATAACATCCTACTGGTAAATGCAAACGTTCAGCAGGCCGCTCTGGGGAAACCGGAGCGTATTCGAACGTATCGGGAGATTCTCGAACGGCTTCGGAGCTTACCGGGCGTGATGTCGGCGGCTGATTCGGTAATTACGCCGCTTGGCGGCCGGGGATGGGGTGGACTCACTTTTCCCGAAGGTTTCGCACCCGATTCCAAAAGAGACTCGCTTGTCTTTTTGAACCGTGTGTCTCCGGGATATTTCAAGACCATGAGCACGCCTCTTCTGTTGGGCCGCGATTTCAACGATCGCGACGATCTTCATGCTCCGCGAGCGATGATCATCGGCGAGTATACGGCGCGCTATTACTTCGGGAAGGCAAATCCGATAGGGAAAACGATTGGCATGGACAAGCCTGCGAACGGGCCGCCCAACGAGATTTACCACGTGGTTGGCGTGGTGAAAGATGCGAAGTACACGACGATCGATGCGGCAGTGCAAAGGACCGCCTACCTGGCATCGGGACAGGACCCGGACCCTCCGTTCCTTAACTACGAGATTCGATCGGAGCGGCCGGTTGAAGAGTTGATCCCCTCAATTCGAGCGGTGATTTCCGGCGTGAATCACGGAATCTCACTGGAGTTCCGCAACTTTGAGACGCAGATAAATGAGTCGTTGTTGCAGCCTCGAATTGTGGCTCTGCTTTCTTCGATCTTTGGATTGCTTGCGCTGCTGCTGGCTATGGTCGGCCTCTATGGAATCACAATGTACTCGGTGGCGCGGCGGAAGGGCGAGATTGGTGTTCGGATGGCTCTGGGTGCGCAGGCGCAGTCGGTTGTCTGGCTGATGTTGCGGGATGTGGCGGTGATGCTGGTGGCCGGGATGTCGGTTGGCTTTGCGGTGTCGCTGGGTGCAGGGCGATTGGTGAAGAGTCTGCTTTATGGCGTCCAGCCGAATGATCCTGTTCAGTTGGCGGGCGCGGCGATCATTTTGGCTGTTGCTACGGCAATCGCCGCTTATATTCCGGCGCGGCGGGCTGCGCGGATCGATCCGATGGCGGCATTACGGGAGGAATAGCTTTACGAGTTTGCCTCGCAGAATTCTTCCTCGGGTGCTAGTGTTTCCACACGCCTCGATTGGAAAATATAGCGTCCGGCAACGGCGGAACCACTAAGAACTACCGCAGCCATCACGAATGCGGCCGAGTAGCCGAATTTTTTTGCAATGGAGCCGGCGGCGAAAGAGCTGATGCCGACGAACAGGTCGACGAACGCGCTAAGAGCACCGATTGTGGAGCCCCGGTCCCGTTCCGGAGTCTCGCGGATTACCCGGCCGGCAACCGCCGACCACGGAAAGGAAAACCCAAAGCCAAGGAGTGCCGTGGCGCCAATTGCGACGGCCGGCCCTGGTCCGACAGCAATCACACTCAAACCGATTGCCATCAAGATCAATCCGCCGTAGAAGGTGATGGCAGGATGGATGCGGTCGGGCAGGCTTCCGAGAAAGAATCGCGAAAGCAAAATGAGCAATGCGTAGGCTGAAAAGGCGGCCGGGCCGGAATTGCCGTGACTAGCCAAATGCAGAATGAGGAAACCGGCGATCACCGGATATTGAACGTTAACGAATCCGATGGCAATCCCGGGCGCCCAGAGAGACGAAGGCATCCACCTTCCTCCCTCGGAGTGAGTTTCGGGCGCATAGTCCTCGTGGATGCGCATCAGAATTGCAAACGCGATCAGCGCCGCAATTACCTGCATGGACGCCGCGCGCTGAAACGAGCCGAGCCAGTGCCCTACTACGGGTCCTGCTGAGATGCCACCCCAGATACCACTGCTTAGGTAGCCGAGAGCCTGACCGCTGCGATGAATGCCGCCGAGTTCTACTGCCCAAGTTGCCGCGCCTGTGTAAAGGCAGGCCTCGCCAAAACCCTGGAGCATTCGACCGAGGTAGGCTCCTTTAATGCCAAGCGGCGCGAGGTAAATGACTCCGGCCAGGGCACAACTGAACAAGCCTGTAAGAAGCGCCGCCTTGCGGCCGCGGCGGTCGGCTAGGGGTCCGGAAAAGAAGCGGCTGCCGAGGGCGACGAACGAGAAAATGCCGATGACGAAACCGACGGTTTGGTCCGAGCCACCGAGATCGTAGCGGATATGCGGGCCGAGGCCGGGTAATACCGCCCCAATTCCTAGAAATCCCAGGAATGTTGCGCCCACCAGAGACCAGAAGCGCGCGCCAAATGTGTGCGCAGATAACCCCATTAACTTTTAGTGTACTTTGGGACCGGATCGCTTCTTACTTTTGGGCCACGAATGAACACGCATTCACACGGATAAAACGAAAACCCTTATTGGCTCAAACCGAAGGCGTAGACTCGGCCGTCGTAGGAACTGAGATACAGGTGGCCGTCGGAGAGGGCCAGACCTCCGTAGTGGTTCCAGCTATCGATGAGGTCCTTACTCGAGTAGAGTTCCTGGCCGGTTTCTGCGTCCAGCGCGTAGATTACAGCGTGGGTGCTATCCATTCCTCCGGAGAATCTTCGGCCGGGTACTTGCCCTCCTGGCTCGTTTTGCGATGTTAGCCAGGCTGCGTCTCGCTCGGCTCCGGGTTCTCCTACGTTTACCTGGTTGGGGGGGCCTCCGAATCCTAAGAATCTTCTTGGTGGTGCTCCTGGCGCTCCTTGTGGTGGGCGTTGGCCTCCTGGGAACTGCCCTCTAAAGGCATCTCTTGCTCTGTCTCCGGTTGCCAGCACGTAGACGACACCGTTGGCGGCGACCGGCATTCCGGGTAGATCGAGGTCGTGTGACATCCATACGGGCACTAGAACCGGCTTGCCCTTTTCCACTTTCACTTGAAACGCCATGATGCTGCCGTTGACTACTTTGCCGTTGCTGGTTTTGAACGATCCCTCGGTTTCTTTGGCGGGTGGGCCTTCCATGGGCACCAAGACCCATCGCTGGCCTTTTGCGTCTACCCAAGTGGATAGCGCTCCCCATACTCCGTTGTAGCCGAACGTCAGGGCGTCGTTGCCATATCGGGGTGATATATAGAGCGGGGTTTGATGATTCAGACCGCCCAGGTCGGAGGCGTCCAAGAGATAGACGACGCCTTCCTTGGCTGCGCCCGCTACTAGCGTCCATTTTTGAAACGGGAATACTGTTGGGCTGGCGGATCCCAGGTCGAAATCTTTTCGGTTCAGGTAGTCCCAGTTTGCCGGTGTGTAGGAGTCTGTGAGGCGCAGGTCCTTGGTGAGACTGACGAAGGTATTGCCGAATCTTCCGCTGGCTGGGTCGTATGCGCCGTCGGCGGTTTGCGCGACGACTCCTTGAGGGGTCTCGGATGATTCCTCCGCGTCCCCACGGTCCGGAGGCTTTTCCGGTGCTTGGGTAGAAGTTCATCACTGGATGAGTCGGCTTCGTCACGTCGATGGCAGTGATCCTCGAGATTGCTCCACCGCAGCCGCGCGAACTGGATGTATAGACCAAGCCGTCGATGAGATTGAGGCTCCAGTTTCGTGAATACGGGCTTACGAAATCGGATGGGGGCATGCGATCGTCGCCGTCGGCTAGACCTAGGCCTCGCAGCCTGCCGTCGTTGGTGAGAATGTAGATGATTCCGTTTTGTTTGTCGATTACTGGATTGGCGTTCAGATTATTCGCGCAACCACCGGTGGCCTGCGGCGACTTTAGCGTGTTTGGAAATTTTCTTTCCCACAGCGTGGCTCCTGTGTCTGCTTCGAGGGCGTAGACGTTGTTTTCGGCGCTGGCGACAAAGACCAGTTTCTTCGGCCCTTGTTTTGTGGGCACGTTTTCCACTACTAGAGGGTCGGTCAGCGTGGCGTATGGGTTCATCTTGGTGACGACAGCGTCGAGTTGCGACTTCCAGATCAAGCCTAGTTTGGAAACGTTGTCTTTGGAGAGCGTCGTCTCAGCTCTTCCCCATCCCGTACGCTCTTGATCGCCTTGCCAGGTGAGCCATTCTCGCGTCGGCGGGGGCGCTTTGACCGTTGCGGTCTCTTTGGCCTTTGCCAGATCGCGCTCCAGGACAGCGATCACGGCGTCCACCTGATCCTTGGCCGGACGAGGAGTCACTTGTTCCGGGGGCATCTGGCCCATTTTCAGAACATAAGCTGTGGTTTCCCAGACGGTCGCTTGCTGGCCGAGCGATGTGGAGTATTTCAAGAGTTCGAAATTAATGCCGCCGGAGCGGAGCTTCACGTTGTGGCAGGATTGGCAGTTCTGCTCGAGAAACGGACGCACGGTTCGGGGAAATGAGTCGGGTGGAGGGGCCGGGTTAGGCGGAGACGTCTGTGCAAGTAAAGGAAGCGCGAGGAAAGCCAACGTGGGCACACAAATTCGTCTCATCAAAACCCTCATTCTTCAGCAATATTAGCTTGTATACTGCAAGCAGCCAGGATCATTGTCACGACGACTCACGAGAAGCAATAGGTTACATCATATGCGACGAAGCTATGGATTTGCCGCCGTGGTTGGGCTTGTCTGGCTGGCCGGGCTCCAGCCCGCTCAGTATGCGCAGGCTCCGGAAAGTTCGGGCACGGTGATCCAAAGCAGCGTTCGCGAGGTGGTGCTGGATGTTGTGGTGCGGCATAAGAGCATGTCGCTGGCCGATAAGTTGAAGGCGACGGACTTCACCGTGACCGAGGACGGGGCGCCGCAAACGATCAAATCATTCCGTTTTGTTGGCGGAAAGATAGCGCGGGCAATTGATCAGGGACCTAAGCAGCAAGCTGTCGGACCAGCGGCAAAAATAGCAGCCGATCAGGCGAATTCGACGCGGGCGCGGAATTTCGTCTCCATCGTGTTCGATCAGATTGGTGCGGACTCGCGGAAGAATGCTCTCGATGCCGCGATGGATTTTCTCGATCAGGAATTTCAGGACAACACTTACGCGGCGATTTTCCGTATGAATCTCCGGCTGAATGCGATTCACGGTTTTTCGAACGACCGGGTAGGGCTGAAGGAATCGGTTCGCCGGGCTCTGAACGGCAGCGCGACTCAATTGGCCTCCGATTCCGCCAACGTTCTGAACCAGACAGACTATACGATCAGCGGCGGGCAGGGTGGCATCGCGGTGAACTCCGGTATTGACCTGACGCGGACTCCGGATTTCGGATTGGGTCCGGCAAGTTCCAATCCGCTTTCCGAGTCGCAGCAGGCGGTGGCTGGGATGATCGCGAATCAGCGGGGAATGGTGAACTACGGCACTGGGATGGCGGTGTGGAATGCGCTGTTGCAGATCATCCGGTACGAGTCGATTCTGCCCGGACGCAAGACGATCCTTTATCTCTCGGATGGCCTCATCAATCCTCCCGGCAATCACGATTTCGTGCAGTCGGTGATTAGCGCGGCGAATCGTGGAAACGTGACGTTTTATTGCATCGATGTTCGCGGACTGACTACGGCTACTTCTAATGGCACGACAGCGGGACTTACCGCGACGGCGGCGGGTATCAGCGCGGGCCAAGGCACAATGTCGAACTCGGCGCAGGTTGCGATGGCACAGGCGGGGCAATTCGATGTGATGGACCAGGCTCTGTCTACGCACGGCCAACTCAACATGACGGAACTGGCTAAAGGCACCGGCGGATTCGCGGTATTCAGTACGAACGACTTCAAGAGGAATATGGCGCGCATCATGGAGGATGTTCGCACGCATTATGAGATCTCGTACGTGCCGACATCGGCGGTCTACGACGGACATTTTCGCAAGATCAACGTGACGCTGAAGGATCCGAAGCTAATTGTCCAAGCTCGCGATGGGTATTTTGCTGTGCCGGAGATTCATGGGACGCCCGTGCAGCCATACGAGATGGGCGCCCTTGGCGTGTTGAACGCGGGTCCGCGGCATGATTTCGATTTCCAGGCGGGTGCGCTGCGGTTCAAGCCGGCGCGGAACGGGTACAGGTTTGAGATGGCTTTCCAGGTGAAAACGGGCAGCCTGACAACGCCGTTGGACCCGAATACGCACAAGGCGCGGGTACACGCGATCTTTCTGGCTCTCATCAAGGACGCGACCGGTCAGGTGGTGGACAAGGTCAGCCGGGAGCTCGACCGCGAGTTTCCGGAGGACAAGATGGAGCTGTTCCGGCGTGGCGATACGATCTACACTGCGCCGTTCGAGGCCGCGGCCGGGCGGTACACGATCGACGCGGCTGTGATCGATCCCGGTAGTGGCCGGGTTGGCACGAAACGCTTCGCGTTGGTGGTTTCGAAGCCGGGAGGTCCGGCGGTGAGCAGTATCGAAGTCGTACACGACATTACGCCGCTGGACTCGCCGCGGGATCCAGGAAATCCGTTGGAGTTTGCGGGAGGGAAAATTACGCCGGCGCTGACGCAGACTGCGAGCGCCGCAAAGGGGACAGCGCTCTTCTTTGTGGTTTACCCGAACCCGCTCGATGAGAAGCCGCGAGTGACGGTGGCGTTTTTTCGCGACGGGAAAGAGATTTCGAGGAGCACGCCGGACGTTGGTTCGATCGATGAGGTGAACTCATTCCCGATGATCGAATCGGCGAAGTTGCCCACAGGCGACTACGTGGCGCGGGTAACGGTGGAGCAGGCTGGGCGTGTGACCAGCCAGTCGACTTCGATCAGTGTGACCGAATAGCGAGCCGTTTACTTCACTTTGTTGCCGGCGATGTAGACGGCATTGATTGTCCGGCTATTGCGGATGTTCTCCAGCGGATTCTTGTCGAGCACGATCAAGTCGGCCCACTTGGACTTCTCCAGCGTTCCGAGATCCTTGGCGTGCAGGAATTCCGCGCCGCTCTTGGTTGCGGCGACCAGAACCTGCATGGGCGTCAAGCCGGCGTCCACCATGAGTTCGAGCTCCAACTGTTCAAAGAAGCCGGGGAAGCGTCCGGGAGGGCCGGCGTCGGTTCCCAATCCATACTTGATTCCGGCATCGGCGAGCGTTTTAAGATTCTTTTTCGCCATGGCCAGGAAGCCTTCGTACTTGTCGAAGTGCGGATCAGATGTAATCGTCTTCTTGTATTCCGGACTCTTGAGCGTTGCAATCGTAGCTGGGGAAACGCTTCGTGTGAAGAAGGGATCGTCGAGGAACGGAGGATTTTTCGCGTAGATGAACACGGAGAGTTCGCGCGCGAGCGTGCCGGCGATCTGCCAGGTACCGTGCTTCTTCATGATGGAGATCAACTCTTGATCCACTGGTTTGTCTCGGACGAGATGGGCAAAACCGTTGATGCCATCGTTGGCGAGTTCCTTTGCGTCGGCGAGATAAAACACGTGGGCGGCAGCGGGGAGTTTATCCTTGTGCGCCTCGTCGATGATGGCTTTGGCCACCGGATACGGCATCTTCGGAAACTGTCCGAGATGATCGTCCATCCACATCTTGATGATGTCGACTTTCTTCTTCGCTTGTGCGTCGACCTTCGCGGCTACTTCGGGGACACCAGATACGACGCTGTCGTTGAGACCGGGAATTCCGCCGTAGCCGCCTTTCCACGAGAAGCCTTGCCCGGCGGTGTAGATGCGGGTCTCGGTGGGTCTACCAGCGCGTTGCGCATCGCGGAGCGGGAAAATGAGGTCTTGCTCGGTACCCATGCTGAGCATGGTTGTCACGCCGTAGGACGCGTAGGTATGAAGATCCTTTTCGACGTTCTCTTTGGTGAAGTTTTTCGGGTCCTGCTTCAGGCCGACGACATTGCCGACGTGCCCGTGGAGATTGATGATTCCGGGCATGACAAACTTGCCGGAGAGATCGATGACCTCGGCCGAAGCCGGAGCTTTGAGCTGCGCTACCTGACCCACCCATGTAATACGCCCGTTGTCGACGATCATCGCGGCGCCGCTTACGGGCGGCCGGCCGGTTCCATCGATCAGCGTGAAATTCTTGAGAACTTTCACCTCGCCGTGCAGTGCGGCGGCGAAGGACAGTGCAAAGAAAGTGGCGATTCTGGTTTGTTTATGTGCGAGCATGTGGATTCGTTCGAGCCAATGCTATCACGGGTCCGATTGAAACGGTTTACTTTGCGGTTGATGCGGTGATATGCTGCACTCGCCATGAAGCCAATCTCAAAATCGATTTTTGTTTTCGCCGCAGGATCGTGTCTATTCCTATCAGCGGTGTGGTCGCAGGATGCAACGCCTCCAGCCGGGGGCGGACGACGCAATATGCCACCTCCGACGGTAAGCTGGGCTCCGAAGCCGATTAAACTTACTCCGTGGGTCGCTCCGAACAAGCCCATTTGGAAGCTTTCTGAACTGCTTTCCTCGCACAAGGGCCACAAGAGTTGGAGCGTCACTGTGGTGAGCGACAACTATCTGCATGCCGACTACATTCAAATGGCGGCGGGCGAAAAAACACCTCGGCGTATGCACCCGGATACGCGTGAGTGGTGGGTGATTCAGGACGGACAGATCCGTTTCAGCATCGACGGACAAGAGCCGTTTGTCGCGTCGAAGGGTTACCTGGTTCAGGTTCCCTATCGAACCTTCTACAGCATGGAGACCGTTGGCGATGCGCCGTCTTTGCGGTTTGAGGTGAACATTGCCGGTGCGAAGACGAACTATCCGGCTGATGCAGAACCGCCGAAGCTGGCGGGCTTTGAGTTTGTCAAAACGACGATCGCCGGCAAGGGTAAGTATGACCAGGGGAATAAGCCCTGGCTGGACTTCAATGCCGTGGTCGCAGGGACCGAGAAGCAGCGGCGCTTTATCGCCGACGATCGCGCGGTCTCGAATATTATTTACGGCGATGCGACTAAGCAGCGGCCTGCGGCTGATTCCGATCTTGGTCACTTCCACGAGGAGTGCGCCGAATTCTGGTTCATCCTGCTGGGCAAGATGGAATACAAGCTGGAAGGCGCGGGCATGATTGTCGCCGATCAAGGGGATATCGTTTACGCGCCTGTGATGCACTGGCATCGTCCGCGTTTTGCTGGTGACGGACCTGCCTGCCGGTTGGCTATGAATGGGTATCAGGACATCGGGCACCTGTTCCAGGTCAAGACGGAGACGGAAAGCGGCGGCAGCCGGTAGCACTGCTTTACTTCGATTCGCGGCTCTGTGTCAGACTGTGTGGCTATGGAGCTGCGAATTGAGAATCTGTCGAAGCGGTATGCTAATGGCGTTCAGGCTTTGGGCGGCGTTTCGCTGACCATTGGCTCTGGAATGTTCGGTTTGCTCGGTCCGAACGGCGCGGGCAAATCGACTCTGATGCGAATCCTGGCCACGCTGCAAGAGGCCGATTCGGGATCAGCCTTCCTCGACGACATCGATATACGGAACGACAAGCATCGCCTGCGACAGGTGTTGGGTTATCTGCCACAGGAGTTCGGGTTGTACCCGAAAGTCACGGCGCTACAACTGCTCGACCACTTCGCTGAGCTCAAGGGCATTGCCAACGGGCGGGAGCGAAGGTCGGTGGTGGAAGCGCTGCTACGCCAGACCAATCTCTGGGATGCCCGCAATCAACGCCTGGGGACTTTTTCCGGTGGAATGAAGCAGCGGTTTGGAATTGCTCAGGCGCTGATCGGCGATCCCAAGCTGATCATCGTCGACGAACCGACGGCGGGGCTCGATCCGGAAGAGCGTGTGCGGTTCCACAACCTGCTGAGCGAAATCGGCGAGCACGTGATTGTGATTCTGTCGACGCACATTGTTAGCGATGTGAGCGATCTTTGCCAGTCGATGGCGATCATCAGCCTGGGCCGGCTTGTGGTGGAGGGCGGACCTCTTGAGCTTGCGGCGTCTCTGAAAGGAAAGATCTGGCAGAGGCTGATCGCGCGGGCCGAGCTGGGCGAGTACAAAGCGAAATATCCGGTGATTTCTTCTCGCCTGGTGGCTGGGCGCACGCTGATCCGCGTTTACGGCGAGTCTGCGCCCGGTGAGGGATTTGAGGTGGTGGAGCCGGATCTCGAAGACCTGTATTTCTGGAGCGTGACGCGGCGGGAAGCTGTCGGGAGTATGCTGCCGTGTTGATTTCGATTGCCCGGTTCGATCTGGCGCAGTATTTTCGAGCAATCTCGACGTACATTTATTTCCTTTTGCTCGGGGCGATTGGATTCCTTTTCATGGTGACGGCCGCGGGCGCTTTCCAGAGCGCGGCGGTGGTCATGGGCGGCGGCAAAGTGTTGGTGAATTCGCCGTTTGGCCTGTCGGAATTTATTTCCCTGCTTAGTTATTTCGGCATGCTGGTGATTTCGGCGATTACGGGGAGAGCGGCGTTTCAGGATTTCGATTGCCAGATGCACTCGTTCTTCTTTACTGCTCCCATCAGCAAGACGGATTACCTGGGCGGGCGATTTCTGGCGTCGATGGTCATTTTGGTGGCCATTTTTTCGAGCATTGCGATCGGGCTGGCGCTTGGGACGGTTATGCCGTTTATCGACAAGGTTCGCGTTGGGCCCAACCACTTCGCCGCCTATGTGCAGCCCTACCTTGTGATGGTGATCCCGAACATGCTCATCATGGGCGCTCTGTTTTTCTCCATGGCTGCGCTCTCGCGCCGAATCCTGCCCGTGTACATGACCAGCGTCATTCTGCTCATCGGCTACATGATTGCGATGAGTGTTTCGAACAAGCTTGAGGACAAGTTCATCGCTGCGCTGCTCGATCCATTTGGACAGATCGCCATGGGGCGGGTGACGGAGTATTGGACGGTCTCGGAGAAGAATTCGCGGCTGGTGGGTTTGGAAGGGGCGTTGTTGTGGAATCGCCTGCTTTGGCTGGCGGTGTCGGGCACGCTTCTTGCGTTCACTTATGTCAAGTTCAAGTTCGCTTATGCCATTGAGGGCCGGCGCTCACGGGCAAAGGTCGCGGATACGCTGCCCGAAGTGGCTGCCCCCATCCATGCTCCTGCCGCTGCGCGGGTATTTTCGGCTGGAGCTTCGCTGCGTGCGCTGGTCCGGCTTACGCGGCTCGGCTTTCGCGAGACGGTAAAGAACATCTATTTCGCTGTGATTGTGCTGGCTGGGATTCTTTTTATGATCATGGCCTCGCGAACGGCGGGCGACATCTACGGCACTCCGACTTATCCGGTGACTTACCAGATTCTGGAACTGGTGGGCGGGTCGTTTGAACTCTTCCTGTTGATCATCATCACCTTCTATTCGGGTGAACTGGTGTGGCGGGAGCGCGACGCGCGGACGAATGAGTTGATGGACGCTTTGCCGCTGCCGACCTGGGTGTTGTTTTTGTCGAAGATGCTGGCGCTGTTTCTGGTGGTGGTGCTTCTGATGATCGTCGTGATCGCTGCGGGGATGTCGATCCAACTCGCCAAGGGCTACACGCATCTGGAGCCGTTGCAGTATTTCGAACAGGTCTTCGGACTCAGGCTGATCGATTACTGGCTGCTTTGCGTGCTCGCCATCACCGTTCAAACGCTGGTGAACAACAAGTACATGGGGCATTTCGTGATGGTGCTGTACTATCTGGCCAGCGCCTTCATGGGACAGCTTGGACTGGAGCATCACCTCTATCAATACGGGGAAAATCCCGGGTACACGTATTCGGACATGAACCGCTTCGGCCACTTTCTTCCGCCGCTTTTCTTGTTCGACGCTTATTGGACGGCGTTCGCGGTGATGCTCGCGCTGGTCGCATATCTTGTTTTGGGTGCGTGGACTGGCTGTCGAATGGGACTGGCGGTCTGTGCTGGCGCGCCAGCGTTTTCGATCGCCGCAACGTTGGATCACTTTCGGCGCGTTGGGAGCGTTTGCCGCGCTGGGCGGATTCATTTTTTACAACACCAATATCCTGAATACGTATCGGACCCGGAAGCAAGGCGAGGACTTGAGAGTGCGATACGAGAAGGATTACAGGAAGTATCGCGAGACGCCGCAGCCCCGGATTACAGGGGTGAGATTCAATGCCGATGTCTTTCCGGAGAGACGCAGCGTTAAGATTCTCGGGCATTACGAGATCGCCAACAAGACGCCGCAACCGATCAGCGAAGTGCTGGTCAGCATGCCGGAAGAGTTGAGGAACCGGCATGTGACATTTACTCCGCCGGCGAAGCTTCAGTCCGACGAACGTGCACTCGGTGTTGGGGTCTACAAGATGGAGCAGCCCTTGGCTCCAGGCGCTGTGGGAACTGTCGACTTTGAACTGGCGTACGAGCCCCACGGCTTCCCGAACGGTACCGCTCCTACCTTCGTCGTGTACAACGGCACGTTCTTGAATAGTGGTTTGCTTCCCCAATTCGGATATCAGGACGGGGGTGAGTTATCCGAAGACAACGATCGGCGCAAACACGGATTGAAGCCCAAGGAGCGGATGGCGGATCTGAACGACGCGGCCGCGCGGCGGAATACCTACATCTCCAGCGATGCCGACTGGGTGACGTTTGATGCCGTTGTCAGCACTTCGGCGGATCAAATCGCCATTGCTCCCGGAGAACTGGTCCGCGAGTGGACCGACGGCGGCCGACGCTACTTTCAATACCAGACGCGGCGCAAAGTGCTGAACTTCTTCTCGGTGCTTTCGGCTCGCTACAGGTGATGCGCGATCACTGGAACGATGTGGACCTGGGAATCTACTATCAGCCCGGCCACGAATACAATCTGGCGAAGATGATGAAGGGCATGAAGGCGGCGCTCGAATACTGCACGACGAACTTCAGCCCGTATCAGAACAAGACTCTTCGGATTGTGGAATTTCCGCGGTATGCCAGCTTTGCGCAGTCGTTTCCGGCGTCGATTCCATATTCGGAGGCGATCGGTTTCATTGCGCGAGTTGATCCGAAGAGCGACGACGACGTGGACTATCCGTTCTATGTGACGGCGCACGAGGTTGCGCATCAATGGTGGGCTCATCAGGTGATTGGAGGAAATGTTCAGGGCGCGACGATTATGTCGGAATCGCTGGCGCAGTACACGGCGCTCATGGTGATGAAGCACGAAGTGGGCCCGGCGCAGATGAGGCGGTTCCTGAAGTATGAAATGGACCGGTATCTGATCGGCCGCAGTCTGGAGCGGAAGAAGGAACTGCCTCTTCGAGCGCGTGGAAAATCAGGGGTACATTCACTACAACAAGGCGAGCGTGATCTTCTATGCTCTGCAGGATTATGTGGGCGAGGAGAAGGTGAATGGCGCTTTGCGCGAATACGTTCAGGCGGTGGCCTATCAGGATCCGCCGTATACGAATTCGGTGGAGCTGATCGACCGGCTGCGCAAGATTGTCCCTCCGGACTTGGCTTACATCATTGGGGATATGTTCGAGTCGATCACGCTTTACGAGAATCGCGCTTTGTCGGCTTCGTATCGCGCGGTGAGCGGAGGGAAGTATGAGGTGAAGCTGAAGGTGGCGGCGAAGAAGATCAAGGCCGGTGAGTTAGGCGAGGAGAAAGAAGTGCCGCTGGCCGATTGGATCGATATCGGCGTGCTGGATTCGGATGGCAAACCGCTGTATATGGTGAAGCACAAGATTGACCAGCATGAGACGGAGTTCACGATTGTGGTGGACCGGCAACCGGCCAAGGCGGGCATCGATCCGTGGAACAAACTTGTGGACCGGAAGCCGGACGATAATACTATGAACGTGAGTAAGCTGTGAGCCTTCGGCGTTAAGGTTGTTGGAACGAACGAATGACTGGCATCCCCGGTACACGCCGCTCCGCGATGGTTTCGCGCTTGATTGGTTGTCCGGCGGTGATCGACTCGACCGCTCCCTGCGTCCTTTGAAGCGAAGCATGCACGGAATTCCTCGAGATGCGGCGAACTACGGGACCGGCGACCCATCGAAGCGACGCGGGAATGTCACGAGTCAAGGCCAGGGCTTCGAGTTCCACATAGACTCCGCCATCCCTCTCCTCGAATCTCGTAATGCTGTATAAACGCCAGATATAGCCTGTTCCTTCGCCGTCAGCGAATTTATGTTGATTGGGTTGGCCGTAGTTGTCGATTTGTTGAACTCGGGTTGTCCGGCAGAGGCTGTACCATTGCTTGTCGTTTACCTTAAAGAAATCCGATGCGTTTTCGGTCTCCAGCGCTTTCTTCTGGACGAGTAGATTGTTCATCATCAGCACAGAGAACTTATCTTCCATAGCCTGTCGACTGACGGGTTTTGAGGCGACGACTGCCGGGTAGATATCCGGGTAGCGGGCATAGTCTCGAACTACGGCCAGAGTTTCGCCCAGCGTCACGTTCGGGATGAATGCGGCTCCTATCCAATGGTGGATCAAGCCGGAGGAGACTCGTGCCGGGGTCTGGTCGTCAAAGGGCGCGACAAGAATCTCTCCCGAGTGCACTTGGTGCCGGCGATCCGGAGACTCGTCCAGCCAAAGAAAATGAGCGCCGCTCTGTAGACGCTGTTTCATATGGGAGTTCGCGGTTTGGAGATAGCCTTCCCATGCATTTAGAGTCTCGGGTTTTAGTTCGTCCGCGCTCACTACGGCTGAAAGCGTTGGAATCAGTAAGCATATGAGCAAGAGGTAATTCATAGTCGCCCGCTTTTCTGATTGCACTTGTAGAACCGTTTGCTAAACGATTCAGAACAATAGAGGGTGCGTATGAGGCCGGGTTGGAACTGCGCAAAAATTGCCGCGAATGGACGCGAATAGACGGAAATTCAACTGCTAGTCTTGGCGCAGGGATGTCATCGGGTCGGTGTTTGCGGCTCGGCGTGCTGGCAGGTAGTTTGCTGCCAGGGCTGCTGTTAGCAATAAAACCACTGAGCCGGCTAGGGATGTTAGATCGGAAGATTTGACTCCGAAGAGGAGACTTTCCATCCAACGAGATCCGGTGATTGCCATCACGATTCCTGCGGCGGCGCCTCCTAGCACGGGTAGCATTCCGCTGAATATTGATGTGTATAGTAGACTTTCGCGATTTGCTCCAAGCGCCATTCGGATGGCGAATTCACGGCGGCGCTCCGCTACTCCTTGGGAGACTACGGCGTAGATTCCGGTTATGGCTAACAGTAGCGCTACTACGGCGAAGATGCTGAATAGCCAGAGCGAGATTCGCTGCCGCCACAACTTTTGCGTTAGAACGGTTTCCATGGGCAGTACGTCCGTGACTCCGGCGGCATGATCCAGGCTCCAGACTGTGTTTTGGGCGGCCGTCGCCAGGGATTGGGGATCGGTGCTTGTGCGCATCACGAACGTCATGTATTTGAAGTGACCGGCGGGGCTTGATACGTAATCGGCCGACTGGGCGAATGGCAGATAGATCTCGTCGCCTGGCGCGCTCCACAGCTCCGATTGCGCCGCGTTTTTGGTTACGCCTACGATTTCCATTGGCTCGTCAAGCGTGATTTGTTTTCCTATGGGCGATTCTCCGGGCCAGCGGCGTTTCGCCATCGCTTCGTTGATGATGACTACTTTTGAGGAGTCGCGAGAGTCGGTTGTTCGAAAGTCGCGTCCGGCGACTAACGGGATTCGCATTGTCCGAAAGTATTCCGGCCTGACTACTCGATAGACAGCTCCTAGTTCGTCGCCCGGAGCCGGAAGCGGCCGGCCGACAATCGTGATGGTGCGACCCCACAGGTCGCCGCCGATGGGGAGATGGTTGATTGCGCTCACGGACTGCACACCCGGTAGCGCCTCCAGTTTCGCGACGAGCTGATCGTAGAAGACGGAGCGCCTTCCAGGTTCCGCATCCTGTGTTCCTGCCACGGAGACGACCATGGTGAGAAGGTGGCGGGGATCGAAGCCGGTATCGACCGCCTGAAGGCGGATGAAGCTGCGGACCATCAGCCCCGCTCCCATCAGCAGCACGAGAGCCAGTGCGGTTTCACAGGCTACCAACACTCCCCTTGTCTTCTTTCGGCCTACGGATTCGCCGCCGCGTCCACCTTCCTTTAACGCATCGTTCAGATTCGCTCGCGAGGCGTGCAGTCCGGGGATGACTCCGGCGATTACACCGGTCAGGATCGAGATCAGCAGTGTGAAGGCGAGCGCGGTGGCGTCGAGGTGCACTTCGAACTGCCTGGGCAGGGTTCCGGCGGGAAGAACGCCCAGCAAGATCTTCACTCCCCAAGCGGCTAGCGCGAGACCGGCGATGCCGCCGAGGATGGCTAGAGATGCGCTTTCGGTGAGCAACATTCGGATAAGCCGTGCGCGATTGGCTCCCAGGGCCGCTCGCACGGCGATTTCGCGCTGCCTCGCCGTGGATCTTGCGAGCATGAGATTGGCCACGTTCGCGCAGGCGATCAATAGTACGAAGCCAACCGTGCCGAGCAGCGCGATGAGCGTGGGACGAACGGAACCGACGACTTTTTCCTGTAGCGGGAGAACGGTGGCGGTGAGTTTCGCATTCGTCTTCGGATACTCCTGCGCCAGACGGGCGCAGATCCCGTCGATCTCCGCCTGTGCGGTACGGAGGTCGGCCCCATCCTTCAAGCGCCCAAACACGCGCAGGGAGCGGCCGCCGCGATCGAGACGCCGGGGTTCGAGAATTAATTGAGTCCACATGGCCGCTTTCGTCATCCAAAACGGCGCGAATTGAAACCCTTCGGGCATGATCCCGACAACGGTGTAGCGTTTGCCATCTACAAGCAGTGTGCGGCCGAGAATCGCCTCGGTCGGCGCCGAGCTTATCGCGCCACAGGCCGAAGCTTAAAACGATAACTGGCTCGGCTCCAGGACGCGCATCCTGCGGCGTAATGGTGCGTCCACGGAAGGCAGACACTCCGAGCAGTCCAAACATATTTCCACTCATTTGTAACCCGGGTGTCATCTCCGGACGATCGAAGCCCGAGAGGATTCCGCCCCAGGCTTGGGCTGCGCCGAGTTGCTGAAAACTCGTTGATTGCGCACGCCAATCGAGGAAATCGGCAGGGGAGACGGGCGAGTTCCCTCCGTGTAGTACCACCACCAGATCTTGTGGCCTGGCGTATGGAAGCGGTTTCAATAATACTGCGTTGACCACGCTAAAAATGGCTGTATTTGCGCCTATTCCCAATGCAAGGGCGAGCACAGCGGCTAAGGTAAAACCAAGGTTTCGCCCTAGCACCCGGAACGAGTGCCGGAAGTCTGCGAGCAACAAATCCATAGGTATCGTGTTGGACGATAACAGGATGCGCAGCGGTTTGGTTATGCTAAAGATCAAAAAAATTCATTGGCTTTTGGCCAGCTATGGAATAAAATGACATATAGCTGGTGTAGTGTTGTTTCATCAGCTATGACTTTCAATCTGTCCCCGCAGACCGAAGCTTCTCCCAGGCGAGAAATACTGAAGGTTGCACCAGGGATCTCAACAACATGACCGACAACTCAACTTTTCACGCAAATGTTCTATTCTTTGGCATCGAGCCGGAGCTCGCAACCGATCTGCAGGACGCCTTGACGGGTCTCTGCGACGGTGTCCAAAGAGAGGCCTTGCCTGGGGCCGCGGACTCGCTCTTCACTTTGAAAGAGGGCGCAGTCGATCTTGTTTTCTGCAAAGCGGACACGAGCGTAATCCGAAAGATCCGTTCGACCGCTCCCCACACTCTGCTTGTCGCAATCGGCCGATTTCCGGAAGTTTCGGACTGGATCGATTCCCTCGAAGCCGGAGCCGACGATTATTGCGCCGCTCCGTTTGAGCCGCATCAGCTTCGTTGGATCTTTGAATCTCACTTCCACGTTTCCAAAATGGCCGCGTAGCATTCCGCCGTCAAATAATTAATACCCCGACGTAGCACTGGGAACTCTGCGTGTTTCCGTAAACGAAAATAACGGGAGAATACTGCCTTGAAACCTATCTTTCAGGCGGCCGCGGCTTACGCGACCGCTCTCATACTAGTCGTGTCTCTTAGCATTGGGCGGTTGTCGGCGCAGGCCGAAAAAGGAGCACCGGTGCATGGCGAAGTGACCACCGCCAGCGGCGCTTTGCCGCAGACCATGCTCTTTGTGGAAGTAGTTGAACTGGGTCACCGCATGACCACTGACCGTATAGCGGTTGCAGCCAACGGCAACTTCGACACACGTCCTTTGCATGCGGGAAATTATGAATTCCGAGTTGTGGGTCCGAATGGCGACTTGCTTGGTAGTGAAAATGTAACGGTCGCCGAGTTTGCCAGCAACGTGACAATTCGCTTGACGGGCGGCGCAACGCAGCCAAACGCGGGCGGCGTTGTCTCGTTGGCCACGCTACAGCACAAGGTGCCAAAAAAGGCTCATCGTGAACTGGAGAAGGCCGAGATTGCGTTGAAAGCGGGCGAACCGCAGGAATCGGTCAAACATCTGCAAGCGGCGATTGCTATCGATCCCGACTATCTTGAGGCCTACAACAATCTGGGTTGCCGGTTTCTTCAAATCGGTCAACCTCAGGAAGCCGTAAAGGCTTTGGAGAAGGCGGTCGAGCTCGATCCTAAGGCGCCCTTTCCGCTGGCGAATTTGTCAGCGGCTCTTCTGGTGACGAGAGACGCACCAGGAGCGGAAGCGGCTGCGCGGCGGGCGTTGCAAGTGGATCCATCGTCAGTCAGGGCACATTATCTGCTCGGACTATCGCTTTTTTACGCTAAGAAATATACACCGGAAACCATTCAGAATTTTCGCCAGGCGGCTGCAGAATTTCCGAAGGCGAAATCTATTCTCAACGCGCTGGAGAACCGCTCGAAAGGGCAGAAACTGCCGGCACTTTTACTGGCGCAGTGAGCACACCGGGCGGTGGCGACGCCGAGGGGCTGCTTATCGAGGGGCGGCAAGGATGTCGGGGGGCGCTTCACCGCGCCCTCGAAGGCCTCCTGAAGATCTACGTTGTCGACTTCGAGGATCCGGCCTAGCACCAGGTCCATGTTGCTTCTGGCCCGGATGTAGGAATTCAACGCGGCGACTTCGGCCGATTGAGCGGTGACGACATCGCGCTGTAAGAGCACAACGTTCAAGAACGTGGAAGTGCCGAGCTCGTATTTGCGGCGCTCGCCGACAAATGTCTGTTCCTGGAGCTTTCGCGCCTTCACGGCGGTGTCGTAGGCGCGGCGGGCCTCCTCAAGCGCGATTTGCGTATTCACTACGCTCAGTTTGATGGTGTTTTCCTGCTGTTTTTGCTGAATCTGCGCCTGGCGGTAATCCAACTCGTTCTTGATCATGTCGGCGCGGGCGCCGGAATTCCTGAGCGGAATGGTGAGATTGAAGCCGACGGAGTAGTTGGGGAAATTCCGTCCGAGCACTTGCTTGTACACCGTACCGTAGCTCCCCAGGAAGTATTGATTCGCGGTGGACGGATCGTGTGGCGGGATGACTCCCTCGAGTACGGGGGGAATGGGCACAGTATTCACCTGGCCCGACAAGCCGTTGTTCTGGAGATCGACGAAAACGTCCAAGCCCGGGAGCATTGCATTTCTCACGCCCTTCATGTTGACCCGGGCGTTCTCGAGACTGATTTTCGTTTGTAGAAGCTCGGGCCGATTTGCGAGAGCGTAGGCGATCTTGTCCTGAATGGGCTCGACGGGCTCGGAATCGGGGAGTTGAATGGTGTCGGTTGGGATAATCCGGCTGGTGAGCACATTGGCGCCGTCCACTCCGGTGCGAGTCAGGGCGCTTTTCAGGATGGCCTCCTGCTGAAGGACCTGTGTTTCGGCGTTCCGGTAGTCCAATTCCGCGGTTTGCACACCTGCTTCCGCCTGAATGATGTCGATGGGAGCTATGGCGCCGGCGGCCACGCGCTTCTTGTTGTCTTCGTAGAGCTTTTGTGCCAGTTCAAGCGCGGTCTTCTTCACCTTCAGATTTTCGTTGAAGCTCACCAGATCCCAGTAGAGGTCGGCTACGTTCTTGACCGTTGACATCACTTGTTCCTTGAAGTTCAGGTCCGCGACGGAAAGATTGTTCTTCGCCTGAGTGATGGTGCGTTTGTTGGTCGACCAACCGAATCCCTGTAACAGTGGCTGTTTGATGCTAATCTCCACATTTCCCTTCAGGCTGGGGTTGATGTCATTGGCGGGGGCATTCTGGTACAAGCTTTGCTGGTACCAGTCGACTTGGACAGAGGTGCCGGACAGGAACGATTTCTGGACACCGTAGTCGAGCGTCCTGGCGCTCGAAACCAGATAGTTGGTGCCGGTGGTCAGACTGCTGGTTAGAGGGTTTGTGTTGTGGGTGCCTTGCCAGCTGGCAAAGAAGAGCGGTTCGAGATTCGGGATCTGGCTTCCGGCCGCCTGAATTGTAAAGCCGCTGAGGATTCCAGTCTGCCCGGTAGTGCTGCCGCCGCCGATGTTTCCGAGGGAATTGGCGGCTCCGAGCGCACCACTGGTAGCCGAAGAAAAACCTGCGGTGATGGTTGAGCTTTGGAACCGCAGCAACTGGCCGGCGCTGGCGCGGAGCTGGTCGGTTTCGGCCTGCCGGCGGTCATAGCGATGATATTCGATATCGAGGTTGTTCTCGAGCGCCAATGCAATGGCGTCCTGGAGAGACAGGTAGATGTTCCCGGCGCGCAACAGCAACTCCAGACGACTCGAGTTTCGATACTCCGTCGGACGTTCGTAAATGGGAACATACTTCTTCACCAGAAACGAAAATTTGCCGGTGTTGTCGTAGGTTTTCATCTCGGGCGTCTGGCTGAGGCGCTCGGTGAAGTTCCAGTCCGCGGCGCCGGCGACGCCGAGTAGGCAGAGGAATAAGGTGAGTCTCTTCATGGATTGCATTTCTGGTAGGGCAGGTGTCCTGCCACGCCGGATGATTGCTAAGTCTCTGATAAGCGTCTACTTCGATCTTGGAGGGAGCGAGCGGCTGGCGGGAAGGTGTTCGTTTCTGGAACGCGCATGGCCGGGATCGAACACTGAGGCCAGCAGCCGCCGGATTCGCGACCGGATGGTGCGGGCGTCCTTAATACGTTCTTTGGCTGCGCGTTTGCTCTCGAAGCTGCGGGCCGCGGATTCGAGTTGCCGGCGATCGATCTTCATCAGCGCATCTGTTTCTTCGACGGACAGGTTGAATCGGCGCGCTTCGGCCTGCCGATTGTTCAGGAAGGCGGCGCGGGCGTTCGGGTCGGTATAAATCTGCGCGAGGAAAGCTTCGAAGCGGGGTCCTGTCATGCGGCGGCTAAGCGCCTCCCATCGCGGACAGCCTGCCGTGCGAGATCGAGTTGCGCCAGAAGATCACTCATCCTGGGATAGTTTCCGTCTCGTTCCAGAACGACGGTGAGGGGTTGCGGGGTTCGCGTAGCTAGATGCCGGAGGAGTGCGTAGACCTGATCCGGAACATCATGCAGATGGTCGTCGAGCAGTTGTCCGTTGTCCATCCAGACGCCGCCGGCGAGGTGGACCATGGCGACTCGATGCAGCGGGATGCTGTCGAGAAATGCGAAGGGGTCTGCGCCGAAGTTCATGCAGTTCGCGTATACGTTTTGCAAATCGAGCAGCAGGCCGCAACCTGATGCAGCGGCCACGCCGGATATCCATTGTGGTTCGTCGAGAGGGCTGGCTGGCGGATCGATCAATGTGGCGATGTTTTCCATCAGCGGTATACCGCCGATGGTTCTTGTTGCGCGCTCGAGGTTCGCGGTTGTGCTGTCTATCGTGCCGCCATTGCGCGGCACGGCGGCGAGATGCCCGATTTCAATTTCTCCGGCGCGGACGAAGGCGAGATGTTCGCTCCATGATTCCGGTTGAATTCTTTCCACCAGCCGCGCCATTGCATCGATGCGCTTTTGGTCCGCGCGGCACGCGGATGCGAGGCCCATGCCGATCCCATGCAGGGCGATCGGGACTTGGGCGGCCAAGGTGGCGAGCGCGCGGTGATGTTTGGATGGCGCGTCGAAATAGTCGTCGGCAATCACTTCGACGATGTTGATACGGTCGAGGTTAGCGAGGATACCGGCGGCGAGCTGAGGACGCCAACCGAGTCCGAAACGATCGTTAGCTGCCGCAGCCACCACACCCTCCTCCTCCGCCTCCGCAGGACGAGCCGCAGGACGAACTTGAACTGCACCCACCTCCATCACCTCCGTCGGATCCGCCGGCGTTTTTGGCCCTCCAACGATGAGCGAAGGGAAAAGATTCCTTCGGAAGCATGAAGGCTCCGAACGCGGCGGTTACCAGAACGGCTTCATTGCCGCCCATGCCGAGCGTCAACATGTTTGCGCGAGATCGCAATCCGGCGAAGAGGGTTGTTAAATCGGTCAGCAGGCGGTCGCCTTTTCTGGTACGGCGATGATTGCTGATGCGGTAGGCGACGAAGCAGAAAACGAACGCAAGAGTCACGAGGAAGCCGATGTTGGAATGTCCTCGCGCCAGTGCCACCATGATTTTCGTACCGGCGACGGCGCCAAGGAAAAGCACCGCGATTCCGAAATCGGCCGCGCGCCTGCTCTTCAACGCCGGGGTGCGGTAGAAGGCCGCGTTGTTCCAACTGCGTACGGTAGACCGAACAAGCGGCGACGATCGCGGGATGAGCGGAGAGAGTGTTCGCCGGGGTGCTGGCGGCGCAAACCTCCAGGAGTCTCTTCTCTACTTCTTCCAGCCGGTTGGCCGATGCAATGGATTTGGTTCGGATCTCATCGTCGACCGCCTCCATGAGTCCGCGATCGATGAGCGCGACTGCGGCGGCTTCGACCACGGCGCGTTCTCCACCACGGAGATAGGCGATCAGGTAGGGATCTGAAATGCTGGCGCTGACGGAATCGTCTTCGCGTTCGCGACGCGTGATATTGAGCACGGTCAGTACGACGGCGCCGAACAATAGATAGAACAGGAGAAACTCGGGTCCGCGCAGATCGAACGGATTCATAGTACCCTCCTTAGGTCAAATGCGACGCTCGTATTCTCATTTGCGAAATTATGGCGATCAAATCGAGTAGCAGGGCGGACGGGTCAGGGTCGTCGCCGCGTTCTTCGCGAATGGCTGAGAGACGCTCCGGCACGCCCTTCCAGGCCGGCTCAGCGGCGGATTCGATGAAGTCGGCGAAGGCTCGCTTTGGCGGATGCGATCCATTACCCTCCAGTTCGCGCAGGCTGACGGCGGACGTACGAACTGGCCCGATGGCTTCCGCAAGGAAATTAATCAGCTGCCTCGGCCGCGCTCCGTGTTCGATGTATGCGTCACGCAAGCGCAGGGTGAGGTTGAGCAGCACCTGTTGAAGCCGGAAGATCAGAACAGGTCTTGGCACCGACAAGCCGGCAAATGGATCGGGGCCAAACAAGACCTGGTGACGGCGCAGAATGTCGGCGAACTTTTGAGCGAAGGCTTCGACTGCCGGGGAGACTTCGTCCTCCAGAAGAAACATTACGCGCAGGCGGATGGCCGCGGCTGAGAGCGCCGTAATGTCGCGGAGCTGGCTGGCACGGGCACCGTCGAAACGTTTCAACACCAAGATCAGATTGACATCGGAAGTAGGCCGGAGTTGGGCTTCGGCGGCGCTGCCGAAAAGAACGGCGGAGACGAGATCTTCGCGAAAGGAATTCTTAGCCGAGGAAAGAAAATCGTTCAGGACCCGGGCAACTTCAGACGGTAAGTCCTTCAATTGCAGCTCGATGCCTTCTGACATGCGTGCTCACCTCCAGTTTAAGCGGGCTAGCGTAACAGACTGATTTCAGCGTGGTTAAGATAGCATGATGGGCCGGTCGGGTTATAATGAGGTCAGGAGAATCTTCGATTGTCGCTTGGAAGTTTCTTGCGCCTAGCCGCGCACATTCAACTCTTGCCCGTTCTTGAAAGCGGGGAGGAGACTCTTGTCGGCGGTCAGGCCGTGATGGAAGGCGTGATGATGCGCGCTCCGCATAGCTACTGTGTCGCGGTGCGCAAACCTACGGGCGAGATTGTGACTGAAGAGAGCATGCTGCACCGCGTCTCTGAAAAATATCCGATCTTCAAGTATCCGGTATTGCGTGGCATTGGAACGTTGGGCCAGGCGATGTGGTTGGGTGTCAAGGCTCTGAAGTTCTCGGCCAACACCATGGTGGAGGACGAGGTAAAAAACAAGGACGGCAAGTCGAAGGAGATTCCAGGTTGGCTGATGAACGCCAACGTCGCTTTGTCGGTCGTCTTTTTTATCGCGATGTACAAATTGGCTCCGCTGTTCCTCACCACACAATTGCAGAAGTGGTACCCGGAAATTCACGGCCGGATTGCTTTCAATTTTGTGGACGGCATGATCCGCATCGCCATCTTCCTGGGTTTCCTGTTCCTGCTATCCCGTGCGAAGGATATCCATCGTGTGTTTGAATATCATGGCGCGGAACATCGGGTTGTATTCAATTTCGAATCGGGCAAACCGGTTTCGGTAGACAACGCGCAGCAGTTTGTTACGTGGCATCCGCGTTGTGGAACCAGTTTTCTTGTAGTCGTGATGGTTATCTCGATGCTCATCTATATGGTGCTTCCGATTGACAGCTTTATCGGAAGACTGTTGATCCGCATCGTGCTGCTGCCACCGATAGTCGGCATCAGCTATGAAGTGATCCGGTTTGCGGCCAAGCGGCGCGGTGGATTGATGGCCGTGTTGACCAAGCCGGGTCTTTGGTTACAGCGAATCACCACGCAGCCTCCCTCCAACGACCAGACCGACATCGCCATTCACGCTCTTGACGGAGCGATGAAGCTTGAAAAAGCCCAGGGCGGCGAACTGGTTATCGCGTAATGGTTATTGCGTAACGACACGAGGCTCCCATGCAATACTTGCAGCGGCTTGATGGTATAGAAACACGTTTTGAAGATCTAACCCGGCAGATGACCGATCCGGACGTCATCAATGACAATGCTACTTATCGGAAGGTTTCCAAACAGCAGAGTGAACTAGGTGAAATCGTCGCGAAGTATCGCGATTGGAAGAAAGCGCACGCGGATGCGGACGGCGCGCGGCAGATGCTCCAGGAAAATGACGCTGAGCTGCAGGAGATGGCCCGGGAAGATATTGCACGGCTGGAACCGGAGCTGAGCAAGATTGAAGAAGAGATTAAGGTTCTGTTGCTGCCGAAGGATCCGAACGACGAGAAGAATATTATTCTTGAAATTCGTAAAGGGACCGGCGGCGATGAAGCTTCGTTATTTGCGGCGGAACTGTTCCGAATGTATACGCGCTTTGCGGAATCTAAGCACTGGCGTGTGGAAGTGCTGTCGACAAGCGAGTCGGGTATTGGCGGGTTGAACGAAGTGATCGCTCTCATCAGCGGACACCGGGTTTATAGCCAGCTCAAGTACGAGAGCGGTGTTCATCGCGTACAACGCGTTCCAGCTACCGAAACACAGGGGCGTGTGCATACGTCGGCGGTGACGGTCGCCGTGTTGCCGGAAGCGGATGAGGTGGAGGTTTCGATCGATATGAAAGACATTCGTATCGATACTTTTTGTTCGTCCGGGCCGGGCGGCCAGTCGGTGAACACGACGTATTCGGCGGTCCGCATCACACACATTCCCACGAACCTGGTGGTATCGTGCCAGGATGAAAAATCGCAGATCAAGAACCGTGAGAAGGGAATGCGCGTACTGCGATCGCGATTGTATGAGATGGAACTGGAGAAGCAACAGGCGGCGATTGGCGCGCAACGGAAGAGCATGGTTGGTTCCGGGGACCGCAGCGAAAAGATTCGCACTTACAATTTCCCGCAGAACCGGTTGACGGACCACCGAATCGGCCTGACCGTTCATCAACTTGATCTAATTATGCAAGGGCGGCTCGATCCTATTATTGAGGCGGCCACGGCGCATTTTCAAACGGAGAAGCTGAAGCGTGAAGGCGATGACGATATGAACGGCGCGATCGGCGTGGGCAAGAATGACCATCCAAACGGCTCTGGTTCAGGGGACAAAGCTTCTTGAAGACGGCGTTGTTTCCGCGCCGCGTCTGACTGCTGAGGTTCTACTCAGCCACGCTCTGGGCAAAGAGCGGGTTTTCCTTTACAGCCATCCTGAAGAAGAGCTTGCCGAAGTTGCCTGGCTGCACTATGGCCGGTATCTGCATCAGCGGTTGCAGGGCAAGCCGACGCAATACATCACAAAGCGCCAGGAATTCTATGGACGGGAGTTTCGTGTAACGCCCGACGTGTTGATTCCCCGCCCTGAGACGGAACTTGTGGTTGAGTTTGCGTTAGGCTTTGTGAAGGCGGGTGCGCGCGTGGTGGATGTCGGCTGTGGATCTGGCGCAATTGCAGTGACGGTGGCGTTGGAACGCCGTTGCGACGTTATGGCGACCGATATCTCGTGGGGCGCCTTGCGTGTGGCTCGCGAGAATGCCTGCCGTCTTGGGGCGGCGGTGCGGTTTGTCCACGCTGATTTGCTGGCCGGGTTTCGGGACGAGTCGGTTGACGTGATTATTTCTAATCCGCCTTATGTTCCTGAGTCCGATGCGGATGGTTTGCAGCGCGAGGTTCGCGATTTCGAGCCGCATGTTGCGTTGTTCGGCGGGGTTGAAGGCAACGAAGTATATGAGCGGCTGATCGCTCAGGCGGAGAAGGTGTTGCGCTCGAGCGGGATGTTAGTTTTCGAATTGGGTTACCGGTCGCTGGAGCCGGTTCGTGCAATGTTGGGATCAGGCTGGGTGAACGTTACGGTGTCGGACGATCTGGCCGGAATTCCACGCGCGCTGGCTGCCCGCTGGTTGCCATGAGAACCGTGTTGCTCGTCGAGTATGCGAGGTTAACGACTGTAGTCTTTGGACTGCTTCTTGTGTTCAGTGCATTCTCGACCGAGGCACAGTTGGTTTCGACGCAGTTCAAGAAAAACAAATTGATAGCGAAGGTCTACGTGGGTTCTAGCGGAACTGTGCATATTGTTCACCGGGACGGAAGCGACGCAGAAATTCCGAAACAGAAGGGCGAAGTAGGCTGCAGTACGCCAGTTATTGCTGATGACAGGGAATCAGCCGGTTGGGTTGTTGACTACGAGACTGGCTTACAGGGATCAAGGACCGTCCCAGGTATGCTGGTGATCTATAGGGCCAGAGGTCCTGTCCTGCGTCTCGGCGAATATCCTGTCTGGGACTGGCACTTTCTCGCCCGAGGAAAACAGGTTGCGTTCTACACGAACTCTATACACGGCAGCTTGGCCCCTCACTTCGAACTCCGTGACGTTCAAACGGTGCGCTTGCTGGAGAAACTGAACGGACCGCTGGAGGAGAAATCGCCAGCGTGGACGGATTCGTTAGACGACCAAAGATAAGACGGACGATAGTATTCTGGTTCCGAGTAAGCATACAGTGAAGACCATCTTCCACGTCGACATGGACGCATTTTTCGTCTCGGTGGAAGAGTTGTTCGATCCGTCGCTGAAGGGCAAACCGGTAGTGGTGGGGGGCCAGGCGAATCAGCGCGGCGTGGTGTCCGCGGCCAGCTATGCGGCTCGAAAGTTCGGTGTCCATTCGGCCATGCCGTTGCGCACCGCGTATCAACTTTGCCCACAGGCAATTTTCGTAGAAGGGCATCCGGACCGGTACCGGGATTGCTCGCGAAAGGTGTTCACGGTGCTGAACCAATTCTCGCCAAAGGTGGAAATGGCTTCGATTGATGAGGCTTATCTTGATCTGACAGGCACTGAACGTCTTCACGGCCCTGCTCTGAAGGCGGCGCACAATTTGCATGAGTCTATTCGCGCGGACACACTGCTGAACTGTTCGATCGGCATTGCTACTTCGCGACTGGTGGCGAAGGTTGCCTCGGATCAGGCAAAGCCCAATGGCGTTCTCTGGATTCCACCGGGACAGGAGGCTGGTTTCCTGGCGCCTCTTGATGTTCGGAAGATTCCTGGCGTTGGAAAGGTGACGGAGAAGCGGCTTTCCGGGTTCGGAATCCGGCGCGTTGGGGATTTGGCGAGACTTGACGATGGGTTCCTGGAATCGAATTTCGGCAAGTGGGGTTTGGCGCTGGCGGGGAAAGCGCTTGGGTTGGATGCCGGAGGGTATTTCGATTCCGATGTCGGCGCAGATGAAGATCCAAAATCGATCAGTCACGAAAATACTTTTAACGAAGACACTACGGATTCGGTCCAGATTGAGTCCACGCTGGCGAAGATGTCGGAGATGGTGGCGCGCCGGTTGCGCGAGCACTCACTTTTCGCGAGGACTATTCAGATCAAGCTTCGCTACACCGGTTTCATTACGCTGACGCGGGCGGTGACTCTGGATCGGGCGACGCAACTGGATATTGACATCATCGAGCATTCGCGGCTGTTGTTCCGGAAGAATTGGAATGGCGGCGCGGTGCGGCTGATCGGCGTCCAGGCGTCGTCGCTTGGATCGGAAGAAGGCCAACTGGATCTACTTGAGCCGCCGAAGACGACGCGATGGCGGAATGCGCTGAGTGCGGTGGATCGGCTTCGCGATAAGTTCGGTGAAAGCAGCGTTTCGATCGCTTCTGGTTTGCGGAACAGCTATCGCGAGAAGGTCCACGAGAATCCGGCGGACTTGCCGGGGAAAGAAGGCAAGAAAAACTAAGGCAACGCGCGATCGTTTGTCATGAGCACGGGTACGGACCGAATACTGCCTTGACCCGGGCGGAATCGCCGGCATTATCGCGGATGATTACCCGAAACTCTCCTCCGCCCGGCGCGACACGGACGACGACGTGCCCATCCAGGCTCTTGAGTTTTGATATGAACTGATTGTTCACGATCCTGTTAGCCGGCATTACGCTTGTGGCATAGACATCGCGGTCACCCTTGTAGAGCTGTTGGCTGAGCATTCGGCGAAGCGGCAAGATACTTGGGTGAGCTACATACCATGCCGGGATGATAAAGGCGCGGGGCTGAAGCGCGCGGACAAAATTCGGCCCGACGGCGTCGAAGTACGCGTGGTGGTCCGCCATCGCTACCTCGACGGGCCCTGCGGCTCTGGCAACTGGCGTTTCAATATCCCGCCACGGTTCATCTCGTTCCTCTGTGTCGCAAGTCAGGTCGCCTCCCGTGAAGTAGTCGAATTTACCGTAGCTCAGGCGGATTGCCATCGAGCACATGTTCTCGGTGGGGTAATCCTGTTCCCGTAGACTCTGCAACTCCGGGAAGTGCCAGCGGGTATTCTCGCCGTCTCCCGTCCACACTTCGCCATTGGCGGCCAGATTTCGGACCACGAAATTCGGATATTCATTGGGCTTACTAACGAGACGGATTTGGTCCGCGTGGCCCACCCGCAGACGCTCGCACGCTTGACCATGCTTAAGACGGGATTTGATGTATTCGAGATAATTCAAGGCGAACGGGGCTTGCTGCGGGAGTGGGTAGTTGTAGTCAGGGAATCCTCTGTCGATCAGCTTCCCGATGCGGATTTGTGCGTCGACATCCATTACTCCGGTGAGGCGATAGTTTCCCTTCGGCGTTGTCGGATTCCCGGATCCGAGATTCCCCAGATGGTCAGGGTGAATGTGCGTCAGAAGAAAGTAGTCGAGATCGTGGCGTCCCGCTGCTTGCATTTCGCGCAGGGTGTAGCTGGCGATCCATTCTCCGGGCCGGATGTTCGCGTTGGGCTTTTGCACGGAGGAGACTTCCAGTGAATCGTCAGTGGTTCCTGCATCGATGAGAATCGTTGTGCCATCTGGGCAGAGAATAAAGGTTGAATTGCCACGGCCATAGGCCAGATGGTGAATATCGAGCGTTCCTGGCTTCCAGGGTTCGAAGGCCGACGCGGTGGAGTTCTGCGCGCTAACATTGCAGGCCCACAATCCGATGACCGCCGACGACTGCAAAAATGCTCTTCGGTTCATCGTGATTGTATGAGTATACTTTGCTCGCTCGTCGGGTTCGAGTGAGAATAATTCCGCCGATTCACCACTATCCAATTTGATGACGAGTTTGGCTTTGATAGTGGGGATGGGCTGGTTCCTGAAGAAGCTACCGGGGCTTCAACAGGAAAGCCCGGCTAGAGACCGGGCCTTCCTTACTCCATTGAAGCACAAAGGGGGTGATTTGCGATGCAAATCACTTTCATCATCAAGATTGTACTACGTCTCATCGGTACAGTCACGGCGCGCCTTCGGATCCGTAAGGGCCTTAGGTAAACCGTCAGAGCCCGCCGAAGCCAGACGGGCTCTGTTGATATTATAAAGGGAAATCCGGTTGGGAGATTCTAGGATTTGTCCTGAGCCTGTGTGACTAGAAGTTCACAATTGAGGCGAACGAGATCGGATCCAGGCTCGCGCGTCCCACTAACGCTCCGTCTATTTCCGGTTGTGCCATCAGGTTTCTCACGTTGTCCGGTTTCACGCTTCCGCCGTAGAGAATTCGGGTCTTCGATGCCGCCTCGGCGCCGTACTTTGCGTTCACTTCCGCTCGAATTGCGCGGTGAGCGTCGGCTGCCATGTCGGGCGTCGCTGTTTTCCCGGTTCCGATGGCCCATACGGGTTCGTAAGCGATGATAATCTTTGCGAACTGATCTGGCGTGAGTCCTGCGATCCCACTCTGAAACTGCTCCTTGCATACCGCTGCGGTATTGCCCGACTCGCGCTCTTCGAGCCGCTCGCCGACGCAGACAATGGGAACCAATTCGTATTCCAAAGCTGCCTGCGTTCGCTTCAGAACTGTTGCGTTGGTTTCCCCGAAGTATTGGCGCCTTTCACTGTGACCGATGATCACGTAATGGCAGCCGACTGCCTTCAACATGGAACCTGAAACTTCGCCGGTGAATGCTCCTTCTTTTCCCCAATAAAGATTCTGTGCACCGATGCCGATGCGCGTGCCGTGGGCCGCCTGGACCGCTGCGGGGAGATTCACGAAGGTTGGGCAGATGGCAATATCACAGTGTTGCGACTTCTCTACCAGAGGCTTGAACTTTTCCAGAAATGCAGCCGTCTCCGGAGCAGTTTTATACATCTTCCAGTTTCCGGCCATCAGAGGTTTTCGCATGTTGTTTTGTTGGTTGAGATTCGATTGTACCAATGGCCACAACCAGGTTTGTGACGCACAATAAATTCGATTGTCAATGATTTGCAACGTTGCGCTGGGATACCATAAGGGGAAGCTAGGTTGCTGCTTCATCCTAACTTTGGATAATCGGGGGTTTCTGCCATGCGCGTGAAATGTGCTCTTCTCCTTTCTTTTGCGGGTTCCACATTTTTGTGGGCGCAATCCACCACTGACGGGGCAATCGGAGGAATTGTGAAGGATCCTTCCGATGCTGTGATACGCGGCGCCACTATAACAGCTCGCAATCAAGCAACCTCGGCGACTACGACAGCACAGACAGATCCTAATGGCCGTTACATTCTCATTCATCTCCAAAGCGGCGTTTATGACGTAGAGTTAAAAGCCGCGGGGCTGACACCGGCCAAGCGGACTGACATTATCGTGGAGGTCGGCCGCGTAACGCCGATCGACGTGGTGCTGGCCGTAGCCGGAACCGCCGAGAGTGTGACTGTGTCCGGCGAAGCACCGGTCGTCAATACAGAGCAACAGGACTATTCGACGAATATTAATCAGGTGTCGATCAACAACCTGCCAACCAACGGACGCCGGTGGTTTAACTTCGCTCTGATGACTCCTGGAACGGTAACGGACGGCGGATTTGGAGACATTAGCTTTCGAGGCATTTCCGGGTTGCTGAACAACAATACGGTGGACGGGGGCGACAATAACCAGGCATTCTTCTCGGAAGAAAAAGGACGCACGCGTATTGCGTATTCGCTCAGCCAGGAATCCATTCAGGAATTCCAGGTCAACACTTCGGCGTATTCCGCCGAGTACGGCCGCGCCGCAGGCGGCGTAATCAACGCGGTGACCAAGAGCGGGACGAACCAGTATCACGGCAGTGTCTTCTATTTCAACCGCGACAGCTCATTCGGAGCCTTCACGCCGTTTGCGACGCAACCCGCGCTGGTGAATGGAACCTATATACAGGTTCCGGTGAAGGCGCTGGATATTCGGCAGCAACTTGGCGGCAGCCTGGGCGGATACCTGATCAAAGACAAGTTGTTTTTCTATTATACGTTTGACCAACAGATCCGGCATTTTCCGGCAGTCGCGACACCGTCCAATCCGAGCGCTCTCTTTGGCCCGCTCAGCAGCGCCGAGACTACTACGCTATCGAGCCGCGTGGGACCGGGCACTGCCGCGGGTCTCAGCGCCGCGCAGATTACGCAGTACACCAACCAGGTGCTGGGAGTCTTCAGCAAGTTGTCCGGAACGGTTCCGAGGAAAGGTAACCAGGCGATCAACCTCCCCAAAATCGATTGGATGCCCAAGTCGGGTAACACTTTCACGTTTTCCTATAATCGTCTGCGTTGGGAATCTCCATTCGGCGTTCAGACGAACGGTGTGGTCGCGCGCGGTCTCGATAGTTTCGGGGACGACTTCGTGAAAGGCGACACGGAAGTTGTTCGCTGGATTTCGACAATTAATCCGGTGCTGACCAATGAATTCCGATTCCAGTTGGGCCGCGATTATGAATTCGAGTTTGCGAACCCGCCGACTCCTGGTGTGCCGTTAAGCGGGACAACGGGGTACGCGCCGGAAGTGGACATTAGCGGCGCAGCGGCATTCGCGTTCGGCCAGCCGTATTATACGCAGCGTTATCAATATCCGGAGGAACGGCGCACGCAAGTGGCCGATACGGCGACTTACGCTCATGGTACGCATCTGTTCAAGTTCGGGATCGACATCAACCACGTTAAAGATACGATCAAGTTCCTGAATGCGAGCGGTGGCAATTACTACTACAACAACCGCGTGGACTACATGAGCGATTACATTGCGAGCCAAGTTCCTGCGGTTTTGCAGGCCACGAAAGGCTTCGTTTGCGGCACGGCGGCCAGTCCCATCCCCTGTTACAACGAGTACATGCAAGGCTTCGGTCCGCTCGGTTTTCATTTCTCGACACAGGAGTATGCAGGATTCTTTCAGGACACCTGGCACATCGGTCCCCGGCTCACTTTGAATCTGGGCTTGCGTTATGAGTTGGAACAGCTCCCATCCACCCAGATTCCAAATCCGTTGTTCGCGGCCACGTCTAGTTTCCCCACTGATAAACGCGATTTCGGACCTCGCGTTGGATTCGCCTGGGACGTAACGGGTAAAGGAACGACCTCCGTGCGCGGCGGATATGGAGTGTACTACGGACGTATCATCAACGGAACGATTTTCAATGCGTTGGCGCAAACCGGAGTATCCACTTCGCAAGTGCAGGCAACGATTTTCCCATCGACAACGGGCGCAGCCGGCGCACCTATTTATCCGGCGGTGCCGACAAGTCTTACTGGCACCGTCGCGAAGCCGAATATCATTTTCCTTCCTGCTAACATGCGCAATCCGGCGGTTCAAGAATACGACATGATCGCCGAACACCAAATCGCCCGGAACACGGTGGTCTCGATTTCCTGGATCGGCAGCCTTGGACGGTTTCTTCCGGTAGCCGTCGATACGAATTTACCGCTGCCTACCACGATTTCCTATGCCATCAACGGCGGCCCATTTGGCGGTCAGAGCGTCTCGCTTCCGTTCTTTAAAGGTGCGCGGCCGAATTCGAACTTCAATCAAATCACGATGATTTCGAGCTCGATCTCCTCGCTGTATAACGCGGGTGTGCTGCAGTTCAACCGGCGTATGACAGCCGGTCTGCAGGTCCAGGCCAGTTACACAGTGGCGTCGTCAACCGACTACGGGCAGGGGACGAGTCCGACACTTTCCGGTAACAGTCCTCTGGATCCGCAGAACATCGGATTGGACTATGGACCATCGAATTTCGACCTCCGGCACAGATTCGGCATAAGCGCTGTTTGGCAACCGGCGTATTTCGATCATAGTTCCGGGCCAGTTCGCGGTTTGCTATCGGGTTGGACGATTGCGCCGGTGTTTACTGCGCAGACGGGTCTCCCTTTCACGCCGACCGTTTCGGGCAACTCGCCCTCCGGTACCGGGGCCACAGGATCAGGCTCTATCGGCGCCCAGGGTGCGACCCGGGTCCCCTTCCTGGAGCGGAACTCCTTCCGGTATCCGAGCGTCGTTGTAATGGATCTGCGCATCTCGCGCGGCTTCCGGCTCTGGGAGCATGGGCGCGTGGAACTGATGGGCGATGCGTTCAACCTTCCGAACCACGTCAATTACACGGGAGTGGTAGCTCAGGCCTACACGGTAGGTGGAACGGCGGCCGCTCCGCAATTCACCTATTTTCCGACTTTCGGAACTCGGACTGCGGCGAACAACAACAACGTTCTCTCGGCGCGTCAGATCCAGATTGGTGCGCGGTTTACTTTCTGATCGGATGGCATGCAGACGATCCACCTGCTTTCCACCGGCGGCACTGTCGAGAAGATATATTCCGAGCAGACCGGCCAAGTGGAAAACATGGGGACAAAGATCGAGCGCTATCTCAAGCAACTTCGTCTCCCGGATGTGAAAATCAGCTCCGTCTCGCTGATGAACATAGACAGCCTGGAGATGACAGATGAAGACCGGGACGAAATATTGTCGGCTTTGCAAGCCCGCCTGCGACCCGGCGAACCGATCGTGATTACACACGGCACGGACACCATGGTCCAGACGGGCCTTTTCCTACTCCGGCATCTTGGCCAGCCACCTGTCCCGATTGTTTTGACCGGGGCGATGACGCCGCTGGGCTTCGAGGGCTCGGATGGGCTACAGAACCTTACCGAAAGCCTGCTCGCCGCACGATTATTGGCACCGGCGATTTACGTCGTGATGCACAACCAGGTATTCCCAATTGACAAGGTCCGCAAAGACAGGGAACTGTCGCGTTTTGTCTGGAGCGAATGACTGATGCCTAACCTGCCCCGTAGTGCAAGCGATCTCAATTTATTTGGTAGAGACTATTTGCCGGGATTGTTTGGCCTGGAGATTGTGTCCGCCGGCGATGGGAGGATAGACGCCCGAATGCCGATCCGAGTCGAACATCTGGCGCCGAACGGCTATTTGCACGCCGCCGCCGTGATTGCTCTAGCCGACACGGCCTGCGGCTACGGCACAATTATCCGGCTACCGGAAGGCGCTGAAAGCTTCACCACGATCGAGCTCAAGAGCAACTTTCTTGGTACATCTCGAAGCGGCGCGCTCGCCTGCGAGGCGACACGCGTGCACGGCGGACGGTCGACACAGGTCTGGGACGCGACGGTGAAGGATGAATCGAACGGACGCGTGGTGGCGTTGTTCCGCTGCACACAGATGATCCTGTATCCGAAGGCTTGAGTGCGCGAGAATAGAAGCGAAGCGAGGAGTTAGTGAAGATTTCGATGGGAAGCTGGGCCTTCTCTTTCGGTCCTTATTCCGATCATCCGATTCCGTTTGAGCAGATCGTCGAGCGCCTCTCTCAAGCAGGCTATGACGGCATTGAAGTTTGTGGCTTTCCGCCACACGTGTCGCTGGATCGATATCCCGGCACCGAATCGCGGCTGGAGTTGGTGTCGTTCTTAAAGGATCACCATCTGGAAGTCTCCGGCTACTCGGCGGACCTCTCAACAGTCAATCCGGTGGGCGAAGGTAACAAGCAACGTTATCTCGATCTGTTCGAGCGTTGCGTGGAGATGTGCGTGGACATCGGCAGTCCGACGATTCGCGTGGACTCGGTGGCGGCTCCCGGATCTATTTCCGACAACGATTACGACGCCGCTTTCAAACGGCTTGCGCTCGTCTGGAACGAGGCAGCGGCCATCGCCGAAAAGTACGGCGTGCGAATGGTTTGGGAATTCGAGCCTGGATTTGTTTTCAACAAGCCGGCTGAGATTCTGTCGATGCACAAGCGGGTCAATCATCCGAACTTCGGCATACTGTTCGATACTTCGCACGCCCACATGTGCAGCGTCGTGGGCGCGCGGCAGCATGGACGGCAACAAACGTTGCCCGGCGGCGTGGTCGAGTTGCTAAAAATGCTGCAGGGCCGGATCGGCGCTGTTCACCTGGTTGATTCCGACGGTACGCTCCACGGCGATGAAACCAGTACGCACTGCCCTTTGGGCGAAGGCGTCATTGGATTTCGCACCATTGCGCCGCAATTGGCGCTCATTCCCGATATTGAATGGTGGTGCATTGATCTTTGTTTCTGGGAGGGGTCGTGGGACCTAGTGGAGCGAAGCCGGCAGCGGGTGTTGGATCTGCTGGCGCTTTCTAAGCCCTGATGTCTACTTTGCCCGAGAGGTGAGCTACCAGCACTATCTTTCGGACACAAAATCTCTCGTTTCTTGACACGATAGATCATAGTTGATAGAGTCGCTTCCACTGCCTGCCGGGTAGATCGGTGCGTGACTCCGCCCTGGGTAGAGATATCACGGGGGATTCATGCGCTTCGAAAGACTCTTGCGTCTTGTTTTAATCGTTTCAATGGGAGCCCTGTTTGCAGCTCCCGGGTGGGGGCAGGTTGAACGCGGAACAGTGACCGGTATAGTCTCTGATTCCTCTGGTGCCGTGATTGCGGGCGCCAGCATCTCAATCAAAAACGTCAACACAAATATCGTCACGAAAACCGAAAGCGGCCCGGCCGGCATCTACTACCTGCCATCGCTACCGCCCGGACGCTATTCGCTGCGCGTGGAGAAGTCCGGTTTTCGGCCGGATGTTGTATCCGATGTCGTCCTGACCGCCGATCTTACGGCAACTTTCAATTTGACGCTGCAAGTGGGCGCGGTCGCCGAGGCGGTGGAAGTTCAGGCTTCGGCGGTGCAATTGGAAGCACAGACCTCAGGGTTGGGGCACAATATGGAGACGCGAGTGATCGCGGAGCTTCCGATCGGGCGCGACCCGCTGGCATTGGCCGCCATCGTACCTGGCGTGCAACCGGTGGGCGGTGGCACGGTGAACTCAACTGGCAATCCGAATACTGTCGTAAAGATGGCCGGCGGCACGTCGTCGCAAAATGGGGTGCTGACGGACGGCGGAGAGAACCGGGCATTTCACCCATCCACGGCGAGTATAGTTCCCATTGAATCCATCGCTGAGTTCCGGCTGGAGACAGCAACTTATGGCGCGGAGTTTGGGCGGTCGGGAGGCGGGGTTTTCAATATCGTCACCAAGTCGGGGACGAACGACTTCCATGGCGTCCTTTACGAATTCCTTCGAAATAATGATCTCAATGCGAACAGCTGGTCCAACAACAGAAGCGGCATAGCCAAGACCCACAACGACCAGAATCAATACGGCGTGGCGATTGGCGGACCGGTGCTTCGCAACAAACTTTTCTTTTTCTATAACTACGATGCGCAGCGTCAAAGCAGCCCGATCACTTCACTCGGAACCGTCCCGACCGCCCTGCAAAGGGCCGGCGACTTCAGCCAAACGCTGAATAGCGCGGGAAACCGCCAGATCGTCTACGACCCGACGACCACGCGTCCCGATCCGGCGAACGCAGGACAGTACATCCGCGACCCGTTCCCGGGCGATGTAGTGCCTACGAACCGCATTAATCCGGTATCGACGGCCGTGTTGCCATATTGGCCACTGCCCAACCGGCCAGGCGAAGGCAATACGCTCATCAATAATTTCTACTTCTCCTCTGGAGCGAGCAGAAGCAACTATGACACGAACTTAGCGCGCGTCGATTACAATCTCTCCGACAAGAACAAGATGTTCGGGCGCGTCAACATTTCGCGTCCGCTGTCTTTTCACACCGGCTTGCCGCTGCAGGATGTCGCTATTGTCTCTGGAAACAGGACGAGCTCTCCGGTAGAGAACGCCATCATCGGGCTGACCACGATCTTTTCGCCCAAGCTGCTTGGTGAATTGCGATTTGGGTATATTCGCTTGAATTCCGACAGCGCCTGGGAAGGTAGCGGTTTCGACGTAGCGAGTCTGGGATTTCCGGCGAGCGTAAACAACGTCATCAAAAACCTGGAGACCAACACGTTTCCCAACATCAGCGTGTCGCAATACACCGTGGGCACGGGCCTTTCGGTCACCAGCGGGAGCTCGGCCGAAGTAAACAGCCTGGCGGGCGGCAACCGAACCTTTACGCCATCGACTAACTGGCAGTTGCAGTATGACGTCACGGTGATCCGGAATCGCCACAAGATCCGGTTCGGGGCCCAGCTTGAATTGTTGATGCTCGCCAGCCTTGCTACGAATAGCCCGGCGGGTGCGTACTTCTTCGACCGCCTGTATACACAAGGTCCGAACCCGCTGTTGAGCACTGCTACGGGTGGAAGTGGGTTTGCCAGCATGCTGCTGGGAGTTCCTGTTTCCGACCGCATCAGTATCGATCCGCGCCTCAAAGTGAACGCAAAGTATTACGGGTTTTATGTTCAGGACGATATTCGATTGACGTCGAAGCTCACGGCGAATGTGGGACTGCGGTGGGAGTACACAACGCCTTACTCGGACAAGTTCGGGTCGATTGGTTACTTTAACCCAACCGGCACCGAGACAGTGACGGGGCAAAAAGGCGTCTTTACGTTCACGCAGCCAGGACAATACCAAACCGATCCGAATAAGAAGAACTTCGGCCCTCGATTGGGACTGGCGTACAGTATGACGCCGAAGACCGTGATTCGGGCCGCAGGCGCCATCTTCTACGCGCCGGCCGACACGTTGAACCCCGGCACGTCGGACTGGGGTAACGGGTTCTTCTCACTGGACGAGGGGAGCTTGGGCGCTCCGAGTCCTTATCCCAACACTCCGTCTCCAGGCGGGTCGTGGTCGAATCCCTTTGCGACTGGAATTCTGATCGGGAGCCGCGGCCAAACATTTCCGGGCCAGAACGTGCGGACTTTCTACCGCAATCACCAACTGCCCTTGCTGATGGATTGGAATTTCAACATCCAGCACATGCTGACGAACAACGTGATGGTGCAGGTTGGATATGTGGGGACGAGAGTCGAGCATCTGGCGCAAAACCGGTTCGACAACCAGGTGAGTCCGGCTTATCTGGGGTTGGGGTCTGCGTTAGTCCAACAGGTTCCCAATCCTTTCTATGGTGAGATTACGAATGGCGCGCTCAGCTTCCCCACCACGACGCGCGCCCAGCTTTTGCGGCCATACCCTCAGTATCTACAACTGCTGATGGTCCGGGTTGGATACGGCGACCAGCACTATTCCGGCTTCACAACGCAAATCCAAAAGAAGTTCAGCCATGGTCTGACATTTTTGGCTGGATATACCATTTCCAAGAACATCACGAACAACAATGAATCGGGCGTGACGGAGACAGGTCCGCAAAACGCCCTTTATAGCGCCAACTTCAGCCGTGCGTTGGATACGAACGACGTTCCGCAACGCTTTGTGGTCAGTTATTTGTATGAGCTGCCATTTGGCCCGCAAAAAGCCATGCTTTCGAAAGGCTTGGTTGGCAAAATAATCGGCAACTGGCAACTCAGCGGCGTCTCGGTTTTCCAGAAGGGTATCCCTCTCCGGATTGCCGGTCCCGATACGACTGGTCTTCCGGATTTCTCATTGAACGTCGGCCGCGGCAACCGTCTGTGCAATCCCGTTCTGCCTAATCCGACGACGCAGAAGTATTTCGACACCTCCTGTTTCGCGGCTGCGCCTCCGTTTACTCTGCCGACCGATTCGTGGACTCAACCGAGCCTCCGCGACTATGGCCGCGAGAACTTTGACATGTCGCTCATTCGGGATCAGATGATCAGAGAGCACTATAAAGTCCAGTTCCGTGCGGAGTTTTTCAACATCTTCAACCACCCTGTGCTTAGCCTGGGGACTGGTTCGAGCGTGACCATCGGTACGCCGCAATTTGGACAGGTACTGAGTGGTGGTGGTCAGCGAACCACTCAACTTGGAATCCGGGTTGTTTTCTAGGGAGACGAGTTGATGATTTCTCGAAGAAGGATGATGCAGGCGGCCGGCCTCACCGCGTTGTCGCCTGCCGCGGCTCCGGGCGCTATTGTTCCGGGCATGCGCTCGGAAGGCCGCGACACTCCTAAACTCTGCATGAATGTTAGCGCGGCTCATCTTGATGAGGCCGCCCTGCGCCGGGTGACACAACTCGGCGTCACTCATGTACTGATGGGAGGGCCGAAAATTCCTTGGGAAGAATCGGAAGTCCGCTCCCGCATGGAGAAGCTTAAGGCGGGCGGGTTGACGTTGGCCAACATGATGATCGTTGGATTTCCCAATGCGATCTATGGAAAGCCAGGACGTGACGCAGAAATTGAGAAGGTCCAGCAATCGATCCGCGCGGCGGGACGGGCGGGTTTGCCGGTGATCGAATACAACTTCTATGCGCACCGTATCGTGGAAGGCTACTACGAGGAACCCGGAAGAGGCGGCGCCGGCATGACATCGTTCGATTACGAGAAGGTAAAGAACCTGCCTCCGCTTCCGGAGGAAGGCGCGCATAGCATCGATGAGATGTGGGCCAATGTCACTTATTTTCTGAAGGCGGTGGTGCCGGTGGCTCAGGAGTCGGGTGTCCGGATGGCTTTACACCCGAATGACCCTCCGGCGCCGATCAGCCGCGGGTCGGGGCAGATTATGGGTAGCGTTGAAGGATGGAAGCGTCTCGTCGATATCGTACCCAGCACTTCCAATGGCATCACGTTTGATTGCGGCGTGACACGGGAAATGGGCCACGATCCGGTAGAGACGTGCCGGTATTTTGGATCGAAGGACCGCATCAACCATGTGCATTTCCGAAACGTGATTACTTACAAGCCGCGCGAGCATTACACCGAGGTGTTCCCTGATAACGGCGAAGTGAATATGCTGGCCGTGATGAAGGAACTGGTAAGGCAGAAGTATCCGCGGGTGGTTCTGCCGGAGCATCCGAGGGTGCTCGATGCCGATCGGGAGCAGCCTCAGGGTAATTCGTATACCGGGTGGGTATATAACGTGGGTTATGCCAGAGCGATGTTACAAGCAGCTTTGGCGTCTTGAGTTCTCAAGACCGAAGGAGATTTTTCAATATGAGTACTACTGAATCGAACGATCTGAAGCTGAATCCTGCGCGGAGAGACCTGGGCAAGATGGCCTTGGGGGCCGCGGCGCTGCTGTCTACGGCTGGTACGAGTTCTGCTACGGTGCATCCGAATCCGCCTGGTATCAAGATCGCGACTTCGTTTAGAGGGAACCCGACCGAAGACGATCTGGCGTTTCTGCAGTCGATTGGGGTGGAGTATGTGAGCCTGCCGGCGACACCTGAAAATGCAAATGCCGAGTCGTTCACCAAAATGCGGGAGACGTATGAAGCTGCGGGGATAAAGGTATACAACATCGGCAGCGGCGCTGGTCCGAGTGGCAGCCTGCATAATATGCCGGAGGTCACGCTGAATCTTCCGGGGCGCGATACGAGGATCGAGGAATACAAAAACTATCTTCGCTATCTAGGGAAGGCGGGAATTCACTACACGACCTACGCTCACATGGGCAACGGTATTTGGAGCAGCGGCCGGGCGAAGATTCGTGGGTGTGACACGAGGGAACTCGATCTCTCCAGTCCGAATCGCGCCGGCTACTGGGCCGGAAAGGTCTACAAAGAACCCTTGTCACATGGCCGGGAGTTTTCGAAGGAAGAGATCTGGGACAACTACACGTACTTCATCAAGCAGGTGGTGCCGGTGGCGGAAGAGGCGGGTGTCAGGATCGGCATTCATCCGGATGATCCGCCGGCGCCCGTGCTGGCTGGAGTTCCGCGATGTATCTTCGGCAATTTCGAGGGATACAAACGTGCGATGGAAATCGCCAACAGTCCCAATGTGGGTCTGTGTCTGTGCTGCGGAACTTGGCTTGAAGGCGGCAAGAAGCTCACCGGGAAAGACCCGGAAGAGATGATCCGCTATTTTGGCGCGCAGAAGAAGATCTTTAAGATTCACTTCCGCAATGTCAGCGCTCCGTTGCCACATTTCATCGAGACCTTCATGGACAACGGGTACTATGACATGTACAAAATCATGAAGGCCCTGCGTGACACCGACTATGACGGAATTGTAATTCCCGACCATGTTCCACAGATGCGTACCGTTGCGGCGGAAGGTGCGGCACCGGCGGCACGGCAGGGTGGTGGACGCGGCGGACCCAATGAAACCAACTACCGGTCTGCTTTGGCTTATAGCATCGCCTATATGCGCGCGCTACGGGATCGGGCGAACCGCGAGGCCAAGACCTCCTAGGTGGTCATGGCCCCGGAGTTTTATCCGTTAATCCTCGTTTGGAACGATCGCGATCCCGTTGGCCGGGCCGTTGATGGTAGCTGCGGGTTGCAGCAGGGTCAGGTTGCCGTCATCATCGAGGCTGAAGATTGACAGGTGAGAGACGGGGCCATTGCCGTCAATCACCGCGAGCAATCCCGCTTTCGCGGTAATGTCGGTCGGAGCGCCGTTCAATTGAGCTGCTACCGCGGCGTCCTGCACGATCTTTTGTCCGTAGACCGTATACCGTGAGACGGTCATGCTCGGCGAATTACTCGAGAATAGAAATGATCCCGCCAGGGCGAGCCAGCAAGGGGAATGCTGCGAACCGGAGGGGGGGTGGTCAAAATCGCCCCTGCGCGGACGAGGCTAGTCTCGTCGGCATGAGCGATGGTGACGTATGCATCGTTGCCCCGCGTAATCAATCCGAACGGCGTATTGACGTTGGCAGGAATGTTCTGCACCAGCGATGGAACGCCAGTCACAGCTCCGCCGGGAAGCAGGTTTACCGTCTCGATCGTGTTGCTTTTTTCCGTGATGATGAGTTGGTTTGGAAGAACGCCGACCTAGGCGGAAGAACCGTCTGCCTTGAGCAGCGTTGCTACTCCATCGGGATTGGAGCTGACAAAGCCGCCATCCATCCGATGGGATTCAACTTTTGGTAGTTCCTAGGATATATAGATGGTCGGCGCCGAACGCTACGCTGAGAGGACTGGAGAGCGTGGGCACCAACTGATTAAACTGGAAGCCATTTATTGTGGCGTTCCAAAATGGCCACGGACTGGGAGCCGAAGTTCACTACAGCGACCAGGCTGCCTTTCGCTTCGATGCCGCCAGAGTTGCCGCTGGCGCCACCCTGGCCTTGCGTGGACACCGTCTGGATCAGTTTGCCTGCAGAGTTGTAAACAAGGAGTTGATTATTAGTTGCGTTGGATGCGGTGAGCACCAGGGCGTTTGGATCGGCAGCAGCCAGGACTGCCGTGAGCGCTCCAATAATCGGAATCAGTATGCTGGAAAAGTAAAGTTTCTTCATTGGTATGTTCTCCCTTAGATATTTGGTATGTGTGCGGCAACGACGGAGAATCCGCCGCTCGTACTTTGTTCGTTACCGAGCGGAAGAAAGTTACGGTAGCGACTCGACGCCCTGCGCCGTATGAGATTGTGCTCGTCTGACTCCAATGAACCCGGACAGCGATCTGGAAGAGCTGATGGCCCGTTATCAACGGGGCGATTTCGCTGCGGCCACAGCCATGATCCATCGCCTGAGCTCACAACTGCGCCGGTATTTCCTGGTCCAATCAGGGAGCCGGGGAGTTGCCGACGACCTGTTGCAGGAAACATGGCTTCGCATTCATGAGGTGCGGCATACCTACCCTACCGGCGAGCCTGTGCTGCCGTGGTTCTACGCAATCGCACGGCACATTCGCATAGATCACTACCGAAAGTCGCGCCGCGCGACCGCTCGCGAGGAGCAGGTGGAGAAAATGCGCGAGCAGGCGGCGGTTCCTCCGGGATCCGGCGAGACATTGGATCTGGAGGCGCTTCTTGCGCCGCTTCCCCAGAGCCAGAGGGAAGTGATTGAGATGTTGAAGATTGCGGGCATGTCGCTGGAGGAGGTGGCGCGCGCCACTTCGTCGAGCATAGGATCGGTGAAGCAGAAAGCCCACCGCGCTTATGAACGATTGAGGGAACGGCTGAGCGGCGAGGGGATGAACAAAGCGCGTTCGAGAGGTTCTTCGTGAGGGACGGGGAGATCGACAAAATCCTGGGGCGGGCGGCTGAGACTCACCGCGACGACGTAGACCCGGCGCTACTCGACCGTGTCGCCAAGTCTATCGGTTCCTCGCTGCGTCCCGTGCGGCCGTTGCCGCCGGCGTGGGTGCTGGCAGGCGGGCTTGTTCTGATCTGCGCGGGAGTTGCTTTGGCTGGCGCGGCTGGACTGGGATTCTCGGGTCTTAAAAAGCTGAGTGTTCCGGAACGTGCGGCGATCTTTTCTCTGCTGGGTTTCCCGCTATGGCTGGCGGCCACGACAAGCGTCAGCGAAATGATTCCGGGAAGCCGGCGGCGTGTGACGCCGGGGTCGCTGCTGTTGGCGGGCAGCGTGGCTCTGCCAGGCCTTCTTCGCGATGCTGTTCCACGACTATCGGACTGATCGCTTCGTAGCCCAGGGCGTCGTCTGTCTGACCGCAGGTCTGCTAGTCGCGCTTCCGACGGCTCTTGCGAGCTGGCTACTACTTCGGCGCGGTTTTGCGGTGAATTCCGTGACTGCCGGACTGGCGGTGGCTACTCTTGCGGGATTGGGCGGCGTGACTATGCTGGAGCTCCATTGCGCGAATATCCAAGCGCCGCACGTGATGCTTTTGCATACCGCGGTGATTCTGGTAAGCGCGGCCGCGTGGCTGTTGGTCGCGTGGGTGCTCCGCTTTCGGGCGCGGCTCTAGGGACGCGATTCGCTAATTAGGGAAGCTTGGTAGCCTGCCGTCCCACCATCTGCCATCCCTGGCCGTCTTTGATCCATACGTGCAGGATGCTGAGGTGCGATTTAGTGGTCTTGCCGTCGGTGGTGCCGGTGATGTCGACTGTGCCCTTCACCAGCGCCGTCTTGCCGTAAATGCGCACGGTGGTATCGGAGAATTCGATGCCATCTACTGTTCCCGGCCCTTTCGTCACTGAGTCCAGAACGTCGGTTTTGGTCTGCGTCTTCCCGCTCGAGTGGCTGTAGGTGAGATCGGGATGCAGAAGCTTGTCGAGCGCGGCGCGATCCTTCTTCATCGTCGCCTGCTTCCAGGCATCCATCGCGCCGAGAACGTCTTTTTCACCCTTCGAATCGACACCCGCCGCGGAGAGGAGCGCAGTAGAGAGGAGAACCAGAATCCATGTCTTCATAGGTATCCAGCTTATAGCAGATTGCCCACCAGCGCATGGGGCTTTATGCTAAACTTCAAACCGCACGGAGGTCACATGCAGGACTTACAGACTGAGGTGATCGCGTACCCAGCTCCGGTCAGTTCCGCTGAACGGATTTCTTCCATGGACGTCGTTCGGGGCGCTGCGTTGCTCGGCATCGCGCTGATGAACATTGTCTTTTCCGGGCTCCCCATGGCGGCCGACTGGAACCCGAAAGTCGCCGGCGGCGCGACGGGCATCAATCTGGCTGCGTTCTTCGTGCAGTACATTTTCTTTGACGGGAAGATGCGCGGAATCTTCTCGCTTATGTTCGGCGCCGGTTCGTATTACCTGATCACGCGGAATGAAAGCCGTGGCGCGGGAATCCGGGCGGCCGAAGTGTATTATCGCCGAACTCTCTGGCTGATGTTGTTTGGCTTGATTCACGCGTACCTGATCTGGCACGGCGATATTTTGTACCCGTATGCGTTGCTGGGTCTCATATTGTTTCCGCTGCAAGGTTTGCGACCCAAGGCGCTTCTCATCACGGCCGGCGTGCTTATTCTATTCATGACCGGAGGCCAGATCCGGCAGGGTTTCCATCTGCGAAAAACCCACGAGCTGGTGATGGAAGCTGAAAAGGCGACTGCGGCACACAAGCCGCTCACGGACGAACAAAAAGAGGCCCAGAAGACCTGGGAAAATCAGCGAAAATACTTCAGTCCGAGCGACGAGGATCTTCGCAAGGAGGCCGAGCCTTATCGTGGGTCCTATTGGAAGTTGGTTGCCAAGCGCGCAGGTATCGTTTTCGAGTGGCATTCGTCTCCGTTCTACAAGAGTGGCTGGGACATGTTGAGTATGATGCTTGTTGGCATTGCGTTCGCGAAGCTGGGAATTCTGGCGGCCAAACATTCATACCGGTTCTATTGGTGGATGCTTGCCGTGGGATATGGCATTGGTCTGCCGATTAATGCGATCTCGGCGTGGTTATCTTACCGGCAGAACTTTGAGCCTTTGCAAACGATATTCACGTTCAGTACATACCAGGTGGGCCGGGTCGGTGTGACTCTTGGCCACGTGGCGCTTATACTTCTGATCTGCAAGGCGGGGTTGTTGCGCGGGCTCACCAGCCGCCTGGCGGCCGTCGGCCAAACCGCGTTGTCGAACTACATTCTGCATTCTCTTGTTTATGGGTTTGTATTTTATGGATATGGCTTTGGTTTGTTCGGCAAGTTGCAGCGATATCAGCTTTATTACGTGGTGATTGCTATTTGGATTGTTTCGCTGGTGGTGAGTCCGATCTGGCTGCGGCATTTTAATTATGGTCCGCTGGAGTGGTGTTGGCGTTCGCTGACGTATTGGCGGCGTCAGCCGATGCGGCTGGAGGCGCGGGCTGGCTGAGTGCACGGTTTCAGAAGCGGCTTGCCGACTTTCAGATTAAGCGATCATATTCGGAATGACTGCCTATCCAATACCAGACGATGCGATTTTTCTTCATTACCGCCAGTGCACGGTAGTCGAGGCCGATGGGAGCTGAATAGATGTCGTCGTCTCCTTCCAGCTTTTTGAACTGCAAACCGGGATGGGCCGGATTAGTCTGGAAGGTGCGATATGCAGGTTTGGCTTCGCGCTGAACATCGGAGGGGAGATCAGACAACAACCGCCTGAACTGGCGGGTGGTCCGCGACTCCATCAAAGCAGATCATGGAGCGGCAGCGTTTCACCCCGGTCGTCTTCCTCGATAGTTCCCTGGCCAGTGGCTTGTCGCAGTGAAAACGTGAGCTTAAAACGCTCCTTCACAGTCGCGGCTCGGCGTGCGGGGCGCGTGTGTCGTAAGGGGTTTGCCGATGCTAACTATTTCGCGGCGACAGGCCACTAATATGTCGGATGACTCCGCGACACCTGTCTGGAGATGGGGCCGTCGGGCTTTCGGGCGGCACAGGCGACGAGAATTTTGCCTTGCTAGCTGATGCTGCGCATCGCTTCGAACTCCACCTGGAATTCCGACATCATGGCAGGCCCGAATTTCGCCACTCCCAGACGGTCCAGGGCCGATAGGTCTTCTGCTGGAATTGTTTCGTGTGCCGGGAGAAAGGGGGTAATCCCCATCGCATTCACTACGTCGTTGGCGGCGCATAAGATGTGCGCCAGGTGATACGGGAATCCGTCGTCTTCATCGCGGGGGACGTCTTCCGGGTGATGATGATGCAGTACGGTCGCCTGGATTGGCGCCGGCAGATTCCATCGATCGAGCGCGAGCGCCGATAGTTCCGCGTGCGTGCAACCTACCAGATCTCTCTCGCATTCCTCGCGGGACTTTCCCGAGGTGTACATCAGTCCCTGGATCATTTCGAATTCGTCGCGTAGCGCCGTAGCCATTAGCAACTTTCCCAGATCGTGGAAGAGTCCAGCCAGAAAGGCTCCTTCCGGATACGCCACTTGTACCTTTTCCACTAGATGATCGGACAGGACCGCAACGGCTAGCGAGTGCTGGTTGAATCTCGAAATGGAAAAATTTTTCGGTGTGCGTACCTTCGCCCACAGATTGCTCACCGACAATCCCAGCGTGACATTTCTTAATTTCACCAGCCCCATGATGCTGATCGCGTGCCCTATGGAGTTCACCGTTCCGCGGTACCCGTACAGCGACGAGTTCACTAGCCGCAGAATGTTTCCGGCCAGAAGTGTGTCCTTCTCAATCAGCGACGCCAGCTTCGCAAAGGAGACGTCTTCGTTGGCTAAGCTGCCAAGTAGGCGATTCAATATCGGGGAAAGCGGCGGCAATTCGTTCAAGCTCTTGAGAGCCTTTTCGCGCGATGCTGAAGAAGTGGCAGTGCCAGTCATTACGTCCATATCGGCACCGCGGCACCTTTCATGAACGGGCTCCAGGTATAGACTGAGAGCATTAAGGATCTCTGGAGGCGCTCATGTACGACGTGATTGTGATCGGTGCGCGATGCGCCGGTTCCCCTACCGCCATGTTGCTGGCACGCAAAGGATATAAGGTCCTTCTGGCCGATCGTAAGTCCTTTCCCAGCGACACCATCTCCACTCACTTCCTGTGGCAGGGAGCGATCGCGCGGCTGAAGCATTGGGGATTATTGGATGCCTTGACCGCCTCGGGTTGCCCACCGATACGGAAAATCAATCTTGATTTCGGCGATGTCATCCTCTCTGGCACTCCGCCTGCGGTTGACGGAGTGGACGCCGCTTATGCTCCGCGCCGCAGCGTGCTCGACAAGATTCTTATTGACGCCGCGCGTGAGTCGGGCGCCGAAGTCCGCGAAAAGTTTCTGGTGACTGGGATTGTCACAGAGGGCTCGCACGTCAAGGGCATCACTGGCAGCGCCGAAGGAGGTACCACATCGGAACTGCATGCGAGAGTCGTGGTGGGCGCCGACGGAGCGGAATCGATGGTTGCCTTGGCGATGAATGCGCGGAAATACGAACTGCGCCTGGCCGGTTGCGCCATTTACTACAGCCACTGGAGGGGTGTTGCAGCCGACGGATTTGATATGTATCTGCGCGATGGTTTCGCCGCAGGGCTCTTCCCGACGCACGACGGAGACACCTGCATTCTCGCCGCCTGGACGCATGACGCATTCCCGCAGGCGCAACGGGATGTTGCCCATACTTATGATCAAGTGCTGGCGCAAATCGGCCCTGTGGCGAAACTGATCGCTCATGGAAGGCGGGCCGAGAGAATTCTTGGCGCGGCGGACATGCCGCCTTACTTTCGTGTGCCGTTTGGCGACGGATGGGCGTTGGTGGGCGATGCGGGTTGCCGGCGCAATCCGATCACCGCTCAGGGAATCGCCGGCGCCTTTCGCAGCGCGGAACTCTTGTCGGACGCGCTAGATCGTGGATTGTCCGGCCGGGAACCCATGGCCAGCGCTCTGGCCGGCTACGAACGGCAGAGAAATGAAGCGGAGATGCCTTTCTACGAATTCGCTTGGAAACGGTCCCGGTTGGCGCCTCTCACTGCCGCTGAACGCGATTTCTACACGCGCATGGCAAGCAGCCAAGCCGATACCGATCACTATCTCGGAACGTTAGCTGGAACTGCGGCTGGAACTCTTAGTATGCAGTCCAGCAGCCAGGCGTGATCAATTCCAGTAGATGTTCATCCGGATCTCGAAAGTAAATGCTGCGTCCTCCGAGCGGCCATTTGACTTCACTTTCGATGGCGATGCCGTGATTGGTGAGGCGCTCCGTCCAGCCGTCGTACTCGCTCTCTGAAATTGCGAAGGCCACATGGAGATGTCCCGCTCCGTCGTGTGGCGGAATCAGGCCGCCGGGAACCGCGATCGGCTCCGTCGATCCGCCCGTGCGGAATAGCAACAGGACTTGCTTCGGCCCGGCATGGAACGCACAGAAACGGTCGCTGCCGGCTACGTCGTCGAAGCCAAATAACGATTGGTAGAACTCACGCGATCGCCCGACATCCGCTACGTGAAGCACTGTCTCCACAATTCCGTTCACCTTCGGCATGGCCTCTTCATCGTAGCTCCGTGAACCATATTTAATTGTCGGCATCGCAACCTCGGCGGGCTCTCGCACGGTCCAAATTGCCAGAGGTGCTGAACGTGAAACGAATCGGTGCAACGTTGTTATTGGCGGGCGGAGTGAGTCTATTTAGCATCACGGGGTGTGCCGCGCGCCCCGCTTACTATGTCCAAACACCACCACCGCCGGGAGTGTATGGCGCGGTTGGTTATGCTCCTGGTCCTGGCTATGTCTGGACCGATGGATATTATAACTACGCCGGCGGGCGTTACGTGTGGGCGCCGGGCAGATGGGTGCGTCCGCCCCGCGCTCGACAAGCCTGGGTGGCGCCCCGTTGGGAGCGCCGCGGCCGTGGTTATGTATTCGTGCGCGGATATTGGCGGTAGCTTTTTGGCGCGTACTCCGTACCTGACTTAACTGATTTCGGTATTATGAGATCAGTTGATATAGTTAACGTTTACGCGCCATAACCCTATGAGCTTTAACGTCCGCATCTTTTCCACTCTGACTTTGCTGATGGGCTCGCACTTGGTTCATGCTCAATCTCCGGATCAGCTCGAGCTGTTTGAGAAGAAGGTTCGGCCTATTTTCGTTGAGAACTGCCAAGGGTGCCATAACGAAAAAGTGAAGAATGGCGGGCTCAATTTGAGTTCGGCGGAGGGTCTCAAGGAAGCTTCCGCAGGAGGATTTTTCGGGGCCGCGGCGGAGCCGGACAAAGCCATCATCCTGCAAGCTTTGAGCTATGAGGGGCGTGTGAAGATGCCCCCGCAAGGAAAATTGGCGGCGGAAAAGGTCGCGTCCATACGGGAATGGATCGGCACGGGAGCGCCCACGCCGGCTGTGGAATCGGCGATGGGAGTTCGTGCAGTCACGACCCGTGGAGTGATCACCGACGCGGACAAGAAATTCTGGGCCTTCCGGCCGATCGCACACGCAGCCCCGCCGGCCGTTACATCGAAAGACTGGCCAGTGAACGATATCGATCGGTTCGTTCTCGCCAATCTGGAAAAGAATGGTCTCCAGCCCGCTCCTCCGGCCGGTAAGAACACTTTGCTACGCCGCGCGACATTCGATCTGACTGGTCTGCCGCCGACTGAAAAAGAGATCAAGGACTTTCTCGCCGACAACTCGCCCAACGCGTTCGCAAAAGTGGTCGACCGGCTGCTTGCCTCGCCGCGCTACGGCGAGCGCTGGGGACGCCACTGGCTCGACGTGATGCGTTACGCCGATTCCACCGGCAGCGACGAAGATCACCGCTATCCGCACGCCTGGCGATACCGCGATTATGTGGTGCAGGCATTCAACCACGACATGCCGTACAACGAGTTCGTGCGCGAACAACTTGCGGGAGACATGCTGGCGGCCGACGCGAAATCCGGAGTCGGCTACAACGGCATCATCGCCACCGGCTTCCTGGCACTCGGCAAGAAGGCTCTGGCGCAAAAAGATCTTCCGCTGAAACGCTACGACGTCGTGGACGATCAGATCGATGTGACGTCGAAAGCGTTCCTTGGGCTTGACCGTCACCTGCGCCCGCTGCCACGATCACAAGTTCGATCCCATCGCGACGAAGGACTACTACTCGATGGCTGCGATTTTCGCCTGCACTTTGAGTTACACCAAGGGGCAGGATGGTCCTCCGGTGGAGACACCGCTCGCGCCTGCCGGCGAATTCGAGGCGTTCAAGAAGCAGTGGGATGCGCTTCTTGATGTGGAAGGCAAGATCGACAAGATCATCGATTTCGATAAGGAAGCGAAGCGCGAACGCGACAAAGAGGAAGCCCTCATTCCAGGCTACATGCTGGCCGCGTATCGCGTATATGGAAAGAACGAAGAGCCTAAGCAGGTTGCCGCCGATGCAAAGTTGGACGAGAGATTGCTTAGGGCCTGGGTCGAATATCTGCGTGTTAAAACGCGTCCGGAACTCGCCAAGTGGCATGCCGCGACCGATGGCACTCGGAAGCAAGTTGCCGAGGAGTATCAGGACGCATTTCATGAGGGCGCCTATCGGTACGATCAGGATTTGAGCTGGTGGAAGACGGCGCGTCACAGCTATCCGGCTGCGGGAAAAGTGGCTGGACCGCGTCCTGTTTTCCGTGCGGAAGAAGGACCGTTCTTTCACGCCGTGTGGATTGAAAAGGGTCCGCTGTACCGCTCGCAGGAAGATCAAATCGCGACGATAAAAGATGACGGTGCCGACGATGACAGTGTCAAGAAGGAGGGCCGCCGCGGGAAGGACGACAAACCTAAGGAGCCGCAGACCAGGGAACAGAAAATCAAGTCGCTACGCGAATTGATTGCTCAGCGTACGGAACTGGAACGCACCGCTCCAACGAAGGAAGTCCCGATGGCGTCCGCGGTGAAGGAGGGCGAATCGGAGGATCAGAAAGTGTTCCTTCGCGGCGATTATCACAACCTGGGCGATCCGGTCCAGAAGATACCTCCGTCGATTCTTCGCGTGAGTGCGCCCGCGTTGCCGGTTGCCACAAAGAGCGGACGGCTGGAACTGGCGGATTGGATTGTATCGCCGGAAAATCCGCTGCCGTCGCGCGTGATGGCGAACCGTATCTGGCAGGGCCATTTCGGCGAAGGCATCGTTCGCACACCGGACAACTTCGGCAGGCTCGGCGACCGGCCATCCAATCCGGAGCTGCTGGATTATCTGGCCCGCCAGTTCATGGAGAACGGCTGGTCCATCAAGAAGATGCACCGGCTCATCATGCTTTCGAAGACATACCAGATGAGCGCGGCGTACGACGCCGAGAAGAAAGCCAAAGATCCGGAAGATCGTCTGCTGTCCCGTTTTCCCAAGCGCCGCCTCAGCGTGGAAGAGATTCGCGACGCGTTTCTCTCCATTGGGGGGCGACCTTGATCTGACCATGGGCGGCACGCTCGATCCGGGCGTCGGAACGGATGGCGAAACCAGCGCCAACCGCATCAGCATGAATCCGGAGAGCACGAACCGCCGCAGCATCTACCTGCCGCTGCGCCGCTCCAATCTGCCAACCCTTTACACGCTTTTCGATTTCGGCGATGCCACCAGTCCTGAAGGAAAACGAAGCTCCACCACCGTTGCGACGCAGGCGCTGTTCGTGATGAATAGCCCGCTGGTGGTGCGCGAAGCGAAGTCGCTGGCGGACGCGGTTCTCAAGCAGGAAAAGAAAGACGCGCGGCGGATCGAAGCGCCTATCTGCGACATTCTCGACCGCCGCCCGACCGCGGACGAAATCGATACGGGGCTCACTTACATCCAGAGTCTGCGGCGAAAGTGGAATGAGATCGATGAAGAAAAGGCGTGGCAGAGCTTCTGCCATGCGCTGATGGCTTCCAACGAATTCATGTACGTTTATTGAGGATCATATGGACATCCGATCTTTCATTACCAAGGCTCCCCGAGACTCGAAGCTGTCCCGGCGCGCAATGCTGCGCGACGCCGCGTGCGGCTTCGGATTCCTGGGACTGCAATTCGCTGCTGGCGGAGGCGGCGACAACCGGCTCGCCTGCTGCCGCGCCGATCCGTTGCTGCCGAAGGCGCCGCATTTCCCGGCCCGGGCCAAGCGCGTGATCTTCCTCTTCATGCACGGCGGACCGTCGTCGATTGATACCTTCGATCCGAAGCCCTATCTCGATGCCAACGACGGCAAGCCGCTGCCCATCAAACAGCCGCTCACCTTCGCCGCGGGCAAGACCGGTCCGCTGATGAAGTCGCCCTGGAAGTTCAAGAACTGCGGTCAGAGCGGACTTCCCATCAGCGATCTGTTCCCGAATATCCGCGAATGCGCCGACGATCTCTGCGTCGTTCGCTCGATGGTGGGCGAAGGCGTCGATCACGGCGCGGCGCTGCTGCAGACCTTCACCGGCACGTTCACCTTCACGCGGCCGAGCATGGGCTCCTGGGTGCTCTACGGCCTGGGCTCGGAGAATCGCAATCTGCCCGGCTACATCACCATCAAGCCGGCGCTCTCGCATGGCGGCGCGAAGAACTGGGCGTCCGGATTCCTGCCGGGCTCGGTGCAGGGCACCGCCATCGGCAACGCCGGCATGCAGGTGACTGAGATCCAGAAGGAACCGATCGAATACCTGGTCAACCAGGGCTGACCCGCGAACAGCAACGGTATGAACTCGACATGATCCAGGCCATCAATCGCAAGCATCAGGAACTTGTGGAAGCTGGACGACGAACTGGAGACGCGCATCCAGTCGTTCGAGATGGGTTTCCGGATGCAGGCCGAGGCGCAGAAGGTGTTCGACGTCTCGGGCGAATCCGACGCGACCAAGAAGCTCTACGGTCTGGACGATCCGAAGACGGCCGATTTCGGCTGGCAGTGTCTGCTCGCGCGCCGCCTGGCGGAGGCGGATGTCCGCTTCATTCAGTGCACCCACAGCTACAAATGGGATCAGCACTCCGATCTGCTTGTGAAGCACAACGAAAATGCGGCCGAAGTCGATAAGCCGATCGCCGGGTCTGCTGAAGGATCTGAAGGCTCGTGGACTTGCTGAAGGACACGCTGGTCATCTGGTCCGGCGAGTTCGGCCGCACGCCGGTTTCAGAGAGCGGCAACGGGCGCGATCACAACCCGTACGGCTACTCGCCCTGCATGGCCGGTGGCGGCGTGAAGGCCGGCTTCGCCTACGGCGCCACCGATGACTTCGGCTATCACGCGGCGGAAAATCGGATGCACATTCACGATTTCCATGCGACGGTTCTGGCGCTGCTGGGTCTGGATCACGTGAAGCTGACCTATCGGTACTCGGGCCGCGATTTCCGGCTGACCGATATCGCGGGCAACGTACACGAGGGCATCTTCGCTTAAGCCGGAATACGCGCGTCCGGATCCACAAGGCGACGGGAACAGTTCCGAACACCAGCAGCAACGTACCGGGCTCGGGAATTGGGCTCTCAGAGACTGCCGCTTCGATGATTGTCACCGGGTTGGTACCAGATAGGTAGGCGGTGGTTCGAATGGAGCCGTCCGTTGCCAGAAACGTGGCGATATTATTCATGTCCACACCGCCCGAGGGATCAACGAAGCTGATTGTTCCGTTGCCGTCGTTGGTCGCCGAAGATATACCGGTCAGTGTGATGTAATGGCCGTCGTTCCGGACAAGAAGGCCGGTAGCAGGGTTAATCGAATAGAACCCTACCAGCAGCTCGACGTCCTCCCTATCGACGAGTTCGCTGTACAGAAAATTGAACGTCGGGTCTACGCCGCCTGGCGCGAAAGAGTTCTGCACCTTGAAATATGTGGTGTTGGGGGCAACCGAGTTGATGTATGCCTCTTTGCCGTTGATGAACTCACTGATGCTGGTGCCATTTTCGCCGCATGACTGATAACAAGCCAACGTTTGGCCGACTGCGGTCTGATCTTGTATGGCCGTGTTGCCTGCCGTGTGCGGAATCAAGGTCGTGCCGTAAATTGTTTGGTATGTGTTCTGCAGAAATACCAATGAATTGACCACCGCAGTAGGCCCGCAGGCACTATTGATGCCTCCGCCCCCGTTGTTACAATCCGTCACATTCGCTTGATCCAGATGACCGAATTGCGTGGTGTCCAATTGGATCGAATTGGCGGTTAAAGTTACCGGCAGGTAAGCCGCGCCTGCCAGCGTGAGCATAATCGCTAATGTCTTGTGATAACCCATACACCTCCGATGTTGGCTGGGGAGTTATCACACTTTATCGACCGATTCAATCCGCGGCTTTATATCTATCTTAAATTTGAACGGTCTGTCCCTTGTCCGCGGCGGTCTGGGCAGCGATTGTAATTTCGGTCACGCGGTAACAATCGGCCAGAGTGAGCGCGGCCGGTTTGCCGTTGTAGGAGGAATTGAGAAAATCGAGGAATACCGACTGCTGGGGAGGCAGCGACTCGATCTTGTGAGGCTTCTGCTCGGTGGTCATCAACGTGACCCCGGTCGCGGCCTGGTACTCGAGAACTCCTTTGGTCCCGGCCAAGCGGAGGCGATCGTCCTCGTGGGTCGGGGAAGTTTCAGTACGCAGATAGTCCATGCGGAGCGCGGCGACGCCGCCGTTGTCGAGACGAAAGAGCGAGGCAGTGACGTTTTCCATCTCTCCCAGATTGGGGAAGCCGATGTGGGCCTGGTATCCAAACGTTTCCTTGAACTCGCGGCCGCTGATGTGGCGCATGAGGTCGATCATGTGGATCCCGATCCAAGCAATGGTGCCGCCGTAAGTAGCGCGCTTCTTGTACCAGGCGGCGCGTTCGCCGGCTTTGTATGACTTCTGCGATCCGATCTGCGCCACTTCCCCGATGAGGCCCTCGGAGACGATCTGTTTCATGGCGAGGAATTGTGGATCGAAACGCATGGGCAGCAGCATGCCGAGGTGGATGCGCTGCTGCTCGACGGCGCGCTGGATGCTGGTGAGGCCGGCCATGGTCAGCGCGAAGGGCTTTTCGGCAATGACGTCGAGCTTTCGCGCGGCGCATGCGAGGATCGCTTCGGCGCGTTCTCCGTCGTTGTTGCAAACGGCCACGATGTCCAGCTTTTCGCGGTCGAGCATCTGGCGGTAATCGGCATATTGCTTAGCGCCGGCGAGTCGTGGATTTTTGGCGGCTTTGGCCAGCGCTTGCGGGTCTTGATCGCAGATGGCCGCAACGGTGACGTCTGGGAGTTGAGGCAATTGGGCGACGATTTCGGCGGTGTGGCCGTCGAAGCCGAGAATGGCCACTCGCATGGGGCGGGGTAAACGAACAGTCTCCGCGGCACGGGAAACCTGTGCGGCGAACGCGGCAGAGCCCGCGAGTACGGAACGCCTGGTCAGCATGGAATCAGGATGCCACAAGTTTGCGCATCGATTGCCATTTTCCGTAGGTGAGCGATCGCCAGAGCCACTCCGCCGGTCCGAATTGGTAGCGCTCCAGCCACCATACGCTGAAGACAATCTGCGCCGCGAAAAAGAGAAACGTCGGGAATCAGACCGATCGCCGGTCCCACTTTTCCAAACGTGTGAGTGAGCCGGTAGAACCAGGTGAAAAAGAGCGACTGCACGAGGTAGTTGGTGAGCGCCATGCGGCCCACGGCGCCGAAGGGCCGCAATCGCGTGCTCCATGCTTCGGATTGCATCAGCAGAAGCACCACACATGCATAGAAGCAGGCCATGGCGGGTATGGAGATTTGTTCGGCGAATAGGCGTGCGAATTTGAGGCCGACCATCGTACTGGTTGGTTTCATGACGAAGTGGATGAAAAGCGCAGTGGTATTGGCAGCGAGTCCGGCGGCAAGCGTCCAGTATGCGACGCGTTTCACCAGAGGCAGAAATGGCTGTGGATTTGTGATGAGACCGGTCCGCCAGACCCAAAGCCCGGCCAGAAAGCGCGGGAATATGAAAACGATCAGTATGATCGGCAAGAACCGATTCAGCTCGAACCAGTCGTGGAATCGGCGCACCACGACGGCTGGATACGAACCATCCCGGTAAATCTGAATTGACTGCTGCACGGTTGCGGCAAGCTTGTCATCGTTCCCTGTGTCCGGTGGCTTGTGCATCACACGGAAGTAAATAATGTAGAAGCCGATCATGGCCACGAACATTGCCGCGGCGAGGCTGAGTGCCCAGATGGCAATCGTTTTCTGGCTTCGCCGGCGGAAGAGCATCAACAGAAATCCGGTGATGGCATAACCAACGAGAATGTCGCCCCACCATATCAGCCAGGCGTGGACAAGACCAATGAGGAGAAGAATGGATAGCCGCCGCGGATAAAACGAGACGGAAGAACCGCGCTCCTCGGCGCGGGTCATCTGGATGGCGAAGCCAATTCCGAACAGAAACGAAAAGAGCGAAATGAACTTGCCGGTAATGAAGAAATCGATGAAGGCCTGCCCGGCGAGATCGGCCGGGTTGTGAAACAGGAACTCGATGTCTGCGTAAATCTGGCCGGGGGCGTTGAACGTTCGCATGTTCGCGGCGAGAATGCCGAACAGAGCGATGCCCCGGAGCACGTCGATAACGTCGATACGCTCTCGAGACGAGACGGGAGACATGGTGACTATGCCTCGGCCAGGGCGGCAGACTCTTCAGGGGGCTCGCGCCGCATGGGCTGTGATTCACCGTACGTCAGCGTGCGCCATAGCCACTCCATCGGACCAAATTGGAAACGATTGAGCCACCAGACGCTGAACAAGATCTGCAAGCCGAAAAACAGGACACTCGGAATCAGACTCATTGCCGGCCCCACTTTTCCGAAGAGATGGGTGAGACGAAAAAACCAGGTGAAGACGATCGATTGGACCAGGTAATTGGTGAGCGCCATGCGGCCGACCGCGGCGAACGGGCGAAAACGTTCGACCCAGACTTCCCACTGCATGAGCAGCGCCAGGCCGCAGGCGTAGAAACATGCGATGGCCGGATAGGAGATCTGTTCGGCGATGGCAATGGCGAAGGGCTCAAACGTAAACTCGTGCTGAGGTTTGACCGCGTAACGCATCACGAAGACGAACGTATCCGCGAAGAGACCGATCATCAGTCCCCAGATCGCCGCCCAACGGATCTCGTTGGCGTACTTTTCCGGAACGCTCACGTAGCCGCCGCGCCACGCCCAGAGTCCGGCGAGAAAACGAGGCAGAGCGAAGAAGATGAGTACGAAAGGCAGGAATTTGTTGATCTGGATCCAGTCGTTGAATCGCTGCACGGTCATTGTCCAGAAGCTGCCGTTTTGGTAAGCGTCGATTGCGCTTAACATGGCCATTCGCGGATTAGTGACGCCGAAGGATGGGGGGAGTTTCCAACCGGCCCTCAGGTAAAGGTAGAGCGAGAGTATAAACAAAATAGTCGCGGCGAAGAGGCCTATCGACCAGGAGAGTACTCTCTGTTGCCTGGACCTTCGGAAGGGGTACATCAGGAAGCCCCCGAGTGCCAGACCAACGAGAATGTCGCCTGACCAGATGAAGAACGAGTGGATGAGGCCGATCACGAGAAGAACGAGCAGGCGGCGCGTGATGAACGAGAGTGAGGCGCCTCGCTTCTGGGCGCGCGAAACTTGAATACCGAAACCGATTCCGAACAACAAGGTGAACAACGTGATGCCCTTGCCGGTGATAAAGAGATCGACGGCGCCCTGGGCGATGATGTTGGGCATTCCTGGAAATAGGCTGGCGACATTTCCGTAAATCGAATCCGGAGCGCAATAGCCTCGCATATCCGCCACGAGGACACCGAACAACGCCAGGCCCCGGAGGGCGTCTAGTGTGTCGAAGCGGTTTTCGGGGACAACGGGTGACAACTGCGCACTCATGCTTGCGCCATCGCAAACTCGTCTTCGGGTGGATTTTGGATTCGCTTCATCGGTTGCGCTTTGCCATATGTGAGTGACCTCCACAGCCACTCCAACGGACCGTATTGATGGCGGCTGAGCCACCAAACGCTGAGCGGAATCTGCAGGCCATAGACAATGATAGTCGGCACGAAGTCCCAGAGCGGACCGACCTTGCCGTACAGGTGAGTCCACCGGAAGAGCCAGGTGCAAACGAGCGATTGGGTGATGTAATTTGTCAGCGCCATGCGGCCGACGGCGCCGAAGGGCAACAAGCGTTTTTTCCACGCAGGGTTTTGAACCGCGAGCATGACGAGGCAGGCATAGAAGCAGGCGAGCGCGGGCAAGGAGAGATCGCGGCAATAGATTTGCGTGAGACTGACGAACGTCAACTGGCCCCGCGGCGGCTTTACGACGAAGGCAACGAAGAGCGCCCACACATCGGCCAAGACTCCGAGCGCGAGCCCGGTCCAACAGAGTTTCTTAAGCAGGGCGCGGTGGGCTTCGAGATTTTGGAACACCCCGGTTCGCCACACCCACAGGCCGGCAAGGAAGCGCGGAAAAACGAACGTGACAAGGTAGATGGGCTGCGAATTCTCAGTGACCCAATCGTGAAAACGCTGCTTCGTGATGGCGAAATAGCTGCCGTCCCGATAGATGGAAATGACATGCTGCAGGGCCGCCGTTCGGGCTACATCCGCGCCGCTTGCGACGGTCCGCGGCGGGAGCGGCGCAGGATGGAAGTGCGCCCAAATCCATGATCCCGTCGGCATGAGCAGGTCAATCGCGGCAAGGGCGAACGCCCACATGATAACGGTCTTCTGCGAGCGGTTGCGGAACAGGAAAAGCACGAACCCCATCAGCGCGTATCCGACCAGGATGTCGCCCCACCAGATGAGCCACGAATGAATTAAACCGATGATCAGGAGGACGGTGAGCCGGCGCGGATAGAAGGAGACGGAAGTGCCTCGTTGCTCGGCACGGGACATCTGAACGGCGAAGCCCACACCAAACAGGAACGAGAAAAGTGTGACGAACTTCCCTTGAAAGACCATGTCGACAAAATTCTGCGCAAAGCGGTCGGCGTGTGCGGGAAACAACCGCGTGATGTTGAAGTAGATCTCGGCGGGCGCGTCGAAACCGCGCATGTTGGCGGTAATGATGCCGAACAGCGCCATGCCGCGCAGGATGTCGATTACGTCGAGCCGCTCTTGTGGGGCGACTGGCGTCGCGGCCACCGGCATTGCGGCCACGTGCATTGCGGCCATGTGCATTGCGACGACAGGGGAGGCCGGGATAGAGCTTGAAACTGGAGAGTCCGGCGATTCAGGCATGAAACCATCAGGATGGAACAGAATGCCTCCGTTAGCAAGGGCGGCACGAATCGGATAGGCTGGAGAATTCAATGACAGTTGAACGATTGAAGGAAATTCTCGAGGCCGCTGCGTCGCGCCGGATCCTGGTGGCCGGTGATTTGATGTTAGATGAGTTCGTCTGGGGGAACGTATCGCGGATCTCACCGGAAGCGCCGGTACCAGTGGTTGAGGTAACGGCCGAATCGCACTATCCCGGCGGCGCGGCGAACGTTGCGCGCAACCTTCGTGAGTTTACGAAATTCGCCAGTGTCATGGGAATGGTGGGCGGGGACGCTCCGGGGCGTCAATTATGTGGACTGCTGGATGCGGCGGGAATCGATACTACGCTCGTGCAGCGGGACGATGCGTTGCGCACAACTGTGAAGACGCGAATCATCGCGCGGCATCAGCAGATTGTCCGCGTGGATCGGGAATCGCAGCAACGGCCTTCGGACGAGTATATACAACAGGCTTTGGTTCAGATGGCGGCAACCTTGGGTAGGATGGACGCGCTGATTTTTGCCGACTACGGCAAAGGATTTTTGACGCAGCCGTTTGTGGATGGCGCCTGCCGCATAGCGCGCGAGGCAGGCACGATCGTTACAGTCGATCCCAAGCCTGCTAATGCGATCGAGTGGCATGGCGTCACCGCAATCAAACCGAACCGTGCGGAGGCTTTTACTTACGCCGGTGGGGGTGCGACTGGAATTCAGGAAGTTGGGAGTGCATTGCTGGCGCGTTGGAATCCTGGTTCTTTGTTGATCACGATGGGTGACGAAGGAATGACGTTGTTCCGCGGCGGCAGAACACCATACCGCATTGCCACTCGAGCGCAAGCGGTTTTCGATGTCTCCGGCGCGGGTGATACGGCGATCGCGTTGTTCACGCTGTCGCTCGCCGCGGGCGCGAGTCCGGAAGAGGCAGCTGAGATTTCGAATCACGCCAGCGGAATCGTCGTCGGGAAACTGGGCACTGCGACAACCAACCCCGCCGAGTTGATGACGAGTTTTCATGGATAGCGTGCGGGCGGTGTTTTTCGATCGCGATGGAACGCTGATGGAGGAAGTGGAATACTGCCGCGATCCCGGACAGGTTCGCGTATATCCGGGCGTCCGCGACGCTCTGGCGAACCTTAAACGCAGTGGTTTTCTTATTTTTATCGTCACTAATCAAAGTGGTATTGGGCGTGGATATTTCACTGTTGACGATTATTTGATGGTGCAAAAGGAATTTCTGCGCCAGGCCGGCGAGGAATATATCGACGGTTCGTATTTTGCGGCGGAGGCGCCAGATCAGCCTTCCAACCGGCGAAAACCAGCACCCGGAATGTTGCTGGAGGCTGCAGCCGAACACGGCGTCGACTTGGCGAATTCTTTCATGGTTGGCGATAAGGCAAGCGACGTGGAGTGCGGCCGCCGCGCAGGAACGAGGACAATTCTTGTGTTGACGGGATACGGCGCCTCACAGTATAATGGCAGCAGGCAAGACTTTACCGCGCAGAACGCCTCTGAGGGCGTGGCGTGGATTTTGCGGGAAGTTCGATCCTCGTAGCCGATCCTAGACTGTTTCCCCGTTGTCATCTGGTTGTTGTCAACCTGCATCCAGCAACAAGCTAATCTCAAGAGGAGAAAGAGTATGAATTGCGGCTATCTCATCGATATGGATGGTGTCATTTACCGAGGTTCGGAGATCATTCCGGGCGCTCCGGAGTTTATTGAATTCTTACAAGTAAGTAATACACCCTATCTTTTTCTGACTAATAACTCCAGTTGCACTCCGTTGGATGTGGTGGTGAAATTGCGGAAATTCGATATTGAGACCACCGTGGATCATGTGTACACGTCGGCTGTGGCCACAGCCGAGTTTGTGCATAGTCAAAAACCTTTTGGAACAGCGTTCGTGATCGGCGAAGGTGGGTTGCTGACGGCGTTGAATGAAGTCGACTACGCCATTAGCAAAGAAGCGCCCGACTTCGTAATCGTTGGCGAGGGACGAGTGCTGAATTATGAAATGGTGGAGCAAGCTCATCGGTTGATCTCGGCGGGGGCCGGCTTTGTTTCCACGAATGCGGACACGTGGTGCCCGACCGACTCCGGTCCCCGCCCTGGTTGCGGCGCTCTGGTCGCGATGCTGGAGTCGGCGACGGGCAAGAGAGCGTATCATGTGGGCAAACCGAATCCGTTCATGATGCGCGCGGCCCGCAAGAGGCTCAATCTTCGCACGGATGAAGTGATCATGATTGGCGACACGATGGATACCGATATCCGCGGTGCAACGGATTTGGGTTTCCAGAGCATCCTTGTTCTGACCGGCTCCACAAGTCAGCATCATCTGCGAAATTATCCGTTTAAGCCCACGCGCGTGGTGGATTCGATCGCGGAGTTGGTGCCGGCGATGGCGATGAGCTAGCGTTTGGCTGGTGCGCTCGTAATGAGCGGTTTTCGAGCGGGCGCCGGAGGATCGACCGGCGCGCCCGGACCAACGCGTTGGAACGTGATGCGGAGGATCTTCACCGGACTCAGCGGTCTATTCTCCTTGCCCACGGGCACACGGGCGATTATCCCGACAAGCTCCTGGCCTTCCACTACCTGACCGAAAATGGTGTGCTTGCCATTCAAATGTGGCGTGGGGACTTCCGTGATGAAGAATTGGCAGCTTCCGGTACCTGGACCGGAATTTGCCATGGCCAGCTTTCCTGGCGTATCGAAGTGCAATGAAGGATCGAGTTCGTCGGGGATCACGTCAGAGCCGCCTTCACCGGTCCCCGTGGGGTCGCCGCCCTGAATCATGAAGCCGGGAATCACGCGATGGAAGATGGTGCCTGGATAGAGGGCGCGCTTTGTTCGTTGGCGGGTTTGCGGGTCGGTCCAGACCTTTCGCCCTTGGGACAGCTCGACAAAATTCTTCACCGTGATCGGCGACTCTTTCTCGTAGAGCTTCGCGGTAATGCTGCCCATAGAAGTCACGATTGTTGCATAGAGGCCGTTTTCCCGCGGCGGGACTACTGGGGCCGGCACCGGAGACGGCGTCTGCGCCGTCAAGGCAACGGTGATGGACAAGCCATAGGCGGCTAGCCGCAAAAGGTTGTCGATTCGCATGTCTTTCAGCTTAACCTGCGACTTTTTTGACCGTACCGTCACGTCAATGTTACGGAACGAAGCTAATCATTGGACGTGGATCGTTCCCCTGCTAATCTGCCTGAACTCCGAACTAATTTCAGCGTGTTGCACCGCGTGATGATGGTGGACCGCATGATGGCGCTCTACCACGAGGCTATTTCGCAGAAGGCGGACCGATCGTTCTTCGAAGCGATGCTATCGATTCTTAACGTGCATACGAAGGTATCGCCGGAGGATCTGGATCGCATCCCCCGTACCGGCGCGGCGGTCGTGGTGGCCAACCATCCTTTTGGATTCATCGAAGGAGGAATCCTCGGGGCGTTACTCCCAGCGATCCGGCCGGATGTCAAAATCATGGCGAATTCGTTACTATCTGTTTTTCCCAACGTGACCGATCGTTTTATTTACGTAAATCCGTTCGGCGGTGAAGAGGCGAAGAGAGAGAATCTGCGAGGGATGCGCGAATCTATCGGTCATTTGCGGCGGGGCGGTCTGCTGGTTGTGTTTCCGGCCGGTGAAGTCGCGCACATGAACCTTCGCAAGCGCGAAGTCACCGATCCGGACTGGAGTCCGATGATTGCCCGGATGATCCGCATGACGCGCGCCTCCGTGCTGCCCATGTACTTTTCCGGCGCCAACAGCGCGCTGTTCCACCTTCTCGGGCTGTTGCATCCGCGGCTCCGCACAGCAATGCTGCCGCACGAAATCTTTAACAAGCAGGATCGCGAAATCGACCTGCGAATCGGGTCACTGATTCCGGAACGCAAGCTGCGCGATATGGAAGAAGACGCCACGATGATGCGGTATTTGCGATGGCGCACTTATCTGCTGAAACATCGCGACACCCCAAAGACGCGGCGCTCCCGGCCCTTGTTCCCGACGTCAATTGTGGCGGCAACCGAACCGGCATTGCTTCGAGCGGAAGTGGACCAGCTCCCGGCGGACCGCAAGCTTTCCGAAGTCAATGGGTGCGCGACTTACTACGCGCGTTCCTACGAAATACCCAACGTCCTGCGCGAAATTGGGAGACTGCGCGAGATTACATTCCGGCAGTCCGGCGAAGGCACGGGGAAATCTATCGACCTCGATTCTTTCGATGCCTATTACATTCAGCTTTTCGCGTTCAACTTGGAGACAGACGAGGTAGTGGGCGCGTACCGGCTGGGTCCAGCAGACGAAATTACTCCGCGATTCGGCAAAGCCGGTCTGTATACGAACACGTTGTTTGCGTTCAAGGATGAATTCGTCGGCAAGGTCGCCTCTGCTCTTGAACTGGGCAGATCGTTCGTTCGCCCGGAGTATCAGAAAAGCTATGCGCCCCTTCTCCTGCTGTGGAAGGGCATCGGGGCGTACGTGGCTCGCAATCCGCGGTATAAGATCCTGTTTGGTCCTGTCAGCATCAGCAACGACTATCAGTACATGTCGCGGCAATTTATGGTCAACTACTTTCGCGAGCGGCCTGACGATGAGAAGCTGATGCGGTTTGTGAAGGCGCGCAGTCCGTTCCGCGGGCGCCCGATGAAGGAGCGCCCGTGGGACGTTGAAGACCTCTCCGCATTGGTGGCCGACATTGAAACCGACCAGAAAGGCATTCCCGTGCTGCTACGGCAATACCTGAAGTTGGGTGGACGGCTGCTGGCATTCAATGTGGATAAGAAATTCGCCGATGCTCTCGACGGGTTGATTCTGGTCGACCTGACGCACACCGATCCAAGGATGTTGTCGCGCTATTTAGGCGAGGAAGGTGCGAAGCGATTCCTGCGCGAGCATGTTAGACCAACACTGTAAATGCGGTTTCCGTGCGCTCCACCGGGCGGTAGAGCGTGTCGCGCTCAATCGGAACACGGCCGGCTTCCTTGATCAGGCGCAGCAGTTCTTTGCGGTGCATTCCCTGACTTGTGGTTGCGCCGGCATCGTGATAGATCTTCTCTTCGACGACCGTACCGTCGATGTCGTCGGCTCCGAAGCGGAGCGCGATCTGAGCGATTCTCGGCGTCATCATGATCCAATACGCTTTGATGTGCGGGATGTTGTCGAGCATCAGGCGGGCTATGGCGATGTTCTTCAGATCCAGGAACCCGGTGGTGCGCGGAATGTGATGAAGCGCCGTGTTGTCCGGGTGGAAGGCCAGCGGGATGAAGGTTTGGAATCCGTTGGTTTTGTCCTGCAGCTCGCGGAGTTTGACGAAGTGGTCGACGCGGTCTTCTTCCGTCTCGATGTGTCCGTAGAGCATGGTGCAGTTGCTTTTTAATCCCATTTCGTGGGCCGCACGCGCGACTTCGAGCCACTGCGATCCGTCGATTTTGTGATCGCAGATAATTCGCCGCACTCGATCGGAGAAAACTTCGGCGCCGCCGCCGGGTAATGAGTCTGTGCCGGCTTCTTTCAGCCTGGTTAGGGTTTCTCGAATGGAGATCTTGGCTCGTTGTGCGAGATAGGCGACTTCCACCATGGTGAACGCCTTCAGATGTACGGTGGGGAAGCGCTCTTTGAGACCGCGGAGCATCTGGCAATACCAATCGAGCGAAAGCTCGGGATGCAATCCGCCGACGATATGGAATTCGGTGACAGCTTCCGACCAGCCCTCGCCTGCGCGGTGCCAGACTTCTTCGAGCGACATCGTGTAGGCTTTCGGATCTTTCGCGCGCTTGCCGAACGCGCAGAGGCGGCAGCTTGCTACACAAACGTCGGTGGGATTGATGTGCCGGTTGACGTTGAAGTAAGTGACGTCGCCGTGCAATTTCTCACGGACCAGGTTCGCCATGTAGCCGATGGAAAGGATATCCGGACTGCGGTAAAGCGTCACTCCGTCGGTGTAGCTGAGCCGCTCGCCGCGTTGGACTTTCTCTAAAATAGGTTTCAGGCGAGCGTCGTCAATGATCGGTTCCATACGATTACAAACCCCTGCGCAGCAGGAAGATATCGGCACTCCAAAACAAGAAGAATAACACGCTGACGTAACCGTTTACGGTGAAGAATGCCGCATCCACGCGTGAAAGATCGTTGGCTTTTACCAAGGTGTGCTCCCACAATAACAGCGCGGCCACGGCGGCCACACCGACGATGCTGACCCATCCCAACGCGAAGGCATCTACCAGACAGATGAGACAGATCAGCATTGCGATGTGAAAGATTCGCGATACCCAGAGCGCTCCGGCGATGCCGACGCGTTTGGGAATGCTGAAGAGGCCTGCTCCGCGATCGAATTCGTAATCCTGACAGGAGTAGATGATGTCGAATCCGGCGGTCCAGAAGGTGACGGCCGCCGTGAGCCAGAGAATTCGAGTGTCGAGGGAACCGCGAATTGCGATCCAGGCCGCCGCCGGTGCGATGCCCAATGAAAAACCGAGAACGATGTGCGAAAACGACGTGAATCGCTTGGTGAAGGAGTACACGAACACGATCGTCAGGGCAAGTGGAGCGAGTTGCAGGCATAACGGATTCAAGGCCCATGACGCGGCGCAGAAGATCAAAACGGATGCTGCCACAAAAGCCCAACCGAAGGTCATTGAAAGCTGTCCGGATGGGATATGGCGCATCCGCGTACGTGGGTTTTCGCGGTCGATATCGGCGTCCAGCAAGCGGTTGAAGGCCATCGCGGCGGAGCGTGCGGCTACCATCGCCACTATGATCCATAGAATCTTCCAACCGAGTTGCGGCGTGACGAAACCTTCGTCGCGAATGGCCAACAGCGCGCCGGTGAGCGCAAACGGGAGCGCAAACACGGAATGCTCGAATTTGATCATGTCGAGCGTGAGGCGCAGCTTTTGAAAGAAACCTTGTGCCATCGGCGGATTCGGTTGGATACTGGAAGTTATACCTCATTGTATCCATGCGCCATGCCCTCAGTGCTCTCCCGATGGTACTCCTGATGCTCGCCGGTTGCGGCGGTAATTCCGATCCGGTGGAGGAATTCCGGACAACTCCGTTGACTCTCCCGCACGGCCAGCAGATACGGGTGGAAACGATGACGAAGCGGGAAGACATGATGAAAGGCATGATGTTTCGCGATTCGATGCGGGAAGATCGGGGAATGCTGTTCGTTCACGGCAGTCCGGGACTTTACCCGTACTGGATGTATCAGATGAAAATCCCCATTGATATTCTTTGGATGGACCTGAACAAGACGGTAGTGGAGATCGCAGCGGACACGCCGCCCTGCAAAGGCGCGGCAAGCACGTGCCCAAACTACGGCGGTCACAAACCGGCAATCTTCGTGCTCGAGTTGAAGGCGGGCGCGGCCAGGAAGTTTGGCATCAACGTCGGTGACCGGATGCAGTTCTGATATTCTCGGCTTAGCAAATGGATCAACTACAACTGCGGCAACTTCTGGATGAGGTGCGTTCCGGGTCGATGGATATCGATGCCGCGCTCGACCGTTTGCGGCATCTGCCTTTCGAGGACCTTGGATTCGCAAAAGTGGACCATCACCGCGCGCTGCGGCACGGCATGCCGGAGGTGGTATTCGGACAGGGTAAGACGCCGGAGCAGATTACCGACATCGCCGAGCACCTGCTGGACCGGGCGAGTAACATTCTAGTGACCCGCGCAGACAAAGAGGCTGCTGACATGGTGATGACACGCATCCCGGATGCGGAATATTTTCCGCTGTCGCGCGCCATTCGCGTGATGCGCGATCCTACTATTCACGGGAAGGGCTGCATTGCCATAGCGTGTGCCGGCACCAGCGATCTTTTTGTGGCCGAAGAGGCTCGAGTGACGGCGGAGGCGATGGGAAATAAGGTCGACGCTATTACCGATATTGGCGTGGCCGGAATTCATCGGCTGATGAGCAATCGGGAACGTCTGACGAGCGCTCGGGTGGTGGTGGTCTGTGCCGGAATGGAAGGCGCGCTTCCTAGTGTGGTCGGCGGCCTGGTGTCATGCCCGGTAATTGCGGTGCCGACGAGCGTCGGCTATGGAGCGAGTTTTCACGGACTGGCGGCGCTGCTCGGCATGCTCAATTCGTGCGCGAGTAATGTGACGGTGGTGAATATTGATAACGGGTTCGGCGCAGGATATGTAGCGAGTTTGATTAACCGGTTATAGCTTCCTCAACCGCACGCCCGCTTCATCTAGCGTCTCGTCCTTCTTGCAAAAACAGAAACGTACGAGGTGCGCGCCGTCGGCTGGATTCGAAAAGAAGCTCGACCCAGGCACTCCGGCAACCCCCGCATTATGAATCATATGACGCACAAATGTAAGGTCATCCTTGAAGCCGAAGCCTGAAATATCCGTCATCACGTAGTAGGCGCCGTACGGCTTGAAGCAGCGGAAGCCGGCAGGCTCCAATATGCCGATCATCTTGTCGCGCCGATGCGTGTATTCGCGGGCCAGCTTTTCGTAGTAGCTGCCAGACATCGCCAGCGCCATCACGCCCGCCTGCTGCAGCGGATGTGCCGCGCCGACCGTGAGAAAATCGTGGACCTTGCGAATGGAACTAGTGAGATCCGGCGGCGCCAACACCCAGCCGACGCGCCAGCCCGTTACCGAGTATGTCTTACTCATACTGTTGATGGTGACCGTGCGCTCGCGCATGCCAGGCAGCGTCATCATCGGGATGTGGCGCGCGCCTTCGTAGAGGATGTGCTCGTAAATCTCGTCCGTAATCGCCAGCGCGTCGTGTTCCTGGCACAGATCCCCGATGAAGGTTAGCTCTTCGCGCGTGAATACTTTGCCGGTTGGGTTATTCGGCGTGTTCAGGATGATTGCTTTCGTGCGCGAGTTGAAGGCGCGCCGCAGTTCGTCGCGATCGAAGGTCCAGCCGGGAGGCCGCAGGGACACGACGCGCCGCGTTGCGCCGCAGAGCTCGGAATCCGGGGCGTAATTTTCATAGAACGGCTCGAAGACGATCACCTCGTCGCCGGGGTTTGTCACCGCGAGCAACGTGGCGATCATTCCTTCCGTGGCGCCGCAACAAACAGTGATTTCGCGCTCGGGATCGAATTCCAAGCCATAAGACGCCGCGGTTTTCTTGGCGATGGCGTTGCGGAATGGCTTTGCTCCCCAGGTGATGCTGTACTGATTCACGTCGTCGGAAATGGCCTGCCGGGCAGCTTCTTTCAAATCCTCCGGCGCGCTGAAATCGGGGTAGCCTTGGGCCAGGTTGACAGCGCGATTCTCCAGCGCCAACCGCGTCATCTCGCGGATAACGGATTCGGTGAAATTCGCGATGCGATCGGCGCGGAAGTGCGGCCGGTTGCTAATTGCTGGAGAGCCCATTTGACGAGAGTATAGCAGTGGGCCCCGATCCGTAAAGCCGTCGATAAAGATCGGCGTTGCGCATCACAATCTGGACGTAGTCCCGCGTTTCGCGGAACGGAATGGATTCAATAAATTCGGCCGGTTCCTCAAAAGTACCGAATGTCCGCCAGTTCAGCACGCGCGACTTTCCGGCGTTGTATGCCGCCAGGGTTTCGTCCCATTTTCCGCCGAATTGATCGAGCATGGAGCGCAGGTAGTAGGCGCCGAGCTTTAGATTTGTATCCGGCTGTAGTAGCATCCGCGTGGAAAATGGTTTGATTCCGATCTTGCGGCTGATCTCACGGCCGGTGGACGGTAGCACTTGCGTCAACCCGTATGCTTTCTTGGGAGAGATCGCCTTCGGATTGAACTCCGATTCCTGACGGATGAGCGCCGCGACCATGTAGGGATCGAGATCGCGCTCGCGGCTGACGGTTTCGAGAGCCGCACGATAAGGCAACGGGAACGCAAGCTGCCAGAACTTGCTTGGAGCGCCAGCAATGGGAACTGAGAGGTATCCCGACGCGAAATTCTTGATATAGCGAATGGCCTGATCGTCGGCGCCGCGCTTCTGTGCCATGGCCGCCAGTTCCACCGCGAGTACATTCGAACCGGCAGCTTTTCTTGCGCCGAAGCTCAGTTCGTTTTCGGCCAACTCGTCGAATCCCGCTGTCAAAAGTAGCCGCGCGCGGTTCAGACGCACAGTCGCTTCCGCGCTCGTGTCGAAATTCAAGTGGGTCGACGCTGGAAATTTGACGCTGCGAATAAAAGCTGTGGTCTCAGTTGATGCTCCGGCGGCCGTGATCGTCCGGTCGGCCAGACGTTCGCGAGCTAACACGGCGTGATAATAATTCGGGAACCGATTCACGACCTCCGTGTAGAAAGCCTTGGCATCTGCCGGCGAGCTCGCTCTCTCCGCTCTGCGCCCGAGGAAGTAGAGAGCGGCCGCCGCTTTCTCGGACGAGGGGTAGCGCGTGAGATGCTCACGCAGCAAACTCCCGGCTTCCGGGCGCCTCTGAATGTATGCCGACCAGACCACTCGCCAATGGCAGTAAGGAGCCTGAGGATCGTCGGAAAACGCGTCGGCGCAGGCTTGGAATAACGGTTCGTACGACTTCACGTCGTTCTGAACGCTGAAGTAATTCCCGCCGGCCACCAGCGCGTCAAGGCGCCGGGGAGACTTCGGATGCAGACGTCCGAGGTCGTCGGCAAACTGGGTGACTTCGACGGCCTTGTCGAGCCGGCGGGCGCACGCTTGCAGATAATAAATGCGCTCGGCATCTGCCTCAGGCGAGGCGACTGTGAGAGATTTCAAGTAGGTATAGGCCTGCTGTGTGTACTTCGCGGCGTAATCCGCTGCACCGATGCGCACTTGAGCCATATCGCGGTCCGGACCGCCGAGTTGCGGCAAAAGTGCTTCTAGTTCTTCTTTCGCTTTCTTGGCGTAAACACCACTAGCCAAAAGAGATGCTCGCTCCAACATTACCTGCGGCATGGGTGGCGGAAATTTCTCGCCGAGGCTTGTGCGCAGCCGGGTGAGCGCCACTTCGGCTTGCGACGCTTGCGAAGAAGCTGGAAAGTGGTAGTAGACATCCTGATAGTGGGTGACTGCGGCGATACCATCGCCCAACGCTTCCGAAGCTTGTCCGAGCAACAGATCCGCCTGAGGATTGGGGATCTCCGTGTAGTACCGGCGCACGAGTTCGACGGCTGCTTTGCCTTGCTCTTGAAGAATTTCCGTCTCGGCCGCGAGCACCACGGATTTCGCCAGCAGCGGTGATTGCGGATTCATTTTCCAAACCGGCTCAAGAGCCGGCACGACTTCAGCGTTTCGGTTGGCCGCCGATTGGGCGGTTGCGAGGAAGAACGCGATGTAATCGGCGAGTAAAGGGAGACGCTTCGATGCAGCTTTCAGGCTCGGGATCGCCTGATCGTAATTCTGCCGGTCGAGATCACCGGCTCCCAAAGCCAGAAGCGCCTGAGCGCCTTCTGTGTCGTTCGGATGGGCAGCTGCGAAACGGGCCAATGGGCCGCGGGTGAGCGCTGAAGGAGTTTTTCGGTAGCTTTGCGCGAGGCTCTCCAGAGATTGGCCCGCCAGAGCGCCGGCTACCAACCCTGCGGCAATCAGACGGGCTGTTTTACGCCAATGGCCCCGGATAATCATCTCCCAGAAGCGCTGCATCGCCGTTCGCAAGTCTAGTTACCAACTCCCGATGCAAGTAGTCAGGCATGGAGGGAACGCTGGCCATGAACTGGTGGCGGAACGCGCCGCGCGCGGCGTCGATCTCTTCTCTCAACCGGCGATACAGTTGCCGTTCGGCTCGACCGCTCTTCACGTCGTTCCCTTTGTAGAGCAGCAACTCGGCAACCTTGGTGCGAGCGAATCGCTGCGCGCGATAATGCGACTCGCGACCTTCGGACGGCTCGGGTTCTACCGCGGCCAGAGGCATGGCGATCACGTTGCGCCGGCTTTCAACAGGCGCGGCAATCTGAATTAGTTCCGGCGTTGGCGGCAGCACTACAACCTCTTCCGTGTCCATTGAATTCGCGGCCAGTGCAGCCAGCAACTCCAGAGCACTCACATCTACGGGTTCCGCTTCTCCGCCCGGCTCCGCGTACAACACCGCGACCACGACCCTTCGCAACAGAATCGGAAAGAGAAAAACTTTCTTCGAAGCGGTATCGCCAAGAAGCTCGGCGATTTCGTTGGACAATTCGCCGGAGGTCCCGATCGCGACCACGGTCTCCTTCGAATCGATTACATTCTGGAACGCCGGGGCATTCGCAACCGGGACATCCGTTTGCAGACTGGGATCATTGCCGCCAACTCCCTTCCCGCCTTCGAAGCGCAAGTTTTTCGAATTGACGGCAAAGAGCGCAGCGCGTGAGCAGAAGCCGTTGGTGGATTCGAGCAGGGTGCGGATCCAGAGTTCCCGCGATTCAGCGTTCTTCAAACGGCGGGCCGTGTGATTCAACTGCTCCGTTAAATGCCGCTGAGCCGCAACGCGGGCCATGTTTATCTGCATCTCGGCGCGCTCGGCCGCTTTTGCGCTAACCGCGCGGTCGAAATCCTCATGCAGCCGGCCGGAAACCTCGCCGAAGCGCTCTTCAAAGATGCGATCGATCTGTTCGTGCCAACCTGAATCCAGTTGTTCGCGAATACGGTCCGAGTGAAGCTGCCAAGCTGCGCCGAGTTGTTCGCGGGTCAGCGCACGCGTCTCTTCGAGAGCCTGCTTCATTTCGGATATGGGGTCTGAGGGATGGATCGGGGCTTCCATGGGAGAGGTGTTCGGGGCGGCTGACATCCTATCCCAATTATCTCTTACTTGGCGGCCTGGCTTGTCAGGGAGGCGGCAGTCGGCAATTCAATCTGGAAAGTAGTGCCGGACCCTCGCACCGACTTGAGAGAAATTCTCCCACCATGCAGTTCCGTAGCCCAAAGCGCGATGGCCAGACCCAGACCTGTACCGCCCGCATCCCCAGACCGGCTTCGATCCACGCGATAGAAGCGATTGAAAACTTTGTTCCAGTGTTCTTCGGCAATGCCCGGGCCGCTGTCGCTGATGCTTAGACAACATTCGCCGTTCTGTTTCCACACGCGCATCGAGATGGAACTTCCCACGGGAGAGAACTTGATGGCATTGTGCAGAACATTGACGGCCGCCTGCCGGAGAATCATTCGATCGCCTCTGACGATGGCGCCATCGTCGCCCTGGAGCTGCAAATTCTGCGATTTCTCGTCCGCCAGAACCTCCAGCAGAGCCGTAGATTCCCGCGCAAGTTCCATCAGAGAGAACTCGGCCGGTTGGAGCGGAACCTGTCCGGCCTCGGCCCGCGAAATCGTCAGCAGGTTGTCTATCAGCGCTGTAAGCCGGTTGGCTTCTTCCAACATGCTTCCAATCACGGTCTGGTATTCTTCGCGGCTGGCGGCCTTCCGTAGACCGACCTCACCTACACTTCGAATTGCCGTGAGCGGCGTTCGTAGCTCGTGGGACGCGTCGGAGGTGAATCGCCGCATCTGCTCAAAAGCCTGCTCCAAGCGGGACAGCAGGGCGTTGAATACGCGAGCGAGACGTCCCAATTCATCGTCCGGATTGTCGATGGGAAGACGTTCATTCAAACGTTCCGGCATGATCTGCTCGGAGCGTTGCACCATCCGCTCGATTGGCGCGAGCGCTTGCCGCGCGAGTACGTAGCTCGCGAACCCAGCCGCAGCCAAGGCGACCGGTAGAGCCAGCAGCAAGGCCGCCAGAAGCTTTTCGAATTGATCCCACAATGGTTCTTCGCTATAGGCCAGCCGCATCAGCAGGGGACGCCCGTTCATGGAATGAAGGCGGCTGACGAGGAAAATGCGCGTCCCATCCGCCAGACGGCCTGTCCGTTGCGAATAGCCGCCTTCTCCCTCACCGGGAAATGGAGCGCCGCCAAGATGTTGATCGCCGAGCTTGTCGTTGCGGAAAAGCGTTCGGCCAGCGGGCGTCAGCACCTCGAGGTATCTCTCCTGGATTTTCTTCGATTCTGCGTGATTGTGGTAATCGTCCCGGAACATGAGGGTGCCGTCGCCAGCAAAATCGAGCAGCCCTTCGACCGTTTCCACATCCTGAATCGCGTGCCTCGCCAGTTGGTTTCGGAAATCCCACAGCGCAACGGCTGATGCGCACACGGCATATAAGGCGACGACCAGTGCCAGCACTACAACATTGCCCAGCGTCAGCCGCGTACGAATGTTTCGAGGGTATAGACGAAATCTACTAGGCACGAAGAATAAACCCTACGCCGCGGATGGTGTGAACCAGCTTCTTGTCGAACCGGTCGTCTACTTTCTTTCGCAGGCGCGCCATGTGCACGTCGATCACATTATCAAGCGGCGTGTGCCTTGCAGTCTCGCCCCAGATGTCGCGTTCCATCATCTCGCGAGAGACAACATGCCCCTGGTTGCGCATCAGGTATTCGAGCAAATCGAATTCCCGTGCCGTGAGATCCAGCTTCGCCCCAGCGCGAAGGACCGAATGAGTGGCCAGATCCAATTCAAGGTCGTCCACTTTCAGTTTTTGGGCCACCTCCTGCTTGCCGCGCCTGAGCAAAGCACGAACGCGCGCCAGTAACTCGGGGAATGCAAACGGCTTCACGAGGTAGTCGTCAGCGCCGGTATCGAGACCCCGGACACGGTCGTCCACATCGTCCCGCGCAGTCAGCAGCAATACCGGTGTTTTCAAACCGCGCTGCCGCAGCGTGGAAAGGATCTCCAGGCCATCCCGGCCGGGCAGCATCACGTCAAGAATCAGGAGATCGAACGGCTCGGCGTGAGCAAGGTAAAAGCCTTCTTCACCGGTGGCCGCAAGCCGCACGGAATAGTTATCCGCTTCCAGACCTGCCTCGAGAGCCGCAGCCACCTTTAGCTCGTCTTCGACAACGAGAATACGCACCTTCCTCCCTTTATAAACCCGCCTGAAGGCGGGCCGTCTGACAACTTCCTGACGTTTTTCTGAAGACGCAGTAAGGAAAATTCTTCAGAAACTCTTCAGTAGCGTCAACGCTGGTCTGGCCTTACAAATGAACCAGGATGCCTATATCCAGACTATTCTCATTTGCCCTACTGCTTTTGGCGGTCACGATCTTTCCCCTGTCGGCCAGATCCAAGAAAGCAAGCTCCGCCGCCACCGCAGGATCAGATCGAAATTCTGGCCAACGTACCTGCGAACGGCGATCCAATCACCCGTTTCACGGTAACCCAACATTACGACCGGGACTATCTGTACGCCGAACATGCATCGCAAAAGACTCTGACCTTGATCGACATCACGAATCCACGGCATCCGCAGTTGGTAGCCAATCTCGATATGGCTTCGGCTTCGCTATTAACGGCGGCGGGCGATGCCGCCCTAGTCAGTTCCAACGTGCCCGCAATCTCGCCGAGCCCTGCGCAAACCGTCTCGATCATGAACTTTTCAGATCGCGCACACCCGCAGACCGTGCGGCAGTTCACCAACGTCTCGACAATCAAACTGGACGACAGACTTGGGCTCATCCTGCTCGCAGACGAGAAAGGTGTCTGGATATTGAAGCGGAAGCTGGCTGAAGACCCGGCGGAAGAAGAGCGCTACGCGCAATACATCTTGCACAACAACTAGCGTAAGGCCAGGAGCGATTGAATGCTAAGTCTTGGCCCCGCCAAGAAAGTGACAATTCATCTGAACGAAGACAGCACGGCCAGCCATGACTTTCTCTATAAAGAAATCGTGCTATTTCTGCTCGATCAGGGAGTCTCCGGAGCGACTATGATCCGGCCAGCGGCTGGCTTCGGCACACATCATCGCCTGCACCAGACAAGCGATTCCGGCGCCGGCGGCGAACATCTTCCGGTGCGGATTGAGTTCATTGAAACCAGGGAAAAGGTCGACGATTTGCTGCCATCGCTGTTCCTGCTGGTGACCGACGGCCTTATCGAGGTACAGGACACAAACGTTCTGAAAATCGCCTCGCACGCGGAGCGGTCGTAAGTTGAGGGCGGTCGTTCTTCTTACCACCTTCTGTGCCGTTGCTGCGGCGCAGAGCACAATGTCGCTCGAAGACCGCCGAACAGATCGCTCTGAAAAATAATCCGCGTATTGGATCTTCGGACTTACTGGCGGCTGCGGCGGGCAAACTCACCGATCAGATTCGGTCCGCATACTACCCAACGTTATACGGCAGCATTACTGGAGTTGGGGCCGATCACGGTGCGGTTGTTGCTGCGGGTGCCATCACTACATCCAGCCTGTCCAGCCGCGGTGCGGCGGGCGTGTCTCTGATCCAGATGATCACCGATTTCGGCCGCACCAAGGACCTGACGCAAACCGCGAAACTGCGAGCCCAGGCCCAGACGAAGAACGCGGTGAGCACGCGCGCCCTGGTGCGTCTTGAAGTGCGGCAGGCCTATTACCAAGCGCTGAGTGCGGACCAAGTGCTGAAGGTGGCGCAAGCCGCAGTGGAACAGCGCCGGATAACGCTTCGCCAGTTGCAGGCTTTGGCTGAGAGCGCCTTACGATCTACGCTGGATGTCCGGTTCGCCGAGGTCGCCGTTTCCGAAGCGGAACTTGCGCTCTACCAAGCGGAGAACGACGCCCGCGAAAGCCGAACGCGCCTGTCGGCGGCAATGGGTTACGAACAGGATCAGACGTTCACTCTTTCGACTGTCGACCTGCCGGCGCCGGTCGATCCGAATCCGGATGCCGCTATCGCCCTGGCGCGGCAGCAGCGGCCGGACCTGCTGGCTCTGCAACTGAACAGCAGCGCCTCGCTACGTTTCGCAGAAGCCGAGAGACGCCTGAAATATCCCTCCATTAACGCGCTGGGGACGGCCGGTGACATTCCTCTACATAACCGCTCGCTTCCCGATTCCTACAGTGCCGTGGGCTTCAATGTGAGCATCCCGGTTTTGAATGGAGGTCTCTATGCAGCCCGCCAATCGGAAGCGGAATTGCGTGCGCAAGCGGCAGCGAAAGATGTCCAAACTCTAATCGTCGCCATTTCCCGAGACGTTCGTATCGCATGGCTTGAAGCAAACACCGCACTCCGGCGTCTGGATGTGACGGCCAGGCTGGTGGCGCAGGCCAACGAAGCGATGCGCCTGGCGCAGGCACGATACGACAACGGTCTCAGCGGCATTATTGAACTGACGCAAGCGCAATTCAACCAAACATCGGCGCAGATCGGCGCCGCCAGCGCCAAATACGACTACCTGAGCCGCCGCGCCGCGCTCGACTACGCCACAGGCGCACTATGACCATGCTGAACCGGACCGCCATCCTTCTCATCCTTGCTCTGACGGGTTGCTCGCGACGCTCGGAAAATCCTCAAGCATCGAGCATCGCTCCAGAGTCTGCGTTAGTGGTTCCCGTCGCTCGAGCTTCGCGGGCGAATCTGTCGAATGACATTAAGCTCACTGCCGAATTCCAGCCGTATCAGGAAGTCGACGTCATGGCTAAAGTGTCCGGCTATGTCAAGTCCATCAAGGTAGACATTGGCGACCGGGTCCGCGAAGGCCAACTCATTGCGACGCTGGAGATTCCTGAAATGCAGGACGATCTCGCCAGGGCATCCGCGACTATCGACGCCGCCAACGCCGAAGTCGCGATGGCGCGCGATGCGATCCGCCGGACCGAGTCGCAGTATCAAATTGCTCATCTCTCTTTCACTCGAATCCTGGACGTGTCTCAGAAGGAAAAAGGGCTGGTCCCGCAGCAGGAGGTGGATGAGGCGCACTCGCGCGACGAAGTAGCCCAGGAGCAAATCGCTGAGGCGCGTTCCCGGCTTCAGGCGGCCGAACAGCGCACTCGAGTGGCGCGCACCGAGGAGGCACGGGTGAAGACGCTGCTTCAATACGCGACCATCAATGCGCCATTTGCAGGCGTAATCACAAAACGTTTTGCCAATACGGGCTCCATGATCCAGGCCGGGACTTCATCGCAGAGCCAGGCAATGCCGCTGGTCAGGCTGGCGCAGAATAACGTACTGCGCCTGGTGTTGCCTGTCCCGGAATCGGCCGTGTCCCGCATCCACGTAGGCGAAACTTTGGACGTTCATGTCAGTTCGCTCAACAGAACCTTCCCGGGCCGCGTCGCGCGCTCGACGGGTAACGTGCAAATGTCTACCCGCACCATGGACACGCAAGTGGACGTCCAGAATGCAAACTTCACTCTGCTGCCGGGCATGTACGCCGAAGTAGATTTGCGATTGGACAGCCGTGAAAACGCCCTCTCCGTCCCTGTGGACGCAATCGAAGGAACCGGAGCAGCGGCGCATGTGTTTGTCGTTCGCGAGCCGGGAACAATACAGAGCACCGCAGTAGCCCCTGGCGTCGAGACGGCACAGAGAGTCGAAATTCTCTCCGGTATCGCCGAAGGCGACATGGTTGTAGTGGGCCGCCGGTCAGGACTGAAAGACGGACAGAAAGTGGAGCCGAAGGTGGTGGACCGCTAGCCTATGTCACGCTTTGCCATCAATACTCCGTACTTGATCGTCGTCGTTTGTCTCATCATTGTGATTGTGGGAACAGTGGGCCTGGTGCGCATGCCGGTCGATTTGTTTCCGGCGATGAATATCCCTGTGGTCGCAGTGGCGACCTTTTACTCCGGCATGCCGCCGGAACAGATTGAAGGAAACATCACGTATCACCTGGAACGATTCTTCACTCTCGCCAGCGGCATCGATCATATGGAATCCCGATCGCTGTCCGGCGTGAGTTTGATCAAGGTTTACTTCCAACCGGGCACAAATCCGGATTCCGCTGTCACCAGCATTGCCAGCCTGGCAATGGCCGAAATCAGTCACCTGCCGCCGGGCACGCTGCCGCCTTTCGTATTGAAGATGGATTCCTCAAGCCTTCCGGTCTGCCTTGTCACTTTGAAGGGCGAGGGTCTGACTGAGGCGCAATTGAAGGACACTGCACAGAACGTTATTCGCAACCAACTGGCCGGGGTTCCGGGCGCAGCCGTCCCACAGCCGTTCGGGGGCCTCTGGCGGCAAATCATGTTGTACGTGGACCCGGCGAGACTGGAATCGCGCCAGTTGAGCCTGATGGATGTAGTGCGCGCCATGGGCGAATCGAACGTAGTGCTGCCCGCCGGCGACGTACAGATCGGCCGCCTGGACTACAACATTTATGCGAACAGCCAAATCAGTGTCGTGAGCGATATCAACAATGCTCCGCTCAAACTGACGGGTCAATCGCCGGTTCGCGTTTCCGACATCGGATTTGCGAAGGACGCGTACGCATCGCAGTACAACGCCGTGCGCGTGGACGGACAGCGCTCCGTGTATCTACCCGTATTAAAGCAGGGCGGCGATTCCAATACGATCGCGGTGGTGGCGGGTATTCGCGAAAAGCTTGGCCATCTCTTCGACGTGCCTGAGGCGCTCTCCAGCACCGTTGTCTTCGACCAATCGCAATTTGTAAAGACCGCAATCTCAACGCTTCTCCATGAGGGCGGCTTGGGTCTGCTGTTGACGTGCATCATGATCCTGGTCTTTCTCGGGAGTCCGTGGGCGACCGCGGCCGTGTTCTTCTCGATACCCATCTCTGCGTTGGCGGCGTTCATCGCCCTACAGCTCGGCGGCAGTTCTATTAACACCATGGTGCTGGGCGGACTGGCGCTCGCGTTTTCGCGCCTCATCGATAATTCGGTGGTCGTTCTGGAGAATATCCATCGTCACCTCGAATTGGGCGATCCGCCCGCCGTCGCAGCGGAGAAAGGCGGGCGTGAAGTCGCTCTCCCCGTGCTGGCCGCGACGCTTACAACTATCGTGGTTTTCTTTCCGGTGACGCTACTCTACGGAGTCAGCAAGTTTCTGTTTACTTCGCTTGCCCTGGCCGTTGTTCTCTCATTGGCGGCGTCCTACCTAGTAGCCATGACGGTGGTGCCGCTCTTCAGTGCCCGATTCATCCACCACGCGGGTCATGATCCAAACGTCGCACCCCGGGGGCTCGGTCAGCGTTTCAATTTTTGGTTCCAACGCCAGTTCAATGCATTCCTGGCTTTCTATGATCGTCTCGTCGTCCGTGTGCTGGACTGGCCCGGCACCACGCTGAGTATGTTCCTCGTCGCCTGCGCCGCCAGCGGCATATTGTTTCCTTTTATAGGCCTATCTTTCTTCCCTCGAACGGACGCGGGCCAATTTGTCATCAATGTAAAGGCGCCGTCGGGAACGAGGCTGCTTGAAACCGAAAAATACATCGCCAAGCTGGAGGAGCTAATCCGCCACACGGTGAGTCCCGACGATCTCGGAATGATCGTTTCGAATATGGGTGTCGATCCCGGCTTCTCGGCAATTTACACAACGAACTCAGCGATGCACACCGCGTTCGTGCAGGTTGGATTGAAGAGCGATCATCGAATTTCGAGCGACGAATATATGGAGCAGGTGAAGCGTCGAATGGAGAAAGAGCTTCCGGAACTTTCCTCGTTCTTCTCATCCGGAAGTCTAATCGACGCGGTTCTTAACATGGGTCAGACGGCGCCGATCGACGTGCAGATCGCCGGCTCCGATATGAAAGCCAGCTACCAGATCGCGCTGGATCTCACTGCACGTATTCGGGCAATACGCGGTGTCGCGGATGTCTTCATCCCGCAGGACATCGACTACCCGGCGCTCAGGCTGGACGTCGATCGCGTGCGCGCCGGAGAACTAGGCCTCAGTCAAAAAGAAGTCGTAACCAACGTCATTACGGCGCTAACCTCGAACCAAATGGTGGCGCCCAATGTATGGATCGACCCGCGCAATGGGAACAACTACTATCTTTCAGTGCAGTATCCAGAACGCCAGGTGCAAAGCATGGCGGATGTCCGTTCTATTCCGTTACGCGGCGCCGGCTCCACGCAGCCCACGCGCCTCGAAATGGTGAGCAAGATCTCAAAGTTTCTGGCACCCACAGAGGTCGATCACTACCAGATTCGGCGCGCGATCGACGTCTACGTCCGGCCGCAGAGTGAGGACCTCGGCGCTGTCGCGACACAAATCAACGATGCGGTTTTGCAAACGAAGCTCCCCAAGGGCATTGACATCACACTCCGGGGAATGGTGGATGCGATGCGTAGTTCTTTCAAGAGTTTCGCGGTGGGCTTGATCCTCTCGCTGCTTCTGCTTTACCTGATTCTCGTTGCCCAATTCCGCTCGTTCATAGACCCGTTCATCATTCTGCTAGCATTTCCTCCGGGACTCACGGGCGTCATCCTGACCCTGTATTTCACCGGCACTACGTTGAACATCATGTCGCTGATGGGCGTTGTAATGTTAGCCGGCATCACGATGTCCACCAGTATCCTGATTGTCGAGTTCGCACACCATCTGATCCAGGAAGGCGCTACGGTTCGAGATGCGATTAGCACCGCGTGCCGCGTCCGGCTGCGGCCAATCCTTATGACCTCGCTGGCAACAATCATCGGTCTCTTGCCGATGGCACTGAAACTGGGCGAAGGAAGTGAAGCTTATGCCCCTCTGGCACGCGCTTTGGTGGGCGGTCTGGCCGTTTCCGGCATTTGTACCGTGTTTATCGTTCCGGCGGGGTTCTACCTGGCTTACCGTCGAGCGTAAGCGTTAGGGCTGCACTTCAGGAGGAACAATTGGAACTCCCAGGCTAGATGTGAGAGTCAATTTCGGACCCGTTAGTCCAACGTTGAAAACGAACAACCCTTCCGAAGGTGCGGCAAGCGATTTCGAAGTGAACGACCCTTCGGCCTGAACGCTCCGCAGCAAATCGCTGCCCGTGCCCGAGGCATCCAACCGGCCGGTCATTTCCACGGTGGCGCCTTTCCAGGCAAGCCCTTTCCATTGGCCGCGCAGCCGATACTTGGGCAGCGGGCCGCTCACGTCGATGGTCACGCTACCAGTAACTGCACCGTCCTCCGCTACCGCTTCCAAATTCGTGAACTGTACTGTACCGGACTCCCACAATACGCGCGCCCGGACACGGTCCCACTCCAGATCGCCGGCCGTAAGCGTCTCGATGTGCAGCGTGCCTTCGGCGTGGCGCGTATCCAACCAGTCCGGCATGGGCGCAGCATTCAGCCGCAACGTCCGCGCAATGAACCCACGCTCGCGGCGCAGAGTCGGAAGAAATATCCGTTCAAGATCCGCCAAGTCCGCCGAACCGATGTTCACTCGAAATCGATGCGGACGTTCCGCCGCCGGATCATAGCGATAGTCGCCGTCCATCTCTACCTCGCCTGCCTTGCCACGCAGCTTGCTGACAACGACCGCGTCGCCTTCGAGGGCCACGGCCGCGGACGCCAGTTGGAATGTTTCGGACATACCCGGTATTGCGGCCTCGACGTCGCGCAAATCAAAACTGCCGGTCCAGGCACCCGGTTTGTCGCCTTCGACCTGATAATGCAGCGTTCCGGACCACCGTCCGCCGGTCAGATTCTCAAACAGGGGGATAGCGGCTGCGCTCAACAGATGACCTGAGCCTGCCTGCATTTCCGAAATCCGTAGCGCCTTCGCAGTCACCGTGACGGCGAGAGAATTCCGGGCAGGCTGATAGTCCATCGCGACTTCAGCGGACTGGCCGCCTTCACCCACGACAGGAGAAGGGTCGAGTCGAATATGCTGTCCGTCCAAACTCAACTGGACCTTCGCAGCCTCCAAACGAGTCACGCCGCCTACGTTGACCTTCGGATCTTCGAGCGTAATCTGACCCTGCATTCCGCCCGTCGAAGCATAACCAATAACGCCAACAAGCTTTCCATCGAGATCGAAATCCCTGGGAAGCGTCGCGCCCATGTGACGCGCCACCTCCACCAGCGGCGCGGCGGGGACATTGTCCAATGTGACATCTGTCGCCCAGTGCGGCTCCAGTAGAAAATCGAATACGCGAGCCCTGGCTGACAACGGCAATTGCGGATTGTCTTTGCGCGTCGCAGCCAAATCGATCTTTTGACTCCGCCAGTCGATTGCTCCGCGATAATTGACGCGAACAACGCCACCCGAAGTGGTAGGAATCAGGTCCCAGCGGTGAACATCGCTGAGTTGAAGCTGCCCGGTCACCACCAAGTTTGAGAGCGGCCCCTTGATCGTGGCATAGGTCGCGACGAGTCCGTGCAATCCCACTACCTGGCCGCGCAAAAGGCGCATTACCTCGTCGACTGGACTCTTCTCAAGTTCGACATCCATATACAACTCGCTCTCTTTCCCGCGCGAGACAATCCAGTGTCCGCTGCCGATCAAGGAGCCGAAACCCTGCACTGTTCGATCGGTACGCGCAGGTTCTCCGGAAAAACGAATATCAAAGGACCCCGGTTCTCCAGAGCGCGGCGCGATATCAACGTTGGCGTTGGCGAAGTAGAACGTCGATTTCGTATCTCCGAATTTCACGTTTAGACGCCCCGCGCGCACGGAAATCGGCGGAAACTTGCTTTGCGCGCGGCTGGGAGAAGATCCTCCGCCTTGCTGCAATAACGGGATCACGTTCCACTGTGTGTTCGGCGTTTTCACCAGGTTCACCAGCGGGTCGTTCAGTTCCAGGGATGAGAACTCGAGCCGGCCCAACAAGAGGCCGGTAAGGCTGACACGCGCGTTCAACTCAGTGACAAACGCAAACGGTTCGACGCCAAACGCGGGGTCCTCGTCGATCTGCACGTCGTCGACGGTGAAGCCCGGGCCGTTAAACAGTGTGAAGTGGACGTCGCCAATTTCCACCTTGCGATGTAGAGCGTCCTCGAGTGCGCGACGGATACGTCCGCCGAAACGATCGGCTTGTACATAGGGGGCAGCGACACCCGCTACTAGCAGGAGCAGGATACCGCCCACGAGGGTCCGCCGGATTATTTTTCCGCGCGACGCCATTTCACTGCTCCGACGTCTTCAATAATTCAGCGTACTCCTCTGGCCGGTCGACGTCTTTGAGGATGCCGGGATCTTCTACGTCCAAGTAGCGAGTCTGTTGACGGTGCCGGTGGATAATGGCGCGGGCATCACTGTCCGGCGAGAGGGCCAGGAATTCCGGAAGAACTGAGACATCGAATATCACGGGATGCCCGTGACGGCTTTCGTAACGCGGAACAACGAACAGATCGCTGCCCCCCTGGAATTCCGCAGCGAGAGCGCGAATCGTTTCCAGGCGAATCGCGGGATAGTCCACTGGGGTGAACAGAACAGCCTGGGATTCCGGGGGTATGGCGCGGAGTCCGGACTGCAATGAGGTTAATTGTCCAAGTTCGTAATCGTGATTGATTGTGAACTGTGCACGTGCCGGTGCGCGCAAACCGCTTCGGATCTTCTCCGGCTCGTGGCCCAGCACCACAACAACCGGATCGCAACACTCGCCGATCACTCTGATGAGCCTGTCTAGAAACGTCTCGCCGCGAAAAGTGAGCAGCGCCTTTGCCGTTCCCATCCGCCGCGACGCGCCTCCCGCCAGGATCAGGCCGGCAATGCTCACTTCAGATGAGCCCGTAGCGCCTCGTTGGCATACACGGTTTTCGAAAGGCTCCGCCATTGCGAATCAGGATTCCGTCTCAACGCGATCATTTCGGCGACCACGGAAACTGCAATCTCCTCCGGCGAGATCGCGCCGATGTCGAAACCCATGGGTGCGAAGATCCGCTCGAATGCCGACGCAGGGAGGCCTTCTTTTTCGAGTTCTTTGATGACCGAGATGACTTTTCGCTTGCTTCCGATCATCGCGATATAACGTGACGGAGTTCCGACGGCCCACTTGAGCACGCGCATATCGTCCCGATGCCCCCGAGTCACAATCACCAGGTAGGTGTTGTCGTTGACACTGAGTTCGGGAAAGATCTTCTCGTATTCGTCGGAGAAAATCTCCTCCGCTTCCGGAAAACGTTCGCGGTTGGCGAACATTTCACGATCGTCGACGATCGTAGTGGACCACCCGGCCATGTTGGCGATCTTGGAAAGACTCTTGGAGATGTGTCCGGCGCCGAAAATGATCGCACGAGGTTGTGGCAGTATCGGTTCCACAAAAACATCGAGCTGGCCGCCACAGATCAGGCCGTTGTCGTAGGCGGCGTCCTGACCGAGACTGAAATGCAAATGGCGCGAGCGCTCCGTTTCCATCACTTCGCGGGCGGCGTTCCAAACTTCCGCTTCGACGCAGCCCCCGCCGATGGTGCCGATCATGGAACCGTCTTCACGGACCAGAAGTTTGGCGCTCTCGTAGCTTGGAATTGACCCGTTCACCTGCACAATGGTCGCCATGGCACACTTTTGGCCGAGTTTCCGAAGCCGGATTATCTCGTCGTAGAGGTCCATTCATCGATGATTATAGCGCGAGGCGAACGACTCGACCGATTCAATTCTTCGAGTTCGCGGCGGCCGCGGAGGTGGGGGCCGGCACGCCCAGAAGGATACCCAAAGGCGGGGTTGGTGGAGTGCAACCCGGACCAGCATTGCTGACAGAGCCGGCAATGAGAAAAGCAGAAAGACTACCGAAGACCGTCGGCGTGCCGGTTGGAGGTAATAAATTGTCAGCCTGGCCCTCCGAGATCACAGGCATCAGAGCCATCGCGTCCAGTAGAGCCTGAAGTTTCGTGTTCTGAACATCCGTCAGTACAGCGCGATTCTGTTGCTGCGCCTGCGCCGCGTTGGTGCGCAGTTCACGACAGATCTCTTCGATCTCCCCGTAACGAACGCCGAGCGCCATCGAATCGATCGGGCTCGCTTGCGTTACCTGCACAATCTCGGCTTGCACTTGATAAATTCGGGAGTACTTACTCGACGAGAACTGATTGAAGGCATCGTTGTTCTGCACGATCGTCTGCACTTGTGAACTGGTCAGTGAGAGATATTGTGTGATCAGCGGCAGAGGCTGGAACGCCATCGGTGGCGCCGCAACAGGCGGTGTTTGCGCGAAGCTAATAGAACCCGCACAACATAGTAATAGAAGTGAAAAATCAGTTTTCTTGACGCCCATTGGATCGAAGATATCACAGCCCTCGTATGCCACAATCCAACGACGCGGTGAATATTCAGATCTTTGGTGTGAAGAATTCGCCGGCCACCCGTGCCGCCGAACGGTTCTTCAAAGAGCGCCGCATCGCGATTCATTTCGTTGATCTCAAGCAGAAGCCCATGGCTCCCGGCGAGATCAAGCGATTCGTCGACCGCTTCGGCTGGACGGCACTTCTCGACACCGAGGGGACCGCCTATATCGATGCCGGACTGAAATATCTCAAGCTCTCCGATTCTGCACTGCTCGAGCGGATCACGGGCGAGCCCAAGCTGCTCCGGGTTCCACTGGTCCGGGCCGCGAATCGCCTCGCGATCGGTCACGATGAGGCTGGCTGGAAGGCGATGCTCGAAGCTAATCCTTGATCTCGAAGATCGCTTCGACTTCAACGGCCACACCCGTCGGCAACGAGGCAAACCCCAAGGCCGAGCGCGCATGGTATCCATCCCCAGCCTTTCCGAATACCTCGTGAAGCAAGTCCGAGGCTCCGTTGATGACGAGGTGCTGTTCGATAAAATCGGGCGACGAGTTCACACAACCTAAGACCTTGATCACACGCAGTCCATTCAGCGTGCCGTGCGTGTTCCAAATGGAATTGAGGATTTTTGCAGCGCAGTCCCGCGCCGCGGCGTAGCCCTCTTCAGTCGTCACCCCCGCGCCGAGCTTGCCTTTCAGCGTGCTCACATGGCCGGAACTGATGAGTTGATTTCCGGAGCGAATGCAGAGATTCAAATACCCGGGCGTCTGCTTTTCGAAGCTGATCCCGTGTTGTTCGGCTTTTTGTTGAGGAGGAGTCATGAGTGTAATACTCCACGATATTCGGTCCGGTCCGGCGGGTGCAAGTTTTTAGACTTAGAACTTCTCGAAATTCTTTCGGAAACGTGCTTCCAAGTCCTCGGCGGTACGGTCGTAGGCTGGCTTATCTTTCCAAAGACCTCTTGCGTCGAGCAATTCGACCGGCACATCGGGGCAGTTCCTCGGAACGTGAACGCCGAACACCGGATGCGGGTCTGTGGCGACGTTATCCAGCTTGCCTTCGATTACGGCGTTCACCATGGCACGCGTGTAAGGCAAACTCATGCGCTTCCCAACACCGTAAGGTCCGCCAACCCAGCCAGTGTTCACCAGCCAGGTGGTAACGCCGTGCTTCCGAATCCGGTCGCCAAGCATTTCCGCGTAGACCTTTGCATGCCGCGGAAGAAACGGCTCCCCGAAGCAAGCGCTAAATTCCGGCTGCGGTTCCGCGCCGAGTCCGCGCTCGGTGCCCGCAAGCTTGGCCGTATACCCGCTTAAGAAATGGAACATCGCCTGTTCGGGCGTGAGGCGCGAAATGGGCGGTAATACACCGAAGGCGTCGGCCGCTAGAAACAGGATTTTCTTCGGATGTCCTGCGACGCCGGGAATTGTTGCGTTGCCGATAAAATCTACCGGATAAGCCGCGCGCGTGTTCTCGGTAAGCACATCCGAGTCGTAATCGGGCACTCGCGACTCCGAATCGATCACAACGTTCTTCGAGCACAGCGCCAAAGCGGATCGCATTCCAGATTTGCGGCTCGTGTTGCTGCGACAGCCGGATACACTTCGCGTAGCATCCGCCTTCGAAATTGAAGACCCCAGCACCGCTCCATCCGTGCTCGTCGTCGCCGATCAGATTCCGCTTCGGGTCGGCCGAAAGCGTCGTCTTGCCCGTACCCGAAAGTCCGAAAAACAGGGCCACATTACCGTCGGAACTGACATTCGCGGAGCAATGCATCGGCATCACATCGCAATCCGGCAACAGGTGGTTCAAAATCGTGAAGACCGATTTCTTCATCTCGCCGGCATATTCGGTCCCGGCGATCAAGACGATTTTGCGTGCGAAGTTGATGGCAATACAGGTCTCCGACCGGGTCCCATCCTGCTCGGGAATCGCGCGAAATTCCGGCGCGTAGATCATCGTAAATTCAGGTTCGTGCGCGGAGTCGTCCGTCTTGCGAATGAAGAGCTGGCGCCCAAAAAGGGCATGCCACGCGCGCTGCGTAATCACCCGCACGGGCAGGGAATATTGCGGATCGGCCCCGCCGAAACAGTCTTGCACGAACACTTCTTTGTTCTCGAGGAAGCGGACGACGCGGGCGTATAAACGATCGAACGACTCTGGCGCCATCGGCTGATTTACCGATCCCCAATGGACCTTTGACTCGGTTCCCGGTTCGCGAACAATGTATTTATCTTTCGGGGAGCGGCCGGTAAATTGCCCGGTTTTCACTACGAACGCGCCGTTTGCGGCTAGTTCACCTTCGCCGCGCTGGATGGCGAATTCCAAGAGCTGCGCAGTACCGGAATTCCAATGAACTTTCTGGAGATTCGTCAGGCCGTATTCGCGCAGATGATTTTCTATGGGACCGATTGCGGCTGTGGTCATAGGAGAAGATCACCGAACTTGATACAGTCTATCATGTAGATATGAGGCCACGTTTCATCTTGCTTCCGTTGTTGTTGTGTTTAGTGGCCTTTTCCGCGCTACGGGCTCAAATTATTGAATTCGAATCCGGTGGATTCAAATATCAGACGCTCACCCGGAATGGATTAACCATCATGTTCGCGCCCTTGCCCTCTCACGTGCGCGAATATTCCATTCTGCAGGTGGCCGTGCAAAACGGGTCTGGAATTACCTACACGGTGAAGCCGGAAGATTTCATTTTTTACCGTGAAGACGGGTCCACTGTGGAACCCACACCCGCGCGCGAGGTGGTTTCTGAACTGATCGACAAGGCCGGCCGCGGGGACGTGGTCAAGCTTGTAACCGCCTACGAGTCTTCGCTCTACGGAAATAGCAGGTACAAGGCGACGAACGGTTACCAGGAACGGCGGCAATATGCTCTCGCCGAGGTTCAATCGAGGAAGATCAAGGCGGCTGCGGCGGCATCGGCTATCGCCTTCGTGAACACACGGCTGCTGCCCGGCCGCTCGACGGATGGCGCGGTCTTCTTTCCCAATGCAGGCAAGCCATTGGGACCCGGGAAGTTGATCATCCGCGTTCCCGGTGCGGCGTTCGAGTTCCCGATGGTATCATCGAATTAACACCCTCGATTAGATCGAGTTTAGGATGATAGCTCCCCCCGACGATTCTGCCTCTGCAGAGCAAATTCTCCGCTGGGCCATTGAAACCTACGGCCGCGAGTTCGCCATCAGCACAAGTTTTCAGGAAGAAGGCATGGTGCTGGTGGACATGGCCGCCCGAATTTCGCCTGAGGTTCGAGTGATCACCCTCGACACCGGCCGCCTCCCCCAGGAAACGTATGACCTGATCGAGGACGTGCGCAAACAGTACGGCGTCGAAGTGGAGTTGGTGGCTCCCGCGGGTGAAGAGGTGGAAACCATGACACGCCGCTTCGGCCCCAATCTGTTTTACCGGTCGGTCGCCCATCGTTCCCTTTGTTGCCACATCCGTAAAGTGCGGCCACTCGAGCGAAAGCTGGCGGAACTCCGTGCTTACGCTGTCGGTCTTCGGCGAGGGCAATCCGAAATGCGCCAGAATCTGAGCAAAATTTCCGAAGAGCAACCTGGCCTGCTGAAGATCAGCCCGCTGGCCGATTGGACGAAGCTACAGGTAAGCCAATACATCGCCGCACACGACGTTCCGCGGCACGCTCTCTACGCGGCGGGATACACAAGCATCGGTTGCGATCCTTGCACGCGAGCAACGCTGGCCGGCGAAGATGAGCGCGCGGGCCGGTGGTGGTGGGAGAACGATGCCAACAAGGAATGCGGGCTTCACTTCAATCCGGACGGCAAGGCGGAGCGGTCGATAGATGTGTTGGTGCGCGAAATTGTAGGGGGAAAATAAGCTCTGACACATCAGGGGTTCACGCTTTGGTTCACCGGAATGTCGGGCGCCGGTAAGAGCACGGTGTCGGAACGCGTGCTGCAGCGTTTGAAGGACGCTGGCGCGAAAGTTGAATTGCTCGACGGTGACGTCGTTCGGACGCGTCTCTCGAAAGGGCTCGGATTCACGAAGGAAGACCGTGACATCAACATTCGGCGTATTGGCTTCGTCTGCCAGCTCCTATCGCGCAACGGCGTGATCGCGCTGGTGGCGGCTATTTCCCCTTATCGAGCGGTGCGGGAAGAGGTCCGGTTCGAGATCGAAAACTTCGTCGAAGTTTACGTTCACTGCCCCATTGACGTCTTGGCCGAACGCGATGTGAAGGGCTTGTACAAGAAAGCGCTTGCGGGTGAGATACCATCGTTTACTGGCGTGTCAGACCCGTACGAGCCGCCGCTCGATCCCGAGGTCTCTATCGATTCGTCCAGAGAAAACGTAGAGGAAAGCGTTGAGAAGGTCTGGACGAAACTAAAAGATTTAGGCCTGATTTCAGCCATTTAACCAAATTTGATCGATCTACATACACATACGACTGAATCGGACGGAACTTATTCTCCTGCCGAGCTCGTAAGCGCCGCAAAAGAGGCGAGCCTGGAAGCGCTGGCCATTTCCGATCACGATACATTTGCCGGATACGAAATTGCGCAGCCGCTGGCGGAATCGGCCGGGCTACGCCTGCTCTGCGGTATCGAGTTGAGCACGGCGCTCGGCAATCCTAAAGAGCGGACGGCCCATCTGCTGGGCTACTTCTTCAAGGGTCCGCCATCCGATGGTTTTCGCACATGGATTCTGCGCAGTCAGGCAGCGCGGCGCGACCGCAATATCCGATTGGCGAACAAGCTGCAGAGCCTGGGCGTCGATATTCGGATTGAGGAAGTGAACGCCCTAGGGCGCAGCTTGGCCGGCCGTCCGCACTTCGCGAAGCTCATGGTGGACAAAGGCATCGTGCCGAACATTCAGGAAGCGTTCCGGATGTATCTGGACGAATCCGCGCCTGGCTATGTAGACCGCGAGGAACCTCTGCTCGAGGACGCCATACGGCGCGTGAATGAGGGCGGAGGAATTTCGTCGCTGGCGCACCCGGTGCGACTCGGCAAGAGGAATCGCGATGAGGAGGAAGGCCTGATCGAGAAGCTGGCGGAAGCGGGATTGCAGGCACTCGAAGCGTATCACTCCGATCACAGCGCAGGCGATACGGCACGCTATCTGGAGTTTGCACGCAAGTACGGCATGAAGGTGACTGGGGGATCGGATTTCCACGGCGGAAACAAACCGTCGATTCAGCTTGGGGTCGGCAGCGGACATTTGAATATTTCGATGCAGGTGTTGGACGACTTGTTGGCTTGAGTTACCAGGTGACCTTGGCGTAATTCTGCTGGATTTTGGTGTCGCTCGTGATGAGCGGCGCAAATTCGTTGCAGTTGGCGTGAGCGACAATTATGCGGTCAAACGGCTCCCGCGTCCAGGTCTCATATAGTGCTGCCGAGATGACAGTTTGAGGCGGCCGCCCCGAGTTGATCAGACTTCGGCCTGCTCATATCGGCCGTGGGCCTGACGCATCGCCGCCACTCGCGTATACAGCGCGGGATCTCGCGCCCCAGCCTTAACAGCCGCTCGCAGATACTTCCAGGATTGTTCCAGTTGCCCGCGGCCCTGCTGTCCCTCGGAAATGCTTCCCGGAGCTGTTGAACTGCCCATTCAGCCGCCGGATGTGCGGTGATGGCGAAGTGCAGAATTCTGCGGCGGTCATGCGCCAGCACCAGAAACACGCAGCGGGCAAAATCGCCAGTAGCAGCGCGCAAAGAATTGGCGCCAATTTACGGGATGCGCAGGCGTTTTGACCTACAGCCATGCCGTGCACCCGCCTCCGCCTAAAATAGGTATTTCAAGGCGAACTGGATCTGTCTGCTAGGGATCGATGTGCTGGTCACCACGCCGAAAGTTCCCGTGCCCAGCGCGTTGCCAGGATTGGCGAATTGGGGCTTATTAAACGCGTTGAAGAACTCACTGCGGAACAGCAGTTGATGTCCTTCTTTGTACGGCATCTTGAACGACTTGGAAGCCGACAAGTCCCAGACATTCGTCCCGGGTCCTACCGTGGGATTGCGAGGGCTGTTCCCGTAATGGAGCACCGAGCGCTGGAAGGCTCCGGTGTTGAACCACAGATCCGGTGTGGAATTGTCCAACTTTACGCTTTGGCCGGGAACCAAGTCGGGTCGCTCCCAGAGGCCATCGTTGTTCTGCGAGTCACCGCTCTGCACGATGTTGAATGGGAACCCGCTGGCAAACGTCACGATGCCACCTAGCTGCCATCCGCCGAGGACGGCCCTGGAAATTCCTTTCAGACTACTGGTGAATGGCAGTTCCCACACGTACCCGATTACCAACCGGTGCCGCTGGTCAAGCACGCTGCTGGCGCGCTCCGCCTTGCCGCGGTTCCGCGGATTTTGGCAATTGCAGCCTCCCATGTTGATGGTCTGGCCGGCATCGTCAATCAGGTGGGACCACGTATACGCGGCCGAAAGGCTCAACCCGCGCGAGAAGCGATGCTCGTAACGGGTTTGCAGAGAGTGATAGATGGTGTTCGTGTCGGGCGCGATCAGACGGATGCGCGCGTATTGGGGGTATGGACGCCGGGGTTGGATGGGTCCGAGTCCGGGATCCGGCTGGTTGAAGTTTTGCAGGCTGGTGTCCACATGAGTGCCCTTGCTGCCAACCCAGCCCGCTTCTATCACGTCATTCGAGCCCAGTTGCCGGGATAGCTGAAAATTGAAGTTCTGCATGTACGCGTTACGTCGCTTGCGATCCGCCGGAATGCTCACCACATTGAAAATCGGGTTGGTCGGATAAAGGACGGCCGGCACGGGATTATCAATGGTGGCAATTGGATTGTCAGCCGGGTTGATCACGGTGAGACTCCCGGCCGTCGGCGGGTTGAGTTGCAGGATGTTGATGTTATCGAACTGCGCCGCGCTGTAGAAGATTCCGTAGCCTCCGCGAATCACCATATTCTGCGGTAGACGCCAGGCAAACCCGAACCGCGGGCTGAAGTATTTGTACTCGTTCTTGTAGACATCCTCCACTTTGCCGGGTTCCGGCCAGAGCACCGGTCCATTCGGATCCAGATCAAACCGAAGCGTGCGCGTAACACCGTTGATCTCGCGAGGCTGTCCGAACAGATCGTAACGGAGCCCGAGATTCAGTGTGAGGTTTTGAGTGGCCTTCCAGTCGTCCTGGATGTAGAAGCCGTAGCGCCACTGCCGGATCTTCGATATCGGCACACCCTCCGGGGTGAGCGTCGTTTTCGGAAAGCCAAGCATGTAATCCGCCGCGCCGTTTCCGGAAATATCCCCCGTGAAGAATAACTGCCCGAAAGGCCAGTTGTTCGTCGTGGCATCGTCCAGCAGCCGCCGGATATCACCGCCGAGTTTGATCGAATGGGCACCTTTAACCCAACTCAGGTTATCCACCAGCTGATACGTTCGGCTGTTATCGAGGTTTGATGCGGCCTGGTCGTCGCCCATCCCCATGTAGCCGCTTATGTTGAGTACGGGGAAGCCCTGCTCATCCGGCCGAAGGGGCCGCCCGGAGGGGCCGCCGACGTTCAAGCCATGAATTCCCAGTGACTCGATGGTGAAGTTTGTATTTGCCCGGGGGCTCAGCACGGAGACGTCGGCCAGATTGAAGCCGAAACGGACCTCGTTCAGAACGGAAGGCGTGAAAGTATGCACATACTGGGCGGATAAGTTGCTGTTCGGAAATGTGCCGTTGAAGAAGAAGTTTGGGTTTAATTCGAAGTTCGGGAAATCGCGTCGCGAACGAATATAATGGGCGAAAACCTGGTCCTTCGCGCCGAAATATTGGTCCACGCGAACCAGGCCCTGGTCCGTGGTGAGGCGGCCCTGGGTTACTCCGTTAAAGTTGGTGACGCCTGAGGTGTTAGGCAGCGGCGTGTACTGGTTCACCAGATTGACTGACACCGGGTTCAGGCGGTTAGCGGGTATGATGTTGCCTGGGAACGGCGCGTGGCTGCGTGGGTCGATAATCGGTGTGGCCAAGCTGGAGAAATCTCCCGATCGTTGCGCCGGTGTCAGCACGATATTGGTGGCTCCACTTTCGCTGACGGATCGAATACCCTCGTAGCCGAGCGTAAAGAAAGTCTTGTCTTTGCGGATAGGTCCAGAGATAACACCGCCGAACTGGTTGCGCCTCAAAATATCTTTAGGGAAGGGTTCGGGGCGGAAATAGCTACGGGCATCCAATTTGTCATTCCGGAAAAACTCCCAGACGCCGCCGTGGAATTCATTCGTGCCGGAACGGACTTGGATATTTACGTTTGCACCGGCATTCCCGCCGTACTCTGCCGAGTAATTGCCGCTCTGGACTTTGAACTCCTGCAAGGCATCTATGATCGGGTACAGAGTGACGTAATTGCTACGATTATTTACCATCGAGATACCGTCGATGTTTACCTGCATCCAACTGTCGCGCGCGCCATTGGCGATGATCCGCGAGCCATCCGTGCTGGATGTAAACTGCGACGGCTCATAGACGCGCACGCCCGGAGTCAGCACGGACAGTTGCACAAAACTGCGGCCGTTGAGGGGCAGATTGCTGATGCGTTCCGATCCCACCACCTCGCCCAGGGTTGCGTTCTCGGTCTGAAGCAAGGGGGCGGACGCCGAGACATCGACGGTTTGTAGGACATCGCCAACCAGTAGGTGGAAATCGATACGCGCCTGTTGATTGATTTGAATGGCAACGCCTGTGCGGCGTTCGGTGCGGAAACCTGGAGCTTGCACCTCGATGCTGTAGTCGCCAGGAACAAGGTAGCGCACCTCGTACTTCCCGTCTGCAGTTGTTTTTACGACACGCGACACGCCCGTGGCCGTGTTGCTGATGGTGACTGAGGCCTCACCGACTGTGCCACCTTGTGGATCTAAAACGGTTCCTAACACACCTGTATCCAGGGTCTGTGCAGCTAGCCCGCATATCTCACACACCTTCGGTGGTGACGCGAAAAGGCCAGACAAGACTCGGTTTTCCAGGGGCCATGATCAACCCGCCTCTCTGGAATGGGATTGCCGAGCTGAGTCGGCTTGACAAGGGGCATAAAACGGTCGGAGAGATCTTTTCGTCCGTCCCAAAGTCGATTGCAAGCACGGCTCCGCACTGCCTCTGGCGTGGACTGGACCTTGAAGTGTGACTTGAGGTGGAGCTGTTCGGTTTTAGCAGCGCAGGTTCGTCCACACCTGCTGATAAAGATCCTGCCAGGGATAACTGGAAGCCATCGATACCCAAACCTTACGCACTGTCACCCGAATCTGCGCGCCGATTCTCAACAGCTTCGTGCGAATGGTCGATACCTGCGCTTCTGCCAGTTCCGTCCCTTTCAGCCCCAGGCGCCGTAACCCGCTCACCAAAACGTAGGCCATGGTGGACAGGTACAGCCGCATCTGGTTGGCCCGCATCGTCTCGGTGCTCACGCGGCCGGCGAACAAACTGAACTGCTCTTTGATGCGGTTCTCCATCTCGCCGCGTGCGCAATAGAGTTGTTCGTACAAAGCCTGGGCCGCCCATTCCTCGCTCGTCAAAGAGGTCACCACGAAGCGTGGATTTTCTTTCCCGTCGATATGTTCCGCTTTGGCCACTACGCGACGCTCGCAGTCCCAGCCGCCCTTGTTCGCCTTCTTCTTGGTCTTGTAGTGGAACTCGCTGAAGACCCGTGCTGGTTTGCCGGTCTGGTTCCACTGCTGGGTGGCTTCCTGCATCTGAGCCCCGATGATCTTTCGCAGCCTCTGATTGCGCGCCAGTCCGAACACAAACTTCACACCATTGTTTTCGCACCAACTCATCAATTCGTTACGGCAGAAGCCGGAGTCCCCGCGCAGGATGATGTTCACTTCCGGCCAGGCCGCCCGAATCTGCTCTACGATTCTTCGTATTTCCTGCAGGCTGCCGAATGCGGCGTCGTGATTGGCTTCTCGCAATCGCGCGCACAGAACATGTTCTCCGCAAAAGATGTAGAGCGGCAGATAACAATAGTTGTCGTAGTAGCCGTGGAAGAACCGTCCTTCCTGTTTACCGTGCAATGGTAGGTCAGTGGTGTCCACGTCCAGAATGATCTCGGCCGGAGCGTCCTGGTGCGACTCCAGGAACACCTTCACCAGTAGCTCATCCAACCAATCTTTCCAAAAAATGATCTTCTTATACCGGTCCTTGGTGCTGGTGCTCAATTCCATCCGGTTCAACGTGCTCTTGCCCGCCAGCGGTTTCTCCAAATCATCCCGGCCGGCCAGGATGCCGAAGACCGGATCGAACCGCAGTTGCTCGTGATCGTTGATGTCTTCATAGCCTAGCGCCAGACCGTAGACCCTTTGGGAAAGCATCTCCAGAACGGAGTGCTCCACCAGCTTCTGATTCCTGCCGTCGAGAAAACACTCCGCCAGCCGCGGCAGCAGATTCAGCCGCTGGTCTGTCTGGCGCAACAAGAACGCCCCTCCATCGGAACTGATCGTGCCCCCGTCAAAACGGGCAACGATCTCCCGCGATCCGCAGGCTTCAAATCCGAAGCTGGATTGGTTACACTCTGTCATAGCGAAGGCCGTCCTTTCTTTGGCTCTAACTGCTGTGTGGAAACTCAGTTATGCCATGAAGGACGGCTTTTTGCTAGAGGGTCTGTGAGAAATCCGGGCTAGCGGCAGCAGCCACCCGAGGACCAGGAACGTGATTGGAACTCGACTGATTCTTATGCTAGTCATAGAAAGTTCCTCTCATTCTGTTTCTTGATCGCTGGTTACGATCGCTGGTTACGGCGCGGACTGGGGAGCTCATTGGGTGCCAGCTGATCGTATGGGCAGGGACAGGGGGGTGTAGGTTCGGACTCGATCGCGTGCACAATTGAACAGCGACCAATTTCGGACTGCTGCTCAAATTCGGTGCGGCCGCAATTCGGCGCCCAGGATTCGGGCCTGGCTCGGGCCGCACAGCAGGGCTTCGTAGGTATGGGGAAACCCGGCTACCGGATATCGAGGCTACAACCTCAACCGTTGTAGGTGAAATCCTACGCGTGATACGCATGCCCCTATACGCATGCCCCCCGGAGGGAAGAGCCACAACAGACGAATATACGCTTGCGAGTGGCCGCCCACTCCACTGTTTATGTCGGGAGCATAACACAGCAACACCCAAAATAGAAGTGTCCTTATTGCCACTGCAGCGATTCCGTAAGGTGCCATGCGGCTAGGCGGCAGCCTGTTGATTTGGGAGGAGTTTCTGAATTGAGGGTAGCCGGCCAGAGTTGTAGCGGGTCTGAGAGGAGTAAAAAGACTGACAGAGAGCGCTGACCCTGCCGATTCAGCGGTCGGGGGAAATGCGGCAGCGCCGGCGTTGGTTCGTATTCGCCGGGAACCTTGGCAGGACACATCGCGACCTGCATCGGAGGAGAATCAACTGGTGTTGGCGGCAGGGGCAACGAACCAATAAGCGATCCTTTTGGCGCACTGGTGAAAGGTCTCGCATTTTCCGCGAGCATGGCTGCGGACCTGGCGGTGATAGAAGACCAGGGACAGGGTATAGGCGAGAAATCGGATCATGGTCAGCACCACCAGCGCCGTGGTTTGATGAACAGCGGGGTGTTTGAGGTGACAGTCGGTGGTGATGGTCTGAAAAACTTCCGTATCGATTCGCCAACGGCTGCGGCTGAACTGATGGATGAACAGCGGCGAGACCGAGCCGAGTTCGAAATTAGTGGCGTAGAAGTTGGTGCTCTCTTGCGTCACCGCCGTCTTGGTCTTGATTCGATGGCCGTCTTTTTCGCTGACAGTGACGCGATGCAGGTGCTCGATGCGAACCGTTTTGAGGATTCGAACCAAGCGGTCAGCGACGGGCCAATCGACCTCCGGCAAGTGCCAGTATCGAATCTCCCGATCCGGCTCCGTATGAACCCCCGTAGGCGATTCTTGCGTGAAGCGTTGGGCCTCGCGCAACAGATCGGGCTGGTTCTCTTTCAGGGTGAAGGCCCAGGCCAAACCGAGACGTTCCACTTCTTTAACGAAGGGCGCCTGCATGTACAAAGCGTCACCCACTAACACATCCAGAAAGCGACGGCCTAATTGACGGTCCAGATCTTGGAGTAGAGCCAATGCACAGGCTACCTCTCCTTCGCCGTTCTTCTGAAAGCGGAGACCCAAGGGGATGGGGAACGGCGTGCTGACCACGGCGACCACGACGATCCGGTGATAGTACTGAATGTCGGTTCGCATTTCGCCGTTCGCTTTGTGCTCAATCTCCCGCTCCATGCAGGCGTCGCAACAGCGGACGAACGAACTACAGATTTCGATGCCATCGACCGCCGCCACCACCAACCCTCTGGACCAGTCGGAACGCAGAACTCCGTTGCGTTTCAGGCGCCGGGCGATTTCGCAACTGAGCGCGAACACGGGTTCGGGAGATTGTCTTTCGAGCGCGTAGCCGATGGTGTCGTCGCTGATCGGTCCGATGCGTTTGGCCAACGCTCCCTGGCGACACTCCGCTTCGATCTGAAGCAGGCTGGGAATCTGCATGGCTGCGCCCAAGAAGACGGCGTCGAAAACCTTCTTCCATGGGTGTTGCGGAAACTGCCGGCCCTCGGGCAGAGCGCTCACCAGAGCCGAGAAGCCAAACACTTTATCGAGATAAACCTCCAGGCGATGCCGGAACATCCGGCTAGCGGGTTTCCTTTTCTTTGAGAAAGCGCTTCAGGTTGAGACGGCAGATGGTGGCGGCGGCGGAGTCGAAACGCCGGCGCATTTCAATTTTCTCTCGAACCTTTTCCACCAACTTGGCAGGAATGTTGAGAGCTTTCGGCTGGCCGTCGACCAGTACAGAAATCTGGAACTGGGAATGAAGCTTCTTGCCGTCGGCGCAATGGCAGTTGGGCTGGCCGCAGGCGCGTTTCCGTTCGACAAAGGAGCCGGGCAGCATTTCGCGGAGGGCGCCGAGGCTGCGGATGAGTTTGCCGCGGAGTTCCAGGTCGGGATCGGAGGGGGATTTCATATGACACTAATACTAGTGTCAGAAAGAGGCCAAGTCAAGCCCCATCGAAGATTTGCAAGAATGCCGCCAAACGGAACTTGACGGAGAAACCTCGTAAACAAAAGGGCGGGAAGCCGGCGTCGTCCCTACTCTACGGAATCACTGATTGCCACTGTCTTTTCCGCGCTGATTTCTGTCTCGCTTCCGGCTTCCGATTCAGCCGCGGCCGGTCTCCAGGCATTTCGCAACCGCGATTTTGCCGCCGCCGAGCAGATTTTAAAGGCCTTACGCGGCAGGAGCCGGACAGCGCTCGCGCATGGAAACTTCTTGGGATGGCTTACGCCGCCGAAGAGAAATACAACCTTGCAGAATCTTTCGACAACCCCTGCCGGCGGGACAAAAAAGATGGAAATGCCTCTTACTGTCTGGGCCGGACCGATTTCACACAGACAGCTTCGAAATTTTCTTTTCCGGAACCACTCGGAACACAATTCCTTTATGAACAAACTCCAACGGCTCCCCTTCCAGGGCTTGGTTCACGAGTTTGAACAAGTCCCGGCGAAACTCTAACACGCGGCTGCACATAGGCAGAAAAACACCTTTCACTTTGAGATGGCTGTTGCCGCTTTTTGGTATTTGGTGGCTTGCCGCGGGCACAATGTGATGGCTCTCCTTCTGAATTCCTCCGCCTCATTTTTGCGTCCCGCCCGCTCCAGCAAACTTGCCAGGCCGGCGACCGCCCCGAGCTGATCGTCATCCATCGCGAGCGATTCGCGGTAATAGACTTCGGCCTGCTCATATCGGCCGTCGGCCTGAAGCATCGCCGCCACTCGCGTATACAGCGCGGGATCTCGCGCCCCAGCCTTAACAGCCGCTCGCAGATACCTCCAGGATTGTTCCAGTTGCCCGAGATCGCTATAGGCGATACCGAGATTTCTATCAGCCATTCCTTTCGTCTGAGGTCCGGCGAAATATGGCCGGAGCTCCTTCACCTGCACGCGATCGGAGGGATACGCCGGACGCCGCGAAATGGAATGATCGGTGAAAACCGTATGCCCTCCGTCGAATGCACGGGCTTTGGGCATGTGGCATTCGATGCATTCACCACGTTGCGCGGAAGGTGACGGGCACTGTGCGGCCTGATGACATTGGAGGCATCGTTCGCGATAGCTAACCGTGGCCGCATGCGGATCGTGACACGTGCCGCACCACAGCTTTTCACCAGACGCGATTCGGCAGCGGCTCCGGGCCAGCGCCTCTGCATGTCCGTTCACTCGTACACCTTGTTTGGAATCGGCGTTCACAAATACTTGGAGAAAGTTCGCCAGTTCCATACCGGGCCGGAAGTCCTCCAACTTCTTTCCGGAGAGGCTCAACCGGACCTCACCCGCGAGATGACACTGTTCGCAAACTGAGTCGCGCAGGCGGCCGGACAATTTCGTTGGGTTCACGATGTTGCCCCGGCGTGGATGCTTTGAGTGTTCGACACCGTCTCCGTGGCAGCGTTCACAGCCGACGCCGTGAAGCGCCGATGTATCGACGATGCGGTTCAGCGTTCCTGGAATTGCACGCGCGCCGCTCGCATGGCAGAACAGGCACTCCGGCGTGATGGGCCGCGAGAGATCTGGAGTCCGGTCGTGCTCGTAGCCGCCAGGCGTAGCTCCGGCCCATACGGGCCGATCCGATGAAGAACTGTAGATCCTGTCGTTGCGCGAGCCAACGAAGCTCGAGATGGCCATCCCTGTGGACGATCTCAAACCTCGTCTGTGACTCCGGGTGAAAAAACGATCCGGCCGGTTCGCTAAGAGCCTGCACCGCGCCGCTGGTACGGCCCATGGGGGACAGGTTGAATCGCCGCACAATCTCCTGATGACAATCCCCGCAAATTAGGAGGGCAAGAATCAGGATCAAAGAGATGCCGATGCCTAAAAAATCATCTTCATGCCGAACTGAATCTGCCGTGGCGAATTCTGAGTCGAACTGACCTTCCCGAACGCCGCGGAGGAGAAATCCGTGGTTGGCGCACCGAAGACCACGCGGTTCAACGGATTCGACATCTCGAGCCGGAATTGGTTGATAAAACGCTCATAGATGCGCGTTTCCTTGAAAACGCCAAACGATTCATTGATGATGAAGGGCTGCCGAACCGAAAGATACGCCGGGGCATTGCCGAACGCGAGTGCCGCTGGGTTGGTGAATGCCGCCGGGTTCAAGTAGTAATCCCGGTTGGGGTCAAACCCGCCGGAGCCGGAGACCGCTTTGATTGGCAAGCCGGTAAGGTTGGGGCGCAGCCCTGGCGTAAAGGCGAATGAATTCACATTCACGGTGGTCATCGGCAGAGCGAATCCACTGCCGTACGTGCCAAACCCACTCAGCGACCAGCCGCCGAGGACTCTCTGCATCACCCCGGTCTGCGTACCCCTGCCGTATGGCAGCGCGTAATTGAAGCTCAAGGCGAACAGGTTCGGTTGATCGGTTGGATATAGAAACTTCTCACGCTGGTAAGCGTTCTCCCGGTAGGAGGAGCCGTTCGACGTGGTGAAGCCAACACCATCTGAGAGGAATTTAGAAAACGTGTAGGCAAACGTGCCGGTTATGCCACGTGAGAATCGCTTGTCTACCTTGAACTGAGCCGAGTTATATGTAGAGTTCGCATACGGAGCGCCGATCGTCGAAATTCCCTGATATTGCGGGAATGGGCGCAGCGCTTGCGCAACCGTTGCGCCGGCGCCGTATAGCTGTGAGAATCCCGCGAACGGTTCTTTGAAACCGGCCGCTTGCGCTAAGGGCGAATTGATGTTCGCCTTTAGCAGAGCCGACCCCAAAGAGAACAGGCGTGGGTCGAGTTGGTTGAGCGACTGAGTATCGTAAATGTGCGTGCCCTTATTGCCGACGTAGGCGCCGCTGACCATGAGCGAATCGGTGACTTGACGCTCCACCGTGAGATTCCACTGCTGCGAGTAAGGAATGTTTCCGCCCGTTGCCGTATTCACGTATTGCGCCGTTTGACCGTTCTGAACTATTGGCGAGATGTTGGGTGGATGGTTGAAGTTTTGCGGGAATCCATTGTCCCAGTAAAACGCGGGGGTTAGACCGGTGTCCTGGCTGCTGAACGACGCCGTACTGGAAAAGCCGTTCGAGGGCCGGCAGACGCCTTCATCAATGTACGCCGAGTAGAAAATGCCGTAACCTCCACGGATGACGGTCTTAGGCGTAATCGCGTACGCGAAACCGATGCGTGGCGCCAGATTCTTGTAATGAATATTGAAGAAGCGGTTGAATCCGGAACGTCCGGCTCCCGTGCCGCCGAAGACATAAGCACCCGGGAGGTTGCCCGCGCCCACGTTGGGGATGGACAGATCCAGGTAAGAGATGCGGCCCACCGGATCGGAAGTCGGTATCTGAATCTCATAGCGAAGACCAATGTCCAGGGTCAATTTCTGGGTCATCTTGTAGGTGTCGTCTATGTAGATGCCGTTGTACTTGTACCGTCCGCCAGGAAGCGAGTCGCGAAAATAAGCGGTGCCTGAATCCACTGCGCCGAGCAGGAAACTGGCGAACGCGTTTCCGGAATTCGCCGCGCTGGGAATGCCCGTTTCCAATTGGCTGTAATTGTACGTACCGGCGCCGTTGCCAAAATTCCGGTAATTGTCTTCGTGCGCCTGGAATTCCGCTCCGATTTTAATTGTATGTTTTCCTTTGATCCAGGTCGCGTTGTCGAGGATAGTAAAAGTATTAAAGTAGTTATCCGAAGCAATGTCGTCACCGAACCGCGTGTACCCCTGTGAGAACATGACGGTGGGAAAGTTATCGAACTGCAATCCGGTCAGTCCGAGCTTTCCGCCATTCGGCTGCATCCAGCCTTGGTTGTATGCGAGGGAAAAATTGGGATTGCGGAACCGCGAGTAGCCCAGGCCGATATGGTTTAAGAGGCTCGGGCTGATGGTCCAGTCGTAGTTGACACGAGCCACGATAGTGGTGACATCCTGCAGGTTATAGTTCTCGATGGCCGTCGTGTTTCCCACGGGAATCAGACGCGACGGAGCCGGGCTCTTGATCGAAGGGCGGTCTGTCGAGTTATACATCCCGCTTAGGTGGTGCTTTTCAGAAAGCGCGTGATCGATCCTAACGCCGTGAGATCGTTGATCGGTGGACGGACTTCCGAGCGGCGCGATAATGTTGTTCGTCAATCCTGGCAAAGTTGGCTGCGGGATAAAGGGAAGCATCTTGGAACTGACCGAACTGAACTGCGATTTCGGAATAACGTTCCCAGCGAACGGAGTCCGGGATACCGAGCCGTCGGGGTTCACAGTGGTGCTGTGCGGATCGTAAATCGCGCCAGGCCACTCGCTGAAATCTCCCTGCTCCATTTTGGATGTCGGGATGGTGTTCAAACCGGTGAGTTGCCCGCCGCGAAGATTGAACTGATCGTAGCTGACGAAGAAAAATGTCTTGTTGCGGCCGTTATAAACCTTGGGAACGATAACCGGGCCGCCCAACGTAAAGCCGTACTCGTTCTGATTTCGAAACGCCTTCGTCGGGCTGAAGAATCCACGTGCATCGAAATGGTTGTTATCGTTGAATTCGAAAGCGTCGCCATGGAAGTCGTTCGTACCGCTCTTCATGGTGTAGCTGGTAACGCCGGCCAGAGCATGGGAGTATTCAGCCGAGTAGTTGTTGGTGATGAGCTTGTATTCGGCGATCGCATCGACTGACGGATTGACCTCGGCGTCGTTCGAAAGATCGCCTCGTGAAAGCGCGATCCCATCGAAGTACACCTGGTCGTTGAACGAACCGCCGCCGCCGACATGCTTCTCCCAGGAATTTCCTGAAACTCCCGGGGCGAGAAAGATGAATGCCGAGGGATTGCGGATTCCACCACCGAGCGTAAGCGGCAGATCGAGAAATCGCGTGTCGTTGATCACGGTTCCGACGTCGGTGGATTCCGTCTGAATCATGGCGGCGGATGCTGCAACTTCGACGGTCTGAGAAACTTCGCCGACGCGCATTGCCAGATCGATCTTGGCCTGCTGGTTGACCTGGACTTGGATCCCCGTTATCTCTTGCCGCTGAAAGCCCTTCACTTCCACGGAGAGCGTATAGGTTCCGATTGGAAGGTTGAGGAACGAGTAACTTCCATTCTCGCTGCTCGATGTCGAGTAGGTGAGGTTGGTGGCGGCATTTCGAAGACTCAACGGAACGGCCGGCACGACGGCGCCAGAAGCGTCGGTGACTGTCCCGGTAATGGAGCCACGATCGGCTTGCGCCAGTAATAAACTGCTGAAGAGTAGGAGAACTGCGGCTGCGCGGGAAAGGTTATTCATAATCTTAATCCCCTGCTTGAATTTCCGTAGAAACGTTGATTTCAACGCGGAACTGCCGTTGGTAGGATTATAAGAGTTTGAAACGATCTAAGTCAATCTTTATTGCCGGGGCCTTATTTGCGTTGATTTCTGTCTCGCTTCCGGCTTCCGATTCAACCGCGGACGGGCTTCGGGCATTTCGCAACCGCGACTTCGCCGCCGCTGAGCGTCTTTTCATCGACGTCACGCGGCGTGAGCCCGCGAGCGCTCGCGCCTGGAAACTACTTGGGATGACTTACGCCGCTGAAGAGAAATACAACCTTGCAGAATCCGCTTTCGACCGGTCCTGCGGACTGGACAAAAAAGAGGAAAATGCCTGCTACTATCTGGGCCGGACCGATTTCACGCTGGGCCGCATGGAAAACGCACTCCGGGCTTACGCGCTGGTCCTTCCGGTGGCCGGCGAAGGCCGGGGACGGGTGCTGCTTGGCATCGCGCTGGCCTACGAAGCCTTGTCAAATCCTCGTGCCGCTGAAGAATATTACCGGCAGGCAATGGACGCCGGAGAGACCCGCGCGCGGATCGACTACGGCCTCTTCCTTTTCAAGGACGGGCGAGGCGCTGAGAGTGTGGCCGTGCTGGAAAAGGCCGGCGCTATTCCCGAACTCGAGCGGGTCCGCAAGGCGCTCAAGGGTGCGCCACCGGCCCCCAACATTACTGCACCTGGCCCGATCACCTTTGAATCCAAACCGCTCGAAATGACCGTCCGCACTGGCGCGACCGGCTCGAAACATCTCATCGAAACCATGATCGCAGGAGTGGCTGTATTCGACTATGATAACGACGGCTGGCCGGATATTTTTGTGGCGAACGGCGCAACCATTCCCAGCCTGATTAAAGCGGATCGTACATATTCCAATCGGCTGTTTCGCAATAATGGCGATGGCACTTTCTCCGACGTAACGGCAAAATCGGGCGTCGGCGGCTCGGGTTATTCAATGGGCGTTGCAGCGGCCGACTTCGACAACGACGGTAACGTCGATTTGTTCGTCACCGGCGTCCGCGCCAACGTGCTCTACCGCAATCGAGGGGACGGCACTTTCGAGGATGTGACCGAAAAGGCCGGTCTGGGTGAGAAGGGCAAATGGGCAGTGGCCGCAGGTTGGTTTGATTTCGACAACGATGGCCTGCTCGACCTGTTTGTTGTACGTTATGTCGATTGGGACCCGGCGGCCGAAATATTTTGCGGCGCATTGTCCGATACGAGAGCGCATCTCATTGGCTATCGCCAGTACTGCCACCCCAGCTACTACCGGCCGCTGGCGAATGCTCTTTATAAGAATCTCGGCAATGGAACGTTCAAGGATGTTTCCGTGGCGTCGGGCATCGCAGAGAAGCCGGGCAAGGGGATGGGCGTCGCCTTCGGAGATTTCGACAATGACGGCCGGCTGGACATTTTCGTCGCAAACGATACGGTTCCGAACTTTCTTTTCCACAACGAAGGCAATGGCAGGTTTCGCGAGATGGCACTCGAGGCCGGTGTGGCCGGCGGCGCCGACGGCCAGGCTATATCGGCCATGGGCGTCGATTTCCGCGACTACGACAACGATGGCCGCGACGACCTTTTCATCACTGCTCTATCGAACGAAACCTTTCCGCTCTTTCGAAACCTTGGTAAGGGGCAGTGGGCCGATGTGACGTACCCAAGCGGCATTGGCAAAGCCAGCTTTCCGTGGACTGGATGGAGTACAGGGATGTTCGACTTCAACAACGACGGCTGGAAAGACATTTTTGTAGCCGGGGGCCATGTCATGGATAATGCCGAACGATCATCCGGCCGCAAATCGCGCCAGCCGAACATGGTTTTTGCCAACACCGGCTCCGGCCGGTTTAACGCGACGTTGCTCAGAGGCGAATCGCTCTATCGGGGGGCCGCGTTCGGTGACTTCGATCGCGATGGCCGCGTGGACGTCGTAGTAACACGATTGAATGAGCCGCCGCTTGTGCTCCACAACACCAGCGCGGCTGGAAATTGGATCGCAATCCGGCTGATCGGTCATAAGAGCAATCGCGATGGAATTGGCGCCAGTCTGCATCTGATTTCAGCATCCGGGGAGCAATGGAACCGGGTGACAACATCGGTCGGCTACGGATGCTCGAGCGATCGTCTCGTTCATTTTGGCTTAGGTAAAGACACGCGGATCGGCTTGCTCGAGATCCGATGGCCTTCCGGTATCGTTCAGAGATTGCAGGATCTGGCAGTAAATCGTTTCCAAACGGTCGTTGAAGGAGAGTAGCTGTAATTGCGGCGTTAACACTTCCCGGTCCTCCGCCGATAAGCCTAACTAAGGAGTTTCAATGTCTAGTTCAATCAGTGGTGTGAACAGTAATTCTGCGGTAAGCGCCTATACACCGACGGCGCAAGGCCAGCAGCAAAAACAAGCCGCGAAAAGCGAGCAGTCCCCGGACACGATACAAATCAGCCCGAAGGCGAAAGCCGCGGCTGACGCCGACCACGACGGCGACAGCCACTAACAGCTATTCCGTCAGCGCCGCGCCCGCGCCATCTACCGTAAGATCCTTCTCCTTGGCGTCTACGCGAAGCATGGCGAGTGCTAGTGTCTTACCAAGCGCCGGTGAGAAAGCAGCCGACTTCACTTGACCGAAGTCTTTGTCGCCATCCATCACTCGGGCACCGCGCGGCACGGGTCGATCACTGTCGATTTTCAACCGCATCAACATCTTGTTCAGATGCCCGCGTGACCGCACGCGCTCCACGATCTCCTGCCCCACATAACAACCCTTATTGAAGTGAATCGCATCAAGCCGCTGCACTTCCTGCGGGATGTAGTTCTCGACGATATCCACACCATATTTGGGAAGCCAGTGCTCCAACCGCACTACCTCCACCGATTCGGCATCGGAAGGGACCGCACCAGCCGATTCGAGCTGACCAATCCGCTCAGCTTTCCTCGCTACGGGCATGAACAGTGAGAATCCCGGCGCGCCGGTGCTCGAAACGCGCGCTACAAAACCGTCAGCCCACTCCTCGATCCCGAGGTTGGCGGCCGGAATCGGCGCTCCAATCGAAGCGAGAACGGATTCGGATTTCGGCCCTTCCACATTCACCGTGGCGGTGTCTTCCGTGACATCTTCCAGCGTGACATCATCGGCGATGATGAACTTGTCTAAATGCTCGTAAATCTTCACGCGTACTTCGGGTTCCAGATCGAGCAGAAGATACTCGGGTAGCGCAAACAGATTCACGTCCGCGAGAATGCGCCCTTGCGGATTCAGGAAAAACGCGTAACAACCCTGGCCGGGCGTGAGTTGTGCGACGTGATTCGTCGTCATCGCGTGTATCAGCCGAACGCGGTCTTCGCCATGCGCGCGAATCTTTGCGCGGCCGGATAGATCGATCCATGCCGCGCCTTCCCGCAATGCTTGATATGCACTCTGATTCATGATTGCAGCCAGTTTGAAAGAAGCCGGAGATACGCCGATAACAGCACGACGGCCATGCTGGAATAGATAACACCCGTCATCAGCCGGTTACTCCTCTCCTGAGTAAGTGATGCCCTGACCAGCAGGAAAGATACGGCGATCACGTGCAGCACCAGCAGCATCTTGAGCCCAAACCACAGGAAATAGTTCGGTGGGATGTTCGATTTGCCAACGAGATTGTACAGACCTGAAATCACGATCGTAAACACGGGAACGAGGACCAGCGGGCGCATCTTCAACTGAGCCGTGGCGGCGAATTTCTGCCGTTCAGCCTCTGGAAGGGCCGCCGCTGCCGGCGCCATCACGTAGCGGGCGTAAATGGCGCCTCCGAGCAGCGTAACGGCCGAAATAATATGCAGCCCGCGCATAAGCACACTCATCACGGCGCCGGGGATTGAGTCCATAGACCCGAGTATATGGCAGATACTGGAAGAGCATGATTCACGAAGTTCTCCAGGTGGGACCGTTGCGATGCAACTGCTCGATTCTGGGCGATGAGCAGACAAAACAGGCGATCGTGGTGGACCCCGGCGACAACATTTCCGAGATTGCCGCCGTCCTCACCCGGTACCAGCTCAAGGTAATCGCCATCGTCATCACGCATGCGCACATCGACCACATCGGCGGCGCGGAGAAACTCAAAACCGCGACAGGCGCACCAGTCTATATGAACGAAAGCGACCAGGATCTCTACGATCATCTTGACGTGCAGGCCGGCTGGCTCGGAATCGCGACGCCGAAACAGACGGAAATCGACGTCACCGCCCGCGATGGAGATACGTTGAAACTGGCTGACCGCGACCTTCAAGTGCTGCACACCCCGGGCCACACGGAAGGGAGCATCTGTCTCTGGATTCCGTCCGAAAGCAAATTGCTATCCGGAGACACCCTGTTCCGCGAAACCGTCGGACGAACCGATCTGCCGGGAGGTGACGGGAAGAAGATTCTGACTTCGATTCGTGACAAACTGCTGGGATTGCCGGACGACACGGACGTGGTACCCGGCCACGGCGGACCGACCACTATCGGCCACGAACGGCTCTGGAACCCGTTTTTGCGGAATTAGTGCGTGGGTTATCATCAAGAGGAATGCCCCAGGAAGAGGAAAAGAGCGCGGGCCGCCCAATAGGCGAGTGCATCGCACTGGCAAAGGGCTACGAGGAAGTATTGGGTTACCCACCCTTACCCGATTCGGGGTTCGCGGCGGATCTGGAGTGCGCACTCAAAGCGCATGTTGGGCACCAGCGCTTCTGACATGGGACTTCTGCTTGATTCGAGTGTTCTGGTGGGGGCCTATGGACGCATCCGGCCACTAACGGAGTTGTTGGAGGCTCTCCAGACCGAGTTCGGTGAGCACAAACTCATGGTTTCCGCAATCACGGTGCTCGAGTTGGAGCACGCCTTCTGGCGGTCTGGAGCGCCCGGTATCGCGGTACGCCGGCGCGCCTATCTCGATCAATTGTTCGCTTCCGTCCCGGTTCAGTCTTTCACGATGGAGATCGCCGATCTGGCCGGCCACATCGGAGCAAAGGCGATTGAACTCGAGTGCAGTATTCCACTGGCCGACTTACAGATTGGCGCAACCGCTCTTTATTACCGGTTCGACGTCGTAGCGTCCAACGGAGCTCGTTTTGAAGGTATCCCGGGACTGAAAGTCAGGGAGATCCGTTGAACCAACGGGGCGTACTGGACCCCGACATCTCTCACCGGCGCATCCGGCGCCGCTTTCAGGCTCACATAGAAAGTGCTACCCTGACCCGGACTCGATTCCACCCAGATGCGGCCGCCCTGCCGTTCGATAATGCGCTTGGATAAGGCCAGTCCGACGCCGGTTCCTGGAACATCCTGACCGTGAAGCCGCTTGAACAGCCCGAAAATCTTCTCGGCGTATTCGAGACGGAATCCCTGGCCGTTGTCCCGTATGGCGATGACCCATTCGTTCGCCATCCGCTGGGCGGAGAAATGAATATGCGGAGCGTCGGCGCTACGATACTGGATGGAATTGCCGATCAGATTCTGAAAGACCTGGGCTAGTTGGCTCGATTCGGACAGCACCATCGGAAGCGGCTCTGACGTGACGGCGGCAGAGCTCTCGCGAATCAGCGTTTGCAGACTGGCGAGGCTGGCGGCGAGCGCATCGGTTGCCGATGTTGGGGTTAGTCTAGTGACATCGATGCGGCCGGCCCGCGAAAAATCGAGCAACCCGCCGATCATTTTCTGCATCCGGCGGGAGGCGCCGAGGCAAAACTGAATGTATTCGTCTGCCTGAGCATCGAGTTTTCCACGGTAGCGCCGGGCCAACAGCTCGGTGAACGTGCTGATATTGCGCATCGGCTCCTGTAGATCGTGACTGGCCGCGTAAACGAACTGCTGGACATCCTCATTGGAATGCAATAACGCTTCCTCGACGCGCTTCTTCCCGGTAATGTCGGTGGAAGTGCCGAGCCAGGTGGTCACTCGTCCGTCCGCATCCCTCAAGGGCATACCGCGGGCAAGAAACCATCCGTAATTCCCAGTTCGGCGCTCGCAAATCCGATGCTCGATCTCGTAAAAATCACCTCGCTCCACTGCGTTCTTCCATTCCGCCATTACAAGGGGACGGTCCTCGGGATGAATGAAGTCGAGTAGACATTGTTCCTTCAGAGCCTGCAAAGGAAGGCCGGTATATTCAATTAGCCTTTGATTCGCATAGGTAAGCATGCCCCCTGCATCCAGCGTCCAGACCAATTGCGGCATCACGTCGGCGAGCAACCTGTAGCGGCATTCGCTTGCCTCCAAAGCTAACGCAGAAGCTCGATCGCGTTCGAGCTGATGGGCTATAAATTCGCGGCTTGTTTGCAATTCCTGCCGGTGCCAGGCCTCCACCAGCGTCCGTTGGCGCGCGAGATGCGCCCAATACGCGCAGACTCCAAAGTGAACAAACGCGATCGAAAAGCGGGATATCACGTTCGGCGTGTTAACATTGTCCGCCTCATACAGGTAACTGTGCATCCCGGCATAGTGGATGAGGAGAAGCACCGTGCGCTCTCCGATGGCAATTAGCGTCGCCGGCACCAGACACGCCCAATCCTGGTAAATCACCATCATCGTCAGCGCGGGAAAGAATAGGAAGCGCGCCTCCAACGCTCCGTGCAATTGGTAGACGTTCAGGGCAACGAACACCTGCAGAGCGATCCCGCCAAGACATCGGGTGAGAAAACTCCGCGGAAACTTTCGCACCACCGCGAAAAAGATCACGAGCGTGGCGGCCGAGACAGTGAGCGTGACTCCCCACGTGCCATAAATGCCTGCCAGAAGAAGTGCAAGCAGAGAATGGCCCAGAATGTAGTTCCCGATCAGCCGGTCGCCGGTTGCGTAAAACGGCTGCATCTCCGCGTGGGTCTGCTGTTCGTTGAGTCCAATCGAGGCCGTTGCCACCACAATCCTCCCCCAAGAATAATGAGTGGGAACGACTTGGGATTATTCTCAAACTATTCTTGCACAATTATCGATTCTAGTTCGAAATCCTGAGCATCACCACGCCATGGCTGGGAACCATGGGGGAAAATTGGTCTCTCTTGGGCTCGTGTTTATGCGTCCAGAGATCGCGAATCTTCATTTTTCCCTTAATTCCAAGCTCGGAAGCCGTGATCGTAATTTTCGCTTCGCGATCGCTGCGATTAAATAATCCGACTGCGTGTGCGCCATTCGAGAGCGGTTTCACCCAAACTTCCGTGCCGCCTTCCTGGCGCACATGGGTCCCCTGTTTCCCGAGGAGATCCTGATCCACAGCGATTATTTCTGGATTCGTGAGAATGTCAAGTGTATCTTTCGACATATCCCGCAAATCGTTTCCTGCTAGCAGCGGAGCGGCGAGAATAGACCACAAACTCATGTGCGTGCGGTACTCAACGTCACTCATCTTGCCGTTGCCGACTTCCAACATATCTGGATCGTTCCAGTGGCCGGGCCGCGCGAATTCGGCTAACCGGTTTTGATCGAATCCGATCTTGGTCATCGAATTCCAGGAATCGCTGATGTCGCCGGTCGTCCGCCAGAGATTTCCGCCGACGTCCGGACCCCACCTCCACACGTCTTCACGGCCATATTGGCAAAGGCTGTAAACGATGGGCCGTCCCGCCGCCTGCAGCGCATCGCCCATCCTTTGGTAGACAGCCTGCATATCGGCGTCTTTGTAAATACGGCTGGCGCTGCACCAGTCGTACTTCAAATAGTCGATGCTCCACTGCGCATACATACGCGCATCCTGCTCCTCGTGGCCGTAACTGCCTTCGTAGCCGGCACAGGTCCTGGGCCCGGGTGAGGAATAGATTCCGATCTTCAAACCCTTGCCATGAACGTAGTCTGCCAGCGCCTTCATGTCCGGAAACTTCTTGTTCGTGTGGAGCACGCCGTTCGAGTCGCGGTCGGCCTCCCATGTGTCGTCGATGTTGATGTAAACGTACCCGGCGGCTTTCATCCCATTGCTGGCCATCGCATCCGCGATTCCGCGAACCGCTGCGTCGTCAATGCGACCGGCGAAATGATTCCAACTGTTCCAGCCCATGGGCGGAGTCCGCGCAAGCCCGTTGTCTTTCACCGGATGAAGCACGGGCGGAGCGATATACGGCGGAGGATCTCCGGCGGTCTCGGGCCTTCGCGTCCCTGCGAACTCCGACGGCCCGCGTGGATTGGCGCTGGTCGCCTTGAGCCGCAACGTATCGCCGTCGAGTTTGCCTTCGTATGCGACCTTGCGTTGATTCTGACCAGCGCGGAAAGTTGTGGTCAGCGAGACAGCGTCGCCGTTGACGGAACCCTCCGTGATCGGCGTCTCCCGCGAGACGTTGACGACGATCTTGCCGCTGAGGCTGACGCCATCCTGCTTCAGAATAAAGACGGTCTCCTGCGAATGGCCGTCCGGCATTTCTACTTTGGAGACCCAGTGTCCCGTTAGGTCCGCGGCCATGGCTGAAGAGAAGGCAGCGAACGAGAAAACGGGCAGAAGGCGAGGGATCCTCATGGCCTCGCCATTACGATATCACCTATCTTTCCGGCGTCGACGTGTTACGATACGTTTCTGAGAGAAGCTTATGGTTCCCGGCTTTGACGTTGCTCTCCCTGAAAAACGCGGGGAACTGAACGCCATTCTCCGCTCGAAGAGAGTTCTTTCGGTCGCCCGCGCTGGCGAAGCTGCTCGAATATCTCTGCGAAAAGACATTTAGCGGCCACAGCCAGGAAATCAAAGAATTCAGCATCGCCACGGAGGTGTTTGGCCGGGACCACGACTTCGGTGAGAAGCGTGATTCTCTCGTGCGTGTCGAAGTACACCGGCTCCGTAAGAAGCTTCATCGGTATTACGAAACCGAAGGCGCCGATCATCCGGTTCGCATCGTCATCAGAGCTGGGAACTATCAGCCCGACTTCGAACGAGTTGCAGATTCACCATCCACATCCGTCTGCGAAGGAGACGCGACCGACCCACTCTTACCGGAGGTTTCTCCGGAAGTCCGCGTAGTGGAAACGCAACCGGTGTACGACGGCAAGCTCGTTCGCCGGTATGCGGCCGGCGCTGCGGTTGCCGCAACGCTGATCGTGGCGGCGTTCGCCTCGACGCGCTACGGCAGAAACCAGGCTTCGGAATCTTCAAAAATCCGGGTGCCGGCGGCGATTCCGGCGGCCGCTGCGGCCGCCAGCCCACAGCCAGTACGAATCCTTGCAGGTTCCACGTCGGACCGCTCCATAGACCGCTTCGGTAACGAATGGCGTGGCGACCGCTATTTTATCGGAGGCTACCAGGACGCTCTCCGATTCGGCAGCCAGGAAAGGTTGGTTTCGCGTCCGATCATTCTCGGGGCAGCCGACCAAACCCCTTTCCGGAGCTTTCGCTCTGGAGATTTTTCCTATCGAATCCCATTGCTTGCCGCCAAATATGAGATGCGGCTCTACTTCTCGGAAGTGGTTCTCGGTATGGCGGAATCGGGAGATGGAGCGGAGAACAAGCGCGTCTTCGATGTTCATATGAACAGCCATCCGCTTCTGCCGTTCTTTGATATCTTCTCCGACGCAGGCGCGGCAAATACGGCCGACATCCGTGTATTTGAGAATGTCTCTCCCGCCTCTGACGGATTCCTCCACCTCGATTTCCACCCGATCCGGGAGGCGGCATGGCTCAATGCGATCGAGTTGATCCCAAACGAAAGCGGGCGGGCGCTTCCGGTGCGGATCGTAATGAGAAACGACAACTATACCGACCGCAAGGGTCAACTTTGGAGCATGGACCGATACTACATCGGGGGCAGGGGCACCTCGGACGGAAAGCTGCCCGTCGGGATCGACGATTCGGATCTGCTTGCCGGGCAGCGCTATGGGCATTTCTCCTACCGGCTGCCTGTCCCGCCAGGCAAGTACAAGGTGCGCCTCCTTTTTGCGGAGACGTTCTTCGGCCCGGACAATCGTGGAAAAGGCGGTGTCGGCAGCCGCGTCTTTAATGTGTATTGCGCGGGCACTGAAGTCTTGCGCCAATTCGACATCTTCAAGGAGGCTGGAGAAAACCGCGTGATCGAGAAGGTCTTTCGCGGAATTACGCCAAGCGCACAAGGCAAGATTGACCTTATCTTCGAGCCAGTTGTGAACTACGCAATTGTCCAGGCTATCGAAGTGACTCCGGATGACGGCCGGTAGCTTCCTTTCAGATCCGGTTACAGCACGTGTAACCACGCTGATTCTATTGTACTTACAACATGTAACGACGTCGGCAAGCCTGCTTAACAGTTTCCGCTGGATGCCGGCTGCGTTTGCCAATACAATCGTTTGCATAATCGCGCCCTGTTTCAATGCGTGGGAGAAATACGATGACGAAAATCGGATTGCTTGCAGCCGCAGCTACGATGCTGCTCTCGACGGTGTGCCTCGCCCAACTGGATCGAGGTACCATCACTGGCACGGTTACTGACGCTTCCGGGGCCGTAATCCCTAATACAAAAATTACTGTTAAGAACGAGGCGACGAACGCGACCTACAAGACTGCGTCTACTGGCGCCGGTGACTATACGGTCTTCAATCTGCCGTCGGGCCTATATGACCTGACCTTCGAAGCAACGGGTCTCAAGACGCTGGTACGCTCGAAAATCCTTGTCGCGGTATCGGAAACCATCCGCGTGGATGCCTCTCTTCAGGTTGGCCAGGCAAATGACACCATCACTGTGGCGGCAGATGCCGTGGCGCTGCAGACGGATAGCCCCGTGGTCGGCGTGGTACTTCAGAACCGTTCGGTCAACGAACTCCCGTTGAATTTTGGCAGCGGCGGCCGCGATGCGGAAAACTTCGCCATCCAACTCGCCCCAGGCGTAGCGGGCTCTGCCTCGGGAACTGAAATCAATGGGACCCCGCAGTTCTCAAAGGAAATTCTGTTGGACGGCGCGACAGCCACCGGATACCGATCGGGGGATTTCTATCAGCAGAGTCCTTCCCCGGAAGCCTTGCAGGAATTCAAAGTGGAAACCAGCGGCATGAGTGCCGAGTACGGCAGAACGTCCGGTGGGCTCTTCAATTTTGTGATGAAATCGGGGACGAACCAAATCCATGGCAGTACGCTGTTCGAGTTTCGCAATGAAGATCTGGACGCCAACACTTTTCTAGGAAATGCCAACGGCCAAGCGACGCCACGAGACCGGCAACTCGACGGAGGCGGATCGTTCGGAGGCCCCGTCTACATCCCGAAAGTCTACAACGGCAAGGACAAGACGTTCTTCTACTTCGCTCTCGAGCGTTTTTACACCAGCGGCGGCGGCGCAAGTTCGCCCAACGAAACGGTGCCGCCGCCGTCCTGGTACACCGGAAACCTCAGCAATCTTCTGACGAGTCAAGTGGTTGGCACCGACGCGCTGGGGACGAATGCCCTCCGTGGCGCAATCTACGATCCGGCATCCACGCAGACCATCAACAATACCGTTGTTCGCACCATGTTTCCGGGGAACATTATTCCGGCGAATCGAATATCGAAGGTCTCGCAGCAGGTACTGGCCGTCATGCAGAAATACTATCCGGCGACCGTGCCTGGACCGGCCGGCGATTATCTGTTAGTGAACAACGCCTATGGCGCGTATAACGTCTGGCAGCGCTACACACAGCTTTCGTTGAAGGGAGACCACAATATCTCCAGCCGCAACCACTTGTCCGGGTCGATTGCCCGCACGACGCAGCCGCAATTTCAAGGCAATGCCTCCGGTACTCATGTGTGGACACAGTCGCCTGGAGATGGTGGACCGTTTTCGTCCGCAGTGATCAAGCCGGTGAATACGACAATCACGCGGGTAGCCCACGACTTCACCGTCACGCCGACGCTGCTGAATCACTTTGGAATTTACTTTAATCGCGTGACCAACTCGATCGTAAACCAGCATGCCGGCCAACCCAATCCGCTCACGATTGGAAACATAGCCAACACCAGCGTTCCCCAGATTGTTTGGACTGGCGGCGACCGGTACAGCCTGACGAACCTCGGCCAGGACAAGGCATCGGATTCGGTACGCGCGGTCACCTACGGATTGCAGGACACGCTGAGCTGGGTCAAGGGCAAACACACACTCAAGTTCGGCGCCGAGTACCGCGTCTACAAACTGAATTACATCCGGCAGACGGACGATGGCACGTTCACGTTCACTGCCAACCAGACCGGCCTTCCTGGCTTGACTCAATATACGGGCAACCCATTTGCCAGCTTCCTGCTGGGGGCCGTCAATAACGCCAGCGTCGGAGTCACCACGCCTACCCTGGCTACCTATCCTTCCGTCGGGCTGTTTGTGCAGGACGATTTCAGAGTGAGCTCGAAGCTGACGCTGAACGCCGGCTTGCGCTGGGACTATAACCCAACCCAGACGGAAGAGCACAACCGCCTTTTCAGTTTCAGTCCAACCACAATCGACCCTCAAACGGGCTTGCCCGGAGCGCTCCAGTTTGCCGGCAATTGCAGCGCCTGTACCGGTTCGAACAATTTTCAATCTCAGCACTATCTGAACTTCGCGCCAAGGCTGGGCTTCGCCTACCAGGTGCTTCCCAAGACCGTCATTCGCGGCGCGTATGGTGTTTTTTTCGCAGATCGCGCTCCCAACGATTACTACGGAGATCCACTGGGGGCTGTCAGTTTGAACGGCTGGGGCTGGGGAGTTTCCAATGTTGTCAACTACGGAAACAATCTCGCGCCCACGTTCAATTGGGACAACGGCTACCCCGGAGCCTTCAATTACGTCACGCCAAATCCTTCTCAGGCCGACGGAAAGAGCGGTGCGCTCTACTGGTATCCGAATGGCGGCCGGCTGGGGTACACGCAGTCTTGGAACTTAAACATCCAGCGGGAGCTTCCTTTCCGAATGGTTCTCGATGCGGGATATATCGGAACCAAGGGGACCGCTCTTGTTGCGAATGGTCTTGGCGTACAGAATCAACTGCCGCCTGGCGCGCTCGCTTTGGGAGGCGTGCTGAACTCGACGGTCACCAGCCAGGCGGCGTTGCCTGCCAGCGCCGTGGCGATGGGCGCGCGTTATCCGTACGGCAACACGGGACAATCAGTCGCTGTGTGGCAAACCTTGACTCCGTTCCCGCAGTTACTGAACGGCAGCACGGTCGGGGGCTGGAATGCGCCTCTTGGATTCTCCACTTATAACGCCTTGCAGGTGCAGTTGAACAAGCAATACTCCGGCGGCATAAGCTGGCTTGCGAACTATACGTTCTCGAAGTCGATTTCGAATGTCACCAATCTGTATGGAAATGGTGGCGTGGGCGTGCCCATGATCTCGACCAATCTGGCGTTGCAAAAGTCCATCGCCTCTTTTGACCAGCCACAGGTTGTGAAGATTGGCATCGGTTACGAGCTTCCCTTCGGAAAGGGCAAGTGGATCGGGAACAACTGGCATCCGGCGCTCAACGGGATACTTGGAGGATGGAAGCTCCAATATATCGGCAACTATAGCAGCGGAATGCCTCTCGCTTTCGCCGCCAACAGTCCCGATTCCTCCACCAATTTATCCACCAACCGCGCGCAGTTGGTCAATCCGTCGGGCGTCGGACTGGGAGTGCCATTTAATTCCTCCAACTTCAATGCGTCCCTCGTCAATGTGGGCAACACGGCCAACGTGTATCTGAACACGCAATACATCAAGCAGCCAGCGCCGTATACGTTTGGCAATGCCGCGCCGCAAATCGCGCAGATTCGAGGATTTGCTGCCCGTAGTGAGAATCTCGCTCTCCAGAAGAACTGGACCATCAAGGAACGGCTGCGCTTCCAGTTGCGCGCCGAAGCCCTCAATGCGTTCAACCGGCACACCTTCGGCGGCGTCTCGACGAACCCTAACAGCGCGACATTCGGGGATGTCACAACCGTTTCGGGGAACCGGAACATGCAGCTCGGCGCCCGGATCGATTTCTAACTCACGGCAAGGTCCGCACAATCTGCACCTCGGGGAATTCGATGCCCCGATGACCGTCCCGCGATTCGCACAGGGCCTCCAGTTTGCTCCAGATGGCTTGAATTTCCTTCGGCGCGTGGTCCGGTGCGTCGTGGGTTTTCCAGGTAAGGATCTCTACGAAGTACGTCTTGCCCGCGTCGTCTTTGCCTCGCATAACCAAGTGGGGAGCATCCACGACTCGGCCAGAGCGCCGGTAGCTGGGCCACGCCTGTGCTTGAATCGCGGCAAACTCCGCCTCTTTTCCCGCCTTGACGCGGAAAGTCGAAATCACTGTCTCTGTGTCATCCGTAAACGTCAAACCAACCCAGGTCAGCCGCGTGAAGCGGACCAGCGGGCTGGGGTGAGGTTGGCGACTTCAGATAGCGTCCGCCGATTCAGCCCTGGCAGTACCTCGGCGAGATAATTCTTCACGGGCATTCCCAGCCTACGGCACGATTCCACGACGGAGAGAATCGCCGCGACTTTCGGACCCGCCTGTGGGCTGCCTACATGCAGCCAGTTCTTGCGGCCCACCGCTACCGGACGCATCGAGTTCTCCGCCAGGTTGTTCGACAACTCGACTTCGGCGTACTCGAAACACCGGAGCAGCTTGGTCCACATATTTAATGTGTAGGCTGCCGCCTGGCCCAGCGCGCTTTTCGGCAACACCTGCTTTACCAGCGCCAGGCACGCCTCGCGAATCTCGCGCAACCATTCTTGGGCGTATTGGCGCCGCTGCGCCAGGCGTTCGTCCGCACTCAACTGGCGCTGGCGTGCGTCGCGGTCGATCAGAAATAATGCGTCCATGCGCGTGACCATGGCGATCGCCGCCGCATCCTGCGGATTCACTTTCACCGCGTCGACAAACTTGCGCCGCGCATGCGCCCAACAGCCGGCATGCACCAGCTTCGGTCCGCCGATGTGGTCATACCCCTGATAGCCGTCGGTTTGCAGAATCCCTTCCCACTGCCCGAGAAACTTGCGTGGACCTTCGCGCCCGCGCCCCAACTGAAATTCAAATACCATCTCACCACCCGGCTTGCCGTATTGCCACAAGTACGCCTGATGATTCTCGCCGCGCTTGTCGTGCATCTGCACCGGCACCGGTGTTTCATCGGCCTGTAAATACGTTGCCGCCAGCAGTTGGCGCCGCATCGCCGCCACGATAGGCGCCAGCAACTCGCCCACCCGCATCACCCAGCCATCCAGCGTTGCGCGCCCGATCTCCATGCCCGCTTCGCGCTCCAGCATCGCCGCCTGCCGGTACAACGGCAAGTGGTCGCAATACTTCGCCACCACCGTGTTAATCACAACCGCGTCACTGGCCAATCCTTTTTCGACGATGCGCTCGGCCAACGGCGCGGCTATCACGGTGGAGCAACGGCGGCACGCTCGCTTCTCGCGTTTGGTCACCCGCACGAAGTAGCGCGCCGGTTCGATGTCGAGTTGCTCACTTTCGTCGTAGCCGATTACCGTGGTCGGTTCGCCGCAATCGGCGCAGGTGCAGCTAGCGCACGGAATCACTTCTTCCACGCGCGGCAGCGTATCAGGCAGCGGCTTGCGTCCCGGATGTGGTTTGCGTTCGCGAGGCGGCGTGCTTTTCAACGGCTCCCGCCGCGACTCGGCTTCTATTTCCTCGCGCGTTACGGAGGGTTCTTCTTCGATCAGCAACTCCAGCTGCAAGTTGCTCAATGTTTCGCTCTTTGGACCCAACTGTTGAATGCGCCGCTGCCGCAACTCTTCTCTCAGCGCCTGGATTTCCAACTGCGCCCAGTGTAGTTGCCTCTCCAGTTCCGCGATGCGCGCCGGTGCGTTCATGGTGGAAAATCCATGTTACGCGAAGAACAGAAAATGTTCCAGAAGTATTTACGCCGAACGGCGGTACCAGTTCCGCGGCTGCGTTTGTTTTAGATCGAGCCCGTTCACCAGCATCGCCAACTCTTCGGCGCGCATCGTGACGCTACGCTGTTGTTCGTTCGCCACAGGCCAACGAAAGCGTCCTTTCTCCAGGCGTTTCGCACACACCCACAATCCGCTGCCATCCCACACCAGCGCTTTCAAACGCGTGTGCGTGCGATTGGAAAACAAGAACAGATGCCCGCTCAACGGATCTTGCCCCAGTTGATCCCGCACCAATCCGTATAAGCCATCGAATCCCTTGCGCATGTCGACGGCCTCGACCGCCACAAACACTTTCGTCGCCAGTCCCAGCCCGAACACGCTACGCCTCGGCCGCGCGAATCAACCGCAGCAAATCGGCTTCCGCGAACCGCCACGAGCTTTCGATGCGCCGTCCGCTGGCCAACACCAGCACGAATCCCGGTCCCGGCTGTTGTGGCTCGACAGCGACCCGCACCAGTTTCGGCTTCCGTTTCGACCGCCAGTAATCGAGCGTGCTGACCCCAATCCCGTGCTTGGCACTGTACTCGCGCCGCGTCATCCCACTTGTCGCGTAGCCTTCGGCGATCCGCCGCTTCTCTTCTTTGCTGCCCATGCCGCCATTGTCCAGGCTTTCCTCCGGCCAATCAAGACGGGTTCCTTAGACGCTTACGGAGGAACTGTGTGTTCCTTCACCGCTTGCACCCATGAAGACCGAGGAGCGACTCGGGGCGGATTATCGAGGAACTGGCTTAACCGTGGGCCCGCATCCCATGGCGCGGCGGCGGGATGAGATGAATCGGTTGGGGGTGATTCCTGCTATTCAGTTGGATCAAATTCCGAATGGGCGACTAGGCCAGATTGCTGGGGCAGTCATCGTCCGCCAGCGGCCTCGGAACAGCCAAGGGATTTGTATTTTTGAGTATCGAGGATGAGACGGGAGTCATGAACGCGATCATCACTTCGGCGATCTTTGACCGCTACGAGCACGAAGTCTTATCGGAACCTTTTATTATCCTCGTCTACGGTCTGCTACAGAACCTAGACGCTCCTAGGAGCCTGTCCGAGTAAAGCGACGTGAAGCGCTTAGAAACCATGCGCTTGGGTAGCATGAAATCTTCGCTAGCCAGCCAGGGTTGACGTCGCGGCGGCCGATGTTGCTCCAGGACCGCTTGGAGGTGTAAGTTTGAGCGAAAATCATTCCCTGATGCCCCTCGTCAATACTGCATCGTCGCGTGCAGCCGTAAAATGTTATGCGTCAGGCACACCAGCGCCCACTCACCTTTCACTTTCTCTTTTCCGCGTAGCAAGAATTGGCGGAATCCACGTGCCTGCTTGATCTGCCCGAACACCGGTTCTACAACACACTTGCGAGCTGCGTAGACAGCTTTGCCCACCTTGGTCTTCAGCTTCTGCTTCATCCGGTCCACCCTCGTCGCGTCTTTCGGCAATGGACCTCGCTTGGCGGGGACGCGATGCTCGCCATGCTTTTGCTTGCCTGTCGCGATGAACCCCTCGACCTTACGCTCCGGCTGACCAGCCGATTCCAAGTAATCCAGGTTCTCCTCCGAGCAATATCCGTTGTCGGCCAGAATCGCTTCCGGACGCTGCCCCGACTGTTGTTCGATGAGTTCCACCATCGGCTTCAGTTGCTTCTTGTCATTGGCTGCTTCTGTCACCGTTTGCCCGACGATCAGCAGCAAGGTCGGCTCCACAGCCGCTTGCGCATTGTAGCCCTGCACGAATCCATCGCCGCCCTTCATGATGCGCGACTCCGGGTCGGTGAAGTTGTATTGATCCTTATCGTCCGGCTTGGCCAGCTTGGCCTCTTCCACGTTCTTGCCTTCTTCGGCTGCTTTATCCCGCGCCCGTTGCTCGACGACTTTCTTGGCCTGCTTGATCTTGGCCAACCGGGTCTCGCGCCGCCGCAGTTCTTCCGGCAACTCGTCGCCCCGCTTGCTTCCGTACTGCCGGTCTTCTTGCTCGTCGGCGGCCGCGGCCTGCTCCAGCAACTGCTTCACTTCTTCCTTGAGTTGCTGTTGTTTTTCTTTCATCCGGCTGTAGCTCATTGCCTTGTGTTTGCTGGCGTTGGCTTTCAACTTCGTCCCGTCCAGCGATACCCGGCCCAGCTTGATCGCCCCACACTCCAGCGCCATCGCCAAGACCTGTTCGAACAAATTCTGTAGCGTCTCGATGTGGATCTTGCGAAAGTCCGAGATCGTCCGGAAGTCCGGTTCATTGCCCGCCGTCAACACTTTGAACGGAATGTCCTCCTGCAACCGCTTCTGAATCCTCCGCGAGCTGAACACTCCCGTGCAGTAGCCGTACACCAACAACTTCGTCATCAGTAGTGGATCGTACGGCGGTTGCCCTCGCTTCTCCTCCTCATACACCGCGTGCATGGCTGAGAGATCGAGTTGGTCCACCACATCGCTGACGAAGTACACCAAATGATTGTCAGGAAGCCATTGGCGCAAACTTGGCGGTAACAGTAGGTCTTGCTCCGGCAGGTAGGTTCGGTAGCCCTTTGGCATAAAACATTATGTACCGGTTCTGTTCCATTCGTACCCGCGAACTTGTCGATTACTCGGACAGGCTCCTAGACGGAGTGATATCGGTCAAGGCTGAACGGGTGACCGGGCTTCAAACCGGCGCGGCGGCTGGATCGCACGACTTTCACTGATTCATGTTGCAGCGCGACCCGGCAGGTTAAGAACTAGAGAGCGGCAAAGAGAGCCCGATGCGTTTCTGAGACCCAAGCGACTCATATTCTCTTCCTCAACAGGTGCTCGATTACGGTCCCCGCAATGACCGCAAGAAAAAAGCACGCCAACGGAATCTGGAGGTTACTCAATGGCGTGCCGCTCCGTCAAAGAGCGCCGCAACTACACCAATCGCCGGGATCACCACGAGTACGCAACATCTCATTGCCGCTACCCCGTTCCGCTGCCCGCCTGATCGGGTGAGCGGAATCCCAAGCTGCTGGGATAGCTTTCCTTTTGCTGCCGACAACCCGATTGCCCGCGTCCACGAAAAGGAAAGTCCGGGAATGCCTCCACGCCTTTTTGCCACAGTGGACTATCGGCTTGGCCAAAGTTTCGGATTAGAGTGTTTGCCTTTTTCAAGAATGAGAACTTGAAGGGCTGCGTTCCGATCAGGTTTTGATTATCTAGGAAGAACATCCGTCCGACCAGTGATTCCGGTGGAGTATTGCAGCGCGCCTGGCACACTTGGCGACATCGTTTTTGTCGATCCCGGAGAATATCTGCTCACAGAAAAAGATGGCATTCAGATGGCGCAAAGTTTGCACATAAAGTTTCCTTACAGATGAGTGTGCATACCGTTTCACCTGGAGAGTAGCTGGCCAGCCAATCTGGCATACTCCCCTCACTCCGCTGAATGGTAGTTTGACTGTTAGCAGCATGGTCACTCTTGGCGCACGATAATCCCGTCAACCCAGCGTCACATCCGCGACCGGCATGCCGTCAACAGGCACCTTCCGGCTGTTACTCGACTACGCGGGCCTGAAAGGTCTCTTGAAGAAATAAGCGACGAACGGGAACAGGCGACCGGGTTCGAACAGGCGACGCAAGTGGATTCCGGTAGCGCGACACAAGGCCAAGAAGCGTAGGAGCAGCCTGAGCGCGGCGGGTTTGTGCACCGCGCCGCTTGGCTCAGGAATAGCTCCCGAAGCTATCAGCACAGTCGCATCACGGTTCGAATCAAACTCGGTGATCGAAAAGCTCCGGACCGTGGATGCCTCGATCTTCTGTTTGGCCTCGACAATGTGACCTTTGGTCAACTCAAAGTCCCGCTCTAGCGTGGTGTCGATCACAAGGACGCAAGTAAAGGAAGCGTATTCCATACGAGTATGGGCGGCCGTTTTGGGGATTTGCCTTAGTGGAACTTGCGGTCTTTGGCGGGGTGCCCGGTCGGTCGTTTGCGGGGAATCGCCGCCGCTCGCTCAATAGACGGCCGGGCCTTCGCGAACTGCCGAGCCCGTAACTGAGATTGAGGACGGATTCGACAGTAGTCGATCTATCGGACGGGCAATTTGAATAGGCCGCGTGATCGCGCTCCGATTCACGGTTGCCGGGGTTGATGATCTCCCGGCGATCTTAATCCGGTAATACATTCCAGCAGTACACGAGCGTCGCGACGACGCGCGGACGGTTAACGAAAAGGAGCATTGATGGCGTTCTACGGCGACCTCATCATGCCGCGGAGTGGCTTCCTGGGTGGCATAATTGGAATCCCTATGTCCACCGCGATTGCTCGGACGCACACCGCCGAAGGTTTTGTGATTGGTGCGGATGGGCGGGTGCTCGATTCCGACGACAGGAGCATACGAGACGACCGCAGGCAAAAAATATTCCCCCTTGGCGGAAACAACTTCTTGGCGTGCAGTTTCACTGGCGCGGTTGAACTTGGACCAGATGGAAGCACTGCGGTTCTTTTCAGTCTTGTCGATCAGATAGCTATCGCTGCTGAGACAATCCAGGCGGCTAAGTGTGGCTCCCTATACGAATACGCTCAGAGGCTCGCGAAACCGATAGGACAGGCGCTGAAACGAACTTTACTCACCGAACAGATACAACTTCCTGAGGAGCGACGGAACGATTCAGGCGCCGGCTTCGATATAGTGGACATTCTGATTGACGGTTACTTTAAGTATTCAGCGAGTCGAGTCAAAATTAAGTTCCATGATCAAAATCAAACCGTTGCAAATCCAGAAATTTTCAGAGAAGAACTCTACACGGGGCACGTTTCGTTGCACGGCTTGCCTGAGGTTGGCGATCTACTCCAAGCGCGGGATGCAAGGTTTGCCAAATACCTCAGACCTGTGAACACATCAACTCATAAGAGCGGAACAGTACGTGAGACGATCACATTGTCGAGAGCCTTTATAGTACTACTGTGTTATAAATGTAAGCTGCCCTCCAGGCTAATCATGAAAGTCTCAGCAGCGAATTGGAGCTGCGAAAGCGGAAAAGTCCTATTCAGGGGTAGCAAAAGGTGAATCCGCACCACGCACTGGCAAACTGAAGTAGCTGGGTTGAACGCCGAGAACGCGAGGCTTAATCTCCATCTTCATCGCGACAAGCACGGTTGCTATTAGCCTTGGGTAGCGCAGCCGCTTCGGGCTGCGGGTGGGCGGAACGGTCGGCGTCGACCCGTTCCGCCACGATTGCGGTTTAGCCGGCGCGCCTCCGGAGCGCCAAAAGGACACTGCGCTGTGCGGCGCCAACCTTCAGGCCGAGTTTTTTGAAACGGCAATTGAAACATGGCCTGAATCGTCGGTACTGGTTCTATTTCCCGCAGTGATCCATTTCTTCTGAGTGTATAACCGGTTACTCTAAGCACCTGTGACGACTTGGGGGCCACAGGGCGGCGGAGGGACGCTCGGAGGCTTGGGCCTCCCTCCGATTAGCAGGAACCGTTCGGGTTGCGACTGAGTGTAGAAAGAGGAGCAATGACTGTCCTACGGTACCGCATTACGAGTCCAACGCTCGCTTTGTTCATCGAAGACGACCACCACGTAGCGCGCATCATACCCCTTGGATCAGTCATCAAAGTCGACAGCCGCGATCTCGATGGTCAGAAGTTCGTAACTGTGACTTGGAATGGTAGAAAAGTTATGATGTTTGCCCAGGACTTACTGTCACGCGCCGTAGCCGTTTCAAGAGAGTCAAAGGAACCCCCCGAGCAGCAGTAAGGACCTAGCGAATCGCGGAATAACGCTCCATTTCTCAGCGGACTCGTCCCTTGAAGAGTAGGCAGTACGAAGCGACGAGAGTGCGCGGAACGGCCGGGCATTGACCGTTCCCATTGACTCAACCCCCGTAAACTCGGGACGGTGCCGTCCCCAGTTTTCAATTCAAGCCTAGTTCATTCATCCGCTCGGCCAGCTTGACCCGCTGGAACGTTAACAGAATAGAATGGCATTCCACGCACACAAACTCGAAGTATTCCGTCCGGTTAATTGGGCCCCGCTCCTGTGCGCGTAGTGCTTCGCGAAAGCCCTTGCAGTTCTCGCAATACGCCTCCCAGCCGGTGAGATCAGGGATAGTGAAGTCGGCCCTGGGTCGATTCTAACTGGGAAGCAGGGCCACAAGCGCCGTAATCATCAGGAACACGATAAGGGCAAGCGTCATGCAGATCTTGCAGCCAGTGCCAGGTTCCGGGTATGTCCACTTCTCAGTCAACAACCAAGACCCTCGTGAAGCTTTCAGGACTTTCGAGACTACGATAGAGGAGTGTTGCGCTCAGGTGAAGCGGCCGAAGACGGAATGAGTCAATGAATCGCCTACCAATGTTTCCAGGTACCACAATTAGCGCAAATAGGGACGGGACGTACCGTGCTACGTACATGAACATCTCCGACGATCAAGTACGCCAGGTCCGTAATTTCTTCTATGCGAACAAATCGCCCGGACTGTGGCAGTGCGTTTCCTGCGAGCAGGTTGTTTTGGAAAACTGCTACTTCTCAGAACGCCAGTTCTTTCCGGTGGTCATCAAGCCCGCGGAGGGTGGCAATATAATCGATTTGGATTTCAACGCTAACTATCAGGAGCAAGGTTGCGGCTCGATTCAGGACCCGACGGTTCCAAAGGCGGAATAACGACCATGTACGAAAGCCAGATCATTTCGTACCTCGCGGATCTTATGGAAGAAGCCGGAGGAAAATGGTTTCAGTATCCTATGGTCGCGGTCATTGTCTCAGCGGATAGCTCTATTCTTGTGGTGAAATGGAAAGCCTTTAATGACGGAGATCCGGATTTCGAATACAAAGTTCACTAGCGTAAATGGTCCGATGAAGGTTCCGACAACGTCATGCTGGTAGACGTAAAAGGCGCGCGCGCCCTGATCGAGAAGGGGCATGGTGCTTCGATGATAATCAACTAAGTAAGCTTTGCCAAACGAAGGCATGCCGTGCGGGGGACCTGCTGGGCTACCATAAATATAAGAACAAGCCCAGTGGCTACTGGCGGGGCAGAAGCAGATTCGGCGGGTTTTACACCAGCCCAGACCCGGGGTGCTCTTTCGGTGGATGCTTTTGGTTACCGGCAGCCCTTTTTGCTATCCTTCTCTCGATTTCGCTGGTTCGCAGTTTGTTCCATTTTCTACACTCCATGACATCCCCATGACAACCGGCGCTCGTACACGCTGAAACAGGATGACATTTCGAAGATATGAAACAGGTAGAATCAATCAGATAGCACTGGGCGGTATGCATTGAAACGGTAGCCAACGCCTTCGACTCCCGTTAGCGCTACCAAGTTTTCATTCCCTTAAGAACTCCCTGCTAACATTTTTTCGGCGAGTTTAGTTAGTTTCTTGCTTGCCTACATACGGGTGTATGATTCCCGTTAGTAAATGGAGCCAAGATTTGACAAAGGCTCCAGCTCCGGAGCACGAGGCCGGGTTGATCACACCGAGTTGATCACACATGGTCATGCTGCGGCACCGCGAACCCGCCCTCGGCAAAGGCTTCGGCCATACGTTCGATGCCGTGATACATGGTGCCGCCATGGCCCATGGTGATGGGCCGGAAGGGGAGCAGCCTGGTGTTTCTGGCACGAACAGCCACGCCGAAACCTCAATCCCACCCTCGGCATGGAAGCGACATCGATCTTTTACCCGACATCGCGATTTCCTCCTTTCGATCAATGGTCAGCCAAGTCGCCCAGCATCCGGGCCAGGGCATTTCGGCGTCTCGCGTCTGGAAGCCGCGCTTCATCGCGGCCCGGAGGTGGCTTTGGGCCTCCGGGTTGTGCACGCCCTCGCCGAAGGGATCGGAATCGCAACGGAAGTCCTCGGCTGGCGCGCGCGTGATCGCATTGACCCGGTCCCGCGCGATCAGAGACAGCAACACGCTCGAAGTCATCTGGCCGAAACAATGATGAGCGCTACGGGAGGGGGATCATCACCTGCCGGTCCGGCGAGGAGTTTAAAGCGCCCTACAGATCGCCACGATCTGCCAGTGGGCAGGCGAGGGACACGTCGGCGTTCTTTCTCACAGAAGACCACGACATGTTTGAGAACGACGAGTTCTATTGGGATCTTGCTTATTGCAGGAAGTGTTCGGCTTCGCCAAGAGAAACCTTTCCGGAGTGAAGCGAGGAGAGCGCCGCCAGAGGAGAAGGGGGGCGGGGATAGGGTTGGAGTGAACCCAAAAATTGAGACAGGCAGTTAAGGGAGCAAATACATTGAAAGGAGCGAGGAAATGGATTTGGCCCGAACTGTCTATAGCCGCGATCTCAAAATCACGGCAATGCGAGCATTGGACGCCGGCACACGCACCGGCGAAATCGCGCGGAAATATCAACTGAGTCCCAAGCTGCTGGAGCGCTGGCGCGGAGAGTGGCGCGCCAAAGGTGAAGCCGCGTTTCCCGGCGTCGGACACCGCGGCGCCGGTCTGCCGGCGCTGGATGACGCCCGCCGCATCGCCGATCTGGAGCGGAAAATCGGCCAGCTGACGATGGAGAACGATTTCTTAAAAAAGCCTTGCAGCATTTCAGGGATCATCACCCGCCAGCCGTCGTCAATGGCGCGGATGTCTGCTTGAAGAAGATCGGTCAAGCAGCCGCGAAAGGGGAAGCGGTGAGCGCGCTGTGCCAGATGACCGGCCTGAGCCGGGCCGGTTATTACCGCTGGCGTGTGCGGCCACCAGCCACGCCCGTGGCTATGGAACTGCGCAACCAGATCCAGCGAATCGCACTAGAATGGCCGGCTTATGGATATCGAAGAATCACCGCCGAACTGCAACGGCGCGGCTTCGACGTCAACCATAAACACGTGTTGCGCCTGATGCGCGAGGATAACCTGCTTTGCTTGCGTCGCAGGTCCTTCGTGGTCACCACCGACTCATGCCACAATCTACCGGTGTATCCGAATCTGGCGCGCGAAATGCAACCGGCAGCAATCAACCAGCTTTGGGTCGCTGACATCACCTACATCCGGTTACGAACCGAGTTCGTGTATTTGGCCGTGGTGCTGGACGCGTACTCGCGGCGTGTGATTGGCTGGGCCTTGGGCCGGACGCTGGAAGCGAAGCTGGCGGTCTCGGCTCTGCCCATGGCGATCGATCAGCGAAAGCCAGCAGCGGGACTGGTGCACCACTCCGATCATGGTGTGCAGTACGCTTCGACCGAGTACACCAGTCTGCTCAAACAATATCAGGCGAAAATCAGTATGAGCCGCGGAAACCCGTATGACAAGGCTTACGCTTCACACTGCACCTCCTTAGTACGAGCGGCAACGACCTGTGTCGCAGGCAATCGTTTGGAGTACCGGACGCCTTGAGCCTTGCGTGGAGGATTCTCTCCGGGATGCTCATACAAACAGGCGTTGCTGTTATTGTACGCATGACCGCACAGAAGTCCGTGCTGCAACCAGACCTTGACGCGCGCGGTTGAGAGATCGAGAACCTCGGCAATCTCCTGCAGCGTGAGGAGACCGGCGGCGCGCAGCCGGTCATAGCGGGACTGTAAGCCGTATCGGCGCTGGATTCCGGCTACGATGCGGGCGGTGAACGGCTTGCACTCACCGGAGTGCATGCCGCACTCGTTGAGTTTCGCGGCGACCTCCGGGTAGGTGTGGAGGTCGAGCAGCCGGTCGATTGCGGCGACAGCTTTCTTGTTGGTTTGCCGCTGCTCCCACGACCGAAGCGGCAGGGGCAGTTGAATCGTGCGGTGCGCGCCACCCTTGAAGCGGAGGTGCAGCGTAATGCTATCGCGGCGGATCAGCGTGACGTCTTCCAGCAACAACCGGACCATCCGTTTGCGTTCGCGATCGGGCGTGGCAGGATTACGCCACAGTTGCGGGAAGCTGCTCGCCAGCGAAAGGATCGCTGCTTGCTGTTGGTCATTGACGACCTTCCGATCTTGTTCCCGTTGACGTTCACAAAGCTCCTGCGCTTCAGCCAGCATCTTCAGCTTGGCATTCCAATCGGCTTCGAGAGAATCGGCTACGAGCCGATTGTCGGGGTCCACCCGCAGATATCGCCGGCGGGCCAACTCGGCTTCATAACGGGATCGCTCCACTTGCTGTTGGCGCAGCCGGTCGGCTTCTTCCAAGCGCGATTGTAGTTCCTGTTGCACCGCAAGGGCGACTTCCAACGTCAACGGGGTGACGGCCTCCACGAGGATGTTGCCGACCGCTTCGTCGATGTTCGAACCAGGAATGTGCTGGCAGATCGGTTCGGCGTGCTCGATGCCCTCGCGTTGGCAAACGTAGTCCGGGCTCAACTGCCCACGCCGGCTGTGATAGCGGACCGTCATCCGCTTGCCGCAGCACCCGCAGAGCAGCAGCCCTTGCAACAATGCGGGGCCTTCTCGCGGTGGGCTCTTGCGCCGGTCAGTTCCATAGGCTTGGCAGTTGTCTCGGAGGCGCCGCTGATTCCGTTCATACTCGTCCCAGTCGATATAACCGGCGTGCTTGTCCCGGATGAGCACTTCCCATTCTTGTTGTGGCACACGCTGGATGACGCAGTCGCCCTCCACCGTCTTCCGAGTATGAGTTCTCCCATAAACGAAGGCACCGGTATATCTCGGGTTGTGAAGGATGCGCAGAACACGGCTATGTTCCAGTCCGGCCCACACAGTGTCGCCCTTGTTCGTCCCGGTATGAACACGCCGCGGAAACAGCAATCCCTGCTCGGCGAAGAACCTCACCGTGGCCATCGCCGAACCAGTCCGGCGGAATGTTTCAAACAACATGCGCACGGATTGTTGGACTTGTTGGTCAGGATCTATTACGAGTTTGCCCTCTGCGTTATATACAAAGCCCATCGCTGGCCGGACAAACAACTCTCCGCGCCGAGCCTTGTTCCGGATTCCGCCTTGCAGACGTGCGCGCAGCACGTGCAGTTCGGCCTCGCTCATGGTGCCCTTCAGTCCAAGCAGAAGGCGATCATTGAAGTGCGCCGGATCGTAGACCCCGTCTTCATCAAGAATCAGCGTGTCGGTCAGCGCGCAGATCTCCAGGAGCCGGTGCCAGTCCATCGAGTTCCTCGCCAAGCGTGACACTTCCAGGCCGAGTACGATTCCGGCCCGCGCCAGGCTGACCTCGGTCACCAGCCGTTGGAATCCTTCTCGATCGGCGGCCGAGGCGCCCGACTGCCCCAGATCCGTATCGATGACGATGACCCGGTCCAGCGGCCATCCCAGCGCGACGGCTTGTTGCCGAAGGGCATACTGCCGTTGCGTGCTCTCGGTGTTCTCGAGCACTTGACGCAGAGTGGACTGCCGGACATAGAGATAAGCACTCCGCCTGAGGTGACTGGCCTTTACTTTTTGATGTGCATCGTGAGTCATTGGGCTGCCTCCCATTGGTTTTCCAAAAACATGCCGGCCAGAATCGCAACGATTTCGGAGTCGCATGCCTGGCGGCAGCAGTTGCGGGTTGGCGGTCGCCGCGACGGCTTCTGTGGTGGCAACGACCGCGGTACACGAGGAACAGACTTCCATCCACTCGCACATTCCGTGAGCCAGGAATAAGGTGAAGCCGGGTCCGCGACCGCCGGCTAGCACCTGAGCGCGGAGATCCTCGTAGGAAGAGCGCAGCGCATCGGAACTGCCCCCAGCGAAAGATGATTTCAACGTCGTTTTTTTTGCTGAAGCAAGCGCCGCTGAATGCTCCGCGGATGCACCTGAATCCGGAACCGCTTCTGAATGGCTTCGGCCAGTTGCTCGGAGGTGAGCGAAGAATCGGCAGATCGCTGCTCGGCGACAAACCCCATCACTTCGGTGGTCAGTTTGTGTCCGCCTTGTGGACCTCGCTTTTGCGGAAGCAGGCCAAACACGCCGTCTTCCTGAAACGCCGCCTGAGCCTGATAGAACGACGGGCGTGAGAAGCCGAAGGCATGCGCGGACTGGCTGATGGAGCCGTTGTCGATGTGAACCTGACGCAGCATCTCGTACTTGACCTGCACCAGGTCGTCGGAGTCGAAGAAGGCGCTGTTGTGAAACAGAGGATGGCTGACGGCTTCGGGATGCGGATTGAGTGTTCCATGACGGCGAAGCGTCTGGCGCTTTTGCGGATGGTCGGGCGGTGGTGGCGGAGTCATTGGCTGGAAGTAGACCCGGTTTTCACCCCAGGTATGCAGGTATGTAATGAGCTCGAACGCCCGGCCAGACCACGGGTGAAAGGGATGGGTGATCTTGAAACATCGACTCAGACCGTTCGCATCAGCCGTAGTTGACGGCTCACGCCAACGCCGCCTGTGAGTCGTTCATGAAGACACTCAAGTATGAGGAGGTCTATCGAAACGAGTACCGCGATCTGCCGGATGCACTAGCCTCGATTGGCGAGTTCATCGAACAGGTTTATAACCAAACGCGGCTGCACTCGGCACTCGGCTATGTGCCGCCGGTTGAGTTCGAACAGAATAGCGGGGCCGATCAATGAGGCTGCTACGCCATATTCTTACTTGGGGGCGCTGCCCCCAAACCCCCGGAATTTCCGCTTTGCCGCCAGAATGGCTTTTGGGGGAGCGGGCTGCGCCCGCCCCCGGCCCATTCCGGCCCGCCGAGTCGGCGCTCGGGGTGCGTTCCCGTATTGCCCTATCCTCCGCTCGGGTATTCCCAGAGTGGACTACATCAACCTCGCTGTGCAATGATTTTTCAGCGGACGGCGATTACCCTCTTAACTTTTTGTCTCAGCCCAAGGGTTCACTTCATAGCAACCCTTGTCCCCGCCTTAGCACGCAAGCACCGGAGCGTGTTCCCAGACATTTCTGTGACTTCCGCTTTGCCGGCCGGCCCGCGAATCGGATCTCTGGTCCTCGATTAGTCCCGAGCCATCGCCGCAGCCATGTGACGTTCCACATCGACATATGCGTCATCTGCAATGTCGAAGACTACCTTAGCGATTGTTCCACCGGCAAACTCGAAGTTCGGCTTGTACTCGCTGCTAACCGCGTCGCCGGAGTCGTAGCCTATACAGAGTCCTTCGCCGCAGAGCGAGAAGTGGCCGGTCATGGTTCGAATTTCGCCTTCCGCAACGACTTTATCGTCCACGTACAACTTCAACGGACCGTGCGATTCATTGTATTGGCCCAATCTCTTTTTCGTGAATTCAACGCCGATGACGTGCTTGCCGGAAGTGGGCGCGGCAGCGCTGATGCGCTGTTCCGGCGGGATGCCGAGGAAGTTGTATACGTAATTCACCTTCCCGTCCTTTATGAAAAGAGCGTGTCCGCCAAAGCGAGATCCGTGGGCGAAGATTACACCTTGTGAATCTTTTGTCATATCGACTTCAGCCAGAATTTTGTAGGATACGCCATGTACGTTCGGTGTAGAGCGTTCGGGAACCGAGAGTGTTCCGGGTTAGAATCTGTATCTGCCGCTGGGAGTGACGGGAAGCTTGTATTCCAGATCGATGATCTTCTGAAGATCCTTCTCGATCGAATAATCGATCAAGGGGAGGACGTTGTATTTTTCGGCTTCCTCAAACCAAAGAGCAACCAATTCCTTCAACTTGCCGGGGTTCTGGTCCGCCACGTCGTGGACTTCCGCGCGGTCGATGTCGGTGTGGAACAACTGCCAGCGGTCTTTATCGAAGTTGCCCAGCCCGCTAAAAGGACCGTGCTCGGTGACCGCTTTCCATCCGTTGCGCCAGATTCCCCGGCTGCCGAGCATCTCATAATACTGCGAGACCTTGCGCGTGGGCGCTTTGGCGTTGTCGAAGGTATAGCGCATGGAGACGCCCACCAGCGGAGTTTGCTTCGCGCCATTAACGGTGTCCGGCATTCTCACGCCGCAACAGTCGAGGATGGTCGGCACGATATCGGTGGCGTGGTGATACTGATCGCGCACTTCGCCGCGGCTCTTAATGCCTTTCGGCCACGAAATTACCAGAGGACAACACACGCCGCCCTGGTAGGTGTAGCGCTTGAACATCTTGAACGGTGTTGAAATTGCGACCGCCCAACCGGTGGGGTAGTGGCCGTACGTCGCTGGGCTCCCCAGTTTGTCCAGCAATGCAAAGTTCTCATTGATTTCGTCGGGATAACCGTTGAAAAACTTGCCTTCATTTACCGATCCGTTCGGACTGCCTTCGCCGGAGGCGCCGTTATCGGAGCAGTAAAAAATCAATGTGTTGTCGAGCTGGCCGGATTCTTCCAGATAGTCGATGATTCGACCGACCTGAGCATCGGTGTATTCAGAGAAGCCCGCGCACACTTCGGCCATCCGGGAAAACAACTTTTTCTCGCCGGCGGATAACGAATTCCATGGGCGGACGGCATCGGCCTCCGTATAGGTTCCCTGGCGCATAGGATTGATGGGCGAAAGGTCGGCGTCTTTGGGTAGGACGCCTTTCGCAATCATGCGGGGCAGAACCCACTCGCGATAGGCTTCATATCCGTCGTCGAACTTCCCCTTGTACCTGTCTATGTACTCCTGGGGAGCGTGATGCGGGGCGTGATTCGCGCCCGGGCAAAACCACAAATACCACGGTTTGTTCGGCTCGGACTGCTTGGCATCCCGAATAAAGCCCAAAGCCTTATCGGTCAGGTCCTCCGAGAGGTGATAACCGTCCTCGGGTTGACAGGGCTGGCTAACGAAGTGGTTATCCTCGATCAAGTCCGGATACCAGTTGTTGGTTTCGCCGCCGTTGAAGCCGTAGAAGCGGTCGTAACCTTGGCCGAGCGGCCAATTCTTTTTGGACGCGCCCATCGTGAACTCATCGATCGGCGTGGTGTGATTCTTGCCCACCCAAAATATACTCCAGCCCGCATCGCGCAGGACGGTCGCCATGGGAGCATTCTCCGGCGGCAGATGCGAGTTGTAGCCGGGAAAACCGCTCGCGTTTTCCGATATAGACGCGAAACCGTTCTGATGATGATTGCGACCGGTTAGCAAGCACGAGCGCGTGGGCGAACAAAGGGCAGTAGTGTGCCACTGCGAATACATCAGGCCGTTGTCGGCGATTCGTTGGAGTGTCGGCATGTTGATCCGCCCTCCGAAGGGAGCCCACGCCGCACAGCCTGTGTCGTCGTAAAGAACGACGAGGACGTTCGGCGCGCCCGCAGGAGCTTTGTCCGCGAGAAAAGCTGACCAATCGGGTTTCGAATCACGGATATCGAGATTTATAGTTCCTTTAACCCGGATATCTCACACACTTTTTGTGGTGAACGTGAAACGCAGACAAGGCTCGGTTTTCCAAAGGGCTATGAGCAGCCCTCGGTTCTGGAATGGGATTAGTGAGCTGAGCCGGCTTCGGAAGGGGCATAAGACGCACGGAAAGATCTTTTCGCTCGTGCCGAAGTCGATTGCAAGCACGGCTCCGCACCACCTCTGGTGTGGGTTTCTGCTTCAAGCATTACTTCAGGTGGAGCTGTTCGGTTTTAGCAGCGCAGGTTCGTCCATACCTGCTGATAGAGATCCTGCCAGGGATAACTGGAAGCCATCGATACCCAAACCTTACGCACCGTCATCCGAATCTGCGCGCCGATCTTCAGCAGCTTGGTGCGAATGGTGGAAACCTGCGCTTCTGCCAGTTCCGTCGCTTTCAGCCCCAGGCGCCGCAACCCGCTCACCAAAACGTAGGCCATGGTGGACAGGTACAGCCGCATCTGGTTGGCCCGCATCGTCTCGGTACTCACGCGGCCGGCGAACAAACTGAACTGCTCTTTGATGCGGTTCTCCATCTCGCCGCGTGCGCAATAGAGTTGCTCGTACAAAACCTGGGCCGTCCATTCCTCGCTCGTCAAAGAGGTCACTACGAAGCGGGGATTCTCTTTCCCATCGATATGTTCCGCTTTGGCCACTACGCGGCGCTCGCCGTCCCAGCCGCCTTTGTTCGCCTTCTTCTTGGTCTTGTAGTGGAACTCGCTGAAGACCCGTGCTGGTTTGCCGGTCTGGTTCCACTGCTGGGTGGCTTCCTGCATCTGAGCCCCGATCATCTTTCGCAGTCTCTGATTGCGTGCCAGACCGAACACAAACTCCACGCCATTGTTTTCGCACCAACTCATCAATTCGTTACGGCAGAAGCCGGAGTCCCCGCGCAGGATGATCTTCACTTCCGGCCAAGCCACCCGAATCTGCGTAACGATTCTTCGGATTTCCTGCAGGCTGCCGCATGCGGCGTCGTGGTTGGCTTCTCGTAATCGCGCGCACAGAACATGCTGTCCACAGAAGATGTAGAGCGGCAGATAACAATAGTTGTCGTAGTAGCCGTGGAAAAACCGTCCTTCCTGTTTACCGTGCAACGGCAGGTCAGTGGTATCCACGTCCAGAACGATCTCGCCCGGAGCGTCCTGGTGCGACTCCAGGAACACTTTCACCAGTAGCTCATCCAACCAATCTTTCCAAAAAACGATCTTCTTGTACCGGTCCTTGGTGCTGGTGCTCAATTCCATCCGGTTCAGCGTGCTCTTGCCCGCCAGCGGGTTCTCCAAATCATCCCGGCCGGCCAGGATGCCGAAGACCGGATCGAACCGCAGTTGTTCGTGATCGTTGATGTCTTCATAGCCCAGTGCCAGGCCATAGACCCTTTGAGAAAGCATCTCCAGAACGGAGTGCTCGACCAGCTTCTGATTCCTGCCGTCGAGAAAACACTGGGCCAGCCGCGGCAGCAGATTCAGCCGCTGGTCTGTCTGGCGCAACAGAAACGCTCCCCCATCGGAACTGATCGTGCCTCCGTCAAAGCGGGCCACAATCTCCCGCGACCCGCTCGCTTCAAATCCGAAGCTGGATTGGTTACACTCTGTCATAGCGAAGGCCGTCCTCTCTTTGGCTCTAACTGTTGTGTGGAAACTCAGTTATGCCATGAAGGACGGCTTTTTGCTATAGGGTCTGTGAGAAATCCGGGTTAAAGGGTTTCACCGTGCCTCCTATGCAGCGGGCGATGTGTGGATGCACGCAGCAGCGCTGGTTCAAAATTTATTGGATGCGAACTGAATGGGTTACCCCGCGGCCATCAGAAAGTACGTTGATTCTTCGCTCGCCTTCCTTCCAAAAAGGAGACCAGCAGCCCTTCTACCGCATCGTGGTGTTCAGTACCGAGGACATTGCCATGGCAACCCAAACCACTGTGGAGTTCCCGACTCCAACGCAATTACGTTTTACCAGGCGCGCGAGGAGGCCGCCTATGCGCTTTGGATTCTGCCGACGATTTTGACGCTCTGCAGATCTTCTTATTGCTGTGCCATGACGTGCCGGTTGAGGACGACGTTTTCAGGTCCGTATTCTAAAGAGCACCTCTTGCTCACACTATTTGGATCGGTGGGGTCATGTCGCCGAAAAGATCGACGGGCATGGTCTTAGAATCAGTTATTTACGCCTGGTTCGGATTGTATCGGAGCCGCGAATTGTGTTCGACTCCCGTTAGCGCTAGCACTTGCCTGAGCGATCACTCCCGGAAGTTCTTAACCTGCTCGCCATCATCAGCAAAAACCCTCCAATCCCCACAAGCCAAGTGCCGGGTTCCGGTACCCCGGAAAGTTCTTCCTCGACGATGCCAGACACGTTGTTTTCTCCTGGAGTTGACCCAAACGAGAACACGCCGTTTGTCACCACGGTATTGCTTGTAATCGATGAGTTCAAGATAACGAACGTAGCCGATTGGTTCAGAAACGGATTATGCGGGCCATTTCCATCGATCGACGAGTTCGCAAGAGTATAGGGCCCCGGCCCGATGATCTCCTGCGACGGCGGCACTGTATTCGCTGTACTGAGCACGGCAGCAGGATCGCAGATCCCGCAAACCGTGAACCCGGTCGACAGTTTTCCGAATCCCCACCCGGTGTTTCCGGTCACCCCAGTGGTCGCCAAATGGCTAGCGATTTCAACAAACTGCGCCGAACTCGAACCCAGCGCCGTGTTTCCTGAAATCCCAAGCAGGTTAAAGTCGAAGGCGCTTACCAACTGACCCGCTGATTTGGGATTCGCAAGGTCGTCATACAGAATGATGTTCATAAAACCCGGACCTGTAGTAACATCTGCGTGCGCGCTTATTGCGCCATCGGTCACTGTGCTGCCGTTTGCAGTAACAAAAGTAAAAAGGCCGGCCTGCAGTTCGAGTGCAAATGCGCAGGCAAGTACAGCAAGGAAGTCAAGTCTCAAACGTCCAACCATTCTTAAAACTCTCCCCTAATCTTTTTGAATTGGTCTTGCTCGGCGGTTCTTCCGCTGGTTGAAGATCCTCAACAAGGAATCCGCGCTTCTAAAATGGAGTGTGGTGAGAATCGGTATCTTCTCGCCCGATTGCTCCTAAACCTCTGCCCATGTGGCCCTGGTACTTCCCAGTCGCGACAGTAATCGGGAACGCCACGATAGAACAGCCATTCGCGGAACTAGGCCGTACGGAATAGTATCGATAATTGTTCGTTAAGTTCTATTTGAATTGATCGTTGGCAATGGAATACTGCAATGGATGAAACGCATCAGTATCGCCACGGCAGCCCTTGTCTTCGTTGGATTTACAGCCGGTGCAACGACCATTAACTTCGCCAGTGGTGACGGAGTGGGCGAGTCTAATAACGTGACCGGCGTCAATGTCCTGATTAACGTCAGTGCTGCATGGCAACAAAACGGCGCGGGTAAATGGATTAGCTACGCAGACACCGGTGCACCTGGCACGGTAGTGGTGCCCAACACAAATATTGGTATCCCGACGGCGCTTTTTTATGAGGATTTCCAGTTGGGAGAGGGTACCCATACCGCGACTTTCAGCGTGTGGGCGGATGATACCGCGTCAGTATCCATCAACGGCTTTGCGTTATCTCCTTTACCGAACCCGGTCCAAGGCGGCGTCTGCGCAGAAGGCCCGATTGGCTGCACGCCTGACAACGGATTTACCTTCAACATTACCGATGCAGATGGTCTGAAAACCGGCGATAACACGCTGACGATCAGCGCCTATCAGCGCGCCGGCGGACCTTTCGGCGTGCTTTATGAAGGCAGCGCGACAAGCACGCCCGTTCTGAATATTGAGACGAACCCCACGCCGGAACCGGCGGCCACCGCGCTGCTCGGTGTCGCAGTAATCGCAATAGGCCTGTGGCGCAGAAAGCGAAAGTTACTTATTCTTTAGTCTCGGCTTCCAGAAGGAAGTGCGCATCAGAACTAGAGTCGGTTCTGGATAATATCGAACGCACTTGCACCGAATTGTTGAGGGTAAGAAAAGCAAGCAACTCGGGGGGGCGTCCATAAAGCAGAAGCCGGCGATTTCCTACCAGGAAGTTTCGGGTGTAATCCAGATTGTAGGTCTGTCCGCACCATTCGCGTTCCAACCGTAGTATGCGGCCAATCAACTCGGTCGCATCAGGACTTACGTACCAAATTCGTGGTCTCATTTGAGGTAACGCGTATTCGAACAGGAAAGCATAGTCCAGGCTCGACATAACGACAATTGGAAGGGGTGACCGTTCGGCCGCCCGAAGAGCGTCGTGAGGGGCCATTGGATTTCCGGGCGTGGTGCTCAGCCTGAACAGCGTGCTCGGTTCGAAGAGCACTTCCCCGACTCCCGCCAGCCGGTGCTTCAGTACCCGCAGCGGATCAATAACCAGGGAACACGCGAGGATGGTGGCGATCGTTAGTGGCACCCATTTGGATCCATCAAGTCTCGCGGCGCCGAAAGCAACGAGCAAGGCCACGCCGATGACGGTAGAAATAAAATAGCGGTCAACAAAGGGACCCTTTGTCACAAAGGCTATTACCGCGGCAAAAACGGGCAGCGAAAGAAACGACAATGCGAGCGCTACGTCGTAACTCACTGAGCTCGAATTCCCGTCCACGAGGATCGGAGCCGTTTTTCGAGGGAAGAACTGGCTCACACCAAAGAGCACCAGACACACGACGATAACCAGCGTAGCCGGTTCGAGCAGGAACTGAAAAAAGCTAAACACCGTGGCGTGGGTTACCGGGGGAAAGTTCCTCCCTGCCGTGTCCACAACCTGCCGATAGACGTGCACGATGAAAATCAGGATTGGCGCTGAGACCAGGCCGGAGATTGCCATGGAGAGGAACACTCCCCATTCGAGGCGGCGTGTCCGGACAATTCGGTATAATTCCGCCAACCCCAGAGGTATGCACAGCGTAACAGCATAAGGATGCGTGAGATCAGCGGCCGTGAGGCTGGCGCCAAGGACGACGAGCCATAGTGTTCGCCGGCGGGAGTCGTGAGCCTTCTGCCATGCCAGCGCCGCGATGGCAGCGAAGCCCAAAACGATTCCATGGGGCCTCGCCTCGTAGGCGTAGTATTTGGCGGCCGTGACAAGCGGGAATAGCATCGCGATTACGCCGCAAGTAGTTCCGAATCGTCTGGCTGCTATGCCGAACAGGCAAATACAAGCCACCCAAAAACCGATCATCTCGGGCACCCTGGCACTGATCAGACCAAAGCCGAAAGGTGCGCCGGCAAGCCTGGTCAACACCCAGAAGAGCGGCGGATTGTAATCCATCCCGTGGCGCATCGTTTGCCAGACAGCATTCATATTCGGAAGGCGGGAGATGTTGACGGTGCCCAGTTCGTCGAACCAAAAATATTTTTCGGACGCGCGCAGGAGTACGGTAGCGAAGTAGATCAGAGAGAAGATCGCGAGGATAGAAAGATTTTTGGTTGTTAAGAGCCGGCGCTGAGTGTTGATGCTAGGGTTCGCCGTCGTCTGAAGCATGCATTTATTGTCGCATCGACTTTGAATTGCCTCGCTCTGACCGAACCGCTGGGAGCCACTTTTGTTTGAATTCCCGACATGGCTACCGTTCCCCACCCTCATTCCAGTACTCAGGCAGATCCTTCTTCGTCTCCCGAAGGATTGCCAGAATATTTTGCCGGTCCGTGGACGAGAGCCGGGCGAATTGTTTGTTTTGATCGTGGCCGCTCAAAACCTCCCAGAGCCGGCGATAAACATACTGCTTCGCCTGGTCTGCCAACCCGTCGAACGCTTCCGAGTAGATCAGGTAGCTGCACGGGTAGCGGAACATACGGTGCTCTAGGTCAAGGTCACGAAGGGAACGGCCAAGATGGTCCGCCGGACCCCTTCGAGCGAATTCGGACGCGAAGGCGGAGGTCCCTTTGATCTCGCTCAGAATCGCGGTTTCGTCCGTGAACAGCATGTACTTTACGATCTCTTCGCCGGCGCTTGCGATCCGATGCCGGACCGACCCGCTCATGTGATCCGGAGGTTCTTTCAGTTCCCGGTTCAGGGCGGATTGTTCCAGGATGGCCATCCGCGTTTCATAATTGACCCTGATGATCAGATTCGACATCCGGGTCTGATGCTCGAGTACCATCAACGCGACGATGTCGCTGTGAGAACTGAGGTATGCAGACTCATCGAATCGCCACTTCAGATCCGTCGTGTTGATGCCTTTGCCGACGATCGAGTCCGGGCTTTGGCCTTCCTCGACAATTGCGTTGCCCATGTGCTCCTGTGAGCCGGAGGTTCCCGTTACATACCACCCGCCCCAGCGCTGCTGAAGCGGGCTGCGATGGTCCGTAACAAACGACCCGGCTTGAAACATGGGCAGGCCGTTCCTGTCGGGATAAACGCTTCGCACCATCAGGCCAGGAATTCCCAAAGTTCCGCCGGACTGGTGGCATTGCAAGCAGTCGTTTGTTCGACGCACAATACGGGGATTTGAAACCTGTTCCGTGTCCAACGTGAAGAAGACGGCTCCGGCCTGCGGATCGATCGCGGCGATTTCGAGCACGTCTCCTCCCTTCACATATCCCACGGAGACGTTGTCGTTGAAGTAAAGAGCCCGCGGAGTCTGCGGCGAAATACGCGGCGCCTGAAAGCTGGTTTTCGAATAAACGAGTACCTGGGACGACACCGGCACTTGCAACAACTTCAGCACCGCAGGCAGGTAGCCGGTTTGTGGATCGTAGGGCAGCTTCATTTCCCTGCGTCCTAATTGCCCAGCGATTCGCGTTACCGGGTCGGTCAACGCTTGAGTCTCATATTGAATCGCAGCATGGTCAAGCGGAAGGACGTACGAACCGTCCAGCCCGGCAAATGCGCTAACCGATATCAAACCGGCTGCCCCAAGTAGGATTCTTCGATCAAGCGGCATTGTTAATTCCTGAGATGGCGCACAACGGCTTCACGGAGGAGGGCTCTTCCAGCAGACTCCCGATCGTAGTCTCAGAAAACGCTTTTTCGATGGAAAGCATGGCCAAATCGAGCTTGCGATGTAGGGAGCATAGATTCTTGCCGTGAGCGGCCAGACCGAGCGGGCACTCCCGGATGCGGCGAATGGGATCCACCACCTGGACGACCTCCAGAACGGTGATCTCGCCTGCTGCTTTCGTCAGCGTGAAACCGCCGTGCTTCCCGCGCTGTGCTTGCACGGTGCCGGCGCGAACAAGGCCTTGCATCACTTTCGCAAGATAACCTTTGGGAACCTGCGTTGCCTTTGCGATCTCGTCCGTCGTAACCGGCGTGCCGGGGCGGCTTGCGAGCAAAACTACCGCTCTCAGGGCGTATTCAGTGGTCTGGGAGAACATAAAGAGATATCTGGATACTTATATCCAGATTATACACTAGTTATCTTTCGTGCAACGATTATTGCTCCAACTAGTCGCCCGCGCGCGTCGGGACCGCTTGCATCGGCCGGTGGCTTGGAAAGCTGCCGAAAAGGCCTTGTGATAGCATTGCGCGAACTGTATAGTGTCTTCAACATACATGGCGGAAATCACGCAACTCTTGCGCGAGTGGCGGGAGGGAAATCGCGAAGCCGAGGACCAATTGTTCGCCCAGGTCGGCCCCGACTTGCGGCGTCTGGCTCACTACATGATGAAAGGCGAGCGCCAGGGGCACACCATGCAGGCCACCGAACTAGTGGACGAGATCTACCTGAAACTGGTCGCGGCCAAGGATCGGGATTGGCGGAGTCGCGCCCATTTCTTCGCTATTGCGGCTAGAGCGATGCGGAGGCACTTGATCGACTACGCGCGGGCACGTCCGAAAGCCGGCTTTGTGGCTCTCGACGACGTCGAAGCCGGCTTGCACGCGGACACCGCCAAGCTCGACCAGGCAATCACCTTGAACCGTCTGCTCGATGAGCTTGAGCAAGTCCATCCGGAATGGTGCCAGGTGGTCGACGTCAAATACTTTCTCGGAATGACAGACGAAGAGGCGGCCTGCGCGCTCGGGATCAAGCTGCGCACCTTGCAGAGGATCTGGTTCGACGCGCGCAGTTGGTTGTTCGAAAAAATGGAGGCCGGGCTGTGATGGATCAGGTGCGAGACGACGAACGGGTCATGAGCGTAGTCGAATCGGCCCTCGCCCTTCCCACGGAGGAGCGCGAGCGTTACGTCAGAAGCGCCTGCTCAGGCGACCCGGAGTTATTCAGGCAGGTCTGGAATTATGTTCAGCGGGAAGAGCAGATGCACGGGTTCCTGCTGGCGCCGCTTTATTCCGCCGGCGCCGCCGAACACCTTTTTCAGCCCGGCGAAATTCTGGACGGCCGGTTCCTTATCACGCGGCTGGTGGCACAAGGCGGCATGGGTGTGGTTTACGAAGCCGTCGACCAGAAACTGGAGCGGCGCATCGCGCTGAAATGCGCCAAGGTAGGGTTCGGCAAGCGGCTGCCTCCCGAGGTGCGCCACGCCAGCGAGATCAGCCATCCGAATGTCTGTAAGATTTTCGAGATCCACACCGCCGCTACTCCGCGAGGCGAAATCGACTTCATCACCATGGAGTTCCTGGAGGGTGAAACGCTGTTTCGCCGTCTGCTCCGAGGGCCGCTGCCGGAAGCGGAAGCGCGCGCGATCGCCATGCAGCTTTGCGCGGGTCTGGCCGAAGCGCACCGTAACGGCGTGATTCATGGCGATCTGAAAACGATCAATGTAATTCTCACGACCGGAACAGACGGGCAGCCGCGCGCCGTCATTACCGACTTTGGGCTGGCCCGCCGGCGCGTAGCCTCCAGCGCCGCGAAGCGGGAGATTGCGGGTGGAACGCCGGGCTACATCGCCCCCGAATTGTGGCGGGGCGAGGCACCGTCGGTGGCCTCGGATATTTTCGCGTTGGGCGTCATCCTGCATGAGATGCTGGCCGCCCGGAAGCCGCACGAAAAGCCCGTCAGCGACTCCTCGCCAACTGTGACGGCGACGGTAGCACGTCCTTCCGACCCACTCTTCTGGCAGGAACGGCTCAAACGAAAGCCGGCTCCGGTGCACCCCAAATGGGACGGTGTCCTGGCCAAGTGTCTGGATTCGGAGCCTTCCCGCAGGTTCAAGAGCGCCGATGAAGTAATGCGGGCGTTCGGGCCATCGCACAGCCGGCGGTGGTTTCTGATCGCCGCGGGCGCTGTCGTGCTCGCCGCCATTTCCGGCCTCGTCACGTACGAGCGCACGGCCGCTCCGAAAGAGGAGGTCAGCCTGGCGGTCCTGCCGTTCGAGGGCGACGCGGGCAATCTCGTACGAGATGCTGCCGGCGAAATTAGCGGCCTTTCGTCCAGCGGCCGGACCCGGTTCAAGCTGATTCGCCAGAAGGCGGGTGCCACGCACGTGCTTCACGGAACACTCACCTCGTCGAACGGCCACGTGAAAATGCATGCCTTCCTTACGGACGCGCGTACGCACGCAAACGCCAGGGATTGGATCGTGGATTACGGACCGGGGGAAGTGCGGTATGCTCCAGTGGCCCTGGCCGGCATGGTCTCGTGGACCTTTCGATTGCCCGCGCTCTCGGCCAAAGCGGCGATGCGCGCCAATGCGGCTTCGGATTATCAGGCCGGGTTGGAGCATTTGCGGAATGTAAGCGGCGGCTTGGATGCCGCGCTGGAGTCGTTCGCAAAAGCCGCCGCGGCCGATCCGGACTCCGCGCTTCCGCAGGCCGGACTCGCGGAAGCGGAGTGGTTCAAATACTACCAGACTCAGGACAAGACCTGGCTCGAGCGAGCCACCGAATCCGTGCGGCAGGCGGAGATGCGGAATCCGGATCTGGGTCCGGTGCGCCGCATCGCCGGACGGCTCAAAGTCAACTCAGGCCGGTATGAGCAGGCCGCGGCGGATTACCGCCGTGCCATCGAGATCAACCCCCGGGACAGCGATGCGTACAGGCGCCTCGGGCGTGCCTACGCCAGCAACAGCCAGCTCGACGAAGCTCTTGCCGCGTATCAGAAAGCTGTCGAGATAGATCCGGCCTACTACGGAAATCATCTGGAGCTGGGGTCTTTCTACTTCGAGCGAGGCAACTTCAGTGAAGCCCTCCGGTATCGTTTAAAGGCCGTGGAACTGGCGCCCGGCGAGGCCAACACGCACTTCGCGCTGGCTATGGATTATCAGTTTCTGGGCCGGTTCGCGGATGCGGAGCGTGAGTTTCGCTCATCGATCGAACTCAAACAGACTTGGGATGCCATCAATGGTCTGGGCATCGCCCTCATGTACCAAGGCAAGGACCGGGACGCGATTCCGTACTTTCAAACAGCGTTGCAGCTCAACCCGCGAGCCTATGTGCCCTGGATGTACCTGGGCGTTGCCTACCGGCGTATCCAACAGCCTGCCGGTGCGCTCGAAGCGAACCGGCACGGGTTGGAATTGTCGGAAGCATGGGTCGCGGGCGATCCGCGCAGCGGCTACCACCGGTCTGTGCTGGCTTTTCTATGCGCTCAACTGAGCGATCGCGGCCGGGCGCAATCTGAAATCGCACAGGCCCTTCAGCTCTCCCCCAGCGATGCCGACACGCATATCATGGCAGCGCTTACTTATGAAGCATTGGGAGAGCGCGAGGCGACTCTAGGTTTGGCGGCTTCGCTTCCCGCCGAGCAATTGGCCCGGCTGAACCGCTGGCCGGACGTCGAGGACCTACGTAAGGATCCTCGTTTCTTGAGGTTGTTAGTAACTAATCCAGTCAGGTAAGGAGAATCGCAAATGCAGATTGAACAACAGGTCCCGTGGGGCTCTCCGCCCGGGCCGATTTCCGGAATGCCAATTTGGGCCGCGAGTACACCCACAGGTTTGGGAGGGCATGGCGGACCTAAGAAGCAGAAGGGTAAGGATAAGGCGGGCGCAAAGAAGCAAGCACCACCAGCTAAGAAGAAGAAATAGAGGAGTGGGTTTTTCGGTTAGGGGGACCGGTGAGTGGACCGGTCCCCGATTAAAGGGAGTGCAATTCCAATGGCGAACCTTGCCTTTACGATGAGAAGCCAGACGGCTCCGCGACTGGTGCTGGGCCGCGGTATCGGTGAGCGTCGATCGCTTCTACAACTCGAAATCGGCGTGGACGGAATGCGCCATCGCGGAGGCTGAACTGGGACTTTCCTGCTGCAAGGCAGCGCAGCAGTGCAACCACGTCCACTTGCTGGATCCTCCTCTCGACCGGCTGAAGCGGTTAAAACAGGCTCCTTTGCCCCGTGTGTTGACCTTCGCCGAAATCCAGAAGCAGATCGACGCAGGAAATCCCATCTGTACACGGATCGAGTGGACGGACGGCGGCGGGCACTTCACAGTCATTTCCGGCTACGCTATCTCTCACGCCGGGGTGAACAAGGTCACCCTGGAGGATCCGTTTTACGGACACTCGGAAGCGGCGTATGATGCATTTCTTACGAGATATCAGGGAAGCGGAAAGTGGACCGGCACATTCCTGCTGAAAGGATAAAAAAATGGATTGGCCACAAAACGAATACAGGCAGGGCCTCGCGGATTTAATATCTTACGAAAATGCCCAAAACGAAGTATTCCTGCCGGCCTACGCAATCGGGCTTAAGGATTTAACCGCGGGATGTCTGATAGACGCGGCCGTACTCACGGGCTGGCGCGTTTTCATGCCGCAACCGGGCGGGGGCGCGCTTTTTGCCGAAATGAGTCTCGCCTCGGGCGGCGAGGCTTCCGTGTTAGGCACCATATCCCAAGGCGACCGGGCGCAGGAGGCATTGAAGGCTCTGCGAGCGGTTGAAGCCAGGCCGGAACTGAAGAGTTGCGAGGTTCGATGGCTCAGCGTTCCCAGCGTTCTGTTTGAGGGCTTTTGGCTGAAATCGAATGATGCCAACCGGCCGGATTCAATAGTCCCGGTCTTCACTTTGGACGATTCGCTGCGCCTCGACATCCTGGCAGCAGTGGATTTTTTGGCAATCGTGCAGCCTTTCGCCGCCAACCGGCTGAAGTACACAGACTACCCGCAATACGGTCCAGCCTAACGCCGACGGGTTTTCGGCCGCAGTCCCCACCTCGCTTTCGGCCAGAAGATCATGCTCCGCAGTTCCTTCAGTTGATTCGCTGCGGATTGGAACTCCTCTTCACTCATATTCGCCCGCACTTCCGACAAATACGCCTCGGCAAATTCGCAGCAGCGGCGAGCGGCAAACTGAGCTTTTAATGCCTTCCCGGGATCTATATGGGAACGCGACGAGTGGGCGAATAGTAGACCCGATTCCAGCTCCACTTTGAGAGTGGCAACCAACAGCTCTCGTGTCTCCTGGTCTGTGGCGCCCGCGCTATGCGATTTCTGGTGACCGACGAGTTGCACTCGCGCCTTGTCGAATTGATCCTCGGCGCGTTCCCGAACCCGCTGCAGAACCGCCGTTTGAGAATTCGCACGCGGTGTCGGATCACCCGCAAAGGCGCCTATTTGCTCGTCCACAAGGCTCAACTCTTGCGCCGATTTGTCCACTTGACCGGCTAGCCGATCACACTCCTCACAGGCCATGTAGTAATTGTACGGCGGATCTGAGGGAAGTCACGAGTACCAAAACCTTAGTACCCGAAGAATGGGTGGGCGACATAGAAGTGAATGTCAAGCGGTTCGGCGTGCCTCCCAGTAATCCTCGAAGCGGCCGTTGAGGTGGCAGCATCGTAGAGCGATGATCGCGTTGGCGCCTCGGACGGTCCAGAACATGCCGGACTGTTTGAGACGAGAGCCGATCACGGTCTTGCAACCGGCTTCGATGACACCGAGCCGACGAAGAGATGCTGGCGGCGGAACTTGGGGTAGCGCATGCGTTTGGCATTTCGCTCAAAGTAGTCCGCCTCGGTGCGAATCTTTTCGAGAACTTCCGGGTTGGTTGATTCGATGGAGCGCAGCGAGAGCACCAGCTTTTCGATTTTCCCCTTGTCGAGCAGGCGCTTTTGGTGGACTTTCATCCAGGCTTTCTGGCTCAGCGGGTCGTTGGGGTGCAGCCTGCGAGCCAACTCCCAGAGGTGCTGGCGCGCGTGATAAAGGTCGACGATCTGCACGGCGCCGGGAAAATGCTGATCGGTAAGATTCCAGATCCATTCGGCCCCGTCGCCTATGACGACTTTCTTTTGCGCTCGGCTCCAGCCGCGCTTCCAGGCTTCCACGTAAATTCGCTTGCCAAACTCTTCGGCGGTCTCGATGGCGCCGGTGTAGGTGGTCGAATCGGGATCGCGGATGGCATAGCCCTCCTGATCCCACGTGGTCTGGGTGAATACGCATCCCAGCTTGACTTCACGCGTGTGTGCCGGCTGGGGGTCGGTCTTACCTTTCCGCCCCTCCGTCTCTTTCTTCACCACCGGTACGCCCGTCCCATCCATCTGCACATACAGAATGCGAATCGGCTCACCGATAATGACGGGCAGGTCCAGTTGGACGGCTTGCCGGATCTCCTGCTGCTCACCTTGCGCGATATCGGCGCCAATCGCCTCCGCCGTACGCTCCACCGACTTGGCGGTCACCTCCAGGCCGGCCAGAACCTTCATCTGCTCGCGGCCGTGATCGAAGGGCGCCTCCTGGCCCACCATCGCCTGCATGCGGCGTACCCCGGGAGAGAACTCCGTATTCTCGATGTCCAGCTCGATATCGGCGGGAAACTGGCCGGTATGGCAATGCGAGCACAGATAATAGGGCCGCGATACTTCCACCTTGCCCACCACCGTCAGGACCGGCTTGGATCGTAGTTCCCGGTAATGAGCCTGGCGGCCGCAAGCACAAGGGATAGTCCGCTGGTCGGCGGCTGGGGAGGCGAAGCACAGCAATCTGGTCAACACAGCCGCCCCAGCCTGATGCATGACCGACCGCACGGCCATCTCGGTGGCTTCCAGGTCCAGGTGCCCCGACTGACGGCGGCCGTTGAAGACAACGCGCAACAGTTGGTTTACTTCGCGCGCGACTTCCTGCCGGATGGCTTCCGCCGTTTTTTTTCCTCCGGCGAGACAGTATCGGCGACCGGGCGTACCCGGCAGATCTTCTCATTGATCTCCAACAGTTCCTGACTAAGTAGCCGGAAACGATGAAAAGCCTCCACCTCACGCTGCGCCTTACGCAGTTCCACCGCGGAAGAAAAGGATTCGCTGACGGACTTTCCGTTGATCTTGCGGGTCAGACGGAAGTTCGGGCCGTGACCGGGTTGGTTGGGTTGATGACAACGACAGTTTGGCTTTCCGCAACGGCCGTTGATGGCGGTGATGGAGCCGCTGCGAAAATCACCCAGTTCCAGGATCTGCATGAGAATGCCGGAACGTTGCTGTTCGAGGGTGGCGAGGGAGTCAGGCAAAGGCATGTCTAATCCTAACGTATTCATACGTTAGGATTCTAACTACAAAAAAAGAAAACTGCCGGATCACACCTTGTGAGTCGCACACCCCCCGAAGAATTGATCTGACATTCTGGAAATTAACTTCCGGTATCATGGAAGATTAGGGATTGCAGGAGGAACTCGGAATGGGTGTACCCATCTCGCAGATGTGGACGGTGGCGACTTACGTACTTAAGCAGCGCATGGCGGGGCGCAAGCGGTATCCGCTCGTCCTTATGCTGGAGCCGCTGTTCCGCTGCAACCTTGCGTGTGCGGGCTGTGGAAAAATTCAATATCCGGCTCATATCCTGAAGCGGAATCTTTCGCCCGAACAGTGTTTCAAGGCAGTGGACGAGTGCGGCACGCCGATCGTCACCATTCCCGGTGGCGAACCACTCATGCACCCGCAGATCAAAGAAATTGTGGAAGGCCTGGTCGCACGGAAGAAGTACGTGTACCTGTGCACGAACGCGCTTCTGCTGGAAGAGAAACTGCATCTCTTTGAACCGAGCAAATATCTTACGTTCTCCGTACACCTGGACGGCGAGCGTGAACATCACGACTTTTCCGTCTGCCGCGAAGGCGGCTACGAACTGGCCGTGAAAGGCGTAAAAGCGGCGCTGGCTCGCGGATTTCGCGTCACCACGAATTCCACACTATTCGACGGCACCGACCCGAAAAGCGTGCGGGCTTTCTTCGACGAGATGATGGACCTCGGCGTCGAGGGTATGATGCTCTCGCCCGGATACGCTTACGACAAGGCGCCCGACCAACAGCACTTCCTGGGTAAAGACCGGACGAGACGCGTGTTCGCGGCGATTCTATCGAATCGCAAAAAATCGTGGAAGTTTAACCAGTCGCCACTCTTCCTGGAATACCTGATGGGCCGGCGCGACTACTCTTGCACGCCCTGGGGAATGCCCACATACAACCTGTTCGGCTGGCAGCGTCCGTGTTATCTGCTGCAGGACGGCTATACGGATTCGTTCGCGGAATTGCTGAAGGAGACCGATTGGCATCATTACGGAACCGAATCGGGCAATCCGAGCTGCGCCAATTGCATGGTTCACAGCGGCTATGAGGCGTCGGCGGTGAACGATACCTTCGGCTCTATTCGCGGACTTCTGGCGACCGCACGGGCAACGCTGTTCAACCGCTATCGCAGCAAGGAAGCCTTGCGGACGTTGGCCGAACCGGTGAAGCCGCTCTATCAACATCCGCTAGTCCAATTAGAGACCAACGCAACGACGCCAGTTGAGGAACGCGTATGAACGAGAAAGCCCTTCCGGAGCGTTTGGAGGGCTGGATTCCAGCACTGGCCACGGAAGACGAGATCCGCGAAGCGCTGGAGAAGGCATTCGACTATCGCGGCGATGTGACAATCACAAAAAAGGATGGCGTCAGAGTAGAGGGTTATCTATTCGATCGCAGAACCGGCAAGTCTCTGTCGGATTCGATTGCCCGGGTATTACCGGAAGGCACATCGGACACCGTCACTATCCCGTACGCAGACATTGCAGCGCTGGCGTTTACCGGCCGCGACACAGCCGCCGGAAAGAGCTGGGAAGCGTGGGTGCGAAAATACTACGAGAAGCGGGCTGCGGGCGAGCGCGGCTTCGGGCTTGATCCGGAACCGCTCGACGGCTAGCATTTCTAACTCCGCAGCTACACTAATAATTGCCTTTTGGTAATAGTACCGATAGTATAAAGGTTCGAGGCCAAACTCCAGGGAAGCCCAGACCAGCCTCGAAGGAGCTTCTCAAGTAATGTGGAACAAGAAAAAAGACGAAGAGCAGCCTCAACGCCAGGCGGCGGTCCCGCCCGCGCCAGTACAACAACCTCAGGGAGCTACATCCATGTCAATGCCAGCACGTTTTGATCCGCCTACTCCAGTTTCGTCCAGCTCCGCCACCATCGGTAAGGCTGTGATGGTGAAAGGCCAGATTTACAGCCGTGAAGATCTCGTGATCGACGGCGAAGTGGAAGGTACCGTCGAGTTGCAGGAGCATCGCCTCACCGTCGGTCCGAACGGAAAGGTGCAGGCGAGCGTGAAGGCTCGCGAGATCATCGTGCTCGGCACAATTCACGGCAACGTGGATGCCGCGGATAAGATCGACATCCGCAAAGACGCGAAACTTGTCGGCGATATCAAGGCCGCGCGCATCGTGATTGAAGACGGCGCCTATTTCAAGGGCAGTATCGATATTGTGAGACCAGATGTTGCGAAGCAGCCGACTGCCACTGTCCGGCCGCCGCAAGCCGCTGCTCAGGCCCCTATGGCTGCCAGCGCAACCGAAAAGCACTGAAGCGGGACTGACACATTTTGTTCAAGGACCGGTTGAAGACGATGCTCGGCGGGTCCTCCACCCAAGGGACTATCGCTACCGGTGCGAAGCAAGCCAAAGCCGGTTCGTTAGTCCAGGCAACGGGGCCCACAACTACTCGCCAAAGCAGCGGGCTCGAGCAGTTCGTCTCCACGATCCGCAGCCAGTACGCGCTGACAATCCTCGATTTCGCGGGCGCGAGCCAAGCTAACATCAGCTTTATTACGAATCAGGGCCACCGGCTTTCGTCGTTGGATTTTGTCCGCTCTATGGAGCTTTTTTTCGGAGAAGAACACTTCTACGAGAATCAGGAAGATCCGGTGCTGGCGCAGCAGTTCCTCGACGAAAATCTGAACTTTCCGACCGGACAGTTCGACGGAGCGTTGATTTGGGATGCGCTGCAGTTCCTCTCGCCCACCCTGCTGAACGCTGTTGTGGAACGCCTGCGGGATGTGCTTCGTCCGAATTCCAGTATGCTGGCGTTCTTCAGCGCGGATGAGAAAATGGTGCAGGTCCCGCTGTTTCACTACCGGATCTCGGATGAGAAGACGCTGCTGCTCACGCCGCGCGGAACCCGCAAGCGCGGGCAGTACTTCAACAACCGGGGACTGGAGAAACTGTTTCACGATCAGACGGTAAAGTTCTTTCTGACGCGGGACAGCCTGCGCGAAATCATCGTCCGGCGGTAAAGCAGTAGTTTGTTCCATTCGAGGAGAGAAGATTGTCGCTAGAACAGGATCTCCTGCGGCAGCGTTTGTCGCGCGTACAGGAGATTGAAGCCTTGGGGTACCGCGCCTACGGGCAGCGATTTGATTTCACGCACACCGTTCCGCAAGTTGTGGCGGAAAACACCGCAAAGACCGGCGAGGAATTGGAAGCGCAGCGGGTGAACGTGCGCGTGGCCGGCCGTCTGCAGACCATCCGGCGAATGGGTAAGGCCGGGTTCGCCACCCTCATGCAGTTTGGACGAAAAGCTGCAGATGTACGTGAAAAAGGATGCGGTGGCGGAGAAGGATTTTCAGCTCTACCAACTGCTCGACCTCGGCGATATCGTGGGCGCGGAAGGGTACCTGTTTCGCACGCGCACCAACGAGCTGAGCATCCACGTGGAGAAGCTCTACTTCCTGGCCAAGACGCTGCTGGCGATGCCGGAAAAGTGGCACGGACTCGAAGACGTGGAAACTCGCTATCGCCAGCGCTATCTGGATATGATTGCGAATCCGGACGTCCAGAAGGTGTTCGTCACGCGCGCGAAAATCATCGGGTCGCTGCGGCGGCAATTGGAAGAGCGCGGCTTTCTGGAAGTGGAAACGCCGATGATGCAGCCACTTTACGGCGGCGCGGCAGCACGCCCTTTTGCCACGCATCACAACACACTCGATATCGATCTCTATCTGCGCATCGCACCGGAGTTATATCTCAAACGGCTGGTAGTCGGCGGCCTGGAACGCGTCTACGAAATCAATCGAAATTTTCGCAACGAGGGAATCTCTACCCATCACAATCCCGAGTTCACCATGCTGGAGTTCTATCAGGCCTACACGGACTATCGCGGCCTGATGGAGTTGTCCGCGGATCTTTTACGCCAGACGGCGATCGACGCGACGGGTTCCACTCAAGTGGAGTACCAAGGCGAGATACTCGACTTTGGCAATGTGCGAAAGTTCAGTATGCGGGAAGCGGTGATCGAATTTTGGAAGGGCGAGACGCGGCCGGCCATGGATCAGGTGAAGGATCCGGCCTGGTTGCGGCAATACTCGAGCGCAGCCACCGCGGGCGAGGCGCTGGTTGAGCTTTTCGAACGAACGGTGGAAGCACAACTGATCCAGCCGACCATCATCTACGACTATCCAGTGGAGAACTCACCGCTCTCCAAGAACAAGCCGGAGGAACCGGAGATGGTGGAGCGTTTCGAAATCTACGCCGCGGGCATGGAGATTGGCAACGCATATACCGAGTTGAACGATCCACAGGAACAGCGCCGCCGGTTCGAGATGCAAATGGGTATGGGCGAGCGCGGCGACGAAGAAGCGCACAGAATGGACGAAGACTACCTGCGAGCGTTGAGCTACGGCATGCCTCCCACGGGCGGCGAAGGAATCGGTATCGACCGGTTGACGATGCTGCTCACCAATTCCCGTTCCATCCGTGACGTTATTTTGTTCCCGCTATTGCGGCCGGAAGGCGAGATCGGCGTGGCGCAGTCGTTGCGCGACGCGGAATTGTGAACAGCAGCTTCGAATTATTTGTCGCCGGGCGCTACCTGCTGGCCAAGCGCAAGCAGGCGGTGATCTCCGTCATCACGGTTATTTCGATTTTAGGCGTGGCTGCGGGAGTAATGGCCCTGGTGATCGCACTGGCCATCACCAGCGGGTTTCGTAGCACTCTGCAACGCAACCTGCTGGGCGCGACGGCCCATGTCCGCGTCGTTGCAAAGGAGCCGGGCCCGGGCATTGAGAATTGGCGCGAGCTATCTGGAAAACTTCGTGCGATGCCGCACGTTACCGGCGTCTCGCCGACTCTCTACGACACAGTTCTCTTCAGCGGGCCGATGCAATCCACGGGCGGCGTGCTGAAGGGCATCATCGTCGACCAGCAACAGGATATTCTGTCCCATCTGAAGCAGGAATCCATCGATGGCCTTCGCGATACCGGCGGAATGCCCGGCATCATTCTCGGCTCGCGGCTGGCGCAGACCATCGGCATGCTGCCGGGAAGCGTTTTGACGGTGCTGAGCCCGCAAGGGGAACTGACACCCTGGGGCCCGAAAATTACGCCGTTCCGATTCCGGGTCGCCGGCATCTTCGAAACCGGATTTTACGAGCTGGATTCACAATGGGCCTACGCGTCGCTCAAGTCGATCCAGACCGTGCTTTCAGTAGACGACGTGGTGAATGCCATTGAACTGAAGGTGGACAACGTGGATCGCGCGCCTGAGATCGCGAAAGAGGCGGAAAAGATCGTTAGCAAAGATTTAATCGCGACCAACTGGATGGAAGACAACCGGCAAGTGATGAACGCGCTGCAGATGGAGAAGATCGTCACGGTGATCACGGTGGGACTGATCCAACTGGTGGGAGCGCTGAACATTCTGATCGCACTGATCATGATGGTGATGGAGAAATATCGCGATATCGCGATTTTCATGTCGATGGGCGCGCGCCACCAGCAAATTCGCAAAATCTTCATGCTCCAAGGCGTTCTGATCGGCGTTGTCGGCACAGTGATCGGGCTCACGCTCGGTTACAGCATCTGCTATTTCGGAGACAAATACCATTGGATCCGCCTTCCTGAAGAGGTGTACTCCATCAGTTATGTGCCCTTCGAGGTCCGATGGACCGACGGTTTGTGGATCGCCGCAGTGGCCATTGGAGTCAGCTTCATCGCCACGCTGTATCCGGCGCGGAACGCGACGAAGATCACACCGGTGGAAGCGCTCCGTTACCAATAATCCTCGGCTATCACCTACTCCTTGAGCCACGGCGGAACATGCTCGTAGCTGAAGCCGTCTTCCGTATTGATTTCCCGCAAATAGAACGCCGCAAGGTCTCTGTCTTTTGGCGCGCGAAAAGGAAACCGGCTCATCTCTAATTGCAAGGCGCCGGATTCCCCGAGGGAAGCCACCTTGGCAAACGTCTTCGCAGCATCGAGTTGCAATTTCACCGCCGAATGATAGAGCGCAGCCAATGAGCCTACACTATCCCTGATATCCTCTCTTCCGCCCTCGACTACCAACGCCATCAAACCTTCTAAAACCAGACCTGGCGATTGGCGTCTGACGGCTAGTGCGGCCATATCTGTCGCGTACCCAAGCAATCTCTTCTGCGAATACAGATTTAGTCTCGAGGCGATTGCTTTGCGCCCGCCGAGATCACTTATCCTGTAGGCCTCGATGATCGAAGATATTACCTCGTCAAATCGATCCGGGGGCAGTGGAGGCATTTTAACAAGGTTGCGTGCGTCTTCCATGGTCCTCATGGATACCCAACGCTTGAAGGTTTCAGCCGCAATCGCGTTGGCTCGGTCAATGATTTCCTCTATTGCCATAGTCGCTCCGTTGGGATCTGCCGAGGCGTATAAATATTTTGCGGGCTTGTAAGTGATCACGGGGGTGTTAACGTAATCCGTTCAGTGGTCGCAGCCTCTACCGCCTTCCGCGAAAACGGCATCGGATGGTAGCGGCCCTTCAGCCAATCGTCCAGTAGATCACTGTAGTGCGGGCTGGTAGGATCGCCAACTTCCCCAGGAACATTCGTCATGGTCGATTTGTCCCAGTCGGAAAGGTCGATCACTTCGCGATAAGACGCCCCCGCCGACTGCGTCCGCGCCCCGCCCGCTGCATCGATGGTGAAGGAATCACCGCCGCGTGCGAATGGCCCGCGATTCCATTCCGGCTTGTTGAGTGGATGCTGAAACGTGAGGTGGTTGGCTCGCAGCCACTGCCAGCGGCTCATGTCGGAACCGAGATAGCGGGTCAACTCGGCCAACGTTTCGTCGAGCGTCCCGCCCAGGGCAGAAAAGTTCGTCAACGATTCCAGCTTGCTCAGCAACACTTCCATTTGAACCTTCGGAGCTAGTTCCACCGGAGCGAACAGGGCAACCGGAAGCTTCGATATCCAAATCTCATAAATCAATGCAGGAACCGATGTGGCGTCCGTACTGGCGTTCCAGTTGAGTACCTGCTGCACCGCCGAGGTTTGCGGGCCCGGCGCCGGCTTCCATTTGCGAAGAACATTCTGGAACCGGCGGGCTGGGATGGAAACCACGTCGTACTGCATGCGTTCAAAATCCGGTACGCCGAATTTCTTTGGTTCGCGGAGCAACTCGCCGATACGCTGCGCACGAAACGGCGGCCCCCATTCATAGCCGATAGCGTGCTTATAACCCTCCGGTAGAATGTTGTTGTTGGCGGTGGCCAGCCAGTGCCGCGGAGGGTTCAACTCCGCCGGCATCTCAGCGGACGGGACAAATCCGCTCCATTCGAATTCGCCAGTGCCGGGAACCGGCAACAGACCAGTCCAGTTTTTCCGCACAGGAGCGAGCCCGGCCACAGCGAAGCCAATATTACCGGCGCGATCGGCGTAAACCATATTTTCGGAGGGTATCTTGAATCGGGCCAGCGCAGTTCGAAACTCTGCCCAATTCTTCGCCCGCGAAGCCGTCAACATCGAGAGATAACCTGCGCCGCCCGGTTCACTTCCCACCCAACGCAAGGCGTAGGCCCGTTCATGCGCACGGTCTTCGTGAAGGATGGGGCCGTGGATGGTAAAGCGTAGTTCAATCTCGCGCGGCGCCGACCCTTTCACCGGCAACTTCTCGCGCACGACCTCGATATGCTTCCAGGCGCCCTGATACCAGTACTCGTCCGCATTCTTCGGATTTAGTTTTTCCACATACAAATCCTGCTGGTCGACGCCCGTGATGGTGAAACCAAACGCGATGTCGTCGTTGTGTCCGAGCGCAATTCCCGGGAGGGCCGGTTCGCCGGCGCCGATTACATCCCATCCGGGTGCGGAAAGATGAATGGTGCGGCGGAACGACGGGATAACGATATCGCGATGCGGATCGGAAGCCAGCAGCGGCTTCCCGGAAACGGATCGGGTACCGTCAACCACCCAATTGTTACTGCCTTGCGCGAAGGGCGATGCCGACGTGATGAGACTCAACTCGCGAGCGATTTCGCCACTCACTTCAGCGAGCGCCACGCCGGGCGGAAGGGCCAGGGGAACATCCGGGAAAATGGGCTCGAGCCGCATGACGGACGCCAACCCAAAGCGGGCAACATCCTGCGCCCGGGCGACCTCTTTGGCCAAGTCCCGAGTGACCGAAAGACCGGCGATCCGCGCCAGGCAATCTTCGGGGGTCCAAAGACCAGGATCGTACCCGCCTTGACGAAACTCAACCGGCCGGTTGCCGTTTAGGGATTTGATGTATGCGTTAACGCCATTCGCAAAAGCGGTCACGATGGAGCGCGCGTCGGAGCTGTAACTTTGCCATTCGGCATTCCAATCGCCGCGAAATAGAAAGAGGCGCGCCAGGCGATCGCGCTCCACTGCTGAGGGACCGACGGCCTCGGCCAGTTTCCCGGTACCGATGCGGCGCCAGAGATCGATTTGAAATAATCTGTCGCGGGCGTTGATGTATCCGTTGGCGAAAAACAGATCGCCGGCGTTCTGCGCATAGACATGCGGGACGCCCCAACGATCGCGGAGAATCTCTACCGGCTGTTTCAGACCCGGCAGGCGTACGGTTTCCGCGTTCAATGCAAGGCCCAGCAGCCCGAGCAGAATCAGGCTTCGTTCGATGGCCACTTTGGTTTTCTCTTTTCGTGAAATGCGTTGACACCCTCGGTGAAATCGAGGCTGCGAAAATTCTCGGCACGGTAGTCTCGCGCCATTACACCCGCGGTTACGGTATCCAGATCGCGCGCATCGCGAACATATCGGAGACCGCGCCGCACGGTGTCCCCACTGGAGTCAGCCAGTTGATGCGCGATCGCCGTCGCGCGATCGTCCACCTCGATGGGAGACGCGGATTCAGCCAGCAAGCCCCACTGCAGCGCTTCGGGCACCGAGAAAATCCGGCTGGTGAGACTCAATGCCACAGTACGCCGTTCGCCGATGGCGTGCCGCATGGCGCGAAAAATTACGTACGGCCACATGGCGATGCGAATTTCGGTGAGGCCGAAGCTCGCGCCTTGCGCCGCGACTGCGATATGCGCGTTAGCGATGAGGCCCACGCCGCCTCCGAACGCCGGTCCTTGTACGCACGCCACAATCGGAGTCGTCAATCGGAAACCGGCAGTGAAAATACGTTCGTGAATCGCCGTTCGGGCGGCCGCGTCCGGTGAAAGTACTTCATCCAGATCCATACCCGCACAGAATATCGGACCGGCCGCATCCAGAAGAATCGCGCCTACCCCTGGATTGGCATCGCCCTCATCCAAAGCATCGGCCAGCGCTGCGCAAAGGTCTTCGCTCAATGCATTGCGCTTGTCCGGGCGGTTCAGCGTAAGACGCAACACGCGCCCTTCGCGCCGTACTAGCAAGCTGTCACTCGTCGACATTAATCTCCATTCGTAGAAGTGCCGCGCTCATCGTTTTTCCCTGCGCATCCACTCGCAGCGACAGTGTTCCACCGCCGCCCAACGCTTCGTGCAGCAGGAAATTCAGCGCGCCCAGGTTCGGTAGTTCATACCGCTCGATCTTTCCTTTTACCATGTCTCCGAAATGCGCTTTTACCCGTTCCACGGTCACTTCACGAACAAGAATCGGAAACTGAGCCTCGTCGAAAGCGATGATCCCGATATTCGAAGTGTCGCCCTTGTCGCCGGAACGTCCATGGGCGATGCGGGACAGAGGAACTTTCATTCAATCACCTCCACACGCGTTTCAATTTCATCGCGCGGAACCAGCGCCGGCCAGTACGCGACCACCTCCCGCACCGGCGGGCGCCCTTCGCCGAAACCGGTCGCAGTGGGCGGTCCATTGAGCACCAACGGAATCAACTCGCGCGTGAATCGATCAACTGCTTTGCGATCGTGCCCGCGAACACCGATGCGAAGTTGGATCTCCGGCGGATCTTCCGGAGGGCGCGCAACCGGACCATGGCACGCGTTGTAACCGAAAAACTCCGTGTAGATGTCCTCATACTCGAGGCCGAGATTCTTCAACCGCTGCCGCACAATGGAATCCGCCGCCTTCGCTTTCTGCAAGGCATCGGGCCAACTGTAGACCAGCGTTCCCAACGCCTTCCAGCCATCCGAATAACTGACCGATACCTTCAGAAACATGGTCGGCGGTCCGCCTCGAATTCCGGACACACGTACGCGATCGGCACCCGCGCCGGCGAGATGAATGGATGTAAAATCCGCCACGCAGTCCGGAGTAATATACTCCGACGGATCGCCGAGTTCGTAAAGAAGCTGCTCCTTCACGACATCAGTTGTGATCCGGCCGCCCGTATCTTTGTGTTTGGTGATGACAAACGTTCCATCCGGATCGGCCTCGATAATCGGATAGCCGATGTTGGCCATGTCTGGAATACTCTGCCAGTCCACCTGGCAATTGCCGCCGGTACATTGCGCCCCGCATTCCACAATGTGACCGGCAATGGTTCCGGCCGCCAGGAGATTCCAATCGTTGTCTTTCCAGCCGAAGCGATGAATCATGGGCGCCAGTGCCAGCGCGGTGTCGGTCGACCGGCCGGCAATCACAACATCGGCCCCTTTTGCCAGAGCTTCCGCCAGCGGAAACGCTCCGATATATGCATTCGCGCTGAGTATCCGGTCGCGAATCTCCGAGAGAGGCTGGCCGGTTTCCATGTTCCTCAGAAAAATGTTGCGCGCCAGAAGATCGTCCAATCGCGAATAAATGTCGTCGCCAAGCACGACCGCGACTTTCAACTGCGGAGCTAGCCTGCGGACCTCGCGCGCACAAGCGATGGGGTTCACGCCTCCTGCATTCGCGATCACTCTCACATCGCGGTCGCGCATCAGTTTCGCCACTCGCGCGATCAACGGCGGAAAATCACGCGCATATCCGAGTTCTGGATTCTCCTCCTTCTGCTTCTGCAGAATCGACATGGTGACTTCGGCCAAATAATCGAGAATCAAATAGTCGATCGGCCCCTGTTCAATCAGGCGGACGGGCGCTTCCAACCAGTCGCCCCAGAAACCCTGGCCATTAGCGATACGAATCATAGCGTCTCCAAAATCAGGTGCTGATCGTGCCGCCGGTACAGGCAAACCTCCAGAGCGGTGGTCAGCGCCAAACGTGTCTTCAATGGGTCAATCAGCGCGTCCACATGCCCGCGCGCCGCGGCATACTTGGCGTCCAGCCACTGATCGTAATCGGCGCGTGTCTTATCGATCCGTTGCTGCAATTCGTCCGGAATCGGCTTCCCGTCAGCAAGAAACTTGTCCATATCCGGGCCATGCACCGCCTTCACAGCGGAATCGCCTTCCATCACGCCGATGCGCGCCGTCGGCCATGCAAAAGTGAAATTCGGATCGAAACCCTGGGCGGCCATCGCATAGTAGCCCGCGCCGCTCGCATGATTCACGGTGAGGACGATCTTCGGTACAGTCGCACAAGCCATGGACTCCACCATTTGCGCGCCCGCTCGAATGATTCCCTTGCTCTCCGCTTCCCGCCCGACCATGAACCCCGAGACGTCCTGAATGTAAATGATGGGAACGCGCGCGCGCTCGGCGTTGTCGACAAAGTATGCCACTTTGCGTGCCGACTCGGCATACACAATCCCGCCGATGCGCGGCCCTTCGGAAGTTTTGAGAAACCCTCGTCGATTGGCGATCACAGCCACTGGATGTCCTGAAAGTTTCACTTCTGCGCACAGAAGTTCGGGCGCATGCTCCGGCTGAAATTCAAGAAAGTCGCCGGAATCGAAGATGCCTTTGAGGATAGCCGTCATGTCGTACGCGGCGCGATGATCCTCCGGCATAACTTCGTACAGATCGTCCGCGGGTTTCGATGGAGGCATGCCATGCGGCTTCGACGGCGCCGGCGCAAACGAGCGAAATCGTTGCCGGATCAGCGCCAGGCAATCGGCATCGTCCTTCGCCATGTGGTGCGCCACGCCGCTGATTCGCGTGTGCATGGCCGCGCCACCCAACGATTCCGCGTCCACGACTTCGCCCACCGCGCCTTTCACCAGATTCGGCCCGCCGAGCCCCATAAAACTGGTCTTTTCCACCATGACGATGACGTCGCTCAGCGCCGGAAGGTACGCGCCGCCTGCAATGCACGGCCCCATCACGGCGGCTATCTGCGGCACGTGCAGTTTATGCCGCATGAGGGAGTTGTAATAGAAAATTCGCGACGCGCCGTACTGTCCGGGGAAAATGCCATCCTGCAGCGGTAAATTGACCCCAGCGCTATCGACGAGATAAACGATCGGCACGCGATTCCGCATGGCGATCTCCTGCGCACGAAGAATCTTAGTGATCGTCTCCGGCCACCACGCGCCGGCCTTCACCGTGGCGTCGTTGGCGACGATCACGGCAGGATGTCCCTCGATCCGCGCGACGCCCGTCACCACGCCCGCACCAGGCGCCTGCCCGTCGTAGCGATCGTAAGCGATCAGCAGACCGACCTCGAGGAACATTGTCCCAGGATCGATCAACCGTGCGATCCGCTCCCGCGCAGTGAGCTTGCCGTCGCGATGTTGCTTCTCGATTTTCTTCGCGCCCCCGCCGAGACGCAGACGATCCTCAATTTCCTGAAGCTGCTCCACCAGTTGCTTCACTCGTTATCAGTGTACTGGAGAGTCCGCTATGCTAACGGAGATGCTGGGAATTGATACTCGGACCGCACGGGCAACGTGGACCGTCTTTCTTTTTATCCTGCTGTTGGCGTTCCTGTATTTCGCCCGGCGGGCGATTCTCCTGTTCATCCTGGCAATTTTTTTCGCCTACATGTTGAGTCCGGTGGTGGATTTCGTCCACAAGTTCCTGCCGAAGCAGATATCTCGGACTTTGTCGCTGGCAATGGTCTACATTGTCCTCATTGCGTTGCTGGTCACGGGCGGTATCTGGCTCGGATCGCAACTGGTTGAGGAGGCGACGAGCCTCGCCGCGCGCCTTCCGGATCTCCTAAAGCAGCAGTCTCCCGTAGTGAATATGTTTCCGGTTTGGGCGCAACCATATGTCAGCAACGCGTTCGACGGTATCAGGCAGCAAATCGCCGAGGGCGCGCAGAATCTCATGCCGCTGCTGAAGAGCGCGGGCTTGCAGATCGCATCGATTGCCGGAAGCCTGGCGTTCGTCGTTCTGGTGCCGATTCTGAGTTTCTTTTTTCTGAAAGACGCCGGGGGTATGCGCGCGGCGATTCTGGAGCTTGCCGCCGGATCGGAATACAAACGGACGTTAGAACGCTTCCTGGATGAAATGCACATCCTGCTCGCCAGCTACATTCGCGCGTTGTTCCTGCTTTCGATAGCGACATCGGCCAGCTATTTTCTATTTTTTGAAATCACCGGTTTGCCGTATGCCGTCCTGCTCGCGGCGATCGCCGCGCCACTCGAATTCATTCCAGTACTGGGGCCGCTCTCCGCGTCGGCGGCAATCATTCTGGTCTCAGCCTTCACCGGCTATCCGCACATCGTCTGGTTGATCGTATTTCTGGCCGTCTATCGCCTCTTTCAGGATTACGTATTGCAACCGTATCTGATGAGTTCGGGTGTGGAACTGCATCCCCTGCTCATTATTTTCGGCGCGCTCGCGGGTGAGCAGATCGCCGGCGTTTCTGGCATGGTGCTTTCCGTGCCACTGATCGCGACGTTGCGGTTGTTGGTGCGCCGGCTGTTATGAAGTGGCTGCTATTTCTGGCCGCACTGTCCCCGCTGGCGGGGCACACCATCAGCATGAGCACTGGCGAAGTGCGGCTCGACGGTAACCATGCCACCTACGAACTGAAGATGCCCTCGTATGAACTGGTGGATATCCGGAATCCTGAGCAAGTGTTGTTCGACAACATCCGCTTCGCCGAAGGCAAACTAACCGGCAAATCGTGCAACAACAACGGAGCATACCTGACATGCACAGCCACCTACGAATTCCCGCGCGTCATGGAATCGGTCCAGATCGAATGCCACTTTGCGCGCGTCACAGTGCAGAACCACATCCACCTGCTGCACGCCTATCTCGGTGACAAAAGCGACCAGGCAATTTTCGATTTCACCGTGGAGAAGGCCGACCTGCGATTCCGTCCACCGACCGCTTTTGAAACAGCGGTGAGGGAGAGCTTCGAAGGGATCCTGCGCGCGGCCACCAGCGTGCCTGGGTTGCTGTTCCTGATGGCTCTGACCTTAGCTGCGCGAAGCTGGGGCGAGATGGGACTGGTGGCGTTATCGTTTATCTGCGGCGAGGTCGCGGCTTGCATTGCGATGCCGTTGTCGAAGTTCGATCCATCGCTCCGATTCATTGAGGCGGCCCTGGCGCTGACGGTTGCCTATCTTGCGGTCGAGATTCTATTCCTACCGGCCGCCGGGAGCCGCTGGGCCGTCGCGGGAGTGCTCGGCCTATTTCACGGATTGTATTTTGCGATATTCCTGCGGGACAGCGAGTATCACGCGGGCTATGTCCTAGGAGGTGTGATCGGCGTCGAGTTGGTGGCGCTGGTCATGCTGTCGTGGGTGATGCGGAAGATCCGGCCAGTACACCGGTATTTGGCGATGGCGTTGTTCGCGGTGGGGATGGGGTGGTTCGGATTGCGGATCGTGCGTTGAAGTGCACGCGTCGGTCGAGATCCGCCACTCCCCTACTTCGCCGTCCGGGCGCGCGCAGTAGCGGCGAATTTGCCGCTTGGAAAATCGGTAAGATACGCGCTGTACTGCTTAGGGTCCGGGCGCGCCTGGATGGAATCCCAATAGATGAGTTCCGCCGCTTCCCCGGCCGCGAGCGAGGTGTTGTCGCGAGGGTGGGGCTTGAGCCATTGAGCGCGTATCGCTTTCGCCTTGGTCAGGCTACCCTGTGCGGCTCCGGAGTGGCCCAAGGATTTTTGGACACGTGCCAAATCGTCCAGCATCGCCGCCAGCACGGGAACATCTGGACCGGTGGATGCCTCCACCCGGGATAAGGCGCCGGTAAGCGCGGCCTCAGCTTCGGTCAATTTCTTTTGCGCTTCGAGAACAGCAGCCTCCCGCCACAGGACCATGCCGAATTCCGGATGATCGGGCCGCACAAGTTTCTGAAGCATTGCTTTCGCCGCTTCAAAATCCTGTGTCGCGCGCGCCAAATCGTGGTTCCGGACAGCGCACCTGCCCCTATCGAGCACAACCTCGGCGCGCGCGGCGCTCGATTGCGGACTCTCCGCGAGCGCCTTTTCGTAGTGCTGGAATGCCGATTCGAAGCGTCCACGCCCGCAATCGGCGTTGCCCAAAACGTGGTGCACTCCAATGTCGACTAACGGTCCTTTCGCCGACTGGGCGGCCTCGTTAATGATCGAATCCGCCACGTCGTAGTGGCCCAGTTCATTGTTCAAAATGGCGAGCCGGAGGCTGCGCTGGAAACCGACCGAGGCATCGGAGCCGGCCGGCGCGCGGGCGCCCGCGTCGAGCGTGATCGCGCGTTCAAGGGTGTTTTCGGCATCCTTGTAGCGCCCTAGCCGCACATAGAGATCCGCGAGATTGCTGAGTAAGAGCGAATCTTCCTGTACAGCAAGCGCCCGATTGAACACAGTCTCGGACAGTTTGAAATAGCCGTCGGCCTTTAATATCAAGCCGACCCTATTGAAGACGAGTACCGTTGCCTTCGGTTCTGGCGGCTTCATCCGCCCCAACTGCACCAGGCCCTGCCGGCACTCAACCAGAGCCTCGGCATACCGGGACGAGATATCGGCGTGGCTCGCGATTCGATTGGCTCGCATCACCACGCCCTTGCGTATTTGGTTTTCCAGTTCGGGCCTCTTCTCGAAAGTCCCATTCTTCTCGCCAAGCTCCAGCGCTTTCAACAGCCGGGCCTCGCCCGCGGCATCGTTGGTCAGCGGTTCGGCATCGGCTTGGAGGAGCATCGCTCGGAGGTAGCGTGGATCCTTGGGACCAAAGCGTGCTACCGCATCGAAGGCGGCCTGCGCTTCCTTTTGGGCGAGGTCTAAATTCTTAGCTTCGATTGCTTTGCGCGCGGCTTCGTGGTGGACGGCCCAGGGTCCTCCTCCCGCCTCAGCAGCAAGGAGCACGGAGGCAGCGGGAAACGTCAACAGGGCAATCATGGCGCGCACAATGGACATCACTGCACGACCTTCCATTTGACAATTATGAGCGTTTGCGTTCTGCCGGTAGAATTGCCGATCGTCACACTGCGCCAGCGATTGGCCTTGGACGGCGCCCGGGCGATCTCAAGCAGGGCCGGCACGATTTCCACCTTGACCGGAACGCCCGGAAGCCGGACGCCGGAGGTGGAGGAAGCATTGTCATCTAGCGTGACCGTGGCGCCGGCATTGAGCCTTCCTGTCCAGACGAACTGACCTTCCCGGGGGCCCCTGTACATTGGTTCGGATTTGATCTCCGGTTGTTTGGTCTCTTGTTGCTTCGCGGCCGAAGGAGTTAGCTGAGACTCCTGCGCGGGCGGTTTCGAAGTAGCAGGAGAGGTCAGCAATATCTGGCGAGGTTCGGGCTCAGGCTTCTGATCCGCCACAGGCTGCTGAACTGCGACGGCCTTTGGAGACCTCGTCGTCCAAAACCACCAGGCGCCCATCGCAAGAACGAGAATCACGGCCGAGCCACCCGCGGCAACGCCCCAAATCGGAGATCGCGAGCGCACCACGGGAGGGGGCAAAACCGGGAGGCTCACCGGAGCAGTTTGGATCGCCAAAGCAGTTTCCAACGAGGCGACGAATTCCCTACAACTCGGATATCGATCTGATGCCTTCTTGGCGAGCCCGCGCGCGAGAACCTGATCCACAGCCGGCGACAGGTTGGATTGAATCCGGCTCGGCGCTTCCGGCTGGTCGAAGCAGTGCTTGTACATCAGCGACGTGATCGCGGTGACTCCAGGAAACAAAGTCCGGCCGGTGAGCATGACGTAGGCTACGGCTGCGAGCGAGAACTGATCCGCCGCTCCGTTCAGCGGCTCCGAGTGGATCTGCTCGGGAGACATGAACTGTGGCGTCCCCATGGTAAGGCCCTGCGTCGACGTAGCGTCCGCTTCAAGAACCTTGGCAATGCCGAAGTCGACGATCTTCACCGTTCCGGTCGCGTCGATCAGGAGGTTCGCGGGCTTGATGTCGCGATGCACGATTCCGTGCTGGTGCGCATAATCGAGACCGGCGGCTGTCTGACGAAGGACGTTCAGCGTCCAGTCGCGGGGTGGCACGTGGTCCGGTGCATTAGCCCCAGGAGCGCCTGCGACGGTTGTTCCGTCGACGAACTCCATAACGACATAACTCACGCCCTGTTCATCGACGATGTCGTGCAGCGCGGCAATGTTCGGGTGGGATAGCGCGGCGGCGGCGCGCGCTTCCCGGATCAGCCGGTCATGAAACCAGGCGCGCTTTTCCGGATCGCCTCCAGAGGAGTTGATGACCGATTTCAGCGCCACCCGCCTCTGAAGAAGCGTATCGCGGCACAAGTAGACCTCGCCCATGGCCCCGGAGCCGAGTTTCTTCTCCAGTTCGTACCTTCCGATACGCGACGCAGGCGCTGGTGCGGGAGGTTGCGCCACGGCGCTGCCGCTTGAGGTCCGAAGCAGAGCCTCGACAACGCGCCGGAGCTCGGTATCGCTTCCGCACGCAATCTCGAGGAAGCCTGAACGGTCCGAGGAGGGCACGTCGAGCGCAGCCAGCATCAGTTGCCTCGCCCTATCGGTACGATCCGAAGTCACGACTCAATGCACCTCATCGCCGGCCCGCCCGGCGGCAGCAGGATGTCAGTCCCATGGTGTGGGTGTCAATTATTTTACTAGACGCGTTCGCGTTGCGCCGGACAAGTTTACCGGAAATTCATTGGCGGGCAAACATTCACGTAGGGCCGGGCACCTCAGAAATGCGACGTCCAGAGGTTCGTGACTCCCGAAGCCTGATCGGTAAATGTCGGAACGATGTCGAACACTAACCTTAACCTTATTTCGTCCCGTACAGCGGCGCCATCGAAATCAGGGTCAAGCCGCCCACGAACAGGACGAACATAATCGCCAGCAGAAACTTCACGCGGCCTTCGCTCCCGGCGAATTCCTTCCAGACAAAAATTCCCCAAAGCGCGCTGACCATCGTCGCACCCTGCCCAAGACCGTAGCTCACCGCCGGACCGACCTTTGCGCTTCCGCTGGCCGCTACGAAGTTACAAATCGCGCCGACGCACCAGATGATGCCGCCCAGAATGCCCCAGACGTGATTTCCGAACCGTCCGGTGAAGTATTCGGGGAAGCCGACGGGCTCGCCCTCTACCGGCAAGTTCATGAAATACAAGTTGAAAATGAACGTCGAAAAGAACACGCCGATGCCGAAAAAGAACGCTACCGAGTAGGGGCCAAGACCCACGTCCCCCGACCGGCTTAGTTCCACCAGCGGGTAGAACGACCCCATCAACACGCCGCTAACCAAGGCGATCACCACGCCCTTCAGACTAAAGTCTTCACTGACTTCGCCATCCACTACGGAGTGCGCCCTGTAGGCCATTGCATCCACCACAATGGCCCCAATTACCAGGACAGTACCGGCAAAAATCAAAAAGGGATTGCCTTGGGGGTTAATAATGTAGTTCCAAACCACTCCGATCACCATGGCCAAGCCAATTCCGATCGGAAATGCGACGGCCATTCCCGCCAGCGATATTGCGGCCACCAGCAGCATATTCGCCAAGTTGAAGACGACACCCGCCAGTACGCCATAAACCATGTAGTGCCGGCCGGCGATCAGCAGGTTGTCCTGGAACGAGAGTTCGTCCCCCATGCTGCCGAACGTGAAAGCAGCCACGATGGCGGCGATTAGAACCCCAAAAGAATAGTCGAAGTAGAAAAGCTCAAAGCGCCATTCCTTGGTGACCTTGAACGTATTTGCCCACGATCCCCAGCAGAGCATGGTCAGGATCGTCAGCATCAGGGCTGTACCGTAAGTTGTGGGCAGAATCATATAGGATCAAAAAGATAGGGAAAGAGCGAGAGTACAACGCCGCAGTACCTCCGGTCAACAAAAAAACGCCCCTCCCAGCGGGGTGGCTAACTAGCGGCCCCGCAAATACGTTTGCCGACACTTTAGTACTAGAACCCTACCGTCGGTTATGTTTTCCTACTTACTAGCCTAAACTTACTCCGATCACTTGCCGATTTAAGGGGGAAGTTGGACAATGTCCCGGCAACGCTTTCAATTGGCTAGTAAGGGGGTGCGCATGGCAAAATCCGCGATTAGCCGTACGTGCTTGTTGCTCCTCGTGTGCGCAATTGCCTTTCCTCAGAAGCTCTTCATTGAAGTTGACACCCAGGAAGGGCAACTGCTTCAGCGTATTGATTCTGAACAAGATCCGGCCAAAAAAGCCGCGATGTTGGAACTATTTGCCAAGTCGTTTCCAAATCACGAAGCGGCTAACTGGGTGCTCGGCCAACTGCAGTTGTCTTACGTGGCAACCAAACAGTTTGGCAAAGCGCTGCAGGCGGGAACGCAACTTCTGGGCCTCGATCCGGAAGACGTCGGAGCAGCGCACAACTGCCTGAGGTCGATAGAATCAACGCAGAACGCCGAATTGATCCGCCGTTGGTCCGATCTCACGGCGCAAATCGCCCGCAAAGTCCAGAAGACGCCGAAACCGGATTTCGCGGAAGAGGTTCCGGACTGGAAACAAAAGATCGAGTACGCGAAACAAGTGGAGCAATATGCCGAGTATTCGCTCTATTTCGCTGCCACGCAAACCCATGATCCGCCGACGAAACAGAAACTGATGGAAGCGCTCGAGCAGCGGAATGCAACCAGCGAATATCTGGCGCAACTGCGGACTTCGCAGCAGGCGCCATCCGTCCGCCAGGTAGACATCGAAGAGGCCGTAGCTGCGACTGAGGCGGCCTATCAAAAGGGCCAATACAACGCCGATGCTTTGCTCACGGCGGCAACACACCTGATGAGCAAACAGAAGGATCCTGAGAAAGTGATCGCCTACTCCACTAAGGTGGTCGAGCTGGTCACCGCGGAGACAAAGCCGGCCGAAATGAGCGGTGCCGACTGGGAGAAAAGGAAACAATACCTTTTGAGCACTGCCCAATGGATGATGGGTCTGCTGTATAGCACGCAGGAAAAGTTTGCGCTGTCGGACCGCAACCTGCGGGCAGCATTGCCGTTGTTGCACAATGTAGACATGCTCACCGGTGCGCTGTATCATCTGGGGTACGTGAATTACCGGCTGGCCGAGGCGGGTGAGCGGATTCGAATTCACGACGCCGTCCGGTACACACAGCAGTGCGTCGAGATTGAGAGCGCAGTCCAGCAACAGTGCGTCCAAAACCTGAAGTCGATGAAGGCCGAGTACAATCTCCAGTAGTGAGATTATTTCTCTTTCTTTTGGCCACGGCCTGCTTTGCGCAATCTCCAGACTTCGACATTCTCATCCGGGGAGGCCGCATTGCCGATGGTACAGGCAATCCGACGTTCTACGGCGACATCGGCATTCGAAACGGCCGCATCGCCGCGCTCGGCAGAATCAACGGCACTGCCACCCGCACCATTACAGCCATCGGCTTCGTAGTCGCACCCGGATTCATTGATATTCACAATCACTCCGACTACACCATCCTGACCGACGGTAACGCCGAGGGGATGATCCGCCAGGGCGTCACCTCCATGATTCTCGGTGAGGGCGATTCCGCCGCGCCGGCAAAAGGATCTGAAGGTTGGGAGGATTTCCGCGGCTACTTCGACCGTCTCCTGCGCCAGGGAATCTCCACCAACATCGGAAGCTACGTCGGCTCGAGCCGGATCTGGACGCTGGTTCACGGCGAGAAGGCCGGCCCAATCACCGCCGAAGAACGCCGGAAGATGCAGCAACTTGTGCGTGAATCCATGGAACAGGGGGCGCTGGGCGTGGCCAGTTCTCTGAGTGGTCCGCCGGGCGCCTGGATCGACACCGACACGCTGGTTGCTATGTGCCAGGCGGCGGCGCCGTACGGCGGAATCTACTCGACGCACATGCGCAACGAAGGTCTGGGCGTCTTTCATTCGGTAGACGAGGCCCTGGAGATCGGACACCGCGCGGGCGTGCCGGTAGACATCATTCACCTGAAGATCGCCGAACACTCCTTGTGGGGCAAGATGCCGGAACTCATCGCCAAGATCGCCAGGCGCGCGCCAACGGACAGCAGGTGGAAGCGAACGTCTATCCCTACCGGGCCGGGCAGAACAACCTCTCGGCCATCATTCCGCCGTGGGCGCACGAGGGCGGCTACGAAGCCATGCTCGGCCGCTTGCGCGACAAATCGCTTCGGCCTCGCCTGGAGCGCGAAATTCTTCACGGAATCCCCAATTCCACCTGGTACGATCACTACACCGCGACGGGAAGCTGGGAGGGGATGCTGCTGGTTTCCCTATCCAATCCTCAGGACAAGAAGTTCGAAGGCAAGCGGATGAATGAAGTAATTCAGGAGATCGGCGGATCTCCGATCGATGTCCTGTTCAAGCTTTTGCTCGACAACAAGGGATCGGTGCCGACCATCTTCTTCCATCATTCCGAGGAAGACATGCGGACGGCGTTGCGTGAGCCTTTTGTGTCCATCGGTTCCGATGGATTGGCGTTCAAGACCGAAGGACCATTGTCGGTCGGGCAATCCCCATCCGCGTTCTTATGGCACTTTTCCACGAGTACTCGGCCGCTACGTGCGCGATGAGAAAGTGCTTACGCTCGAAGGGGCCATCCGCAAGATGACCTCGGCCAACGCCGCCAAAATCCATCAATACGACCGCGGGCTGTTCCGGCCGGGCATGGCCGCCGACGTCACGATCTTCGATCCGGCTACCATTATCGACACGGCCACATACGAAAAACCTCATCAGTACGCCAAGGGAATTATCGACGTTATTGTGAACGGCACTGTCGTCTTTTCGAACGGAAAGCATACCGGCGCGCGGCCCGGCGTGATCCTATACGGTCAGGGGCAGAGGCAGTAGAATAAAACGTTGTCGACCGCGAATCGCAAAAAAAAGACTACGGCTCGAACGCCACGGCCAGTTCAGCGGACAATCCATCAACCAATCGAGCCGCCGGCCCTGGCGTTGCGCACGTTTACGCCGCTGAACCGTTTCGATTGGATTTTTCTGGCCGGGCTTGCCGCCCTGACCGTTGCCGTGTTTGGCCAGGTGATCCAGTTTGGATTCATTTCGATCGATAATTCGCTTTACGGTACGGCGAACCCACACATCACGCAAGGACTCACGTGGGCGTCTATCGAATGGGCATTCCGGGAGACGATCAACTACTGGCAGCCTGTCACGTATATCTCCCATCTGATCGACTTCCAACTCTTCGGCCGGCAGTTGGGCTGGCATCATGGCGTCAGCTTGTTTTGGCACTTGCTGGATACGCTTCTGTTGTATTCGCTGATGCGCTATCTCACCGGCGCGCATTGGAAGAGCGCGGCGGTTGCAGCGATGTTCGCGGTCCACCCGCTGCACGTGGAACCGGTGGCGTGGCTGGCTTCGCGAAAGGACGTGTTGAGCACCTTCTTTCTGCTTTCAAGCATCGGCGCTTACTGCTTCTGGCTGCGAAAACCCTCGCCATACCGCTATTCGTTGATAGCGGTGATCTTCGCGCTGGGCCTGATGACAAAACCGTCGGTTACTATCCTGCCGGTTCTGCTTCTGGCGCTGGACTACTGGCCGCTCGGGCGATGGACACGGGGCCGCGGAGTGCCGTTGCTCATGGAGAAGCTACCGCTGTTTCTCCTGTCCGCAATCATCATCGCGCTTTCCCTTCGCTCGTATGAGACCACAAACACGATCGTACGTGTTGCAGGCGCGCGGTCAGCAATCAATGCACTGCCGGAAGCCCGGTCGATGATTTCGCCGTTCCACTACCTGAAACAAATCCTCTGGCCGGTAGGATTATCGGTTCACTACCCATACGTCCGGCCAATTTTGGCACGCATCGTGCCCGGATTTTTCGCCCTGGTGGGCATTTCGTATCTCTGCATCCGGTACGCGCGGCAGTTCCCCTACTTGCCGTCCGGATGGTTTTGGTTCCTGGCCGCTCTGGCTCCAACGCTGGGAATGGGATTGGGCGACCGTTTCGTCTATGTACCCTCCATCGGGCTGTTTTGGATTTTTGCCTGGGGGCTTGAAGATGCCTGCGCACCGCTTCCGAACGGTACACGGATTGCCGCGGCAGCCGGGTCTCTAAGCATTGCCGCACTAGTGCTCTGTACGCTTTTCTATCTACCCGTATGGCACGACAACACGTCTCTTTTGACGCATGCGGTTGCCACCGACCCGAACGACACGAAACCGCATTTTTGGCTGGCGGGCTTGCTGGCGGCGACCAACGAACCGGAAAAGGCCATGGCCGAGTATCAGGAAGTGCTGCGGCGCGAGCCCGACAACTTTGAAACCATCCTCGATCTCGCCCACTACCGTCTCCGTACTGGCCATCTGGCAGACGCCGTCGGGTACTTCCAACATGCCCTCCGAATTCAGCCGAACCGGGTGGATGTTCTGAAAGAGTTGGCCGATTTGCTATTTATGCACGACCACCGGGCCGAAGCCATCCCGTACTACCAGCGCATCCATCAGCTAAGTCCCCAAAACGAGGAAGTCACCAGCATCCTGGAAGCGTATCACGCGCTGTAGTTTGTTCGCGTGCCGTTATTTCGAGCGTGACTCAGCAAAAATTTCGCCCGCCCTTGTCGATTTGAGCCCCCCTGATTCGACATTCTATTGAAAGCACGGCGAGCCGAACTCGCAACCAGAGGAGAAATCAGGTGACCAGCATGTTGCACGCAATGCCGATTCCATCGCCAAACGTCTTTGCAGACTTTTGCGACGCCCCAGTCAAAGCCCGCAAAGACCGGGGACTTGCCCGGGCGGTCCAAAACACGCTTGTTCCCTCAGTCACTTATGCAGGCGGGTATGTTGAGGCGTTCGGCCAAACGATTCCCCAGGAAGAAATCGGTGGAGATCTCGTCGACCTGGTCGCAACCGGAAATGATCTGATTGCCTACGTGGCCGATGTCTCCGGCCACGGTCTTCCCGCGGGCGTGCTGATGGGGATGATAAAAACAGCCGTGCGCTACGGCCTGCATCTCGGCCAAGACTTGCCAGTGCTTCTCGACAGCCTCAACCGCGTGCTACCCGGGGTCAAAGAGCCAAACATGTATGCCACGCTCGCCGGCTTGCGATTTGACGGATCGAACGAAGCGGAATACATCACGGCGGGACATGTTCCTTTGCTGCAATACCGGCGGCGGCAGAGAGATATCGTCCGCTGTTCCATGCCCCAATTTCCCTTGGGTCTGTTCGAGGGCTTCAGCTATGTGAGCAGGCGTGTCCGATATGAAGCCGGAGACGTATTCGCGCTGGTGACGGACGGCGTGGTGGAAGCGGCCGACGGCCAGGAAGCGGAGTTCGGACTCGAACGGCTGGAACAGATTCTTTGCGACCTTGCCGGCCGCCCTTTGTCAGAGATCTTCGAAGCGGCTCTCGCAGCCGTCACACAGCACGGGAAGCAGCACGACGACCAAACGCTATTGCTGGTTCGCGCCAATGCATAGGATTCTCAACGCCGGGGGCCGCTGAAGTAACCGGCGGCTTCGCCCGCCGACCAACATGCTAGCCCGGCCAGCAACAGGGGCGTACACTCGATGAACTTCCACCCATATCTGCGGTTACGCAAAACGCGCAGTGCGATCCGCACGTAGAGCACCGGAGGAAGCAGAACCATTCCGAAGCCGTAGACCAGGCGCCGCGCGATCGAAAAACCCGTCTGACCCGCCCTGACCCGCGCATAAGAGTTGCCGTGAAAAAACTCATGGCGCAGAAAGCCTGTCCATCGATCGATATTGACATGAGAGATGCGGATCTGAGGAGCCATCTTCGCCTGCCATCCATCCTTAAGCATCTTCCAATGAAAAGCGCTATCCGAGCAATACGTCTGCTCAAGAAAAGGACCATAACGATCGAAGGCCTCACGCTTGATCGAGAGATTGCATGTGGCGATTTCCTTCAACTCTCCCTTCGATCCCTCCGGCATCCAGTGGCTGAATTCCAGAAAGTAAGCCGCCCAACCCACAAGGCTCTCCGGATTGCCGTTGTCCACCACGCCGCCGATGCACAAATCCGTGGAGCGGTGCGCTTCGAGAATGCCTTCCAGCCAAGCCGGATCTGCGATGCAATCAGTATCGATAAAAGCGAGTACTCCACCTTTCGCTTCGGCGATGCCGATATTTCGCGCGGTGCCGGGATATTTCTGTTCGTCGAAATGCCGTACTATCACCCGCGGAAACTGCTTCCTCACGATCTCCGGCGTTGCGTCCTGGGAACTATCGACGAGAATTATTTCGAAAGGCTCGCGGCACGACTGGTTCTCCAGCGCCGCCAGACAGCGTTCAATCGTAGCGCTCGCGTTGCGGGAGGCGATGATAACGGAGACTCGCACTTGTGGCTGGTTCTGTGTTTGGGTTGGATTGTACAAGTCGTTAATTATCTTAAACCCGGGTCCGTCACTATTCGTTCTACGGCTGCAAAGCTCTTGTATCTTTTGGCTGCTTTGTTAACCCGGCGCCAGAATTGGCTGGTCAGAATCGTATGCTGAGAGCAGTATACTGAAAAGCTCTCAATGGTGGCGCAGAATGCTCCTACATTTTCGGTAATTGTGGCAACGCACAACCGCCCACAGGCGCTCGTGAGGTGTTTGCGTGCGCTGGCTGCCTCGGATCTGGCGCGCGGCGACTTCGAAGTAATCGTCGTCAATGACGGAAGTTCGGTGGATTACGAAGAGTCCCTCAGGGAGATCCGCCCGGAATTCGATTTTCAGTATCTTACACAAGCGCAGGGCGGACCCGCGCGTGCAAGGAACACCGGATTGGGAATCGCTCGCGGCCGCTATGTTGCGTTTACAGACGACGATTGCGCACCCGATCCAAGTTGGCTGAGCGCCCTGAAGTCGTGCCTCGCCGCTCATCCGGAGGCAGCGGTAGGAGGCAAGACCGTCAATGGACTGCCGGCCAATCCTTATTCGGAAGCGCACGAACTGCTGATGACCTATATCCTCGACTATCAAAAACGGAACTTGCCCGGATGGTCGCCCTTTTTGACGGGAAACAACTTCGCGCTGTCGCTGGAACAGTTCGTTGAGACAGGTGCTTTCGATAAGACCTGGCGATACGCCGCCGCCGAAGATCGCGAGTTCTTCAACCGATGGCTGGCGCGCGGGAAGGAAGTGGTGCAGACCGATGAAGCCATCAACTACCATTTCCACGCCATGACATTCAGCAGTTTCCTCGAAGTCCACAGCCGCTACGGCAGCGGAGCGCGGTTGCTCCACAGCCGGGCTGGACGGAACGGCGAGCGATCAGTACGTCCAGCGCCGTTTTCGTTTTATTGGAATTTGATTTTCTTTCCGTTCGGCAGATGTTCGGTAACCAAAGCGCCCAAATATTCGGCCCTCTTGGCGCTAGCCCAGGCAGCTCAGGCGTTCGGTTATTTCAGGCGGATGATCGCTAGGCCCTGATCGACCGGTATTAGTGCCCGGCGGCCGCGGGCTCTTCGAGCGTTACCGCCTTGGCTCCGGCCGGAATGGGAACCAGCATCTGCTCTTTCCGGATCACCAGCGTCGATGTATCGTAGCTGGCCAGCTCGAACCCGTGTCCGTGCGTGATAGCGTCGGTTGGACACGCTTCCACGCAATAGCCGCAGAAGATGCAACGGTTGTAGTCGATGTTGTACACGGAGGCATATCGCTCGCCTCCGCTGATACGAACCTGGTCGGTGTTCTCCGCGGCTTCGATATAAATGCAATCGGCTGGACAGGCCGCCGCGCACAGGAAGCAAGCAACGCACTTCTCCATTCCATTCTCGTCGCGCTGCAGCACGTGCGCGCCGCGATAACGTTCCATGAACTTCGGCGGCGCATCGGGATAGTCGTCGGTAATCGTCGGCTGGAGCATCTCACCAAAGGTGATGCCCATGCCTTTCACAATTGCCTTGGCGGAGCCCGCAATTTCTTTGATTATGGATGCCATCGCTTATCTCTAGATTATCGTATGCCTCGCCCCGGAGGCTAGTTTTTCGATCCTCAGCCGGGCTTGAACTCAGGCACGCGGTCATCGGCGCGAAAAATACTGAACGTCAATCTGCGCCCGAGATCCTCCAGATCCTTCTTGGAGAAACTCTCCGACGACCAGGAAATCGTGCGATCCTTCTCCACCAGGAACAGCGATGGAACGCGCGCTGATACCGAACGCATTGCTCACCTTGTAACCGCCGGCCCGGCTGTCGATCAGTATCGGAAACGTCAGGTGGAACTCCTGGGCAAAATCTCATGGCCGTGATTGCATCGTCCTGCGAGACCCCGTAAACCTGAGTCTTGCTCTCCAGGTAAAGACGCTCGAGAAATGGCAGCGTCAATTGGCAAACAGGGCAACTCGATTTGAAGAACGCCAGCACCACGGGGCCGCGGGAGAGAATCTCGTCGAGCGACGTGATCTTCCCATGAACGTCGGGGATTTCAAATTTGGAGGCGGATGCTCCCGTTGTCAACATCGTTTTCAGCGTAGCAACTTCAGCAGTTGCTGCGCGGCGATGAGTACCGGGTCCCACACCGGTGCGTACGGCGGCGCGTAGGCGAGATCGAGTTGCTCGAACTCCTCGACCGTCATTCCGCTCGTCAACGCCGTGGCGATCACGTTTGTTCGTCCGGCGACGCCCTCTTCTCCGATGACCAATCCGCCGAGCAGCTTGCCGGAGCGCTGGTCCGCCACGAGTTCGACCGTCGTCGGCCGCCCACGAAAATACGCCGCGCGATCGGCGTTCTCAATACGCGCCACAACCGGCGAGAATCCTTCGCGTTTCGCTTGCGCCGCCGAAAGGCCCGTGGATCCGACGCCGATTCCGCACACCCGAACGATCGACGTGCCGGTAATTCCTGGAAATCGCTCGCGCTTTCCGGCGGCGTTGGCTCCAGCCACCCTACCCATCTTATTTGCAGTCGTGCCAAGAGGAACCCAGGCTGGCCTTCCGGTCACGCGATGGATGGCTTCCGCGCAGTCGCCGGCCGCATAGACGCCGGTGAGATTCGTCTCCATTTGCTCGGTGACGCGAATCGCGCCGGTGCGTCCAAGTTCAATTCCGGCTGCCGTGGCGAGTTCCACATTCGGACGCATTCCGGCCGCCAATACGACGACTTCACTCTCAAGCGCCGCAATATCGTCCACGCGACGCCCAAATTCCACCCGGATTCGGAACCGCTCCAATTGCTTCCGCACCCATTCCGTCAGAAATTCGTCCTCGCGATGCAACGCGTGTCCGCTCGCTTCGTGGATGCTCACTCGGAGCCCATCGGCACGCAATGCTTCCGCGGCTTCCAGACCGATGTAGCCCGCGCCGATGACCGCGGCAGTCCTGGGCCGGCGTTGCTTCAAGAATGCCCAGAGACGCCGGGCGTCTTCGAGCGTCTGCAGCGGAAACACGTGGGGCAGATCGGCCCCGCGGATGCTCTGCCGGTTCACGCTCGCGCCAGTAGCAATCACCAGTTTGTCGTAACGGACGCGTTCGCCGTTTTCGAGGGATACTTCGCGGCGTGGATGTGAAATAGCGGTTACTCGCGCCTGAGTCCGCACACGAATACCACGTTCACGTTCGAATTCCGCAGCGGTGTTTACGACAAGATCGTCGATGCGCCGAACTTCGCCGCCAATGAAGTAGGGAAGCCCGCACGCGCTGTAAGAAATATCGGAGCCTTGTTCCAGAACCTCGATTTCCAGCGCAGAGTCCAGCCGCCGGGCACGAGCAGCCGCACTCAAACCAGCCGCTACTCCCCCGATGACAACCAGCCGCAAGCGATCTCCAGCCTATTCCAGCGAGTTCTCGTCTTTATGATCTTGAACGAATTGCAGAATATCGAATTTCTTGATCTCGCGCCCGGGAAAAAAGCTATTCACCGCGCTGATCTCGTCGTCGAAAGCCGGAAAGACAGTGTTCAACTTCGTAAGCACCAGCAGTTCCATACCGCGCCGGTTGAGGTTGAGCAGCTTCAGTGCACCACCTGCCTTTTTGAGGCTCGTGTGGCCGATAACCATTCCGCCCAGACCGGTGCTGTCAATGTAGTCTACGTTGGTCATATCGAGAACAACGTTGGGGGTGCCTTTCACCGCTAGTTCAGTGATCTTCGCGCGAAGATCGGTGACCGGTTGACCGACAATCAAACGGCCGTGCAAATGAAGAACGATGATTCCTTCCCTGACGCTTTCTTCGATGTCGAAACTCATTAGATCCAATTGTATCGTTAGCCCCTAGGAAACTCATAAGCGTTTTGAATCGCGCTAATAGAAACAATTTCGTTGGCTGCGCCATGTGGCACCCGCATAATCAAAACGGTGAGAGCTCAGCGAAAATCGGCCGTAGTGTGCTCCCTGGTTTTCGGCCTGCTTCTTGGCGCATCCGGATGGCCCCCGCCTGAATCCGATCAGCCTTTGGCGCACGCCGCCACCGCATCTTACTGTGCCATCGCTCCACCGGCACAGGGCGGCGCGGCGATTTCCTCTCGGGAACCCACGCGGCTTCGCGCCAGCCTTTCACTGTTTAAAAGAGGTTCCAAAACCCTCTTCAAAGCGCCCGCGGGATCGCCGTCTTTGCGCGGTTCCGAGTTGCTCTTCATCGCTTCCCACACACGCCGCACAACCGTCCGGGCGATCAAGGGTTCCGGACGCTCTCCTCCCTTAGCAACGATTTGAACAGTTGACGAAATCTACGGCCGGCCACCGGTCTCCGCACTCGTGCGCCTGTTGTCGTTGTTTGCAGAAAAACAATCAGATCAAGGGAGAATACTATGTCTGTACGTGCGTCCATAATACGCAATACTTTTCTTACCGCAGCGGGTCTCGCCGCTCTGCCCGTTCATATATTCGCGCAGACTACACCGAGCGTGGAAACAAAACTCGCGGCACTCGATTCCGCTGTCAAATCCGCGCAGAGCGCCGGTGACAACGCATGGATGCTCGTGTGCGCGGCGCTCGTTTTAATGATGACCGGACCGGGACTGGCGCTCTTTTACGGCGGCCTGGTCCGCAAGAAGAATGTACTCGGAACAATGATGCAGAGCTTCTCGATGATGGCCGTTGTCACCGTGCTTTGGGCCGTCGTCGGTTATAGCCTCGTCTTTGGCGAGGGAACGCCGTTCATCGGAGATCTTCGTTATCTATTCCTGCACGGTGTGGGAAGCGCCCCAAACGCCGATTACGCCGGAACGATCCCGCAGCAAACCTTCATGGTTTACCAACTCATGTTCGCCATCATCACTCCCGCCCTCATCACAGGAGCGTTTGCGGAGCGCATGAAGTTCAGCAGTATGACGCTGTTCATGGTGCTGTGGACGCTGTTCGTGTATTTCCCCATGGCTCACATGGTGTGGGGGAAAGGCGGCTTGCTAAATGCATTCCTGGGAGGCCGGTACCCCTGCTTCGATTTCGCAGGCGGAACAGTGGTGCATATCACGTCGGGAGTTTCCGCTCTCGTCTGCGCTCTCTATCTCGGGAAACGGGTTGGCTATCCGGACGCGACGATGAAGCCGCACAGCCTTGTGCTTAGTTTTATTGGCGCGTGCCTGCTATGGGTGGGCTGGTTCGGCTTCAACGCGGGCAGCGCGCTGGCGGCCTCCGGTCTGGCCACCAGTGCCTTCGTCGCGACACACTTCGCGGCTGCGACAGCGGCCCTGGGTTGGATGTGCGCCGAATGGATCAGGAACGGAAAACCGAGCGCGTTAGGAGGCATCTCGGGAGCCGTAGCGGGGTTGGTGGCCATCACTCCCGCGTCCGGATTCGTTGCGCCCATGCCCGCGTTGCTGATCGGATTCATGGCCGGTCTCTTCTGCTACTTCATGGCGACGGCTGTGAAGAACGTATTCGGCTACGACGATTCTCTCGACGCATTCGGCGTCCACGGCGCGGGAGGAACTCTAGGCGCAATTCTGACCGGCGTCTTTGCGACAAATGCCGTGAATGACGCATTGAAGGATAGCGCAGGAAAGGCACTGCCGTTGGGATGGATCGACGGCAACGGCGCACAGATCCTCAATCAGATCATCGGAAGCGCAATTGCCTGGGGGTTGGCGATTGTGGGTACCCTGGTCGTTCTGAAAATCTGCGACCTCACCCTCGGCCTGCGCGTCAGCGAGGAGGAGGAGACTTCCGGCCTCGATCTGAGTCTGCACGGCGAAGAGGGTTACATCATGGAATCGTAGTCAGACCGTGACCAGATCGAATCCGTGTTGCTTGCGGTGATGCGGGCCGTCAAACTGTTTTGACGATTTGAACAGTTCATGGCGGCCGTCTCCCGCCGTGTCCTTTACGCGCGCCAACAAAGCCTCTCCTTCGCCGGCCGTCATCGGCTGGAAGCCACGTACGAGCGCGATATCCTGCCTGAGTTGCTGCGACGACGTGACGCCCATCACCTGCACTGCGACGGGCAGGCTAAGACAATAGCGGTAACATTCGTCGGAGGTAAGTCCAACATCTTTGGCAAGAAATGTTGCATCCGTGAATCCGCCGCCGAGCCCCTTCATTCCGATCACGCCGACGTTCTTGTCGAGACAGACCGGCATCACTTCGCTCTCGAAACTTCGATAAAAGTGATCCATCACGCTAATGGGCATCTGAGACGCATCCCAATCGTGAGGCTTGGCGAGCATCTTGAGATGAATGCGCGGATCCTTGTGCCCCGTGAAACCAATGAACCGGACCTTGCCTTGCCGCCGTGCCTCCAACGCCGCGTCGATACCGCCCTTTTCGAAAATCCAATCCGGATCGTTGTCGTACACGCATTCGTGAAACTGCCACAGATCGAGATGGTCCGTTTTCAAACGCCGTAGACTATCTTCCAGGCACTTCATCGATCCCGCGTAGTCGCGTTCGCAATTCTTTGTCATCAGGAAGATCTTGTTGCGCCGGCCGTCCATGGCCAGCGCCTTGCCCATCACTTCTTCGGCGTGGCCGTCCTGGTAGTCCCAGGCGTTATCGAAGAATGTCACGCCCTCATCCACGGCTTCGTGGACGACTCGTATCGCTTCCTTCTCGTCCGTGATCGAGCCGATATGCCATCCGCCAATTCCCATGATGGACACGTGAACCCCGGTTCGTCCGAGCTCGCGCGTGGGTATTCCGTTCATTCCAGCGATTGTACTTCGTTTTCGATATCCTGTTGTCATGAAACTCACTCGCCGCCAATGGTTCACCGGAGTGGGGGCAGGAGTCGCCGCGTCCTCCAAGCTAGCTCTCAGCGCCCAAGTCGCCTCCAAATCCGAACGCACCAAACTGTCGATCCCCGGGCTTTACCGTGGGAAGGTGATCGCCGTCAACGATCCGAAATGCATCGTCTCAGGCGCATTTCAAGCCGGACCGATCCAGCAGATGATTCGGACCGGCATGATGAGGCTCACCGGTGCGCCTGACTCGAAATCCGCCTGGAGTCAATTCGTCGAGCCGGGCGACGTGGTGGGAATCAAATTGAATCCCGTGGGCAAGCCGCACGTGATGTCGTCCCCGGAAACAGTGCGCGAGGTGATCGCGGGTTTGAATTCTGCGGGCATCAAGAACAAAGACATCGTGGTTTACGACCGCTACCGCAAACAGTTCATGGATGCCGGCTACGACAAGTGGCTGCCCGAAGGAGTACGCATGTCGCACGCCGCAGAGGACTACAAGGACGTTCAGCTCGATATGGACGGCTACGACCCGGAGCATTACATGGAGATGGCGCTCACGCTGCCGCAGTTCGACATCGACAACGTGGCCGCCCGCAGATCCTACGCCGCTCTGTTCATCACAAAACAAGTCAACAAGCTGATCAATCTGCCGGTGCTGAAAGACCATCAATCCGCCGGCATCACACTTGCCTTGAAGAACCTCTCGCACGGCCTCGTAAACAATGTCAGCCGCAGTCACGGGACCACCACTCTCAATGCATGTGGCGCGTTCATTCCCGCCGTGGTTTCCATGCCCGTCATCCGAAACAAAGTTGTTCTCAATATCCTCGACGGCACGAAAGGGCTCTACCACGGCGGTCCAGGCGCGCGGCCACAATTCGTCTGGGAGCATCAGACGATGTATTTCGCCACCGACCCCGTCGCCCTCGACCGCATTGGTTGGCAGGCAATCGACGCAAAGCGCGCTTCAGTCGGCATGAAACCAATTGCCGAAGACCTGCCGGATAAATTCAGCACATTCGAGCGCCGGCAACCGGAGCACGTTGAGATAGCCGGAGCATTAGGCCTTGGCGAGTGGAATCTGGCCAAAATCAAGCTGGAGCGCATCAGTCTCTAACGCTCGTCGTCTATTCTGAAAGTAATGACGCAATCGCCTCCCAAGGCAAAGTTCCTTGGCTGGATCGAGCGGTTTCGAAATCGTGAGGACCAACTTGTAGTCCTTCTCAGCCTGGTCATCGGCGTGTTAGTCGGACTCGTTGTCGTCGCTTTCATACTTCTAACGGGACGCCTGGCCGCGCGAATGTATCCTCCCGGCAGCGCCGCGTGGCGTAGAGTGCTGCTTCCGGTCGCCGGATCGTTAAGCACCGGCTACCTGCTCTTCAAGTATTTTCCCAATGCCCGCGGAAGCGGCATTCCGCAAACCAAATTCGCCATCTTCATCGACAACGGCTACATCTCGTTGAAGACGGTCCTGGGGAAATTCTTCCTCTGCTCGGCCTCGCTCGCCAGCGGCATCGCGCTCGGCCGCGAGGGTCCCTCCGTTCAGGTCGGCGCCGGTATTGCCTCCGTCCTCGGCAGGAGGCTGGGCCTCAGCACGCAGAACGTGAAAGCTCTCCTTCCCATGGGCTGTTCCGCGGCTCTCGCCGCTGCCTTCAACACTCCCATTGCGGCAGTGCTGTTCTCGCTGGAAGAAATTCTCGGCGACCTGCACGCGCCTGTGCTGGGTTCCGTCGTAATTAGCGCCGCCACATCGTGGATGGTTCTCCACCTGGTGCTCGGAGACGAGCCCCTGTTTCACGTTCCCGCCTACCACCTGGTGAGTCCGTTCGAATTCCTCATCTATGCGGTGCTCGGGGTCGTGGGCGGTATCGGCTCAGTCTGTTTCGTAAAACTTCTCCTGAAGATTCGAGTCCTCTTCAAAAAGTTCCCGGCCTCTACGGGCTGGCTTCAACCCGTGGCCGGAGGACTGCTGGTGGGCCTGCTCGGCTGGTACATGCCCGAAGTCTTAGGCGTGGGTTACGGTTACGTCGATCGGGTTCTCACCGGCGATTTCCCGCTAGAGACGGTGGCCATTCTGGCGGTGCTGAAGATCATTGCCACTGCGACCTGCTACTCCTCCGGAAACGCCGGCGGCATCTTCGGTCCAAGCCTTTTCATCGGTGCGATGATCGGCGGCTCGGTTGGCAGCGTGGCTCATCATTTCTTTCCGGCCATCACCGCCAACCCCGGAGCATATGCATTGATCGGAATGGGAACGGCCTTCGCGGGAATCATCCGGACCCCAATGACATCGGTGATCATGATTTTCGAATTGACCCGCGATTACTCCATCATCGTGCCGCTGATGATTTCCAATCTGATCAGCTTTTTCATATCGCAGCACCTGCAGCACGAGCCAATCTACGAAGCTCTTGCCCTTCAGGAGGGCGTCTATCTGCCCACTGGTGAATCGCGCGAAGAGCTCAGCGGGACTCGCGTCGGCCAAGTGATGCAAACGTCGCCGGAGCTTCTGCCGCTCGAGATGGACCTGGCCACCGCCCGCCACCATCTTCAGGAGGCGAATCGGAATGCCTGGCCGGTTGGCGCGGGCGAACGTCTCTACGGAATTGTCACAGCGCGGCAAATTGAAGGCATGAAAGATCCATCGCATAAATTCCTTCGGCACATCGTCGCACTGGACGGAAAATATCCCTACGTCCACTCGGACCATCCGCTCTCCCTGGCCCTGGAACGAATGGGCGCCGCCGGTGTCGACACCATTCCGGTAGTCAGCCGCGCCGACATTCGGCGAATCTACGGTGTTGTCACGCTGCCCAATGTTCTCGCGGCTTACGGAGTAACCGAAGAAACAGCCGCGGCGGGCAGCAAGCATCCGGCATGAATCCCGCCGCCACATCGGAATCGTCCGCCCGCCTGACGCTCGGCGTTTCCGCCATCGTGCTGCTCATCATCTTTGCGTTGTGGACGATCGATGTTTTTCTCGCCAAAACGGAGCGCATAGAAGTACAGACCGAGGCGAACGGTTTTTATCTGGAAGGAACGCGCCTCCTGGAGAAAGGGAAGCCGGCTGAAGCGGCGGAGGTGCTGCGTCGAGCTTATACGGCCGTGCGCGAAAATCGGCGGTATCAGATACAGCTAGCCACGGCACTAATGGCAGCCGGCAAGCCTGAAGAAGCTGAAGGATTGCTCGACGATGTGTTGCAGAACAATTCGAACGACGGGCAGGCAAACCTCCTCACCGCTCGGTTGATGGTGAAGAAGGGAGATGTGGCGTCCGCAGAAGCTTACTACCACCGCGCCATCTATGGATCATGGGGCGGCAACGCCTCCACTCAGCAGATTCAAACTCGGTTGGAACTCGTCGATCTCCTCGTCCGCCAACACACGTCGAAAGAAATGCTTGCAGAACTGTTGCCGCTCGAAGGCCAGGCGCAAGGGAACGCCCCGCTGCAGAAGCAGGTCGCACATTTATACATCGTTGCGGCATCGCCGGCACGCGCCATCAGCGTCTATCATTCGCTGTTGCAGGCAAACTCGGAGGACAGCGATGCCTACAGAGGTCTGGGCGAAGCTGAGCTGAGCATCGGAGACTATCATCAGGCGCAGGCTGCTTTCTTGAACGCGCTGCGCCGGAATCCGGAAGATTCCACGGCCCGCAAACGATTGGAACTCGCCAGTTCGATGACGGCGCTCGATCCCACGCCCCGCCGTCTCAGTTCCAAAGAGAAGTACGCACGAAGCATGCGAATTCTTGGGTTGGTGCGAAACGCTTTCCAGGCCTGCGGCCAGGCCGGAGATCTACTGACGTCGGCGAATGCGGCATTGTTGGCCAAAACTCAACCAAGCTTTACGAACGAACTCGCCGAGCAGCAGCTTTCGCTGGCGGAAAAGCTGTGGAAAGCCCGCCCGGCCTCCTGCGAGCCAAGTGATGAGCCGCTCCGGCTTATCATGGAGAAACTCGCGCAATAAATGATTCCCATCGCCGATCTCGCGAAACAAAACTCGTCATTGCGCGAACAATTGGCGCGAGCTATTTCAGAGACCATGCTCCGCGGCGAATTCGTTCTCGGCCGGCGCGTCGCCGAATTTGAAGATGCGTTTGCCGCCTATTGCGGTACGGATTTTGGCGTCGGGGTAAATTCCGGAACCAGCGCACTGCATCTCGCCCTTTTAGCCGCCGGAGTAGGACTGGGCGACGAGGTGATCGCTCCAGCCTTTACCTTCATCGCCACTATCGCTGCGATCGGCTACACCGGCGCGCGGCCCGTGTTGGTGGACATCCGGCCCGATATCTTTGCCATTGATGCCGGCAGAATCGTCAAAGCCATCACGCCACGTACCCGTGCCATCGTCGCGGTACACCTCTATGGGCATCCCGCGGACATGGACCCGATTCTCGACAATCGCACAACGCCACTCGCTGGCCGTAATCGAAGACGCGGCGCAAGCTCACGGAGCTGAATACAAAGGCCGGCGTGTAGGCAGTATTGGAGATGCAGGATGCTTCAGTTTTTACCCCAGCAAGAACCTGGGCGCGTGCGGCGAAGCGGGCATGATGGTGACCAACAATCCCGAATGGGCAAGCACCGCACGAATGCTGCGCAATTGGGGCCAGGAAGGGCCGGATCGCTACACAGCGCGCGGATTCATCGCCATTCGCTGGTCAGCTGGCGTTACCGGCCAGGCAGCATGTCAGGTAGCCGCGAACAGCGCGCTCTGTTCTGGTCTCTGCAAGCACTTCTCGTCTTGCGGGCGCACGCCGAAAGCTTCGAGCGTGGAAGATCGCTCGATTATCGTGGGCCAGATCCTATCCAATAAAGCACAAGCGGCCTATCACTATGGCGTCATACACGGCCGGCTGAAAGGAACTCGTCTGATGGCCAGCCTCTGGCGCGGGCACTCATGGACGCCCGCAGTACTGCCGCATTTCATAGCAATTTGGATTCCCCAGCCGTTGATAGCGCCCAGCTATCGGATGCTCCAAAGGCTCAGGAGTCTTTTCAACCGGGTGGTATGATGGTGGTCTCAGTCCGTGGCGAAGTGGCGGAACTGGCAGACGCACCAGACTCAAAATCTGGCGTACTTCACTGTACGTGTGGGTTCGACCCCCACCTTCGCCACCAAATCAACCGTTGAAATAAAAAGACTTACATCTATCGGTTTTTCGTGTGCCGTAGGTGAGCCGTGTACCCTTTCCAGCAGTTCCAATGTTCGCTGTTGGTAGGCTACACTCCACTTAGCGTAGTGCTCACGAATGATTGCGGGGCTATCACCGAGGATGTTGGCAACATCCTCGATAGTCCCGCCATTCACTAGGATCTCGGTTGCAAGAGTGTGCCGGAAGCGATGTGATGTCGCATTCTTGACTCCGCTCTTGCGAAAGACGGCCTGCAAGGTTCGACACGCGACTTTGATAACACTTTCGCGCAAACCGAGACCAGTCCAGAAAAAATATTTACAATCGGCCGGTGCGTCGTGTGGCGTCGGCAGGATTTCGAGCGCGTCTTTCACGTCCGGCCACAATGGAAGCCAGAGGGCCGCACCATTCTTCATCGCGTGTACGAAAATCCGACCGTCCTTCACGCGGTCTTTCTCCAGCGTAACGACGTCTGAGACTCGAAGCCCATAGCGTCGCTGTAGAAGGATCATTGCGTAGGCTCGGCGGCGTTCGTAGGCTCCCCTACCGAATGTTCTACACGCTGCCAGGATGCACGTTATTTCTTCCTGGGTGTACGGCGCGCGCGGCTTCGGTTTGGGATCGGACGGCATCGACATGTCCTTGGCCGGGTTTTCTTCGCACCACTTGCGCTTACCGCAGAACGCGAAGAATGTTCGCAACAATTGCAATTCCTTCGACCAGCTGAGAGTGTTCAATTTCCGGCTGGACTTGTAGGCGTCGAGGTGCGAGAGGGTAATTCGGTCGATTGTTTCTAGTCGCTCCCCTGCGGCGAATTCTGTCAGACGCTTCAGGATGCGCCGGTACTTTCGCGAGGTTGAGCCTTCTACGTCGCGATCCAAAAGAAACGCATCGGCGGCACCGGAAACATCCTTGCGGATTCGACCGCCTCGGGCCTCTTCTTCCATCTCATCAATCTGACGACGCGCGCGAGCCCAATTGACGGTATCCATGCTTGCGCGAATCCGGCGTTCGGAAACGAACCCGTCGCAATAAATCGGACAGGAGCACTTTGTGTAAGCGCGTCCTTCGTCGCGATGCGGGCATGTTCCAAGATGTCGGCGATAGATGGTCAGCATTTAGTCTTTCGCGAGATGTGCTTCTTATAAATTCTAGCCGCAATACTCTCCGGGATGCGGATCGTCACCTTTCGCCTCTTGCCACGACCGCCCAGGGAACCACATTGCAATACGCCTTCCTCCCCTTCGGCCCAGCGCTGAATCGTGTCCACCGAATATCCCCAACACTCCGACAATTCGCGTGGTGAAAAGTGGCGTTCATACATGGTGCTGTTAACGCCGCCATCCTTCATGATTTCCATCTCCTTTGGTTACCTTCGGAGTCGTAGCCGAGGTTCGGATCTCGATCACCGTTCCTATGTCGCGTGCTGTAAGAACGACGTGCGGGACCATTTTGAAACTCGATTCCATGGTAGTTGCCGTGCGACGATATCCACACCGAGAAGCGTACCCGAATCCGATCTGCTGAGATCACTTTTTGCGCTCTGGTCGATTCTGTAGAGAGCTATTCTCTTGCTTACGGCTAACTCTCGGAAATTCTTCCTTACCGCCGTCCTCCTGTGTGGCACTCCGGATGTAACGTTCTAAATCGGCACGCCGAACGCGGACGAGTCGTCCAAAGCGAAATACACGAAGCTGGCCGCTACGTCGATCTGCGTACAACTTGGATTTCGAGATGTGAAGCTGCCTGGCGACTTCTGCCAGCGTGAGAAACTGCTTACGGTCACCCATGATATTGACTTTGCCAGAATCCCAATTCTCGTCAAACTGTCGCGATTCGGACTGAAGGTTAACTGATTGAATACCAGGAGGAACACAGCTGTCTGCTCGCCATGGGTGCAGTTTAGCCGATAATTGCGACAATTCGTAGAGAGTTGCGAGAATTCTGAAAATTCACCGAGAGGCCATCTTTAGACGGTAATCGATCGCTTGGAATGCCACTCGCGGGTTGTTCGCAACTCCGCGTGCCCAAGTCCTAGACGGGGGCTTTCGCAGAAGCCATTGCTTGGGTACTGGCAGGCGACACCGATCCAATTCGTTCGCGATCACCGCGAGAGGCTTGTCATTCCGCCAACCCTCCCATGCGCGCGGACGATCTTCGCGACTTTCTGGTGATCTTCCATTTTTGGTTTCGGGCAACGCTTCCGACTGTTTGCGTTGGAACCGCCGGCTGCCATCTGCTCGTTGAGCAGGGCGTCCCAAAACTCCTGGAGTCTTCGTTCTGCCCTGAACCGCTTGGCAAGTAGGTTCCATATTCATGGCCTTCACATCTCTTTGAAAGCTGTCGATTTCGTGGGCGGGCAGAACGGGGCGAAGCTTTTCAAACTCTTCGGTCACTGTCTTGGCGAAAGCTTCGTGCTCAAGGTAGTTTTGGCTTAGTTGAGCGCTGCGCCTCTCAAATACCAGCCAAGCCCGCTTCGACAATTTTGGATTGGACGTCCGATCTCGGGCCCAGGAAGCCTGTTTGTACAGCACCCTACTTCTGGGCAATCTGGTCAGGTAAAACCGGGCCTCTACGACGAGGCGCGCGATACTCTCTAAACTGTTCCGAACGTCATCCCCATACGCGGTGGCCATGGGCATTTCACATGCTCCTTCGCTAATTGTTCCAGTGGTTCTACCATGCTAACGTGTCTCGCTCGATACGCATCTCGCGAGCACGTCGGTAGTCTTGACAATTTTTCCCGTGGGATCGCTCATCGCCTTCATGAATATGAGAATTCACTGTGGGATTTTTCAATTTCGATGCGACAAATTGGTAGCACCCGTTCGCTCGGCCCGCCGTACAGTAACAGTACTCTACCGTCGCGCGCCCAATGTGAACTCGGATAAGTGCAAGGAAGCTGCGCGCTTGTGTGACCGTGTCGGCGCGGCTCTCGCGCGTTTCGTGTTTCGCTCCGCTGAACAGGCGGCCTGTAAGACGGTGTCCGTCCAATGCGCTTAGATTGGGCGTCAGCCTGATGAATTTTGGCAACCCTTCCACGATTTGAGCGGACCTCAAATCGCCGCGCTGATCCCGATTTCGGTAAGCCGCGCTGCGAAAAACTACCGAAGTTTTTGAAGGGTTAGAGACCAGGTCCGCGACTATCGAGGAGAGTGTTGCGGAACGGCGCGAGTATCTGTCGAGCCTAACCGGTTTGCGTGAGAAACGCTGACTGCGGCGATCACGGGAGGCACCGTGGGACTTTTGGCGCTTATAGTTTATCGGTTAATAGTTATATTATATATACCCGAAACGCGTGCGCGAGAAAACTACGCCCCGTTAGCCGCAACTCGCTGATTACCGAGCGGTTACATTTTGTTTGGAAACTCAAACGGAGTGGCGGAAAAAGTACTTTCTCGGGTTTCCCGTCAAGGAAAAAGTCGCAGGCTTCGGAGCTAGCGCTAACACGCAGGAAATCAATCACTTTCGACCCTCGGGGATGCTGAACATACAATTTCAAAGCGCGTGACTTCACAAGTGCCTCGATGGCACCTAATATCGGATATGGGTGCTAAGAGTTTCCGCTGGTCCGCGCTAAACGCGTCAGAACTGGCTCCCTCTTATCCTCCCCCTAACAATGCCCGGGATTGCTCCCGGATGGCGAGCAAAGCCGTGACGGCACCAGCGGATCGATCCACATGCCGGTCCAGATGGTTGCCGCGTTGCAGAATACGTGCGCGATGTGGCCCCTCGGTTCGCCGCGCCACCTATAATAATGCTGCGTGCCGCCCCCTTACCAAAAAGGCGATTTGTTGGAAAATGCAGTGGTCGCGATTGAAGAGGCGATCCTTAAGGACTCACCGGGATTGAATCGAAACGCCTTCAGAATTGAGAGCAAGAAGCTGCTCTTTTCCGACGGCGTGAAGCATTAAATTGATTTGTGGGTCACAGTAGACATAGGCAGAGGATACGACTCGATATTCATCTTCGAGTGCAAGAACTGGGAAGACAAGGTTAGTAAGAATGAGATCATCGTCTTCTCAGAAAAGATCAACGTCGCAAAAGCTCAGAAGGATTTTTTTGTTGCAAAATCGTTCACGAAGGATGCGATTGCCCAAGCTGTGAAGGATCACCGAATCCAGCTCCTGACTGTTGCGGATTTGCCTACGGTTAACGTGCCGATACCATTTGATTTGCATTACATCATGGTGGAAGCGTCCACTATCGAATTGGTCTTCAAGGAACATGCCGGAGCGGAGTCTGAGCTAACTTCCAAGCGTATCGAAGTGAAAGACGTTGTTTTTGGAGGCGAAAAGCTAGGTATCCAAGAACTTTCACAAAAGTGGGCCGACCAGGTCTGGGCTGAACGAGCGAGAACATTCCCCTCGGGAACTTTGCCAGAGGGTATTTATCCGGTAATGGCCGAGGGTGAAATGCGCTTCGCCCTGAACGAACTTGCCGCCGAAGGGCACAACATAGAGCTTGTTCTGTACAAGTGCAAATTCACTGTCCGAGTAGCGCGGCCAGCTATCGTATCCTATTTCAGCGTCGAAGGTCGCGGGCGAGCGATACAACTCGCCGCCGTTCAGTTTGGTGCCGAAGGCTTAATACGGGGAACACTGATTAGCACCGAACCGTAGATAGTTTCGAGCCGCTTCTCGCCGCACGGATTTAAGCGGTGAGCGTCGTCAGGAATTCATGGCTTGCAACCACCGCTGCATGCTCACGTCCCGGACAGGATTAGTGTTGATTTTGCCTGCAAACGATACCAACCCGAGAGCATGTCGCTTTTCTCAAGAGCCGGAGGCTGTTCCGGTGTACCATCTAGAGACGCTCACGGGGGCCCAGGGTAAAGGACTGGCCTTTTCTGCCGGCTTCTCCTCCAGTGGTCCAAGAATCAGGGTGAGCGGCGGTGCGAAACTGGTGGCTTACGCTGGAGAAAATGCCGTCTTAGTCCGATCAATTTCTGCGAAGCGCGCGATTTAGGATCTCCTCGTTGTGCCCGAGTCTCTATGTCAGCGATGCGCCCGTATTCCTGGGATCAACTAATATCAATCGGATGCTCTCGATTGCGGTATGCGAACGCGAAGGAGTCCTTGACGTTTAAGGCTCCCGTTGGTAGTAGATCGAAATGCGCCGTTCTTCTTTGAAACGGTCAAGTGGTCCTTTCGGCCCGAACAATAAACCTGTCGGGCGCAGCGCCAACGAAATAAAACGGATAACAGGTGATCAGGGTAAGGATCTCATTTCCGCTGGCATCCAACACCGTAATATCGTACTTACTCACGACCTTGGTGGACACGACGCGATAGTGGTACTCGCCGTACAACGTGGTCAGCGTAATGATGTCGTTCCGCCGGATGTTTCGCAGTGGCCGGAAGAACGTGTCGCGGTGTCCGGAAATACCAACATTCCCCGGCTGTCCCGGTAGAGATGTACCGGCAATATGGCCGGCCGCGCGCCGCAGGGTGGTTGTACTGGTTCCCTCAATGACGATCGCCGAGAGGCCGAGACGTAGAATTTCAATGCGGCCGATCAGGCCGCCGCTCACGGCCGGCGGCGAGTCTTTCGACGAAGTGGCGGGCGCGCCTTGACCTGCTCCGTTCTTCGCCTGTTGCCGGTCAGTCAGCAGCCGCTCGAGTTGGCCGCGTTCCGCTCTCTGGAAAATCCAGGCATCGGTCAGAACGAACCCGCAATAAGCCAGCATCGAGACGGCACCTGCGAAGAGAACGTGCTGGATCCACCGCAGAACCAGCCTTAGCGACTTTTTGGTAGCCACGAGCCTCATTTGGCACCCTCGAGCTTGACTAGCCGTGATTCACCACCGGCGATGTAGCCAGAGCGAGTGCGCACGAAGAGTTTGCTGTTTCCAGTCCTGGCAACCACTCGAATGGACCGATACGCGCCGGGATTCGCCGCGTTGTTGGAAACATATCCGATGGTGTATTGATGGCGAATATCGCGCGCGATGCGCTCGCAGATCGCTACCACCTCATTGAGTTTGCGTGGGAAGAAGGCTTCGCCGCCGGTTGCCCGAGCCAAGCGCCGGAGAACGTCCGGATTCCGGTCAGCATCCTCTTCATCGAAGATGCCGATGGTGTACACAAGAGCGCTGGATTGCCCGGCCATTTTCAAAACCTCAGCCAGGCTGTGCACGCTTGCGTTGTCGCCGCCATCGCTAATGACGATCAGTACTTTCTTGTCGCGGCCGCCGGTCTGCAATCGCTCTCGGCGCCTTCACTACCGCGTCGTAAAGAGCCGTCTTGCCGGTCGGCGGGTGTGTTGGAGATGGCCCGCGCGAGTTCATCCGGGCGATTGGTGAGGCGGATTGTCGTCGGGCAGGCCAAGGGTCACCTTCTCGTTGAAGTTGACGACGAACATCTGGTCCTCCGGGCTGCTCGACTGGACGAACGTCCGGGCAGCCGCGATCACATCCGCAAGCTTCGGCCGCATGCTTCCGCTGTGATCGACCACCAGTCCGACGGTAACCGGAATGTCTTCGTGCCGGAACAACTGGATGGATTGCCGGACGCCGTCTTCGTAAACTTCAAAATCCTGCTCGCGCAAATCGGAAGCTAATAGGCCTTTTCGGTCGCGCACCGTGGCGTTCAACACCACGAGATCGACGTCTAATGAAATTCGGTAAGGCCGCGGATCTGGAACATCGATCGACGGGGGAGCCTGAGGTTCGGCGCCGCCCGCGAGACCGATCAGGATCAGCAACGGGAGCACCAGCGCGCTCGCGACGACACACTTTCTGCTGTTTGGGTGGATCTTTAGCCTGTCCACACTTAGCCTCAGGATGCCTGGATCCGGCGATACTCCGGCTGCCACATCGCGTCCTGCACCTGCTTGAACGATGTCGTCGAATTTGATGCCGGCCAAGCCCTCCGCAATCCGCGGCCTCGGCCACGGCCACCGCTACCGTCGCCGACACGCTGCGCAAGTCGTCAATATGCGGCAGAAGCGACGCGCCGGGCTGGCGCACAGTCACCAGGCTGGACACGGCACTCGCCGCCGCGGCGAACATACCGTCGCTGATCCTGCTGGCTCGCGAGACGATCGCGCCCAGAGCCAGACCCGGATACAGCATGGCATTATTCACCTGCGCGACCACGTAGGTCACTCCCTTATATGTGACCGGAGCGAACGGGCTGCCGGTGGCGATCAGCGCCCGCCCGTCAGTCCAGGCAATCAGATCGGCCGGGTTCGCCTCGGCCCGCGCCGGCGGATTGGAGAGCGCGAAGATGATCGGCCGCTCCGTATGCGCCGCCATTTCCTTGACGATCGCTTCCGTGAAAGCTGCCCGAGGCGGTCGACGCGCCGATCAGCATGGTCGGCTTCACCCGGCGCACCACTTCGGCCAGGCCTACGCCGTTTCCATTCGCCGTCGTGCTTCCAGCCTTTGCTTTCGGCGGCCGGCCGGGCGTAAGTCACCTGATAGTCGCGCAGTTGATCGGCCATGTCGGTCGTGAGCAATCCCTGCCGGTCCACACACCAGAAGCGCCTGGCGGCATCCTCCCTGGAGAGCCCCTCACGCACCATGGCGTCGCGAATCTGGTCGGCGATTCCGATGCCCGCCGTACCGGCTCCGAAAATGACCACGCGCTGGTTGCGCAGCGGCGTCCCGCAGACGCGGACGGCGGAGATCGCCGCCGCCAGCGTGATCGCGCCGGTGCCCTGCATATCGTCGTTGAAGGTGCAGATCCGGTCGCGGTACTTCTCGAGGATGCGCCGTCCGTTGCCGGGTGCGAAGTCCTCCCACTGCAGCAGTGCATTCGGAAACAGCTTGTGTCACGGCTTTGACGTAAGCGTCGATGAAGGCGTCGTAGCGCTCTCCGCGTATTCGGGCGTGCCGGTTTCCGATGTACGTGGGATCGTCCAGCAGACTCTCCCGGTTGGTGCCGACATCGAGCATCACCGGGATTACGCGCGTCGGGTCGATTCCGCCCGCCGCCGTGTAGATCGCCAGTTTGCCGATCGACACTTCGATGCCGCCTACACCCCAATCGCCGATTCCCAGAATTTGCTCGGCGTCGGTTGCCAGGATCAGATCGATATCGCCGGAGCCGGCGCCGAGGTTGGCAAACGCCTCCTCGATGGCTTCGGGATGATCGATCGAAAGATACACGCCTCGCGGACGCCGGCACTCATGGTGATACTGCTCCATCGCCATGCCAACGGTCAGATCGTTGACGATGGGGATCATTTCGCGCAGATGTTCTGAAAACAGCCGGTAAAACAGCACCTCATTGCGGTCGTGCAGGGCGGTCAGATAGATGTTCTTGCTCAGCGCATCCGGCAAGCGCTCGTACTGGATGTAGGCGCGCTTGACCTGAGCCTCCAGCGTGCTGATCTCCGGCGGGAGCAGACCGGTGAGGCCCAGCGCCTTTCGCTCTTCCGCCGTGAAGGCCGTGCCCTTGTTCAACAGCGGTGAATTGAGCACGGCCAGCCCGCGAGCCTTGGTCTGGTAGCAACCGTCTCCCATCCTGCCGGCGCTTCGTCATCGGCGCCAGTATCGGAATAACTCTCTGTCGCATGCTGCCACCTCTTTTTATTCCGTGCTGCCCGGCGCGGCGCGCCTGGAACCGGCGGGCCGCGCAACAGATAAAGAACCGCTTACTGGACGCGTCGCTGAGCGAGGCGAAGGGCGAAGGCCAGCCGAGAGACAGCAATCCGAACAACCCGATCAGCGGCAGCGTGCTCGCTGTCTCCGGGAGCGTCTTCTCGGTTACCTGGGCTCTTCGGTGGGAGGCGGCGGGGTAATCACCTGGGCGAGTTGCTACTTCTTCGCCGGTCGGCTTGGATCGCCATGATCGGGGCCCGTTTCAGTTCCACTACCACAGGGGCGTCCGCCGACTTGATCGGCTCGGCGACTTCAACAGGAATCTCGACCGCGGTAAACAGGACAGGCGTTTTGGTCGTCTTGGCCAACGCGATCGCCTTCGCCTTCGGATAGACGAATTCTTCGCCCCAATTTCTGCCCGGATAGAACCAGGCGCGTAGCGCTTCCGGCTCGCCGGCCGGCCTTTCGCTGAACGTGATCACGGTCTTGTCGGTCGCTTTGAGGCGATAGTTCGGGAATCGCCAGAATCGTGGCGTAGACAGTTGTTTCGTCCTTGTTGAAGATCTGAACGATGTGGCGGTCCGACTGCGAATCCAGGATCTTGAACACATAGGTGCCGGCCGGCAACACGCCCCAGCCGGTAAGATGAACCCCAGGGATTTCCACCGGACCGCTGAATGTGATCACGGTTTTCCTGTTCCAGTCGTCCGCCCTCGCAGCTGGCGTGAGTACCGCGCCCATCAGCGCCATGCAAAACAACGTCGTCGCTACTTTAAATTGCTTCATTTTTTTCCTTTCTTCCCTGTGTTTCAGATATTGTTAGTCTGTTGCCGGGTGAATTTCGGCTAGACAGATCTTGGCGGCCATCCCGCGTCCTACACCGAGGCAGGTCAGTGCCCTTCTCCACCGAATCGCTGGCGCATCATATCTGCCCGCGTTCCGGGGCCTCACGGCCCTCGAGCAATCGGTTAAGAAGCTGACCATGCGGGGTCATCTGACCAAATGCGGTCGCCCGTATTGCGGTGTAATGCACGCGGGTCGATGCGTCCTGGGCATAGCGGAAGGGTTACTGACGTGCCTCCCGGTCAAGCAGGAGATTCACCACATGCGTCGTTTTTTGATTCTGACCGCGTTTTTCGCCGGCGCTACCTTGATTGCCCCAGTGGCGATGATAGCTGACGATCATCATGAAAGGAGGTATTACGACCGGGATGGCCGCGACTATCACACATGGAACAACCAGGAAGATCGTGCTTACCACGTTTACGTGCAGGAGCAGCACCGGAACTATCGCGAGTTCAACCGGACGAAGGCCGCCCAGCAACGGGAATACTTCCGGTGGCGTCACGATCACCCGGATCACGTACTTTTCAAGCTTGAGGTCAGGTAGACTACGCGCAATGATTTAGCGCATTTGCGCCGGCAATCGCGCCGGCGCCTGGGCAATTTAGCGCAATAACTCACTTGACAAAATAGCTACAGGTGGTAGTGTCCTACAGTTGTGTTGGTCTGGGGTTTTACTTTAGATCGAGAGCATCCATAAACCGGTAACACTCGTCCCTCGCAGTATCGGCAAGCTGGCCAAGCCGCTTCCACTCTTCAGTGCCGCCCGTCGCGATGCTGCGGTGTAGTTCACCTACAGCTTGCCCATAGCGAGCGGTTGCTGCCTTGCACTGTTGCACCAAACTCTCGCGATCTTCATACGATCCCATAGCGTTCTACTATTGTGTTCGTCTCAGCAGCCATGCTCTTGACGATGGAGCTGTAAGGCCATTCGCGAATTATCCACGTTAAGTTTAGCGGCACTGGCATCAGCTAGGGAGGCACTGAACGTTACCGAATCTCTCCGTCCAGACACTTCATGGAGGCGCGTTGTTAGCAGGGAAAACTCTCGGCAAGACTCGTTGTGGATCGTCGTCAATCTAAGTTTTAGATCGCACGTTGGATGCACTCTCGATTGACTCTGTGATTGAAGCCGCACTTATACACTATCGACTGTATAAGAACATTTAATCCACTGGTGTTTTCACTAGGCTAAACACTTGGTCGTGGGTTTGTGGATCCGGTAGAACTCGATTCCAATTACAGTCACCGCAGCGACAATATTTAGTAAGGCCACCGGCTTTTATGCTCCTAAGAGACAGCAATAGTCAGTTCGATCCGCCAGCGCTTAGTTTTGTAGCGTGAACGTCAAGGGGCCCCGGCACGTGTGTCCCCAAGTTGTTTGGTGCGGGCGCCTCATAAGGGATAGGCATCATCCGCCGCCGCGATTGTGAAGGCAAGAGTGGATCCCACCCCTAATTCGGATTCAACCCAAATCGTGCCCCCCAGTCCTTCGACGATCTTCTTGCAGACCGCCAGGCCGATACCCGTACCGGGCACATCCCGATTTGCCAAACGTACGAAAGGCTTGAATACGCGAGCCTGATTCTCGGGCGCGATGCCGAGGCCGTTGTCCTCAATTCTGATTAGCCAGTCAGTTCCACGACGCTCGGCGGTCACGTGGATTTTGACGCCGTTCTCACTCCGGTATTTCACAGCGTTACCAATCAGGTTCTGGAAGAGGCGTATCAGATGAATATCGTTGCCCCGAACGACCGGCAGCCCATCGCCCGTCACCTCTGCGTCACTTTCCCTGATTTCCACCGCCAGATTTTGCGTGGCCTGCGCCAGGACGTGCTCCAAGTCAACAAATTGGAGCGGTTCCAGCACGCCGGTGCTGGCAAAGGAAAGCAGGTCATCGATTAAAGTGGACATGCGAGTCGTGCCGGCGAGTATAATTTTGGCCATTTGCTTGGCATTCGCGTCCATTTGCGTATTTTGGGTAAGCATTTTTGTATACAGGGAAATTGCCCTGAGGGGCTCCCAAATCGTGCGCCGCGGTGTACGCAAACTCCTCCAGCCGCAAGTTGGAGCGAACCAATGCCTCGGCGTGCTCTTTCCTCTCGAGTTCCGCGGCTCTCCGCGCATTGATATCCCGCTGCCGCACCACGATCGCCTGTACTTCTACTTCGAACAGCAAGTTGGAAAGCGTGCTCTCCACCCAATGGTAGTTGCCGTTCTTGTGACGGACCCGGGCATCCCATTGGAGTGGAGAATGTGGCCTGGCCAGCCACGTCATGCAGTGCTTGGCTAGAATGCTCACGATCTTCCGGATGGATCAGCTCCAGGCAGTTCCGTCCCACGAGCTCCTCCGGGTGGTAGCCCAATATTTTGGTGGTAGACGCACTGCCATACAATATTGCCCCCCGCCGATCGATTACAGAGATCGCATCCGGGCTGTTTTCGACGAGAGACCTGAACCCCTGAAATGATACTGCCATCGTCCACCTTCCTTGCACCGCACGTTATATGGCAGCTGATAGTCCAAACTGATTGCGCTCGAGGCGCACCGTTCAGATCTGGCAGTTTCTCCCTATTTCCATTGAGGAGATTCAATTTATCGTTGCTATTGCTGCCGTTCTTGCTGTTGCCCACCGGATGTCAAATGACCAAATGAGGTCATGCAGAGTGATAAACTGGATTTAGCGGCATTCTCCTTCCCACGGTTTTATAGGACGCGGATCGACCGCCGAAAGGAGAAAAGCGCTTTGAACTCCGCGGCCTCTGAGCCACAAGCCGCCCGCTGGCTGGCGGAAAACGGCCCAAAAGAACTCGAGCTGCTGTTTCGGGCAATCCTTTTCAATCCTTCCGTACCAGTCCTGCTCACGGACAATGATCGCCAATACCGGGAGGCTAGTGTCGGCGCCAGCAAACTCCTGGGTCTCCCACGGGAAGAGATCATCGGCCGCAGTTTGGATGATTTTGCCGAGCCCGAGTTTCAAGCCACTGATCCCGGAACGCTGGTCTGCCTTTCTGGAGAAGGGCGAACAGCAGGGAACGCTCCAGCTATTGGGTCCGGACGGAGGTCCGCGGGACGTTGAGTACTTGGTCAAAGGGAACGTGTTGCCGGTACGCCACGTGGTGGTGCTGAGTGAAAAGACCGCGGACACGCCAGGCAGCGGGCCTGTAGAGGGCGACAAAGACCCCTCCGAGAGCAGCATTCCGGGTTGGGTGCAGGACTATGCGCTGTTCCTGTTGGATGTGAACGGACACGTCGTTGCCTGGTATTCGGGAGCGGAGCGGATATACGGATACAAGAGCGACGAGACCATCGGCAAACACGTGTCGCTCCTCTATGCCGACGAAGATAGCCTACGATTCAGGCTGGACGAAAAAATGAAGAGGGCCGCCGGTGAAGGCCACGTTGGTAACGAAGACTGGCAGGTGAAAAAGGATGGGACGCGATTCTGGGCCAACATCATCACGATGGCCCTGAAGAACGGCGACGGAGAATTGCAGGGCTTTGCCAGAGTGGTGCGCGACTTCAGCGACCGCCACGAGAGAGACGAACGGTTACGGCGCGCCCGCGCGCGCCAACGCCGGCGGCCTGTGGTATCGACGATCGCCGGGGTCGTCTCCGGTGAGTTCGACCGGATTCCCGAGGCGAACGATGCTTTTCTTGATTTAGTCGCCTACAGCCGCGAAGACCTGGTAGCCGGCCGGATGCACTGGCACGGCCTCACTCCACCGGAATACGCCGCAATGGATGAGCTGGCCCATGAAGAGGGTCTGAGATTCGGGGCCTGCACGCCGTTTGAAAAAGAATTGATTCGAAAAGATGGAACCCGCGTTCCGGTCCTGGTGGCTACAGCTGTGTTGAAGCTCTCTCCCTTCCGATGGATCACTTTTGTGCAGGATCTGCGCGAGCGGGATCGCATGGAGAGCGTTGAGGACGAAGATGTCGAACCCAAACAAGACTTCGAGGAGATGGTAGGCAGCAGCCCCGCCCTGAAGCGTATTTTGCGCCAGGTTGAGGTAGTTGCGCCCACCGATGCGACCGTTCTCGTCCTGGGGGAAACCGGCACCGGCAAGGAACTGGTAGCACGAGCTATCCATCGAATGAGCCCGCGCAAGAATCTTCCCTTCATTTCCTTGAACTGCGCGGCTATTCCCACAGGGCTTCTCGAAAGTGAGCTTTTCGGCTATGAGAGAGGCGCCTTTACCGGCGCGTTGTCGCAGAAGATCGGACGTTTCGAAATGGCTCACCGCGGCACGCTCTTTCTGGATGAAGTGGGCGACATTCCATTGGACCTGCAGCCGAAATTACTCCGCGCCCTACAGGAGAAGGCTTTTGAGAGATTGGGCGGCACCAAAACGATTCCCATTGATGTCCGGCTGGTGGCGGCAACCAACCGGAATCTCGCCCAAATGATGGGGGACAACCTCTTTCGAAGCGATCTCTATTACCGGCTGAAAGTCTTTCCCATCACCACGCCTCCGTTGCGGGATCGCCCTGAGGACATACCAATCCTCGCCCGTCACTTCACCAAAAAATACGCCGCGAAAATGGGAAAGCAGATTGACAAGATCCCCTCGGATACGATGCGCGCGCTTGTCGGCTGGCATTGGCCGGGGAACATCAGAGAACTCGAAAACTTCATTGAACGTTCGGTAATCCTTTCCAGGGGACCCGGCCTTCGTGCTCCTTTAGGCGAAATACGGCCGGACGCGACGCCCGTCGGCAACAGTGCCACGCTCGAGCAAGTGGAGCGGGAGCATATCATCCGAGTGCTTCGGGAGAGCAACGGCGTGGTCACGGCGGCCGCCACCCGTCTTGGGCTGCACCGGACAACCTTGAACGCCATGATGCGCAAACTCCTCATCTCTCGCAAGGATCTTTAACTAAAGCTCAACTGTGATCGCAAGCCTGACTTGAGGATAACGGCGGCTGTAAAGGTAATATCCGTCGTCGTAGTCTATGTAAACGTCATCGGAGTCATACCAGTTGTCGGACCAGTATTCCGGCCATGGATCAACCAGCAGGAATGAAAACCCGCCGTACTCAAAACGCGGATACCCCAGGTACATAACTGGGCGCGTCCGGAGGCGGAAGTAGTTCTGGCTTCCGAAATAGAGACGGAAGCGGTCCTGCGGAATGTAATAACCGCCGTAGCCTCCGCGCTGCGTCCACGTGCGATGGTCAGAGGACCACCGTAGAGCGCGATTCTCCTGCCACGTATCGTGCGCTTTCCAACTGCCCTGCTGTACCCATCCCCGTTGTTGCTGCCAAGCTCGCGCCTGCTGCTGCGTGCGCTGTGGTTGTTGTTGCCGGGCTTGTTGAGGTTGCTGCTGTTGCTGCTGCGGGGTTGGCTGCTGCGGGGTTGGCTGCCGCGGCTGTTGAACGCGTTGTTGCGGCTGTGGCTGCTGGGCGCGTTGTTGTTGGGGCTCGGGCTGCCGAAGGCGCTGCTGTTGCTGTGGCTGCTCCTGCCGTTGAACTTGTTGCGGTTGACGCTCCTGCGGCTGCTGGGCGCGCTGCTGCTGTGGCTCGGGCTGCCGAACTCGCTGCTGTTGTTGTGGCTGCTCCTGCCGTTGAACTTGTTGCGGTTGACGTTCCTGCGGCTGCCGGCGCTGCTCGGGCTGCTGGGCATGGTCCTGTGGTTGACCCTGCTGTCGTGGCTGTTGCCCGGCTTGCGGGGCACGCGGCTGCGGCTGCGGCGCTCCCTTTTCTTGTCTGTCTCGGGGCCGATTATCGGGGTTGCCCTGCTTCTCGCCCTGCCCGTCGTGCTGTGCGTAGGCCGTCGTTCCGAAAAGCAGCAAGACCGCAATCCCGCTCGTAATTCTCGCAAACTTCATGATGATTCACTCCTATCGAACTCTTAGTAGGTGCATGTGGACAGCAAGCGGGCCGGTCAGCTTCAGCGGAACAAGCCAAGCATGTAGGCAATGAGGAGAATTAACAATATGGTCCCCAGTCCTGTACCAGCGCCCCCGCCGGGACCCCAGCGGGTATGGCCGTAGTATCCTCCGCCCAACCCAAAAAACAATACCAGGATGATAATCAATATCAACATTGTGAATCTCCCTTTCTTCCAGAAGTTAGCTCCCGGAAGCTATTTCTTCTTACTTGCCACCAAGAGCACGATGCCGCCGATGAGCGCCGCGGCGCCTGCGATCGGAGGGATCGGTACGTTGTGTTTCTCTTCGCGAGTCGCGTGAATCGGTCCGATGTCGAGGACCTTTTCCGTGGTCGTATATTTAATACCTCCCCAGGCAAGACCGAGCAGACCAAGAACAATCAAGACAATCCCAATAATCTTGTTCATGGATCGCCTCCTTCGGCGATGGAATTCGAGGGCGACTACTTTTTTAGGCGGTATTTGCGCGGGTTCCATGTGAAGAGCCGCGCCACCCGAACCTCAACGTCAAGCAAGCATGTTTGAGGCCAATGTTGTTGAGAGGGTTCCGGTCAGCTCGGGAGCCGGCCGCCGGCTTCGGCCATCGGCGTGCCTGTACCCCACACGAGAAAAAGGAGTTCTAAACAAATGCTCTGGACCATCGCTGTCATTCTGTTTGTCATGTGGGCGCTCGGATTAGTCACCGCCTACACCATGTCCGGGTTCATCCACATTCTGCTGGTGCTCGCGATTGTAGTCGTCCTCATTCAGGTGATTCAAGGACGCCGGTCAGTTCTATGAAGCGTGGCTCGGGTTCCGGTACCGAACCTGGCGAGTCCAGGAGGAATCAGCGGTCTTTAGCTGGCCGCGTAACGGCTTGTACCACCAAACGCTCTCAGGATGGCCGTCTCCAATCGGAGGAGACGGCCATTTTGAGAGCGAGGCCGACAGATGCTTAACTCTCTCCTCCATTCCGCGCCTCCCTCGATTAAGTCTCTATTTTCGCGCGCCGCTTGTCTGATCGCTCTGATGCTACCCACATCGGGCCTGTATGGTTATTCGGTGCTCACTCATGAAGCCATCGTTGACTCTCTTTGGGACGGCTCCATCCAGAAAATGCTGCTGAAACGGTTTCCGATGGCAACGCCCGAGGAACTGGAGAAGGCGCACGCCTACGTTTATGGGGGCTGCATTCTGCAGGACATGGGGTACTATCCGTTCAGCAGCCGGTTCTTCAGCGATCTGACGCATTACGTCCGCAGCGGCGACTTCGTTGTAGCACTAATCCATGAATCGCAGGACCTCAACGAGTACGCCTTCGCGCTTGGCGCTCTGGCCCACTATGCCGCAGACAACAGCGGGCACCGGATCGCAACCAATCTCGCGGTGCCGATTTTGTATCCGGAACTCCGCGCCAAGTTCGGGAAGACAGTAACCTATTGGGACAATCCCATTGCGCATCTTCGAACGGAGTTCGGCTTTGACGTGCTGCAAGTCGCGCAAGGGCGCTACGCACCGGACCGTTACCGGGCGTTTATTGGTTTCCAGGTAGCTAAACCGGTCTTGGAGCGCGCGTTTCGGGACACCTATGGCTTGGAAATGAAGGATATTTTCGGCAACCTGGACCTGGCGTTGGAATCCTACCGATATAGCGTCAGCTCCATCATTCCAGGCATGACGCGTGTGGCATGGCAACTCAAGAAAGACGCCTTCATCAAAGAGATTCCGGGCGTCACACGAAAGAAATTTCTCTTCAATCTCTCTCGCTCGAGCTATGAAAAAGAATGGGGAACGGAATATCACAGGCCGGGTATTCGCACACGCTTCGTCTCCTTGGTGTTGCGGATCATTCCGAAGTCCGGCCCCTTCAAGTCGCTCGCATTCCGTGCGCCGACTCCGGAAGTCGAAAAGATGTTCATGGCCAGCTTCAACGCAACGGTCGACAGCTACCGCGCGTTGCTCGCGAACGTGAATTCCGGCCGCCTAGAACTGCTGAATGAAAATTTCGATGTCGGCACTCCAACGGTAGGCGGCCATTACGAAGGAGCCGACCTGGCTTATGCCAAGCTATTGGGCAAGCTCGCGGACCGCAAGTTTTCGGGAGTGCCAGTAGACCTTCGCAGCAACATTATGGATTACTATAAGGACCGGAAACAACCGGCCTCTCCGCCCACGAAAAAAACCGGCGTCGCGTCGGCACGGTTGCTTGAACAGCGCGCCGGGCTCGAGCAAGTCCAGACACAGACGGCCACCGCGCCGTGAAGCGGCTGACTTGACCACATGCGGTCACATGACCACATGCGGTTAGGGATCAAGGCTCAGTTGCCCCGGTTCACGCTCCGAATACAGATTCAACCCTGCGGATGCAACGTTTGAGGCAATCGGTGCGGCACGTGCCCTTAGGAAAGCTGTCGTGGCAAGCCGCGCGACACAAAAAGGTAAACAAAATGAAACTACTCCTCATAGCAGCCGTGGCCCTCACTCCACTGTTAGCCAAAGACAACGCGTCGGCCAAGCGATTGGACGATGCCGCAGCGGTATTCTCCGAGGTCATGTCGGCGCCGGATAAGGGCATTCCGCAAGAGATGCTCGAGCACGCGCACTGTATTGTGATCGTCCCGGATCTCAAGACCGGCGCCTTCATCGTTGGCGGCAAATATGGCAAAGGATACCTTTCCTGCAGAAACAAAGGTGGAGCAGGTTGGTCTGCGCCAGGCACGGTCCGCATTGAAGGCGGCAGTGTTGGTTTTCAAATCGGCGGCTCTTCGACGGACTTGATCATGTTGGTGATGAATGCGCGCGGAGCCGACAAACTGCTCTCGAGCAAGTTCACTCTAGGCGCAGAAGGTTCCGTCGCAGCGGGCCCGGTCGGACGCACGGCAACGGCTCAGACGGACGCCCAGATGCACGCGGATATCCTCTCGTGGTCGCGTTCCCAGGGACTGTTTGCCGGTCTGGCTCTTGAAGGAGCAACCTTGCGGCAGGATCTTGACGATAACGCCAGCATCTACGGAAAACGGCTGGAGAACCGCCAGATCGTTATGGGCCGGAGACACGTACCCGCGGCGGCCGCAAAGCTGATTGCTCTCCTCAACCGGTACTCGGCACGCGAAGAGAAACGCGCAACAGATTAATCGAATCAAACGCGACGCTGAGAAAACAATATGAAACAACTTATCGCCACAGTACTGACGTTATGCGGAGTTCTAGCGGCACAGACTCCAGCGCAGGAAAGAAAAGAAAATGCCAACCGAAGTGCCGCGGGGCTTGCGCCCATCTACCGTGTCACCGTGACTGAGCGGACCGCCAAGGCTATCAGTTACCGGCATCGCAGCGGAGCGACCAAGATCGATTTCGGCGGCACCGCTCTCATGCCGAGTGCCCACGGTGAGGCTAAGGTCGAAAGCAAACAGGGCTACATCGAAATCGAAGTGGAGTTCCGCAATCTTCCGGAAGCGACCCAATTCGGCGCCGAATATCTGACGTACGTGTTGTGGGCCATCACTCCGGAAGGCCGTACTTCCAATCTCGGCGAAATCCTTCGCAACGGAACCAGCAGCAAGCTGGACGTTACCACCGAACTGCAGGCGTTCGGTCTGGTGGTGACGGCCGAACCCTACTTCGCCGTATCGCGTCCGAGCGACGTTGTGGTGATGGAAAATGTAGTTCGCCCGGATACGCTGGGGAAAATCGAGCTGATCGACGCCAAATACGAATTGCTGCAAAAAGGTCAATATGAGCATCTGGCGAACGTCCTCGAATTGAAGGTCGATCGCAAGATGCCGCTCGAACTCTACGAAGCCAGAAACGCAGTACACATCGCGCGCACTAGCGGCGCGGCCCGTTACGCCACGGAAACGTTTGAGAAAGCGGAAAGCAATTTGAAGCAAGCAGAGGCGTACCAGGCGCGCCACGCCGGATCGAAGCCGGTGGCCATGACCGCGCGACAGGCCGTGCAAGTCGCCGAAGATTCACGCGCGATCGCGGTGAAGCGCCAGGATGACGACCTACTGGCGGCCGAGCGTCAAGCCGGTGCGGATCGGGAATTGCGCGCCGAGAACGGGCGTGCCGCCGCCGTGTCCGAAACTGACCGCGTCACGCGAGAGGCAGCAGACGCGAAATCCAAGGCCGAAGTTGAAGCCGATCGCTTAAAGCACGACAACGACGCGCAGAGAGCGGCTGCCCAGACGGAAGCGGATCGTTTGAAGCAAGAGAACGACGCGAAAACGGCTGCGGCGCAAACCGAAGCCGATCGCTTGAAGCGTGACAATGACGTGCAGAGAACGGCGGCGCAGACAGAGGCGGATCGTTTGAAGCAGGAGAACGACGCGAAAATGACTGCTGCCCAAACCGACCTCGATCGCGCCGCACGAGAAAAGGCACAAGCAGAGGCGGAGAAGACAGAACTGCGAGCGACGCTATTGCTCCAGTTCAACGCGATTTTGCAGACTCGCGACACAGCCCGCGGCTTGATCGTGAATATGTCGGATGTGCTCTTTGATACCGCAAAGTTCTCGTTACGCCCGGAAGCTCTGATAAAGCTGGCCAAGGTGGCCGGTATCGTCTCGGGGCACCCAGGGCTGCGGCTGGATGTGGAAGGCCATACCGATAATGTCGGCGGCGATAGCTACAACCAGCAGCTCTCAGAACAACGCGGCGTTTCAGTGCGCGACTACTTGACTCAGCAGGGAATGCAGCAGGGTTCGGTAACAACCAAGGGCTTTGGAAAGACTCAGCCCATAGCGCCGAATGACACAGCGGCAGGCCGGCAACAGAATCGGCGCGTGGAACTAGTGATCTCCGGCGAGGTCATTGGCGTCGAGATCGGAAAGGCAATCGCGTCCAGATAATGGCGGAAATCAAAATGGTGGCGCGTCGCTCCGTCCGGTCGGCCCGTAGCGCCGGCGCCGAATACCCCAAATCTCCTTGGCGAAGTCGCTGCGTTGCTCGGGGCTAGTGGCGTGAAGCGTTTGGGTTGCGACCCTCACGTCTCCATCAACCTCACCGCGAAGGATTCGGACAGCGCTGAGGTACTCGCCTAAGGAGCGCGCGCCGATGCCGCTTGGGTTGTACTGGCGTATCAGTCGCCCGAGACCGGCTCGCCGGAGGACATGGCCGCATTTCACATTGCAGGAACGGCACGTCCAAATGAGATTATCCGGCTCGGAATTCTCTTCGTGGCCGTCCAAGTGCCCAATCTCTACCGTTCGAGTTGAACCGCAGAACGCGCAACGCCGGGGGCCAGGCGGTGGACACGAAGTCGCGCGGTAACGCAACGCCCGGTCAGCAATCTCGTGCGCTTCCTTGCGCCACGATTGGCCGCACTGCCGGGCGTCAGTTAGTCCACCTCGTCGGCCTCGTCTTCGTCGTCGACGTCTTCGTCATCATCTTCATCATCGTCGGACGGCGAGATGATGTCGGCGACAGCATCGATCTGGTCGCGCAATTCGCCGTTTTCTTGCTTCAGGTCTTCGTTCTCCTGCTCAAGCTCGGCTTTCGATTTTGTTGATCGGGACATGTTGTTTCTCCGTTTCTCGTTGGGATTAGACACGATTTCAATGCCCTTCCGTTCGGCGTACTCATCCACAGATTCACTCGCGATCTCGTCGGCTCGGTCTAGATCACCGAGCGCGCTCTCGGTAAACCGGACAGCTTTTTCCTTGCGGGATTCGACTTGATCGCGGGTGAGGCGCTTCACGAGTATCAGTATCGTCGGATTTCGCCGCGCTGAGGAGACAGAACATTTCCGACGTAATTTGCAATTACCCGAAAACGAACAGCGATTGTATCCTTGCCGAATTTGACCATTTCCGCGACAAGGGAACTTCTCATTCACGCGGATTGCTGACCAACTGGCAGCCGGATATGGCCGGGTCAATCGTTGAGCAATCCACGGGCGCGAGGTGTGGCCCTGTACCCCGAGGGGCGGGATGGTCCTGTGGTTGTCAGCGCTTCTGCCGGCGACCAGAGGCTTTGGCCTGCTTGCTGGGCGACGTGACCTTCGCTGTCGGCACGATCACCTTGTGCACCGGCATGATGGTCGGCTGTCCCGGATCGATCCCCAGTTGTTGAAGGATGGGCATGAGGGTCTTCGCGAACTTGTCAAACGCCGCCTGCGATGTCCAGACTTCGAACACCATCAGTTTGTCTTTCGGGCCAATCGCCGAATGGTACGAACGTCCAGCCGGGTTGCCCGCCCCAGCCTTTTTCAATAATTTGATGCACTCGTCGTATTTCGCCGCCGACACTGCGGCCGGAGTGAAGTAGATCGCTATCGCCATGAACACAAGCCTCTTTCTTGCGACTCAACACCGCCGGACTGGCGGGTGGCCTTGTTCATTGTAGTGCAAATTCCGGTAGCGAAGTCCCGTTACTGTGGAGCGGAAAGGGAATGGACTACGCGCCATCCGGAAGATGGGATATTAGGTTTTTCGATGACCGCTGAGTAAATCCGCTGACTCTTGCGTTCGCCGCCTTCGTTGCTGGTTTTTTCGGCTCTTCACACGCTCTCGTAGCAAAATTCGCTCAACGCGCTGCTGCTCTTTAGTGAGCGTTTCATGGTTCGGGATGGCTATGGGGTAAATTCGTCCCCAGCGGTGCACCGCTGTTTCGTCCGGGTCTTGCTGCTTAGTCACCCTCTTGAGACGGATCGCGATTGTTACGCCGCTGATACCCGGTCGTCCTGCGCGGCGAAGTGGTGGCAACTGTGACCTATAGAATCGCGCCGCGCGATCTTTCAGCGTGGCGTCAACTTTGAAACTCGTCCCATATTTCTTTTGGTGCTCGCGGGCCATCTTGGAGAGATCTCGTCGATAGTCAAGCGGCAGAATAGCGTTGCTAGGTTTGCGGCTACCTTTTGCCTTTCCAAAACCTACTCTTTTTGGTTCGCTTTTTTCTGTGGCGCAAGTGCGTTTGTCTGGCATCTTCTCTTGGCTGTCCTTGCTGTAGGGTTTTGGCAGGTCGGTTTCAGCGCCAAGGCTGGCGCCGCGTGATTGTCTCGCTGAACTCATTGGATAACCTCCATGATGTTCGTTTCCTTGCGATCTGATATTTCGCTTGCCCACTGCTGATACGCTCGCCGTGCCGTTGTGGTCGAGATGCCCAGCTTGCGCCCAATTTTTTTCCAAGAGAGGCCTTGGTGCCGGAGTTCCACAACCTGGTCACGGCAAAACACACGGCGCGGTCTGCCGATCTTCCGTCCTGTTCGAGTGCCTTGCTCCTTTGCACGCGCGAGTCCAGACTTGACGCGCTCAGACAGACGAAGACGTTCTTGTTTGGCGATTGCTCCGAGAATCGCGATGATCGCTTCTTTGAACACTCCGCAGGAATCCAAATAGGGCTCTGTGAAAGAGCGATAACCGACGCCATAGTCGCTTAGCGTGTTGAGGTGTTGGAGCGTGGCGAGCGCTCCCTCGCGGGTGAATCGGTCAAGGGACCAGAACACAACAACGTCAAACTTGTGTTGTGCTGCATCTTTCAGCAATTGGCGGAACTGCGGACGCTCCGCCTTGCTCCCGCTTTCGTGGTCGATATACTCACTTACGATTTCCCAATTCTGGGAGGCAGCGAAACGGCGGAGTTCAAGGAGTTGGTTGTCCGCATCTTGCCGCCCGTCAGACGTGCTGACTCGGGCATACAAAGCGGTAGTCATGCCGCCTCCGAGGACTTTACGCTTGGTAAAGTCGGTTTGTGTCGCCGGGACTCGACTCGGACGAGATCTCTGCCCATCTCGCATTGGGTACAAATTTCCGTCTTGGAAAGAAAGCCTCCTCCTCCGCATGTCGCGCACCGGCTACCCGGCGCGCTGTCTTTGGCTGCATGGACGTAATCCAGTTTCCGCTCCAGGATTCCAACCCTCCAACGTTGAGAGGACTGCTTGACCATTTCCTTGGCAATATGCCGATAGTGGCCGTGCGGATTGGTGAGCTTCGACGGAGTGGTAGTTTTCCTGGAATCTTCGCCTAGGAGCCTGTCCGAGTAATCGACAAGTTCGCGGGTACGAATGGAACAGAACCGGTACATAATGTTTTATGCCAAAGGGCTACCGAACCTACCTGCCGGAGCAAGACCTACTGTTACCGCCAAGTTTGCGCCAATGGCTTCCTGACAATCATTTGGTGTACTTCGTCAGCGATGTGGTGGACCAACTCGATCTCTCAGCCATGCACGCGGTGTATGAGGAGGAGAAGCGAGGGCAACCGCCGTACGATCCACTACTGATGACGAAGTTGTTGGTGTACGGCTACTGCACGGGAGTGTTCAGCTCGCGGAGGATTCAGAAGCGGTTGCAGGAGGACATTCCGTTCAAAGTGTTGACGGCGGGCAATGAACCGGACTTCCGGACGATCTCGGACTTTCGCAAGATCCACATCGAGACGCTACAGAATTTGTTCGAACAGGTCTTGGCGATGGCGCTGGAGTGTGGGGCGATCAAGCTGGGCCGGGTATCGCTGGACGGGACGAAGTTGAAAGCCAACGCCAGCAAACACAAGGCAATGAGCTACAGCCGGATGAAAGAAAAACAACAGCAACTCAAGGAAGAAGTGAAGCAGTTGCTGGAGCAGGCCGCGGCCGCCGACGAGCAAGAAGACCGGCAGTACGGAAGCAAGCGGGGCGACGAGTTGCCGGAAGAACTGCGGCGGCGCGAGACCCGGTTGGCCAAGATCAAGCAGGCCAAGAAAGTCGTCGAGCAACGGGCGCGGGATAAAGCAGCCGAAGAAGGCAAGAACGTGGAAGAGGCCAAGCTGGCCAAGCCGGACGATCAGGATCAATACAACTTCACCGACCCGGAGTCGCGCATCATGAAGGGCGGCGATGGATTCGTGCAGGGCTACAATGCGCAAGCGGCTGTGGAGCCGACCTTGCTGCTGATCGTCGGGCAAACGGTGACAGAAGCAGCCAATGACAAGAAGCAACTGAAGCCGATGGTGGAACTCATCGAACAACAGTCGGGGCAGCGTCCGGAAGCGATTCTGGCCGACAACGGATATTGCTCGGAGGAGAACCTGGATTACTTGGAATCGGCTGGTCAGCCGGAGCGTAAGGTCGAGGGGTTCATCGCGACAGGCAAGCAAAAGCATGGCGAGCATCGCGTCCCCGCCAAGCGAGGTCCATTGCCGAAAGACGCGACGAGGGTGGACCGGATGAAGCAGAAGCTGAAGACCAAGGTGGGCAAAGCTGTCTACGCAGCTCGCAAGTGTGTTGTAGAACCGGTGTTCGGGCAGATCAAGCAGGCACGTGGATTCCGCCAATTCTTGCTACGCGGAAAAGAGAAAGTGAAAGGTGAGTGGGCGCTGGTGTGCCTGACGCATAACATTTTACGGCTGCACGCGACGATGCAGTATTGACGAGGGGCATCAGGGAATGATTTTCGCTCAAACTTACACCTCCAAGCGGTCCTGGAGCAACATCGGCCGCCGCGACGTCAACCCTGGCTGGCTAGCGAAGATTTCATGCTACCCAAGCGCATGGTTTCTAAGCGCTTCACGTCGCTTTACTCGGACAGGCTCCTAGGAAATCCTGGAAGGGGATGTTTCCCTTCTCCAACTCGCCCTGGACGTCGATGATGACCCGGTGAATATCAAACAAGGCAATTCCGCCGTGACAGTGCACAAGGCGGCGGCGAAATTCTTCCTCGGGTGTGGCGGCGGTGTCGCGGGCTATTGGCGCTAGCGTCCGGGGGTTTTCATCATCAACCTTCAAAGATTGCAAAAAGCCTTCACCACTGGCGAAGCCTTTCGGTCGGCTTTCCACCGGTGGAGGGGGTAGGGGGAGGTGTGTTTTTTGATTCTCTTGATGATGATTCTCTTCAATGACTCTCTTCGGGTGCAACATAGTGCACTCCTGGGGTGCAACATCCTTCACCACTGGGGGTGCAATATCCTCCCCCCTGTTTGCGAACGTATCGTGCCAGAGAAACACAAAGTCGCTTGATTTCCCAGGCTTGAAATCTCGGCGAATGAGGTGGCGAGATTCGAGTTCCTTGAGGTAGTTTTGGCCTTGTCTTTCGGTCACGCCGATTTCAGCAGCTAGGGTTTGGACGGCTGGAAAACACTTGCCATCCTGGCCAGCGTAACGCGCAAGGCGACCGTAGCAGAGCTTGGCACCGGGACTGATTTCGGGGCCGCGAACTAGAGATTCCGGAATGAGAATGCCCGTGAATCTCTTGTAGGGGTTGAAGACATCTCCGTTCTTAGGCTCGTCCGATTGTTGGATCTTTATATTCGGCGGCTTTTCGGTTAGAGTGGAATTGTCGAGTTCCAAGTTTCACCAGGATTGGACCGGCCCCGTGCTGGTCCTTTTCTTTTTCGATTTCCTGATGAATAGCGGAACACCGTAAGCGTGGAATTGGGCCGTGTGCCATTGGCGTGCCACACTCTTGCGGAGTGGGCGATATTGGCGGCATTAGCGGCTGGCCTGAGGAACGAAGAACCAACAAGTTACGTGTTTTCAATGTGGCTTTTTGTCCTTCGGTTTTTCGACCCCCACCTTCGCCACCACAATTAACGGTTGAAGGCTCTTGCTCATCGCGATTTCTTCGGAGGCAAAGTAAGAACGAAGGCAAATGCGGATTCGACCCATTCATGTAGTGCTTCATCTGAATCGCTGCCCGCCGCGCTAACGAACATCATCGACTTCATCGGTTTGCCTGAGAAGTCCATAGGCCGGGTGTGCGGTAACCGGAGCGCGTCGGTTACCGCTTCCGGTGTGAGCCGCACCATCAGATCCGTTTTCACCACCCCGCAGCACATGTGACCGTTAATCATGAAAGCGATACCGCCAAACATTTCGCGTTCCAAGAATCCAGCCCGTCGCTCTAGAATCGACCGAACTCGATCTGCGAGACCGCGATCATAGGCCATCAGTCACCACTATCAAGTTTATTAGGCGAACGTAGCAGGATCTAATCGCAGGCCGACTCCTGTCGATCTATGCCGGCCTGGCCGCGGATCCGAAGCCCGAGGAAATCCTGGGGGCGAAGCTGGCCGCAAGGCTCGACCGGGTTAAACCGCGGAGGTGATCGAGAAGTACAGGGATATGCGCACCCTATTCCTCAACGGAGGCCTTCCCCGTGAGGTCGCTGAGAAACGCGCCCGCGCGATGCCTCAGGGGTGGCGCGGAACATGACCAGCGCCTACCACTTTAAGATCAAGTAGCCGTCCCGGATCTGTCTACTGACGGAATGATCAGGTGGATTAGTGATCCACTTCGGGAACTTCGGGGCCAAGCAGAAATTCCAGACAAGAACCGCATGTAAGCGCAGTCGATCATACACGCTCCAGTTCTGTAGTAAACGGCCGCATCCACTCTACGAATCCCGGTTTCTGCCCCTCAGACTTTTACTTTTCGGAGAGCGACGGCGTTCATGCAATAGCGCAGGCCGCTTGGCTCTGGGCCGTCGGGAAAAACGTGGCCAAGATGAGCCTCACAGGTATTGCAGACAGTTTCAATCCGCTTCATCCACTGTGCTCCGTCAAAGCGGTAGGCGATCACATTTTCTTTGACCGGCTGTGTGAATGAGGGCCATCCCGTTCCGGACTCGAATTTTTCTGCGGCATCGAAGAGGACGGTGTCGCAGCAAAGGCAGGAATAGATTCCCGGTTCGAAGAGGCTGCACATCGCCGAGCTGAAGGCGCGCTCCGTGCCCGCCTGACGGGTAACGCGGTATTCCTCGTCGCTGAGCTGCTGGCGCCACTCCGCCTCGGTCTTAGCCACTTTGTGATCGGGAGCTGGGTTGCCGTCCTTGGCGAGCCTCAAAACATCGGGCCATTTGAGCATGATCATGTATTTTAACTTGGTAGCCTAGACCTGCGTTTTTCGAGGCAGTTCGTATCGCCGCTCGCCGGGCAATAGCGTGCGACGCCCGCACCAAAAGCCGTTATCGCGTTTCGTATACGAATTTCCCGGTGTTTCCCTTGCCGGCGCCGCTGGTGAAGCTGTTCGCGTCTACTTGCGTCGTAGAGGTGCTGTCCCAAGGCACCCTGGGATGCCAGGTGTTCCTCGCCATCTACTGTCCCGTCGTCCCGGTGACGGTCACTTTAATTCCGCCGGTCGAGTTGTCAGCCCCACCATTCCGATAACTGTGATAGAGCCACGCAAGTGTGAGTGGCGAAACCCCTAATGTTCAGGCCGAAAAACTGGCAACCTCGGGAAATCAGCAACGCCGTTATTGCCCACCAATGGTTAGCAGGACAGTCGCGGCCAGCAGTTGTTGCCCGGTGTGCGAAGGGTGCACGTCACACGTGGTCGCACTCAGGCGAACGAGCAGTCCCGCCTTGCATGGATCCCCCTGAAACAGCGCGGAAGCCAGCTGAAACGCAGTGAAACCGTCAGCGAACTTGGCTCCGAACTGCGTGCCCACCTGCACCATCGCTTGATTCAGCGCTGCAATTGTCGCGGTGAACAGCGGATCGGTATTCACAGGGTAATACTTCACCAGCACCAAAGAGCCGCCATAACCTGCTTGCAGCCGAATAGCCGCCAGGATCTGCGCGAGGTTTGTCCCGTACGTCTGCAGGACGCCGGGCAAAGCCGCGGATACACAATCGGCAAACGACGGGGCACTGGAACACTGCTGTTCCAGAATGAGGAGATCGTTGCCCCCGATGCTCAATGTCACCAGATTGATGTTCCTATTACTTGATAGTTGCGACACTGCGAAACTGACTTGCGTGCCCGCGTAGTTGGTGTGCAGGCCGTAGGCAGCCTTGAAGGGCTCGCAACCAATGTCCGGTCCTCCCACCAGGAAGCTACCGCTGGTTTGCCCGGGACAGGATGCATTGACTTCCTTTTTCGGTTTCAACACGAACTCGATCTGTGACACAATCTCCGGATACCCAGTGAATTTGGATGGCGCTGGTTTAGCCACCGTCGGATCGTAACCGAACGACACCGAATCACCCAAGGCAAGATATTGGTAATTCGTCGCGTCCCCGGCAAACAGCGGAGCAGCCAGAACCGCGAGCGCGAGTGCCTGGCCGAATTTCATTTTCAATTGTTTCAACATCCCTTCCTCCCTCCCACCATTGACGAAGTTAGGAGAGGTATGTTTCAACACTATTTTCATCGATTAAGTGGAAACACCCCGGTCCAACCGGCTAAGGACGGCTAAATACCGTTGAATATCCTGATGACAGCCGGCCTCAGCGCTGCGCCCAGTACCGGTCGCGCGCCTGCACCGTCAACCCTTTGGATTTCGCAGTCAATTGGATCTTCCGGAATTCCGAGATGCGCACGGGCACGTCCGAAACATAGCCAAGGTTGTACTGGCTGCGTAGCTCCTGCTCAATGAGCCCGAAGATCTGATCGATGGTTTGCTTCTTCGACACCTCAAAGAAACCGCCGCCGGTGTCTCTGGACATCCGCATCAGAGCACCCCGTCCATCAGGACCGCCAATCGAGAACCCGTACGCGCCCGAATCGGAGAACAGGATCGAGTAGATCAACGTGTCGGCCTTCTCTGCCGCCTCCACCGCCGTCGTCACTGTCGCTTCACTGCCAAAATCGACGCCGTCCGTAAGGAGGATCAGCGCTTTTCGGCCGCGCTGGTTTTTCATAATGGTTTGCGAAGCCTTCACAACCGCGTCATAGAGCAGCGTGCCGCCTCCATCCTGATTCTGCAACTCCCGCCGCGTCGGAGTGTCCACATAGGGGAGCACTTCGTCCAACTTCTTCCGTGACGAAGTGAGCTCCTGCCGCAACTGGATCGCCATGTCAAACTGCATGATGAACACCTGATCCTTTGACTCGCGCAGAACCTGATCCAGAAAGCGGAGGCTCGCCCCGCGTTCCGCATCCATCACTTTCGCCTGGCTCATGCTGGTATCCACCATGAGTCCCAGAGTGAGCGGCAGATCGGATTCCTTCGAGAAATAACGAATCGCTTGCGGCCGCCGGTCTTCCAACAGCGAAAAATCATCCTTCGTCAAATCGCGGACAAGGGCTCCCCGCTTGTCGTGAACCGTCGCCAGCACATTCACCACTTTCACTTCACTGGAAAATGTCGGTTCCTCCTGGCCGTGCAGCAGCGAGGGCGCCCAAATCGCACACGCCCCGGCCCGCACAAATTCACGCCTGGACACCCGATGTCTGCGAATCGTCAAATGAACCCTCTCTGACTGTGATGCACTTTCATCAAACTACGTTTCGTTCGAGCGGTACGCCCGGCAGGCATACTCGCTGCCGATACCGCTGGTGAAGAACCGTTCTTTGTTGTCCTGCAACAGGCGTGCCGTCCAATCCGTAGAACCGCCATCCGCGATCGCATGGCGCTCTCCATCGGGCGCCGTAGGAGAAACTCTCAAACACAAGCCGTTGTAGTACCCCAATCCCTCCAGGCGAGCAAGGTTAAACCGGAAATCGGCCTCTGGATATTCGGCCGTCAGTGAATCAAATACTTGCTCTTTGATCTGAACCAGACGGCGCAACTCCAGTCCGAATCCGTGCTGTTGAGCCAGGCCGTCCAATTCGGCCGCCGGATCTGCGATATCTGCTGGAAGCATGACCCCTCGTTCCTTCAGAAGGCGCGCTGACTCACCCGGCATGTGCGCCCGCACCGAGCCGTGGACATCCTCCCGCGAGACACCGGCGGCGTCCAGAAGGATCCTGCTGATAGTGACATCGGAGATCTCGACCAAAGGCTTCGTCAGGCTGAACCCCTCCGTGTTCAAAGCGCGAAATAGTTTCAAATAGAACCGGATATGCTCGCCGATCTGCTGAGTCTCGAAGACATTCGAACCACTATCGCGCCCCGCCGAAACAAGGCCAAATAACCGGAAATGCGGCGTAAATCCAGGCACGTCAAACGGCTGCAATCGAACCACGCGATGACTGCTGCAAAGCCGCACGCGCCGGTCAGTGGAACGCTCCGCAAGACCCGTGCGGCGCCGCGCGCATTCGAGCGCCATCGCCGGAGTCGAATCGCCAAGCACCTCGGCATTACGAATGGTCGTGAGCACATTGTTCTGATCGATTCCGCCAAGTACGAAATTCGTCGCGAGCGGACAAACTGGCGAAAGCTCGACCGCTTCGAAATCGCCGGCCGCGGCGAAAGCATGGCGGTCAAAGCAATTCAGAATTCGTGCATCAATCCCCGAGCCAGCAAACAAAGCGTCCCGTCCGCTCCGATTCAATACATCAGATTCGTGAATGGACTGCACCCGGTTCTTGTATACAGACAAAAGCAGCGACTTGAGATCGCTCGCAGCAATCTCATCCGCTAATACCGAAAGCAGACGGGGAATGCCGGTTTCCGCCTCGATCCGGTTGGTGATCTTCGATCGCACCATTGCCCCAGAATAATCCGCCGCCGCGTTCGTGTAAAAATAGGGATACCTGAGGCGAACGTTTTCGATCGTTGGTGTTTTATTGCTCGTCTGCACAGGGGTAGGTTTTGCAGTGGAACTCAAGCGGGAAACCGCCGATGCATTCGACCGTTACATTGCGGGTATCGAAGCAAGGCTGGAACCTCGGTTTCACGGCGAACACTTCCTTTGGTTCGACGACGCAGCGGATTTGCGTCAAAAAATCCAAGGGGGCGCCATTGTCGTTCAGCCCGCCCAAGGCAACGGCGTAATCTCCGTCAAGGGCGGCCTGATTCAAGATTGGATCGGCGCGGTTTTCATACCAGGCACGAACCTGAAAACCGTCTTATCGGTCGTCCAGGACTACAATCACGATCACGAAATCTACAAACCCGACGTAGCCGAGGCGAAACTCCGTTCCCGAAAGGGCAACGACTTTATGGTCTACCTCCGGATCATCAAGTCGAAGTTTTTCCTCACCGATGTGCTCAATGTAGAGAACGATATTCGATTTGTTCCCCTGGATTCGAAGCGCGTATACAGCCTTTCCTACAGCAAACGGATTGCCGAGGTGAGCGAGCCGGGCAAGTCGAGCGAGCACGAACTACCGGTGGGTCAGGATCGCGGGTTCCTCTGGCGTTTATACGGCTACTGGTTTTTCGAGGAGAAGGACGGCGGCGTGTACATCACCTGCCAGTCGACCACACTGACGCGGGATCTTCCCTTCGCGCTGACAAAAATCATCGGCCCCATCATCCGCGACGTTCCAGGCGAATCGTTACGTGCCAGCCTCGGACAGACGCGCACCGCAGTGCTGGCAGCCACTGGCGAAACCCTAAATCCAGCGCGTTAGTTATTTTAAAGCGGCCTGTTTCCGTGTTTCCAGATTCGGCAGAAATGCCGTGAGAAGCCCGATCACTGGCAAGTAAGCGCACACATGATAAACAAAATCGATGCTAGTTCGATCGGCAAGTTCACCTAGCAGCGCCGCGCCGATTCCCCCCATGCCAAAAGCGAATCCAAAGAATAGACCGGAGATCATCCCCACGTTGCCGGGCAGCAATTCCTGCGCATAGACCAGGATCGCCGAGAAGGCTGACGCCAGAATCAGGCCGATCGCCACGCTGAGAATGCGTGTCCAGAACAGCGTCGCGTACGGCAGAACCAAAGTGAACGGTAGAACCCCGAGAATCGAGCACCAGATCACATATTTGCGTCCGAACCGATCGCCGACCGGCCCGCCAATGATCGTTCCCGCCGCCACCGCGCCCAGAAAAATGAATAAATTGATCTGCGCGCTCTGCACCGAAACATGAAACTTACTGATTAAGTAAAACGTGTAATAGCTGCCGAGGCTTGCCAAATAGAAATACTTGGAAAAAATCAGAGCCAGCAGGATCGCCACCGACAGCGCAACCTTTCCGCGAGACAGCGAATGGTGATGCTCCGGGCGAACCGCGCCGGCCTTGGGCTTGGCCGGGCGATTCTTCTTCGACCACCCGCCCACGTTCGTCAGAACCACCATCCCGAGCAACGCCGCCAGCGAAAACCACGCGACGCTTCCCTGCCCTCTCGGCAACACAATGAATGCCGCCAGCAGTGGGCCAAGCGCCGACCCCGCGTTCCCTCCGACCTGGAACAGCGACTGCGCCAGACCATGCTGGCCGCCCGACGCCAACCGCGCCACCCGTGACGACTCTGGATGGAACACAGCCGAACCCATGCCGACGAACCCGGCCGCTAGTAGCAAAACTGCGAAGGTCGGAGCCACCGACAAAATCAGCAGCCCAACGAGAGTGAAGCCCATACCGGCCGCCAGCGAATACGGCATTGGCCGTCGATCGGTATAAAATCCCACCACCGGCTGTAGCACAGAAGCAATCAATTGATACGTCAGAGTGATAAGACCAATCTGCCCAAAGTCGAGATGGAAATTATCCTTCAGCAGCGGATACAACGCCGGAATCAACGACTGCGCCATGTCGTTTAAAAAATGGCAGAAGCTGATCGCTGCCAGAATAGTGAAAGCCGTCCGCTGTACCGCACGTTCCGGAGCCTCCGCTTCGGAAACAATTTCCCTCATTTAACTGTTGTAGCGCACGTCCCGCTCACAACTCATCGACCGTCAGCTTCACGTCGGCCGTCGCCCAGGCCGCATCAAATTCGCGCTTCACCCATTCCGCATCTTCGTTTTTCTGCTGTGCGCGCAAACTCTGCAGCAACCCAAAAAGCATTCGCCCGTTTTTCGGCGAGCGCTTGACGCCATCGCGAAATACACTCTCCGCCTCTCCAGCTTTCCCGGCACGCAGCAGCGCCGCTCCAAGCGACTCGCGAACAGGATAATACCAGGGCGGCGGCTCGTCATACACCAGGGCGTCCTGCATCGCCACCGCTTGCCGCCAGTGTGGGACGCCGTCGGCCGGATTGGCCGCCATCCGCGCAGCCAGAACTTCCGACACCATCGCCATCACATCTTTCGCCTTATTGTTCCCCCACGGCGCATCCGCCGGGATATGCGCCCGAATCGTTTCGAACGCCGCCTGTTCGCGCGCCGCCGCAGCCCTGTCGCCACGCGCGGAAAACGCCAGCGTCCGCGCGTAACGCCACACCGCGGTGCTCAATCGGAGGGCATCCTTGGGCTGCTTCATCCGCAGAATGCCATCCCAATCCTGGAAACGCACATGTCCGAGCATCGTGATCGAGTTAAACGAATCGGCCATCTCCGGCATAGCCTCCACCATCGGAGCCATGGCGCTCGCCAATTCGGCGGCCAGCACGAAGCCCCTCCGCCTTCCGCCCCTGCATCCACCGGGCGTATGCGATGAAGTGCAAATTGTGCACGTAGTAGACGCCGTATCCGCTATTGGTCACCTGCGACTCCGCCAGGTATTGCCGGTCCACCGCCACGGCACGTTCATTCACACTCGCCGCCAGTTCCCAATCGCCCAGTACCAACCAGATGTGTCCCGGCATATGAACAATGTGTCCCGCTTGCGGCATAATTCCCATCAGCCGCTGTGCGCTGGCGATGGCGCGTTCCGGACTCGGCGACGATTCCACCGCATGAATGTACAAGTGGTTCGCCCCCGGATGGTCCGGCCATCTGCGCAGCACTTCTTCCAGCGTGTGCTCAGCTTCCGTGACACCCGTCGCCGGCGTGCCGTCCGCGCCATACCAGTGCCACCGAACCGGAACCATCAGACTCTCGGCGTACAGAATCAGCGCATCCAGATCGTCCGGCCAGCGTGTCCGCAGAATACGCGCGGCATCGATGTAGCGCTTCGGTTCGTACTCTGGACAGCGAGCACCGGCCGCCTGCAGATAGGCTCGTTCCCGCTCCGGAGTCCCAGTCAGTTTCAGACCGCTCTCCACCGCCGCGCAGGACGCTTTCATGTTCAACTCAGCATCGCCGTCCATATTAATGTACGGACCCTGAGCCATAGCTATACCCCAATACGCCATCGCCGCATTAGGATCGAGTTCCGCTGCTTTACGAAACGATCGCAGAGACTCATACCGGTTGAACCCGTACATCAGGGCGAGTCCCTGGTCAAAAAATTTCTGCGCTTCGGCGCTGCTCGTGTGAATGGTATGCCGCCAAACGCCCAAACCCGGGTACAACTTCACAGGCTTTTCGGCAGGCGGCTGCTGGCCGATGGCTAAGCTGGCTGAAAATAAAAGAATCGCAATTTTCCCCATGTTCAACCCTCAAATCGCGATACGCATGATAGCAGAAATCGGATGGATATCAGTTTGCAGGCGGCTGACGCCGGGAAGCGCCCGCGAACCGGCGCATCTCGTCACTACTTTCGGGCAATGAGAACAGGTTCCAAAGATTCGTCTTGAACCGCCACAATGGAGCATGATTGGCGATCACCTCGAGCGAAGTCCTTTGCGCGGAATTCAAGGTCTCCGGGATCGACGGCGCCAAACCTTCCAGGCCCCAATATTCCATGCGGGGAATCTTACCTTTCGTTTGGCTGCGACCAGCGCGCCTGCGGAGGGGTGGAAACAGACGCCACAAAATCAGCGTCCCGAAAAGTCGCAAAATTATCCCCACCTGGCCTTTGGACGCCGGCTTACTCCCGTCCGCATTTAACATGCTGTAACTAGTCTGGCCCCAGTGAGTGCGCCGGTCCTCGAACACCAGCCGCAAAAGGCGCTGGGCGAGTAGAAGAGACAGATCGCGGCTCTCCGCAGCAGCCAGGGCGCGCTGAATCGCCTCCACCTCGCCATGCTCACCAAGCGTATGGGCCGCTTGCAGAAATCGATCCGTATTGCTTCCGCCGGTGAATGAGTCTGAACCCGCGGACCGGGTGAACGTCGCGATCAGCTCATCGACGCATTCGGCGCTTGCCGGCCTGCCCCGCAGGCAGATTTCCGCATAGCGAAGCAGGAACCGATTCTCAGTATCCCGCTCGCTGCCGAGAGCGTTGAGAAGGAATCGGCCCAAATCCGTTGAATCACCCATGCGAAACAGCCCCAGCAGCAATTCCCGGCGAACTTCGGGGGAAGTTTCAACCGCATAGCGTTCTCTGGCAAGCCGGGCGACCGTGCTCCCCGGCCCCGAAAACGCCATCAGAAGGCGAGCGGCATTCAGCCGGATACCGGCGTCGGTATCCTTGAGATCGCCCTCAAAACGGCTGCGGCCCGAAAGAATCTCTTTCCGGATGGCCGCGGCATCGCGAGAATCACCGCCGCAACAATCGGCTATGCCAGCGCCGGTTCCCAACACGTCCCGCGCGGAGTCCGCGAACTCCGGCAGCAGCCCATAAAGCACGGTTCGCTCCACTCTTCCCGCCGTATCCAACAGCGGGATAAGAGCGCGCACCACCGGTGCAGACGCACTGTAAATGGAACCCTGATGGAGCACACGCGAACAAAGCTCATCCAGCTCGTGATTGAGCTTCCGGCCGCGCGCATTCGCAACGCGCTTCAACAGAGGCGGAATATCGGACGCAGGTCCATAAGCGTGTTGGAATTCATCCCAGTTGACGCTGTCCACGAAATCGGCCTTCTTCATCGGGTGGCGCCTGTAGATGCCATCGCCTGAGACAACCGGCCGTAGTTCCCTTGTGGATCAGTGGCGATCGCCTGCTCGAAGTGGCTCCCGCTCTCCTCAAGCAGGCCCAGCGCCAAATACGCCCGGCCCGCATAATAATGTACTTGCGCCAGCACTGGCTTCGTATCGTTCCCGCAGAGCGGAACGGCTTCGGCCAGCAGGCGCTCCACTTCCGCCCGATCGCCCGCGCCGGCAGCGACGGCCCAAGCCAGCGTTGCCAGCGAAGCGCTCAGGTTGTGGTCGTGGATTTCGTTGCTCAGCGCCTTCGCGGCCCGATCGGTTTCCGCTGCGCGTCGCGCACGCGTGAGCGTTTCCGTATTGGTTCCACCCTCGCGCAGCAACACCTCGGCAATGGCCCGGTGCGCGGCGCCTCTATCGGGCCACAAACGAATGGAATCCTCGAAACAACCGATTGCGCCGGTATACTGCCCTTGCTCGAGAAGCGCATAGCCCAGAGACTCGCGGCCCAACGCGGCCCTCCGGCCACCCGCATCCTCTTCGAGGGAAATCGACTTCCGGAGATTGGCCTCCGCATCCCGCAAATGCCCCAGTTCATACAACATCTTGCCTCGAAAATAGCAATATGTGGCTGTTTTGGACGATCCTTTCTTCAGGCCCTCCGCTTTTCTCAGCGCGTCTTCATAATCCGCGCGCCGATACGCCGCAAGAACGTCATCAATGGCCTTTGTCGTCTGAAGAGATTGGACGAGCCCACCTCGGCGGCCAAGGCGATGCAGCAAATACCTGAGAAGGATAAACGCTACTACGGCGGCGAAGAGGTATAGCATCGATTTGGCCGGCTCTCAACAAACAGAAATCGGGCGCAAACGAGAATTCCTTTAACCAGGGGCGTAATTCCAGGCAAGGTCCACAACTCGAAGCGAGCTATGCTTGAGACGTGAAAGCCCTCTAGCGCGTCACGATCGATCCTTAAGTCATGGAAGGAAAACCATGCATCCGAGGGATGCGGGTAACAGTAGGGATGATCATCGAAGCTATTGCGTCCGGACGCACCGTCGAACAACTGCTAGCCGATTTCCCCTATCTCGAAGAAGCCGACATTCATGAAGCGAGGAACGCCAACAATTGGTCGGCTCAAACGACGGAGTCGTCGTCCTTTTAGTGGTTCACGCGGTCAAGGAGAAAATGGCGAACAAGAAATCCGCACAATCTCGGCAAGAAAAGCGAGTTCCCGCGGACGTGCTCTTTACGACGCCCCTGGGTGACAAACAGCGCCGGGAAGTTAAAAAGCTCGCGACTATGCCCGACTCACAGATCGATTATTCCGATGCGACCGAACGCCAGGCGGCCCCACCCGAAATTCACATCGGCCGTTTTTACCGGCCCATCAAACAACTCGTCAGTATTCGCGTCGACGCGGATGTGCTCGCGTGGTTTCGAGGCCGCGGAAAACGATATCAGACGTACATGAACGAAGTTCTACGGCGCGAGATGCAGGCACGTCCTCGGGGGCAGTAAATCGGTGGGCGCTACCGTGAGCGGGTACCCATGAACTCAAGTTCCGGTTCGGGTGCCCCTTCAACTTCGAGGCACAATTCGACCGCTTCGCGTTATTTGGCGTACTGGGATCGGGAGGGCTCTTCCAAGTACGCATGCTTGCGTAGGAGCGGCACCGTGTTTCACTCGGAGTTGAGATGCGCGAGCATTCGACTATGCTCCTCGTCGAACCCGCAGTTCTCGACGTTAGCATCGAGCGATCCTGAGACGCATTCGAACGTCGAATCATGGAACGTGAAGATGTAATGTGTCAGGCGGTCGAATCTTGGCAGATCGCAATAGGAATGATAGGAGTTCATCCGCTCGAAGTGGCGCACAAGCGAGGACCGATCAACCCGAAACACGCCATCTGGAAACAAGCCGCGGCCCGCTAACGGGTGCCATAGGCCCGCCTCCTCGTTCGACGTAAAGAGCGGCGGACCGAAGAAATGCAAATAAGGCTTGCCGAATCGTATGATTGCCAATGGAGCCGTAGTCGGCTGAAAAGGCGGTTCATCGCGCATCGAATAAGACAGCACCACGATATCCTCTTCAGCAAATACGATCGGGCATGGCATTCCAGGCATGGGCGCTGGCATACTAGCCAACTCTGTGATGCTATCTAGCTCATCAACGATGTACACGCGGTTCGTCCCAACATTGTCACGACTGGCGTCGCGCTCTGCTTAACGTAACATTTCTGAGCTACCGCAAGCTGGATTTCTTCCGGGAATTCGAAAATGGGATTACTCGCTGCCAATTCCGCTCCCACACATCCGCCATCGCCTGGAGCCGCGGATACTTGCTCCGGAATTCCTCCAGCGTCGTGCGCCGAGAGGGAGGCCCCCAGAAGGCCCAACGCGTAAATAAACAGCATTCCGGCTATTTGCCTCTCTTTTACGGCTTTGCGGCGTCTTTCTCTCGATGCCAAGAGTGCCCGCCTGTCGCCCTGTTGCGACCCTACAAAAACCTCCCAGTACCGCTGCACCAGTCCAAGAAGCCATGAAGAGCCACGAAAATGGAACGAGTACTTGATCGCTCAACTCTCGGGCTGATCTAAGCCCCAGAATCTAATGGCGCATGCTGGATAGTCCCGCTACCTGGCTCGCCCAGGACCTAAATAGGGACAGACTCTCGCTACTTATCCAGGCTCCAAATGGCGTACTGAGGCGTACTACCCTATTCGATCCATTGGAGATGCGCGCGAAGAGCCGTAGGCTAATCTCACGGCAACAAACCACATCTCAAGGATCTCTAAATGAAACTGAATACAACGATTTTAAGCAGTGTACTTGCGATTCTGGCCACTGCAACGATGTATGGGGCGCACCCAGCCACAGTCACGACATTGAGCTTCTCTCCATCGGCGAGTGTGACACAATTTTCCCCGGCGTTCGCTGTCATCACCGTGACATCATCGAGCCTGCCGGTAACCACCGGTGCTGTCAAACTTTTTCAAACCAAAACCTCGGGAGTGCCGGGTAGTTGCGCTGCCCAGAACGGCAACGCTCAAGTCCAGCCGCCGATCGAGGGCACACCCGACGCAAGCGGTCACGTTACCTTTGATCTCTATGCCGCGGGATTGACGGGCGTCGTTGGTTCGTTCGGATTCATTGCCGAATTCTCCGACCCAGGGAATTATGCTTCATCCGATTCCGCTTGCCTTGACCTCACTATCACTATTCCTGCCGACACCGCAGACCCGCTTTGCACCACAGGTCAAAATGCCACGATCAGCACCACTTTTGTCACGTCGCCAGGTTTTCCCCTCCCGGGCGTCTACACCTGGAACCTGCTGATCAGCGTTCACGCCTGCAAGGATCTGACGAACGTTTCGGCCCAAGGCGGAAAGAATGCGTGGACCGGAGCGGCTTTCGGAGCGCCGTCACCAGGCTCCATCGCCTTGCGCAAGGCTACGGGCGGCAATAATGAAGTGACCATCTGGACAATTGGCTCCCTGGGCACAGGCAGTACCGCCACCCTCCCCGTTTCGGTGACCGGTACCATCAAGCCGAATACCACGTGCGGCACCGTGCTGGGTCTGCTGGGATCCTGGTCCGCGCTGTCCACCAGCCTGGAGTTTGGGTCGCAAAAATCGGCGTATAGCGGCACCTCTACCGTGACCGTGGGACCCAATCCCTGCATTTAGCTATCCCCAACTCTTGCAAAACTCCAGGTCGAAGAACGGAGAGGGCCGCTACGAGTAAGAATAAGACTGACGAACTAAAATCAGCTCAAAACAGGTCCCTGGGGCAGGCTCAATTGAGCGTGCCCCTCTTCGGCTTCCGAGGCAACTGGTTCACGCCCTCAAAAAATAATTTCATCCCGTTAATTCATAAGCTTGCAGGCCAAGTAACCATCAGCCCTCATCCCCACCCGATACCATGAAACCAGAAAGAGAGGAACTGACCCATGGAATGCAATACCGGCAAGGAGATCGCCCTGAGCTTGGCAAGACTGGCTGCCAACGCCTACATCGCTTACGGACTCCGCGCCAACAAACCCAAACTCTCCGAGGCCGCAAAATGGCAACCCGTATCGCCGGAATCCGCTAATAGAAGCTGGCGCCTCGACGAAATCCTCTCACTGATCGACAAGGTGCCCATAAATATAGACCCCAACCCCGCCTCGCCCCTAGGCGCTGCCCAAGCCAGTCACTGCCAAACCCAAAGAGCAATTCAAGCGAATTTACACGCACGAACCCACCGCGAACGGCCCCATACACCGAATTTACACGCACGAAACCGCCCATGAGTGAGCTCCACTCATCCCCGGCAATGAAAATATGCGAGATTGAGGAACAGGCGGAAGAAGGCGGCCGGTTTGGGTAATGGAGCAGTTGGAGCCGAGCACGAAACTGGCCAGGCTGACATGTTGGATCCCCGAATGGAGCAGTCGAGCCGAGGAAGAAGATATCCCTGAAGATGTCAGCTGTTCTTCTGCCGGAAAGGAGAACAACGATGATTAGCGCGGCCGTAGAGCGATGCGCCGGGATCGACGTGGGGAAGATGTTCCTGGCGGTTTGCCTCATGATAGGTGGATTGGATGGAGAACCACGCGTGGTCAAGCGGCGCTTCGGCACTACTATCTCCGAACTGGAAAGTTTGCGCGACTGGCTGAAGCAGGAAGAAATCACCCACGTGGTCATGGAATCCACCGGTTCTTACTGGAAGCCGGTTTTCAATGTGCTGGAGGAGAGCGTGAAGGTCTACCTGGCCAATCCGCAGGAAGTGAAAAACCGCAAGGGCCACAAGACGGATGACAAAGATGGTTGGTGGCTGGCGCATCTGCTGCGCCACGCCATGATCCACCCCAGTTTTATTCCGCCGCGGCCGATCCGGGAGTTGCGTGACCTGACCCGCAGACGCAAGCGGCTGTTGGGCGACGCCACCGCCGAGAAGAATCGGGTGCAGAAGGTGCTGGAGGACGCCAACGTGAAACTGGGCAACGTGCTGTCAGACGTTTTCGGTGTCTCCGGGCAACTGATGCTGGACGCGTTGCTGGAAGGCAAGGCCCGGCCCGAGGAGATCGCCCAGTTGGCCAAGCGTAGCGCGAAAAAGAAGATTCCCGGGATCATCCAGGCACTGGAGGGGCATCGGATGAGCGATCATCACCGGAAGATGATCGGCTACAGCCTGAAGCATCTGGAGTTTCTGGAAGAGCAGATCGGGGAGATGGACCGTGACATCGCCAGCCAGATCAGCGAGGCGGGCCTGGATCGGCAATGGCAACTGCTGCAGACGGTGCCGGGTATCCAGGACCGCAGCGCAGCGGCAATTCTGGCCGAGACGGGGGCGGAGATGGAGCAGTTTCCCTCCAGCAAGCACCTCAGCTCCTGGGCTGGGGTGTGTCCAGGCAACAACCGCAGCGCGGGCAAGAACAAGAGCAGCCACACGACGGGAGGCAACCCCTGGTTGCGTTGCGCGCTGACCGAATGCGCCTGGGCGGCGGCGGCCAAGAAGAACTGTTTTATCAAAGAGAAGTTCTGGCGCATCACCAGCAAATCGGGGGGAAAGAAAGCTCCGGCCGTGGTGGCTGTAGCGCACACGTTACTGGAGCTTGTTTACGAGGTATTGCGCACGCAGCAGCCATTCCAGGACCGGCAAGCACCGCCGCTCGACGACCGGCAGAGGCAGCGCATGATCCGTCACCACATCCGCCGGCTCGGCAAACTGGGTATTTCGGTTCCGCGCTACGCTGTTTCGGTACCACTGGAAGAAAAGACGTCCCAACGCTGCCGACCCGGGCGCCAGAAAGGCTCACTCCCCAAGTGATTGAAATATGGAGACCGTAAATTGTATTTTCGGAAGAACCCAAACTCGACCACCCAAACCACCCAATTCACACGGACGAACCCAAACCAAACAGCCCGCCGTCTCCATTTCACACGGAAGAACCCAAACCAAGGCTTCCTCGACTTCGTCCCCGCCCTCCTCTATAATGAAAACACTGCCCTCTAGTGGTCGCAGCGCGTCCCGACACAAAAGCCATGTTTGATAACCTCTCCGAAAAACTGCAGCGTGTGTTCAAAAACATGCGCGGCGAAGGAAAGCTCACGGCTGAGAACATGGAGGCCGGCTTACGCGAGATCCGCGTCGCCCTCCTCGAAGCCGACGTGCATTTTCGTGTCGTCAAACAGCTCATTGAAGCCGTCAAAGTCAAGGCCATGGGCGAGGAAGTGCTCACCGCGCTCTCCCCTGCCCAGCAGGTGATCAAGATCGTCCACGAGGAACTGATCAAAATCCTCGGCTCCCACCAGGCCAAGCTCCGCTTCAACAACGAACCACCCAGCGCCATCCTCATGGTCGGCCTTCAGGGCTCAGGTAAGACCACCTCCACCGGAAAACTCGCGCGCTGGCTTTCGAAAAACGGACACAATCCGCTCGTCGTTTCCGTCGACGTTTACCGTCCAGCCGCCCGCAAGCAGTTGAGCGTCATCGCCCGCGACATCAAACTCCCCATCTACGAAGGAACGCCCGAAGAGGAATCAAAACCGGTCGAACTCGCGCGTTCGGCGCGCAAGGAAGCGGTCCAGTCGGGAAAAGACATCCTCCTCGTCGATACCGCCGGCCGCCTCCACATCGACGACCAGTTGATGAGCGAATTGCAGGCACTGAAAGATCTGCTGAACCCGTCGGAAGTGCTCTTCGTCGCCGACGCGATGACCGGACAGGACGCCGTCAAATCCGCCGAAGAATTCCACAAGCGACTGGGTGTCACCGGCATCATCCTGACGAAAATGGACGGCGATGCGCGTGGCGGCGCAGCACTTTCCATCCGCACCGTCACCGGCCAACCGCTCAAGTTCGTCGGCGTCGGCGAAAAGTTCGACGCCTTCGAGCCCTTCCATCCCGACCGCGTTGCTTCCCGCATCCTCGGTATGGGCGACGTGCTGTCGCTCATCGAAAAGGTCGGCGAGCAGATCGACCAGAAGAAGGCAGAGGAGATGCAGCGCAAACTCATCGACAATGAGTTCACGCTGGAAGATTTCCGCGACCAGATCAAGCAGTTGCGAAAGCTGGGACCGCTCGAAGGGCTGCTCGGAATGATGCCGCAAGTCGGCATGTTGAAGGAATTGAAGAACGTCAAAGTCGACGAGAAAGAGATTGGCCGGGTAGTGGCCATCATCGACTCCATGACCGTGGCGGAGCGCCACAATCATATGATTATCAATGGCGCCCGGCGCCGCCGGATTGCCAAAGGCAGCGGCACTTCCGTACAGGATGTAAACAGTCTTCTCAAACAGTATTCACAAGCGCGTAAAATGATGAAGAGCTTCTCTGGCGGGTTTCTCGGCAAGAAGCTGGGGAATCTGGGCAACCTGAAGCTCCCGGGTGGCATGTTCGGATGAACAGCCGTAGCCTCAGGGAGCAATTTGAAAGAGAACAGGAGTCAGGTAAATTATGTTGATGATTCGACTGGCGCGTTTTGGCGCCAAGCACAAACCGACCTACCGGGTCGTGGTAATCGAGAAGGAGCGAGCTCGCAACAGTCGCGCTGTGGAAGTCGTTGGGCACTACAATCCGGTCTCCAAGCCGAAAGAAGTGCATCTCGATCACGCCCGCATCGAGCACTGGGTGAAATCGGGGGCGCAGCCCTCTGAGACGGTGGCTCGCCTGATCAAGAAGAATCCCGCGGCGCCAGTCGAACAGCCCGCCGCCTAGTTCCAAAGGGAGTATTCTAAGCCAATGGCTGGGATGAAAGAGTTAGTTGAAAATATTGCGAAAGCTCTCGTAGACATCCCGGAAGAGGTGAGTGTGCGTGAAGTTGCGGGGGAGCAGGCAACTCTTCTTGAACTTCGGGTCGCCCCAAGCGATCTCGGCAAGGTCATCGGTAAGCAGGGCAGAACGGCGCGATCGATTCGCACGCTGCTCGGCGCGGCCGGAATGAAGCTGAACCGGCGCTTTACTCTCGATATCCTGGAGTAGAGTCTGCATCCGGAATCGCGGTGGGTGACGCTGGCCATTATCGAGCGGGCTCGCGGTGTCCGGGGTGAAGTTACGGCCGATCCCCTGGGAAGCCGCCCGGAACGGTTCGAAGAAATTCAGAACACGTTCCTGGTTTCGCCGAATGAAGTTGCCAAACCTGTCGAAATCGAAAAGGTTTGGATGCACGACGGTAGATTGGTGTTCAAGTTCGGCGGGGTCGAGACCAGGGACGATGCTGAAGCGCTTCGCGGCTTCGAATTGCGGATCCCGCTCTCGGACCGGTCTCCGGCGCCGGAGGGAACGTACTACCAGTCGGACCTCGTTGGTTGTGAGGTCGTCGAGATCAACGGAAACCGGCTCGGTGTGGTCACCGGCTGGCAGGATTATGGCGCGGCAGGTTTGCTGGAAGTAGGGGAGTTGATGATCCCCTTCGCGCGGTCGATCTGCATTGAGGTCGATATGGCGGCGAGAAGAATAGTGGTGGCGCTTCCGGAAGGATTGAAGGGATGAAGTTTCGAATCCTGACGATTTTCCCGGACTTCTTTCGTGGTCCGTTCGACCATGGAGTTGTCGCCCGGGCCCGCGATGCAGGCGCGTTGGAGATTGAGATTCACAATCTCCGCGATTGGACGTCCGACCGTCACAAAACGGTCGATGATCGGCCTTTCGGTGGCGGAGAGGGTATGCTGTTAAAGCCGGAGCCGATTTTCGAAGCCGTCGAATCGATCTGGCCCGAGCGGTCCGCCAGGATGAAGGTGATCCTGCTTTCGGCGCAAGGTCGATCGTTCGATCAAGCGGTGGCGCGGCGGCTCGCCAGCGAGGCAGACGAGTTATTGCTGGTGTGCGGCAGATATGAAGGAGTCGATGAGCGAGTGGCCGGGCATCTGGCCGACGAAGAGCTCTCGATTGGGAATTTTGTTTTGAGCGGTGGAGAGTTAGCTGCCGCGGTTGTAGTGGATACGGTGGCCCGGCTGCTTCCCGGCGTTCTTGGAAACGAGGCGTCGGCAGTCTGGGAATCGTTCAGCGAAGAGGGCCATGGGGCCGCGCTGCTCGATTGTCCGCAGTACACGCGGCCCGCTGAGTTTCGAGGATTTCGCGTCCCGGAGATCTTGCTGAGCGGTAATCACGAGGAGATCCGGAAGTGGCGCAGGAAAGCGGCAGAAGAAAAAACGGCCCGGATGAGACCGGACTTGAGGATGTTCAATCATGCAAAACGCGCTGATGACGAAAGTCGTTAATAAGAATATGAAGACCGATACGCCGGCAGTTCCGTCCGGGCGATACTATTCGGGTTCACGTCAAGATTAAGGAAGGCGACAAAGAGCGTCTCCAGGCATTCGAGGGCGTGTTGATCGCCCGCAACAATACAGGCATGGGCGAAACCATCACGGTCCGCAAGATCAGCTTTGGCCAGGGCGTCGAGCGCATCTTCCCGATCCATGCTCCCGTGGTCGATCACATCGATGTGGTCCGTACCGGCCGGGTCCGCCGCGCCAAACTTTACTATCTGCGCGGACTGAAGGGCAAGGCCGCTCGTCTAAAAGAAAGAACTTAATTCCAGGACTTTCTTTTGCCGCGCTGCCAGGGCAAGTTCGAGCGTGATGTCAGGGCTCGTGGATTCCGCCATGTGGCCGGAGTCGACGAGGTGGGCCGTGGCTGCATCTTCGGACCCGTGGTCGCGGCGGCAGTGATCCTCTCGCCGGAGCACCCCATCCGGGGACTGCGCGACAGCAAGATGCTATCACCCGAAGATCGCGAGACACTGGCGGTGCGCATTAAGCAACGAGCCGTTTGTTGGGCCGTAGGCGCGGCCGATGCCTACGAGATTGATCGCATCAATATCTATCAGGCGTCCCGCGTGGCCATGAAACGCGCCGTGGAGAAGCTCTCGACGCCGCCCGATTTCCTGCTCGTGGATGCGATCCAGGTTGATCTGCCAGTCGAGCAGGAGGCTATGATTCACGGCGACGGGCTATCCCAGTGCATCGCGGCGGCATCGATCGTCGCCAAGACGCATCGCGATGAACTCATGCGTAAATGGGATGAAGTGTTTCCTTTCCTCGGACTCGTTCGTCATAAAGGCTACGGCACCGCGGAGCACTTGGATGCGATCCGGCAGCACGGACCGACTCTCCTGCACCGCTTCAGTTTCGAGCCGGTCAGGAACGCTTGCCAATATGAAATTTGGACGGGTTACGATCAAATTGAAGTGGCGGTCGAGGCCGGCGCTTGATGCCAGGAAAGCAGTGACCGGTCCTCCGCCTATTCCAGAACCTGCCGCCCCCCTCCAGCGGACGATTACTCAGCCGCCATATAGGTGGCACCACAAGCTCATCGGCCTGCTCGCGGTCATCGTCTGCTTCGAGCTTGGAGTCTTCCTGATGGTGTTCCCCTGGGTCAGCGATTGGGACCTCAACTACTTCTCGTCGCTCCCCTTCTGGTTCCAGAACATATGGCGCAGCGCGTACTTCCGAGGCGCTATTAGCGGCCTCGGCGTGGTCAACGTATGGATCTCATTTAGCGAGGTTTTTCGCCTGCGCCGATTCTCGACGTCGGCGCCACCCTCCTCTGCGATAAACTGAAATTAAGTGAACGTTGAAAAAAGTACAACTACGGCACCCGCGCCGGTGCCCGAAAAGACGGATCGGCCAGAACATAGAGGCGCGATCGCCGAGTGGACCGTCACCATTCTTCTCCTCCTGTTCGGCACCACAACGCTGGTTCAAGCTTTCGTGATCCCCACCGGATCGATGGAGGATAACCTTCTGGTCGGCGACCATCTGCTGGTGGACAAGCTTGCCTATGCGCCTCCGGGGACCGTCAGCAAGTATGTGCTGCCATACCGGGAACCGAAGCACGGCGACATTATTGTGTTCCGCTATCCGGTGGATATCCGCCAGACGTTCGTCAAGCGCGTCATCGGCGTGGCCGGCGACCACATCCATATCGTGAACAAAGACGTCTTCCGAAACGGAGTGAAGCTCAACGAGCCGTACAAGATTCACAAGACCGATTACATGGATCCCTACCGTGACAATTTTCCCGGTCAGCCGTATCTCCATTTGAGTGACCGCGCGTTGGAAATGCTCGAGAAGAACGTCGTGAACGGTGAGGTCGTGGTCCCGCCCAATAGCTTTTTCGCCATGGGCGACAATCGCGACAACTCGCTCGACAGCCGCTACTGGGGCTTTGTTCCACGGGAAAATATCATCGGCAAACCGTTGATCATCTACTGGTCGTACGACACGACCACGGACCGCTTGGCCGACCCGACCATCGGCGTCGATCACATCGTCGACCTGGCCGAGCACTTTTTCAGTAAAACGCGTTGGAGTCGCACCCTCAAACTGATCCATGGCTACTCTTCCCAAAACTGAGCCGGCTGCGAGAGCGGCCGCCGTACCTGAAGTCCGCAATTTCATTTCGGAGTGGGCCGTTACCATTCTGATGCTGCTATTCGGTACCACCACGCTGCTACAGGCTTTCGTCGTGCCGACGGGTTCCATGGAGAACACAGTCCTGATTGGCGATCATCTCATCGTCGACAAATTGTCCTATTCTCCTTCGGACGCGGTCAGCAAACATCTTCTCCCCTACGAGGAGCCGAAGCGCGGCGACATCATCGTCTTCAAGTATCCGCTCGACATTTCGCAGAACTACGTAAAGCGTGTGATCGGCGTTCCGGGCGATCACATCCACATCGTGAACAAACAGCTCTACGTAAACGGCAAGCCGGAAGTCGAGCCGTACAAGATTCTCGTCAACGAGCAGACGAGCAATTACCTGAACAATTTTCCGCAGCAGCCCGACATCATGATCTATCCACGGGGCCGCGAGATGCTCGACCAGTACGTCTCGAACGGGGAACTCACGGTGCCTCCAGGTTTCTACTACGCCATGGGCGACAACCGCGACAACTCGGCCGACAGCCGATTCTGGGGACTTGTTCCGCGTGAGAATATCATCGGCAAGCCGCTGCTGATTTTCTGGTCGTACGACGCGCCCACCGATCAGATCTCCGATGGCAACATCCATTTCGATCACGTTCTCGATATAGCCCAGCATTTTTTCACTAAGACCCGTTGGAACCGGACATTCCGGCTTGTGCGCCCCTATCCGCTAAATTAGTTTTTAATGGCAAAAGCCCATCACTACGGCCTGATTCTCGCGGGCGGGCGCGGGACTCGCTTCTGGCCGCGTAGCCGTCGCGCCAAGGCGAAGCAGGTACTCACCTTCCAGGGTGACCGTTCACTCATCCAACAAACCGTCGATCGTCTACGCCCCGTCCTTCCGCCCGAGCGCATTTGGATACTCACCAACGATCACTTGCGCGACGAGATCGTCTCCCAGCTCCCGGAAGTGCCGAAGCGTCAGATTCTAGCCGAGCCGGCGCAGCGCAATACCGCGCCCGCCATCGGCCTGGCGGCGCACATCCTGCAGTCCGTCGACAAGGACTCCGTGATGAGCGTCTTCCCGGCCGATCACATCATCAGCAAGCCAAGCCGATACCTGCGTTTCCTTCGGCCCGCGTTCCGCGCAGCCGAACAGGGCAAAATCGCGGTGATCGGAATCCAGCCGCGCTGGGCCGAAACCGGTTATGGTTACATCGAATTCGAAAAGGGTGTAAAGGGTGGATCGCTCGAGCCATTGCCCGTCCGCCGCTTCCGCGAAAAGCCGGACCCGAAAACGGCCAAGCGCTTTGTGGCCGCGGGCAATTATTACTGGAACGCCGGAATGTTTTTCTGGCGGACCGACGTCTTGCTTCAAGCTCTTCGTCAACATTTGGGGAAAACCGCCGCGCTGCTTGCCTCTCTGCCGCCATTCGGTAATCGCCGCTTCGCCACGCAACTGGCCGAGGTTTACCCGCTGTGCGAAAATATTTCAATAGATTACGCGGTAATTGAAAAGGCCAAGAATGTGGTTGGCCTGGCATCGGGCGACTTCGGATGGAACGACGTAGGCAGTTGGAACGCCGTCTACGAACTTCACCACCCTCGCGACGCGGCCGGTAACGTCAGCGCCGGCGATACGCTGCTGCATGAAGCGGCCGGCAACTATATCGACGCGCCTGGAAAAATGGTCGCCCTGCTGGGGGTAGACGATCTCATCATCGTCGATACTCCTGACGCCCTCCTGGTCGCCCGACGGCACCGCGCTCAGGAAGTTGGCGAAGTGGTGAAAGCGTTGGAAAAACGGCGCCGCGACGATCTGCTGTAGCTGCTGCGATAATAACGAGAATGCCCCGAAGCCGATATGCCTGGATTGCCACAGGTTTGTCGTGTCTCTACATCTTGTTCGCCGCGGGCGATATTTATACCCTCTACCACTTCTCTCAAGGGCGAAACTGGTTCGGCTGGAACACGGCCGTCATAGGCGGGCAACGCACCATCACGTGGCTCCCCGCAAACGGTCCAGCCAGCGGGAAGCTTCAACCAGGCGACCGGATCCTGGCAGTCAACGACGATTCCCGCGCCGCGCGGATCTACCCGCTAGAGAGCCTGCGCGGCTTGCAACCGGGCGATACCTATTCGGTAGACATACTTCGTAACGGGCTCAGGCAGAGATACGAACTCACGGTGTCGAAGCTGGTTGATGTCCAGTGGCAATTTCCGGCCGCCGCCATGTTGACGGTAAGTCTGGCGTTCTTCTCGCTCGCACTCTTCCTCGCACTCGCCAAGCCTGAGGAGCAACTGGCAAAGCTCGCATCCGTTACCGGATTTCTGGTTGCATTCCACTATCTTCGTCTGGCGGTCGCTCTCCCAATGGTGTTCGAAGACGGACATCTATCGGTGATGCTCGGTTTCCTGGCGTTTGTATATCCCTGGCACTACGTGATGGGCTACCGTTTTTCTGTTTGCTTTCCGGCTCGTAGTGAATCCCCATGGCCGCTGCGAGTTCTCCAGATCGTGCTCCCTGCGTGGGCCCTACTCGTGTGGCTGGTGATGCTGCTGCCGCAGCTCGTCCCAATGCTCGATACCGAGCCGAGACTGGCGCTGGCCGATTGGCTGGCTGGAACGCCTCTGCCTGCGCTCCGCAATTCGCTCAGCGTGCTCACAGATATTATCTTTCCGGTCGCGATCCCGGCCGCCGTTCTTTTTAACTACCGCTCGATCCAACAGCCGGACCTTCGTCTTCGCACGCGCTGGTTCGCGTTCGGAATCGTTGCCGGTCTCGGACCGAACGTGGCTGTGTCGCTTTGGCGCTTGAGGGGCACTGTCACACCGGAGCTCGGGGCGGCTACCAACTGTTTCACCATTCTGATACCGATCACGCTAGCGTACGTCATCGTGAAACACAGGCTTCTCGGAGTCAGGATTGCGATCCGGCGCGGCCTTCAGCACATCCTGGCCCGGCAGGCTCTGGGTATCGCCACATTGCTTCCGGCCTTAGCCCTCGTTATCCAAATCGCCATCAATCCGAACGTAACGGTGGCCGACCTGATTTCGAAAAACCGGATCTTTCTTTGCCTTCTCATCGCTTCCGCCCTTTGTCTGCCATACAGGAAGCGCATCCTTCTGGCATTCGACAGGCACTTCTTCCGCGCCTCTTACGACAGCGAACGCATACTTGCCGAGTTGCTCGGCGCAATCCACGGTTGCCGGGCCTTGGACGACGTCGCGCGTCTGGTCCGCGCCCGGATAGAGGCGGCACTGCATCCAGCGGTCCTATTCGTCTCCCACCGGCCCTACGGGCGGGGCGGCCTGATCCCCGACCAACCGGATGCCGCTCAAGCCAACATCTCGTCCACCGCCGAACTCTACCGCGCCGTGGAGAATTCGCCAGGCCCGATGGATGCCGACCAGTTCCGGCTGGCGAATCATGCGCTGGCTCTGGTAGTGCCGGTTCGCGGACACAATGGCGCGCTTCTCGGCGCGCTGCTGCTTGGCGCAAAGAAATCGCAAGAAGCCTACTCCGCGAAGGACCGTGAGTTTCTGGGCCACATCGCCGGCCACGTCGGCGTCATCTACGAAACGCTCCTTCTGGAACGTGAAAGCCGGCGCGTGCTGGAAGAGAAAGTCCGCGCGGAAACCGCCAATCGGCTGAAGAGCGAAATTCTCGCCAATGTCAGCCATGAAATCCGCACCCCAATGAACGGCATTATCGGCATGACCGAACTGGCGCTGGGCACTTCCCTCACAACGGAACAACGCGAGTATCTGGAGATCGCCAAGCACTCCGCCGACGCGCTGCTTACCCTGCTGAACGATATTCTGGACATCTCGAAAATCGAAGCCGGCCGTTTTGAACTGAATCCGATTCCGTTCTCAATACGGCAATGCGTTCAGGATGCGGTCCGCACGCTGGCTTCGCGGGCCGGCCAAAAGGGACTGCTGGTGCGGGAAGAGGTGGATGCGCGAGTGCCGGCGGCCATTGTCGGCGATCCCGCGCGTCTGCGCCAGATTCTGCTCAATCTCATCGGAAATGCGATCAAATTTACGGAGCGCGGCGCGGTCATCATCATCGCCCGCGTAGCCTCCACCAACGAAGAGGAAGGCAGCCTGATGCTTCAGTTCTCGGTCGCCGATACGGGAATCGGCATCCGGCCGGAGCAACAGCAAGTAATCTTTGAAGCCTTCCGCCAGGCCGATTCTTCCACGGCGCGCCGCTATGAGGGTACGGGTCTCGGCCTAGCCATTTGTTCGCGGCTTGTACAGATGATGAATGGGCGAATCTGGGTGGTCAGCGAGCCCGATCATGGGAGCAACTTCTACTTCACCGCCCGGTTTCAGCTGGTAGGAGAAGCGGCCGGAGACAAACAAGCTTCGACCGGCATCAGCAATATTTCGAGAACCGCGTCCGGTCTGCATATTTTGGTTGCCGAAGACAACAACGTTAATCGCTTCCTGACAGTGCGGCTGTTGGAGAAGCGAGGCCATCGCGTCACGGCTGTCACTAGCGGTCCGGAGGCGCTTATCCAGCACGCCATCCAGCCGTACGACGTAATTCTGATGGACGTTCAAATGCCTGGAATGGATGGTTTCGAAGTAACGGCAGTCATTCGAGCGAGAGAACAGGAGAGCCAGCGTCGCACGCCGATTATCGCTATCACGGCGCACGCGATGGCCGGCGATCGCGAACGGTGCCTTGAGGCCGGAATGGATCACTACATCAGCAAACCAATCCAACCGGCAGCCCTCTATAAAGTGCTCAACGCCGTTACCGCGGCTATGACGCCTCCGGCTTGAACTTTTTAAACAGTTTGGCCAGTACTTTGATTGCCCGGTCCACGTCCTTCTCCGTGAGTATGTAGGGAGGCAGGAAGCGCAGCACCGTTTCGTGCGTGCAATTAATCAGCAGACCCTGGTTCATCGCATCCGTTACCAGTTGTTTACCGGGACATGTCAGTTCCACGCCAATCATCAGTCCGGCCCCGCGCACCTCTTTGATGAAGCTGTGCTTGTGCTGAAGCTCCCGCAGGCGCATGCGGAAATAGGTGCCCACGCGTTCGATCGACGGCAACAATTCGTCGAGAATGTCGAAGAACTCTAACGCCACGCGGCACACCAGCGCACCACCGCCGAAGGTGGAACCGTGCATTCCGGATGCGATCGAGGCCGCTGCTCGCTCGTTCGTCACAATCGCACCCATTGGAACGCCGCAGCCGAGCGGCTTGGCCAGAGTCAGCACGTCGGGCATCACCACCGGATCGAGTAGTTGATATGAGAAGTATTTTCCTGCCCGGCCTACGCCGCACTGCACCTCATCGTCCACGAGCAAGGCGTCGTACCGATCGCACAATTCGCGGGACTTCCGGATGAACTCCTCGCTCATCGGGTATACGCCGCCTTCGCCCTGAATCGCTTCGAGAATGATGCCCGCTGTGCGCTCCGACACAACCTGTTCCAGCGCCGTGATGTCGTTCAACGGCACGAACTTAACACCGGGCAGCAACGGTTCGAAGTCTTTCCGGTATTTCGGCTGCCCCGTTACGGACAGCGCACCGAAGGTCCGTCCGTGGAACGAATTGTCCACCGAAACAATTTCGAACTTCGACGTACTGATCTTGTTGCCGTGCGCGCGAATCATCTTCAACGCGCCTTCCGTCGCCTCTGTGCCCGAATTGCAATAGAAGCTACGCTGCAGCCCGCTCAGTTCCGCCAGTTTCTTGGCCAGCTTGCCCTGAAACTCGTTGTAATAGAGATTCGACGTGTGGATCAGGCGGCCCGCCTGTTCACGGATCACTTTCACAATCCGCGGGTGAGCATGGCCCAGCGCGTTTACGCCAATACCTGACAGCAGATCCAGGTAGCGCTTGCCATTTGGATCGTAAACATACACACCCTTGCCGCGATCAAGCACCAGCGGATAACGGCCATAGTTCTGCAGGACGTACTCTTTTTCGAGGGCGATTACTTCCTCGGCAGTCGATTTCAAAACAGGGGGATTGCCGGCAGGCGTCAACGTGGAGGTGCTCATCTACTAATAATAAGGTATGGACGAAATCTTTTTGAAGTACTCAGCCGACAAGTTGCGACAGTACGAGAGCCGCATCGAAGACTGCTTGAACCGGCTTCCTGACGAGCAGATCTGGGCGCGCAATTCCGGCTCGCAAAATGCCATCGGCAACCTGGTACTGCACGTCTGCGGCAACCTGGGTCAATGGATTCTGTCCGGTGTTGGCGGAGCGGTGGACACGCGCGACCGGGATGCCGAGTTCGCCGCGCGCGACGGATTGACAGGAGCGGAGCTGGCCACGCGCTTGCGCGACCGCGTTCAGGCCGCTACGAAAATAATCGAGTCGCTTGATGTCGAGCGGCTCAAAGACCGCGTAAAAATCCAAAAGTATGAGCTCACGTTGCTTGAAGCCATCTATCATGTGGTTGTGCATTTCGCTGAACACACCGGGCAGGTTATTTTCGTGACCAAGCTTTTCTCGAGCGACGATCTGGGATTTTACAAGTATCTGTCGCAAGCGGCGCACACTGAAAGGACGCCGTGAAGCTAGCCGGTCATCCGAGGTGCTGGTCGAGAAAATTCGCTTGCGCTTCGAGCGCTTCCTTCGATTCAGGCAGGTCGAACGCGTACCAGTGAGCGTGCTTCATGGCGTCGAAGACCATCAGCCGCGCGTCCACACCCGCCCGCAGCAGCGCACGATGAAAGTCGACCGTGCCGCTGAGGCAGTGGTCGCGAGTACCGGTCATACAGAGTGTCGGCGGGAATCCCTTTAGATCGGCGTAAATCGGCGAAAGCACCGGATCTTTGCGGTCGTGGTCCGCGACGTAGGCGTTCATTCCCAAGCCGTCCAGGCCGGCGTAGTCTTTGAACCCGTTCGCGTTGTAAATGTATCTGGAATCGCCGTACCTCGCGAGATCGACGTACCCGGAGAAGAAACCCAGGGCGGCCGGCTGGGGCAGACCGAGTTTGCGGAACTGGACCGACGCCTGAGCTCCAAGAACGGCGCCGGCGGAGGTACCGAAGACACCGATTTTCTTCGGCGCGTGAGTTTTCAAGACTTCCTTGTAGACTGCGACCGTGTCATCCACGGCGGCGGGGAATGGAAATTCCGGGGCCAGCCGGTATTCGACCGCGATCACCTTCGTGCCGGTCAACGCAGCGATGGGAACGCTTTCGATCGTGGATCCGGAATCGCTGGTGAAGCCGCCACCATGAAGTGAAATGAGAATGCGATCACGTTTTTCCGCGGGATAGTGTTTCGGCGTGAAGATCTTCACCTTCACTCCGGCGATGGTCGTTTGCTCCATCTCCGTTGGATAAACGGCGTGCATCTTTTCGGTGTAGGCGGCTGCTTCTTTGGTCCCACCCTTGGGCCGCAAGCTGTCACTCGTCGTCATCCATTTATATGCTTCGGGTGAGATGGTTTTGGGAACCGGGATGGTGCGTGTGATGTGGACGGTCCCGTCGGGGTCGAAGCTCGTCGAGTAAGCCACGGGAGCCGCTTGTGCCCTGACTCGCGCCGCAAACGCGGCAGGAAAGGCTAACAAAGACGCCAACGATCTTCTAGTCATGGCGCGATGTCAGCCCACGTGACCGACGTAGTCCGGTGCGTTCAGTTGAATCTGGAATCCGTCCGGGTCGTGAAACTTGAAAGAATCCTTGGCTTTGCTGTCGGCGACTTTGAAGTTGCGCTTTCTCAACTTCGCGCGCGCATCGTCGGCGTTGAAGCCGGCAATTCCAAAGTCGTAGTGATCGACCGTGGCGCCGGGGCCGTCGCCTTGCTCAATGCCAAAGAAAGAGTTCCCGACACCTAGGATGTGGATTGTCGCCGATTGTTGTTTCAGCGGCATCCCGAAGAATTCCTGGTAGAACTGCGACGTGCGATGAAGGTCGGGGACGCGCACGGTAACGTGATTGATGCTCACTGCCTTGAGTTCCGCATCCTTCGGCGCCGCCTGTACGCCGGTGACTAAGGCCGCGAGGGAAAGGGCGAGCTGGCGGCGGGACATCGTGCCGCGCTCGAAACTATCGAGCATCTTTTCTATCGTTCGAATCATAATGGTCCTTTCAAATTCGGATATCGCTTGCGGGCCGATTCTATCATCACTTCAGAAGTTATACTTGAGCGCGAACTGAATCTGGCGCATGCTGGCCCGGGTGGAGGTGATCTGGCCAAATGTCGACGGCGGCGCCACGTTCGAACTGCCCCAGCCTACGATTCGGGTTGCCCAACTCCACATGATTGGGAGCGTTGAACATTTCCATGCGGAACTGGAGAGACTGTTTCTCGGTGATCCGGAAATCCTTGATCGCCGAGAAATCGAAGTTCACCTGTTTCGGGCCAATCAGATTGTTGCGCGCGCAGGTTCCGAACAGCGGGGCGACCGGTGTTGGTGAACGCCGCCGGATTGTACCAGCCGTTGCGCCGTGGGATTGGGAAGCACCGGAGTCTGCGCCGGCGACGCAGTTGAGCCGGTTGCTGACGCGAGAAACCGGTACCCGGCGAATCCCATGAACTCGTCTCCAGCGCCTGGCCGCTTTGCGCCGTGGTGATCGTGCTGAGCTGCCAGCCGCCGACCACCTGGTTCACGATCCCTCCATGATTCAGGAAGCGCTGTCCCTTGCCGAACGGCAAGCGTGTAGAGAACCGACGCCACGAAACGATGCGGAACATTGAAAGTGGAGATGCCGTAGTCGCACGCCCGGCAGCGCGAGTCCTGCGCGGTGAAGTCGATGTGCGCCGCGGATGGCGCTGCCGTCATCCAGGGCCTTGGACCACGTGTAGCTGAACAGCGTGGTCAGATTCGTTCCGAAACGCTGGCTCAGTTTGGCGCTGAGGCCGTTGTAGTTGCCGACGCCATCGGCCTTCAGGAACTGAATCCCGGCCGCCCCGAATTCCGGATAGGGCAAGCGGGTGACGATCGGGTGCGGTTCCGGGAATGGGCTGGCCCGCATTCATCAGGTTGTCCAGGTGGCGGCTCTGCGATCCGTTGTAACCGACCTCGAGAGTCGTCGAGTTGCCGATCGCGCGCTGGACGTTGAACAGGTACTGCATGCTGTACGTGGTCGGCAGATGTAGTCCGCGCCCCAGGTGAGGCCGACGGGCAGGTGACCGGGAGAGTGAGCCGTGTTGATGAAATTCGAGTAAGTGATGGTCGGCGCCGATAGGTGTTTGCCTCAACGGTTCCCGTTCGGCCTCCCAGTCCGCGATTGAGATCGAAGATGGAGTTCTTGCTTTCCTGCGAGATAGAAGAAGCCGAAACCGGTGCGGATCGACCATTTGTCCGACGGACTCCAGGCGATTCCCAGCCGCGGCGCGAAGTTGTTGTAGTTGGTGGTGATCAGCCGGGTGCCCAGCCGGCCGTCGCGGGCAGTCTGAAGGGCGGGGAGCCGGCAACTGCTCACTCCCTGTGCTGGCCCAATAGGGCTGGTAGCGGAAATTGAGGCCCTCGTAGAAATCTCCGCTGCCGGTGCGGACGTAGAACCGGATGCTGGCTCATGTCGGCACATTCGCCGCCGAGGGGAGTCCGTTGTCGTTGAGCTGGACATTCACGCTCGTGGCCGGACGCGTCGAGCATCGGCTGCGCAACTTCCCATCGCAGACCGGCGGTGATGGTCAGGTGCGGCAGCACCTTCCAGGTGTCGTCGACGTAGGCCGCCCATTCGCTGTTGCGGAAATCGGCCGAAGCCAGCGCGACGGCAATGATGCTGTTGTGCATGTACGCCCAGCAGGAAGTCCGCGCCCGAGTAGCCGGTGCTCTGCGTGTTCGGATTGCCGGTGAACTGCCGTTGAAAAAGAACTGGCCGCGCGGGAATTCATTTCCGAGCTGCGGAAACTCGTTGTAGCGGTACTCGCCTCCCATGCGCAGCGAATGCTTGCCGATGATCCAGGAGAAGTTGTCGACGCCCTGGAAAACCTTGTCGTTGATCTGAAACGGGCTGCTGGTGGGGTTGCCGAAGCTGGTCAGATTGTTGCTCAATTGGATGTTGGGAATGCCCCAGGAATTCTTGTCCGTGACCTTGACCGGCACGCCGATCTCCGCATCCACATCCTCGACGCCGGCCAACTGCTGGGTGATGTTGTTGAACAGCGAGTTGTAGCCGAACCGCGCCTCGTTCACCTTTGTCGGCGAAAGGATCCGGACGTTCGACAAGACCCACTGGCTGGCCCTGGTGTACAGAGTCTGGCCGTCGGTGGTGATGTCCGGGATTGATGGTTAACTCGTCGGTCCAGCTATAGCGGCCGAACCACTGCGATTTCGCGCTCTCGTTGAAATCGATGCGCTGGTTGAACTGGTCCTTGTCGACCGGCGTGTTGATCGGGTATTGATAATTTCGCTGCGGCAGCCCCGGCGTGGCGGGCTGATTCGGCAAGGGAAAGAACTTCATCAGAAGCAGGAGTTCTTGTCGATGCGGCTGGCGGGAATCTGATTTCCCGGGAAAGGCACGGTCGTCGATGTTGGGAGGAGTTCCGGCGCGCGTAGAGCGGATCCTGCAAGGCGTGTGGGGATGGCGGAGAAATCGCCGTTCCGCATCGCCGGCGTCATCGTGGTCGCGAATGTGACAGCGGCCTGGCGGGACTTGAATCCTTCGAAGTTCGACATGAAGAAGAGCCGGTTCTTTCCGTTGAACACCTTCGGAATCTGAATCGGCCCGCCCAACGTGAAGCCGTATTGATTCTGGCGGTACGGCTTGCTTCCTGGGAGAGGGATTGGTCGCGCTGCGCGTGCTCGAGCTGAAGTCGTAAGCCCTGGCGTCGAGCACGTTGTTGCGCAGGAATTCGAAGACGGTGCCGTGATAGTTGTTGGTGCCGGGTTTGGTGGAGACGTTGACCTGTCCGGCTTCCCGGCCGAACTCCGCCGGGTAGATTCCGGACTGGACCTTGAATTCCTGCAGCGCCTCCACCGACGGCAGCACGATGTAAGTGTTGAAATCGACGTCGGTGTTGGTGATGCCGTCAAGAGTGTAGTTCGCCCACGTCGCGCGCGCGCCGGAGAGCGACATCGTGAGCGTGGAGCGCGTGCCGCCCAGGCGTCCGCTGGCCTGCTGCGCGGGTAGGAAACCGAAGGTCACGTTGGGAGCCAAGGCGACCAGGCTGAAGAAGTTGCGGCCGTTCAACGGCAGCTCGCTGATTCGCTTTTGCTCGATCACGGTGCCGACGGTCGCGTCCTCGGTGCTCAGCAATTCGCCCGAGGCGCTCACTTCGACGTCTGCGTAGTCTGTCCGACGGTCAGGGTGAAATCGATGCGGGCCGTCTGCTGCACCTGGAGTTCGATGTTGGTCTTGACGATTGTGTCGAAGCCGGGCGCCGCGACCTTTACCTGATATGTTCCGGGAGTCAGATCGGGGAAACTGTAAATTCCGGCCGCGTTGGTGGTGGTGGCGCGCGTGACATTGGTCGCGCTGTTGGTGGCGGTAACGGGAACATTCGGCGTTACTGCACCGCTGGGGTCTCTGATTTCACCCGTAATTTCTCCGGCAGTTTGAGCGTAGGCCGTGTGAAATGGCAGGCACAACATCACTAACAGTAAGACTCTTCGCACAATTCTTCTCCAGGCTGATTTGCGATCCTAGGCGACTTGGCACCGGACTGGATGCAAAACGCCACCCGTTTTTACAACAGTGAAGAGACTTTATCATGCGTGTGGTGACGTGTCAATGGGAATGTTTGCAGAATTTTCTTAACGTAATGCTGGTAAGTTGAACAAGCGCTTGTTATGCTGGCAAGGCAGGTAATCATGGGTCTGAATCGACGCTGAAGGCAGGCCAAGGTTCAGAAAATTGGAAACGTTTGCAATAATGCAATGCCAGTAACAATCAAAGACGTGGCCCGCGAATCGGGCGTGAACATCTCGACAGTCTCAAGGGCTCTCAACAACGGGTACGGCGTAAACGACCAGACGCGCGAACTCGTGGTTGCGGTCGCAGCCAGGCTGAATTATCGTCCCAATCGCGTAGCACGCGGTTTGGTTACCGGCCGCTCACATTCGTTGGCATTGGTCGTAAGCGACATTCGCAATCCGTTTTTTGCTGAAGTCGCGCGCGGCGCTGAGGATGCGGCGCGCCGTGGAAAGTGCGACCTGATGCTTTGCAATAGCGATCTCGACGCAGAAAAACAGATGCAGTATGTCCACTCGCTACAGGAGAAGCGCGTCGACGGAATTCTAATGAATTCAGTCTATTCCCTGAATCGTGAGCAACAAGGCCAGTTGGCCGCTTCAAAGGTACCCATCGTATTGCTCAACCGGTCGGCTTCCAACAGGACCCTTTCGACGGTGTGCGCGGATAACGAATCGGGAGGCGCGCTGGCAGCACAGTACCTGCTCGATCTCGGCCACCGAAAAATCGCTCACCTTACTGGACCGCGCCAGCACGGAAATCTGACCGACCGCGCGCGTGGTTTCGTGCGCACGCTGCAATCCGCTGCGGATCCTGTTCGGCCGATCGTCCTTCATGGAAAATTCAATTTCGCGGGCGGTGCGGAACTGACCAGGAAATTGCTGGACGAACACCCGGAGGTCACCGCAATCTTCGCGGCCAACGATGTAATGGCTTTCGGCGCCGTGCGGGCCATTTGGGAGCGTGGTCTCCGCATTCCGCAGGACCTATCGCTGATCGGCTTCGACAATCTCGAGTTTTCCAGCATCATTCATCCGCCCCTCACAACAATTCATCAGCCTAAATATGAGATGGGGCATGCGGCAGTCGAAATCCTGCTACGGCTGGCGGCCGACAAGGATAAGCAGATTCCCGAACACCGCCTCCTGGGAGTGGAACTCATCGAGCGTGAATCCTGCCGGGAGCCCTCGACAGGGGGCTAATGACACACCGGGAAACAAAACGCCCTTCATTTCGTATATACTTCCAGAGGTAGTTATTTGACCTCCATGTGGAGAGGTAGCCATGTCGCGTAGTGTATCGTGCAGATGTGCGTTTTCCCTGTTAAGTGCGGCCTTGCTCGCTGCGCCGGTGGTGTTTGCGGCGACCGCCGTTGAGCCTTCCCCCGTCACCCTCCTCCTTCAATTCGAAGAAAAACGTTCCGACGCCATGCTCGATGCCATGAAGCAGGAACTTTCAACCATCATGAAAGATTCTGGTTTCCGCTTCGATTATCGTCTAGCCGAGGACGCAGCTTCCGGCGAAACGTATCCCGAATTGGTGATCGTGAAATTTAAAGGCCGTTGCACGATGGACCGCATTCCGCTGCCTTTTGACGAACGGGGCCCGTTCGGTTTCACTCACACAGTCGATGGCGAGATCCTCCCGTTCAGCGAGATCGCCTGCGAACGCGTTAAGTCTTCGATTACACCAGTGCTTTCCGGCGAAGAACACAAGGATGCTGATGCCGTCTTCGGCCGCGCAGTTGGGCGCGTGCTGGCACACGAGCTCTTCCACATCATGGCAAAGACCGAGAAGCATGGGACGAAAGGTGTTGCGAAACCTGCGTTATCGGCCAAGCAACTCGTCTCGAATCAGCTTGAAATGGACCACAACGATCTGAACCGGTTACAGCATCACTGAAGCGGACGGTTTTTGAAACTACTCGGCCAGTTCCGCCAGCAGGCCGTCGATCTTCAGGTAGCACTCCTTCACACCCAGTTCCATACCTGAGCGCAGGCAGGTATCTCGTTGCGCCTTGTTCTGGAAAAGCATATGCGATGTGATGGTTGTCCGACCGTCTTTCTCATCGAAGGTTAGCGTGACTACAGATGTTCGGCGCCCGGCATCGCCTCGAAGCGTTCGGTGCGCTCCGGGAGGCTCATCTTGAAGGGTTCAGCAAGAGTGTTTTGCGGTAGCCTCTCCTGTGGCGAGCTTTTCGAGAATTGCGCGGCGTGTCGGGTCGGCAACGGCTGCGAGGATTGCACTGAGGGGATCAGTTGATCGCACGCGGGTGTCAACGGAATTTTTCAGCTTCATTTGCCGACGAGTCACCGGTCCAGGGAACGGCGGTCTGTTGTTCGTGAATTTCTGTGAAGCGCAGCTTCAAGTACCACTGGACAGAAATTGAAAAATCGGTTAACTTAACTAAGTCGGGTCTAGACCCCAAGTACCTATCGGCTGGCCACATCGCCAATCGATCCTCACTGTAAATCCCAACTCTCTGTTCTGAGAAATTTCTCCCTGGCGAGGCATTGGTCTGTTCGCTCTGTGTCCCAGTGTGCTCCCGAATGTTGACGGTTGAGCGCCCCACAGATGGACCGCAACTTTTGCTTTCCGGCCCGCGCGGGCTGGCCATCTTTTTGGAACTCCATCGCCCACGAAGCCGGTGGTGAAAGTAGTTCAACACCAAACATCTTGAGGGAAGAAATGGTTGACACTTTAAATTTAGAAGCGAAGAAAGAAATTCTGAAGAGAGGTTTCACGCGGCGCAACCTGGGACGGATCACCTCCCTTCTCGCTGCAGGCGCGACACTCCCGTTTTATAACGAGTCCGCGATGGCGCAATTGTCCATGATCAACGGCCCCATGCCGGCGGATGCGGTCATTATTAACGCAAACGAAAATCCGATGGGTCCTTGCCCGGAAGCTGCGGAAGCGATCCACAACATCGTGCAGAAGGGTGGACGCTATCTTTATGGCGAAACCTTCAACATGGCCAAGGTGCTGGCCGAAATTGAGGGCGTGAAGCCGTCGTACGTGATGCCGTACGCGGGTTCCAGCGCTCCTCTCCATCAGGCGGTGCTGGCTTTCACATCGCCGACCAAGAGCCTCGTCATGGCCGACCCCGGTTATGAAGCGGGCGGGCGCGCCGCGGATTTCATCGGCTCGAAAGTTGTCAAAGTTCCGCTGACCAAGACCTACGCGCATGACGTGAAGGCGATGGCCACCGCGGATCCGAATGCGGGCCTCATCTACCTTTGCAATCCGAACAATCCGACCGGCACGCTTACTTCGCGCGCGGACATCGAATGGATTCTGGCCAACAAGCCGGCCGGCTCCATCCTATTGCTAGACGAAGCCTACATCCACATTTCGCCGAATGCCGTGAAAGGCTCAGATCTGGTGGCGGCGGATAAGGATGTCGTGATTCTCCGCACGTTCTCCAAGCTTTACGGCATGGCTGGATTACGCGCGGGTGCGGCCATCGGCCGTCCCGATCTGCTCAAGAAGCTCCAAGGGTGGGGCGCGGGCGCGATGCCTGTGACCGGCATGGCCGGGGCTACCGCCAGCTTGCAAGTGAAGGATCTTGTCGAAAAGCGCCGCGCAATCATCGGCAACATTCGCGAAGATGTGTTCGACTTCATGACGAAACACAACTTCAGCTTCATTCCTTCCGAGAGCAATAAGTTCATGGCCGATGTGAAGCGTCCCGGCAAGGAAGTAATCGCCGCCATGGCGAAGGATCACGTTTACATCGGACGCACCTGGCCGGTTTGGCCCACCTACGTGCGTGTCACGATCGGCACCAAGGAAGAAATGGCTCGATTCAAGACCTCTTTCTTGAAAGTAATGGCATAACCCCTAACAACCCGGTCCCGCGCGGTTATGGGTTTTCCGCGCGGGACTTCCCTTCCTCGATCTCGGAAACCATGATCAAAAAGCTCATCCCAACTTACAGTTTTCGTCAATTCACAGGCGACGCTCTCGGGGGCGCAATCGCGGCCCTCATCGCATTGCCATACGGCCTCGCGATGGCGGCCCTGATGGGACTTCCGCCTGTTCTGGGCATCTTCACATCTATTCTGACTGCGCCGATTACGGCCGTGCTTGGGCGCAATCCGATTCTCATCGGCGGAACAGCCAGCGCGACGGTCCCGTTCATCGCTCTGGCAGTTAAAAGCCAGGGCATCGGCGGCGCAGCCAAGGTCTCTATCGTAGCGGCGGTTTTCATGATGGCTTTTTGCGTCATGCGTCTCGGACGTCATATCGCGAAGGTGCCGCATCCCGTGGTCTCCGGCTTCTCCTGCGGCATCGGCGCGTTGATGGTGATTTCGCAGTTGAAGACGATACTAGGCATCGCGTCTCCGATCGACATGACGTCGTCGAATACGCTCCTCCAATTAATACAGGTCATCGAGAGGCTAGGGGAATCTCGGCTGGCGCCGGCTATTATCGCGATTGTCGTAATCGGAGCCGCCTTCGCGATCGCGCGCTATGCGCCCAAGTTGCCGGCACCGTTACTCGGCGTGTTGTTGGCCATCGTCATCGCGAAACTTCTGGGTTTGCACGAGAAAGAGGTCGGCACGCTGCCGCTCTCCATGCCCGATTTTGCCGGTTTCTCGTGGACGCGATCCGATGTCTTCAACGTACTGCCATCGGCGGCGGGGCTGGCATTTGTGAGCTCGGTGAACATCCTGATCACGTCGCGCGTTGTCGAACACTTTCGCGGACGTCACCGCCACCTCAAGCCCACCGACGCAGACGCGGAACTCGGCGCCTACGGAATCGCTAATGTGTGCGCGGGAATGTTTGGCGCCCCGATGAGCGTAGGTATTCCGGCTCGAAGTCTGGCTGCGGTTCGTTGCGGCGGTACCACTCGCATGGCAAACGTGCTGCATGCGGTGTTTTTGATTCTCATACTGGAACTGGGCGCAGGTTACGTCGCGCACATTCCGATTCCCGCGCTGGCGGCGGTCACTGCGTATATCGGAATCTGTCTGCTCGATTGGAGCACCTGGCACAGATTGCGCAAAATGCGTAAGGTGGACGCGGCTGCGTTCTTCTCCACCGCTGTTGCCGTTCTCGCTGTGAACGCCGTTGCGGCTGTCGTTGTTGGTTGTTCAATGTATGCTCTTCAGAAGATCTACGCACGCCTTTCCGCACCAAGCATGAACCTGCCCTCTGCCTCTTTTGAAGCCACCTCTAAATAGCGCCCAGTCGCGCTCCTTCCTCGGCGTCCGCTTACAATGAAAGTACACCAACTGTGCATTTTTACCAGACTTCCCTTGGCAAAAAAGTAGTCATGGCTGTGACTGGCGCCGTTATGTTTGGCTTTCTCGTAACGCACTGCGCCGGAAACCTGCAGGTCTTTGAAGGCGCCGAAAAAATGGACGACTATGCGGTGCTGTTACGCAAATTTGGTTCGCTGCTGTGGATCGCCCGCCTGGTCTTGTTGATATCGGTAGTCCTTCATATCGTGGCGGCTGTCCAACTCACCAAGCTGAAGTCGGACGCGCGTCCTGTGGCCTATGTCCGGGAAGGAATTCGTACAAGCCAGTTACGCCTCCCGGACGATGATGTGGAGCGGCCCCATTATCTTCGCCTTCCTCGTCTATCATTTGTTGCATCTGACATTCGGAACGGTACACCCGGATTTTCAGGAACTGCATCCATACGAGAACGTCGTGGCGGGCTTCCAAGTGCCCATTGTTTCGATCGCCTACATCGTCGCCATGTTGATGCTCGGATTTCATCTCTATCATGGCCTGTGGAGCATGTTCCAGACAGTGGGCGTCAATCATCCGAGATACACGCCGATCCTCAAGCGTGCATCCGCGGTCGTGACGGTGCTTCTGATCGCGGGGTTCGTCTCAGTGCCCATCGCCGTGATGACCGGAGTGGTTTCCTAATGCTCCTCGACGCGCGAATTCCCTCGGGGCCAATCGAGAAGATCTGGGACGCTTGTAAGTTTGAAATGAAGCTGGTGAATCCGGCGAACAAGCGGAAGTTCAACGTGATAGTGGTCGGATCGGGCCTGGCGGGTGCATCGGCTGCCGCGACGCTGGCCGAACTCGGCTACAACATCAAATGTTTTTGTTTCCAGGATTCGCCCCGCCGCGCGCATAGCATCGCCGCTCAGGGCGGCATCAACGCGGCGAAGAACTATCAGAACGACGGCGACAGCATCTTCAGGCTCTTCTACGACACGGTCAAAGGCGGCGACTTCCGTTCCCGCGAAGCCAACGTCTACCGATTAGCGCAAATCAGCGTCGATATCATCGATCAATGCGTGGCGCAAGGTGTGCCGTTCGCGCGCGAATACGGGGGCTTGTTGGCCAATCGCTCGTTCGGCGGCGCCCAGGTATCGCGAACGTTCTACGCGCGCGGCCAGACGGGCCAGCAATTGCTCCTCGGGGCGTATCAAGCCCTGGAGCGCCAGGTGGACGCCGGCAAAGTCGAGATGATCCCCCGGACAGAGATGCTCGATCTGGTGGTGGTCGATGGCAAGGCCCGGGGCATCATCACCCGGAATTTGATTACCGGCAAGATTGAAGCCCACACGACCGACGCAGTCGTGCTCGCCACAGGCGGATACGGGAATGTTTACTATCTCTCCACGAACGCCAAAGGATCGAATGCCACGGCAATCTGGCGAGCCCACAAGCGCGGCGCGCTCTTCGCGAATCCGTGTTTCACGCAGATCCATCCCACTTGCATCCCGGTCTCCGGCGATTATCAATCGAAGCTGACGCTGATGAGCGAGTCGCTTCGCAACGACGGCCGTATCTGGGTCCCGAAGAACAAGGGCGACAAGCGTCCGGCGAACCAAATCCCGGACGCAGAGCGCGACTACTATCTCGAGCGCCGCTATCCGAGCTTCGGAAATCTTGTCCCCCGTGACGTAGCATCGAGAAACACCAAGGCGGTGTGCGACGAGGGCCGCGGCGTCGGAGAAACGGGTCTCGGCGTCTATCTCGATTTCGGCGACGCCATTAAGCGCCTGGGCCGTCATGTGATCGAGGAACGATATGGAAATCTATTCGAGATGTACGAGAGGATCACCGCCGAGAACCCATATCTAGTACCGATGCGGATCTATCCGGCGATCCACTATACGATGGGTGGGCTTTGGGTCGACTACCACTTGATGAGCACGATACCGGGTCTCTTTGTGTTGGGGGAGGCGAACTTCTCCGATCACGGCGCAAATCGGCTCGGCGCGAGTGCGCTTATGCAGGGCCTGTCGGATGGTTACTTCGTGATTCCCTACACCATCGGGAACTACTTGGCGAACACCAAGCTCGAGCGGATCGACGCCAGCCATACTGGATTTCGCGAGGCAGAAATAGGCGTTCGGGAGATGAACCAGTTTCTGCTCAAGATCAAGGGCAAGCGCACCGTCGACTCGTTCCATCGCGAACTGGGCAAGCTCGTCTGGGATTATTGCGGCATGACGCGAAACGCCGCGGGTCTGGAACATGCAATGGGGAAGATCCGGGAATTGGGTGAGGAATACTGGCAGAATCTGAACGTACTCGGCGGCGGCGAAGAGTTGAACCAGTCGTTGGAAAAAGCGGGGCGGGTGGCCGACTTCTTCGAACTCGCCGAGCTGATGTGCCGCGATGCGCTGGAGCGGAACGAATCCTGCGGCGGCCACTTCCGCGAAGAATCTCAGACGCCGGATGGCGAAGCGATGCGCAACGACGCGAACTACAGCTACGCCGCGGCCTGGGAGTGGAGAGGGCACAATCAGGAGCCGGAGGTTCACAAGGAACCGCTGACGTTCCAGTATGTACATCCGGCGCAGCGGAGCTACAAGTAAATGAATCTCACGCTTCATGTTTGGCGGCAGCGCAGCTCATCGGACACGGGCCGCATGGTGAAATACGAAGCCCCGGACATCAACCCCGACATGTCGTTCCTGGAAATGCTCGATGTGGTGAACGAAGGTCTGATGGAGCGCGGCGAAGATCCGATCGCCTTCGATCACGATTGCCGCGAGGGCATCTGCGGGTCTTGTGGATTTATGGTGAATGGTATTGCGCACGGCCCGCTGCCGAAGACGACCATCTGCCAACTTCACATGCGCCACTTCAAGGATGGCGACGAGCTGTATCTCGAACCGTGGCGCGCCAAAGCGTTTCCGGTGCTGAAGGATCTGGTAGTCAATCGTGGCGCCTTCGACCGGCTCATCGCCAGCGGCGGCTATGTCTCGATTCGCACCGGCAGCGCTCCGGACGGCAACTCGATTCCGATCGACAAGGAGAACTCGGACCGCGCCATGGACGCGGCCCAATGTATCGGCTGCGGAGCGTGTGTGGCAGCGTGCCCGAATGCGTCGGCGGCGCTATTTACGAGCGCTAAAATCTATCATTTGGCGATGATCCCGCAAGGTCAGCCTGAACGCGAGAAGCGCGTGTTGCGAATGGTGCGGACGATGAACGATGAGGTGTTTGGAAGCTGCACCAATATAGGCGAGTGCGAAGCGGTGTGTCCAAAGGGGATCCGACTGGAGATGATCGCGTTGATGAACCGCGAGTTTCTTAGAGCTTCGTGGAAGGAACGGCCGGAACCTGTGGGCGTTGGCGACGGCGGGTGACGTTTCCCCTGAATGACTTGCTCATATAACATTTTGTATACTGTTTAAGTAGACAGATGTGCGGCCAATTATTTGGATGGGTAGTACTCTCCAATCCGTGAATTCACATCGCCTGCCAGGCAGCGAATTGCATTCCAGCTTGAGCGTGTCCAGGAGGGCTGGAGCCGTAGGATTGGAAGCCGATGCCTTCGATTGGAGCGGGCGTGAGAGAAATCCGAGTTCACACAGAGAAGGAGTATCGAGTTTGCTACGCTGCGTCATTGTACTCTGAAGAACACTGGAAGTAGCCACCTCGTCTATTCAGAAGGACGGCACAAATGACCGAATGGACTAAGAGCAGAATAGAGATTTTAGGGCTGATAATCGCCGGAGTCGTCTCCTTCTTCCTAGTCGGAACTTTTGTGCTGTACTTTGTGCTGAACCCTTTAATCGGTTCCATTGTCTGGCGAGACACTCATTGGTGGGGCAGCATGTTGCTCTTGCTGGCACCGGTCCTGATGCTCTGTTTTGTGGGATGGCGCTCCTTCCGTTCTTCTTCTGATGCGAAACGGAAGCAGACTAAGGAGATTGCTTATTGGATCGGCGGCGCGATAGTGGCCTGTGTCCTCCTGTATGTATTAGTTGGGCTTGGGTCGGTTTTTCTTTTTGGGCTAGATTGATGACCGGCGAAAATGCTCGAACAAGAGCGATCCGCCACTTGGGGCCGTCGAAGGCCGCTGAACGACTTGTCGATTGGAAGGGTCGGGTGTTGTCGAATCGTTCCATTCCTAACTTGCGATATTGGATCTTCGACCAGCCGAGCATCGGCGTCTATCGTCAACTGATATGGGGAGTGATCTTCAGATTGTCAAAGGACGTTATCAGGAGATCCTAGCGGAGGAACACGGAAAACGATGAGCAAGGCGACCAAGACCAGCGGGACCGTATTCAACGCGCTTGGTTTCACACCAGCTGAGGCAGATCACCTTCGAATCAGAGCTCTCATGATGAATGCTTTGACCGGCGAAATAGAGAAACAGAAGCTCACTCAGAAGGAAGCCGCGGGATTGCTGGGTATTACGCAACCCCGAGTTTCCGATCTTACTCGAGGCAAGATTGATCTCTTCTCAATCGACACGCTGGTCGACTTGCTGGCTGCAATAGGGCTGAAAGTTGTTCTTCGAGTGAGACGAGTAGCTTAGTCCTCGATCACGATCTTCGGACCTTTAGGGCCGCCACCCTTCTCGATTCCGGCCACGATCTCTTTCGCTAGCCGAATGAACCCGGCCGCACCCTCGTCCGAGTCGCTCTTCAGTGCGATCGGACGCCCTGAATCTCCGCCGATCCGGACCTGCGGGTCGAGCGGCAGCTCGCCCAGGAATGGGATGCCCATCGTCTCGGCAGTGCGCTTCCCTCCGCCCTGTCCAAACACGTCGATGCGCTCCTTCGACTGCGGCGCGATCATGTAACTCATGTTCTCGACGATTCCCAGGACTGGCACTCGCACCTGCTTGAACATCAGCACCGCTTTGCGTGCGTCCTCCAGCGAGACCTCGGATGGCGTCGTAACGATCACAGCGCCGGTCACCGGCACGGTCTGAATCAGTGTGAGTTGCACGTCGCCTGTGCCGGGCGGCAGGTCGATGACGAGGTAATCGAGATCGCCCCAATCGACGCCGCGCAGGAATTGCTGGATCACGCTATTGAGCATCGGTCCGCGCCAGACCAGCGGCTTATCGCCTGGGCTGAGGAAACCCATCGACATCAGCTTCAGCCCGTATTGTTTCAGCGGCTGAATGCGGTCGCCAATCGCGCCCGGCTGATCGCGAATGCCCATCATCAGCGGGACATTTGGCCCATAAACATCGGCGTCCAAGAGGCCAACCTTGAATCCAAGCTGCGAGAGCGCGACCGCGGTGTTCACGGCGACAGTGGTTTTACCGACGCCGCCCTTACCCGAGCCGATAGCTATCAGATTGCGCACACCTTGGATGGGCAGCTTCGGCTGCTCACCTGACATTCCTGGATTCATCTCTTCGATGGTAACAGGCTACCGCGAGGAAACCGGCCACGAGTAGCAAGAAGATCGGCGCAGTACCGGGTTCAGGCGCCGAGACTTGCAGGCTGAACGTGGCCGGGCTCGAAGATGGCGACAGTCCCGGTTCGAGCAGAAACGCATGGGATTGACCGTTGTATGTGCCGGTTCCGACGATCTCACCGGAGTCGTTTACACCGTAGGCCGCATCCAACTCCCAGCCTGAACCGAGCGGGATGAGGCCGTTCAGATCCGTCATGGTCCCGTTCGCCCAGAGGAACGCGTGACCTCCTGAGTATCCAACTACGCTTCCGCTGGAGTTGATTCCGTATGCCATGCTGGACGTTGCACCGGGAAGCGTGCCGAGGCTTTGCATGCCGCCGTGGGTCCAGAGAAAAGCTTGCAGAAAACCTGAGGAATCCGTTGACGAGCCTACGATGTTCCCAGCGGCATTGATACCCATGGAATAGCTGGTCGACCCGCCGAGTGTGCCGAGGTCGGCCATTCCGGAGCCGGCCGTCCAGAGGAACGCGTGGAAGGTGCCGCTGCCAGTATCGCCATACCCCGCCACTTGTCCGGCTCCGTTGAGCGAATATGCGGAGCTCCAGGTGCCGCCGGGAAGAGTTCCGAGATTGGTTAGCGCGCCATTCTTGTCTATGAACGCGTCTCCCTGCGTCGCTCCAACCACCCAACCCTGATCGTTGATGTCCATGGCATAGCTACCCGGACTGGCGATGCTGCTGAAGACGGTGCCGCTCCAAATACCGGCAACTGCACCACTCGACGTAAACACAGTGCCGGCCACAACGCCCGACGAATTCACACCGTTCGCCTGGCTGGAAAGTGCGCCGGTCGCGGAGAGTGCAGTCAGTTGTCCGTTGTACGAAAAAGCGCTTTGGTTACCAGAAGAATTTTCCGCAAAGCCTGCGACCACCCCGGTGTTTCCGATTGCGTAGCCAGTGGAGGAGGCGCCGCCGAGGGAACCGACGTCAGTGATGGAGAAAGGACTTCCCAAAAGAGGCACGGACACAAACAGCACGACCGCTGCGATGCGCATAATTTTCCCGAACGGAGCAATAATTATGGCACGGAAGCAAATAAATAAACATATCCCGAGCGTATTTTGGGCATGTTCCTAGGATTAATCCTAGGAAATTACGCGAGACCCAAGTCGCCTCTGGACCGCCTCGCCCTCCAGTTCCCGCAGTGCATCGGCAGCGATCCAGCGGGGCGAACGAGTCCCCTGCTCTCGGATTTCCCGCGCCGTCTGAATGGCCGCTTCGTTGAGCAGGCAATTCCGTTTACCAATTTGTCGAAGCGCCCAATTGACGGCTTTCTTTACAAAATTGCGCTCGTCCCAAGCCTCGCGGGCGATGATGGGCAGGAATTTGAGGAACGCTTCGTCCGGCGCCGGCTTGTCGTGGACGGCGAGGTAGGCCATGAGCGCGAAGGCGGCGCGTTTTTCGTACTCGGCTTTACGGCGGCTCCAGACGATCGGCTTCTTGTAGGCGCCCTTGGCCTTGTCGAAGAGGTAGCAGCAGCAGCAATCGCAGACTGCCCAGGAGTCGAAGTCTTTTAGCCACGATTCCATCTGCGCCGACGTCACCTTCGCCGGTTCACCAATGAATGCCGCGATGATTCGGGCTTCCATGATTCCGGTGCGCCAAAGCTCCAGCGAGAGTTGTTGATCGCGACCTATCGAACGTCCCAGCTTCTGCAAGACCGGCGTTGTGACGCCGTAGATCACCTTCGGCTGAATGCCAAAACTAGCCGCGCTACGGGCGGCTTTCGGATCGGCGAGTTCCTTCAGTCTTTCGACCACTTCAGCAGCGGTCATCCGGCAATCCTACTTGGCTTCGATGCGCATCCGGTAGAACGAACGCCACACGAAGAAGATCGCGATGAGAAAGAACACGCTGCCCAGCGCTGTGGTGATAAGCGGTCCCTGATCGTTTGTAAGGGAGACGGCGAGTTCCACCGCGAGAAGCCCGAACAACGTAGTGAACTTGATAATCGGGTTGAGCGCGACCGAAGATGTGTCCTTAAACGGATCGCCCACCGTATCACCCACCACAGTGGCATCATGCAGCGCCGTGCCCTTCTGCTTCAATTCAACCTCGACAATCTTCTTCGCGTTGTCCCATGCGCCACCGGCGTTGGCCATGAAGATAGCCTGATACAGGCCGGTAATGGCGATAGAGATGAGATAACCGATGAAAAAGTAAGGTTCGAAGAACGCAAAGGCGAGCGTTATGAAGAAGACGACCAGGAAGATGTTGAACATGCCTTTTTGCGCATATTGCGTGCAGATTTCGACCACTTTCTTAGAGTCGGCAACGGAGGCCTTGGTGGTGCTTTCCAGTTTAATGTTCGCCTTGATGAATTCCACTGCCCGGTAAGCGCCGGTGGTGACGGCCTGGATGGATGCGCCCGTGAACCAATAGATAACAGATCCGCCGGCGATCAGACCGAGCAGAAACGGAGGATACAGGATGGACAAATTCTGCAGCAGTTCGGGTTTGAGTCCCTGGGTGAGGGCGACGATGATGGAAAAAATCATAGTCGTCGCGCCGACCACGGCGGTACCGATTAACACGGGTTTCGCGGTGGCTTTGAAGGTGTTGCCGGCGCCGTCGTTTTCTTCGAGAAGCTCCTTGGCTCTTTCGAACTTCGGCTCGAAACCGTACTGCCGGTGGACTTCGGCTTCGATGCCGGGCAGTTGTTCGATCTGCGAAAGCTCGTAGACGGACTGCGCGTTGTCGGTAACGGGCCCGTACGAATCGACGGCGATCGTTACCGGCCCCATGCCGAGAAATCCGAAAGCTACCAGGCCGAAAGCGAACACGGACGGGGCGATCATCAGGATGCCGACGCCCATGGTGCTGACACCGTAAGCCGCAGCCATCAACGCCAGCATGGCCAAGCCGAGCCAGAACGAGCTGAAGTTTCCGGCCACCAATCCGGACAGGATGTTCAACGATGCTCCGCCCTCGCGCGACGAGGTGACGACTTCCCGGACGTGAATGGAGTCGACGGATGTGAATACCTTCACGAACTCCGGAATCACAGCTCCGGCCAGCGTGCCACAGGTGATGACGGTGGAAAGCTTCCACCAGAGCGACGTGTCGCCGGCGAGTTCGGGAATCATGTAGTAGGAAACGATGTAAGTAAGAATGATGGAGATTATGGAGGTGAGCCATACCAGCGAGGTCAACGGGGCTTCGTAGTTCATTTTGTCGGCGTTCTTGTACCGGGACGACGCAATCGCGTCGTTGATGAAGTACGATGCGGCCGACGACACGATCATCATCACGCGCATGACAAAAATCCAGACCAGCAATTGCACCTTGACCGTGGGAGTGTTGACCGCCAGGAGGATGAACGAAATGAGCGCGACGCCCGTGACGCCGTAAGTTTCAAAACCATCGGCGCTGGGGCCTACCGAATCGCCTGCGTTGTCGCCAGTGCAATCGGCGATGACGCCGGGATTTCGCGCGTCGTCTTCCTTGATCTTGAAGACGATTTTCATCAGGTCGGCGCCGATATCGGCAATCTTAGTAAAGATGCCGCCGGCCACTCGGAGGGCTGCCGCGCCGAGCGATTCGCCGATTGCAAACCCGATGAAGCAGGGTCCCGCGTAGTCGCCTGGAATGAAAAGCAGGATGAACAACATCAGCATCAGCTCGACGCTGATCAGCAGCATGCCGATGCTCATACCCGCCTTGAGCGGAATCGCGTAACAGGGAAACGGCTTGCCGCGAAGGCTGGCGAAGGCGGTCCGGGAGTTGGCGAATGTGTTGACGCGAATACCAAACCACGCCACGCCGTAGCTTCCGCCGATGCCGATGATACTGAACAGCAGGATGATGGCGACTTTCACCGGTTCAAAGTGCTGGAGGAATCCGAAATAGAAGACGATGATGGAGCCGATGAAAACCTCGAGGATCAAGAGGAACTTGCCCTGCGTGATGAGGTACGTTTTGCAGGTTTCGTAGATGAGTTCCGAGATCTCTTTCATGGACGAGTGTACGGCCATGTTTTCGAGCTGCTTATAAATAACCAGACCAAATGCCAGGCCGGCCGCCACGACAACCAATCCGATCATGAGCAGCGAACGCCCGCTGATGCCGCCGAGGAACGTGACCTGACCGAGATCCGGGAGAACGAGATTCGCCTCGCCGCCGGCGCGCTCCTGCGCCTGAAGGAGGGATGAAGAGAGAAGGCCCACCACGATGGGTATTGCCGTGGTGGCCAGGGAAAGTAGGGTGCGCCGCCAGGAGTCAAACCGGGAAACGGTGGTTCGACCTGCGACGCGGAAGCCGATCTTCATGTGGTGAATATCCTCCAGGGACGATTCTTTAAGGGGTGGACTATCGTTTGACAGACGAACACCCCATTGATCGTCGCCAAAGCTCCTACGATACCAAGCCGGGTAGTGACCAATCAATAACATTATTGACGGAACCAAAAGATGGTGGTCAGGAGAGGAGCCGGAAGATACTTCGGACGCGGATGTTTGGTGGGCCTCCTGGGGGAATTTGGCGGCCCGATTTGACACTGACGGACGAGGTGGAAATGCTCCAGAGTCTTGGACTTGCCGGGAGAGATTGCCGGTCCCGGAGATGCGCTTCGGAAGGTTCGCGATGATAAAATGAGATGCCATGTTGGTCATCCGGAATGAGCAGATGCAAGCCTTCCAAACGGCTTTGCAAAAGCAATTCATCGAAAAGCTGATGCCGCTTTTTACAGCGCTCTGGCCAAAACAGACCGCCCAACTTGGCGCCGGTTATCGCCGCTTCATAGAATCGAGTATTGATCGCGCCATGTCATACGGCATCGAGACGGAATCCGCGATTGCCCGGTTTGTCAATCTGTGTATTGTGTGGGGGCCGGACTTTGAAAAGCAGCCGGAGCATGCATGGGCCATGAGGATTCTGAAGGATTCGAATCTGCGAGGTGCGGTCAAGGTGAACGAGCTGGCTCTGCGCACCAGGATCGAACTCAAGAAGCGGCGGGCAAAATAGAAGACTCTCGCGATGAACGACAACGATTCAAACAGCAGCTCCGTGGAGTCCGCAGACACCTCCACTAGTTCGGCGGACTCGACGCCGTCGAGCGATCAATATGCCGATGCCGACAGCGCGGCAGCGAATTCCTGCAGCGAAACTCCTGTGGCTGCACCCGCGCCGAGCTGTAGCGCGCCGAAGGCGTATCTCGCCGTAAAGGTCACCGACCATTATGAGCAGCCTATCCGCAATGCGACGGTGACCGTTGAGGGACTGGGGAACAAGACCACCGATAAGCACGGCCTGGCGGATTACGGCGAAGTTGTGCCGGGAACATATAATATTACGGCACAGAAGGAAGGTTATCGGCCCGCCCCGAAAGAGCCGGTCGGCCCCGCCAAGGGAATCGGAGTGGTTCCCGCGGGTTCGTCGACGATTGTCCCTCTCTACCTGGACGTCTTCCGCGAAAACATTGTATTTTTCGGTTCCGAGATGGACTATAACAGCTTCTGGCTCAAGATGATGTTCGTCGCTTCGGCCTGGTATGAAACGTCAAGCAGCGGGGAATTGCGGGCCGCCGACCGGAAAACGGTCGCGTATGTGGATGTAGGTTATAGCAGGTTCGAAAAACTGGCGATCGATTACCTGCGGGACAAGCGGGGCTACAATGTCGTCAAGCTCGGTAGCGGGAGCGACGTCGTCCAGCTCATCAATGACCGGCTCAAGCCGAATGCCGCGGGCGTGAAGGAGAAATACCTGCTTCAAGATGTCGTGTTCTTCTCGCACGGCTTGCCCACCACAATCAGGCTCAACTACAATGCCAGCCCCTACGTCGACTTTTCAACCTCCGAACTCCCGTCCGCCAGTACCGACGCATTCACACCCGACGGGCGCATCTACTCTTACGCATGCCGAACCGGAGTGTCCAGTTGGTCGGAAAGTTTCTCGAGCGACGACGACGCTGGTCCCGAGAATAGCCTTGCACAAAAAATGGCCGACCATTTCCAAGTCGAGACCCACGCTTTTCTCCGGCGAAGCTTTTATGGCGAGGTGCTTCGGGAAAAAAGCGATTCGGCCACCATCGCCGCAACCCTCAAAACGGCTCGCGAAACCCAGGACGGAAACCTGATCGAGATCCCGCCCGAACACCAGGGGCTTCCCCATCCGAATCTCGACAGTGGCTGGTTTGCCGGTTCGAAAGATGAGGGCACAAACGAATATGCTCTTTGGCGCAAGGCCGGTGGTATCCGGTTGCCGCGATCCGGAGACTCGCCGAAAGGACTGAGTGCGGGGTTACGAGTGTTCACTCCCAAGTAGGAAATTCGTACATGCTACGTGTCGCGAGGTATTTGATTACAGCCGCCGCTCTTACTCTGGCAATGGCTGTATTCTTCGCGGCCGGGCACAATCCGGAGGTATCTTCCATGCCATGCCAGACGCTTGAACAGAAGCAAATAGATGAGGAGCGCACGCGCCTCGAAAAGCAGCCCCGTTACGTCCCGGGAGACAAAGGGCGCGCCTCGGTTCAGTTCCAGTTCAATCTAAATCCTTCACCCGCCGGCGAAACGCTTTTTGTTATCTTCTCTAACCGCTTGCATAAGCCTGTCTACCGCGGCCCTTATCGGCCCAGCGTGAGGGTAGAGATCGACGATGGACTCTCCAGCGATAAATACTACGACAACCTTGAGTTCTCTCTCCTTGAGTTTGGCCAAAAGCGGCTATGTATCTGGACCAACGAGCGTGGTGAGCCGTATTGGCGTCCGGGCGCGCATGTCACGATCGGTTTTCTGGAAGAATCGACTCTGGACAAGGATGGCCTGCCGAAGAGATTTGACATCAGAATTCAGTAATGGACACATGGAAGACTTCAACCTGTATCAAGCCATTGGCGGTACGGTGACATGCCGCAAACTCTCTGCGGCATTTTATGCGCGCGTGGAGCGGGATTCGGTACTGCGCCCACTTTTTCCCGGAAAAACTTTCAAATGCGCAATTGAAGAGTTCGCCGCTTTCCTGGCTCAGTTCCTCGGAGGCCCGCCGGAGGACGCGCAGCGCCGTTGGTGGTTGAGCCTGCGCGAATCGCATCTACGCTTCAAAATCGGGCAAAGGGAAAGGGATGCGTGGATGAAGAATATGATTCAGACTCTCGACGATGTACATATCGAAGAGCCGGTGCGCGGCGCGTTGCGTGATTTTTTTGAGCGAGCGTCCGCATATGTTGTCAACATCGGGCAGGCTCCTGCGGTGGCGGAGGATCGAGTCGAGCCGTCCTGCGTCCATCACGAAATATCCCAGCGATGGAGTGCCCAACGTACGCTCGACGAGGCGGTGGCCGCGGTTCGCCGCGCCGACGCGGATCGTGCCATAGCATTGGCCGAGAGCTCCGAGTTACCGACCTACTTCAAGGGCAACCGTTCAGTTTTTGCGGCCTTCCTGGCATCGATGATTGGCAGTGGCGACAACACCATGCTCGACTATGTGCGGAGACAACTCCTGGATGATCCAGCGCTCGCACAGGAACGCTACAGCGGCCGCACACTGCTGCATGGAGCAGCCGCCGCGGGCAGCTTGGCGATGGTGGAGTTACTTCTGCATCTTGGGGCCACGCCCAACACTACGGATGGCGGCGGTCACACGCCACTATATTGCCTTGCCAACGAGTGCAAGGCGGGTGGTGGAAACGTGGTACGTATATTGATTCATGCGGGCGCGAACGTGGACGCCTGCGACGGCGTGAAACGGTGCACGGCGCTGCACATGGCGGCTCGGCGAGGCAACGTGGAGCTCGCCGAGGCGCTGTTGGGCTGCGGCGCGGACATCGAGGTGCGCGACAGTCTGGGCGAGACTCCTCTCCGTCGTTCGGTCAATTGCGGTAAGACCGGTGTGGCCGCGCTACTCCATTCAAGGGGCGCGGACGTGCATTCAGTCGGCAGTAAGGGTCTGACGCCGTTGTCGGCAGCGCGCACCAGTACGATGAGACAGGTTCTGCAATCCCGCAGATGAACTATCGAGGCTTCGCGGCAATATCGAAGCTGTCTTTCAGCTCGAAGGTGAGATCCTTTGCTTCGGGATTGGAAATCCGGTACATTTCGCCGTGCAGCTTGCCGTTGGCGATTGTCAATTTCACGTAGTGGTAGTTCGGGAACAGAACGCTTTGATATAGATCCTCGGGCGTGCGCTCGACGTAAACCGGTTTGGCTCCGCCTCCGCCCGACACCAGATACACAACTCCCTCGTAAAGATTGCGCTCGTAGTTGTGTATATGCCCCGCGCTGATGAGAAACCGTGCGTGGGATGTTAACGCAGCCTTCAAGAGGTAATCCCGCAGAGCGATCTCATTCGGCCGCGGATTGTGGTCGATCTCGAGACGCTTCTGAACATCAGCGACCGGGGGATGATGCATAGTCACGATAACGAAATCGATGGTCGATGGCAGCCCGTCGATCTGATTTTCAATCCAGCGGGCCTGATCGCTGCCCGGGAGAAGCGACGTGTCGCTGTCGAGCGCCAGAACGTAAACTCGCGAGCCAAGCTGGGCCGAATACCAGCGGCGGTTCCGCATCTCCGGGAAGGCGTTCCACCAGTGCTCGAGAGCTTTTTGCGGATCGCCGTGGAACTCGTGATTCCCTAGCGCGGGAAAGACGTGCAACTGAGCATCGCGCCATGGCTTGCTTTCGGCTTGGAACACAGCGTAGTCGTTGGTGACGTCGCCCGAGAGCGGGACATCGCCGTTCAAGACAATGGCAGCGGGGCGCTCGGCGGCAATCTGGTTCACCAGCCGCTCTCGAACTCGCGGGTTCGTCGCCTTGACGTTCGCAGGGTCGGTGAAGCGCTGATCTCCGTAGGCGATCACAGTCACGGGGCTGGGTAGTTGATTGTCCTCGAAAGCGAACGACGGACCGGGTTTGCTGAGTAGTTGATCGGTGGGTAGCGTGGCCGCGGTGAAGGGTTGGGCGAGCACGGTCGACGAACCTGCCTTGCGTACGACCAATACGCCGAAGGTGCCTTCTTTTATTTTTCGGCGCGGCTTCTTCGATGCGTCAGACGCGGGGATCATGTCGAATTCGGCGGCGGGCAGGAAGATGTTCCGGGTTTGCGGATCGAAGGCCATGGTCTTGGCGCTTGGCTGGGTCGTAATGGCGCCGAGGTCCTCGTACTCGTCCGCGGATTTCTGCTGGATCACGCTAATCGTGCCGTCGCCGTTCGAGGCGAATACCAGGCGGTCCACGGTATCGAAGTAGGCAGCATCTACACCGGCCCCGATGGGCAGAGTAGCGAGAATCCGCCCGTGCGCCGCGTCCATAACTACGAGCGATTTGCTCCGGCAAACTATGAACAACCGATTGTTCTTCGCGTCGTAGGCCAAGCCGGTGGGAGTTTTCGCCGTGCCGATGGAGAAGCGCTGCCGGATGGTCAGAGTCTTGGGATCGAATGCCACGACTTCGTTTGTGTCCTCGATGTTGACGTAGAGGAGTCCGTCGCGGCCGGTGATCATTTGCTCGCCACCCCCGTCGACTTTCACTGTGCCGGCGACTTCCCCGGAGGCGGCGTCAATGACGGTGATGTCATCTGAGCCGTGGTTGCATGTGAAGATCCGCTTCGAACCAGGGTCAAAGTAGATTCCGTCCGGTCCTTCGCCGACGCTAATTTTCTTAATCAGCTTTAGAGAGGAGGGATCAAACATGGACACCGTGTTTTCTTTCCCATTACTGGTGAAGCCGTGATGGAATGCGCCGGCGATGGCGATCCCATGGATGCCGGGAGTATCCGGGATGAAGCCTAAAGGCACCCCGGTGTCAGCATCGAGAACCTCGACTCGCGTTGAATGCGAGACATAAAGCCTCCTTGCAGCGCTGTCGACGGTGATGTAGTCCCAGCTCTCCGTTCCAGGGATAGGAAACTTTCTCTGAACCTTATAATCGGTCGCGGCGTGTGCCAGGGCGGCGGCGAGCAACAACACTAAGTATTTGCTCATCTGTCAAAAGTCCAGTCTTAAAGCGAATTGGAGGCGGCGGGGCGTCCCGGTTCCTACAGCCCCGGTGTTCAGGATCGAGGTGATCCTGCCGAAACCGGAGGAGGAGATGTTACCTGAAGGGCTGGCATAAATCGGATCGTTGAAGAGGTTGAAGGCCTCAGCTCGAAAGTTCAGCTTGAAACGCTCCGTGAGGGCAAACTTCTTTTGCAGCGCCGTGTCGAATTCGTAATACCCGGGTCCCCTGGCTATATTGCGGCCCAAGTTACCCCAAGCGCCTTTAGCCGGAAGCACGAAGGCAGCCGGATTGAACCAATTATCAATCGTCTGATTCGCAGCATAAATGGAGACTCCGGGAACGAGATTGGGACGTTGACTCGAAGTATTGCCATCGAGCAACTGGCTGGCGCTGCGCTTGATGGTGATGTTGATCGGACGGCCAGTGCTGGCCGTGGCAATTCCGGAGAGTTCCCAACCGCCGAGAATCCGCGACGCAACGTTCTTGTCGTTCAGGAAGCGCTTTCCGGCGCCGAACGGCAACTCATAAATCGCGTTTGAGGTCATCGTGTGGCGGATATCGTAAGGGGCGTCGCTGCGGTCGCAAGCCCGGCACGACATGTTCTGGATGGTGACGCTCTCACCGGCGCCGATAGACGCGTCAGTGATTCCATGCGACCACATGTATTGCGTCTGCCAGAGAAATCCATTGGTGAAGCGGCGGGTGAGCGAGGTCTGCCAGGCGTTGAATGTGTTGTTCGCATCGTTCGCCTTGAGTCCAAACTGTGAAAACTGCGCGAGCGGGCGCTTTCCGGTGAGCGGGTTAATCAGATTGATTTGATACCTGTCGAAGAGGTGATGGCCCGCGCCTCCAACGTAGCCGGTCTGGAGGAGGAAATTTCCAGGCATCTGCTCCTGGACGAGAATATTCCAGTTTTCGTAGTAGAGATCCTTTCGGTGACGGTCGATTGCCTTCGGTGTGTAGAGCGCGCTCTGCGGCGTGATGAAGGGATCGAGCGGGTAGGAAAGATTCGCAAAATCGGACGATGTGAAACCGTATCGGGGTACGGCACTCTCAAGCGGATCGCTAAAATCGTCGTTCTGATTGGCGCCGTAGTAGATTCCATAGCCGCTCCGGATGACCGTCTTTCCACCAAGGGCGGAGGGTGCCCAAGCCACACCGAGGCGCGGACCCCAGTCGTTCCGGTTGGGATCGTAAAACGGAGTGCCTTTTGGACAGTAGCCGCCACAACCCTGGATGTCGACGACCGCGGCGCGATCCAGAATTTCGTGTGCCACCGTGTAGTACTCATATCTCAAACCAATATTAACGGTGAGGTTTGGGGTAACTTTGAATTCATCCTGGCCGTAACCCATCAGGAAGGTACGGCGGTTGCCACGAATGCCTTCGCCTTCGAGTACGGATGCGCTGTCGGCCCTGTTGTTGATGAAGTCGTCGAGCGTGGCAAAATCGATGGAGGAATCGCGGATGGCGTTGCCGGAGTTGTTGAGCCGGATGCGCCGAATTTCTGTGCCGACCTTGAATGTGTGGCGGCCTCGGACCACGGTCAGATTATCGATGTAGGAGAAAGTTGTGCCGATCTCCGCGTCGAGCGTGTTGTCGCTCAACGAATCGAAATTTTGCGTTGAAACGCTGATGGGCGACGTTCCGTAATTCCAATTGTGATAGTCGACGCGATTCAGCCCGAACTTCGTCTCATTGACTACGGTTGGCGAAAAGATGTGCTGGAATTGCATCACCAGGTTCTGTGGAATGACCGGGATGACGTTGTGCGATCCGAGGGCATCGTTCGGATTGTCGATATATGCGTTATCGATGTTGTAACGCACGAACGCCGTTGACTGATCGGAAAAGCGGTAGTCGAAGCGGAAGGTGCCGGAATCTTCACGGACGCTATTGTGGCCTTGCACAGTGATCTGATCGGTATTGCCGTCAATGGGAATCTGCCCGGTTGGATATGCCTGGATGATGGGCTTCAGGACGGGCGAAGTGCTCAGGACCTGGGTACGAAAAGCCGCGCTGGGGACGAACCCGATCAGAGTCTGGCCGAGTTCCTGGCGGAGACCTTCGTAGTTCACGAAGAAGAACGCTTTGTTCTTGATTACCGCGCCGCCGAGTTGAGCACCGAACTGATTCAGACGGAATGGTGGAATCTGCGAACCATCGAAGGGTGAACGTGTATCGAGCTTGTCATTTCGAAGGTAGTCGAAGAGACTGCCGTGGAACTGGTTGGTGCCGGTCTTCGAAACGACGTTGATTTGCGCTCCGCCGGCCGCCCCGGTCTCGGCCGTATAGACGCTGGTACTGACGCGGAACTCAGCGATGGAATCGAGCGAAATACTCAGGCGCGTTTCGGCCTTCTGGGTCTGCTCCTGGACGCCGCTGGTGTCAATGCCGTCGTAGGTGAAATTGCTGTCGTCGAGAGAATGCCCCGTAAACCGGATGTCACGCTGTCCGCCGGCTCCGGTGTTGATCGCGCCGGGAGCGAGGGTCATGAGAGTGGCCCAGTTGCGGCCGTTGAGCGGGATTTCACGGATTTGCGGCGATTCGATCACTCCATCGATTTCCGCGTTGCTCCGGTTTACGGATTCGGCGGAAGCGGTGACTTGTACGGAATCGGATGTCGCGCCGACCTGCAACGTGGCGTCGACGGTCCGAATCTGCCCATAGAGCAGGTCTATGTGTTGGATTTCGAATGGTTTAAAACCGTCTTTGGATATCGAAATCGTGTAGGCGCCGACGGGGAGCGAGGCGAATCCGTAGATGCCGGTTGGGCCCGTGACCGTTTCCCGATGGAGGCCGGTGGCGGGCGAATTCATTTCGACTTTTGCGTTTTCGACCGCTGAACCGGAGGCGTCCAAAATGGTACCGCTGATGGCGGCGCGATCTTGTCCGGCGAGTGGGATTATGGACGCTAAAAGGAGGGTGGCGGCGAGTAATAAATGGCGCATCAGTAGGGAGTCTAGCTTGCGCCGGTTTCAGACTGATTGCGAATTCGTGAGGATTCGACGACAAGATCGGGCTTAGGGTTTGACTCCTTTTGTCCAGTTCAAGACAACCGTTGGAGGCGTGGGGTTTCCTTCAGCGCCGGCAGTGGGAATCAGGAAACGCCGGCCATCGGCAGTGACCTCGAAGCGTGCATCCGGAGTGAAGATTCCTGTGGCGAACAGGGTGCGTGGACTGCCCGGCTGGAAGGTTGTGCCTGTTTTCACCTCCACCGTGACTATCTCTCTGGCGGCGGAAAGATAGAATAGTTCCTTGCCGTCGCGCTTCCACTTCGGCCAGCTTCCGCCGTTGTAGGAGACCTGCCATTTTCTTCCGCGGCCGGCTGCTTCCTCCGAAAAGGCTTGTACGTAAATCTCGTACTTGCCGGACTCGTCCGACGCATAGGCGATCCACTTGCCGTCAGGCGACAATGCTCCACACCGTTCGTTGAATTCGCTGTGCAGGAACACAATCGGTTTGCGATTTCCAGACATGGGCATGATCCGCAAGTCGTATTTTGCTTTCGGATGCGGTTGGGAGTAGACGAGGAAGCGTCCGTCCTTCGACCAGTCACAGAGATCCAGATCCGGGGTTCCCACCGATTCGAGAAGCAGTTCTTCCTTACCCGGTCCTTCGAAGGTCTTGGCGAACAAAGCGCCTGTGGAGGACACGAAAGCGATGCGGCCGCCATCGGGCGACCAGACCGGGCTTGACGACCCATTGAACGTGAATCGCGACGCAACGTCCCGGGCGACGGGAAGAAGCCATATGTCAAAGAACGCTCTCTGCGGGTCCATCTTCTCGACCACCACGGTCGCTCCGTTCGGCGAAATCTGCGGCTGGAAGTGCAGACCCCGGTCCCCGATGGTTCCCAGGCGTTTGCCGGTCCTGTCAAACCATATGAGCCGGTCGCCGTTGATGAGGTTTCTCGAATTGATGAGGAGCACCCCATCGTCGGAAGCGGAAAAGGATGCGCCCAAGTTGCCCGCGGCGCGGGTGATTTTTTCCACTACGGGGAACGCCTCGCCCTTGAGCTGTAGATCGCCGGCGGCGAATCGCTGCGCCAGCAGGGCGTCACCCCTGGCAAAGAGCACGTATCCGGAAGCCGTGTCCGCCGGCGAGGCAGGCGCGTATGCGGCGTTGGAGATGTCCTCGAGCAGGCGGACACGCGCTCCGGGTGATTCGAGCGATCCAACATAAATTCCGCCATTCTCCCTTTTTGCGCTGTAGATGGTATAGAGAAAGTGCCGTCCGTCCGGCAGAAAGTAGGGAGCGCTGTGTGCTGTTTCCTCGCGCGAGGCGTCCAACGTGGTGAGGCGTTTCGTTTCGCCGCCTTTGGCAGGCGCCTGGCTGATCGTCTCGCTATCTCCAAAAATGATAGTCCCTTCGCGGTTCCACGAACCGCCGATGACGAGAGGTGTAGTGCATATCGTTTGAGCCGCTCCACCCGATGGCTCGATCTTCATCAGCTTGCCATCCTGGAGGAAGGCGATGAACCGGCTGTCGGGAGACCAGAACAGATCGGAATCGGCCTTGGCCAGGGGTTGGGCGGTGAGAGAATCGAGCCTGCGCACCCAGAGTTGCGCATTGCTGGAGGTTCCGATTCCAATGAACGCGAGCCAGCGGCCGTCGGGGGAGACTTTCCCGCCGGCATAACTTGCGTTTTCCGGCGGCTGGATCGTGTAACGGACTAGCCGGGATTCGATCGGTGGTTCGTGGTTGCGGTAGCGGGCGATGGCCCATCCGCCGACGCCCGACCCAATGGCGATCACCGCGGCAAACCACCAGATACGGTTTGACTTGGAGATCGCGGCCACGGGCGGTTGTTCCGTCGCCCAGAAGAGATTGGTCTTCAGGTCGCGCGCGGTTTGGAAGCGCTCGTCAGGGTCTTTGGCAAGGCACTTCCTGACGACACGATGGAGCGGCGGAGCGATGTCGAGGGGCGCCGGGTCGCGTTCCAGAATCGCGGCGATCACACTGGCCGGGGAGCCTCCCTGAAATGCCCTCTTGCCACTCAACATTTCGTATAGCATGCAGCCGAACGAAAACAGGTCGCTGCGTGCGTCGGTTTCCCTGCCCTGCAACTGCTCCGGCGCCATGTATTGCAGCGTGCCGAGAATCTGACCGGCGGCGGTCAGTGATTCAGGCAGCGTGGCGTCGGTTTCTTTGAGGATGGATTGTTGCTTCGCCAGACCGAAGTCGAGGAGCTTGATGCCGTGCTTCGTAACCAGAATATTGGCGGGTTTTAGATCGCGATGGATAATTCCTTTTTTGTGCGCGGCATCGAGGGCGTGCAGAATTTGCGCTGCGTACTCGATGGCCCGCGGCAAGGGCAACGGGCCTTTGAGCGTTTCTCCTTCGACGAACTCCATGACGAGATAGTTCGATCCCACATCGTAGAGTTGACAGATATTGGGATGATTCAGCGCGGCAACGGCACGTGCTTCGCGCGCGAAGCGCTCGCTGAACTCGACCTTGGATACTTTCAGCGCGACGGTTCGGTTGAGGCGCGTATCTCGCGCCAGCCAGACTTCACCCATGCCACCCGCGCCGATCGGTGACAGAATTTCGTACGGGCCGAGCCTGGCACCGTTGGAAAGGGGCATCTGATTTCAACCAAGTTTATCCCTTTCTCAACGCACTTCGAGGATCACGCACTTGAGATAGTGCGTTTCGGGAACTGTGAGCAGGATGGGATGATCCTGGGCTTGCGTGCGGCGTTCGAGGACTCGGAGCGTGCGGCCGGCGTCGAGCGCAGCTTCGGCCAAAGTTTCCAGCAGGAGCGCTTCGCTGAAATGATGCGAGCAGGAACACGTGACGAGAATTCCCCCGGGCTTGAGAATCCGGAGCGCCCGGAGATTAATTTCCTTGTAGCCTCGGGCCGCGTCCTGCAGCGCGTTGCGGGATTTCGCAAAAGCGGGCGGGTCGAGAACGATCGTGTCATAGCGGCGATGCGCTGCGTCGTGCCCAGCCAGCAGATCGAAGACGTCGGCCTCGCGGAATGTAACGTTCGCAATTCCGTTCAACTTTGCGTTGGCCTCGGCGGACGTGAGCGCTTTGGCAGAACTGTCTACTGCTTCCACCGATTCGCAGCGTGACGCAAGATGGAGCGCGAAGCCTCCTGTGCAGGTGAAACAGTCAAGCGCCCGGCCGGATGCATAGCGGGCCGCGCCGGCGTAGTTCTCGCGCTGGTCGAGAAACACTCCGGTCTTTTGGCCTTCCAGGAGATTGGCTTCCCATTGGAGTCCATTCATCGCGATGGGGACTCGGTCCGGCGCTTGGCCGGCCAGGATCGTGATTTCGAGCGGCAGCGACTCGAGTTTCCGGACCGCGACGTCGTTCCTGGCAACAATGCCGGCCGGATGGAGCAGATCTTCAAGGCAAGCGACGATGTGCGGCTTGGCTGCGTCCATGCCTTGGTCGAGCGTTTGGACTGTTAGATATTCGCCGTAGCGATCGATTACCAGACCGGGCAGAAAATCGGCCTCGCCGTGGACGAGGCGATAGGCATCGGTGTTGGCGACGAAGCGCTTTCGGAACGCCAGGGCGTCTTCGAGACGTTTCTTGAAGAAGGCTCGCTCAATCGGCTCGGACCTCGCGGACAGCATTCGCAGCGTAATTTGCGAGGTGGAACTGTAGTGCGCGGTCCCGATCTTCCGGCCTTTGTGATCGGACACTTCGACGGCGTCCCCAGGCTGGGCGGCAGCACGGTCGATCACGTCGCTGGAAAAAATCCAAGGGTGACCGGAAGCCACCCGGTCGGCTCCCTTCCGGCTGACACGGACGATGGTCAACGAATGCTGCCCATCCCCATGGTTTGCAGGCGCGCTATGCGGTCGGCAGTGCTAGGGTGCGTGGAGAAGAGACGGAACATGGCGTCCGCGCTGAACGGCTTGATGATGAACATGTGAGCCGTGGCAGGCGAGGCGTCCATCGGTATCCGCTTCGACCAGCCTTCGAGTTTGCCTAAAGCCGAGATCAGTCCGTTTGGATTGCCGGTATATTTGGCAGACGTCTCATCGGCCGAGTATTCGCGTGTGCGGGAGACGGCCATCTGGATGAGTGCGGCGGCAATGGGGGCGACGATCAGCATGAACAGGCCGCCGAAGGCACCGCCACGATTGTCTCTGTCATCCCGCGACCCGCCGCCAAACCAGAAGGACATTCGCGCAATCAACGTGATGGCCGCGGCTAAAGTGGCGGCAACTGAGCTGATGAGAATATCGCGATTGAGCACGTGGCCCAATTCATGCGCAACAACTCCCTCCAGTTCGCTATCGTTCATCAACTTCAGCACCCCGTAGGTAAACGCGACTGACGCATGCGCCGGATCGCGGCCCGTGGCAAAAGCATTCGGCGAGTCGTCCGGAATCAACCACAGTTTCGGCATCGGCAGACCCATTCGCTGGATAATGTTTCCCACCACCGGAGCGACGCGCGCGTACACCTCCGGATTCTGATCCGGGGTTACTGGCTGAGCAGAGTAAGACATGAGCGCGATCTTGTCGGAGAAGAAGTAGCTGGCGAAATTCATCACCACTGCCAGTCCAAAGCCCAGGTACAGACCGTTCCGGCCTCCCATGGCGGTTCCGCCGGCTAAGAGGATGGCGCTCAATAATCCGAGCAAAACTGCTGTTTTTACCGCGTTCATATGATTCCTATACTCCTATTGTCGCATCGACAAAAAAAGGCCCGCCACGCAAACCGCGCGACGAGCCCTCTTAAAGAATCGGATCTGAGGCGCTTAGTTGTTGCTGACCTCGACTTTCACGCTGCGTGGCTTCGCCATTTCCTTCTTGCCGAGAGTCACGGTGAGAACGCCGCCTTTGTATTCGGCCTTCACCTTTTCCGGGTCAACCGATTCCGGCAGGGCGAAGCTTCGGGCGAAAGAGCCGTAGCTTCGTTCCACGCGGTGGTAACCCTTTCCATTTTCCGTGTTCTCGAACTTGCGCTCGCCTTTGATTGTTAGCGTCCCGTTCTCCAACCGGATATCGATGTCCTTGAGCTCAATCCCAGGAACGTCCGCCTTAAGGACGATGTCGTTTTCGTTCTCGAGGATATCGACGGTGGGAGACCACGGGCGTGCCGTTGGGTCAAACAGCCTGGCGACGGAATCCTGGAAAAGCCGGATACCGGCGGGCAGGTCGTCTTCGTAGTTAAATGGTTTGTAATGAACCAAAGCCATTGTGAATCTCCTAAGTTAATATCAATCTACTTTAAGTATATAATGTGAGTGTCTACTTGTCAAGCAATATTAACCCAGGAAAATAACGATCGCCGGACTTCCAACCGGAGTGTACTGCCCGGTGAAAGTAAGCTTCGACCCGTTGCCGTTGAGACTGAGCGCTGTTATTGCGTCGCTCCTCTGATTGCAACAGTAGAGGAAGTTCCCGCTCGGTTCGATGCCGAAGCTGCGTGGATAGTCTCCCATTGTTTGAGTGGTGCTCATGAATTCGGGCACGCCGTTGCCGCCCACGGAGAATACGGCAATAGAGTCATGGAGGCGGTTCGCCGTGTAGATGAACTTTCCGTCCTGCGAGATTACGATTTCGGAGGTGAAATTGGTGCCTGTGAAACCTGGGGGCAACGTGGATATCTCCGCCATCGGCGTCAGCGTTCCATTTCCGTCATAGGTGGAGAATGCCAGCGTGGAGGCCTCTTCGTTGAGCGAATAGAACCAGTGGCCGTTGGGATGGAAGGCAAAGTGACGTGGGCCGGCCCCGGCGGACGACGGAAAGGTTTTCGGACTGGACAGCTTGCCGTTCACTTTGTCGAACGCCCAGACGATGGTGAGATCGAGCCCAAGGTCGTTGACAACCACAAAATTCCCGGTTGGATCGGAGTGGATCATGTGGGCGTGGGGCGCATCATGACCGCTGATGGCGAAACTGCCGGGGGGAGCCTTGACGGCGTGCGTGGGACCTACCGGACAGGCAGGCGAGCATGCGCTTATGTCGAGCTTGACATCGGAAGCGTTGGCGAGGGCGCCGCCAGGAAGAATGGGGAGCACAGCTACGCTGCCGCCGCCGTAATTGGCGACGAATACGAATTTTCCAGAATTATCGACGCTGGCGTGGGCTGGTCCGGCGCCTCCCGAGCTCACGGTGTTAAGAAAGGTGAGGTTGCCGGTGGGTTTGTCGATGGCGTACGCGCTCACTGATCCGGTGGTTCCGCCGTTGAAGTTTGAGATCTCGTTCACGACGTACAGGTTGTTCTTCTGGGGATCGAAGGCGAGCCAGGATGGGTTCGTCGTGGTGGGAAAGATCTTCAACTGCGTGAGCTTTCCATTTGAGGGATCGACCTGAAAGAGGTAAAAGCCGGTGCTGTTGGGCGTGTATGCGCCCACATACGCCAGCGTGGGGCTGTTGTGTGAGTTGTCATCGTCGCGTTCGGCCAAGGACGGTATCGCGCGAGCGGCGGCGAATGCCGCTGCTCCTCCGATCAGACCACGACGCGAGAATTCTTTTGGTGTCATTTGAGCCTCCGTTACAAGTGATAGGGTATTTACCCGAGGTAGTACCCGAAAGGATAGTAGTACCGGGACCGCCGCCTGTCAAGTACCAATTTATTAAGTCGCAATGGATCATCTTGGTGTGGGTCTATAACTTGACAACCTATGACTCAATCCCGCCGTACCTCCAGATCGTGGCCACTTGTAGTCCTCGCTGGAGTGATACTGGCCCTCTATCTCGCCCGCGAAGTAATGATCCCATTCGCATTGGCCTTGACCCTAAACTTCCTGCTAACGCCCGCGGTGATCGGGCTGGAGAAGCTGCGTTTGGGAAGGGCAGTGTCGGTAATGGTGGTGCTGCTGGTCTTCTTTGGCGCGCTAGCGGGAATTGGATGGGTGGTGGGAAATCAGCTTTTGGAAGTGGCCAACGATCTTCCGAACTATCGCGACAACATTCACCAGAGGATCGCGTCGATCCACGGACCGGCGGGCGGAGTAATTAGCCAGGCGACCAAAAATGTGACTGAGATTACCGCGGAACTGGCAACACCGGACGTTCCTGCCGCCGCGCCAACTCCGGCCGGGCGCGGCGTGAAGAAAGCTGCGGCGGCTACCGGTCCTACGCCGGTCGCAGTAGTGGCCGCGCCGAAGAACGCGTTGGAGAGTTTGCGTGACGCTTTGATGCCCTTGATGCGGCCTCTCGGAATGGCGGCCGTCATCATGGTGTTCACGATTTTCATGCTTCTGAAGCGGGAAGATTTAAGGAATCGGCTCCTCAGTCTGGCCGGAGCCGGGCGGCTGAACACCATGACCCAGGCGCTTGACGACGCCGGGCAGCGGATCAGCCGTTATTTGGGTCTGCAGTTTCTGATAAACGCACTATACGGCGCGGCGTTCGGGTTCGGGCTCTACCTGATTGGGCTACCGAACGCAACGCTCTGGGGTGTGATTGCGGCCCTCTTCCGCCTGGTACCATACGTCGGTAGCCTGACGTCGGCAGCCCTTCCACTTGCGCTGTCGCTGGCCGTGTTTAACACCTGGACGCCGCCGCTGTTGGTTTTCGTGTTGTTCTTCGGACTCGAACTTGTGATCACGAACTTCGTTGAGCCTTGGCTATATGGCGTTCACACCGGAATCTCATCGCTAGCGCTTCTCGTCACGACGGTCTTCTGGACAGTGCTGTGGGGGTGGGCGGGCCTGGTGCTTTCGACTCCCTTGACGGTTTGCGTGATTGTCCTGGGGCGTTATTTCCCGCAGATGTCGTTCCTGTATGTGCTTCTCGGGGACGAACCGGTTCTCGATCCGCATGCCCACTTCTATCAACGGCTGCTGGCGATGGATCAAAACGAAGCGTGGACGGTGGCTGAGGAATTTCTGAAAGACCACACCTTGGTGGAGTTGTACGACCAGGTGGTGATTCCGGCTTTAAGCCTGGCGGAACAGGAGCGTCATAAGGGACGCCTGGAAGAGACTCGGGAATCGTTCTTCTTCCTCAGCATGACGGAACTGGTGGCTGAACTCGCCGACCACCCGAACGGCAACGTCCCGCGAACGTACGAAGGCCGCGTGGTTTGTCTTTCCGCGCAGGATCAAGCGGATGAAATCTGCGCGTCCATTCTGGCGCAACTCCTGGAGAGGGAGGGTTTTCAGACAATCGCGTTTCCGGTCACTTCCACGCTTGGGGACTCACTGGGCAGCTTGCAGGCAGATGTGCGCGATATCGTCTGCATTTCGGCGTTACCGCCTTTCGCATTCGCGTCGGCGCGAACCACTTGTCTGCAGGTTCGCAAGCGCTTGCCGCGTGTTGGTCTGATTGCGGGGCTTTGGAGTTTGGCTGGAGATGCCGAAAAACTGAAAACCCGCTTCGGAACGTCGCAACCGGATCAGATCGCCACAAAGATGGAGCAGGCGATTCAGCTGATCCGCGATTGGCACGGTGCCGAAGCGGGTAGCAAGGTGACTGTGTTAGGCCCGCCGGAGGGCGTGGTAAATCACTAGAAAAACAACAGATCCAACGACGGCGACGAAAAGGCTGTAAATGTTGAGGCCGGTTACTCCGGCGGCGCCGAACATGTTGAAGAGGTAACCGCCGATGATGGCGCCCACAATCCCGAGAACGATGTCGAGGATGAGGCCCTGGCCGGATTTATTGACGATCTTGCTGCCAATGAATCCCGCAATCAGACCCAAAACGATCCAGGCAAGAATTGACATTGTGTTTCTCCTTTAGACAACTGCTCGCGGAACTGGTTTGTCGCTGACTGCGAAGTCGGCTGCGGCCTCACCGGCAGAAGCGATGTCTTCGGCTCCGGTGTCTTTCAGAACTTCCTTGGCGCGTTTCACCCAATCCGACGAATCGCAATGAACAGACAAGAGAATCCCGCCATCTCGAATTCTACCCTCATAACGCTTCGCTTCGTACTCCGGTATGCCCATGCCGATCAAGGCTCCGATCAGCGACCCGACAGTTCCTCCGACGCCGACTCCGGCCAGCAGCCCCATAATAGGGCCTGCGGCAATGAATGGTCCGACGCCGGGAATGGACAATGCCCCAATGCCGGCCAACCATCCGAGTGCGCCGCCGATGACTGCGCCGGAGCCCGCGCCGGCCGTTATGCCTTCCGGGGCTTTGGTACTCTTTTCATGGGCGAAGTCCTTGGACCCGGTGTTTTCAGGAAACAAGACTGAGATATCGGTATTGCGAAACCCGGCATGACGAAGAGTGTCTACTGCTTCCTCTACGTGGGGCCGGTCGCGATAAATTCCGTACACTGCTGTGTTTGACATGCTGTTCTCCTTGGTCACTGCGACGGCGACGGCATATATGGTGCACATGAAGTGCCGTTGTGAAAGCCTTCAGGAATCAGCAGGAAGGGCGAAGAGTTCGGTAGTATTTACGCTGTAGACGGAAGCGACCCCGGGCGAGCGAATCGCCGGGGGCCGCATTTTCGATACGAAATGGTGTTTACTTTTCTTCCAGGCCTTCAGGCGCCTCGCCATCTTCGCGGCCTTCGCGGAGCGCTTTGAGGCGTTCTTCACGGCGCTTGGCACGATCGGCAGCGCGCTTGACGAGTTCGGAACCGACCAACTCCAGCATGGCTTGTTCGGCGCCATCGCCTTTACGCCAACCCAGACGCACGATGCGGGTGTAACCGCCGTTGCGTTGGCCGAAGCGGGTTCCCAGCTTGTCGAACAGCTTCTTCACCGCGTCCGGTGTTTCGAGGAACGCGGCGGCCTGACGGCGGGCGTGGAGGGTATCCCGCTTCGCCAGCGTGATCATCTTGTCGACCAGCGGCTTGATCGCTTTCGCTTTCGGAACCGTGGTGACGATGCGCTCGTGCTCGATGACGCTGGTGACGAGCCCTTTCAACAGGGCTTTGCGCGATCCTGCGTCACGTTTGAGTTTGAATCCAGCTACCCGATGTCTCATTCGGCTACTTCTCCTGCTTCAGGTTCGTCCTCTTCAATCAGATCCATATCGATGGAAGACGAGGATCCCTGCGGAGGCATAATGAGGCGGCCCTGCGGATCGAACTTCATACCGAAGCTCAACCCGAGGCTGCCGAGAATTTCTTTGATTTCGTTCAGCGACTTGCGCCCGAAGTTCTTGGTGCGCAGCATTTCCGCTTCGGTCTTTTGCACCAGGTCGCCGATGGTCTGGATATTGGCGTTCTTGAGGCAATTGTAGGAACGGACACTCAGCTCAAGCTCTTCCACCGAGCGGTTGAGCACTTCGTTCATCTGGCTGACAGCGCGTTCGGCCGGCTCTTCCACCATCTCCGGAATTTCTTCGAAGTTGATGAAGATGCTCATGTGGTCCTTGAGCAACTTTGCCGCCTGGCCGATGGCGTCCTGCGGTGAGATGGCGCCGTTGGTCCAGACTTCGATGGTCAGCTTGTCGTAATCGGTCATCTGGCCGAGACGGGCGGCTTCCACCGTGTAATTCACTTTTCGCACCGGCGAATGGACCGAGTCGATCGGAATGTAGCCGAGCGGCAGATCTTCGTCGAAATTGCGGTCGGCGTTGACGTAGCCGCGGCCGGACTTCAGCCGCAGTTCGATGTTGAGTTTGCCGCCTTCGCCGACGCTCGCCACGTGCATGTTGCGATCGAGCACTTCGACATCGTGATCGGTCTGAATCTGACCGCTGGTGACGTTGCCCGGCGCATCGATTACCAGGCGCGCGGTGCGGATACCCTCGCCGCTCATCTTGAACGGTACCTGTTTCAGGTTGAGGATGATATCGGTCGCATCTTCTACAACTCCCGGGATTGGACTGAACTCGTGCGCCACTCCTTCGATGCGCACTGCCGTAATGGCGGCGCCTTCGATGGAACTCAGCAGCACACGGCGGAGGCTGTTGCCGACGGTGGATCCAAATCCACGCTCGAACGGCTGAGCGGTGAACTGGCCGAATCGCTCAGTGAGCGTCTCGGTGTTCGCAACTAATCGCTTGGGTTTCTGGAAACCTTTGAACATAGATTCTCCTCTCTCTCGTAACGCGGGCTACCGCTTACTTGGAGTACAACTCGACGATCAACTGCTCGTTCAACTGGATCTGAACAAGCTCTTCGCGCTTCGGTTGCGCGAGTACGCGGCCTTTGAGGGTCTCACGGTCGATCTTCGAGCCAGGACGGTGTGGGTTGGTGCGCCGTGGCGTCGCGGGCGGAGAGAATGGTGGGATTCTCCTTGCTGCCATCGCGGACCTCGACGGTATCAGTAGCCTTCACCTGGAAGGATGGAATGTTGACCTTGCGGCCGTTCACGGCAAAGTGACCGTGCCGGACCAGTTGGCGCGACTGCGCGCGGCTGGTACCGAGACCCATCCGGTAAACGACGTTATCCAGACGCTTCTCGAGCATTCCGAGCAGATTCTCACCGGTGATGCCGGGGGCTTTGACGGCCTTTTCGAACACGTTCCGGAACTGCCCTTCGAGCAGCCGGTAATAGCGTTTTGTCTTTTGCTTTTCGCGGAGTTGAAGACCGTAGCCTACGATTTTCTTGGCCTTGCGGTCTTTGCCATGCTGGCCGGGGACGTAGTTGCGCTTTTCGATGGCGCACTTATCCGTGTGGCAGCGTTCTCCCTTGAGAAACAGCTTCATTCCCTCGCGGCGGCAAAGCCGGCAGACGGGACCAGTATAACGAGCCAAATCTTACCTCCAGGTAACCTTTGTGTTTCAGGTGCAGTTTACGGCCGTTTGGTGGGCCTTCGTCCTGCTTAAGCTTCTGTTGCTAATATGACACACCTGTCAAGTTTGCATGAACAAGCGTAGAATCAGACGCGGCGCTTTTTAGGCGGCCTGCAGCCGTTGTGCGGGATCGGCGTGACGTCCTTTATTGATCTTACCTCAATTCCGGCAGTGGCGAGAGCCCGGACGGCCGACTCGCGGCCGGCACCCGGTCCGCTGACCCGGACTTCGACGACACGCAGACCGGATTCCTTCGCCTTGGTGGCAGCCGTCATGGACGCCTGCTGTGCTGCGAACGGCGTTCCCTTGCGGGAGCCGCGAAAGCCGAGGGAGCCGGAACTGGACCAGGCCAGTACGTTTCCGATGGGGTCGGTGAACGTGACGATGGTGTTGTTGAACGTCGCCTGCACGTGGACGAGGCCCACGGGCACGGACTTCTTTTCCTTCTTCTTGAAGGTTTTCTTCTTGGCGGATTTCGCTGGAGCTTTGGCCATAGTCTAAGTCTTCGACGTTGCTTTCTTCTTGTTGGTGACGGTGCCGCGGCGAGGTCCCTTGCGGGTTCGCGAATTGGTGTGAGTGCGCTGTCCGCGGGTCGGCAGGCCACGGCGGTGACGGAGGCCTCGATACGAACCCATTTCGATCAGCCGCTTGATGTTCATGGAGATCTCTTTGCGGAGATCGCCTTCGACCGAGCCTTCCTCTTCCAGGATGTTTCGGACGGCGTTGACTTCTTCTTCCGTCAGATCGCCGATCTTCCGGTTGAAATCGATGTGGCATCGGAACAGAATGGACTTTGCCCGAGTCCGGCCGATACCGTAAATATAGGTGAGGCCGATTTCGGCTCTCTTTTTGGGCGGTAAATCTACGCCAGCAATACGCGCCATAATAGCTTCCCTTTATCCTTGCCGCTGCTTATGCTTCGGGTTGGTGCAGATCACGCGGACGACACCTTCGCGATGAACGATCTTGCACTTGTCGCAAATTTTCTTAACCGATGCTCGAACTTTCATGGTTTCCTTAACAACTTCGTAATGCGCCCCCGCGTGTGATCGTGCGGGGAAATTTCCACTTCTACTTTGTCGCCCGGCCTCAGCCGGACAAAATTTGTTACCGCTGCTCCGGCCGTGTGGGCCAGGACTTCCTGCTGATTCTCTAAAACCAAGCGGTAGGCGGCGTTCGGTAAAAGCTCGACTACCTGGGCCGCGAATGAACGCGAATTAACGCTGATAAAACCTCTTATGGCCTGGTTAGTACCCAGGGTCCGTTTGCTGTTATTGCTACGCAGTGTTCGAAGTGCGCCGAGTAGGAACCGTCCTTGGTTACGGCGGTCCACTTGTCGGGCATCACTCTGGCTTCTGGCTTGCCGGCGTTAACCATTGGCTCTATTGCTAGAACCATTCCTTCTTTCAGCCTTGGATTCTCGTTCTTTCTGTCTACGTAGTTCGGAATTTGCGGCTCTTCGTGCAGCGAGGTGCCTATACCGTGCCCTACATATTCTCTCACAACCGAAAACCCGTTTGAAACTACGTGCTTTTCCACCGTTCCGCAGATGTCGAAAAGCCGGTTCCCTGCCCTGGCCTTATCGATTGCTAGCTCCAGCGACTCTTCCGTCACTTTAAGCAACTTCTTTACCGATTCGTTTGGCTCGCCTACGGGAACCGTAATGGCCGAATCCCCGAAATAACCGTCCAGCTCTACTCCCGTGTCGATCGATACTATGTCACCCTTTTTCAGAACCCTTTTCGTGTTTGGCATTCCGTGCACTATCTCGTCGTTTACCGACGTGCATAGCACGTATGGGAACTTGGAACCTGCTGCCGGCACGTAATAACCTTTGAACGCGGGCCTTGCTCCCGCATCGCGGATCATTTTCTCAGCCGACACTTCCAGATCCTGCGTGGAGATGCCTTCCCGCACCATGGCTCCGAGCTTCTGCAGGATTTCGTGGACTAGCAATCCGCTGCGGCGCATTTTCTTCGAGTTCGGCGGGACTTTTACGAATGATCATCCTCCGTTAGATCGCTGTGCGCCGGCCACGAATTCTGCCCGAGCGCGGAGTGAACCCTTCGTAATGGCGCATAATCAACTGCGCTTCCACCTGGTTAACCGTATCCATTGCGACGCCGACCACGATCAGCAGCGAGGTTCCGCCGAAGTAGAAGTTGACTCCCAAACCGTCCAGGAGCCAGCGTGGAAACCACTGATCGATCCAGTTGCCCACCAGCGGCAGTTTCTGGAGTTTGATTCCCGAAATCATGATCTGCGGGATGAGGGAAAGAATCGCCAGATACAGACCCCCGACCACCGTGATTCGGGTCAGAATCTTGTTCATGTAGTCCGCGGTGTTCTTGCCGGGACGGATGCCCGGAATAAATCCGCCGTACTTCCGCATATTGTCCGCTGCTTCGTTCGGGTTGAAGATGATCGAAACGTAAAAGAAGCAGAAGAACATGATCAGCGCCGTGAACAGCAGGAAGTAGAGCGGCGACGATCCGGACATGGCCGAGAGCAGTCCACTTAGGTACGGACTATTGCGGACAAATGCGACTTGATTTAATGTCTGCGGGAAGGCCAGGAGTGAACTGGCGAAGATCACCGGGATCACGCCACCCGCGTTGACCTTCAACGGCAGGTGAGTCGACTGGCCGCCCATCATCCGCCGGCCGACCACGCGCTTGGCATACTGCACCGGGATGCGGCGCTCACCGCGTTCGACCAACACGATGAAGGCAACCACCGCGACCATGACGATCAGGATGATCAGAAGCTGGATGAACGGCCACTGCCGTGTAACGAATACGTTCTGATAAATCTGACCCATGGCGTTGGGAAGACCCACAACGATACCGGTAAAGATGATCAGCGACATGCCGTTGCCGATACCGCGTTCGGTGATCTGCTCGCCCAGCCACATGATGAAGGCGGTGCCGGCGGTGAGCGTAATCATGGTCATTACGATGAAGCCCATTCCCGGATGCAGAACGAAATTTCCTTCCGAATTCTGCAGTGTAAGGGCAATACCGATCGACTGGAAGAAACCGAGAATCACCGTTAGATATCTGGTCCACTGGGTGATTTTGCGCCGGCCGAGTTCGCCTTCCTTCTGCAGTTTCTCAAGCGTGGGGACCACGACAGTAAGCAATTGCAGAATGATCGACGAAGTGATGTACGGCATGATGCCGAGCGCAAAAATCGTCAACCGCCGGAAACTACCACCCGAAAACAGATCGATGAATCCCAGCAAAGAACCCTGATTCTGCTGGAAGAACCGCGCTAACTGAGCGGAATCGATCCCAGGCGTGGGAATCTGGGCGCCGATGCGGTAGACCGCAAGCAGGCCGAGCGTAAACAGCACGCGCTTCCGCAAATCCGGAATGCGGAAGATGTTGGCGATGGCATCGAAAAACTTATTCATTGACCCAGTCCCAAGCTCACTATGTTACTTGGAAACGCCGATGATTTCGGCGGTACCGCCCGCTGCAGCGATCTTGGCCTTAGCGGATTCGGAAAATACATTGGCTTTCACGCTCAGTGCACGAGTCAGTTCACCCGTGCCAAGCACCTTCAAGCCCCATTTTGTCACTTTTTTGATCACACCGAGTTCCTGAAGACGCGCGAGGTCGAACGTATCGCCTTCCAGCTTATCCAGCCGCGACAAATTCACGATGGCATATTCCTTCTTGAAAATATTGGTGAACCCGCGCTTCGGGACACGGCGGTGAAGGGGCATCTGGCCGCCCTCAAAGCCGCGCATTTTGCTATAACCGCTGACGGCCCGGGCGCCTTTGTGTCCCCGGCCTGATGTCTTCCCGCGTCGCGAACCCATGCCGCGCCCAATGCGCCGCGAGTCCTTTTTCTGTCCCGCCGGAGGTTTGAGATTGCTGAGATCCATGTGCGTAATCCTTATTCGACGACTGCCAGCAGATGAGGGATCTTGGCCACCATCCCGCGGAACGAGGCCGTGTCGGGCCGAACCACGATCTGGTTCATCTTCTTCAGACCCAAACTGCGGACGATCACCTTATGCTTTTCAGGCGTGCAGATCGGGCTGCCGATGAGCTTAATTTTGATCATTGTTTGCGCCATCGCTAATTAAACCTTGTCGAGAGCCAACCCACGGACTTCGGCCACCGCTGCCTTGTCGCGGAGCTGCTCCAGAGCGTTAATGGTCGCCTTCACCACGTTATGCGGATTGTGCGATCCAATCGATTTCGTCAATACGTTCGGAATACCGACAGCCTGAATGACGGCGCGCACCGGACCGCCGGCGATCACGCCGGTACCAGCCGGGGCCGGCTTCAACAGCACTTGCCCCGCACCAAAACGGCCGAGCACGGCGTGCATAATGGTGGTCTCATGAACGTGGATCTTGCGCAGGTTCTTTTTCGCCGCTTCAATGCCCTTCTTGATGGCCGAAGGAACTTCCTTGGCTTTGCCGGTGCCGAAGCCGACGACCTTCGCTCCGGAATCGCCGACGACCACGAGCGCTGAAAAGCTCATGTTCTTACCGCCCTTCACCACTTTGGTGACGCGGTTGATGGAAACGACTTGCTCTTTCAGATTGAGACTGGCGCCGTCAATCCGCTTAACTGGTATAGCTGCCATTTAGAACTCCAGACCTGCCATTAAAATTCCAATCCCGCTTCGCGGGCTGCATCGGCCAACGCCTTTACACGTCCATGATAGAGATATCCGCCGCGGTCAAATACGACCTTGTTGATTCCCTTGTCCTTGGCGCGCTGCGCGACCAGCTTTCCAATTTCCTTCGCTCCGGCGATGTTACCGCCGGAAGTAGAAACGCTCTTCTCTTCGCTTGAGGCGGCCGCCAAGGTGTGCCCTTTGCGGTCGTCGATCACCTGCGCATAAATATGTTTCAGGCTACGATACACAGCCAGGCGCGGCCGGGCTTCGGTACCGGCGACCCGCACGCGGATGCGGTTGTGGATGGTCTTGCGGGTTTCCTGCTTCGTCTTTTTCATTGTGTTACTTAGCTCCCGCGCCGGTCTTACCGACCTTCTTCTTCAGCGGTTCGCCGGTGTAGCGCACGCCCTTGTTCTTGTAAGGATCCGGTGGACGCAGCGATCGCATGTGGGCCGCGACCTGTCCGATCGCCTGCTTGTCGTAACCGGTCAGAATCAAGTGGGTCTGTTTGTCGATTTTCAAGTCGACGCCGTCCGGCAGAAGGAATTCGATAGGATGCGAATAACCGAGCGTAAACGACGCGATCTTGCCCTTGACGTCAGCGCGAAAACCGATTCCGACGATATCCAGTTCACGGGTGAATCCGGTCGAAACGCCGACGATGGCGTTCGACGCCAAGGCTCGGGTCAGCCCGTGCAGCGCGGCATACTGATCGCTATCGCGCTTGACTTCGAGCGTTCCGTCCTTCTGTTCGAAACGGACGCCGTGCGGGATGGGCACGGTCAGCTTGCCCTTGGGCCCTTCGACTTGCAAATGCTCGCCGATGGCGATTTTCACGCCCTTCGGCATCGGGATTGGTTTGTTTCCTACTCTCGACATGGTGATGAGTCCTCGTTTACCAGGGCCTTACCAAATCTGGCAGAGCACCTCGCCGCCCACACCCGTTTTGCGGGCGGTGCGGCCGGTCATCACGCCTTTCGGCGTGGTCAGAATGTTGATACCCAGTCCGCCAAGCACCCGGGGAATCTCCTGGTGGCCGACGTAAACGCGGCAACCGGGACGCGAGATGCGTTCGATGTGGGCGATCGCCGGCAGGTTGGCGGTAGTGTATTTGAGATAGATCTTAATGGTCTTCTGCGAGCCTTCTTCCGCGAGCTTGAAGTTGATGATGTAACCCTCTTCGCGCAAAATTCGCGCGATTTCGGCCTTCAGCTTGGACGCAGGGACGTCGACCTTCTGATGACGGGCGATCAGCGCATTGCGCACTCGCGTCAACATGTCGGCTATGGGATCGGATGTAGTCATGCTCTTTCCCTCGTTTCCAATTCTTTACCAGCTAGCTTTCGTCACACCGGGGATTTCTCCAGCCAGCGCGAGCTTCCGGAAGCAAATGCGGCAAAGCATAAACTTTCCGATGTACCCCCGCGGCCGTCCGCATTGGAGGCAGCGGTTGCGGTGGCGGCAGGCAAATTTCGGCGTCTTCAAATCTTTTGCGATCTTGGCGGTTGTGGCCATATTGGAATCCTTACGGACGGAACGGCATGCCCAGATGCTTCAGCAGCGCCAGACCTTCGGCGTCCGTTTTCGCCGTGGTTGTAATGCAAATATTCATTCCCTTTGTTTTCTCGACCTTGTTGTAGTCGATCTCAGGGAAAATCAACTGATCTCTGATGCCCAGCGTATAGTTGCCGCGGCCGTCGAACGATTTGGGCGACACGCCCCGGAAATCGCGCACGCGGGGTAGCGCCACCGACACCAGCCGATCGAAAAACTCGTACATGCGGTCGCCGCGTAACGTGACCATGCAGCCGATGGGCTGGCCCTCGCGCAGTTTAAACGCGGCGATGGATTTCTTGGCCTTGGTGATGATCGGCCTTTGGCCGGCGATCTGGCTCAGCTCGTTTACCGCGCCATCCATCAACTTGGCATTCTGCGTCGCTTCACCGAGACCGATATTCACCGAAATCTTCGACAGTTTCGGAACGGCGTTGATGTTCTTATAGCCGAAATCCTTGGTCAGCGACGGAACGGTGTTCTTTACGTATGTCTCTCTCAACCTTGCGGCCATCGTGATTACCTTTCCTTCTTGTCGAGGGGTTCGCCGGTCTTGCGAGCGATACGCGTGCGCCGCGTCTTGCCACCCACGACATCAACCTTGTAGCCGATTCGAGTCGGAACGCCGCCCGGGGTCAGCACCATCACGTTCGAAACGGCGATGGAACTCTCGCGCTCGGCGATTCCACCTTTAATCTGCTTCGAGGGATTCGGGCGGGTGTGGCGTTTAATCATGCTCACACCTTCGACCAGAACACGGCCTCGCGTGCGATCGACGTCGAGCACCCGTCCGGTCTTGCCGCGGTCACGTCCGGCGATCACCTTCACGGTGTCGTCCTTCCTGATTCCGATCCGCTGTGGGGGCGGCGCCTGAAAAGTTTTGCGGGCCATTAAATCACCTCCGGAGCGAGTGAAACGATCTTCATAAATTTCTTGTCGCGAAGCTCGCGCGCCACCGGCCCGAACACGCGGGTACCAACCGGCTCGCCAACTTCGTTGATTAATACGGCCGCGTTCGAATCAAAACGAATATAAGTACCGTCACGGCGGCGGGTCTCCTTGCGCATGCGAACTACCACACACCGGACCACTTTCCCCTTCTTGATAGGAGACTCGGGTGTAGCTTCCCGAACGCTGGCCGTAATGACATCCCCAAGTCCGGCGCGCAAACCAAGGTCGCCGCCGCGCGGCAGGATGCACTGAAGCTTCCTGGCGCCGCTGTTGTCGGCCACCTCGAGTATTGTTCGCATTCCAATCATGACGAAATCTCCCTAGAACCTTTGGCCACGAATGAACACGGATAAACACGGATAAGAATATTGGTGTTCATTCGTGTGCATTCGTGGCTCATAATTATTTCTTTTTGCCGCTGCTCATCGCCGTTTTCAACGCTGTGTCTTCCAGCGCGGTCGGCTCTACGCCAACTTGTACCGCCCGGCGGACGATTCCCGCCAGCGCCCAACGCTTCAGTTTGCTGACCGGCCGATGCTCGGTAATTCGCACCACGTCGCCTACCTTGGCGGTCTGCTGTTCGTCGTGAGCGTAAAATTTCTTCCGTTTGGTCACGATCCTCTTGTAAATGGGATGCGGAACCCGGCGGATGACTTCGACGACGATCGTCTTGGCCATCTTGGTCGACGTGACGTGGCCGGTTTTCTCCTGGCCTTTTTTATCGATTGTCGTGCCTGCAGTATTTTCAGCCATTACTATTCCTTGGCCTTGCGCTTTTTCTTTTCAACTACCGCTACCGGCGCGGGCGCCGTTCCCGGATTGAGTTCGCGTTGACGAATAATGCCGAGCATCCTCGCCCGATCCTTCTTGATCGTCCGGTACTTCTTCAACCCGTCCGCCTGGCCCATCGACATCTGAAAGCGAAGCCGGAACAACTGTTCCTGTATGTCGGACGCTTGCTTGTTCAGCTCTGCGCCGTCCAGTTCTCGAAGTTTATCTGCTCTCATGCTAATTTCCTTTACGCCGTGGCATCCGCGCGTGACACCATTTTGGTCGGCAGCGGGAGCTTCGCCGCGGCCAGCCGCATTGCCGCCTTGGCAATTTCCGGCGAAACGCCTTCCATCTCGAACAGAATGCGTCCCGGACGGATCACACAGACCCACTCTTCCGGCGCACCTTTTCCTTTTCCCATTCGGGTTTCGGCGGGTTTCTTTGTAATCGGCTTGTCGGGGAACATCCTGATCCACACTTTGCCGCCGCGCTTGATATGGCGGGTCATGGCAATACGGGCCGCTTCAATTTGACGGCCGGTGATCCAACCGCATTCCAATGCCTTTAAGCCGAAGTCACCAAAAGAAAGCGAGGAGCCTCGCCAGGCCTTGCCGGTCATGCGTCCGCGCTGTTGTTTTCTGAATTTGACTTTCTTGGGCATCAACATGGCGTTCTTGTCTCCAAATCCTTACGATTTCTCGGAACCGGGCTCGGGTGTTTTCGCAGCCGGCGTTTCCGTTGGCTTTTGTTCCTGCGGCTTCAGTTCCTGCTTCCAGGCCGGGCTCGACACCGGCGGCATGATCGGGGCGGCCGTTCTCGCCGGCTGAGCCATCTCACCGGGAGGCGCCTGATGTACCGGGCCGGCATTTGTGTCATGCGCCGGACGCCGCTCACCGCGTGAATCCCCGCCGCGTGAATCCCCGCGATCGCCGCGCTGATCGCCCCGTGTGTCACGCGAATCGCGGTCCCGCCTCGGATTCCGCCGGGGCTCCGGATCGGTCCTCATGTTCGGGCGCTTCCCGCCTTCGAGAATTTCACCCTTGTAAACCCAAGTCTTCACGCCAATCACACCATACGTGGTGCGTGCTTCGCTGAAACCGTAATCGATATCGGCTCTCAACGTGTGCAGCGGAAGCTGCCCTTGCAGATACCATTCGCTGCGGGCGATTTCATTACCGTTCAAACGGCCCGACACGCGGACTTTGATTCCCTTGCAACCGAAGCGCAGCGCGCTGTCGACGGCCTTGCGCATCGCACGCCGGAAAGCCACGCGCTTTTCGAGCTGCAAAGCGATCGACTCGCTCACCAACTGAGCATCCAACTCGGGCTTGTGTACTTCCTGAATATCGATGAAGACTTCGCGCTTGGTCTTCTTGGCCAGATCCTGCTTCAGCTTCTCGATTTCGGCGCCTTTGCGGCCGATCACGATGCCGGGTCGCGAAGTATGAATCGTGATCCGCAGCTTGTTGCCCGGACGATCCACTTCAATCGAGCTGACGCCCGCCGACTTGAGCCGCGCGCCGAGCGATGCCTTCAGCTCGAGATCCTCCATGAGGAGTTTCGCGTAGTCCTGCTTGGCGAACCAGCGAGAGCGCCAGGTCTTGGTGACGCCGAGTCGAAAACCGTATGGATGTACTTTCTGTCCCATTCGAATCCTTTACTTCTGTCCGACCGCTACGACGATATGAGCAGTCCGCCGCTGATACCTGTAAGCCCTGCCCATGGGAGCCGGCCTGATGCGTTTCGAGCGCGGGCCTTCGTTGACGTACGCTTCAGTGACCACGAGCTGGTCGACATCCACGTCGTTCGATTTCGCTTCCGCGTTGGCGATGGCCGAGCGCAGCACTTTCTCCACCGACGGCGCGATCCGCTTGTTGGTGCCTTGCAGAATAGTGATCGCTTTCCCGGCCTGCTGGCCACGAATGAGGTCGATCACCAGACGCGCCTTTTGCGGCGATATCCGCTGGTACCTGGCTTCCGCTCTTGCTTGGGTTGTTGCCATATATATGTAACCTTTTAGGACGGCTTCGCCGGCTTTTCAGTGGCCGCTTTCGCCGCATGACCCTTGAAGGTGCGCGTCGGCGAAAACTCACCCAGTTTATGACCCACCATATTTTCCGTCACGTACACCGGAATGAATTTCTTCCCGTTATGCACGGCGATGGTATGCCCGATGAAGTCTGGGATGATCGTCGAACGGCGCGACCACGTCTTCACCACTTTCTTCTCGTTCTTATCGTTCAGCGTCGTCACTTTGACCATCAGATGGTCGTCGACGAATGGCCCTTTGTGTACGGAACGTCCCATAAAATCTAAGTTCTTCCTCTGGCCACGAATGAACACGGATGAACACGAATAAGAGCGGGAAAACTATATTCGTGTTTATTCGTGTTCATTCGTGGCCCGATTGCTATCTCTTCTTTGTCTTTCGGTTGACGATCATGTTATTCGTCCGCTTGTTGTTCCGGGTTTTGAAGCCTCGCGTTGGCTGGCCCCATGGGGTGACCGGATGGCGGCCGCCCGAAGTCTTACCCTCACCACCGCCGTGCGGATGATCTACCGGGTTCATAGTGACTCCCCGGTTGTGCGGCATCTTCCCCAACCAGCGGGATTTTCCGGCTTTTCCGTGCGATTGATTCTCGTGTTCTACGTTGCCAACCTGACCGACCGTCGCCATGCACTCAACGCGCACTTTGCGAATTTCACCTGATGGCAGCTTGAGCAGCGCGTATTCGTCTTCTCTCGAAACCAACTGCGCTTGCGCTCCTGCCGAGCGGGCCATTTGGGCGCCCTTGCCGGGCCTCAACTCGATGTTGTGCACGACGGTGCCGGGCGGAATATTCTTCAAGGGCAAGGCGTTGCCGATCAGGATGTCTGCTTCCGGACCCGACGTCACGGTCCTTCCTACTTCCAGGCCTACCGGCGCCAGGATGTAGCGCTTTTCGCCGTCGACGTAGTGAAGGAGCGCGATTCGCGCGGTGCGGCAGGGATCGTATTCGATGGCCGCTACTTTGGCTACGACGCCTGTCTTGTCTCTTTTAAAATCGATCTCGCGATAGGTTTGCTTGTGGCCGCCGCCGATGAAACGCGAAGTGACTCGTCCCGCGCTGTTACGGCCTCCGGTTTTCGGCTTACCGGCGACTAGCGATTTTTCCGGCTTCTGCTTAGTGATGTCTTCACGGGACACGATCGTCATGAAACGTCGCGTCGGAGTGAACGGTCTGAATGATTTAATCGCCATGGTCCTAGATCTCCGCGTACTCGGGCAGCTTGTCGCCCTTCCGCACCCGGACATACGCTTTCTTCCAATCCGATCGATATCCGGCAAAGCGGCCCCGGCGGCGCAGTTTGCCAACGTTATTCACCGTGCGCACGTCCACTACTTTCACTTTGAACAGGTGCTGGACGGCCTGGCGAATCTGCGTCTTGTTTGCATCGGGCGTCACCTCGAAACATAAGGTGTTTTCGCCCTCTTTCTTGTTGTGGCCCTTTTCAGTGACGATGGGCCGGACGATTACGTCGAATACGGTCATTGTGCCAGCGCCTCCGATAATTTCTTCGCCGCCGCTTCCGACACGATCACGTGCTTGTGCGCGAGCAGATCGTACACACTCACGTCGCGGGTCGGAACTACTTTGATGCCTTTCAAATTGCGGGCGCTCAGCTCGAGATTGCGCTCAGCCGTGTTTTGCTCTTCCATCGCAATCACGTCCACCAGTAGAACCTTCGCAGCGGAACTCAACGCGGCCAGCGCGGAGGCCAGCGTCTTGGTCTTGTGGTTTTCGAGGTTGAACGACTGCACCACTTTCAATTCGCCGTCCCGCAGCTTTCCACTTAGAGCAGAACGCAGCGCGCCCAAAAGCATTTTCTTCGGCAGCTTGTATGCGTAGCTGCGTGGTTGCGGTCCGTGGACCGTTCCGCCGTGACGCCAGATTGGCGACCGGATAGAACCTACGCGGGCTCGGCCGGTTCCTTTCTGCTTCCAAAGTTTCTTGCCCGATCCGGATACCTCGTGGCGCGTTTTCGTTTTCGCATTACCACCGCGAATACCGGCCTGTTGGTGCCGAACGGCTTCGTAGATCAGCGCTTCGTTCACTTCGGCGCCAAACACGGAATCGGCCAAGTCGACGGAACCGACTACATTATTTTTCAGATCGAGGACGTCTACGCTCGGCATATCCGCTTACCTTTTCGCGCGGCGAACCAGAACGTAACCGCCGTTCGGTCCGGGAACCGCGCCCTTCACCATCAAAACGTTGTCTTCCGCGTCCACTTGGACGATCTCGAGATTGCGCACCGTCACGCGATCGGTACCCATGTGGCCGGCGCCTCGCATTCCAGGGAAGACGCGCGACGGAAAGCTCGAAGCGCCAATGGAACCGGGGGCGCGATGGAACATTGATCCATGCGAACCGGGGCCGCCCTTGAAGTGATGCCGTTTGATGAAGCCGGCAAACCCGCGGCCTTTGCTGATGCCGATGACATCCACTTTGTCGTTCGGCTTGAACTCGTCGACCAGTACGCGGTCGCCCGGCTTCAAGTCGCTGTCGCCCGGACGCATGGTGAACTCGCGCATGAACTTCGCACCCTCGGCGCCGGCTTTCTTCAGATGGCCGGCCAAAGGTTTGGTGAGGCGCGACGCTTTCTGGAACTCCATCAAGCCGAGCTGCACGGCATCGTAACCGTCGGATGCAGGCGTCTTGCGCTGGGTGACAACGCAAGGCCCGGCCTTTACCAGCGTGACAGGCACTACTTGCCCGTCGGCCCGGAACACCTGCGTCATGCCGATCTTTTTCCCGAGAATCCCTGGACTCATATCAATCAGCTACCTTTTATCTTTTCCAAACGCCTTAATTTCCACATCGACGCCGGCCGGCAGATCGAGCTTCATTAGCGCGTCCACCGTGTCTTGCGTCGGCTCAAGAATATCGAGGAGCCGTTTGTGCGTACGAATCTCAAACTGCTCCCGCGATTTCTTGTCCACATGAGGCGAACGCAGAACCGTGTACTTGTTCTTCATCGTGGGCAGCGGGATTGGTCCTGCTACCTGCGCCCCAGTGCGCTTGGCCGTGTCGACGATTTCCGTGGTCGACTGGTCGAGGATCCGATGATCGTAAGCCTTCAACCGAATTCGAATGCGTTCGCGTATCATTATGTTTTCTTCGTTGCCTAGTCGAGAATATCCGTCACGGTGCCGGCGCCGACGGTACGTCCGCCTTCGCGAATAGCAAACCGTAACCCTTTGTCCATGGCCACCGGCGTGATCAGTTCGACTTCCAGTCCCACGTTGTCGCCCGGCATCACCATTTCCGTTCCTTCCGGCAATTGCGCCACTCCCGTTACGTCCGTCGTGCGGAAGTAAAACTGCGGCCGGTATCCTTTGAAGAACGGCGTGTGACGTCCACCTTCTTCTTTGCTCAGCACGTAGACTTCGCCCTTGAATTTCTTGTGCGGCTTGATCGAACCCGGCTTGGCGATCACCTGTCCGCGCTCCACGTCCGTCTTTTCAATACCGCGCAGCAGCAAGCCGACGTTGTCGCCCGCCCGGCCTTCGTCGAGCAACTTCTTGAACATTTCGACGCCGGTCACCACCGTCTTGCGAGTGTCGGAGAATCCGACTATTTCCATTTCCTCGCCAACCTTGCAGATTCCTTTTTCGATTCTTCCGGTGACGACCGTTCCGCGGCCCTGGATCGAGAAAATGTCTTCGACCGGCATCAGAAACGGCTTGTCGATCACGCGTTCCGGCATCGGGATGTACTTGTCGACCTGATCCATCAGCTCGTCGACCGTCTTTTCCCACTTCTCTTCGCCGTTCAACGCTCCGAGCGCGCTCACCCGCACCACCGGGATGTCGTCGCCGGGGAATTGATACTTCGACAGAAGCTCGCGCACTTCGAGCTCGACCAGTTCGAGCAACTCCGCGTCTTCCACCATGTCGACTTTGTTCAGCGCGACAACTACATACGGCACACCTACCTGGCGGGCCAGCAGAATGTGCTCGCGCGTCTGAGGCATGGGGCCGTCGGTGGCCGCGACTACCAGAATGGCGCCGTCCATCTGCGCCGCGCCGGTGATCATATTCTTGATGTAGTCGGCGTGACCGGGGCAATCGACGTGGGCGTAATGGCGATTGGCCGTTTCGTACTCCACGTGCGCCACCGCGATTGTGATTCCGCGCGCCTTTTCTTCCGGCGCGTTGTCGATGGAATCGAAGCTGCGGAACTTCACCTTCGGATTGTGCTTGGCCAGCACCTTGGTGATGGCCGCCGTCAGCGTCGTCTTGCCATGATCGATGTGGCCGATCGTTCCGATGTTTACGTGCGGCTTACTGCGGTCAAATTTTTCCTTCGCCATGTTATCTCCTGATCAAAAGAAACTTTCTCTACTTCGTAACCTTTCCCTGCGCCTTGTTCACGATCTCTTCCGCGATGTTCCTCGGAACTTCCTCGTACTGTCCGAAGTGCATCGTGAACGCGCCGCGCCCCTGTGTCCGGGAGCGCAATTCAGTGGCATAGCCGAACATTTCCGACAACGGGACCATCGCTTTGATGATGTGCGTCCCGCCAAGTATTTCCGTGCCTTCCAGGCGGCCGCGCCGGGAGATGAGATCGCCGTTCACAGTGCCCATGTATTCGTCGGGCACAACCACTTCCACCCGCATCACTGGTTCGAGCAGCGCCGGCTTGGCTTTGCGGCAGGCTTCCTTCATACAGATGGAAGCGCAGATCTTGAACGCCATTTCCGATGAATCGACGTCGTGATAGTCGCCGTCGAAAACCGTCACTTTGATATTGACCACCGGGTAGTTGGCCATAACGCCGCTTTCCAGCGTCTCGACCACACCTTTTTGAATGGCGGGGATAAATTCCTTCGGAATATTACCGCCCTTGACGTCGTTGACGAATTCGAAATCCTTTTCGGTATTCGGTTCCACGCGCAGCTTGACGCGGGCGTATTGACCGCTGCCGCCAGTCTGCTTCTTGTGGGTGTAATCGTATTCTGCTGCCTGGCGAATGGTTTCGCGATAGGCCACCTGCGGCTTACCGACATTCGCGCCGACGCCGAATTCCCGCTGCATGCGGTCGACGATAATTTCGAGGTGCAACTCGCCCATTCCGGCGAGAATCGTCTGGCCGGTGTCGGGGTCCGTCGATACCTTCAGAGTGGGATCTTCGTTCACCAGCTTGTGGATGGCGACGCCCAATTTTTCCTGATCCGCTTTCGTTTTTGGCTCGATGGCGAGCTGGATGACAGGCGTCGGGAAATCGATCGCTTCGAGAATGACCGGGTGCTTTTCGTCGCAAATCGTATCGCCGGTCGTTGTACTCTTCAAACCAACGCAAGCAGCGATGTCGCCGGCCAAAACTTCTGTGATCTCCTCGCGCTTGTTGGCATGCATCTTCACCAGACGGCCGATGCGCTCTTTCTTGCCCTTAATGGCGTTGAGAATCGTGTCGCCGGTGGAAAGCTTACCCGAATAAACCCGGAGGAAGCAGAGTTGCCCGACGAACGGGTCGGTCATGATCTTGAAGATCAGCCCGGAGAACGGTTCGGAATCGGACGCCTTGCGGACGACCGGTTGATCCGGATTGTCCACCGCGATTCCCGTTACTGAGGGAACGTCGAGCGGGGAAGGCAGGTAATCGACCACGGCATCCAGCATGTTCTGGATACCCTTGTTTTTGAAGGCCGTGCCGCAGATGACCGGGAAAATCTTCTGCGCGAGCGTAGCCTTGCGAATTCCGGCCGCCAGTTCTTTGTCAGAGACAGGTTGGCCCTCGACGAACTTCTCAAACAGAGCGTCGTCGAATTCGGCCACCGCTTCGACTAACTGTTCGCGATACGACTTGGCTTTTTCCAGTAGGTCGGCGGGGATGTCGATATCCTTGAATTCCGCACCCAGGGTTTCGTCCAGCCAGATGCGCGCCGTCATCTTCACCAAGTCCACGATGCCGAGGTATTTTTCTTCGGCTCCAATCGGAATCTGAATCGGTACCGGGCGAGCCTTCAGACGCTCGACGATAGTGTCGACCGAGCGGTAGAAATCCGCGCCAACGCGGTCCATCTTGTTGATAAAGCAAATACGAGGTACGCGATACTTGTCGGCCTGGCGCCACACTGTTTCCGACTGCGGCTGCACCCCGGCGACGGCATCGAAGACCGCCACCGCGCCATCGAGCACGCGAAGACTGCGCTCGACTTCCGCTGTGAAATCGACGTGGCCCGGGGTATCGATGATGTTGATCTGATAATCGTTCCACTCGCAAGTGGTCGCAGCGGAGGTGATCGTAATGCCACGCTCCTGCTCCTGCTCCATCCAGTCCATGGTGGCTGTGCCCTCATGGACTTCGCCAATCTTATACGTGCGGCCGGTGTAGTACAGAATGCGTTCAGTCGTAGTGGTTTTACCGGCATCGATGTGAGCCATGATGCCGATGTTGCGAATTTTCTGGAGCGGAACAGTGCGTGCCATAAACCTTTTAGTTGAAACCGGTTACCAGCGGTAATGAGCGAAAGCCTTGTTAGCTTCGGCCATCCGGTGGACATCGTCCTTTTTCTTTATCGCGCCACCGCGCATGTTGGCGGCGTCGTTCAATTCATTGGCCAGCTTGTCTGGCATTCCCTTCTCCGGACGGGACCGGGCGTTGATCAGGATCCACCGGATAGCCAAACTGGTGCGGCGGTTCTGCGGAACCTCGACCGGCACCTGATAGTTGGCGCCACCCACACGCCGCGTTTTCACTTCGAGCAGCGGCTTGCAGTTCTCAACAGCTTTCTTGAAGAGCTTCAACGGGTCGTCCCCGCTCCGCTCTTTCAGCGTGTCCATCGCCGTATAGAAAATCCCCTGGGAGATGGTCTTTTTGCCATCCCACATCATGGAATTCACAAACTTCTCGGCCAGAGTGGAGTTATAGATCGGATCCGCCTGGATCTCTCGAATTTCAGCTCTGCGTCTACGAGACATATCTTAACCCTTTACCTACTATGACTTCGGCCGCTTGGCCCCATACTTGGAGCGGCTCTGCTTACGATTGGCCACACCGGCCGTATCGAGCGTGCCGCGCACCACGTGGTAACGAACGCCGGGAAGATCCTTCACACGGCCTCCGCGAATCAGCACGATAGAGTGTTCCTGCAGATTGTGGCCGACACCCGGTATATAAGTGGTTACTTCGATACCATTGGTGAGCCGTACACGGGCTACTTTCCGGAGCGCGGAATTCGGCTTCTTCGGAGTAGTAGTGTAAACACGCGTACAGACTCCGCGCCGCTGGGGGCAAGCCTGAAGCGCAGGGCTGGCCGTCTTGTAACGGGGCGTTTTCCGGCCCTTCCGCACGAGTTGGTTAAACGTCGGCACGAATTTCCTCTCTAAAGCCTAAGCTGTTGTCAGAACTACAATTTTGCGATTAAATAATCGCGTTGGACCACAAACGGGACGCGGCATTATAACTTGCCACAATCCAAAATCCAGAGTGCGACAGGCTACATACTTCCAGCCTGACACCGTTTACAGCAGACGGCACGATCCGGATGCGAATCGCAGCCAAATGCGAGGGAACTACTTCGGACTGGCCCATGCTGAAAGCGGGGTTTTCCGCCAAAGCCTCGGGGCCAAACTCCCGGCCGGGTTCCCATAACTTACCCACCTCCTTACTGCCTGGGTGGTTCAGCCGCCCTGTTCGGGCACTGGGAAGGGTCGCTCGAGAGTAGAAGAATCAACTCGCCAAACCTTTCAATAGTAGCCGAAAAGGCAAATCGTGTCAAATTTCGCCTGAGAGGGCACAGCGATTCCGTAAGGTGCCATGCGGCTAGGCGGCAGCCTGTTGATTTGGGAGGAGTTTCTGAATTGAGGGTAGCCGGCCAGAGTTGTAGCGGGTCTGAGAGGAGTAAAAAGACTGACAGAGAGCGCTGACCCTGCCGATTCAGCGGTCGGGGGAAATGCGGCAGCGCCGGCGTTGGTTCGTATTCGCCGGGAACCTTGGCAGGACACATCGCGACCTGCATCGGAGGAGAATCAACTGGTGTTGGCGGCAGGGGCAACGAACCAATAAGCGATCCTTTTGGCGCACTGGTGAAAGGTCTCGCATTTTCCGCGAGCATGGCTGCGGACCTGGCGGTGATAGAAGACCAGGGACAGGGTATAGGCGAGAAATCGGATCATGGTCAGCACCACCAGCGCCGTGGTTTGATGAACAGCGGGGTGTTTGAGGTGACAGTCGGTGGTGATGGTCTGAAAAACTTCCGTATCGATTCGCCAACGGCTGCGGCTGAACTGATGGATGAACAGCGGCGAGACCGAGCCGAGTTCGAAATTAGTGGCGTAGAAGTTGGTGCTCTCTTGCGTCACCGCCGTCTTGGTCTTGATTCGATGGCCGTCTTTTTCGCTGACTGAGAAGGTTGCTTCGGCCGGCGGACAAGAAGGTGGCTGGGGCGGAGGAGTGGACGAGCCGCCGGCTGATGCAACCGTTCGGTGAACTAGACCGCTGCGCCCGTCGGCGGAAGGTCGTTCGCAGCCGCTATGGGTTTTGCTTGATGTGGATGGATGGCGCTGGTGCGCCGGCAGCGGAACTTGCTGAGGATTTGCGGGCGGCGGGTGGGGCCAACGTCGTGAATTTCTCCGAAACAGCGGCGTGGCCGCACGATCCTGCGACGGAAGAATACGGAATGAGAAGCTCCGGGACGAGACTCTCCGCTGCGCTGCTGGACAGCAGCGTGCGGGTGAAGCGTTGTTCTCACTGGCTGGCTCATGAGGAGTCGGGGAAGCGCCACGAGGGAGCCACGACGAGAACACGGATCATCTCGCCCTGGCCGCAGACCGGACAGAGCCGCGAGGAATCCGCCGGCATCTGAGGCCGGTTATGGTAGTCAGCGGGATTCGGCAGCAGGTCGTTGAGAGGCGTGTACAGTGACGCGATGCAGGTGCTCGATGCGAACCGTTTTGAGGATTCGAACCAAGCGGTCAGCGACGGGCCAATCGACCTCCGGCAAGTGCCAGTATCGAATCTCCCGATCCGGCTCCGTATGAACCCCCGTAGGCGATTCTTGCGTGAAGCGTTGGGCCTCGCGCAACAGATCGGGCTGGTTCTCTTTCAGGGTGAAGGCCCAGGCCAAACCGAGACGTTCCACTTCTTTAACGAAGGGCGCCTGCATGTACAAAGCGTCACCCACTAACACATCCAGAAAGCGACGGCCTAATTGACGGTCCAGATCTTGGAGTAGAGCCAATGCACAGGCTACCTCTCCTTCGCCGTTCTTCTGAAAGCGGAGACCCAAGGGGATGGGGAACGGCGTGCTGACCACGGCGACCACGACGATCCGGTGATAGTACTGAATGTCGGTTCGCATTTCGCCGTTCGCTTTGTGCTCAATCTCCCGCTCCATGCAGGCGTCGCAACAGCGGACGAACGAACTACAGATTTCGATGCCATCGACCGCCGCCACCACCAACCCTCTGGACCAGTCGGAACGCAGAACTCCGTTGCGTTTCAGGCGCCGGGCGATTTCGCAACTGAGCGCGAACACGGGTTCGGGAGATTGTCTTTCGAGCGCGTAGCCGATGGTGTCGTCGCTGATCGGTCCGATGCGTTTGGCCAACGCTCCCTGGCGACACTCCGCTTCGATCTGAAGCAGGCTGGGAATCTGCATGGCTGCGCCCAAGAAGACGGCGTCGAAAACCTTCTTCCATGGGTGTTGCGGAAACTGCCGGCCCTCGGGCAGAGCGCTCACCAGAGCCGAGAAGCCAAACACTTTATCGAGATAAACCTCCAGGCGATGCCGGAACATCCGGCTAGCGGGTTTCCTTTTCTTTGAGAAAGCGCTTCAGGTTGAGACGGCAGATGGTGGCGGCGGCGGAGTCGAAACGCCGGCGCATTTCAATTTTCTCTCGAACCTTTTCCACCAACTTGGCAGGAATGTTGAGAGCTTTCGGCTGGCCGTCGACCAGTACAGAAATCTGGAACTGGGAATGAAGCTTCTTGCCGTCGGCGCAATGGCAGTTGGGCTGGCCGCAGGCGCGTTTCCGTTCGACAAAGGAGCCGGGCAGCATTTCGCGGAGGGCGCCGAGGCTGCGGATGAGTTTGCCGCGGAGTTCCAGGTCGGGATCGGAGGGGGATTTCATATGACACTAATACTAGTGTCAGAAAGAGGCCAAGTCAAGCCCCATCGAAGATTTGCAAGAATGCCGCCAAACGGAACTTGACGGAGAAAACCTCGTAAACAAAAGGGCGGGAAGCCGGCGTCGTCCCTACTCTACGGAATCACTGTGAGAGGGAGGATTGGACCGCCAATCGCTCGACGCCGCTGCTCTGCTGACAAGATACCGCACTGGTCCTCCGAGCCAGGCAATAAGCGTCAAAAGTGGGCCTTACATCGGCAAACCTGAGAAATCGCTTAGTACCCGGGTTAGTACCGTTGGTGCTTTCCCATCTGCACCATGTGTGTAAGCATTGACAAGAACCTACCTGATGAAAACTCGCATACGCTGGAGCCTGGCAGCTCTGGTTTTGTTGATTTCGACGGTGGCCGCCAGCTACTGGTGGGCACAGCAAAGGACGCCGTTGCGACGTCCGGTGCGCATGGGCCGGTCATGGTTTCAAGCGCGCTTCGCGGAGCGGCTCTTCAACGAAATTGCCCTCCGCCAGAGCATTCCAGTGCAATGGGTGAACGTCTCCGGCCCCTGGGAGGACGCTCTCCGCAACGGTGTCATCGACGTTTGGACGGGCGCTCAGATCACGCCTGCCCGTAATCGCGAGTTTTTCGTCACACGCTGGACCAGTGTCGATTTCGCCATTTTGTCGCTGCAAAAAGATGAAAACGCAGGCTCGGTCGATCTTCGTGGAAAGGACGTCGCGTACAATCGGTTTGGTCTGAACGAGCAAGACGTGCTCGAAATGGCGCCCGGCGTAAAACCCCGGCCATACGGGAGCGTCGTCGCCGCGGTACAGGCTGTCTGCAAGGGCGACGCACTGGCTACGCTGCTTGCCAAGGAATCGGCGCTTGGTTCCGTCCTCAAACGGCCACCAAGCTGCGAGTCCGCGGTTTTCCATTACGAATTGGTGGCGCATCCCATGGACATCGGGATCTACGCCAGAAACGATGCGGCCTCGATCGTCAAAGCGTTCCACGCCGGAATGGTCGCACTGGCGAAAGAGGGGACTCTGACACAATTGGGCTCCGAGACGCAGCCCGTCGCCGACCGGAACCAGGAGTTGATCGGACGGCTGGTGGAGGAAGAGCAGCGATCGCAGTTGCGCCTTCACATCCTGGCCGCGTCACTTTGCGGCCTGACCATCGTGCTGGCCCTGTTGTTCAAGCTCCGTAGCACCCAGCGGGCGGCCGAACAAGCGTCCGGCGCCAAATCGGAGTTTGTCGCTTCCGTGAGTCATGAAATTCGAACTCCGATGAACGGGATCCTCGGCATGACCGAACTGCTGCTCGACTCGAAGCTTACCGACGGCCAGAGGGAATTTGCCGAGACCATCCGCAACTCAGCCGAGTCTTTGTTGGCCATCATCGGCAATGTGCTGGATCTCTCCAAAATCGAGGCCGGCATGCGCACCGCGGAGAAAGTGCACTTCTCGCCGCGCTCTATTATTGAAAACGCCGTCAGCGTGATGGCCAACCATGCGCGCCAGAAAAATATAGAGCTTGGCTATTTCGTAGACCCCGCGGTGCCGAACCTGGTTGCGGGCGATCCCGGGGGTCTGCGGCAAGTGCTGCTGAACCTGATCGGAAATGCGGCGAAATTCACCTTGGAAGGAAGCGTGACCATCAGCGTTCGAGTTGACCGTGTGAGCGGCGACGCCATTCAACTCGCATTCGAGGTGCGGGACACCGGGATCGGTATCGCGCCGGCTGTTCAGGCCCGTCTCTTCCAACCCTTCCAGCAAGCGGATCGCTCCACTGCGCGGCGATTCGGCGGCACGGGGCTTGGCCTGGCCATCAGCCGCCGCCTCATTCTTATGATGGGAGGCGATATCTCGCTCCAAAGTACTCCAGGCCGGGGAACCAGCGTACAATTTACCTGCTCCTTCGAAAATGTGCGCGGAGAAGAAGCGATGTACAAACCTGACTCTACATTCCGCGGGCTAAGAGTTTTCGTGGACGGCGCCTCGCCGTTGACGCGCGCCATGCTCGCGGAGCAATTCAAGGAAATAGGCGTTCTGGCGCAGTGGAGTGAGCCGGGTGTCACGCCAGCCAAGTATGAGGTGGCAATCCTCGACCGCCAGGAAGTCGCGCTTGCCACTTATCGGCCAGCCATCCTGCTGATACATCACGATGTTCCCGCCACGCAAGATCAGGCGCGCGCGGCCGGGTTTTGTGCGTTTCTGTTCAAGCCTGTCCAACGATCAAAACTCTCCGCGTCTCTTCGAGAGTCCCTGCAGCGGAACGACGAAGCGGCGCCACCAGCGGGTAAATCGGCCACTCCCGGGCCCTTGATGGCCATGGAACGAAGACCGCGAGTGCTGGTGGTGGAAGACAATATTGTGAACCAGCTCGTGGCGCAGCGGCTGCTGGAAAAACTCGGCTGCGACGTGGATCTGGCGGAGAACGGCGCTCAGGCGGTGGAGAAGTCGCGGCGCACCGAATACGATTTCACATTAATGGATTGCACCATGCCCGAGATGGACGGCTTCGAGGCAACGCGCGAAATCCGCCGGACAACACGGAAGGAGAACGTGATCATCGCGATGACCGCTAATGCCCTTGCGGAAGACGAAACGAAGTGCCGGGCGGCGGGAATGAACGATTATCTGGCCAAGCCGGTAACACTTGGTAAATTGCGGTCCGTGCTCACTCGTTGGCTTCCGGTGATGGACGCTTCAGTTACGCCTTCCAATTTGCCGCCGCAACTCCTGGCAGCTTGCACCTGCGGCCAGAATGGCCATCCCGTGGACGAGCACCGCGATGTAGTGGGCGAGACCGGTGCGCCTCACTAGTCGGACCGTAGCGCCTTGACAGGATCGACCAATGCCGCTCTCCGCGCGGGGAAAAGATTCGCCGTCATCGCCGCGGCGGCTAGCACAAGAACTACGGAAATGAAGACCGCCGGGTCGTGTGGACTTAAGCCGGCGAGCAAACTCCCCATCAGACGCGTGGCGAACCCTGCGGCGGTAAGTCCCATGACGATTCCGATCCCCAGGACCACTAAACCCTCCCGCAGCACCTGCGAGATAACCTGACCGCCGCGGGCACCCAGCGCGATTCTGATGCCGATCTCGCGCGTCCGCTGCGATACCGTGTACGACACCACCCCGTAGATACCCGCTACCGCCATTAATAGCGCGATTCCCGCAAATGCGCCGAACAACCACGAGTAGCTGCGCCGTGCCCAAAGCGAGCGGTCCAACCGCTCCTCCATGGAACGCATGTCGAAGATTGCAATGCTTGGGTCCATCTGGCGGACGATCTCGCGCGATGTTGCGGCCATCGTTTGCAGGTTGGTCTTGCCACGCACGACGATGGTTAGGTATGTCAAGAGATTTGAGGGATAGGGTCCGAACGCTTCCGGCCGCACCGCCTCATCGAGACCACTATGCCGCGTATCCCGCACGACGCCGACGACCCTGAACCATTTCTTCGACGATAGTTGAAAGACCCGTTCGCCAATCACCTGAGTTCCCGGTGAAAAAAATTGGCGGACGAAGGATTCATTGACGATAACAACATCACTGTGAGGCGAATCGCGGTCGTCGAAATCGCGGCCTCGGATCAACGCGATACCCATTGCGCGGAAGTACCCCGGCGTCACAAGCCGGTTCCCCACCAATACTTGCTCACCGGGGCGCGACACGGGCCTATCTTGGGTGCGATAGGCTGTTCCTCCCCAGTCGCCATGACCGAGCAACCCATCACCAAGCGGCAGCATGTTGGTGGCTCCGGCAGAGTCCACTCCTTGCGCCGACCGCAACCGATCCAGCAAGTCGCGGCAAAAACGGAATCGCTGTTCAGGTGGGAGAGCGGGATCGATTGAAAACGTCAGGACGTTATGCGAGCGGAATCCGGGATCGAGACTCAGCACTTTTTGAAATGCCTTAATCGCCACTCCACCGCTGGCCAGCAATACCGCTGCCAGAGCAATTTCGCCGATGGTGAGAATGTTTAGAGTACGGCGGCCCGCTCCTGACAAGGATGCCTTGGATGTAGCACCGGCCAAGAGTGCGCTTATATCTGTACTGGCGAATCGGAGCGCGGGAGCCAGGCCGGAAACCAGCGCCACAGTTCCGGTGATTGCACAAACGAACCAAAGGAAGTGGATATCGAGCCGGAAGTCGACCCACGAAGGCAGCACACCGGGCACTAACGTCAAGAATGCGCGAACGACCAACCATCCAAGGAGAACGCCTGCCACCGCCCCGGCGATAGCCAGGAGCAGATTCTCGACCAACAGTTGCCGCACCAGCCGGCGGAATTGCGCGCCCAGCGCTACGCGAATTGCCAGGTCTTTAGCTCTTTCCGTACCTCGCGCCATGGTCAGGCACATTACGTTGATGCAGGCTATCAACAGGACGAAAATAGCCATACCCGCGAGCCCTTGTGAGACGAGCCGGTATTTACCGAGGTAGTATTCGCGCAGCCGTATCACCGCGGGTTGGGTGAACTTGTTGTTGGGTCGAATAGAGGCAAGATTTTTGTGCGTGCGTGTCAAATCGGCGGCGGCCTCCTCAATTGTCACGCCCGGTTTGAGCCGGCCCACTCCGCTCAATAGATACCCAGCGAGCGTGCCCGTCGTGTTGGCGTCATAACCGAGCGGCATCCAGATATCGGTATCGGCGGGGAAAACGGCGCTCCGCGGCAGTACGCCGATTATCGTGTAGGAGGCATTATCCAGGCTGACGGTTTTCCCTGGAACATCAAGGGCCTGCCCAAAATGTCTCTGCCAGAGCCCGTAGCTGATGAGCACAACCTTGTGGCCCGAGGGCTCGTATGCGGGTCCATCACGATCCTCTTCCGGCAGAAAGTCCCGGCCAAGTATCGGCCGAATCCCAAGAGTTGCGGCCATATTGAACGTCACGAACGCGATCTTGACTCGCGCGGCGTCGCCGAAGCCAGTGAGATTTGCGCCCGCGTCGTCGCGAAAAGCCGCCATGTCCACGAAGCTTGCCGCGTGTTCTCTCCAGGCATGGAAGTCCGGATAGGCAGCGGCAACAAACGCCATGTTGAGGCTGGGCGCTGTTTCGTGAAGGTACACCAGGCGTTCCGGCTCCGGATAGGGAAGAGACGTCAGGTAGAGAGCATTGAAAATCGTAAAAACGGCGGTTGTTGCGGCAATACCGAGTCCCAGGGAAAGCACCGCCATCGTAGTGAGAACAGGGTTCTTGCGTAGTCCCCTAGCCGCGTACCGCAAGTCTCGTAGCGCTTGTTCCAAGAGGCTTTCCTTTCGATCAGCATACCAACATGTGGGAAGATAGGAAGAACCAAGTGTAACGCGACGGTCAATCCGTACGTTTAAAGCTATTTAGGTGTCTCGCATAATTCTTAAAGTTCTGGCGTTAGCGCTGTTGGTGCAGTTCGCCATGCCCGCCCAGAGCCGCAGACGATCGCCACAATCGGTAAATCCGATAGGTTCTGTAACCCCTACAGCCGATTTCAAGGGGACGCTGAAGGTGATCGACAAGAAAGAAATCTTGATTGCGACCGAAACTGAGCAGGTTCTCACGTTTCAACGCACGAAGAAAACAAAGTTCTTCGTGGGCAAAAAAGAAGTAAAGGCCGAAGAGCTCGAGATCGGCGAGCCAGTTACGGTAGAAGGCTTTAAGGACAACGTAGGAGATATGAAAGCGGAGAACGTGGTTCAGGAATCCGCCAGTAAACGCCCATGAAGGTTTCGCTTTGTTCGTTTGTTTTCGTTCTGCTGGCAGCTCCGGCCGCTGCTCTTGCACTGAGTGCTCCGTCTCTTGCCAAGGCGCAGGAGATGGTGCGTGAACTTCCTCTCCGGTTTGAACCTTCTGCCGACGGCGCATCTTATCGCGCCCGTGGCGCCGGTTTTGATCTGCGATTGACGCACGACGGCGCCCAGGTTTCGCTCGACGGCGCTCAAGTGAGGATTTCCCTGCTGCACGCCGAAGGCGCGCAAAAGCCCGAAGGAGTGGACCGGCTCGCGGCCAAAGCCGGATACTTCCACGGCAACGATCGAAAACTCTGGCGCACGGGCGTCCCCCAGTACAGCCGCGTGAAGTATCCATCTGTCTACCCGGGTGTCGACCTTGTTTATTACGGCAACGGCCGCCAACTGGAGTACGACTTCCTGGTGCAGCCGGGCACAAATCCGAATTGCATCGCCATGAATTTCGCCGGCGCGGATCGCTTGAGTGTGGATTATGACGGCAATCTAGTCGTGGATGTGAATGGAAAGCAGTTGGTGCAGCACGCCCCAGCAATCTATCAGAAGGACGAGAACGGCATACGGCTCGTAGAGGGTAACTACACCCTGATCGGTAAAAACATGGCCGCGTTCGAAATTGGCCGGTATGATCGCTCGAAGCCCCTGGTTATCGATCCTGTACTCTCCTATGCCACCTATATCGGCGGCTCCGGCACGGACCAGGTGAAGGCAGTCACTGTTGACTCCCTGGGCATCGTCTCCATAATCGGCGTTACAAATTCCGCCGACCTCAGTTCCACTACTAGTTCCTACCAGGTGGCCGTTAACGGTGGGCTTGACATCTTCGTCGCGCAAATCGATCCTACTAAGTCCGGCGCTGCATCCCTGGTATCACTCTCGTTGTTGGGCGGCGATGGAGATGACGTGCCGAACGCGGCCGTTGTCGATAAGTCTGGCAACATCTGTATGACTGGATACACGCTGTCCACCGATTTCCCGCTATCGGGCCAAGTGACGCAGAATCAGCCCGCCGGAGCGGGGGATGCGTTCGCGTTGAAGTTCAACCCCAGACTCTTTGGTACCGACAGCTTGACCTATTCCACCTACGTTGGCGGCACGGGTTCGGACATTGGGTATGGAATAGCAGTGGACGCGCAGGGCATTCTCTACATCACCGGCACCACTAAATCGACCGACTTCCCGGTAACCTCCAACGCGGCGCAGCAATCGAACATCGGCGGCGTCGATGCGTTTATCGCTGTAGTCGACCAGTCGAGCACTGCACTTGCATACGCTACTTACCTCGGTGGCGCCAAGACCGACGAGGGCCGCGGAATTCTACCAGGACCAAATAATACAATCTACGTCACCGGATGGACCGCTTCACCCAACTTTCCGGTTGCCGGCAATGCCTATCAAGGCAGCTACCAGGGCGGCGGCGACATGTTTTTCACGCAGCTCGACCGCAATCAAACCGGTCCGGGAGCTGTCCTCTACTCGACCTATATCGGTGGAATCAGCGGCGATGAAGAACCGCGCCGCATGATCGCCGATTCCACCGGACGTCCGGTGATCACGGGATTCACTACGTCAACCGATTTTCCGGTGACCTCGAACGCCTATCAGCCGGCGTTCGGCGGCGTGGCGGATGCTTTCGTGATGCGACTCAACCCGGGCAAATCCCCCTTCATTCAATACGCCACGTACTTTGGAGGGGCCGACGGCGAAGTCGCATATGACATCGCGATTGACGCGAACGACAATGCATATCTGGCCGGTTACACATTCTCGTCGAACCTGCCGGTAACCCAGGATGCGGCACAGCTCGTCTGGGGTCTCGGCCAAAATGCCTTTATGGCAAGATTGAATCTCTCGGCAGCACCGCGGGCGGCCCTGACCTATTGCACCTATGCGGGAGGCGTCGCTGTGACGACAGCTTATGGCGTAGCGGTTGGTTCCGATGGCACAATGTACGCCGGCGGATATAGCCAGGACACGAACGCACTACCGGTCACGAGCAATGCTATGCAGTACGCAAACAACAGTGTCCCTGGCGATGTCGACGGGTTCCTGTTGGTAGTGAAGCCTCAATAGGCACCCCGCTTCAGAAGTTGGCTAAGCTTCGCTAGGCTATTCCGCTCTCAACGTAATCGACGGATCGACCCGCGCCGCACGCCACGCGGGGATCCAGCAAGCGATAGCTGACACGCTGGCCAGCAGCGCTGCCACGCCAACATACGTGATCGGATCCAGCCGTGAGATGCCGAACAGCAACGTGATGAGGGCACGGCTCGCGGCCAACGCTCCGCCCAGCCCGATCGCAACTCCGAGCCCCGTGAGCATCATCCCTTGGCGAACCACCAGCGCGAGAATGTCGCCGCGGGTCGCCCCCAACGCTGACCGCACACCGATCTCGCGCATTCGCTCGGTCACGCTTCCCGCAAGAACACCGTAGATGCCGGTGGCCGCGAGAACCAGTGCCACAAGAGCAAATACTTCAAAGAGGATTGCGGCGAAGCGCCGCTCCGAAGCCGACTCGGCGAGCAGGTTGTCCATCGTGGCGATGTGGATGATCGGTTGATCTTTGTCCACCGACCAGATCGCGCTCTTGATGGCAGGGACAAGCGCTGCTACATCGTCGCGTCCGCGCACCACCAGCGATAGCTCGCTGTCCGCAAACCACGACTGGCTGGTCGTAATGTACACCGCATCCGGGCGCACCTCCGCCAGAGATATCTGCTTCACGTCGCCCACTACGCCAACAACGATGTACCAAGGTCTGTTGGTGGGGCCCACGTGAACACGCCGCCCAATGGGGTCTTGACCAGGGAACTTACGTTTCGCTAACGATTCGCTGATGAGAACCGACGGCTGCGCGGCTGCTCCGTCGTGCTCGTCGAGTAGCCGGCCACGGCGGACGGCGACGCCGATCGTCTCGAGGTAGCCCGGTGTCACCACATATCGAAATACGTCGTAACTGCTCCCGTCCTCGAACTGCGCGCCATACGTGCCAAATTGATCGCCGCTCAGGGGCAACAGGCTGGTGAATGCGGCCGAAGCGACGCCGGGAACGTGCCGCACCGCTTCCAGAGCCTGCGAGAAAAACCGTCGCCTGGCGCTGTCGTCGTCGAATCGATGACCGGATTCCTGCACTTGCATCGTGAGCACGTGTGAGCTATCGAATCCGGGAGCGACGGCGAACAAACGCTGTAGGCTGCGCAATAGCAATCCCGCACTGACCAGCAACATCAGAGCAAGGGCGACCTCGGCCACAACAAGCGCACGGCGCGTGAATTGGCGCCCCCCGGCGGTATGTTGTGAGTTTTGCCGCAGTCCAATATGCAGATCGTCGCGAGATGCGTGCAGCGCCGGTATCAACCCCACCACCAGCCCGATCAGCGTAGTGATGCCGAGTGCGAAGGCGAATACGGCACCGTCGACGCCAATCGCATTCACTCGCGGTAGCCCTGGTGGACTGAGCGCCACCAGCGCACGTACACCAAACCGCGCCACAACGCTCCCGAGAGCACCCGCGATGGCGGCGAGCAGCAGACCCTCCGTGACCAATTGCCGAATCAGGCGCAATCGCCCTGCGCCAAGCGCGGCCCGCATGGCAAATTCACCACGCCGTTGCACCGCGCGGCCGAGCAGGAGGTTCGTCACGTTCACACACGCGATCAGAAGCACCAGCATAACCGCCCCGAGAACGGCAAGCAGCGCAGGTTTGACGCCGCGCGTGATTTCGTCCTGCAGCGAATTCACGATGAACCCGTACTTGAGAAAGGCCCACCGCGGCCTGGGAAACTCCGGCACTGGGGCGCGCGCGATCAGCTCCAATTCCCGTCTGGCCTGTTCTACCTGGAGACCCGGCCGCAGCCGTCCCACCATACGCAGGTGATGCCCCCACTCCCGAGTTTCGAGGTCAGTGGCATTTCGGGTGTCGTATTGCAAAGGCGACCACAGCTCAGCCGATGGAGCCATCACGTTCTCGAACCCGGCGGGCATCACCCCGATGACGGTGTAGAGGTTATCGTCGAGCGTGATCTGGCGTCCGGCGATCGCGCTGTCGCCACTGAAACGCCGGCGCCACAAGCTGTCGCTAATGATCACCACTTTGGGGCCTTTGAACTGATCGTCGGCCTCCTCGAAGTCCCTTCCCAGCGCCGGCGCCACGCCAACCACACGGAAGTAGCCCGCGCTCACGCTCTGTCCATCGATTCGCTCGGGCTGCGTGTCGCTGGTGATGGTGGGCCGCCATGGCTTCATCACTGCGATCGCATCGAAGGAACGGCTCCGCGCCGCCAGTTCCCGATAGGTGTGAAACGTTACGTCGGAGCGGGAACCCTGGAAGATATCCCAGATCATCATGATCCGGCCGGAATGCGGATACGGAAGCGGCTTGAACAGAATTGGGTTCTCCGCACTGAAGATCGCCGTGGTGGCGCCGATGCCCAGCGCCAATGTGAACACGCTGACGGCCGCAAAGCCCGGATTGCGGCGCAGCCGGCGCGCGGCATAACGCACATCGGCGAGCAACGTCCCGATCTCGTTCTCCCATCCGTACGCACGCATCTGCTCGCGGACGGCAGTCATGTTGCCAAGTTCCAGCCGCGCGGCACGGCGTGCTTCATCGGGAGAGAGTCCGCTCGCCATCAATGCCGCGGTGGTCTGTTCGAGGTAGTGCTGCACCTCGTCGGCGGCATCCCGGTCAGCGGCTGTTCGATTCGTCAGCGCGCGTAGTCCGCGAGTGAATTGACGCCACAGAGACATGCACTAGCCCTCCGCCTTCAAGAGCCGCGCGATGGCCGACGCCCGGCGTGTCCAATCCGCGGTCTCGACCTCGAGTTGTTTCTTCCCGGCGCGAGTGAGCCTGTAGATCCTCGCCCGCCGCGAGTTCTCCGTTTGACGCCACTCGGCGTCGAGCCAGCCGGCGCGCTCCAGCCGCTGAAGTGCCGTTAGCAGCGATCCGGGGTTGACCTTGAACACGCCCCGCGAAATTTGCTCAACGCGGCGGGCGATACCGAAGCCGTGCATCGGCTCGAGACTCAGCGTCTTGAGGATAAGCATGTCCAGCGTGCCCTGGATGACGTCGGTATTCGGCTCGTCCATAGATGCGCTAACTTTAGCAGCGGTTCATCTTGATTGTCAAGATGTGATGGTCGGGTGGAAACCGCGAGAGCGCTACTCGGGATACACGGGCTTCACTAATTCATTGTTCTTCAACACCCGCTCGATGGGCAATGCGATCGAATCGCCTTCCGAAAGCCCGTCGAGCACCTGAATCCGCGTGATACTGCCAATCCCCAGCTTCACCGGCTGCGTAATCAGGCGGTCGCCGAGAAGCTTCATCACGAAGCTTTGCTTCCCTTCCGTGTGTACGGTCTCCTTCGGGATCGTCAGCGCGCTATCCGCTTTGCGGGACAGGATCTCGGCGTTGATATTAGTACCGGGGATCAAACTGAGATCCGGATTCTCGATGATGCAGACCACCTCGCCTACCTGGCGTGTTCCCAGCGGAACGATTTGCGTCGGCATGCGGTCCACGACACCCTTCCATTGCCGTCCGGCCATAGCGTCCCATGTGATGTTCACTGGCATGCCCTTTTCCACCCGCCCGAGTTCCGGTTCGTCCACGTAAACTGTTACCTTGAGCTGATTGATGCGGCCCACGCTTCCCACAAGATCGCCGGGATTCAGATAGGCGCCGGGCTTGAGGTCAAACTGATAAAGCATCCCGCTCATCGGACTGCGGATGTTGCTCACGTCCACGCGATGCCGGATTTCCGCGGCGGCGGCTTCCATCTCGTTGATCCTGGCTTCCGCCACTGCCCGATCGCCCTGTCCCACAAGCGCAGCGCGCCGGCGCTCCAACCCCTCGATCCGCAATTCAATCTGGCGCACCTTGTCGCGGGAAAGGCCCATTTCATAGGCCGTGGCTGCTTGCTTGGAGAGTAACCGCGACAGCGAATCGGCATCCCGCTTGGCCGTTGTCAGATCCGCCTTCGCGGCGATCAACCCGTTCTCAATTTCCGCTAACTCCGACGATTTGCCGCCTCGCGTGAGCACGTCGAGTTCAGCCTTCGCCTGCGCCACTCGCGCTTCGGCGCTCGCCAATTGCTCTCTCGCCTGCGAAACATCGAGTTCCACCAGAAGCTGCCCCCTGGCCACCTGGTTTCCGCGTTGTACGTCTACCTTGGCCACTGTACCCGCGCTCTCTGCACGTGCGGCGGCCCACTCCACCGGTTCTACTTTGCCGTTGGTGGTAAGGGTGCTCTCGATCATCTCCCGCTTGACCTTCGTGAATGGGACTTCGGGCGGCGCCGATCGTCTCACCAGCAGCCAAACGATGAGACCGACCAACAGCAGCAGGAAGATAAGCAGACGTCTCAGCAATAGACTCTCCTAGGGCACGATCACGGTCTTACCGGAGCGCCAGCTCCTGGTTGTGGTGAGCGCGTCATCGGCCTTGTCGAGAGGAAAACGATGGGTGATCTCGCTCGCAAAATGGTCCTTCCACTTCGAGCGCTCTAGCAAGGCGAGCGCGCGGTCCACATGGCGAGGTTCGAATCCCCATGAACCGATCATCTGCAACTGCTTCCGGGTGACTGTATGCGGATTGAATGAGATGTTGCCAGCGTTGGCATACTGCCCGAGCACCAGAAATTTAGCGCCGTCACGGCAGAACTCAATCCCTTCGTTCACCGCATCAGGATGGCCGACACACTCAATTACGACGTCCGCGCCATATGGGCCGGTTGCAGCAAGAACAAGCTTTCGGCGCTCCTCGAGATCGCGCGTCTCGTCCACGTCGATCACAGTATCGGCGCCGAACTCGCGGGCCAGTTCCAGCCGATGCGCAGGTCCGCCGATGACCACGGTCTTGGCCGCGCCTGCTTCGATCGCCACCGCCAGCGCCGCCAGCCCCACGGGACCGGTTCCCTGCACTACGACAACATCACCCCACGTGATGGGCGCGCGTTCCACACCATGAATCGCCGTAGTCAGGGCGCAGCCGGCGCCAACCACAGATTCGGTCGGGAGACCGTCCGGAATACGAAAAATGGCCGTGCCCGCGCGCAGCAGAATCTTTTCCGCATAACCACCGCGCAGGTGGGGCGCTTCGTCGGAATTGTAGGAGATCCCGTAGGCTTTTCGAACCAGGCACCGCGTCGGCTGATTCTTCGTCCGGCAGTAGAAGCATTCTCCGCAGGCAATAGAGCTCGCCCAGGTGACGCGGTCGCCCGGCTTGAGCGGATTCCCCCGCCAGTCTTTCACCAGACCCTCGCCCATGCGCTCGATACGGCCAACAGTCTCGTGCCCCATGATTACAGGGATCGGAATGGGAAGCTGGCCAAGCCAGAGATGCACGTCGGTACCGCAAATGCCGGCCATCTCGACGCGAACCAACGCCTCCCCCGGAGCAAGCGCACCCGGTTCGGGATACTGGCGGATTTCCAGAGGCTGCTCAAACTTTGTGAGTACCGCGGCGCGAACGCCCGTCACTGTTTTGGCCTCGCGCAGTAGTCGAACAGGATCTGCCACTCGGCGTTCTGAATCTCCATCGCCACCTTTTCAGCCTCCGAGCCGGGCTCTTCCCGGGCAGTCTCGCAAAAATCGATGAATGCCACTGGATTCCAGGTATCTTGGACGCGGAAGGAACCGGGGTGAGCGCTCACAATCTCTTCGGCCGCGGCGCGAAGAGCGGGAAATACGGGATGCTGACCTACGCGGCGAAACCAGTAAGCCGCATTTGCCGCGTCCGGTTCCTGCCGGTGGAGGATGCCATGCCAGAAGCTGCCCTCCGGCGTTTCCAGATCCTGAGCGACGCCGTGCGCCTCGTCGAAACAGGAAAAGTAGAGCCACAAACCGGCCATCGCACCCTCGGGACTCACGCCCCCAGGGAACAAACTTCGCGCGGTGTGCGTCCTTAAGACGTGCCGCGCCTGATCGGACGAACCGCGGTCGAGTGCAAGAATAGAAGCAACCTCAGAACCGTAAGACGTAGAGTCGAAGCGCATTACCATTGACCATTGTGCCAGAAGTCAAAACAGCGATCGTCTTCTCGGCGGGAGGTATGTTCGGAGCCTATCAAGCCGGAGTTTGGAGTACGCTGCACGATGCCATTCAGCCGGATATCGTTGTTGGCGCATCTATCGGCTCGCTGAACGGTTGGCTGGTGGCCGCTGGAAAGCCCGCCGCTGAGCTCGAAACTCTCTGGCTGAATCTCGATCATATTGCCCGGCCGCGTTGGCGCGTCCCAAAGTCGTTGCGGGAAGGTCTGATCGCGGACGATACGGATCACCTCTACCAGCAGGTCTACGAATCAGGCACGCCCAAAACACAGTATGGGGTGGTTCTCACGGAATTGAGAACACTAAAGCCGCGGCTCTTTGAATGGCCTGACGTCACGTGGGAACATCTCGTGGCATCCTGCAGCGTGCCGTTGTTTCTTCCGCCGCGGGAAATCAATCGAGTCTTTTATGCGGACGGCGGCCTGGTAGACCCTCTCCCTCTCTGGGCTGCCGTTCGCATGGGAGCTTCGCGAATCGTGGCCGTCAATGTTCTCGTTCAACGGCCGTGGATCGTGCGCGCGACGGTAAAGGCCGCCCGCCGGTATTCGCGCTACCGGGACCGCATAGACCCGGGAGTCAAAATCGTCACCATCGAGCCGAAAGAATCGCTCGGCGCGGCAAGCGATTCCTTGTACTGGAATCGCGATCGGGCCGGGCGTTGGATCGAGCTGGGAAAAAAAGATGCATACGCGTCAAAACATTTAGTTGTAGAATGTTTTGAACGGCAGTAAGTGGGTTTGTTTGCAAGGGAGATAACGATCCGATGACAGAGTACCGCATCCACCGGATGAAGGAGAGCGTCCGCCAGCAGTTCCGCTGGGCACCGCACACCATCGGGATCACCACCGTAAAACCAAAGGACTACGATCTCATCAACGCAGTCCATGCCTCCGGACCGTACGCGGTGTGGATGGAATTGAAGGATACTGACGAAGCGCTTCGGGTTGGCGATATATTAGAAGTCGAGGGCGGAGAACTCCGCATCTATAAGTACGTCGGATTTGAAGAAGCGCAATGGGTGATTCCGGAAGTGAAGAGTGGTGTCGAAGCCGCTCCAGTGGCGGTAGGCCAACCACCGGCTGCGCCGTAGGGGTGGAGTAACGTCAGATATGGGCTGCGATCCGAAGTACGCGGATCGGATAAATTCTTTCGCTCTGGTTGGTTACATCGACGACAGATTGGGAGATTTTCTGAACCGTTTGCGGCAGGAATTGACGCCTGGGTGTCTTGCCGCCGCCCATGTTACGGTGCTTCCTCCGCGCCCGTTATCTGTGGATGCCGACTCGGGCGAAAGGGAACTCAGCGCCAGCCTGGATCGCTTCTTTCCTTTTCCTGTTGAGATTACTGGCGTACATATCTTTTCCGTCACCGATGTCATCTACCTGGAGATCGGCCTCGGCCGCGCGCAGTTGACCGAACTTCACCAAACGCTGAATACAAAACAATTCGCGTTCCACGAACCCCACGAATATCATCCGCACGTGACCCTGGCGCAGGGGGTGGAGTTGGCTCATGTGCCAGGGCTTTATGAGAAGGCGAAACGGCGCTGGCTGGAAGAGTCTCCTACGCACAGATTCACGCTGGAAAGGCTCACGTTCGTTCAGAACACCGTGGACAACATCTGGGTGGATCTGGCGGAATTCGATTTGCGAAAACCGGTTTTGGTTCCAAGATAAATCTCGTTATCGCTGCCGATGTGCCTTTTCTAAGCCGGCGATGTCGAGCTTCTTCGTTTGCATCATTGCCTTCATCACTCTTTGCGATCTCTCTGGATCCTTATCTTGCAACATCTGTGTTCCTCAAGAAAGACGCCCATAAACAACCTCTGTATTGTCCTTTTTTCAGAACAGATGGCTTCCTCGGCGCGATCTTAGGTCAAGCAACCGCACCGCGGGCACCCACCATGAATCGGGATCGGCGTTGCTCGCCCGTCTGGATGGCGCCATCGTTCGTGACTCCCGGTCTGGCGTGCTTTTAAGAAACCGAGCTTGGTCGCAGCACGGCGGAACTCGTCGGCCCGGCCACTAGGCACGCACGATCTCGGTTGTATCGGCAGGTAAGGGCTCTTTACGATCCTCGTACTCTTCCGAAATTAACCGAAATATCGCAGCGAGTTCAATCAGAGCCTCTTCCCGAGTCGGCATGAGCGCATGGCAGCCCGGGAATGCCGGAATCTCCGCGACCCAACCGTCGGGCCGGTTTCGATACAACACCACCTTGTAGTCATCGAAGCCCATCGCCCTCGATTGTACCGCTCGCGCCGTGGTTAGCAGCGGCCCTTCTAGAACTCGTACAGCATCAAATACACAATCACCCCAGTCACGCTGACGTAAAGCCAAATAGGAAACGTCCAGCGGGCAATAGCCTTGTGACGCAGAAATCTCCCCTTCCAGCCGCGATACAACGTGATAGACGCAAGCACCGGCACCGCGGCCGCAAGAATCGTGTGCGTGAGCAGAATCGTGTAGTAGACAATCCGAATCGCGCCGGTCTTCCGATACCGCACCGACCCGACCTGCGCATGATACGTCAGATAGCAGATCAGAAATACAATCGAGACACCGAAAGCCGCCGTCATCACGCGCCGATGCAAGTCGATTCGACCCCGCCGCATGAGCGTGTAGCCCCAGACCAGCAGGATCGCGCAGGTCCCATTCAGAGTGGCGTCAACCGCCGGCAACGTGTACACAGAGATCATTCGATTACCCGCTTGATATCGGCAATCAGCTTCTGGATATTTTCCGCTTCCGACGTGTCGTAATAGCCGCGGATGCGTCCCATCCCATCGATCAGCGTGAACCGGGTGCTGTGCTCGAGATTTCCCCCAACTTCGTTCAAATGAAACGTATCGTAACTGAGTTTACGGAGGTCGGCCTTTGATCCGGTGAGAAAGAACCATCGCGCAGGATCAGCCTTATAACGCTTAGCGTATTCGTCCAGCACCGCGGGCGTATCGTTGTCGGGATCGACGGTAAAGGAGACGAGCGTGAACGCGCTGCCGGGCTTGACCGCGTCCTGTATGCGCCGCATTTGCGAACTCATGCGCGGGCACGGCCCAGGACACGTGGTGTAGATAAAATCGGCCACCCAAACTCGCCCGGCCAGTTGCTCCTTGCTGCTGAACTTCCGCCCGGCTTGATCGGTAAGAACAAAGTCGGGCACAACGCCAAACGAGGGAAGAGCGGGTTCGAGAGAGCAACCCGCGAGAAGAAGGAGGCCGAGCGAAAAGGGAATCAGCCGTTTCACAGAGACGTACGATCGGCCATCATCAGCATGTAGAGCACGGGCAAATATACGATGGACGCGAGCAGCACGCGGCGGGCGTCGGCACGTGTTTTGTTACGGGCCACGAGAACACCGGAATAGAAATACACCGTCCCAAGGATGAGCGCACCGGCCAGATAAAAATTTCCCGACATGCCGAGGTAACGCGGAATCATGCTGATGGGAATCAGAGCAAGCGAATAGAACAGGATTTGGCGGGCCGTCTGCTCACCAGTCGCATCCACCACCGGCAGCATCTTGATCCCGGCCTTTGCATAATCCTCCTTGTACATCCAGGCGATCGCGTAGAAATGCGGAAATTGCCAGACAAAGAGGATCGCGAAGAGAATCCACGCCTCGGAGGTCAGCGACCCGTTCGCAGCCGCGAAACCAATCAGGGGAGGCATCGCTCCAGGGATCGCGCCCACGGTGGTGGAGTGCGGCGTAAGCTGCTTCATCGGCGTATAGATCAGGAGATATGTAAGAAGAGTAAAAACGCCGAGAAGACCCGTCAACAGATTCGCACCCAGCCACAGGTCCAAAAATCCGGCGATCGAGAGCACAATCGCAAAGACTAGCGCACCCGTAGCGCCGATGCGTTCCGCCGCCAGCGGCCGCAACTCCGTGCGCGTCATTTTCTTGTCGGCCTCGCGCTCCCACCATTGGTTCAGCGCGGCAGTGCCGGAGGCAATTAAAGCGGTCCCGATGATGGTGTGAATCAGCACGGCCCACGTCCATACCGCGTTCTGGGCGCCAAAGAAAAATCCAACTCCGGTGCTCATCAGAATGAGCCATGTGATGCGAGGTTTCGTTAGATCGATATAGTCCTGGACCATTAAGATACCGTCCGCAAACCCTGAGAATGAGACGCAAGGTTTGCATGCGACCTAACGTTCCGGAAAACCAAAACAGCCAACGCGACCGACCCGGCCATGGTAAGTGCACCCGTCGCTACGTGAGCGACAGTGAGCAGAATGAGCGAAAGCGGCGGCAGGCCCGCTTCGTTCATCGACGCGCGCGCCAATATCGACCCGACGCCGAGGACTACTTGCACCAAGGTGACGCTAAGGAGCGCCCATCCGACCGTCCGCAGTTGCACGTTGTTGGCTGCCTGAGTGATAACAAATACGGAGACCATCAGGAGCAGCAGCGTGACAAAAATGGCCCACACCACGTGCGGAATCACACTAAATGCCTTATGGCGATAACCCGCGCCCAGCGCGACCTGGAGCAGAGTAGCAATCGGCAACGCGAGCGCCAGGCTGCGCAGCGAAGGCCAGCCGGAATCTTCGATGATGGTGGGTCCGCGCCGCCAGGAAGGCGATGTAAAGATGGCAATGGCAACAGTGGTGGAGAAGAAGAGCTGCGCCAGGCACGCATGGCTGATACTGATCGGTTTCGGCAGCAGATACTTCACTGTAAGCCCGCCAAGCACGCCCTGCGCGATCACTCCGAGCAACGCCGCAAAGCCCAGCCATTTCATCCAGCGGCGATCTTCCCCAACCCAAAGCCAAATGGCGAGGATGACTGTTAGAAAGCCAACAGTACTTGCGACCAGGCGATGGCCGTGCTCGAAAAACACGCCGCCCGTCATGTCGGGCATGACCTTACCGTAGGACAGCGGCCAATCGGGAACCGACAGACCTGCTTCGTTGCTCGTAACAGAGGCTCCAGCGACTACCAGGAATAAGGTGCACACCGCAAGGAGGACACAAAAGCGGTGCAACCAAGGGTTTTCCATTGGAACTTTCATTCTACTATGCCCGGGTCCTTCCCCTGAATAGATGCTCCACGCAACAGAAGTGGTTGCCATTTGTGGTCGAAAGGGATTACTTTAGTGGGTTCACCCCATGGCAAATTCAACTACCATCACAGTCGCCCACGGCGACGGCATCGGCCCGGAAATTATGGAGGCCTCGCTTCACATTCTGAAAGAAGCGGGCGCACGCCTGGACATCGAAACAATCGCGATCGGCGAAAAAGTGTATCTGCAAGGCAACAGCGCGGGCATTGAGCCGAGCGCCTGGGAATCGCTGCGCCGAACGAAGGTGTTTTTCAAGGCGCCGATCACCACTCCGCAGGGCGGCGGCTTCAAGAGCCTGAATGTCACCACGCGCAAAATGCTTGGCCTCTACGCGAACGTTCGCCCGTGCGTCGCCTATTCTCCTTACGTGGATACGAAGCATCCGAAGATGGACGTGGTGATTGTCCGCGAGAACGAAGAAGACGTTTACGGCGGCGTCGAACATCGCCAGACGCAGGACATGACACAGTGTCTGAAGCTGATCAGCCGGGGCGGCTGCGAGCGCATTGTCCGGTATGCCTTCGAATACGCGCGCAAGAACGCCCGCAAGAAGGTGACGTGCTTCACGAAAGACAACATCATGAAGATTACCGACGGCCTGTTCCACAAGGTCTTCGATGAGATCGCGGCCGAGTATTCCGACATCGTGAACGAGCACTGGATCGTCGACATCGGCGCGGCGAAACTTGCCGATACACCGGAAGCCTTCGACGTGCTGGTAATGCCGAATCTTTATGGCGACGTGCTGTCCGATGTTGCGGCGCAGATCGCGGGATCCGTTGGACTCGCGGGTTCGGCCAACATCGGCGTGTACTACGCCATGTTCGAAGCGATTCATGGCTCGGCTCCGAGGCGTGCCGGGCAGAATCTGGCGAATCCGTCCGGCCTTTTATTGGGCGGCATCATGATGTTGGTTCACATCGGGCAGGAAGACATCGCGGAGCGCGTCCACAACGCCTGGCTGAAGACGATCGAAGATGGAATCCACACCTACGACATTTACGAGGAAGGCACCAGCAAGAAGAAGGTCGGAACCAAAGAGTTTGCCCAAGCTGTCGTCGACCACCTGGGGCAGAAGCCGGAGAAGTTGAAGCCCGCCGTGTACAAAGCAGGACCGCGGCAGTCCGTGGAACAATTTGCGTCCAAGCAAGGCAAGCAGAAGAAGGAGATGGTGGGTGTCGACCTGGTGATCGATTGGACTGGCGGCACCGGAGATGTGCTCGGCCCGCAGATCGAAAAGCTGTCGGGAAACGGACTCAAACTCATCACCATTGCGAACCGCGGCACAAAGGTTTATCCGGGTGGATTCGCCGATACGCTGACCAGCGATTCATGGATCTGCCGCTTCATGTCGACGACTGATGGCGGCGCGGTGTCGCACGATCAAATAGTCGCGTTATTGAAACGCGCCACCGATGCGGGCTTCGATTTCGTAAAAATCGAAGGGCTGCACACCTTCGACGGCAAGCCGGGTTTCTCGTTGGGCCAAGGCCAGTAAACCGCATTGACGGAAACCGATAACAAGCCGCTCGTTGCCGTGATCATGGGCAGCAAGTCCGATTGGGAAACGCTGCGGCATGCCGATGAAGTGCTCACACAGTTCGGCGTGCCGCACGAGTGCAAGGTAGTCTCCGCTCATCGGACTCCGGCGCTGATGGCGGAATATGCGTCGGGGGCCGAGTCGAAAGGCGTGGAAGTGATCATCGCGGGCGCGGGCGGCGCGGCGCATCTCCCGGGAATGGTGGCCGCGCACACGTTGCTGCCCGTGCTCGGAGTGCCTGTGGAAGGCCACGCGCTGAAGGGCATGGATTCGCTCCTTTCCATTGTTCAAATGCCCGGCGGCGTGCCGGTGGGGACGATGGCGATCGGCAAAGCCGGAGCGACGAATGCTGCCCTCCTGGCCGTCGCGATTCTAGCGAACACGCGGCCGGAATTGCGGGAGAAGCTCCGCCAATTCCGGGAAGAACAGACCGAGAGAGTGAAGCGGGAAACGCTGCCGTGAAGACGAAGCCTATTCTCCCGGGCGCGGCGATAGGCGTTCTCGGAAGCGGCCAGTTGGGACGGATGTTCGCGATTGCCGCCCGGAGAATGGGCTACCGGGTCCACACCTATTCGCCGGAATTCGACACGCCCACCGGACAAGTAGCAGATCTGGAAATCAACGCCGCCTACGGTGACCTCGACCGCGTCCGCGAATTTGCGCGCGGCGTTTCGGCAGTCACATTCGAGTTCGAAAATGTTCCCGCAGCGACAGCGGCCGCGGCAGCCGAAATGGTGCCGGTGCGGCCCGCGGGAACGGTGCTCCATACGACGCAGCACCGGCTGCGCGAGAAGACATTTCTGAGAAACGCAGGCCTTCCGGTGACGGACTTTTGCGAGATTCGTTCACTCGAAGATCTGCAAAAAGCTCTGCGCGGTCCGTCAATCCTGAAGAGCGCGGATTTCGGATACGACGGCAAAGGGCAGTATCGGATTCAGGGACCGGAAGACGCCGCGGAGGCCTGGGCGAAAGTCGGACCATCGACGGCGGTTCTGGAAGCGTTTGTCGATTTCGCCTGCGAGGTATCGGTAGTGGCGGCGCGATCGGGCGAGGGCGATTTTGTTCATTGGGGCGTGATCGAGAACTCACATCGAAACGGGATTCTGGATATTTCGGTTGCACCAGCGCGGGTAAGCGAAAAAGTTGCACAGCGTGCAGTGGAGATTGCCCGGGAAGTGCTGGACAAGCTGGATGTGGTCGGAGTGTTATGCGTCGAATTCTTTGTTACCAAATCCGACGATCTGCTGATCAACGAACTAGCACCGCGTCCGCATAATTCTGGGCATGTGACGTTCGATGCGTGTGTCACAAGTCAGTTCGAGCAGCAGCTTCGCGCGGTGTGCGGTTTGTCGCTGGGATCGACCGAATTCATGCAGCCGGCGGCGATGGCAAATTTACTTGGCGATGTGTGGAGCGATGGTGAACCGAACTGGGCCGCGGCATGTGCGTTTCCGGATGTGAAGATGCATCTCTACGGAAAACTGGACCCTCGTCCAGGACGGAAAATGGGGCACTTGACCGCGCTAGGGGATGATGCGGAGAATGTGGTGACCAAGGCGAGGGCTGCGCTAAGAAGAATATGACACCGGATCAGTTTTACATTTACATAGCAGTCGTGCCCGCGACAACGATCCTCACCGTACTGATTGGAGTATTACTGCACAGCAACACAGTGAATCGTCGCATGAACGACCTCAAGACGTGATCGTGGGTAATGCTCTTGCGGTTTACAGCAATCGGAAGGATTTAAGTCTTCAGGGTCTCGAAACCATAGCGCTTGAGAAGTTTGCCGAGTTGAACAATCGGTTGAGCCGGATAGAGTCTCGCTTGAATCTCCGCTAACCCGGGACCTGACTGGACATCGGCGTTCATCGGCGTTTATTCACGGCCAGCAATTTCTAGTAAGAGAAGATCGCTGCAGATGCACACAGATGAAGATACAGTGGCTCAAATTCGCGGCTGGTTGAAATCAGCAGAGCGCCTAGTCGTCCTGACAGGCGCTGGAATCTCAGCGGAAAGCGGCATCCCCACATTCCGCGGCGCGGGCGGTCTCTGGCGCAACTTCCGAGCCGAAGATCTTGCAACCCCTACCGCCTTCGCGCGCGATCCAAAACTCGTCTGGGAGTGGTACAACTGGCGGCGTGGCCTCATCGCAAACGCGCAGCCGAATCGCGGTCATGAAGCGATTGCCGAGTTGGAACAACGCATCCCGGAATTCACACTAATCACGCAGAACGTCGACGGCCTTCACCAACTGGCCGGCAACCGGAACGTCCTCGAGATCCACGGAAGCATCTGGACACTCCGCTGCGTTCGGTGCGGCGCGGAGCGGGAAGACCGAAGTGTCCCGCTAAGCGAACTGCCTCCACAATGTCCCTGCGGAGGAATCCAGCGCCCCGGAGTCGTATGGTTCAGTGAGGGACTCGATGCGCAAGTCTGGCATAATGCAGAAGAGGCAGCAATTTCAGCGGATGTCTTATTGGTGGCCGGAACTTCGGCCGTCGTTTATCCCGCTGCGTCGCTCGCGCCACTGGCGAAACGATCGGGAGCGCGCGTGATTGAGATCAACCTCGACGAAACACCGATCTCCAGCGTGGTCGATTGCTCGTTGCGCGGATCGTCAGGAGAGATACTTCCTCAATTGATCGTATGAAAATCTGCTATCTGGATGCCTTCTCGGGAATTAGCGGCGACATGACTGTCGGCGCTCTGCTGGACGCCGGAACTCCATTTTCCGCCCTCGAACAAGCGCTCACGTCGCTGGGCACCGGCGCAACGTTCCGGCTGGAGAAGACCAAGCGGCGCGGGATCGCGGCTTCCAAGTTCTACGTCGATGGCGGCGAGCAAAAAGCTCATCGCCATCTGCCTCACATCCTGAAAATGATCGAGGCCGGAGATCTGCCGGAACGAGTGAAGAAGAACGCCGCGGCGGTATTCCAAAACCTCGGCGTGGCCGAAGCCAAGGTACACAACGTGCCGCTCGAGAAGGTCCACTTTCACGAAGTCGGAGCCGTAGATTCTATCTGCGACATTGTAGGCGCCTGCTTTTGTTTCGACGCGCTAGGCGTGGAAGAAATTTGGAGCGGACCACTGAACGTAGGCAGTGGCACCGCCAAGACAGAACACGGAATCCTGCCAGTGCCGACGCCCGCCACAGCCGAATTGCTCTTAGGCAAACCGATCTATTCGCGTGGGCCCGAAGTGGAGCTAACGACACCCACGGGCGCGGCAATCGTCAGCACGCTGGCGGCACACTTCGGCGTTTTGCCGCCGATGTCCATCTCGGCAACCGGCTATGGCGCAGGCGACCGGGATTTTGAACAGCACGCCAACGTACTGCGCGTGATGATCGGCGATTTACGGAAAGCAGCGGAATCGACGACAGTGTCAATTCTCGAAACGAACCTCGACGACACCACGCCGCAAGTGCTCGGTTACACAATGGAGCGCCTGCTCGCCGCCGGAGCGCTCGACGTAACCCTAACGCCGATGCAGATGAAAAAGAACCGGCCCGGCACCATGCTAACCGTAATCGCCACGCCCGAAGATCAGGAGAAGCTTGCCGGCATCATTCTGGACGAGACATCGACGTTAGGACTGCGCATCTATCCGGCCGAACGCCGCGTACACACTCGCGAACACGTGGAAGTGGAAACACCACACGGACGCGTGCGGATCAAAGTCTCCGGCAACGGCTCGTACACGCCCGAATACGAAGATTGCAAAGTGTTGGCGACCATAACAGGTGCGCCGCTCAAGCAAGTGATTGCCGACGCCAATTTTGCTTACCTGAAAACGAAAAGATGAAATACTACCTCACAACACCGATCTACTACGTGAACGCTGCGCCCCACATCGGCCACGCGTATACAACCATCGCCGCCGACACAATCTCGCGATTCAAGACGATGCAAGGCTACGATGTGGTGCTCACCACGGGCACCGACGAACACGGCCAGAAGATCGAACGCTCGGCGGAAGCCGCGGGAAAGACGCCGCAGGAACTTACCGACATCGTCTCCGAGGAATTCCGCAAGCAATGGGAAGTCCTGGGGTTGAAAATCGACCGGTTTCAGCGCACCACCAGCCCGCAGCATGCCGAGGTTGTGCGCGACCTGTTCACCCGGTGTCTGGAGAATGGCTACATCTACAAGGGCTCCTACACCGGGCAGTATTGTGTCTCCGACGAGTTGTATGTCAACGATGCAAAGCCCGGCGATCCGTGCCCGGAATGCGGCCGTATCACCGAGACGGTGACCGAAGAGAACTACTTCTTCAAGCTCTCGGACTTCACAGACAAGATTCTCCAATTTCACGAGGCCAACCCCGAGTTTCTGCAGCCGGAAACTCGCCGCAACGAAGTGCTGGCCTTTCTGAGGCAAGGCTTGAACGATCTCTCCATCAGTCGCACGACGATCAAGTGGGGCATCCCGTTGCCCGTCGAAGGCAATCACGTTTTCTATGTGTGGTTCGACGCTCTAACGACATATAAGAGCGCCGTAGAAGGGCAGAAATTGAACGGCGAACCGTTATGGCCGGCCGACCTGCACTTAATCGGCAAGGAGATTTTGCGATTTCATGCGATCTTCTGGCCCGCATTCCTGATGGCCGCCGAGTACCCGTTGCCGAAGCGCATTTACGCGCACGGCTGGCTGCTGTTTGAGAACGAAAAGATGAGCAAGTCAAAGGGAAACCTGGTGCGCGCTACGCCGATTGTGAACCTGATCGGAACCGACGCACTGCGCTATTTTCTCTTGCGCGAAGTAGTGTTCGGCAAGGATGGCAGCTTCAGTTACGACGCCGTAATTCAACGCTACAACGCAGATCTTGCGAACGGGCTTGGCAATCTCGCCAGCCGCACCCTGGCCATGATCAAGCAGTATCGCGACGGCATAATTCCAGGGCCAGCGGATCACGACGCCGGAGAAACGATCGCACGCTACGTGGAAGCCTTCGAGAAGTTCGACTTCTCACGCGGACTCGAGATAATTTGGGCGTTCATCTCCTGGGCCGACGGTTATATCGTCGAACAAGCTCCATGGAAACTCGCCAAGAATCCGGACGCGCAGCAACGGCTCGACGAAACCCTCTACAGGGCAGCAGAGACGCTGCGGATTGTCACCGCACTGGTCTATCCCGTGATCCCGCAATCTGCCGCCAAGATCTGGGCGCAACTCGGGATGAGCGAGCCAATCGAATCGGTGCGGCTGGCGGATTTGAAGTGGGGACAATTGCCCGTAGGCCAGAAAATCGGCGAAGTTACCGGCATCTTCCCCCGGCTCGACCTGAAAACCACTGTCGAGAAATTGTGGGAAGCGGAAGCCGCCGAGAAAGAGCGTCAAGCCGCATTGCTGGGTAAAACGAAAGTCCCCATTCAACCCATCGCCGAAACGATCACAATCGACGATTTCGGCAAGGTAGATCTTCGCGTCGGTGTCGTGAAATCGGCCGAAGCGGTGAAGAACGCAGACAAACTGCTGCACCTGAAGATCGACATCGGCGAAGCGCAGCCGCGCACCATCGTAGCCGGCATCGCAAAAGCGTACAAACCAGAAGATCTCATCGGGCGCAAAGTAGTGATCGTCGCGAATCTCGCCCCGCGCAAGCTGAAAGGCATCGAATCACAAGGAATGATCGTCGCCGCATCGCTCGAGGGTGGAAGCCCAGTGCTCGCAGGCTTCCTCGAAAACATCGAAATCGGGGCGCGCCTGAAGTGAGCCTGGTCGATTCTCACTGCCATCTCGACGATTCGCAGTTCGACGGCGACCGGCAGCAAGCGATCGATCGTGCCCTGGTAGCGGGCGTGGAAACGATGGTGGTCATCGGAACCGGTAACGGGCCGCCCGATCTCGAAGCGGGGATTCGCCTCGCTGAAAAACATGGGCCGATCCTGGCAACCGTCGGCATCCATCCCGAACACGCCTTGAAGACGACCGCTGAAACGTTGCAGCGGGTGGCTGAGCTGCTGGCCCATCCTAAGGTGATCGCAGTAGGCGAAATCGGCCTCGATTACCACTGGCAACCATTCGATCAAATTGCGCAGCAATCAATCTTCATCGAACAGATGAGAATCGCGCGCGACGCCAGGAAACCAATCGTGATCCACACCCGCGACGCATGGGAGGATACCATCGCGTTGTTGGAAGAGCACTGGATTCCAGCCGGCCTGCCCTGCGTGCTCCACTGCTTCACGGGCGGTCCCAGCGAGGCGCGCCGCGCGTTGGATCTAGGCTTCTACCTAAGCTTCGGAGGCGTGACAACATATCCCAAAGCCCTCGCACTCCAGGAAGCGGTAAAGTTGGTTCCCCTCGACCGAATGCTGCTCGAAACCGACGCCCCCTACCTGCCACCCGTACCCCACCGCGGCAAGCGCAACGAACCTGCCTACGTAGCCCACACAGTTCGGAAGATCGCCGAGCTGCGCGGAGAAGATTTGGAACTTGTTGCTAAGGCGACGACATCCAATTTCATGAAGGCGCTTGTAGGTTACACTAGAGAATTCCATGAGCTTCAGTAAGCTGGGGCAAACCCTAACCGCCAGGGAAATGTTGGACCTGGTACAGGACGATCTGCGCAAAGTGGAGCGTGAGATCAGCCTGGAATCGATGGGGTCGGTTTCGGCGGTTACCAATATCGGTAAGTATTTGAGTTCGAACGCCGGCAAACGTCTGCGTCCGATCCTGCTGCTGCTATCGTGCAAGCTTTTCGGAAAGACAAGCGACGACGCCATCCGCCTCGGCACGATCGTCGAAATGATCCACACCGCAACCCTGGTTCACGACGACATTATCGACGCCGCCGAAACCCGCCGCGGAAAGCCAACAGCGAACATCGTTTGGGGCAATCACACCTCAGTTCTGGCGGGCGACTGGCTATACATGCAGGCATTCCAGATCGCGCTGCGGCTGCGGAATTTCCACCTGCTCGACATCCTCATTACGTTGACACAGGCAATGGTGGAAGGCGAACTGCTTCAACTGGAACGAATCGGCAAAATCGCCGTCTCCGAGGCCGATTACATGGAACTCGTAGACCGCAAGACGGCCAGCCTGTTCTCAGCATGCTCGCGGCTGGGCGCACTCGCAGGCGGCGCGGATGAGCAAGGTGAACAGAAACTCGGCGACTACGCCTGGAACCTCGGCATCGCGTTTCAGCTCGTGGACGATATTCTCGATTTCACGGCTCGCGAGAAGACGCTCGGTAAGCCGGTAGGCAGCGATCTACGAGAAGGCAAAGTAACGCTGCCGCTCATCTACGCGCTGGAAGAAGCCACCGCCGACGAAAAGCGAATGGTAGAGACCGTACTTCGGGAAAACAGCTACGACACGGTGCCCGTCTCGCAGATCCGCCAGCTTTTGGAGCGCCGCCATGGAGTGCAGCGCGCAAAGCAGCGCGCCCAGTCGTTCGCCGAGAAGGCCCGCACGCTGATCGGCCAGTTCCCCGATTCCCCCTATCAGCGGGCTTTGTTTGCCGTAACCGAGTTGGTAACCGACCGCGAATTCTAAGTTTCGCCCGCCACCGGCAACGTATTCTGGCACACGGTTGACAGCAAAATCGCAAACGACGTGTAGATGTTGCCAAAAACCATCCAATTTGACCGAGTACCAAGCGACCCGGCGAGTGATTGAAGCCTTGAATTGTGATACGGTAGATCAAACTCAGGCCCGCGCGTAGTCTAAGGTCGGGCCTTTTTTGGAGTCGGTCGGATAGGTTAGCTGGCTTGATTTCATATAGTTTAGCCGAAGCCGGTTGCCTTTAAGATGGTGGGACTTAACCGTTTGGGAGATTCTTGCGGCCTAAACCCCTGGATCTACAACTCTTTTTACCGACTGAGAGCTTGTTATGTCGAAAACTAAGAGTTCTGCTCTAGTTACATGCCTAGGGATTCGCATTACTATTAGTGCACATGTTTAGATCCTCCGACTCGTCGCGCCTTCCGCCCGCGATGCGGGAGAGGCACGACTTCGGCCTGACGTCCGCTCAAGTCGAGCAGGTAATGGACGGCATCTACCAGCGCGGTAACTGGTTGATGACCCGGTTCCTAATAGGCCACGTGCTAATCGCGCTGATGCTGGGCGCTCATTATCAGACATGGCGGGTCACGCTGCCAGTGGTGTTCGGCGCCGGCGTGATCTTTTTCTTCCCCCTCACGTTCTGGCCCAAGCACAAGATTACGCGTATTTTGTGCGGCATTGCGCTGCAAATGTTCGTCGCGCTGCACATTTACCAAATGCACGGGATCGCGGAGATGCACCTGTTCTTCTTCACCGCGTTCACCATGATGATTGTGTATTGCGACTGGTCGGCAATGTGGCCGGGCGCATTTCTGATTCTGGCGCAGCATTTCATCTTCGCAATTCTTCATAATCAGGGCGTAAATCTTTACTTCTTCGAGAAGAAGCACGTTCCGTTTACCGAGCTGTGGTTCTACTTCGCGATCGCCATTGGGCACGTGGCGATTTGCGGTTGGTGGGCGCAGTTGCTCCGCAAACAGCAGTTGATGGACTTCGCTCAGCAGCTCAAAATTGAACAAAGCCGCGAGCAGATAGAAGAGCAACTGGAGATTACAAGGAAATCTGAAGCGGCATTGCAGGCGGCCACACGCGATCTGATGAGCACCAAGCGGCTGCTCGAAATCGATATCGAGGCGCGCCAGCTTGCCCAACAAACATTGCGCGAAAAAGAGGCAATCCTGCGATCGGTGCTGACGAACCTGGCCGATGCGGTGATTGTTGCCGATCGGCAGAACCGTTACCTGGTTTACAATCCTGCCTCAGAACGGATGTTTGGCAAGCCCACGCCCGATAGCACTGCGGCCGATTGGGCCCAGGACTACGTATTTTCCCTGGCAGGAGCCTCCACCGTCATTGCGCCCGAATATCTTCCGCTGGCTCGCACCATTCGCGGCGAGGAAGTGGACGATCTCGAACTCTTAGTCCAGATGCCGACCACAGCGCAGAATTTCTGGATCAGCGTGAACGGCCGTCCCCTGCGCGATCATCGCGGTGAAGTGAACGGCGGCGTGATCGTATGCCGCGACATCACCGAGCGCAAGCGCGCGGAACGGGCGATTCTGGAGAGCGAAAAGCAATTGCGCCAAGCTCACAAAATGGAAGCCGTCGGACGTCTGGCGGGCGGCGTGGCACACGACTTTAACAACCTGCTGACCGTGATCTCGGGCTACAGCAATCTGCTGCTATACGATCCGGATTGCAATGAGCAACAACGTGAACAGGCTGAACAAATCGCCCAAGCCGCCGAGCGCGCCGCTGCGTTAACCGGACAACTTCTCACTTTCAGCCGCAAACAGGTGGTGCACAACCAGCCTGTGCAGATGAACAAGACAATCGAAGGCATCGGCAACATGCTGCGGCGCCTGGCGGGCGAAGACATCGAAATTGTCTACCGGCTCTCGTCCGACCTCGGAAACGTGATCGCCGACCCGGGCCAGATCGAACAGGTAATCATGAATCTCGCCATCAACGCGCGCGATGCCATGATGCCCAAAGGCGGGAAAGTCTTCATCGAAACCCGGAACGTCCAGGTGGATGTGAGCCGCTTGGCGCACAATCCCGAGGTTCAGCCTGGGCGTTACGTGCTGATGACGGCCAGCGACACGGGTTGCGGCATGAGTCCGGAAACACAAGCTCAGATCTTCGAACCTTTTTTTACGACAAAGGAAAAAGGGAAAGGGACAGGGCTCGGCCTTTCTATTGTGTATGGCATCGTCCAGCAATGCGGTGGCTACATCACCGTACACAGCCGATTAGGGCACGGTTCGACCTTTGCAGTTTATCTCCCATTGGCGAATGCGGAGGCGCAGGTAGAGCAGACTGAGCGCGTCATGGAGCCGTCCATGGCGGGCAGCGAGACCGTCCTGCTGGTGGAAGATGAAGCCGCGGTTCGCATGCTGATCCGCAACGTACTCGACAAGAACGGCTACAAAGTTCTGGAAGCGACGTGCGGCGCCGAAGCGTTAAGTATCTGCGAATCATACACGGGCTTCGTCGACCTGATTCTGACAGACGTCGTGATGCCTGGATTAAAGGGGCCCGAACTGGTGAGCCGTTTGCAGCGGCGCATTCCAAAAGCGCGGGTGCTCTACATATCCGGCTACACCGACACGGCGATCGACTACTTCCAGCAGCCCGACCACAACACAGCCTTCCTGGCGAAGCCGTTCAGCCTCGATGAAGTATTGAAGAAGGTTCGCGAAGTGCTAGCTTCTCCCAACGCCACCACGGCGTCCGCTACGCTACATCCATAATGCGGATTCTTGCAATTCATGCCCATCCGGACGACATAGAGATCCTGGCAGGTGGAACCCTAGCGCTGCTGGCTCGCCAGGGACATCAAATCACGATCGTGACCATGACGCCGGGCGATTGCGGCTCGAGCGAGCACTCGCCAGAGGAAATCTCGGCCATCCGGCGCGCGGAAGCGGCGGCTTCTGCCGAGCTCATCGGAGCCGAATACATCTGCGGCGAATTTCGCGATCTTTCCATCTTCAGCGACAACGAATCGCGGAGGCGAGTCGCAGCGATTCTCCGAAAGACGCAGCCTGACATCGTGATCACTTCTTCGCCCGTCGATTACCTCTGCGATCACGAAGCGACCAGCATGCTGGTCCGCGATGCATGTTTCGGCGCGCCCGGGCCCAACTATGCGCCGAGCGGCGATCCAGTGCTGCCCGGCATTCCACATCTCTATTTCATGGATCCGATTGAAGGGCACGACCGCGAAGGCGGAGACGTGGGTCCACACTTCGTGGTCAATGTGGCCGAGACGTTCGCGATCAAGAAAGCGATGCTGGCGTGTCACGACAGCCAACGGCGGTGGCTAAAAACACATCACCATATCGACAACTACCTGGACAGCATGGAACAGTGGACACGAAAACGGGGAGAGTCGGCGGGATTCGAGTTCGGCGAGGGCTTCCGGCGGTATTTGGGCAACCCGTACCCGCAGACGCCGGTGCTGGAAGACCTTTTGCGCGCTTACTGTTTGTAGGCGATATCGCCGTTCAAGCTTATTCTCCGGCACGTTTACTGACCCCACACCTACTCTGTCGCGGTAAGAGAACGAATCGCCGAGATCTGGCTTAAATACTTCTGCTGGGACTTCTGATCCAGTTGCTCAATCTGCTCTAAGCACCGATCTAACACCTCATTGGCTCTGCGGGACATGCCTGTACGAGTCATAGCCTCGGCCGCTTTGAGGCCGTCCATGAAATCGAAGGGGTGATGCTGAATGAGAATTTAAAAAAACTCAGCGGCGTCGGAATAGTGTGAAGTCATGTGCCGATACAGAAAAAAGTATCCGCGAGACGTGTTTATCGATAGCGCCTAGAGATTCCGTATTTTGGTACTCGCACCTGATCTTCTTGTACTCACATATCATCGCATCTGCGCCCGGTATTTTTGCAGATTCGTGCATAGGCTACCTGCTCAACACTAGCCGCATCACTTATTTTCGGTTGAAAGGCTTGCGGAGGCTCCCTGAGCTGCATGACACGCATCCAATCGGGAGATATAACCAGTCTGGAGAGGCCTGTCTTCGAACAAAACTCGTCGAGCGCTTGCTGCCAATCAACCTTGCCGGCCTCCTTCCGGTCCCGGAGAAACCGCAGAAACTCATCACGCAATTGAAATTCATTCATGTAAGATCCGGTGAGGGCTTCCGGCCCGATATTTGGGAGCACCAATGTCCACGGACGCCGGTGCTCGAAGACCTTGTGCGCACTTACTGTTTGTAAACAACGCCGCCCTTCATCACGAACTTCACCCGCTCCAACTCCGTGATGTCGCTAATCGGATCGCCGTCCACCGCAACGATGTCCGCCAACTTACCGGCATCAATCGAACCCAAATTGGCCTCCTGATCAAGAAGCTGCGCCGCGGCCTTCGTCGCCGATTGAATCGCCTGCATCGGAGTCATCCCGTAACGAACCATGTAGCCGAATTCTTTCGCCTCGTTCTCGGTCCATGAAAAACCGCCGACATCAGTGCCGAAACTGATCTTCACACCTTTCTGCAACGCCTTGGCAAAAACCGTCTTCTTCATATCGCGCATCGTTATCCAGATCGGATTTCCTTCTTTAGCGCGCCCCTCCGCCACAAACACCCCCACGTAAATTGTGGGGCACCAGTAGACGCCGCGCTGCTTCACCATGTCCAGCGTTTCGTCATCGAAGCCATCGCCGTGTTCAATCGTGTCGACGCCCGCTCGCAGCGCAGCCAATATCCCTTCCCGTCCCATGCAGTGCGCGGCAACTTTCCTGCCCAGGCGATGAGTCTCGTCTACCAAAGCCTTCGCTTCTTCGTCGGTGAAGTTCACCAGAGAATGCAGCGCGCCGTCCTTGAGATAGTACCCCCGGTCTGAATAATATTTGATCCAGTCCGCTCCGAACTTCACCTGCTCGCGAACAGCACGGCGAATATTGTCGGCGCCGTCGACAATCTGCACGCCTTCGGGTAGCCGCAATTCCCAGGAATAACCAAGTAGTGGGTAGGTCCCGGTAGGTGCAAAAGCCCGCGTTACAACCCACATGCGCGGCCCGGGAATGATCCCGCGAGCCACAGCCTTCTTCACATCGACGTCCGCATACATCGCGCCCTCGGTCTCCAAATCGCGAATCGCTGTGAAGCCATTCATCAAAGCCGTCCGGGCTGCAACAGTCGCTTGGATCGCGCGGTACGGAATCGACTCCTTCAATAGCTGTTCATCATAATCGGCAGCCGTCACGTCCCCGTGCAGCAGAACGTGCGTGTGGTTATCGATGAGTCCAGGAAGCACCGTCGATTTTCCCAGATCGATCACGCGCGCCCCGGCCGGCGTCTCTATATTGGCGCCCACCGCCTTGATGCGCTCACCATCGATGAGAATCGATTGCCCCGTCAGCACGCGCCCGTTGCTTACGTCGATCAACTTCCCCGCCCTGATTACGATAGCCTCAGCGCCGAGCTGCGCTGCCAAGAGACACAACAACACGGCCGTCAATCGCATGTGAGAGATAATAGCAATTTCACACCGTGAGCGAAGAAACAGAACGCCTGCATACCATCTCAGAGAAGCTAAACCTTCCACGCATCACACGCCACATTTTCCTCTGCGCCGATCAGACGAAACCAACGTGTTGCACGAAAGAAGCTGGAATCGAAGCCTGGGATTACTTAAAGAAACGGCTGGCGCAACTCGGACTGATGGATCACATCGGCCGCACCAAAGCCAACTGTCTGCGCGTCTGTGAGCAGGGTCCTGTCGCCGTAGTCTACCCGGAGGGTGTCTGGTATCACTCGGCTACTCCTGCGGTACTCGAGCGCATCATCCAGGAGCACCTCATCGGCGGCACGCCTGTCGAGGAATACGTTTTCGCGGAACGTGAACTAGGGTGCGAGCCGCTCCACGATCCACTTCCCATCCTCAAGACCGTACCGTAAACGATCGTGCAGCCGGCCCGGACGCCCCTGCCAGAACTCAATCTCCTCTGGCTTCACGCGATAGCCGCCCCAATTAGGAGGCGCCGGAATTTCCAGACCCTCGTACCACTTCTCCAGCGCCGATTTCTGCTCTTCCAGTGCTTTGCGTCCGGGGATGACGGCACTTTGCTCCGACACCCACGCGCCGAGCTGGCTATCACGCGGCCGCGTGGCGAAGTAAGCCTCTGTCTCTTCCCGCGTGACTTTCTCAACCGTGCCCACGACTCGCACCTGCCGCTCTAGCTCGGCCCAGTAGAACACGAGTGCGGCGTGCGGATTCTCTTCAAGTTCCTCTGCTTTGCGGCTCTCGTAGTTCGTGTAGAAAGCAAACCCACGTTCGTCCGCACCCTTAAGCAGCACCATGCGCGCCGAAGGAAATCCGTCCGCATCCGCGGTGGCCAGGCACATGGCATTCGGTTCCTTCAACTCCGCCGCGATCGCCTGATCGAGCCAAAGCTGAAACTGCTCGAAAGGATTGGGCAAAAGGTCCCGCTCGTTGAGACCGCCCTTGGTATATTCCTCTCGGAGATCGGCCAGTCCCATGCGACCTAAAGTTTCCCGTTCTTGCCACGCGTTCGGATGAGTCTGCTTTTCTCCAGAAAAACAGCCTGGGCATTGACGGGCTTTCGTCCGCCATCGCCCTTGCCAATTTGGTAGGTGCCGTCGGCACGCATGCGGCGCGCCTTCACATTATCGGCCAGATACGTTGCCAGGATGTCGTTCCGGACATGACGAATAACTCGTTCATCCTCCAGTGGGAAAAGTACTTCCACGCGGCGATAGATATTCCTCGGCATCAAGTCGGCGCTGCCGACATAGATTTCCGGCTCACCGCCATTGTGAAAGTAATAGATACGGCTATGCTCCAGGAATCTGCCGGCAATGCTGGTCACCTCAATGTTCTCGCTAACCCCAGGTATCCCTGGTCGCAGACAGCAAATCCCACGGATGATGAGTTGGATCTTCACTCCGGCCTGCGACGCCTTATAGAGCAACTGAATGGTGCGCGAATCCACCAGCGAATTCATCTTAAAAATGAGATGACCCGGAGTTCCCTTCTTCTGCCGATCGATTTCACGCTCGATCAGGCGTCCGAAGCGCTCGCTAAGATTCACCGGAGCAATCAGCAATTTCTGATAATCGGTCTTCGCGGAGTAACCAGTGAGGTAGTTGAATAAATCGGTAACATCCGCGGCGATCTCCTCATTGGAGGTGAACAAACCTACGTCGGTATAAAGATGCGAAGTGACAACGTTGTAGTTGCCCGTCGCCAGATGAACATACCGGCGCATCTCGTCGCCCTCGCGGCGCACCACCATCGCCACTTTGCAGTGGATCTTCAACCCAAGCAGTCCATAAACGACATGGACGCCCTCTTTTTCCAGCGCCCTCGCCCACTCAATATTGCTCTCCTCGTCGAAACGGGCTTTGAGTTCCACCAGTACGGCCACCTGCTTGCCGTTCTCCATAGCTTCCAGAAGGGCTTCGACGACCGGCGAATTCCGGCCCACCCGGTAGAGCACCATCTTGATGGCCAGAACGTCCGGATCACGAGCCGCTTTGCGAAGAAAATCGACGACGGGCTGGAAAGATTCAAACGGATGATGCAGCAGGATATCGTTGCGCCGAATCAACGAGAAAATATTGTCTTCCTCTGAGGTGGGAACTAGAAGATGAGGGATAGCCGGAACAAATGGCGCTTCTTTCAGTTCCGGGCGGTCAAGCTGTGCCAGCACCATCAAGCGCTTCAAAGAAAGTGGGCCCTTCGTCCGATAGACCTCACTCGTCTCAACCTCAAGATTGTTCATCAGGATTTTGAGGATGTGATCCGGCATGGCATCGGTCACCATCAGGCGGACGACACTCCCGAAACGCCTTTGCCGCACGCCTTCTTCAATGGTCTCGAGAAGATCTTCGGCCTCCAGTTCCTTGATGGCGATGTCCGCGTCGCGAGTGACGTGAAACGGATACGCCTCCACAAGTTCCATCCCGGGAAATAATGCGCCCAAATTAGCCGCGATCACCTCTTCGAGCCAGACCATTTCCAGGCGCCGCGGACGGCGAAGCGGCTGACCCGGCTTCGAACCGCTTCGATTCACCGGGATCAGTTGCGGCAACGAATCCGGAACCTTCACGCGCACAAAATGCTCGAGACCGCGTTGATTGCGGATCACCACGGCCAGGTTGAGACTAAGGTTGGAAATGTGGGGGAAAGGCCGGCCCGGATCGGACGCGAGCGGGGTGAGAATGGGAAAAATCGTATCGTGGAAGTAACGTTCGGTAGCCGCTTGCTGCCGGTCGTTCCATGCCTCCCGCGCTGTAACTTCGATCCCGGCTTCGGCCAGTGCCGGCTGAATCTTATCGCTCCAGCAGCGTTGCGCGTCGGCTACCAACTTCTTGACTTCGCGGCGAATGGCGAGCATCTGGGCGCCCGGGCTCATGCGATCCGGACCGACTTCGACGCTGCCCGCGTCCATCTGCGCGGCCAAGCCGGCCACTCGCACCATGAAGAACTCATCCAGATTGGAACCGAGAATCGCGAGAAACTTAACACGCTCCAGCAGAGGATTCCGTTCGTCCTCCGCCTCCTCCAAGACTCGCCGTTGAAAGGCAAGCATGCTCAGTTCGCGATTGATATAAAGAGACGCATCGTCGAGATGAACATCGGATTCCGCGGCTTTCGCCACGGCTTGGCCGCGCAGAGCGAGTTCGGTCCTGACAGCCGGAATGACAGCTTTGATGGGGGATTTTTTGCTGGACATGCGACCCTACCAGATTAGCCGGTCAGCCAGCGCGGGCGATAATGAAGATTCGAACCCATGTCCACCAATATCGCAGACAATCCTCTACTAAAGATCCAGTTTCGAATTCCATTCGACCAGATCCGTGCCGAACATGTTGAACCGGCCATCGAGGAACTGCTGAAAGAGGCGAGAGCGAAGCAGAAGGCGCTCGCCGACAGTCAAGGTCCGCGCACGTTTGAAAATACACTTCTGGCGCTTGAAGATTTGACGGAAAAACTCGAATACGCGGTGAAGGTGGTAGGCCATCTGGAGTCCGTGGCCACGTATCCGGAATTGCGGGCCGCGCACAACGCGATACAGGCCCCGGTCAGCGCGTTCAATACCGGCCTGGTTCTGGACCCCGGGCTTTGGCGAGTGATCAAGGAATACGCCGCGACGCCGGAGGCGCAACAACTCACCGGAACCAAAAAACGTCTGCTGACCAAGACGGTGGACGCATTCCGCCGCCACGGCGCGGACCTGGATGAGGCCGGCAAGGCAAAACTGTCCGAGATCGACATTCAACTCGCGCAGATCACGACGAAGTTTTCCGAACATGTTTTAGACGCCACCAACGCATTCGAGTTGGTCATCAAGGACGAAGCGAAACTCGCCGGACTCCCGCCAAGCGCCGTCAACGCGGCTCGGGAAAGCGCAAAAGCCAAAGGCGTTGAGGGCTGGCGATTCACCCTGCAGGGGCCCAGCTTCTCACCGATGATGACCTATCTCGACGACCGGTCGACGCGGGAACAGGTCTATCGCGTATACGTTGGCCGCGCCTCTTCGGGCGCTCTCGACAATCGTGAAAATCTGCGCAAGATCCTCGAGCTTCGCCGCGCGAAAGCGGACCTGCTCGGTTATCCAAACTTCGCTGACCTCGTTCTGGAGGACCGTATGGCGCATCGGGGTGAGAAAGCGCGCACGTTCCTCGAAGAACTCAAGGCCAGGACCGCGCACCGTTTCCAACAGGAGAATGAGGAACTAAAAGCGTTTGCGAATATGCCCGAACTCGAGGGTTGGGACATCGGCTATTACGCAGAGAAGCAGCGCCAGGCGCTCTATGACTTCGATGAAGAAGCGCTTCGCCCCTACTTCCCGGTGGACCGCGTCGTGGCCGGCATGTTCGATATCGTCAACCGCCTATACGGCATTCGCGTGGTGGAAGAATCGGGCGTACCTGTTTGGGATCCGCAAACGAAGTATTATTCCATTCTCGACTCCGACGGAACGAAGCTCGGTTCGTTCTATGCCGACTGGTTCCCGCGCGAGAACAAACGCGGCGGTGCCTGGATGGACTCGCTACTAACGGGACGCCCCAAAGACGGCCAGTTCGAACCGCATCTGGGATTGATCTGCGGAAATCTCTCGCCGCCCATCGGCGATCAACCTGCCCTCCTGACCCATCGCGAAGTGGAAACGATTTTCCATGAATTCGGTCACCTGTTGCACCATTCTTTAAGCCGCGTGGAAGTACGGAGCTTGGCCGGAACAAACGTGCCCTGGGACTTCGTAGAACTGCCGTCGCAGATCATGGAGAACTGGTGCTGGGAGCGCGAAGCACTCGACATGTTCGCCCGCCACTACCAGACTGGCGAACCCGTGCCCGAAGACCTCTTCCAGAAAATGAAACGGGCGAAAACATTTCGCAGCGCGAACGGCCAGATGCGCCAGCTTGGATTCGGCGTGCTCGATCTCTCGTTGCACATGGAATACGATACGCAAAAGGACGGCGACGTGGTGGAATATTGCCGGCGCCTGCAGCAGGAATATGCGCCTGCGAAGCTGCCTGAAGGCTACGCCATGATCTGCGGCTTCACTCATCTGTTTTCGAGCCCAGTGGGGTACGGCGCTGGCTACTACTCGTACAAATGGGCCGAAGTGCTGGATGCGGATGCCTTTACGCGCTTCCGCGCCACCGGCATCTTCAATCGCGAGACTGGGATGGCCTTCCGCGAGAACATACTTGCAAAAGGCGACAGCGAGGATCCCGCGGAGTTATATCGCCATTTCATGGGCCGCGACCCGCAAGTGAATGCGCTGCTGGAACGCCTTGCACTGGCTTAACACGCCGGAGAAAATCGTTTCGCCGGACTTCTCAGGCCGTAGTGTATTCTGAACCATAACAGCAACGTCGCTGCATAGCTCTCAGAGCCGCCGACACGTCATCGGGCGAAAACAAATCCCAATGAATACTTCGGTCATTAGATATCGCGTTGCCGACTTTCTCAAGAGTCACGCGCCGTTCGACGCTCTTCCCGAGCAGCAGCTGATTGAGCTGGCCGGACAGGGACGAGTGAAGTTCCATGAGACCAATGAGTACATTTTCCGCCAAGGTCAAGCCAAGACTCCCTGGGTGTGGATCATCCAGCAAGGCAGAGTGGAACTGATCGACGAGGCCTCCGGGGCGAACCAGCTTCGCGATGCGTTGGGAGAGGGCGATCTGCTGGGGCTGGAGCGATTTCTCGGCGACGGCTCCTACTTGTCTTCCGCCCGAACCACCAGCGACGTGATCGTTTACGCCTTTGACGCCGGCGCTTTCGAGGATCTCGCGGCACGGCACCCCGCGGTAAAGCGATACCTGGGCGCGCATTTCTCCGTTTCGGGCACGGCCATCGGCCGCCGCTCATGGCTGGATGCCGAGCCGCCCGGGCTGGAGTTCTTGCAAGCACGCTCGCATATGCGGAGCCCCTGACCTGCTAGCCATCGAAGTTCCCTTCACAACGCGTAGCGCCGTGCGGAAAATGGTGAGCACACATTCCGAGACGCTCGCAGTCGGCCCCAATGCAATCTTGACTGCCTCCGACCTCGCCCTGTTCTGCGATCGCAATCCAGCGCTGCTGTTGCGGGAGATCCGTCAGGCTTCCTGCGTCGCGGAACTGGCGCCATTGCTCCGCCAGGGCAGCCGCATGGTGCTGGACGGCCTGGCGCACTCCTCGGACGTGGACGACTGCGCGCGCATCGCAACCGAAATCGTGGCCGCGGCCGCGGCTACCTGCATCCGTTTCGCCCATCAGGATGCCATCTCCGCTGGAATCGAACCGCCCCCTGCCCGGTTCTGCTGGCTGGCGTTCGGCACCATGGCTCGGGGCGAAGTCCTGCGGCTGGCGCCCGCCAAAGATCGGCGTAGTCTACGACGATGAGAACCTGGGCGACACAACCGCGGCGAGCGTCTATTTCAATGCAGTCACCGGACAGGTGGGTGCTTGGTTTGATGCATGCGGTTTGGAGGGCGCTCCTCCCGTCTGGCCGGAGGGCGCCCATCCCTGCATGCCTCTGTCCGAATGGAAACACTTCTTCCGCGCGACCATTCGCCAGCCGTTCGATCACGATCTGTTTGCACGGCGCGAACTCTTCGATCTCCGCGAATTGTCCGGCGATCCGTCGCTTCTCGCCGAGCTAACCAGCCTCATCAGCCAGGAACTCGAGCGAACGGATGTCCTGGTTCCTCTGCTCGCGAACGACACGCTCGGACACCTGCCGCCGCTCACTGTCTTTCGCGGTTTGGTTCTCGACAGCGACGGATCCGAGCGTGAGACGTTGGATCTCGCCGAGTTTGTCGTCAATCCGATCTCGGACGCCGCTCGCGTGTTTGTGCTGGGTAAGCCGGGCGCCCCCATCAATACTTTGGAGCGCCTGGAGGCGGCAGCGGTCGGATTCTCCGGAGAACGCCGCGATATTCAAAGACGCGGCGGACGCATTTCGAATCGCGCTCTATCATCAGACGGTCGCCGGTACGCCGCTCATCACGCCATCCGCACTCGGGAAGCTCGATCAGCGTGTGATGAAGACGGCCTTTTCATCCATCCTGCGGCTGTTGGAACTGACGGCCTCGACATTCGTCGCACGCTCATGAACGCCGACCGGTACTTCGCGCACTTCGAGAATTCCTGGACCGACGAGACGCCGGTCTCCGAGGTCCGGTTCGTAGTCCTCGATAGCGAGACCACCGGACTGGATCCGCGGCGCGACCGGCTCATCACCATCGGCGCGGTCGCGGTCGAGGACGGCGAAATCCGGCTCGACGATTCCTTCGAGGTGCTGCTGAAGATGGACTACAATCACGCTTCTGTCACCGTTCACGGCATCACCCGCGACGAAGCCAGCGAGGGCATGGACGAGCCCGAGGCGCTGGAGCTGTTTCTCGATTATCTGCGCGACGGAGTGATCGTGGGGCATCACATCGGCCACGACATCCAGACCCTGAATGTCGCCTATGAGCGCCACTTCGGCATGCAACTGAAGAATCGTGCCCTCGACACGATGGATTTGACGCTGCACCTGAACGACGATGGAGCGTTCGCGGATCGGCCCATGGCGCAAGGCTTCACGCTGGACGCGTTGTGCGACATGTTCGGAATTTCGCCGCACGACCGTCATACCGCCGGCGGCGACGCTTTCATCACGGCGCAGGTTTTCCTGCGCCTGCTGCGCGCCGCCCGTAAGGCCGGCCGAACCAGCGTGGCCTCGATATCCACGCCCTACCCGATCACTTAGATCAGGATCGCCAGGTCAACATTCTGGCTGTGTCGTCGTCTTTCGTGTTGCCGCCGAATGCGTGCAATTGAAATCTTCCGTGGTCTGCGTAAAACGTCGCGTCCACCCAGCCGACCGGCTCGGAATCAGCGAAATTGTAGCCGACCGCGGGAATATTGATCAGATGAATGTCGTACGCGGAATCGTAACGATATGCGTGTGAATGACCGTAGATGATTGCCTTCACCTTCCGCACGCTCCTCGTAAGGTGAAGGAGACGGTCGGCATCAAGGAGGGCGTTGTCGCCGTCGTCCATGGTGTGATGAACAAAAATGATCACAGGCGTGTCATCGCTTGCGTTGAAGTAGTTTTGGAGCCAGGTTCGCTGTGTTTTTCCAAGCAATCCCGCAGCAACGTTGGTAGTCATGAGCGAATCGAGAATAACGAAACGCACTGGGGCCTGGTCAAGAACAAGAACGTGTTTCGATTCCACCGGCTGTGGGGCGCCGCGCGAAAGTTTTCCCACTACGCCCATGAAGTTGTTGCGATCGTCATGATTCCCTAACGACAGGCAGAGCGGCATGGATTGCGCGACCGGCTCGATCATCGATCTAAATAGCTCATAATCCGGCGTCAGACCTTCCAATTTCGCCAGATCGCCATTGATCAGGACGCCGTCCAGGCTTAGCGGAATGCACCTGCGGCAGAACACGCTTCAGATTGTCGTACGGGCGGAAGCCACGGTATTCCAAGGTCTTGTCCGCTGAAAGATGAGTGTCCGACAACAGAGCCCAGTGTGCCTGCTTCGGCTGAGCAAACGCCGGAAGCGCGGCCGCAGCGGCGAGGAATTGCCGTCGCGTGGGACCAATCAAGAGAGGCATATCTTGATTGTCACATCTGATTCGCACGCTTGATCTGATTCACCAGAAAATCAAAATCGGTGAACGGATCGCCGCCATTGCGCGACCAGATCACCCGGCCATTCTTATCGATCAGAATTGTTGAGTGAAGCTCGAGATCCTCAAAATCGTCATAGGAGAGGAAGCGTTTCATATTCTCGAGCTTTTCATCCGAGAGCAGACGGAACGGCACTTCACCCATCTTCAAAGATTCACGATTATGCTCCGGACTGTTCTTCGAGACCGCCAGAATTTCGGTGGATTCGCGCGAGAAATCCGCCGCCCGTTTCGCCAACTGCACCAACTGCTCGAGACAGTGCGGGCATTCGTCGCCCAGATAGAAGATGAGCAATACGTTCTTTCCCTTATAGTCCTCCAGCGTGACGCGCTTGCCTTTCGAATCCACCGCGTCGAGCAAGGGCGCGCGGTACGGTTCCCAGAGAAGCGGCCCGTAGGAGGCGAGTTCCGCCGATCGATAGACGCGTTGTTTGCGCGGAGACTCGTCGCGCGGTTCAGCCGTCAATCCGAGTGCCTTCACACGATCCATCCACTTGAGTGATGGATCGGCCTGCGCCCAAACATAGAGAAGACGTCCATAAGTGTCGCGAGCCTTTTCCATATCGCCCATAGCGTGATACGACTCCGCCAATCCGGCCAGTGCAAAGCCATCGTTCTTCACCTCGGCCAGCGCCTTTTCAAAGGCAGCGACGGCCAGTGAAGGGCTCTTTTGATCGAGGTAGGCGCGGCCCAGGGAATCGTAAATGATGTTGGCGTAAAACGGCGGATCGTTGTCCTCGTCACGCAACTTCGATTCCTTCGCGGCTGCATCAGACAGCGCCGCCAAGCCATTAAGCGTGTCTCCGTGTGCCAGCATGAGTCGGCCTTTAATTTCCATCGCCTGAGTTTCATAGACGGGAGTCAACCATTTGTTGTCGTCCTTCTCAACCTCTTTCCTGAGCTCCTGATGCTTGCGAACGTTCTCCTCCGCCTCCGGAATCTGGCCCAGGCCGATGTGTGCGAGCGCCTGGGCATGCTCCTTAAGCATCTTGTCCTGGATGTCGTCGGTCCATTTGAGATCTTTGCTGTCGAGAATCTCCTTCCATCGCTCGTAGCGAATCAAAACACGAAGAAGCGCGATCTTACCCGGGCGATTGCTGTTTTTCTCCTTGTTGTACTTCGGATCGTACGGCGAGGCGAGAAGGCTGCGCGCTCCCTGAATGGCAGCATCAGCCATGCCGAGTTGCTCCTGAATGTAGCAAAGATAGTTCCGGTTATGCGCGTAGTTCCACGTGTTGAACGGAAATGCCAGGTGATCCCGCATGTAGGCCGCCTCCACGCGGGTCGCTTTGTCCATGGAGATCGCCGCCTCGTTCCACATGCCGACGTGCGAGTAGATGTGCCCCGGCATATGCTGCGCGTGCCCAATAGCGGGCGCGATGTCGCCATAGATGGCCGAACTATCGAGTGCGTGAGTCGCATCGGGCCCGATCCACAGATGGATTTTGTAATGATTTGCCCCGGGATGGCGTGGCTCTTTCGCGATAATCTCATCCAGGAGCGCGTTCGATCCGAGATGATTGCCGTCCCACAGATTCGCCAGCGCGTAGAGTGATTTCGCCTCGAGGTCGTCGGGATATTTCCAGCAGATTTCCTCCAGGCGATGGCGATATACCTCGTCGCGCTCCTTCTCCGTCTTGGGCGCGGCCGGGTCTTCGCGGTAGTGTTCCACCCACGCCTGGATATACATGCGTTCGCGCTCGCTGACCTTGCTCATCCGCTTTTCGGCCTCGCGCAACGCGATCGTGCGGCGCTCTTTGTCGCCATTGTGGTCGGTAACGCGCGCGAGTCCCCAATACCCCATGGCGCATTCCGGATCGAGCTTCAGAACCCAACGAAACGAGCGCTCAGCCTCGTAATCCCAGAAAGAAGCGAGCAGTGCATTACCCTGATCGAACCACTTCTGAGCTTCAGGATTCGAAGTTGTAATGGGAAAATGCTCCGTGCCGATACCATCCATGAGCCAGGGCTTCTGCCTCGGACCCACGTCGTACGTTTCCCCGTGAATGGAGTGGCCCATCTTAGTCAGACCGGCCGGACTCTGCGCGAAAAGAATTGGAACGGCGCCGAGGATCGCGAAGACAGCTTTCGACATATACCGCTTAGTGTACTGCGGAGGCGCGGCATAGAATGGGGATACGGAGTAAATGGAACGTCGTCACTTTTTGCTCGGCGGAGCCGCTGCTTTCGTGTCCGGATGCGCCCCGAAAACCAAGGGCTTCGCGGGCTATGTATTTGTCGCAAACGAGGGCGGACAGGCTGTTGCAGTGGTCGATCTGGCCGCATTTACCCTCTTGACACATATTCGATTGGAAGGCTCGCCGACCGCGGTGATCACGCACCCAACGGAACCGGCAGTCTACGCGCTGACGCCCGCAAGCGGAACAATTCACCAGATCGACGCGGGCACGATGAAGTTAGTGCGTAAGGTCCAAGTTGCGCCATCGGCCCTGGCAATGCGGCTTTCTCCTGATTACAATTCTCTTTGGGTGCTGTGCCGGGAGTCTCGCAAAGTGATTCAAGTGAATCTCGACACGTTTAAGGTGAGTGCGCAAGTGGCGCTTCCCATGGACCCGGTCGACTTCGATATCGAGCCGTACCAGGGATTGCTGTGCGGGATCAGTTTCGGTGAAACAGGCGTGGCCGGCCTCCTGGATTTTCCGACCGGCAAAGTGGCACAAATACCCCTCGGCGGCTCGATCGGAACGGTACGGTTCCGGTCCGATGGCAAGGCTTTGGTGGTGAGCCGCACGCAGGAACGCATGCTGACGTTGCTGCAAACACCCGGAGGCCGGGTGATTGTGCATCTGCCACTGGCCGTCAAACCGGAGCACCTTTGTTTCAATCAGGACGGCGGTCAATTGTTTATCACCGGCGAAGGGCGCGACGCGGTGGTGGTGGTGTATCCGCATCACGTACCGTTGGTTGCGGAGACCGCGCTAGCCGGACGCGCACCCGGAGCGATGGGCGCGTCGAACCAGTTTCTATTCGTGGCCAATCCGCTGACCGGGGACGTAAGCATCTTCGATATTCGCACTCGCAGAGTAATCGCGGTAGCGGCAGTGGGCGCGGAACCCTGCTTTATCGCCGTGACTCCGAACGATCAATACGCGCTGGTGCTGAATCGAAAATCCGGCGACATGGCGGTGATCCGTTTAGGTGCGATCAAGACGAACAACGCAAAATCAGCCGGTTTGTTTACGATGATTCCAGTTGGTTCGAACCCGGTGAGCGCCGTAGTGCGTACCGTTTGATAGCCGCGTGCTCCACCGATTTCACGCTGAACCAGTTTCGGTATATACTGGCAGCGAAACTTGGATTCAAAATCCAATTTTCAGGCCTACCCTTCGGAGGAACTCATGGGATACGCCGCTACAAGAACGGCATTTCGGATTTCAGGCTGTACGCTCATCGCTCTGACGGCCGGATTGATAGCAGCCCGGGCCGACCTCCTGCAACCAACAGCGACATTGCCGCCCCCAGCCGGGCTATACGGCCTGCCTCTTGTTTGCATAACTCCAGTGTGTCTAGAAAACGCCAGTGTTTCCGGCTTCCAAAACACGTCTGACGTCGTGTCAGCCGGAAACGAACTGGTATCCTCAACCGCAATCTTCGCCGCCGAGGTCTTTCAGAACAGCGGTGGAAGCCCCGGAGCTGATTTGGGCCCCCTCTCGATAGCGGGGACCATGGAGTTCACTTACTTCGGACGCACACTCTCGACTCCCTTAGGCACGTTCAACGCGCAAATCACCGATTTTGATTTCGCGGGTATGTTTAACGGTCACGCTTTTGAATTCAAACAGAACCCAAGCATGGCGAGCACGGGTCAAACGACGATCAACCAAGTGCCCGCAAGCGGTATGTATCAGATCAGCAGTTTCTTCGATGTCTTCGCCGAACTCAGCCTCGACAACGGTGCTTTCGTGCCTGGTCCGGAACGGCAAACCACGGTAACAGCGGCAGCGCCGGAACCCGGAAGCGCCGGGCTTGCGGTGTTAGGCCTGCTCGGCCTTGTAAGGATTGCGTCCCGCCGTCGTAGCCGAATTCGCTAGAGGGCAACTAGATTATTTGGCGTCCCTAATCAGTTCGAGTTGGAACCAACTGGTTGAATGGTTACAAGGAATCAGTTCGCTGCGTCTAGTCATTTGCGACAATATGGTGGCTAGCGCAGAATCTGGTACGGCGGGCGTTGGCGAAGCCGGATGTGACTGAAGTGTTGGGAGTGATGCCCTTGACGGGGCGAGACACACCAAGGAGCGTCTCCGTCGGTCAAACCGCTACCGCAACCAAAATCTCTAATGTCTTGGCAACCAGTGGTAGCCTCAGAAACCTTCGAGGGATACCGCATCGCGCTCGCTCGTGCCGTGGTTTCATTCAGGGGCAACGTTGTTTTTCTCAACTTCCAACCTGACCCTTTCCCCTGTCGCTGCCGCTTCAACAGCACTGGTGTTCACCATTATCAAGGTGAACTCATCACCACCATATCGATAAACCTTACCTCTACCCGCTATGACGCTGCCCAAAATCTCGCTGACCTTTTCCAGGCACTTATCACCTTCGGCGTGTCCGAGCACATCATTGACCTGCTTAAAATTATCTAGATCGATGAAAAGTATTCCCACCGGCAACGCCTGATTGACTAGCTTTGCCGCGTCACTATAAAGGACTCTGCGATCAGGCAATTCCAAAAAGGTTCTTGGGCCATCAACCGTGAATCCATCAGTTGGAGCCGTGTGGTTTACCGGCGTGACTCTCGTAACGACGGATTTTCCGATGATCCCGAGTCCGCAGCAGATTACGCAAGTACTTTGGCTTGATCCACCGTAGTAGCCCGAACCATGGCAGGGCCCACAATTGCGATAATCTCCCGGATTTCCAGGTATTTCCACCTCTCCGATACCACTACAGATTCCGCATGTCTGCGTTGCATATGCTCCAAGATATCCACTGCCATGACAGGGTCCACATTGTCGCTTGAATGCCATTGGATTTAGACTAACAGAGGAGAAGGCTCGATGATACGCACTCTATCGCTGATTGAGAATTGCCTCTGCTGAGGTTATGTGGACAGTGCAGCAATTCCGCAGCGCGGCGACTGCTTCTAGCATCTCCTTGCGCTTCTGTAAGACCTGTCCCTCGGTAAACTGAGCTTGACCTTGAAAATGCAGATTGAGCAGGACGCTGACCCTTTTTGAAAGTTCGTCCACGTCAGCATATGGCAGGAAGGCGCGTAGGAGCCGAAGCGAACTCTCGGCTCGGTCAACTTGGTCGGCGAGGATTTGGCCGTTCTTCGTGAGATCTGTGCTCAATTGGGCTAAAGCGTCAAGTTGAGCCACGCGCCGCTCGTAGACCTGCAGAGCTAGTTGGTGTTTAGCGGTGCGCCAAGAGAGAAAAGTGGCCCAGCACGATGCAAGGGCCGCGATAGCAGAACAGACAGACGCGATGACGTTGGTGTGTTCCCACATGCAGTTAGAATCCTCCCAAAGACTGCATCTCCACGATAATGCTCTCGCCCTTGACCGATTTGTCGAGCTTGGATGATACAATCTTTGCGCAACTATGGATTGGATTCTTGAGCCCAAAACACTCGTCGACAAATTTAAACTCATCCTACTCACCCTTGTCCTGATGTTCTTGGTGCTTTGGCTTGGCTCTCCATTCTTTCGGGCGTTCCACGAATTCAGTACGACGAACTATGGAAAAACCATTAGACTAACCGAAGGCCTAGCAGCGGTAAACGTAGAATCGTACGATAACTATCGGCACTTGTTGCGCCTCAATGACGTAATTGGCCTACAAGATATGACGGCAAAGGGAGAAATTATTCACATACCAAAATCTTCTAATGCTCTTGTCCTAGACATCAATTTTGATATTAGATCCCCATCCTTGGTGCTACGTAAGGTGCGCATATACCATGAGGGGTTAATCCACAATACCTATTGGATTGACAATACAGTTATTCAGTATCCTTGACCTCGTCTTGCTTCGTCTTGCTCCAACTTCAACATTCTTCGAAAGGATACAGGTCTGTTCAGCCGACAAAACTAAGTTGGCGTCCCCAGCGGGATTCGAACCCGCGTTACCGCCGTGAAAGGGCGATGTCCTAGGCCTCTGGACGATGGGGACTTGGGTGGAAAAACAGAGGGCGTCTCAACCAATTTAACACACCTACTCGACGATCCTCACTGTGAACGGCGGCAACTCACCGGTCTGGCCACTCGCGGTAACCACACGAGCAACCAGAGGATACTCGCCACTCGCAAGCAACGGCAAGTAAATCACGCCAAGCCACCCGGTATTCAGCGCATCCGGCCGCTTCAAATGTTCAACCACCTCCGGCCGCGGGTAAAAACTATTGATCGACCCCACCTGTTTTCCCGCGACGAAGAGGTTCACTTCCCGCACAGGTTCGCCCGGACGCGCGCTGGCTGCCCAACCAGAGAGATGCATCCGGTCGCGCCCGAATCCGGTGATCACGTCGCTGCCATTGAGCTTGTCGATGAAACCAATCGGAGGTCCGGCGGGTCCGGTGAGCGATTCGACCGGTACAAACGGAACGGGCGACGGTTCGTCCGGAATCGCGTCGAATGCCAGATTGATTTCTTCCAGCGCCGCCGCATCGCGCGGATCGAGTACGCCCCTATTCCGGGCAACTCGCAAATCGGCGATCTCCTTCGCAAGCTCTTCAGGGTGCATGGTGCTGATCGGGCGTCCATACTGCGGAAGATCGACAATGGCGCGAATCATTTCCGAGCAGCCCACGCAATGTTGAGCCGGACAAGCAACAGCGTGGCGCGGCAGCTCTGGAATTCCATCGCGAAAAAGACTCTGCTTCTCCCCCGTGCAGGAAATGTTGATACTCCCATCGAAGAACAGGTTATAACTGAAAGTTGGATGGAAACAGGCGCGCCCTTTCGTCACCGGTTCCACAATCGTGAAGTAGGCCGGTAGCGGATTCGCGTAGCGGGTGATCAGGTCGCGCTCGCGGCGCGACCGTTCAACGCGTGTGAGATATTTTCCCGCCAGTTGCATCGTGCCGGCCGAGATCGGAAACCCTTCCGCTTCAAACGTGGTAAGAGCTTCCTCGGCAATATCCAGATTCTCCGGTGCAAGAATCACGCCAACATGAGCAAAACTGAAGCCTGCGTCCCGAACTTTGTGCAGACGGCGTCGATAGTCCGCCAAGGTCGTCTGGCTGGGATGAAGCGTCGTGTTCAGGAAGATCCTCGACGTATCAATCCCCTTGTAGTAAGCCGGATCCCACGAGAGATTGGTAAAAATGCGCAGGCTGAACCGCCCATCATCCAGCAATCCTTTGAGAAGCGCGGGAAAGTTATCACGGTCCAGAAACGGCTCGCCCCCGGTAATGGCCATTGCAATTTCTTTTTGAGGAAAAACCCGCAAAGCGTCAAGCCATTCCTGCGCCGAATAATGATCGAACGCATGGTTGGAACGGCCGCGCTTTGGTGACCGTTTGAAGAACACGAGCACGCCGCAATAATCGCAACTGTAGTTACACCATTCGGAAATCAGCCAGGAGATTCGCACGGAATCCCGCAGATGATCCGGTAGCGGAATGTCCGTTAAAACTGCCATGGTCCTAAGCGCTGAGTATAGCAACAGCACCGATCGATGACGCCCGCCGCACGATGTTCTAATGTGAATAGACTGTTGCAAATTCGCGATGCTGGAACAACTCCTCACTGAACAAAAGAACCCGGCGTCGGCAGCCATCGACCAGATCTCCACCGAGGCGATGCTGCGGGTAATTAACGACGAAGACAAGAAAGTCGCCGAGGCGGTGGAGCGCGCCATTCCGCAGATTGCGCGCGCCGTCGATGGCATCGCTGCCGCGCTCGAGCGAGGAGGCCGGCTCTTCTATATCGGTGCGGGAACCAGCGGGCGGCTGGGTGTTCTGGACGCCGCCGAATGCCCGCCGACTTACAACGTTCCGAAAGAACTCGTCCAGGGCATCATCGCTGGTGGAGAAAGCGCGCTCACCCGCTCCGCCGAAGCCTCAGAAGACGATCCTGCGGCCGGCCAACGCGACCTTCTGACGCACGGTTTTGGAAAGGGCGACGTGCTGGCCGGAATCGCCGCTAGCGGCCGCACTCCATACGTACTCGGCGCAGTTGAGAAGGCGAAGGCGCTGGGCGCGCTTACCATCGGTATCAGTTGCACGCCCCATTCCGCCCTCTCGTCAATTGTGGATATTCCGATCGAAGCATTGGCTGGTCCGGAAGTAATCACCGGCTCGACTCGAATGAAAGCCGGCACGGCCACCAAACTTGTGTTGAACATGCTAAGCACCGGAACGATGATCCGGCTCGGCTACGTTTACCACAATCTGATGGTGAACGTGCAGCCGACAAACGAGAAACTGGTGGATCGCGCGACGCGCATCATTGTGGACGCCAGCGGTATCGGCTACGCGCAGGCTTCCGAGTTGCTACGGAAAACGGGCAGCGTAAAGACCGCGATCGTGATGGCTCTACGGGGAGTGGACGGCGAAGAAGCCGCACATCTGCTGCACGCCGCGAAAGGTCGCATAGGGCAAGCTCTGGAATGGAAAAACTCGTAATCGAAGGTGGCCCCCGGCTCGAGGGCAACATCTATACAAGCGGCGCGAAAAACTCCGCACTGCCGGTGCTGGCCGCATGCCTGCTGACTAACGAACCGGTGACTCTGCATCGCATTCCGCGCGTGCGCGACATCCGCACGATGGAAAAATTGCTGACCTACATCGGCGCGGAGATCGAGGAGAAGCTCGACGGATCCCTGGTCGTTCATGCCAAGACAATTCAGGATCCTTCAGCGCCGTACGACCTGGTGAAGACGATGCGCGCTTCGAGCCTGGTGCTCGGACCGCTGGTCGGCAGGACCGGCAGAGCGCGCGTTTCCATGCCAGGTGGTTGCGCCATTGGGGCGCGGCCCATCAACCTGCATGTCAGCGGACTCGAACAACTCGGCGCGAAGACAACGCAAGAGCATGGGTACATTGAGGCATCCGCTCCCGGCGGATTGCACGGCGCATCCTATCGCTTCGAGCGCATCACCGTTACGGGCACGGAAGATCTCCTGATGGCGTCCGTATTGGCGCGCGGAGAGACACTCATCGAGAACGCAGCGCGCGAGCCGGAAGTCTGCGACGTCGCCGCATTGCTGACGAAAATGGGCGCCAAAATCGAGGGCGCGGGCACGCCCACCATTCGTGTGACCGGCGTTGACCGGCTCCATGGCGCTGAACACACAATCATTCCCGATCGTATTGAAGCGGGCACGTTTCTAATCGCGGGTGCCATCACCGGCGGGGATGTGGTGGTGAACGACTGTGAGCCGAAACACCTTGGAGCACTGGTGGACAAGATGCGCCAGGCCGGCGCCGACGTAACTCAGACGGACCCGGCAGCGCTGCGCGTGCGGTCCCGGGGCCGGCTGCGATCCGCCGACATGACGACCGAAGAATACCCCGGCTTTGCCACCGATCTTCAAGCCCAATTCATGGCGCTGATGACCCAGGCCGAGGGTATCTCGTTCATCACGGAAACCATCTTCGAAAATCGTTTCATGCACGTGCAGGAGCTGGCGCGGATGGGCGCAAATATCCGTATCGAAGGCCGTCAGGCCGTTGTAGCCGGCGTGAGCAAACTGAGCAGCGCGCAGGTGATTGCGTCGGACCTTCGAGCCAGTGCGTCGCTCGTGCTGGCGGCGCTGATTGCCAACGGTGAGACGGTCGTCGACCGCGTCTATCACATCGACAGGGGCTATGAGAACATAGAGGGAAAACTGGGCCGGATCGGCGCGAAGATCAGGAGAATCGACGAATGAGCAATCCAGCGAAACACCACGGTGAAGGCTTCCTGGCTCTGGTTGACGATGCAAAATCCAGGGTCAAGCAAATCGATATCGATGGCTTCCAGCGCATGAAAGCCGCCGATGAGAAGTTTCTTTTGATCGATGTCCGGGAAGACAATGAATGGGCAGAAGGGCATGCGGCGGGAGCCATGCATTTGGGAAAGGGAATTATCGAGCGCGACATTGAAGCGAAAGTTCCGGACCATTCCACCACAATGGTGCTCTATTGCGGCGGCGGTTTCCGTTCCGCTCTGGCTGCGGACGCGCTACAGAAGATGGGCTACACAGGCGCGATTTCCCTCGACGGCGGTTGGCGCGCCTATACCGGCGCTGGTCTGCCGGTGGAAAAATAAGCCCGCTCAAAGCAGAATAATTTCAAAACCCCGGTATAGGACGTAGAGCCAAATAATAATCTCGAAGCCCTTTACCACCTTCACGAAAAACGCATTCATGAATTCAAAGCGCAGAAGCATGCCGGCCGAGAGACCAGCGAGCACGATGTACATGGAGAAGGTCTCCTCCTCGCGAAAGTAGGTGAACATCGTGATCAGAAGCCAATACACCAGCGGCCAGTTATTGTCCAGCGGCCTCCGGTTCCGCACGAAGTAGATGAAGACGGTGAAGCACATCAACATCAGCACCGTAACGGAAAAGTTAGTCGCGCGGAACATTAGTTAGAAGGCCCAGGTAAGGCTGGTGTAACCAGTATGCGCACGATAGTTCTGTTGTGCGAAGAACTGCTCTCCGTAACGGTAGTATTGATAACCCACATTCCAGCGGACTTTGTTATTTAGCTTCACCGACACCCTGGCCAGCGGCGACTGATAGATGAGCGGGAACGTCTGAGCGAGATAGAACGGATCGATGCCATTGAATGTGCTCGACGTAGCCAGGACCGAAGCTGTGCTTCGTCCGTCGCCCGTATCCTGCGTATGATTGTAGCCCGCGTAAAGCTCCACACGCTTCCTGATGCTAAACCGTGCGCCCAGGTTCGCAGCGTGTATATTGCTGACGTAGACGGACGTGGAATTCACCAGGCTCCCGCTAAGGAAGTATGCAATTCCAGAAAGAGTATCCAAGTGAATCTTATTATAGGACGCGTCCAGGCTGAACCACGCGGCCGGGGTCCAGGAGGCGGAAGCACCGTAGTTTCTGGAATGAGAACTCGCCGACGTAATTGAAATGGAGTTGTTGTTGTAATTCGCCTTGGTGAAGGCCGATAGCAGGACGGACTTCCACTTATACTGGACCCGCCCGGACAGAGCATGATAGTTCTTCTCACTAATCGGAGTGAACGGATGATCGGCGCGGCCGATTTCCGCATCGAGCGTCACGGTCAGCGGTTTGATCGGGCGTAAGCGCAACCCAAACTCGCCCGCGTGAATCGTATTGTCCTGTTCCGCCGTGATTCCCGTCAGCGGGTCGCCGGGAAAAGCGCCGTCCTCAATCGACTTGATGTGACGCGCGGAGAACTGATAGCCGCTGTAGAGCGTGAACCAGTCCGTAGCCCGAAAATTCAAATCGGTGGTATTGATCACAGTCCGGATGCCCAGGTACTGGAAGTTAACGCTGTTCGCCTGTTGCGTGGAGTCGGTGATTTCGGTGTACGTGTTGTTGCCATCCATCCTCGTATTGTTGAAGGCCGTGTTATTTACAACCGTCAGCTTCTTAGTTAGAAACAAGCTGAGTGTCAGACTCGAGGCGAGCGAAGGCCGCCGCCCGCTCCCATAGATATACGTTTGACGGGTTCGCGACGGGTTGCCGCTGTCCGTGCCAATCGCGTTCTGATTGAAGACGAAATCACGGCTGCCCCCGGCGTAGGCGAAACGGCCTGTCACCGAGTAGAACCTATTCTTATCGGTCAGCAAACGGACTTGCCAATTGTCCGTCGTCCCGTGGTACGGTTGCGATCGTTGGAACGAACTGAGAGTCACCGCGTCGGTCGGGTTGTTCCCCGCCTGGAACTGAGTCACCTGATCGCCCGTATCGTCCTTGAAAACTTCCCACCCGCGAAGGACAGAAAGCTTCATCCCGAGGAACGTGGCTTCGGCTCCCACGCGATACTCGTCCTGCCGGCGGCGAATGTTTTCAAACAGCGGAAACTCGTCCGCGCGAGGCGAATTAAATAGCTGCACGGTGGAGAGCGCCGGACCGTCCTGCACGTCGTTTCCGTAGCCAAGGATGAGGCGAATATTCGATTGCGGAAAAAGAACCAGCGAGTGATCCTGCATCCGGCGCGAAGTGTTCATCAGATGTTGGCCATTGGCGATGGTTAGCGCCGGGTCGTCGTAGGCGGTTTCGCGCCATAGCAAATCGTAGCGGTACAACTGGTTCTTCTGAACGCGGAAAGAGGCGAACTGATACGGATCGTTCCCCAGACCTTGTGTGGTCAGGACCAGTTGGTCGAAGTAGTGGCCATGGCCGTCCTTGGAATCAATAGTCAGATTACTGCCGAGCAACCGCAGACCGTTGCCGAAATTGACATCGCTTTGATATTTGCCGATGTCGCCGCCAACGCTCTTCCAGCGGTAACCCGTTTCGAACGAATTCGTGATGTTGTAGTCGCCGTAGTTTTCCCCACGCGCGTTGCCGACTGGCGCATCGGTCGGAGCCACCGGCTGTTGGGCGTGGAGAGCCGCTGTGAAAGGCATCCAGATGAGTGAAACGAGAATGTATGTTTTCTTGTTCATCGCCATCACCTCAGGAACGTCGCGTCGGCATTCGAGCCGTGGATTCGCACATGGCACGTGGTGCAGTTCTGGAACCGTGGGTCGGCCATGTTGTGCGACGACGATTGTGCGTAGACACCGATGTTCTCGCGTCCAAACGTGCCGGCGCCGTTGTGGCATTCGAGACAGACGGTGAACACCACCGGACGTTTCAATAGCTTCGCGTTCATCGACCCGTGGGGACTGTGGCAGGTCTCGCAACCCTCTACCCGCACGCCCCCGTGCTCAAACACGAACGGGCCGCGTTTGTCGATATGGCACTTGAGACAGGGCTCCTCGGTCGCTAGTGCCTGGCCCACCATCCTTGGCCGCAACCCCATGCGCCAGGTGACAGCTTCCGTGCCGTGCGGATTGTGGCAGTCCGTACACTCCATTGAACCCTCCAGCACGCGGTGCTTGACAGGCATGGAGAACTGGGCCCGCACATCCGTGTGGCAGCCGGAGCAAAGATCCGCTTGCCGTTTGGCGAGGAGGAACTTCGGCGTCGTCGACTTATGGATGGAGTGGCAGTTGGTACAGACCACATCCGCCAGCGTATGGGACGACCGGCGGATATTGGCGCGGGAAACATCCTTGGAATGACACGTGAGACAGCGATCCAGGATGGCCGTGGGAGGCATCAATGAAAAGGCGTGCGGAATGGTCGACTTGCCGCCGTGCGCCTCCACGTGAGCTTTGCCGGGCCCATGACAGCCCTCGCAACCCGTCCGCTCAGGTGGCTCCTTACCGGAAGCCACGCTTTTATAATGCGGGTTTTTGTAAAAGCTGACAGTGACGTTCGGATGACAGGTTTTGCAAACGTTGCCGCCAACGTAACCGCCGGCCGTCGCGCTCAATGGGGTGGTGGCCGGCGGCGTTTGCGCCAACATCACCACAAGAACAACAAAGAAAAGAAGAAGAGCCCTTAACACACCCACATTATATGGGCCGCTGGTCCATAGAGTTGTTAAGAAATTGTTCCATAAACGTAAGGCCTTTAGAAAGTGTACGATACGCCCACGGTCGGAACTATGTTATTGAGCCAGCCACCGGTGGTGGAGTTGAGCGCCGGCGCGATTACTTTGTCCGGAAACGGGGAGAGATAGTCATGGATGTCCACGCGAAACATGAGCCGTCCGGAAATCTGAACTTTGACTCCCGCGCCCACCGATACGAGCGCTCCTACCTGGCTCGTCTTGGTCAACAGGCCGACGTTACTCAGCGGTTGAAACGGAATTTCATCGCCTGTCCCCTGGTAGAATTTCATACCGCCGCCAACTGCGACGTACGGACGGATCTTCGATTCGCGGCCCGTCGCGTGAACCAGGAAATCGTAGTGGAGGGCGTGCGCCTGGCCGCCGAAACTAGCCGAGAGGCCGCCGCTCTTCAGGGTCATGTCGTTGTGGAGATACGTGTAGCGAAGTTCTCCCCCGATATGGTCGTACATATTGCCGCCGATGTAACCTCCCCCGGAGAAACCCGAGGAGAAGCCCGCGTCGGCGTTACCTTTCGGATTCGTGATGGTGCTCGAGCTGTAAAAACTGCCGCCCCCAAACGCACCAAATTCATAATGTTGCGCAAACGCCGGCACTATGGCTAGAGCCGCGGTGATAGTGAGGATATGGATTCGCATAGTTGTAGCCCTCGATCGTTCGTTCTGTCGTTTCCGAGTTTTTCTAGTTTCCCTTGTGTTAGTTCACAACGCGGACTGCCAATGAAGTGGTTCCGCCGCCCTGGCTGATAACCAGAGGAACACTCAAGCCTTCCGGCACGCTACGAGTAATCTGAACATTGATTTGATAGACGCCGACAAGTCCCGGCGCCAATCCCGCGAATAACACCTGCTGCTGAATTCCACCCAGCGTCACGACGACGGGTATCTGGGTCGAAGCTAACTGATCGGTCGGAGCTGGTTGCCCGGCCGGAATCAATGGTGTGGTGCGTCCAAGACCGGTGGCGTAAATTACCAGAACGTCGCCCCTATGTACCGGGTTCGACGGAGTCACAAGCTGGTTGTTGTCGGAACGCACAATACTGGGCGTCGTACCGCTGTCGGTTTGCGTGGTGGCGATACGGAACACGCTGGGAGCCGCCGGAAGAATCGTGAGATTGAAATTATCGCTCACGCCACCCGGGGTCGCCAGCCGGAGCGTAGTATTTCCGTCTATGTTTGGTAACTGAGCATTGATCTGAGTCGATGAAACATACAAAATCGGGACCGAGAGACCGTTCACCTGAAGGCAGCTATCGCCTAGCGAGGTCGGTAAGCTACCCGTCGCGCTCTGAGTAATTGGACTCAGGTTAGCACCCGTCACGGTGATCAATCCACCGGGGGCAATGGGTTGCGTAAAGTCGGCGGCGTTCACCACGCGTGAGATCTGCGGAGGAGCGACGCCGGCATCGAAGTTCCACGGGATAACCGTAAAACCAGAAACGGTTAAAGCAATAATGGCGTTCCGGCTTGGGAGCGGTGCAACGCTCCGGGTGAAGATCATTGCCGCGCCGGTTGTCACATTATTCGTATTCGTCAATACCGGAGATTCCACCAGTCGAGTGGTGCCGCTGGCTTTTCCCGCTTGTAGGTCGACACGCTCAATCACGCCGGGGCTGCTCACATTGGGGGAGTTCACCCGAAGCCCACCTTGATCCACGAATGCGAATCCTGAAGATAGGCCTGTCCCGGTTTCAAACTGCTGAGTTGGAACCAGCGAAGCGTTGAGCAATTGATTGCCGACAACATACTGATTGAAGCTCGATGCAGCGTACGCGCCCGAAAGCGGAGTTGTGTTCTTGCGCGAGATAGTGAAGGTATCCTGGTTGGCATCGTAGAGCAAGAGATTACCGTCTGGCTGCACGGCCATAATGCTCGACCCATTGGGCGAAGCAACCAGCATAGTCTCGATATTGATGTCGTTGTTGTAGACACCCAGTGAAGGCAAAGTAGTGGCTGTGCGGCTGGCCAGGTCCACTTTATCGATCATATGGATCGGGCCGGCGACGCGATTGGCAACAAGAATGCTTCGGGCGGAAGAAGCAATCGAGCGGGGATAGTGCCCACCGGGCATGCGGATTCCCGCCACAAATTGCAGCGAATCGAGGTCATACTGATACAGGATCTGCGTGTCGGTTCCGCCGACAAGCAGATTCTTATTGTCGAACGTAATGGCGATCTGCGTTGGCGTATTACCCGTCGGGAGCGAAGCAATCTGAGTGTTGGTTGTGGCGTCAAATACCAGGACTTCGTTGGTATCCTGGCGCAGAATATAGAACCGGTTCCGCACCGGATCAGCCAGCAAGTCGACCAAAGTTCCCGGGATATCGACGAATGTTCCCCGTTGGTCGGGATCGCGGTTGTTGACGATCACGCGAAAGCCCTTCGGCAGGTTGATGGAACCGCCCGAGACGATATTCACCACACCGACCGTCGTTCCCTTTTGATTCTGGAACGCAGCCGGATCGACCGTGATTTTCACCTGTACCGGAGTTACGCCCGAAGCTGGCGAAATGGTGATGCCTGGAGTCGTGGTAGTGAGCGCAAAGTCCGTATTACCACCGCCAAGATCGGAAATGGTGATCACTTGACTGGCCGTCTGTTGATTGCAGATGTTGCCGCGGAAAATCACGTCCGCCTGCGAGGAGACAACGCGGTGAGTCTTGCTGAGACTGCCGACGGGCATCACCAGAACACCGCTGTCGGAAACCGTGTACAGAGTGTTGTAATCGCTTGAGAAGACACTCTTGCCCGCCAGGTTCTCGGGGAGTTGGATCACATCCTTCACAGCCAGATTGTTTGCGTCCACAATCTGCATGGTTTGAGGCGTCGCGGAAGCCTGACCGGTCGCTGCCTGTGGCGGTATTTGGGCGTAGATGAGGCCCCGCGAGGAGTCGTATGCGGTGCTTCCCACGTTCAGGGCGCCGCTCGGATTCGGGAACTCGGAAATCAAACCGAAATTATTCTGAAAAATCGCCGACCCTTGAAATAGTCCCCATCCGGCCGTATACGCCGAGCCGTCCTGATTTACGCTCACCACGCGAGGTCCAAGCGGCGGCGTGGCACCGTAGCCGTTGACCACAATCTGTTTCGAGAGCACGTCGTAACCAAACCGGATCGTGTCGGTCAATCCATAAATCTTCGTCAGGTCGCGGGACGCCGCTATGGAAGCCCCGGTGATCTGCAATGGGAAGGAAGCCGGTGGTTGCGGCAGCGTGCGCTGAAGAATATTCGCGAACGTATCCAGCGTCACGGTGGTCCCGAGCACTGGATCGAGAAGTTCGAAGTCGGTAGCGGTCGCAATCAAGGCAAGTCCGTCCAACCCAAAGGCAACGCCATAAGGGGCCGACCCCAGCGCGAAGACCTGCCGCGAGTTGGTGTCCAGCGTAATCACCGTCAGCGCGTTCGACGGAGCCTGCGGCGCGGCGAAGGCGCCGAAATGGGCGATCACCAGGTACTTGCCATCCGGAGACAGAGATAGCGACGTCGGTTGCGACGGCACGTTGATCGATCTTTGAATCGTGAAGTCAGCCAGCGACATCACATCTATGCGATTGGCCGTGAAATTGGCGATGTATAGTACGCCTCTGCCTTCGTCGAGCGCAAGGTCGGAAGCATGGCCTCCGATGGCTACAACGGTGCCGAAGGTAGCGCCCCAAGCTGTCGCCAGCAGGCTTACCGCAATTGCTAATGTCCATACCCAATACTTACGTTTCATAGACCAAACCTCGAAAAACTCTCACGAATCCTCCGGTAGACACAGCTCTCGCGACATGAGCGGAAGGCTCCACCGCGGTCGCCCGCCGTCCCGGTGTCTCTTTGCCTGCGCGGCATTCTTACCGCGCCAGCTTATGCTTCTATTAATTCCGCGAAGAAAACCTTAGTCCGCGTTCTTGCGTCTGCGCATGACAATCAGAATCAGCAGTGCTACCGCAACCGCAGCGCAAACCAACCGTACTGTAGAAGAATCCATCTTCTTGTTCTCCTTTTATTGATCGAATCCACTCTCTACCGATCACAACTCTAAACCGCTACTCTAAGTCTTCACTTCGTTCCAAGAGCCGGCGCCGCGATCAAATGCTGTTCATCATCGGAATCAGCTCGCGGACAATCTTGACCGCCACAGGCCCCACCGTAACCACAAACAGCGTGGGCAAAATGCAAAAGAAAATCGGAAAAACGAGCTTCACGCCGAGCTTGGCGGCTTTCTCTTCGGCTATCTGCCGCGCTTGAACCCGCATGAAATCGGCGTGACCGCGCAACGACGCCGCAACGCCTGTACCAAACCGGTCCGCCTGAATCAGCACGGCAACCAGCTTCTTCAAATCCTCCACACCGGTTCGCTCGGCCAGATTCCTCAATGCCTCCACCCGGCGCTTACCCGCCTTCATCTCCAACGTGACCATGGTGAATTCTTCGCTGATTTCAGGGTGCGCATGCTCCAGTTCCTTGGCCACCTGAACCACCGCCTGGTCGAGACCAAGGCCCGATTCGACGCAAACAACCAGCAGATCCAGACCGTTCGACAGCCCTCGTTGAAGCTGCTTCTGCCGCTTCTGCGATTTGATCTTCACCCACTCGTTCGGACCGAAAAAACCCATCGCGACGGCCGCCAGAACGAACAAAAATTTATTCGCCGGATCGGAAGCCGAGTTGGCCACCGCCAACGTCGCCAGCAGCGGTAGAATGACGGCGAGAGAAATCTTGGCGCCGTACAATATCTTCAACGCATTCTCATTCCGGTAGCCGGCTCGAATCAGCCGGCGCTGCATCGTCGTGACGTCCTTCGGATTCGCGGGCAGCAGCGTGCCCCACTTCTTCAACAATTCGGCCAGCGCCAGGCTGGGATGATTGGGCGCGTTGTCGTTCGTGCTCAGCACGGAACCTGAAACGCGTTCCATCGCCTCCTTCGGGCGAACCCAGAACTTCATTCCCAGCGCCGCGATGGTCAGCACCAGGAAAACGAACACGAGAACGCTGAGTACAATCGGCATCGCTCCCTAGACCTCGATCGAAACAATTTTCTTCATGATGAGATACCCGGACAACTGGAGAAAAACAGCTACTCCGAGCATAATGTTCCCGGTATCGTCCAGAAAGAAGAACTTCACGTAATCCGGATTCGTGTAGAACATCAGAACGGCCACGCCGAGCGGGATACAACTCAAAGCGATGGCTGTCATTCTTCCGTGCGCGCTGACCGCCCGAATGCGGCCGCGCAGTTTGAATCTTTCGCGAATAATGTACGCCAGTTTGTCCAGAATCTCTGCCAGGTTACCGCCCGTGCGCTTCTGCAACAGGACGGCCGACACGAAAAAATGGACATCAAGCGACGGGACCCGCTTTTGGAACGACTGCAGCGCCACGTCGAGAGGCAAACCGAGGTTGTGCTCCTCGAACGTTCTGCGGAATTCACTGGCCAGCGGTTCGGAAAATTCACGGTGGATCATTTCCAGCGACACTGAGAAAGCATGACCGGCGCGCATCGACCGCGAGATGAACTCCAGAGCATCAGGAAAAATCGCTTCAAATTTCTTCAGCCGCTGCTGGCGCAGACGTACGACATAGCTGATCGGGGCCAATCCCGCGCCGATAGCGATGAGTAATGCTACCGGCCGGAAGGACGACGGCAAAACCAGGTAGGCGACAATATAGCCGCCGATAAAACAGGCCATGCACCCGTGTACAAACCGGCCAGGATTCCATTTCAATCCGGCCTGTTCCAGCAACGTGCTCAAGCGCTCCTTGAGCTTGTACTTCTGAAGCAATTGCAGCGCGATCTTCCCCTTGGAAGGCTCATCCGAGCTGAAGAGCGCCGTTTCCTGCGCACTGCCTTCTTTCTTCTTGGCAGCTTTCGGGGTCGTCCCCATTAGGCGGCTCTTCATCTTGTCCACGTCGGCGGAACGGAAGGCGCCGGCCAGCACCCACCAGGCCCCCATCGTGAGGATCCAAACGACTAACGCGATTCCGATATAAAGTCCCATAAGCCGTGCCTCAAATCTCCAACACTTCGTCGAACAGGTCAGGCCGCAACCGGATGCCGGAAGCAAGCAGCTTCTCGTAGAACTTGGGCCGGATTCCCGTCGCCGCGAATCGTCCGATCACGCGGCCTTCCGGGCTCAACCCACGCTTCTCAAACACAAAAATGTCTTGCAGCGTGATGATTTCGCCTTCCATGCCCGTCACTTCGGTGATGCTCATAATCCGGCGCGAACCATCCGTTAAACGCATCGGCTGAACCAGCAGGTTCACCGCACTGGCAATCTGCTGCCGGATGGAAAGCAACTGCATATTCGCCGCAGCCATCGAAACCATTACTTCCAGCCGCGAGATCGCATCCCGAGGGCTATTGGCGTGAACGGTCGTCAGCGATCCGTCGTGACCGGTATTCATCGCCTGTAACATATCCAGCGCTTCGCCGCCGCGGACTTCACCGACCACGATCCGGTCCGGTCGCATACGAAGGCTGTTGATCAGCAGTTCCCGCTGCCGCACCGCCCCCTGTCCTTCGAGGTTCGGCGGACGCGTCTCCAACCGCGCCACGTGCGGCTGTTTAAGCTGCAATTCCGCCGCGTCTTCGATCGTGATAATGCGCTCCTTCGGACTGATATAAGCCGAAAGCGCGTTGAGCAAAGTAGTCTTACCGGAACCGGTACCGCCTGAGATGATGATGTTGAGTTTGGCCTTCACCGACGCTTCCAACAACTCCAGCATTCCCGGAGTCATCGCTTTGCGGTCAACCAGATCAGGCGCCGTCAGTTTGTCCTGAATAAAACGGCGGATCGACATCAGCGGTCCGTCGAGCGCCAGCGGCGGAATAATAGCATTGACGCGCGAGCCGTCGCTTAAGCGCGCATCCACCATCGGGCTGGCCTCGTCCACACGCCGCCCGACCTGCGACACAATCTTGTCGATGATCCGCAGCAGATGGTTGTCGTCGCGGAAAGTAACATTGGTCAGCTCGAGCTGGCCGCGCCGTTCCACGTACACTTGCCGGTGGCCGTTGACGAGAATATCGGAGATCGTCGGGTCCGCCAGCAATGGCTCCAGCGGTCCGAGACCGAATACTTCGTCCAGAACCTCGTCGCAAATCTGCTGCTTTTCGACCGAACTCAACAGCGTAGGCTCGGCATCGATCAGGCTGATCAGCGCTTGGCGAACCTCGGAGCGCACGCGCTGATTATCGATCGTCGCCAGCGCTTCCAGGTTGATCTTGTCCAGCAGCTTGCGGTGCAGGGTGAACTTCAGTTCCTGATACTCAGGCTTTAGTTGCCCCCGCGGTCCGCTGGCGTTCTTCAGCAGCCGCTGTTCCCAGGAGAGTTGTGAGGGGGATCGTTGATCAAAAGTCGGGAGCATTCGTTATCTCATTCAACTCAAATGTGAATACGCTGGCCGCGCCGCGAACTGGGCTCGTGCATTAGCCGGCGGGACCGTTACCGTCCCCGACAACTTCATCGCCAGACCCTCAATTGCTTTGCCAAGTTCGGTATCCCCGTCCAACGCCTCACCCAACGTCACCACACGGTGCAGAGAGAAATAATCGTTCGGAAGACTGATGTCGATCGGACAATCGAACAGCTTGGTGAGATCAGAGCCGTTCAGCCCGTCGCGCTTGTCGAGCCGGTTGATAATCATTTGAAACCGCGTCGAATCAAATCCAAGATGATTGAGCAGCTTCACCGCCCGCCGAGCCAAGTGAAGACTGGCCAACTCGGACGTCGAAACCAAAAATGCCTTGTCGGATTGAGAAACCGTCAACAGGCTCACCCGATGGAAAACCGACGGCAGATCCACGACCACCCAGTCGTATAGGAAGCGCGCATATTGCAGAACATCGTGTAAACGGTTCGGATCGACCGGGTCCTGGTAGGGCATTTCCGGAGCCGGCAACACATCGATTCCGGCTGAATTCACCATCATCGAAGCCCACTGCGATGGATCGAGTTTGTCCACTTGGTTCAGCACATCGACCAGCGAATGTGTCTGTTCCAGCTTGAGGTAAAAGCCGATCGTCCCGCCCATTAAGTCAAAGTCGGCGAGCAGCACTCGTTTGCCTGTCGTACGGCTCAGTGCGAACGCCGTTTGTGCCGCCAGGGTAGACGCTCCCGAACCGGGTTTCGTGCTGGAAAATGCAACCACCTTACCCATTTCCCGGTCGGCCGCATTTTCCGGCTGCACCAGTTTCTGGATGCGGATCAACACATCCTGTTGGACCGGCGAATCGAACGGCGCATGGAGAAACTCGCTTGCACCTACCCGCAAGGAACGCAAAATCGCTTCGGAGTCGTTCTGTAGATGAAGGCCAACCACGTGAAGCGGAATCTTCTGCGATAGCGCGAACCGGATCAGGTCGCAAGCGGCGTCGAGACTGCTCGTAAGATCGAGCAACAGCACGTCCGGCCGCATCTGCCGCAGACGCATTTCCAGAGTCTGCTGCGTCGGGTAAGTCTTCAGATCGAGAATGATCTGAAATGCGTTCTTGCTTTTGGCCAAAGAGTGAGCAAACTGCTCGGCAAGCTCCCGATTGGGAGCCACCAGCAGCGCGGTAATTGGCCTTCCAGGTAGAGTCATTGCTTTTTGGTGCCTTTCCTAGCTAGCGGGACGCGAGTTCCTCGTCCTTCTCTTTCTTGTCCTTCTTATCCTTCTTTTCCTGCTTCTTCTTTGCAGCCCGCTCCTTCTTGCTGTCACCATCGGTACCCGGAACTGCCGGCTTCGCCTTGAACTGCTCTATCTGCAGCGATGACTGCATCGGAGCCAGAAACTCTTTCGGAGTGGCCACGACCGGCTTCACATCCCCCGGATTCAGCGGATTCGTAATCTCCGGCGTCACAAGAATGACCAGTTCCTGGCGGCTCTTGCGGTCGTCCCGGCTGCGGAACAACTGGCCAAGAAGAGGAATGTCGCCAAGTCCCGGAAGTTTGTTGAAGGCAGCTTGCACGCGTTGATCCAGAAGGCCGCCAATCACGAAGCTCTGCCCCGGAGCCAACTCGATATCCGTTTCCACACGCCGTGTCGACAACGCCGGAATTGAAAAGCCGGAGAGCGTGATGGCGTTGGAAGTATCAATACTGGAAACTTCAGGCTTCACGTGCATCTTGATGGTGTTGTTCTCCGTGATAAACGGATTGAAACCAAGCCGGATACCGAATTCCCGGAATTGAATGGTGACTGCACCGGCGTTGCCTCCGCCCTGCAGGATCGGAATCGGAAATTCGCCGCCCACCAGGAAGCTCGCTTCTTTGCCGCTCGTCGTCACCAGATTTGGTTCGGCCAGGATCTCCAGAATGTTTTCCGCCTGGAGCGCTTTAATAAAGGCCCCAAGATTTATATCCGGCCGGAAAGCGAAAATGTTCAGCGCGTCGGTAATCGAAAAACTCTGCTGCGCCGGCAGTCCAGTCGTCGGATCCTTGCCTGCAACGGTCGAGGGCCGCGGTGAGGCGAACTGTCCAGTGCCGATCGTACCAATCGTGTTGGCTGCTCCCGTGGATACCAGGTTGACGCCAAACTGCGTTTCTTTAGACCGGTCCAACTCCGCGAACTTGACCCTGATCAGGATCTGCTTCTCCACCCCTGGGGGCGGCATTTGCAGCATATTCACCACGTTTTTGACAAAAGGCGCCACGAGCACGGCAGCGCGGTCCGCAACCTCTTTCGACGAAACCTTGCCGGTGAGAGAAAGCGAATCCCGGGACGACTGGATGTGAATATCTTCGTTGGGGAATGTCTCTTTCAGCAGCCGCCGCAAAGGATCCAGGTTCTGATCGACGGTGACGTTATAGATGTTCCGGTCGCCCGCCTTCGTCCAAACGATCACGGTGGCGAAACCGGAGGCTTTCGCCTCGAGCAGTATCTCTCGCGTGGTCACGCCAACGGCGTCCACAACACCCGGATCATTAGTCGAGATTTGCGATACGTCCGAGGGATACTCCAGCACGATGGTCTTGCCGCCGTACAGCCGCAAGTCCTCCGCCCTCTGATCCCGCTGGCCAAACGCCAGGCCAGCTAACAGACACAGCGCAATACAAGTGCTCAGTGTCTTCACGATCTTCGATAACCAGGTGCCGCCACTCCAGAATGTGATATGCATGTTACCCGCCTAGTTCGCCCGGCTACTGCCGACCCGCTCGACCGATTTTGAGTTTCCACGGATGACGACGATTTCCGGCGGAGGCGGAAGGCGGCGGCGCTACCACTGCCACTTCTACCGGCTTCGGCTTGGGCCTGGGCTTGACATCGACATTCGTCGGCTTCTGCCTGTTGCGGACGCCGCCGAACAACTCGGCTACCGTATTCCCCTGCGTCTTCTCGATGGTCTGATCGCTTCCGTTGCGCAGGACAAGCTGGATGGAACCCTGATTCCCAGCCAAAGTCAGGATCTCAGCCTGGTCCGGCGTTCCTAACAGGGTTACTGTGGGAGTGTTGATGGCCGCACCGCGCTGGTCCGACTGCATTGTCTGACCCGCCGACAGAACCAGCATGTTCTGCAGGCACGTGGTCGTCAGCGATTGATCGGATCCCGGCGGTCGCCCCGTCACCAGGACATCGACCCGCAATCCGGGCAAAACAAATCCAGCCACGCCGGAGACATCGTTGATCCGTACAGTCACCGCGCGCATTCCGATCGGAATGATCGGAGCCAGGCCGCTGCCGCTGCCTCGCGCTGCCAGGCGCTCCTCGTGAATCGGTTCGTCCATCAGGATGTTGCTCACCACCGGTCTGTCGATCACCTCGTTCTGATTCGAAAAAGCGCCTTTCGGAAACTGATCGACCGGAACTTTGGCGATCCGCACATCGGACGGTTTAATCGTCAGTCCAACCGTCAGAGGCTTGGCGGCGACCACAATGTCCTTAGTGTCGGTCGGTACTACCTTCCTGGCCGCATTAGAACTCGCCGTCATCTTGTAGAACATCATTGAGACGATCAATGCAAAGATGAGGCTCACGGCCAGGACGGTCAGAAATCTGCGGTCCATTTAGTTATTTCTCCCAATACAGCGCAAAGTTATGCGTAGTCCCTGTCCTGCCTTCACGCTGTTTCGACGTCCTTCTATTGTATGGCTAACTCGCCTGCAATCAACCGAATTTCGCACGAATGCCTTTTGTCCCTTAAACATACGACCTAACTGTCGGTGTACATAGTACTTTCGGCGGTAATAGTTTCTTACATTAGCCCTGCGAGCGTTTTTTTGCTAAGGTGTAGAACCCAACTTACGCATTAAGACAGTCTTACCGTCGTCTTCCACTACACCCCAGTCGGCTTGCTTCTTTAGCAGTGAAACGAGTGGCCAATCGACCGGCGCCAGTACCAGATCGAAGTGGTACTTATCCATCAGCATCCGCCAGTTATACCGCCCCTGAACCATCGCCAAATACTCCTTGCCCAGCTCCGGTCCATAAAAATCGCTCCTGCCGTCAATGAAAACCTTTTGCTGCGGATACCCTTTAAAAATCAGGTAGTCTCCCCACTGATCCGGAGCCAGTACCCGCGATGCTCGAATCTCGCCCGCGTACTTCGCCGAAACCTTTACCGGAAACCATCTCTCAGGAAAATCATCCGGCCATATAACAGAGCCGGACAAGAAAAGTACTAGTACTAAAATCGGCGGCCACGCACTTGTCCATCGAAAACCCGGCGACATGTCGGCGGATATCTGACCAAAAATTGCAGATATCGACTTACGAGACTGTCCGCTAACCCACATATTCCACCAGGTATTTACTTCCGCGCCAACGATGGGCGCCGCGATCAGCACGTAGAGCGGTATGTGCCGCGCGGACGCCAAAGCCTCATGCGCAAAGTATCCAATCCACAGAACCTCTACTATCTTTCGGCGTCGAACCAGCGCAGGCAGCGAGAGGATTCCAAGAAAAAGAAGAATTTCCAGGTAAAGCATGCTCTCCGAGTGGAAATCCGGAGAGTGAAACTCCATCACCATGTCCCGTATCCAGTCGGACCTCAAATATTCAAGCAAATGGCGATGCAACCCCAGGCCGTACGGGTTTATTACCGTCACCAGCGCACAAGCCAGTGTCAGCCCGCCATAACGCCAAACATCTTGAACCCTCCATCTATCGAATAACCAGACTTCAATCGCCGTTCCCGCAGTGAGTAGGCCGAGAACCGCGATCATCACCAGGAAGCCCCCGTGCAGGTTGGTCCACAAGACCATCAGCGGGATGAGCAGCCAGATGGCTCGTGTATGGCTCCTCCTGTCCATATCGACCATCCAGACAGCGATCACGAGGAAAAGCAGGGTGAATAGATGTGGGCGGGCGTGAAAATGAACCGCCGCGGCGCTCGTGCAAATGAGCGTAAGTCCGGTCGCAATAAACAGGTTTACGCCGCGCCAAAGCAGATGCCGCAACAGAATGGTGAAGATAGCCGAAATGATCAATCCGGAAAGCAGTACAATCCCTTTCAGTCCGCTCCAGTCAAAGAGCGCGCCATACAGCACGTCCGTCAACCACTCCCAGGCAAACCAGGCATCATGCGGCTTGGAAAACGAAAACAGGTCCGCCACGGGCACCGAATGGCGCGCCATTATGTATTGTCCGGTCCGGATGTGCCATCCCGTATCGCCGTCCGACAACAGTTCATTCCAGCCCATTCCGGAGAAAAAGAGCCAGAGAACGACGGCGCCAAAGAAGAAGTCGCCCAGAGATGGGACCAACAGACGGCCCCAACGGGTCTTCACCAGCCGTGCAAAACCCGATTCGCGCGGTACGGACGGCATCGTGTCGACGGGAATCAATTTCGTGCCATGGCCTTTCTATCGGCAGACGTTGGGCAGCAGTGTAGGATAAGAGTTTACCCTCCCACCAGATGGCATTGCGCTTCTACAACACGCTCACGCAGCAGGTCCAGGAATTCGCCCCCATGGACGGCAAAACGGTACGCATGTACACCTGCGGACCCACGGTCTACAACTTCGTCCACATCGGCAACCTGCGGACTTTCACTTTTCAAGACATCCTCCGCCGCTGGCTGCACACCCGCGGCTACGTGCTCCAGCATGTGATGAATATCACAGACGTGGAAGATAAGATTATCCGCAGCGCAATGGCCGAGCACAAGACCCTCAAAGAATATACAGAGGTTTATGAGAAGGCGTTCTTAGAAGACGCCGACGCTCTACGCCTGCAAAGGCCCGAGCGCCTCGTCCGCGCCACCGAGCACATACCGGAAATGGTATCCGCCATTCAAACCCTCGAAGCGAAAGGCTACACCTATGTAAGCGAGGGTTCGATCTACTACAGAATCTCGAAATTTCCCGAATACGGCAAGCTGTCCCACAACGACTTCAGCGGCATCCGCGCCGGCGCCCGAGTCGACATGGACGAATACGACAAAGCCGACGCACGGGACTTCGTCCTGTGGAAAGCAAAGAAGGACAGCGAGCCCAGTTGGAACGAACCCATCGGCGACGGACGTCCCGGCTGGCACATCGAGTGCTCCGTGATGGCTATGAAGTATCTCGGCGAGACGCTCGACATTCACGCCGGCGGCATCGACCTCACGTTCCCTCATCATGAGAACGAAATCGCGCAATCGGAAGCGATCACCGGAAAACCCTTCGCGCGTTTCTGGCTGCACGCCGAACACCTCATCGTCGAAGGCCAGAAAATGTCCAAGTCGATGGGGAATTTCTTCACCCTGCGCGACTTGATGGAAAAGGGCTATCAGCCGGAAGTGATCCGCTACCTGCTGGCCAGCGTCCCGTATCACAACAAGCTCAACTTCACGTTCGACCAGCTCAAAGCGGCCGGAACCGCTATCGACCGCCTGCGTAATTACAAACTACGTCTAGACTCGAATACGTTTTCCCCCGGCATTAACGAAAAGCTCGTCGAACGGACCGCCGCCGCCATCAAGCAATTCGACGACTCGCTAGACGACGATCTGAACACGGCCGAAGCGCTGGCCGCCATCTTCGAATACGTCCGCGACACAAACTCGGCCATGGATTCGGGCGATTTCCACGAGGGCAATCTGCAGACAGCGCGAGCGTTGATGGACCGTTTCGACTCGATCTTCGATGTCCTCCGGCCAACTATCCGCCAGGGCGAAATCACTGACACGGAAATTGAGGCGCTGATCGCCGAACGAGTGAACGCCCGCAAAAGTAAGAATTTCAAGCGGTCCGACGAGATCCGCAACCAACTCCTGGAACGCGGAGTGATTCTCGAAGACACTAAAGAAGGAATGCGCTGGAAAAGGAAATGAAGATTCAAACCAAGGCGGTCCACGCCGGCGACCGCAAAAAAGCCGGCAGTTTCATCCCGGTGACGACGCCGATTTACACCGCGTCGAGTTACTCCTACGGCGACATGACAGAGCTCGATCGTGTCTTCGCAAGAGAACAGGCGGGGCCCGCGTACGCCCGCTACGACAATCCGACCAACGGGGCCCTGGAAGAGTTGGCAGCCGAACTGGAAGGAGGCCACGGAGCGCTGGCCTGCTCGTCCGGAATGGCAGCAATTCACATCTCCGTACTAGCGGCACTAGCCGATCGAAGGAAATCGGTGGTAGCAGCCAACGCCATGTATGGTGCGACAGTCAGTTTGCTAATGAGCATCCTGGAACCATCCGGCGTAGCGGTGCACTGGATCGACATCTGCGATCTCGATGCAGTGAAGAAGGCGATCGAAGAACACAAGCCGGGTGTGGTTCTAATGGAAACGGTCTCAAACCCGCTACTGCGAGTCGGCGCCATCGACCGCATTGCCGAAATGACCAAAGCGGCAGGAGCGGCCCTGATCGTAGACAACACGTTTTCCACACCGATGCTAGTGCGTCCGCTGGAATTAGGTGCGAACATCGTTGTGCACAGCGCAACAAAGTATCTCGCCGGGCACGGCGACGTCTTAGGCGGCCTGGCCATCACCGACGAAGAGCACTACGAAGCACTCCGGGGATTTTCCCGCATTTACGGACCAGTGCTAGGACCATTCGAAGCCTATATGACCATGCGAGGAATCAAAACCTTCGCCTTGAGAATGGAGAGGCAATGCAAAAACGCCTGCCAGATAGCAAGCCGGCTAGCCAGCCATCCAGGAGTGGAAAGAGTCTATTTCCTGGCCGACCCAGCCCACCCGGATCACCAGACCGTTCAGCGCCTCCTGCCGGAAGGTTTATACGGAGCAATGGTGAGCTTCGAATTGAAGAACGCAGGTCAGAGCGAAGTGTTCACCTGGATGGATCGACTGAAGCTGGTAGTACGAGGAACCTCGCTCGGAGACGTACACACGATGGTGCTGTATCCCGCAATGAGTTCCCACCGCGAAATCTCGCCAAAACAACGGGAGCGCATGGGAATTCGCGATAATCTCATCCGCCTTTCAGTGGGCATCGAAGCAGCAGAAGATATTCTGGCCGACCTGGAGCAGGCGTTCGGATAAGGGCGGATGTCTCAGTCAACCGGCTCGGGCTTCACCGGCCGCACCGGCCTTCGGCGGTCTCGTGGATCGAAGCCCTCAGCGGACTGCGATATTGTTGCTCATCTGCTGGCTGAAGCAAATATGAGGACTATCCACGTAGTAAGCAAACACGTGGGTTTTAGCCACAAACATATCCACTTGGGGCAGAAACTCGTGCATGTCGGAGAGCGTCCGGCATTCATCTATATCAAAAACGCAAGCTGCGATCCCAAGCTCTCGAACACGATCCATGGCCGAATCCACCATCATTACCTCTGGATCGCTCCAAGTCGCGATGCCGATGACAAGACATAAGCCAACCGCTGGTGGAATGAACGCATCACCATGACGAAGGAGACGCAGACCGGCCCGGTCGGCGGCAGCGTAAAACTCCTCCCGCCCGACAGTGATCCTAGCGCACCAACGCTCTACGTCAGTCGTAGCAGCAGCGAGTCTTCGCATTAAAGCCGTTTCGAAATCAAAGTACTTCATCGCGGTCTAACCGGTGCAATTCGCGTCGAACCTCCCACCGAAGCCACCAACGACACTGCTACCTCGAACAGGCGTTCGAGTAAGAGTTGACGTCTTACGCGTGAACGTGCTCGGGGCGTCTCAATCTGGGAAGGGCCTTGATCGATTTCCCCACTTTCTTCTGAGCCAATCGAAGCTCGTAAAAACTTTGCAGATTAAGCCAGAACTCCGCGCTCGTGCCGAAGAAGTGGGCGAGGCGCAAAGCAGTGTCTCCGGTTATGGCGCGCTGCCCATTCAAGATACTAGTGATCCGGTTGGTCGGCACGTCGAGTTTACGCGCCAGCTCAGCAGCGCTCATGCCAAGTTCCTTTAATTCTTCGGCCAAATGCTCCCCGGGATGAATCGCGGTGACTGCCATAGTGTCCTCCTAGTGATAATCAACAATCTCTACTTTTGACGGCCCAGGCGCCCGGTCTGGCCACTCGAAACAAATCCGCCACTGGTCGTTGATCCGGATGCTGTACTGGCCCCTGCGATCGCCGCTAAGCGCTTCAAAACGGTTACCGGGCAAGATAGCAAGATCCTTAAGCGCTACAGCGCTTCCATGCGATCGAGTTTCAACCGCGCCGGGCGTTCAATTCCGGAGAATGCTTTCACCCGTTTTCCGGCAGCGAAGTCCCGGCTACGCTTATCCCGATAGCTGAGTACCATTCATGAGGATATCTTCTATTATGCGTTACGTCAAGCATAACGACTGCACCGAAATCTCCTAAACTTCCTCCACCGGAAACGAAGCCCGAACCATCTCCCGCGAAGCCCGCAAATCCGCAATCGCCCCTGCGCCAATCGCCTGCGTCAGCACATTCCCAATCGCCGTAGCCTCCGCTGGTCCAGCGATCACCCGCCGTTCCGTCGCCTCCGCCACCAGCTTGTTCAACAGCTGATTCCGCGATCCGCCGCCGACAATATGGATCACCGGAATGTGATGTCCAATGAGCGCTTCCAGACTAATCAGAACCTCTTTGTACCGCTGTGCCAGTCCCTCCAGAATCGCCCGCGCCATCCCGCCAGGGCCCTTGGGAATCGGTTGTCTCCTCGACGTACAGTAGGCAGCGATCTTCTCCGGCATGTTCCCAGGCTCGAGAAACTTATCGGGATCGATATAGCCCGGATGCGGCTCCGCCTTCGCGGCCATCGTCATAAGATCTCCGTAGGAGTAATCGCTTCCCTGCAACGCCCAGGCCCGCCGGCATTCCTGCAGAATCCACAGACCCGCGATATTCTTCAACAGCCGCACCTTGCCGCCAACACCGATTTCGTTAGTGAAATTCAGCGCCAATGTTTGCGGCGTAATAAGGGGCGCCTCCAGTTCCACTCCCATCAACGACCACGTTCCGGAACTGATGTAGCAGAAATGCTTCTCACCAGCCGGAACCGCCGCCACCGCCGACGCCGTGTCGTGTCCCGCGGAAGCGAACACCGGCGCGCCCGATAGGCCAGTCAGCTCCGCAATCCCGGGAAGCAGCGGACCCAACCGCGTACCCGATTGAACGACCGGTGGCAGAATCGACGCCGGCAATCCGAGTTGGCGCAGTAAATTCTCTGCCCAACCTTTCTTGGTGGGATCGTAAAACTGCGATGTGCTGGCGATGGTGACCTCCGCTTTCTGCACGCCCGTAAGCCAGTAGTTCAGCAAATCGGGAATCATCAGCAGCGAGGTAGCAATCTCCAACCCCGGCGACCGCCCCAGCTTCATGGCATAGAGCTGGCACAGCGAATTAATCTGCATAAACTGGGTACCCGTCTGCGAAAAGACCTCGTTTTTCGGTACAGCGGCAAGCAGCCGCTCGACCATTCCATTGTTCCGGGCATCGCGATAATGCCGCGGATTGTCGATCAGCGCTCCATCTCTTCCGAGAAGGCCGAAATCGACGCCCCATGTATCGATGCCGATACCATCGATAGCGAGTTTGCGGGACCGTCCGGCCACGGCCAGGCCTTTGAGAATCTCCTGGAAGAGGCCGAACGTATTCCAATACAGGCCGGTGGGCAGGCGAACCGGTTCATTCGGAAACCGGTGTAGTTCTTCCATCGCCAGCTTGCCCGACTCGATAGTCCCAAGCATCACGCGCCCGCTCTCGGCGCCCAAGTCACAAGCAAGAAATCGTTTTGTACTCACTGAGGAAAAAGTATAACGGGTGCGGAACGCAGAACTCGCGAATGGAGCCGTCCCGATTACTTTGGCATCAGCCGACGCACGTTTTCGACATAAAGATCGCAGAAAGGCCGGCGCAGGCCGTCATGAGACACTGGACCTGCATCTGTGAATTCCATGTAAGCCCGTAGGGTGGAATCGAACTTTCGCCACTGCGGCAGTTTGCCGTCGTTTGGATCGCCAGTCTTCGCAAAGTTGGTCCAATACTGCTGCATAACACAGGAGATCGCACTGTCGACGGCGTTGAACGCGACCTTTTGCCCGGGTAGAGAAACCACAAATTCGAAAGTTCCGAAAACATACGGCACATCCGTGGCATGCCTGGCCCCCACCAGCTCCCTACCCGGAGCCGCCCGGTCGAACTGGTATTCGAATGCCGGATTGCCTGCTGCGGCATGCCATAACAACTGCGCAACAGCCGTGCATCGGAAAGAGGTATCGGCGGCCCATTGAGCGGTCGGCGTCCCGTACAACGGATCGGGTGCTCCGGCGTATATCGCCAGAGCCCGTTCCGCGATTGGCCCATACTGATCTTTGACAGCTTTCTCCAAATCTGCTGGCGGAGGATTCCCCGGAATCTTATCGCGCGCCGTATTGCCAATGAGCATGGGTACCCGATGTTCCTGGCCTTCGGCGAAGGTTTGCGATGGCGCCTTCGGGAAAACGTAGCCATCCACGACTAGCCCCAATGCGGGTGGAGGCGACTTTAGAAATGGAGGTTCGAGCTTGAGAATCTCCGCCGCTGAAGCTGCGCGCCAATCTTTCAGAGAACTTGAGCCCGGCCTGAGCCGTCCGGTGAATGCTTCGCCCTCTTTTTCCGCTTGCGGTAGAGTCAGCGGCTGCCCCAATCCCAATACCGTTCCGCTTCCTCCAATGACGCGCCTGAACAATCCTTTGGACAACGGTGACGTCATCAGCGCACTCGCATCCACGGACCCGGCCGACTCGCCAAAAACCGTCACGTTCCGCGGGTCTCCCATAAAGTTCGCAATGTTATTGCGAACCCACTCGAGCGCGGCGATCTGGTCAAGAAACCCCTGGTTACCCGATGCATGGTGCACTGACTCGTTCGTCAGCGCCGGATGCGCGAAGAAACCGAACAGTCCCAGCCTGTAGTTGATGGTCACCACCACTACACCCTGCCGCGTCAAACTCTCTCCTTCGGAGGTCCCCTCATTACCGCCGGCAAAGTTGCCCCCACCCGGAATCCACACCATTACCGGCATGCTCGATTGGCTCGGCCACTGCGGCGTCCAAACATTCAGGAAAAGGCAGTCTTCTTTGCTGATCTCCGCCGCGTTCGGCACGAAGTAGGGGTTTTGAGCGCACATAGCCCCAAACGCCGTTGCGTCGCGCACACCTTTCCAGGGCTCCACCGGCATCGGTTCGCGCCAACGCAGATCACCCACCGGAGGCCGTGCAAACGGAATGCCCTTGAACACAGCCCCGCCCCTACTGAGCATCGCCCCGCGAACGCGCCCCCCCGTCACAGCAGCAACAGGGCCAAACTCGGCGCCGCTCACTGAGATCGCTGCGAGCGCGATCAACGCTGGGAAGACATTTGTCATTTTGTTCCTCCACCCCGGGTCCCATTCTAGTAGCGTTATCTGGCACGCGCCCCGGCACTCCCGATAGAATGGGTTAAGGAGGAGTAAACAAAAATGAGAGACGATGGTGGACCACGCGCAGTTTGGTTTTTGACGGGTGCAGCCCTTGGTGCTGCGATCGCCCTGCTATACGCGCCGAAAACCGGCGAAGATACCCGCCGCTTCATCCGAAAAAAGGCCAAGGTTGGCCGCGAAGTTCTCTCCGATCAGGGAGAGGAACTGATGGCCAAGGGCCGCGAACTGTACGACAAGGGCCGCCGGCTGGTGGACGATGCCGCCGACATGTTCGAGCAGGGGAAAAAGATCGTCGGAGGTTAAGCTATGTCCGCCTCAACGGTCGAGACCGCATCGCTCCCCGCGTTCCAAAATGAGCCGTATACCGATTTTTCCCAGCCGGCGAATCGCACGGCCATGGAAAAAGCGTTGGCCAAGGTCCGCGGGGAACTCGGGAGAGAGTATCCCTTACTAATCGACGGCGATCGCGTCGAAACGGGCGACAAACTGATTTCGCGCAACCCGTCGAAGCCATCGGAAATTATCGGCATCCATCACAAAGCCGACGCGGAATTAGCGAGCAGATCTATTGAAGCCGCTCATAATTACTTCCCCAAGTGGGCACACATTCCAGCCGCCGAGCGCGCCGCCATGCTCATTCGCGCCGCCGGTATTCTGCGAAGCCGCAAGCTGGAGTTCAATGCCTGGCTGGCTGTAGAAGCGGGAAAAACCTGGCCCGAGGCCGAGGGCGAGACGGCCGAGGCGATCGACTTCTGCGAATACTATGCGCGCCAGATGATGCACTTCGCCGCACCGCCGCCACCAGTACAGTTGCCCGGTGAAAGCTCGCGCCTTGTCTACATCCCGCTTGGAGCCGGCGTCATTATTCCGCCATGGAATTTCGCGCTAGCCATTCTCGCCGGCATGACAGGCGCAGCATTAGTGGCCGGCAACACCGCGGTAATCAAGCCGTCAAGTGATACCCCCACCGTCGCACACAAATTCGCTGAGATCCTGCTCGAAGCCGGCTTTCCCCCCAAATGTTTTTCACTACTCGTAGGAAGCGGAGCGCTGGTCGGCGACGTCCTGGTGGAGCATCCGAAAACGCGCTTCATCGCATTCACCGGCTCCCGCGACGTTGGCCTGCGCGTCAATGAACTGGCCGCCAAACCGCGCAAGGGTCAGATCTGGATCAAACGCGTGCTGGCGGAGATGGGCGGCAAGGACGCCATCGTCGTCGACAGCGAAACCGACGTCGACACAGCCGTGGACGGAGTCGTCCAATCCGCGTTCGGCTACCAGGGCCAGAAATGTTCTGCCTGTTCTCGAGCCATCGTCGACGAGAAAATCTACGACGAATTCCTGGAGAAACTGCGCGCGAAAGTCGCCGAACTGAAGGTCGGGACAACTGACGATCCTGCTAATCACCTGGGCCCGGTAATCAACGAGAGTGCCCAAAAATCAATCCTCGAATACATCGAAACCGGTAAGAAAGAGGGCCGGCTGATCGCAGGCGGTAGCGCCGCGCCAGGCGACGGTTACTTCATCCAGCCAACCGTGATCGCCGATATTGAGTCGACGGATCGCCTGTTCCAGGAAGAGATTTTCGGACCCGTGCTGGCCGTAACCAAAGCCTGGGATTTCAACCACGCGATGAAACTCGCCAACGATACCGAATACGGGCTCACCGGCGCCGTGTACACCAACAATCGCGCCAAGATCAAAAGGGCCAACGAACAATTCCACGTCGGCAACCTCTATATCAATCGCAAATGCACCGGAGCCATGGTCGGCGCGCACCCGTTCGGAGGGTTCAACATGTCCGGCACCGACTCAAAAGCCGGCGGACCCGACTACCTGCTGCAATTCCTCCAGGGAAAGAGCATCGCAGAGAAAAAACAACCCTGACACGAACGAAGGGTATGCCCGGGAATCTCTCGCGGTCGCGCACGACGCGCACTTGCCGGACCCCGATCCCAGGACCACGGAATCGCTGTTCGAGCTCGGCAGGGCACTCCAGGGGGAGAAAAAATATAGGGAAGCGGCCGGCGCCATCGAAAAATCCGCCGGAATGGATGACCGGCTCTGCCCAGCCTATGACAGGCGTGTCGCGCGAGTCCGGAGGAAGTTGAGCGAACCACGGTGATTAGATTCTAGAACTTACTTTGGGAACCCTACTTCTCCCCGATCTCAGTGTGGAGCGATTCTTACTTAAAAACTAAGGTAAACACGTTAATTGACGGCGGGGCCTCACGGCGTTAGTCTAGATGGTGTGGGAGCTGGAATGACCTGCTATTCGTCTTCGAGGCATTTTTTAACGTTCGCCTTGGTTGCGGTTGTTCTTGCCGTATTCTGTGGCTGGGTCGGCGTACAGTTTTGGGCGCCGTGGTTTATCGCGTCGTTTCTTTTCTTCTCGTCCGCCGCTTTGTTGATCTTCCTGGTGTTCCAACCTCCGATCGAAGTCTATGAGCACCATCTAGCCATAGGGAAAAAGATCATCCCTTGGAGCGAGATCCTGCGCCTCGACCGCACATCGTGGGTTTCCCCGCTCATCGTGAAGCTGACGCTTACCGGCGACCGGCGCGTGACACTCCTCTACCCAGGCGATATCGACGCGGGAAAGAGCCTGCTTCGCCATCTCCGCCGCTGCGCTCGCGAAGCATTGATCGACGGCATTCCGTACAAGCAGTTTTGGGGTGAATTGCTGCCGCCAGGTGTGGAACGCCGCCAACTTCCCTCGCCCAAATATCAGTTGTTGCGATCGGAAGACGAAGCCGAAGTGGAACGAATGTTTCAACGCCTGAAGACCGTGGGGCATTTCGACCCCAAGGCGTCCGACGAGAAGTAGTTGGCGCCCCGCAAAACCTTCTTCCGTAACATCACAATTGCCGCCCTGCTAGTGGCCGTCCTTGCGCTCTCCCATTCCATTTGGTTTCGCTGGCTGGGTGAATTTCTGGTGAAAGCTGACCAGCCGTTTCATGCCGACGCGATAATCGTATTAGCGGGCGATTGGAACGGAGACCGCGTGCTGCGCGGCGCTGAGCTGGTGAAGGAAGGGTTTGCGCCGGTCGCCTTCATCAGCGGACCCGGTTACGTGTACGGCATCAACGAAGGTCAACTCGCCGTTGAATTCGCCGTGAAATGCGGTTATCCAGGCAACTACTTCCAGGTTATGCCCTCCACCTCCTACTCCACTCGCGACGAGGCCGCTTTTTCGTCATCCTGGCTGCGCTCCCGCAACATCCATAAACTGATGATCGTGACCAACGACTTTCATACCCGCCGCGCCAGCAAGTTCTTTCGCGCCGCGCTAGGTAAGGATATTGAGTTTCGAATGATCGCCGTGCCCGACCGCTTTTTCTCGCCGGATGGATGGTGGCACAATCGGGAAGGTCAGAAGGTTTTCTTCTTCGAATGGAGTAAAACCATCGCGGAAATATTCGGCGTCTGACCTTGTGGGAATAGCATGAAGAAGTCCATCCAGAAATTGTGGCCTCACCTGTGGCGATACCGCCGCGACTTGTTTCTGGGCATGGGCGCGCTGATCGTCAAAGATCTCCTCCAGGCAGTGCAACCACTAATCTTTGGATGGGGCATCGACTCCCTCACCCGCGGCTTCGCGCTCTCCAAAGTCTTCTGGTTTGCCACCCTGCTGGTCGGAATCTCGCTCGTCAAGGGACTCTTTCAATACTGGATGCGCGTCATCCTCATCGGCATGTCGCGCGACATCGAATTCGATCTGCGCAACGATCTGTTCGCCCATCTCATCACGCTCTCCTCCGACTTCTACAATCGATATCGCACCGGCGACATCATGTCGCGAGCCACCAACGACCTGAACGCCGTCCGCATGATGCTGGGCCCGGGAGTCATGTACTGGACCGAAACCATGTTCACCTTCCTCTTCGCCATCGCTGTGATGAGCTGGGCGGACTGGAGACTCATGCTGTGGGCCCTCATACCCGCACCGGTAGTCAGCCTGGTCGTGATTCTGTTCGGCCGCATGATCCACACCCGGTTCGAGCGGATTCAAAGAATGTTCTCCGACATCAGCAGCGGAGTGCAGGAGAATCTGGCCGGCGTCCGCGTGCTTCGAGCCTACGTGCAGGAAGAAGCCGAGTTACGCCGCTTCGACCAACTGAATCAGGAATACATCAAGGAAAACGTCAGCCTCGCCCGGGCATCCGGAATGTTCATGCCGCTACTGCAAACATTGGTAGGCATTTCGTTTCTCATCGTGCTGTGGGTGGGAGGAGGCCGCCTTCTGGACCACAAAATCTCGCTGGGCGGCTTCATGATGTTCTACATGTACATGGGCATGCTGGTGTGGCCCATGATCGCGCTCGGTTGGGTAGTGAATCTGATGCAGCGAGGCAACGCGTCCCTGGAGCGTATCTATCAAATGATAGAGGAGCGCCCAACCATAGCGGCGCCCCCAAATCCAAGGCCAATCGCAAGGCTGCAAGGCGAAATCGAACTAAGGAACGTGACCCTGACACACGGCTCCGCCAACGCGCTAAAAAGTATCTCGCTCAAGATTCCAGCCGGAGCAACCGTAGCCATCGTAGGACACACAGGAAGCGGAAAGAGTTCGCTGGTGCACCTGATCCCGAGAATGATGGACCCCACCGCGGGATCGGTAATGGTAGACGGCCACGACGTCAGAGAGTACGATCCGGAAGATCTGCGGCGTCAAATTGGATTCGTCCCGCAGGAAACATTTCTGTTCAGCACGACATTAGCCGGCAACATCGCCTTCGGAGCAAAGCAAGCGACCGAAGACGAAATTCGAAAAGCCGCCGATCTGGCAGGACTATCCGTAGACATAGCAGGATTTCCCCAGGGTTTCGAAACCATGGTAGGCGAGCGGGGAATCACGCTATCGGGAGGCCAAAAACAACGCACGGCCATAGCAAGAGCCATCCTGCGAAACCCGCGAATTCTAATCCTCGACGACGCACTCTCCAGCGTCGACACCATCACAGAAGAAAAGATCCTGGAAGGGTTACGCCAGATCATGCAAGGGAGAACCACAATCATCATCTCCCACCGCGTGTCCACAGTCCGCCACGCCGACAGCATCTTCGTGCTAGAGAGAGGCGAAGTGGTAGAAGAAGGAAGTCACTCAGAACTGATAGGCCAAGGAGGCTACTACGCCGATCTTTATCAAAAGCAACTCCTGGAAGAAGAACTGGAAGCAATCTAGCTGTTCGTTTTTATTCGCGTGAATGGGCGTCCATTCGCGGCCAATCTCAAAAGGTGAATTTCGCGCCCAATTGCACCACCCCCAGTACATTCACCCCAGTCCCGGAACTAAGAGTCTTAGTAACAAACCCGAAATTCGATCCAAAACTCGTAGTCGGATTCGCAAACTGCGGCGTATTCGTCACATTGAGGCTTTCCAACCGAAGTTGCAGTTTAATCGCGTCGTTAACGGTTCCGACGATCGTTCCGTCAACCGCCTGCGAAAAAGCCGTCCCGGCACACAAAATCGCCACCGCGGCTAAAGCAACATAGGCCCGGCACGGATCACGCATGGAAAGCGACGCCCCCCAAATTACGATTCACCCAGCGCCTTTGCGAAGGCCTTTCTTGGGCAAATGCTAGCAGGTCGATTTCGCCGCGCAATCCCTAAGCCCCTTACCCTAAGCCCCTTACCACGGGATGAACGCAGAGCATTATTGAATCAGCGGATCAATCTAAATGCCTCTCGCAAGCGGAGACCGGCTCGGACCGTATCAGCTCCTCATTTCGTAGAGTTACTGGCCGATCATGGTAGCGGCAGTGATCCCGCCATCCGCGAGGCACTGTGGGGCGGTCCTGGATTTCAGCAGGGAGTTTCTACTATCAGGCGATCAGCCAGCTTGCCGTGGTGCGTGCCTCGGTACCGGCGCTTGCGGTACGGAAGCTTTTATTTCCGGCCATGGGCAGAACTTTGCTTTTTTCCCCATTTCCTCAAGGAATGTTGGCGTTTTCACGGATTCTGATGGATCAGGAAGTTAGTTGTGGCCGCAGTTCTTCAAACGCGCGAAGCTTCGATACGACCGTTGATATCGCGCTCAATCAGCCGGGGGGGGCAGTATCGTGTGCGATACAGCCAATAAAGCCACTTTTCAAGATCCGGGGGCGGTGCAACTTATGAATGGCGGGCCTGTGTCGGTTCGCGCTCCTTTAGAGGTTCAGATTCTGAGCGTGTGAGCTACCGGTGCCTGGCCGGTTGGAACCATTCCACTTTCACTAAGGGATCGTTCGCTGTGTCGAAGGCCGTATTTTTCTTTCCCAGCAGGGTCTTCTCGAAGAATGCTCGTGTATAGGCGCGGACGATTTCGAGGTTTCGAAGACTGTTGGCATACTGCGTATCATCCCCGGCTTCCAGTAACGGTTCATCGCTGAAGCTCATATGATTCGCTCCCGGTGTCGCGAGCGTGATGCGGTAGCTGCCAGCGGGCATGTTTTTGAGAAGCTCGTCCTGCTTTCCATCGATCGATTGGATCAGCTTGGCTAGATCCTCGCGGGCGTAGCCCATTCTCGCGAGTTCCTCGTCGCTGGGTGGCGGGCCTGTTCTTTTTCGCACGAACAGCAGGAATGGCTGGCTCATGGTCTTGCCTTGCACGTCACGGTAAAACGGCCAGTTGTCGGCCACTCCGTCCATGTTGAGACAGGCTCGGACTCGCGGATCCGTTTGACAGGCCAACGCCGCGGCGCGGCCGCCGGCGGAGTGGCCGAATGCTCCGAGGCGCGCCAGATCCAAGTGGCCTTGGAAGGGCGCTTGAAATTCAGGTTCCCGATCGTAGCGGGTTAGCTGGTCGATGGTGAACCGGATGTCGGTGGCCCATACCTGCAGCCGGCCGTCCTCGTACTGAATGCCAGCGTGTTCGGAGCCCTTTAAAGTGCGCCTCCTCTCCTGATCGAAGCGAACGACGCGGCCGTCCGGGAAGGCGACCAGCCAAGTGTCGTAAGTATGCGCGATGGCGGCGATGACAAAACCGTGGCTGGCCAGATCTTCGAGTTGAGCTGTATAGCCGGTCTTTAGAATGCCGAGTCCGTGGGAAAAGATCAAGACAGGCCGCCGCGTGAGGGTGCGGGCGAACGGGGCGCCTTCTTGCGCGTGCGTGCACAACCTTCCGTTGATCATCTGTTTGTAGGCGGCTCCGAATTGTTTCATGGCGACGGCCTCGCCGAGAAGTTTCTCGGCCGCGGGCAGATCCGGCAGATAAGGCGCCGGCTCTTTGCCGGCTGTGGTTTCCGCTGGATACCAGATGTCTACCATCAGCTCACGATAGGCCGTGCCGGGGGCCGCTAGCGGTTCCGGCCGGGCGGAATCGATCCAGTGATAGCTTACTCGACCCACTGGATACGGACCCGTGGGATTGGGTAGGAGATTGTTTGCTGCGCTGCCCGTCTGACCGGATGAGAGGCCCGCGCCGAGGCCGAGACATAACAATACGCCTTTGAGTGGTCCCACCACCAAGGATACGGAAAGCGCATAGGGAAAGTTCGGCGCCGAGACACATCAATTGCGCTCTCCGAGTTTCCGCCGCGATGCCGCCTCCCAATTCTGGGCATCACTATTTCAAGCCTCCACCCGCTCCAACGATGAGGAAACCGCTGTTGGAACTCGATCCTCCCAACCCAATCCCGGACCGCCGCCGTCGTGTTAATAGCGATGAATCTTTGCACGCTATGAATTGGAAGTGCCCTTGGCTAGCTGGCGAGCCACCCACGTTGACGAAGGGTATCGCGCCGAAATTCGATTCATCGCCAGGATTGACAAAGGTGTCGTGGTTTACCGGGACATCGCTCGCCCACGCCGCGATTGGAACAACAAGCAAAAAGAGAAACGCCGCTGGCGATCCGGCGCCTACCGGAACGTCAGGGGCAAACAGTAAGCTTCATTGTCATCTCGATCCGGTCCAATCCGGCGGCGTATCCGTCTCTTACGATGCTCGCAACCTTGAATCCTTGACTCTGGAAGAACGGCGCTGAATCCGGCGCCGCATCCAGGTGGACCATTTCAACCCCGCCCCTTTTCGTAATTTCCCGCAGTCGAAACAGAAGAAGGAACCGTCCCAGACCCTGCCGGCGCCAATCGCGCCGCACCATTCCCCAGACGAGGCGCGCCGGCGCCTTCTCGTCCTCGACAGAGTACCCGCCGCAGCCGATGATCGCTCCGTCGTGCTCCATGACGAAATAGGGACCGCCCGGGCCGTCGAGAAACTTCTCAAAATCGCGGCGGGAATGGGACTCGAAGAAGTCCGGTGTATTCGAATCGAACACCGCCAGGCAGGCATCGCGGTCGACTGGCAGGTAGGGACGAACATCCATGCTCTAATTATTCACCACGCCGCTCGATTGGCCGATAAGTTGACGTATGCGCCGCCTGCTGTTGCTGACCCTGCTGTGTCCGGCCAGCCACACCTACGGGCTCGCACCTCTTCCAACCCAGTTTGTGCTGGATTCATGGGGCACGAAGTCGGGCTTACCCGAAGAGATGATCTATTCGGTAACGCAGACTCCCGACGGTTATCTGTGGCTGGCCACTGCTAATGGTCTGGTGGAGTACGACGGAAATTCTTTCCGGATTTATCAGCCGAGGCAAGACCTCGGCGGCGGTGTAAAGCAGGAAATCTCCAGGTTAGGACCCGGCCCTGACAACAGTGTTTGGGTCTATTCCCAGGCCTACGGTCTGGTGCGTTTTCAGAACGGTATATTCCGCCGCGCTCCGAGATATCCAGATCCATGCCATGTTGAACAGATACGGGAAGACCAGGGCGGAACTCTCGTCGTCTGCCGTGAAAGAGTTCTGCGTATCGTTGGCCAGCGGGTCGATGAACTAACGAAAGGGATCGAACCGGCGGCGGCAATCCTGACCGCTACTCGAGATGAACAAAGCCGGTTGTGGATCGGACTGACGGAAGGCGGCGTGGCCCAACTTGGCCGGGACGGAAGCCTGAAGAAAAGGTACGGCACACGAGATGGCATGCCGGCGGGAGCGGTCAACTGCATCCTCGCTGCGGGACCGGACAGGTTGTGGGTGGGTACCGATCGGGGTCTGGTCCTCATCGAAAGCGGTCGGGCGAGGGTGTTCACGGCTCGGAATGGCTTGCCATCCGGCAAAATCAGGCGGCTGACCCTGGGCCGGGACGGGTTGCTGTGGGTGGGTACGACTGAGGGGGTCGGCCTTCGTCATGATGGGCATTTCGAGAGTCTCAAGGGTATACAAGCGTTGCCTTCCGATTGGGTACAGTCGATCTTTGAAGATCGCGAGGAGAACATCTGGATCACCTATTCCACGACCAGCTTGTACCGCTTGCGCAAGCCCAAGTTCCTGACCTGGGGGACTCCCGAAGGTCTGCCGAATGAACGGCTGACGGCAATCGTGCAGAGCCGCGGCGCCACATGGATTGCGCACGGCAATGGGTTGCAGCGCATCCAGGATGGAAAGTTGACGCAGGTAACGCTGGGACCCAAGGGGCGCGAGTGGACTTCCTGGAGACGGATGGATCAGGCCGAATCTGGGCATTGACGGAGGATGCCGTCTTTCTCGTGGAGCCGGATGGGACGCGCGCCCGGCGACTGGTACTTCCGGCCGGCGCCCGGCAAATATTCTCTCTCAATCGCGACCGCCAGGGACGTGTGTGGATAATTACGGGCCAGCGGACTGTTTGTTGGAGAAGATGACCGGATCCGGCCTGTGCCCATGGCTGGCCTTCCAACAATGGCGCAGCGCTCCGACGTGCGCCAGTCGCGCGATGGCCGCTTGTGGCTCTCCGTTTCAAAAGCAGGACTCTTCGAACTGGCCAGCGGGAAGGCCGTGCGCGTCCCGTTGGGAGCCGATCCCGAGCTGGACCGGATTCACACCTTTTATATCGACTCTAACGACGATTTCTGGTTCGGATTGGATGGTGGAGGCTTGGCTCGGTGGAGGCACGGGAAGCTGGCCCGCTGGGGAAATCAAACCGGCAAACTGCAAAATTTTATCTACAACTTCGCCGAAGACATGGAAGGGTACTTCTGGCTGGGTATGCGCGCAGGGTTGACGCGGGTACTCAAGGCGGATCTGAACGGCTTTCTCGACGGTAGAATCACAAGCGAGCCTAAGGAGAACTACTACGACAGCGCTGATGGTCTGCGCAGCTCCAATTTCGGATCGGCCAATCGGACCGTCCCGTCGACAGAACCGGCAAGCGTCTTGTGGTTTTGCAGTCTGGTCGGCGCAGTTCGGATCGATACGCGGAATATCGCCGTCAATCGGCTGGTTCCCGCCGTCCATCTTCGAGAAGTTACCGCTGACGAGCGATTATTGCCGCCCGGCGAAACGGTGAACGTGCCTGCGGGTGCGGGCCTATTGCTTTTCAAGTTTTCCGTTCCGACTCTGGTTGACAGCGGTCACGTGCGAATCCGTTACCGCCTCGAGCCGTTGGACATAAAATGGCGTCACAATCGTTCCCGGTCCGTGACCTATTCGCAAGTACCTCCGGGCGACTATACGTTCTCCGTAAGCGCCACTAACAATGATGGGCTCTGGAACGAACAGGGGGCGAGCATCAAGGTGGTGGTCCTGCCACGCTTCTATCAGACGTGGTGGTTTCGTCTGCTGTTGGTCGCGCTGGCAGCTTCAGGCGCGGCCGGATTCTACCGGTGGCGCACAATGCTGCTTCGTTGGGAAAAAGCAGAGCTGGAACGGCGGGTGGAACAACGCACCGCCGAGCTATCCGCCGCCATGCATGTCGCCGAGAATGCCGCTCGGGTCAAATCGGATTTCCTTGCGACCATGAGCCATGAGATACGCACACCAATGCACGGAGTGTTAACGACCTTGGAATTGTTGTCCGACACTCACCTCAACTCACAGCAGGGCGACTACCTGAATACCGCGCGCAACTGCAGCAACTCACTCATGACGTTGCTGAACGACATACTCGATCTGTCGAAAATGGAAGCCGGACGGATGGATCTGCGGCTGGAACCGTTTTCCCTGCGGCAGACGGTGGACGACGTCACACGGCTTCTGCAGGCGCAGGCGAATGTTCAGGGGATCTCCCTTTCGTCGTCTTGCAATCCGAATCTTCCCGAATATTTCGAAGGTGACGAAATGCGGATGAGGCAGGTAATCTTCAATCTGGCGGGAAATGCCGTGAAGTTTACCGCCGAAGGACGCGTGACCATAGGAGTCAGCGGGCAACACACGCAAGATGAGATTTGGAATCTGGTAATCGCCGTTCGCGATACCGGGATTGGCATTCCTGGCGATCGCATTCCGCACTTGTTTCAGGATTTCGTGCAGGTAAACTCATCTGCCAGCAGACGGTACGCAGGCACAGGTCTGGGGCTGGCAATTTGCCAGCGCCTGGCAATCATGATGAAGGCGTCGATCAACGTAGAGAGCGAACCGGGCCGGGGTTCGACTTTCTCCTTCCTTGTCCCGCTGAGGCGAGCGAAGGTGCTTCCTAAAATGAAGCGCCTGCGCGAACGAACGGCAGCAACCCCCCTTTTCAACGGCTCCATTTTGTTGGCTGAAGACAACCCGGTCAATCAAAAACTCGCCACTGTTTTATTGGAGCGCCTGGGTTGTAGCGTCACCTTAGCCCGGAACGGGATTGAAGCAGTGGAATTGGCTGGAAAATCACACTTTTCCATTATTTTTATGGACTGCCAGATGCCGGAAATGGACGGTTTTGAAGCTTCGCGGACGATCCGATCGCGGATCGGGCATGAGCCGGTAATTATCGCCATGACTGCCAACGCCCTGCCCGGCGACCGCGAGCGCTGCCTCGATGCGGGAATGAACGATTACCTGGCGAAGCCATTTCAGCGCTCGGATTTAGTGCAGCTCTTGGATCGATACCTTCCCGCCGTAGAGCCCGCCAGCCATCGGTTAGAGCCGCTGCCAAAATAGGCGAGCGCGGCCCCGCCACCGGCGAGTAGACTTTCCATTTCGTTTTTACGATCGCTCAACAGTGTCCTGTGCACGCTGTCTAATTGGATAAGAGGGAACTCAGAAGCCTTTCAGGCAATGGTCCCGATTTCCAGCTATGACGAACCGCAGAGACTTCTTACAACAGACTTCGGCATTAGCCCTCGCCGTGGCGGCAGGTGCAGCCGCTCCGTTACCGGATAGCAGTAGCGGCTGGTTCGACCGGCCCATGCGATGGGCGCAACTGAACCTCACCGAAGACGATCCGGCGAATATGGACACGGGCTTTTGGCTCGACTATTTCAAGCGGATCCACGCGGACGCGGTTTGTCTGTCTGCCGGCGGAGTGGTCGCATTCTATCCGACGAAGATTCCGTTTCACCATCGCAGCCAATGGCTGGCGGGGCACGAAACATTCTATGGGGATCTGGTCGAAGGCTGCCGCAAGCAGAACATGGTTGTGGTGGCGAGGACCGACCCTCACGCCACTTACCCGGACGTGTACGCCGCTCATCCGGATTGGATTGCAGTCGACGCACAAGGCCGGAAGCGCCCACATCCTGACTATCCCAACATGTGGCTGACGTGCCCGCTGGGTCCATATAACTTCGAGTTCATGACCGAAGTGACGCGCGAGATCGCGGCGATGTACCCGATCGGCGGAGTGTTTAGCAATCGCTGGACCGGAAGCGGAATGTGCTACTGCGAGACTTGCCGGCGGAATTTTCGCGATGCCTACCACTCTGAGTTGCCGCGTCACCAGGGATCCCGCAAGACCCAGCCCGCCGGAACTACATTTCGTGGCAGCAGCAACGCCTGTTCGAGTTGTGGCGGTTGTGGGACAGCACGATTCAACAAGTCCGCCCCGAGGCCCGCTACATTGCGAATTCAGGCGGCGGCGCGCTGAGCGGCCTGGACATGAAAACCGTCGGAGAAATGGCGCCCACGTTGTTCGCCGACCGGCAATGCCGCAGCGGCCTCATGCCGAGCTGGGAGAACGGTAAGAATGGAAAAGAATATCGAGCGGTGCTGGGACAGAAGGCCATCGGCGGGATTTTCAACGTTGGAATTGTTGCGCCGTACCGCTGGCTGAACTCCGTAAAGAGCCCCGCCGAGACTCGTCTCTGGGTCCTTGACGGCGTCGCCAACGGACTGCGTCCCTGGTTCAACATGGTCTCCGGAAGCCTGCACGACCAGCGCGGCCTCAAGGTGATTGAGGACTTGTATCGATGGCACCACAAATGGGAGCGGTACTTGCGAAATGAACAGCCCATCGCCCGTGTTGCCATGGTCTACTCCCAACAGACGGCGCAATTCTACGGCGGAGAGCGTGCGGCGCGTAAAGTCGAAGACCACATTCTCGGTATGTACCAGGCGCTGATTGAGGCCCGAATCCCCTTCGAGATGGTTCATGACCGATTGCTGGACGCCGATCATATTGGACGGTACAAGCTGTTAATCCTTCCCAACATCGCGGCGCTGTCCGACGCCCAGTGCAATCAACTCCGCGAGTACGTGCGCCTTGGCGGCAGCCTGCTGGCGACACACGAGACATCGTTGTACGACGAGTGGGGCAAGCAGCGAACTGACTTCGGACTCTCGGACTTGTTCGGCGCTTCGTTCGTGTCGAGCCAGGCCGGCCCAATCCAAAACTCCTATCTGCGAGTAGAAAAGACGGGAGAACGCAGTCCCCTGCTGAAGGGATTAGAGGACGCGCAGATCCTGATCGGAGGGACGTGGCAGTTGGAAGTGAAACCGACCTTCGCATACCCGAATCCGCCTCTGACAAGAATTCCCGCGATAAGAAATCTACCCATGGAGAAGACGTTCTGGACCGTCCAGCAGACCGGTATTCCAGAGGTCGTGATGAAGGCAGTCAGGGCAAAGCCGGATCGTATATTTTCCCTGGGACATCGACCGTTTGTATTGGGAAGTGATGGCGCACGAACACGGCACGCTGCTTCGAAACGCCGTGGAGTGGGCAGCCAACGAGCCATCTCCGGTGAAGGTCGAGGGGCTTGGAATGTTTGACGTGACAGCCTGGCGGCAAAAGGATTCGATGACGGTTCACCTGGTGAATCTGACGAACCCGATGGCGATGCGGCCGAACGTCAGCCAGCTAATCCCGTCCCATCCGCAGACGGTTGAGGTGCAACTCCCTCCGGGGACGAGAGCCGGCAAGGTTCAGACTCTGATGCACGAGGCCGTCATGCCTTACCAGGTTGTCGGGGATCGCCTCAAGATGACCGTGCCGTCCGTGCTCGACTATGAAGTCGTGGCGATCGATCTGATTTAGTAAATGATCCGCGCGCCAAGGCGATCTGAAACGATTCCCGCTCGCCAATCACTCTCCGATTGACAATGCCGAACCCGATGGCTGGATTCGAGCGGCAAGAATGGAGGGACCGCGATGAAGCTGAAATTCCAACGGCATCGCCAATTTTCGGACATTATTTGGGAAGTACTGAAATCCGCAGGTTCGCCGATAGATTCAGCCGTTCGCGCCCTGATGGAGGCACGCTTCGGCTGCGACTTCGGCGAAGTACGCCTGCATTCCGGGGATCATGCGGCGCTGGCTGCGCGGTTCCTGGGCGCAAGCGCCTTCACGGTAGGCCCGAAAATCGTTTTTGGAGAGGGTCGCTGCGATTTTGGCACCGCGGAGGGTCTCTGGCTGCTCGCTCATGAGCTCGTCCACGTGATCCAGCAACGCGGAGGGCTACGGCCGCAAGCTCGTGCGAGCAGCGTCGATTGCCTTCTTGAACAGCAGGCGAATCACGCCGCCGATCTGATTGCCGCCGGCCAATCGCTAACACCGGACTTTTCGATTACAGCCACTTCCTTCGGTGCAATCCAGTGCCACAATGATGCCCCCTGTCCCGGCACGCGGGTCAGTGCGTCGGACCAGGCCATCTACATGCCCGCCAATCAAGCGATTGAGCGCGCCTACAAAGACGACAAGAAGAATGCACGCCATGCCGCAGGCATTCTGGTCGGGTCGGATTTCGATAGAATGACACGCGACATTCTGGTGCCGGCGGGCGCTCCGAATCGAAAGTTCGCCAATGCGCTATTGACCCAGTTACGTGGCATTCGCAATCAGCGCCGCCCCGACATTATCGACTTTGTCGATCACGTGATTTACGAGATAAAGTCAACCGCTTTCGCGGCACAAGGGGACGTACAGATACAGAGCTACTACGAGGTCGTCGAGAGGATCTTACGCGTCGAGAACAGAGAACCGCCGTGGAGGGTAGAGTACGCGACCTGGTATCCACCCCATGTCCTGCCGCTCGGTGGAAACCCCACGGGCACTATGATTGTCTGCACTGAGGCGACAGATTATAAACTTCACCCAGGTGTGATCCTTTACGAGGTTCGCGAACTCGACGATGACGAAAGGAGGAGACAGAGGCAGCGGCACGCGATCAGGTTTGAGGTGTCGGACTTTGACCAAGCGTTTGACGAGTTCTGGCCGGCGATCAGGAGCGAGCTGCCAAAATCGATTCGTCTCTATGACCCGGACAATCCGGACTACGTCATTATCGTTCCCGACGAGTTTTACAAGGCTCGCTATCAGCAGTGGACCAACAAAACCTGGGACAAGCTCAGAGTCAAGCCAAGGTATGATTTCCCCGGTGGGCGCGCCCTGGAGGGTATGAAGGAAGCGATATTCTTTGCAGAAATGATAATCGCGGGAGTATCGGCGGTGGTCATTGTTGTGGCGGCCAGCGCCGTCGTCCTCCCAGCCGGAGCCGCGGCCGCTACGGGCGCCGCCTCTGCCGGTGGCGCTGCCGGCGCAGGCGGGGCGGAAATTGTATCGCTCGCGGCTTACCGTGCGGCCTCTGGCTGCACCCCAGGTCAAGACGTTGGCGGCAGCGGCGGGTGTCTTGCTTGTATTAGGCACGGTGAAAAATGCCAGCGCCGCTACGCCGGCGATCGACAAGACCTCGGCGATCAGGGCGGTTGCGGTTGCGGATTTCCGGCAAGCCGGAGGCATGCAGCATGCGTCGAGTATGCCTCAGCGCTCGAAACTCGGTTCGATCGGTAGTTGCAGCGCCGGATTTCCGAAGGATTTTGCTATAGGAGCTCGGGTGGTGTTCGACGGTCAGCCGTACTACGTCGCCGGTCAGGTCACCGCGAAGTAGGCTGGCCTCGCAAGCCCGAATTCTCGTAAGCTACGATAAGCGAACGATGCCAGGAGCGCTGGCCTCGTTCATCGCCTCGGACGGCACAAGCCCAGGTGCGCTTCTCGTCGTCCCTCAGAGCGCACAGATCCGAGAAGTGGTTGAGACGTTGCTTCTTGATTTGGGCAGACGACGGAGCGAAAGAGTGGCAAAATCTGGTAGCCGAAAGAAATCCGGCATCAACGGCATGACGAACCAGACGCTGCATTGGACCTGCTCTTTTCAGCTAGACCGGCGGCGCAGCAGAGTCTGCAGACAGACCGCCAAACCCGCGGCAAGCATGGCGAAGGTTCCCGGTTCGGGAGTGCCAGTCGCACCAGTCCCATCCGCCTCGGTGAATAAGACACGAATTCCCGTGGGACTAGGGGACGGATCATTGATGCTTCCATGATTTGTCGCATCGTTCACTACTCCAAAAGTCAAGATGTTCAGGCCGGGGAGAAAGGCCGCGCTACCAAGATTGCTTCCGTTGATGGTGAAGGCAACCAGCGGCCCTCCTAAACCACCGAAGGCGGGCAAACTAGCCTGGCCCACTGCAACGCCGTTCAAGAAGATGCCGGAGCCGTAGTCGTCCGCCAGCCAATCGCCGGAAATCGTGACAGAGGAAAGGTCCGAGATAGCCGTCAGGCTGAATTGTGTGGAGTAATACGTGGTGGTGCCGTTAATGTAGGTTGTACCCTGATTGTTGCTGGGAGTGATCCAGGAAGACCCCGAGCCGTTCGCAAGCCAGGGGCCCGCGTTCTGAAGCGGAAAGGCATTGTTTACGGTGACGAATGCCTGGCTCGAGAAAGTACCGGAAGAGTTGGAAGCAACGTACCAATTCCCATCAGGCAACAGATTATTCGCAGCCGGACTGTTAATCGCCGGACCGCAACCCGATGTTGTCGCCGTAGAAAGTCCTGAACTGCAAAGAACAAAACTCGTGGACGCCGGGCACACCAGCGCCGAAGCAAATAACAGAACAATTCCGAATCTCATGATTCCCCCATCCGACGAAGATCTCTCAGCACCCCGGCTTCGGGACTTCGTTGAATTTTATCACCTGAAGTGTTCTGTTCTGGAGCCGGGAACCGGGATCGAACCGGTGGCCTCAAGATTACAAATCTAGCGCTCTACCATCTGAGCTATCCCGGCACTTAGGCTGGAGAAATCTGGAGCGGGGTACGGGAGTCGGACCCGTCTAAATCAGCTTGGAAGGCTGACGCCCAACCGCTAGGCCAACCCCGCTCATTACCAACCCATTGTACGAAACGATTTCAGCGAGGGTCAATTTTGAAACGCTGCTTCACCACTCCACGCCGCGGTCCCGAAGCTCCCGTTCGATCTGCGCAGCGTTCTGGAACTGCACCGCGTCGATGCCATGGACGCGCGCAGCCGCAACATAGGCCGGAATATCGTCGGTGAAGAAACATTCGCCCGGCGCACACTCCGCGCGGCGCAGGGCCTCCTGGTAAATGGCCGGAGACGGCTTCAACGCTCCAACTTCGTACGAGAGCACGTGGTCGTGAAACAGCCCAATAATCGGGTACTTTTCGCGCACCAGCTTAAAGTGGATGACATTCGTATTCGATAACACGAGCATCCGGTAACGCGCTCGCAGAGGCCGACGATCAAGCTCGCCGGCACCAGCGTTTCAGGCAGGAAAATCCCACCCCAGATGTCCTGAAACTCCCCAAAATCGACCTTCAATTCCAATGTCTGGCTCAGTTGCTCGAAAAACGGTTCGGCCTCGATGGCCCCGCATTCGAACCGGTTTACCAGATCGGTCGTTCTCAAGCGCTCCGGAATCTGCTCGGTCGAATAGCTGCAATGAGGCGCAATCCGCTCGTAGGCGCGCTTGAAATCGAACGGGATGATCACCTTGCCAAGGTCGAAAATGATAGTCTTAATCAAGTCCCATCATAGCCGCCCTCCCAAGGCTGCCATGCTAATGTGGTTCCAGTAGTGTCAAGCCCGATCAACTTCCAACTCGAACAATATGAGGGTCCACTTGATCTTCTGCTCGACCTGATAAAGCGGCAGCAGATCAACATATCCGATATTCCGATCGCGACCATCACGCAGCAGTATATGTCGTACATGGAAAAGGCGGTTGCTCTCGATATCGAACTGGGTTCCGAGTTCGTTTATATGGCCGCGACGCTGATCCATATCAAGTCGAAGATGCTGCTGCCGCGCGATCCGGAGTTGGACAAGATCTCGCCCGAGGAAGATCCGCGGAAAGAGCTGGTCGACCGGCTGCTCGAGCACGAAAAGTACAAGAACGCGGCCGAAATGTTGCAGCAGAAGCGGATCATCGAGGAAGCGGCCTGGTCGAATCCGCAGATGCAAACGTTTCTCGACGATGCGGAAGACCCCGGCCTGTCGGTGACGCTTTTCGACCTGGTCAAAACCTTCCAGACTGTCCTGGAGCGGGTTAAGAACCGCCCCACCTACCAGGTGAGTACCGAAGACGTCACGGTGCCGGACATGATCCGGTTCGTGCGCGAGACACTGGCGCGGACCCGGGCGAATGAATCGATTTCCGCTGTAGACTTGTTCGAGCGGCAGGGAAGCCAGCGCGCCATGCTGTGCCTGTTCTTGGCGATCCTCGAGCTGGTGAAGCGTCAGGCGATTCTCCTGCAACAGACGGATGCTTTCGGCGATATCGCCATCAAGCGCAGCAAAACGTTCGCCGAAGCTTTTGATAGCGAACAGTTGACCGCGGTAGAAGAGGAATATAAATAAAGAGCGATGGATCAGGAAACACCAGACGCCACTCCGGAAGTGGCGATAGAACAACTTGTGCCGGAACCGGTTGACGCCACCGAGGAGGCTCGAAGGCTCGCCGTGCTCGAGGCTATCGTCTACGTTACCGACGAACCGTTGACGGCCGTGCAGATCGCGGGGGCACTCGGTCAGCCGGTGGAAGAAGTACGGTTGATGCTCCAGCGGCTCTCTTCCGAGTACAACAAAGCCGAACACGGACTGATGATCCGGGAGATCGCCGGCGGCTATAAGATGGCCACCAAGCCGGAGCATCACGAGGCCGTTCGCGCATTCGTGAAGAATTTGAATCCGCCGATGAAGCTGTCGCTGGCCGCCCTGGAAACCCTGGCGGTGATCGCGTACAAGCAGCCGATCACCGGCCCGGAGATCATGGAAATTCGCGGTGTGCAAGGGGCCGGGGTGTTGAAGACGCTGCTCGATCGAAAGCTCATCACTACCGCCGGCCGCAAGAGCGTGGTCGGCAAGCCGATCCTGTATAAGACGACGAAGGAATTCCTGGTGCAATTCGGATTGAAAGACTTGAACGAGTTGCCGAGCTTGAAGGAGTTTGAGGAGTTGCGGCGCCTCGCCTTTAGCGAAGACGAGGAGCCGGAAACACCGGACAAGGCGCCTGAGAAGGAGCCGCCGCGGGAGGACCAACCGCAAAACGATCCGCCTTCCGACGAACGCCCAATCTCGGATCCACCCGTGCACCCGGAACAAGAGCCGGCGCCAGAGCCGCGGCCCAATGAGTGAAGAGCGCGTGCAGAAAATCATCTCGCGGGCCGGCGTCACCAGCCGCCGCAAAGCAGAGAAGTTGATGGCCGAAGGGCGCGTCACCGTAAACGGTAAAGCCGTCACCGAACTCGGCTCGAAAGCCGACCTTGACAAAGATCACATTAAAGTCGACGGCAAGCTGTTGCGCCCGCCGAAGAATCTGGTTTATCTGGCGCTCAACAAGCCGAAGAACTGCGTGACCACCGCATCCGATCCGGAAGGGCGCGAGACGGTGATGGATCTCATGCGCGGCCTCAAGGTGCGAGTGTATCCCGTGGGAAGGCTCGACTACCACAGCGAGGGATTGCTGCTTCTGACCAACGACGGTGAGTTCGCCAATCGAATCACGTCGTCCGAAAATCATATACAGAAGTCGTACATGGTGAAAGCGACGGGTCCGCTGACCGAAGAGCAGGAAGAGGAGTTCCGCAACGGTATCTCACTCCACGGACGCCGCACGCGGCCGGCATACATCAAGCTGGTGCGACGCGGTGAAAATCCCTGGTACGAAGTACGTCTGATCGAAGGCCGGCAGAATCAAATTCGTGTGATGTTCAATAACTTTGGGCGTCTGGTGGAGAAATTGAAGCGTGTGAAGATCGGCTTTCTGGAACTGGGTCCTTTGAAACCGGGCGCGTTTCGGTCATTGAAGCCGGCCGAAGTCGCGCGATTCAGGAAGCTGCTAAAAATGGATGAAGATGCCGAACATGAGTGAGATCCTGCGGCGCTCCAAGACCATTGCGGTAGTCGGTCTTTCGAACAAGCGGTTCCGGCCGAGCTACGGTGTTTCGGAGTATATGCAGCACGCCGGCTATCGCATCATTCCGGTAAATCCCGCCGAGACCGAGGTGCTCGGCGAGAAGGCGTATCCGGATCTTGAGTCCATCCCCGAACACATCGACATCGTGGACATCTTCCGCCGCTCCGAGTTCGTACCGGAAGTGGTGGACGCGGCCATTCGCATCGGCGCCAATTGCGTGTGGATGCAGGAAGACGTAGTGAATGAAGAGGCGGCAGCGAAGGCGCGGAACGCGGGCCTGGAAGTGGTGATGGATCGCTGCATCCTGAAAGAGCATCGAAAGATAGTGCGGTAAAAGCCTCGACACCTTTTGTCCTGCTTCGCCTCTAGATTTTAGGGAGCAAAGTTAAATTGCCAGCGAGACTTCGTACTATTCTCATTTACTTTGCGGCAGTCTGTTTGATCGTTGTCACCGGAGTCTCGATCTGGTTCTCCACGCACTTCTCACCGATCGCACGCGACCACGTGGTGAAAGCCATTGAGGATCGCTTCGACAGCGATGTCGAATTGAAGAGCTTCACCATTTCGCTGCTTCCCCGCCCTCATGCCGTGGGCCAAGGGCTGGTGCTGCGCTACAAGAAGCGCACGGACGTCCCGCCATTAATTACTATTCGGCAATTCACGTTTGACGCCGGGTTTGCGGCGCTTCTTGAGCACCCCATTCGAGTGCATTCCGTTCGACTCGAAGGACTCCAGATTCGCGTTCCACCGCGGCGCCCCGAAGATCAGGGAACACAGCAGGAGAAGCCCAAGACGGCCGTCTTCGTAATCGACGAGGTACTTGCCGACGGGACCTCGCTCGAGATTCTTCCGAAAAAGGAAGGCAAGGAGCCGCTCAACTTTGAACTCAGCAAGCTTACTCTCCACAGTGCCGGGATCAACAGTCCGATGACGTTTCGCGCCACCATGACGAATGCGAAGCCCCCGGGCAATATTCAAACGAGCGGCGAATTCGGTCCGTGGCACCAAGGAGATCCCGGCGAGACGCCTGTCTCCGGCAGCTACACATTCCGCAACGCCAATCTGGCGGTCTTCAAAGGAATCACCGGCATCCTGTCGTCGGATGGCAAATATCACGGGACGTTGGAGCATATCGAAACCGCCGGCACTACGGATACACCGGACTTTTCGGTGAGCACCGGCGGCCATCCCGTGCATTTGACCACCGAGTTTCACAGCGTGGTGGACGGCACCGACGGCGACACTTATCTGCAGCCGGTGACGGCGCACTTTCTAAATTCGACAATCGTCGCCTCGGGAAAAGTGGAGGGAAAGAAGGGACAGAAGGGCAAGACGATCACCCTCGATACGGTGACGAAGGGTGCGCGAATCGAAGATGTACTTCGGTTGGTGGTAAAAGCGGACAAACCTCTGATGAAAGGCTCGCTCGGCTTTCAGGCAAAGTTCACCATACCGCCGGGCGACCGCGACGTCATGCACAAACTGAACCTGAAAGGCGCATTCGGAATCTCGGGCGGACACTTTACTACCCCTGCGATTCAGGAAAAGGTCGACACCTTGAGCAAGAAGGGGCGCGGCAAGCCGGACGAAGAATCGGATGAAAGTGCGGTATCGAATCTACGCGGAAATTTCGAGATCAACAACAGCGTGGTGCAGTTCAGCAAGCTATCGTTCGACGTGCCGGGTGCGGGCGTTCAGGTCGCCGGCAAATACGGACTGGCGGATGAAACTCTCGATTTCGATGGCATGCTCACTCTCCAGGCCAAGCTCTCGCAAACGATGACGGGATGGAAGTCCACGCTGCTCAAATTGGCCGATCCTTTGTTTTCGAGAAATGGCCGGGGCGCCATAGTGCCTTTCGAAATCAACGGAACGCGGACGAGCCCATCGTTCCGGCTCGACGTCAAGCGGGCGTTAGCGCGTAAGTAGCGGCCTCTCGCCTCCGCTGCCTTTCATGTAGGGACCTGGCTTACCGTTCGGCAGCGTCGTGGTGTCGGATGTTCGTGCCTGCGATAATTGTTCACTGGTAAATTCGCGAGCCGATTTCAGGTTTGCGCCGCGCAGGTCGGCAGTGTAGAGCTTGGCATTCCCGAATCGAGCACCGTTGAGGATTGCGGCATTGAAATCAGTCCCGGTCAAAGTGCTTTCCCGCAGGTCGCAATTCCGCATTTTCGCCCGGTTAAACTGGCTGCGCCCTAAGTCGGAGCGGAAGAACTTGCCCTCATCCAGCACAGTGTTAGAGAAGTCACAGCTCTCGATTCTGGCGTTCGAACAATTAACCGACGCGGCGGTGGCATTGCAGAAGCGGCTGAACTGCAATTTGGCGTTATAGAAAATGGCGCTCGCTAAGTCGGCCGCCTGAAACGACGATTCCGTAATCCTCGCTTGATGGAAGCTGGCTGAGCGGAAGTTCACTTCGAGAAAATCGGTGCGAAGGATTTCCGCTTCGAGTAGCCGGGCTTCGGACATGTGCGCCCGGCGGAACTGTGTATCCCATATGGAGGCCTCGGTAAAGTTGGCGCTGGTGAGGAAAGCGCCATCGAATTTGGCTCCGTGGATCTGCGCTCCGTCGAAGTCCGCGCCCGTCAAAACGGCGCCCCCGAAGTCCGCGCCATCGAGAATGGCTCCGGCGAAGTTCGCGCCCACCAGGTTCGCTTGGAGAAACACAACACCCTCGAGGATCGCCTTGCGCAGGTCCAAACCATTGAGCGTCAGGTCGCTGAACACCTGACCTGAGAGATCCGCCCGGCTCCCGCCTGACCGGCTGGCGAGCCAGTCCTCATGAGCGGCAACGGCCGCGCGGAAGGTGCGCGTCTGAACGGCTTGGTTATTTAGCAAGTCCAGAGATACGGTGTTCGTCCTGCCCATCAATAGGCTCATCGACATATACGGCCGATTCTTTAGGCGTGTTGGTACTACGGGAGTTGCCGCCGCGCGCCCTTCCGTGCTGACATATGAATGGACAATATGCGTTTTCTGGTAGTGGAAGATGAGAAGCGAATCGCGGACTTCCTCGCGCGCGGCCTTGAGAGCGCGGGATATGCGGTGGATGTGGCGGGAGATGGAGGCAAGGCCGTCGATATGGTCCATGCCACCGACTATGACCTGGTGATCCTCGACATGATGCTGCCGGACATGGACGGATTGCAGGTGCTGGAGAAGATCCGCAACCGGAAAGCGAGTCCGCCGGTGCTGATCCTGAGCGCGCGCGGCGGAGTGGACGATCGCGTCCGCGGTCTGGAATTAGGGGCGGACGATTACCTGGTGAAACCCTTCGCCTTTGTCGAGTTGCTGGCCCGTGTGCGGGTTCTTTTGCGCAGGGGGCAACCGACTCCCGAACGCCTGCAGGTGGGCGATCTGCTGCTCGATTGCATCCGCCGGAAAGTGACGCGGAACAACGAACACGTCGAACTGGCGCCCAAGGAGTTCAGCATCCTCGAATACATGATGCGCAACCGGGGCCGCCCGCTAAGCCGCACCATGATCGTGGAACATGTCTGGGACATGGATTACGACGGCCTGACGAACATCGTGGACGTTTACATTCGCCACTTGAGAAGCAAGATCGACGACAAGTGGCCGCTGAAGTTGATCCATACGGTACGCGGCATCGGATATATGCTCGATTTGCCCGAAAAAGAGACAGCGGCAGCAGAGCGGGTGTAGCGAATGGGATCGTGGGCTTCCAGACTGGCCGGCAAGTTCCTCTTCCGGGGACTGCGTTTCCGGCTAGCGGTGAGTTACGTCTTCTTCTTCACCGTTCTGTTGAGCTTTCTGGGCATCTTCTTCAGGCAGACCCTTCGTTCGATCTTCGACCAGCAGACACGGGATCTTCTCACCGAAGAATGGGGTGCGGTGAAGGGTTACCTGCGCATCGACAGAGGCAAGATCGACTGGTTTTACGATACGGAAGATCCGGATGAAGAGTTCATTGTCGGCCGTATGAAGCAGGTGTACCTGCTGACCGACGCAAACGGAAATGTGAAAGAAGTTTCCGACAAGTACCGCGAGCTTGGTATCGAGACTCCAAAAGAGATCAAGGCCGCGTTGCTGAGCCAGAAACCGCTTTGGCAGGTGCGAAAGACGCCGAACGGCGAAACGTTCGTGATACGCTCCGGGCCTTTCATCGACGATAACCACAAAGCATTTTATGTCGCTCTGGGAAGATCGCTGGCACAGAGCGAGGGTATTGTCGAACAGTTTACGCTTTACTATTTTCTGTGGATGCCGGTGCTGCTCACCATCAGCGCGTTTTTCGGCTGGTATGCGGCGGGGAAGGCGCTCACTCCGCTTAACGAAGTATCTCTGACTGCGCAACGCATCACCGGGTCGAATCTGACCGCCCAAATCCCTTCGCGGGGCGCGCGGGATGAACTGGACCGGCTGATCGATTCCTTCAACCGCATGATCGAGCGGCTGAACGATTCTTTCACCCAGACGCGGCAGTTTTCGACCGATGTTTCGCACGAGCTCCGGACTCCCCTGACGGCTATTCGGGGGCAACTGGAGGTCGCTCTGTTCACCGCGAAGACCGAAGACGATTACCGCAATGCGATGGTGGATGCGCTGCAGGATGTCGAGCGGTTGTCTCAGACGATCCGCGCCGTGTTGTTGCTCTCGCAGGCCGAATCCGGGCAGCTTGCCCTGCAGTTGCAGATGCTCGATTTGGCCGAACTGGCGCGCGACTTCGTGGATCAGTTTCAGATTCCGGCTGAGGACGCTCAGGTGACGCTGACGTGTTCATTGCCGGATGAGTGCATGATAGAAGGCGACAAGATTCAGCTCGGAAGGATGTTGTCGAATCTGCTGTCGAATGCGGTGAAGTACACTCCGAAAGGCGGGACCGTCCACGTTTCCGTCGCTCTGAAGGGCGAAAATGCCGAGGTTGTGGTGGAGGATACCGGCATGGGAATTACGGCCGACCACTTGCCGCACATCTTCGACCGCTTTTACCGGGTTCCCGACCGTAACCCCGAGCGTGGGCTGGGATTAGGACTGAGCTTTGTGGCCTGGATCGTCAAGGCTCATCGCGGACGAATCGACGTGCAGAGCGCGTTGGGAAAGGGAACCAAGTTCACCATTTGGCTCCCGGCGATTGTGCCTGTAATTCATGCTCCGGAAGCGTATGCCGCTCCGAGCGAAACCACCTTGTAAGAAATCAGGCTACTGGCACTTCGGCAGAGTCTGCTGGGCCGTCGCACCTTGCGAATTGCTGATGCTGTACTTGACCGAACTAACCGCTGTCAGGCCCTGCACGGTGAAGGGCACGTTCAAGGTGAACGCTCCTCCATTCCGGATGGACCCGTCGCTGGCAAAGTATTGGAAAGAACTGCTGGTGAGATCCACCGTGATGTCCTGTGATGAACCGGTGGACGGGCTGAAGCTGAAGGCGCCGCTGGTGAGCTGACGAGTCGTGGAATAACCGGTGAAGGCTCCGGAGAGACCATCCGAGGTGGTCGTGTAGCAGGCCGTGGTCAGGACCGGGAGCGACCGGTTCACGTGGAATGAACTTGGCGGCGGGACAACGGCGACTGATAGGCCATTAGCCGTCAGGTTGGTGACGGCAACAGTGACTGTGGTGGCTACGGTTCCGGTGGAGGCGATCTGCATGCTCGCCTGTTTCTGTCCGGCGGCGAGACTGAAATCGAAGGTCGTCTTGCCATTCACGAAACGCACTCTAGGATCGGAATGGTCGAGCTGGCCGGTAGCATCTCCGGTATCGGGTGTATTGGTCAGCGTAACAGTGCCTTGAATTGGGAGGGAATAGGCCTGGCTTAGGGTTACTGTGGCGGTGGGTCCAGTGGAGGAAGCCCGTAGGTTGCCGCTCTGGCTGAGACTGAGGCTGACAGTGGGTACCGCGGGCAGGCTGACGGACAGTGTGCACTCAAAGCCGTTCAGCACTCCTTGCGAATCGAAGGCGAAGACATTGAAGTCGGCGGATCCGGTGGAGACCGGAGTGCCGCGCACAATGCCGTCCGCGCCAAGAACGAGACCGGGTAGGAGGGCGCCTTCCTGAACCAATGTGTACGGAGGCGTGCCGCCCGCCACCTTGAAAGCCGGAGCGGTGTAAGGAACGCCCACGCGACCTGCGGGTAGCGGACAGGTTCCGGTAATCTGGACGGGCGAGGCGCCCACAACCGCACTGCATGGCTCGCTACTGACATGACCGTTAGCATCCGTGATATTCACGTTGAACGGGTACGTACCGGACTTGGTGGGCCGTCCTGCCAGAATACCGAAGCTATTAAGGCTGAGACCCGGAGGTAGATTGCCGCCGCTAAAGATGTAGGGGCTCTGGCCACCGTCCACCTGGAACGTGTAGGATAGGAGAGCGCCGGCCGTCGCATTCACCGGGCAGGAGGACAGGCGATAGGCGGACGGCTTGACGGCGAGGGAGCAGCTTTGAGACGCAGGATGACCCGCACTATCTGAAACGAGCAAACGGAAGTTCGATGGGCCCGGGGCAATGGGAACGCCGCTAATGGTCCCGTCGCTTTTCAGCGTGAGCCCGGAGGGGAAATTCCCGCCGGAAGTAGAGAACGAGTACGGCGCCAGGCCGCCAGCTCCGGAAATCCGTTGGGAGTAACTCTGTCCCACGGTGGCGGCCGGTAACGGGCACGTGGTGCTGATGGCGATCTGCGGCTGATTGATGGAGATTCCGCAGGACTGCGTAATCTTCTGACCGTTGGAATCGATGACTTGGGCAACCAGTTGAGACGGGCCGGCACTTTGAGGGATGCCGCTGATGGTCCCGTCAGCCGCAAGAGTCAGCCCGAGTGGAAGGGATAGAGGCAACCACGCGTACGGCGGCGCACCACCGTTCACGGTGAGCGCCTGGCCGTAAGGTACCCCGGCTGTAGCGGGCGCGAGCGAACAGGCTGAGGTGAAGGGCACTACCGGCACGTTCACGATGATGTTGCAAGTCTTGGTGGCGGACGTTGGGCCATCGTTGGGATTACTGCTTACACGAAACGTGACGGGAAACGCGCCGTCGAGCAGCGGTGTACCGGTGAGGTTACCGCTGGTACTGAGGAACATTCCTGGAGGCAGTGTAATGGAATCGGGTGTCAATGACCAGGTGTATGGGGTGCGGCCACCGCTCACCTGGAGGGCCTGCGAATACGGGCGGCCGAGAGTTGCGGGCGGTAGCGGGCAGGTGTTAGTGATCCTCAGTTGCGGGGGCAGGACTGTTAGGCTGCAACGGCTGGTGACTGTTTGATCGCCGTCCTCTGTGGTGGCGATCAGTTGAATGGTGAATTCGTATGTGCCGGGCGAGGTGGGCGTGCTGGAGTAGAGTCCGCCGGCGGAGGCGGTGAGCCCGGGCGGCAGTGAAGCACCGGGATCGGCCAACAAAGACCAGCGGAGATTCGTTGCGCCACCAACGGCGGTGAACTGATCCGTATACGGAGAGTTAACGGTGGCCGGCGGCAGCGGACAAGTCCCGGAAATGCCCAGAGGCGGCAGGATCTTGCCACCACGGGCGCGGGAGAGGATGCGCCCAACCTGCGTACCATTCTGCGTCCGGTGGATTAGCCCGGTTGGATTGCTGTCAAGAAAAGCTCCTGGAACGAGCGAGCCATCGAATTGATAGAACGTTCCGTCGGCGCCGGTGCCGTTGGACCAGCCGACTACTGCCGGAACACCGCCGTAGCCGTTCACGCCGCCGCTGGCGTCGCCTGTTTCCCAACTGATTCTGGCGTAGTTGAACTCGATGTCGAAATTGCCCGCACCCAGGTCGGAGCGGTCGACGAGCACAACTTGAAAGCTGTTCAACTTGTCGTCGTGCGACGCGTAGTAGCCGACGTTGACGTAGTTAATACCGAAGGCATTGTGGCCATTGACAGTGTCGCGGCCGTAAGTAACGAGTTTGGAATGGGCGCCGCGGGTGTCGACGTCGGCGAAAAATGGCGCGATGATTTCGCGCTGCGTGCTGGTGAGTCCGAAGGGAGTGTAGGTGGCCAGCGAGTTATCGAATGTGATGTTGCCGTTGTTGTTGGCGTAGCCTTGCGACCGGAGCTTGCCGAAGAAGTTGATGGTGAAACCGAGGTCCGCGATCGGAGCGGAACCGTCGTCATTGGCGGGGATGACGTTGGTGGTGAATCCGGGATTCGGACGAATGGCCCCCGATTGCGCCTGAGCTATTCCCGCAATGAGGAGTGCAGCGGAGAGAATCCTTTTCATTGGCGCTGTCATTGGCCACCCCCTGCCGGGATGATGACGACCCGGGGCCCGGTGTCTCCGTCAAAGACGGAAATCGGATTGTCCAGGGAGTTCGTCAACCGGAACACAGCATTTCCTTGCGCGCGGTAGAGGCCTTCCGCCTGGCAATCGCATTGGGTCAGAGTGGACAACTTAGACGTGAGATCGATGCTGAGTACCGATCTACCGCGAAGATTTGCCGCCAAAAGGAGGCCTCCGTCGCCGGACACCGCCAGGGCGGCGACCTGCGCTACTCCGTCCGCTGATCCGGCCAATGGCTGCGTCTTCGTGTCGCCGTCGGTTTGGGTTAGAAGTGAAATTTGATCCGCGGTCTGGTCGGCTATGGCGAGATCATGCGAGTCCTTCAGAAACGTCAGGGCGTATGGTCCGCCGTTGGCAATCACCTTGGGCTGATCGCCACCTATCAAGAAGACAGACGAACTATTAGCGCCCGCGAGGAGCGCACCGTCGTCCGAAACAGCCAACGCAGATAGGTCCACGGCGGCGACACTCCGCGACAGAGAAGGCTGATCGGGCAGTCCAGTCCAGATCTGTATTGTCTGCGCATCGCGCGAAAGAATTGCGGCCACGGCGCTGGAATTACTGAACGCCACGAGATCGGCTGAAGCCGGAGTTCCGTCGAGGGCGGCGGAGGTGACGGCTCCCAGGGCCCATGTGATGAGACTGAGGCTTCCGGCATCTTTGACCGCAGCAATTGCGTATTTGCCATTGGGTGAAATAGCGGCCTGTTCCAATTTGTCAGGAACGGAAAGTCCGCCGTCCAAACTGGCGGCTCCGGGAATACCTGAGAGCACACGAATTGCTTTGGAATCGGAGTCGTAGAGATATCCGAGCGTGGGCGTCGACCATTTGGCCGGCTGCGCAGTCAGGATAGCAGGCGCCGCGGCGATTATCGCGATAGTTAGTCGGAGGAAGTCTCTGAACATTGAGTTATTAGAAAACAAATCCCCTTATTCTAGTGCGGGCCTGTAACGGTTGGATTTCCGGGTGTAACGGAAAATCCAGGGCCAGGGTTCGAACTGCCATTGTTATAAATCCCGGCGGCGATTCCGGCTGCCGCTCCGCCACCGATAATGGCCAGAATTACCCAAGTGCGTTTCGGCCAACCTTGGCTGGTGACCGGGAGTTCCGCGGCGGTCTGAGTGAGGGTGGCGTAACCGGTCTGGCCATCCTTTCTGGCGTCCACGTGGATCGTATATTGCCCGGTAGCGTTGCGCAGCTTCATTCCGGTAAATAGCACGCGACCCTGCGAATCTGTTTCTTTAATGAGATAAGTGTCGCCATTCAGTGCAAACGAGCCCCCTGGGCCGTCGGCTGGGAGGTGCATCGTTACTTTGGCGTCTTTGACCGGCCTTTTCGCCTCGTCCTGCACCAGAATCGTCACCGGGTGCATAGTATGGGTGGCGATATTGCTGGTGGCGTCGCTGCCGTCGATGATTACCACGTCGAGCTTGCCCGGCGGGGTCTGACCGGGTAGCGTTGAAATCAGTAACAGATAGATTAGAAAGACGTTCAGGAAGCGCATCATTCCTCAGCCTGGATAATCGTCCATTCCGGAGCGGAACTGTAGGCGGCTAGGTACCAATTCAGCGCATACATTCATCGTTTACAACCGGCCGGCAGCGGGGTGAGCTTGTCTAAGAAATCGAACGCTTCGGTTTCGGACATCGTTTCGAGCTTTTCGATGAAGGCGAACTGGCTCAGTCCGCCGAGTTCGGGGGGAGGTTGGGCACCGGGATGCGCGGCGAGTGGGGCTGGCTACGAATCACAGCCTTGCGCCGAGCGCTCCGGATTCCATGCTTCTGGCTCGCTCCATTTTCCAATAGCCCTCGGCTTGTATTGGGATGAGGAGGATTTCCTGGGCGGTGCCTAATGTGGCGTCGCTAAGAAGGGCGTTCAGGATCGTTTCGAATTCCTGTTTGCTTTCTCCGCGCACAACGGCGTCGGACTTGAGTTTGATCGTCAGGCCGTGTGTGGCCGTTCTGGTTGCTGCAGCTACTTGTTCTTGTGTTGCCATTTTCTTTCTCCTATGCCGATGCTTGCATCTACAGGCGAAACTGGATCGCCGGTTCACGGGCGGGCTATCGATTACGTTCGCCAAGGGGATGGGCTTCCAGCGAGGTGATGATGGCGGGCTCAATTATTACATCAATCTCCGGCGGAATTATGCTCGCAACGATTATGACCGGACACACACGTTTGTCCAGAGCTACCTCTGGGAACTGCCGTTTGGAGAAGGCAGACGTTGGATGAGTTCTGCCAACCGCGGCGTGATGATGGCGCTCGGAGGCTGGCAGGTGGCGGGCATTCTGACGCTGATAACCGGTACGCCGATGGACATCACCTATGCCGCATCGAATTTGCTGGCGCCTGGAAATATGCAGTCGCCGGATCAGATTGCTCCCGTTCAGATTTTGCACGGCATCAACACCGGTAATCCCTGGTTCAGCACTTCTAGCTTTGTCGCTCCTACTGGACTTAATTTTGGTAGCGTTGGGCGCAATTCGGTGAGTGGTCCTGGTTTCTTCAGCATGGATTGTTCGCTGTTCAAGGCCTTCCGTGTCACTGAGCGCGTCCATGTGGAACTCCGGGGTGAAGCGTTCAACGTTAGCAATACGCCGCAATTCGCCAACTCGAACTCGACGCTTGGTAATGGCTCCTTTGGGTTTGTTACGGGGATCGTCGGTGTTACGAGTGGACGTAATCTGCAACTCGGCGCGAAGCTGATGTTCTAATATTTGTTCAGCTGTGCTTACTTCACTGCCCCTGGGTTCTGTGCGCCTCGAGCGGCCGGCGAGTGTTTTCCGGTACACGTTCGAGCATTTTGCACGCGCGGGACAGCGTCAGGCAGATGGTTCGCCAGTCTCCACACAGCTCTCTGTCGTCCCGATTGAAGCGGTGGCGGCGGGCGATGTGCAGGTGTTGGCTGCTTCCGAGCAGGGCAAGCAGAGAACGCCCGTGATCGATCTGGACGTGCTGGCCGATTTCCCGACGGTCGAGTCGGTAGTCGCTTCGACGCGATTGCAAGCAGGCCGAGGGCTTCCGGAGATTCGGGAACTGTTGCTGCATCCTACAGGGCCGTTACCGGATGCATCCACATTGCGGAACTTGACGGGGCTGGAGTCGATTTACGCTCTGGCCCACTCAGGGAACTCGCGTCTCGACCTGGACGCCCTTCCTGCCGGACAAATGCGCAAACTCGCGTTCAACCGTTGGCTGACCGGGAGTCTTGCGGCGTTGGAGCGAATGACCGCGCTCGAGCAACTCAAAGCGGACCTGTTTCGCGATCCTCTCGACGCAGTAGCCCGGATGACGGATCTCAAATTTCTGCATATACTCGGACCGGCCAAGGGTTGGGCCAAGCTCCGTGAATGCACGCTGCTAGAAGAGGCGCACCTGATCCACGTGCAGATCGCCAATCTACGCCGGTGGAATACGTGGAAACGGCTGCGGCGTTTCACTCTTGCCGGGCGCGGGGTGAAATCGCTCGAGGGGCTGGGGAGCGTAGAGCAACTGGAGCAGTTGACGCTGCTGAACCTCCGGATGGAGGATCTGACGCCGCTGCGGGAGATGTCCCGGCTGACCGAGTTGACGTTGCGGATGCCGGCGGGAGGAGTGGATCTGGCGTCCGTAGCGGCGGTCCCCGGGTTGCGATCTTTGGTGATCGACGACGCTGCGCTTACGGACAGTGAGTCGCTTCGTCTGCCGACGCTGAAACCGCTGGCAACGGCGTCCGCGCTTGAGGAACTCACTCTGTTTTGCGGGGTCGAGGATGGTGACCTGTCGCCGCTGGCCGAAATTTCGGGGCTTCGAAGACTTCGGCTTGGTCCGGGAATCGGCGGCGGCGTGGAAGCTCTCCGCGCGGCACGCCCCGATATGCGGATCGACTACACCCCGACTGATCCCAAGTGGGCAAAGCTTAAGGAACGCGTGGGGAAGATCATGATCCAACGGCCGGGTGAAGGCATGGAGCAGTGGTCGATCTTTGAGAGCCTCGCGCCTGGTTTGAATCTTGCGACGAACTACGCGGCCGAGGGTTTGATTAGGAAAGAGGTGAAGAAGAGAAACTCCGAGCTCGCCAAGAGGTTGGTTTGGGACACTGAGGCGGGAGCCGTGGGTGTGTACGCGGATTCCGAATCCGATATCCGCGCCGTTGCCGAGATCATAAATGATCTGCTGCTACACTAACGGTCCGGCTTGTCTGCAGCTCGGTATTTCTTCGTCCGGCTTACCCAATTGGGTTTCTGCGTCTGCTGGCGAACAAGCTGTTACGAAGGATTCTAGGTTCGAATCCTACCTGGGGAGCCGGGAGAAATCGATGTTTCAATTCTGTACTTTACGGGCGACCCCAGTTTGACGCTCGAACTTGAGTCAGGTGTCCAGCCGCCGAGACTGAACACCGGTTGCCCCTCACATGTGAGGTTTCCACCAGAACTTCAGACACATTCCCTCCAGGTTCTGTTGAACCATTCCGAGGCAACAATCACGACTATTCCCGTAAACATACTCGTCCACTTGCACACGGAAATCATTTTGTTGCTCAAGCTGTGAGAACAGATCGCAAGCACGCCTGAGTCGTGTCAGTAGGACCTCGGGCACTGATGGGGCATGCTCCTCGGGGCGGAACTGCGCCTCTTCAATCAATACGTACTCGGCTTTCAGGTAGTCTATGGCAGGGCAAAGCTCCCAGACGTCCGTCCACGGCCTGGGTTGGCTCACGTCCATGTCCGGCATTTGAGCAAGGTACTCGCTCGCGGTTGCGACAAGCCGAAGCGGGTAAGGCGGAGAAAAGCTACGACTCCACTCTGAGACATCTTCGAGCACGGTGGTGAATGGTGAGAATCGGCGAGGCCCCCAACGCGACGCAACGCGTCCGAGGATTGAATCAGTGGAACAACCCCTCAGAATTCCGAGTAGCTGATTGCCGTCAACTAATTCGAGCGGCTTCCCGCTGGTAAACCGCCGAGCCGACGCGGTAAAGCCGGAAGTGCTTATGACAATTCCCTTAGTGACTCCATGGGCGTGGACCAGGCCATACATTTCCCGAACGACCGGTTCGCCGACCATCGTGTCTGGCCCGTACCTCTTACATTGGACAATGACGCGGCCGCCTGTTATCGGTTGCTCGCTGAACGCCCAGATGTCGATTCCGCCATCCGCCGTCAATTGGGTCTGTTGTGCCTCGAAGCCTAGAACGCGAAGCAACCTAGTCATGGCAGCTTCGAATTCACCTGGTGTCATCTGCCGCAAATCGTCGAGGCTAACTGCATCTCCCATACATCCACATTCTCCCCGATACAGCGGTCGACCACGCGATAATGCCAGCGCTGGTGTGAATCCTCCAACATGATATCGGATTGTGGACAGGCAGTTCGCAGTGGCGCGAATGTGGCGAGGATGGTTTGCCCGAAAAGACGGCACCCAGGGCGTTCCGTGGCCGACGGAAAACTTCGGTCGGGGCCCCAATAGCCGGTCAACAGGATTCGGTTGCCGACGAGTCCTCTGCGACGCCGTAGTTGTTCACCGCCCCGACCGGGGTCTTGGTTTCTCGGCCACAAGTTCCTCGTTCTCGCGTCGTTCGAGAAGGATCTCGGCTGGGCACCCAGACTGGACGGGCATACGAATCTTGCATCGATACCATCGGCCTGAAAGCAATTGGAATAGTTCGAGCGGACCGCCCGTCAGGTCGCAGAAGTTCGAAACGTGTCCACGATGGGCAGCCAAACTTCTAGTTATTGAAAATGTGGATCTTACGCTAACCTGGATCGCTAACTCGTTTTGGGTTTCAGGTTCGAGTCCTGGCTGGGCTTTGCGTGATGCCGAGAAACTCCAGGCGCCAACTTCCGCATAGCGTCACTCGGGAACTTGCACTGTGCTTCGGTCAACGGATTACGACTGGAACGTGGTGGCCCAATACCTAGTAGGTGAAGGGGCAGCGTGGGCAGCTTTGTTCATGACGATCGCGCTACCAACCATCTGCACGCGGCCGAACCAGGTCTGCCACTTGCTGCGTCCAACTACTGCCCGAATCGTCACCTCTCGCAATCCGGCAAGACGCCGCAGGCATCGGGCCCCTCGAAAATTGACTGATCCGTTGCGGCGCTTCTTCCAGTGTCGGATCCTACACAGCGTCAGGGCGCAAAATACCCGTTGATGTCCAGAATGAGATCCACTCGATCCGTTACGAGCGCATTGATCCCGCCCGAACGGGCCGCCGGCACGATCGCGGCATTGGCGACGATGCTTCCATCGAGCGAGTTCAGCGTCGAGACCGTGGGCTCGGTGCCTCCTATCGGCCAGAGCGTCAGGTAGCTAAGAGCCGTAGCGGGAACCACGGTCGCATTGAGTGAAAACGCCCGGGCCGACGCCGGGATCGAGCAACCGCTCGAAGTGATCGGATACGGCCGAGTCTGGCCAGCCGTCATCGACGGTGCGCCGAAGGTCCCCGGCCCGAGGCGTGTGTCGGACACCCGGCACGGTGTTACTGGGTAGAACCCTAAGGCATTCGCGGCGCCGGGAGCTGCAAATTATCTTCGAAGTTTGCCAGCGTGGCATTGAGTCCCGTGGCGTGGATCACGGTTGGCTTGTTGGTGAAAACTCAGAAGCTTGCTGTCGCGGTGCAGTTCTTAGCGGCGGCGGCTATTCTTCAGGCGCTGGTGGCTTTGGGCGGCCAGGTGGCGAAGAAAGCGCTGGGCTTCGATATCTTGCGACGGATTCCCGCTCCGCCAGGGGTGCTTGGCCAGCTAGGGCGAAGCTGACGTTCGAACGTTTCGTTCTATCCTGGCGTGCGTATGCGCTCACGCCAGGGTTGGCCTCCGAACGTCAGTATTTGGGCGGCAGAATGCTTTTTCGGTTGCCCGGGAGTAGAAATTCGGATGCGGAACGCCATTCTTTTTGTTGTTGCGATGAAGGGGGCTCGACGCTTTTACCGGGTGGTTGAGCTGGCGGTTCGATCTTAACTCCTTCGAAGCCGTAACATGCGAGGCCTCCCAACAGCCAAAACAGTGCACCGATCATCAGGGTGACCTTTATCTGTGTGGGCGAGAGATCCCTGAAAAAAATGTTGGTCACTGCTACTATCCCGCAAACGATGCCTACATAGAACCACGAGACAACCCAGTGGTGGATCCGAACGTGGAAATGCATATCACCTCCAGACGTTACTAAGGACGTGTTGCCTGGCGGGTGGTTTCTACGGTCAAGGTAGTACCGGTCAGCATTCGAGGGTCCGACAGGAGACTTTCAAATCGGGCTGCTACACTAACGTCCTGGGTATGCTTTGGTGCAAGCATCTTACTAAACGCTTTGGCGCGTTCACCGCGGTGGACAACGTCACGTTTGAGATTCCCACCGGCACGATTTGTGCATTGTTGGGACCTAACGGCGCGGGTAAGTCAACTTTGCTGAAGATGCTGACCGGATTGCTGGAGCCGAGTTCGGGTGAGGCATCGGCCTTAAACAAGCGCGAGATTGGGGTTCTGCCGGAGAATCTTGGATTATTCGACGATCTTACGATTGAAGAGCATTTGCAGCTTACTGGTCCGATTTATGGTCTGAGTTCTTTCGAAACGCGCTCGCGGGTGGAGCAATTACTAGGCGCGCTTGGATTGCAGGACGGCCGGCGTACTTTTCTCTCACAGTGCTCGCATGGCATGCGCAAGAAAACTTCGCTGGCGATGGCGCTGCTTCCGAATCCCCGTGTGTTGTTTCTCGATGAGCCGTTCGAGGGCATCGATCCTGTGACGGCCGAGACGATCCGTTTGCTGCTCATCTCGATTGCGCGGCGCGGCATGACGATTCTGCTGTCCTCTCACATTCTTTCGCTGGTCGACCGGCTGGCCGTACAGATCATGATGATCCGGAAGGGGCAGCTGGTTTGGAACTCCGCTATCTCCGAGCTGCCTCGCGGACTTGAAGAACATTACTTTGAATTAGTGGAAGCCCCACTAGAACAAGATCTTCCGTGGCTGGGATCGCAAGCGTCCTAAGAGCGCTGGGGCGTGCCGTGTGGCGCGACCTGCGGACGCTGCAGTCCATTATGGGCAATAATTTCTTCCTGTTCGTTCTATTGCTCATGCAGCAGTTGGAAAGCGCCCTGTTTTTCCTGCTGATTCTTGGATTGCTCGTGCTGTTCCCGCTGTCGGCCGATCCGTTGCGAAAGATTCCCGCCGACCGGCTGATGCTTTGGCCGCTGTCGCCCAAACAGAGAGTGGCGCTCCGGTTTACCAGCGTGGCATTGAGTCCCGTGGCGTGGATCACGGTTGGCTTGTTGGTGAAAACTCAGAAGCTTGCTGTCGCAGTGCAGTTCTTAGCGGCGGCGGCTATCGTCCAGGCGCTGGTGGCTTTGGGCGGCCAGGTGGCGAAGAAAGCGCCGAGCTTCGATGTTTTGCGCCGGATTCCCGCTCCGCCAGGGGTGCTTGGCGGATTGATCCGGAAAAATCTGCGCCAGATGTTGACGACTCTGGATCCGTATGTGGCGCTGGTTCTGAGTCTTTCCGCGATTGGCTACCGGCTGTTCAGCAAAGCTCCAGATGCGTCCGCTTTGTCTATATTGACCGTTGTTGTGGTGCTGGCGATGAGCACTTACTCGCAGTGCTTTTTCGGGCTGGATGGAACGGCGGGAATGGATCGCTATCGTCTGTTGCCGCTGGCGGGTTGGCAGATCCTGTTAGCTAAAGATCTGGCGTTCCTTCTGATTGCCGTTCCGCTGCTTCTTCCGCTGCGTCCCCTGGCTGGATTGGGGGCTGCGCTAGTGGCGCTGGCGATTGGACACCATACTTCGGTGTTCCAGCCGATCGCGCAACACAGGTGGCGGTTTACTTCGGGCGTGGTGGTTCCGAACGGGCTGATTCAGTCGTTCTTTCTGGTTTCGGCGGGAGTTGCGGTGGACCGGCAGGGGCCGCTGTTCCTGATTCTTTGTGTTGCCGCGTATCTCGGTTCGCTCTGGTACTACGGGCGGGCATGGGCGGCATTGCTACACTGAGACTTCGATGGCTACGGTACTCAAGAACGGTGCAGCGGCGCTTTTGACGCCGATTGCCGAGCTTGTGCAGCAATCAGAGATGCGCGAAAGTCTCCAATGGTTTGCGAAGGAGCGCCAATGGATTTCCGAACACCATCTGGCGCTGTGCCGGGTGCCTGCTCCGACGTTTCTTGAAGAAAAACGGGCGGAATGGATGGTGGCGCAGTTCAAAACGATCGGCTGCGAGGCGCGCATCGACCGCGGAGGCAATGTCGTCGCTCAGTTTTCGCCGGATGCGCAAGGTCCTTATCTGGCCGTGACCGCTCATCTGGACACTGTTCTGGCTCCTCGAACGCCCGACGATATAACGCTTGATGCGGATGGAACGATGCGTGGCCCGGGGGTGTCGGATAACGGGGCGGGATTGGCGGCGCTGCTGGCGATCGCTCGCGCTTTGAAGGTGTGTCCGGCGGGAATCAACCGCGCTTCCCTGCTCTTCGTGGCGAATGTTTGCGAAGAGGGAGAAGGCAACTTGAGCGGGATGCGCTTTCTCTGCCGGCAGGCGAACCTGGCGAACAAGTTCAAAGGGTTTCTCGTGCTGGACGGGCCGAGTATCGATCACATCACGTGTCAGGCGCTGGCGAGCCGGCGTTTCGAAGTTACGTTCCAAGGCAGCGGCGGGCATAGCTGGAGCGATTTCGGAATCGGAAATCCTGTGCATGCTTTGAGCCGGACGATTGCCTCGTTCATGGACGAATCGGCGGACATCGGCCCGAGTTATCTTCCTCGCACTTCGTACAACTTTGGACTCATCGACGGTGGAACGAGCATTAATTCGATTCCGACCGAAGCGCGGGCGAAGGTGGACATACGGTCTGAAGATGAAGGAAAGATCGACGAACTGGCGGACCGGCTGAAACACTGCGTCGATCGGGCTTTGAAGAAAGAGAATGCGGCGGCTACAGGCGGCAAAGTGAACGCCAGGATGAAGGAGATCGGTTCGCGGCCGGGCGGCGCGTTGGCGGAAGATTCACCGATGTTGAATGTGATCCGGGCTGTGGACGCTCACTTCGGTATCCGCTCTCATCTGGACTGCGCGTCGACCGACGCGAACGTACCGCTATCGATGGGTGTTCCGGCCGTTTCGATCGGCGTAGGAGGACGGGGCGGCGGCGCGCATACTCCGGCTGAGTGGTTCCATCCGGAAGGCCGGGAAATGGGATTGAAGCGGGTGTTTCTGATCCTGGCAGGGCTGCTTCGCAGGCAATGAGCCGGCGCCTTCGCGCGGACCTGGCACTGGCGTTCGTGGCGTTCATCTGGGGCGTGACCTTCGTCCTGATAAAGAACGCGCTGGCGGAAATCTCGCCCTTGCTGTTCCTCACGCTGCGGTTTTCCGCAGCAGCGCTGGCGCTCATGATCGTGTTCCGCGTTCGCGGGGCGGTAGCGACGGAGGGATGGAGGGCTGGACTCCTTGTCGGGCTTTTTCTTTTCGCCGGCTACGCGCTGCAGACGTTCGGACTGCGGCTGACGACACCGGCTAAGTCGGCATTCATCACTGGTTTCTATATCCCGCTGGTACCTTTGTTCAGTGCCGCGATTTACAGGAAAGCGCCGCAACTGTCGGAGTGGCTGGGCGTCTTGATTGCGTTTGTGGGGCTGTGTTTACTGACGCTGAAAGGGCTCGACCTGCACATGAACAAGGGCGATTTGCTGACGACGGCGTGTGCAGTAGCCTATGCCTGCCATATCCTGCTTCTTGGCCGTTATTCGCGCACGATGGGGTACGAGTGGCTGTCATTGATGCAAATCGGCACGTGTGCGGTGATAGGGCTGGCGACTTTCTGGTGGGTGGAGACTCCGGTGGTGCGCTGGACGACGCAGGTATGGGTGGCGCTGGGTGTCACATCGCTTTTGGCTACTGCGTTGAGTTTCCTGCTTCAGACATGGGCGCAACGGGAAACCACTCCGACGCGAACGGTGCTGATTTTCGCGCTTGAACCTGTTTTCGCCTGGTTGACGTCGTATCTTATTGCAGATGAAGTGTTGTCCCGGCGCGCCATGGCCGGCGCGTTTTGCATTCTGGCGGGAATACTACTGGCTGAGTTGAAACCCTTCGACAGGCGGGAACATCCAGAAGGAGTAGAATATTAATAGTTCGCCGAAGAAGGGGATCCATGGCTTTCCTTGACAAGATGCGCCGCCAGAAGCTGCTTTCGTTCACGCTGATGATTTTCACCCTTTCGGTGGGGATTGTAATCGGCACGCTGATCAATACCGGAGTGTTCGCGGCCAAGGACCAGATGGTGGCCCCCGACGCGACACCTCTCACCATCCCGGCGGCGACCGCGCAGCCGAACGAATTGTCCAAGCTGGTGAAACGGCTTGAGCCTTCGGTGGTGAACATCAGCACCGATTGGACCCAAAAGGCAAGGACTTCGGTCAGCCCGCGCGGACAGGCTCCGGACGAAGAAGACGAGGAAGGCGGGGACGAAAACCCGATGGATCTCTTCCGCCGGTTCTTCCCGGATGGAAACCCGAACCAGCGCAATCAGCCGCAGAAAGCTCTAAAGCGCGAGGCGACCGGTTCCGGATTTGTCGTCGATAAGAACGGCTACATTCTGACCAACAATCATGTGGTGGAGAAAGCCGATCACATCAAAGTGAAGATTCCCGGCGATGACGCGGAATATCGCGCCAAGCTGATCGGCGTGGATACCGAATCGGATGTGGCGGTGATCAAGATTGACACAGGCCATCCGCTTCCCTCGTTGAAGATCGGCAACTCGGACGTGGTGCAGGTAGGGGACACGGCGATCGCGATTGGATCTCCGTTCGGGCTTGAGACCAGTGTGACTTTGGGTATTATCAGTGCGATGGGACGCGATATTCCAGGCTCGCAGGTGTTCCAGCATTTCATTCAAACGGATGCAGCGATCAACCCGGGCAACAGTGGAGGTCCGCTGTTGAATTCCGTTGGTGAGGTGATCGGAATCAACACTGCGATTGCCACGCAGAGCGGCGGGTACCAGGGCATCGGTTTCGCGCTGCCCAGCAACATGGCGGTGGCCGTATACAATTCCATCATTCGCAGCGGTAAGATGACGCGCGGCTCGGTGGGCATCCAATTTTACGCAGCCGAGAAGAATAGCGAATTGATGAAGGCGTTGGGCCTGAAGGAAGGCGTCCTGGTAGACAGAGTGATGCCGGGCGGGCCTTCGGAAAAAGCTGGCATGAAACCGGAGGACGTGATCGTGGCGTTCAACGGTAAACCGATCAAAGACGGCACCGATCTCGTGAACCACGTAGCAGCTGCTCCGCTAGGAAGTACGGTTGACTTGACTGTGGACCGCGGCGGCAAGAAGCTCGATCTCAAGGTGTCGATCGTCGATCGTGAGACTCAGTTGCAGGCGCAGAGAGATCCGCGTCTCGTGAAGCCGGGACACGAGGGCGATGAAGTGAGGGACATGAGTCCGACAGGGTCGCAGGAACAGCCGAAGTTTGGCATTTCCGTCCGGCCATTGAACGACACCGAGAAGGAAGGCGCTACCTGGGCGGACAAGCACGGCGTGGTGGTGACTTCGGTGGTGGAGGGTTCCTTCGCCGACGATATCGGTCTTAAGGATCGCGATATTCTTGTCTCGATCAACCGGCAGCCGGTGAATTCGCTGGATGACGTGCGCAAGGTTCAGAGCACTCTCAAGCCGGGCGACGCTGTGGCGTTCCGTGTGATGCGCATGGATCAGCGGTCCGCGCTCCGTGGTGGAGCGCCGGGGACTGCATCATCGCAGTATGTCGGCCTGTGGGTGTCGGGCACGCTGTCGAACGGGAAGTAAGCTTCCCTATCGCAAGGGCATGACGGTGACTTCCTTGAAGGAAATCACTGCGCTTGCATCGTGATTCTGCAGCGCGACATAGCCGGATTCCGGTCGAGGACCCCTATCAGGCTCGTATGATTTCTTCTTTTCCGGGACAGGCGAAACTCCGTCGTAGTCGGTGACTAGAACACCGTTGACGTAGACGATTGTCCGCAGTCCATCGAGCGTGATTTCCATGGTGTTCCATTCGCCGGCCGGTTTGTAAGGCCGGGCTTTGGCTTTCGTCATGGAATAGAGGTCTCCGGTGCAGTGCCAGTCGTCGTCGCGGTTGTCGATCTGCACTTCGATTCCTTTGTTGATTGCGTCGTCTTCGCTCATTGGCTCAGCGGGAATGCGGATGAAGAAACCCGAGTTCCCTTTTTCATTGGACATTTTGTAGACCAGGCGGATTTTTACGTTGCCGAGTTTCCGTTTGGTGTACCAGATTATGCCGCCGTCGCCACCGGTCTGCACTACACCGTCGGCCACTGAGAAGCCATTGCCGCCGGGTGTGTGCCGGCCGGTGAATTTCCAGCCGTCGAGATTTTTGTGGTTCAGGAGATCTTCGCTGTAGGCGGCGCAGCAGAGAAGGAGGGAGGAGAGGATGATTGCGGTTCGCATCGGTGCGATTATATCCTGGCTAATCGCCGGTTTGGCTTCTAGACAAAGAGCCCCTCGAGCGGCTACATTATGACTAGTCAGACTAGTCATTACTAAGAAGGCACCCCCTTAATGCCCAAAGCTGTCAAGAAACCTGAACGTAAACTGGCGAAGAGTCCTGGAAGGTCTCCGCGAGACTGGCAGATCCAAACAGCCAAAGCCCGATTTAGCGAAGTATTTCGGCGCGCTCGAACCGAAGGACCACAACGGATTACCCGGCAGGGCAAGGAGGGCGTCGTGATGATTTCCGATGAACAATACGACCGCCTTATCGTCAAGTCTCACCAGCCGAGAAGCATTGTCGAGTTCTTCCGGGAATCGCCGCTCGCCGGCGTCGACCTGGATTTGGAACGGGACAAGGATACCGGTCGCGATATTGAGCTATGAGCGGATTCCTCCTCGATACCAACATTATTTCCGAACTGCGAACGCCAAGGCCGGAACCGCGCGTTCTGGCGTGGATGGAGGCGGCTGATGAAAGTTTGCTTTATCTCAGCGTTTTGACTCTGGGAGAGATTCGGAGAGGGGCAGCGCTACTTGCCCAGGGCAAACGGAGGACACAACTGGAAATATGGCTGGAGGTTGAATTGCGGGCCCGATTCGCGGGAAGAATCGTGCCGATTGACGCGGCAATTGCCGATCGGTGGGGCCTGATCACTGCCGAGGCGAAGCGAAAAGGAATAGCCTTGCCGGTCATCGACAGCTTGCTGGCGGCGACAGCGCTGCACCACAATTTGACAGTCGTCTCGCGCAACGCCACCGACTTTATCAGCACGCAAGTGCAGGTTTTGAATCCGTGGGAAGCGTGACGCACCCGCCTCAGGCCGTGTCAGCTTTCGTGGAATCTGAGGTTCCGGTGATGAGGCGGGCGCCTCGGTTGAAAGTCAGATAACTGAAGCCCCAGCGCACAAACACGACCAGACGATTCTGAAATCCTGCCAGGTACATCAGGTGGATGAACAGCCATAAGAGCCAGGCAAACAGGCCGCCGAAGCGAAATTTGCCGAACTCCGCGACTCCGGCTGCGCGTCCGATGACCGCCAGGCTGCCCTTGTCCCAATAATGGAAGGGCGGTACAGGCTTACCTTGCAAGCGGCGTAGGATGACGCTGGCCACGTAGTGACCCTCTTGTATCGCGGGCGGTGCGACTCCAGGAACCAGGCGGCCGTTCTCGTCCTCGAAATGCGCCAGGTCGCCGATCACAAAGATTTCCGGATGACCCGGAATGGTGCACTCTTTGGTCACTACGATGCGGCGTCCCCGGTCGAGTTCGGCGCCCGTTCTTTCGGCGAGCTTCACTCCGAAAGCCGATCCGCGCACTCCCGCGCCCCAGAGCACGGTGCGCGCTTCGATTCTCTCGGTTCCCGTGGCACAAGTGAGATTCACTCCTTCGGCGTCGACTTCGGTGACGCGCACTCCAGTCCGCGGCCGGACGCCCAATTTGATTAACAACTTCTCGGCGGTACGCGAAAGATCCGGTGCGAATGGCGGCAGTACTCGTGGTGTCCCCTCGAGCAGGATGATCTGCGCATCTTGCGGCCGGATGGAACGAAACTCGTCCTTGAGTACATCGTTTGCGATCTCCCCGAGAGCGCCGGCCAGCTCGACTCCGGTGGCGCCGCCGCCGACGATTACGAACGTCAGCCAGGCGCGGCGTTTAGCGGGATCGCTCTCCTTTTCGGCTGCTTCGAAGGCGTAGAGAATCTTGTGGCGGATCCGGGTCGCGTCTTCCACCGTCTTGAGCCCGGGGGCGATCTCTTCCCAATGTTCGTTGCCGAAATAGAAGTTCTCGGATCCGGTGGCTACGATCAGGGAATCGTATGAAACTTCCCCATCGGCTAGAATCACCACGCGCTTTGCGGGATCGATGTCCACCGCCTCGGCCAGGAGCACTTCAGTGTTCCGTTGCTTACGAAGCACAGACCGGATTGGCGCGGCTACGTCGCCCGGTGCGAGGCTGCCGGTTGCTACCTGGTACAAGAGGGGTTGAAAGAGATGGAAATTTCGCCGGTCCAGCAGCGTAACGCGGGCGTCGGCGCGGCCAAGGGCTCTGGCTGCATAGAGTCCACCGAAACCGCCGCCGATGATGACTATTCGATGAGGCATGACTACGCGCGCAAGCTAGCCGGTTGCATGCCGAATTTTCGCAGCACCAGAAACTCCGCCAGATTTTCACGCGTGAGAAGCCCGACCAGCCGGTCGTCTTCCATGACGAGCGCACAGGATGCGGATTCCGCCAGTAATTGCATCGCGTCGGCCAGGTCCATGTCGGGCGGAACGCGGACAAAGTCACGATTCATGATGCCGGCAACGTAGGCGTCCTGGCCTTCGGACGCCATTCCGCGCAACAGGTCGTGGCGCCCGAGGAGTCCGATGACTTGTCCTCCGGTGACCACCGGAAAATCCTGCTGCGATGTGGAAAGCAGCAGCTTGGCCGCGTCGCGAACGGTGTCTCCGTGGGAAAGGGTGCGGTAGTCGGTGATCATGGCCAGGCGCACAGGAAGTCCGTGAGTGAGTGCGCGGCCTTGCACCACCGCATTCTCCTGCTCGGCTCCGAGATAGATGAAGATGGCGATGAAGATGAGCATGTAATAACCGTTCAGAACGCCAAACAGAACGAAGAGAATTGCCAGTATCCGTCCGGCCGACGAGGCGATGGCCGTGGCGCGTTCAGGCGAGCGGAAGCGGGCGAGAATGGAGCGCAGAATCCGGCCGCCGTCCATGGGAAACGCAGGTATGAGATTGAATAGACCAAGAATGAGATTTCCGACGCCAATGCGGGCGAGCACGTTGGAATCCATGGCCTTCTGCAGGCTCTCGGGAGAACCGATGCGGCCGGTATAAAACAGTGCGCCCAGAATGCCGGCGGAGATGAGGAGATTCACCGCGGGTCCGGCCAGCGCGATCCATAGCTCTTCTTCCGGTTTGGCATCGCGTGCCAGCCGGGAGACTCCGCCGATGGGATACATGACGATTTCGAGCGTTCGAATGCCGTACTGCCGTGACACGAGCGCGTGGCCGAGTTCGTGGAGCACCACGGAGGCAAACAGGGCCACAAGGTATTCGGCGCCTGCCAGCATGGCCTGATCGCCGCCAAGGCCGGCAGCCACGATGAACGCGAGCAGGATGAGGAAGGTGAAATGCAGCCGGATGGGTACGCCGAAGACGCGCACCGCCCGAGCGGTGCCTGGTACTCGGGGTGGACGGTCTGTGGAGTGGTTGCCGGAAACCGGTTGCATTGCCGCGACCTGCTACGACGATAGCAAGCTTGTGCTTACGATTGCATTCCCAGTTGGGGAAAGCCGGAGACACTGAACTGAACGTAATCCGGGCGATCGGCGACGCTTTGATGGCGGTAGCTGCGGACCACTTCGCCATGATAGAGCAGGAACATGCCGGGCATTTGGAAGCTGTCACCCTGCAATCGCCCAGTTCCATGCCGACCAAGAACGGCGGCTTGGAAGCCCCGGAGCCAGACCTTTGGCCCGAAGAGCATTCGCATAGTTCCCCGGCACAGGCCGAATGCGCGGTACAAGTGGCGCGGCATATCGTTGATACGCGGCGTGTCCAAGAGGCCGTACTTCGGCAAGTACTTCCTCGCCTGCTCGTCCGATCCCATATGGACCAGCACCACACGCGTCCCGGTGGCTTCTATACTTCGCCGCTGCTCTCCAATATCGGCAAGCGCCTCACGGCAGAATGTGCAACCGGCGTGGCGCAGGAACACTAGAAGCACCGGAGTCTGGCGCGACAGTTGATCGAGCGTCACTCCGTTGTTGGTGCGCGTCCGCAGCGCAAGCCTCAGTACTTCGGGACATTGAACACGTTTCTTGTTCTGATAATAACTGTACGATCCCGCGAGAATGAGCGAAAAAGGAATCCACCAAATGAGATCGTTGGCCACCACCAGCCATCCCGCTCGCCATGGCAAGCGTCCATGGAGGGCAGCTTGCAAAAATCCGATTGGGCCGAAAACCTTGCCGAGCAGGCCCACCAGAACAATCGGCCAGTGGCGAATCGGATCCACGGAAGCGACGGCATAACCAACGCCATAGACGGCGATGATCATCCCGATGCACTGCCAGAGTTCCGTGTAGGTGGGTTGCGGCATGTCCGCCCACTGAAACAAAGCGTTGGGAAAAAGGACTGCGGCGGCACCCCAAATCAGGTTGTAGGCGGCGGCCAGCGCGAGAACATATTGCATCCAGGGGCTCGGCTTGGAATCCGTCATATTACACAGTATGAGATGAAATGAGATCCACGTGGGGCTCTAAATGTTTTAACACGAAACGGGCAGATTGAGTCTCACAGATTGTTATTGAAATGGAACAACGAGGCGGTGGTGTATGTATACAGTTAAGATATGAGTTCGCTGCAGTTAATCGGCTCTACCCTAGGCTTAAGTCTGCTGGCGGGGATACGCCTTTACGCCACGGTTTTGGCCATCGGACTGGTTGCGCATTTCAACCTGATTCGTTTTCCCCCGGCACTGGACGATTTGAGAGTCCTGGGCAACAAGTGGGTGATGCTGGCCGCCGGGGTTGGGTGCATTTGCGAATTCCTGGCTGACAAAATTCCCTGGTTTGACAGCGTCTGGGATTCGGCTCATACATTCATCCGGCCGGTCGGGGCGGCCTTATTGGGAGCGACCGCGTTTGGGACGGACGAGCCGGTGACGCGCCTCCTGATCGCTCTCGCTTGCGGCGGCGTTGCGTTCACGGGGCATTCCTCAAAAGCCGCTACGCGGCTGCTGATCAATCATTCGCCCGAGCCGTTCACCAATATCACTTTGAGCGTGATGGAAGACGTCGCGGTCCCGGTTGGCGTCTGGGTTTCCATGAAGCACCCGTATTTGAGCCTGGGTGTCGTTGTAGTGTTCCTGGCGGGTTTTGCGTGGCTCGCGCCGCGCATCTTTCGATCGATTCGCATCGAGTGGAAGTCTTTTGCCGCGATCTTTCGCAAATTCTTCTTGCAGGAAGGGGATGCCGTCTTCATTGACGGTCGCCCTGCCGAGGCTTCTTGATCAACGATTCGCAATCTCGCTGCAACCGTTGCCCCGCGAGTACGCCGAGCGGCTCGGTTTGAGTGCGGCCCCGCCAGCCGCGCATTGTGCCGCCGGACGTGGCGTGCCTGGGTTGTTCCACTCCATTGGTTATCTCTGCGTTCTGCCGGACGAACTGGTCTTTGTTACTCGACGGCTATTTCGATGGCGCACGCATCGGATTCCGGTTTCGGCTATTGCCGCCTCACAATTCCTGCGCGGAATGCTGCTGGACACGTTGTCGATTCAGACGGAGGGCCGTGAAGAAGTTTTCGACATTTTCAAAGTCGCCACGCGTCCGTCTTACGCGAATCGGGGAACCGGGATTCACGTAGAACACAAAGTATAGATCCGTTGGGTGATAATACGAATGAAGGGATCGTTCGCGGGAACAATTGTCCGAAAACGGCGCAGTCGAGAGATTTCTGGCGCGGGCGCGGCAACGCTGTCTGCTGAACCTGGCTATCGCGGAAGTTGGTTTCGCGGTGGCGTTGGTCTGCGGCGGCGCGATTCTGTTGTTGCTACTCGGAACACAGATCCTGAACTGGTATTGGCTGGCAGCCCTCTTGCTTGGGGGCTTGGGTTTCGGCGCTTACCGGCTTCGACGGTTGGCTCCATCCACTTATCGCGTGGCGCAGCGCGTGGACCGCGAACTTCATTCGCACGATGCGCTCTCGACCGCCTACTATTTCGGTAAGACGCCGCCCATGCGCAACGCGGAGCTTGTGCATGCGCAGCGGAAGATGGCTGAGCGCCTGGCAGCCGACAACGATCCGGTTATCGCGGTACCGCTCTATGCTCCGCGCACTGTCTACATCGCTGCGGGTCTGTTCGCGGTGGTCGCCAGCCTGTTCGGCCTTCGCTACGGCTTGCTACACACGCTCGATCTTCGTGCGCCCATTGCCGACATTCAGTTCAATCCGTTTAACCGGGTGTCGGCAAAACAGGAGATGGCTTCGCGCAAGAGCGCCATCCAGGAAAAATTCGACGAACAGCTTCAGCAGCTTGGTATTTCCGTGGACACTCTGGATGCGCAGGTGGCGAAGCAAAATAGTCCCGCAGAGCAGGCAGCCAGCGCGTTGGCTACGCCCGACGGCGAAGAGCCGATGTCCTCGCCGGAAAAGGGCCAGAGCGTTGAGAATGGCAAGACCGAAGAGGGAAAGACCGAAGGCAGCGACGACCCGGAAGGGGCTACCTCCGGTACCGGGAAGCCGACGGACGGCCAGCCGGATGGGGCATCCGCCGATCCTCAGAATGGCCAGCAATCGAAGCAGGGTGCGCAGAACGCAAATGGGAAGAATCCTCAAGGCGAGAACTCGAGCCTGGCGGACAAGATGCGGGATGCGGTGGCGAATCTGTTGTCGAAGCTGAAGTCACCGGGAAAACAGAGCGACAGCCAGCAGGATAAGAACGCTTCATCCGCGCAGGGTCAGAGCGCCGCGAAACAGAAGCAGGATTCCAAGGGCATGCAGGGACAGGGGAAGACCCAGGGCGAGGGCCAGCAGAACCCCGATCAGCAGGCTGACCAGGAAGGGGACGGCGAGCAGTCGGCGTCACAGAACCGGCCCGGCGACCGGAATGCGGAGAAGCCTGGACAACAGGACGCCAAGAGCGGCATCGGACGGCAGGATGGCGCAAAGGATTCCCAGGAAGCTGAGCAGCTCGCGGCCATGGGAAAGATCAGCGAGATTCTTGGCAAGCGCGCGCAGCAGGTGAGCGGAGAGATGACGGTGGAAGTGGCGTCAGGCAAGCAGCAATTGAAGACTGCTTATTCACAGAAGAACGCTCAGCACTCCGATTCAGGCAGCGATATGAATCGCGATGAGATTCCTTTGATCTACCAGCCTTATGTTCAGCGGTACTTCGAGGAAATCCATAAGACCGAGGTTGGGCCGCGAATTAACGCTAATGAACGCAAACAATAACGCCTACTGTTTCTGATCGCGTTCGGCTATGATTGAGTTCGCTAATTGGTTTACTACTTGGGCTTCGTTTCGGCCCATTTCGAAGTAGGCTGCGCGTAACAACTGATCTTTGCGGTTTCTTAGCTGCTCCCGGATGCTTTGTTGTACTTGGGGATCGTTTAGCGCTCTTTGGCCGGCGGGTTCTTTTGAGACAACCTTCAGGATTCGGTAGCCTTCTTGCGTGTGGATCACCTTTGAAGTCTGTCCGGGTTGCATCGACATTACGAGTTTGCGCAACTCCGGGTTAGCTCTGTCTAACGACGATTCCGGGATGAAGCCCAAGTCCCCTCCGTTTGAGGCTGTAGCAGGGTCTTCGGAAAGGTTTTGCGCTACCATTCCGAAATCTTCTCCCTGCTTCAGGCGATTTTCGATCATTAGAATTTTGGCTTTCGCCTGGTCGTCGTTTTGGGCTTTATCGTTTTTTAGATTGTGGACGTTGGGGTCGGGATTTGAAGTGACTAGAATCTGACCCATGTGTACTTGCGGCTCGGGGAGATTGAAACTGGCTTTGTTGGTGTTGTAGAAGTTCTCGACGTCTTTGTCGGTGATGTTGATGTGCGACGTGATTTCTTTGTTGAGCAGTTTGGTTACGCTCAGTTCCCTTCGGAGTTGCGCCTTCAGGTCTTCCATCGACATCTTGCGTTTAGTTAGCTGGCGTTGGAATTCTTCCTGAGTGTACGGGGCTTTGAGCTCGGCGATCTTTGCGTCGACATCGGCATCCACGGCCATCAGACCTAATTTTTCAGCTCGCTGGAGCATGATTTCGTTGTCGATGAGGACTCGTAGAATTTCGAGTTTTTGTGTCGTCGTCTGGTCGTCGGATGAGCTTGGCGCGGTCTCGAACTGCAATTGATATTTCTTGTCCAGCTCGTCAAAGGTGATGGGACGGTTGTTGACCATCGCAGCGACGTTGGCCGGCAATGATCTCTTGCAACTGCATCCCGCCAGTATCACGGACGCACCAATGAACACCGAGAGCCATCTTTTTTGCATGAGCCGAGACTTCTATAATAGCTTGCCGGGCCAATCGGCGGCTTCACCGAATTTGAGGCCCTGGAGATTTGGATCGATATTACGGAGCAAGCCTGTTAACACAGCGCTTGCTCCCACTTCCACGCAGCGGGTGACGCCTTGAGCGGCGAGATAACGAATAGAATCGGTCCAACGCACGGCGTTTGGAATCTGCTCGTATAGGCCTTCGCGCGCTTCGGCGCCGGTTCGAATTTCGTGTGCCTGCCAATTGTTGATGAGCGGAATCTGCAGATCTTCGAACGTTGCGGCGCGCAATTCCGGAGCCATGCGTTCCTGCGCCGGCTTCATCAGAGCGCAGTGGAAAGGCGCGCTTACCGGCAGCAGGATGGCTCGTTTAGCCCCCGCGGCCTTGGCCAACTCCATGGCGCGATGGACGGCCGCGGTGTTGCCGGCGATGACGACCTGATCCGGAGAGTTGAAGTTCGCCGCTGAAACGACCTCGCCTTGGGCGGCTTCGGCGAGGATCGCATCCAGTTTCCCTTCCGGCAACTTGAGAATCGCGGCCATTGCGCCCACGCCGGGAGGCACCGCTTCCTGCATGAAGCCGCCGCGGCTGCGGACCAATTTGAGTGCATCGGCGAGAGTCAGCGAACCGGCCGCCACCAGCGCGGAATATTCACCAAGGCTGTGTCCGGCGACGTAATCGGGCGCGAGCCCTTTGTGCCGGAGTACGCGAAATGCCGCTATGGATGTTGCCAGCAACGCGGGCTGGGTGTTGCGGGTCAGCTTCAGGTCTTCTTCCGGCCCTTCGAAACAGAGGCGGGATAACGGGAACCCGAGGACCGAATCGGCCTCTTCAAATACCTGTCTGGCCTCCGGAAACGTCTCAGACAAAGTCTTACCCATGCCGGCAAACTGAGAGCCCTGGCCGGGAAATAGGAATGCAGTTTTTTCCATGAACGAACTATTGTAGCGGGCGCTATTCCTTGTCGATCGGAGTCACGGGATCGATGAAGGGCCAGCAGAAGGTGCCCAGCAGATACATAGTGGCCATGACGTAGAGAAACGAATTCCAGTTTCCGCCCGTGTAGCGAAGGATGTAGCCGCCGCTGAGGGGCGCCGCAAATCCCGCAAGGTTGCCCATCATGTTCATGGAGCCGGCTACGGTACCGGAATACTTGCCGCCGATATCCATGCAGGAGGCCCATGAGCCGGGCATCACCAGATCGTTGAAGAAGCTTGTCAGGCCCATGAAGAGCATGGCGTAGGTGGGGTCCGCGGTGTTGATGCTGATGACCAGCATGATGGCGGCGCCGCCAAATCCGACACAGGCCGAGAGACGCCGGGTGCGGGTGATACTTCCGGTGAGGCGCACCAGGCGGGCGGACAGAAATCCGGCGACGGCCGATCCGATTCCGCCGAACAGCAGGGGCAGAATCGCGAGATGCGAACCCTGTTCGGGGGTCAGATGCCGGTTCTCCTGTAAATACGTCGGGAGCCAGGTGATGTAGAAATACCACGGGTACGACAGGAGGAAATATTGCAACCACAATAAGCGGACGCTACGCGAACCCAGCAGTTTGCGCCAGGGTACGTTTCCGTGACCGGGGCCCAGGTTGGCACTGGCGGCGATGAGCGCCAGTTCGGCTTCGTTCACTTTCTTGTTGTCGCGCGGATTGTCACGATACCAGTTGTAGAAGAAGATGGCCCAAACCACGCCCAATGCCCCAAACGAGGCGAACACATAGCGCCACGACATGAACTTGAACGCTAGGATGACCAACGGCGGCGTGAAGGCTCCGCCCCAGCGCGCGAACATCCACATGATGCCTTGGGCGCGCACTTTCTCCGACTGCGGGAGCCATGTTGAAAAAGCTTTGGTGAGGTTCGGGAAGCCGCCCGCTTCGCCCGCACCGAAAAAGAACTGCGAAGTGAGCATAGTGCCGAAGCTCCGCATCTGACCGGTGAGGGTGATGAAGAACGACCACCACAGCACGATGCGCATCAATACTTTTCTTGCACCGAGTTTGTCTCCTAGCCAGCCGCTCGGGACTTCGAACAAGGCGTAGGCGATGCCGAAGGACGAAAAAATGTACCCCATCTGGACTTTGGTTAACCCGAGATCCTTGGATATAGTGGGGGCCGCAACGGACATGCAGACGCGGTCGAAATAGGAAAGGATGGCCAGGGTGACGGCGAAAACGATGACCCAATAACGGGTGTGAGTAGCCTTTTGGACAGTTACGGATTTATAAGCTGGTTGTGTTGCCATGCGAACGATCATCACATCATGGTTTGGGGTTAGGTGCAAGGTGTATCTTTCGCGCGCTCGCTGCAATATGCCCGACTGACGCACCTGGGAAGAGCGAAAGAACGGATTCGTTGGAACGGCCTGCGTTCCCCGAGCGGGGCCTCTTTAGCGTGTGCTGGTGAGGGGGGATTTATCGACGGTGCGCCCCACATTCCGGGTAGCCGGAGTCTTCGGGCGCTAATAGGCGGGCAAAACGGGCATGCGACGCAACTTCCGGATGGCGCATTTTCCGTCCCATCCCTGCACGGAGGCGCCGCGCGTGATAAAATCCGAGCCTTCCCCCCAAATAGAATGGGCCGCGTTGGCCACCGGAGGCAATGTGAAACGAAGATCTGGTAGAGTCGTCGCGGCGGCGCTCTTTTCGCTCGCGGTTTCGAGCGGCCAGGGCAACATTAGCACCTTTTTTAATACGGGCAGCAGCGGACTCGCCATAGACGCCCAGGGCAACGTCTATTTCACGGAGTCGGCGACGGCCAAGGTTCGCAAGATCAGCTCCGGTATCCTGTCCACCATTGCCGGGAACGGCAATTTCGGCTACGCCGGCGACGGCGGACAAGCCATCAACGCCACGCTGAGCCTAGGCACCGGCGGCCTTTCCGGTCTGGCGGTGGACGGTTCGGGCAACGTCTACTTCTCTGACAGCGCGAATAACGTCATCCGCAAGATAAACACGGCGGGCGTCATCAGCACCTATGCGGGCAACGGCACCGGCGCCGGCACCGGTTTCGGCGGATTCGCCGGCGACAACGGACCTGCCACCAGCGCCCAGCTCAACGGCCCCACCGATATCGCGATCGATAGCAATGGCAACCTCTATATCTGCGATACCGCCAACAGCCGCGTCCGCAAGGTCACTCCCGGCGGCACCATCACGACGTTCGCCGGCAACGGCAACGTCGTTTATTCCGGCGACGGCGTGCAAGCCGCCACGACCGCCGTGCCGTCCCCAGGAGGAATCGCCGTCGATTCCCAAGGGAACGTCTACATCTCCAGCGCCGTGCGCGTGCGCAAGGTCACCCCGGACGGCATCATCTCCACCATCGCCGGAACCGGGACCCGCGGCTTCTCCGGCGACGGAGGGCCGGCCACCGCCGCTACCTTCCGGGGCCCCATTGGACTCGCCGTGGACCAATTCGGCAACGTTTACGTCTCCGATAACAGCAACGGCCGCGTCCGCAAGGTGGACGCCGCAGGCATCATCACCACCTACGCCGGCATTGACGGCAACGCGTCTACGCCGCTGGGCGATGGCGGACCCGCCACTAGCGCGTATCTGGGCACTGTGGGCGACTTGGTGCTCGACTCCAACGGGAGCCTCTATGTATCTACGGGCGGGGGCAGCGGGCGCATCCGCAAGATCGATCCGTCGGGCACAGGCTTCTTGTCGTCCCCATCTTCGTTGACTTTCTCCTACAACATCGGCGGCTCCGCTCCCGCATCGAAAACTCTGAACATCACCAGCACCGGCGGTGTGCTCACCTACACCACCAGCGCATCGTCGACTGGGAACTGGCTGTCCGTTTCACCAGTAACCGGCTCCACGCCGGGCACGCTGACCGTATCCGTGAACCCCGCCGGACTCGCCGGGGGCGCCACCTATCAAGGGACCATCCTGCTCACGCCGGGCGGATCGGGCAACTCTCCCTTGACCATTAACGTGTCCGTCACCGTCACCGGCGCGGGTGCGCCCACCATCAACACCGGCCAAATTTTCAATGCCACGGGCTACCAGACCAAACTCGCGCCGGACACCGTGTTCGCCCTCTTCGGAACGAACCTCGGTCCCGCTTCTCTGGCGCCGGCCAGCGGACCCGGCTACCCGGCGTCTCTTGCGGGGACGTCGGTCACGTTCACCCCCGTTGGAGGCGGCGCGCCCATCACCGCCAAGCTGGTCTACACCTTTGCCACGCAGATTGCGGGAATCTTGCCCTCCTCCATCGCTCCGGGCACGTACGCGGTGACCGTCACCTATAACACTTTGACCAGCGCTCCGCAGAATGTGACGGTGGTCGCGCGCAGTTTTGGCATTGCCGCCGCAAATAGCGCCGGCTCCAGTACCGCGCAGGCGACCATTGCCAACATTAATGGCGGGCTCAGCCTGACGCGCTTCACGGCCGGCAGTGTGAGCTTTGGGGGCAACACCTGGACGCTGAGTCCGGCACATCCCGGCGATACCATCGTGCTGTGGGGCACCGGAGGCGGAGCGGACGCCCAGAATGACAGCGGCGGCAGTTCCGGCGACCAGACCGCCGCCGGCAATTTCATCGTCACCGCGGGCACGCAGCAGATCACGCCACTCTACGCCGGAACCTCTTTCGGATATCCCGGCCTATTCCAGATCAACTTCAAGCTGCCCACCGACATTGCGACCGATTGCTTCACCACGGTGAAGGTGACCGCGGGCGGTGAGGTCAGCAACACCGTGGTGATCCCCATCGCCGCGGCCGGTCAAACCTCCTGTACGGACCCGGCCACGCCGGCTTCGGTGTTGAGCAAACTCGACTCCGGGGCCAACATCAATTTTGGTGCATTCGTCATCGCGAAGATCACCAGCCAATCCACCACCACGCAGGAGACGGCCAGTGGTGCTGTCCTCAGCTTCACTCCCTCGGAATGGACCATCCTGAACTCTGGGCCAGTCTTCGGAGCCTGCCGCCTCTATGACCGCACCTACCCTCAAGGCGGCAAGGATCCCGGAACTCCCGATTCGTTTCTCAACGCCGGCACGCGCCTGCCGCTTTCCGGACCGAATCTTGCCGCAGGTTCCGGGCTGGGTGTCTCGGCGACGCCCTCCGGCCCGTCTTACCTCGCGTCGATGAACCTTGGAACGCTGGCCAATGGCAGCTATACAATTAGTGGCACGGGCGGCGCCGACGTGGGCCCGTTCAGCTCCACCACTGTATTCCCGGCCAGTTTCACCGCGACGAACTTCGGCAGCATCACCATGATCAATCGCAGCCAGCCGTTGACGTTCACCTGGACCGGCACGGGCATCGATCAGGTCGGGATCGTCATCAGCTACCTCGTTGACCACGGGCGGACTGCAACACCTCACGACACTCCAGTGCAACGTTCCCTCCGGACCTGGCACTTACACCGTCCCCGCAGCGGCGTTGGCCACGCTGTTGCCCGCCACGCTGTCAGGTACCTCCTTCGGCAACGTGACCATCACCGGCATAAACACACAGGGTAAGTTCACGGCGAACCTCACCAAGGGCGGCCAGTTGGATATCGGCACTTTCTGGTCGGAGATCGGCGCCAGCAAAAACATCGCCGTGCAATAGAGGGCAGTCTTGTCTTTGAACTAAGCGATAGTGGCCCGGCAGGACAGCTGATTAGTCTGGCATAGCGGATTCTGGACAGCGTCGGGTATTGACACTAGCCGAGTTCGCGGTCCATCCAGGTCAAATAGGATTCAAGGCCGGCTACAATCGGCACTGCCACAATCTCGGGAGTCTGATACGAATGCATCCCTTGCAATTCGGCCTTGAGAGCGTCGAACAGGTCGCGGCGCGTTTTGACCACCAGCAGCCACTCTGCCGATTCTTCGATTTTGCCTTGCCAGTGGTAGACGCTCTGCGCACCGGGAACGATGGTCACGCAGGCTGCTACTCTTTTTTCCACTAACTGGCGGGCCAGCTTCCGGCCCTCGTCGGCCGATCCACAAGCACTGAAGACGATGATCTTGTCGGTCATATGAAGTTTTTTTGTGAAAACACTAGCATCTTGGCTGAAACAGGATTATAAACAAATGTAGTACTACAGATGGGCTTCCTACTTAGAAAGAGCGGATACCTGGTTGCGGTGGCGTTCCTCGGCCTCTGCGCCTTCGTCATTTTGCGCGGCCCGCAGGGCATGCCGTCGCTGATCGAGAAACGCAAAGAGATCCAGGCGATGCAGGAACTGAACGCCGATCTCCAGAGCCAAATCGAGAAGAAGCGCTCTCGCATCGAGCGGCTGAGAACCAGCGAAGCCGAGCAAGAGCTCAAGATTCGGGAACGTCTCAAGCTGCTGCGAAAAGGTGAAACACGTTTCATCACCCCGGAAGCTCCCGCTTCGGCGCAATAGCTTCTCATCCGGCTAATAGTTCCATCACCGCCGCATAAAGCTGCTCTACCTCCGCTTCCGATTTAGCCTCGGCCGCCAATCGTAACAGGGGCTCCGTGTTTGACGTGCGCACGTGTATCCATCGCCCAGGCCATATCAACTTTAGACCGTCGGTGCGGTCGATTACCGCGTCCGGAAATCGCTCTTCAAGCGATTGCATCAGGGAACCTAGGCGTCCGTGGCCATAGGTGACCTGTCCGAAACGGCGGAAGTAGCGCGGCAACCGGGCCGTCAGGTCCGAGATGCTGAGGCCGCTCCGGGCCATGCGCTCCAGCAGGAATGCCATGCCGGTATGGCTATCGCGGCAAAGATGGACGGCTGGGAAGATGATGCCTCCGTTCGATCCCTCGCCGCCGATGGCCGCTTTGACGGATTGGATCATTTCGACGACGTTCGCTTCGCCCACCGGGGTTCGGTAGACTTTCCGGCCGTGGGCGCGGGCGACATCGTCGATTACCGACGAGGTGGTCAAATTCACCACCACGTCGCCTGGCATCTTTTCGAGGGCAATGCCGACCGCCAGTGCCAATACATCATCGTTATCGAGGACGTGTCCAGTTTCGTCCACCACCGCGAGCCGGTCGCCATCGGGATCCTGCGCGAAACCGATCTGGCATCGTTCCCTGGCCACCAAAGCCGCCAGTTCCCCTAGCGATTCCGGCTTCGGTTCCGCCTCGCGCGGGAACGGCCTAGTAGGGTCGATCGACATGGCACGCAGGTCGCAGCCGAGAATGTCTGTCAGAAATCTCGGCGTCATCACCGATCCGGCGCCATTTACGCAATCGAGAGCAACGCGGAATTTGTGCTTGCGTATGAGATCGAGATCCACATGTCTTATGACGCGCCCCATGTGGATCTGCCGGGCCGTCTGATAGTCCCGGCGGATGCCGCGCATCTCCTCGTTAGTCGCTTGATAGAAGTCGCTTTGGTGGAAGAGATCGATGAGTTCGCTTCGCTCGTAATGGTTGAAGAACTGACCTTGGGAATTGAAGAGCTTCAACGCGTTGTATTCGGGTGGGTTGTGGGAGGCCGTCAGCGCGATTCCGCCGCGCGCGCCGCTGACCGCGACGTACATCTGAATGGTCGGAGTAGGCAAGATACCCACGTCGACGACTTCGCACCCGGCCGCGAGCAAGCCGCACTGCGTGGCGTGCTGGAGCATGGGTCCCGTCGCGCGGGTGTCGCGGCCCACAATGACGCGCCCTCGGCCCACGTAGGTTCCAAATGCGTGTCCAAAGGAACAGGCTAGCGCAGGAGTGAGAAACTCCCCCACCACGCCGCGGATTCCTGACACGCCGATTTTGAGCAGGTGCTGGCGGGCCATCAGGCGGCGCTCCTGACGCGTTCCATCAGCGATTCAAAAAGCGCAGCTGGCGGGTCGCCTCGCCGTTCGCAAATGACGCGGACAATGGGTTCCGTCTGGCTGACCCGGACGTGAAACCAACGGTCCGGCCAATCTACGCGTAAGCCGTCGAGCGTGTTCACCTGGCCGTCCGCGTATTGGTTTTGCAGATCCATGAGCAGTGATGGGATTCCGGCCGACGTCAGCGGCAGTTCCCCCTTGAGCATGGAGTAGCGCGGATAGCCGCCAATGATCTCGGACAGTTTCTGCCCGCGCTCGTGCATCATCGAGAGCACCGCAAGCATGGACGCTATCCCGTCGTAGACGAATTCGAACTGCGGCATCATCACTGCACCCGTGCCCTCGCCGGCCAGAGCGATCTGGCCGCTTCGGTAGCTCGATAGCGCATCGATAGTCGCCTGTCGGCCCACTGCGGCTCGAACTACTTTCCCGCCGTGGCGCGCGGCGATCTCGTCTACCAAAGCGCTGGTGGAGAGATTGGTAATGATCAGCTTGCCCGTTCCGCGCGGTAGCAGGTAGTCTGCGATGAGCGGCAGCATGATCTCCTCGGAGACCGCCTCGCCTTGGTCAGTGGCAATCCCGACCCGGTCCGAATCGGCGTCGAACAGGAATCCAGCGTCGGCGTTCAGAGGTCGAATCAGGGGCGCGAGCTGGAGTGCGATGGTCTTGGCGTTGATCAGAGGTTCGTGGGCGAACGTGACGCCTTCCTGCTGCTCGTTCAGGAGGATGAACGAGAATCCGAAGCGCTCGTTCATACACCTCAAAACGACAGCAGAAGTGCCGTTGCAACAATCAATTACGACACGATACTTCTTGAGACACTCGAAGTCAAAAACCAGTGCCAGATCGTCGAGATAACGGTCGACTGCGCCATCGAGCGCCTCGAGTTTTCCGACTGCCTTCCAATCCTCAAAGGTGAACTTTCGTAGGTGGTAGATGTCCAGCAGTTCGCTCGCTTCGGCAGTGGAAAGATAGGTGCCCCGCGAGCCGAAGAACTTGAGCGCATTCCATTCGGCTGCGTTGTGGCTGGCCCCGATGGAAATGCCGCCAGCGGCATCGCGGCGGCGAATGCTGTGCTGAATCACTGGGGTGGAAACCAACCCGAGGTCGAGCACATCGCGTCCGCAGGCCAGCAAACCGGCGACGACGCCTTCACGAATCATAATTCCGCTGGCGCGCGGATCACGTCCAATCAGCACCGGGCCGGGGCGGTCGAGAAAGGTGCCGAAAGCACTGGCGAAATCCACGACATGCGCCGCGGTCATGCCGCGGCCGACCACGCCGCGCAACCCGACGTGCGATAAACGAAGTGCCTTCTGGTCGCGCATTACTTCGTCAGCGCTACTCGGCCGAAGGCCTCCGGTACGTGGAAACTGGGGGAGTCCGTGCGCTGCCAGGCAATAAACACCTGGTTCGGCTTTGGTCCTTGAATCCGGAACAGGTTGATGCGCATTTCCGTGCCGGCTGCGGGCTTGTCGACTCCTAGCGCGGCGAACGGGATCTTCATCGCTCCGTACCAGATCTTCTTATCTTTGTCGATTCTGGCCTTGACCACGAAACCGGAATTCCACGATGCCCCGCCCCCCGGTTTGGGGTGATCCTTGTCGATTTCGAGGTCCACCCACTCGCCCTGCGGCGAGACCTGGAGTTCCTTGTACTGCCGGATGTGATCGAAATCCGTGCCGATGAAGACTTCGGCCACGTCCCAGTTCCACAGTTGATTGGTCTCGGTGGTTGTCGATGGATCCGGGTGCAGATTGAGGACCTGGTAGGGGCAGGTGTAGAGCAGGTAAAAATCCTTGTCAGTCCAGCGCGACCGGATTTCGGTGCGATACCCGGCCTCAGGTGTTCCTTTGGGGCCGCTGTCGGCGATTACACTGGGCGCGCCGCTCCAGAAATTCGATTCGGGATCGACGTTCAGCGGGACGTCGGAATCGCTGTACTTGCTGTAGAGTTTGCCGCTGCCGTCGGCGAGGAGGACTGCAGCTACAAGGAACGTCGCGAGGAGTCGCATGCACTCTCAATATAAACTGGAATTACTATGTCGGTATACCGGGAACATGCGCAGGAGCTGGAAACATACGAAACGATGTTCGGGGTTGAACGCGGCCGGCTGGCTGTGGCGCTGGATCTTTTGACCGATGCGCTAGTGTTGGTTGGGCAGCATGGAGTCTATTGCCAGAGCGCGCGGCAGCCCGGTAAGCCCACGATGGACCTGCAGATGATTCTTAAGGGTATTGAGGGTTCCAAAGAATTGATTGCCAGCGTGATGGAAGAGATGAAGCGCAAGCGCGCTTTGCAAAGTTAGGCGATGAGGACTCTTTACGGCCGCTGGATCACCGATTGGGAAACACGACTCTGCTTTCGAGCGACGAACCGCGTGGTGCGGCCGTTTGAATGGGGTTTGGATTGGGCTGCGGGTTGGCCGGGCACCGCACAGCTTCCACGTAATGGGCACGATCCGGAAGCGTATCTTCGCGTCCTCAACCAGGCTTCGCTTGAGAACAGCGACGAGTTTTTCGGCTACCAGCCGCCAAGCGATTTCCGCCTGGAAGGCGATCTGCTGAAGTTCACTTCCGCGGTTGCTACACCATATACCGAGAACAATCTGGTACACGGCCATTGGTTCCCGGCCAAAGACGCGAAGACGGCCGTGGTGGTTCTACCGCATTGGAACGCCAGTTTCGGGCAGCATGCGGGACTCTGCAAAGGTCTGAGCAAACTCGGGATGTCCGCGTTACGCCTGAGCCTTCCGTATCATGATTTCCGTATGCCGGCCGAGCTACAGCGCGCGGACTACGCGGTCTCGGCTAATGTGGCGCGCACCGTGGACGCGACCCGCCAAGCGGTGATCGACACGCGTTCCTGCGCGGATTGGCTCCAGAGGCAGGGCTACGAGCGCATCGGCATCGTGGGGACGAGTCTTGGGTCCTGCTATGCCTTCCTGGCTAGCGCTCACGACCCGCGGTTTCGCGTCAACGTGTTCAACCACTGCTCATCGCATTTTGCCGATGTCGTCTGGACGGGGCTTTCGACGCAGCATATCCGGCAGGGAATGGAAGAACATATCGACGTGGATCGGCTTCGCGCGGTGTGGGCAGCGGTTAGTCCAGTGCATTACATGAAGCAGTTTAAACGATGGAAAAAGAAGTCGAAATTCATCTATGCCACTTACGATACAACGTTCCTGCCACGATTCTCGGAAGACATTATCGGCACCATCCGCTCCCATGGAATCGACAACAGCGTAAGTGTGCTGCCGTGCGGGCATTACACGTTAGGCGAGACGCCGTATAAGTTCATTGACGGCTATCACATCTGTTCGTTTTTAAAGAAATGGCTTTAATGCAGCGGCGGCAGGACGCCCATCCAGACTACGGGCTCAATAGGTACCCAGAAGCCGAGATATGACAGTATGCGTCCGACGAAGTTGTCGCGATTCGTGACGGTCACCCAACGCAAACTGGCAGATTCGCCGTGGTCAGTGAAGAACCCGACTCCGCCCGACTTCAACCGGTTATCGGACCAGGTATCGACAACCTGGCCGTTCACGGAAGTTGTGAAATTCTCACCCTTCACAGTCAACTGAACGCGGTACAAAGTGTCGTTCCGAATCACCATTGGTAGCGGCAAGCTGACCCTGCTGCTTTCCTGGCCCCGGACAACCGCGTAACGGAGTAGGTCGGCGCTGGGCAGAGGACCTGGTTTGACAATCTGAATCTTGGTGGCGTAGAAGTTACTGTTGTCAGTGGCGCGATAGGCCCAGCCAAAGCCCTTCTTTTCAATCTGACTGAGGAACTCCATTTGGTAATCGTTCATTCCAAGGGAATCTTTCCACAATCGAAGCCGCCCAGGCTGCACGAAGCCGTGATTGAACGACCAATCGGAGGTGCTCGCGCTGGCGAAGCCCTTCCAAGCCTTGAGGCCAGCCTGGAAATTCTCGTTCAACCGAATGGCAGCGTGGTTCTTGATCAGCCGGCGGACATCATCCATCGGACCGTCCGAGGTTTTCAAATGGGGGGTACCACCGGGACCGAGCAGCCCCATGGAGCCGATAGCCAACGCGACGACAATAACAATGCCGAAAGTTGCGGTATTCGCCAGGTTGGGCTGCGGATTTTTCCCCTCTGCAATCTCATCGATCGTGCGGAGATAGACGGGCCAGATTTCGCCCATGTCTTCCCCCTCGTGCGAATTTCGAACCGCGCGAGCGGACGTATTGCGCATCGACTTGCGGTGGTCGCGGCAGCAATACTCGCGATCCGTTAAGCGTCTCAACAACCCGATTCTTTTTCGGCAATAGAGACAGCGCATATAACTCTTGGCACTACCAGTGTACCCTGAACAAGTCTACATCGTGCCAGCTTTCTAAACCTATAAGTTATTAACCCTACAACCGTTTGCACCTTAAGTACTGGCTTCCATAGGCGAATACTAGACCTTAGGGATCAGGTCCGGTTTCTTCCCATTACTACCTTGTTCCATGGGGCAAATTAGAGTACGAATTCAACATCGGTTCCGACCTGATTGATTCGCTTGCGCTTGCGACCCACGATAGCGACCGTTATACTAGGATTTCCGGCGCTCGCTACTTAGTCAGCAAATCTAGTGCTCCGGCCTCGTTCCCATTACCCCGAAACGAGCCGGAAAATTCCGACACGGGGGAAAACCCGACAAATTGCCTGCCTGTCCAGGGTTAGATTCTGCTATGCAGACAATTGTTACGCCCGTTATTCGTCTTTTGGAGCCCCCGAAGGCGAAATTCTGGCGTCCGACCGGTTGGGCGCTGACACTGGGCACCCTGGCGATTGCCGGGACGATTCAGGCGAAGTCCTATCCGGTGGACGGTATCGTGGTGGCGCTGGATCCGGTGGCGCGAACGATCCTGGTGTCCCACCGCCCCATTCCGAAGTACATGGGTGCCATGACGATGCCTTTTCGGGTGGAGAACGCCGGTGAGTTGCGTGATTTGCATCCTGGGGTCCGGGTGGAATTTGAACTTGTCGTGAGCCGTAACTCCTCTGTTGCCAGGAACATCAGGAAGATGGCTGTGGCCGATGTAGAAATCCCCGCGCCAAAGGAGAAGCTTCGGATTGGGGAGAAGGTTCCCGATTTCCAACTCGTCGATCAGCGGGGGCGCCTGGTGCGGCTTTCCGAATTTCTGGGCCGGGTAGTGGCTATCGATTTTCTTTACACCCGATGTCCGCTGCCTGATGTGTGTCCACGCCTGGCGGCAAACTTCTCTTTGTTGCAACGGCATTTCAGCGGAAAGGATCTGATTCTGCTGTCGATCACCGTGGATCCCGACTACGACACGCCATCGGTGCTGGCAGAATACGCCAAGCGATGGGCGGCCAACGATTCCATGTGGCGATTTCTGACCGGCGACGTCGCCAAAGTTGCCGCTGAATTCGGTGAGGTTTACTGGAACGATGAAGGCTCCATCGGGCACAATTCGACCACCTCAATTGTCGGTAGAGACGGCCGTTTGGCTGCTATCGTAGAAGGATCGTCGTATCGAGCCGATCAGCTCCGTGATTTGATTGCTGGTCAGGTTGGAGGTTCCAAATGAAATATTTCTCATTCGCAATCCTCGCCGGGACCGTGGCTTTTGCGGCGCAACTTCCGAAGGCAGACAACTGCACGCCGCCTCCGAGCGCAATTGCACCGTCGCTTCCGGCGAAACTGTTGCCGGGGATGGGCACGGTCCATCTGGCGATCACTACCAGCAATCCGGAGGCGCAGAAGTTCTTCGACCAGGGATTGGCGCAGTTGCATTCCTTCTGGGCCCGAGAGGCGGAGCGCTCTTTCCTGCAAGCCGCGGCGCTCGATCCCGATGCACCCATGCCGTATTGGGGCATCGCGATGGTAGCGGCCGGCGACTGGCGTCCGCGTTTCCAGATCGATCTGCTGAACAACGCTTTCGGAAAACAGGTTCCCCCGGCGATGGCGCGGGCGCGGGCGGCGGCGGAGAAGGCGCTCGAACTCAGCAAAGCGCAGGGCAAGGCAACCGACCTTGAGAAGATGTACATCACCGCGGTGGCCGCGCGGCGCGATGTGAATTCGAAAGACGGCGAAGAGGCGTTCGTGAAAGAACTTCACGCGCTGTTGGCGGCGCATCCGGACGAAGTGGAGGCGCAACTCGACCTGGCGCTAATGATCATGCGCGGGTTCTCGCTACCGGACAGGAAACCTGTCGCGCCGGGCTCGATGGAAGCCGTGCAGATTCTGCGGAGCCTGCTCGAAAAGGCGCCGGACCACCCGGGCGTACATCACTATGTGATTCACGGCTTCGAGGGTTCGACGTTCGCCAAGGATGCGTGGCCGAGCTGCAAACGCTACTCCGAGTTGGTGACGAATATTCCGCATGCGATCCACATGCCTGGGCACATCTATTCGCAGACGGGCCGCTGGGACGACGCCGTGAAGTCGTTCTCCGAGGCCGCGGTGAACGAGCGCGGATGGATGAAGCAGGACAAGCTTTACGGCGATGGGCATCATGGGCATAACGTGCATTACCTGGCCACGGCGTATTCCTTTGAAGGAAAGTACGACGAAGCGGTGAAAGCGGCGAGTGAGCTGATGGCGTACAAGGAGAATCCGGCACAGGTCAAGTCCGCGGATCTGGTGACTACCGCGCATGCGCAGGGCTGGTTCGCCATGATGCGGACGCTGGTGCAATTTGAGAAATGGGATGCAATTCTAGACGAGCAGATGCTGCCGGCATTTGGCCGTGCACGTCAGGATGCCTGGCGGCATTGGGCCCGGGCGTTAGCGCAGGCGAATAAGGGTAATCTTGAGGCTGCTCGCGAGGAGTCACGGCAGTTTGAGAGTACGATGCTGGAGTTTCGCAATAAGACTCACCGAACCGATCCGGACGAATTGAATGTGGCGCGGCAGGAGTTGGCTGGACATCTGGCGGTGGCATCGGGTAATCGTGGACAGGGTCTTCGGCTACTGGAGATTGCTTCGAAATCCGAACGGCGGCTGACTTATACAGAGCCGCCGTATTATCCCCGGCCGGTTGCGGAGGTGGCTGGGCGTGTGGCTCTCAAGATGAATAAGCCTGCAGTGGCGGAACGGGATTTTCGGGTGGCTCTGCAGCAGTATCCGGCCGATTCGCATGCCGTGGAGGGATTGCACGCTGCTTTGGCGCAGGGTGGGAAGCCGGTGGTGGCGGGGTTGTAGGGGCTGTTGGTAGTGTCCTAATCGTGCGTTGATGTTGTAATCGGTTTACGATCGGCCACTTTTTATTTTATGAAGACTCTTCTTGGCTTTGATATAGTCAGCGGCAGCCCTGATACCGAAATACAATGTGAGTACTCCAAACAGTACCGCGCAGGCGACAAAAGCCGCGTAAACTTTCGGATCATCAATCTTCACAGTGTAAAGCGTTATTGCGAGGGTAAAGAAGGCTCCAAAGCTCATCCCCACAAATGTCTGGTGAATCGAGGAGCTTAACGAAGCCACGCCATCAAGTTCGGTTTCGCTTACCGTGTGCATTGTTAGCGTCCTCCGTTGATAACTGACGGTAAGAGGTGAACTACTGGGCGCTGGAACGATTCCCGGGGGGATCTTCGGAGGGATTGTGTTCTGTTTCCATGCTAGCGGCCAATCCCTTCCTTCGTAACGCCCAAGATGTCTGCAATTCCAGCTACAAATACGTTGTAGAACTGCATGTTTCCACAGTTTTGGCAAATCAGCGCTACGCAAGGAAATCCATTGGTTAAGGAAATCGACCCATCTGCGAAAGTGCTCATAATCACCATATCTCCCGCTAGGGACCATTGCTTTACGCCGCATCCAGGGCAGAACATATTCACTTTTCTGTTCAAGACCGTCACTATTCTGGATTGCTGATCTGGGGTAATCATTTGATTGGTGGGCCATGGTACACTCCAAGTAGGCCGCTTTTAACGCCGTTCAGAGTATTTGCCGTACCCTGGACAGTGGCAGCCCAGCCTTGAAGTTGTAATCGCGCTCGCCCTATCCTACGCCAGCAAGTCTCCCAGTGTCCACACGTGATCAGTAATCCCTGCTTCCATCGCAGGCGTAACGCGAATCGTCTTGTGAATCCGGCAAAAGTTGTAATAGGCGAAGTGCAGGCAGTAGGCGGCCCAAAGATTTTCCCACTTTTTGGAGAACGCATTCGTCAACCGCGTGAGTCGGCGCATCTGCATTCTGATGGTGAGATTCTGGCGTTCAACGATGCTGGTGCAGATTCGGTCTGAATCGGGATTGCCCATGACTATGACCACCTCCGTGGATGCGACTTCCGCCGGGGAGTACCGAGCTTCGCCTTCCTGAGAGGAGCGGTAGACCTTGATGAGTTGCGCGAAGTCGCAGCGGTCTTCGAGGGTGTTCACGATTGCGGAACGGTATGGAGTGAAGCCATCCGTCGTAATCTGAAAACGGTTGCGATGCGCGGTTGCATGGCGCAAGCCTTCGATGAAAATGTCCGTGGTCGCTTGATTGCGACGGCCTAGCGCGAAGTTCAAAACGAGCTTCGTATTCCGCTCGATGGCAACGAAGCAATAGGCGTCCCCGATAGTTTCATTGTTCTGCTCGGCCTTCTTCTTGTGGCCTTCCTTCTTTTGCGATGAAGGCCCAAATTTCATCGCATTCGACATCCTTCGCGGGAACGTTCACAATCAAACGGCCCATGAGCTTTTCGCACTTCTCGCCAGCCAGCACCAGAAGCTTCAGGATCGTATCGCGATGCAGGCCAGTGATTCGCTCCGTACTGCGGACACCAGAGCCTTCAATCAGCAACTGAAGCGCAAGGGTGGCCTTATCCATCGGGATCGTCATCTCGCCTAGCGGTTTCGCGTGGGCTTCCGTGTAGGTCTTGTGGCACAGTGGGCAGCGAAAACGTGACAGGCCGTTGCGGTGCTTGCCGAAGCGTTGACATTTTACCTTACAGTCATCGCAAGTCATTCTAGGTGTTTGTTTTGCTTCGGCTTTCATACCTTCAATTATACAACGAGCAGTCGTTGTTTTACAAGAGTGAAGATGGACAAAAATAGAGTACTTGGTATAATGGGAACCGAACAAATCAGTACGCCCACCACGGCCCGATCCAACATCCCTAGGAAGGACGGATCGGGCCTTCGTGTTTCAGCCAGCGCGCCGGTGGGCGGATACGCTAGCTATCAGTATTATCTTCATTAATTTCAACCTCTTATAGCTAGATCGTCCCATGATCCGCTTTGTGGGTGTCAAGCTATAAAAAGTGTGGTATTTGTGGTATTTGTGGGAACAATCTCACTACGACCAAATAGTGGATGGATCACGGCAGAGCACGGCTCTGATCAATTTATCGTGTCGCGGTTGGCACCTAGCGTCGTTTCGCTTCCACCAAGCCACCATGGTCCTATCGTTCCATTTTCCGGGCTTGGCAGCCATGGCAATCATCTTGTCGGTTATCTTTATGCCACGCAGTCTTCCCTTGGCCTTAAAGGCTGTTAGTAGGCTCACGCGCTGCGCTGGAATCTGATCAAGTGGTTCGTTAGGGGCGATCTCTGAAGGTTTGGCGAAGTTGAATTTCGGTTTAGTTTCTATTCGCGTGGCAATGGTACTTCTGGCTTCAGCTTCTATCAATTGTGCTTCGTGCGGTGGATGGGGATTAATCTCTATGATTTCTAATTGCTCAGGACGATTCTTGGGATCGACCCTTTGCCTCTCTTGCACCTTTCTGAGGCCCTCCACATCCAACGCTTCGGATTCCAGGATGTTACACAAAATCGCCGATGCTTCGCAGATTCGATAAATGCTGCCCTGCGTATGATAGTTTGGCTTTCCGTCTACCACACCAGCCGTAAGAATGTCAGGAGGGACGTCCTTAGCTATTGAATCCAACCATACGTCCATAGGTGAACGTCCGCTAGGGTTATCGATTTCAAGACCGCCACGCCTAGCCAATGCCTCGAACTGCTTTCGAACTGAAATTCCACCCCATCTAACATTGGTTGCGTGAAGCTCCCATTTGTACGGTCCCCCTTGTTCCAATGATTCCCAATCGGCCCGCAGAAGTCCACTTGGATCAGGAAGTGCGCGGAATTCCTTTGCGAGATTCCGCCAGAAGTCGGCATTAGCCATCGTCCCTCTTGCACCGAAACGCGAAGAGGGTTTACGATGAGGGTGCTTAAGTCCAACATCGAGAAGCCCCGGCCTCGCGCCGGGCTTTTCGTTTGTAAGGGACTATTCTACAGACTTCCGGTGGAATCTATTCGGCTTGTTTGCGCGGTCTACCGCCCGCCCGCGTTTTTCGCTTAGCGGCAAGCTGCCGGAAGTGATCGGAACCATGTTTTTGTACCGTTGCGATTCCACCTTTCGCACCGAGCGAAACTGCGGGATTTGTTGCGCCCTGGCTGATATCGTCCATGAGTGCGAGCGCGGCGGTGAGTAGTTCGCGGCAACGCTCCGCGCGACCTTGCGGCAACTCTGTTGTGGTAAGGATTAGTTCGGCTTCTGCAATCATGTTGCGAACTGCCTGAAGGTCGATTTGATACTCTGGCTGGGCCATGTTCCAACGGTATCAGCGGGGCGAACGCATAGCAATGGATTGAAGTTTTCTTTCAACGCACGATTAGGACACTACCGGGCTGTTCTGAGCACCCCGCTTGCGTGATACAGTCTCGACAAGGGGCGCTACGCGATGTCCGCAAATCCGAAGGAGCTGATTCACCGTTGGTTTGAGGAGGTCTGGAACCAGGGTCGTGAGGAGACCATCGATGAACTTTTTGCGAGGGACGGCATTGCTTTCGGTCTCGGCGAGACGGAGAAGCCTGTCCATGGCCCCTCTGAGTTCAAAATTTTCTGGCGTAATTTGCGAACCGCTATACCGGATCAGACGATCACGATTCAAGACACGATCGTGGACGGCGACAAGACGGTGGTCCGCGTCACGATTCAAGGTACTCACACCGGTAGTGGATTAGGAGTTCCGGCGAGCGGGAACCGGATCAATATCGCCGGGATCGTCATCGTATATTTCTCTAACTGTCAGATCGTGAGGGGTTGGAATAGTTGGGACCAACATGGTCTGCTACGTCAGATTAGCGCAGCTCCGGCAGCCTCAGGCGAGGATCGATTTCTAAGCCGCTCAGCCTCTTAGGCAATGAACACGAAGTTCGTGTTACACTGCCTTCGTGTTGAAGAACGTCACCATCACCGTGGACGAAGAAGTCGCGCATTGGACGCGGCGTAAAGCGGCGAAGGAGAACACTTCCGTCTGCAAGCTCGTCGGTCAGATGTTGAAAGAGGAAATGGTGCGGAACGACGACTACTGGCGCGCCTATGAGCACTGGAAGTCCATTCCCGGATTCCCTGCCAGGAAAGGCGGCCAATACCTTTCACGAGAAGAGATTCACGAGCGCGGGCGGTGACTTCGTGTTGAAAAACATGACCATCACGGTAGAAGAAGAAGTCGCGCGCTGGGCAAGGCGCAAAGCGGCGGACGAGAACACTTCCGTTTCCAAACTCGTCGGTAAGATGCTGAGAGAGCAAATGGTGCGGAGCGATGACTACACGCGGGCTTATGAAAGCTGGAAATCCGTCACCAGCATTCCCGGCGTCAAAGCGGCTAAGCGATTGACCCGCGAAGAAGCTCATGAGCGGCGGCGCTTAAGTTCTTCATCGACACGAATCTGTTACTGTATTCGATCGACAAGTCGGACCTCGCAAAATGGGTGCAGGCGCGGGCCTGGATAGAAGCACTCTGGGCGACTGGAGGTGGACGGCTGAGCTGGCAAGTTCTGCACGAATTTTACGCGAACGTGCCGAAGATTCGCGCGTCCAACGCTTTGGGCCGTCAACAAATCGAATCGCTCTTGCTCTGGCAACCGCTGGACACGAGCTATGATCTGATCGAGCGAGCTTGGCACTGGCAGGACACCGCGCGAATTTCTTATTGGGACGGTCTCATTGTCGCCGCAGCGGAGCGATTGGAGTGTTCATGGCTGGTGTCGGAAGATTTTCAGACTGGCCGGCAATTTGGACGGGTTACGGCAATAAATCAATTTCTTCGCGGTCCTGAAGACTTCGAACTGACCGCGGCTTAACCGGCTTCGCGGCCGAGTTCCAGACGCTTGGCGCGCCGCCACGCGATACGGCCTTTCCAATCGGCCCACAGCTTGGTCGACGCGGCCCAGAAATAGCCAGCGACGAACAACAGCAGGAACGGGACAGCCAGGTAGTTAAAGCTGTCGATGGCAAACACCACCATGTACACGAAGTAGCTTCCGAAGGCGATCTCGATGTAGGGCAGCCAACCCACGCGGCTGCGGTACTTCACATTTTCCAGCTTCATCTTGCGTTCGCCGATGGCGTATTTCGGCGTCCGGGCGAACGCCGTTTGCACCCGGAATATCGCTTCCATCACCGATCTTGTGTTGTTGACCGTGAGGGCCACGCCCGCGGCCATTAAGGCCGGCAGGAAGAAAACTGCACGCTTCCAGGTTTTTGGAAACAGCTCGCGCTGCGCGACCAGGTAGAACGCTGAAATCGACCAGAACGACGCGGCGATGAGCGGCAGATCGATCAACACCATCTGCACCCAGCCCATGTAAAACCGCACGATCATCACCGGGAGCATCAGTGCGCTGACGATGATCATCAACGGATAGGAAATATTCGGCGTCAAGTGCATCCACGCTTCCAGCTTCACCCGCTTCGGCAGTTTTGCCCGCAGAATTCCGGGAAGCAGCTTGATGGCGCACTGGGTCAAACCCTTCGACCATCGAGATTGCTGGACCTGGAAACCCTGCATGTCGACCGGCAGCTCCGACGGACATTCGACGCTTGGAATATAAACGAACTTCCAGCCCTTTACCTGCGCGCGGTAGCTGAGATCGGAATCCTCGGTCAGCGTGTCGTGCTGCCAGCCGCCGGCATCTTCAATCATCTTCTTGCGGAGAATTCCGGCGGTTCCGTTGAAGTTGAAGAACAGCCCTTCTCCCGCGCGCGCCGCATGCTCGAGCACAAAGTGCCCGTCGAGCAACATGGCCTCGATTTCCGTCAGCAAGTTGTAGTGGCGGTTCAAATAGGTCCAGCGGGTTTGCACTACGCCGACCTTTGGATCGGCGAACTGGTGGATGGTCCGCATCAGGAAATCGGCCGGCGGAACAAAGTCGGCATCGAATATGGCCACGAATTCACCGGTCGCCGTCTGCAATCCCTCTTGCAGCGCGCCCGCTTTGTAGCCGTAGCGATTCGTCCGATGGTGGAACTCAATGGGATGCCCCATCGCCTGAAAGCGGGCAACCAAGGCTTCAGTAAAGGGATAGGTCTCGTCGGTGGAATCGTCCAACACCTGAATTTGGAGCAGGTGTCTCGGATAGTCCATTTTCAAGGTTTCTTCGATCAGCCGTTCCACTACATATTTCTCGTTGTAGAGCGGAAGCTGGATGGTGACCGGAGGAAGCTGGTCGAACGGAGGCGGCACTTCTTGAAGCTGCTTCTTCTGCTTGAGGTAGCCGCGGATCATCTCGTAGCGATGCAATCCGTAGACCGACAAAACGATAAGGACTGTGAAGTACGGGACGAGGATCGCCCAATCGAAAAAGGCGAGCCGGTGAATGCCCGAGAACGGAGTTGGATCGGTGAGGGCGCCAATCGCCTGGCTGAGTTTTGAAGTCGAGAGCAACAGAGCGAGAGGTTGCATAGCAGCTACCATAGGGTGGTCAATGGACTATCTCGGTAACAGGGTCATCAACACAATTCTGTTTCTCATTCTGGCCAATCTATTATACCTTCTCGCTGCCTACCGGATCCTAAAACCTCGGCCGTTTCTTTCCACAAAATGGATCCTGATCATCGGTCTCCTCCTCAGAATCGCCGTTTGGCCCCTGTTTCCAACGTTTTCGGATGACGTCTTCCGTTACCGTTGGGAGGGAAAGGTCCAGGCATTCGGCGCCAATCCCTACCAGGTTAGACCCATCGACCCCGCCTGGGAGTACATTCGAGATTCAGCCTGGCCTCACGTCGGGACCAAGGACTTCAAGGCCGCCTACGGTCCTTTGCTCGAACTTGAAGAACTGGGTGTCTACCGGCTTCTGAGCCGCTTCGTCGCCGATCCGTTCGCCCAGGTGTTCTGGTTTAAGTTTCCTGGTGCGCTTTTCGAACTTGGATGCCTGGGCGTGTTACTCGCACTGCTTCGGGCTAGAAATTTTCCGGACCGCCACATTCTTCTTTATGCATGGTCGCCGCTCCCCATTTTCGAATTCTGGGTAAACGGCCACAACGATTCCATTCCCATCTTTTTTATTCTGCTGGCGTTGCTCGGGGCCGCCCGCGGGCGATGGATCGCTTCGTTCCTCGCACTCTCCGTGTCGGTGGCGACGAAGATCTGGCCTATTCTGCTGTTCCCGGCCTTCATCCTGTCCAGGTCCGGAGGTAAGCCGCGATGGTGGCAATGGCTGGTGGTCATTCCTCTATTTGCCCTTTGTGCGCTACCGTATTGGGGCAACGTCGTGGAAAACGCGGAATTCGCCAGTGGGTTCATCGGAGGTTGGAGAAATAACGACAGCCTCTTCGGCGGACTCCTCTGGTTGGCCGGCGGCGATCTTTATCGAGCCAAATACATGGCCTCCGCCCTGATTGTTGCCGTCACGTTACTTATCGCCCGGCGTGCGATTACCTTGGAACGGGCCGTTCTCTGGACATTTGCCGCGACTCTGATCATCTCAGCCAATTGCCATCCGTGGTACTTGACTTGGTTTGCTCCGATGCTGGCATTTGTGCCGTATCCACCCCTGCTCCTTTGGCAGGCGCTGATGCCGGTTTGCTATTCGGTGCTGCTCCGCTGGAGCATTCTTGGCGAATGGGACGGCTCAACACCCATCCGGTGGCTGGTTTGGATCCCCGTGTTCGCCTACCTTCCGATATCCGCTATCCTGGAAGCATCCCAAACCGACGATAAGTGAGATGATGAAGATATTGAACCGGATTTGTATGCCCGCGTGTCCGATTGGTATGCCGCAGAATGGATAGGCACGTTAGGATTCTAGGCGTCTTAAATATGGTGTTTGGCCTCCTGGGGGCCGTGATCGCGATTTTCATCCTTGTCCGCCAGGGGGGTACGCAGGGCTTATACACTTCTTTCAACGACGACATCGTGGGTATGGTGGCGGTGATTCTCACCATCTATCAGCTTGTGATCGCCATCCCTTGCTTCCTGGCGGGATTATTTGTTCGCAAACTATTGGAGCCGGCCCGGGTAATGCTTACCGTGATTTCCGCGGTGAATATTCTCGATGTTCCGGTGGGCACGGTACTCGGCGCCTACGGATTGTGGGTCCTGCTGACGCCGGAAACCGATCCGCTGTTCGACCACGCCCGGGAAGCCGCAGCCCGCCCTGGACAAAAGAGAAAAGTGGCAGCAAGGAAAAAAGCTGTTGCGGCGGCGAAACAAAGAAAGAAAGACGACGAAGAAGCGATCGTACCCTACACCCCCGAATAAAAATAGTGCGCTACCAAAAATTCCTCGCGATAGCTGTGTCTATCCTTCCGGCATTTTCACAGCAAGTGATGGTAGTAACCGGAGTCTACGACCCGATTCCGCTGGAAGACGCGGACCGCGCGATCCGCGCGATTGAGACGAAGACCGTGGAATTAGTATCGAATTCCATCTCCGACCTGCTGCGTCTGGACTCCTCGCTCGATCTGCAGGCGCGATCGCCGAACGGCGTGCAATCGGATCTCTCGATACGTGGAGGAAACTTCGGACAGACGCTCATTCTGCTGGACGGGCTTCGCCTGAACGACGCGCAATCCGGCCATCACAACATGGACGTCCCGGTGCCGCTGGAACTCATTCATAGCGTCGAGATTCTGAAAGGGTCCGGTTCGACTCTTTATGGTTCCGATGCGGTGGGCGGCGTCGTGAACTTTATTACGCGCGCGCCCGACGCTTCGGAATTCCGTTTGCGGGCCGCGGTTGGGAATTTCGGCGTGAATCAGGAGCGCGGTATGTTCTCGCTGGTGGAAGACAAATGGACTGAGCAGTTCAGCGTGTCTCGCGACTTCTCCACGGGATTCATTCCCGACCGCGATTACCGAAATCTCTCGTTGGCCTCGGTGACACATGTATCAACGCGGCTGGGATTCACGGATCTGATCCTGGCCAACAACGACCGGCCGTTCGGCGCGGATCAGTTTTACGGCAACTACAATTCATGGGAGCGCACGCGCACGTGGTTTGCCGGGCTGCGCCAGGCGCTGGGAAAGCGTACCGAAGTTGCATTCGCCTTTCGCCGCCACACCGATCTATTCGTGCTCTTGCGGGACAACCCGCAGTACTTCACCAACCGCCACGTTTCGGAAGGCTATCAGGCTACAATTCGCCGCGACGATCCCCTGGGAAAAAATGTGCGCATTCACTACGGCCTGGAGGGGTACCGCGATTCGATTGACAGCAACAATCTCGGCCATCACGAGCGCGATCGCGGCGCGGGATACGTTTCGATCGACGCGCGCGCCGCCAAACGGTTTTCCTTTACGGCGGGCGTGCGCGAGGAAGTCTATGGCAGCCGGCAGACGCAATTCAGTCCATCGGTGAGTGTGGGTTATTGGGTGGCGCCGTCACTCAAGTTCCGCGCAGGAGCGAGCCACGCGTTCCGTCTACCGAGTTATACCGATCTTTACTATCACGACCCGGCTAACGTTGGGTCGCCGAATCTCAAGCCGGAAAAGGCCTGGAGCTATGAGGGCGGCCTCGATTGGAATTGGCGGCGGGTTCGCGGCGACGTGACTGTATTCGAGCGCCGCGAAACCAACGATATCGACTATGTGCGCTACTCGACCACGGACATTTGGCGCGCGACTAATTTCGAGCGGCTCAACTTTACGGGTGTGGAAGCTTCGGTACGCTTCGATGCACCGAAACATCAGTTGATCGAACTGCAGTACACCGGTCTGCACGGCGCGCAAGACGCTTTAGCGAATGCGTATTCCAAATATACGTTCAACTATCCGATTCACTCGGGCCTTGTGTCATGGCAAGCTGCTCTTCCGGGCCAGATTGTGACGCGTGTGCGGGTAGGAGCGCTGGAGCGTTACGCGCGCGACCCGTACGGGGTGCTGGATGTCTACGCGGCGATGACCCGCGGCCGGGTGCATCCTTTTCTCCAAATGACTAATCTGACCGACACCGTTTACCAGGAGATCTACGGCGTTCCGATGCCTGGCCGCGCCTTCGTCGGTGGGATCGAAATCCAGGTCATCACTCCTCGTAAGTAGCCGTATACTGGCGAGAGGAATTTCCATGCCGAATCCGTCCTTTTCGCGCCGCACCTTTCTGGCTTCCATGGCGGCCGCAACCATCGCCGCGGGCGACGATGGTTGGATTGACCTCTTCGATGGGAGGAGCATGGACCACTGGCGTCCCAGCGAGAACAAGGGATCGTGGAAACTGATCGACGGCCTGCTCGCCGCGGATGGCCCGCGTTCCCATCTCTTCTACACCGGGCCAGTGCACCGCGCGGATTTTCGCAACTTCGAACTCGAGGTGGAAGCCTATGCACAGCACGATTGCAACTCGGGAGTTTATTTCCACACGGCTTACCAGGAGAGCGGATTTCCTAACAAGGGATTTGAAATCCAGATCAACAACACGTCGCTGGGCGAAGGCAGTTACCGCGAGCGGAAGAAGACCGGATCGTTGTATGGAGTTCGTAATGTATACAAGCAATTTATCCAGGACAATCAGTGGTTCAAGATTCACGCCGCCGTGCGCGGTAAGAGTGTGCAAATTCGGCTGAACGAAATGCTTGTTGTGGACTACGTGGAACCGGCTCCGCCGGTGATCCCTGATGGCCCGGAGAAGGAGCGTTTTCTCGATCACGGTACGTTTGCGTTGCAGTGCCACAACGACGGATCGAAGGCAAGGTTCCGCAGCGTTCGCGTCCGTCCTTTGCCGGACTCGCTCCCTGCCATTGCGGAGCCGGTGGCCGACGACACATTTCGCCGGATCATCAACGTTGGCCGGCATAACATCCCGGTGGTCGATTTTCGCGTCTATCTGACGAAAGATTTCACGCTGAAACAGGCTGTTGCGAAATCGCTGAAGGACGGCGTCGGAATCGGCATCGTTGGCCGGCCTGCTAACGACACGGCCGCGCGCAAATTCGTGGAAAGCCTGAAGGGTCGACCCGTCTTCGTGGGCCTTGAAACCCAAGGACGAACTTTCTCGAAAGATACAGTGGCTCTGTTCGACTACACTGCCGGAGACTCTCTTTTTAACGACAGCGTCATCGAAATCAACGGCCGATCGCAGACGCCGGGCGCGGACGGTATTCGGAAAGCCAAATCGGAAGGACGGAAATTCGCCTTCGGATCGAATTGCGAATATGGTCTTCGCATGGTGGAAGAGTGCAAGCTCGTGTGGCAGGATTTCTTTGTCCCATCATGAGCGAGAAACAGGAATTTGCGCGGCTCTATGCACGCATCGAAGCCATGATGCAGGTTCACCGGTTCATCGACGCCAGGCATCCCTTGCCGTCTATGAGCGGATGGGCTATCGCACCGGATTTGGCCCTTACGTTGGTGACGCTTCTGATCGAGCACAAGCCTCTGTCGGTGGTCGAGTTCGGTCCGGGAGTCTCGACATTGGTGATCGGTTACCTGTTGGAGAAATCCGGCAAAGGCCGCCTCGTGTCCTTTGAACATCAGGAGCAGAACGTGGCGTCACAGCGCGAAGAGATTAAACGGCACAAACTGGAGCGGTTTGTGACCATTGTCCATGCACCGCTCGAAGCCGATGACGATCAGAAAGAAGGAATGGAAATGGTACGGCGCGGACACCGTCAAAGCGCACCTGGCCGGCGTGATCGATATGGTTTTCATAGACGGTCCTCCGGCGGGCGTGCAGCCGCTGTCGCGGTATCCGGCCCTGCCCGTTGTTTTGCCCCGGCTGCGAGCCGGTTCCATCGTCCTTCTCGACGACGCCCACAGGCAGGATGAGCGGGAGATTCTCCGGTTGTGGCATGAGGAAGGAAAAGCGTTGTTCGACCGCCGCTTTATCCGCAACGAAAAAGGTGCGGCATTGTGGATTCGGCGCTAAACTGAAGACGAATCCGTGAAGCACACACTCGCCATCGCGATGCTCCTGGTGAGCGCCATTCCAGCCATTGCCGCCGATCAAAACAAGCTCGATGCCAACCCATCGCTGTTCAGCGTCATGGCCGCGCTGCAGGCTGCCGGCTATCAAACCGCCGACACCCCGTTCGCTGAAATCGTGCGTACGCATTTGGCCGCGCACAAAATCGAAGTGAAGAGCGAGTTGGAGAATTTCTTCGCGTCGCACCGGAAAAAGGACACCGGCGCCGACCTGGCGCAGTACGTTTCTTTCGCATTCTCAGTTTCCGAACCGCCCGAGTTTGCGATGAAGTTCAAACCCGGCGAAATCCCTCCTGATGTCGAGAGGCTCGAAGGATTCACGCCGCTGCTGGTCCGATTCCATCGCGAGGCGGAAATCGATCAGCTTTGGGACAAAGCCCAACCATACTTCGAAGCGGAATTCCGCCGGTACCAGGCGCCGGTGATGGGCGCACTGCTGGAGGCCAATGGATACCTGCGTAATCCCACCAGCGGCTATATGGGCCGCACTTTTCAGGTGATCATGGACCTGCTAGGGCCTGCAAACCAGGTGCAGACGCGGAGCTATCGGGACGACTATTACATCGTGGTCACACCAGCGGCCGAGATTCGGACCGCCGATATCCGCCACGCCTATTTTCACTATCTGCTCGACCCGCTTTTTATCAAGTATTCAGAAGTTGTGAACAAAAAGAAGAGCCTGGTCGATTTCGCGCTGGGCGCTCCGGTCCTGGACGAATCGTTCAAGAACGACTTCCTACTGCTGTCGACAGAGTGCCTGATTAAGGCAATTGAAGCCCGTCTGACGCGCGGTGACGAAAAACGGAAGGAGCTGGTGAAGCAGGATCTCGCCGAGGGCTACATTCTGACGCCATACTTCGCCACAGCCCTGGTTGCGTACGAGAAGCAGGAAGCCGGTATGCGCGTCTACCTGCCTGATATGGTGGCGGCCATCGATGTCAGGAAGGAAAGCGACCGCCTGGATGCCGTTCAATTCACCAGCACACGCCCGGAACGCAGCGCGCCGGCGTTTCGACGTCCCGAGGCTCCGCCGCTTGACGCGGCCGAGCAGACGCTCGAAGCGGCTGAGAAACTCTACGGGGCGCGCCAGCTCGATAAGGCCGCTGAGACATACCGGAAAGTACTGGAACAGACTACGAATCAGTCGCTGCACGCGAGATCGTATTATGGATTAGCGCGAATCGCCGTGCTTCAGAAGGATCCCGAGTTGGGAGAAAAGCTGTTTCATAAGACACTGGAGTTGTCGCCGGATGCGCAGACTCGCGGCTGGGCCGAAGTCTACCTAGGCCGTCTGGCGGATGTGACTGGGGATCGTGAACAGGCGACCCAGCACTATCAGTCCGCGCTGGCAGTGGAAGGGGCGTCTCCCGGCGCTCGTCAAGCGGCCGAGCAAGGACTGAAAAAACAGAAGTGAACCGCGGGCGAAAGCTAGCGGAAAATCAACAGACGGAGTTTTTTATGATTACTCGTTTCACACTGAGAACCTTCGGCGGCCTAACCGTCGCCGCCGGGATCCTCCTTGCCCAAAACGTGTCGCCTCAACCCAAGCCTAAATCTCAAAAAGAGGTTGACGCCGTGATGGCCATTTTCAACACACAGGATCCCGATGCGCGTGTCGCTGCCGTCGAAAACCTGCTGACCAAATTCGCCGACACTGAATTCAAGGCGATCGCGCTGCAGGTTGCCGCCGCGTCCGAGCAGCAGAAGAACGATTACGAAAAGATGGTCGTTTATGCAGAGCGTACCTTGCAGGTTGACCCGAAGAATTACCCTTGCATGCTGATGCTGGCCGCGGGATTGGCGCAGCACACGCGTGAATTCGATCTCGACAAAGAAGAGAAGTTGTCCAAGGCTGAGAAGTACGCCAAAGATGCGATGGCGCTGGTACCAACCGCTCCCAAGCCGCGACCCGATGTACCGGACGCTCAATGGGAAGCGGCGAAGAAGGATTACATATCCCAGGGTCACGAAGCTCTGGGAATGATCGCCTTGGTGCGAAAGAAGTACGATGTAGCGCAGAGCGAATTAAAGATGGCCGTGGACGGCGCATCCACGCCCGACCCGACCACGATGGTCCGCTTGGCCGGCGCTTACAACCAGGGTGGAAAACCGGACGAGGCACTGGCGGTGGTGGACAAGGTTCTGGCCATGCCCGACCTTCATCCCACCATCAAACAGGTTGCGGGAAGCGAGAAGATGAACGCGATGAAGTTGAAATCCGGGCAGGCCAAACCGCCTTCCGCATCGGCGGCTCCATCAGGTCCGGCTCAGGTTCCCATCAAACAGTAGCTACATTTCGATGGGCGCGGATCTGCAGGACCTGGAGCATAAGCTTGGAAGCGCGTTCCACAATCGGGACTTGCTGGTCCGCGCTCTCACGCATAAATCCCTCTCGTTCGAGCGTAAGCCTGCCGACGACTCCTTCGTCGATAACGAGCAGTTGGAATTCCTCGGGGACTCGATACTTGGTTTTGTAGTAAGCGAGAGCCTGATCCGCCGGTATCCGGACTATGCCGAAGGCCGCCTCTCAAAGTTAAAGGCCCACTTGGTGAGCGCCGCGCACCTGTACCGCGTGGCGCAGTCTCTCGAGTTGGGGCGATTTCTTCAACTCGGCCGTGGCGAAGAGATGAGCGGTGGCCGTGAAAAGAAGGCACTCCTGGCCAACGCGCTGGAAGCCGTCATCGCAGCGATTTATCTGGATGCGGGGATTGAGGTAACAAGGAATTTCATCGTCTCGCGCCTGATCGAGCCATTCGGTCTTCCCGAGCGGGGCATGGATGACGAAGTGAACGACTACAAGACTGCGTTGCAGGAGCGGACGCAAGCGCTTGGCTTGGCAATGCCCCGTTACCTGATCGCCAAGGAGAATGGACCGGATCACGCGAAAACTTTCGTAGTGGAGGTTCGGGTGGGCTCCGACGTGGCGAGCCGAGGAGAGGGACCCTCGAAGAAATCCGCCGGCCAGATGGCCGCTAAGGCCGTGCTGGAGCAGTTGGCCGCTGAGGTTCCGACAACAGTCCGAGTTCGTTCATAATCAGGATGTCCACACGCCGGTTTCTGGCGCGCCCCTCATCCGTTTCGTTCGAGTCGATCGGCTTGGTTTCGGCATAGCCGGAAATCGCCATCTGATCGGTCGGTACGCCAAATCGGGAAGAGAACAGAGTGAGCATGGTAATGCTTCGGGCTGCCGACAAATCCCAATTGCTGGCAAACCGGGCATTGTGAATTGGCACTGCATCTGTGTGACCTTCCAGCCTTACAGGGTTGGGCAACTTCTTGATGACCGCGGCTACTTTTTCGAGACTGGGGTAGCGTTCGGGAGGGATGGTTTCTTCGCCCGACGGGAAAAACGCCGCCTGTTTCAGACTCACAACCAGGCCGCGCGGTTGCATACTGATCTGGATTCGGCCGGCCGCGATGTCCTCTTTGAGCTCCTCGTTCAGACGTTTCAGCGAAGGAAGCAGCTCCACCATCTTGTCCTTACTTTCTGTCGGCGGGACCATCTTCTGCGTGCCGCCGGGGCCCTTCATCTGCGCGCTTCCTTTACCCCGGTCATCCACGGTGCCGCCGAGGATCGCCGCCCTGGCCGCCGAGAAGTAGCTCTCCTCGAATGCCTGTTTCACCGCGGCTGAAACCTGCTTCGCCTTGCCTTTGTCGGCCTGGCTGGCCGCAAACATGACCACGAAAAACGCAAATAATAGAGTAATAAAATCGGCGTACGAGACCATCCATCGCTCGTGATTCTCGTGTACTGGATACTTTCGCCGGCGGCTCATTTTCCGGTTAGGCCTCAGCCCCGACCGCGCGAGTCTTCTCTTCTCCAGCGTGGAGCGCGGATTGTTTGCCCGGCTCCTGATAGGCTTCCAGTTTGGCGCGAATCAACTTCGGATTCACGCCCTCCACAATCCCCACGACACCCTCGAGCATCAGCTCTTTCAGCTCGGCTTCACGCCGCGCGCGGGCCTTAATTTTTCCAGCCGCCGGCAGAAACAGAATATTGGCCGACGACACGCCGTACACAGTCGCTACAAATGCAACCGCTATTCCACGCCCCACTTCGTCGATGTTCTCCAGATGCTTCATGACCTGGATGAGCCCCATGACCGCGCCAATGATCCCAATGGTCGGCGCGTACCCTCCGGCAACCTCGAATACCTTGGCGTCCGTCTCGGCCCGCCGCTCAGCAAGATCGATATCCAACTCCATCATGCTGCGCAGTTCTTGCAGGTCCGTCCCGTCGACAGCCAGATTCAGAGCTCTTTTGAGAAATCGATCGTCTTCCGCGTCGGCGGCGCCTTCGAGTGATACTAGTCCGTTCCGCCGTGCCTTCTGCGCATAGGCGACCACCTTCTCCAATAGCGCTTCCGGCGCCTGTTCCGGTTCGAAGAACACCGATCCGAGGCGCCGCCATGCCCCCTTGAGATTGCGCATCGGCGTGGTGACCAATACTGCCCCGAGAGTCCCGCTCAGCACGATAATGCCGGCCGTGAATTGACCGATATCCTTAATCGTGCCGCCTTCGAGCAGCAGTCCGCCGATCATTCCTGCTAAGGCGAGCACAATCCCGGCTACCGTCGCCAGATCCAGCTTCCTCGGTGTCTTTTTATTTTCGGCCATTCCCGCGAGTATCTTATCGTCCATCCTTGAGAATGCAAGAACGGTGAATAAGAGTTGCGGGATCTTACAGTTTCAGGACTTTTATGTTGCCGTTTGACGTTCCGAGCTCAATCATCGGCCCGCCAGTCCCGATCTTGCCGTCCAGGCGATTCTTCGACAACGATCCGTTCACCGTCACGTCGAAGTCGGTGGTAATGGAGGAGTTCGAAGTGTGCGCATCCAGCCGTGCGTTCACTGATTGTGGCAAATGAAGCGAAATCGAGCCGTTCGAAGTTGTACACCGGATGTTATTGTCCCGCAATGCCACCATGTCCAGATCGATCGAGCCATTCGATGTGTCAAGCTTGATCTGCTTTTGGGGCTCGGGGTCGGAGAGGCGGATATGAATTCCTCCGTTCGAGGTTCGAGCTTCCAGTGCCCCGCGCATATCGTCAACCCGCACCGCGCCATTGGATGTTCGTACCGTGGCGCCGCCCGATTGTCCATTGATTTCGATGGTTCCGTTGCTCGTCTCCGCGTCAAGCGTCCCTGTCTGACGGCTGACACGCACGGTGCCGTTCGAGGTTCGCAGCCGTACCGGACCCTCGATCGATTCAATGCGGATGGCTGCGTTGGAAGTGGTCACGCGATCGATCATCACCTTCCGAGGCACGCGAATGATATACCTCGCGCCCATGTTCCCGTGACTATAGCCGGAAGGCGGCACCGTCCGAATGGTAATCGAGTCGGGAGTAGACACAATGTCAATCTTGAGGTCCTTCAACGCCGATTCCGAGTTCGCATACTTGGTCCCGGTGACGTCTACCGTATCTTTTTCCCAGCCGGTGATCTCCACCGACCCGTTTCGGGACTCCACCATCACCGCTCCACCCGTTTTCAACGGATAGGCGCTGTGGAAATCCTCCTTGAACCGTGCTGTCTCGCCCCAATCGAAGTCGTCGCACCCGACGAGGAGAAGAGCCGCCATTGCCATCAAAACTTGCTTCACCACATGTCACCTCTTCATTTCCAATACGCAGCCTATCGTATAAAGTTCCTGGAAACGAAGCTGTTCCCATCGTCTAACGATGGGTATTGACTTTTCGGCCGACATCGCACATACTTCCATCGATAGACGATGGGTAAAAATAACAATACACCGGATCTCCTCCCAGGGACGCTCGACTTCTTGATACTGAGAGTTCTTGTACTCTCCCCCATGCACGGTTACGGGATCGCGCAGCGTCTGAAACATGTTTCGGAGGATGTGCTGCAAGTTGGTGAGAGTTCTCTTTATCCGGCCCTTCAGCGATTGCTGCTGAACGGCTGGGTGAAAGCCGATTGGGGCGCGTCTGAGAACAACAGGCGGGCGCGTTACTACACGCTGACCGCTGCCGGGCGCCAACGGCTCGCGGAGGAACGCGAAGAATTCGGCCGGCTGATCGGCGCGATCCAAAAAGTGCTCGAGATGGCCTAACGATATGAACAACCATTTGCTTCGCCCGTGGCGGCGAATCGTTTTCCGATGGCGGCGCGCTGAACTGGAACGCGAACTATCGGAAGAGCTCGAGTTTCATCGCTCATTGAAACAGAACGAGAACGGCGATAGCGGACTGACGTCCAGGCAGATGGGCAATATGACTCTTGCCAGGGAGGAGAGCCGCGATATGTGGAGCTTTTTGGCACTGGAACGTCTATGGCAGGACGTTCGTTATGCCCTGCGGGTGTTCCGAAAGAATCCGGGGTTCACAGCGGTGGCGGCGCTGTCGCTCGCGCTCGGGATTGGTGGCAATGCAGCCGTGTTCAGCCTGGTGAATACGCTTCTGATTCGTCCGCTGCCGTATTTCGAGCCTGACCGTCTGGTTCGAATTACAGAGGCTTATCCGAAGGCGGCGTTTGTTGAGTTCCAGCAGCGGAGCCGAACCATGGATGTGGCGGCAGTGAGCTCTGGTACGGAGTTCAACATCACCGGGGAAGGCGAGGCTGTGCGTCTCTTTGGGAGTGCCACATCGGTAAATCTGTTTTCCGTCTTGGGAGTTCAGGTGGAGCGCGGACGTGGTTTTGACGCCGGAGAGGACCGGCCCGGACGCGATGCGGTAGTCATTCTGAGCCAATCGCTGTGGAAGAATAAATTCGGCGGCGATCCGCAAATTCTCGGCCGCTCGATTGCGCTCAACGGGACGAACCGGCGCGTGGTGGGCGTGATGCCGCCGGGATTCAGCTATCCTTCGGCGCGAGTGCAGCTTTGGGTGCCGATGCGTCTCGATCCGTCCCTGTTTATGGAAGATTATTGGGGCGGCGAGTTTACTCCGTTGGTCGGCAGGCTACGTCCGGGCGCAACACAGGAGCAGGCGCGAAGCGAGATCCCTTCCATCGTTGCGCAGATCCGAAGGATGTTTCCGTTCCCCATGGCGCGCGATTGGAATTCCAATGCGACGGCGATTCCGCTCCAGCAGGATGTCGTCGGCGACACTAGAACCACGCTGCTGATCCTGCTTTCTTCGGTTGGGATCGTCTTGCTCATTGCATGCGCCAACGTTGCGAGTCTTCTGCTGTCCCGGGCCACGGTGCGCCGCAAGGAGATCGCTCTGCGGGCGGCGCTCGGAGCCGGGCGCGCGAGGATTTTGCGCCAGTTGTTGACCGAAAGCGTTCTGCTGTCTTTGATCGGCGGCGGGCTTGGCGTTCTCCTCGGGACGTTCGCTCTCTCGGTATTCCAATCCGCGCTCCCCCAGAGCGTGCCAGGGCTGGCCGAGGTGAAGATCGACTTGAACGTTCTGGCATTCGCCGCAGGTTTGGCGGTGGCGACGGGGCTGTTGTTTGGCGCCGCTCCAGCGCTGATTTGCGCACAGGTGGATCTGACGGAATCGATTAAGTCGAGCGGCCAGCGTTCCACCGGGTCCATGTGGACACACCTCCGGAGCTGGTTGATCGCCGGCGAACTGGCGCTCACGACGGTGCTGGTGGTGACGGCAGGACTTCTCGGCAAGACTCTTTTTGTTCTGTCTCAAGTGAACCCAGGGTTTCAGCCGGAGCACATCCTGACGATCCGAATCACTCCGAACCAGTCGTTGTGTAAGCAACAGGCGACCTGCGTTGCGCTTTACACCGAATTGGTGAGACGTGCGCGCGGCATCTCAGGCGTCTCCGAAGCGGCGGTGGCGAATACGATTCCCATGGACGGCAAGTTTGGATTGGAAATTGTCCCCGTCGATGTGGAAGGACATCCAAAATCGCCGGACTTTCCCTCTCCGGTGTTTTTAGGCGGCGCGATCACGCCCGGCTACCTTCAAATGATGCACATTCCGCTGCTGGAGGGTAGAGGGTTGGTGGAGACAGACGGAGCGAACTCCGCGGGGGTGGTATTAGTGACCGCTTCGACCGCCAGACATTACTGGCCTGGGGAGAATGCGATTGGCAAGCACATCAAGCCGGCTTGGGACAAGAACTGGAGAACGGTGGTGGGCGTGGTCGGCGATGTACGCCAATATAGTCTGACCGCGGACACGCCCGACTGGATTCACGGCGTCATTTACATGCCTTACTCTCAGTCCGTGCAGATAGATCAGCAATTGCCCGCGGCGATGAACCTTCTGGTAAAAACGCCGGCGGATCCGGCAAGGATCGGCGGCGAAATTAGACGGTTGGCCGTCGAGCAGAGTCCCAATGTTCCGATTAGCGAGGTACAAACAATGGAGGCGATCGTTTCCGCTTCCATCGCCGGCCGCCGTTCCACCACGGGGTTGTTCATCAGCTTCGCGATTGCGGCGCTTCTGCTTGCCGCGGTCGGGGTGTATGGTCTGATCTCGTATTCGGTGTCTCAGAGGACGTACGAGATTGGCGTGCGTATGGCGATCGGGGCGACCAAGAGTAATGTTGTCGGGCTGGTTTTGGCTCAAGGTCTGAAGGTGGCGGTGATGGGCATCGCAGCCGGGACGATCGTAGCGTTTGTATCGACCCGATCCCTGTCCAGCCTGCTATACGGCGTGGGCGCGACCGATCCATTTACGTTCGCCGCGGTTAGCGCGCTATTGCTTGGGATCAGTGCGGCTGCTTGCTGTGTACCGGCATGGAGGGCGGCGCAAATCGATCCGACGAAGTCGTTGAGGCTGGAATGACTCACGAACCTCCGTCACCGCATCTTGAGCACCCAAGGCGAGGGCCTTATCAGACAATCTCGAAGAAAGTCCGCGTAGCTCTGTCCGGATGTCCGCGTGATCGTTTCGCCTAGCGCTCCATAACCGATGTTCCCGAGAATGCTTACCTGAAAGGCGACTACGTATGAGGCTGCCGATTCCGTCCGCCACCATCCAGAATGAGAGTAACGCCCGATACCGGGATTCTCGTTCGTATGAATGTGCCCGCGAGTCGACCGGCTCGGCGCCTGCCCGACGTCATTCTTGCAGGACCGTCCGAAAGATTGATCTTGTTGTAGATCGCTGATAATGATAGAAGATACTAGGCCTGAAGCACGTTGACAGAATAGACCGAAGAGGACGTGATTGGAATGACGATTATTCTGAATTTGCCGGAAGACATAGCGAAGGAACTTTCCGCGTGGGAAGGGGACCTTTCGAGGGTAGCATTGGAATCCCTGGCGCTGGAAGGATATCGCTCCCGTCATCTCACCGAGGAACAGGTCCGTCGTATGTTGGGTTTCGAGTCTCGCTGGGATGTGCATGCGTTTCTCAAGCAGCACGGTGTATTTTTGAACTACTCGATGCAGGAACTTGAAGAAGATCTCGCCAAGCCAATCGGCCGCCCCTAATGATCGTCGTAGCGGACGCGACTCCGCTGAGATACCTGATCGAAATGAATTGCTCGGTCATCCTTCCGGAACTGTTCGGCCGCGTCCTTATTCCTGTCGCCGTGACGCAAGAACTGCAACAAACTCGGACACCAGAAGTCGTCAAGGTTTGGATGTCCGCGCCACCCTCGTGGCTTGAGGTCCGCACTGCTAGCCGAGTCTCGGATGAATCCCTGGCCCACCTCGGCGCCGGAGAGCGCGAAGCGATCCTTTTGGCACAAGAGGTCAATGTCGATTGGCTGATTCTGGATGATTACGAAGGCCGCCAAGCAGCCGTGCGCCGTCATCTTCCGGTGCTCGGTACGCTTCGGGTCTTAGACGAAGCAGCGGCTCGGGGCCTGATTAACCTTGCGTACATTCTTGCCAGGCTCCAGCAAACCACTTTCTATCTATCCCCGAAACTCGTGGAATGGCTGCTGGATCGGGATTCTAAGCGCGCAGGATTGCAATGAACATACAACCATGAGGGCTGCCTGGATCGCGGCAACGGCTACCGGGTCGGGGTGGTTCTCCAACTCCTCGCCGGTTTAATAGGTCGAGACGGCCAATGGAGGCGAGATTGGAAATCGGAGAAGTGTTACTACCGCGCGCATAGTCCAAATCTTGGGTGAGTTCGTCACTGTTGTAGTGGCGGGGAATCTGTTGTAGTGGCGGGGAATCTCGCGGCGGGTGAGAAGATCAGCGAAGGAAAATCGGGAGACGCCCGCGAGTTCGCTCGCCTTGCCGAAGGGGAGAATGCCTTGGGAGTAGAGCGCAATCGCAAGCTCAGTGCGCAGGCGGGACTCGATCTCGGGTGGGGGGAGCCGGAGGCTGCTTCGTGAAGATCTATCGGGGTCAACAATCATTCGTCTATTAGTAGAGCGAAAGCTGCTCGTCAGGCTGCGGTGGCGCCGGTTCCAGTTGCCTTTTATCCAACCCGTAGCGTTTGCGGATGGTGGCCACGCGCGCTTCGATCATCTGCACGTAGTCGCCCTTCAGATAGGCGTTCTTGCCGTAGCGGGCCGCATAGCGTTCGACAAGATTGGGAAATCGCTCCGCCAGAAAAGGAAAGAAAACACGCCGCGAACATGGTTTCAGAAACAGCAATCCGCCGTGGAAGGATCCTGCGCCTGCACGCGCCGCCGCTTTGGCGACGGCATCGAGATTCGCCTCCGAATCGGTAATCATCGGAATCACCGGATTCGCATTAACGCCCACCCTGATCCCCGCGCGGGCCAGTTTCTGCACCGCCCGCATGCGCAGATCGGGCCGCGGAGCCATTGGCTCCAAAGCGCGGGCCAACGCCACATCGGTGGTGGTGATGGTGATCGTAACGTGAAGCGCGTTCGACGCGGCGATCTGGTGAAACAGATCGATATCGCGGACAATCAGGTCCGACTTGCTGATGAGATAGAGCCGCCGGCCCCGGTCCTTGGCGAAGACCGTGAGCATTTTGCGAGTCAGCTCAAAACGGCGCTCGGCCGGCTGATACGGGTCGGTGGCGGTTCCGATGGCGATTGATTCCTGGCGATCCAGCCGGCGCAGTTCCGTGGCGAACGACGGAGCGTTCCACTGCTTGGCGTAAATCTCCGTCTCAAAATCGTCGATTCCCCGGCGCTCCAGGAACTCGTGAGTGTACCGCGCATAGCAGTATTTACAACCGAATTCGCAGCCGCGGTAAGGGTTGATGGTCCAGACAAACGGCACGCCTCTCAGTGAGACGCACCGATTGATCCAGTTCCGGGTGGGCAGTTCATGATATTCCACCTGGCGCTTGGATTCGAGAATGCGGCCTTCCGCCGCAAGCTTCGCGATACCAACGAGGCGCGGTTTAAGGGGGTCGTCGACGGGGAATAGCATGGAGGACTCCTCCAGCTATCTTCGCCTTTTATTCGCCCATTGTAAAGCCGCTAGTGTTTGGGGATCGCGGGAGGCGGGGTGCCAGCCGGCGGACGCATCAGGGTGAGGATTTCCGTCTTGTGCGTTGCGAAGAAATCGAGCTGCTGTTTCGACGCCGTGCCCATTTGCTCCGACAACAACTTCATGCCCGCCTCGGAATCGGCGTTCTTTGGCATCTGCGAGATCACTGCCGCGCGAACCAGGACCATATTGGTGTAAACGTAGTCCTTTGCCGAAATCCCGGACTTCTTCAGGATGGCGGCAACTTCCGGCTTGTTTTCCAGAAACTTTACCTTCCCGTCGAGGCTCGGCTGCGCAACCATGTCTGCGGACAGACTCGGCATCTTCTTTTTTAGCTCCGTAAGATTGGTGGAAACTTCCACAATGCGATGGAGATTGTCCATGGTGAGAACATAATTGGTCAATGCCGCGTAGTCCTTCGTCGCGACCATCTGTTGTTGCGCCGCAATCGTGCTACCGAAAACGAACAAGGCGAAAGCGACGGGCATGGCCGCGCGAAACACATTCCTGGAAAAACGTTTCATTGGATAGTTTTCATTTTACCGCAGGTCTACTTCGCCCACTAACAGACGCCCGCATGGAAGGAGACCCGCCTTCTCCAATGTTCTGCGTGAGCCGGCATTGGTTGGATTACAACGGGCCGCAGGTCTCCTGCCGGCTTCGTAACAAACCCGCTTTACCTCCTGCACCATGTAGCTGCCGAAGCCCTGGCGCCTTGCGGATTCCACAACGCTCATATAGACGTCGCCGTAGGGCGGGTTGTAGTGGCAGAGAAATCCTCCCGACGCCACGATCGCCCCATCCGCTTCAATGAGCCACTCGGAATCCGGATCTGATGCGCGGTCTTCTGCTGCCGCTCGCCGGAAGACGCCCTTCGGACAGGCGAGATGAGTGACGAATGCGTCGTGAAACAGGATGTTTTGGACGCTGATATTCTTCGCGCAATCGTAGAGCATTAACAACATCAAAGGCATATTCGTCTGCGCCTCGATGTGCGTCGCCTGACTGGTGTCCAACAATTCGCGGAACATCGGCAGCGCGAGACCCCGTAACTGGGGAAGTGTGTAGAATTCCATCACCCGGCCGATTTCATACTTGTTCCAGACAGCGCCGTACCCTCCGACGCCCCCATCGACAAGAACCAGATATGGATCCGCCAGACGGCGGACAAGACAAGAGTCATGAATGATCTGGCAGTTCGCTTCCTGGCGGTACAACCCGCGCATTAGCTCGACATCCGGATACTCGGCGCGGCGCACTTGAATATTCATGGCGGCACCATGACAGTCTTTGTACAGAATAACTGGTCAAGCCGGAAAGGTTTTCAAGTACGCCCGAATCTCGTCGCGCACCCGGCGGTAAAGGGCGAGGCGCTCTTGTTCGGTACCTTGAAATGCCGCCGGGTCCTCAAAGGCTTTATGAATACGCGTTGAGCGGCCTGGAAAGATGGGGCAACTTTCCCTGGCGTTATCGCACACCGTGAGGACGTAATCGAAGGGCCGGTCTTGCAGCTCATCCACATGTTTCGAGCGATGGCCGGAAATGTCGATCCCAAGCTCTCTCATTACCGCGATTGCTTCCGGCTTGACGTGTCCCGGCTTGGTACCCGCGCTCTCCACCTCGAACCGGTCTCCGGCATCGTGGCGCAGCAGCCCCTCGGCCATTTGGCTCCGTGCAGAATTGCCGGTGCAGAGAATTAAGACGCGTTTCATGAAGGCAGCGCAGGCACGAGCCAGCGGAAAAGAACCGTTGCAGTGAACGCACCGAGCAGTTGCACTGCGATAAAGCCCGGGGCATCAATCGGGCGAATCCCGGCAAATGTGTCTGTGAACGCTCGCGCGGCGGTTACCGCCGGGTTTGCAAATGACGTCGAGGCCGTAAACCAGTACGCACCGGTGATGTAAAGACCGACCGCCACAGGAACGGCTTCGGAGCGCAGACGGGCACAGCCCCAAATCACGCACAGAAGCCCGAAGGTTGCGACGAATTCGCTGAAGAGCTGGCCGGCGCCGGCGCGGGCGTGTTGCGAAACTTGCAGCAAAGATTGGCCAAACATCAGATGCGCTGCACCCACGCCGATAAATGCGCCCGTCACCTGGGCGGCAATATATGCCGGAACGTCCCGCCAGCTAATCCCGCCCTGAGAGGCATCGGCCAGAGTTACCGCTGGGTTGAAGTGCGCGCCGGAGATTGGACCGAACGTGAAAATCAACGTCACCAACGTAGCGCCTGTCGCCATCGTATTGGCAAGCAAGGCGATGCGCGATATTACCGCCGGCCAGCTTCTCGCCCATGATGCCGGATCCGACCACTGCCGCCAGAAGAAATGCGGTTCCCAAGACTTCGGCGGCGATGCGGCGTGAAAGCGTCATCGAGGCAATTTTCTTCACGAGCAGCAAGTGGGGCCACAGCAGGACGCAGCCGATTTTCGAGCGCGAATAAAAGCGCTGATGAATTTGCCGTCCACCTGATTGGCAAGAGCATCCGCGTCCAGACCTTGACCGGCAAGGAAAGTTCGCGCGTCTCCGATGCTGTACACCCGCGTCGGCTCAATCTCGATGCTTTCGAAACCGGCACGGGCGAGCTTGGCGACGTATTCATAGTCGGTCAAGGCCCCGGCCACGCAACCCACCCAGAGCTCCATATTCTTTTTGATTTCGGCCGGCACATCGCCGCGCACGACGACATCGGAGACCGCAAAGCGGCCGCCTGGCTTGAGCACCCGGAACGCCTCTTTCAGCACACGGTCTTTGTCGCCGGAAAGATTGATGACGCAATTCGAGATGATCACGTCCACCGAGTTATCGGGCAGCGGGATGTTTTCGATCTCTCCTTTCAGGAACTCGGCGTTATTCAGGCCACTGGCGCGTTTGTTCGTTTCCGCCAAGGCGAGCATTTCATCCGTCATATCGAGGCCGTAGGCTTTCCCCGCGGGGCCGACGCGGCGGGCCGAAAGCAACACGTCAATACCGCCACCGGAGCCGAGATCGAGCACGGTTTCACCGGGTTTCAACTCAGCCAAAGCAGTAGGATTTCCGCAGCCGAGAGACGCCTTAAGAGCTGTCTCCGGCACTTGGCCGGACTCGGCGGAATCATAGAGGTTTGAAGTAATCGGGTCGCAGGCGGATTCGAGCGCCGATGCTCCGCCGCAGCAGGAATTTCCTTCGCCCTTGGCCACGCGCAAGGCAGCTTGACCGTACTTCTCGCGGACAACTTCTTTGATCTCCATATTCCTCCTTTCTTATTTACACAGCTTGATGATTGCCTGCGGTTCAATGGCGTTGTTGCGGGTGCAGCACTCCGCATATAGGAAACCCAAAAGTTCCTGCAAGGCTTCCGCGTTCGCCGAGTACCAAAGGAACGTGCCCTCGCGGCGCACTTTCACCAGATCCTCGTTTTTGAGCTTTTCCAGATGGTGCGAAAGCGTCGAACCGGGAATGTCCAGTTCGCTACCGATGTCCCCGGCGACCAGTCCTCCCGGATACGCCGAAAGAAGAAGCTGCACGATCCGCAACCGTGGTTCCGCCCCCATGGCCGACAGCATGTCGGCATAGCGAGTGATCTGTTCCGGATTCTGTTTTTTGGCCACAGCCAATCCTTGTTTCTATATTTCGATAATAATAGAACTATGGAAGATTGTCAACGGTAATTAATTCAGTGGTCCGCTTCAACTGCCCGCAGGCCGCGTAAATATCGAGCCCCCGGGGCTTTCGCAGGAAGCACGGCACGGTACGGCGCACGATGGCTTGGAAGGCCTCCACACGCGCCGGGTCGGGCGTTTGAAAGGGTATCCCCGGACCGGGGTTCAGCGCATCACGCCCAGGGCGGCGCATCGAGGAATGGAACAGGAGCGCCTCGACCTCCGAAACCGGCTATTTCACTGAATATATCGATGGAAGAGCAGCGCCGCGAACTGATGCCGATCACCCGAAAGTGTCACCTGAAAGATTTGATGGCCGACTGCCGCGCTTACCCTGGTTCTGGGGCCCAACAGCGACTTTTAAAAGTCGGGAACCGGAAACACTTTCGGCTTTCTAATTTGCGCTCTATCTATTTTTCGCGTAGCTTTGGAGGTATGACAGTGGAACTCAAACCCGAACAGGAGCGGATGATCCAAGAGCAGCTTGCCAGCGGCCTATACAAATCCGTTGACGAGGTGCTCACAACGGCCTTATCCCGACTTCCTCATAAATGCCGCTGCAACCATACTGCGGTTGCTCGCATGATCGAGTTTTCAAGCCACCATTCTGTCAAGTTGCCCCCCGGCGAAACCGTTGAAGGTCTTGTTCGCGAAGGCCATCGCTATTGATGGCCGCTTTCGTTCTGGATACTTCCATTGCCCTGAAATGGTTTTTGGAAGATGAGAGTGACCGCGCCTACAGCCCAGCGATTCTGAAGGCAATCACTGATGACTATCGCCCCGCTGTTCCCTGGCTGTGGTATTACGAGATAGCCAACACGATTCTGACACAGGTACGCCGCAAACGGATTGTGTTGAAAAAGCGGTACTTTACCTGAACATCATTGATGAGATGTTGATCGATGTTGACCTACCGGACAGTTCGGCCATTCTCCAGCTTCCGCACTTGGCCCGAACGCACGATCTGACCAGCTATGATGCGGCGTTCCTTGAATTGGCGATGCGGCTACAATTGCCGTTAGCCACCAACGATCAAGCACTTGTCCGAGCCGCTGCCGGGGCAAACGTGCCACTTCTCAAATTTTAGGGTTAGCTGGCATCTTGCACGCGATTGCCCTGGGGTTGACCCCTCAATTCAATATCGGAAACTCACCGGCCGTCGTGGTCCGCTTCAACTGCCCGCAGGCCGCGTAAATATCGAGCCCCCGGGGCTTTCGCAGGAAGCACGGCACGGTACGGCGCACGATGGCTTGGAAGGTCTCCACACGCTCCGGGTCGGGCGTTTGAAAGGGGATCCCCGGGCCGGGATTTAGCGCGATCACGTTCACTTTGCAATTAATATTGGCCACCAGTTTCGCCACCCGCCGGGCATCGGCTTCCGTGTCGTTCACGTCTTTTAGCAGCACGTATTCGAACGTCAGCGTCTCCCACGTACGAAGCGGGTAAGCGCGGCAGGCGGCCATCAAATCCTTCAGGTGATACTTGCGCGTGATCGGCATCAGTTCGCGGCGCTGCTCCTCCGTCGATGCGTTCAGTGAAATAGCCAGTTTCGGACGAAGCGGCTCCTTCGCGAATTCGGCGATCTTGGGAATGATGCCCGACGTGGAGACTGTAATACGCCGCGGCGACATGCCGACTCCATTCGGATCGAGCAGAATTCGCGACGCTTTCAGCACATTGTCGAGGTTCAGCAGCGGCTCGCCCATGCCCATCATCACCACGTTCAGCCTCGCGTCCTGCGGCGAGAGCCCATGAGCAGACGCGACATGAAGCACCTGGCCCACGATCTCGCCCGCCGTCAGACTTCGCTCCAGGCCCATCGCGGCCGTCAGGCAGAATTTGCAATCGACCGGACAACCAACCTGCGTGGAAATGCAGACCGTGCTGCGGTCCTGCTCCGGCATGAGAACCGTTTCCACGGTGCGGCCATCGCTCAGCCGCAGAAGATAGCGGCGAGTGCCATCGGAGGAGTCGAAATAGTTCTCCACCTCCGGTAATCCCAACTCGATTTGCGCCAATTCCTCACGGAGCTCCCTCGGCAGGTTCGACGCGTGCGCCAGCCCCTTGATCTTCTGCTTGTAGAGTGCGCTATAGATCTGGCGGGCGCGGAATGGTGGTCGGGAAGCGCCTAGAAGTGCTTGTATTTCAGCCAGTTCCATTCCAACCAGCGTCGTTGGGGGCGCTTGAGGCATCAATACTAGTGTAACGCGGTACACTGAAAGGTACCCCATTAAATCCGTGTCCATTATTAGAGATATTGAGGCAACGAGCTTGCCAAACGGAATCCGAGTGGTTTCCGAGTGTGTTCCCCACGTGCGTTCAGTCAGCGTGGGGCTCTGGATCGGTACCGGAGCGCGCCACGAGACACCCAAGCAGAGCGGAATTTCGCATTTCATTGAGCACATGGTGTTCAAAGGCACCACGCATCGCTCTGCGGAACAGATTGCGCGCGAAGTAGACTCCTGCGGCGGCAATCTGGACGCGTACACGAGCAAAGAACTGGTCAGCTACAACTCCAAGGTGCTCGATGAGCACCTGCCTCGGGCATTCGATGTGCTGGCCGACCTGGTGCTGAATCCGCAGTTCCGCGAAGAAGACATCGAGAAGGAAAAAGGCGTCATCCTCGAAGAACTGAAGATGGAGACGGATAATCCGGAGTATCTCGTCCATGAAACCTTCTGCAGGAACTTCTGGCGCAATCATTCGCTCGGCCGCTCTATCCTCGGATCGAAAGCGACCATACGCGGCTTCAATCAGGATGCGGTGCGCGGTTATTACTCCAGCGTCTATGAACCGGCAAATATTCTGATCACGGCGGCGGGACGGCTGGAGCACAAGACGATTGTGGATCTGGCATCGCAGTACTTCGCGGGTCTCACGAGAAACGCAACTCGCAAGCCGGAGCCGCCGCCGGTGACTAATTCTCCGCTGGTGCTGAAGAACAAACGGATGGAACAAGTGCACGTGTGCATGGGCGTTCCGGCGTATCCCATCGCGGATGAACGGCGCTATGTCTCTTATCTGCTGAACACGATTCTCGGCGGCGGCATGAGCTCGCGGCTCTTTCAAAACATTCGCGAGAAGAACGGCCTGGCTTACGCGGTGTTTTCCGAACTGAATCTTTACCGCGACACCGGTTGCCTCGCGCTGTATGCGGGAACGTCGATCGACAACGCGCGGCGCGTGATCGACATGACAATCGAAGAATGCCGGCGCATTCGCACCGAGACAGTTCCGGATGAAGAGTTGCGCCGCGCCAAGGATCATCTCAAGGGATCGCTCGCGCTGAGCCTGGAATCCACTTCCAGCCGCATGTCGAACCTGGCGCGCCAGGAGCTGTTTTTCGGGAAGTTTATCAGCGTCGACGAGATGATGGAATGCGTCGAAGCCGTGACGGCGGAAGATCTCCTGGCATTGGCCGGGGATTTGTTTGCCGGCCGTCAAATGGGCCTGACCGTGCTTGGCAAGTTAAACGGTTTGACGGTTCCTCCCGAAGATCTGGTTTGTTAACCTGAACTCTACTCCGATGCAAAAATTGCTGCGGTGCATTTCGGCTCTGCTGCTGGTCTGTAGCGCGGCTTGGGCGATCGATCTCACTGCACTTAAACCGCAAGGCTATGTCAGCGATTTCGCCAACGTCATTGATGCATCGTCCCGGGCCGAGATTGAAGGATATTGCGCGCAGGTAGAGAAGGCCACCGGCGCACAGATGGCCATCGTCACCGTCGCCACCCTCGATGGCGAGCCGATCGAAGACGTGGCTAACGATCTGTTCCGCAAATGGGGCATCGGAAAAAAAGGAACGGACGAAGGGCTCCTGCTGTTGCTTGCGGTCAACGACCGGCGCAGCCGTCTGGAAGTTGGGCGCGGCTTGGAGCCGATCATCACCGACGCCACCAGCGGAACCATGCTGCGTGCCATGCGGCCGGCGTTACGCGCCAGCAAATACGGCGAAGCTCTCTACACGGCGGCCAATGTTCTAGGCAGCAGGATCGCGCAGGCGAAGGGCGTTACCATCGCCACCCCTGAGTACCGTCCGCGCCAGCCGAACCAGGCGCCATCGGAACTTCCAGGACCCCTGGCGATCGGGCTGTTCGTGCTGCTCATTCTTTTCCTGATGAGCCGTGGCGGCGGCGGTGGTTTTCTGGCAGGAATGTTGTTGGGTAACATTCTCGGCGGAGGCCGCGGCAATCGTGGCGGCGGTGGATTCGGCGGCTACGACGGGGGCGGCGGAGGCGGAGGTGGCGGCGGATTCGGCGGTTTTGGCGGTGGCGATTCCGGCGGCGGCGGCGCTTCGAGCGACTGGTAGGATTGAACACGATGGAGCGAATTCTCACCGAGTTAGTGGAAAAGCTGCAGAAGGCGCACGGAGATTGCCTTGTGTCGGTGGTTCTGTACGGTTCAGCCGCCGATGGCACGGAACGGGACCGCTTTTCCGACTACAACGTGTTGTGCGTGCTGACCGGCGTCGGTCCGGACGATCTGGCCGCCTCGGAGCCGATTTTCCGCTGGTGGCGCGACAAAAAGAATCCATCTCCTCTACTGTTGAGCGAAAGTGAAGTGCGGACGTCGACCGATTGCTTCGCCATTGAGTTTCACGACATGAAGGAGCGCAACGAGGTTCTTTATGGGCGCGATCTGCTCAAAGGGCTGGAAATCGATTATTCGTTCTACCGCGCGCAGGTAGAGCACGACCTTCGCGCAAAACTGCTGCGGCTACGGCAGAAGGCCGCCGGCGTTCTCTCGGATCGCGACCTGCTGTTGCGGCTGATGGCCGATTCCGTCTCCACATTCTGCATTCTGATGCGCCATGCCCTGTTGCTTGCCGGTGAGGCGCAGCCTCAATTTGAGAGGCGGGCGGTGGTTGCGGCGGCTCGCGACAAGTTTGGGATCGACGCCGCGACCCTTTCTCGCCTTGCTCGACGTGCGCGAGGAAAAGGTGAAGGCGCGCGATCTGCAGCCGGTGGCGTTATTCCGGGAATATTTGAAACAAGTTCAAGCAGTGGTCGATGCAGTCGACCAGATGCAAAAATGAGGACAACATGAAGATAGGGCTAATTATCATTGGCGTTTTGGTGTTGATGGGTCTGTTGTTTGGCGGCAAGCTCATGGGCACCCGCAACGACCTGGTGACGCAGCGCGAGGCGATCAAAGGCGCATGGGCGGACGTGGATAACAACCTGCAGCGGCGCGCGGATCTGATTCCAAATCTGGTGGAAACCGTGAAGGGTTATGCCAAAGAGGAAACAACCGTATTTACCAACATCGCGAATGCGCGTTCGGCATTGATCGGCGCGCGCACTCCGGCGGAAAAAATTCAGGCCAACAGTCAAGTGGACAGCGCACTGAGCCGCTTGCTGGTGATTGCGGAAAATTATCCTCAGTTGAAAGCGAACGAAAACTTTCTGCGATTGCAGGATGAACTGACCGGAACCGAGAATCGCATCGCCATCTCGCGACGCAGATATAATGAGACGGTTCAGAAGTACAACACGAGCATCGAGCTGTTCCCGAACAATATTGCAGCGTCGCTTTTTGGATTCCAGCGCGAGGACGCGTACTTCAAAACGGACCCGGCGGCGCGGACAGTACCGAAGGTTACTTTTTAAGACCCCTAATTCAAAATGAGCACTGAAACATTTCGTAATTACATCAACGGCGAGTGGGTATCGGGCGATACATTCGAGAACCGGAACCCCGCCAACACCGACGAAGTGGTCGGTCTTTTCGTGAAAGGCAAAGCAGCGGATGTGGATGCGGCAGCAGACGCCGCTCATGCCGCGTTTGCCGGATGGTCCGGACTCCCCGGGCCGGCGCGTGGAAATTATCTGTTCAAAGTCGCCGACATCCTGGACCGCAAGTTCGATCAGATAGCGGCCGACATGACGCGCGAAGAAGGCAAGACGCTGCCTGAGGCCAAGGGCGAAGTCCGGCGTTCCATCAACATCTTCCGTTACTTCGCGGGAGAAGGATCGCGCATGCCGGGGTTCCTCGTCCCGTCCGAGCGCGACCGCGTTCACATGTTCGCGCTTCGCAAAGCCGTCGGCGTAGTGGGCCTGGTGACGCCGTGGAATTTTCCCAGCGCGATTCCGGCCTGGAAGCTCGCGCCCGCATTGATTTGCGGTAACACGGTATTGCTCAAACCCGCCTCGGTGGCCCCTTTGAGCGCATGGCGGATTGTGGAAGCGTGCCATGAAGCGGGCATTCCGAAAGGCGTGGTGAACTTCATTGCGGGGTCCGGCGGCACGCTCGGTTCGGCGCTGGTGAATGCGAAACCGTTGAAGGCCGTGTCGTTCACAGGCTCGTGCGACGTGGGCAATTGGCTTCACGGAGAAGCATCGAAACGGCGGCTGCGGATTCAACTCGAGATGGGCGGCAAGAACCCGACCATCGTGCTGGCCGACGCCGATTTCAACTCGGCGGTAGAGAACACGGTGAATGCTTCGTTCTTCTCCACTGGTCAGAAGTGCACCGCAACCAGCCGCGCCATTGTGGAAGACGCGATCTACGACAAATTCGTGGCGGCTCTGGTAGAGCGCACAAAGAAACTGAAAGTCGGAAACGGAATGGAGCCCGGGATCGACATCGGTCCGGCCGTGGACGAAGGCCAACTCGAGACGAACATGAAGTACATCGAGATCGGCAAGAAGGAAGCTGGAGCGCCAAAAGTGGGCGGCAATCGCCTGACCGGCGGCGCCTACGACAAGGGTTATTTCTGCGAGCCGACTATATTCGCCGACGTGACCGAATCGATGACCATCGCACAGGAAGAGATTTTTGGACCGGTGCTGGCAGTGATGCGCGCCAAGGATTTTGAGGACGCCATGCGCATCGCCAACAACATTCCGTTCGGCCTCTCCGCCTCCGTGCAGACGACCAATCTATCCCGCGTGTTCGAGTTCATTTATCGAATGGAAGCGGGATTGTTGACGGTTAATTTGCCGAGCGCGGGAGTAGAATACCAACTGCCGTTCGGCGGAACAAAGGATTCCAGCTTCGGTCCAAAGGAACAGGGTCCGGCGGCGATGGAATTCTACAGCGATTACAAGACGGTTTATCTGAAGTACTAATCAACAAACACATGCGCCTTGGACAGATCCGTTGGAACAACGACATTACTGCTGCCATTTTTGAGCAGGATGGATCGGTCAGACCGATCCCCGACTACACGGTGTACGACTTGATCCGGCTATCCGAAATGGAGAACTCGCCGCTGCCGAAAGTAGCCAGCCGATTGGCCAGTTCACATCGCGAGAAGGCCGAACCCGTCATTCCGATTCACCCCAAAGAAGTCTGGGCGTGCGGCTGCACGTATCAAACCAGCGCCAGCTTTCGCGACGCCGAACATGGCACGCGCGAGGGCTTCTACGCGCACGTCTACAACGATCCGCGGCCGGAGATTTTTTTCAAAGGTACGGCCAGGTTCTGCGTCGGCCCGGGAAAGAATATCGGCATTCGCTCGGATTCGAAATTTACCGCGCCGGAACCGGAACTGGCTGTCGTTCTCGGGTCGGGCGGCAAAGTGATCGGCTACACGCTGGCCGACGATGTCTCCGCCTGGGACATTGAGCGCGAGAATCCGCTCTATCTTCCGCAATCGAAGATGTACACCGGCTGCTGCTCGCTCGGACCCGTGATCGTAACGGCGGATGAGTTGACCGATCCCTACAACCTAGAGATGAGCTGCACGATCACTCGCGGGACTGCGACGCTTTTCTCGGGCACGACCTCTACCTCGAAGCTGAATCGCAAAATCGAAACTTTGGTCGAATATCTTTTGAAGGCGAACCCTGTGCCCGGCGGGTCGGTGCTGCTCACCGGTACCGGCATCATCGTGACGGAAGAATCGGCGCTCGCACCCGGCGACGTGGTGGCGATTACCGCACCTGCGATCGGCGAGCTATCAAATCCCGCAGTGATCGTCGAATAAACTTCCTTGAAGCGGCTCTGCGTATTCTGCGGCTCGAACACTGGATCGAGAGCAGTCTATGTCCAGACGGCAACGCAACTGGGCCGCCTCCTGGCGTCGCGCGGAATTGGCGTCGTCTATGGAGGCGGGCACGTTGGATTAATGGGCGCGGTAGCGGACGCAGCGCTGGCCGCCGGCGGTGAAGTGATCGGCGTGATCCCGCGCGGCGCTGTTCGACAAGGAAATCGCGCATCGAGGTCTCACCGATCTTCGCGTCGTCGGATCCATGCATGAACGCAAAGCGCTGATGGCCGATCTGTCCGATGGATTCATCGCCATGCCCGGCGGCTACGGCACGTTGGATGAATTCTGCGAAGTGCTCACGTGGTCGCAGTTGGGAATTCAGCAGAAGCCCTGCGCGGTCTTGAACGTTAACGGCTTTTTCGACAACTTTCTCGGCCAGCTCGATCGGGCCGTGGAAGACGGTTTCCTTTCATCGCTGCATCGGGATTATGTTCTGACGGACGATGACGCGGAACGGCTGCTGACGGCGATGTCCGGCTTCAAGATGCAAAAGTACGACAAGTGGGCACGTTGAGACTATGGGACTGATCACGCCAGTGGCGGTGTCCTTCTTTGCAATTGCGATGGTTGCCTTCGGAGTTCAGCATCTGGTCTATTGGGAGTTCGTCACGAGAGTCGTGCCGAAGCTGCCCGCCTGGATCCCCTGGCACTCTTTTTGGGCTTATCTGACAGGAGTGGTCCTCATAGCCGCCGGCACGGGGGGCGCCTTCCTCGTGGCGGGATCTCCTGCGCCGATGATCCCGCTGAGCCGATTTTTTCTCAGCGCCTTCCTCGTCCTTACCGGAGTTCAGCATTTCCTATTCGTCCTCTTTGTGGCCACCCTGGTGCCCCGCTGGATTCCCGGACATCTGTTTTGGACTTACTTCGCGGGTGTGGCGCTAATTGCGGGCGGCATCGGAATGCTCATGCCGACGACCAGGCGTATGGCGGCCTTGTCATCGGGAACGATGATCTTCCTCTGGGTTCTGCTGCTACATATACCCCGGGCGCTCGCTGCTCCGCACGACTCGAATGAGACCACCGCCGTATTCGAGGCGCTGGCCATCAGCGGAGCGGCTTTTTTAGTGGCTGCGCGAGATGTTTACGCGCGATTTCCATGAAGTTGGTTGCAAGGATGGTGGCCGATCCACTCTTAACGCCAAGGTCGACGGTAGTTCTGCACGCTGCATGTACCTCGCGATAGACCGCGCCCGGTATCGCCACACTCGCCACGCAAGCGGGCGCGAGAGAGACGCCAAGGCCAGCGGCTACAAGGCGCACCAGCGTCGGCCACTGAGGCGCATCCTGAACGATGTTGGGCCGGAATCCGTTTCTTTCGCAGCAAGCGATCGTTCTGTCAAAAGCGAGTGGTCCCATACGGCGCGCAAAGAGGATGAACGGTTCTTTCTGTAAGTCCCGGACGCGTAGCGAGCGTCTGCGAGCCAGCGCATGGTTATCCGCCAGCACCGCGACGAACCGCTCTTCGAGCATGGTGCTAAGCTCGATTCCTTCCGTGGGATCCGCGTCCCGCAAGAAGCCCAGATCGATTGTCCCCGTAAGCAAGGCTGCAGTCTGAGCGGAGGTAGAAAGTTCGCGAAGGCGAAGTTCTACCTTCGGATAGCGGCGCCGGTAACTCTCGATGGCGGCCGGAAGATCGGTAAACATCACCGAACCGGCGAAGCCCACCGTCAGCGTCCCTTCCTCCCCGCGCCCAAGCCGCCGCACTTGCGCCAGGTCGTCCTGAATTTTTTCGAGCGTGCTCTGCGCGCGTTCGGCCAGGAGTTGGCCGGCCAGAGTCAGCTTCACTCCACGCGTTGTGCGATCGAAAAGGCGATGACCCAGCAGTTGTTCAAGCCGCTTAATCTGCTGGCTGAGTGGCGGCTGGGCAATCCCCAGGCGCGCCGCTGCCTTGCTGAAATGAAGCGTGTCCGCCACGGCGAGAAAGTAGCGAAGATGACGAAGTTCGATATCCTCATCCATACCTCTATGATTTTAATATAGACCTTCCAGCTATTGGACATCTAAGTGTGGCCGCCGTAGTGTGGTGATGGGGAGACTATTTCGCAATGACGGCTCAGGAAACGGAGTTGACGATTCGCGAGTTCATGCTGGGGGACGAGACTGCCTTCCGAAAGCTCAATGAGCAGTGGATTACCCGCTACTTTTTCCTGGAGCCCAAGGACGTCGCCTCGCTCCTCGATCCTCGGACAACTATTCTTGATCGCGGCGGCAGAATCTTCCTCGCCGTCCGGGATGGCCAAGCGGTTGGCTGCTGCGCGCTGCTCGCCGTGGCTCCGGGCGAGTTTGAAGTAGCCAAAATGGCCGTGACAGAAACGTACCGTCGCAACGGTATCGGACGCCAACTTCTCGAGAAGGTGATAGCAGAAGCCCGCGCTTCAGGCGCACACCGGCTCTATCTTGAGACGAACCATAAGCTTGTTGGGGCGATCCGGTTGTATGAATCGCTGGGCTTTCGGCATCTTCCGCCCGAGCGCATCCTCGCCTCTCCCTACGCGCGCGCCGATGTCTATATGGAGTTATGTCTGGAAGAGCCGGCGTAATGCCTACGGCGAAGACCAGGCCGGCACATACCGCCTTACGGCGATTTCTATCGAGTGCCGTCGCGTCTGCGCCTCTTGGAGAATTTTGGCGAATCAGGTACCTTCAAAATAATGCTCGATACAGGTCCCGCGTCCACGATCTTCCTTGGCTTTTGCGCGAAGCAGGTTTGGCCGCCGGCTCCGGGATGGGGCGGGGCTTGGACGGCTCATGTCCGCGAGATCGCCAGTGTGAGCGGGTGCCTCTCCCGTCGCCCGCGGAATTGGACCGAGCGGTGGGACTTCAACCGTAGTACCTGCTGGGATGACGAAACCTCTGCGCTGGCGGCCGTGCCAGCCAAAGCGGCATCTCAATTTCGCCTGTTCTGCTATCGATTGGTGCCAATCCTCTTTAGCTCATCAGCGGAGCCGCTAGCTGTATCAATCGATGATCTTTTTGACGATGGGCTTCCGTATCCACCAAAGCCGCCTGATCTTTCCCGCTATCTGAGTCTCGGCTACGACGTCGTTGAATCACCCCCGTCCCCGATTTTGGGTTTCGGTTGCTCGCCATTATCTTGCAATGGAATGGCGAAAGAGATAGCGGTCAACGCATTCTGCCTAATCGACGACATTGGCATTGCACTGGCAACCGCGAAACGGTTTGGTAACGAGCAGCCTGAGCCGGGGCCGTACGTGGTCGTTCAGGTGCTGAAGCGTTCTCTGCCCTGATGCAATTCGCAACCGGCACTTGTTCCGAGCCGCGCAATTTTAGTCAACTGAACGCGATGGATCGGGTTCCTCAAAGCTCGTTTCTTCCAACTCCTCCGCCCGCGAAGTATACCGCTTCAGCACTCGAATTGACGCACCGGCACTAAAACCCGCATACGTCAACCGGCGAAAAGCCGAAGCCATATTCTTCGCCTCCTTCAAAAACTCACTCAAGTTCTTACCCCGAAATTTCCGCTGGAGAAACTGCTCCACCATCTCGGATTCATCCACGCCCGAATACGCCTGGTCCACCGCCTTGTCCACCGTCACCGGACTGATCCGGCGTTTGCGAAGGTCCTGTTGCACACGCCGCCGCCCCAGCCCTTGATTGTCGCGGCGGGCAGCCGCGTAGGTTTCCGCCAGTCGATTGTCGTCCAAAAAACCATACTCCCGGAGCTTCCCGACGACGCCGTCGATGTCTTCAACGCGCTCGGCGCGCCTCTTTAATTTTGTTCGGAGTTCTGAGATGGAATGCGCCCGCGCACCGAGCGCTTTCAACGAGTACGCCCAAAGCTCTTCGGAGTTTAATAACTTAGGCGGCCGGCGCGCACCTCTGCCGGGGCGTTCCTTCATTTGGCACAATTTTAGCATGAGGCGTTAAACTAAACTGATGTTATTCTGGGAGTTCGAGAGTCTAACAGGGCGTAGAAGGAGTCACTATTTATGGACGACAGTAAGGGTTTATCATATTTTCTGCTGGGCCTCGGTATAGGGACGGCAGTGGGAATTCTCTTCGCGCCGCACGCGGGAGAAAAGACGCGGACGATCATCCGCGATAAAGCGATGGAAGGCAGCGACTATCTGAAGCAGCGCAGCCAGGATCTTAAAGAGTCCGCCGAAGAGGCTGTCGAGCGAAGCAAGTCGGCGATTCAGAAACAAAAAGAGAATTTGGCCGCGGCGATCGATGCCGGCAAGCAAGCTTACCGCGAAGCGGTGGTGAGTCCAAACGACACGCGCTCGTCTGAAGTCTAGTTCGATAAAACGAAACCGTTAAGTGGGGTCTATGAGCCAGGAAAATTTGATTCTTAGCCTGATCACGTTCTTCATCGCATTGACTGCAATTTCCATGTTCATCCAAGCGATGGCGATCATGGGTGTGGCGAAAAAAGTCCGCGAGATGCAAGATAACGTCTCGACGCTCATGCCGCAGGCGAAGTCTATCCTGTCCAAAGCAGAATCAACCATCGATCACAGCAAGAAAAACATCGTCGAGATCACCGAGAAAGCGAATCAGATGATGGACCTCAGCAAAGCCCAACTAATCAAGCTCGATTCGGTGATCACCGACGCCAGCGAACGCGCTCACGTGCAACTCGAGCGCGCTGAATTGGTGGTCGACGACGCTGTCAGCCGCGTGCATGAGTCGGTTGCGGCCGTGCATGGCGGGGTGCTCAAGCCCATACGCGAAATTCAAGGCGTGGCTGCGGGGGTGAGGACCGCTTTTTCGGTTCTGCTTCGCCGGAGCCGGCCCACAGTCGCCCAAGCCACGCAGGACGACGAGATGTTTATCTGACCTCCTCAGTCCCACTCACCACTCGCGATGGTCGATATCCATAGCCACCTCCTTTATGGGATAGATGATGGCCCCGAAACACTGGAGCAGAGCCTTGCCATGCTTCAAGCGGCGATTGCCGCGGGCACTACCGACATCGTCGCCACGCCCCATGCAAATCCTGAATTCGATTTCGATCCCGATTTGATTTCCGAGCGCGTCGCCGAACTGCAGGATGCGGGCGGTCCGATCCGAATCCATACGGGTTGCGATTTCCATCTCTCCTACACGAACGTGGATGACGCCGTGGAATACCCCGCCAAGTACGCGATCAACCAGAAAAATTGTCTGCTCGTGGAGCTCTCCGACCTGACAATTTTCAAAAACACAGAGTCGGATTTCGAACGGCTGCAGAACGCAGGGTTGCGCCTCATCATTACGCATCCGGAACGAAATGGTTTGGTACGGCAGCGGCTCGAGCGGCTGCGGAGTTGGGTGGAAATGGGCTGCTACCTCCAGGTAACCGGCCAGTCCGTGGTAGGTAAGTTCGGATCGAAAGCAAAAGAATTTACCGACAAGCTGCTGGACGAGAACCTGGTGCATTTCGTGGCCAGCGATGCGCACGACACCCGCAACCGGCCGCCGGATTTACAGGACGCTTTTCGCCTGGTGCGCAAGAAATATGGAGAGAAGCGCGCAGAGCGTCTGTTCGTTTCGAACCCTGCCGCGGCCCTGACCGGAGATCCCATTATCTCCGCCGACCCAGCCGAGGAGCAGAGCTCAAAGAAGTGGTTCCAGGTCTGGAAAAGATAGACTGGGAGACGTGATCCGTTCCATCGCGTTCTTGCTGCTGGTTTGTCTCCCTCTTCCGGCCGCCACCGAGCCGGGCGCCTCCGGTTATTCCAAGCAGATCCTGGAGGCCTCGCTCGATCCGCAAGAATGCTACCGCGTGCGCGAGATCACGCTCCAGCGCGACGACATCAAGATCTACCTCACCTACGGACATCTCATCTTCGGGAAGCCTATAAATGGGCGGAGAGTCTCGGCCGTTTTCACCGCCGAGGGTGAAAATGAGGACGGCGAAGTCCTGCTGCTCCCGCCGCACCGCAGCGAGCGGGCGTCGCTCGCGAAGTTCGTGGGATCTCCGAACCTGGACGAGCACGTGCGGCAGGCCGTATTTATCTTCACCGACGACACAGCGGAACTACTGATGCAGCAGATCCGCTCCGGCGAGATGAAAAAAGCCCCCGATATGGGTCTGGTCATCGCGGAGAAGTGGAATTCCGTGGTGAAAAATCTCTCCGGTAGTCTGGAGATAAAGTTGGTGCAGGATCAATACCTCAGCGACCGCGCCAATCTCGGATTTTTCTACGCTGTGCTGAATGGATTGAAGGTGGGTAACTTCGATATCAGCTATGAACCGCGCGCCCGCGAGCAAATCACCGTCGGCCAGGTGGCTACGCGCGACAACCGGCTCTACTTCAATGTCTGGACAAGTTTCCAGGGCCGGCAGTGGCGTACTCATCGACGTGAACAACATCACGATTCCTTCGCCATTAACGATGTGCATATCGACGCCGAGTTGGATGCGAATCTCCATCTGAAAGCGGTCACCCGCAACACAATCACCGTGTTGAGCCCGGGAGAGAGCGTCATCGATTTCGATATTTCTGGCCGCGAAACCATCACCGAAGCCCGCATCGACGGCGAACCAGTCGAAGTCTTCACTCGTGATTCCCTGCGGGCCAATCTCGGCCGCGCCGGCGGAAATCAACTGTTTCTCATCGTCAGCCCCAAGACGCTAGTCGCAGGCAAGACCTACGAAGTGGAGTTCCATCATGAAGGTGACGTGATCACCGCAGCCGGTAACGGTGTCTATTTTGTGGGCGCGCGCGAAAATTGGTATCCCAATCGCGGCAGCAGTTTCGCCCGCTACGATCTCAGGTTCCGGTATCCCAAACAGTTGACTCTGGTCAGCAGCGGCGAAATCGCCGAAGACACCACCGAGGGCGATTCGCGCATCACCCGGCGTGTGATCGATTCTCCGATCCGCTTCGCCGGTTTCAATCTCGGCCAGTTTACAAACATAGAAACGAGCCGCGCGGGCCTTACCGTAGACGTTTATGCCAACAGGAAACTCGAGAAGGCGCTCACGCCGAAAGCGCCCGACCTGGTCCCTGAGCCCGCCAATCCATCAACCCGCAGGCGCATCCCGCAAATGCCGGAATTTCCGCCGCTGGCGCCCCCGCCCGATCCCGCCGGACGTCTGCGGGAACTGGCGGCTGAGATTACAGCCGAGGTCGAGTTCATGAGCGGGAATTTCGGGCCGCCGGCGCTCAAGAAAATTACGGTTTCGCCGATTCCCGGCGCTTTCGGCCAGGGCTTCCCCGGCCTGCTGTATCTCTCTACACTCTCGTATCTGAATCCACACGAGCGGCCGGCCCACCTGCGCGAGAGCCAATCGGAACAGATGTTTTACTCCGAGCTTCTGCACGCGCACGAAGTCGCGCATCAGTGGTGGGGCAATGTAGTAGCATCGGCCGGCCCGCCGGATGACTGGATCATGGAGGCGTTGTCGAGCTACTCGGCGCTAATGTTCCTGGAGAAAAAGAAGGGTCGAAAGGCGCTGGATGCCGAGATGGCCGACTATCGTACCCACCTGCTGAAGAAGGAGGCCGACGGACAGACCATTGAATCCTCCGGGCCGATCATCTGGGGAACCCGCCTGAGTTCGTCCCAAGCTCCCGGTGCGTGGCGAGTCATTACGTATGAGAAGGGCGCCTGGATCATTCACATGCTGCGCGGGCGATTGGGCGATGACGCGTTCGTCAAAATGTTGGCCGCTATGACCAGCCGCTATCGCTACAAGACAATCGCCACCGACCAGTTCCGTGATTTGGCCGCGGAGTTTCTGCCGGCCAAATCACCCGATCCGAAACTGGAAGACTTCTTCGCGCAGTGGGTCTACGGAACCGGAATCCCGACCATCAAGATGAGTGTCGCATCCAGCGGTAGAGCACCCGCCATCAAAGTGCGAGGCACGCTCGAGCAGACCGACGTCGACGACGATTTCAGCACGTTGGTGCCGGTGGAGGCGCAACTGGGAGGGCGAAAGAGCGTCGTGAAATGGGTGCAAACCTCTTCCGAGCCGGTGCAATTCATTATGGATCTGAAAGTGCCGGCCCTTAAGATTCTGCTCGACCCGAATGGTAGTCTGCTCGCGGTGAAGAAGTGAGTCTTCGGTTAGGCGAAGAAGAACGCCGGCGCGTTTGGACGGAACTCTCGCGCATTGTGGAAGAGTGCGCGGCGCAAGTAGACGAGCAGCGAGTAACCCCCGAATTAAATCCGCAGAAAATCCGCGCGCTGCTGAAGCCGTGCGATTTTGAACATCCGATGGATCCGGTGGAGGCAACGAAGCTTGCGGCATTCGGGCTTACGGAGTATCAGGTGCATACCCCGCACCCGCGCTATTACGGCCTGTTCAATCCCGCACCAACCACCATGGGAATCGTCGCGGATGCGTTAGTGGCAGCGTTCAATCCACAACTGGCCGCGTGGAGTCACAGCCCGTTCGCAGCTGAGGTGGAGGCCCATTTGATTCGCGCATTCGGAGAACGGTTCGGTTATCCCTCGGACTCGATCGACGGCGCGTTCACATCCGGCGGGATGGAGGCGAATCACACCGCCGTTCTCGCGGCTCTTACGAGTCATTTCCCGGCTTTCCCAACCAAGGGCCTGCGCGGATTGCCGGCGCAACCGGTGCTCTACGTCTCCGCCGAGAGTCACCACTCGTTGCTGAAGTCGGCGCGGCTTTGCGGACTGGGGATGGACTCCGTGCGTCAAATCGCAGTGGACGATGCGTTGCGTATGAAGCCTGAAGCGTTGCAGACGGCCATCAAAGAGGACAAGCGGAACGGTCTGGCGCCATTCCTTGTTGTTGCCACTGCCGGAACAACCAATGCCGGAGCGATCGATCCTTTGACCGAGAGTGCGGACATCGCCGCAACGCTACAGCCTCTGGTATCACGTGGATGCGGCCTGGGGCGGCGCAGCGGCGTTCGTTCCCGAACTAGAGCCCCTGTTGGGGGGCATCGAGCGAGCCGATTCCATCACGTTCGATGCCCACAAATGGCTCTCCGTGCCAATGGGCGCGGGCGTTTATATCACACAAGACCCACAGATTCTGCACCGCACCTTCCGCGTGGACACCGCCTACATGCCGCGGGAGGCCGCCGGCCTCGACATCGTCGATCCGCACCTGCACACCATGCAATGGTCGCGGCGATTCATCGGACTCAAGGTGTTCCTCTCGCTGCTAGTCGCCGGTTGGGACGGTTACGCCGAAGCCATCCGTCACCAGGCACAAATGGGCGACCTGCTGCGCGACGAATTGATCAAATCCGGTTGGGAAGTGGTGAACCGGACAGCGCTCGCCGTGGTCTGCTTCGTGGATCCGGCCAAGTCCGCCGCGCAGCATCAGGAGATGGCGCTGAAGATCGTCAATTCGGGAGAGGCTTGGATTTCAACAACCGTCGCCGGCGGGTCGCGGACTGTGATGCGGGCATGCATCACAAACTACCGGACTCAACCGAGCGATGTTCTGGCGCTGGTGGAATTGCTGGAGAAGGTCCGTTGAAAATCGGGCTGCTCCTGTTGTTCTGCGCGGCCGCCCTCACTTACCAGGCACATCACCTCGGCGTGACCATCGATGAACCGTCGCACTTCGCAGCCGGGTATATGTATTGGCTCGGGGAGGACGTGCTGCAACCCTCCGACACGCCGCCGCTCACTCGAATCATCAGCGGTTGGGTCCCTCGACTCATGCATGCGCCTTCGCCCCGCAGCACAAAGGGTTGGGCGGAGCGCGACGCCTATCTCATTGGCGGAGAGATCCTGGGCCGGCCAAACACGCAGCGTCTTTTGTTCTTCACTCGGCTTCCGTTCGTTGTCTTCCCGCTGCTGATCGTCTTGCTGATCTGGCATTGGGGCCTGGAGTTATTCGGTGAATCGATTGCACTCGTGCTCGCTGCCTGCGGCGCATTAGAGCCTACCATCATCGGTCATGGCGCACTCATCAAGTCCGATGTGCCCGGAGCCTTCGCGGCGTTATGGTTTGCGTATGCGGCCTGGCGATATTGGCAGCTTCCAAATGCCGCACGGTTGGTGCTGATGACACTGGCTCTTCTGGTGGCCGTCCTGACCAAATTTACGCTGCTACCGCTCATACTCGTGGGGTACGGATTGGCACTCTGGACAGGTCCACGACTACTGGCAGCGATCACAATCCCAGCAGCTCTTTACATCGGAATACTAGCCGCATCTCAATTTCAAGCGCAGCCGGTTCCCGCCGCCGAACTAAATCAATTCACAGGAGCGGGTGTTCCCGAGTGGGCTCTGCCTGCCGCGAAACTAGTAGCGCGTTTGCCGTGGCCCCTACAGTTCGTGCGCGGCTTGCTCTACATCGGCGGCAGCTTGCACGGAGAGGGCTTCACCGGGTATATGTTGGCACACAAGATCCACGGCCACGTTCCCGCCTACTTCCCCCTCGCGTGGGCCATCAAGTTCCCTATACCGCTGCAAGCACTCACAATGGCCGGACTGGCAGCGCTCATCGTACGCATCCGGCATCGGCAAGCGAATGCGGTGGATCTGCTGATATGGGGATCAGCGGCTTTTTTCTTCGGTTCAGCCATGCTCTCTACGTTTCACATAGGCTTTCGCCATATTGCGACGGCGCTGCCATTCTTTATTTTGGGTGGCGGCTTCGCGCTGGATCTGTGGTGCCGGAGCAACACCGGGCGTGCCGTAATCGCACTCTCGCTGGCTTGGCTGACACTCTCGTCACTGTTTATTTATCCGCAAGGCATTTCCTATTTCAACGAGTGGATCGGCGGTCCGCGCAACGGGTGGAGGTATCTTGCGGACAGCAACATCGACTGGGGTCAGAACCTGCCCGAGCTCGGCGCATACATGGAACGAAACCGAGTCGAAACAATCAATACGTTCCTGTTCAGTTCCGACTATCCTTGGCGATGCCTTAAGGAAGGAAGCGTTGCGCCGCAGGCGTGGCCTTCGGACACATCACCACCCGGGACTCAGTATCGCCCGCAACCCGGAACCTATGCGATCAGTGTGAATGTCCTGACGGGTTTCATGTTTCCACCAGGTCACGAGGACTACCTTGCGTACTTCCGCCGGCGCCCGGTGGACGGCCGCGCAGGCCACTCAATCCTTATCTATAATATAAAGTGAAGTAGCAGTAGAAGAAAGACCGCATCGAGGAAAGGGGCTAGGGGTTTTGGGGGTTCCCTCTCTCGATGCGGTCCTGCCCTGATAAAGGGCTCTAGATCCGGCGTCAGCTCGTCTGGCTTACTCACCGTTCCTTCCGGCGCACCTCCGCCAACTAGCCCGCGTCCAATTTTTACTAGCCGGCGCGGCCCAGACGGTCACGGAAAACCAAGATCTAAGGCGAGATCACAACAAGTTCAGATCAACTTAAGAAGACCGATGAATAAAAAAGCCCTCTGGCCCAGCTTGCTGCCGGACGACTGGGCGGTACGAAACCAGAACAACCCGTTCCCGCAAGCACGCTTTCCTGCAGCCCACTCGCATGTACCGACATCTTGCTAAACCAGAGGGTCAGGTTAAACAGTTTACTCCGTCAATTCGATTTCTATTGTAGCAATCCTTCCGCCAAGTGCAAAGGAAAATCAACCTGCCCAGAATGAGCCACTTGGCTCATCCCAAGCCCCTTCCGTTGAGGCCATGGGATGCGGCTGGTGTGTCGCTGTGACACACTATAATCTGAATGCGTTTTCGATTTATTCTTGGCCTCCTGCTCACCTCATTTGCGTTTGCCCAGAACACTGAAAAACCCCCGGCCGCCACAACCGGCGACGAGGATTTCAAGGTCTACGTCGAGCACCCTCGCCTGCTATTGAAGCCACAGCGGCTTCGACTGCTTCGCCGCGAGCGCGAGCGCCGTTCTCAACGCTGGTCGCAATTCGAGACGCTGCTCGTAGGCAAAGTGGCCATGCCCGAGCCTGGCTTTTCCGATGCGCTTTTCTACCAGATCGCCGGCGATGAGACTGCGGGAAAACGCGCCGTCACCTGGGCAGTCGGAACCGGAAACGATCTTCGCCAGTTGGCAATTGTCTACGACTGGTGCCAGCCTCTGATGAGCGACATCCAGAAGAAAGCCCTCGAGCAAAAGATCGATCGCGGTCTGGCGCAGACGGCCGCTGCCAACGATTTTTCGACCGTCCGTGCCCGCGTCATGGCCGCAATCTCAGTGGGAGCCAGCGATCCGTTGGAGAAAATCGTCCACGTCTGGTGGCGTGGCAAGATGGCGCCAGCGCTGAAAGGAGGCTCACGGACACTGGATCGAAGCGAAATCTATCCGCTGTTCGAAATGATGCACTCCATGCGCGACAACGTGAGCGTCGAGATGCGTGAAGACGCGCCGAAGTTCTTCCAGGATTTGCCTGCGTCCTTGTTGCTGACTTACTATCCCGCGATCTTTCCCGCCGCCGAAAACGACTATCGAATTCCCGTCTATCCGGGTGGCGCCGATCCCGATCTGAACGTCGCCGCCATGTCTCGGGCCGCCGATCTGAGCATCGTTTCCTACGATTCGAACTCGAAGGAAAGTCAGTTCCTGCAAGGCTGGTTGATTCACGACAAATTCATGTTGCACGGACCGCTCGGCGCTCCCTACGAGTTTCTCTGGGCCAATCCGTATCAACCAGGGTTGAGCTACTTTTACCTGCCGCTCCGTTTCCACGACGATATCGCCGGACGTCTGTTTCTACGTTCGTCATGGGATGACGACGCCCTCTGGCTCGGCTATTTCGGCGGCAAGGCGCAGGTGTTCCGCGATGGTATGGTTCAGGCGATGTCGCTCGCCTCACAAAAAGGGCCGACGATTATTGGAGACAGCGCCGTGTTGCTGGCGAAACTGCCCATGAAGCTCGACCTCGCGCCGGATCATCCGGTTTTCTACTTTGTGGTGGGATTGAAGCCGGACCACAAGTACCTGGTGGAAGCGGACGACGAAGAGCTGACCGAGCTGGAGACCGACCACGGAGGCATCCTCCCGCTCCTCTTGCAGCGCAAAGAGGGCTACGGAATGCGCATTGCGGAGCGTCCGCAATAGTGCGTGATATGGTGAGAGTTCATCCATGAAAATTGCTGAACTTATCGAACACCGGGTATTCCGTCTCGGAGAAGATGACATCGCCAATCCGGGACCCGGCGACGTGCAAGTCCGGGTACACGCTGTAGGCATTTGCGGCTCAGACGTGCACTATTTTTCGGAAGGAACCATCGGCGACACAGTCTGTGTCTACCCGATGGTGCTGGGGCACGAGCCTACCGGCGAGATCGTAAAGACAGGCGCAGGCGTTAGTGGTTGGTCGGCCGGAGATCATGCCGTCCTCGAGCCGGCCATCTACTGCTACCACTGCGAATATTGCCTCAGCGGGCATCATAATGTGTGTGCGAATTTGAAGTTTCTCAGCACGCCCGGAATGCCGGGTTTCTTCCGCGAGTTCGTCAATCTTCCGGCAAAAAGTCTGATGCCGATCCCCCGCCCGATGGACATGATGCAGAGCACATTGTTCGAACCGCTGGCAGTGGTTCTGCATTCCTTATCGTTCACGTCCGTCGGACAAGGCGAGACGGTGGCGGTGTTCGGAGCCGGACCCATCGGATTGCTGACCGTAGCCGCCCTGAAGCTGAAAGGCGCGGGGCGCGTGTTCTGCGTAGAACCGCTGCCGCATCGCCGCGAACTCGCCATACAGATGGGAGCCGATGCCGTGATCGATCCACGCGCCGTCGATCCGGTGAAGCAGATCATGTCCGATACCGGCAAGCGCGGCGTCGATGCCGCATTCGACTGCGCCACGAAAGAAGACACGGTGAACCAGTGCCTCGATGTCGCACGCAATGCCGGATGCGTCATCATTACCGGCATCCCGTCGGAGTTGCAGGTGAAGCTGAACTTCCACACCATGCGCCGCAAAGAATTGTTTTTCTTCAGCGTGCGCAGATCGAATCACGAGACCGAAGAAGCCCTGACCATGATGCGCGAACGCCCCACGTTGTTCGGTCCATTGGTTACTCACACGCGGCCGCTGGATAAGATCCAGGAAGCCTTCGAAATGTTGGAGCGCTACGACGAGGGAATTGGGAAGCTAGTGCTGACCTTTTGACCGGTCAGCCAGCAGCTTGATGTAAATTCCGCCGACGACCGAGCGCGCCTGAAAGCCGCGCTGTTTCGCATCTTGCGTCCAAAACCAATCGCTGAGCGGAACGCGCGTCGGGCTCTCGTTGGCAAAACGATACGCCGGTGAGGCGATCGCTTTGAAATCACCATCGTTATCGGCCAGCGTTGCGGTCCAGATCACCCAATCGAGCTTAGTGTAGAGCATCCGATTATCCAGCGGAAGTCCGAAGGCATTTTGGTGCGTCTTATAAAATGCCATCTCCGTGCGTGCGATTTCGGGTGAGAAGAGATTCAGGCCAAGAATTTTATCCCACACAAGGTTGTACTTCTGGCTCCATGTGCCGGGCTTGTCGAAGGCAAGGCGGTAATGATCGCCATCCTTCGCCATCGGGACCCAACGTTTGGCGAAATCTTCGGCGGTCCGGCGATAGGCCGCAGCCTCCTGTCCCTTGCCAAGCATGCCGGCCAGCTTCGCGTACGAACCCAGCGCGACGATGGCCTTGATGGAAAGGTTCGCATTGTGCGCAAGATGCCCGGCGAAGTCGTCGGTCGAGAGCTGGTTCTCCGGGTCGAGGCCTTTCTCCTTCAGATAGTCCGCCCATTTAGTCAGTGAGGGCCAGTATTCTTGCGCGAAGCCGGCATTCCCTTCCGCCTGGGCGAGCGCCAGCATGAGGATCAGCATGTTGCCCGATTCCTCCACCGGCATCTGGTTCTCCTCAGTCTGTTCCCCGCCCCCATAAACCTGGCCATTGGCGAGTGGATACGTCCCCAGATCGTGAGGGGCAAACGGCCAGCGCCAGCGAGGAAGGCGCGCATAGTCCATCACCGGCTTCATCTGCGCGCGCGCCAACTGCGGGCTCAGTGCAAGGAAAAACGGCGCGCTCGGATAGATCACGTCGACCGTGCTGATACAACCGTTGCTGAAGTTTTCCTTCGGGAACAACAGCGGCGACCCATCGACATCGGCCGCCAGTTTATGCGCAGCCAGCGTCTGCCGATAAGCAAGCGCGGCCAGGCGGGCATACTCCTCGCCACCGGCCTTACGCAGATCGCCCATGAGTTCTTCGTCGAATTTGCGGCTGCGCTCAGACAGTGATTCGTAATCGTGAAGAGCCGAGCGCAGAAGATCGGCCGCCGTGGCGCCATTCCTCCGCCAATAAGGGCGCAGACGGCGTTGCAGCAGCTCGATGGAATATACATCGTCGTAAGCGATCACCAGATGGCGTGCGACAGGAGTAGCCCCGACGCTCCCGAGATCGAAACTCATGGCCAGCGCGGACGCACCGAAATCGTCGGACGCCGGAACGCGTCCAGCCGACTCAAACGCACTCACCCCCGCGCGCCGATCGATGGTCGCAGTCGACAGTCCGTTCTGCGGTGGTGCGGTGAGGTACAGAAAGCCCCAATCGATCCGCAGGTTGTCGCCCGATTTAGCCAGCATCGGCTGTTCCTGGCTGCCCATGCGCAGAACCGCGACGCCGTCCATCTGAAATCGCGACACTTGGACGTGTTGGGCGGGGATATTCACCACAAGGCTCGCAGTCGCGTCGAAATACAGCGATGCCTCATGCTGAGCGCCATCGGTCGATTTCACCTGCCAGACAACATAAGTGGCAGGGCGCGAGAGAATATCCAGATCGCGCGGGAGTGCCGGCGTAAGAAACGTCAGCGCAACTTCGACGCCGGCGCCCGCAAACCGATAGATGGTTCGAGTAGGCAGCACTTCCAAGCTCTGTTGCGTCAGGGGCGTGGCCGTCTTCAACGCACCCATCAGACGATAAACCTTGCCATCCACACGAATCAGCGAATCCATCTCCTGTGGAGTGCCGGTCCAATGGCGCGTAATGTCGTCATTGAGGTGATCGGCATCGGACCAGATGCTGAAATACGGATCGTGCGCGATCAACGGAACGGCAGGCGGACGAAAAGGCGCAAGATCGGCGCCACGGGCCCACAGGGCAACCAGCAGTAGCGCCGCGGCGCGCATTACATCTTTTCCGTGGCCATCTTTTCCGTATCCATGAAGTAGTAGCAAATCATGTGGCAGACAATCATATGCGCGTCTTCAATGCGGCCCATGTGAGGCACCGGCGCGTGAATGTTGAGCTGCGCCATCGGGCCGAGCTTGCCGCCATCGCGGCCCGTGAGAGCAATAGTCTTGCAGCCGATAGAATTCGCGTATTCCATGGCGCGCAGCACGTTCGGCGAATTGCCGGAACCGCTGATGCACATGAGGAGATCGCCTGGCACGGCAAAATTCTTGAGTTGCTCGACGAAGACAATGTCATAACCGACGTCGTTCGAATATGCAGTGATGGTGGGCAGCGAGTCAGTCAGCGCCATGATGCGGAAACGCGACTCGCGGTTGAAGCTCGCACCCTTGACTACGTCGCAGACGAAGTGCGATGCAGTGGATGCGCTCCCGCCATTGCCGCACAGAAAGATGTGACGGTTGTTGGCGCGTGCTTCCTTAAACCATTCGATGGCCTGTTCTACTTTGCTCGTATCGAGGGCATTGACGGTGTGAATCAGTTCTTGTTTGTATTGATCTGGGAAAGTCATATTTGATTGGATAGGGTCAGTGCCCCGTATAGTACGCTGTCGTCTCCGAGCGCGGCCGGAACCACATCAACGCGGGCTCGCGACCACGCCGTGATCTGACGCCGCAATTCCTTGTTCAACGGAACAAACAACCGGTCCCCCGCTTTGCTGATACCACCGCCGATAATCACCCGCTCAGGGTTCAACAGCATGATACAGGCTTTTAACCCCAGAGCGAGGTCCACTACGTAGCGTGCAACAAATTCCGGATCGTGCAGCAGCTCTTCGGCCGTCTTGCCGTGATCTCTTTCGAGCCAGAGACCGCAGCAAAGGCGCTCGTAGCAGCCGCGCGAGCCGCACAAGCAGTCCGCGCCGTCCGGACGAATAGTGAGGTGGCCGATCTCGCCGGCATAGCAATCGGCGCCGCGATAAATTTCGCCTTCAATGATGATGCCGCCGCCAATGCCGGTGGAAAGAGTCATGTAGAAGAGCCGCTGGCGCTGTTCCCCGGCTCCGTAGGAATATTCACCCAACGCTCCAAGATTGGCGTCGTTGTCCATCACGGCAGGCAGATCCAGCGTGTTCACGATGTAGCGCGGGAGATCGAAATCACCCCATCCGTCTACGTGAGTGGAGAGCGCAATCCGCTGTTCGTCAAAGTTGACAGGACCGCCAAAACCGATACCGCACCGGTCGATTAAGTAACGGCGTTTCCACGCCCGGCCGATCGTCGTAATTCGGTCGAGCATCCAATCCCGCCCGCCTTCGCGATCGGTCCGGTGAGTTTCCCGCGCGACGATATTTTCCTCATCGTCAAATATCGCCATGGAAAGCTTCGTGCCGCCGACGTCGATGGCCAATATGCTCATTCGGGCCAGTCCTTGCCGATCTGGAGAAGCTCCCGTGGCGACGCGGTCCCGGTGCCCTTTTTCATTATCGTAATAGACGCCACCATGTTGCCGAAGCGAGCCGCGTCAAGAGGCGAACGCGTAGCGGCGAGAGCCATGGCAGCGCCGGCGGAAAAGCTATCACCCGCCCCGCAGATGTCTACCGGGTTGTCGATATACCTGGTGGCCACCTGGGTTTGTTTGTCTTTGTCGACCACCACTACGCCCTCCGGACCATGGGTGACAATGAGCAACGGACTGGAAACATCCGCCCGAAGAGCGGAATAATCGATGCGGCCAAACCGTCGCAGACACGCGGCAGCGGCTTCCCGTTGATTGGGCTTGAGAATTACATGACGGAACAATTCAGCTCGCACGCGCGAATCGGCCCACACGATCTTCTCGGGATTCTTCAGCGCAAAGGCGGCCAATGCCTCGCGCAACGCTGGCGTCACCACTCCGCCGGCCGCTGTCTCGGCCTGATCGGACACGAGGATCGCATCGAAAGTAGAAGCGTAGCTGTTGAAGTTATTTATCAGTTGCCGTTCGATGTCGTCAGGGAGCGGCTTTGTGTAGATGAAATCGACGCGTGGCTGGTCTTCGAGACCCGTCTCCTGGTTGATGAGCTTCGTATAAGTGAAGGTAGAGATCTGAGGAGACTTCACCATCAGTTCAGCGGAAATTCCGCGCGTGCCGAGCCCGCAGGCGAGTTCATAGCCATTGCCGTCGTCTCCCATCACACCCAGAACCGAGACGCGCGGAACGCCGAGCGCGACCAGATTGTTGGCGATGGTCCCCCCAGCCCCTGGCGTGGTTTCGGTTGCCACGACACCGATGCGTGGAATGCCTGTTTCACGCGAGGGCTCCGCCGCGGCCGGATCGTAATGACACCAGCGATCGAGACAGATATCTCCCACAACCAGCGCGGAAAGCCGCGAGATCTTGCCGAGAACCTCTGCGACGTTCACTCCACCTCCAGGCAGGCGCGACGGAGCGCCGGGAACGTGGCGCGGTGCTCGCCACAGAAGTAGAAGCTCTCCCCGCCATCGGCAACGGTTCGGACCAGCATGGTTTTGTGCGGGCGGAAATAGTAGCCCGGATCCGATTTCGGCAGTTCGCTATGAATGTCTCCGTGAATAGGCACAATATCGAAGACCGCGGTGGTGAAGTGGCGAATCTCGCGGCCCTCCTGATGAGCAACGTTGCGGGACATGGCCAGCGCCTTGAGATAGACCTCCGGGGCCATGATGGCCGAACCGAATCCCAGCAGCACACCGCCTTCCATGCGTTCGATGGAGCGCGCAAAGATCAGAAAATCGCGATAGCTGGCCTCACCGAGCGACGCACCGATGCAATTGGGATGCTCATGCAGAATGTCGTAGCCGATGCCGACGTGGACGGTGACGGGCACGCGCGCCCGATAGGCGGCAGCGAAAACGCTGAGGTCGCGGTGTGGATAATCGCTCGCGTCGAGACGGCGGCCGACGTTCTCGCCCAGGCCGAGCCCCAGATCGGCCGCTTCAGCGATCCAATCGTTCAGTTCGCCGGTCTCTTTCCACAAGCCGAATTGCCCGGAGCGGATGTAGCGCGCAACGCTTTCCGTGGTCGCCCCAATACGGGAAAGTTCGTAATCGTGAATCACGCCTGCCCCGTTCATCGCGATATGGCTGATGAAACCGCGCTCCAATATCTCGATGATGTGCCGGTTGACGCCCGAGCGCAGAACGTGCGCGCCCATCATCAGAACCCGCGCCGCTTTCGATTTACGCGCCGCGGATAAACGGGCCGCGACTTTGGTTAAGTCGGGATGCGAAAACTCCGGTGTGGGATCGTCGAGTTGCAGCCAGCGGCCGAGCGAAAGATCGTTGATGCGATTGGCGAGAGGCTCGATCCGCAGGCGGCTACGATCAAAACATTCGTAGCGGCTGGCCATCCCTACCGGGCCTCGGTGACTTTGGGTGTAGAAAAGATAGTCCCTAAAATGGTTTTGGTTTGGAGGAAATTCGGAACGATGTAGTCGGCTCCGACTCCGACAAGCCGCTCGCGCTTCCACGAGTCGACGGTAAGGCACTCGGGTTCCGCGGTAGCCACACCCACGGCGATGCCGCCCACCTGCTTCACGTTCTCGATCTCCACATAGCCGTCTCCGAAACCGAGGAAATCTTCCCCGCGGAATTCGCTATTGGCGAGAATCCGCTGAATGAGAATAGCTTTGGAGAAATTCCTGTAGTCGTCAATCGCCCCGAAGACTCCACCGTCAAAGTACCGCGTAACATCCAGAAGGCGGGCCTCTTCCAGCATGTAAACTTCATCGGTGCCGCTCGCCAGATACATCTTGAGGCCCCGCTCCTTAAGACCTTCGAGCAGCGTACGCGAACCCGGAACGAGGTACTTCTCCGGAGATGTGTGGCCGCTCCGAAGTTCTTCCACGCGATGTTCGATGCCTTGCCAGAGCCTGTCGAGATACATGCGCTTGTACGCGATCGGATCGAGCGGCGTCCCGCCCCGGCGCTCAATCTGGGCGGCCAGTTCGATCATCTGATAGACCGTCTGCTTTCCTGTGAGCCGGCGCGACAAAATCATCAACAACCGCGCGGAGCTGCTCTTCCGTCTCTCCGGTCTTAAGATCGTAAAGAAGTTCGACCATCATCGGAACCATCACGTCGACCCAGCCGGAACGAATAGTGGAGAGCGTGCCATCAAAGTCGAACAGGGCGACGCGCGCTTTGGAAGCGGAAGCTCCCTTATTGATGATTTCAATCATGGATAACTCTATTGTATTCGGTGGCGGTTCCAGCGGTCTAGTCGGCGGTCTTCGAGTGAGTGATTCGAATGGACTTTACTCCCGCCAAGCCGAGCAATCCACGGATCGACGTTTCGGCATTGCGCTGTGCCTGCCCAAGAATGCCCATCTCGAGGGCAGCTTGCTTGACGGCCTCCAGCCCGGCCAGCCTGGCCCGATGGTCGAGGTCCAGGCTGTAGGGAACCCAGGGAGTCCACCAGGTCTTCTGGCGATCCCAAACCTTCGTCTGTTTCTCGTCGACCGACAGATTCAGGATCTTCGCCTGGGGCAAACGGAGCTCGACGGTTCCGTCCGAATGAACGGTCACGTCTTCCGGGTGCATGCTGGCCAGATCCACGCCGCCTTGCACGTTCGCCTGCATAATCAGCAGAATGGATTCCGAACCCATCGGCTGCGTATCCTCTGTCAGGCCGATCACTTTTTGAATGGTGTACTGCACCGTCGTGAGCTGATTGAGTTGCTGGACTTGCGCCAGGAGAGCCGGCGGATCGAGAAGTCCTCTTTCGCGCCTGTAAAACAACAAGGCGAACGATAGAACGGCCAACGCCAGCACTACGATGGTGAAGCGCGTATTGCGCATTTGTCTTCGAGTCTATCGCCTAACGGTAACGAATCCAGATCGGGCTCGACCAGGCCATGTTACGGTCGCGCTGCATGACGCGAACGTAATACCAACTTTCTTTCTTCTCCGGATTTGCGTCTACATAAGTAAATTCGGCGTCGCTCGTTTCGAAGACGAATTTGCCGTCCTTGATTACCTCTACCCGGTCAATCGGCGCGGTCGCCATTACTTTCACCTGAAACTTCGGCGCGGCGGATGCCTCGAAAATGTCGCCCATCATGTGCGTCACTCCACCCGAATCGATGGCGCGGTAATCGAGAACAATGTTGTCGGTAGCCCCGTAGGCGTGGCGCTGCCGCATGCTCTCGACGATATCCGCCCGGTTGACCGTGGGCGTGTAGATCATGGTGTACGACGAATGGGTAGAGATGTGATCGGAACTCGATTCAACGCCGAGCTTGTATCCCCTGGCCAGCGCGTTCCAATAAAATCCCTTCGGTTGGTACGACCCATGCACGGTCACTTGATAGGCATCGGTCTCCGCGCGCGGTCCGCCTTCGTACTCATAAGCCGCATGATAGCCCTGATAGATTTCCACCAGCGGCTCAACTTCCGGATCGTTATCGCGGTAGTCGCTTCCCTGCCCCGTCGCAAGCGAGTGCAGCATGGCGATCCCGCGGTGCTGCTTCAAGTAGGGATAAAGGATCGGCCCTGAATTCACTTTGCCCTGATTCTCTTCCGGAAGCACCGGCAGCGTCCGCGTGCCACGCTCGGCGAAGACAACATTGCGATGGCCGTTGGGATAGTTCACACTGCGCTCGTAACCGAACAACGGCGTATAGCGGTCGCGAATGTGAAACAGGTCGATCGCTTTCTCCGTGCGCCACCAGGTGTATTCATTGTCAGCGCCCGCGTTGTGATCGGAGATGATTCCCGTATCCATCGCCGCTGCGTCGAGCATGTAGCGAAAGTAGTCTTCCACCGAGCCGTCGCCCGCGCCGTCGGCGGAAATTTCCGTGTGACGATGGAAATCTCCCCGCAAGATCCGAAACGTTTGCCCGGCCACGTTGGCTCGATAACCGCGGACCTGCGCGACGTCCTGCGCTTCATGCAAGTGGCCGGGAGCGGCCGTTCCAGGGCTTTCCAGATACGGTTCGAGTTCCGCCGTGTGAGGAGGCGCGGAACCCGCAAACGGCGCAGCTTCGATCACGTTGTGCATCTTCGGAGCGGCGAACAGCCGGTTATCGTTGACCCAGGCCATCCACACTCCCTGCGGCGCGGCCGCAATTCGAAAGATCCCATCGGGCCGTGAATAGCTGTCGGGAATCATCGTCGCCGGCGCCCAGCGGTCGCCCTCGTACGAGGTCAGAAAATGTTCCCAGTGGCCGCCGCTGGCCCAGAAGTCCGCGCGATTCGATCCTGTCGCGGTACGAATCTGGACATCCAGCCAGACGCGTCCGTCTCCGTCAATTGCAAGGTGGGGATTCTCAATGTATCGGTTATAACGCGGCGGAATTGCCGCCATCACATCCGCCGCTGGCTCTTTAAGGACGCCATTTTCCATGACGGCGACGCGCGGATGGCGATCGGCATAGAGCGTCGTGCTGCGCCATTGATCGTCGCGATTCCAATCCTTCCCCCAATTCGACCCGGACTCGTCCCATGCCAGCCAGACTCGATCCTGCTTGTCGACGGCCACCGATGCGTGCGCCTGGAAACGCGGCGATTTTGTGATCTGTTGAATCGGACCGAGCGTGCCATCGGGTGCGAGTTTACGCAGGAAGATGTCGTAATTACCCGCCCGGTAGCTGTCCCAGGCGACCCAAAGATTACCTTGCGAATCCGCTGCGGCATCCGGCATCCATGCGTTGCCTTCGCTCACGTTCACCGGGTCTGGCAGCGTGCCGTTTTCCAGCTTGCTCGACAGAAGCGCAGACTCTCCTTTCTCCCAGCCGATCCAGACGAGCTGCAGATTCCCTTGACCATCCGCAATCAGCCGGTGAAACATGTTTGGATTGCGGCCGGTGGTAAGTTTCCGCCGTCCGTCCCAATTCCGCCCGTCATAGGCACGCGCGTAGAGATCCCAGTCCTCACCCGATCGCTGCGACCAGACCACCCAGATGTGTCCGGACTTATCTTCAGCGATCTCGGTGTGGAAGACATCGCCCTTCTCGTCAGTAAGCCGCATCGGTGACGACCATCCGGCGCCTGTGGAATAGCGCGCGAATACGTGATCGCCGAGATCCTGATAGGCCTGCCAGGCGACCCACACGACGCCCTTGCGAGTAACCGCGAGCGAAGGATAATCGTGCTCCTCCGGTCCTTCGGAAATCTGCGTCGCCGAAGGCACTGGCTGCACACGCACGTCTCCACTCATAAAGGAGAGCGCGCGATCGGTACGGATGAGTCCAAGGGCAACGTCGATGCTGCCCTGCGCGGTCGCGATGTGCACCGTGGCGCCCGTGGGCGCTTCCACGCGCACAATAACGCCGGCCGTGATGTAGCTCCGCAGCGGCGCGGGTGTCGCGAGAGGCTGCGGAACATCGGGCTGCGCTTCGAGCTGCGCTTTCTTAATATGGAGCTTCCAGGCGTTTGTTCCTTCCACCGTGTCGCCACCGAAGAAACGCCATGGTGAGACACTGAGGACCTTCCCCTGACTCACCGTTACCGAACCTGAATAGTCGGTAGCGCGATCGCGCAGTTCGCCGAACGTGATCTTGAAGCTGAACGGCGCCGCGGCGGGCGCGGAACCGTTCTGTTGCGGGCGCTGCTGGGTCCAACTCAGCGAAATTACCGCGACAGCAATTGCAAATAGCAGGATGTATTTTTTCATGCGCTTGTGTCGAGACTGGCGAATGTGCCGCCGTCGTTAGCAAGTTTCGAGAGCAGCGGCGCGGGTTCCCATCCGAATTCGAGGATTCTTTCATGCACCTTAGCGAGCCCAACCGTATCGGCGTACCACATTGGGCCGCCGCGCCAGGCGGGAAAACCGTAACCGTTGAGATAGATGATGTCGATATCGCCGGCGCGCAGCGCGATGCCTTCCTCCATAATTCTCGCGCCTTCATTGACGAGCGCATAAATAGTTCGATCGACTATCTCGGCCTCGTCAATTTTCCGTTGTGGGATGCCGCGAGCAACAGCGGCTTCACGGATTAAATTCTGAACTTCGGGGTCGGGTGTCGCTCGGCGGTTAGCGTCGTAACGATAACAGCCTGCTCCTGTTTTTTGTCCGTAGCGCCCCATTTCGGCCAGCATATCCTCGGCGAACGGATAACGCACTCCCGGCACTTCCAGGTGCTTCACTTCCTGCCGAATGCGCCAGCCGACATCGAGCCCTGCCAGATCGCCGACCGCCAGCGGTCCCATGGCCAAGCCCCAATCGTAAAGTGCCGCGTCAACTGCCTCGATCGACGCTCCTTCTTCTACCAAAAACTGCGTTTCACGCCGGTACGGTCCGAACATTCGATTGCCGACGAAGCCGAAGCAGTTCCCCACCAGGACGCTAACTTTCTTAAGCCGCTTCGCCAGAGCCATAGACGTCGCGATCACCTGCGCGTCCGTTTCCTTGCCGCGAACAATTTCCAGGAGCCGCATGACGTTTGCCGGGCTGAAGAAATGATGTCCGATTACCATATTCGACCGGGCCGTCGCTGAAGCGATTTCGTCAATGTTCAGGGTCGAGGTGTTGGTGGCAAGAATGGCATCCGGACGCGTAACTTTGTCGAGTTCCGCGAAGATTTGCTTTTTGAGTTCCATTCCTTCGAATACCGCTTCCACGATGATGTCGGCTTGCCCGAAGCCTTCGTACGTCAGCGTCGGAGTGATGAGTGCCATCCGTTGATCCATCACCGATTGGGAAAATCGGCCTTTCTTTACGGAGTTCTCGTAGTTCTTTCGAATAGTGTTGATGCCGCGTTTCAGGGCCTCTTGTGTGGTTTCCTTCAGAAGCACAGGAATTCCCGCGTTGGCGTAGTTCATGGCGATTCCGCCACCCATCGTGCCGGCGCCCACGACGGCTGCGCGCCGGATGGGCAGCATCGGCGTGTCCTTTGAAATTCCCGGGATCTTCGACACGGCCCGTTCCGCAAAGAAAGCGTGAATCAGCCCCTTTGACTGATCGGAGAAAAGGCACTTTTGGAAGACCTCCGCCTCGGTTTTGCAACCTGGATCGAAGGATAGTTTCGTCGATGCTTCAATCACCGTTACGACCGCGACACGAGCTGCCTCGTGGCGATATTTCTTCGCCACCGCTTGGCGTGCGGCTTCGAAATCAAACGGCGCGGTCAGTTTCGTCTCCAATTCGCGAGTCTTACGAATGACCAGACCTGACCGCGCGAACTCAACCGCTCCGTCCAGCAAATCGCCGGTGACGATCTTATCGATCAGTCCCGCTTCAAGCGCTCTCTGAACTGAAATCGGTTCACCCGCCGAGCACATCTCCACCGCCAGCGCCAATCCCGCCAGCCGGGGCAGTCGCTGAGTCCCCCCAGCGCCCGGAATAATACCGAGCTTCACCTCCGGCTGTCCCACCTGCGCGTCCGCCACAGCCACCCTATAATGCCCGGCCATTGCAACCTCAAGACCTCCGCCTAGCGCCGTCCCGTGAATCGCCATCACCACCGGCTTAGTGCAGTCCTCGATTCTCCGCAGCTTAGGCAGCAGCTCTTCCCTGCCCCGTTGGCCGGAAGTGATTTTGCCGAACTCGCGGATATCCGCGCCTGCGATGAAGGTCCGTCCCGCGCCGATGACCACAATCGAGCGCACGCCAGGATCGTTCTCCGCGGCCGCAATGCATTCGACAATTCCTTCCGGCACACCCGGACTCAAAGCATTCACCGGTGGATTATCAATAGTGACGATCGCGATGTCCCCTTGCCGCCACAGCTTTACGAGTTCACTCATACCGCCGTAACGCCTCCGTCCACTACGATCGTCTGGCCCGTAATATAGTTCGAAGCGTCCGCGGCCAGAAACACGGCCACTCCCTTCATCTCGCCAGGCACACCAGCCCGCCGCATGGGTACGCGGTTCGTCAGATACTCCTGCATCCGCGGCAGCACCTTCTCAGTCATACGCGATGGAAAGAATCCAGGCGCAATCGCGTTCACACGGATATTGTGGTCCGCCCAAGCAGCCGCCAAATCTCGAGTGAGGGAGATCAAGCCGCCCTTACTAGCGACATAACCGGCGGTCTGCAGGCTGAGAGAACCGCGCAGGCCGGATATCGACGCAACATTCACGATGCGTCCATATTTCTGGCGAATCATATGCAATGCGGCAGCCTGGCTGAAAAGAAACGCGCCGGTCAGATTCACGTCGATCACCATCTGCCACTTATCGAGCGGCATCTCCTCAGGAGGCGCACCCCAACTCACACCGGCGTTGTTGATGAGGATGTCGATCCGTCCATAAATCTCAACTGTCTTCTCCACAGCAGCCTTTACCTCATCCGGCTTCGAAACATCGCAAAGCATCCCTTCGCAGCGGAAACCGCGTTGCTTCATCGCGTCCACCGCCGGAGTCAGCCACTGCTCGCGTCGGGCCAACAACATCAGCGAAGCGCCCGCCTCGGCCAACCCTTCCGCCATCTCTTCGCCGAGTCCGCGAGAGCCGCCAGTCACCAGCGCGACCTTGCCCGTAAGATCAAAAAGTTTTCCAAGTTCAGCCATGTCCAGGACCAGAATACTCTTATCCGTGTTTATTTCGTGTTCATTCGTGGCCAAGTATCGAGTCGCAATTTCTGATATCCTCAGCGTGTGAGCAAGCTATCGATCGTTGCATGTGGACTGGCCGGCGGCGTGCTAGCCATCGCGGCCCCCCCTACGTTCACCAAGGACATCGCTCCCATTTTCAATGAGCGCTGCGTGCAATGCCACCGTCCGAACGACATCGCACCTATGTCGCTGCTCGATTACAAGTCCGCCCGGCCTTGGGCAAAGTCGATTCGCGAAGCAGTGTTGAAAGGCAAGATGCCGCCGTGGTTTGCAGATCCACAGTACGGCCATTTCTCAAACGATGCGCGGCTGACCCCCGCCGAAGTGGAGACAGTGAAGGCCTGGGTCGACAGTGGCGCAAAGGAAGGCGACCCGAAAGATCTGCCGAAAAAGCCGGAATTCGTAGAGGGGTGGCACCTTGGTAAGCCCGACGTAGTAGTGGATATCGGCGAGGATTACAAGGTCACGCCGAACATCGATGCCTACGAGCACTTCACCGTTCCCACCAACTTCAAAGAAGGCTTGTGGATTCGAGCGGCCGAGATTCATCCGGGTAATCGTCGCGTTGTGCATCATGTCCACGTAAATCTTGTGGCCGACGCAAAGCAAGCTGGACCGACCACCATTCAGGGCATGCGTGGCTTAAATGAATTCATCCTGCATGACGGAAAACTCACGCGCATTCGAATGGACGCGCCCGTTCTAGACAACTCCTGCGCCGCGGACGCGCCCGATCTGCCGTACATCCATGGATTTCAGGAAGGCGCGCTCGCCTCGTATCTTCCAGGCCGCTCGCCGGACGTGTTCGCAGATGGGACCGCGAAATGGATTCCGCCGGGCGGCAAACTCGAGTTCGTCATCCACTACGCGAGAACTTCCGAAAGCTCACAGACCGACCGCACCAGCGTGGGCTTCTATCTCGCACCGGCGCCCCCTGAGCGCGTGCTGCGCAGAATGGATCTGCGGAATTTCTTTTTCCTGATTCCGGCGGGCGCGGCGCATCATGAAGTGAAGCGGTGCTACACGTTTGAAAAAGATAAGATGTTGCTCTCCATCACCCCGCACATGCATTACCGGGCAACGGATGCGACATATGAATTGACGCGGCCAAACGGGCAGAAAGAAATTCTGCTGTCCGTGCCGCATTACAACTTCAACTGGCAACTCGTCTATCGCTTCCAGGACCCCGTTTACGTCGAGCAGGGAAGCCTGATGACCGTGACCGTGCATTACGACAACAGCGCAAACAATCCCGCTAATCCCGATCCCACGAAGGCTCTACGCTGGGGCGACAAGAGCGAAGAAGAGATGATGACGAGTTGGATTGAATACTTGGACGCGAAGCCGAAGGACAAGACGGCGCAATCGGCTCGACGCTAGATAATTCTCTTACCGGCAAACACCTCTACGGCAGAACCATCGGCGAGGAACGCGCAATCCGGCGGGCGGCTTAGACCAGCGGCGAATTCCGCGCCGTATATATTCTCTATTTCTCCGTCCAACCGTGCGTCCGCCGCGCGCCACACGCTCCAGGCCGGGTGCCGCACTTCGTACTCCACAGTTCCGCCATCCCGCTGGATCGCGTAACCCCAGTAATGTTCGGAAATGAACTGTTCCAAGGAACCCTCCATCGGGATTGCGGCCGCATCCTTGACCCGAACGCCCAAGCGCAACGGTCCAGCGGAGTAGCCGACGTCTGGGAGCTGGATTTCATGCGTCATGGGCAAAGCAACATAGTTCTCGTTGTACGCCACTCGTGCCAACTTTGCGATTGCCCAACGCGGAACAATCTCCTGGATGAAAACAACACCGCGTTTCTCCCCGCGGCGCACGTAAAATCGCAGGTTCACTTCATCAAAGTTACGGTGCCATGGAATGCCGATACCGAGAACCCGCGTATTCAGGAATCGGAATCCGATCACGCTCAGAAATGTTTTGCCCTTCCAGAAATCCAGTTCCGTACCTCGAGGCACTCGTGAAGAAAGCAGCGCCGGGTCCACTTCCCAGTTAAGCATCGCCAGCCAACGCCACTCGGCGGTGAGGAAGATCATAACAAATCGAGCGCCGCCTCGACTTTCTCCGTCGGGCCTCCGAACCCGAACCGGAAATGCCGCGGTGATTCGAAGAACCGGCCCGGGATGACGCGAATTCCGTGCTTGCGGAGCGCTTGTTCGCAGAATTGGTCGCCGTCGCCTTCGATCAATCGCGGAAAGCAGACCGGCCCTGCCGCCGGCTCGACCCATTTGAATCGGCCAGCGTTGCGTGCGAGAAAAGAATCGGCAATTGGCCGGTTGGCGAGGATGATTCTGCGAGTACGCTTCACGAATTGGCCGAGGTTGGCGAACACCGACGCCGCGATCGTTTCGGCCGGACTCGCGCCGTTCACGCCGAAAAAATCCTGAAGCCGCCAGATCGCCTTGGCATTCGCTGACGACGCCAGAATCCAACCACAACGCAAGCCATCGAAGCCGTAGCACTTGGTAAGGCTCGACGTCGCCAGGAAGTTCGGCCCCAGATGCACTGAGGACGGCGGCCGGTTTTCGAAAAGATAGTCGAGATAGACTTCATCGACAAGGACGTGCGCGCCAATGCGGCGAGCATCGCGTCCAATCTCGCGAAGAACCTCCTGAGGAGTCAGCACGCCGGAAGGATTGTGCAGATTCGACAGCACGATCAAGCGTGTCTTTCGCGTGATTGGCATTTCTCCGATCCGATAGGCATCCCGGAACCGCCGGCGAAATCGTTTGACCCGCGCGCCAAGCAGCCGGACGACTCCCAGCAGGGGTTCATACGCCGGCATCTCGACCAGCACCTCATCACCCGGTTTCAGAATCGCCGCGCAGGCCAGATAGTTCGCCATGGAGCAGCCCTGCGTGGTCACCACCTGAGCCGGTTTCACTTCGTATCGCGCGGCGATCTGTTCCACCAGCGGACGGTATCCATAAAGATTGAATTCGTTGATCGCCACCGCCTTGCGCGCCATCGGAAATTCATCGATCGAAACCGCCGGTACGCTGCTGCCGCCTAATTCGTAGCGCGCGGGCCGCTTCAGCTTGACCCACTCCATGTATGTGATCTTCGTCATTTTCGAATCATGTAATACACCGGAATGCCGGACAGGATCAACGCCGCGCCATACGAAGTCTGCGGCTGATTGGCAATAAAATTGAGAATAACGAACGAAAACGCCACGATCACGAAGATCGCCGGCAACACCGGATAGCCCCAGGCTTTGTACGGTCTAACTGCGTGCGGTCTGGTCTGGCGCAAGCGGAACAGCGCAGCCATTGTGAGACCGAAGAAAATCCAGTCGCCGAATGTGGTGTAGCTCAGAAGCGAATCGTATGAGCCGGCCAACAGCATCAGGCTCGCCCAAGCGGTAAAGAACAGAAGCACGGCTACAGGCGTCCGATGTTTCGGGTGAATGTAGGCGGCGCGTCCAACCAGCAGACCATCGAGCGCCATGGCGAAGAACACGCGCGGCGCGGTGAGAATGGTCATATTGATAAACCCGAATGTCGAGACCACAATGGCCAGAGAGATGAATTGCGCGCCGCGCTCGCCGATCAGAGCGCGCGCCACGTCGGTAGCAAGCGTGCCGGAGTTCCGGATCGCTTCCACCGGCAGCACTCGCAGGTAAACCACGGCCGCCGACAGATACACCACGATCACAACGATGATCCCGGCAATGAGCGCGCGCGGAAGCGTCCGGCTCGGATCCTGCACTTCGGCCGCCGTGTATGTGGAGCTCTGCCATCCTCCGTAACTAAACAGAACGGGCGCCAGTGCGGCTCCAATAGCCACCAGCAGATTGCCGTCGTGCGTAACTGTCGCTGTCGCCGCCGGCGCGGCGTGCGGCGAAGTCAGCCCCAGAATAACCAGCGCTGCCAGTGCGGCCAGTTTTCCAATGGTGAAAATATTCTGCACAATGGCGCCGGGCTTGACTCCGAAGTAATTCACCATGGCGCAAATCCAAAGCGAAGCCAGCGCCAGCATTTTGGGTCCGATAGGAAGCGAAACCATGGCCAGCAGCGATTCGGCGAATTTCATCGAGACCGCCGCCAGAGCGCCTGAGCAGATCACCAGGATCATCGTCCAACCGTACAAAAAGGCCACCAGCCGGCCCCACCCTTCGCGCAGAAACGCGTACTCCCCGCCAACTTCCGGCATCATGGCGCTCAATTCGGCGTAGCTCAACGCTCCAATCAGAGCAATAAATCCGCCGAGAAGCCAGACGCCTAGGATCAACCGCGGAGTGTGAACATGATGCGCGACATTCGAAGTATTGAAGAACACGCCCGTGCCGATAATGCCGCCAATTACCAGCAGTGTCGTGTCGAATTGCGTAAGGCTGCGGCGCAGGCCGGGTTCGGCGCCGATCAAGCGATCTGCACCAGTTGCTTTCCGGTATTAGCACCCTGCAGCATGCCGATGAACGCGGCTGGCGCATTCTCAATTCCCTGGGCGACATGCTCGCAATATTTGATCTTGCCTTCCCGCAGCCATTTCGCGATGTCCGCGACCGCTTCTTTGTAGCGGCTGGCAAACTGAAAGACGAGGAATCCTTCCACCCGCGCTTGTTTCTTAATCAACTGCACCAGCATCCGCAGCCCGACCTCGGGCTTCTCCAGGTTATATAGCGAGATTTGGCCGCAGACTACGATCCGTGCGTGTTTGTTGATGTGGACGAAGACGGCGTCGGTGATAGCTCCTCCCACATTATCGAAATAAACATCCACGCCGTTAGGACAGAGTTCGCCGACGCGCTTCGCGTAGTCCGTCTCGGTCTTGTAATCGAGCGCCGCATCAAAGCCGAGTTCGTCCACTACATAGCGAATCTTTGCCGCACCGCCGGCGATACCCACCACGTGGCACCCCTTGATTTTCGCAATCTGCCCGGCAATGGAACCAACAGCGCCGGCCGCGCCGGAAACGACGACGGACTCCCCGTTCTTCAACTGACCGATATCCAGCAAACCGAAATACGCAGTCACCCCAGTCATCCCGAGCACACCAAGATAGGCGCTGACAGGCGCGACGGACGGATCAACTTTCATCGTCCCCCGCCCATCGGAAACAGCGAATTGTTGCCATCCGAAGGCACCAGTTACGAAGTCATCCGTCTTATAGTTTGGATGCCTCGACTCCTCCACCACGCCCGCCGCTCCGGCGGTCATCACTTCTCCCAACTGCACCGGAGGCGCGTAGGAGGGCGCGTCGGACATCCGGCCTCGCATATAAGGATCCAGCGAAAGCCAGAGAATCTTGACGCGAAATTCTCCATCCCCAGGCGAAGGAACTGGCGTCTCGACCAGCCGGAAGTCCGATTCCTTGGGAAATCCCACGGGCCGCGCCGCCAGCAGAATCTGTTTGTTCATTGCCATACGATAGCGTACTTATATGGGTAGATTCGCGAGCCTGATCCTGATAGCCGCCCTCCTCGAAGCCCAGCAGGACGTCTGGAAAGCGCGCAGCCAGAAGTATCCGGAACTCTTTCGAATCACCGAACTCGCACAGGCCGCACCGCCGGAGTTCGCCGCCTGGGCGTTGCTGCGGGTGGCGGAATCGGCGCAGTTGCAGGATCGCGATTGGCGAAAAGAGCTCATCGTTCAAGCGTTCGATCAGGCGGCGTCTGGTTCCCTGCCCATCCGGAAGAGAATCATTGTCGCCCCAACGGCGGCGGGAAGCCGCGAGGAGCAGATGTCCAATCAGGCATACTCGCTCGCACTCGACCGCATCAGCCTCGGCACAAGAGCCGTCCGGGACATGTTTCCGCTCGATCAACAAAAAGCGCGTGAAATGTTTCAGCGGATCATACCGCCGCAGCTAACCCCGCTCACCTGCGCCGATTCGCTTGTGCCCGACGTGAGCGAATATTACTCGGCCATGGGCATGATCGCCGTATCGGCTTTCTCAACGGAAGAACGAAAACATGAAGAGCACGTGATGTTTTTGAATTCGGGTTTGGGCGCGATACGCTCGCCGGCGGAACTCGCCCCGGCTGCCGGCATGATCGAGAGGGTCTCGCCGTCGCTCACCAACGAGCAACTAAAACTGTTGGTTGGCACGCTCTCATCGGTTCTGGAGAGGCTTTCCGGCGACGACCGGTCCTTCTCGCAAGCGCTCGGCGACATTGACGCACCCATTTCCACGTTGATAGCAACCGCAAGGTCGCGACCGGCAGGCGGCGAGACTCTCGCGATTTCCTACCGCCGGTTTCTCGTCCGCAACTTCACCGCCGCGAGGTGCGGCGAGAGCGACGGCGATCAAGGTCTTTTGAGCAAAGTCGTCGGCCGGTTCAACGCCAGTGTGAGTAGTGCCGGAGACCCGAATCTTGGGCCGATCGGCGAAGACGAAACCAAACCGGCCGGCGTTGGCGACAAGGCAAAAACGGATCCGCTCTTCGACACAGCTTTCCAGCAGGAGGAGCGTCAGAAGCTAATCTTACTGATGGTGCAGAAAGGCAAAGGCTCAGACGATTGGCACGACCAGTTTGAAAACTTCCTGCATGATGTGGAAGCGGCGAAGGCTAACCCCGGTGAAACGGACGCCGCGTTCTTCTATCGCAAATGCGGAATGCTGGCGGCGGTTCTCGCCGTTGCCCCGCCTGGCGAGGATCGCGATAAAACACTTTCGCAATACGTCGCTTTTCTGACGTCCTCAAACTTTCAGCAACAGAGTTTAATCGAGTGGTTCGGCCAAGCCAAAGCGGCAGCCAGTCTGGCGGAAGGCAAACTGATGGAGACGTTCGCCGTCTCGGCTCATCCCGTATTGCAGCTTTATGCCGCGCTGGAGCAGGCGCTACCCGAGCGGCCGTCGTGGGCGAACACACCGCAATAGGATCGCAGTTAACCCCAGAACGCACGTGGCAGTGGTTGCAGGCTCGGGCGCCACCGGGTCCCATCCAATAGCATCGAACGCCCGTATGTCGGTAGGGGTGATGGAGAGAAGCTGCCCCTGCGACGCGGTTGGCTGCATGATCCCAACGCCGGAGAAAGGAGCCCAATGGCTGGCCTGATAGCCATCTCCATGATTGATCCCGGTCGAAAACGGAGCGATGGAGGTTGCGCCGCCATCCACAGAGAAATATTGGCCTGCTGAACCGGCGCTGAGGTCGAAGACGCCAGGCCCATACCCGGTGGGCGCCGTTGAATACCGGAAAAGGTCCAGCACCGTGGGATCGTATTGCGAAGCCAGGAACCCCGGCGAAACGTCGACGGAATCCACCGTGCTAATGAAACCAAGAGCATGCCCAATTTCATGTGTCGCCACGCCAACGAAATCGTAAGAACCCGGATCGATGGTCCCTCCTACCGCTCCATGAGCAAAATCGAAAGGAAGATTGCTGTTAAAGGTGATGGAGGCATCGCTAATCGTTGGAGGGATGAAGAATCCCATAGCCTTTGCTTGAGCCGTGGTCAACAGGACGGTATTGCCGGTGGCTTCGTAGACCGTCGAACTTCCCGAGCCGTTGGGATCGTCGGAAGTGTCGTTAATCGACATGTGAAACGATGGACCAAGCTGCAAAGACGCAACGGCAGACACGTCGTCACTTGATTTTACGTCTAGCGTAAGAGCCAGCTGCGCGTTGCTGTAGCTGGTGGTCGCCTCGTCAAGGCTGGTCTGGCCGATGATATTCCCCGTGAGCGGCGCAAAGCCGATGTTTAAGTTCACGTTTATGGGATCGACCAGATACGACGACCAGAATGCCGCAGCCTGTTGAAAACCGGCCAAAGCCAGTGGATTAATCGACGGATCGTAGTTGAGAGTGAACTGGAGACTCGATGCAGTTTGCCCGGACACCAGCACAAGGACGACTAGGTACCCGGCGCGCTGAAAAGAGATTCCCATGAACAATTTACCGAGAGTAACACACAAATCTCGGGTCACTGTCAGGGGGGATCACCTTAAGTCGCGGCGGGTGAATACCTTAAGTACTTTCAAGCACCGTACGGGGTAAATCCTGAGTTGTCGGAGGAAGTATTCCGGGAAGCCCTGGGGGGCTTCCCCCGTTGCAAATAAATTTTATCCGTTGACGATCGTAACTTCTTCAGCTTGCAAACCTTTCGGTCCCTTCTTCACGGTGAACTGCACGTGGGCACCCTCATCCAGACTGCGATATCCAGAGGAGTTAATCGCGGAGAAGTGAACGAAGACGTCTTCCCCGTTTTCGCGCTGAATGAAGCCAAAACCCTTGGCTGCGTTAAACCACTTCACTACACCTTTTTCCATCATTCTCTACTTCCTTGCTAAAAGCTATTCGAACTCCGTTTTGTTGGTTACGACTGCAGGCGAGCCGCACGGAACCACTTGTCATGCCGAACTAAATCGGGTTTCAAGAGAGTCAAACGCTCCTTGACTATATCATGACCTTTTGTCGCAAATCCAGCATTTTTTTGGCTTCGCGCACGAGGATGTTGTTGAGCGAACAAGACTTGCTGGTGTGCCGCCCCCTGGCCAGGACGGTCACTTGTTCTCGAGAGTCAAACGCGTCGGGACAAGCGAAAAATACTCGACGAAGCGCCTTTTTGACTCCGGCCCGTCGGTCATTTTCTGTTCAAGCATGCTTCCGGCCAGGGCCGTGCATTGCCGCCCAAGATCCGAACCGGAATCGACGGCTTTGCCTTCCGACATTGCCTGGTTCACACCCTGATAGTCGTTGGAAAACGTCATGTGAACGGGCAATCCGAGCAACTCTTCCACCTGAGCCGGTGAAATGAGGGGCCGTTTCTGGCACCTGTTCAATAGCACGGCCACCCGATCGCCCAGGTCCAACGTTCTCAAATAGTGAAATTTCTCTCGCGCCAAATGGAGAGACGGGATTTCCGGAGTGCAGACAAGGAAGATCTTTTTCGATTCGTGCATCAGTTCGATGGAATACTTTTCCAGGTTCCCCGAAAGGTCGGCGCAGATTACCTTATAGTTCCGCCGCGCAAAATCGAGCAGGTTCCGCACCTGTGCCGCTTCCATACGGAAATTCGGATTTAAGGTTCCAGCATGGAGCACGTCCATCGATCCGATGCTCGTCACCAGTTGAGGCCAGAAGTTTTCGTCGATGTCCACCGACCGCTCAGCCGCGTCGATCACACTATGGTGATTCTGCAGCTTCAGCATGAAACGAATCATGCCGGAATTCAGATCGAAATCGGACAGAAAGACCTTGGTTCCCTTCATCCGCGATGCCGCTACAGCCGCATTCAAAGCAATAGTTGATGTACCGACGCCGGCTTTCGATGGCAGAAAGCTGTAAACAAGATCGGTCGCCTCCACGCTGATGGGGTTTTTCGTTAGCAACTCAGCTACCCGATTGACCGCGTCAACCACTGACTTGCGGTCAAAGGGATAGGCCAGAAACTCCCGGATTCCCAGGCGCATCACGTCGAGCAGAAGCTGAGGCTCCGTAGTCCGGTGAATCGCGATGATCTGGATTCCGGACAAAGCCTCTTGCACGGCCGCCTGAATTCCTCCCGCGCTGCTAATGGATTCCATGCTGACGAACACGACGTGCGGGGCATGGGCCCGGACAAAACGTGTCAACTCAACGGAGCCCGGATACCGGTCCACCGAACGAATCACCGAAACACTCCCGGAATCCGCCAAAACACGGTCCAGTTGGCTAGCCAATTCCCTATCGGGGCTGATAATCAGGCCGCGCATCATCTTAAGGTTACTCCCCTATATCAATGTAATGCTGTGTAGGTACATCTACAATCCTACGGTGGTACCGTTTCTCATCCCAGTCAGCAATTTATTTATCAGAACGATTGTACTAGGTATCTAGTGTCCAGGGCTATTCCAGGCCCAGTATACTCATCGGCCAGTTCAGCAAAATGCTAAGATTCGAATATGGCGAAGGCGAAATCGGTAATCGACGTCCTGTGCCCTTGCTGCCAGACGACCCTCAAAGTCGACACGGCGACAGGCATGGTCTTGAGTCACAAGCAACCGGAGAAGCCACGGCCCATTGAGGATCTGGCGGTCGCAGTGGCTAACCTCAAAGTGGAAGCCTCCAGGCGCGAGGACATCTTTCAGAAATCGGTGCAGGATCACAAGGTCCGCCAGTCGGTGCTCGACAGAAAGTTCGACGAGCTTCTGAAGCAAGCCAAAGAATCGCCCGACGAAGGGCCTCCGAAGCGGGCTTTCGATTTCGAATAACTGCCGGAGTAATTACACCCCGGCCGCGGCGCGCGCATTTTCGCCCGCCGACTGATAAAGCGCTTCCACCACCCGCAAATCGGCGAGCCCTTCCTCCCCTGACTCGGCGGGAGATTCGTCATACAGCACGCACCTGGCGAAGTAGTCGATCTGCGCGGCGAACTGGTCCTGCTTCTGGAACACGCGCCGCTCGCGTATGCCATCGATGATTAACTCGGATGAAATATCGCTTCCGTAGTCGTAGGCGGGATCCACGTACAACGAGCCTTGAGTGCCGACGATCGTATAGGTCATCACACGCGCCGATCCGAAACCACAGGTGAACGTCGCCAGCCGGTCTTTCGGAAACTGCATCACGCCGGTGAACATTTCCTCCACTTCGGTAAATCGCGGATCGTCGGAACGCGTAGTCGCGAACCCATAGACACGCTGCGGCTCGGCCCGGAAAAGTTGCCGCGCCACATTAATCACATAGACGCCGATATCCGGCAGCGTTCCCCCGCCCATGGCGCGCTTCGTACGCGGATTGTTCTCGTGCACCTGTAGCGTGAAGACAGAATGGAAGGAACGCAGCTCACCGAGCTTCCCGCCATGCGCCGTTTCCATGGCGTCCTGATATGCCGCGCCGAAATGATGGCGATACGCGACCATCAGCTTGACCTTGCTCGTACGCGCCGCATCAATGATCGCCTCGCAGTCGGCAACCGACGAAGCCAGCGGCTTCTCGCAGAGGACATGCACTCCGCAACGCGCCGCCCTCACGGCATATTCTTTGTGCAGGTTGTTTGGTAAGGCCAGGTATATCGCTTCGATTTTTTGTTCTTTCAAACCAATTTCAAATTCGTCATACGAAAATGTCTGTGAGAGTTCGTACTTTGCGGCGGCCTCCGCCCGCTTGGCGGGATCCGCGGAAAACACTGTGGACAGCTCTGCGTGGGTAGTTCCTGTAAATGCGGGTAGGATCGCCTTATTTGCAATATGCCCGAGACCGGCCACGCCGAATTTGATTTTTCTTTTGGCCATCCTTCTTACTTTACCTGAGCGCCGCCAGCCAGGCCTCTTTGGGCGGGCGGCGAGGAATTATCGTTATCAACCGCGTTGAAAGACCGGCCGCGAACTGATCGCGAAGAAGTCCTCATGGCAAGCCGGTAAACCGTATCGTTTCATTCTGGACGTCGCCTGGCAGGGCGGCGATTCCTTAGCGGCGCTGGGGCAAGCTGAGCAGCCGGACTGCCTCCTCGGCTTCGGCGAGCGCTTTCACGGCACTTTGGTGCCGTCGCTCCTTCTCTGCCTCCTCAAATTCCGCGAAGGATTCCACAGCCCAGGGCATATTCTCCAAAAAAGCAGGCCTGGGTAACGCGCTAGGGCCATTGGCGACGATCTGGGTCCAAGTCCGCACCTTGTGCGGAGCAAGATCGAGGGGAGTCTTTCCGTAGTCATTCTTGAGAGCAGGGTCGGCGCCAAGTTCTAAGAGAGCCTGAACCGCGCCCAGATCGAGGCCTTCATCGCCAACCGCGTAGTGCAGTGGCGTGGAGAAGGAATCGTCGCGCACGTTCACGTCAATGCCGGCCTCAACCAGGGAGATAATCACATCTCGCAACTTGCCGCGGCGGCCAGAGAAGAGTTGGACAGCCTCATGCAGCGCCGTCCGGCCGTGAAACCACTTTGCGTGGATGTCGGCGCCCGCTTCAATCAAAGCCCGCACCATTTCCGCGCGAATCTCCCACGACCAGCAGTACTCAATGAGCGGAGTCATGCCAGACTCGCTATGGGCGTTGATATCCACACCCGCTTCTACCAGTGCGAATACGACCTCCCGATGACCGTTTTCGGCGGCGTGGTTGAGCACGCTCCGACCCAAGGCCTGCACCTCGAGCGGGCAACCGGCCGCCACGAGCGCCCGAACCACCTCGGCACTCGATGCATGCATCAGAGCAGTCGCACCATTGATATCGATCGTTCCTACGCGGACGCCAGCCTCGATTAGGAGCCTTACACACTCCTCGCTCCGGCCTCCCGCCGCCGCAAACAGAGGAATCCGGAAGGAGTAGGTGGGCTCGACCGGATCGTCCCGTTCATCAATTGCCACAGGATGTGGCGAGGCCCCAAAATGCAGTAGAAGCCGGACTCCGTTCACGTTTCTTGCGGCTGCGGCTTCGCAGATTGGCGTCACGCCGTTTCCGCGAGGTAGATCGGGCGGCACACCACGTTCCAACAGCATCCGCATTCCGCGATTGTTACCCACGGAGGCAGCAAACCAGAGAACTGGATCGCCCCGGGTGGAACGAGCCCTGGTGTCGGCTCCGGCGTCCAATAGAATCTGGATCGCCGCTGCCGCATTCGGACCCGTACTCGCCGCAGCCAGCATCAGCGGCGTAGCGATGTAGCTCGGACCCGGAATGCATTTCCAACCGTCGGACTCGTCGCGCACACACCCGGGTTCGTTCGGATCGCATCGTTCTTCGAGGAGACGCCGCAGCGTCGAGACATCGGCTTCGAAGGCGGCCCGATGAAGCGGATCCAAGGAAGCGCGATCAATAGCCGGGCACATGCATCCAGGCTAACAGCTCCTCGAAGAACACGACCCAGTGGCGGAACTCGATAGGGTCAGCTACATCAGTTCATTTCCGCCGCGGCGACCAACTGGCTTCGATAGCGCTGGGGCTGTAGCGCACCTCGAGGGACAACTGAGCTGGACGGAGGTTGACCTACCGAATTTGTTTTGCGCTCCATCCTAGTGGCCCACTGATCCACCCAATCGTAGCGGAATTCCAGTGGGCTCGAGAGCTTGGTGAACCATCCTGACAACCGGCAACCCGACGGCCGCGCAATCGATAGAATCAATATGCCCGCACCCCACCACGAACAACGGAAGGACCTTCTCTGGCCACGGGCCCATGGGTGTCTTCCAGAACGTGAGTGTTTGCGCCGGGCTGCCCTTTGCGGAACACGGGCGATATGAGGAAAACGAAAGTTCGCGCTGCGCTCATAGGATCTCGACTCCTTCCGCTAGGGCGGCTTTTTGTAGGTCATCATCAAGCGTCGCGAGCGGTAAAGCGCGACGTTTAGCGAGGTCAAGATAAGCTGTGTCGTAGGCCGTGAGCTGATAACGGGACGCGAGGGAGCTCAGCCGGGGAAGATCCGTGATGTCCGGGCCATCCGCAATGTGGAAGTCAAAATTTGATAGAAGACCGAGAAAACTTGCGGCTTGTTCAGGCTTGATCCGCTTCCGGCGAACAGCAACCGCAACCGCGTTCATCATTTCCCATGGCCAGATAGACGGAACGTAAAGCGGATGACGAAGCGCGGCGCGCTGCAATAACAGTTCGGATGCGGGTGTCGCTTCGTCCTCGCAGCACCACGGCATGCAAGCCGAAACGTCGAGCACGAACGCTTCCATCAATCAATACCGGTGTCCGATATGAGCGTATTCGCGCAGAGACACTCCCTCGGGACGCTCAAGCGTAACGCCTTTGCGGAGTTCGCGGATACGGGCGGCGGCTTCAAAGGCCTTTGCCTTCCGCTGTTCATCGGCGGGGAGCTGGGCGCCGCGAAATGTTTGTAAGAGCATATCCTCAATGCTGGCGAAGTTTCCGGCCTTGAGCTGCTGCTGGAGTATGGACTCCAGTTCGGGGTTGTGGATCTCGATGGTCATGGGCGGCCTCCTTGCTTCTCTTTCAGCGTAAAGGATATAGGCAGTTCTGTCACGTTTTTCAATTGGGCAGATTTTCGGCTCAAGCTGTTTTGAGGAAGTCCCGCGCGCAATCACTTCTTTTTCCGCAGCTTGCGCCACAAGGCATGTCGCAACGGGGCGGGCGTACCGTTTCCGCTAACCTCGTCGTGATAGTCATAATCTCCTCACCAGACCTGCTCTTTCGGTGGGCGATAAAGTATGTGATCGTCTATTCAATGGAAGACCGGCTTATGCTCGCTGCACTTCACGGCCTTCCATAAGTCCCTACGTTCACCCCCTTCACCAAGCCGTTGAGCGTTTTTATCCTCAGAGTTGCCGTCTGCCAATGGTTGCCGGTACATCTCGGCGGCGCAGGCGATGGTAGTGATTCGCAGCGGAGCGCTGTCAGGTTTGTAGAGGATGAGGTAGTCTCGCATCGGCCAGAAAAGAATAGGGCGCCCTTCTGCCAAGTCCTCGCGCTTGTGGCCAGCACCCGGAGTGCGAGCTAAGAATCTGAACGCCTCTACAAATTCAACCAGCATTTGGCGGGCAACTCGGCGCCCAACTTCTTCCAGATAGTAGTCGCGAATATCGCTGAGATCTTCCTGAGCGGCAGGCGTCAGGAAGTAGCCGCTCATCCGGCTTTGCGTTTTGCGCCGCTAGTATCGAGATCTTCAATCAGTGCTTGCATGAACGTCTCATCATCCGCGCCTTCGCCACGCTCCGCCTGAACGAGTCCCTTGTCGACCCGGCCACGAAGTTCCTGCAATTGGATCGAGCGCAGCTCATCCTTTTGCTCCATGAGACGGAGTGCCTCTCGAACAACTTCACTTGCGGAATTGTAGCGTCCAGACTGGACCTTGTTCTGGACGAGGCGTTCAAGCTCTGGAGTCAAATGCACATTCATGGGGAAACCTCTGCTATTCAGCCTTGAGAATAGCTCGTATGGCCAATACTGTCAATGTTGGACATCAAGCGCAATCGAGCGAGCCTCATGATTGGCCAGCAACGTCGGCCATTCGTCCACGATGAATAATGTACGCACTCATGACCGCATGTTGCCAGGGATGGCCTGAATTCGTGGGCGGTCCTGATTCCTTAACCCCCAATCCTCGGTGACCACGAGACGCCAACTATCTTCGCCGCCTGTTCAACCACTTGTAAGTGTAGCCTCCGGAATCTCGCACGCGGCAAGTGTACTCTCAAGTCAGAAGGAGGGATGTAGCAAATTGGTTATGTTTTGCAAATCGGCGAAATGGCGCGGCGGCTTCGCTAAGAATTGGCTATGTTCCGCAAACGACGGAACGGGTCGGCGCTTCGCCAGAAATTGGCTATGTTTCGTCGGAGGCCGGTCGCGGCCAAGTCGAAGGTCGAAACCAAATGGCTATGTTCCGCAAAGGGACAAATGAGGTTCGCGCTTCGCAAAATTGGCTATGTTTCGAAAAAACCACTGGCCCCCAGCTAACCTTCGTGTAAAGTAGAAAAAAGCCATGCACAACCACGTAGTGGGGACACCCGTTCCTAGAAAGGAAGGTGCCGAAAAGGTCACAGGCCGGGCGCAATACGTGGACGACGTCCACATGCCCAACATGATCCACGGCATCACTGTGCGTAGCCCGATCGCCCGCGGCCAAATCCGGAACATCACCTTCGCCGAAGGCTTCCCGTGGGACGAATTCACCGTCGTTACCGCCGCCGATATCCCCGGCAAAAACGCCGTCACGCTGATCCTCGACGACCAGCCATTCCTCGCCAACGGAATCGTCAATCACCCCGAGGAGCCGGTCGTCCTGCTCGCCCATCCCGACAAGGGGCTTCTAGAGAAAGCCCGCACGCTGGTTCGCATCGACATCGAACCCCTCACGCCGATCTTCAGCATTGAAGAATCGGAACGCCGCGAAGAAATCATCTGGGGCACAGACAACATCTTCAAGAAATTTCTCATCGAGAAAGGCGACCTCGACAGCGTCTGGGCGCAGGCCGCCTACATCGTCGAAGACGAATACCGCACCGGCGCACAGGAGCAGCTCTACATCGAGCCGCAAGGAATGATCGCCCTCGCGAACCCCGCCGAAGGCGTCACCATCTGGGGTTCCATGCAGTGTCCTTACTACATCCACAAGGCGCTGCTTTCACTCTTCCCCCTCCCGGCGGAAAAGATTCGCATCATCCAAATGGAAACCGGAGGCGGCTTCGGCGGCAAGGAAGAATATCCGTCGATCCTGGCCGGACACGCTGCGCTTCTGTCATGGAAATCGGGCCGGCCGGTGAAAATGATTTACGATCGCGCCGAAGACATGTCCGCCACCACCAAGCGGCATCCTTCGCGCTCGCGTCTCAAGACCGCGGTCACCAACAACGGCAAGATCCTCGGCGTCGACTTTCAGTTCGACATCGACGGAGGTGCATACGCGACCCTTTCCGCAGTAGTTCTTTCGCGTGGAACCATTCACGCCTGTGGGCCGTACTATTTCCCCAATGTCCGCGTCACCAGCCGGGCCTTCGCCACCAATTCCCCGCCCCACGGAGCCTTTCGGGGTTTCGGCGCGCCGCAAAGCATCTTCGCCATGGAACGCCACATGGATAAAATCGCGGGCGTCGTGGGCCTGACGCCGGAAGAGATCCGCCGCCGCAACTTTCTGAAGCCCGGGCAAACCACGTCGACCGGACAGACCGTCCGCGAAAACGTGGACCTGAACGAGATTCTCGATCGCGCTCTGGCACTCTCCGATTACCATCGCAAGCGAGCCGAGTTCGCCGAAAAGAACAAGGGCCGCGCGACGAAGAAAGGCATCGGATTCGCCAGCTTCATGCACGGCGCCGGGTTCACCGGATCGGGCGAGCGCTATCTGCAATCCGTGGTCGCCGTGGAAGCGACCCGTGAAGGGCGAGTCCGCGTCTTATCATCCAGCACCGAGATCGGCCAAGGTACGAACACCATCTTTTCGCAGGTGGCCGCTGAAACTCTGGGCATCGACTACAATCAGATCGACGTCATCCGTCCCGATACCGCCGAAGTTCCCAACAGCGGACCCACCGTCGCGTCCCGCACCTGCATGGTGGTCGGCAAGTTGGTGGAATCGGCCGCGGTGGGCTTGAAGCAGACGCTGTTAAACTCCGGAATGCTGAAGGCCCGAATGCTGAACGAACGCTACACGCCGAAGGAGTTCCGCCAAGCCTGCGCCGCATACATCGACAAGTTCGGCGCGCTGAAATCGAGCGCTCAATATGAAGCGCCGCCCGGCATCTACTGGGACGACGAAAAATATCAAGGCGACGCATACGGGGCCTACGCCTGGGCCGTTTATGTCGCGGAGGTGTCGGTGGACACGCGGACATGGGAAGTCCAGATCGACGATTTCGTCGCCCTCCAGGAAGTGGGCCGCGTCATTCATCCCATCCTGGCCAAAGGACAGATCGAAGGTGGAGTCGCGCAGGGGATCGGCTACGCACTCTATGAAGGCGTGACATGGAAAGACGGCCGGATGATTAACAATCAGATGACGAACTACATCATGCCGACCTCTGCCGACGTCCCGCCCATCCGCGTGTTCTTCGAAGAGATTCCCTACGCCTACGGACCTCAGGGCGCGAAGGGTATTGGCGAGCTGCCGATGGACGGTCCCGCGCCGGCGATTCTGAATGCGGTTGAAAACGCCACTGGCGCATCCGTCAACGAGATCCCACTATTGCCCGAAACGCTGATGGAGCTCGTTCATGGCTGAATCCATCACGTTCACTGTCAACGGAACCTTGCGCACTGTGTACGCGCACCCGATGTCGCGGCTACTCGACGTCCTTCGCGAAACACTCAGCCTGACTGGAACCAAGGAAGGTTGCGGCGAAGGAGAATGCGGCGCTTGTTCGGTGCTGGTCAACGGCGAGTTGGTGAATAGCTGTCTTGTGCCCGTCCTGCAAGTAGACGGTGCCAAGATTACGACCATCGAAGGCGTGAGCGCCTACAGAATTCAGAAAGCGTTCATCGATGAGGGTGGTGCGCAGTGCGGCATCTGCACGCCCGGCATGATTATGGCTACGGTTCATCTGCTCCAACGCAATCCAAACCCCTGCGAGCAGCAGATCCGCGACGGGCTGGCCGGGAATCTCTGCCGGTGCACCGGCTACACGCGCATTTTTGAGGCGGTGCGAGAGGCGATCAAACCCCGATGAGAGCGTACGTCGCGGACTACGAACTCGTCGCCCCGCCTGATCTTCGACGTGCGCTCGAAACGTTGGCTCGCGAACCGGGCGTCTGGCGGCCCATCGCCGGAGGGACCGATCTGATGGTCCAGTTCGAGGCCGGAAAGCTGCCATTCCACAAGCTGCTCAGCATTTGGAAGCTGGATGAATTGCGCGGCATCGACGTCGGGCCGAACTCCATCACCCTCGGCGCGCTAACCAGCTACACGCAAATCCTGCAGCATCCCATCCTCCAGCGCGAGTTCCCTTTGTTGATTAAGGCCGCCAGTTGGACCGGGGGCGTCGCGACGCAGAATCGTGGAACGCTCGGCGGTAACATTGCCAACGCGTCGCCGGCCGCCGATTCTCCGCCTGCGCTGCTGGTCTATGGCGCTGAACTCGAGCTCGTCTCCGCCGCGGGATCGCGCTCGATCCCGTACAACGGTTTCCATACCGGCTATAAGCAGACCCATATGCGTCCGGACGAGTTGATCGCCCGCATCCGGCTGCCTAGAACGAGCCGCAAGTGGCATCAGTTCACGCGCAAGGTCGGCACCCGAAAAGCTCAAGCCATCTCGAAGGTCTGTCTGGCGGCCGTTGCGGAGCTGGATGGTATCGCAATGAAAGAAGTACGCATTGCCCTTGGGAGCGTGGCGCCGACGGTCATTCGCTGCCCGCAAACCGAGGCGTTCCTAACCGGCAAACCAATCAACGGCGAGACCATCGCCGGAGCGAAGGAGATGATCATCAGTGAGATCCGGCCCATCAGCGATATCCGCTCCACGGCCGATTACCGCCTTCGCGTCACGGCAAACGTCGTAGCGCAGTTTCTCCTCTGGACCAGATACCACGCCTGCTGCGGCTCCAGCCGTTGGGCGGATGCGATGGCCGATGGCGCGGACGACCCATGGTGGAACCTGGAGGAACGCGACTGGCTGGAAGCCTTCGCGGCGCATCCCAGAATCGGACAGAAGCCGGCGAACGACGCAACAGCCGCGCAGGAACAGAAGAGCATCGGAGGCGCGTCACCGGAAATACTGGCCGCGCTGGCCGAAGGGAACCGGCGCTACTTCGAGAAGTTCGGCTACATCTACATCATCTGCGCCACCGGCAAATCGGGCGAAGAGATGCTGGCCATTCTGCGGGAGCGGCTCGATAACGACCCGGAGCAAGAGATCCGAATCGCCGCCGAAGAACAACGCAAGATCACTGCCTTGCGCCTGGAGAAATTCTCCGCATGAGCGCCATCACCACGCACGTCCTCGATATGGCAAAAGGCCGTCCAGCCGCAAATTTGGCCGTCAAGCTGGAATTTCGCGAGGTATCAGAATGGCGCGCCGCTGGCGAAGGCGTGACCGATGCGGACGGCCGCTGCCGAACGCTTCTAAGCGGCGCTCTGACGCCCGGAGAGTATCGAATCACGTTCGATACTTCATCGCATTCCACCTTCTACCCTTCGGTCACCGTGCACTTTGCCGTAACCGATCCAGCGCAACATTATCATGTCCCGCTACTACTGAGCCCCTATGGATATTCGACCTATCGTGGAAGCTGAAGCCTACGGCAAATCGCGCGTGCGCCTGGTAAAGGTGGTCCGCCATCCGGACCGGCACGACCTGAAGGAGCTGACCGTCAATATTCTGCTGCGCGGCGATTTTGAAACCTGTTACACCGAAGGCGACAACAGCAAAGTGCTGCCCACCGACACGATGAAGAACACCGTGTATGTATTGGCTAAACATCCATGCGCCGCCACGCCGGAACTGTTCGCGCAGCACCTCATCCGGCATTTTCTCCAGCACAATCCACAGGTTTCTTCGGCCGAGATCGGCATCACCGAACATCTCTGGAGCCGCGTCGACCGCTACACGTTTGAACAGCGCGGGCCGGAGGTGCGGACCACGACGGTGAACGGCGATCGCAATCACACGACGATAGTCTCAGGCATCGATGAGCTGGTGCTATTGAAGACGACGAAGTCCGCGTTCGAGGGCTACATCAAGGACAAATACACGACGCTGCCCGAGACAAGCGACCGAATTCTCGCGACCGCGCTCCGCGCCACCTGGAAGTACTCGGATACCGACGTTCCCTTCGATACCATCTGGCATGCCATTCGTAAGTCGATCATCGAGGCATTCGCCGAGCACGAAAGCAAATCGGTCCAGCACACGCTCTACGCTGTGGGAGAACGCGTATTGGATACCTTCCCGCAAGTAGGCGAGATCGAGCTGGCAATGCCGAACAAACATTGCCTCCTCGTGGATCTTGCGCGGTTCGGGCTGGAAAACAAGAATGAGATTTTCGTGCCCGTGGACGAGCCCCACGGTTACATCAAAGCGAAGCTCGTCCGCGGACAATAATCACATCAGAAAATCAGTTTCATGCCCAGTTGCAGTTGCCGCGAACTTCCCAGATCGCCGCGGGTGGCGCGGGTCGCCGTAATTTGTCCGTACGTCGCCGCAGTGAACGTGTTGATGGGCTGCGTGAAGTTCGGATGATTGAGAATGTTGAAGGCTTCGGCTCGGAACTGAAGCAGAATTCCTTCTTTGATCGTAGTGGCTTTGGCAATCGAGAAGTCGACGTCCTGCAAGCCAGGTCCGGTCAGAATGTTTCGGCCGGCGTTCCCGAATCCGAGATTCTGCCGGACAAACGCGAGTGGGTTGAGCCACTGAGTGGGCGACGGATTCGTGACATAGAGCGACTGGCCCGGGACGACGTCCGGACGATCAAATCCTTCCAGACTGCCGCTATTGTAAATGGTCCCGGCGATTGGCGGCTGACCCGGCGTAACGGATCTGGTGAGCGCCACAATCGGGCTAAAGGGATTGCCCGATTGCAAAGTCACGATCGGCGACACGCTCCAACCCTCCACCAGGCGCTTCATGAAGCCCTGCTCCGCCCGGAACTGGAATTGGTAGAGACCGCTCAGAACGAAACGATGCCGCGCGTCGAAATCGGAAAGTCCTCGCTCGGCCGCGATGTTGTAGAAGTTCTGAATCTGGGGATTAGAACTTCCGACTGAGTTATCGTCAATCGATTTCGAGAACGTGTACGACGTGTTGAAGGAGAAACCCTTGCTAAATCGCTTCGAAGCGGAGAGCCACATCCCGTTGTAGTTGGAGTTCGAGACGGACTCCTGCACGTTGATGCTGGAAGCCGCCGTGGCCACACCGTTGTTCGAGAAAGTGGCGATGGGACGAACAGCGTTGATAGCCTGATTCGCATCGCCGTTCAAGCGGAGATGGCGTCCCTGGCTGCCCACGTAGGCAATTTGGAACACCGTTCCGAGCAGCTCCTGCTGAACGTTGAAGTTATACGAAAGCACCCGGCCGTTCTTGAAATTCGGATCCACGGCCTGGAGGGCGCTGCCCGTTCCAGGCGGCGAAGCAAACGGGTTGGCGATATTTACATTGCTCGTATTGTTGACCGACTGCGAGAACGGCGGATTCGAGCCAAGCGGAGAAACGATGTTGGCAACCGGTTGGTCGTAATACAGTCCGACGCCCGTTCGTATTACCGTCTTGCCCTTGCCAGTCGGATCGTATGCCAACCCGAGGCGCGGACCGAAGTTGGTGAACTGCTTGTGATACGCCTCGTTCACGCCATTGGTGCCGATTGTGCTGAGCGTGTTGGTGGCGAAGTTATAAACGCCGAGACGATTATGAATTTCGCTAGGCACGCCGTTGTACTCCCAGCGCATCCCCGCGTTCACCGTCAGGCGCGAAGTCAACTTGATGTCGTCCTGGATAAACGTGCCGAAAGCGCTGACGCGCAATGCGGGAGTGGCCGGCAGTGACGTCTCAGTCGCCGAAGTGGGCGCCCCAGCGAGGAACGCCGCAAGGTTCGGGAAGTTCACTGTGCCGCCGGTGCCCCCGTTGTTGTTGTTATTGCGGAAACGCCGGAACTCCGCTCCGAATTTCACAGAGTGCTTGCCACGAGTCCAGGAGGCCGTGTCGGAGTATTCGAAGGTGGTATCGCCGCGGCCTTGCGGAAATCCCGTGATGCCGCCGAATGCCATGCCGCCCGACACAACAAAATCGGGAAACACGGCCGAAGGAGAGGTGATGCCGGCGCTGTCCGGAGTCGACAGGAACGCCGGGTTGAAGGAAATCAGAACGCGATTCAAACCGGCCCGGAGTTCATTCGTAATACTCGGCGAAAACACGGTAGTGAGGCCGAGCGACAGGATTTCGCGCTTCGCCGGCCGGGCGTCGCCAAAGCCGGGGAGGTTGTTCCCCTGTAACGTCGGCTCGGTGCGGCTGTCACGATTGGATATGAAGTTTCCAAACAGGTAGTTCTTCTCGTTGAAGTTATGATCGATGCGGCCGGTGAACTGGTTCAATTCGCGTTTCCGTGGAGCGGAACCGACAAAGAACGTACCGGTGGAATCGTTCGGTTGGGGAATCAACGGAAGGAGTTTCAGCACCACTGGATTGGTTACCGTCGCGCGTTGAGCCGCCGTTGGAACCTGCGTCTTCAGCGACGCAACTTCGCGTCCCTCGCGCCCTTCGTAGCTCGTGAAGAAGAAAGTCCGGTTCCGTAGGATCGGGCCGCCTACGCTATAACCATAGACGTTGCGCTTGAACGGAATGATCGGCCCGGGGCCATCGAAATAGTTCTTGGCATCGAACTTTTCGTTGCGCACAAATTCGAATGCGGAGCCGTGGAAGCGGTTTGTTCCCGATTTGGAAACTGCCGTGATAATAATTCCAGCGTTGCGTCCGTACTCCGCCGAGAAGGCGCTCGTCACCACCTTGAACTCCTGAATTGACTCGATGTTCGGCTGGAACGTAATCTGATTCTGCGCCATGTCGCTGAGGTTGATCCCATCGAACATGTAGTTGGTGGAGTCCTCACGAGTGCCCGAAGCATTGATTCCCGAGATACCAATTCCGCTCGGCACGGCCAGGAACGTGCGGTTATTGGTACTCGGTGAAACTGTTCCGGCTGTCAGCATCGCCAGATCGAGAAAGAAGCGTCCGTTGAGCGGAATCTCCGAGATCCCCTTGCTGGTGACAACCTCGCCCAACCCGGACGTTTCCGTTTGAACACCCGTCGCCTCGGCTTCGACAGTCACAGTGGCGCTAGCTTCACCAACCTCCATCGCTGCGTCCACACGTGCGCGATCTTCGACTGCCAAAGTAATGTCATTTCTAACAAAAGTCTTGAAGCCGGCCTGCTCGACTTTCAAGGAATAGTTACCCGGCTTTACGAAGGGAAATTCATAATTACCGGCCGAGTCTGATTGAGTGGTTTGACTAATCCGCGTATCTTGATTAGTCAGTGAAATGGAGGCGTTGGCAATCACGCCGCCGGAGGAATCTCTCGCAGTTCCCACTAACGCGGCATTTTGCGCCGCTAGCGGTAGGGATAGCGATAAAAGAAATAGAGCTACCCCGAATCCCCGTTTCGAGTCTTGCAACATAGACCCACCTCTGAGTGTAAGTTTCGACTCAAGAAGATCTGGATGTCAAGCCGGTGACGGGAACGGCAAGAGGGACGGGAAGCTAAAACCAGCGCTCCATGAGTACCTTTTGTTCTGTATAAAAGTATACGGCGTCTTTCCCGTGCGCGTGAAGATCGCCGAAAAAAGAGGCTTTCCAACCCGCGAACGGGAAGAATGCCATCGGCGCGGCAACAGCCATATTGACCCCGACCATTCCGACTTCGACTTTCGATTCGTAGTCGTGCGCCGCTTTGCCGCTGTTAGTAAAAATGGTTGTCGTATTGCCGAAAGGCGAACTATTTACGAGATTGATTGCGTCATCGAGGGTCTTTACTCGAATCACAGAGAGCACCGGACCAAAGATTTCTTCCTTGGCGATGGTCATTTCCGGAGTGACCTGATCGAAGATTGTCGGGCCGACGAAGTATCCTTGTGTCTTCTCTTTCGTTACCGCGCGGCCATCGAGTAACGGAACCGCGCCCTCGGCTTCGCCCTTGTCGATGTATCCGGTCACTCGCTTGCGATGCTCATCTGTCACAAGCGGACCCATCTCGATACCGGCCTGATTCCCGTCACCCACCGTGGTGGCCTTAGCTCTAGTCACTAGAAGATCGAGGAGAGGTTCGGCGACATCGCCAACCGCGACCAGAACGCTTCCGGCAAGACATCGCTCGCCCGCTGCGCCGAATGCCGAACTCATGATGCAGTCCACGGTCTTGGGCAAGTTGGCGTCCGGCATCACGACCAGGTGATTCTTCGCGCCTCCCAGCGCCTGTACTCGTTTCCCATACTTCGAGGATTGTTCGTAAACGTATTTGGCGATGGGCGTGGAACCTACGAACGAGACGGCTTTTACCAGCGGATGCTGCATTAGTGCGTCGACCGAGTCCTTGCCTCCGTGCAGCAGATTGAAGACGCCAGGGGGCACGCCGGCCTCATGCAACAGTTCAGTGGCGCGGTTCGGAGTCATCGGAACTTTTTCGGATGGCTTGAGGATGAATGTGTTGCCGCAGGCGATGGCGAACGGCCACATCCACATGGGAACCATGGCGGGGAAATTGAATGGCGTGATCCCGGCGCAGACGCCGATAGGCTGGCGAACGGTGTGGCAATCGATGTCGCGTGCCACCTCGGCCAATGAATCGCCCATCATGAGCGACGGCATCCCACAGGCCACCTCCACCATCTGAATGGCGCGCTTCACCTCGACTCTTGCATCGTCGATGGTCTTGCCGTTCTCGGTCGTCAGTGTCCGCGCCAGGTCCTCGGTATGTTTTTCGAGCAGCGTCTTATAGCGATAGAGCACCTGGACGCGATCGACTACCGGCACGTTGCGCCACGTCAGGAAAGCGGCGTGCGCCGATTGAACGACGCGGTCCACATCAGCCGCGGTTGCGAACGGCACCTGGGCGATAGAGACGCCGGTCGCGGGGTTCGTAACCTTATGGAGGTCGCGATTCCCCGCTTCCGTCCATTGGCCATTCACGTAAAAAGAAAGAGTCTTCACAGCTATTTCAGCAGCAAGCATTTTGTCTTACCTCCTATGCATTACGGCGACGTAGACCGCGCCGGAGACGAGAAATCCTACAAACCATGCGTAATCGTAAAGCCAGCGCAGCGGCGGAACAACGAGTCCGAGCAGAGCCAACGCGATACCCGCGGCTAATGCGCCGATCGCGCGGTAGTTCACTCCATTCGAATACTCGTACGCGCCGCCACGCCGGTAGAGATCGCCTACATTCAGCTCACGATGACGCACCAAAAAGTAATCGGCAATCATAACGCCGGCGATCGGTCCCAGCAATCCTGAATAACCGACGAGCCAGCCAAAAATATACGCACTGAAATCGCTCAGCAGCTTCCAGGGCATCATGGCGATGCCGAGCACTCCCGTGATGAAACCGCCGGTGCGAAAAGAAACAAGCCGCGGGTTCAGATTCGAGAAATCGTTCGACGGCGATACTACGTTGGCCGCCACATTGGTATTCAACGTGGCCACCAGCAGCGCGACCAGCGCCACAGACGCGATCACCGGTTCGTTAAAGCGTCCGAGCAACGCCACAGGATCCCAGATCGCTTCGCCGAACAGAACCACTGACGCCGACGTGACCGCCACTCCGATAAAGGAATAGATCGTCATGGCGGCCGGCAACCCGATCGCCTGGCCGAGTGCCTGGGCCCGCTGCGATTTGGCGTAGCGGGTGAAATCGGGAATGTTCAACGCGACCGTGGCCCAAAATCCGACCATGCCGGTCAAAGAAGGAATGAAGAAATGAACAAACTCCGAAGTCGTCTTGAATTTGCTCGGACTACTCAGCACAGGCCCGAAGCCGCCCGCCTTCCGCGTGATCCAAAACAGTAGCAGTAAGCCGATGCCGAGCATGAACGGCGCGCCAATGCCTTCGAGGAATTTGATAGTCTCGATTCCCTTCCAGATCACGAAGATATTCAACGCCCAAAATGCGAAGAAGCAGATCCAGATGCCGCCTTCGACGTCCTTCGCCGCCGGCCAGAGGATCTTGAGCATGGAATAAATTGCCTGTCCGCCAATCCACGTCTGAATTCCGAACCAACCGCAGGCGACCAGCGCGCGCAGAACCGCCGGCACGTTGGCTCCCCGAACGCCGAACGACGCCCGCACCAGGACGGGAAACGGGATGCCATATTTCGTACCTGCATGCGCATTCAGCAGCATCGGAATCAACACGATCAGGTTTCCGAGGAGAATCGTTCCGACCGCTTGCCACCAGCTCATGCCGCCCGCAATGAGTCCCGACGCAAGCATGTAAGTCGGGATGCACACACTCATGGCGACCCACAACGACCCATAGTTGTAGAGACCCCAGGTTCGCCTCTCGAGCGGGATGGGTGCGAGATCGGCGTTGTACAGCGAGGTGTCGTGCGCTGTAGAAATCACTTCCAAGCCCCGCCCCTCGCCGCTCTTCGTAAGTATTGCCCGCGGCCCACGCGTCCAATGTAGTTGCCGTTCTCGACGATTACTTCACCGCGCGAAAGCACCTGCCGGGCATTGCCCTTTACCTTGAAGCCTTCGAACATCGAGTAATCGACGCGCATGTGATGGGTGCTTGCGCTGATAGTGTATTCTGCGTTCGGATCCCAGATCACGATGTCGGCATCACTGCCCGGCGCGATGGTCCCCTTCTTGGGATACATGCCGAAGATCCGGGCGGGCGCCGTGGATGTGATTTCAACGAAGCGGTTCAGGCCGATTCTGCCTTCGTTCACGCCGTGGTTGTAAATCAATTGCATCCGGTTCTCGATGCCCGGGCCGCCGTTCGGGATCTTCGTAAAGTCGTCCTTTCCGAGAACCTTCTGGTCCTCGAAACAAAATGGACAATGGTCGGTGGACACCACCTGCAAATTGTCGGTCTGCAATCCTTCCCAGAGCTTGGGAAGATTTTCCGCCGTCCGCAGCGGCGGCGTGAAGACGTACTTGGCTCCCTCAAAGTTCGGGCGGGCTAGTTCGTTGACGGTGAGCAACAGATACTGCGGACACGTTTCGGCGAACGCGGGGAATCCACGATCACGCGCCTCGCGTACCTGATTCAGGGCGTCTTCCGAAGAGAGATGCACGATGTAGATCGGCGTCCCCGCCATTTCCGCAAGCGCGATAGCGCGATGCACGGCTTCGGCCTCCGCGCTGGTGGGTCGCGTGAGTGCATGGTAGATGGGCGACGTGTGTCCCTCGGCCAAGGTGCGCTGCACAATGACATCGATCACACCGCCATTCTCCGCATGCATGCAGACCAATGCCCCGTTCTTGGTGGTTTGCGAGAGCGCCTTGAATATGGTGGCGTCGTCGACCATAAGTACGTTGGGGTAGGCCATGAACAGCTTGAAACTGGCCACGCCCTCGCGCACCATGTCGTCCATGTCTTCGAGGCCCGACGTGCCGAGATCCGTCACGATCATATGGAGGCCATAGTCGATGCAGGCTTTGCCTTCGGCTTTCTTCCACCAGGTGTCGAGTGCGTCGCGCATGCGCGTGCCTCGCGGTTGGATGGCGAAATCCACGATGGATGTCGTTCCGCCAATCGCTGCGGCGCGCGTCCCGGTCTCGAAATCATCGCTCGACGTGGTCCCGCCAAATGGCATGTCAAGATGCGTATGCGGGTCGATCCCGCCGGGCAGAATTAGCATCCCGCTCGCATCGATCACGAGATCCGCGGTCCTTCCCTGAATTCCGTGCTCTACTTCAGTGATCGTTCCGCCGTCGATCAGGACATCCGCGGGAAGGGTCTGATCCGCCGTTACCACCGTGCCGTTCAGAATCAGCGTTCTCAAGATGCGCCTCCATTTCGCTGCTCCCAGGACTGCTTCGGCCTGCCAGTAACAATCTCATCCATAGTGATGCAGCCGTCCACGGGGCATACGAGCGCGCAAAGATTGCAGCCCACGCACTCGTCCTCGTCGATGCGCGGTATTCGTTCAGGCGGCGTGCCGTTCGCGCGGCGATACGATGCCGCCAGCGGAGTCTGGGTGATGCGCTGTCTGCTGGCTGCTTCCACGGTGGCCGGCGGCTGGTGGCCCGGCCCCAAGTGGATGCACTGATGCGCACCATCCCAGCACGCGGTGTAGCAGAGATCGCAGCCAATGCACTTTTCTTCGTGGATGCGCGCCACGATCTTATAGTTGAGATCGAGATGCTTCCACTCGGTGACTTTTGGCAGGCTCAGCCCACGAAAATCGTTGATCGTTTGAAAGCCTTTTTCGTCCATCCAGGAACTCAATCCGTCGGCCATGTCCTCCACGATGCGGAAACCGTAGTGCATCGCCGCCGTGCAGACCTGGACGTTGGTGCAGCCCATCAAAATGAATTCGGCGGCTTCGCGCCAGCCGGACACGCCACCGATTCCGGAGAGAGGCAAGTTGGAATCCGGGCTGCCGAGTACCTGCTGGACCATGTGCAAGGCGATGGGTTTGACGGCGGGTCCGCAATAGCCGCCGTGCGCCGAATAACTGCCGACGTCCGGTCGCGGCACGAGAGTGTCAAGGTCGATGCCGGTGATCGAGTTAATGGTATTGATGGCGGAGAGCCCGTCTGCGCCTCCGCGCTTGGCGGCTCGTGCAACTACTCGAATATCCGTAATATTCGGTGTGAGTTTCACCAGCACGGGAGTGCGGGCGACTTCCTTCACCCATTCGGTGATCATCTGAGTGTAGTCGGGAACCTGACCGACGGCCGACCCCATGCCTCGCTCGGACATTCCGTGCGGACATCCGAAATTCAATTCCAATCCGTCGGCTCCGGCGTCCTCGCTTTGTTTCACGATGCTGTGCCAGGCTTCGCGCGTGGACTCGACCATGAGCGAGGCGATAACAGCATGCTTCGGATAGCGCTTCTTCACTTCCGAAATCTCGCGAAGATTGACCGCGATCGGGCGATCGGAAATCAACTCGATGTTATTCAGACCCATCATCCGCTGCCCATTGAGGTCGACAGAGGAATAGCGCGAAGAGACGTTGACGATGGGTTCACCGATCGTTTTCCAGACCGCGCCGCCCCAGCCCGCGTCGAAGGCGCGCATTACCTGCTCGCCACAGTTGGCAGGAGGGCCGGACGCGAGCCAGAAGGGATTCGGGGACGAAATCCTGCCCGCGAATACGGTGGTTAGGTCAGCCATGCCGCAATTCCTTGGCCCGCGCGTTTGCCGTCGGCAACCGCGTCCACTACTTCTCTTCCGCCATTGACGCAATCCCCGCCAGCGAAGTATTTCGGATTTTTCGTTTGTCCCGTGGTGGCATTTATGACGACGCGGCCGTCGGACAGTTCGACTCCGCGAAGCAGTTCGAGAAGCGGTAGCAGACGAGTCTGCCCGAGCGCGGGAATGACCATGTCGCAGGAGATGATGAAGTTCGAGCCCTCTATCGGTTCGGGCTGACGCCGGCCGGTTTTGTCGGGCGCGCCCAACTCGGTGCGTAGGCATTCGACGCCAGTAACTTTCTCTCCGCCGTGAATTGCCAACGGTAACGTGAGCCAGTGAAAACGGATGCGATGCTGTTTTGCATGCTTGAATTCAAACGGAAATGCCGGCATCTCCTTCTCGCTCCGGCGATAGATCATATGCACCTCGTCCGCCCCGAGCAGATGCGCGGCGTTGGCTGCATCGATGGCTGTATTCCCGCCACCGATCACGACCACTCGCCTAGAGATTTGAGTAACACGGCCCGTTTTGTAGTCGGCAATGAAACGAAGTGCATCGACCACTCCCGGGGTCCGTTCGCCAGCCAGCCCGGGAGACTCAGTAGGGCCGAGTCCGACTCCAATGAAGATCGCGACGTATTGTTTTTCCAGGAGCTCCAGGGGCATGCCCCCGGGGATCGGCATATTCTGCTCGAAGTGAACACCCATGGAACGGATCAGTTCCACTTCGCGCAAGCTGTCGGGCGGCCGCATCTTGTACTGCGCCACTCCGTACGTATTGAGGCCGCCGGCCAGAGGTTGAGCGTCGAAGATAGTCACTTGAAAACCGTGCCGGCGCAGTTCGGCGCCACAGGCAAGCGATGCAGGACCGCCGCCGATGCACGCGACGCGCTCTTTCCGTTCAACAACGCCAGTCAAAGGGATTTTGGCGCCATTAGCATAAAAGTGGTCCATTGAATAACGCTGTAGGCGGCCAATCTCAATGGGCTGCTTGTTGTAGCGATGCATAACGCATGCGCCTTCGCAGAGGACGTCGACCGGACAAACTCGAGAACAACTGGAGCCGAGAATGTTCGCATCGAGAATCGTTGCAGCCGAACCCCTCAGGTTGCCGCTGGCGATTTTCTTGATAAAACGCGGGACATCGATGTGGGTCGGACAAGCAACGGTGCAGGGAGCATCGAAACAGAACAGGCAGCGATTGGCTTCCACCACCGCCTCCTGAGGTGCAAACGGCGGATGGATATCCTGGAAGGCATCACCGCCCGTCATCTCACGCTCCCCGCCACCGCCGCCGTACACTGTGTGAAGCTCTTGTCGAGCCGGAGCGCGAATTCATCCACTTCGGTGCGCGTGATATTCATCGGCGGCGAGAGACGGAGCACGTTGCCGTAAAGGCCGCCCTTTCCGATGAGGATGCGATTCTCCCGCGACGCCTCCATCATCATGCCGGTGGCTGCCGTGGCAGGCTTTTTGGTTTCGCGATCTTCCACCAGCTCCATCGCTTGCAGCAGGCCCATGCCTCGCACGTCGCCAATCAGGCTGTGTTTTTCTTTCAGCGCGAGAAGCTTCTCTCGCAGGTACGCTCCCACTTCGGCGGTGTTGATCCGAAGGTTGTTTTCCTCAATGTAGTCGATTACCGCCTTGGCCGCCGTTGTAACGACAGGATTGCCGCCAAACGTGGAAATGGTAAGACCCTTCAACGCGTCGGCCACATCCGCCCTGGCCACGGTGATGCCGATCGGCATGCCATTCCCGAGGCCCTTGGCGCTAGTGATGATATCCGGCGTGACGCCCCATTGCTCGATACCAAACCACTTGCCGCCGGTGCGGCCCCAACCCGTTTGTACTTCGTCGCTGATAAAGAGGCCGCCATAATTACGGACAATCTTCTCGACGATCTGAAAATATTCCTTGGGAGGTGTAATGAAGCCACCCACTCCCTGGATGGGTTCGCCGATAAACGCAGCGACACGGCCGGAGGTTGTCGTCTTGATTAGCTCGTCCATGTCGCTGGCGCAGCGTACGCCGCAATCCGGGTACGTCAAACCGAACGGGCAACGGTAGCAATACGCGTTGTGGGCGTGGACGATACCGGGTGCAGCCACGCCGCCTAATCGCCACGCAGACTGCGCTGTGAGTCCCATGGCCAAGGCCGAGCGGCCATGGTAGGAATGCCGCAATGCAATGATCTCGCTGGCGCCGGTATAGCAGCGTGCGGCGAGGATCGCCGTTTCGTTCGCTTCAGTACCGCTGTTGGTGAAGAACGATTTGGTCAGCGCCCCGTTGGGTGTGATTCCGGCGACCTTCTTTGCTAAGGCAACCTGAGGTTCGGTCGCGAACACGGTCGACACGTGTTGCAGCTTGTCCAGTTGCTGGTGAACCTTCTTCGTTACCTGTTCGTTGCAGTGACCCACGCTGACGGTGACGATGCCGCCGAAGAAATCGAGATACTGATTGCCGTCGGCATCCCACACGTATTGATCCTTGGCGTGCGAGATTACGAGCGGCTGATTGTAGTAGTTGAAGACGGCAGGGAAAAGAAATTCCTTCTGCGCCAAAATGATTTCGTCTTTTGTCATTGCCGGAGCCTCTTTCTTACTTTAAGCTTTTACGAGATCGGCATACATGTCCGGCCGGCGGTCGCGGAAAAACTGCCAAGTCTTTCGCACTTCGGCGATTCTGTCGAGATCCAGATCGGCGGTAAGCACTTCGTCTTTGTCACGCGAGGCCTGCGCGACGATCTGTCCCCTTGGATCGCAGAAATAGCTCGTTCCGTAGAACTCGCCGATATTCCAGGGCCCTTCGGTTCCGACTCGATTGATGGCCCCGATGTAATACCCGTTAGCAACGGCATGCGCCGGCTGTTCCAGCTTCCATAGGTACTCGCTCAAACCAGCGACGGTGGCGGAAGGATTGAATACGATCTCCGCGCCGTTCAATCCTAGCGCCCGCGCGCCTTCAGGAAAGTGGCGGTCGTAGCAAATGTATAGGCCGATTTTGACGAAGCCGAGATCGAAAACGGGATAGCCGAGGTTACCGGGCCGGAAATAAAACTTCTCCCAGAAGCCCGGCGCGACGTGCGGGATATGGGTTTTGCGGTACTTGCCAAGATAAGTGCCGTCGTTGTGGATCACGGCGGCAGTATTGTAATAGACGCCGTCCTGCTCCACCTCGTAGATGGGTACGATCAGGACAATTTTGTGTTTTCGAGCGACGTCCTGCATCAGGCGGATGGTGGGTCCGTCGGGAATTCGCTCCGTAGTGTCGTACCACCGGATATTCTGCTCGGCGCAAAAATAAGGTCCGTGAAAGATTTCCTGAAGGCAGACGATCTGCGCCCCAGCGTTGGCGGCCTGCGCAATGTAGTCGAGGTGCTTGTCGATCATGGCTTTTTTAATTTGATCGAGCGGAAGATCGACGGGAGCAGCGTTGGCCGCTTGAATCAGAGAACATCGCACAATCCGGGGCATAGTATTGATAGGACCGTATTATGAGTCTACCGTCTCAACGAAGCAAATTATTCACGGCTTCGGCCATTCTGGCAGTGGCGCTGGTGATTTTCTACTGGGCGACGGTACAAGCGACGCTTGCATCTCCAGGTGGTTTCGATATGGGAATCCGCACATGGGTGCAGGATCACGAATCGAAACCGGTTGCAACGTTCTTATGGGTGGTCACTCAGGCGGGGTCACCCCAGTTTATTGCGTTCATCGCATTGGTCGCCGCCTGGCGGGAACACAAGGCGGACAATCGCTCCGGGGTTATTGTTATTGCAATTACAGTGGTTGGAGCGCTGATTCTCGATGACACACTGAAGGCTGTTTTTCACCGCGCGCGCCCATCTCCGTTTTTCGGAATGGCCGTTCCCGCATCTCCCAGTTACCCCAGCGGACACGCCCTCTGGTCGGTCGCGTTCTACAGCTTATTTGCTTCGGGCCGGCTGAGATTTGCACTGATAGCTCTCGTTGCAATGATCGGTTTCTCAAGGATCTACCTGGGGGTCCATTATCCTAGCGATGTGGCCGGTGGATTGGCCATTGGAACGGCCTGGGTTGCGACGGTTATGCTCGTGTTCAATGGCCGCCCCTCCGCGTGACATCGTTGTGATCGTCAATTTTTCGGCCGGCCACGGCGACGCCGATCTTTCGAGAAGAATATCCGAAGCGTTCCTCGCTCACGGCGTGGAGGTGCGAATCATCGAAATGAGCAGTGGCGACGATGCGCGTGCTCAAGCGGCCACGGCAGTCATAGGACCGGACACAGTAGTGGTGGCGGCTGGCGGCGACGGCACAGTGGGCCGCGTGGCCGAGGTTGCCATGATCCACAATTCGACTCTCGGAGTGATTCCTTCGGGAACGTTGAATCATTTCGCGAAGGATCTGCGAATCCCGTTGGGACTTCAGGACGCAGTGCAAACGATTCTTCACGGCACTACGCATCGCATTGATGTTGGCGAAGTGAACGGCAACGTCTTCGTCAATAATTCGGGATTGGGACTCTACCCGGTTTTGGTGACTCATCGCGAGCGGGAGCGCCGTTCCGGACGCAACCGTTGGGCCTCCATGTTCCGGGCGGCTCTCAATGTGTTCCGGCGGTACCACCACATTCGTCTCACGCTGACAAATGGAAGCGAACGCTTCATCCGCAAGACCCCGTTCCTGTTCTTCAGCAACAACGACTATGAGATTGAGGGCCGCCAATTCGGACGGCGTCCCCGGATGGACGCGGGACATCTGACGTTATATGTCGCGCCCCCGGCGTCCCGCTGGCGGTTGCTGTGGCTCTCGGCGAAAGCAGTGTTCGGCCGCTTGCACCCGGCGACCGATCTTGAAATCCACCAGGTCCAGGAAGTTTCTATCAGCTTGCGGCGAAGAAAGGTGAGGGTGTCGATGGATGGCGAGGTAACGAAAATGCGGCCACCGCTCATTTATCGGATCCGGCGCGGCGCGCTTCGCGTAATCGTGCCGCAGGCCGCGCCGCTGGAGGCGCCATCAGAACACTAGTCCACATTTCGGATCTTCACTTCGGAACCGTAGACGAGTCACTGGCGGCGCCGCTGGTGAAAGCGATCGAAGAGATTCAGCCCGATGCGGTGGTGGCGTCCGGCGATCTTACGCAACGGGCGCGGTCGGCCGAATTTCTTGCGGCACGCAGGTTCCTCGATCTGCTTCCCAGCCCGCAGATTGTGGTACCCGGTAATCACGACGTGCCGCTGCATAATCTTTACGCGCGTTTCCGTCTTGGACTGCAATCATATTGCGAGCATATTACTGACGATCTGGAACCGTTTTACGAAGATGACGAAGTGGCGATTCTGGGGATCAATACGGCTCGCTCGCTGACCTGGAAGGGTGGACGGATTGGCCACAGCCAGATTCTACGGATTGAGGAGAGGTTCGCGAACAAGGCGGCGAACGTGACGAAGATTCTGGTCACCCATCATCCCTTCGATCTTCCGGAGGTCTACAGCGGCAAGCACCTGGTCGGGCGGGCTCAACTCGCTATTGCGCGTTTGGCGAGCGCCGGCGTGGATGTTCTGCTGGCCGGACATTTGCATCGAAGCCACAGCGGACATACGGCGTCGCGGTATGGAACATCCGGGCGTTCGGCGATTTTTGTGCAAGCGGGTACGGCACTCTCTACGCGGTCGCGGGGCGAGGAGAATTCGTTCAACGCAGTCCGGATTGATGGAACGCGGATTCTAATCGATCGCTATTCGTGGCAGGTTGAAGCTTGCGCGTTCCGGCTTGAAGCGAGCGAGGAATTCCGGCGGTTTGAGAGCGGTTGGTCGCGCGTCGAAGTAACCTAGCCCGGATATTCGCCGGAGATGTAGCTGTGAAGGTGATGGATCAGCTCTTCCTGTGCGCTGATGATCCACTTCACCAGGTCGCCGATGGATACGATGCCGATGACTTTCCCGCCGTCATCCATCACCGGCAAGTGCCGGATACGGTTTCCGGTCATGATTCGCATGCATTCGTCCACGGTGTCGCCCGGAGTTACCGTGATCACGGGAACCGACATGATTTCGCGAATTTGTGTATCGCGGGACGACTTGCCTTTCAGGATTACCTTCCGCGCGTAGTCGCGCTCCGAGAGGAATCCGACGAGACGGCCGGATGTCATGACCAGAATGGCTCCGATGCTTTTCTGTGACATGAGTTCGATTGCCTCGTAGACAGACGCATCTGGGGGCAAGGAGTATAGAGTCGTAGTCTTGTACTTGAGGACGCTTCGAATTTGATCGGATGGTCTCATGGAAATCCTCCGGACCGGACGATTGCGCGCTGCTTTTTGATACCAAGGCGGGAGGTCCGCGTCAAGGGTGCCTTGAGAGGGTATTGCGACAGGCATCCAGAATGTGTAATTATTCATGTAGCTGAATAATCATTCACTGCCATGGCTGCAACTTTACCAAGACCGATCTGGAAGACAAAGGTGCCCGATCTTACCACCGACCTGGACCTCACAACGCACGACCTTGTCGAGCTTCTGAGCCTGACTCAGAAGGTGAAGGCGACGCCTCAACGTTACGCGAAGACGCTGACGGGTAAGTACCTCAGCCTTCTCTTCGAGAAGCCTTCGCTGCGCACGCGGCTTACTTTTGAACTGGCGATCAAACAGCTCGGCGGCGACGCCGTGACCAGTATCGGTCCGATTGGCGATCGTGAACCATTGAAGGATGTGGCGCGAAATCTGGACCGGTGGACGCAGGCTATTGTCGCGCGAACCTTCAGCCATCAGACCATCCTCGACCTGGCGCAGTGGTCGAGCGTACCGGTGATCAACGCGCTGAGCGACATGTACCATCCCTGCCAGGCGTTCGCGGATATCTTCACGTTGAAAGAAAAGTTCGGCGACTTGCGAGGCGTGAAGCTTGCCTTCGTCGGCGATGGTAATAATGTTGCGCACTCATTGATGCTGAACGCCGCTCGCCTGGGGATGGACTTCGCGTTGGCGACGCCAGCGGGTTATGAGGCGAACGCCGGCGTCATCGCAAAAGCCGAACAACTGGCCGCGGAGTCGAACGCGAGCGTCCAGATCACACACAGCCCTTGCGAGGCGGTCTCGGGCGCGAATGCCGTCTATACAGACGTGTGGGCGAGTATGGGCCAGGAAGATGAAGCCGACGCGCGCCGCAGGATCTTTGCGCCTTATCAGGTGAACGATGAACTGATGGCCCAAGCCGCGCAGGGCGCTCTCTTCATGCACTGCCTTCCAGCGAAACGTGGGCAGGAGACCACCGATTCCGTAATGGAGTCGCCCGCCTCCGTCGTGTTCGACGAGGCCGAGAACCGGCTGCACGCGCAGAAGGCGCTGTTGCTGATGATGCTGGGCTAATCTGAGATTTATGAACAAACCGAAGAAAGTTGCTCTCGCCTATTCGGGCGGGTTGGATACTTCTGTCATTATTCCGTGGCTGAAGGAAAACTACGGCTGCGAGGTGGTTGCGGTCTGTGGTGATATTGGTCAGGGTGAAGGTGAACTCAAGGGTCTGAAGGCGAAGGCGCTGAAGACCGGTGCGTCTGAGTGCCACATCGCCGATATGCGCGAGGAGTTCGTCGCGGAATATCTGTGGCGGATGGTCCGCTCCGGGGCGATCTATGAGCACAAATATCTGCTCGGGACGTCGATCGCGCGCCCTCTGCTGGCGAAGAGACAAGTGGAGGTTGCGCTGGCCACTGGGTGCGATGCCGTGGCGCACGGCTGCACCGGCAAGGGCAACGATCAGGTTCGGTTTGAGCTAACATACAAGGCGCTCGCTCCGCATTTGCAGGTGATCGCTCCGTGGCGCGAGTGGGATATCGTGTCTCGCGAAGACGCCATTGCGTACGCGGCGAAGCACAAAGTTCCGCTGCAGGTTTCGTCGAAAAAGATTTACAGCCGGGACCGCAATATCTGGCACATTTCGCATGAAGGCGGCGCGCTGGAAGATCCGGCCAATGCCGCGCCGGACGAAATCTGGATGTTGACGCGCAGCGCAAAGGAAGCGCCCGACCGTGCGCAGACTGTCACGATCGGTTTCGAGAAAGGCACTCCGGTGTCGGTGAATGGCAAGCGGGAGAAGTCGGGACTCGCGCTGCTGCAGACACTCAACAAGATTGGTGGGCTCCATGGGATTGGGCGCGTGGACCTGGTGGAAAACCGATTCGTCGGGATGAAGTCGCGGGGTTGCTATGAGACTCCCGGCGGCACACTGATCATGTATGCGCATCGTGAACTGGAGTCGCTTACGCTCGACCGCACTCTGCTTCATTACAAGCAGAAGCTGGCGCTCGATTACGCGGAGATCGTCTACAACGGGACTTGGTTCACTCCTCAGCGTGAGGCGCTGGATGCATTCTTCACGTCTACCAACGAACCTGTGACGGGCGAAATCACCCTCAAGCTCTACAAGGGCGGCATCGAACCGGTGAGCCGGAAATCGCCGAACTCTCTGTACTCACTGAACATCGCCAGCTTCACGATGGGCGCGGATTACGACCAGCACGATGCTCTCGGTTACATCAACCTCGTGGGTCTGCCGATCAAGGTTCAGGCCCTGTTGAAGCAGTCGAAGAAGAAAGCAAAATGAAACTATGGGGCGGGCGTTTCGAAGAGGGGCCGTCGGAGATTTTCGAGCGATTCTCCGGCTCCCTCCATTTCGATAAGCGGCTGATCTTTGCCGATATTCGCGGTTCGCAGGCGTTCGCCCGCGCCCTGGGACGAGTCGGGATCCTGGCGGACGCGGAAGTGGCGGACCTCTGCGCGGCTTTCGACGCGATCGCCCGGGAAGCGAAGCAGCCGGCGTTTTACGCGGGCGCGGATGACGAGGATGTGCATACGCTCGTCATCCGTAAGCTCAAAGACAGGACCACGCTGGCTGACAAGATCCACACTGGACGCAGCCGCAACGAACAGGTGTCGCTCGATGTCCGGCTTTGGCTGCGCGACGAAATCGATGGCGCGAAGGCCGAAGTCGCGGCGTTGATGGAGTCGCTGATCGGTCTGGCTCGCCGTTACCCGCACGCCGTGATCCCGGGATATACACATCTCCGGCGGGCGCAGGCGGTGCTCTGGCCGCACTACCTGCTGGCGTATTTCGAAATGTTCGCGCGCGATTGGGAGCGGCTCAATCAGGCGCGAACTCGCGTGAACGTGATGCCTCTTGGCTCGGGTGCGCTGGCGGGCAGCGGCTTTCCTTTCGACCGTGAAGCCATCGCGAAAGACCTTGGCTTCGCCGCGATTACGCGTAACAGCATGGACGTTTCGGCGGATCGCGATTTCGCTCTCGACTTTCTGTATGCGGCATCGACGGCGATGCTGCATCTCAGCCGGCTTTCGGAAGATTGGATTCTCTACTCGAGCGAAGAATTCGGCTGGTTGGAATTAGGCGATGGCGTGACCAGCGGATCGAGCCTGATGCCGCAGAAGAAGAATCCGGATTCGCTCGAGTTGATTCGGGGAAAATGCGGCCGCGTGTTCGGCGATTTCAGTTCTCTCTTCATGACCATGAAGGGACTGCCGATGACATACAATCGCGACATGCAGGAGGACAAGGAGCCGCTTTTCGATGCGGCCGATCAGCTTCGCGGCGCCCTGGTGATGGCAGCGGCCGTGGCCGATTCCACGAAGCTCAATCCGGCGAAACCGCTCGAAGCAGCGAACGAGAGTTGGGTGGTGGCGACCGATCTCGCCGAGGCTCTGGCACGTAGCGGCACTGCTTTTCACCAGGCGCATAAGATCGCGGGACGCCTGGTATTGGAGAGTGTCCGCAATAGTAAAAAACCGTCGGACTGGACTGGAGACACCCTGCACGCGTTCGCTCCCGAGTTCAGTGAAGACATGGCGCGCCTGATGGATCCGTCGGAAGGAATGAAGACGCGCGAGCTTCCAGGCGGTACGGGCCCGGTCGCGGTTGCCCAGGCGCTGGATGAGGCAGAAGCGCGCCTGAAGCAGTTGCGATGAACAAGACTTATCGCCAAGGCCAAATTCTTCGCCTCATCCGCTCGAAAAAGATTCACACCCAAGAAGCTCTGGCCAGCGAGCTGGGCGCTCTGGATGTACGGACCACGCAGGTGACGCTCTCGCGAGACATACGTGATCTTGGGTTGGTAAAGACTTCCGGCGGTTACAGGGAAGTTACGGCAGCGCAGCCGGGTCCGGACTTGGCTTCGATTATCGCGGAGTTTCTGCTGGAGGCGCGCGTGGCCCAGAATTTGCTCGTTTTAAAGACCGCTCCAGGGCACGCAAGTTCCGTCGCGATCGCTCTCGATCAATCGGACTGGCAGGAGATTGTCGGAACGATCGCCGGCGACGACACGATTCTTGTGGTCACGCCGGATAACACAACGGCGAAAAAACTGCGCCAGAAGCTGCTGGCATTTCTTACGACCTGATTTTCTTCATCCAGACGGCTACAAGATAGACGAGCCCGAGGATCATAATGATCTCGAAGTAATCTTCGAGGAGCCGGCCTATCACCCCGACGATTCCCAGCGCCCCAATGAGCACTGCGCCGATGAACAGCGCGAAGAGGATGATCGCCGGGCACACCCACCACGTAGCGTAGCCGAGGCGCTTTCGCAGCCAGATGTCGCCGAGCCCATCGCCATACCATTTCTCGCCGAGGTGAGCTTCGAGATCCGCGATGAAAAGCTTGTGCTGATCACCAGCTGCGTTCGATCGGAAGATAGAGCAAGCGGTCGGTGGCAATCATCACCTGCCCGGCGGCGCGGGTCTCGGCCAGCTTTTGCTTCCATCCGGGAACCCAGGAGATCTCGCGCCATCGCGGAATAACGCGCCGCTGCACACCGCCGGCTCCGGTGATCTGCTGCCAGGGCAGATGCAGTTCAATCTTCGATCCACGCACATACAGTTCGTGTTCCCGCGTCTCGTAATGCCAGACGTCGTCTACGACGGCGAAGTCGTACTCCATCAATGGTCGTGCGAATGGGAGTGCGTATGCGTGTGAGGAACGGCTTGAATGTGGCAGCCGTTTTCGGAAACGGCGCAGCGCACGTGCTCGAATTGAATGGTGGTGTGAAGCACGTGGAAACGGTCGCAAAGAACTTTGTTGACTTCCTTGAGAATCGCATCGCTTTCCGACGGCGGCATATCTTCGATCAGCGCGTGGCAGCTTAGCGCGTGCGATGTGGATCCCAGGCTCCAGATGTGAACGTCGTGGACATCAATTACGCCGGTGATCCCGCACAGCGACTTCGTCACCGTATCGAGATCGAGTCCCCGGGGTAGGCCTTCCAACAGAATATTCAGCGATTCCCGGATGATATCGATCGCACTCCAGATAATCAGCACGCCGATAAGGATGGACAGCAGCGGGTCAATTGTCGTCCAACCGGTGAAGTGAATCGCGATGGCGCCCACAATGATGGCGACCGAACTTAGGGCGTCGCCCAACATGTGAACAACCGCGGCGCGAATGTTCACGTCGCTCGAAGCTCTCACCACGCAAGCCGAGCAAGATGCCGAGATTCAGAACCACTCCAAGAGCCGCGACGACGATCATCGTTGTCTCCTGCACAGGTTCCGGGTGCAGGATGCGCTGATAGCTTTCCCAGAAGAGAAACAGCGAAAGGACAATCAGCGTCAGAGCGTTGACGAACGCGGCGAGGACTCCACCGCGATGATAGCCGTAAGTTTTTACATCGTCGGCCGGTTTCGACTGAAGGTAAAAGCCGACCAGTGCCAGGATCAACGAAAGTGCATCGGTGAAATTGTGACCCGCATCGGAGATTAGAGCCAGACTCTTTGCATGCAGGCCCGCCCACAGCTGGATGACGACGAACAGACTCGTCGCAATGGTCGAGAAGATCAGCACTCTTCCCGTACCGTGGCTGTGATTATGATGGTGCACAGGGTGCCTGCTTCTAGTTTAGTCCTTACCCAGGCGTACGTGTCAGCTAACAATCGTTTCCGCAATCTGGATTTTATTCGCGGCAATCACCCTTTCGATCGTCGTATACATCTCGTCTGTTCGAATCGGCTTTGAAATATAGCCATCCATGCCGGCAGAGAGGCACTGCTCCTGGTCGCCATTCAGCACATGAGCGGTCATAGCAATTATAGGAATGTGCCCGCCGGTCGACTTCTCCTTGTTTCGAATTGCGATGGTAGCCTCAAGACCATCCATCTCGGGCATCTGGATATCCATGAGTACGGCGTCAAAGTGATCTCTTGCGATAACTTCGATCGCCGCTCTGCCGTCACCCACGGTGGTTACCTTGTAGCCGCGTCTTTCAAGTACCCGGAACGCGACTGTTCGATTCACGACGTTGTCGTCGGCTACCAGGATCTGCAGTTGACTCGCGGCTGTTCGCGGAGCGCTGCGGTTGGCCCGAGGCGGTACCTTGTTTGGAACGGCATTGTGCAGCGTGTTGCTAATCGCGCGGAGCAGTTCCATCTGGCCGACGGGTTTAACGAGGTGGGCGGACACCCCAAGCTTTCGACAGCGCGCAGCATCGCCGAACTGACTGGCGGACGTCAACATCATGATTGTGGCGCCCACCAAGTCCGGATTGCCTTGAATCTCCTTGACAAGAGTGAATCCATCAATCTCAGGCATCTGGCAGTCCAAAAGAATCAGCGCAAAGGGGCGGCCGGCGTTCTTTGCGAACTGGAGTTCCAACAGGGCGCTGCGCCCCCCATCACACGCCGTGGGTCTCATTCCAAAACGCGTTAATACGCTCGCCAAGACCCGGCGGTTGGTGGAGTTGTCGTCGACGACGAGCACCGGCAGATTTCGTAACCGTTCCATTTGAAGGGCCGGGAGCTTGGGCACAGGCGTGTCCTGAACAGCCAGGTTCGCCGTGAAATGGAAGGTGCTGCCTTGCCCGGCTTCACTCTCCACCCAAATGCGCCCTCGCATCATGTGGACTAGCCTCGCGCAGATTGTCAGTCCCAGTCCGGTTCCGCCGTACTTGCGCGTCGTCGAGCCATCAGCCTGAAAGAACGCTTCAAATATCCTCTCCTGTTTGCCGGCGGGAATACCCACACCTGTGTCGCGAACAGAAAAATGCAGGCCAACAATCCCCCGCGCCTCCGATTCTAGCGACACCACGACGGAGATCTCACCTCGCTCAGTGAATTTTATGGAATTACCCACCAGATTGACCAAAATCTGGCGGATGCGTCCTGGGTCTCCGCGCAGTGTCTGGGGCACATCGGGCTGTACTTCGCAGATGAGTTCGAGACCTTTTTGCTGCGCCCGGAAGCCAAGCGTCTTCATCATTGCGGCCAAGCTCTCGCGGAGATCGAAAGGAATAGATTCAAATTCCAGCTTCCCTGCCTCAATCTTGGAGAAATCCAAAATATCGTTTATCACTCCGAGCAACGACTCGGCCGAAAGGATCACCAGTTCCAGGCTGTCCCGCTGCTCCTCAGTGAGCTCGCTGGCTAAGACTAACTCCGTCATCCCAAGAATTCCGTTCATGGGCGTACGAATCTCGTGGCTCATTGTGGCCAGGAACGTACTTTTCGACTGACTGGCGTCTTCGGCGGCTTCTTTGGCCCGGCGCAAGTCCTTCCTACTTGCTTCCAATTCAGCCGTCCGTTCGATTACTCTTCCTTCGACGAGCAGATTCGTAGCCTCCAACTCGCCGCGCTGAAGGGCGATCTCTTTCATTTCCTGCACACTCTGTAAACATGATCGAATCAGGAATATGTTTTCAAAAACCACCCAACCTGCATGTTCAATCCATCGCCAGTAGCTGGTTGTGAGCACACCGAACACGGATTGCGGCCAATAGACTCCTCGCAGAAAATGATCCATCGCAACCACGAGAGTGGCCGGAATTAGAACGCGCCAGTCGCGGTAACCGGCTAGAATCGCCAACGATCCAAAAACATGAAAGTGAGTCTCGATGCGCCCACCCGTCAAGTGAATGAGCAGCGCCGACACAAGCATCTGAGCGATTGCGATGACGTAGCGCGTCGACGCTTCTCCAGCTCGAAACCAGCCAAGCGCCGCGGGGAATAGCGTAATCACGCCGCCGAGCCAGATAGCAACCCAGACATGAAAATGGACTTGGCTGTACTGTCCGGCCCAGGTACGCGGAGTAATCCAGTACGCTGCGGCGATCGCTGCCAGCCATTGAATTGGCATCATGGCGGCGAATAGACGATCCGTCCGCCGGAAGATGGACTTCCGGTGGTCCTCAAATAGATACTCCGCGTGGCGAGCCACCGTTTCCATTACGGCAACATTGCTCACTACTTCCGCCACGAAGGATCCTCCTTTAGAACCTTCGCACTCGGATCACGCAACGAGCATCCGAAAACGGGAGCGCGGGATTGCCCCTTTTCACCTCGCACTTTTCGTAGAACAGCCGCTACGCCGGGATTGTCACCCTGATGGCCGCGTCCATTCGTAATGCCGCCACTGAAAACCAGCCGGCCTTCGCTGTCATAAAGCATGGTCTGACCGGAAACGCCGGCGCCAAAAACTTCCGCTTCCCGGCCATCGGCATCAAAGAGGACCGACACCCCTGGAATTGCGGCGGCCTGCTTCCAAAGATCCGAGGCCCGCATTTCCGCCGCACTGGCCCCGGGTTTCCAGAAAGGAACGAACGCAACGAGCTTCCCCTGCAGTTGAGCCATCAGAATCTCCATTTCGGCAAGGCTCGCGCGGGAGCATGGACAGTCCGGATGCGCGAGCATCACCAGCGTGAATTTGCCTTCAGCCCGAACGAGATGGCTTTCGGACGGCCATTTTGGTTCGGGGACACCGGACACACCGGGAGCGCTCTCATAGGTGAACACCATTCGCGCTCCTAATCCGATGAAAGTCGCCCATAGCAGTCCAGCCGCTACCGGCACCAGTCGTATGAATTTGTCGGCTTTCCACATCCCTGCCAACTCATTTCGACCAAGTGGGCAACAGTGTTAACCGATGGTGCTTAGAACTTCGTTACTTCGGTGAAGCGGAACCCCTCCACTTTCATAGCGGGGACGACCATGTCGAAGGCTTCCTCGCCGCTGGTGCGAACGGAGGGGGACAGAGCCGCCACGTTCTTCAAGAGCTCGACGACGCTCTGATTGAACCGGAGATTCCGGATGCCGCAAACCACTTGGCCATCCTCCACCAGAAAAGTCCCGTCGCGCGTCATGCCTGTCATCACCTTTTCGTAGGGCTCCACCTCGCGGATGTACCACAGTCTGGAGACGAGGATCCCGCGTTTTGTCGATGCGATCATTTCATCGATAGAAGTCGTTCCGCCAGCGATCACGATGTTGACAGGAGACTCCCCGCCTTCGTTCGGCAGGGGGAATCCGTGCCCGGTGGGTTCCGTACCGGCGGCTATGGCGCTGGCCCGCGAATAGGCCACTTCCTTGGGAACTCCCCGTTCCACTAGCGTCAATCGTCTCCTCGGCACGCCTTCACCGTCGAAGGGAGCGCCTGCCTGCAGCGGATGGTTCACGTCGTCGTAAATGCTGATGTTTTCGCCGAACAGAACGGAGCCGAGCCGATCGTTCAAAAAACTTCGCTGATCGGTCAGCGCCGTCCCGCTGAAATCGCCGAAGATCTGCCCGGCGAGATCGAGGACCGCGGCGGCCTCTAGAATAACCGTATACTCGCCGGGCGCTATCTCCCGTGGATTCCGCGACAGCCTGGCTTTGAATGCGGCTGATGCGGCCAACGTCATTGGTATCCCGGGTTCATAGTGCGAAGAAGAGGCCTTTGCCCAGCCGGAACTGCTGGTATCCATCGCCGTGATGGAGAAAACCGCCTTCGTTTCGTCGTAATAACGAAATAGTCCGGCGCTGTTAAGAATAGCTTCGGCCGAGTTCGAGGTGGAATAGATTCCGGCTGCCGTCTGGCCTTCTCCCTCGACCAGCCGAATCGCCTCAGCTACGGCTTGCGCACGCGCCACAGGCATCGATTCTGCAATCTGCGGCGAATATCGGCCGCTGTCGGCGTTTTCCGAACCACTCAGTAGCGGCAGCAGCGTAGGATCGGGTTCGCTCGACCTCATCAGCGCGATCGCCTGATCGACCGCAGCCTCGATGCCGTTCCGCTCCAGGCGATTGGTAGTAGCGCGCGCAGTGCGCTGATCGGCCATCGTTCGCACCGAGAGAAAGCGCGAGCGTTCGGATACATTCTGATGAATTTGATTGTTGGCGAATCGAGTGAGCGATTCCTCTCCCGCTCCCAACATGATTTCAACGTCCTCAACCCCAGCCCGTCGGGCCGCGGCGACGGCCGCTTGTAGAATCTCCTGGCACAGTTTGCGCGGGAGCAACGGCGCATCATTCATGACTCGAAGCTCCAACCTTCACGCTGTGAAATCTGGACGGGCTCGCGCCATGGCCAGTTCCCATCGCCTGTTCCGGCTGACCCTTGCCGCAGTTCGGCACGCCCCACAGTGTCCAATGATCGCGATTCGCGATGGCCGCGCAACTATTCCAAAACTCAGTGGAAATACCGCTGTACATCGGGTTCTTCAGCATTCGACCGCGCTTGCCGTTTCGAACTTCCCAGGCGGCTTCGCAACCGAACTGGAAATTGTACCGTTTGTCGTCGATCGACCAGCTTTTGTTCGTCTCCATGTAGATCGCATGATCGACGCCGCCGAACACTTCTTCGAGGGTTGTGGAGCCCGGCTCAAGGCTCACGTTTGTCATGCGGATCAAGGGAAGATGCGACCAGCCGTCCGCTCGCATCGTTCCGTTCGACCGGTTCTCGCCCACGGCCGACGCCGTCTCGCGCGACGTCATGTATCCGGTAAATTTCCCATCGCGAATGACGTCTGTACACTGTGCGGCCACGCCTTCGTCGTCGAAGGCAAACGTGCCGAGGCCCGGGCCATGATCGAGCCGCGCATCGGCGACTACATTCACGATGTCCGATCCGTATCGCAGCCGGTTCAATTGGTCGAGCGTCAGGAAGCTCATGCCCGCATAGTTAGCCTCCGAGCCAAGAACGCGGTCCAACTCGATGGGGTGGCCGATGGATTCGTGAATCTGCAAGGCAAGCTGGCTGCCATCAAGGATCAGGTCGAAATTGCCCTCCGGACAAGGATCGGCCCGGTGCAGCGCAGCTACTTCCTCCGCGATGCGCGGCGCATGCTGAAGCATCTGCAATTCATCGACCAGCTCATAGCCCTTGAGCTGATACTGGCCTCCAAACGAATTCGGGTAAGAACGTTTTTGAATCTCGTCTCCCTGATAACTGAAAACGGAAAAGCCGGCGCCGGTGACCGTACGCGTTTGGTCGATCACGCTTCCGGCCGATGACGCGAACACCTGGCGCCGGCGGGTGAAGATCATAGAGGTCTCGGCCAGCGTTACCCCCGCGTGCCTTCGCAATTCCGAATCGACGGCCAGGAGCAGCGCCAGATTCTGCTCGACGCTGGTGGCGAACGGATCGATGGCGCACGGCGAGGTCCAATCAACCTGGTGTACAGGCTCGGGAGCCAGTTCGGTGTCGCGTTTTTTTGCCAACGCGCTGGCCCGGGCGATTTCGACGGCCAGGGCGCCGGCTCGTTCGATCCCGGAGGAAGACAGATCGTCGGTAGCGGCAAAGCCCCAGCATCCGCCGGCGAGAACTCGGATGCCCAGGCCGTACGATTCGGAGCTCGACGCGCCCGACACTCTTCCATTCTTGGTCGCCAAGTGCCGTTCGTGAATGTTTTCCACGCGGACATCCGCATAGGCGACGCCGGGGTGCATCGCCGCGTCGAGAGCTTGTTGGGCCAGTTTTTTCATCAATCCTCAATTTCAGCACATACTTGGTAAGATGCTTGCCTGGTTTGCCGGTTTACTGCCCGTGGGATCGCCCGCGCCCGATTTCACGCTCACCGATCAGGACGGCAACGAGATCACACTATCGAAATTGCAGGGCCGGAATGTAGTCCTGTTGTTCTATCCTGGCGACAATACAAGAGTTTGCACCCGGCAACTCTGCGAATTCCGCGATGAGGGAGAGCTGATGTCGTCCACCGGCACTGTGGTATTCGGCATCAATCCGCAGGGTCCAAAAAGCCACGCCAGATTTCGCCGGCTGTGCCGCCTTTCGTTTCCGTTGCTGGTGGATCGCGGCGGAAAGATCGCATCCTTGTATCATGCGGGCGGCCGGCTCGTGCGGCGCACCGTTTACGTTGTGGGAAAAGACAGGATAATCGTCTTCGCTAAAAGAGGTACGCCTGATCCTCAGGAAATATTAGCCGTCACGCGCTGATTCTTGGTCAAAACGTGGATTTTCGGGCCGATAAGTTTCTGTGTATATTGCCGTCGGCGTTGATATCTTACTTATCCTCGTTATTCTCGCGCTGTCCGAGCTGATCCGCCGGTTGCGCAAGGCGAAGTGGGTAGCGGAGCGGGCGAGCAACGAAAAAGCGGAATTTCTGGCCAAGATGTGCCAGGAAATTCAAACTCCGATGGTGGGAATCATCGGCATGACGAATCTTCTGTTCGAGACCAAACTGAGCGAGCAGCAACTGGCGTTCGCCGAGGTGGTTCAGAATTCCGCCAACTCTCTGATGGAACTGCTAAACAATGCCATGGTGCATACACGGCTGGCGGAAGCGCCCATCCAACTGGAGCAAGTCGACTTCGATTTGCACTCTTTGCTCGAAGATGCGGTAGCTCACTTTGCACCCCAGGCGATGCGAAAGGGAATCGAAATCGCGTCGGTGATTCCCGCCGACGTCCCCACGGTCATTTGTGGCGATCCGGTCCGGCTGCAACAGGCACTCAGCACTCTGCTCAGCAACGCCGTGAAATTCTCCGACAAAGGCGAGATCTCCCTTTCCGTAAAGCTCGTCGGCGAGGAAAAGAACGGCGTCATTCTCAATTTCGAAGTCATCGACACCGGAATCGGCATCACCGAAGCGGAGCACGGAAATGTGCTGGAAGCGTTCTCGCGTACGGCGACGGCCAACCACGCCGGAACTCGCCTGGGACTTCCGATTTGCCGGCAGATCGTGTCGGCAGCGGGCGGTTCACTCAATTTTCACAGCCTTCCCGGGATCGGCTCCACGTTCTGGGTAGTGATGAAGTTCGGTCACGCGCAGGTGCCGATGCCGGCGGTCCCGGTGGACGCGGCGCTAAAAGGAAAAGTGGTAAGGATCGACGTGCGATCGGCTGTGCTGCAGCGCTCGCTCCTCAATTATTGTGTGGCGATGGGACTCCAGCCGGCCGCGAATCAAACGATCGCCGCAGACTTGGCGATTGTAGACGCGGATTCCAAACAGACGAACGTCCCACGGATTCTGATCTCGGCGGAACCCACAGGCCAGAACGACTGCGTGACCAAGCCAGTTCGTTATGCGGAGCTTTCAAGGGCCGCGATACACGCCCTTGCTGGTGAGACCGTCACCGCGCCATAGCGGCACCGATCCTCAACGATTTCGCTGGCGGTAGTTGATCTCCCGGCGTGCAGATGACAATCTAAGAGAATCCTATGCGTACCGTGTTCCTAAGCTTTGCCTTTAGCTTTGTGCTGACCGCGGCCGATCAAAGCACCGTCCACTACGTAGGAAAAACGAAGTATCTCAATAACGCCCACGCGATCGTCGCGCACACCATCGACGATTCGACAAAATACGTGACCAATTGCATTGACGCCATGGACAAATACGGCATCAAGGCAACGATCTTCGTAAGCACCGAGCAAGATCCCGCGCCGGAGGATCGGTTTCTCACACAACTGCAGGTGCGGGAGCTTTGGCCGCGGCTGCGGAAGGCGATCGACAATGGGCACGAGATCGGCTCGCACCTCCCGCCAGCACCCTTGCAAGCGTCCCGACACCGAGACCTGGTGCTCGGAAACCTACAGCGATTACGAAGTAACCGGATCGAGAGACGACATCCTCCGTTTAACGAAACAGCCTTACGTGTGGACCTGGTGCTACCCCTGTGGGCACTGCGCCAATTACGAATCCATTCAGAAGAAGATTGCCGCCGCCGGCTACATTGTTGCGCGCAACTATCCCGATGAGCCTCACGACGGCCACATCCGGCCGGACCTGCAGACCTGGGACCCTAACCCGATGAATGCCGCGTACACGCAGGTAGTGCAGAAACGCGGCGGAGCTGCCAAGAGCGAGATTATCGACGTTGCGAATCTCAACGCGAAGTTCGATGAGATTTACCAGCGCGGAGGCATTTACAACTTTATGTCGCACCCGCAGTGGCTCGATTATGGACCCGATGGTTTTTACGAGCGACACCTGGCGCACATCGGCCGCCGGCGGGACGTCTGGTATGTGCCGATGGGCCCGTTGTACGTGTATCGCGCGATTCACGACCAGACCGAAATTCATCCGCTGAAACAAGGCAAGGGGAAGGCGCGCTTCGAAGTCTCGAACAAACTCGACCCGAAAATTTACAACGGAAGCATCACGCTCGAATTTGCCGCGCCCGCCGGAGCCACGATCCTGTCGAGTGGTAAGAAACTTGACGAGCAAGGCGGCCTGACGGATCGCTGGGACCACGAATATTTCCGCAGGGACGGAGACCGGGTTTACGTCACCGTGAAATCGAATACGATCCTGGAGTTCAAATGAAGCGCCTCATTCCGATCCTGTTATTTATCGCTCTGGCAGCGAGCGGCGCCGATCTGAGCGGAGTCTGGAAGCTCACCTATACAACGGAAAACGGACATCAGCGCGAGTCCAAACTGGAACTGAAGATGGATGGCGATAACCTGACGGGAACGTTGTCGAGTGAACGAGGTACGGCCCGGATCGAGCGCGGCAAGGTCAACGGTGACGAGATCGAGTTCGACCTGGTGCGCAAGAGTAACAATGATGAGATCACGGTCCACTTCAAAGGCAAGGTTGAAGCAGGCACCATGACTCTGACGATGCAGTTCGGACAGCGACCTCCGGTTACGATAGGCGGAACGAAAGGCGCCTAAGTATTCTTGATCCAGGTGTGCTTTGGATCGTCGCTCCAGGCCCCGTATGTGCGTCCTTCGCCGCCCAACACCCACGTGTAGTTCAGCGTGTAGCCCGGACAGGCGACGACGGGATGATAGCCGCGGGGAATTAGCACCGTATCACCGTGTTCAACGGCATAGGCGTGATCGAACGGTTCCGGGTCGTCTTCCCGTGAATACACGCGCATGAAACCGAAGCCCTGCTTGGGCTCCAACTGGAAGTAGTAGACCTCCTCCATCGGAACTTCCTGCGGTGCATTGAACACATCGTGCTTGTGTGGCGGGCAACTGGACCAGCCTCCAGGGCGATTCACCGTCTCGCCGCAGATCAAATGGGCCGCCGCGATGTTGTCGGCGATATGCGTGTACACGGATCGCGTCCAATTATCTTTACCGACATTCTTGGCCATGATCGCGGGCCCGTCCACCTTTTCGGGGCCGACTCCCGCCTTGCCCTCGGCGCCGCCAAGCGTTACTCGCGCCGATCCGTTCAGGCTCTTTAACTTCACTTTTGCACCGGCCGGAATGTAGACCATTGGCGCGGCATCAGCGATGGATTTCCGCTCGGGCACCTGGCTCTCCCAGCGTCCCGCGGCGCTCTCCACTTCTATACCGACAGGCCCCGTGTAGAAGTCGAGAGACAGCTCTTCGTCACCGCTCTCGAGCGAATATTCCTTGAGGTTTCCACCGAGTTCCAGAATCGAAAAGGAGAGATATTTCAGATCTTTGCCGCGCTTCACCAGCGGGTAGAAACCCGGCGCGCCGCCAGGCGACTTGAGGTGCAAGTTCATTGAATCAAGCTATCATAGTCGGATTATTACTATGCGGTTTTTGATCGCTTTGCTCGCGTCGGCAATGGCGGCGACGGCGGCTCCTCCTTCGCTCGACCATCTCTTCAGCAGGCCCTTGCCCTGGGGCACCTCGCCGGATCAGCTTTCATGGTCGAAGAAAGGCCACACGCTCGTATTTTTGTGGAATGCCGAAGGACGAAGATTCAAGGATCTCTACGCCTATCATCCGGACCGGCAAAACCTGGTCCGCCTGACGGACCTGGAGAAGCAGACGGACGAACTGAACCTGAGCGACGCCGAAAAGGATGACCGGTTGCGTCAATATCTGCTTCCTGAAATCGGCTTGGGCAGCTACGATCTTTCAGAGGACGGCGCGCGCGTCGCGTTTACGTGGCGCAATGATTTATGGATCGTCAACACCATCGACGACAAACCTCCGATGCGGCTGACGCACACTAAGACCCCCGAGACGCAGCCGCTATTCTCTCCCGATGGGACGAAGCTTGCCTCCATCCGCGGCGGACAGGTGATTGTACAGGACCTTTCCACCGGCCAGATCTGGCAATCGACGGACGTGGAAGGCGCGGCGCTTACCGGTTATCGCTGGTCGCCCGACGGCAAGCAGTTCGTCTATAGCATCCGGCGGGGAGTTTCACGGCAATTGCCGATTATGGTTTATTCGGGACGTTTCGTAGCCACGCGCAATATTCCGCGAACGGTGGCCGGCGACGAGTCGAACGAATCCGCCCTTTTCCTGGTTCCATCCGAAGGCGGTAAGCCCCGGCAGATCGACCTTGGTCCGGCGCCTACACGCGGCTCAGTGGGATTGCCGGAATGGTCTCGCGATTCGAAGAAACTGGTGTTGATCCGGTTCCAGCCGGATTGGAAGAAGAAGCAGATCGTCGTGATCGATGCGCACACTCTCAAGGCCAAGAGCGTTTCCGAGGAATCCGATCCGCGCTGGGTGGACTACGGTTATGCGGGCTGGTCGCCTGATTCTAAAACGGTGTTCTTTACAAGCGAGCAGGATGGTTGGGCACACCTTTACACGATCCCCGTCGAAGGAGGAACGGCGAAGCAACTGACGAAAGGCGAATGGGAGATTCATAAAGACACGTTCAGCGAAAACCCACAGTGGGTTGGCGAGTGGCTTTATTTCTCTTCCACCGAAGGCGACACGGCGCAGCGGCAGACGTACCGGATTCGCGCCAATGGCACGGACAAGGAGAAGCTCTCGTCGCAGGAAGGGCTCAACCTCGGCCTTATCTCCGAAGATGGCAAGCACATGGCGTGGCTTCGAGCCGACTCGAAGAATCCCACCGACCTGTGGGTGGACGACCATCGCGTGACGAAGTCGCCTCGGCCGGAGTTTTACACAACACCGTGGCCGGAAACGAAATACCTTCATTACCCTGCCCGCGGCGACAAGAAGACGGTGGCCGCGCGGATGATGCTTCCGCCCGGATATCGTGAGGGCGACGGCAAGCGATGGCCGGCCGTGGTGTACGTCCATGGTTCCGGGTATGCAACGAGCGTGCTGAAGCAATGGGGCAGCTACGTGGAGTACCGCTTCGCTTACAACACGTTTCTGGCGAATCGTGGTTACGTGATTTTCGAAATGGACTACCGCGGCAGCACCGGATATGGACGCGACTGGCGCGCGGGCGTCTATCTCAACATGGGCGGGCCGGATTTGGACGACGTGCTCGGCGGCGTGGACTATTTGCGGTCGCTGAAAAACATCGACATGGACCGCGTAGGGATATGGGGCGTGAGCTATGGCGGTTTTATGACCGACATGGCGATGTTCAAGGCTCCTGGAGTATTCAAGGCAGGCGCGGCCTGGGCGGCGGTGAACGATTGGGAGAACTACAACGCCGGGTATACGGCGCAGCGGCTCAACACGCCGGATAAGAATCCGGAAGCGTATCGCCGCAGTTCGCCGATTTACTTTTCCGACAATCTGAAAGATCACCTGCTGATCGTTCATGGAATGGTGGACGACAACGTGCTGTTCCAGGATGCCGTGCAGCTTACGGAGAAACTGATCCACGAAGGGAAGGATTTCTCGCACATCTACTATCCGCAAGAGAGCCACGGATTTGTGCGCGACGAGACCTGGCTGGATGCGTTGCGGCGCACGACGGAGTGGTTCGACCGGTATCTGAAATGAGGCTGCCGCGTTTCTATCCGATCCTGGATACAGCGGGATTGGCCATTCCTCTCGAGACGGCTGCCGGAATTCTTCTGGACGAGGGCGCGCAGATTCTACAACTGCGGCATAAAGAACATTTTGGCCGTGAAATGTTTGAAACAGCGGGCCGCATCGCGACACTATGCCGGCAGGCCGGAGCGTTGTTCGTGCTGAACGACCGCGCCGATCTGGCGGCGTTACTCGACTCGGCGGTCCACCTGGGTCAGGAGGACCTGACGCCGGAGCAGGCGCGGCGGGTGATGGGTTCGGCTGTAATCGGATATTCGACGCACAATGAAGCGCAACTTCGGAGCTCGAACGAGCAGCCCGCGGATTATGTGGCGCTTGGACCGATCTTCCAGACCGCGTCCAAACGCAACCCCGACCCGGTGGTCGGCGTCCCAGAATTGAAGCGGCTTCGTTTATTGACAGAACGCCCGCTGGTGGCCATAGGCGGTATCACGCTGGAGAACGCCGCTTCCGTGCTCCGGGCGGGCGCCGATTCGGTTGCGGTAATCGGGGGCCTTAGCCTTCGCGACGGCGATCGTGCGGCGCTGCGGGAGCGTGCGCGAGAATGGATCAGACTTACTAATGAGTAAAGCAGCCGCGGAGACACATACTGATTCTGGCCTGGTGAAAGGCCTCGGGTTGCTCGACTCCACAACGCTGGTCGTCGGATCGATGATCGGCTCGGGCATCTTCATCGTCTCGGCGGATATTGCACGCAGTGTGAAATCGCCGGGCCTGCTGATTGCGACGTGGGTGGTGACGGCGCTGCTCACGATGATCGCCGCGCTAAGCTACGGCGAGTTGGCCGCCATGATGCCGCAGGCCGGCGGCCAATATGTTTACCTGCGCGAGGCGTTCGGCCCTCTCTTCGGGTTCCTCTTCGGCTGGACCATGTTCCTGGTAATTCAGACCGGCACCATCGCGGCAGTAGCCGTGGCCTTTGCGAAGTACACGGGCGTCTTCTTCCCCGCTGTTGCGGCGGATCACTATGTGTTGCCGCATGTGAGCACGCAGCAGGCGCTGGCGATCGTCATCATCGTGCTGCTGACCTGGATCAACTCGCAAGGGATCCGGACCGGGGCGACCGTGCAGAACATCTTCACGTTTGCAAAAACGGCGGCAGTGCTCGGTTTGGTGCTCTTCGGCTTCTTCGCCGGACGCGATCCACAAGCGGCGGCGCGAAACTTCGATCATTTCTGGGACAACGCGGACTGGACGTTCACAACCATCCGCCTGGTTGGCGTGGCAATGGTCGGCTCTCTCTTTTCTTCGGATGCCTGGAACAATGTAACGTTCACCGCGGGCGAGATCCGCAATCCCAAACGCAACCTGCCTCTATCGCTGGCGCTCGGCGTGGCTATCGTCTCGGCGCTGTACATCGCCTGCAACTTTGTCTACCTGAATGCGCTTCCGTTGGAGGCAATTCAGACAGCACCGCAGGACCGTGTGGCCACCGCGGTGGCACAGAAGATGTTCGGTCCCCTGGGCGCGAGCCTGATTGCCGGTGCGATCATGATCTCGACTTTCGGATGCACCAACGGGCTCACGCTGGCCGGCGCCCGTGTGTATTACGCCATGGCTCGCGACGGCTTGCTGTTCAAAAGCTTCTCGAAACTGGATCCCAAAACCGGTGCGCCGCGCGTTTCGCTGGTGTGGCAGTGCATCTGGGCATGCCTGCTGACCTTGAGCGGACGTTACGGCGATCTGCTGGATTACGTGATTTTCGCGGTGATGCTGTTCTACATTCTGACTATCGCCGGCGTCTTCGTACTTCGCATCAAGCGGCCCGACGCCGAGCGGCCGTATCGCGCCATCGGATACCCCGTTCTGCCAGCCCTGTACATCGCGATTGCTGGACTGATTGAAATCCTGCTGTTACTATACAAACCAACCTATACTTGGCCGGGACTCATCATCGTGCTGCTGGGCATCCCGGTATATTTCATTTGGGGGCGGCGCTCTGAGAGCGGCCCCACGAGGTGAGTTCATGAGTTTGATGGCGACAAAACCATTGAGTCGCATCCTTGCGGAATCAGAGGGCGAACATTCGCTCAAACGCACGCTGGGTCCGTTGCAGTTGATTGCTCTTGGTATCGGCGCGATTATCGGCGCTGGATTGTTTTCCCTGACGGGGATCGCCGCGTCCGAGCATGCCGGGCCCGCCGTCGTTCTCTCGTTCGTGCTGGCGGCCTTTGGCTGTGCTTTCGCCGGCATCTGCTATAGCGAATTCTCGACGATGCTGCCGATCGCCGGGAGCGCTTATACGTACTCCTATGCGACGATGGGCGAGTTCATCGCCTGGATCATAGGCTGGGACTTGGTGCTGGAATATGCAGTGGGAGCGGCGACGGTCGCGGTGAGTTGGTCCGGATACGTAGCGTCGTTCCTGCATGACTTTGGCATCAATCTACCCCCGAACCTGATCGCATCACCATGGCAGCCGATTATGCTTGCCGACGGCACTCAGGGCTACGGGATCATTAATATCCCGGCCGTCATTGTGATCATCTTGATATCGCTGCTTCTGATGATCGGCATTCAGGAATCGGCGCGGGTGAACTCCACCATCGTGGTAATCAAGGTTTCCGTAGTCGTCCTGTTCATCGTTGCTGGATGGTCCTATATCAAGCCAGCAAACTATGTACCCTTCATCCCGCCAAATACGGGGACTTTCGGCGAGTTCGGATGGACCGGTATTGCCCGGGCAGCCGGAGTCGTGTTCTTCGCGTTCATCGGGTTCGATGCCGTTTCAACGGCGGCACAGGAAACCAAGAACCCTCAAAAGAGCATGCCGATCGGCATCATCGGATCGCTGGTGGTGTGCACAATCCTATATGTGCTGTTCGCCCACGTGCTGACGGGCATTGTGAATTACAAAGATCTGAATACAGCCGCGCCGGTGGCAGTCGCCATCGACCAGACGCCTTATCTCTGGCTGAAGTCGGTGATCAAGTTTGCAATTATCGCCGGCTACACATCAGTTATTTTGGTCATGCTGCTGGGCCAATCGCGGGTGTTCTACTCGATGTCCCGCGACGGACTGCTTCCGAAGCTGTTCAGCGACGTCCATCCGAAATTTCGAACGCCGTGGCGGAGCAACATTCTGTTCATGATTTTCGTCAGTGCGTTCTCGGCGTTCGCGCCTATTCAGCTTGTCGGCGAGATGACCAGTATCGGTACGCTCTTCGCGTTCGTGCTGGTTTGCGGCGGAATCATAGTGATGCGCAAGACGCACCCTGAGTTGCCACGGCCGTTCAAGACGCCACTTGTTCCGTTCGTGCCGATCGCCGGGATCATCGTGAATCTCCTGCTGATGGCCGGCCTCGGATTGAGCAACTGGCTGCGGTTGTTCATTTGGATGGCGATTGGGATGGTGGTGTACTTTACGTACAGTCGTCATCGTTCCCGATTGCTGACCAAGTAGCGTCGCTATTTGAGACGCGCCAGGTTTAGAAGGGCATCCACCTGCGGCATTTTCATGTCCGTGTCTATGGTGACCGTTTTTTGTTCCCAGGTCACCTTTACGGAGTCGTAGGCTCTGAGCAAATCTGTAGCTTCGGTGGCTGTGTTGATCCGGAGCATTCCGATCAGGGCCCGCAACGCGTCGTGGATTTGACGGGCTCCTTTTTCGTCGGCGCACTCGCCTTCCAGGTGGATTTTCACGCCCTGACTGACATCGATCTCGGCTGTGAGAAGTTGGGTGCGGTCGAGGAACTGCGTGAAGTTCGAGAGATTGCTCTTGGGTGGGGCGAACTTCTGCGTCACTCCAGACACGCTGCCTACAAACCAGATTTGATTCGTGGAGGGAATCGCCGCAGCCCGGTCAAGAAGCCACTTTGGCGGACCACCAGAAGGCGAATTACGCGCATCAATGAGACGCTTGAGGGCGGGAACGGACGCGACCACCGCGATCCCTGGATTCATGAATACCAGAGACGTTTCTTCAGTACCGATCAGTGTGTAACCCTTGTAGGCGGTCCGCGCGGCGCCTTCAATATGGACCTCCGGTTCCTTGCCTAGCTCCGTAGCGAAGTCGCCGCGAACCATTGCCCAATTGTCCTTCCCGTTTCCGGTAAGAAGGATCTGCCAGATTTTCTGACGTGGATCGATGCCGGTCTTGCGCGAGAACTCATCGACGCTGGCGTTTTTCTGCTGGACCACGAAACGTTGCCAGAGCGGTGTCGGCTTGAGCTGCTCCACGCGAATCCCACCCATGTAGATTGCGTCCGAGCCCACGAGGGTCAAGAGCCCGGGATCGATGACGACGGTGGGCGACGGCTTCGGCTTGCAGGCGGATAGAGCGAGGACAGTAAGAATGATAGCGAGTCGAAGACGCATAAGTTAAGTGTAAGGACTTTCAATCGGATGACGATTCATGGGGCCGGATATTAAACTCGGATGATACGATTGTGCGTACTTCACCCTGGGCTAGACTACTGCTATTGTACGCGCGTCACGTCCCGTTTCATCGAGGCAAACAGCGGCTCATGGAGCATTTGACGGCGATGGGAGGCGTTCGGCTCTCCGGCGAAATCGTAGAGCGGCGCAAGGGTCTGTGGTGGTCTCTCGATCCGTCGGACTACGTCTGTCAGGATCTCTTCTGGGCTGGAGCGAAGGATGTCGCGCAGGTCAACCTGATCCTCGAAGTCATGAAGCCCGGTGGAGTGATGTTCGATCTAGGCGCTAACTTCGGGTACTACTCAGTCGTCGTTGCAGATGCGCTAAAGCAGAACTGTATCATCCATGCATTCGAGCCCAACCCGGCAGCGTTAACGCGGCTGAGGAAGAACTTGACGCTGAATCACCTTCACTGCGTGAGTTCATACGGCGTCGGAGTTTGGGACTGCGAAAGCTCCACGTCGGTAATCGATGTGGACGGGAATTCCGGCGCCGCGCATCTCGTTCCGGGTGGACAAATACCAGTCGTGACCTTGGATGATTTCTGTAAGGAACATGCAGTGAATCGTCTCGACATGATCAAGATCGACGTCGAGGGTTCAGAATTGAGGGTGCTCCGCGGCGCTCTCCGGACGCTCGAAACGCTGCGGCCGGCGATACTGCTGGAGCTGAATTCTCCCGCGTTGCGCGCCTCCGGGGCATCTGTCGAGGAGGTCCTGGATCTGTTGGATGGCCTACGTTACCGGTTCGAAACGGTGCGCCCACGCCGGCTCGCGAGCCGTGACACCTTGGCGAATCGTGATGACAAGATTGTCGACGTGTTCTGCAGATCGAGGTAGCTAAAGAATGCGAATTGACGCACATCAACACTTCTGGGATTTGGAGCGCCTGCCATATCCTTGGATGCCGGCCGAGCCTTCGCCCCTTCGCCGGAACTTTCTGCCTGCGGATTTGCAGCCGAAGTTAGAACGCAACCGGTTCGACGGATCCGTGGTGGTTCAGGCCAGTACGCATCCTGATGAGGCTGCTTGGTTACTAGACCTGGCGGATCAGTACGGTTCCATACTAGGTGTTGTCGCTTGGGTCGATCTCACCAGCCCCGAACTCGGCCACGCGCTGGATCGGCTGCAGCAGCGGAAGAAGTTTAAAGGCGTCCGGCACCCTGTTCACGATGAAGCGGATGACCGGTGGCTGCTTCGGCCGGATGTGATCGCCGGTTTGAAGGAGCTGGAGCGCCGCGACATCCCGTACGATCTGCTTTTGCGGCCCAGGCATCTGCCGCTTGTTCCGGAACTGGCGGAACGAGTACCGAAACTTCGTATGGTGATCGATCACATCGCAAAACCTCTCATCGCACAACAAGTGATGGACCCCTGGGCTCGCGATATGGCCGTGGCGTCACAGATTCCACAGGTCTTTGTAAAGATGTCGGGCATGATCACAGAAGCGGATTGGAAGGGCTGGACCGCCGGCGATCTTAGTCCGTACGTCCAGCACGTCTTGAAGCTCTTTGGGCCGGAAAGAATGATGTTCGGGAGCGACTGGCCAGTCTGCTTGCTGGCCGGCGACTGGAAACAGGTATTGGCGGCTTTTACGCAGGCAATCGGCGCCCAGCCGATGGATCTTCGCGAACATCTGCTGGGCGGTACGGCCGCGCGGTTCTATGACCTGTAACCAAATAGCAACATAGAGTACTACTTAACTGCGATACAATCTTCACATCCGATGGATTTCGCCCACGCCGAGTTCGAGAGGCTGCTGGAAGAATTGTCTCAAGGCAACGAACAGGCGGAGCCCGAGCTTTTCTCGTTGATCTACGAGGAGTTGCGGCGATTGGCGGCTTTTTATATCCGCCGGGAACGTCCGGATCATACCCTACAAGCTACAGCCCTAGTCCACGAGGCGTATATCCGCCTGTGCGGCGCGGGAGCACCCAGTTGGCGCAGCCGATCGCACTTCTTCGGCTTCGCGGCGCAGTCCATGCGACGGATTCTGGTGGACTACGCCAGGGGCTACAATGCGGAGAAGCGAGGCGGCCGGCTGCAAAAGGTCACTCTCGACGAACCGCTTGTGGTTACCGAACAGCAATCCGTAGACCTGATGGCTCTGGATGAGGCTCTGACGCGACTTGGAGGCCTGGATGCGCGGCAAAGCCAAATCGTAGAGCTGAAGTTCTTCGGTGGGCTCACGGTTGACGAGATTGCCAACGTGCTGGATGTATCGGCTCGAACGGTGGAGCGCGAGTGGGAATTGGCACGGGGCTGGCTATACCAGGAAGTCTCCGGATAAGTCATGGACATTTCGCCGGATCGGTACAGACGCGTCAAAGAGATCTGCAACGCGCTGCTCGATGTCCCCGAAGAAGAGCGCTCCAAACTTCTAACGAGCGAATGCGGCAACGATGAGGACTTGCGTTCTGAAGTAGAACGGCTGTTCACCGGGATCGTGCGGTCCAAAGGATTTCTGGATGAACGTCCGTTTGCGGTGAGTCCGCCAGCGGTACCGCTGCCCTCATTACTGATAGGCACAACGGTCGCGCACTATCAGGTTCTGGAAGAGATTGGTAAGGGCGGAATGGGCGTCGTTTACCGCGCACGCGATACCCACCTGGACCGCGACGTCGCTTTGAAGATTCTGCCTCCCGCGCGGAACAGCGACCCCGAACGGCGGCGGCGTTTCGTCCAGGAGGCGAAGGCTGCGTCTTCGCTGAATCATCCCTACATCGTCACTATCCACGACATCAACACCACGGCCGACGGCGTCATCTACATCGCGATGGAGTATGTGGAAGGAAAGACCCTGGAGCAGCTCATCGACAATACAGGGCTTCCCGTTCCGCAGGTGGTGAGGTGCGGGGCGCGTATTGCGGATGCGTTGTCGTGCGCGCACGGGGCCGGCATTGTTCATCGCGACTTGAAGCCGTCGAACGTGATGGTAAGCGATCGCGGCCACGTAAAGCTGATGGACTTTGGTCTGGCGAAATTGACGGAGCCGAAAACGGATGAGTCGCCGGGCTCATCGATCACGCTGACCGCCGAGGGCATCATTCTCGGAACGACCGCCTATATGTCGCCGGAACAGGCGGAAGGAAAGACGGTCGACAACCGGTCCGATATTTTTTCGTTCGGCGCGGTGCTGTATGAAATGCTGAGTGGGAAGCGCGCCTTCGCCGGGAAATCGCAAGCATCCACTATCACGGCCATTCTGGTGCGCGAACCGGCGCCGCTTGGCGAGTTCGTGCAAAATGTGCCGGCAGCGCTGGAAGACGTAATCACACGATGTCTGCAAAAGAATCCCGAAGACCGCCCGCAACAGATGGATGAGGTGCGTACCGCCCTCGATGACATGCGCGCGGCATTCGACTCCGGGCGCTATGTATCGCTTGCGCCACGCCGGCCAAAGTGGCAGACAGCCTCGACTGTGGCGGCGGTGGTGATACTCGCGGCCATGGGAGGGTTCTATTTTTGGCGTCGTAAGACGCCGCCGGTGCGGCCGGCGAACGCAATTCTCACCCGTCTCAGTTCGGACGCGGGTTTGACTGCAAACCCGACGCTATCGCGCGACGGCAAGCTGCTGGCTTATTCCTCCGATCGTGGCAGCGAAGGAAATCTGGACATCTGGGTGCAGCAGATCGGCGGGGAGCCGCTACGTTTGACGACCGATCCGGCCGACGATACAGAACCGGGATTCTCTCCGGATGGGACCAAAATCGTCTATCGCTCCGAGCGCCAAGGAGGCGGCGCATACGTGGTGCCGACATTTGGCGGAACGCCTCACCTGGTGGCGAAAGGAGGCCGCGACCCGCACTTCTCGCCGGACGGCGCCTATATTTTGTATTGGACGGGAGAAGATCAAAACTACACGCTGATGGGCTCGTCTCAGATCTACGCGGTACCCGTGGAAGGGGGAACGCCGAAGCAAATCCGTCCGGAGTTTGGAGCGGCGCACCACCCAATCTGGACACCGGATGGCCGGAACATTCTGTTCCTGGGCCTGCGGAGCACGCAAGATGTGGCGCCACAGAATTGGGACTGGTGGATTGCACCCCTGGAGGGAGGGACAGCCGTGGCGACCGGCGTCCGGGATATGCTGACCAGACACAACCTGGTGGCGCCACCGGGCGAGCACCTGGTAGTACCGGGCAGTTGGATTCCCGATTCCGATGAAGTGCTTTTTTCCGCTACGGCAGGCGACAGCACGAACATCTGGGAAGTCACGCTGCCGCTTTCCAGCGGCACAGTGTCGGGCGAACCGCATCAGCGAACATCCGGCACGTCTCTCGAGATGCAGCCATCCGCTTTCGCCGACGATCTGGGGAGGGCACGGATCGTATTTTCCAGTCTCGCGCGCAATGTAGACATATTCGCGCTTGCGATTGACGCCAATCGAGGCAAGGTTACCGGCGAACCGAACCGTCTGACCGAGGATATTGCGTTCGATGGCTTTCCCCAACTCTCGAGCGATGGAAAGAAGTTGTCCTACGTGTGTTTCCGGTCGGAGAACGCGGATACGTATGTTGTCGATCTGGAGACCGGTGTCGAGAAAGCCCTGAACACGAGCCGCTTTCCGCGGCGTCAGCCGAGGATTAGCGCAGACGGAACGCTGGTTGTCTATTGGGACAAGGGATTCACGGAATCTGCCGTCGATACGGAGAGCGGTGCGACGGAGAAGATTTGCGACCAGTGTGGACCACCCACGGATATTTCGGCGGATAAGCAGAAAATCCTGTTCGAATCGCTGCGTGCACCCGACGGCGTTCTGATGGTGGATCGCCGGACCAAGGCAGTGTCGCCAGTAGTGCTTCCCGAAAAAAACGAGATGCTGTTTGGGGGCCGAATTTCGCCGGACGGACGCTGGATTGTGTTCCATGCGTCCAGAAGCAACAGCCAGTTGGCGCGGCAGATATATGTCGCGCCGTTCACTCCGCAGATTCAACGGAACGATTGGATCCCCGTTACCGATGGAGCCATGATGGACCGCGAGGCATATTGGTCGCCCGATGGGAATCTGCTTTATTGGGTTTCCGACCGCGATGGTTTCCGATGTCTTTGGGCGCAGCGATTGGATCCGGGTGATAAGCACCCGGTGGGTCCAGCTTTTGCGGTGTACCATTTCCATCACGCGCGCCGTTCTCTCGCGGGTGTCGGCACTTCGCCGGCGGCGGCGGGTCCTTCGGTTGCGAAGGATAAGATCGTATTCGCTCTGAGCGATCTTACAGGGAACGTCTGGATGACTACGAACGCTAATTGAGTGCCTGGAAGCGTGGGAAGGCTTGGTGTTTGGACATGGTTTGGCCTTGGGCGGCTTCGGACGGTCGCTTTCCTTCGGAGTTACGCGTTGGATCGCGGGTCCTCCTTGGTGGAATTTTCCGGCTTGGTGGAATTTTCCGGCGGCGCGACTGGTTTGGGCTCGGAGCGGACGATTTCCAGGGGTTTTGGGGCTGGTTTTGGAGTGCCGTTACCTTCTTTCCTGCATATTGGCTCTTGTTCGCATGTGATTGCTTCTTCGGCGGCTTCGGCGGCTTCGTCCCGTTCGGCGGCGCGGCGTTCTTTTTGGATTCGGCTTAGTTCGGCGGCGGCTTGGCGGAATTGGCGGAAGTAGCGGGCTTCGTAGCGCGAGAGATTGGCGAGGGTTTTGGATTTGTTCGACTCCTCATCGTAGGCGATGGCCAGGCGGGTTGGTTCGGGGATGATTTCGAACTCCTTTTTGAGCTCTCCGGAGTGGTCCATGCGGGCTTGACGCAGATCGAGGATTTCGCCTTCGACCGCCATGATGCGATTGAGACGCCAGCGGGCGGCTATCATGTCGTTGACGAGGTCGGCTTCGAATTCGTTTTCCGGTTTCCAGACTTCGTAGTAGGTTTTCCGCGTCTCCTCGAGGAGTTCGGGACTTTCGTTGGCCAGCAACAACGTCTTTGAAAATAGACCGTGTTTCACGCTATTTTTGGCGCATTTCTGGCGCGCTTCCTCGGATTTCTTTCTTCTGGCCAGCATTCCATTGCGGCGGCCTGCGTCGATTCTTGCTTGAGACTTCATGATTTTTCTCCTGTATTTGATCTATTGGTTATTTGGTTGGCGGCGGCTTTCAGTTTGCGTAGCGCGGCGTCGGCTCGCACGACTTGATTGGAACAGCGGAATTCCTCGCGCCTTAGTGCTTCGGCTGCTGGACTGAAAATGGCTCGAATCAGAGCTCCGGGGGCGTTGCCGGAGGCGGCGAGGTGCGCATCAATTGTTTCGGTTTCGGCGCCCCACATCCGGCGGATGCGCCACTCGGCGGCGATGTCGTTTACCAGGCGGGACTCGAGTTCTCCTTGCGGCTGGTAGTGGTCGTAGTATCCGCTATATATCGCTTCGAATTCCTCGATGCTCTCGGTTGTCAGGACGAGCGCTTTTTGGACGGCGGCTTTTCCCGCGGTGATTTTGCGCGGTTTCGGGGTGTTGCACGTGTTAGCCGGCGTGGATCCGGTGCGCCACATGAGATTACTGTCTGATAAACGCATAAATACTCTCCTTATCCTGGCTTGAGGTTAGCGGATGGAGTTTGGTGGGGTGGGTGGATTTCTTGTATGTTGTTGGTTTTGTTGGTGAAGATTTTTGTGACTCGAGTTTGGAGTTATTCGCCAGTGATCTCAAGTTCGGGAAAGGCGCTCGCGGGATAAAGCGCCCAGCCGTCGGCGAACATGAAATGGCGTTTGCCAGCTTCGTTGGCCCGGAATTTGCCGTCGCTGCGAAGGGCGAGCCAGCCCTTGTCGGGCAAAAGTTGAATCGTCCACTCGCATTCCCAGGTATCGGTATTCCAAATTCGGATCGTGTTGGTGGCAGCCGAGGCTAAGCGCCGGCCCTCTCCGTCCCACGCCACGGACAGGGCCCCCCCGGTATGGCCTTCCAGCGTCCGTAACAGTTCCCCTTGCACGGCGTCCCACACCCGCACTGTATGGTCAGCCGATCCCGATGCCAGCCGACCGCTCTCCCCATCCCACGCCACCGACCAGACCCAGCCGGTATGGCCTTCCAGCGTCCGTAGCAGTTTCCCTTGCACGGCGTCCCACACCCGCACAGTATTGTCAGCCGATCCCGATGCCAGCCGACCGCTCTCCCCATCCCACGCCACCGACAACCCCCCCCGGTATGGCCTTCCAGCGTCCGCAGTAGTTTCCCTTGCACGGCGTCCCACACCCGCACCGTATTGTCATCCGAACCCGATGCCAGCCGACCGCTCTCCCCTTCCCACGCCACTGACCAGACCCGGCCGGTATGGCCTTCCAGCGTCCGCAGCAGTTTCCCTTGCACGGCGTCCCACACCCGCACCGTATTGTCATCCGAACCCGATGCCAGCCGACCGCTCTCCCCATCCCACGCCACCGACAAGCCCCCCGCGGTCTGGCCTTCCAGCGTCCGCAGTAGTTTCCCCTGCACGGCGTCCCACACCCGCACAGTATTGTCATCCGAACCCGATGCCAGCCGACCGCTCTCCCCATCCCACGCTACCGAGAAGACCATCCCGGTATGGCCTTCCAGCGTCCGGAGCAGTTCCCCTTGCACGGCGTCCCACACCCGCACCGTATCGTCAGACGATCCCGATGCCAGCCGCCGGCCCTCGCCATCCCACGCCACCGACGAGACCCACCCGATACGACCTTCCAACGTCCGCAGCAGTTTCCCTCGCACGGCGTCCCACACGCGCACCGTATCGTCAGACGATCCCGATGCTAACTGACCGCTCTCCCCGCCCCACGCCACCGACCCAACCCTCTCTGTATGGCCTTCCAGCGTTCGTAACAGTTCCCCTTGCACGGCGTCCCACACGCGCACCGTATTGTCAGCCGATCCCGATGCCAGCCGACCGCTCTCCCCATCCCATGCCACGGACCCGACTCCCCCGGTATGGCCTTCCAGCGTCCGCAGTAGTTTCCCTTGCACGGCGTCCCACACCCGCACAGTATTGTCATCCGATCCCGATGCCAGCCGACCGCTCTCCCCATCCCACGCCACCGACCCGACTCCCCCGGTATGGCCTTCTAGCGTCCGCAGTAGTTCCCCTTGCACGGCGTCCCACACCCGCACCGTATTGTCATCCGATCCCGATGCCAGCCTACCGCTCTCCCCATCCCACGCCACCGACCCGACTCCCCCGGTATGGCCTTCCAGCGTCCGCAGTAGTTTCCCTTGCACGGCGTCCCACACCCGCACCGTATTGTCAGCCGATCCCGATGCTAGCCGACCGCTCTCCCCATCCCACGCCACCGACCCGACTCCCCCGGTATGGCCTTCTAGCGTCCGCAGTAGTTTCCCTTGCACGGCGTCCCACACCCGCACCGTATTGTCAGCCGATCCCGATGCCAGCCGACCGCCCTCCCCATCCCACGCCACCGAGCGAACTCCGCGAGACGGCAGAACGCGGCGGAGCATGCCGGAAATCGAGTCAATGATATAAACGCCTATGCTGGTTGCCACAGCTATGATCGGAAGCTTGAGATGCATCGCGATCGTAGACAGATCTAGCTGCGGCAAAATTCCTACTGCGGAAATCGCTTCCTGGGCGTGCCCCGGACCTGCCAGCCCAACCTGTCTGGAACCATCCCAAACGGCGCCTTCGGTTGAGGCCGCGAGCAAGTTCGCGAACGTGAGATCCGCCTGAGAGAAGTTTGCCGATTCCAAGTGAGCGCCTTGGAGGTCTGCTCCTTGCAAGTTTGCGCCGGTGAAGTCTGCATGGTTCGCGTTGGCGTAAGTAAGGTTCACCCGCTCAAGATTCGTTTCATGGAATACGGCACGAGCCAGGTCCGCGGCGGAAAAGTCGGCGTCCACCAGATTTGCTTGCGTGAAATCAGCTTCATCGAGACTCATTCCTGTTAGCAAGAACCCGTTCAACTGCGCTCGCTGGAGCTGTGCTCCGTGAAGGCCCCCGGTGCCGAGCCGGCCGTAGAACAATAACGCGTTCTCCGACGCTTCATTCGTGTATGCCGTTTCAAGAATGGCGCGGACCGCAGCCTCACAGTGTTCCTTCGCTGTGAATTCTTCGAGAAACTGAAAGACCGGCGGTGTGAGCAAGGGATGCCGCAGGGCAGCTACGAAATCGCGCGATTCAATACGCCGTCTGATCCACGAGGCTAGGAAGAATTCCAGGAACGACCGGTGCGAGAATCCATAATTTCCCTCAGCGTCGCGGGTTAGGAATGTGGCCGTTCGGATCTCGCGGTCGGCGTCTTCGAGGTCGCGCACAGTGAACGCACGGTCTTTCAACAGAGGCTCGATGATCTGCCGAAGCGCGGAGTGATGTACCCGAGCGCTGGGTTCGCGCCATAAGTGCACGGCGAGGGTCTCGACCAGTTCGCGGCGGTTCTCGCGGGTGATGCGGAGACGCCAATCTTCGCGAACGAACCAGTCTTCGGTGTAAGCTTCGTACAGATTGGCGATAGTAATGTCGCGGCCCAGCTGGGCGAGCCGGGGAGCCGACTTAACGATAATCTCCAGGAGAATCGGACGGCTGGCAATCTCTCGCAGCCGCGGCTCGCTGTCCAGAATCTTGTGGACCTCGGGAGAGCGTTCTCCGCAGGCGCGCTCGATATATTCGTGCGTCTGCTCGTCGGTGAAGCCTTCCAGGTAAGCAAGGCGGTAGCCGCGCCGGCCGGAGATCTCGCGGTACAGTTCGGTGCCGCGTTCACTGAGATCCGGAGTGCGACCGGCGATCAGTTCCCGCACATAGGATTGATCGCGGAAATAGTGCGTACGGCAGGTAAGGAGAATCTTGGCACGGCCTGCGGCGGCACGCGTTAACTGCCGGAAATTCTCGAGCGTGACATTCCAATCACCCTGCGTGGCCATTTCATCGAAGCCGTCGAAGATCAGTACGAAGCGGCCTTCCTCGAGGAGATGCAGCAAGGCTTTGGGGTTGATGGCACGGCCGGTAGCCGCCTGGAAGTGGGAGAACAGAATTCCTTCGAGATCGAGTGCCTTGGCCACGGAACGGAGATCGATGCGGATCGGCTGGCGTTGCTTGGCGGAATCGTCGCGAAGGCTTTGAGCCAGCCGATATGCCAGCATGCGCGTGAACCACGTCTTGCCCGTGCCGTAGTCGCCGAGCAGAGTTAGAAACGTTGACTCTTCGTCCGAAAGCCAGCGGTTGACGTGTTCGAACACTGAGATGGGCTGAGGCTTCTCTTCCGGATATACGTCCGGTTCCACATAAAGGCGTTCGATCGGCTTTCCTGCGACGTCGTGAATGAGTGTGCTGTTGTATGCGCCGAGATTGATCAGTTGATCGAGCATCTCGTCGTACGTCCGGAGTTGTACCACTTTGAGGTCGCCGGCATGCGCCCGAGCCTCGGCCGTGAAACCCTTGGCCGCTATGAGCAAGCCTTCTGCCCGTGGTTTGTTCTCGCGTCTTTGATAGGCCACGACTCGCGCATGGAGCGAGTCGAGATCGCTTACTCCGGTGGGCTTTTCATGTTCCTTGCATTCGACGACGTAATCGATGTCCTGGAGGCCGGCCCTTCCGTGCGCGACGATATCGATTTGCCGGCCCGATGCGATGGTGTTTTGGGTCACTTCCAAATCCATCAAGCGCAGGACGGTGGCAACTTTATCTTCGAACTTGCGGCCGCGCTCGTGGCGCGGGTCGGGAAAGCGGTCGAGACTGAGACGGACCGGCTCTTCTTTCACCGGCGCGAGATCGAGGATTCGGTCTGCGAGTTGGCCAAACACGAACGTCATCTCGGGATCGCTGTCGCTCCCGGCATAGACCTGTTCGCGCAACAGAAGCGCGGAACGGAATGGTATTTCAAAGTCGGGTGCAAGGCTCATTTCCCGGAGCTGTTCCCGGCGTTGCTCCACGAGTTGTGCGTTCTCAGCTGCGGGTACGAACGATGCGACCAGAAGGGTTCGCACCGGCTGCTCAGGCCGCCGAAGCTTTTTGCTCGCATCGATAATACTACTGAGCATTCGCCTGGCTCCGAATGTGCCCTGTTCGTTCATCGTATAGAGGAGCACTACAGTGTGTGGCAATTGGACTGTGCAGATTGCTCCGAGGTCGGTGAGCCCGGTACGTGAATCGAGGAGAACCACGTCCGGACGTTTCTTTTCGGGAAGGACTTCGATTGCCTGACGGATCTGCTCAAAGCGACGGGACCCCTCCGCTGCGTTCTGGCCGAGGAGTTCCTGCACGGCTCCATACCGCTCCGGGTACATCATGTCGTCGGCCCCGGCTGGTAGGAGGGAGATTCCGGGAGCCGCTTCGACTATCAGTTTTGCTACTTGCTTGTTCAGATTCGTTTCAGGCGAAGCGAGGACATCAATCGTTCCGGCGGTGACGCGGCTGCGCAGCGATGTGAATTGGGGGAATTGGAGGAGGCTCGGGGCTTCGAGGTCGAGATCCCAAATGAGGACTTTCTTGCCGCTGGCTGCGAGGCTGTAGGCCGTGTTGACGAGCGCGAGGGTGCGGCCGACACCTCCTTTGTAGGAATAGAAAGTGACGTAGTAGATCACGCCGCAGTCTTGTGGTCCACGACACTTTGAAGGGTTACCGGCTTCGTGGTGAACATGAACTCCACCTCAATTGGTTGTGGTGCGGCGGTTTCGCCGTGCGGAAGCAGGGCGCGCCCTTGACTGGTTAACGTGTTGAAGAGATGACGACCGCGTCTGACGCGATCGATGATGCCATGCGCGTGGAACGTTGCCAGTAGCGGCGAAAGGTTTGACGGGGAAATCTTGAGCCGCTTTGCCAGGTCGCCGGCATTGATTCCTTGGTTTGGCGCTTCAGCCAGAGCTCTTAGAATATCCGCGCCGCGTTCGCGCGAGTCGAGTATTTGATGCAGAATCGAGAGTTCTGTGGTTGCGCGGGCGCGTTCGCCGGCGATCTCGAGAAGATATTCGAGCCGATCGACTATCTGCGCGAGGGGATTCTCCAAGCGGAGCGCGCGAATTTCAGGTTGATCGACCGCTGGAAGAAACTGTTCGACAAACTGGCGGCCACCTTCGGCTGTTGTGCATTGGCCGTTGAAGCGTGATTCCATCTGGGCGAACACATCACTAGCGGTGTCAATGTCTATTTCTTTGAGCGACTTGCAAAGAACACCAAGTCAATCGCAGGACGAGAGCGTAGCTAGTTCGTTAGGGCTCATAATACTTAAATGATGCTTCAATCATAATCGTAGGTTGAAATAGTCTTTAAGTCAAACACAAGCATCGTCTTGGTGGCAGGAAGCCAATTGATGTTCTTACCGGGGTGAACGGCGGCGGGCCAGCAGCAGAATGAAGCGGCCTCAATTCCTACGCGACCGCAATTGGCCGAGAAAGTGAAGGCATTCTGCGTCCGTACCAGTGCGGCCGCGCGGGCCTCTATGTCGGTTATGGACGGAGTCATCGCTGGAACGAGGAAAACATTGGCGCGCGAGGCTTGTAGCAAAGGCTCGACGTCTGGCGAGAAGAACCCGATGCAAATTGCGGCTGCGACGCGGCCGATGACTGACTCGTAGAACTCCAATGCCAGACCGCGTTGAATTGCTTCGGATCCACCGGCCGCACCAACGCCGATACGCTTGAAGAATGCGGGTTCGCGCCGTACGTTGACGGACGTGGCGACGTACTCCCGTAGTTTGTCGTGCGTCCAAAGAGGATGTCCCGCGTGGCTGAGTAGAACAGCGCGATTGTAGCGTAGGCCGTTGTCCGCCACGTGCCATGTTCCGGCCACTACAAGGAGCAGCCCGCGATTATCGCTCAGCTTCTGATCGCGTAGAAACCTCTTCGCCGTATCGAGCAATTCGGGAGGGACACGAAGTTCGGGGAGAACAAGAATCGCGACCTGCTCTCGATGCGCATCGTTGAGAATCTTGATTAGTGCGGCTTGCTGGTGGTCGGGAGGACCGATGGACGTGAGATGAAACGCATCGGCTGGTTGGGGCGGCGGCCGGGGAGACGAGATTCCCGCGATTTCCGCTTCGTAGGATAGAGGGCTAACAGCCACGCGAAAACTGCGATTGCGAATGCGCCGTTCGAATTGGTTCTCTAGCGCACGATCAACCGGAACGCGGGTTAGTTTCCACTCATCCAGATCGGCTGGCGTGACCAGAAGCGGATCCTGGTAACGCTTGAGAGTTGCATGCAATGCGTCGATATCGCGCGGGCGCTTAGGGATGGAACTGACCAATGCGCCAGGTTGGTCGAGCGCGAGCCAGTGTGCGGCGTTCCCGAACTCGTTGGAGGAGCGGTACGGCTGAGAATACCGCGCGAGCGTGGCACCGTGTTTGTACCCGATGTGACGGGCGAATGCGGTTAAACATCCGAGTGCCAATATAAGGCTCTCGTCGTTGGTGGCAGCACGTAGAAGTTGCTGATATTGATCCTCGGGAGCGTCGTGACTCAAGAATTGTCGCAGTTCGTTTGCTATTTGGCCATATTGCAGACTGAAATCATCATTTTGAAGAAGGTTAAAAATGTGATTCCAATGTGTGGTGCAAAGAGTAAATGCGTTGAGGAATGTCTCGATGTGGTCCGTGACCCGAAACATGTGTGGCAGTAGCTCCGTGGGGTTGCGTGCAGGATCCATATTCTCGAAAAGAAGATACGCATTATTGTAACGGTTCCCAAAATTCTTCCACCTGTGTTGTGCATCCCCGACCTTCAAATCGCCAACCATCAAATCCCTAGAATTCCATACCCAGTTTCGTGTATACTCCCAACAAAGCAGCTATACCTTCCACGTAGCAGGGTCGCTAGCACAAAAAGGGGATTTGTGTGAAACTAACTTGCGCTAAAGTGATTTCATTCGTGGCGGTGATCTTGTTCGCCGTCGCTCATTTAGCCGCTTCACCGGTCGGTAGCATTTCCGGCACTGTCACGGACGCTTCCGGGGCTTTCGGAAACACGTGCCACAACTGCTGAAGCCAGTCACACTCTCCGCTGTCTTGCCACCGCCATCGTACCCACAATTCTCGAGCTTCCCTGCAGTAACCCGGGACATCCTGCTGGTCTCAAACCGTCGGCCGCATCGCCAAAACCTTACCTTGCCGCCGACGCTCCCAACTATAGAGTGATCTACGCCAGGATTGCCTCAACGCCGCTCCAAGACAGGGATGGGTCCGGGCGTCGCCGCACTTCTACATCCAGCCTGGCGAGATAGTACGCTTTCCAGCTGAACTGCCGTGACCTATTCATCCATCAGGCCGGACCCATTTTCCGTGCCGCTACCGCCTATTGTTGCTATAGGCTACCGAGGTAGCTATACTAACTCGATCAAGCGCTTCAGCACCTAACAAATCGGCCAGGGGGGTTCGTGTATGTTTCGTATCGCTGCAAGTCTCTTATTTGTCATCCTAGTCGCATTCTTGCTTCCGACTATAACCTTGGGTCAGCAATCCTCCGGAAACATCGTCGGCACGGTCAGTGACTCCGCCGGCGCGCTGGTTCCGGGCGTCCAGGTTTCCATCACGGAGATCGCCACGAACCGCACCCGCGCCGTGACCACCAACGGCACCGGAGAGTACCAGGCTCCCTATCTTGTGCCGGGCGACTATACGATAACGGCGGAACATCCTGGCTTTCAGAAGTCAATCGTCAACCGCGTCACTCTGACGGTATCGCAAACCATCCGTGTGGATTTGCGTCTCGAGGTCGGCACCGCGACGCAAAGCGTGCAAGTGGACGCCGAGGCAGCCCAGCTACAAACCGAGAGCACCGCCTTGGGCGCAACCATCAACCGCCAAACCACCGAAGACCTCCCGCTGAACGGCCGATCGTTTGCCCAGCTCGCTCAGTTGGTGCCGGGCGTGACGCCCTCCGTGGCCAGCAACATCACGGTGCGCCGTAACCGGGGCTCGATGGGAACGAGCATCGCCGTGCAAGCCAACGGCTTCGCCTCGACGCAGAATATGTACAGCTATGACGGCATCCCCGCCATGGACCTGGACAGCTACGACTTTAGCTTCTCCCCATCGATTGACGCCATTCAGGAATTTCACGTGGTGACCACGGGTTACTCCGCGGAATACGGCGGAGCGCCGGGCGCGTTTGTGGATCTTGTGACTAAGTCCGGCGGCGACAAATTTCACGGCACCTTGTGGGAGTTCAACCGGAACAACGATTTCTCGGCCCGCAACGCATTTAACCTCACCGGCCAGAGGCTGAATCGGAATCAGTTCGGAGCGAATATCGGCGGTCCGGTTCCAAAGCTGCGCCAGAAGCTCTTTTTCTTCTTTAATTGGGAATCCGGACGGCAGGTCGCGGGAACCTTCAGCGCGTTGACCTCGGTGGCTCCGGCTGCGTTTCGCGCGGGCGATTTCTCGTCCTCGAGCGTGCCGATTTACGATCCATCCACCGGAGCGCCATTCCCCGGCAATGTGATTCCGTCCGCCAGAATCCGTCCGGCATCCACGGCCTTCATGCAGGGCACGCCGTTGCCCAATATCAGTGTGGGCGCCAATAACTTTATCACGCCCACCATCACCGTACCGACGCAAGAGAATCAGTATGTACCGCGCGTGGATTATTATCCGGGTGCGAAGGACCACTTATTCTTCCGGTACATGTTCAACTCCCTCACTACAAATACCGTTTTGCCGGTCTTTGGCAACGATCAGGACAACAACAACGGCCGCACGCAGAACATGGCCATCAACTGGACTCACACCATAAGTCCCACATGGGTGGTGAATGCCCTCGCGGGCTGGCATCGTTTCTTTGAGACGGAGTTATTTGGAACGACCGGCGACTCGAAGTACGACGTCGCGTGCGGGCAAATGAAACTGCCTGGCGTGGCCTGCGACGCGTACAATTACGGACCTCCGGCCATCGGCAACGGGTACACCAACTGGACAGTGCGCGGCGTGGGTCCTCGCACGCGCCTCAACCAGATGTGGGATTACGACCTCAAGAGCTCGATCCAGATCGGAAAGCACCTGGTCAAGTTTGGCGGCAAGTTCTACCGGCTGAATTGGACGTTCAACGAGGCGCTCGCTCCCCGCGGCTCCTACACGTTTAATGGAGTGCAGACGGCTGGTCCTCGCACTCCTAGCGCACCGAATCAGTTCGGCGATTTTCTGCTCGGCTTGTCCAGCGCGGTTACGCTGAATCCCACGCCGATAGCGACGCGGCTCAATAACTGGAACATGGGTTATTACGTGCAAGACGATTGGCGCGCACTGCCCCATCTGACTGTGAATTTTGGAGTCCGCTGGGATTACTTCGGCCGTCCACTCTCCCAGGGCAATCCGCCTGCTGAAGATAACTTCGCAATGGAGAACGGCGGCGGATTGCTGATCTCGCGGCAGATTTTTCCTGGCGCCTCGGGCTTCCCGCAGCAGCTTGTCTTCAACGATTACGGTGATTGGGGTCCCAGAATCGGCGTTGCCTGGAATCCCGGTGGCGGCAAGACCGTAGTTCGAGCGGGATACGGCATGTACTTCTCGCCGGAGATCACCAACACCTACACGCTCCTGACATTCAATCCGCCGTTCACCGTGTCTATTTCCGCCAATGGCACGCCCACCAGCCCGATTCAGTATGATAGCCCGGCCGCGTTGGCGCGGCTCACGTCCACTCCGGGCGGTCTTGGCGCCTATGGCGCGCAACCGCATCTTCGCGATTCCGAAGTATCGCAATGGAATCTCACCGTCGAGCGGCAACTGCCCTTCAGTATGGTGCTTGATGCTGCCTATGTAGGAAATGAAGGACACTTCCTCACCACCGGGTGGCAGGGCAACCGGCCCCTGCTCATCGATCAGCCAGGCGCTCTCCAAAGACCGCTTCCCTCGTTCGGTGCTGTAACCGTGTACGGCTCCATCGGCGATTCCAACTACCACGCGCTACAGTTCCAACTGCAAAAACGCATGAGCAATGGCTTGAGCCTTCTCAGCGCGTTCACGTGGGCCCACGCGTTAGGCAACGTCGACGGCAACAGCTTCGGTACCGGCGATGGCTCCAGCGGCATTCAGAACATCTTCAACCTCCGCAATTCTTATTCGGACCTGAACTTCGATATTCGCAAGCGTTTCTCCACCAGCGCGCTCTATGAGCTGCCCATCTTAAAGAAATCGACCGGCATGCTCCGCACCATTGGAGGCGGTTGGCTGGTGGGTACGATCGTCAGTTTACAAACGGGTCCGGCATCAGGAGTGGGCTACGGCGTGGACACCACGAACACCACCATCGGTTCGCTTCCCGATGAAATCGGCAATCCCATACTGTCTCCGGGTCAACGGTCAGCCCAGAAGTGGTTCAATACGGCCGCATTCGCCGCTCCGCCGTCCTTCGCGCAGTGCGGCTCCTGCGGAAGATTCGGCAACGCGGCCCGCATGGTTTTCCACAACCCCGGACTCGAGACGGTCGACTTTGTCGCAACCAAGTCGTTCCGGATTAAGGAAGCGATGCACGTCGATTTCCGCGCGGAATCGTTCAACTCGTTCAATCACGTGAATCTAGGTTCGGCGAACAACAGTCTGACGTCGCCGGCGTTTGGGACGATCGGCAGTGCACAAACGCCGCGGGTCATTCAATTCGGAGCGAAACTCGCCTTCTAGATGGTATTCGTATGAGCCATTCGGGAAGGCGATCTCGGGAGGGCTGCGAACACCAACTCGTTCCTCTTCACCGGGCGGGAACAGGACGGAACCGGGCTCTCCTATTACCGGGCGAGGTATTACGATCCGGTTCGCGCAAGATTCATTAGTGAGGATCCGATCGGGTTTGATGGGGGAAGCGTGAACCTCTACAGGTATGTTGACAACAACCCGTTAATGGAAAGCGATCCATCCGGCCTTGAAGGACTACGAGGAGGAGGAAGAAATCCGCCCCAGACCCGAAGGCTGTCTCCAAATCAAAGGCCCCTGCGGACGCTACCCAGATGCAACGAGTAACGTCCCAAGAGAACCACCTTCGCGAGAAGATCGCTAGTGGGTCGCTAAATCCCGATGACTACACGGCTCTTGCAACCCTCCTGTATGATACGAACCGCTTTGACGAATCCCAAAGCACATTGAGAAACGCGCTGGGGTTGCCATTCCCGGATCTGGCTCGGGCTGTTCTGCTCACGTCACTGGGTTGGCGTGTGCGGGAGATCACTGGTGATACGGCGGAGCCACTCTTGTTAGGTGAACAGGCAATGGCGTTGACCCAAACGGGGGAAACGACCGAGGCGCTTATCGCCCGGGCGGGAGCACAACATCTCTTCGCAGACTGTGCTTGGAACGTTGATTCGACGCTGGCCATTCAGGCGGCGACTGATGCCCTGTCGCTGTTCGAACGAGTGATCGGCGCCAGCGAAGCGCTACCTGATCGAAAGCTGTATGAGATTTATTTTGAAGCGTCCCGTTTGAACAAGTTGCTTGGACGCGGTAAGGAGGCTCTAGAACAATGTGAACGTGCGCTACGGTATGCGCAAGACGAAACTGAACGTGTGTTCTGCAAAATCGGGCAAGGAACGATCCTCCGCCACGACGGACGCCTGGAGGAAGCCCGGGAAATATTCATGAGCGCAACCAAATCCTCGGGATTGCCAGTTCACCTGCTGGTTCACACCTACTACGAACTTGGCCTGGCCGAGAGAGCTCTTGGAAAACTTCCTGAAGCCCGCGCGAAGCACCAAAGCGCCCTCAGAATTCTTCAGGACGATCCTGCTCTCCCCCGTTGTTACATGCAGGAGTCGGAGTTGCTGCATAGTGTCGCAGAGATATCGTACGAACTTGGCGATTTCGACACGGCCGCGAAGGAGTATCGAGTCTTGGTCGAATCTTACCCTTCAACCGATCCCCTCCACTGGTACTGTCTCGTTTGGGTTACACAGTGCCAGTTGGACATGAGGCAGTTTGAGGCAGCGCGATCAAACGCGGAGCGAATTGCGGCTTCTTCGGTGGCATCCGAAGATCAACGAGAATGTGCGAGCGTTTCCTTACGGATGGCGAGGTATAGCATAATAAAGTCTCTCTACGATTCAGGGGACTATGTATCCTGCATCGCTGAGGGCGAATCTCTGCTCCCCCTATTTGAACGCGCCAACGACGGCTACCTTCCGATTCTGCTACTCCTGGGACATTCGTACCTCGCGCTGAAGAATCCCGAGGCGCGGAAGTACTACGAAGCGATTGTCGCTCATCCCGACGCGTCCGCCACGGATCTGGAAATTGCCAAGACAGGTCTAGCCAGACTCGCAGCGCTACGAAAGTAAACGGCGCGCGAACGGAGATTAGAGCATTGTGCTTCCACAACTGCTCCGATTAGATCGGGGATCGGAGTAGACCCACCGCATCAGATTGTCCCACTCCGTCACTCGCTGTCCGTCAAGCGCCAAAAACCCCTTTATCGATAGACATACTTGACATTGGGATTAAGTTCCGCTACAGTTACTCTATTACTCTTCTAGAGTTATGGAGGAAGTTCGTGATCCACGTTCGGCGGCGGCAGATCGGAAGCACAGTTCTCTTGTTCGTATCCGCCGTCTTTCCCGCTGCGGCCCAGGACGACGTCACTACGCGAAACGGCGCCAGCGCGTACGATGGCGGGTACATTACCGGTCCAGCCTCCAACCCCCTGAGCTTCTTGAATGGCGCTGGGTACCGAACCTTCGCTTCCGGGTCGCCTTATCTTCTCCCGGATTACCCGCCCGCAAGCCGGCTCAACGAAGTGTTACCGCAGTGGCTCAGCTTCGGCGTGGAGGAACGTCTTCGCGTTGAGGGCTACCACAACAGCGGCTTCAAGCTCAACAACGACGATTCCTACTTCCTGAATCGTCTCCGCGTCCAGATGAATATTCAGCCCACCAGTTGGTTCAAAATCGTGGCGCAGACGCAGGACGCGCGTCCGTTTCTCCAAAAGGCGCCCTACGGGCCACCGAACGAAGTCCGCTGGGATTTGAAGCTGGCTTACGCAGAGTTCGGCGATCCGGAGAAGCAGTGGATCAGCGTACGGGTCGGCCGCCAGTTGATCAACTACAACAACAGCATCATTGCGAATTCCGAATGGCGCAATCAGGGACGCTCGTACGACGCGGCCGTCGTAAATCTTCACCACGACCGGTATCGTCTCGGCATTTTCGCCGCTTCCGCGGTGGTCCCGCAGATTGCGGGAATCAGCCATCACCAGGAAGGCAATAACATTTATGGACTCTATGGGGGGATCGAGCGTATCCTCCCGAAATCCGTCCTGGAACCATTCGTTCTGTGGCGTGTGCAGCCGAGCGTTGCGATCGAGACGAGCGCTAAAGTCAAAACCGGCAAGCAGGACGAAAAAGCTTACGGCGTGCGCTTCAAAGGCGTCACCCTTGGGTCTCTCGACTATACCTACGAAGCGATTCTTCGAGCGCGGCTCCGACGGTCCCAACAACATTAAAGCCTGGGGCCAAACCTTTGGGGGCGGTTATCGCTTCAACAAGGTCTTTTGGCATCCCCGCATATTTGCGCAGTACGACTACGCCTCGGGCGACAAGGATTCCACCGACGGGACGCATGGCGCGTTCGACACCATGTATCCCACGGCGCACGATCGCTTTGGCGTCTCCGATCAGTTCGGATGGCAGAATATTGTCTCGGGGCGCGCGGGCTTCACCATCGAACCGCGCCGCCGCTGGACGGTCAGTGCGCAGTATCTCAATTTCTGGTTGGCCAGCGCGACGGACTCTCTTTACAACACGTCGGGTGGTTCCATCGTTCGCGATGCGACGGGAAAATCGGGCACGCACATCGGCGAGGAATTCGACGTGTACACATGGTTCGAACTTACCCGGCACGTGAATTTTGGGGTCGGCGTCGCTCACCTGATGCCCGGTGGTTTCCTCGCGGCCACCACCAAGGGGCCGACCTACAACTATCCCTATTTCGCACTGAACTTCAAAGACGACGGCAAGTCTAAACGCCAATAAACTATGAAACGAACTTTTGCTACCGCGATTTTCTGCGCCATCGCCACGGCGAGTCAGGTGAAGATTCTCAACGTGTCTTACGACCCGACGCGCGAGCTCTACCATCAAGTGAACGCGGCGTTCGCAAAACAATGGAAGGCGAAGACCGGTAACGATGTCGAGATCGCCCAGTCGCACGGAGGCTCGGGCAAGCAGGCGCGTTCCGTGATCGAAGGGCTTCAGGCGGATGTGGTCACGTTGGGCCTCGCCTACGACATCGATGTCATCGCGGAAAAGGCCAAGCTGCTTCCGGAGAACTGGCAGAGCAGGCTGCCGAATAACAGCGCGCCATACACGTCGACGATCGTTTTCCTGGTCCGCAAAGGAAACCCGAAACACATCAAGGACTGGGACGACCTGGTGAAGCCCGGTGTGGCCGTGATCACTCCGAATCCAAAGAGTTCTGGCGGCGCGCGCTGGTCGTATCTGGCGGCTTGGGGTTATGCGCTGAAGCACGGCAACAATGACGATAACAAGGCCCGGGATTTCGTCACGCGCCTCTACAAGAATGTTCCGGTGCTCGATTCCGGGGCACGCGGTTCGACCACCACTTTTGCGCAACGTGGAATCGGGGACGTGCTTCTCTCCTGGGAAAACGAAGCGTATCTGGCGTTGAACGAACTCGGTAAGGACAAGGTGGAAGTGGTGACGCCTTCCGTCAGCATCCTGGCCGAGCCGCCGGTGAGTGTGGTGGACAAAGTGGCGGCCAGGCACGGGACAACGGACGTCGCGAAAGCCTACCTTCAATTTCTCTATTCGGAAGAAGGACAGGAGATCGCCGCGCAGAATTACTATCGTCCGCGTCTGCAGAGGGTTGCCGCAAAACATGGCAGCCGCTTCCCGAAGCTGGAGCTGTTCACTATCGACCAACTCTTCGGCGGGTGGCAGAAGGCGCAGAAACGGCACTTTGACGACGGTGGCGTTTTCGACAAGATCTACACTCCAGGAAGCTGATGCAGTTGTCCTTCAAACGTCCGAGTATTCTGCCGGGTTTCTTGCCCGCATTCAGCTATACGGTTCTTTATCTGAGCCTGATTGTGCTGGTGCCATTGAGCGCGGTGTTTCTGAAAGCGGCGTCCTCGAGTTGGGCGCATTTGTGGAAGACGATCACGTCGCCGAATGTGGTCGCATCCTATCGATTGAGCTTCGGAGCATCGCTGGTAGCGGGTTTGATCAGTGTGGCTTTCGGATTTCTGGTGGCCTGGGTTTTGGTCCGCTATCAGTTTCCGGGTAAGGCTTTGGTAGACGCATTGGTGGACCTTCCCTTCGCTCTGCCGACAGCGGTGGCCGGAATTGCGCTGACCAGTCTGTACACGGAAAACGGGTGGTTGGGCCGCTACCTTACTCCTCTTGGAATTAAAGTGGCATTCACCCCGCTTGGCGTGATTGTGGCGCTGACGTTTATTGGTCTGCCGTTCGTCGTGCGAAGTGTGCAACCAGTGCTGGCGGATGCCGATCAGGAACTCGAAGAAGCCGCCGCCAGCCTGGGCGCCAGCCGATGGCAGGTATTCAGCCGGGTGATCTTTCCGCTGGTGCGGCCGGCTCTTCTCACAGGTTTCGTGCTCGCTTTCGCGCGGGCTCTCGGCGAGTACGGATCGGTGATCTTCATTGCCGGAAACATGCCGATGCGGACGGAGATCGCGCCGCTGCTGATCGTAACTAAACTCGAACAATATGACTACGCCGGCGCAACAGCAATTGCCGCCGTCATGTTAATCACATCGTTTCTGCTGCTGCTCGGAATCAATGCGCTGCAGAGGCGCACGCGCAGTTTTATGGACGTGAGCTGACAAAATGGCGACCGCCGCTCCTGCCCTGATTCTCACCGGAAGCAAATCCACGGCCGCGAAACTCGACCCGCCGCTGGTACGCTGGGCCTTGACACTGCTGGCGCTGCTTTCGCTGGGCCTGTTCATCGTGCTGCCTCTGGCCGCTGTCTTCGTCCAGGCCTTCGAAAAAGGGTGGAACGCCTACCTCACGGCGATCAGCGATCCAAATACGCTGTCGGCTATGAAGCTGTCGCTTCTGACTGTGGGCATCGCCGTCCCTCTGAATGTAGTTTTTGGCGTCGCGGCCGCTTGGACCATCACCAAATTCAACTTCAAGGGCAAGAACGTTCTGGTCACGTTGATCGACATTCCATTCGGCGTTTCGCCGGTCATCTCCGGACTTGTTTTTGTGTTGATGTTCGGCGCGCAAGGATGGTTCGGTTCATGGCTTGCCGATCACGACATTCGAATCGTCTTCGCCGTACCGGGAATTATTCTCGCGACGACGTTCGTGACGTTTCCGTTTGTTGCGCGCGAACTGATTCCGTTGATGGAGTCGCAGGGGACGGAAGAAGAGGAGGCGGCGCTGGTGCTGGGCGCGAGCGGTTGGCAGATGTTCTTTCGGATCACGCTGCCGAATATCAAATGGGGCTTGTTGTATGGAGTGGTTTTATGCACGGCCCGCGCTCTGGGCGAGTTCGGAGCCGTGTCGGTGGTTTCAGGCCACATTCGCGGTGAGACCAACACTCTGCCGCTCCATGTCGAAATTCTTTACAACGAATACAACTACTCCGGCGCCTTTGCCGTTGCTTCGGTGCTCAGTGTGATTGCGGTGATTACTCTCGCGTTAAAGCAGTTTCTGGAGTGGAAGACCGGCCAGGAGGACAAATGAGTATTGAAGTCCGGAATATCCGGAAGCGCTTCGGAACGTACGAGGCGCTTCAGGATGTCAGTCTGAAAATTGAAACTGGTGAGTTGGTTGCGCTGCTGGGGCCGTCTGGTTCGGGGAAGACGACGCTGCTCCGGATTATCGCCGGCCTGGAACTAGCCGATAGCGGGACGGTCCGGCTAAACGATCAAGACGCTACGAAGCACACTGTTCGCGACCGCCAGGTTGGGTTTGTATTTCAACATTACGCGTTGTTCCGGCATTTGACGGTTTTTGAAAATATCGCGTTCGGTTTGCGCCTGCGCCCTAAGGTCACGCGGCCCCCAGAGAAAGAGATCCGCGATCGCGTGCGGAAATTGTTGGAACTGATTCAGCTTGGGTGGTTGGGAGATCGCTATCCGAACCAGCTATCCGGTGGGCAGCGTCAGCGGGTGGCGCTGGCGCGGGCGCTGGCTGTGGAACCTCGTGTCCTGCTGCTGGACGAGCCGTTCGGAGCGCTTGACGCCAAGGTGCGCAAAGAACTCCGGCGCTGGCTTCGCCAACTGCACGACGAGCTTCACATCGCGAGCGTTTTTGTGACGCACGATCAGGAGGAAGCGCTCGAGGTTTCGGATCGTGTCGCCATTATGAATCTGGGCAGAATCGAGCAGGCGGGGACACCGGCGGAAGTTTATGACAACCCCGCGAATGCGTTCGTGTATCAGTTTCTGGGCGACGTCAATTTGTTTCATGGGCGAACCGATGGGGCCTCGGCCGAGTATGTGCGGCCGTACGAACTGGAAATCACCCGGATATCGGAGATTGGTAGTGGTGCGGTGGTGGCTTCCGTGCAGTTTATTGCCGCCGCGGGTCCGATGGTGCGGGTGGAATTGCAACGCGAGGATACCGGCAATTCGCTGGACGCGGAAATCACCAGAGACCGATATCGCGAATTGAAACTGAACGTGGGCGATAAGGTTGGAGTGACGCCGCGTAACCTTCGGGTGTTTTCAAGAAGTTAGTACGGGATCGTCAGCTACGTTTCAAAAGCAACAGGTGATCCTTGAGCTCGCGGCCCGCCAGTTGAGTAATACCAGAATCGAAAGTGACTAATTTACCGCGCCGTTCGGCCGCCTGCAGGAGCAGAACCGCGTCCGTCCATTGTCGATGCCCTCGTAATTTCCCCGATACGGCCTTCAGGCCCGCAGTCAACTGGCTCTCCAAAGGCCAGAACTCATGTCCCTCATGTTGCGTTGCTTCAGCCATAACTTCTATGGCGGTTGCGGCGTTCACGGCGCCTCGTGTCACGGAAGAATTCGTGAGTATACGCATCACTCCGAGCTGCGTGATCGGATTCGTTGCCCACGCCCGCCGCCCTGTTTTTGCAAACCAGGTTTGCGCACCAACATGATCCGCGTGCAGGGGCCAGAGAAGAGCAAGAAGGACATTAACGTCCAATAACCAGCGATTCATTCGTCGTCCAACAGTTCTCGTACTCGCTCACTGGTGATCGCCGGAAAATCGTCCGGGACCTCGAATACCGGGAGACCGTTGAGTTTCTTCGTGCGCAGTTGATAACGAACTCCACGCCGGATTAGCTCAGAAGCCGCCTTCCCAAGGGAAAGCCGTTTTGTCTCTGCGAAGTCTCGAATCGCCTCTATCGCATCGTCTTCCAATGAGATGGTGGTCCGCATACTTAAATGATGTCACTAGCAGGCTATTGATGTCAAAGTGTGTTTCGTGATGTCAACGTAAACTCACTAACGCAAACGCGATAAGCACGAGTCCAGCCACACGATTCACCCAAACAAGTCCACTCGCACCGAGGCGGGTGCGGAACCAGTTCGCGAGCGATGTGAGGATCAGCCACCACATCACAGAGCCGATAAAGATGCCGGCTGCCAGAAGATATCCGCGCGAGATCGCTCCCAGTCCGGCGATCAGGCCGAGAAACGAGACGATGGTCATCGGGTTGGTGAGCGTCAGAACAAACGTGGTTCCGAATATCGGAAGCAGTCCGCGCGCCGGAGCGTTAGCTGGAGCCGTTGCAGCTTTTTCGGTTAGTGTTCGAACACCAAGCCAGAGAAGGAACGCCGCTCCGGCCCAATGGAGCCACGAACTCGCGCTAGTGAGCCAATAAGAGAGACCGGTCAGGCCTAGCGCGGCGATCAGTCCGTAAACAAGATCCGCCGTGGCCGCACCCAGACCGGTAATCAACCCGGCGCGCCGGCCGTCCGCGATCGTGCGGCGAATGCAGAGCAGCCCAATGGGACCGACCGGAGCTGCGATTGCCAGTCCTGCGCCAATCCCTTTCACAAAAATTGAAGACTCGGCCGTCATGAATATAGAATGCAAGAATTTTCGTGATTTGTGGATGGCCTTTCGCAGATTTAACATGGTAAACTTCTATGAATCATCATGAATGGAGCCTGAATACCTTGGAATCGAAGGGAAGTAATCTGGACGAGAAAGATTGGGTCATTCTCGAGGCGTTGCAGGAGAATGCCCGGATCGGATTTGCTGAACTGGGACGCCGCGTGGGTCTATCGGCGCCGACTGTGGCGGAACGGATCAACCGGCTGCAGGACGAGGGAACGATTACGGGCTACCACGCAACGGTGGACCCTTCCAATCTCGGACTGGGGCTTGCCCGTGTTCATTCGGATCACCGTCTCTAACAAGGACTATTCCAAATTCAAGGAATTCGTGAATCGGACCGTTGAGATCCTGGAGTGCTACCACGTGACCGGGGCTGAGTCTTTCATGCTGAAAGTGCGAGTTGCGTCGGTGAATGCGCTCGAGGATCTCGATTGGCCGGCTGAATCCTTATGGACAGACGGCGACCTCGCTGGTGCTTTCCACTTGGCTGGAACGCCGGACGTTCCGGAAACCCGTCCGATCGTAACGTGTCGCCCACGTTATCCTCTAATCTGATGGTTCCCTTAGATCGTCTTCTGGCAGGCGTGCGGAAATTCCGGCGCGACGTCTATCCAAGTCAAAAAGAAATGTACCAGAAAGTGATGCGGGAGCCGCAGCGTCCGCACACTCTGGTGGTGACGTGCGCCGATTCGCGGGTTGACCTGGAGATGCTCACGCAATCCAGTCCCGGTGAAATTTTCGTCACGCGGAACATCGGAAACCTGGTGCCGGCATACGGGCAGATGCCGGGCGGTATTTCCGCGGTGATCGAATACGCGGTGACGGCTCTGGAAGTGAGCCAGGTGGTGATCTGCGGTCACGAGGAATGCGGCGCGATGAAGGGATTGCTGGAACCGGACGCGGTGGCAAAAATGCCGCTCGTGAAATCGTGGTTGATGAACGCCGAGGCGGCGCTGAGTGTCGTGGAAGCGCGCAATAAGGGCGGCATGCCACAGGATGTGCTGAACCAGCTCATTGAGGAGAATGTCCTGTTGCAGATGAATCATCTGCGCACTCATCCTTCAGTGGCGGGGAGGGTGGCGATGGGCACGCTGTCTATTTCGGGATGGGTGTACGACATTGCGGGCGGTAGCGTTCGCGTACACGATGAACGGCTCCGCCGATTTGTGGAGCAGGACGCCGATTAGGGCTGTTTCTCCATCAACAGCTTTCCGTAGGCTTCGCTTAATTCCTTGGCCAGACTCTCCTCGGTGGCCAGATCTGCGAGAGAAACCAGGATTTGCTGCCGGAAGGACTCGATATCTTTGAGGCTCGCTTTATTCGGATCACCGCCCATGAGGATTCCTTCCACCTGGGAAACGCGCTGAAGCTTTTGCGCCTCGGCGCGAACGTACAACTCCTGCACATCGTAAACTTCGGCGTACTTCTGCACCTCGGCATATTTCATATGGCCAAGAGCGCCGGTGGTCTCAGCAGTTTTCCAGGCGACAGCGCTCACGGAAGGGACCATGAATCCGATCACCATTTGGTGGATGTCCGTATGCTTGCTTTCCAGCCGATCGTTGGAGAAGTGGAGCGCATTCCTATAGTTCTTTACTTGCTCGGGCAGGCTCTGAAGAGACTTTTCGACTGCCTTTTTGTTGCCTTCGAGTTCAATTGTGATGTTTTCCTTCGCTTCGCGGACTAAACTCCGGTGGTGCCTCCACTCCAGAATGCCCTCGAGCGAAAGCGCAATCAGTATTCCGGCGGTGATGGTCGCCAAGTGAATGCCCAGATCTTTCAGCGAATGTATGGGCTTGTCCGGCGCGTGGATTTCCACCGCAACCCTCCTTCTTTCTCTACTTCACCGAGAGCAGGCGTCTGATCTCCGGTTTTTCGAGATCTTGTTTGCGTATAACCTGTGCCGCCAGATCGATTTTCTTTGGCGGCGTCTGTGCGTGCAGCTTATCAACCAACGTTTTGACGGCGGTGAAGCCGATTTGGAACGGATCCTGCACCACCATGGCGTCGATGGTGCCACCCTTTAGATCTTCCACCAGACCGTCGCTCGAATCAAACGAGACAAACTTTACTTTTCCGGACAATCCCCTTGATTTGAGGGCCAACGCGGCGCCCACCGAACCGGGTTCGGCGGAGGCGAACAGGCCATTGAGATCCGGATGCGCGGTGAGGATGTTCTCCGCGGCTGCCATGGATTTCGACCGATCGGACATTCCATACTGGCTGGCGACAATCTGAATTCCCGGAAAGTCTTTCTGCATGACTTCGGTGAAACCCTTTTCCCGATCCATGGTCGACAAGCTGCCCGGAGCGTGCATCACCATGGCCACTTTTCCCCTGCCGCGCAATAACTCGGCCAGTGTGCGGGCGGCCATGCGGCCGGCTCCCTGGTTGTCCGTTGCAACGAAGCTCATGTAGTTATCGCCGTCGATACCCGAATCGAAAACAGTCACGGGAATGCCGGCCGCGGCGGCGCGTTCCAACGACGCGGTCAAGGACTTGCGGTCGCAGGCAGCGACGGCGATGCCATCCACGTGACGCGCGATCATGGAATCCATGATCTCGATCTGGCGGCTGTATTCGGTTTCCAGGTTGGGACCGTTCCAGTCGATTTCGACATTGAATTCCTGACCGGCCGCCAGCGCTCCGGACCGGACAGACATCCAGAATAAATGCGACGTTCCTTTGGGGATGACGGCGATTACTTTTCTGGTGCGGCGTCCACAGCCGGCTAATACGGCGGCAGACGCCAGCAGCCAGCGCCGTCTACTGTGCACACCAGCCCCCATCTATCAGAATGTCGGTGCCGGTGATGAAGCCGGCCTCTTCTGAACAGATGAATGCGGCCAGTTGGCCAATCTCTTCGAGTTTGCCCCAACGTCCGAGCGGAATCCTGGAAACGAACCAATCGTTCTTGACCGGGTCCTGTAGAATCGGCGCGTTCATTTCGGTGGCGAACGGACCCGGGCTGAGCGCGACAACGGTGATTGCATCGGGCGCGAGTTCCAACGCGAGAGCGCGAGTGAAACCGAGTAGCGCGGCTTTGCTCGACGAGTACGCGGTGCGTTCCGGCAGAGATACCCAGCCCATCATGGACGACATATTAATAATGCGTCCATAGCCAGTGCCCTTCATGTGGGGTACGAAGGAGCGGCACAGCAGGAAGACGCTGGTCAGGTTTGTGTTGATAACGGAGTTCCACTCGCTGAGTTGAAAGCCCGTAATGGGTTTGCGAATGTTGATACCGGCGTTGTTGACGAGAATCTGAATCTTTCCCACTTTCGCCGAGACGTCTTTTTCGAGTTGCAATACCTGAGCCTCGTCGGTGACGTCGGCGCGGAAAACATGCGCCTCGCCACCCACGGCCTCTACCGACTTCTTCGTTTCCTCGAGTTGCGCCACGTCACGCGACACCAGCACCAGCCGTGCACCAGCCGCGCCTAATGCGATGGCCATCGCTCTTCCAAGTCCTTTGCTCGCGCCGGTGATCAGCGCGATTTTACCGTTCAGTTTTTTGTCGCTCATGATGAATTTTGTCTTAAGTTTGCTTGTGGGCCGCTGCGAGAATGAGGTCCGCCACCTGTTGCGGCCGATCGACACCCAGCATAGTCCGGCGGCTTCCCTCCCCTGCGGTCTCGATGCTAAGATCACCGATGCCGAGCATCCGCTGCAGCAGCGTTTGATCGACGCGCACATTCTGCACTTTAGCGATCTCCATGATTTCTGTTGACTTCGAGAGAATCCCCGACTCGTAGCGCAGCTTGCCGCCGGCGATGGTTATGGACGTGAAATGCAGTTGAATGTTGCGGGCGATGGTCCACGCGAAAATCAGCCCAGGCACAATCAATCCCCAATACCATTTATCACGATTTTCGACGCCGTTGTTGTTGGCAAAAAAGAACACCAGGATAGCCAGAGCGATTGCCAGAGTGTAGTAGGGCTTCAAGACTTTGGTGCTGGGGCGCACAACGAGATCGGCCATAAAGTGTCCAACGGGCATTGTACTTCACGAGGTGCAACGAAATCGGCTTTGCATGCAGTACTATGAGTAGGAACGGAGGATAAGTATGGGTGGAAAAATCGCAATCGGTCTTATTTGTATCGGTACGGCGGGAAGCCTCCTGGCGGACTTCAGCTATGAGGAAAACTCGCACATTACGGGGGGCGCCATTATCGGCATGATGAAGTTCGCAGGTGCGTTTTCGAAGAGCGCTCGCGACATTACCAAACCGACGATTTCCTCGGTCAGCGTTAAGGGAAACCGCATGGTGCGGACTTCACAGCGGACCATGAACGTGATCGATCTGGATGCCGAAACGATTACGGACGTGGACTTTGAAAAGAGAACGTACTCCGTGATGACGTTTGAGCAAATGAAGCAGGCCATGCAGCGGGCGGCGGATCAAACGAACCAGAAAATGGCCGAAGCGAAGGCAAAAAATCCGGATGCCTCGAACGTCGATATGAACTTGAAAGCGGACATCAAAGAGACGGGTGAACGGAAGAACATCAACGGTCTCGACACGAAAGAAGTGGTGATGACCATCACCATGGAAGCTACGGATCAGAAAAGCGGGCAATCGGGCGCGATGGACACCGTTTCCGACATGTGGCTGACACCGAAAGTGCCGGGCTACGACGAGATCAACGATTTCCATCTCCGCATGGCGAAGAAACTGGCTTGGGTGCCGAGCTCAATGCCTATGATGCGGCCGGACATGATGAAAGGCATGAGCGCTCTGGCGACGGAGGGTTCGAAACTGAAGGGTGTGCCGGTGATGCAAGTTGTTCGAATGGGACCGCACGGCTCGAATCTGACTGGACCGCCATCGAATCCGTCGGCCTCTCCGCAGGGACCAACCGCGGGTCAGGTAGCGAGTCAGGGCGCCAGCGAGGGAGCGGAAGGCGCTGCCGCATCCAAGTTGGGGAAATTAGGCGGATTGGGCGGCCTGGGTGGACTTGGCGGCTTCGGCGGGTTTGGGAAAAAGAAGAAGAACAACGACGATCAGCAGCAACAGCAACCGCCGCCATCGCAGGATCCAAACGCGGCTAACGGCGGGGCGTTGATGGAGATGACTATCGAGTTGACCAATTACTTCGAGCGCATCGGTGGATCCGTCGAAGTTCGAGATTCCGGGCGGCTTTAAGAAGGTTGAATCACCAATGGAAAGGGCTCCCCGTTAAGGGAGCCTTTTTGCACTACTCGACGTCTTTGTTTCTCTTCTTCCGGTTCCGTTTGCGGGCGAGTGCTTCTTTCGTCCGCTGCTTTTCGCCGGGCTTCAGATAGAAGGAATGACGTTTGATCTCTTTGATGATGTCCTCCTGCTGTACTTTGCGCTTAAAGCGGCGCAAGGCACTTTCCAGAGTTTCACCTTCCTGGATCAGTACTTCTGCCATTTAATATCACCCCCTCTTTGTTAAGATTTCAATACTCTATTATACAGGGCGTGAATTTAGAACTCCTATCTCGGACTTACGCCGTTGTCCGGCTGGCGCCGGACGCTCCGCTGCCCGGGTGGGCTCTGGCCGGGGAATTCGTGTCGCTGACGCGGACTCGGGACGAGTTGTCGGTGGTTTGCGAGGAGCGGCTCGTGCCCGCGCCGTTGAACCGCGAGGGTGGCTGGCGGGCGCTAAAAGTGGAAGGACCGCTCGATTTTGCCCAGGTGGGGGTCCTCGCGTCGATTGCGTCGCCGCTTGCGTCGGCGGGCGTGAGCATATTCACGATTTCAACATTCGATACAGACTATGTTCTGGTGAAGGACGACCGGCTTGTCAAGGCGCTGGAGGCTTTGCGGTCGGCGGGGCATATGGTTGGATAAACGGTCACCGCACCATGACGTATACGGAAATGTCGGTTTGGACAGGTACGTGGCCTAGCTGCCGGAGCATCGTTATGATCTGGCCGCGATGATAGCTGGAATGATTCACCAGGTGCAGTGCCATTTGCCAGATCTTGATGGAGCCTGCTTTGCCGGCTAAGTTGACGTACTCAAGCGTGCCGTCCAGATCGGCGGCGTTGACCCAGTCGCGCCATTGGTCCAAGAGCGGTAGCCAGATGCCTTCCAGAGACGCGAGCGTCTTCTGATCGTCGAAGTCTTTGAGTGTGAGGCGCGGTCCGCCTTGGATACGGTTCATCCAGATGCGATCGGCTCGATAGATGTGATCGAGCGTTCCGAGAACGCCATGATGCGAGGTATACAGATAGCGGTTGAGTTCGTCGTTCGTCAGTTTGCCGGACGGCGTCGAGGATCTTTATCGTTCGCCCAACGGTTATAGCCGAAGTGCCAGAGCACGAAGTTCGCGTCAAATTGCATACGGGCTAGTCTTCGTCCTGCGCAGCCAGTTTGGTCACAACCGAGAAATCTTCAAGCGTCGTCACGTCGCCGCTTACGGTCTTCGAAGTCACAATTTCGCGCAGCAGACGGCGCATGATCTTTCCGCTTCTGGTTTTCGGCAACTGGTCGGTGAACCGGATTTCTTCAGGGCGGGCGAAGGACCCGATTTCGTGTGCGACCCATTGGCGCAGTTCTACGCCGAGCACTTCGTGGTTCCAATCGCCTTTCTTGAGGGTGACGAAACAGCAGACCGCCTGACCGGTAATCTCGTGCGGCTTCCCAACGACGGCGGCCTCGGCGACCGCGGGATGGTGCACCAGCGCGGACTCGACTTCCATCGTACTCAGACGATGGCCGCTGACGTTCATGACGTCGTCCACGCGCCCAAGTACCCAGTAGTAACCATCCGTGTCGCGGCGGGCGGCATCCCCGGTGAAATAGATGCCCGGCATGCGCGTCCAGTATTGTTCCTTGAAGCGCTCCGGATCGCCCCAGATCGTGCGAACCATGCTTGGCCAGGGCTTGCGGATGATGAGGTACCCTTCCTTGTCGGGCCCGACGGGTTTGCCTTCATGATCGACAACGTCCACGATCACGCCGGGCAGCGGGAGCGTCCCCGATCCAGGTTTCAACGGAACCGCACCGGGCATGGGCGCGATCATGATCGCTCCGGTTTCGGTCTGCCACCAGGTATCGACGATGGGGCAGCGACTCTTTCCGATTACGCGGTGATACCACTCCCAGGCAGCCGGATTGATGGGTTCGCCAACCGAGCCGAGCAGCCGCAAACTGGAGAGATCGTGTGCATCGGGCCACTTGTCGCCCTGGCGGATGAGCGCGCGGATGGCGGTGGGCGCGGTGTAGAAGACAGTGACGCGCCACTTCTCGATCAGACGCCACCAACGATCGAATGCCGGCGTGTCTGGGGTGCCCTCGTACATTAGCGTGGTTGCGCCGGCGGAGAGAGGCCCGTAGACGACGTAGCTGTGACCCGTGACCCATCCGATGTCGGCCGAGCACCAGAAGGTATCGCTTTCGTGGATATCGAATATCCACTTCATGCTCATGTGGCATTGCAGCAGATAGCCGGCGGTGGTGTGCAGAATGCCTTTCGGCTTGCCGGTGGTGCCGGAGGTATAGAGGACGTAGAGCGGATGCTCGGAATCCACCGGGACAGCGTCGCAAACCTCGCTCGCGTCCTGGTCGAGATCGTGCCACCAGTGGTCGCGGCCGTCTTTCATGATGACTTGTCCGCCGGTCCGCTTGAGTACGATGACGTCGCGAACGCAGGGGCAATCGGTGAGCGATTCATCGACCGCTTCCTTAAGGCGAACTTCCTTGCCGCGGCGCCAGCCTCCATCGGCGGTGATGACGACTGCCGCACCGAGGTCGAGGATGCGGGCCTTGAGCGCTTCGGAGGAGAATCCGCCGAACACAACACTGTGAGTAATGCCGAGTCGAGCACAGGCAAGCATGGCGATGGCGGCTTCTGGGACCATCGGCATGTAGATGATGGAGCGGTCACCAGTTTTGAGGCCGCGCGATTTCAGCACGTTGGCGAACCGGCAGACGAGACGATGCAGTTCCTGATAGGTGATGACGCGCTGATCGCCCGGCTCGCCTTCCCAAATGATAGCCGCCTTGTTGCGGCGGGGTGTGTTCAAGTGCCGATCGAGACAGTTGTAGGCAACGTTCGTCTTGCCACCGACAAACCACTTGGCAAAAGGAGCGTCCCATTGAAGAGGTTTAGTGAACTTCTCGAACCAGTGGAGTTCCTGGTTGGCTAGCTCTCCCCAAAACTTTTCAGGATCGGCGGCTGCGCGATCGTAAAGTTCGCGATAACCTTCCATTCCTTTGACATTAGCGTCGCGGACAAACTCCGCGATGGGCGCATACGTTGCGTGATCACTCATCGTTGCGATTTTATCAGGCGGCGTTTCATGGCCCGAAACCAAGTCCACCGCAAGGAGCGGGTCCACACTGGCCTGCGCGCGCCGACCCCTCAGACGGCTGGATAATCCTTTTATACTATTGATCGGTCCAACTGAATAGAATACGATTCCGGCGTGGTCAGATCGATTGTTTCCGCCCTTCTTGTCTGCGTGTGTACTTTCGGGCAAAGCAATTTCGCGACGGTCAGCGGCAGGGTTGAGGATCCGTCGCACGCGCCCGTAGAGGGCGCGCGAATCACTATTCGCGCCAAAGACACCGGGGCTGTTCGTTTGATGGAGTCGAAGGCCTACGGACTGTTCGAGGCCGTCAACCTGTTGCCCGGCGACTATTCGGTCGACGTTGAGGCGACCGGATTTGCAGCCATCTCTCGTCAGATCAGACTCGAAGTCGGCCAGAACATGGGTCTCGATTTGGTCCTTAGCGTTGGCGGCCAGCACGAAACCCTTGCGGTCACCGCCGCTGCCGAAACGCTAAAGACGCAAGATTCGAGTCTGGGAGAAGTCGTCGAGCCTAAGTCGATTCAGGACCTGCCGTTAAATGGACGAATGCTCCTCGATCTCGTGCTCACCGTTCCAGGTGCGCACGCGGGCCATGGCGCGCAGACCGGCACGACGAATCCGCTGTACTGGCGTCCCGGGCAAGCCTCGGCGATAACGATCGGCGGCAACCGGCCGAACGCCAACTACTTTCTGCTGGATGGCGTAACCAACACCGATCCCGCATTCAACACACAGAACTTCAGCCCGTCGCCCGACGCCGTGCAGGAGTTTCAGGTGCAGACCGGAAGTTACAGGGCCGAGATGGGTGGGGCCGGCGGTGGTCAGATCAATATCATCACGAAGGCTGGAACCAGCCACTTCCACGGCACGGCTTATGAATACATCCGCAACGGCGCGCTGGATGCGCGAACGTGGAATGAGATGCCCGGCACGACGCACCTGGTGCAGAACAACTTCGGTGCGTTCGCTTGGCGGGCCCGTCTACGGAAAGAAGACGTTCTTCTTCACGAATTACGAGGGCTTTCGGCAAACCATGGCGCATGACGTCGATCTCCACCGTCCCGACCGCCGTTGAGGCCGGCGGTGATTTCAGCCAGAGCGGCGTCAACATTTTCGATCCGGCGAACGGCCACGCGAATCCTAACTTCAATCCCGCGTTGCCGGTCAGCACTTTGAATCCGCAGGTGATTCGGGATCCGTTTCCTGGGAATGTGATCCCCGCGAGCCTGCTGAATTCCGCGGCCTACAAGATGCTGCAGAATTATGTTCCGCGGCCGAATCAGGACAACGGCATGATGGGCGGCATGACGATGATGGGCGTCCCGACAGTGCTTGGCAACAACGGCGGCCAGGATTCGAATAATCTTCTGGACGTGCGAAACTCGCGGATCCTCACCGACCAGGGCACGGTTCGCGTGGATCGCATTTTCGATCGCGGCGATTCGATCAACGTCCGGTACTCAGTTAGCGGCGAACACGGATTCGTGCCGCAGAATCTGCCCGGCTATGGGTTCAATCACGACAACCTGGGGCAGAATGGCTCCGTTATCTGGACGCGCGTTCTTTCGCCCAATCTGGTGAACACAGCGTCGGCAAGCGTATCGCGGCTCGCCATGTTTCACTACACCGAGAACAATGGCGTGAATGACATTGTGGGCGCCCTGGGCATCACGGGCGTGAACTTCGGCGGCCAAGGCGCGTGGGGCGCTCCCTATTTCAACGTGCAGGGGTATTCTCCGTTCGGCGACTCCTGGCTCGCCACGCCGATGCACATGTGGGACACAATTCTCGAGGGACGCGATACGCTGAGCTGGCAACGCGGCCGCCACAGCATGAAATTCGGCGGCAGCTATCGCTGGTATATCTGGCCGATGTGGGCGCTGGTGCAGAGCCGCGGCTACTATTCGTTCACCTCCGGATTCACGACGCAGACCGCGACGAATGACGGCACCGGCGCGGCGTTGGCAAGTTTCCTGCTTGGACTGCCTGCGTCGCGCCAGGTTCAGAACGGCGTTCCGACCATGGATCTGCGCCAGTGGCAGGCCGACGCCTTCGTGCAGGACACGTGGCGGGTGACGCCGCACACCACCATTGACGCCGGTCTGCGCTACGAGTTCATGGCGCCGCTGGTCGACGTCTCGCGGCAGTGGAGCAACCTGCTACCAGCAGGACGGCAAACTGGTCGCCTTTATCGGTGGCCAGAGCGGGATGCCGCGCGGGCTGATGTATCCGAACAAGCTGCGTTTCGCTCCGCGCCTGGGCATCGCTCATCACTTTGACCAAGTCGGCGTAGTCTTCCACGCGGCATACGGGATCTTCTACACGCCGGTCGACCTGAACACCTGGTGCAACCAGTTGCATAACGTTCCGCTCGTTTTCCCTATCACCCAGCAGAGCGATAACTTCACGCCCGGAATCAACGGATTCAATTTTCCACAACCGGTTCTGGGCTCCACGGTGGTGAGTTTCACTGCATTCGATCCTCACGCCGCGGCGCAGTACGTCCAACAGTGGAGCGCTTCGATTGAGAAGAGCCTGGGACACGACACGACTCTCGAAATCGGGTATCAGGGCGTGCGCGGATTGCATTTGCAGCAGGCGCATTTGATCAATAACGCGCTGCCGGGACCCGGAACGCTGCAGCCGCGGCGTCCCTATCCCACCGCGACCTTCCTGCCCGGAACGGTGATTCCTTCGACCGTGGCAGTGACAAGCACGACCTTCCCGGTGAGCACCGTAAACATGCTCCAGAACACGGCGCGAAGCTGGTACGACGCGGCCCATGTCAACCTCCGCCGGCGCTATTCGAACGGCTTGAGCCTGCTGGCCAACTACACCTACGTCGAAGAATCTCAGCAACGCTCCGGATTTTCGCTCGCCCATGTTCGAATCGTCGATCCCGCAGAACAATAACGATCTCAATGCTGAAAAAGGTCTCGCCTGCGATGTCCGTCACCGTTTTGTGGTTAGCGCCGTATACGACATTCCTTCACTGGCCGGCGGCAGGTTGACCCGGGCGCTCACGCGCAACTGGCGGATTTCGACGCTCTATCAGGTCCAGAGCGGGTTCCCGTTCACGATCTCTGTGTTCGGCGACACGGCGAACGCGGGCACGGTAGTTGGCGAGAATCCGATCCGCGCGAACTACACCGGTCAGCCGGTCTTCGGATCGGGAACCGGAACCACGGATGCATGGTTCAATCCATCGGCATTCGCCACGCCGGCCGCCTACACGTTCGGCAACGTGGGACGGAACACAGTCTACGGCCCGGGCATGCAAACGTTGGACACGGCACTGGTGCGGTCCTTTGCGATTGCCGAGAAGGTGCACCTTGAGATGCGCGCCGAAGCCTATAACGCGATGAATCATTCGAACTGGGGCACACCGAATCGCTTTGTGAACACGCCGCAATTTGGGAGCATCACGGAGGCGGCGACGCCCGGCCGTGAGTTTCAGATGAGCGCGCGGCTTTCGTTCTGATCTGTGACATCCGGCTCATCGCCTGGGCCGATTCGGTCCTACTCGTAACGCAATGCTTCCATGGGATCCACGCGAGCCGCCCGATGCGCCGGCACGTATGCCGCAAGCAGCGCAATAGCAATCATTGCCACGGCGCCGAAGGCGATCGGGAATGCGCTCTCCAGAGGCAGATCCGCGATCAGACTGGCGGCGAACCGTTTGCTCCAATAGGCGATGGGCACTCCGATCACCAGGCCTCCAGAGCTCATCCGGAGCGCCTCTGTCAGCACCATTCGAGCCATGTCACTTCGGGTAGCGCCCAGTGCGACGCGGATGCCGATCTCGTTGGTGCGCTGCGCTACCGCATAGGCGAGCAACCCGTAGAGGCCGATGGCCGCGAGCAATGAGCCCAGAGCACCGAACAGCGCCGAGAGCGTCGCCATTAGCCGCTCTGGAACAATCGAGGCATCCACTTGATCGGCCAGCGTCACGAGCCGCGCGACGGGCACGGTCTTCAGAACCTCGCTCACCGCGCGCCGCACCTCGCGAGTCACCGAGGCCGGGTCCACCATGGTCCGCAGCTCGAACTGCGAGAACAGGCGCCCTTCTTGAAACATGTTGAAGTACATGGTCCGCGCCGGGTTCTCGCGGATCTCAAGATACCTCGCGTCGCCGGCCACGCCGACGATTTCGTACGGTTTGTTGTCGCCCGCGAGCGTGATGTGCTTTCCGACGGCGTCGGCGCTGCCGAAGTAGTAACGCGCCATCGCTCGATTGATGATCGTCACTCGCGGGCGTGCCTGATCTTCGAACTGGAAGTCGCGCCCGGCCAGGAGCGGCGTTCCGAGAGTGTCGAAATACTTCGGCGCAACCCAGTTCAACGAAACGCGGCCATCCTCGGGCCGCTCCGGGCGCCCCTCGGCGATCACAAAACGGCCTGCCCCGGCGCCTTGAATCGGAGAAACCGCGCTGATCGACGCTGAGCGTACGCCCGGAATGGACTCCAACCGCGCCACCAGCTCCTGATATGGCCGCGATAGTTGCTCGCGCTTATAGCCGCTGCGTGACGGATCCAGGGTGACCAACAGAACATGGTCGCGCTGGAAGCCGAGGTCCAGGTTCTTCAGATGCGACAGGTAGCCGAGGAACAATCCAGCGGCACTCAACAGCAACACCGACGAGGCCACCTGCGCGGCTACCAATCCTCTCCCGAAGAGTCGCCGGAGCCTCGTCTCACCGGCCTTTCCGGTCTGCTGCAACGCAGACGCCGGTGCAGACCGAAGGGCACGCCAAGAGGGAGCCAGTCCGAAGAGCAAACCTGTCAGCAGGGCGAGTCCTGCGGTGAAAACCAACAAGCGGAGATCGAGTTGAACCGGAAGATTGAAGCGCTCGTGCTCGCGTCCGCTGGCGATAATCCGCACTAGAACACGGGTTCCTGCATGCGCCAGAAAGATGCCCAAAATGGCGCCGGTCGCGGAAAGCAGCACCGACTCGGTCATCACCTGCTGCACCAGGCGAGCCCGGCTGGCCCCTAACCCGACGCGCACCGCCATTTCGCGCTGGCGGCCGGCTGCGCGTGCAAGTAGCAGAGTTGCGGTATTGATGCACGCGATCAGCAACAGCACCCCCACCACCGCCATTAGTAAAACCAGCGGCTTGGCGAATCGGTCCCGCACGCGGGCGAGTCCGGCGCCGGCTGGCTCTACTTCCACTTTCGACTGCTGAACTCCTTTGACGGTCCTGGCCAGTTCCTCCATGGTGAACCTGTACAACACGGACATTTCGGCGCGTGCTTGCTCTATGGTCACGCCAGACTTCAACCTCCCGAACAGCAACGGCCATTCCGTGCCAGGCACCCAAACGTCCGTCCTGGATCCCACCAGGACTCCAAAGAATGCACGCGGCGCCACTCCCACAATCGTCACCGGTCGATCCTCTACCACGATTTGCTTACCGAGAATCGCCGGATCCAGATGGAACCGCGTCTCCCAGTAGGACCAACTCACGACCGCGACGGTACCAGCAGCGCTCGCCGGGTTGTCGTCGGGACCGATCAGGCGCCCGATCGCGGGCATCAGCCCCAGGACTGGAAAATAATTTCCGGGGATAAACTCGCCGATCACAGTTTCGGGCTCAGAACCATCGGCGCGCACTTTGACTTGGGTATCAATCGCGGTACCGGTCAGGGCGGAAAAGACGTGGTTGTGGTCGCGAAAGTGCTCGAAGCTTTGCTGTGACCAGAAGCCGTTCTGACGGGGCTGCCCCGGGTACTTCTGCAGCAGTTCGACGAATTGCTCCGGATGCTGCACCGGAAGTTGGCGCAGCATGACAGTATCGAGGAGGCTGAAAATCGCGGTATTGGCTCCAATGCCGAGAGCCAGCGATAGAACGACGACGGCCGTGAATCCGGGACTGCGCCGCATTCCGCGAAGCGCGTAGCGCGTATCCTGCCACAGCCGTTCCACTGAATTCCATCCCCACATTTCGCGTGTTGTCTCCTGGATAAGAGTCCGATTCCCGACCGCGCGCGGCCATATCTGTAGAAATTCTATATCCTGGACGGTGGGCGGGGACAGGTGTCGAGCACACCCATTCATTTGATTCCGATTGTTTTCAAGTAACCTTCCCGATACTCAGACGTATGATTACTCTGACTGTCTGAGTATCATCTATAAGGCAACGCGGGGCGAAACACGGTCTACGGGCCGGGCATGCAGACGCTGGACGCGGCACTGGTACGGGTCGTTCGCGATTACCGAGAAGCTGCACCTCAAGATACGCGCCGACGCCTATAAGGCGATGAATCACTCGAACTGGGGCACACCGAATCGCTTTGTGAATACGCCGCAGTTCGGGAGCATCACGGAGGCGGCGACGCCCGGCCGTGAGTTTCAGGTGAGCGCGCGGTTTTCGTTCTGATCCTGAAGTTTGGGTGCTTAGGCCTCTTCCGGCAATGGCCCGAGAATGTCGATCTGGTATTTCGCAGCGAGCGTGATCAGCTTCGCCATATCAGGTGGTGCTGGCGGCGACGTGAGATCCTCGCCCATCTCCAGAACGAAACGCTCGAAACCGGCGGGAGCGCACATCAGCAGCATCCTCGCGGGGGCCGTGCCGATAACCTTGAAACCGTGAGGAATTTCGCGTGGCCCGAACAAGTATGCGCCCGGTCCGGCCTTCATCCATTTGCCACCGCAGACGAATGCCATTTCTCCTTCAAGGACATAAAAGGCTTCGTCCTCGAGATGGTGGAGGTGGTACGGCGATGCAAATCCTGGGGGCATCGTCCAATGCTCCATCAGGCCGAATGCTCCATTCGTAGTTTCGCTCGTTGACCTCATGAGCGTCGGTATACCCAGGAACCGGAATGCCGAGTCTTCTCTCGTGTTCATGTAAGGCTTTAGCGCTGGCGCGATCATTGGTATTCTCCTTTTCCGTAGCGGAACGTCTCTGGACGATTTGTCCGCGATTGATACCGGATGTGTAATGACCTGAGCGGGCGTTACAAAAAGCTCAGGGACTACCAACCGCCGGGGCCGGGCGATGTGCACAGGTGGTTCAGTTCAATAATCATCAACAAATATTCATGCGTAACGGTGAGCCGGTTGGCCACACATCCGGGTATCAAGCGCGGACGAATGGTATCAGACGTTCCGTTACAGAAAAGGAGAGCAAGCATGACCACCACCGCACAATCTTCCCCATCCCTGAACCAAGCCGTCGATCAGACCCGCGACCAACACATCGCGGCGGTCAACGCGGGAGACGCCGAGGCCGCGACGCATGTCTTTGGGCCGGAGGGCGTCTTTCTCCCGCCAGGCCAACCCGCGCTGGAGGGAATGCCGGCAATACGCGCCTGGTTCACGCAAGTGTTCGCGATGTTTAACATCCAAGGCTTCGGCCTCCAACCAGGTGCCGTCGAGCAGCGCGGCGACGTCATGATCGAGCACGGCAGTTGGAAAGCGATGTTCCAACCCAAGGATGGGTCACCAGGCCTACCGGGGGCCGGCACCTACCTCACGGTATACGCGCGCCTCTCGGACGGCAGCGTCCGCATAATCCGCGACACGTTCAACGGTTTGCCTGGATGAGTCTTGACCAAGGGGATGAGCCGTGTGGGCTGAAACAGGGCAACCGGTGGGTTTACGGTGGTCAAGTGGGTGCATACATGGAGGCTGCGCAGCGGCAAAATCGTGAGCCGAGCGGCCACCTGTTGAGCCATCTGCCGCCGGAGCGAACCAGAACGGAGAGCGATTCCGGTTTTCCAAGTAACCCTCCTGATACTCAGACGTATGATTATTATGACGTCTGAGTATCATCTATAAAGGAAGGTGCGATATGTCGTTGTGGTCCCGCCTGGCAAACGTATTTCGCGGCAATCGTTTGAGCCGCGAAATCGACGAAGAGCTCGCCTCGCATTTGGAAGAAGCGGTCGAACAGGGCCGGACCGCCGCCGAAGCTCGAAGAGCGTTCGGCTCCCCGCTGCGGCAGCGCGAAGAAAGCCGCGACATCCGGCTCGTTGCCTGGCTCGATTCGCTCCGCGCCGACGCCGTGTTTGGCTGGCGTCAACTCACGAAAAGGAAAGTAACATCCGCCGCGGCCATCCTGTCCCTGGCTCTGGCCATCGGGTCTTGCACATCGGCATTCCGGCTCATTGACGCCCTGTTGTTGCAGCCTTTGCCGGTCGCAGAGCCCGAGCGGCTGTACGCCATCTCGTTTGAAGGAGTCGACAAGGACGGCAAGCCAACCAGTTGGGATAGTTGCTCCTATCCGATGTTCCGGCGCTGGCGCAATGCGCTAAAGGATCAGGCCGAGTTGATCGCAATCTCCTACGCGGAGCGGCGCGACCTGACCTACGCGTCGGATCAGGAGATGGAGAAAGCGTACCTGCAATCCGTTTCCGGCTGGATGTTCGGCTCCTTCGGACTCCGGCCCGCGTTGGGCCGTCTGTTCACGGAGAACGACGACCTCAAGCCGGGCGCGCATCCCTACGCCGTCCTCTCGCACGACTATTGGACGCACCGCTTCGGACAGGATCCGAAGGTGATCGGACACACGTTCCGCATGGGCAACAACATTTACGAAATCGTTGGGGTCGCCGAAGAACGCTTCATCGGCACCGAGCCAGGCACCATACCCGGCATCTTCGTACCCACGATGATGACCGCCGGCGCCATCAACAGCACCAACTCGTTTTGGTTGCGTACGTTCATTCGCCCGAAGCCCGGGATTCCTATCGAACCGCTGCGCGACAGGCTGTATGCAATGTTTCGTGCGCTCGAGCAGGAGCGATCGCATGGATTCGCCGACTACTCCAAACAAGCTCTGGAGCGATTCGCCAAGCAAAAGCTATTGGTCACCTCGGCAGCCGCTGGCGTCTCCGGGCTGCAGAAAGACTACCGCCGTTCGCTTGCGGCTCTCGGTGCGCTCGTGGCGCTGGTGCTTCTCATTGCGTGTGCGAACGTCGCCAACCTGATGACGGCTCAGGCGGCGGCGCGCTCGCGCGAGATGGCGCTGAGAGTCTCCATCGGCGCGGGGCGATGGCGTCTGGTGCAACTGGTCCTGGTGGAGAGCGCCTGGGTTGCGTTCCTTGCGGCCATCATCGGCGCATTGTTCGCATGGTGGTCCGCGCCGTTCGTCGTCGGAATGATTAATCCGCCGGACAACCCCGCGCGGCTTATTCTTCCCGCGGACTGGCGGGTGCTCGAATTCGGCGTGGCGCGGACGCTCGGCGTCACATTGCTGTTCGGCCTGGCTCCGGCGTTGCGTGCCTCAGCCGTCAAGCCGTCCAGCGCTCTTAAAGGAGGAGAGGACCCGCACTCGCGGCGCCGCTTGATGCATGCGCTGATCGCTGCGCAGGTTTCTTTCTGTTTTTTGGTGCTCTTCGTTGCCGGCCTGTTCGTCACGACGTTCGACCGGTTGTCGAACCAACCCACCGGCTTCTCCGCCGACCGCCTTCTCGTTCTTGATACGGTCGCACAACATGCTCAGCCGCCGGTTTTCTGGGACCAGGTGGCCGATCATCTGCGAGATGTGGCAGGAGTCGAGAGAGTCGCCCTGGCCGGGTGGCCACTGATGACGGGAACCATGTCGAATAACAACATTTCGATTAACGGCGCGCCTCCAATTGACGTTCTGGCGTTTTTCCTGGCCGTGTCGCCCGGCTGGCTGGAGACGATGAAAATTCCCCTCGTCGACGGTAGAGACTTCCGTGCTAGCGACGTCGCGCCCGGTGTGGCGATCGTCAACGAGACCTTCGCGAAACAATACTTCAATGGCGAGAATCCACTTGGAAGGTCGTTCGAGACTACATACCCTAAGCGTGTTCGTCTTCAAATTGTAGGATTGGTCCGCGATGCCCGCTACCGCAGTATGCGCGAGTCCATGCTGCCGGCGGCCTACGTTCCGTTTCACTCGGCCGACACGGACGGTGGATTGAAAGCGATAGGTCAGGCGACAATCATGGTTCGCACGTCCGCCGCCAACCCGCTCGAGCTGGCGTCCATCCTGCGGCGGGAAGTGCCGGGGGCACGGCCGGAATTCCGCGTTAGTAACATCCGTACGCAGTTGGAGATCAACCAGTCGCTCACAGTCCGCGAGCGGCTGCTGGCAACGTTGGCAATGTTCTTCGCGGTTGTTGCGCTGTTGCTGGCGGGTGTCGGCCTTTACGGCGTGCTCGATTATTCCGTGTTGCAACGGCGGCGCGAAATCGGGATTCGCATGGCCATCGGAGCGCAGCCCGCGGGTATCGCAAAGCTGGTGACGACCGACGTCTTCTCCATGGTGCTGGCCGGAGCGCTCGCGGGCCTCGCACTCGGCATGATATCGGTGCGCTACATCGCCACGCTCTTCTACGATGTGAAAGCCACCGACGCGGGAGTGCTTATGCTCCCGTCACTGGCAATATTCGGCGCGGCACTCCTGGCCGCACTGCCCGCAGTAATCCACGCAGTGCGAATCGATCCGGCAGCAATGCTGCGCTCGGAATAAGGACAACAAACCATGTCACTCTGGTCCCGAATAGTAAACGTACTCCGCGGCAATCGCCTCACAAACGAAATCGACGAAGAACTCCAGTCCCACCTCGAAGAAGCGATCGAAAATGGCCGCGATCCCGCCGAGGCACGCCGCGCGTTTGGCTCCCCGCTACGCCAGCGTGAAGAGACCCGCGATGTCCGGATCGTCGCCTGGCTCGATTCGCTGCGTGCCGACGCCGTCTTCGGCTGGCGCCAACTCAAGAAGAGCAAGATAACCTCCGCCGCGGCAATCCTGTCGCTGGCGCTGGCGATCGGTGCCTGCACCTCGGCATTCCGCCTCATCGACGCCCTGCTGCTGCGCCGGCTGCCCATCACCGACCCCAGCCGGCTCTATGCCATCAGCCGGCGATCGACCGGAGTCCTGGATGGCAAGCCTCTGACGGACGACTATTGCGCCTACCCGATGTTTCGCCGTATGCGCGCTCAAGTGAAGGATCAGGCCGAGTTGATGGCGATCTCGTATATCGCCCAGACGGAGTTGACGTACGGCTCGGACCAGGAAACGGAGAAGGCGAATCAACAATACGTTTCGGGGTGGATGTTCGATTCCTTCGGACTCCGGCCCACGCTCGGGCGCCTGTTCACCGCCAACGACGACGTCACGCCGGGCGCGCACCCTTACGCCGTCCTCTCGCACGACTATTGGACGCGCCGCTTCGGACAGGATCCGAAAATCATCGGACGCACCTTCCGTATGGACAACGAGCTGTTTCAGATTGTAGGCATCGCTCCGGAGCCGTTCACAGGGACCGAGGCAGGCACTGTGACGGACATCTTCATCCCCACAATGATGATGAAACACAACGCGATCGTCAGGTCTGACTATGCCTGGTTTCGAACCTTCGTCCGCCTCAAACCGGGAGTCGCAGTTGAACCCGTTCTTGAGAAACTGCGCGCCACGTATCGAGCCTTCCAAGAGGAGAGGGTGAGCGCGGAGTTCGCCGGAATGCCCAAACCGGCAATCGACGAGTTCCTCAACCAGGAGCTAGTGCTGAATCGAGCGGCCACCGGAATCTCGGTCCTGCGGAGAGAATATAAGCGGTCGCTGGAGGCGCTTGGCGCGTTGGTAGCGCTGGTGCTTTTGATTGCGTGCGCCAACATCGCGAACCTGATGTCAGCCCAGGCCGCGGCTCGGGCTCGCGAGATGGCCCTCAGAGTCTCCATCGGAGCGGGACGGTCGCGTCTGATGCAACTCGTCCTGGTCGAAAGCGCACTGCTTGCGTTCCTCGCCGCGGCGATCGCGGCCGTGTTTGCATGGTGGTCTGCGCCGTTCGTCGTCAGCCTGATCAATCCGCCGGACAACCCCGCTCGTTTATCGCTTCCGGCCGATTTGCGTGTGCTTGGATTCGGCCTCGCGTTGTCCCTCGGCGTCACGTTCTTATTCGGACTCGCGCCCGCCCTACGCGCCTCGGCAGTTAAGCCAGCCAGCGCGCTGAAGGGCGGAGAAGATCCGCACTCACGCCGCCGCACCATGCATTCCTTGATCGCCATGCAAGCCGCCTTCTGTTTTCTAGTCCTGTTCGTGACTGGCCTGTTCGTCGCCACGTTCGATCGGCTGTCGCATCAGCCCACCGGCTTTAACGCCGATCGCCTTCTCACCGTCGATGCGGTCGCGTCGCCCGCGCAGCCTGCCGCGTTCTGGTTTCAAGTCGCCGAACATCTCCGGGGAGTGCCGGGAGTCGAGACGGTGGCCATATCCGAATGGCCGCTCATGATGGGCGGGAGTTGGAACGGCTTCATCTCGGTCCCGGGAGCACCTCCCAACCGCGTGCTGTCTCTGTTTCTGAGTGTCTCGCCCGGCTGGACGGATGCAATGAGGATTCCTCGAATCGATGGCCGAGACTTCCGCCTGAACGACAGATCCTCCGTAGCGATGGTCAACGAGACTTTCGCGAAACAATACTTCAACGGCGAAAACGCCATCGGGCGAATATTCGAAAGAAGGGACGACAACGGAGCCGGTACTCCTTATCGAATCGTGGGGCTGATCGGTGACACTCGTTACCGCAACATGCGCGAGCCCATTCCGCCGATCGCCTACTTTCCATTCGCATCGACGTTCGTCCATGCGACATTCATCGTCCGAACATCCAGCCCCAATCCACTGACGCTCGCGCAAAGCATTCGTCAGGAAGTGCCGCGCGCGCGGACTGAATTCCGCGTAAGCAACATCCGGACACAGCAGGAACTGAATCAGTCGCACACTGTCCGCGAGCGCCTGCTCGCCATGCTCGCACTATTCTTCGCGACCGTGGCATTACTACTGGCCGGCGTCGGCCTTTACGGTGTGCTCGATTATTCCGTGCTGCAGCGGCGGCGCGAAATCGGGATTCGCATGGCCATCGGCGCACAAGCGGCCAGCATCGCGCGCCTGGTGACGATGGATGTCTTCTCCATGGTGCTCGCCGGAGCCGTGGTGGGCGTCGCGCTCGGCATGGCGTCGGTGCGATATATTGAAACGCTCTTCTTTCAAGTGAAAGCCACCGACGCCGGGGCGCTGGCGCTTCCGTCGCTGGCGATTCTCATGGCGGCGTTACTGGCCGCGCTGCCCGCCGTAATTCATGCAGTGCGAATCGACCCGGCCAAGATGCTGCGCGCCGAATAGGAGTCGTCAATATGTCGCTATGGTCTCGAATCATAAACGTACTTCACGGCGATCGTTTGAGCCGCGAAATTGACGAGGAGCTCGAGTCGCATCTCAAAGAAGCAATCGAAGAAGGCCGGGACGCCACTGAAGCCAGAAAGGCGTTCGGATCAGTGCTACGGCAGCGTGAAGAGAGCCGCGATATCCGGCTCGTTGCGTGGCTCGATTCGCTCCGCGCCGACGCCATATTCGGCTGGCGTCAGCTCATGAAGAGAAAGGTGACGTCCGGCGGCGGCGATTCTGTCACTGGCGCTCGCCATCGGGGCCTGCACGTCGGCCTTCCGGCTCATCGATGCCCTGCTGCTGCGGCCTTTACCAGTAGCGAACCCCGAGCAACTGTATGCTGTCTCCCGTCAAGGAATAGGCCCTGAGGGCAAGGCGCAAACGCTTGACGAGAGCGAGTATCCGTTATTTCGCCAGATGCGCGCGGCGGTGAAGGATCAAGCCGAACTGATCGCCATCTCCACCGCGGAACGGACCGACCTGACCTACGGGTCAGCCCAGGAGATGGAGAAAGCGTACTTGCAATATGTTTCCGGATGGATGTTCGGCACGTTCGGATTGCGGCCTGCCCTGGGACGGCTGTTCACCGAAAACGACGATCTCCATCCTGGCGCTCACCCGTACGCAGTGCTTTCTCACGACTATTGGACAAGCCGATTCGGACAGGATCCGCGAGTGATTGGGCGCACATTCCGCCTGGGCAACGACCTTTTCGAGATCGTCGGGGTCGCCGAAGAGCGATTCACTGGCACCGAGCCCGGCACAATCGCCGGCATCTTCGTTCCGGCAATGATGAATCCGTACGTCGAGCGTTCCGATGCCACCTGGTTCCGGACATTGGCTCGGGTAAAGCCCGGTGTTGCCGTCGAGCCCATTCGCGCGAGGATGCATGCAACGCTTCGAGCATACCAGGAGGGACGAGCAAAAGGGTTCACCGGGATGTCGAAACAACGTCTCGACAATTTCGTCAACCAGACGCTGTTGCTTGAACCCGCTCCGGCCGGCGTCTCCGCGATGCAGAAGAGCAATCGCCTCCCGCTCGAGGCTCTGGCCGTCTTGGTGGCGCTGGTCCTGTTGATTGCGTGTGCCAACGTAGCGAACTTGATGACGGCTCAGGCGGCAGCGCGATCGCGCGAAATGGCGCTGCGCGTTTCCATCGGAGCGGGACGATGGCGCCTGGTGCAACTGGTTGTGGTCGAGAGCGCCTGGCTCGCATTCCTGGCAGCGGCAATCGGTGCGTTGTTCGCCTGGTGGTCCGCGCCGCTTGTCGTTAGCTTGATCAATCCGCCAGACAACCCGGCGCGATTATCCCTTCCTTGGGATTGGCGAGTGGTTGGATTCGGCTCGGCGCTGGCACTCGGCGTGATGTTGCTTTTTGGCCTCGCGCCAGCGCTACGAGCCTCGGGCGTAAAGCCTGCCAGTGCACTGAAAGGCGGAGAAGACCCGCACTCGCGGCGTCGCCTGATGCACGCGCTGATTGCCGCGCAGGTTGCTTTCTGTTTTCTCGTGCTGTTCGTCGCGGGCCTCTTTGTCGCCACCTTCGACCGCTTATCGAACCAGCCGACGGGCTTTTCCGCCGAACGGCTTCTAACACTCGATACGATCGCGCAACGTACTCAACCTCCTATCGCCTGGAATCAGGTGGCCGAACATCTGCGAGCAGTACCAGGCGTTGAGACCGTTGCACTATCAGATCGTACGTTGCTCGAGGGGAACTCCATGAACAACTTGATTTCCATCAACGGTTCGCCTCAAACCTAAGTCCTGACTTACTTTCGGAATGTCTCGCCGGGCTGGATGGACGTGATGAAAATTCCCTTCATCGACGGCAGGGACTTTCGCGCGATCGACACTATTCCCGGAGTCGCCATCGTCAACGAGACCTTCGCGAAGCAATACTTCAACGGTGAGAGTCCCGTCGGAAGGTTATTTGCCAGAGGCCGGACGCAGACTCCGTATCAAATCGTCGGACTGGTCCGCGATGCCCGCTACCGCCGAATGCGCGAGCCCATCTTGCCCGTGGCTTTTGTTCCGTTCGCGTCGACGGATGCCAACCGCGCGACGTTCATCGTGCGCACTGCTAGTTCCGACCCACTCACCTTGGCGCGTGTCCTGCGACTGGAAGTGTCAGCCGCGCGTCACGACTTCCGCGTGAGCAACATCCGAACGCAGACGGAGATCATCCAGTCGCAAACCGTCCGCGAGCGGCTGCTGGCCATGCTGGCGATGTTCTTCGCCGTTGTCGCGCTCTTGCTGGCCGGCGTGGGCCTGTACGGCGTGCTCGATTATTCCGTACTGCAGCGGCGGCGCGAGATCGGGATTCGCATGGCCATCGGCGCGCAAGCCCCCGGCATCGCCCGTCTGGTGACAATGGATATCTTCTCCATGGTCCTCGCCGGAGCGATTGCGGGCCTCGCGCTCGGTATGGCATCGGTGCGCTACATCGAAACCCTCTTCTACCAGGTGAAAGCCACCGACTTGGGCGTGCTCGCCATCCCATCGCTGACGATCCTCGCGGCGGCGTTACTGGCCGCGCTGCCGGCCGTAATTCATGCAGTGCGAATCGACCCGGCCAAGATGCTGCGCGCCGAATAGCAGTGCCGTGCCTTTCTTCGCCCTGGCCATTGCCGGCCCAACCGCCATGGCGATTGAAATCTGGTTAACATCTAGGAGGGGCAGTCCACGGGTGCAAACCACTTCTTTGAAGAATGTGTCACTGTTAACTTAACTGCAATGGCTTTACAAAATGAGAAACTGAAGCGGCGATCTTTCTTGATCGCCGGGGCGGCTGCCATGGGTAGCACCGCCCTCTCTTATGCCCGTATTGTTGGCGCCAACGATCGTATTTCGCTGGGCCATATTGGAGTAGGCAACCGGGGACGGGAGCTGGCGTCGATCGTGGCGGGGTTGAAGAGTGGCCACCGGGTCGAAATGACCGCTGTCTGCGACTTGTGGCGAATAAACCGCGAACACGCGTCTGCCAAGGCCACACAAGTGTACGGGCGCGAGCCTCGCTCATTCCAATACATGGAGGAACTGCTGAATCTGAAGGACGTCGACGCGGTGATCGTCTCGACGGCGGACTTCCAGCACGCGCCGATCCTGAAACTGGTGGCCGAGGCCGGCAAAGACGCCTACTGCGAAAAGCCGATGGCCAACGTGCTCGAGGAGGCCAAGGCCGCACGCGATGCGGTGCGGTCGCGCAACCTGATTGTGCAGATCGGTACCCAACATCGCAGTGAGCCCTACCAGATCGCGGCTAAGGAGTGGATCAACCGCGGAGTGCTCGGAGAAGTCAGCAAAGTGGAGATCGTGTGGAATTATCACGGCCCGCGCTGGCGTGGACGCCCTGAAGTGAAGCAGATTCACGAGGAAGACACGGACTGGCGTAAATGGCTTCTGACAAAACCGTATCGCCCTTTCGATCCGCGCGCCTACTTCGAGTTCCGCTTATACCGGGATTTCTCCAGCGGGATCGCCGATCAGTGGATGACCCACGGGATCGACATGGTTCACGACCTGCTCGACGATCATTTCCCGAAGTCTGTCATGGCCCAGGGTGGCGTCTACGTGTGGCACGACGGCCGCGAAAATCCCGATACTTTCCAGGCGCTGTTGGAATATCCGAAGGGATTCCTGGTGAGCTATTCCACCAGTTTCGGTAACGATTGCGATAGCTCCGCGCGTTTCATGGGAAAGAAGGGAACGCTGATCAATATCGGAGGAGAAGGAAGCCGCCGGTGGAAGCTGGTGGAAGAAAAGGGCACGCACGAGAGCGATCCGTTCGTCCATCGGCCCGCGAAATTCATCACGCTCGGCAAGGAAAAGCTTCAGGAGTTGCCGATGTCTGAGCGGCTCTTCACCGGCGCCGTCGAGAAGACGTACGGTCCGCTGCCGTTCATATCCGATCTCAATCCTTCGCACATGAAGAATTGGTTCGATTGTCTGCGCAGCCGCAAGCAGCCGAATGCTACGGTGGATAACGGCTTTGCGCATTCGGTGGCCGCAATTATGGCTGCGCGGTCGCAACGGGAAGGGAAAAAACTATACTGGGATGCGGCCAGTGAGCAGATTTTGGATCAGCCGCCGGCGTAATCAGCTAGTTTTCAGCAGCGACGTGTTGAAAAATTGTGTCCTTCTGAAATGCTTGCGATGATCGCGCTATCCTCTCCACGTAGCTTCGCAACTGGGCCGTCGGCGCGGTGAGCACGAGCCGATTTTCCCCTTCGAAAGCGATCAACTGATGCCCGGGCAAAGGCCGCGCTCCACTTTTGAAATCAATCCAGGCGATTTTCATTTTCCCCTCATCTAACAGGACACGAGCGAAGAGATGCCCGGGAATCTGGCAGGCTTCCTGCGAGACCGGCCGGAAATCCGCGAACAAAACTCCGCCGACGCGAGTGAGCCGAGCCTCCAACTGACTGCCGCTCTTCCCTTCCTCGACGATGGAATACACTGACGGTTTCGTTTCAGTGACTCGCCAGATGGTCGTGTCGTCGCTGGTCTTCCACCTGCCCAGGACGCCGGGTTCGGCGCTTGTCTCTTTCTCCGAAGAATAAAGTGGCTGCAGCGAGAGTGTCTCGCACCCAACCAGAAACAGCGAAAGCGCAGCGATGATCAATTTCAGGATGAATTTCACTCGCCCGTCCTTTGCAACATTTTCGCCACCAGGCCCGTCCAGCCCGTTTGATGAGCGGAGCCCAGGCCGCGTCCGGTGTCCCCGTGGAAATATTCAAAAAAGAGGACGAGATCACGCCAATTCGGATCGGTGCGGAACCGCTCGTCGTCGCCGTGTACTGCGCGGCGGCCGTTTTCGTCACGTAGAAAGATGCGGACCAGGCGCCGGGAAATTTCATCCGCGACTCCTTCCAGCGTCATCATCTTTCCGGAGCCGGTAGGACACTCCACCTTGAAGTCGTCGCCGTAGTACCACTGAAATTTCTGCAGCGACTCGATGAGCAGAAAATTGACCGGATACCAGACAGGGCCGCGCCAGTTAGAATTGCCGCCGAAAAGGCCTGTCTGCGATTCGCCCGGCTCGTAGTCGACTCGATATTCCGCGCCATCAACGCGAAGCACGTAGGGATCTTTCAGGTGTTTGCGCGAGAGGGCGCGCAGTCCGTAGGGAGAGAGAAATTCGTTCTCGTCCAGCAGGATCTTCAAAATGCCGCGAAGTTGATCCGGTCCAACCAGAGCCATCAGCCGGCGGCCCGTATGCTCGTGGGTGTGCATGCTGGCGACATTTTCCATCAAGTCTTTTCGGTTCTCGATGAACCACTGCATGCGGCGCGCAAAACCCTCAAACTTGTTTATCACCTCATCGTCCAGCGTTGCCACTGCGTAGAGAGGTATCCAGCCGACCGCGGAGCGGATTTTCATCTTGTCCCGGCGGCCGTCGGGTGTCAGCAGCACATCGTAAAAAAATGAATCTTCCTGATCCCACATCTCAGTTCCGTCTTTTCCGAGATGATTGATTGCGTGTGCGATGAAGAGGAAGTGTTCCCAGAACTTACTGGCTACATCCTGATAGTTCGCATCCCGTGTGGCGAGTTCCATGGCAATAGCCAGCAGGTTGAGTGTGTACATCCCCATCCAGCCGGTGCCGTCGGCCTGTTCGATGAGCCCTCCGGTGGGAAGAGCTTTACTGCGATCGAAGACCCCGATATTATCGAGGCCGAGAAATCCGCCTTCAAAAATATTGTTCCCCATCGAGTCTTTGCGGTTCACCCACCAGGTGAAGTTGATCATCAACTTCAGGAAGGCGCGCTCAAGAAAATCGTGATCGCCCTTGCCGCACCGTTTCCGGTCGAGCGTGTAGACGCGCCATACAGCCCAGGCATGCACCGGAGGGTTGACATCGCCGAATGCCCACTCATACGCGGGTAGTTGGCCGTTGGGATGCATGTACCACTCGCGAAGCATCAAAATGAGCTGATCTTTGGCGAAGGTGGGATCGATAAGGGAGAGCGTGATGCAGTGGAAAGCCAGGTCCCAGGCGGCATACCAGGGATATTCCCACTTATCCGGCATCGAGACTACATCCGAGTTGAACAGGTGGACCCATTCGTGATTGCGGCCGTCCTTGCGCCCATTCGGCGGCGGAGGCTCGTTAGGGTCGCCGTCGAGCCAGTCCTTTACGACGTAGTGATAGAACTGCTTGCTCCAAAGCATACCCGCGAAGGCCTGCCTCATTACGTTCTTCGCGTCGCCGGAAAGGTGGCCGGGGATGACCGTGGCGTAGAACTCGTCCGCTTCACGCAAGCGGTGGGTCACCACCATATCGAAGTCATTGCCCACACCCCCATCGGACGAGAGTTGATCGCGAAGACGGAGCCGAATCGTCGCGCTCTTGCCGGCTTCGATTTGGAGATGATAGCGCAGCGCCGCTTTCGTGCCGGTCCGCGCCGGGTTCACCGCTGCCTTTTCTCCCTCGATCACGTAGCGGTGAAAGGCATCCTTCTGATATGGGCACGCGCTCTTCGCGTTGAAGATGCGTTCGTAGTTCGTTTCGTTTTCCGTGAACAAGAGCTCGGGTTGGCCTTCGAACTCCAGCACGCGCCGGCCGTAATGCGGCTCGTCGAGAACCACTCGCCCACCCTCCGCTCGAAGGTTCGGCTTCGTCTGACCGGAAGCCCATGACCATGTGTTGCGATACCAGATGGTTGGCAGCAAATCGAGAACCGCGGCATCAGGACCTCGATTCTCGACGGTGATCTGAATACAAATATCTTCCGCAGATCCCTTGGCGTATTCGACAAACACGTCGAAATAACGGTTCTCATCGAAAATTCCCGTATCGATCAAGTGATATTCGGGATCTTTGCGGGTCCGGCGGCCCGTCTCCTCCACCAAATGCGTGTAGGGATACGCATTTTGGGGATACTTATACAAATACTTCATATAAGAGTGCGTGGGCGTATTGTCAACGTAGAAATAGCACTCTTTCACATCCTCGCCATGATTCCCTTGATTGCCGGTGAGGCCGAACAGCCGCTCCTTCAGGATGGGATCCCGGCCATTCCACATGGCCAGCGCAAAGCAGATGTACTGATGGCGGTCGCAAATTCCGGCGATGCCGTCTTCGTTCCAACGATACACACGCGAACGCGCGTGATCGTGTGGAAAGTATTCCCAGGCCGTTCCGTTCGGACTATAATCCTCCCGCACGGTACCCCACGCGCGTTCCGAAACGTAGGGCCCCCATCGCTTCCAGTGCGCGGACCGTTCGTCGGATTCTTGAAGACGAAGTTCTTCAGCGGTCATATTCTCAGTGGCGGTCAGGGTGATCTTTCGACCCCGCCTCCGTAAACTTCGTCTCCTTCTTATATGCGTCCAGCGCATTGTAGACAATGGGGCAATAGCAGGCCCGATCCTTCAACTCCCACATGCGGCTGACAAACGAACCTTCCCCGCGAACCAGGTGTGGAAAGTTTTCGCAGTTGTGAGGACGAGCCTCGTACACCGAGCAGAGATTCCCATCCAGGAATACGCAGCCAGCTTCCGTTCGGCGCAGGATGAATCCTTCGTCCTCAGTCTCTTCCGTGTAGTCGCGCAGGAACTGGGCCGGTTTGATTCGCAGAAATTTCGCCAGCTTCATGACGTCGCGTTCAGCCAGCCGGACCGTGGCCTCGCGACAGCAGTTCGCACATTGTTTGCAATCGATCTCATCTTCAATTTTCTGAGCAATGATGCGGAACCGGCGCTCCACAAAGTCGTGGCGTTTAAGATATTTACGAAAGCGTTCATTTTCATCGCGCTGCTTTTCGCCGAGCCGGCGGATCTGCACCAGATCGGTGAGCATAAGTCCAGAGTAGCAAGCCCGCACAGGGCCAATCGCGGCGATCGATCCACAAGGGCAACGGCTCGTTGTGCGGGCTTTTTCCCTCGACGACGCTACGATTGAATCATGGCCGACCAACTTTTTCTGTCGTACCGGCTCAGAGGATACACGGAGAGCAACATGCTGCGGCATTACGAAAAAATGCTGCGGCGGTTCCCGTTTTCCAAGCTATCGAAAGCCGGATCGACGCTGACCGTGTATGGTGTTTCGTGGGACGAACCAGCGTTATTCGAAGGTCAGTTCGCGGACCCGCCTGACGCCGATGCCGTGCTCGCCGCCGCCCGGGAATTTGCCGCCGCCGATTGCGCCGTGCAACTGGAAACCTGGTGGGACCTGTGGCGCTACGACAAGGACTGGAAAGTGGAACCGACGCGTGTTGCCCTGCACTGTTTTGGTCCGGCGTTCGAGAGCGTGGAAGAGGATCACTTACGAATCGATTTCGGAGTAGACGCGATCTTTCTCCCGCAACCAGACGTCCCTGAGAGCGCGAAGCTCGTCCAGTCGAATATTCGAAGTCTGCTGCATCTTGCCGATGATCTGGATAGCGTACTGCTGGTGGAGCGAAAGAGATTGTGGACGGAATCGGGAGAGAATTTCGCCGAGCAAGTACGCTGGGCGGTGAACGAACTGGAAGACTAGGCGATGCTGGAAACGCTCAATGGCGTACAACTCTACTTCGAAATTCATGGAAGCGGTGAGCCGCTCGTGCTGCTGCACGGGTTCACAGGGTCCAGCCAGGATTGGACAGCTCTAGCGGCCGAATGGAGCGCAAAGTTCCAGCTCATCATCCCCGACATGCGCGGCCATGGCCGCTCGAGCAACCCCTCGAATGAATTTCACTCCGCCTTACCTGTCGGCAATCCAGGCCCGCACGCTCATTGCCCAGGGCGATCGCGACCGATTTTATCCGGTAGAGATTTCGCTTGAGATGGCCAGGGCCATTCCGCAATCGAGCCTTTGGATCGTCCCGAATGGCGATCACGTGCCCATCGGCGGTGAAAGATGGCCTGAGTTCGTAAAAGCCGCCGGGGTGTTTCTGCTGAGTAAGTAAGCCCCATCGAGCAGCGATATACTGGCCTCGCGGCCATGCCAAGTTCTTACTTCTCGCGCCGGAACCTCATGAAAGTCGCGGGCACGCTCGCCGGAGGTTCCTTACTTAGCCATACATTCGGTTGCAAACAGCCCGCGATGTCCCCGGCCAAGGAAGCGCTTCCGCAAGCCGGCGGCCCTGCCGATTACACTCTTACAATTGCCGTAAAGCAGGTGGAACTCGCTCCGAATCGAATCGTCTCCACGACCACATACAACGGTCAATTCCCCGGGCCGCTGCTCCGTTTCCAAGAGGGCAAACAAGTCACGATCGACATCAATAATCAAACGGACACGCCGGAACAACTGCATTGGCACGGACAGTTTCTTTCTACCGATGTGGATGGCTCCGCGGAAGAAGGCACACCGTACATTCCCCCTCATGGCAGCCGCCGCATCACATTCGTCCCAAAGCCATCCGGGTATCGTTTTTACCACACCCACGTACGCGCTGGGCACGAACTGAACATGGGACAGTACACGGGTCTGGTTGGTCCGGTTTATATCGAACCGAAGAACCATCCAGGCAACTATGATCGCGAAGTTTTCCTCACGCTGAAGGAATTCGAACCAACGCTAAGCCGCGGCGGTGACATGGCCATGAACTTTCTGTCGCCGGCAACCACGGTAAAGGAACTGAAGGATAGAGGCGAGAACGCCATGAAGGCATCGCTCGCGAAAGGTGCGCCACACGGATTCGAGGTTGGATATGGGGCCTTCACGATCAACGGACGAATGCTGGGCAGCGGTGAACCCATCCGGGTGAAGCAAGGCGAGCGCGTGCTCTTCCACGTATTGAACGGAAGCGCGACCGAAATCCGCAGTCTTGCCTTGCCCGGACACACCTTCACAGTGGTTGCGATGGATGGCAACCCAATCCCAAAGCCAGTGAACGTGCCAGGACTCTGGCTCGGGACAGGCGAGCGGGTCTCCGCAATTGTCGAGATGAAACATCCTGGTATATGGATCATGGGCGATACGGCGGACGACGACCGGCAGCACGGCATGGGTATTGTGATTGAATATGCAGGTCAGAAAGGTAAGCCGCGGTGGGTTGCTCCAAAGCCGTTCCAGTGGAACTACTCCCGCTTCGGCAACCGCGCCGCGGCGGTTCCAGTGCTGGATCAAATCTTCGAAATGACCTTTGCCAAGCAAAACGCCGCCGAGAGTGGCTTCAACCGGTGGACCATCAACGATGTCGCGTTTTCAGACGAACATATGCATCCGATGTTTCGCGTGAAGCAGGGAAAACGGTATCGTCTGCGAATGCACAACGCAAGCGACGACATCCATCCGATCCATCTTCACCGCCACAGTTTCGAGCTTTCGCGTGTGGCCGGGCGCCAGACGTCCGGCGTCATCAAAGACGTTGTCATGGTCGGCGGTTACCAGGAGGTGGAGATCGACTTTGTTGCCGATAATCCCGGCCTCACGCTGTTCCATTGTCATCAGCAGTTGCACATGGATTTTGGCTTTATGGCCCTGTTCGAGTACGTCTGACTCCGATGCTGTTCATTCAACGGCGAACGCGGGAGACTTCCTAATCATCAATGCCGAAGGGTTCGGCCGAGGCCACGGCTGAGGAATTGACCGGCATAGGAATTCTTCACGGCGGGGTTCCTTGGGCCAATATAGTTCCTCCGGCGATCCTCCGAAGCGTGTAGGATCAAGTCAATTGTGTGCCTATGCGAATCCCGTTGGCCGTCCTCTCTATAACCCTTCTGGCCGCTCAGGCCGTTCCCGCCGAAGACCGTTCTCTTGTATTCCTCTTCGGCCCCACCACTGAAGAGCACGGCCGAGCCGCCGCCCACGTAGCAGCTACGGTCACCCAACAGTGGTTTCAGAGCCCAGGGAGTTCCGTCGAAATGCGATTCACCTCCACCCCAGACACGCAGCAGCTCGAAAGGACGGCACAGATCAAGGATCTGGAATCATCGTTCCTCTATGCGGCCCAGACCGGACGTCAGAGCGATCCAAGAGCATTGGCCAATGGCTTCGACCGGGCCACCCTCACCCTCAGTCATCACGCCGGAAAGCGCCTTCTGATCGCTATTCTCGAGTCACCCGTCCTAACGCCAGACGTGGAGAGCCGTCTCGATGCAACCCTGGCCTTCTGCAAGGAAAACTCGATCGACGTCATCGTCGCCGACATCTCCGAACCGGCTTCGAAGGAACCGCCGCCCGCGTTACTAGCGCTCGCGACGTCCAGCGGTGGCGCACTGGTCCGAGACGTGAATGGGCTCGCCCCCGCCGTCCAGAAGCTCATCCCTATGGAGAAACCGGTAGTCGTCACCGAGGTTCCGAAACCGTCGGGGCCACAGGCATTTTCTGTCCACACCCGCTTCCTGCGGATTCAATCGTCGAAAGCGCGTGCCGAGGGCAAGGAACTAGGTCCCATGCACGGTTTCCTCGTTGCCGAATCGCCGCTCAGCGCCTTGACGTTCCAGACGAAAGGAGGCAGCTATCAAGCCCAAGCCCGCGTCACGGAGGTCGTGCGCAACGCCGAAGGCAAAGCCGTGTGGCAGGCGAAAAAGGATATCACCATCAAAGGACCGGCTCGCAAACTCGAATCCCGGCAGGCAGGGAACCTTTGCTACATGCGCGAACTGCAGATGCCCGGCGGTCAATACACTCTGGAGGCGACTGTCGAGGATCTGCTTGCCCAAAAAACCGTCAACACCACCGAGCCACTTGCCGCCAGCCCCACGACGCAAGGATTTGACGTGAGCGACGTCGTCCTCGTTCGGCGCCTGGACGATTCCGTCGATCGCTTCGAATCGGACACGGTTCTGGAATTTGACGCCAAGGCGATCGTCCCCTTGCTCCATCCACCGTACCGCGCCAACCAGCCCTTCGACCTCGATATCTACATGGTCCTTTATCCCGACGCCCGGGGAGGTCAACCCCAACTGGATCTTGACATCCTCCATGACGGCCAGTCGGTCGCCCACTCCCGGCTTTCCTTCTCCGACAATATCCGCAACAACGTAACCGAAGGCAGCGGCATCGATTCCACCGGCACCCAGAAGCACGAGTTTCCATACCTCGCCAGGATTCCGGGCGCAGAGTTGAGCGCTGGTAAATACGAGGCGCGTGTCACAATCCGTCAGAACAACCGGACCATCACCCGCTCCGTTCCCTTCCAGGTCAACTAATCGCGTATCGAACTTTGGCCAGGCCGAGTTGCCCTTCCTGATCAATTTAACGCGCAACGTAGTTTAGCAAGATTAACGTCCAACGCGTTAAAAAGTTGCGCGAGCCCCCTGCGATGTCCCCTGGGCATTCGTCAGCGTGACACTCACATCGCTGAGTGTCGCGCCTTGCAATGTGAACGGTTGCACCAGCGTGAACTGTCCTCCGAAGTCCGCTGAACTCGGGTCCGTAAACCACTGTTGCGCCGCACTGCTCGTCGGAACAGCCACCTGACTCGCGACCAGACTGCTACCGGCCGCGGGCGTAAACTGGAACGTCGCCGTCGACACCTCGCGCGTGGTCGAGAATCCGGTCACGACAATCTGAAACCCATTCGCGACCGAGGTTATTTTTACGTTCGTGATGACAGGCGCGGTCCGGTCAATTCGAACGGTCGCGCTCGGGGCCGGAGTCGGCGTCACGTCAAGATCACCCGCCAAAAGCTGCACGGTTATCTGGATCGTACCTGCCACCGTCCCCGTTTGGAGTGCAGCCTGGGGCACCGCGAACACGGGCGTAGTGGTATTCGCGGGCACATCGAAATCCATCGTGCGGCCGCCCGTGATAAAGCTGATTGATTTGTCATCGACGTTTATCCCCGGGTCGGGAGTGAAACTCAACGTGAGGTGTCCTTTCAGCGGAACCGGATACCCACTGGCGAGAGCTACCGAGAACACGGGCTGCTGAGCCGGGGCGATAATTGCCGGCAAACCATCGAAGCTCACCACAGGAGCCGCGCCAGGCAACACGGTGAGGGAGAATACCTGCGAGACAGTCGCCTTGTCCTGATCTGTCACGCGAGCAGTGAAGGTAAATGGGCCCGCGGCCGTGGGGGCGCCCGTGAAACTTCCATCTGAATTCAACGTAAGACCCGGGGGCACGGAGCCGCCGGCGAGTGTCCATACGTACGGCGCTCGACCGCCGGTTGCCACCAGCGTCTGTCCATACTTCGATCCAAGAACCGCGTCCGGCAGAGGAGCCGCCGTCGTAACGCCAAGCGCCGCCGCCGACACGGTAATCGTGCAGGCGCGGGTTGCAGAGGCCGAAGCGCTGACAGCACTGATGCTGAAATCGGAGCTCCCGAGTTGAGTGGGAGTACCGGTGAGAGTACCGGTGGCCGCTGTAAGAGTTATGCCGGACGGCAACGCCCCACCCGCAATCGACCACGCAACAGACGAGTCTCCCCCAACGAGGGTTGCAGCCGACGAGTAAGGCTGTCCCGCTGTCGCCGACGGTGCCGGACAAGCCGTGATGGAGAAGCCCGAGCCGATCTGCAACGTGAAGCCCTTCTCGGTGGCCGCTCCAGCCGCATCGACTACGCGAATCGTGAACGACGTGGAGCCCGCTTGAGAGGGCAAGCCGGAAATAGCGCCGCTCGCTGCATTCAACGTAAGTCCGGGCGGCAAAGCTCCGCCACTGACCGTCCAGGTGTAAGGCGGCGTGCCCCCTGTGGCGGCGATGCTCTCGGAGTACGGCGAGCCGATGCCTCCGTTTGAAACCGACGTAGATGTGATGGTGAGTTGCGGAGCGACGGCGATACTGCATGCCCTTGAGGCTGTGGCGCCTCCGGCGTCGGCTGCTTGCAGCGTGAATGAGGACGAACCGGCCGCCGTGGGAGAACCCGAGACGGTGCCCGACTGCGCCCCCAGAGTCAGTCCTCCAGGTAGGGAACCCGTAGTCACCGACCACGTATAAGGACTCTGCCCACCGATTACAGCCAGTGTTGACGTATACGTTTGCCCGGCACTCGCTGTCGGGAATGGACATGCCGGGATAGTAAGACCGGCCGCCACGTTGATGGTGTAAGTCCGCTGCGCTTGCCCACCCACCGAATCGGTCACCGTCATCGTGAATGTGAAGCTGCCGGGTTGAGTTGGGGTTCCTGCGATGTTTCCGGTCCTGCTATCGAGCACCAAACCCGGGGGTAGCGCCCCCCCTGACGTTGTCCACTGATATGGCTGCGTGCCTCCAGCAACAGCGACAGTTTGGTTGTAGACTGCGCGTGTGGTCGCGTCCGGCAGATTCGGTGTCGTAATTCCCAGCGGCGACGCAATGGAAACGGTACAAGAACGAGTAGCGTTCTGATTTGCCGCATCGGCAATTTGCAGAGTGAGCACGAATGTTCCAGCCAGGATCGGCGTGCCGCTGAGCACGCCCGTGGAGCTGTTCAAAGCCAATCCTGGAGGTACTTGTCCGGAAGCAGACCAGGTATAAGGCGGCGTGCCACCGGAACTCGTAAGATTCGAAGAGTAATTGATACCTGTCTGTCCATTGGCGGCCGGGCATGCGGAAATTGAAATCGCCGGAGCCACCACGATGGTCAACGCCTTGTCCCCCGTGCCACCACGCCCATCTGTTACTCGTACAGAAAACGTGAACGTACCGGCAGCCGTGGGCGTACCCCTGATCTGTCCGGTCGCTGCATCCAGCGTCACACCGGCTGGTAAGGCTCCGGTCACAACTGACCAGGTGTAGAGTCCTTGGCCGCCTGACGCGGCAAGGGTGAAGCTGAACGGAACACCCACAACCCCACGTGGCAACGAGTCACTCGTGATGGCCGGAGGGGCCGGTGCGGGGTTGATAACGATCTGAAGAGCTTGAAACGCGGACTGATTTGCCGAATCAAGAACCCTCACCGTGATATTGAACGTTCCAGCCGTCGCCGGTGTGCCGGTAAGCGCGCCGCTCGCGGCCAGAGTCAAACCAGCCGGCAACAATCCTGCCGAGACCGACCAGGTATAGGGAGGCGTACCTCCAGTAGCCGACAAATTCAGCGGCGGATAGCTCGTTCCGACTGTTCCGGACTGGAGCGAACTTGTGCTGATTACCGGAGGCGTCGCAGCCGGATTGATGACGATTTGGAATGCCTTCGTACTCGAAAGGTTTGCTGCATCAGTGACTTTAACTGTGAAATTGTAGGTTCCCGCCGTAGTTGGCGTGCCGGCGATCGATCCGCTGCCCGCCAGTGCTAAACCGGCTGGCAGCGAACCAGCCGAAATTGACCACGTATACGGAGGAGTACCTCCGCTCGCTGCCAAACTCTGCTGTGGATAGGCAGTCCCAGCTGTTCCGGACGGGAGCGAACCTGTGCTTATAGTTGGCGCCGTGGCAGCCGGATTAATGACAATCTGAAATGCCTTGGTGTTCGACTGATTTGCTGAGTCGGTAACTTGAATTGTGAAATTATAGGTGGCTGCCGTACTCGGCGTCCCGCTGATTGTCCCGTTGCCGGCCAATGTCATACCGGTTGGGATCGAACCGGCCGAGACCGACCACTGATACGGAGGGGAACCACCGGTCGCGGAAAGGCTCTGCTGCGGATAACTGGAGCCGGCGGTTCCGGCCGGAAGAGAATCGGTGGTGATAACCAGCGGCGCCACCGCTGGATTAATGACGATCTGCAATGCTTGAACAGCCGATATGCTGGCTGAATCGGTGACTTTAACCGAAAAGTTGAACGTACCGGCTGCGTTCGGCGTACCGGTAATCGCGCCAGTGCCGGCCAGAGTCAAGCCGCCCGGCAGCGAACCAGCCGAAATTGACCACGTATACGGAGGAGTACCTCCGGCTGCTGATAAGGTCTGTTGCGGATAGCTCGCCCCAACAGTTCCAGGCGGGAGCGAAGTGGTGCTGATAGTCGGAGGTGTAGGAGCCGGATTGATAACAATCTGGAACGCCTTGGTGTTCGACAGGTTCGCGGCATCGGTCACCTTGACCGTAAAGCTGGAAGTTCCCGCTGTGTTTGGCGTACCGGCAATAGCGCCGCTGCCCGCCAACGTGAGACCCGCCGGTAGCGAACCAGCCGAGACTGACCACGTATAGGGAGCCGTACCAGCGGTCGCAGACAAAGTCTGTTGAGGATAGGCCGTGCCGGCGGTCCCGGACGGGAGTGAACTTGTGCTGATAGTTAGAGGGGCGGCGATGACGATCTGAAGTGCCTTCGTGTCGGAAAGGTTCGCCGCATCGGTCACCTTGACTGTGAAATTGGACGTACCGGCTGCACTCGGTGTGCCGGTAATGGCTCCACTGCTCGCCAACGCCAGACCAGTTGGTAGCGAACCGGCCGCGATCGACCAGGTATATGGAAGAGAACCTCCGCTCGCGGACAAACTCTGTTGCGGATAGGCGGCGCCGGCGGTCGCGGGCGGAAGCGAGCTTGTGCTGATAGCAGGCGGGGGATTGATGACGATCTGAAGTGCCTTGGTAGTCGACCGGCCCGCGGAATCCGTCACCTTGACAGTGAAATTCGACGTACCGGCTGCAGTCGGTGTGCCGGTAATCACGCCGTTGGCGGCCAGAGTCAAACCAGCCGGCAGCGAGCCCGCCGAGATGGACCAGGAATAAGGAGGAGCACCTCCTGTCGCCGATAAGGTCTGTTGCGGATAGACCGCGCCGGCCTCGCCGGGCGGAAGCGAGCTTGTGCTAATGGTTGGCGGAATCGGAGCCGGATCGACGAAGATCTGAAAGGCCTTGCTATCCGACAGGTTTGCGGCGTCTGTCACCTTAACTGTGAAATTGGAAGTGCCGGCTGCAGTCGGTGTGCCGGATATCGTGCCGTTGGCCGCCAAAGTCAAACCAGTTGGTAGCGAACCCGCCGAAATTGACCACGTAAACGGAGCAGTACCTCCGGTGGCGGACAAACTCTGTTGAACATAGGGTGTGCCGACGATCCCAGAGGCCAGTGAAACTGTACTTATGGTCGGCGGCGGAGGAGCCGGACTGATTAGGATCTGAAATGCCTGGGTATCCGACAGGGTTAGTAAATCAGCGGCCTTAACCGTAAAATTGTAGGTTTTGGCTTTTGTTGGCGTGCCGGTAATCGATCCACTGCCCGACAACGCCAGGCCATCCGGAAGGGCACCCCCGGAGATCGACCAGGTATAGGGAGGAAGCCCACCAGTGGCCGACAAATTCTGTTGTGGATAGATTGTACCGGCCGTTCCGTTCGGGAGTGAACTCGTAGTAATGGTCGTCGCCGCCGCCGCGGCACGCACGATGAGCACAAGAGCTAAGGCTAATGACGTTCCTCGGGCGTTCATTGCACGCTCCCGGCCTGCGTGACCCCCCCGCTATTAGCGTCGACCGGTACGAATAGTGCGCGCGCGCCATCGTCGGACATAGTCAGGATCCAAACGGCGCCGGCGTCCATGCCAGTCAGGCGATAAGTGGACTTCAATGCCGTCGGCTCCACAATGGAGGGCTTGCAGTAGCACGCAACGGACGTTGTTTGACTTGCCTGCAAATCCACAAGGTAGGTTTGGCCGGCACTATCCGCAGTCAACAAAAGACTGCCGCTGGCGAACACGACTCCGCTGGGCGTGGTGAGGCCGTCGGCTTCGCCGAGCACATTGAGAATCGCGCCGCCTCCGGCAACATCACTGGCAACCAGTACCGACCGGCTTCCTGCGTCCGCGATCGCCAGATCCTTTCCGGTTGCAGAGAATGCGATGGCCGCCGGTGCAGATGCGGAAATCGAAAGGGGCGGAGCCGCGGTATTGAGATCGAAGACCAGAACTTGACCTCCGGATGATCCATCCTTCGAACCGGAAATGGCGACCGCGGCGAGCGAGGAGATGTCACTCACAGCCAGAGCCGCTACGTCGCCCGGCAGCGTTCCTGCATCGATTGTGCGGCTAACCGCGGGCGAATCCGGGAGTCCACTGAGTACTTGAATGCAGGCGCATTCCGAACCAAAGAAGATGGCGGACGCGCCGGACACGCTGAACGCGCCTGAAATGAAATTTGTCATCGAGCCCGCTATCGGCGTGGAGGCGGCCTGCGAATCGAGTCCGCGCACAAGCATTAAAGTGTCGCCGGCCGGTGCGCTCGCCACGGCGTATGAACCCGCAGCTCGAATCAGGACGTGCTGAACCGTAGTGTCAAGTGCCACCGCTCCGGCAACTCGTGCCGCGCCGGGCGTGCCGGCAATCGTCCTGATCTGACCTGCGCCGGCATCAAATACGTAACCGATGAAGGGCCGGACGAACGATGGACCGGTTGAATCGGAGTTGCCGCCGTCCTGCTCTCCGGCAAGAACCGGCAAGTGGAAAAAGACCAGCCCGAAAAAGAAGATCAGAGAACAACGCTCGACGTTTTTCCTCATGGTTATCTCGGCGGTCCGAAACCTGGAGTGCCAGGCGTCACGCTTCCCGCCGGCGGAGAGGCTGCGGCCGGACTAGACGATGCCGCTGAGCTGCCGCCCCCGTGCGCCGCGACTAGGCCCGCTGCTGCGGCGCCGCCCACAACGCCAACCAGAATGAGCCATTTTCGCCCCGAACTGCGCTCGACCGCCGGCGCGGCATTAGTCTGCGTGAACGTTGCCGTAGTTGACTGCTCCCCGTCGGTGGCCGTAACGCGGATTTCAAATTGGCCGGTGATCGTATTGGGGCGCATACCGCGCGCCTCCGCACGGCCATTTTCCGCGGTGCGGGTTACCAGTGTCCTGGTTCCATCCGGAAAAGCGCCGCCTGGCCCGATCGCAGGCAGCGTGAACGTCACTGAAGCCCCAGCCACCGGTTCGCCTTTGGCGTTCCGCACTTCGACAACGGGCTCGAAAGCAGTTCCGCGTCTGACGTTGTTAATGGCGCCCTCGCCCTCGATGACCTGAATGGTAATCGTAGACGAAGGCGGCTGAATCTGCGGTGGCGCGAAGGCAAACACCGACTGCAACAGCAGAAAGGAAGCAGGCAGGAAGACAACGGTTTCCATCCTTAGTACCATATCCTTTTGGTCCGTATAGGGTAAACTGCTTAGATGTACGATCTAAGTGGGTCTGACGCGCGAGTTGGGCGGAACATTTCGTAAACAGCACAACATTGTGCATCAGTCCCTGACGTGGGAAAGGTTGCATTAATGGCGAGTATAGGAATCAGCGACTACAGCGGCCCCGATTGGCAGAACGACAATCAGGTTGAAGGCCGCTTCGCCTCCCCTCACGTCAGAACCATCCGGTACACTTATGCGGTCCTTCAGGAAATTCGTGCGAATGCGCTGGCGAGCTTCATTTCGATTCCGCGCGGAGGCGTGGAAATCGGGGGGGTGCTGTTCGGCACGGCTGACGCAGGCGTGGTATCGATACGTGCGCACAAGCCGCTTTCAATCGAATACCTGACAGGACCATCGTTTCTCCTGTCGAGTAATGACGAGCTCAATCTCAAGCGCCTCATTGAGGAGTCGGCCGCAGACCCTGAATTCGCGGGTCTGCAAGCCATCGGCTGGTATCACTCCCACACCAGATCTGATGTCTTTCTCTCGGAAGAGGACATCGCTGTTCATGAGCGGTTCTTTCCGAATCCGAGTCAGGTCGCCCTGGTAATCAAGCCCTTCAAATTCGAGCCGGCACAGGTGGGCATATTTGTTCGCGATGCCGATTTCTCACTGCGTGGAGATGTTCCGTATTGCCGGCTTACCATCCAGGCCCCGTTACCCGGCGCGCCGCAAATACTGGACAAGGGCGAAGGCGTTGTCTCTCCAAATCTGCCTCCCCCAGTCGAGAGCCGCGCGCTTGAGTTGCCACGTCCGGCGCCCAGGCCGGCATTGCGGCCCCTGCCCATAGACGTAATTCCAGATCGTGCGCGGCCGGCGCCACGGCGCATGGCAGCGTGGGTTACTGCAGCATCCCTCATCGTGGCCGCGGCGATCGCGTTCGCGTTAACCAGACCGGCCCCCGGACCGGAACCTGCGCCCGTGCACCTCCACGTCAGTGAATCCGGAAACCAGCTCACGATCGCCTGGAATCGGGAATCGCAATCATTGGTGCAGGCGAGATCGGCTGAAATCACGATCATCGATGGAGACCGCTCAACGGCGACAGTCCCTCTCGACAACGAATCCCTCAAGCGCGGCAGCGTTACGTATGTCAGACGTTCCGGAGATGTTCAAGTTCGAATGCATGTTCAGCTCCGCGAGGGCCGGGCCATGGAGGAAATTACGCGCTTCATCGGACCGGATCCTGCGCCTCCGCCCGCACCGCCGCTCGAAGCTAAGCGCGAGGAACCGGATCCTGAGCTCTTGCGAGTGAGGGCTGAATTGAATCGCGTGAACACCGAACTGAGCCGAATCCGTCCCGAAAATGAGCGTTCACGATCGGTGCAGCCCGCGAAGCCGCGCGCCTTCACGCTGCCCCCATCGGAGATCACTCAATATCGCGACGGGCGTGGTTCGGCGAGTCCAAGTCAATCCCTGGCAGTGTTGAAGGCACCAGAAATCTCGTCTTCCTCGCCGTTGAATACACCTCCGTTTCCGATGCCCGCGCATATATCTCCGCCTGCCCCGCCGATCGTAGTTAGCCAGCCACAGCAGCAAACACCCTCTGCAAAGACGGCTTCAGGACGGGCTATTTGGACGGGACGGCTCCCAAGGGGAGGTATGCTGTTAATCGAAGGCCGCCGGCCGAGCGTCGGCGCCTTGTCCGGCCCGTTTCCCCAAAGAACTGCTCGAATGCGAGTATATTCGGCCGATCTCGGGGACTCGGGAATTGTCATTTACACAAACGGATCGCGGCCGAACGCGGTTGAGGCGCCGAGCCCGGGCAACGGCTGGAATCTGACAACCTACACTTTCGACCCAAGACGTTCGCGCGCCTTCACCGTGGTGGAGTACCCCGGACCAACGAATGATTGGAAGAGGTTGCTGATCCGAAACGACGATCGGATGATATCGATGCTCGTAATCGACTGGGAAGATGTTGCGGGTTCCAACAAATAGTTGCGGCCTGCGCCGTATTGCCCTTACGCCAGCAATTGCTTAACAGCAGACTCAAGCATCTTCGGCACAAACGGTTTTTGCAGCATTCCAAACCGTGTCCGGACCCCCGGCGCGAGCGACTGAACATCGTACGGGTAGCCGCTGCACAAAAGCACGCGTACATTCGGGTCCATATGGGCCATTTGCAAAGCCATCTTATCGCCGGCCATTTCCGGCATCGTAAGGTCCGCAATCACAAGTTGGAACTGGCCTGGGTTGGCCTGAAAATGCGTGAGCGCCTCCAGGGCGCTGGGGCAAGTCTCCACCTGGTATCCGAGGCGGCCAAGAAAAACACGCATCAGATTCAGCAGCGGAGCCTCATCGTCTACAACGAGTATTCGAATCGCCGAAGGTTCCATTGGCCGCTACCAGCCCGGGAGGCTGAATTCCTTTGGAGTCCACACCAGTCCAACCGTCACCGTAATACCGTGTTCGTTTCTCCCTGACACGTTGAAAGCCCGATAGTCCGCCTGTAGCGTCGATCGAATATGTCCCGTGAGTGCATAGGCAGCGTTCAGACCCCCGCTGTAATAGCCGTAGGTGCCAAGATTATTCTGGAAGAGACTTTGATACTGTGTGTAATTAATGGAAGCGCCCAGGGAAACCTTTCTGATCCCTGTGTACGAGTACCCGATTGAAGCCGCTATTTGTTTGGAAGTAAGATACACACCGTTGCCTGGAGTGGCTCCCATCGTCCCCGAAAGTGTGAATGTGCTACGGTCGCGGTTGTAGGTGAGACGAAAATCGCCGCTTGGCGCACGATCGACGCGATAGACCGCCTTGATGCCGCTACCCTGACCAAGAATCGCGGCGATTTCCGGACTCAACGGAACCTCTTCCGTTCCGAGCGTCTCAACCCGGTAGATTCCGCCACTGAGGGCCAAAGTCCACTGCCTGGTGAGGGTCCTGGTGTAATTCAGGGAAAGTGAGTTAATATCCGAAGATCCAAACGCCCGCGGATAGGTGTATACGGAGTAGCTGTATTGCACCGAGAGTTTATCTCTCCGCGTAAGCTGGCGCCCGATTGCCGCGCCCGCACGCCAGCCATCGGCGCCAACGAGGTACGCCGCTTGCTGCCGCACTGCAAACCAATCGCCCTGGATCTGCACAAAAGTGCGTTGAGAGAGCTTGTAGCCCATCATCGCGGAGGATTGAAGGAAATAGTACCGGCTATCGAAAATGCTCGTGGTCGGCAGTCCCAGGTAATCGCTGGTCACGACACCCGGAGTGAAGTAGCCTCCGAAGGCGCGCCCGCTGGTGCCTCCTAACTCCTGGAAGGCTATGCTGAGCCGGCGCTTGGGCTGCATCGAGACTGCAAGATCGACACTCAGCTCACCGCCGGTCAGGTAGCTGGAAACACTGGCTTTCGAATACCCCCCGCGAAGATCCAGTCCAACGCCGCTATGCCGCCACGTATGACTGCCCGACACGCCGATCACCGCGGATCCCGTGTAAGCGGTGTTGTCACCGTTTCCGGTCGGCGTAATCCCCAGCCCCACCGAGTCGGTAGTATACGAACCTGTAAGACCCGCGTAGAAATTAAATCCGATCAGCTCCGTTCCACGCCGGCCGGGTGTGTTGCCACCCCGGCTGAGAATAGAAGGTCCTCCAAAACCCGCTTGCGAGAAACACGGAGTTGTGCCGACGAACGCGAATAGCAGCGAGAGAACATAAAACCGTGAACATGTTTTAAGCAGCAAACGTGATTTCCTCTCTTTAGTTTACTTCTGCGCACTTCGGGCCCCAAAAAATCCCAGTCTGACGTGTCGCCTGATGGATGTCAAGCGAACGCTGTACGGATGTCGTCAAATACCGCGGCAACGGCCTCCGGAACTCTACCTAACTCTTAGGTCTCTTTCGCTGCCAGGTCAGAATCGACGTCATCGCATAGTTCCACACCGACCCTATCACCAAACCGATCGCGGCCGCGACATACCAGGGCAGGCCGTTCTCGTATGCCCGTTGTGCAAGAGTTACGTTCACCACGGCGCCTACCGAGCACGCCAGGTAGAACGTGAGCAATCCGCCTAGAAGCCTCCAGCCCCTTAAACGTAGATCGCTGTATGTCACAAAGTTGTTCGTCAAAAAATTGACCGTCATCGACAAAAACGCCGCTACGCTTTGCGCCACCACAAAGTCGATGTGCTCGAAACGATAGAGCACCGTGAGGACTGCCGCATGGACCACAGCACCGATGGCCCCCATCGCGGCGAACAACATGAATCGGGCCGGTATATACTGGCCGAACCGCTTATCGGCTAGCAGTAGAGCGAATTCCACCAGGTTGCTTCCGTCCAATTTGCTCGCGCCGTGTATCCGGTTTCGGAAGCGATAGGGAACCTCTTTGATCTTTACCGGTCGCTCCGACGACGCCAGGAGGTCCACCAGGATTTTGAAGCTGATTCCGGAAGCTCTGCGGACCACTACGTCCAGAAACTTGCGGTCTACCAGGAAGAAACCGCTCATGGGGTCCTGAATGGCGCAGCGGCAAACCGATTGGCTGAGCTTGCGGCCCATATCGCTCAGCCACTGGCGATGCCGCGCAAACTCCCCCATGCTGCCGCCTTCCACGTTGCGGCTGGCCACTACCACGTCGAACTCCCCTGTCCGGGCCGCCTGAAACATCTGGGGAAGAACGCTCTCGTCGTGCTGCAAGTCCGCGTCCATTACCGCAACATAGGGCGCCGCGCTTGCCATCATACCCTCCAGGCACGCCGATGAAAGCCCCCGCCTGCCGATACGGTGCAACAGCCTGATTCCGCGATCCGTTAATGACAACTGACGGATTAACTGAGGCGTGCCGTCCCGCGAATCGTCATCGACAAAGATGACCTCCCATTCGATTCCCTTCAAGGCAGCATCGAGTTTCGAGAGTAAGATCTCAATGTTCTGGACTTCATTGAGTGTCGGAATGACAACGGCGAGTTCGAGCATATTCTCTTAGTTGGTATGTCCCCCGGGCGGACAACCAACACGCCGGTAGATGCCGCTGCCTTCGCCGACAGGCCGGTAATAAATCGTCTTCATGTCGTTCAGGTGCTGGAGCACGTCTGGAGCATACTTCTGAAGGCTCTCAATTTCATCGGGAGAAAGAGGGTAGTCGATCAGTGCCGCCGGACACCAGTGGGAATAAAACCCGAGGGTTTGGTCGAACACTACTCGATCCATTCCGATACCGAATGCAAACGACGGCGGCGCCATAAGCCGGTCTCCGGGTGGAAGGAGGCTCGCGGCTACGCTCGATGTCTGACGATAACCCTCATAACCCGCATGCCCGCTCGCCAAACGCTTCACCAGGAGTGCGCCATTTACTGCCAGCGCTACTGCCAGAACGCCCCAGGCAAGCCACCTCGATGCAAATCCCCTGTGCCAGAGAAAAGACAAAAGACAACCTGTGTTGGCGGCGAAGAACGGAATGACGTATATCAGGTAGTAAGTGTTCTTCACGTTGAAGAACGTCAGAACTACGACTGGAATCACGCCGCAAAGAAATAGAAGAACGGCAGCGCGGGTTTTCAGCCGTCCCAGATACGTCTGTCCAATTAAACCGCCAAGCCAAATCAGTAGGAGAAGGATCTTGACCGGAGCGAAGCGGCCCGGGTCGTACTCGGCGCCGATGTAGATCCGCTTGTAGCGTATGGCCTCCTCCGTAATTGCGATCAATGGATGCTTTATATAGCTGACCCGGTCGGAGGCGAGATTACCAAGCAACTGCGCGCGAAACCCCTCCATGTCCTGCAACGCATACGCGCAGTAGGCCACTGCGCCCACCGCATAAGGGGCTGCGAACCACAGGAAATGCACCGGCCGCAGGCGACTGAAATCCAACACCAGGATCGTCACCACCAGGCACAGAGCCATGATGATTCCGTTAGGGTGAGTCAGCGCGGAAAGGCAGATGAAGATATTACTCACCAGAATTGCCTTCGGCAGACTCTTCTCGCGCCAATAGAGATAGGCCGCCTGGGCAATCAGTCCAAGCCCCAGGCACATCCAATCCATGCGTGAATCCACCGATCTGGCTACGACAACGTTATCCTGCGCCACTAACAGTCCCGCCAATATCGCGGCCAACCGGTCGCCCGTCAGGCGCAACGTCCAGTAATAAAGCGAGATTATCCCCAGAAGACAGAATGTTATGGTCAGCAACCGCATCTGGAAAAGGCCAAAACCCGCAATCGAATACCACGCCGCCTGGGTCACAAGATGCAATGGCAAAACCCAGTAAGTGCGTTGGTTGATGTGGGTCAATTCCGAGCGCAGGAATAACCCACGTGGGTCGATGGTGGTCGTCCCAAAATGCCCGTGATGAATGAGGTTATATGGAGGGCTCGCGAACCAACCCTCATCGAACGATGGAGGCCGATTCCAACTCACGGCCAGCGCCGACACAAGGTAAAGAATGCAAATTCCGAGGAGGCCGGCATTGGGCCGGATCTTTTCGAGGATGCTCATGCTTATGAAATGTCGGCGGTCGCCTGTCCGCATTATTATCCCACTGGTTTCCAACCGCTTTGAAGCGAACGCCGATTCCGAGTTTTTCCTCTATGGTAGCTGGGCAATCCGCCCCGGTATGAAATCGCCGCTGCGTTGTCTGGAGCCATTAATAATCGCGGGAAATGTCCAAAATGCCCTGGATTAAGCCGAATACTACGCTCAAACAGGACTTGCCAAACTTGGACATTCTTAAGAGCCAGGGCGATCGTCTTGATGATGTCGCTCGAACGGCTGGAGCGGCAGGGCCGAAATTTGATCTCCCGGTTCTATGTTCGCCGGTTGTTTCGCATCTACCCGTTGAGCGTGTTTGTCGTACTATTCATTTATTTTCTGCACATTCCTACTACTTGTCGCTGGTGGTATTGATCGCGGTACCCTTCGCCTGGTGGAAGACCGTCGGAGAGTACAGAGCGGGTTGAGTGGAGTGGGCCGTGGGCATCGTATTCTCCCCTCTGCTGGCAATGTTCCATGAGACGGAGAACCAATGGCTCCCACTACATCGCGAAGTATTCGTATGGCGTTTATCTCACGCACGGCGCCATTCTCTGGTTCACCGTCGAGAAACTCGCTCCGCGCGCCGCTGTGTGTCGAGGTTGCGAAGCCGGCCAAGGCGTTCCTGCCTGAAGGCCAAAAAAAAGAGAACCCCGAAGGGTTCTCGTTTTTCAAATCAGATCTTAAGTTAAAGGCAGAAAGCTAACGGCGGCGGCGAAGAAGGCCGAGCGGGAGAAGACCAAGACCGGCAAGCACGAAAGCCGACGGCTCCGGAGCACTACCACCGACCTCGGTTGAGGTCGCATCCAGCGAAACACTATCAAAGTCCGTCTGGCGCTCAAAATTTGGCGGGGTTATGGTCGACGTCAACTGGATAATAATTTCCTTGCCAACATCGCCGGGAAGAGCGGTGTAGACCAGAGTATCGAGCAGAAAATTACCCGCGCTCGGCAACACGGTGTCGCTCTGCGTTTTGAGGCCCAAAAGCCCAATCGAATAATCGGACATAGCAAAGTCGATGCGCCGGCCAATCATCACGGAAAGCGTGTACGTGGTGTTCGCTACGACCTGCGTCAAAGTATCCTGATCCGCTTCGCCGTTCGAGTCGAACCCGAGACCTAAAACCTGGGTTCCATCGGGAACACTGTTTACTTGCGCCGGCCCAGGCTTGAACACGGCGAAAATACCCGAAGGACTCCAGCCAGGAACGCTGGCCGAGAAGCACTCATTGCTGGGGCTGCAACCCAGAGCAGGATTCTCAAAGCTGGGATTGATCACGGTCACAGGACCAGCGCACAACGATCCGGCAACCGCCAAACCTAATAGAATTGACCAGAATGATAGTTTCATTAGAATTAGTCCGATTTTTGATTGTGAGACTAAGAGGTACTGCAAGTCAAGTGTTTTGGTATCAAAGCAAAGTACCTAGGTACTATCTTTCGCGCGGCTCAGGAATTTTCTTATCTGAAGCAGCGGCCTCAAACAAAGTCAGGTACTTCGGCGGGAGCTTCAGCGGGCGCATTTCGGGACTACAGAAAATGTGACTGGTAAAGCCGGTGGCCAGCTTACGGGAGGCCATCACGTCGAACATTTCATACTCAAAACGGACCATCCGGGGACGCGCCAATCGAAGGGTGGTATGGAGCACAACTTCTTCGTCGTACCGCGCCGGGTAGAGATAGCGGCAGCCTGCTTCGACCACCGCGAGGAGGATACCATCGTTCACCTCCATATCTTTGTAGCGGAGGCCCATTGACCGGCAGAATTCCACGCGGCCGAGCTCCATCCAGACGAAATAGTTGGCATAATAGACGACGCCCATCTGGTCGGTTTCGGCATACCTGACCCGCAGCCGGGTTTGATTTTCAAACATCCGAGGGCAATTATAGCGGATGGAACGTAACCACCTGATGAGGCGTCTGTTACCATTTGAGGGTGCGGGTGAAAGTGCTGTTTTTTGGGCAGTTGAAAGATATTGTGGGCCGTGCCGAAGAATCGCTCGAGGTAGAGGAAGGCAGCGTCTTGCAGGGCCTGTTCGACCACTACGCGCGGCAATTCCCAAAGCTCGAAAAAATGTCGGGGAGTATCGTCATGGCGCTTAACCAGCAGTTCTCGGAAAGGTCGGCCAGCTTGGCGCCCGGCGACGAAGTTGCGTTTCTGCCACCCGTCAGCGGCGGTAGCAACCCGTACACGCATGAGATCATCGACGATGCAGGTCACTTCTTCGCCTTGACGCGATCGCCGATCGATGAGCGGTCCATCAAAAACCGGCTGCTGCAAGGCGAAGACGGAGCTGTTGTAGTGTTTGAAGGCGTGGTACGGAATAACACGAAAGGACGAGCAACGAAATTCCTCGATTACGAATGTTATGAGGGAATGGCAGTGAAGATGATGGCCGAGATCGGCCGCGAAATCGCCGCGAAACATGCGATTGGGCGTCTGGCCATGGTGCATCGCCTTGGCCGCATGGAAATCGGGGAAACGAGCGTCGCGGTTGTAGCCACGGCTCCTCATCGCACGCCTTCCTTCGAAGCAGCGCTGGAAGGAATCAACCGGCTGAAGAAACTGGTGCCAATCTGGAAAAAAGAGCACTTCGCGGATGGCGAAGTCTGGGTGGATGGCGAGTGGGACGACTCGGTACTCGGGCGATAGCAGTCGCGTTTCTAACGTTGTTCGCCACTCGGGCGGAGGATCCAACCTTCCGGGTCGACGTGAAACTCGTCCGCGTGCTGGCGACGGTCAAAGACAACTACGGAAAGCCGATTGCCGGTCTCGACAGAGACGACTTCACAATTTACGACAACGGCGTCCCGCAGGAGATCAGAGTGTTCGCCCGCCAGACCGAGCAGCCGCTCTCGATCGCGCTTCTGGTGGACGTCAGCGGCTCCACGGCTAAGGACTTAAAGTATGAAATCGACTCCGTCCAGCGCTTTCTTCACGCACTGTTCCGGGAGGGCAATCCCGATGATACCGTGTCGTTGTATTCCTTCAACTGGCAGGTTACGTTGAACACGAATTTCACCCGGAACCTGCCTATGTTGGCGAGAGAAATGAAGGGATTCAAAGCGGAGGCCGGAACCGCGCTTTACGACGCAATCTGGGAAAGCACGAAGCCGCTGCGAAACCGCGATGGGCGGCACGTGGTGGTAGTGGTGACCGATGGCGGCGACACCGTCAGCGCGATGAAGTATCAGGATGCCCTGCGAGCCCTCCATATGGCGGATTCGGTATTCTACTCGATTTTGGTCATGCCGATCACGAACGATGTGGGGCGCAATATCGGCGGCGAGAACGCCTTGACGACCCTCGCCCAGGGGACCGGTGGCCGGGTGTTCATGCCGGCGCTCGGAAGGGACATGGATCAGGCTTTTGACGACATTCTGCGGGAACTACGCACCCAATATTCGCTCTCCTACTATTCGAAAAACGTGCCGCTCACCAAGGATCCGTTTCACAAACTCGTGGTGAAGACAAAGAACCCTGATTTGCGGGTGATCTCCCGAACCGGTTACTATGGGGATTCCATCCACTAAATGAGTTCCGGAAGCAAATCCAAAGCGCCCGCCCAAACTTTTGAAGAGGTGAAGTATTTGCGGCACCTCACCGACGGCAAGATTCCTGTGCGCGTCCGCCTCACCGACGACGCGGAGGTGGAGGGCGTAATCGAATTCTTCGACGAGAGCTTCATTCGCCTGACCAGAACCGACGGTCCCAATCTATTCCTGTTTAAGCACGACATAAAGTATTTGATGGAAATCACCTAACTTCCAGCGAATGGCGTCCTATCTCGAAACTGCGGTAGAAATTGCGCGAGAGGCAGGTGCGCTATTGGCGCACTATTTCGAGCGCCGGATAGGGTTCGAGCTGAAGGGTGAGCACGATCTGGTAACCGAGGCGGATCGCACTTCGGAAAAGTTGATCGTGGAACGCCTGCGAACGTACTTTCCGTCGCATTCCATAGTGGCCGAGGAAGGCGGCGGTAACGAAGGGACATCGGAATTCCGCTGGTATGTCGACCCGCTCGACGGCACAACGAACTTCGCCCACGGGTTTCCTGTGTTCAACGTTACCCTAGGGCTGGAACAGGCGGGCGAGCTGATCGCCGGGGTCGTTTTCGATCCCACACGTCAGGAAATGTTCACTGCCGAACGCGGATCCGGCGCATATCTGAACAACCGGCGAATTCGGGTTTCCACCGTTAAGAGGCTGGAAGATAGTCTGGTGGCAACCGGGTTTCCCAGCCGCCGGCGGCACGAAAACATCAATGTTCACTTTTACTACCAGCTCGCCATGCTGACTCACGGCGTGCGGCGGGCAGGGGCCGCGGCCATCGACCTGGCCTATGTGGCGTGTGGCAGGCTGGACGGCTTCTGGGAATTCGGGTTAAATCCTTGGGACATGGCGGCGGGCGCTCTACTGATCGCTGAAGCCGGCGGAATCTGCTCCGACATGAAGGGCGGCGCCATAGATGTACGAGGGGCTCATCTGCTGGCTGACAACGGACTTCTGCATGGACAGACGCTCGAATTGTTCGGCAAAATTTTTCAGGGAGAATATCAGTATCCGATTCCGGAAATAATGAAGTAGAATGCGGTATTAGGGCTCGCTCACGACCGCGGTTTCGGGTCTGAGGGAGGCGGGGAATGTCTGCGTTCCGGCGACAGGTGTGGTACGCTAGGAAACTTAAATGCGTACTGTTGATCTGGTTCACCGGAAACGAGACGGCGAAGAGCTGAGCTCTGAAGAAATTACGTATTTAGTCGACGGGTACACACGCGGCGAAATCCCCGACTATCAAATGTCGGCATTTCTGATGGCGGTGTATTTTTCCGGAATGCAGGATCGCGAAGTCAGTGCTCTTACTGACTCGATGATGCGCTCCGGCGAAGTTCTCGATCTCTCCTCTATTCCCGGTACTAAGGTTGATAAGCACTCTACTGGAGGTGTCGGCGACAAAACAAGTCTGATCGCCGCTCCTATTGCCGCGGCTGCGGGGGTTGTTGTTCCGATGATTTCCGGCCGCGCCTTGGGTCACACCGGCGGCACGCTGGATAAACTGGAATCCATTCCCGGGTTTCGCACCAACCTCTCCGTCGCCGAATTCGTTGCACAGCTCAAAGTACACAAACTTGCGTTCATCGGCCAGACTCCGGAAATCGCACCGGCGGATGGAAAGCTTTACGGCTTGCGCGATGCGACCGCCACCGTGGAATCCATTCCGCTGATCGCCTCGTCGATCATGTCGAAGAAGCTGGCTGTTGGGCTGGATGCACTGGTGCTCGACGTAAAGGTGGGCAGCGGCGCTTTCATGAAGAAGCAAGTGGACGCACGCCGGCTGGCACAAGTAATGGTCGGCATCGGACGCCGCATGGACCGCCGGGTGCAGGCGTTAATCACCGACATGAATCAACCCCTTGGATTCGCCGTCGGGAATGCGCTCGAAATCATGGAAGTATCCCAGACTTTGCAGAACGCGGGCCCGGTGGATTTGACCCGCCTCTCGCTAGAGCTTGCCGCGCGGATGATCTGGCTGGGCAAAGTCACCACGACAATCGAAGAAGCCCGCGAAGTGGCGCAGGCCAGATTGCTCGACGGGTCCGGCTACAAGAAGTTCAAGGACGTGATCAAGGCGCAGAGCGGCGATCCTCAGGTACTTGATCGTTTTGAGCTGCTCCCAAACGCGACGGGTGCGGCGGAAATTCTCTGCCCGCGGCCTGGCTACATCAGCGCCATCGACGCGGAACTGATCGGCAAGGCTTCGTCACTGATCGGCGCGGGACGCGACACCAAGGAAGATACGATCGATCACGCGGTGGGCGTAATTCTGGAAGCCAAGATCGGCACGAAAATGGAATCCGGCGGCGTGCTGTGCCGGATTTATCACACTTCCGAGGAGCACTTGGAAGAAGCCGGGCAAATGGTGGAAGATGCGTTCAAAATCTCCTCCAACCCACCCGATGAACGCCAACTGATTCTGGAAGTAGTCAGCTAAGGCCGACGGCCTCCATGGGACGCTTCACTGGCCTTCTCGGGTTGGTGGTGATCATGGCGGTGGCCTTCCTTCTCTCTCCGCACAAGCGTGCCATCAAACCGCGTTTAATCGCCTGGGGCCTCGGCCTTCAATTCACATTCGCTTTCCTCGTTCTCAAAACAGATTTCGGCAAACTGTTCGAGTTTGCCAGCACTGCGGTGAATGCCCTGCTCCAGTATGCGGAGAGCGGCAGTCAATTCCTGTTTGGCCCTCTCGGCACGAAGGGTGGCCCCTATGGGGTAATCTTCGCCTTTCAGGTCTTGCCTATCGTGATTTTTATCGCATCGTTATTTGCGATCATGTATCAGCTCGGCATCATGCAGGTGCTGGTACGCGCCATGGCCGTGATGATGCAGAAGGTAATGGGCGTGAGCGGCGCGGAGTCCACTTGCGTTGCCGCGAGCATCTTCATGGGGCAAACGGAAGCTCCGTTGACCATCCGGCCGTTCCTGGCGGGATTGACGCAGTCCGAACTGTTCACCATCATGACCAGCGGCATGGCGCACGTTTCCGGCGCGGTGATGGCCGCCTACGTGAAAATTGCGATGGTCGACATCAAGCACCTGCTGACCGCTGTGATCATGACCGCGCCCGCCACCATCATGCTGGCGAAAATCATCATGCCGGAAGTGGATGAACCGGAAACGATGGGCAACGTGAAAGTGGAAGTCGAGAAACCTGGCGTGAACATCATCGACGCGGCCGCGCGCGGCGCTGGAGACGGCCTGCAGCTCGCGCTGAATATCGGTGGCATGCTGATTGCGTTTCTCGCTCTGATCGCGCTGGCGAATGGTATTCTCGGCTGGATTCACACGTTGCCCGGTATGGGTTGGCTTCCTCCCACCATGGAGAGGATTTTCGGAGCAATCTTTGCTCCTCTGGCGTGGCTGATGGGTGTGAGCTGGAACGATTGCGCAACCATCGGTGATCTTCTGGGTACGAGGCTGGTGCTAAACGAATTTGTGGCATTTCTGAAACTCGGACCATTGAAGGCGCAACTGGATCCGCGCTCGTTCACCATCGCGACGTATGCGCTGTGTGGCTTTGCAAATCTCAGTTCAATCGCGATTCAGATCGGTGGCATTGGCGCACTCGCACCGACACGGAAGTCCGATCTGGCGCGCCTTGGGCTGAAGGCGGTGGCCGCTGGGTCGATGGCGAACTTCATGTCCGCCTGCATCGCGGGTATGCTGCTGTAATGTTCCAACAAACGAAGAAATTCCTGGAAGAAAAGATCGGCGGCAGACGGCCGTCGATTGGAGTGGTCCTCGGCAGCGGACTGGGCGCGTTTGCTGACGAATTGGAGGATGGGCTGGAGATTCCCTACTCCGAGATTCCTGGATGGCCTCGTTCGACCGCCGTAGGCCATGCGGGGAAACTCGTATTCGGAAAGTTGGGGACGACAGAAGTGGCGGTGATGGCCGGGCGGGCGCATCTGTATGAAGGATACGCCGCGGCGCGGGTGACATACGGCGTGCGAGTGCTGCGGCTGCTCGGAGTGCGGTCGCTGGTGTTGACAAACGCGGCCGGCGGCATCAATTTGAGCTACGGGCAGGGCGCCCTGGTGTTGATCTCCGACCACATCAATCTGCAAGGGACGAACCCGTTGATTGGAGCGAATGAGGACGAATTCGGCCCCAGGTTCCCGGATATGTCGGAAGCGTACTCGGTGCAGTTCCGCGAGATAGCCAAAACCACCGCGGCGGAACTAGACGTGGAACTGAGGGAAGGCGTCTACGCGGCGCTGACTGGACCGAGCTACGAGACCCCGGCCGAGATTCGGTTTCTGCGGACGATCGGAGCGGACCTGGTCGGGATGTCGACGGTGCCGGAAGTGATCGTGGCGAACCATGCAGGGATGAAGGTGCTGGCGATCTCGTGCGTGACGAACATGGCCGCGGGCGTGCTGCCGCAGAAGATCAATCATGAGGAAGTGCTCGAGACCGGCGCGATGGTGCGGGATACGCTTATCAGGCTGATGACGGCTCTGCTGCCCCGGCTGGACGCAGTATCCTGAAGCTATGATCTCGGTGGAACAATACCTCTCGACGAGTTATAGTCCCGAGTGCGATTACGTGGACGGCGAAGTCGTCGAGCTGAATGTTGGGGAACGGGATCACTCGGAAGCCAAGTCTGAAATCGCGGTCTATCTTTTGGAGAGACGCAGGCAACTCGGAATTTACGTCGCGATCAATTGGACGATGCAAGTTAGCCCGAGTCGTTTTCGTGTTCCCGACGTCACAGTAGTTCTCGGGCCACGCCCCGATACGCCAATCCTGCGGACTCCTCCATTCATCTGTGTCGAAGTGCTTTCCCCCGACGACAGCGAGTCCAGCATCCAAGAGAAGATCGGTGACTATCTGCACTTCGGCGTCAAGTACGTCTGGGTTGTCGATCCGAGGCTTCAAAGAGGTTGGATCGTTACCAAAGAGGGAACTGTAGAGGCGCAGGATGACGTTCTAACGACCACGAATCCTGAGATTACCGTTCCGCTTTCGGAAATCTATGCGCGGATCGAAGAGCTTTGATGGACGCTCTTCTGCAAGCGGCCATCGAGGCCCGCGAACATGCTCACGCACCCTTCTCGAACTTCAAAGTTGGCGCTGCTCTCGAAACCGAAGACGGGCGAATCTACACCGGCTGCAACATCGAGAACGCTACCTACGGACTGACTTTGTGCGCTGAGCGTGTCGCGGTGTTCAAAGCCGTGTCGGAGGGCGCTCGCAAGTTCAAACGGATCGCCGTGGCCGCCGATACCGCCACTCTGACTCCTCCCTGCGGTGCGTGCCGGCAGATCCTTTGGGAGTTCTGCGGCGACGCTGAATTGACCCTGGTGAATCTCGAAGGCAAGAGCGAAACTCTCCGTATGAAAGACATCTTCCCAAGGCCATTCGATGCTTCGTTTCTGCATTAGCTTCCTTCTGGCGGCGCTCCTGCTGCGCGCCGAACCTGCTGACTGGATCCTCAGCGCGCGCTATCTGGTCACTATGGACGCGGCGCGGCGCGTGATTGAGAATGGGGCCATCGCGATCGTGGGCGAGCGCATCGTCGCTGTTGGAACTCGGGCCGACATCGCGAAGCGCTTTCAGACGAAGTCGACCGTCTACGAGGCCAATGCGATCCTTGCTCCGGGCCTTATCAACACGCATACCCACGCCGCGATGTCGCTGTTCCGCGGCATCGCTGACGATCTGAAGCTTCAGGATTGGCTCGAGAAGTATATTTTCCCGGCGGAAGCTAAGAACGTGAACGCGGAGTTCGTCCGGTGGGGGACGCGGCTGGCGTGTCTGGAGATGCTGCTCTCCGGAACCACTACGTACACCGACATGTATTACTTCGAAGAGGTGGTCGCCGAGGAGACCAAGCGCGCGGGAATACGCGGCGTGCTTGGCGAGACGATCATCGGCTTCCCTGTCTCGGACGCGAAGACTCCGGCCGATGCTTTGAAGCGCACCGAGGCTTTCCTGCAGCGGTTCGCCAAGGACCCGCTGATTGTCGCCGCAGTCGCGCCGCACGCGGTCTACACGAATTCGGACGAGTCGCTGAAGGCAGCGCGGGCTCTGGCGAACAAGTATGGTGCTCCGCTGGTGACTCATCTCTCCGAGACTAAGAAGGAGAATGACGACTTGATGGCCAAGCGCCATCTGTCGCCCACTCAATTGCTCGAGTCGCTGGGTGTTCTGAATGGGCGGACTGTCGTCGCGCATGGCGTCTGGGTGAGCGACGGTGATCTGGATATTCTCAAGCGGCATAACACGGGCGTGGCGCACAACCCGTCGAGCAACATGAAACTGGCTAGCGGCGTGGCGCCTGTGATGAAGTACCTGGCGCGCGATATCGCCATAGGACTTGGAACGGACGGCGTCGCTGGCAGCAACAACGACGTGAACATGTTCGAGGAGATGGATCTGGCGGCTAAGCTGCAGAAGGTGACCACTGGCGATCCGGTGTCGTTGACAGCCGAGAAGGCGTTCGAAATGGCAACGATTCGCGGGGCCAGAGCGCTGGGGATGGAGAGGGAGATCGGGTCGCTCGAGGCGGGCAAGCGCGCTGACCTGATGTTCGTCAGTCTGGATGAGCCGCATGCTGTTCCCATTTACAATGTGTACTCGCAGTTGGTCTACGCGCTGAAGGGATCGGATGTGCGGCATGTGATGGTGAACGGCCGCATGGTGGTCCGCGACCGGCGCGCGCTGACGCTCAACCGCGAGGAGATACTGCGGAAGGCCGCCGAGTATCAGCAGCGCGTGCGGGTGTCGTTAGGGCGGTAGGCGCTACTTCTTCTTGAGGGCTTTGTCGACTGCCTCTTGTGCCAGCGGACCCATCACTTCGTAGCCGGCGTCGTTGGGATGCAAGCCGTCGAACGTGAGCTCCTGTTTTAGGACTTGCTTGTCGTCGAGCATCGCGGAGTAATAGTCGAGGTAGACGAGCTTGTGCTTTTCGGCGTAGTCCTTGATCCACTTGTTCAGCTCGATGATCTTGTCGTTGGGGCGGCGCTCGGTTTGCGGCTTGATGTAGTCGCACACGGGCATGACTGACGACAGCACTACCTTGATCCCGTTTGCCTTCGCTAGCTCGGCCATCGAGGTAAAGTTGTCCTCGATCATCTCCAGCGTGGACGGGCCGGTGTTCCCGGCGATGTCGTTGGTGCCGGCCAGGATCACCACTGCTTTCGGCTTGAGGGCGATCACGTCCGGGCGGAAACGGATCAACATCTGGGGCGTGGTCTGGCCGCTGATGCCGCGATTGATGTACGGTTTGCCGTTGAAGAACTTCCCGTACTTCTGGCCCCAACCGTCGGTGATGGAGTCACCCATGAAGACGACGCGCTCCTCTCCTTTTTCGGGCGGCTGCACTTTGGAATTGGCATCCGCGTAGCGGTGGAGGTTGGCCCAATCCTTTAACACGCGTTCGTCGCGCTGGAGTTGTGTGCGGAGCTTGGCGACATCGGGATCAGCCGCGTCGGGCGCTTGCGCCCAGAGTGCGAGGCCACTCAATAGGATGACTAGCGAGGTCAGTTTCATATTGTGATTGTACGGCCATTGCAGGATTACTCCTAGGTACTGCCAGAGGCTTCCTAGGGGTAATCGCAAGAGAAGTTTCTCAGGGTAATCCCACTCCACTTTTGAAAGCACAAATTGCATTTTAATGGAGGATCTCGATGAGATCGAAAGCTCTACTTGTTTCTGTTTTCGCTGGATTTGTGTTCAGCGCCGCGCCGGCACAGGCCGCGCTTGTTACCTTTCTCGATCAGGGGACCTGGCTCGCAGCAGTTGGCTCGGTGACGACTGCGGATTTCAACGATGCGGTATCGCAACCTGGATTCACGAAACCAGGGTTCGGGTCGAGCAGCACGACCCCTGCCGGCGGTATTACAGTGGACACGATTCTGTTCCAAGTAATCGACAACGGCATCGCCGTTGCTGGAGCTGTGAGAGACCCTGGCGGGAGCCCGAGCTTCCAATGGACGTTCCCAAACCCGGCTACAAATCTCGGAGACTATTTTAAAGACGTAACTCCGGACAGTAGCCATCCGGGCACCAGCCACATACACGTTACGCTTCCAGGCAGTGGCGCAACGGCATGGGGCAGCTTGTTCGGATTCGCCAACACAGGCGCAGCCCCTGTAATTTGGATGAACGGAAGCCAGTGCATTACTTGCTCTCCGACCGCGAATACAATCAGTGCGACTTTGAACGCGGCCTTCTTCGGCGTCACTAGCGACACGCTGATTACCAGTGTCGATATTTACTTTCCTAGCTCGCTCACGACCGGGTACTTGATGGTCGACGATTTCGCAATCGGAACAACGAATGTGCAGAGCGGCGGCGGGGGCACGCCGGAAGTCTGTACCTTAATCCTTACCGGCAGCGCTCTGGTTGCCTTTGCTCGCATGCTGCACCGGCTGAAGCTAAGGCAGACGAGCTCCGCTGCTTGAATCGAACCGGTGGATCTTTTCGGGGCGGAAGCGGAACCAGGCTGGGGCGTCGAAGTCCGGCCGTGTGCCTGGTTGGATACGTGTGGTGATGTGCCTGCCGCCGATCGAGAGCTTCACGATGGTCTCGTTGCCCATTGCCTCGGTTACGTAGACCCGGCTTTCTTGCCAGCCGGGTTGTTCGGTCGTCGAGAACTCTACGTCCTCGGGCCTGATTCCCAAGGTCACTCCTGGTCGATCCGGGTCGGGTTGCAGGTTCATCGACGGGCTGCCTAGAAAACCTGCCACGAAGAGATTTGCTGGGCGGTTGTAGATGTTTTCGGGTGTGTCGAATTGCTGTACGCGGCCGTGATCCATCACGGCTATCCGGTGTGCCAGCGTCATGGCTTCGCTCTGGTCGTGCGTTACGTAGAGGGTCACGGTTTGGAGTTGGTGTTGCAGGTATTTCAGCTCGGCTCGCATGTCCACTCTGAGCCGGGCGTCCAGATTTGAAAGCGGCTCGTCCATCAGAAATGCCTGCGGGTGGCGGACGATGGCTCGGGCGAGGGCGACGCGCTGGCGTTCTCCTCCGGATAACTCGCGCGGACGATTGATCAAAAGCGATTCGAGACCGAGGCGGCGGGCCACGTCTGTCACCTCGCGCTCGATGTCCGCTTTCGGCTTCTTCCTGACTTTTAGCGGGTAGGCGATGTTCCCGGCGACGGTCATGTGTGGATAGAGTGCGTAGCTCTGGAACACCATTGCGATGTCGCGGGCTCGCGGCTCGAGCCGGGTGATGTCCCTGCTGTTTAGAAAAATCGAACCGGAATCGGCGGTCTCCAGTCCGGCGATCATTCGTAAGAGCGTCGTTTTGCCGCAGCCGGAGGGGCCTAGCAGCACGATGAATTCCCCACCCTCGGCTTCCAGTGAAACGCCGTCGACCGCGGGCTTCGGGCCGAAACGTTTCGAGACGTTTTCGATCTGGAGCGCGGTCATCCTTTGACGGCTCCGAGCGACAATCCTCGCACCAGATACTTCTGCGCCGCGGTGGCGAACAATAGCACCGGGACCATGGCCGCGACTCCGGCCGCGCTCATTGCTCCCCACTTGATTTCGTATTGTGTGACTTGCGCGGCGATGCCTACCGGTAGCGTCATGGCGGATTCTGTTTGCGTCAGGATCAGCGCGAAGAGAAACTCGTTCCAGGCGACGATGAGGCAGAACACGGCGGTGGCGGCTAGACCGGGTGTGACGAGAGGAAGAACGATGCGGAGAAATGCTCCGAAACGGGATTCGCCGTCGAGCATTGCGGCTTCTTCCAGTTCGCGCGGCACGTCGTCGAAGAAGCTCTGCATCATCCACACTACGAATGGCAGATTGAATCCGGTGTAGACGATGATCAGGCCGGTTAGTGAGTTCAGCAGATGCACTTCGCGCAGCATGAGGAAGATCGGGATGATGGTTACGATGGGCGGGAGCATTCTAGTGGAGAGAATCCAGAAGCTGAGCTTCGGCCAGGGAAAACGTGAGAGTCCGTAGGCCGCGGGCACTCCTAGCAACAATGCGCATAGAGTGGAGGCGGTCGCGATGACGATGGAGTTTGCGAAGTAGCGGGTGAAGGCTCCGGATTGGAACGCGTTGAGGTAGTGCTGGGCCGTTGGCGCGAAGTGGAACCAGAGGGGCGGCACTGCGAACTGGTCGACTTCCTGCTTCAGCGAAATTGTGACCAGCCAGTATACGGGCGCTAGTGCTGCGAGAAGGGCCACCGTTGCGACTGCGAATTGGGCGGCTCGCTTCATCTTGTTTTCATGACCCTCATCAGCGATCGGGCCATCACTGTGGTGATTGCCAGCATGACGAATGACATGGCGGCGGCGTAGCCGAAATTTCCGAAACGGAATGCTGTCCGGTAGATGTATAGACTGACCGTTTCGGTGGCGAATCCGGGACCGCCTTGCGTGAGGATGAAGATCTGGTCGAAGATTCGCATCAAATCCATGGAGCGCAAGAGCAGCGCCAGGAGGATCACTGGTTTCAGGAGCGGGAGCGTGATGTCGCGGGTGGTTTGCCACCAGCTTGCGCCATCGACTCGCGCGGCTTCGAGCGGTTCCTGGGGGAGCGACTGCAAGCCGGCGCTGAGGAGCAGGAAGAGAAACGGCGTCCATTCCCAGATGTCTACGATTACCACGCAGAGCAGCGCTGCTCCTTCACCGTTCGTCCAGGTGAGGTGGGATGCGTCGAGGCCGAACCCTTTTAGCGTTCCGTTCAAGACTCCGAATTGTGGATTGAAAATGAGACGCCAGGCGACTGCGGCCACGACCGGCGGCAGGAGCATCGGCATCAGGAGTCCGGCGCGAAAGAAGCGCGCGGCTCGGCCGAGGCTGTCGATCAACAGTGCCAGGCTGAGGCCGAGTACGAATTCCGCGGCCAGCGCCAGGGCGGTGAATAGCAGCGTCTGCCCGAGCGCGATGTGGAACAGGCGATCGTGGAACATTCGCTCGAAGTATGCGGGTTTCAGGCCGAGTTTGAGTGAATAGATTAGCGGAAAAATGGAGAGCGCCAGTAGCAGGATCATGGCCGGCGCGATCCAGGGCAATCTCCCTTTCATTGGCTGCGCCGCAGGATGGCTTCGATTTCGTCCTGGGCTCTTTTCATTGCGTCCTCGGGCTTCATCGACCCGGCGTTGGCTTTGGAAAGATAGATTCCGAAGGCGTTCTCGATTTCGTTCCAGAGCGGGGTGCGCGGACGAGGACGGGCGGTTTCGAGCGACGCTAGTTGGGCTGGGAACGCGCGGAATTTTTGCTTCAGATCGGCGGATTCGAAGACGCTGCGGCGCGTGGGCGGGTTGCCTCGGAGGGCGGCGGTCTTCATCTGTTCTGGCGCGGTGGCCCAGGTGATGAACTGGAACGCGCGATCCGCGTTCTTGGAACCTGAGGGGACGCCGAGCAGCCAAGTCCCGAGTTCTGCCTGCCCTTTCTTCATGGCTGAGGGCACCTGCGCGAAATCGATTTTGCCTACCACTTTTGAACGCGCGGGGTCGTCCATGGCGGCGATCCAGGCGGGCCAGTTGATGCTCATGGGCGCGGTGGCCTTGAGTAGATGCGCCGAGACTTCGTCGGCGTTGAAGCCGGCGTAACCGGGGGGCGAATACTTGCCGAGTTCGATCATGAGCCGCAGTGCCGCGATGCCGTTCACGCTGTTGACGGCGGGCTCTCCATCGGCATTCAGAATGTTGCCGCCGAAGGCCCAGAGAATGGGCATGAAGTCGGTGACTACGGCGTTGCCGGGAGCTGCTCGCGCGACGTAGCCGTACATTTTTTCCTTGGACTGGATCGTTTTCGCCGCGGTGAGAACCTGATCCCAGGTATCGGGCGGCGCGAGGTGGTGCTTGTCGAAGAGGTCCTTGCGATAAAAGAACAACTGCGAATTGCCGACGTAGGGGAGGGCGTAATATTTGCCCACCTGGTATGGATGCCGGCAGACGTCGAGACAGCTACGGATGAAATCGCCGCCGGGTTCCTGCGGCAGCGGCGCGAGATTCCCGCCTTCGACAAGTTTCGGGAACCAGGGATCGTCCATCATGACGACGTCGTACGAACCTGTCCGGCTGGTGAGATCCATCAGGAGCTTTTCGAAGAGGTTGTTGTAGGGGAGCTCGACGACTTCGATTCGCGTGGCGGTTTGCCTGCCCCATTCCTGCGCGGCGGTTTTGAGCGCCGTTCCTTCGACGCCGGCATTGACAGCTATGGTGAGCGACTGACTGGTGTTGGACGATTTGCCGCATCCAGCCAGGAATGCCGCGAGCAGGAGGGCGGTTAACCAGCGAATTGTCACGTTTTGCGAGTGTATCACTTCCTCCCGGCCACTCGTCCCGGCCCAGATTGGCTTTGTTCCGTTTCACGGCCGGTGGGAGCGATTTTGTGGGTATCCGGGTCGCCGGGGAGGGTGCCGTACATGATTTCGTCGAGGGCGGCGCTGAATTCGGCGACTTTTTGCTTGTTCTCTGCTGTGGCGACGGCGATTTCCTGTTTTTCTTCTTTCTTGACGGCGCCGGTTTGCTCCTGGCGGATGGTGCGGAGTTCGCGGCTGGCTCGGAAGTAGGTGGACTCGAGCGATTTCTGGTAGCGGGCGAGCTTGAGGAGCTCGTTGGAGAATAGGGGATCGGCGAAGGGACTGCCGCCGGGGGCGTTGTTGAAGAGGGGCTTTTCGAGGCGTTGAACGCGATTCAGACGCCAGGTGGCGTCTGCCATTTGCTTGACGAGGAACTGTTCGTCGATGGTGGCCGGTTTGTGTTGGGATTTGTATGCGGCGAGGTGGGCCGCGTACTGGGCGGGATCTTCGCCGGCGATGAGGGCCGGGTGACTGATCAGGCCGATTGCCGGGGTGGCAACGATGACCTGCGGTAGTGTGGACATCTGGATCGTGCTCCTTCGAAAGGCGCGGGCTCGACGGCCCTTCTCTTTCTGATTTAACTTTAGCGGTGGCGCGCCAAGTTCCTGGGAGCGATTTTTGGCTATGTTGTGGATTGCTTGGGAGAAAGAATTGTTGATGGAGGTGTTACTCGGGTTGGGGGGAGCGGCATTTTTCGCGCAAAGCCGCTGAGCCGCAGAGAAGAGCTTGGTTTGCTGCTCGCGGGCGCTAACTTCTCAGCCGGAGCCCGGCCATTAGAGCCGCGACGCCGAGGAGGGTGAACAAGAGAGTGCCTGGCTCTGGTGCGGTGACGTCAGTGGCACTGTCCACGTTTAGAATATCCAGAGCCCACGCTCCGCTGCGTTGCGCTCCGGGAGAAAACTCGTCGCAGAACGCGCCGTCGGTTGGAAGTGTCGGCGGGGTTCCCTGAAAACCGATTGGACCTACCTGGCAAGTGAAATTACTGGGGACCGGCAGTCCGAGAACGGCAGACGCGAAAAATCCATCCGACAGATTGCCGACGCCTTGGTTCGCATCTTCCGTGAGCGCCACGATGTAGTCGCCTGGATCCCAGACGCCACCGGGGAAAGATAGGGTTGTTGGGTAATAGACGTCCGAACATTCGCCGGTGGCGGGATCAGGAAGCAAATCCGACAACGGATTTCCGGTTGTCGGCACTGTGCAAGGTCCGGCAGCGCCCGGATTCATTTGGGTACCGTTAGCCGTGTATACGTCGAGAATGGGCTGAAATCCGCCGGCTGGAATCGTGTTGTCGTCGGCATCGACGCCTCCAGCGTAAGACCATGTTCGCAAGGTGACGCCGGCTGTTGGGTTGGCGAGGGTGAAGTGAAATATTTCGACGTCGGTGTCGTAGATAAAAGTTCCGGTGAACGAAAAATTGTCGGCCATGCATGAGTTTGCGGCCGAGAAAAGTAACAGTGCGGGTATGGCGAAGCGATACAAACGCGTCATTTACGGCTTCTCTCCGTTGGAAAGTAGAACAGCATGAACGGTATTCCAATGTATCGGCTTAATCGCGGGTAAGCTGTATCACGACTTCCCGGTAGCTGGCCAGACTTGGATCTGTCACCAAATGGGGCAAGATGGGAAAGAGTATCAGCGCATGAGCACAGTAACGTTAGAACTGGATCAGGACCTCATCGCGATCCTTCAACAGCAGCATCAACCGATCGGCGAAGCGGCTCGCGAGATGATCGTTTTCGAGCTCTACCGTCGAGGGTCGTTATCTAGTGGGAAAGCGGCACAACTTTTGAATCTGACACGTTACGAATTCATTCAGCGCGCTTCAGAACTGGGCATCCCTTACTCCGCTTTACCGAAAAAGAGTTGAAGGATGAGATCCATCAAAGTGAGTCTCTCTGATTGCTCGCGGTTTCGAATTCCAGTCCGCTACAATTTTTTCGCGCAAAGGCGCTGAGCCGCAAAGAAGAGCTCGGCTAGTTGGGCGCGTCACGGAGTGGTGCTTCCGGGTTAAGTTATAATTCACCTTTTGAGCCAATCATCTCCTAAGGACACTAATGAGAAAAAAAGTTACTGTTGTGGGCGCCGGCAACGTGGGCGCCTCGTGCGCATTGCGCATTGCGAATAAGGAACTGGCCGATGTGGTTTTGGTCGATGTTGTCGAGGGCGTTCCACAGGGCAAGGCGCTCGACCTGTTGGAATCCGGTCCGGTGGAAGGGTATGACGTCAGCATCACCGGCTCGAACAGCTATGAGCCGACGGCGAACTCGGACATCGTGGTCATCACCGCGGGCCTGGCTCGGAAGCCTGGCATGAGCCGCGACGATCTGCTCTTTGCGAACTACGAAGTGGTGAAGAGCGCTACCGAACAGGCGGTCAAATATTCGCCTAATTGCATTTTGATCCTGGTTACGAATCCTCTCGATGCCATGTGCTGGACCGCGCATCAGGTTTCGAAGTTCTCAAAGAATCGTGTAATCGGCATGGCCGGCGTGCTGGATACGGCGCGGTTTCGAACGTTCATCGCAGAAGAGCTTCAGGTCTCGATGGAGAACGTGACGGCGGTGGTGCTGGGCGGCCACGGCGACACGATGGTTCCGCTGGTGCGCCTCTCGAGCGTGTCGGGTATTCCGCTGACGGAACTTCTGGACAAGGCCACGCTCGACCGGCTGGTCGATCGGGCGCGCAACGGGGGGGCTGAGATTGTGAAGCACCTCAAGACCGGAAGCGCCTATTACGCGCCATCGGCGGCCGCGGTGGAAATGGTGGAATCGATCCTCAAGGACAAGAAAAAAGTTCTGCCTTGCGCCGCGCTGCTGGAAGGAGAATACGGCATCAACGGTCTTTTCGTCGGAGTTCCCGTGAAGCTCGGCGCACGCGGCATCGAAAAGGTCTATACAATTCAACTCAGCGGCGAAGAGCAGGCGATGCTCGACAAGAGTGCCGCCGCGGTGAAAGAACTTATCGACGTCTTGAAGCAGAAATCGGCATCGTCGTAGCCGGGAAGCCCTCGGGGGGAGGGGACAGGGAAATGACTTCAGAAACGGTTCAGATTATTGCGGGCGTGCTCTTGGTGGTGGTGATTGCGCTGATCATCATCCGCCGGAAGAATAAGAAGAAGTCGTCTGAAGAAGAAGAATTTTAGACGGCTTTCTCCCCCTCAGCGCGAACCATGTTGTTCCCCATTGGCGCCGGGTTGAAGTGTGTCTCACAACAACATGCCTGCGAAAACAACTATCAAAGCACCCGAAATCGATTCGCGCTACGCGAAATTCCGAATGCGCGTCCGCCCGTCAAAGATTCACCGCTGGGGTGTTTATGCCCTGGAACCGATTCCAAAGGGCCGCAAGGTAATCGAATACACAGGTGAGAAGATCAGCCGGCGCGAGACGAAGCGCCGTTCCGACGGACCGCTGCACTATATGTTTACGATCGACGCCTATTGGACAATTGACGGGAGCGTCGGCGGCAGCGGAGCCGAATACATCAACCACTGCTGCGACCCTAACATCTACGCCCGCGTTCAGAGTGGGCACATCCTCTACATTTGCAAGCGGGACATCGCCCCGGGCGAAGAGCTCACCATCGACTACCATTTCAGCAAGGATGTGGAGCGGGTGCCGTGTTCGTGTGGCGCTAAGAACTGCCGGGGTACGATCAATTTGAAGTAAGAATTACCTGTACAATGCTAGGTCAGGTAACATCGCTTGATCGATTTCTTTCGGCACCTCCTGACGGCAGATTTCATGCCTCATGGGCATTGTTATTTCTGGAAACCGGAAATCGTGTGGTTGCACGTGGCTTCCGACGCAGTAATCGCGCTGTCGTATTACTCGATTCCATTCGTTCTTCTTTACTTTGCGCGCAGGCGGAGCGATCTGCCGTTTCCCTGGATGTTTCTCTGCTTCGGCGCCTTTATTCTCGCCTGCGGCACCACCCACGCATTGAACATCCTCACTCTTTGGGTGCCCGTGTACCGCCTCGATGGCCTGGTAAAGCTGCTCACGGCGGCGATCTCTATCGTCACCGCCGTACTTCTCTATCCGCTTGTTCCGAAGGCTTTGGCGCTGCCGCATCCGGCCGATCTTCAGCGCGAAATCGGCGTCCGCCGGCAGGCCGAAGCGGAGGTGCGCAAATTGAATGCCGGACTGGAACAACTGGTGGACGAACGCACAAAAGAATTGACGAGGAGCAACGAGGATCTGGGCAGCTTCGCGCGAGCGGCCTCACACGATCTACAGGACCCTCTGCGGACGGTGATTTCGCACACTCAACTTCTCGAGCGGAAATATGGGCAGGAACTCCCCGATGATGCGAAGGAGCTGATCCAGATTACGGTGGCGGCGGCGGGTATGCGTTTGATGATCGACGACCTGCTCGAGTATTCACGCGCGGAGAGCTCCCGGATGCAACTCGAACCGGTAGATTGCAATGGAGCGGTGGCGGCGGCAATTGCCAGGCTCAACGACCCCATCGCGAAGAACGCGGCCATTGTCGAATCGAGCGAACTGCCGACAGTGATGGGAACCGGCTCCCAGTTGACGAGAGTGTTTCAAAATCTGGCCGGCAACGCCATTAAGTACAGAAGCGAAGCGCCGCCGCGCATCGAGATATCCGCGCGGCAATCGGCAACGGAGTGGATCTTCCGGGTTCGGGACAACGGGATTGGCATCGATCCGGCATACGCGGAGAAGATTTTCGTCGTATTTCAAAGGTTACACGGGAGCGAAATTCCGGGAACGGGGCTTGGCTTATCGATCTGCCAGAGAATTATTAGCCGGCACGGGGGTAAGATTTGGGTTGAATCGGAACTCGGCAAAGGCTCCTCATTTTACTTCACATTGCCCGTATAGAGCGTCTTCCGCAGGAGGCCATCCGTGAGCGAACGGCGTTGTCATCCATGTTGGAGTTATGCGCGTATCGTGACGGCTTTTCTACGGCCGGACAAGCGAGGTGGTGACAGCCGCAAATGAAGTATACGGAACTGCGATCCGCGGCAACGAAGATGACGGCGTCCGCTGTATTCAAATCCGCCAGACAAACTATTATCCATCACGGTGGTAAGATTTGGGTTGATTCGGAGCCGGTTAAAAGTTCAACATTTTACTTCACATTACTCGTGTAGAGCTTTCCAGGCTCCCGTAATATGAGTGAGCACATACGTGTTTTGCTTGTGGAAGACAACCCTGCCGATGCTCGTCTTCTGCGGGAAGCCATCCGCGAAGCGAACGGGGTTGTCATCCATGTCACCCATGAAGACAGGCTCTCGCATGCGCTCCGCCGTCTCGAGGAACAGCATTTCGACGTCATCATGCTGGATCTGTCGCTGCCTGATGCCGAGGGTCTGGACACGTTGGTCCGCATCCATCAGCGCGCCCCGTCGATCCCGATCGTAGTTCTGACGGGATTGGACGACGAGTCGCTGGCTGTACGGGCGGTTCGGGAGGGAGCTCAGGATTACCTGGTAAAGGGCCAGGTGGACAGTCAACTCCTGGTCCGTGCGATGAAATATGCCACCGAACGCCAGCGGGCGGTGGAAGCGCTGCAGCAGAGCGAAGAATACTTCCGTGCGCTGATCGAAAACGCGCTGGACATTATTACGGTGCTGGATAGCGATGGAACCATCCGTTACGGGAGCCCGTCGGTGGCGCGAGTCCTCGGATTTGTTCCGGCTGAACTGGCCGGCGTCTATGTCTTATCGCTGGTTCATCCGCAGGACCGGCAGATGGTGCTCGAGCGGATCCGCGCCGGTCTCACAGCGCCCGGGTCGACACAGACGTTTCAGACTCGCATTCGCCATAAAAACGGCACGTGGCGAGTGCTTGAGGCGATCGGGAAGCGTTTCGACGCCTCCTCCGCGGTGAGTGGATTCGTTATCAATTCGCGTGACATCACGGAACGCACTCACGCTGAAGAGGCGCTGCGCGAGGCGAACGAGACGGTAAAGGCTGTCATCGAAACATCTCCGCTGGGGATCTATTCGATCGACTTGGCGGGCAACGTCAAGAGCTGGAATCGCACGGCGGAGCAGATCTTTGGTTTCCGGAGCGCGGAAACGCTCAATCGTCCGCTGCCGATCGTACCGCCGGACGAGTTCGAAGCGTTCCGGGAAAGATTGCGCAATCCGCTCTTTCAGAATCCGGTGGCGGGGATTGAAGAGCGCCGGCGCCGGAGCGATGGATCGACGGTAGAGGTAGCTCGCTGGAGCGCTCCGCTGCGGGACGCGTCGGGCAAGGTGACGGGGTTCGTTGCGCTGCTGACGGACAACACGGAACGGAAGAGGTTGGAGGAGCAGTTCCGGCAGTCGCAGAAGATGGAGGCGGTGGGACGGCTGGCGGGCGGGGTCGCTCACGATTTTAATAATCTGCTGACTGTGATTACCGGGTACAGCCAGATGGTTTCCGACCGGCTTGAGCCGGACGATCCGCGGGCCGAAGCTGTGCAACAAGTGTTGCGTGCGGCCGACAGGGCCACGGCGTTGACGAAACAATTGCTCGCGTTCAGCCGGCAGCAGGTTGTGCAACCGAAGGTTCTGGACGTCGGAATGCTGGTTACGGACATGGCGCAGATGCTGAAGCGCCTGGTAGGAGAAAACATCGAGTTGACGCTGGTCGGCGTCCCCGCACGGGTATATGCCGATCCCGGGCAGATCGAGCAAGTGATCGTGAACCTCGCGGTGAATGCGCGGGATGCGATGCCTTCGGGCGGACGGTTGGGTATTGAAACCAGCGTGACCGAGTTCGACACTTTCTCGATGATGATTCACCCTGGCCTTTCTCCGGGCCCCTACGTGCTTCTTTCCATCAGCGACACCGGATGCGGAATGACGGCCGAAATTAAGGCGCACCTGTTTGAGCCTTTCTTTACCACCAAGGAACGAGGCCGCGGGACCGGGCTTGGACTCTCCACAAGTTATGGGATCGTCAAGCAAAACGGCGGAGAAATTCTGGTGTATTCAGAGCCGCAGATTGGCTCGGCATTCAAGATTTATCTTCCACGGGTGGAAGACCCGTTGGATGTGGAGCCCAGCAGCGTATCCGGGTCAGAGCGTTTCCGTGGAAGCGAGACCATTCTGGTGGTGGAAGACGAAGACGATGTCCGGCGAGTGGTGGTGCATATGCTGCAGCAGCTCGGGTATGACGTGCTGACGGCGGCGAGCGGCGCAGAGGCGATGCAACTTTACAACGATACGGAGCGCCCTATTCATCTGCTACTGACCGACGTGGTGATGCCGAAAATGAGCGGGAAGGAATTGGCCGACCGGTTAACCAGAAATTTACCTGGCTTGAAAGTGCTGTTTGTCTCGGGTTACACGGGGAGCGTGATCATTCATCACGGCGTTCTGGATCCGGGCACGTATTTTTTGCAGAAGCCGTTTAGTGCAGCTCAATTGGGCGGGAAGGTGCGGGAAGTGCTGGAGGGTTGAGGGGTCTGCTATTCTAGAAGTCGATATGTCGATTCCGAATGTAAAGCGTTTTCGTATTTCGTCGCCGGATGGCTCGGAGTCCGCCACTTTGATGACGGTCATTCCAAAAGGCACGGACCTCAACGCCTATCTCCTGGATGCTTCCGCGCGGTATGACTGGAAAGCCCACAAGGAAGCCAAGGCCGCGCAGTTCAAGGTTCGCGTCGGTCAGCAGAAGCAGCAGAAAAAGAAGTAGGCTCGTTATTCTCCGCGGGCCTTCAAGGTTCTCAAGGCCCGCAAAACCTCCGAAGCTACATCTGCGTCGTTGTCCTTGGACAGCGGTTGCAGCCGGTCCACCGAAGTCCTGTCTCCACTCACCGCGAATACACGGGCGAGGCCGATCTTCTCATCCTTCGTCGCCGCGGGCGTGAGCGCCGGGTATAGCGACTCCCGTACCGCCGGCTGCCTGGCTAGCTCCATGAGATACGCCTGTGCATAGTTCTTGTATTTTGCCGAGTTGAGGGTGTTCACCAGATAACGTTCGACGCCGAACTCCGACATATCGAGCTTGCCCAGATCCACCATCGCGAATGCCTGGGCGAGCCTGGCGTTCATCTTCGATTCTTCTTCAAATACTTTTTCGATCATTGGCAGATCGGCGGGGTTCTTGAGCCGCCCTAGACCTTCCGCCGCCGAGGCTCGCAGCGCATCGTCCTTATCGTTGAAATGTTTCAGATAGGTTTCGCGATTTGCTTCCACGGGAATCATGGCTAAGGCCGCCAGCGCGGACCGTTTTACCTTCACATTCCGCGCGCGATCGAAGGCCTTGCGTACGTCGGGCGCGCATTCCTTGCATTCGAGTAGTCCTACTGTTTCAAGCGCAGTCGTTTGCACGCGGTCGTCCAGATCGTTCACCAGGAAAACTATACGGGGGGCAACGCTGTTATCGCGGATCTTCTGAAGAGCGGCGAGCGATTCATAGATCACGTCGCTATCCTTTGACTTCAGGGATGCGAGCAGATCCGGAATCGCCGCTCTCCCTCGCAGAATGCCGACCGCACGCGCGGCATTCGCACGCGATTCCATGCTCGATCCGCCGCTGGCCACGCGGCCCAAGGTGACGACTGCATCTTCGCGGACGTGCGCATAGGGAGGCACAATCTGATCGTTTCCATCGCCGGTGAGACCGGTTTTGAGGGTACTGCCGATCTTCTTCAATCCACGCTGCACGTAGCCAGGCAGATAGTAATTCACGATTCCGTCGGCGGCCAGCATCTGAATGGTTGAATCGTTGTCTTTCAACGCTTGAATCAACGGATCGAGACTGGCGGACGTTCCCACTTGCACGATGGCCTTCACTGCTTCCGACGCGAACGTTCCACTTCGGGATCGCTCAAAAGCGGGGTCAACTGGCTCGATGGCCGAGGGGGACGCCTGTTTGCCGATTTCGCGTATCGCTTTCACACGCTGTTTAGGGTCGGTGCTCCTGACGTCCTGAGCGATGAGAAATAGAGGTACAACCAGCAACCGCGATTACTGCCTTCAGAAACGAACTCATACTTTAATATTGACTCCACTCAACTCACGATAGAGACTGGCCTGCTGCTCGGCAATCACGTCCCAGCTATAGACCTCTTCCACTCTAAGACGCGCATTGAGCTCAATTTGGCGGCGTTTCTCCGGATATTTTAGTAGCTGCAGAATCTGAGCGGCCATGATGACGCCGGTTTCAGCGACGACCAGGTCGCGGCCGTCCACAATTTCGTCCAGCCCATTGATGCCGCCGGGCGTGGTGACAATCGCTTTGCCCATCGCCATCGCTTCCATGATTTTGATGTTGGTGCCGGCCGATGCGAGTAGCGGCGCGATCACCAGCGTCGCCCTCTCGTAGGCGGGCCGCACATCCGCGACAAAGTCGTCCACCTCGATCCGGGGTCTATCGAGATCGACGCGGACTTTGTTCTGATGCACTCCCTGGTAGTATTGGCGGCGACCTCCGGCGATGATGTGCAACAGAGGCGCGGCTTCATCCAGAAGCGGCCAAACTTCGCGCAGGAAGAAATCGACAGCCAGCAGATTTGGCAGATGTCCGAACGACCCGATGAAGAGTAGCCGGGCCGGGTCGGGCTCGCGCGCGGATGGACGAAAGCGCTCCAAATCCACTCCATTCGCAAGTGCTACGGACTTACGCGCGCCGGTCACTGCCTTGCAATCCTTGTTCGACATGGCCACGACACAATCTACGGTTTTCCAGGCGGAATGTTCAAACTGTTCCCAACGTCCCAGTTGCGAGCGGGTCTCCCAGTCTTCTCCCCGCGAGAGCAGTTGGCGGTAGAGGTCGAGGGTGATGTCGTGTTCCACGAGAATCGTCTTAGCCGGAGCGCAATCGGCGGCGTACTGCGCCATCTGCGTGAACTCGAGTTGGGCTACCAGAGGCTTCCACTTGCGCACTGTCTCCCCGAGTGCGGCGCGGTAGGCGAGCGAGTTGAAATCCTGAACGACGTCCGGAAGGACGCTGGAACCGTGGGTGTGGCTGCCCACGCGGCGCACCAGAACAATCTCCGCACACATGTGGAGTAACTCCGGTGGCGGTGGCGTAAGCGCGTCGGCGAAGACGACCAACACCTGATCGAATTCCAGGGCGGCGCGCCGCATGAGATTGTACATGCGCACCGCGCCGCCGTGCGCGAGCGGAAACGGACTATACGGCGCGGCGATCAGCACTACTTCCCGTCCGCGCCGCAAATTGCCCGGGAAGACGGCAACGTCGCCACCAGTGAGGGCAAGGATCATGTCTTCGTCGCGCGACGCAGAAGAAGCCAATTCTGTCCGGCCGGCGATTCGCGGCGCGGCCTTGAGCGCCTTCAATGCGACATCGTCCTTTAGCATGGCTCCGGCGTTTAACCGGCGCAGGGCGCGGCGCCACAACCTCTCAAACAGTTCCGGAGAGCTGATGCAGCGCGCCAGAAATCGAAGATAGTTCACCTCGAGTACGGCGTCCAACTCGGCTTGCTTGTAAAACCGCGAGGTGGTGGCCCGATGATCGTGGGTGATTTTGGATTTCGCGACGAAGACGGTGGGCCAGCCACGCTTCCAGGCACGGAAACCCAAATCGAGATCCTCCACATAGGCGGGTTCATACAACTCTCCGAAGCCGTCCAATTCACGGGCTTTCGACGTGTTGTAGAGCGAGCATCCGCCACTGCCGTAGAGCACGTAACTGTGGTCTTCGCCTTCGAGCGGCTCCTCGCACCGAACGGGAAATCCATCGCGGCTGGCGGGACCGAACACGGCCTTTCCGGTCTCCTCCCGCCGCCGGCCTTCGGGGAAGAAGATTTGTGCAGTGGCGCAGAAGAGATCCGGGAGTTCTTGAAATGCGGCGAGCAACGGCTCAAAGAATCCGGGGTGGAGCACCATGTCGTTATTCAGAAAGAGGGTGTGCGAGAATCGCGCTCGCTCCAATCCTCGATTGACTGCCTTGGCGAAGGACAGTGGCTCCACGCTTTCTTCGATGACGGTTGACGGGTAGTGCGAGCGCAAGAACGCCGCCGTACCGTCGCTGGAGCCGTTATCCACGACAATTACTTCCGACGCGATTCCGCTCAATTCCTGGGTCAGCCCAGGGAGCAGGCGTTCCAGCAACAGGCGGCCGTCGCGGGATGGGATCACCACCGAAACGCCGGCAGCCGGAGGCGGCAGATCGGCCGGCGTAGTGGCGGCCTGCGGGTGCGCCGATCGCTTGCGGACCGCAAGCATTTTTCCTGCCAGCAGCGCGCGGCGAAATAGAAGGGGCCGCCCAAACTCCCGCGGATGTGCGAGCCGCCACAGAAATTTGTGCGCGGCGCCGCCGGGATTCATGTGCCAGCGCACAAAGTTCCTGGCTCGCCAAACGAAGTGCTGGGCGATCCTGCCGGCGGCGCGCTGGCCTGAGCCCGAAATGGTCGAGGTTCTCGTTGAAGAACAGTGTCCGCAAGGGCGTCATCCGGAGCGCCATCGCGCGCATGCGCCAAAATGGCATTTGGGGCTGAAGCAACACGGCGGCGATGCGGATCCGTTTTCCGGCCAGCGCGGCGCGGCACAGCTTCATATTCTCCGCCAGCGTTCGTCCAATGTGATAAGGAATCCATTTTCCGCGTGGCGGCGGAAACTCCGAAACCACGTAGAGGGGCAGGTCCGGATAAAGCGACTCGACGCATTCCAGGAACCTGGGGATCAGGTCGTCTGAACCAGAAGCAAATGCAACCTTGACCCTCTCGTTCAAATCAGTGAGTGCGTCTCCAAACGTTGGCCGCTCAATCGAGTTTCCCAGAGATCCGCCGCTTGCGCGGCGAAGGCAGTTGAGACGGGGTTCACGTGCGGCAGAATCTCAGAACCTTTTCTCCCAAACCGGTAGCCGCCGCATGTGCGAGGATCGTCGCCTTCACATTGGAAGAGTTTCAGTTTCCCGGCCTCTTCGACAGCATGCGTCTGGTTGATCGCCAGCCCACCGAGGTTTTCGGCGTAAATCCGTACACGCAACAACTGCGCGTACACATCGGATCGCTCGAAGACCGGAGCGATTTCGCGAAGGTAGCCGCTGACGCGCGTGATACCCTCTTCGACCGCGGCCCTGCATTTCGGGCGATGGATGACGGGCATCAATCCTTCGAGAAAATAACAGTAAGCATGGAGCCGGTCCATTGTCTTTTCCGGTGTCGCAGCAGGAAGAAAATCGTCTTTCGCGGCGCAGTGCTGAAGTGACCGCCTGGCCGTACCAGACGCCGAATTCAGCCATCCCGGTGATGGCAGCGAGGTCATACCAGGCCAAGGCCGCCTTCAACTGATAGCATCCCGGTTGCCGCGACCATTGGGCCTCGTGCGGCAACGGTTCTTTTTTCGGCAAGCGAAGAATGGGATGAAATGAACCTGTTTCAGCGGCAAAATCCCGGCCCATGGACAATCCCGCTTTGACGGCGGCATCGACGATCCACTGCTCCCGCGTTTCGCGCCACAAAGCCAGCAGGCCACGCACGATGATGCCGGAGTCGAAAAAAAACGCCAGCGGCTGGGGCTGGACACCATTGGCGGAGTGTTCAAAGGGAAATATGTGGAGCGATTGGTCCCAGGCGGTCTCGGCCAGGAAGCGGCCGGAGCGTTCAGCGGCCTGCAACAAGCCGGCGTCGCCGGACCGCCGGTAGAGATAGACCAGCGCGCTTATTGTGTAGCCAGTGATCTCGGTGGACACGAGCGCATTGGCGCGGGAGTCGGCGCGGTAATACCGTGCAACCCCTCCTCCAGACTCCTGAATCCCCGAATTCACAAACCAGCAGGCGGCGCGTTCCAACGACGGATGTATGAAAGCCAACAAGATTCCCCAGGCCCCGAAACAGATTTCTTATTCTATCATCGGGCTCTATACTTGAACCAAAGGCCCCTAATGGGCCGCGGATGGACGCAATGAACGCGGATCAAAGACGACACGCCGGCTTAATGTTGATGGCCATTCTTCCACTGATGGCTCAGGAAGAGGGCCCCATCGGAATTCTGCGGGGCGATGCGGTGGACCGGAGGGGTACGGCGCTGGAGGGAAGCATCGTGTTGAAGACCAGCGACGAACACGAATACGTGTGCCACTATGACAACTTCTCGTACCTGGAACGTGACGGGGAGCGGATTGGCGCCGGCGCGATCAAGAGTGGCAACCACCTGGAAATTGTGTCAGACCACAAACCGGGTTCCAAGGATTGCTATGCGCGAAGCGTTCACGTGCTGCTAAACAGCGTGCTGCCGGTGAATCCGGGATACCGCATTCGTCAGCGGCGCACTGTTGCCGAACAGATCTTCCCTCGTGGAAACATTGTCCAGGCGGGAATTATTGTGCGCCTCACTCCTGAGCTGATTGTGCTGCGCACCCGCCACGATGGCGAACAGAGCTTTTTGGTGCGCCAGGACACCCGGTATTTGGATAGCGGCGTGGCGGCGGACTTCTCGCAACTGGAGACCAACCTACATGTCTCTGTCCGGGCGGGCATGAACCTGGACAATCAGTTGGAAGTGTTTCAGGTGATCTGGGGGCGGATCGACGGTCCGAAATAGCAGTCTTGACTAGCCATGGTCAAATAGAAGTCGGGAGTGTGGGTGAAGAATGCCGATTACCTATTCGCATGTACGTGAATAGGCCGATTTGAGCAGCCAAAAATGGGCCGAAATGTCTGATACGGCCATGGGCGGCATAGAGCTTGGACTGGCCTTCCTTTTCGATATTCGATAGTTCAAAAACTGACATCTGTGGAGGTGCTTGAGCGGGCCTGCATGGCACGACTTGGCCATGGAAGATAAGATTCGGATAAAGGGTTAGTGTGTGCCTCTCCTGAAGAACGGGCGAATGGAATGGGTTAGAGTGAACACTTTGTAATTAAGAGATGACAGGCGAAGTTACATCCATGAGCATCCCTATACCGAGCCCGCAACCCATCCGACGAGAGCAGAGGCGGTCGAGGTCTGCTTCTTGAGCGCCCCTCAGAAGATCGCATCGCTAAACTGAGTTGCTTGAATGGGTTGGTTGGAATGATCAGACTCGTAGCAAACAAATGCAAACGGGCGAGCACGTTGAGCGGCAGTAAGCTTCTTTGAGGGGCACCAACGGCGTCCAATCGCCCCTGGGAGATTTCGCCGCCAATCCTCATCGTCAGGCTTTCAACCACGGTAACGATATCTGCATTCGTACAATGGCCCACCATTCGTCCGTCATCCGGGCGGATTACGGGGTATTCGGTTCCGCTTCGATGTGAACGCGATAGACGTGATCGTGATCGTCCCATGGCAGTAAGTCCGACTCCGCCCGTTTCGCTTGGTGGCCGGACGAGTAAGGGCTGAATCGTTTGCTCTCGATGGGCTTGCCGGTTTTAAAGTTCCTGCCGTCAATCACGACCCAATATGAAACCGAATCGGTTTGTGCCATGGTTTGAGATCCGCGGCGGCCGAAGCCGCCCTCGCCATTTCGGCGATTGAGCCGGCGCTCGGGATCGCATTCCTGTGGAGCCATATCCTCCGCTCAAGTGTCTCTATTGTAGTCTTTAACCAAGACAACCATTCTGGCCGGAAAGCGGTAAAATTCCGGACTTGCATACTAAGAGGGCCCTCAAAGATCTACATCTGCGTGCCGCGCAGCCGGCACCGCTGGGAGAAAAAATCGCCTAAATCTTTCACCATTGGGCAAGCTAACCAGTTGCCGCCGAGGAAATCTCGATTCGGACTGACTCACTACCCACTACCCGAAATAGCTCGAAGCATTCTTGCAACCGCCAATACTTCAGCCACGTCTCAGGGAGGTTGGTATACTATTAACTTCAACCTTCTAATCTCTTCATGATGAAGTATTTCGCCCTTTTAGTTGCGACCACAGGACTCGCTTGCGCCGCCGACTTCGCCACTGGCCAAGCTGCGCGGCTCGTCATTGGACAAGTCACTTTCACTCAACAGGATTCCGGCGCGTCGCAGACTCTGCTCGGTGGCGTGAGCGGCGTTGCTTATGCCAACAACCTGCTCTTTGTAGCCGACTCCAACCGGGTTGGAGCCCAGCCGCAGAATAACCGTGTGCTGCTGTTTTCCGGGCTTTCCGGCATGCTGCCGTCTCCGACGGCGGCAATCGACCAGTCGAATCCGTACCCGTGCGCGGTCTGCGTGGGATCGGCTTCCGTGGTCCTCGGTCAACCGGATTTCTCCACTACCGACATCGGCCTAAATCAGAACAGTTTGCGAACTCCGACCGCGGTTGCAACGGACGGTAGAATCCTCGCGGTCGCGGATACCGACAATAATCGCGTGCTTCTGTGGTTGTCCATTCCATCGAACAACGGCCAGCCGGCCGACGTGGTGGTGGGTCAGCCGGACTTTAAGACAGCCTCATCGAACTTTGGCGGCGGCAATACGCCGAGCGCGAAGGGAATGCGCGGTCCGCAGGGCGTCTGGATTCAGAGCGGCAGGTTATTTGTAGCCGATACGCAGAACCACCGGGTGATGATCTGGAATTCGATTCCCAGCGCCAACGGTACAGCGGCGGATATTGTAGTCGGCCAGCCGAATTTCACTACTTATGTCGAGCCGGATCTGACGAAGGCACAACAGGCCGCGTTACCGAATAATCTGTTGAATCCGGTTTCGGTGACGTCGGATGGGACGCGCCTGTACATCACCGATCTTGGCCACAACCGCGTTCTGATCTATAACAGCATCCCGACGGCGAACGGGCCGGCAGCCGACGTGGCGATCGGGCAGCCGAGTTTGTCGAGCGATTCCACCAATCCCGCGATTGCGAATAACTCGGCACTCCTCTGTGCGTCGAACGGAGTGGATAGCAGTAACAATGCGACATATCCCACTCGCTGCGCCGCCACAATGGACTTTCCGCGCTTCGCTCTTTCGGACGGCCAACGACTTTTCGTTTCCGATGGCGGCAACAACAGAATCCTGGTATACAATTCGATTCCAACGCAAACCGGCCAACGCGCCGACATAATTCTAGGACAACCCGACGAGTTCACATCGAACGACTCGGTGGATCTGGAAGTCTCCAGTTCCGATACGCTGCGCACGCCGATGTCGTTGGCATGGGACGGTACGAATCTCTATGTGGGCGACTCGTTCAACCGCCGCGTAATGGTCTTCACGTTGGCGAACCCGACGATCTCGACCGCCGGCGTACGGAACGCCGCGAGCCTGGATGTTTTCGCGGTGGGCACGGTAGCGGTAACCGGAACGATCACTGCAAAGGATGTCGCAACGATAACGATCGCAGGAAAAGATTATCCCTATACCGTCACCGCTGACGATACGATCGCGACCATCATTACAAAACTGGCCGGGTTGATCAATGCGAACGGCGGCGACCCGAACGTCTTCGCGCGCGAGGATCAGGGCGCGGCCGAGGTTGTGCTCACTTCGAAAGCAACCGGCGACACGGGTAACGCCGTGACGTTGGCGACAACGGTTTCCACCAACGCGACCATCGTCCTGACCGCCAGCGGCGCTAATCTGGCCGGCGGCGGCGATGCGGCGAAGATTGCCCCCGGAACAATTGTCACGATTTACAACAACGGCAGCGGCACGTTCACCAGCCAAACCGCGAGCGCCGACGCCACCAAACAGTTGCCCACTACACTAGGGGGCCTTCAAGTCTATGCCGATGGCATTCGCGCGCCGCTGATGATGGTCTCTCCCACGCAGATCAACTTTCAGGTTCCGTTCGAGGTTTCCGACCGTTCCAGCCTGAGCGTTTACGTCCGGAGTACGAACACCGCGGGCGTTTTTGTCAGCACACCGGTGGGGGTGCCGATTGTTGCCACAAATCCGGGAATCTTTGCCGACTCTGGAAGCGATCCACGGCCGGCCATGGCCTATCATTACAGCAGCTACGCAACCGGGGCTATCTCGGTGGATGGAACCATTACGGCAAACGATGTGGCTACCGTTACGATTGAAGATCGCAGTTATAGTTACACGGTACAGGCGACGGACAGTCTTGATTCGGTCCGCGATGCGCTGATCGCTTTGATCAATCAGGACGAGCGTGTCTCGGCTAACGCGGCTGGGCCCTTCGACCGCATCCGGCTTCAAGCGAAAGTGCCGGGAAAAGACGGCGAAGGCATTGTGTACGGCGCCAGCGTCAATACCAGCGCTACCATCATTTTGTCGCCGTTGAGTCCAAATCTGTGCTGTTCGAATACGGCCGGCGCGCGTGTAACGTTGGCAAATCCCGCGCTGCCCGGTGAAACGATTGTTGTCTACGCCACGGGCCTGGGCGCAGTGCTCCCGACTGACGCGACGAACGCAACAGTTACTGGCGCGCCTTACCAGGGGCCCGCTCTCAATACCGCGTCTGCACCGGTCGATTCGCTACTCGGGGCTAAAACCGCGAATGTGCTGTTCGCCGGTCTCAAAGTGGGAGCCATCGGAATTTATGAAGTGGATCTTCAGTTGAACTCCAGCCTCACCACCGACGCGCAAACGCAGTTCACTATTGCACAGGCTGATTTCGTCAGTAATATTGTGACCATTCCTGTCTACAACCCGGTTCCATCGCAATAGCTATGAACCTGTCGAGACGGCGCTTCTTCGTCGGCTCGGGACTTGCGCTCGGCCTTGCGGCGCAAACGCAGGTACGCCCGAACGTGCTGCTGGTGATGTCGGACCAGGAATCCGCACTGCTGCCTGGACCGATCAGCCTACCCAACCGCGCGCGTTTGTCGGGCCGTGGCCTGACCTTCTCTTACGCTTTCTGCAATACGCCGCAGTGCTCGCCGGCCCGAGCTTCCCTTCTCACCGGACTGGAACCGCACGAGAGCGGAGTGCTCACCAACGTCGATGAAAGTTCGCTCGGAAAACCTCTCTCTCCCTCTATCCCGACCGTAGGGAGCGTGTTCCAAAAAGCCGGTTATGCGACCGGTTATTTTGGCAAGTGGCACCTGGGCAACGAAAGCGGGGGTCTGAAAGAATACGGCTTCGAAACGTACAGCGCCGGCGACGACGTCCAAGTCACGGCTGACGCAAGGATTTGGATTCGCCAGCAAAAGGCGCCGTGGTTTGGTTGGGTGTCGTTGTTGAACCCGCACGACATTTATCATTTTCCCGAAGACGCCATCAAGACGCTTTCCCGCCCGGGAGTGAAACCACCTTTCAGCGATCGTTCCGATCTTTTCAACAAGCCCTCCGAACAGCGGGAATATGTGGAGAAGGATCAAGGCCACCAGACGCGCGACTACTCGCCGCGGGATTGGATCCGTTACCGCAGCTATTATTTGAGGTTAATTGAGAAAGTGGACGCTCAACTCGGCTCGATTCTTCGCGCAGTCGATCTGGATAACACGATCGTCGTCTACACATCCGATCATGGCGATGCGCTCGGGGAGCATGGATTGCCGTTCAAGGGTCCATTCATGCACGAAGAGTTGATTCGAATTCCGCTTGTGATCGCTGGACCTGGGGTTTCAAGGGGTGTGTCCGACACCATGACGACGCAAACTGAGTTGGCGCCCATGTTGGCGAAATATGCCGGGATTACCTGGCCGGGTGCGCGCCGCACTCCCGATCCTCACGCCGTTTTTCTGGAATATTACGCTAAGCAAAAATCGGTGAATCCAATTCGGACCATTCGCACGCGCCAATGGAAACTGAACTGGTACGACAGCGGCCACAAGGAATTCTACGATTTGACTGCCGATCCGCACGAGACCATCAATCTTGCGAACGACCCGGCTTTCATCGAGGTCCAGTCGAAGCTCGAGACGCGGATTGAAGCGTGGCGTCCGAGCAAACAACCTGGCTCGGCGGCGCTCGCGCCGCTTCCAGTTGATCGCTGGTTCTTCACTCCGCCCCTGCCCGATGAAGCGGCAGTCAACAGGGCGTACTGCGAGCCATAATCGCAACAGTAGATCGTTCTGATCTTAATTCGCTTGCGGCTTGTATCCGTTCGACCGCATGAGTTCGCGCGCGCGCTCATCCGCCTCCGGTGCAACGTAGAAGAACGCGCCGACTCGCTCGGAGACAAAGATCAGGCCACCCCGGTATGTATCGGGCTCGACAAGATAGTCGATTTCCGCTCGAGTCAGCAGATCCTCCAGCGCTAACGCATCTTTCAGTTTCCTGGCGATATACAGGAGCGGCAAATCCGCATCGCCAAAGAATTCAGGGTCGCGTTTCACGGATTCAGCCGCGCACGCGGGCGGAAAAAGCTTCGTAGGCGCCCGGACTCTGGGCGTTCCATTTCTGAATGAAGTCGTTGGCTACCGTCTCCAAATTCTTCCACTCAATCGAACTCTTGGCCGACGCGCGATAGACGGGGGCAAAGTCGCGCAGACGCTCCCAGCAAAAAAGCAATTCACGTCCGCTTTGATAAAACAGATCCTCGCTCAAGACGCCGGAAGTCACAAACGACGCCACCATCTCCCAATAGGTGACCACCATTCGAAAATAGGCGTTTTCATCCGTACCGGGTGCGCATACTTTCATGAAGTCGTCCATGGTTTTTACTTTGAACGCTTTGCCGAACCAGGCGCGCGCGTGCCGCAGTTTTTCCTCACGGCGAAGCTCGTACAGTTTCAAGATCAGATTTACATCATCGTAAGTGGCTGGATTCGGCATTCTTCAGCCTAACATGCCGATTCCAGCCGGATAATGTACAGGAACTACGGTATATATTAGAGTACATTTTCTGGATATCTAAGGTAAACGCGACTTTAAAGCTGCCGCCGTGTTTGCCTAGTTAGAAGCACGAGGACCGCAGCGTTTCACCTAAGTGACTTGCTGTTATTAAGATACGTAACGATTGCTTTACGCGCGCGGCTCGGAACCGGGGTCATTGTCAAATATTGGACGAGATATCACACTAGTCGAAATTCCCAAAATATTTTATGAAACTATATTCCAGAGTCTCCTTATTTGTTCTGGCAAGTTGGTCCGCGGCAGCTGCAATGTCCGTTTCGCTCTCCCCATCAAGCCCCTCGCCTGCAGCGGTCGGTGATATTGTCACGTGGTACACCGACACTGCCGGTGCAGATTCCGGGCCGCTCCGTTATCGCTTCCGAGTCAAAACCGGAACTGGCGGGTTTCAAGTAGTGCACGACTATTCGCCCTTGACTTCACTGAATTGGGCGATGAGTGAGAGCGAGGGTAGCTACGAGGTGGAAGCGTCAGTCAAGAATCTCGATACGGGAGACACTGCTAGTACGTCCGAGGTCTATCAGATCACCTCACGCGTCGTGGGGGCGCAACCAGTTTTGACTCCGACGGCGAATCCGCTCGTCGCTCTCTACAGTGCCCCGCCCTGCTCCTCTGGGAGCCAGATATTCGTGACCTTGACGTCTCCGGAAGGATTCGCCCAGAGCACAGCGTCCAAGGCGTGCACAGCGGGCGTGAGCACTAATTTCTATCTCGGGGGAATGCGCGCGAGTACGCAGTACACGGTTCGCCACACGGTGGTTAGCGGAACGCAGAGCCAGGTTGGGCCGACGCTCACTTGGACGACACAGCCGGTGACCATTCCGATTGAGGGCTACAGCGTTTTGCGGACGCCGCAGAAACCCGTCACCCAGGGAATCCTGCTGCAAAGCATGATTGAGGAAATGACGGTCGCGGCGGATCTCGCAGGCAATCTGGTCTGGTATTACGCCGGGAACATTTCGTCGCTGACGCGTCCGGAACCCGGCGGCCTCTTCCTCGGTCTGGTGGAATCTCCGACGGAGGACCAATCGCATCAGATTCTTCGGGAATTCGACCTGGCCGGAAACACTACGCTCGAGACCAATGCGGAGCAGGTCAATCAGCAACTTGCCGCTCTCGGAGCACGCCAGATCAGCGGTTTCCATCATGAAGCGCGGAGGCTCCCGGATGGAAGAATCATGTTGTTGGCCGATGTCGAGCAGGTGCTGATCAATGTGCAGGGACCCGGCACGGTGGATGTGCTCGGCGACATGATCATCGTTCTCGATAGCAATCTCCAAGTGGTCTGGACCTGGGACGCCTTCGATCACCTCAACGTCCGCCGGCCGGCCACGCTTGGCGAAACCTGCACTCCCGCGGGCGGAGGATGCCCACCGTTCTACCTGATGCCGCAAGCGAACGATTGGCTGCATGGCAACTCGCTCCAACTCACGGGAGACGGCAGCATACTTTACTCCTCCCGGCATCAGGATTGGTTGATCAAAATCGCTTATGGAAGCGGAACCGGAAGCGGCAACATCATTTGGCGGCTGGGTCAGGACGGCGATTTCTCGATCAACTCCACCGATCCCCATCCGTGGTTCTCGCATCAGCACGATCCGTCGGTGAGCGGCCCGCTGGACTCCAACGTCCTTCTGTTCGACGATGGGAATGTCCGCGCAGCGACCGACCCGAGCGCGCACAGCCGGGGACAGGCACTGCATCTGGATGAAATAAATCGGGTGGCGACTCCGGTGTTGAATGCCGATCTCGGCGCGTATGCGTATGCCCTAGGTTCCGCGCAGAGGCTGACGAATGGGGATTACCATTTTGATGTGGGATGGATCAATACGGACAATCTGGGGGATAGAAGCCAGTCGGTGGAGGTAGATTCCACGGGTAGTATCGTTTATCAGGTCCAGATCGCGGGACCGGCGTACCGCACGTTCCGCATGAGGGATTTGTACACACCCTAGAGAAAATATGAGGCCGCTAATGAACGCTAATGAACGCAGATAGCAAAAACCGGATTGATCGCCGCGCATTTCTGAAGGCTCCGATAGTTGCGGGCACGATGAATGCGGCGTTTGCGAAACCTCAAGCGCAGGCGCTGCCGCCAAACATCATCATCATCTATGCGGACGACCTTGGTTATGGCGATCTTGGCTGCTACGGATCGAAAATTCGCACGCCTCATCTGAATCAAATGGCGAGAGAGGGGGTTCGGTTCCGGCAATTCTATTCCGCCAGTCCTGTTTGTTCTCCGGCGAGAGCGGCCCTCTTGACTGGCCGCTATCCGACGCGAGCCGGCGTGCCGCGAGTGCTGCAGCCGGGAGATTTGACCGGGCTCTCGCCCTCAGAAACAACCATCGCCCAAATGCTGAAAACGGCGGGCTACAAGACGATGTGCGTCGGCAAGTGGCATCTTGGCGATCTGCCGCAGTTCAGTCCAAACAAGTACGGCTTCGACGGATATTACGGCATGCCTTATAGCGTGGACATGTGGCCGCTGCCCTTGATGCAGAATTCGGTTGTTCTCGAATCGCCCACGACGCTTTCCACTCTCACGCCGCGCTATACGACCCAGGCGATGAATTTCATCAACAACGCGGGTGGATCGCCGTTCTTTCTCTATATGGCGCATGCTTACCCACATATTCCGGTGGCTGCCTCGGATAGATTCCGCGGCACGTCGGCGCTCGGGATATATGGCGACGCGATCGAGGAGATCGACTGGAGCGTCGGGCAGATACTCGCCACTTTGAAGACGAACGGCTTGGATAACAACACGCTGGTACTGTTCTCGAGCGATCACGGACCCTGGTATCAGGGCAGCGCGGGCAAACTCCGGGGCCGCAAGGGGGAAACCTGGGAAGGCGGCGTCCGCACTCCTCTGATCGCCCGCTTCCCCGGTCAAATTCCAGTGGACAGGCTTTCCGACGGCGTTTCATCGACCCTCGATGTGCTTCCTACAATTGCGCGCCTCGCCAACGCGCCGCTGCCGAACAGACTATTGGATGGCGTGGATATCTGGCCGTTGATGACAGGCGAGAAAACCGATATTGAACGCGATGCGCTGCTGTACTTCGATAGCTGGCAAATCCAATGCGCGCGGTTGGGACGATGGAAGCTGCATGTATCGCGTTACAACAGCATTATCTGGACGCCCGATCCCCCGGGAGGACGCTTTAATCTTCCGCTGCCGAAGCCGGAGCTCTACGACATTGAGAGCGATCCGGATGAGAGCTTTAACGTGGCGAGCGCGAATCCGCAGATTGTAGCCGATCTCCAAAGCCGCATCACGCGGATGATCCCGAGTTTTCCGCAAGACGTAGCCAATGCGTGGCACGACACATTTGCGAACAAAGTGCAGGACACTCCGGCGGGCGCGCTCCCGATGAAGGCGTGATTAAGTCCAGTACGGTTCGCCGTCGACCAGATTCTTGCGCAGGAAATCGGGATTGATTTCGAGACCGAGGCCGGGCGCCATGACGACCTTCAATTGACTGTTGTGCACTTCGGGCGGATTCGCACCCATCCCTTCAATGTAATGATTCGGGCGGCCAAGCTGACTCTCGGAGCGGTAGAAATTCTGGATAGAAGAGCCGAAGTGCGCGTTGGCGTACGTCAACACTAGCGATCCGACGTTGTGGAGCGCTACCGGCGTTCGTGTGAGTGCGGCATAATCGGCGATCTTTTTGGTGCCGGTGATTCCGCCGGCAAACGCCAGGTCGGGGTGGATGATGTCGACCGCCTGGTTGTCGAGGAACGGGCGAAAACCGCGGACCATTTCCAGCTTTTCGCCGGTCAGCAGCGGAATTCGAGCCTGCCTGCGCAACGACTGCCAGGCTTCCGAGTAAGGCGGATAGAGAGCATCTTCCATGAACAGCGGATTCATTGATTCGACGGCTTTGGCCACGCCTACCGCGCTCGGTTCGTCGAGTTCATTGTGGCAATGGACGGCGACATCGATTTCTTCGCCGAGAGCTTCGCGGGCATTGTGATAGGCGCGCGCGACGTTTCGCAGTTGGGCACTGTCGAGAGTCGGGGCAAAACGTCCCATCGGCACGCCGATCGCGGGATGGATATCGCACTTGAACGCGGTAAAGCCCTCGGGCATCGCCTTGACGCGAGCGGCGAAATCCTGGCACGATTTTTTGTCGAGCATGTTCATTCCGACGCCGTGCGAGTACATGGGAATCGATGGACGAAACGGGCCGCCGAGCAGGTTGCAGACGGGCAATCCGGAGATCTTGCCGGCCAGATCCCAGAGCGCCATGTCGATTCCGCTGATGGTCGGGATGTGGGCCATGTAGGTGTGGATCAACGAAGTCAGATTCTGGAAGTGCACTTCGATCAGCAGCGGGTCCTTGCCGATGAGATATTGCTTCATGGTGTCGATGCGGGCGCGCGCCATCGGTCCGGTGGATCCCGCCTCACCGTAGCCGGTGAGTCCGGCGTCGGTGTCGATGCGGATCAGGCAATTGCCGGCGATGTTTCGGATCGCCATCGCTTTTACGCTGGTGATTTTGACCTTCTTGAGGTTCGGCTGCGCCAGGGCTCGGAAGTGTGAGAACGAGGCGGCTGCGGGTAGCGCAACTGCGAGGCGCATGAGATTGCGGCGTGTTAAGGATTGCATGTCACCGCAAGTATATATCCGGCGCGATTGATATGCTGTGGATGATGAAACTTGTTAGTGCGGCGGCGGTCGCGGTGGGTCTTTTGGCTGGCGTGCAGAGTTCCTTTTGCGCCGATGCGTTGCCGTGGGGTAGTGCGGTCAACGGGGTGCGGCTGGGAATCGGATTGGAACCTGGCGCGCCTGATCTGACGCTGCGTGTCGCCGTTCAGAATACGGGTTTGCAATCTGTCGACGTTTTGATCGGGCACGAGGCCGGTCGGGGCGTGATTTACGATTTGAGATTCTTTGCCACCTCGCCCGATGGAAAAGATCGTGAAGTATACGACTTAAGGTCGTTCACGCCGATCGCCGGATTGGTTTTGCCCGTCGTGGTGCGACTTGATCCCGGCGCGACGAAGGAATATATGTTTGTGGCGAAGAAAATCATTTCCATTGAACGGCCGGGAGACATTACTCTGGACAGTCTGCTGGCACAGGGGTTCTCCGTACGGGTTTCGCTCGAAGTGGTTGATTCACGCCAGCTCGGATCGGGAATCACGGAGCGTTCGTGGATCGGAAAAGTGGTATCGCCTGTGTTCGTGTCAAAGTAGGCACAAATGCCTATCGCCGGACACAGGCTTTTATCGAGCCGGCGTTCCACGTCAGTGATCTGCGGTTTGGTATTCGGCATGCGCCAGGTTCCCCATGATCACAGTTAGGATTTTGTTTTGCTCCGCGTTCTCCGCCTTTCTTTTCGTCGCGCAGGGCCAGATAAGCGCCCGCATAAGCACGCACCCTTTGCCGTCGCCTCAGGAAGTGAACGACCTCGAGACTCGTGTGCAGATCAACCCGGAAGATCTCGACAGCCGGCTGGCGTTGTTGCGCTACTACATGGATATTGCGCCGGTCCCGCCGAATGATGTGCCGGAGCGCCGGTTCGCCAGACTCCAGAATATTCTCTATCTGATCGGCCATCATCCGGAAGCGAAGGTCACGGGAACGCCCATCGCCTATGTTGCCCGAGCGAGCGCCCCTTATGCGAATGAGAGCGATCATGTGACGGCGGTGAACGGGTGGATGACCGCCATCGACTCTCATCCTGGCGATACCACGGTGCTGATCAATGCCGTTCGATTTCTGACGGTCGAAGAGAAGAACGAAGCGGAGAATGTTCTGCAACGCGCGATTGCGGCGGCTCCGGGGAATCGGGAATTGGGGGCGAATCTTGGATTTCTCTACGCGGCTGAGGTTCTGAGTCCCGAGTTTGCGGCGGATGCGGCTGGTGCTCTGGAGGAGATGTCCAACGCATTCGTGTTGGCCGGCGCCGGCACGGCAATTCCTAATATGGCCATGGGCGCGAGTCGTGGACAGCAGGTGGATCCGAAGCTTTTCGACTTGAGTTCTCGGCTGCTGGCGAAGGCCCGCGCGCTCGCTCCGGACGACAAGGACATCCAAGGTCCGATGCCGATGATCAACTATTTCACCGCGGCTCGCGATCAGTTACAGGGAGTGGTCGCCCCACCGCTTCCGTCACGAATTCGCGTGAATGGCAATGTGGAGGCCGCACAGTTGGTCCGCAAGACGCAACCGGTAGTATCCGGAAGAGGCGCGGTCGGCCGGGATTAAAGGCGACGTTCGGTTTACCGCCGTCATCGCGCGCGACGGGTCGATCCAAACGCTGCAACTGGTGAGCGGCCATCCATTGCTGGTGGCCGCTGCGCAGAAAGCCGTTATCGGTTGGCTCTACAAGCCGACAATGTTGAACGGCTCTCCGGTTGAAGTGACGACGGAAATCACTGTGAGTTTCCCGCCTGAGTAAAGGCTAGAGCAAAGCCGTGTGACGCCGTGCCCATTTTTTGCCGTTGCCCGCGGTCATTGTCTCCATGTCTTTGATATAGGCTCCGGCTTGGGTCAGAACGTGATGCAGATCGTTGCCGACGCTGAGGAACGTGAAGCCCTTCTCGAGGAACTCCGCCACGCGGCTGGTCCCGAAGAGGAAGATGCCGAGAATCACTTTGTTCTTGTGGGCGTGTTCGATCAGCTTCTGGGTCGCCGCGTTCAGTTCCGGCGACGTGTACATGTGGGGAAACTCGTATTTCTCATACAGTCCCATCGACATGCATAAGTCGTTCTGGCCGAGGAACAGAAGATCGACTCCCGGGACAGCTGCGATTTCTTCAATGTTCTCGATGCACGATGCGGTTTCCACCTGCAGCGCGATGATGACATTTTCGTTGGCTTTCCCGGCGTAGCCGAGCAGCCCGAGCTTGTTCATGCTGCGTTGGGGGAAATAGACCGAACGGGTGCCGGCGGTCGGGTAGCGGGCACAACTGACCGCTTCCACTGCTTCCGCCGCGGTGTTGATGTAGGGAACCAGAATTCCGTCGGCGCCGAGGTCGAGCGCCTGCTGGATGCCGCCGCGATCGTGGTAGCCGGCTACGCGGACCATCGACTTGGCGCCGCCACTGGAAATCGCGGCCAGCATAGCCGACAATTTCTCGGATCCCATGGGACCATGCTGGGTATCGACCAGTAGCCAGTCGTAGCCGGTGTGCGCCAATTGTTCGGCGACCGTGGGGCTATGGGAATTGACGAACAATCCCATTTTGGGGTGCCCTTCCCGCAACTGTTTCTTAAATTCGGCGCCGGTACTCACAGACTCAGCCATGTACATTCTCTCCTGTTGGGGTTTGTTGCGTTGAAGCTTACCCTAAGACTATATCGCTTCAACGCAACGAGCTTGAAAAATCCAACCTGGAGTTCTGAGTGGCGCTGGCCGGACCCTCGGTCACCGTGAGCGTACGGTTCCCGATGGTGATTGTTGCGGTACGCGCGGTGGTTCGTGTATTCTGCGCGGCTGTAAAGGCGACAGTGCCATTTCCAGTTCCGGAAGCGCCGGATGTGACCGTCAACCAGGCCGCGCTGCTGTTGGCCGTCCACGAACAGCCGGGGGCGGTGGTGACGGCGATGGTTCCGTATGCGCCATTGGGCGTTTGCGTCGTGCCAAGGATGGTGATTCCGTAGGTACACACTGCGGGCGCTGCCTGTGTGACGGTGAAGATCAGTCCGGCGATTGTCATCGTGCCTGCCCGAGAGGTATTCGATGGATTTGCTGTAAACGAGTATGCGATTGACTTGCTTCCCGTGCCCGATGCGCCGTTTGTGATGGCGATCCAGGTGGCATTGCTCACCGCTGTCCAACTGGCGGTGGCTGAGGCAGCCGAAAGAGCGACGCTGCCCGTTCCCGCAGCCGCGCCGACGGTAGCTGCAGCCGGATTTAGCGAGAAACCCGGGGCCGCTGCGGCTTGCGTAACGGTGAACGTCAGGCCGGCAATGGTCATCGTGCCGATTCGTGCTGTTCCTGAAGTGTTCGCGGTCACCGAGTAGCTGATTGTTTTGCTGCCAATGCCGGACGCGCCGTTGGTGATCGCGATCCAGCTCGCGTTGCTGATCGCCGTCCAACTCGTGCCGGTGGATAGCGACGTAGAGCCTGTTCCCGCTGCTGCCGTGATACTTGCGGCGCTCGGGTCGAGCGAGGAAGCGGATGCAGCCTGCGTCACCGTGAAAGTCAGCCCGGCAATGGTCATGGTGCCCACGCGGGGACTTGTGCTTGGGTTCGCGGCGACAGAATAGCTGATCGTGCTATTGCCTGTTGCGGTGATTGTGATCCAACTGGTGTTGCTGGCCGCGCTCCATGTGCAACCGCTGGTTGCGGTGACTGCCACGGAGTAGCCAGCGGCGGTTGCGCCGGCAGACGCCTGGGTTGGATTGAGACTGTAACTGCAATTTCGTGAAACCGTGACGGCCAACGGCAAGGTGCGATTCAGGCCACCACCGCTTCCGTTAATCGAAATGTTGTACGTTCCGGGGACGGTTTGGGCGGCGGCGCTCAGCGTCAATGTGCTCGCACCCGATCCGGGAGCCGCGATGCTGGCAGGCGCGAAGCTTGACGTTAGTCCTACGGGCAAGCCGCTGGTCGAAAGCGCAACCGCGGAGCTAAACCCTCCGCTTACGGTCACGCTCATCGCGATGGTCTTGCTCGAGCCCTGAGTGATGGCGGCTGTGGAGGCGGTCGGGCTCAACTCGAACGAGGGTGTAGGAACTGCGGCATCGTGCCAGTGGTTCACCAGCATACTTGCGTCCACTGAACCCAATCCGGTCGCACGATCGTAGCCCACTCCGGCGCTGAAGCCGGCCTGTCCTGGAACCGTGTTGTTCCCGGTCGTGACGTCATGAAAGACAGCCGGGCCGCCATTGTTCTGTAGATTGGCCAACGTGTAGAACGCCGGATTGGCGTTGCCCTGCCGCGCGCCTGCTTTCTGCACCGTGAGAGCCATCAATCCGGCGAAAGAAGGAGTGGAGGCGGACGTTCCACCTTCAACCGAGAGCTGGCCGGACATATAGATGATGTATCCGTCATGGCCCGAGGCGCTGAGCGACACATCCGGCACGAAGCGGTGATTGTCCGCTGGCACGCCAGTGCCGCTCTGCCAGGCCGGTTTCGGATACACGATACTCGCGCCGCCGGAAGTCGCCCAAAGTCCCGAGCCACCCGCGGCGGTCCCGCTCTCGTTCCACGCGGCTTCCGGAATATAGGTGAGCGCCGACCCGTACGTTGCGGGATTGGTGACGGTCGACCAGTAGAGCCCCGCGTTCGCGGTGTCGGCGAATTGGGTTCCGCCCACGCAAGTGGCGTAGGGCGACGAGCAAAGGCCGTTCACTCCCGCGCCGTGCACCGCGGTGTGGGCATCCGGCGGAGTCGCACCCTGCCGCACCGCTGTCGCCCGAGGCGACGAACACGGACATCCCTTGTGCTGCCGCCTGCTGCCAAAGCGAGTTCCAATATTGATTCTCCGACGCGCCCATCACCGCCTCGCAACTGCCGAAGCTCAGACTGAGAATCGGCGCCAGGTTGTGAGTCACGATGTATTGCGCCGAAAGGTCTACGCCGTCCGTTGAATGGGTGGAACCTGAGACGACGAACAGAATCGTGGCGTTCTTCGCTACCGCACCCGACCACTCGACGTCCAAAGTCGCTTCACCCAACTCGCCGCTCGAAACGATGCCGGGATCGGCGCCATTGAGAATGATCGTGGGATCCTTGGGCGGCAAACCCATTTTGCTGCGGAACGTCTGCACGTCCGACAGGTTCAGATTGGTCCGCCCGACAATCGCGATCGACTGGCCTGTGCCATCGTTCGAAGCCGCGTACAGAGGGGCGAGATTGTAAATGGTGGCGAAATCGGCCGGGGACATATAGTGCGTCGTGCCGCTGGTATAGTCGGGGACATATTGGGGCTTTGCCTGAAAATCGTGCAGCGAGACCAGGCCTTGAACTACCGGCGCGAGCGCAATCGGGATCTCAGGATCGGAAGAGTTCGCATGATGTATCTCGCCGCCTACGTCGTAGACGTGAATTTGCGTATGAAACGCCGATTCCACTTGGGCGGTTGTACCGCTGAACACCAGGGAACCGCGGCCAGCCGAAATCGGCTCGACATCGAATCCATGTCCTTGCAGCCAGTTCACCACCTGCTCTATGTCGCGTTCGGAGGCGCCAAATGTCTGGCCGAAACTCTCCGGAGTGAGCCATTGCTGGTATTGCGGCGATTCCGGATCGTGTTGCGCGGCGACTAGGGCTGTGAGGGCGTCCTGCTGGGCGGCATCCGGCTGTAGCACCAGGATCATCCGTTCCATCCGGACGTCTTTCGAAGCCCGGCCTGCGTCAAATTCGGGCCGCGCGAGCGGATGCCGGTTGCCTGCGCGGCGCAGTGTTCGAGAGTCGTCAATGAATGTAGTGATGCGATCGCGGGACCGAATTCGTTGAGCGGAGACCGGGACTGCAAACAATAGTACGGCGAGAATTCCGAAGAAGACGGTGAGACTGCGGTTAGTTCGGTACAAGTCTCTCTTATCGGTCCGGGAATTCGTCTCGACTGAAAATTGTTACTTACTACCGGCTGCTTGCCGGGGGATAGTCTATGTGGCGATCACTGCGGGCGGGAATGTAGCTGTACTCTTCCCAAGGATCGAGTACCGGCACTCGCGCTTTATCGTAGTCGCTTCGGTCACGCGTGCCGACCGTAAATCCATGTTGAATGGATGTCGCGGCGATAATGAGGTCAGGCTGAGAGAACGTGTGGCCGGTCTTCCGGCCCTGTTCAACCAAAACCCTCCACTTGAGCATAATGTCCTCGGTGATCGGAAGAACCCGCCGGTCGAACATAGTACGGACTTTGTGCGTGAGCCATTCATTCAACTCGGCGCGGCGATTGGGTTCACTGACAAGCTCTATGCCAAATCGAATCTCGGCGAGAGTGACCACGCTGATATGGAGTTGCTCGAGCGGCTGGGCGGCAACAAACGCTACGACCCTCGGTTCAGGCTTTGGCCGGCGAAGCTCTGACAAGATGTTGGTATCAAGTAGCCACGCCATCAGAACGTGACATCACGCACCGGCAAGCGATAACGTGCGGGTTCGATATCAATTTCTCTATACGGTGAGGCCTGCATAGCGGCGACGAGGTCGGCGCCTGTAGGATGCCCAGGATTCAAAGAGCGGAGCGCGTACAGGATCACATCCTCGGCGCTTGCAAATGCACCGCTCTGGATACGCTGCTGGATGAGCGCCTTGAGTTCGGGTTTGGTGATTTCGATCGTCATGGCTCGCGACTCCTTCCTTCTCCACATTATCGGATATGGGCTTCTCTGTCACGAGATCCACGTTCATCCTCTTTGTCGGGCGTGTTCTTGCCTTAGTGTCACTTTGCAAATTATTTGGCGTAGAAGTTTGCACGTTATTTGGCGCGCAGCCTGTTGCATAATGCCGCAATCGAACGAATACGGCGATACGAAGACGCGCGAATGAGGCGACTCCTTCATCGCGCCGAAAAGCTGCGCGACCCCAAACGGAACCCAGATGGTTATCGAAGTGTCCAAGCGGTCAACGCCGAGAATGCTTTCTATGAGCAGCGGAATCGCGCGATGCGAGTTGCCAGCACCTCGCCTGATCCTACTGCGTTGCTTGTCATCGACGAAGCGGACCGGCTCAAAATAGCCGGGCTGGGGCAAGTGCGGAGTGTCTTTGACCACGGGGTATTGGCTTGGTTTTGATCGGGATGCCGGGCATCGAAAAACGTCTCTCGCGCTATCCGCAGTTCTACTCACGCATTGGATTCGTCCATGAGTTTCGGCCACTGGGTGCCGGAGAGATTCGTCAACTGCTGGAGCAAGGCTGGGTGCCACCCGGAGTGAATCTACCCAAGCAGCCCTGGGACCCGGAAACGGTCGCGACGATCATCCGGATGACGGGTGGCAACTTCCGATTGTTGAATCGTCTCCTCACCCAGATGGAGCGAATTCTCGAAATCAACTCGTTGTGGCAAGTGACGAAAGCCTTTGTGGAAGCTGCGCGTGAGAGCTTGGTCATTGGGCAGTTTTGAGGAAAACTCTATGCTGCTGCGCCTTTTCCCCGGTTCTCTCCACCGGACTGCCAACTTCCGGTTCCCCGTAGTTCAGGACTGATCCGCCGGAGCAAGCTTCAGTCAGCCCCTCATGGGGGAGCAACGCAGGGCTTCCTGGCGCTGTTCAGATACACCGACCAAACCTGGCGCACGTCGAACCGGTGGCCGATTTGTAATCGGCCTCGGTCTTACTTCAATCCCGCCAAACTCGCGTGCCGGAACATCAGACCTGACGCGGTGAACAACGCCACGAAGACACCATGCCCGATGGCCATACTCCGCGCCATGTCGGGCGGCGCGCCCGAAGGCAGCATCACGGCAATCAGCGCAAGCGTCGCCGCCATCGCGAACAACGTGCGAGCCAACCCTCGCGCCTCCAGCCGCGCCAGCCAGGCCCCAACGACCCCCACCGCGAGCACGCTGTAGTACACCAGGTTCGCCGGATTTTCCGAGTCCGCGACATGGACCATGTTGGACCACCCCAAGGCGAACCCGGCCACCAGCGCCACACCAACGCCCGCCTTGTACGACCACGCGCCCATCTTCCTCGCGATCAGCGCATACGCCATCCCCGTCCCGAAGAACAGGACATACACGAACACGAAAGCTCCCGCGGGCCAGTTCCATCCCTCCACCACCTGCGATGCCACGAGCGGCACCATCAACACAGCCAGCGCCCCCAGCGCCACACGCAGCATCGTCTTTCCCAGTTGCGACATATGAGTTGTGTTCTCCCTAACGATTCCCACCGACGTCTCGAAGAAGATCCACAGCGCGAGCCCGAACAGTCCCCGCCTAGCGTCCCTGTGCTCCCGGCACAAGTCGTGAAATGTCTGCGCCATCCCCTCGCCGAACCGCTCACGGAAAGGCCGCGGATACAGCCGCAGCAGCATCGCATACCACGTCCGGTAGCGCCGGCCCGCGACGTTAGTGGCCATGCGCCAAACGTCCTTCCGCCACCGCCACCACGCCGCGATACCGCTTCAGCTCCGCTTCCAGCGCCGCCCGCCCCGCGCCTGTGAGCTCGTAATAGATCCGCCGCTCGTCGTCCATCTCCGGATCGACCCGCTTATCGCTTTCCCGGATCAGCCCGGCCTCCATCATCCGCCCCATCGAGCCATACAGCGTCCCCGGGCCCATCTTCGCCTTGCCCTGCGAGTCCGCCTGCACCTGTTTCATGATCCCGTACCCGTGCCGCTCCCCCGTCGAAAGCGCCAGCAGGATGTGCAGCACTGCGGGAGTCAGTGGAGCTTGCGCCGTGTTCTTCTTCGCCATGCTCCGATACTATATCCGTTACGGATATATGTCAAGCCCAACTGAGTGGCAGGTGGGGCGGACACCCTCGTCCGTAGCCGGACAACCAGGTACCGCTTGGTTATTCAAGGTTCACCTCGCAACGGTCTCGCGGCTACTTGCGCGACCCAGTTCCAGGAAGGTCAGCCGTGCCAAATAGCGTGCAAACTTCTACGCCAAATAATTTGCAAAGTGACAATTATGACTTGTACTTTCTGGGTTTCCCGATGGTCGTTCGGGCGAATGGCGTAAGAGGCCGCCGGGACCATTCCGGAAATTTTGTACGCTAAACGAAATCTCGTGCGGTAAGGAAGATAATGAAAAGGCGAAGATGCCTTTACTTAATTGGTCAAGTGGCGCGTTAGCAGCGGTTAAGAATAAGGATTGCCGGGCTGAGATGACACGGTTGTTCAATGCGTATTTCCGCGTGGCAGAAGCCCAAACGTTGACTGGCGGCATACTCTATCTCGATTTGCCGGGGAGCGACACTCGGTACCACTTCCATGCGAAGTTCACAGAAACGACCGGCTGGGTTGTACAGGCGGAACTGAAGCAGGAATACCGTAAGGTTCTGTTCAAGTTTTCAGATTCTCTCGTTCCGCGTTTTTGATCGCATCAGGCTTCCTGTGGAACAGCGTGCGCCATGCTGTTCGAACTCTTGGACGTTCGATATTTAAACCGCTGGCCGACCGTTTTCTCAAAAACGTCCGTTTTCAAGACTGCTGATGCGCGATCGCGCCGGCCTTGCAAACCGGCACAAAAGCTGTTGCAATACTCGTCTCGAAATCATTGCCTCAAAACCACTCAGTGGGGCTGAGTTCTGAGACAGGGAGGATGCGCATGCGCATCGCCACTCCATAAAATCGCCGCCACAAGGGGAGACGGCGTTATCGGCTTGTCGATGGCCACGAAGTCATCGGAATACGCAAGAACACTTCCGAAACCGGCCAACTAGCCAGCCCCGGTGTCATTCTAATTTCATTTTTTTCAGGTAGCATTGTGGCGATGATACGGTTTACCTTTTTACTCTCCCTATTCCTCGCGACTGTTTGCGCACAGGCTCCGCATCCCATCCCCGGCGGCTACTCCCTTCCGAACGGATGGCGGATTACGCCCATCGGAAAAGCTATCCCAACCGAAGACCTGATTCTGAATCTCACTGCCAGCCCGGATGGCAAAGTCGTGATCGCTCAGCATGGCGGCTTCAATCCGCACGGGCTGCTCGTCATCGACGCGAAGACCGAGGAACCTGTCCAGAAGATTCAACTGACCTCCGCCTGGCTCGGTCTTGCGTGGTCGCATGACGGCTCGAAACTCTTTGTCTCCGGTGGCAGCGCCGGCCATCCGCGGCACCCCATGGTTGCTCCGATCTATGTCTTCGATTATGCAAACGGCCGCCTGAGCGAAAAACCTGTCGCGGAATGGCGTGAAGAATTGCCGCCCGGCCAGGTTTACTGGTCCGGTGTGGCCATGCATCCGAAGCAAAACCTGCTCTACGCGGCTAACCGCGGCGCCGACCCGAAGCGCGGCCACATCACCGTGTTCGATACCACCAACGGTAAGATCGTCCACCAGATTCCGGTCGACATCAGCCCCTACGATCTCCAGTTCAGTCCGGACGGCTCAACGCTCTATGTCAGCAACTGGGGCAGCGCCAATATCGGCGTTATCGACGTGGCGCAATCGAAAGTCGTCGCGACCATTCCGACGGGCTCCAATCCGAATGATCTGGAACTCGGCGCGGACGGCCGCTTGTATGTTTCCAATGGCAACGAGAATACCGTGACTGTTATTGATACGAAGAAGCGTCAGGCTATCGAAACAATCAACGTCGGACCCACATTGCGCGCTCCTGCCGGCAGTACGCCCAACGCCCTGGCGCTCGATCGGGCGAACAATATGTTATTTGTCGCCAATGCCGATAACAACTGCATCGCCGTGGTGAACGTACGCGAAGCCGGCGAGAGCCACGTGATGGGCTTCATTCCGTCGGGTTGGTATCCCAGCGCCCTGCACCTCACTCCACAAATGAAACTTTATGTTGGTAATAGCAAAGGACTCGAGCCTCACTCCAACGTCGATGGTCCGACGAGTCCTTTGCTGCATGGGGCGGTATCCAAAACCTCCGTGCGCGACATTCAGCGCGGAACCGTTAACATCGTCGATATTGGCAACCTGAAGAACGAAATCAGAAATTGGACGAAGCAGGTGTACGACAACATCCCTTACAAGGATGACTACCTGACCCGGGCGCGCGCTCCCTTGGAGCCCAGCATCATTCCGCGGGAGGTGGGTGCCGGATCTCCTATCGAGCACGTCATCTACGTGATCAAAGAGAATCGCACCTATGACCAGGTTTTCGGAGACATTCAGAAAGGCAACGGCGATGCGCGGCTTGCCATCTTCGGCGAGCAGGTTACGCCGAACCACCACGCCATCGCCGATCAATGGGTGCTGCTCGATAACCTCTACTGCGACGGTGAGGTGAGCGTGGACGGGCACTCGTGGTCGAACTCGGCCATCGCGACCGATTACAACGAGAAAATGTGGCCGGCAAATTATGGCGGCCATAGTGCCGAGACCAAGTCGAACGCCTATATTCCCAGCGGAGGACATTTGTGGGACCTCGCGGCGAAGAAGGGGCTCACCTACCGCAGCTACGGCGAATACGCCAGCCGTTCCAGCGACGGCACTACTATGGATGCGGCTCCTGGCGTCGGCGGACTGCTCGGGCACGTTTCGCCCAAATTCAAACTTGCGGGGATGCGGGACACCGATAATGTTCGGGTTTTCTTCCAGGAGCTCGACGAATTCGAGAAGAATTTCGATTCCACGGACGCGAATAAGCGCCTTCCGAATGTGGTGATCATGAGCTTGCCGGAGGATCATACCGCCGGCACTCGCCCTGGCGGCTTCACGCCGCGCGCCATGGTAGCCAACGCCGACCATGCGGTGGGTCAACTGGTGGAGCGCATCACCAAAAGCCCCTATTGGGCGAAAACGGCCATGTTCATCATCGAAGACGACGCCCAGAACGGACCCGACCACGTAGACGCGCGCCGCACCATCGGTCTGGTGGTAAGCCCGTACACGAAGCGCAAGTTTGTCGATTCCACGCTTTATTCCACTTCAGCTATGCTGCGCACCATCGAACTCCTGCTCGGCCTTCCACCCATGACGCAGTACGACGCGGCGGCGCTCCCAATGTACAATTCCTTCGGAACAAATCCGGACCTCACGCCCTACCAGGCACTAGCCCCCAAAATTGATGTGAACGAGAAGAACACGCAACTCTCCTGGGGAGCCAAAGCCTCGATGGAGATGAATCTGGACGAAGTCGACGAAGCTCCCATGTTTGCCCTCAACGAAATCATCTGGAAAAGCGTAAAAGGGCCGGACTCGGAGATGCCCCTTCCCGTGCATCGTTATTGGTTCCAGAAACGCTAGCCGAAAAATCCAAAACTTACTTGAGACTCTACGTGGCCGCTCCCCACTACCTCTTTAATGACACCCACCGCTACTGCCACGCCGCGCGTTTCCCGCGACGAAGAGCTCCATTGGATTGCCCTGAAGATGGTTCCCGGGCTGGGAACGCGCAAAGCGGGCCTGCTCATCGAGAAGTTTTCCAACCCTCAATCGGTCTTCCGGGCTAGTAAGTCCGATCTCGAAGGGGCGGGGATTTCAGCCAGCGTGGCCCAAAGCATCGCCAGCGGCTGCTCCTTTGACGATGCCGTCGATCAGCAGCAAAAAGCGATCAATGCTGGCGTTGAGCTAGTTCCGATCACGGATCCCCGTTATCCCCGGCGGCTTAGGGAAGTATACGACCCCCCAGTGCTGCTTTTTGCTCGCGGGCACGTCGAACTGTTGCAAACACTTAACTTGGCGGTGGTCGGTACGCGCCGTCCCACTCAATATGGGATCGCTGCGACGGCGCGGCTTGCTGCCGATTTGGCTCAGGCGCAGCTCACCATTGCCAGCGGGATGGCGAGCGGTATCGACACCGCCGCCCACCGTGCGGCGCTCAACGCCAAGGGCAATACCGTTGCGGTGCTCGGTTGCGGTGTTGACGTCGTCTATCCATCTGAAAACAGGAAGCTTGCTGCTGAAATCGCGGCCGATGGGCTGCTCATCTCCGAATTTCCCATGGGATCGCCTCCATACCCACAGAACTTTCCTGTCCGGAATCGGATCATCGCGGGCATGAGCGTGGGGGTTCTGATCGTCGAAGGAGCGCAGTATAGCGGTTCGGCGATCACGGCCAAATTGGCCATGGAGCAGGGCCGGGAGGTCTTCGCAGTGCCGGGCAACATCACCTCCGAGATGAGCTGGGGACCGAATCTCCTCATCAAGCAGGGGGCGAAGCTTGTGCAAGAATGGAATGATGTTATCGTGGAGTTGCAACCGGAGGACCGCCGGCGGCTGATTGTGAACGGCCAGCGCCAGATCTTGGGCGAGGAAATTGCCGCACTTCCGGAAGGCCCGCAAGCTCCTCTACAGAAAGAACTTCTTGCAAAATTGAAGGTGGACCAAAAGACCTCTCTGGATTCTCTGCTTGAATCTTTGGAGTTCCAATCATCATCAGAAGTCAGTGCAGCGCTCTTCGAATTGGAGATGCTCGGCCTCATAAAAAAACTTCCCGGCCTGAACTTTGTTAAAGTGTGGTAGTTCCGCCTAGTACAGTAGATAAGGACTTCAATGGCAAACTCTCTCGTCATCGTCGAATCGCCGGCGAAGGCGAAAACGATCGGTAAATATCTCGGCAAGACGTACGTCGTGAAGGCGTCGCTCGGCCACGTGAAGGACCTTCCGAAGAAGGACCTCGCTGTCGCCGTCGATACCGACTTTCAACCCGACTATCAAATCATCGAAGGTAAGAAAAAGCTCATAACTGAGCTAAAACAAGCAGCTAAAGGCGTCGATACCATCTACCTCGCGGCCGATCCCGACCGTGAGGGTGAAGCGATTTGCTATCACCTGTGGGAGGAATTGCACGGCAAGAAGAACGGTCCGGCGATCTTCCGGGTGATGTTCAACGAAATCACCGCCAAGGCTGTAAAAGCGGCGTTCGACCATCCTAAAGACGTCAACATTCACCTGGTGGAAGCGCAACAGGCTCGCCGGGTACTTGACCGTCTGGTGGGTTACAAGATCTCGCCGCTGCTCTGGGACAAGGTCCGCCGCGGCCTTTCCGCGGGACGGGTGCAAACGGTCGCTCTGCGACTGATCGTCGAGCGGGAGCGGGAAATCCGCGCCTTCCAGAAGAAGGAATACTGGACGATCGACGTCCAGTTGAACGCCAAGAAGACTCCGGTTCTGAAGGCGCACTTCACCCGGAAGAACGACGAGGCGATCGAGGTTCCGAACGAGCAGGTGGCGGGGGACATCGTCACCCAGTTGGATGGCGCTCAGTACATCGTAGAATCCGTTACGACTCGCGAGAAGCGGCGCAACCCTGTCGCTTCCTTCATCACGTCGACCTTGCAGCAGGAGGCATCGCGCAAGCTTCGATTCAGCGTGAAGCGCACCATGATGCTCGCCCAGCGCCTGTATGAAGGCGTGGAGGTTGGAGAGGAAGGGTCGGTCGGTCTTATCACTTATATGCGTACCGACTCGACGCGCGTTTCTAACGATGCGCTGCTCGAGGCGCGGGAATTGATTGGATCGCGATTTGGGCAGCAATATCTGCCTCCGACGCCCAACATTTACAAAGGTAAGAAAGACGCACAGATTCAGGATGCGCACGAAGCGATCCGGCCGACCTCGGCGATGCGCGCGCCCGAGTTGGTAGAGAAATATCTCGCCGAAGACGAAATGAAGCTGTACCGGCTGATCTGGATGCGCTTCATCGCTTCCCAGATGATGCCGGCTGTTTTCGATCAGACAACGATCGACGTCAATGCCAAGGGCAAAGACGATGCGAAGTACACGTTCCGCGCCACTGGTTCAGTGCCTAAGTTCGACGGTTTTCTGGCCGTCTATGAGGAAGGCAAGGATCAGAAGGACGAAGAGGACGAGGAATTGAAGAACCGCCTGCCCGCGGTCACTGAGGGCGAGGCGCTTAAGTTCAAATCGATTCTGCCTGAACAGCATTTCACCGAGCCGCCGCCGCGTTTCAACGAAGCGACGCTGGTTAAGGAACTCGAGGCGAACGGCGTGGGCCGTCCGTCCACTTATGCGTCGATTCTCTCGACCATCCAGGAACGCGAGTATGTGAAGAAGGATGGCGGGCGGTTTACCCCCACCGAGCTTGGCATGGTGGTGACCGATCTGCTTGTGGAGAGCTTCGATCATATCTTCGACGTGAAATACACGGCGCGGATGGAAGAAGAGCTTGACGAAATAGAAGACGGCAAGATCGACTGGCGCGTGGCCATGGCGGAGTTCTACGAGCGCCTGAAAATCGATCTGATCCGCGCGGAAACGCAAATGACCGATATCAAGCGGATGGAAAAGCCAACCGACTTGATCTGCGACAAGTGCGGCAAGCCGATGGTGATCAAGTGGGGCAAGCACGGCAGCTTTATCGCCTGCACTGGCTACCCGGATTGCACCAACACGCGCGAGCTCACCGTCGATTTACCGGATCTTGATAAGGCCGATCTCACCGAACAGGACGCCGAGGAATACTGCGAAAACTGCGGGCGTCCGATGGTGCTGAAGAAGGGGCGCTTCGGAACGTTCTACGCCTGTTCCGGCTACCCGGATTGCAAGACGACCAAGCAGATTGGCGGCGACCAGAAGAAAGCGGATGTTCCGCTGGATGAAAAGTGCCCGCAATGCCAGAACAACCTGGTGCAAAAGTACGGCCGCTTCGGTGAGTTCGTCGCGTGTAGCAATTATCCGAAATGTAAGTACGTCAAGCAGAAGACGATCGGCGTCCCTTGTCCGAAATGCAGCGACGGCGAAGTGGTGGAGCGCCGGAGTAAGCGGGGCAAGACGTTTTATGGATGCAATCGATATCCCGACTGCGATTTTGTTGCGTGGGGTAAGCCGATCATGGAGACCTGCCCGAACTGTAGCAGCCCTTATTTGATTGAAAAGTGGCTGAAGGCGGGGCCGGTGGCGCAGTGTCCGAACGCGGAATGCAAGTTTAAGAAGGACTTGCCGCAACCGGTGGAAGCCGTCGTCGCACAGTGATGCGGTTATTGGATCTCTAGAGTTTTCGCACCATAAAGCGATAACCGTATGTTTCGTACACCGTCTTGAAGTTTTCCCGGATGTACCGATCCAATGGCTGCGAGGAAACGTCGCCGTGCCGTGTCCATTGATCGACGATGTCCTGCCTGTGGATCACACAGGCGTGCGGATCGCGCGACACTTCCTGGACGATCCGCTCTTCTTCGGCGTCGCTCATGAAGATTACCCACGCGCCTGTCAGCCCTTGCGGGGCCGGTGCGTGGGTCCAGATGTTGAAGCTGAACAGGCTGGGCTCAGTCAGCAGCGTCGCGCAGGCGGAGGCGCTCACTTGGCCGGCGATTGCCCGCACGGCCGCCGCCATTTCAGGTTCGATATGCAGGTGTTCCGCGCCGGGCAAGCCCAATGGCTCCAGGGTTTCGTAGTAAGCGTGCGCCCGCCATGCAAGCCCCAGATAACATGCGGCCAACACCACCAATGCAATCACCGGACTCGCACTCGACACTCGTCGTGGAATGCCATCCCAGAGGCAGACCGCGGCAACTGCGATTAGAAAAATCGCGATGAATTGGATCTGCGATCCGGCGACAGGGTAAACGTATAGGACTTGTATGACGCCGGTGAGTGCGAGTAGCGTGCGTGCCAAGGTGTTGTGACTCCTGGTTTCGGATCTCTCCGTGCGAACGGCAACCAACCAGATGAAGGGCGTGGCGAAGTTGATCAGGGCAGCGTAGAGACTAGCGGTAGAAAGCAGGATCACGGCCCCGCCAAACATGAGCTTCGTCTTTTCGATGAGGGAAGAGCTGACGCGTTTCGTTGCCACTTGCCAGGCAAATATCAACCCGCTCACGGCCCAAAATGGAGCAACTGGATTGATGGGCGCCGGCACAAACCAGACGTGGCCGAAGGTTGATCGCGGTTTGACGATCAGCCATTCGACCATCGCGTGAATCGTGCTGCCGTGCGCCAGCGGAAAACAGCAAATCGCTGCGATTGCCGCGGCGCAGGAGAGTCCCGCGATAACTACATCGCGGGTGCGAATCTGAGTGTCCCACTCTATGTGAGAGATGGTCAGAATGGTGGAGGCTAGCGAAATTACTACGACTGCGCAAAGGTTCATCGCCCACCGTTCGTCGCGATGGCCCCACATCAACAGGACGGGAAAGACGAGTGCCCCAGCCGAAACCGCGCATACGGCGACGGTCCGTATCGTTCCCGGCCGCGTTGCATAGGCTAACCCGACGGCCAGTGCAAGGATGGCGAAAATGCCGAGATTGATCTTGCTGGCCAGCATGGCGCCAGCGAGCGCTCCCAGCCACGCCATTCGCCACGTGCCGTTCGCGGTGTAGCACGCAAGCCCAAAGGCCATGAGCAGAAAAATACAAGCTTCCTGAGGGTGCGCGGGCTCGTCACCAATGAAACGCATCGCCCGAAAAGCCAGGATGTGCGTTAACGCGGCCAACAGATGTGAGCCTGTTGCCCGGTAGACCAGCAGGAACGCCATGAGCGCGGCGGCCACCCAGAAGGCAATGGAGACGAACCGCACGGATTCGTGCGAAAGCGGAAAGTGGGTGAGGGCGTGGGCGCACCATTCGTAAAAATAGTAGAGCGGTCCGTAGACGGACGCGACGTGATCGTAAAGCGCGTTTCCTTCAAGGAACCGCTTGACGGTCATCATCATGGTGCCTTCGTCATCGTAGAGCGCCAGACTTGAAAAGGCACGATAGTAGGCGGCGACAGCGCAGCACAGCGTGATGAAAGCGGAGGAAGCGACGAGGTTCAGGCGCCGCGATTTTGCGGGTGCAGACGGGATAGCTCTTGCTTCGAGCGCCAAGACGCGATCGTCAATCGCAGCGAATCGCGCAGGGGGTATCGGGGAGCCCACCCCAATCGACGTAGCCGCGAAGAATCGCCGCAAATGAAGGGGGGTTCCCAATCACGATATGGTATCGCACCGAAGCGGATCAAATCGGGACAGGCCGATTTCCTCACCGATCATCTGCATGATTCCGCGAACCGTCACCGGCTCCCCGGAGCAGACATTAAACAGACCGGAAGCGTCTTCGCGCAATAGGGTTATGAGCGCGGACGCGGCATCGTCCACGTGCAGGTAGTCGCGAACCTGGGTGCCGGCAGTTGCCTGGAACTCGCGGTTGTCGAGCAATGCCGTGATTACGCCGGGAACCATGCGCCTCGGATCTTCGTCCGGTCCGAAGAGATAAAACATGCGCGCCCAGGATAACTTCACACCCGCACTAGCGGCGAGCTTTTCGGCGACGAGACTGGTGGCCAGTTTGGCGGCCGCATATAGCGTCGCCGGACGGACGGGACCATCTTCCTTAAGCAGACCGGCATCGGTGTCGTATTCAAAGCAGGTGCCAACCATCACGATGTTGCGGCAGCCGACGGCGATGAGATGACCAAGGAGCGTGATGCTGTCCTTCATGCAATCAACGTTTTTGATCGATTCGAGGTATTTACCCGGCTCGGCGTACCAGGCCGCATGCACACAATGTTCGGGCCGCCAGACGCGAATTAACCCGGCTATCTTCTCGCCGTCTGACAAATCCCCTTCCATGACGTTAATATCGGCGCGAAGATCCTCGATGCGCCAAAGCGATTCGCCGGGCATGACCAGGACGGCAACTTCCCACCCATCGGCGAGCATTTGTCTTGTCACGCGCGAACCGATGAAACCAGCTCCTCCTGTGATAAGACAGCGCATTTTTTGGATCAGTCTTCTATTATAGGCGGGGCTCTTCGCCTCTTCGAAATCGTGCTACACAACAGAGCATCAGCACAGTTGGCAATCGGGCGAATTGTATACTTGGGTGTAAATGTTCGTGTACGCTCGATACGGTAGTTCAAGTCTTTATGCGCAAACTGCTCGAGCGGCGGCAGTTGATTGAGCGAAGCCGGCAAATATAGCCAACTAGCCCTTCAGCATATGGCGAAGCGCGTTACCATTGTGATCCCTTGTTATAACGAGGAAGCGGTGCTACCTGAGCTAATCCGCAGAGTCACCGCTGCTGCCGACGCATGGCCGTACGCATGGAATGTACTCTGCATTGACGACGGTTCTAGAGATGACACCTTGAGGATTCTGAGGCAACAGCACGAGAAGGATCCACGTTGGCGTACACTTTGTTTCTCGCGTAATTTCGGGCATCAGGCTGCTGTGTCGGCGGGCCTTGATTATGCGGATGGCGACGTAGTCGTAATTATGGACGCGGATCTACAGGACCCCCCTGAGGAGGTCAGCCGCTTTCTGGATAAGTGGTCGGAGGGATACGAAGTCATCTACGCCATCCGGCACAAGCGCAAAGAAGGGATTTTAAAGCGCACGGGCTACTGGGCCTTTTACCGTATTCTCGCCGCGATGGTGCCGTTTCCGATGCCCTTGGACTCCGGCGATTTCTGCGTGATGGATCGGCGTGTGGTTGACACCATAGCGGCGCTGCCTGAGAAGAGGCGGTTCGTCAGAGGACTGCGAGCCTGGTCCGGCTTTCGACAAATTGGCGTTGCTTACGAGCGCTCGGAACGGGCCGCCGGCGAGCCAAAATACACGTTTGCGTCGCTTTTGAGATTGGCAAAAGACGGAGTCTTCTCTTTTTCCGCGGTCCCGTTGCGTCTGGCAAGTCATTTCGGATTGTGGATCTCGTTGCTTTCGCTCATCGGAATAATATTCACTTTCAGCCGGTTAATTTTTAGGGATTTTTTTACGCGCATAGGGCTGGGGCTAGTGCCCGGCTATGCAACGACCGTAATGTCGATCCTATTCCTCGGAGGAATACAATTGGTCTCACTTGGCATCATTGGCGAATACTTGGAACGTATCTTTGAGGAAGTTAAGGGACGCCCGAACTATATTGTTAGAGAGTCGATCGGAGCCGCGGCCGCGCCTGCGGCGCATGTCCGAAGTGCCGGGTCTCCTTCCGGCAACTCGGACTAACGGCCAGAGAAGGACAAGGGCGCTCCATGAATGTTTTGGTAACAGGTGGTGCGGGCTACATCGGCAGCCACGCCTGCAAATACTTGGCGAGCCGCGGCATCGTGCCGGTCAGCTTTGACAATCTCAGCCGTGGTCACTCCTGGGCGGTTCAGTGGGGTCCGCTGGAGATAGGGGATGTGCGGGATCAAGAGCGCGTCCGGCAGGTGCTTCAAACATACCGGCCCGAAGCAGTGCTGCATTTTGCAGCTCTCGCCTATGTCGGCGAGTCCGTTATCAATCCCCCGATATACTTCGACAACAATATCAGCGGCTCTATTAGCCTTCTAAATGCGATGTTAGCCGAGGGCGTGCACAGAATTGTGTTTTCGAGTTCTTGCACTACTTACGGAACGCCGGAGAAACTGCCTATCGTAGAGAGTGCACCTCAAAACCCGGTGAGCCCATATGGTTTCAGTAAATTGATGGTGGAGAAGATCCTGCGTGCGTACGACAACGCCTGTGGGGTCAGATCTGTCACTTTACGGTACTTCAACGCTTGCGGAGCCGATCCGGAAGGGCAGATTGGCGAATGCCACGATCCGGAGCCCCACCTTGTGCCACTGGCGTTAGCCGCGGCTGGTTCTGATGGCGAACTCGAGGTCTTTGGCACCGATTATCCGACGCCGGATGGAACGTGCATTCGAGATTACGTACATGTATCGGATCTCGCGCGGGCCCATGGATTGGCGGTTGACTATCTTATGGCAGACGGCCCCACCAGGCAGATGAACCTTGGTACGGGCGTAGGTGTTTCGGTCCGCGAGGTAATTCGAGCGGCGGAAGAGGTTACCCGCCGCCAGGTGCGCGTGAGGTTCGGAGCGCGGCGGCCGGGCGATTGTCCGGAGCTTGTTGCCGACGCTGAACTGGCCGGCCGTGTTCTCAACTGGAAGCCGGAGTATACAGACATTAAGAAAATGGTTCTTGATGCATGGAAGTGGCGGTGTAACAGACTTTAAGCGCCCGGTGTCGATGTTGTATTGGCGTTGGTGGCCGGCCGTTTGTTCCGCGCATAAATAAGAAATGCGGTCTTGGCAATTCTCATATATGCGGCCGACAAATTGGCGCGCACATGGTCAAACGAGCTCAACGGAACCCCATGCCGCGGACCCAAGGCCAGGAACTGCCGGCCGACGCCTTTTAGCAAGAGACCCGTGTTGTTGCTGCCGTGGTACCGATTGGCGATCAATATCTCCGGAACATGGTAAATCGCTTGACCCTTCGCCATTCCAATCGAGATGTCAAGGTCGATAATGTAGGGCAGACGCTCATCGCAGCGAACCCCCTGGAGCGTCGACGCTCTAGCCAAGACCGGGATTCCGAATAAATTCCTCGCCCGCAAGATCGACTGCCGGGCAAGCGTCGACCACTCAATTAACCCCGACCGCCCGAACCGGCGAGTGGCAAGTGTTGCCCGCCGTTTGTCGACGTATATCAAATCACAATAAACAGTGGGCAACGAAGGATTTGCTTCCATCAATTTGTAGCCGGTTTCCAGAGCGTGCTTCTTGTAGAAATAATCGTCGTGAGAAAGCAGCGTGTAGTACTTCGTTTGAACCAGACTGAGGCATGCATTATAGCTGCCGGCCATGCTCAAATCGGAGCCGCCCTTGATCAACCGAATTCGAGGATCCGACAGATACCTGGATACAACCTGGCAAGTCTCATCTTTGGACATGTTATCGCGAACTAAAAGGATCCAATTGGTGAACGTCTGCTCGAGAACCGACTCGATCGCCTCGGCGATAAAGTCTGCGCCGTTCCGGACCGGGATGACTATGGTGACCTCGGGTTCCATCGGCATCACCTGGCGGCAAATAGATCGTCGATCAGGGGCAACGCACGGTCACGTGACGACATGATCGGTTGAGGCAGGGGCCATGGGATGGCCAGCCGGGGATCGTCCCAGCGAACACCGGCGTCGGCGCCGGGCTTGTAGAACTCGAACATCTGATAGAAGACTTCGGAGCCGGGCTTGAGAACCTGGTATCCGTGGGCGAACCCTTCCGGAACATAGAACATGGCTCGATTGTCTGCTGAAAGCTCAGCCGCGTGCCATTTGGCGAAGGTTGGAGAGGCTGGCCGGAGATCTACAATTACATCGTATATAGCCCCGGTAATGCATTTCACGAGCTTGATTTGCGTGTATGGCGAGCTCTGGAAATGGAGGCCCCGCAATGTTCCCTCACGATGATTGTAAGAGATATCCGACTGGCAAATCTGCGTATGCAAGCCATGCTCGGCAAACTCGCGCCGGCAAAATGTGCGAGCGAAAAAACCACGGTGGTCTTCGAGCCGCTCCGGTTCAATCAAGAATGCTCCTGAGAGCGGAGTTTCAGTAAACTTCATGGCCAGATTCCGGGACCGGCATTCGACTCATCGGGGAACACCCACTGAATCGTGGATTGATTCGATGATGTAGTCGAGCATCTCCGTGCTCAAGCCAGGATAGACGCCTACCCAGAAAGACGAATTCATCTCGACGTCCGTATTTTCCAACGATCCGATCACGCGGTGCGGGATATCACGATAGGCCGGCTGCCGAAGCAGATTACCGGCAAAAAGCAATCGGGTCCCGATTTTTCGGGCTTCCAGGAACCGGACAATTTCGTTTCGCGTACGCGGGGACTCTGGACGAACGGTGATTAGAAAGCCAAACCAACTCGGGTTGCTGCCGGGCGTAGCCTCCGGAAGCTGAAGGAAATGCTCCAACCCCTTTAGCCCGTCTTGAAGCCGCTGCCAATTCATGCGCCGAGCCTCAATGAAGTGCGGAAGGCGCTTCATCTGCGCCACACCTACCGAGGCCTGCATGTCGGTCATTTTGAGGTTGTATCCAACGTGCGAGTAGGTGTATTTATGATCGTATCCACAAGGGAGATCGCCCAGTTGCCAGTCGAACCTCTTCCCGCAGGTATTGTCTTTGCCCGGTTCACACCAGCAGTCGCGTCCCCAGTCACGGAAGGACTCGACCAGAGGCTTCAGTTTCACGCTGTTGGTGAACACGCAACCGCCCTCACCGGTAGTGATGTGGTGCGCGGGGTAGAAGCTAAGAGTCGCGAGATCTCCCCAGGTGCCGACCGGTTTGTCCTGGTAAGTAGCGCCTAATGCGTCGCAGGAGTCCTCGATGACCCAAAGACCCTGCTTGCGCGCGAACTCACAAACCTTGTCCACCTGAAACGGATTGCCCAGAGTGTGGGCCACCATGATGGCTTTTGTACGTGGACCAATGGCCTGTTCCAGGTAGGATACGTCGATATTGTGAGTCTTGATATCTACATCGACGAAAACTGGAACGAGACGGTTTTGAATGATCGGGTTTACTGTCGTCGGGAATCCTGCGGCAACGGTTATGACCTCATCGCCAGGGCAAAGGCGCCGATCGCCGAGAGTGGGTGAGGTCAAAGTGGTGAGGGCCAAGAGATTCGCTGAAGAACCAGAATTGCAGAGTATTGCATGGCGGGTTCCCAGGAATCGAGCCAACCCGCGCTCCAGTTGTGCAGCGTAACGGCCGGTCGTCAACCAGAAATCGAGGCTACTGTCGACTAAAGCAGCAACTTCCTCGTGACCGAAAACTTTGCCTGAAACAGGAACAGGCGTCAACCCCGGCACAAAAGGGGCGGGGGCGAAAGCTTCGGCGTGATATCGCGCAACTAAGTCGAGAATTTCCTTTCGAAGTTCGTCAGCGCGCGTCGCTACAGTGGTGTTCCCTAGAGTCGGTAACATTCAATCAGTGTCTTCCGGGTTTCGTCGCTGCCGACCAAATTTCTAGTTTAACCCAGGCTGGTTCGGGGGCAGGAAACGATGACCAGCTGTTTGACTCGCGGCGCGCGAGTATTCATCGATCTGCCGGATCGTAAGTTCATTCATATCTTTGCTTTCCTGTTTCGCGCGATACCACTCAACCAAGGCGTCGATTGCCTGGTCCAGCCTCCAGCCGGATCGCCATCCGAGTTCGCCGATTGCCTTCGCACAATCGAGTTTGAGGTACTTCGCTTCGTGCGGATGATTTCCCGGCTGGGTGACCCAACCGGCGTTGTCTTCCCATTGTGATACTATCCGCTCGACGATCCACGAGACCGGCCGCGCATCTTCCAGACTGGGACCGAAGTTCCAAGCCGAAGCGAACGCCGCACCTTCGCAAAAGAGACGCTCGGCGAGCAGAATATAGCCGCCGAGTGGATCTAATACATGCTGCCACGGGCGGATCGCGTTCGGGTTGCGAACGTGCACCGGCTTGCCGGCGAGCATCGCTCGGATGATGTCTGGGATCAGCCGGTCCTCAGCCCAATCGCCGCCGCCAATTACATTGCCGGCGCGGGCCGTAGCGATCGCCGTGCGGTGTTCGGCGTAGCGATCGGCGGGAAAGTATGATTCGCGATAGGCTGATGTGACCAACTCGGCGGCAGCTTTACTCGAACTGTAGGGATCGCGGCCGCCCAGCGGATCGCACTCGCGATATCCCCACACCCACTCGTTGTTTTCGTAACACTTATCGGTAGTGACGCTGACGGCCGCGCGGACGGACCCAGCCTGTCTAATGGATTCCAGCACGTGTGCTGTGCCCATCACGTTAGTGGAATATGTTTCGAGAGGGTCTTTGTAGGAGCGGCGAACCAATGCCTGGGCGGCCAGATGAAAGACGATCTCCGGCTGCGCGGCGATCAACGCCGTCTTCAGTTTTTCGAAATCGCGGATGTCGCCAAGAAGCGACCGCATGCCGTTTTCAACGCCGCAGTCTTCAAAAACTCCGGGTGAGTGCGGGGGCAGGCTATAGCCGGTGAGGTCAGCGCCGAGTTGTTTCAGCCAGACGCACAGCCAAGCGCCTTTAAAACCCGTGTGACCCGTGACAAAAACGCGCTTCCCCTTCCAAAATTGAGCACTTACCACGTTTTCCATGGAGCCTTTCCGGAAGACCACAGTTCCTCAAGATAGATCTTGTCCCGAAGGGTGTCAAGAGGTTGCCAAAAACCCCGATGCTGATAGGCGGAAAGTTTGCCGGTTTGGGCGAGAGTTTCCAGCGGCTCGCGCTCCAAAACGGAATGGTCGCCCTCAATCACATCGAGAACTTTTGGCGACATGACGAAAAAGCCTCCGTTGATCCAGGCGCCATCGCCAGGTGGTTTCTCTTGAAACTTCCTCACGCGGGGGCCATCCAGGTCGAGGGCGCCGAAACGCCCGGCAGGTTGGGCGGCGGTAACGGTCGCCAATGTCCTCTGTTCCCGGTGGAAGCGGATCAGATCGGTGAAATTCACGTTACTCAAACCATCGCCGTAAGTCAGGCAGAAAAATTCCTCCTGCTCAACATAACGTCGCACCCGGCGTACCCGTCCTCCGGTCATGGTCTGTTGTCCGGTATCGACGAGGGTCACTTGCCAGGGCTCGGCGTGCTTCTCATGGACATGCATTTCGTTGGTTTGCATGTTGAAGGTGACGTCGGCGCTATGAAGGAAGTAGTTGGCAAAATACTCTTTTATAATGTAGCCCTTATAGCCGAGACAGATAATGAAGTCGTTGATTCCGTAGTGGGAATAGCTTTTCATGATGTGCCAAATCACGGGCATCCCGCCGACTTCCACCATCGGTTTGGGCCGAGTGGTTGTTTCTTCCGCGATACGAGTTCCAAGCCCGCCGGCGAGAATCACAGCCTTCATTTCTAATCGTCCCCCAATGACATAGGATCATTATAGACAGGCCTTGCAAGGCGTTCGATTCTTAAGCTTAGCGGTCCGGACGCATGGTATACTGAGGCGCTGAAATCAATACCAAAACACTCTAACTTTGAGTGCTCGGCGCCCGTTTTGCCAATTCAAATCATTTCGAAAAAAACCATTCTTTTCTTACTATGCCTGACCGCGTTTAGCGGCATTGCCGGCTACAGCCGGGCGTTCTCCAACTATGCCTTCTATGACGATGAAGGCACCACGATGATGAGCCTCAAGCGGTTCTTCGATGGGCTGCCTCTATATGACCGCGTGGGCGCGATTTATGGGCCGGCATTTTATCTCTTCCAGTGGACCATGCACCGATTCGCGGGCCTTCCTCTCTCCCACGATTCGGTTCGCTTCATTTCAGTATTCGTGTGGCTGGTGACCGCAGCCTTGGCCTTTTTGATCGTCTATAAAGTTACGCGATCGCTAACAATTGCTGCCCTGACGCATTTGCTCGCTTTCCGCGCGATGGGTTTTATGGGCGTGGAGACCGCGCACCCTCAAGAGGTCTGCATTCTCCTGCTGGTGGCAGTCGGGTTCGTGGCTTGCTATGAGGACAACCCCGGCTTTCTGGCCCTCTCGTTAGGCGCTCTGAGCGGAGCGGCTTTCCTGGCCAAGCTGAACCTTGGAGTGATGGTGGTACTGGGCTTGAGTATGGCCGCCGCTGCAGCGCTAAGGCCGGGGCGATGGCAGCGAATCCTCTTCGTGGGAGTAGTCGCAGCCGCGCTCGCCTTTCCCCTTCTCCTGATGCGGGTGCACCTGCCGCACGGTTCCATTCTGACATTCTGGCTCGTCGAGGAGGTTTCCATAATCGGAGCGGTGATCGCGATTACCAGAACAGGTATGCCCGCATCCCTAAGTTGGCGGGATATGTGGATGGCGACGACGGGATTCTGCGCAGCGATTCTGCTCATCGCGTCATTTGTTTTCGCCCGCGGCACAACGGCTGCAGCGATGGTGCATTGGATGATTGTCTTGCCGGCGACGAGATTTGCCCAACACACGACGCCGACGCCGGTCGACGGCATCGCCTTCCCGGTGGCCCTGTTGGGTCTGTCGTTGAGCATCTACTTCCGCGTGAGCCCTGGAAGAGGCCCGGCTCTCGCGGTGGTGAAACTGATTTTTTCCCTAGTTGTAATGCTGTCTTGCGCCCTGGCTTATCAAGATCGACTATTCGCTTTTGCGCCATCCTTCCTTTGGCTTGTTGTACTCCGGCCCGAAGGCTCAAATCCCGATAAGGGCACTTTTCCTCGTATGGTATTGGCCTGCGTTGGCGTGCTGCAGATTCTATATGCTTACCCAGTGGCGGGTTCACAGAAGTCCTTCGCCGCGTTGCTCATTCTCATTGCGGCCGGCGTGTGTCTGGCCGACGCCTGGAATGAGCTTGAGGCTTGGAAACCTGCACAGATCCGCTCCGCCTCGGTGGCGTTGCGAGTCTCGCTGGTGGTTTGTGCCCTCGTCCTGCTGGCTGAGGCGACGATGGCTGAGCGCGGATACCGGAAATACAAGAATCTGACGCCCCTGAATCTTGCCGGAGCGTCCCGCGTCCGCTTGCAACCGCAGGAAGTCGAATTCAGGCGGCAGATAGTGGCCCACGCGCTGTCATCGTGCAGCGCGTTGCTCACGGTACCCCATCTATTTAGTTTCAACCTGTTTACCGGGTTGCAAGCCCCGGAAGCCATTTTTTCGAGTGGGATGCTCGACTTGAATAACGCCGAGCAGGAACAGATCGCACAAGAATTTACCCGCGAGCCCGGGGGCTGTATCCTTTACAATGAGGATAATCTAAAGTTCTGGAGGCGCGATGGGGATTTTTATTCTGAGCCTCTGGTTCACTTCGCGCTAACGGATTTTCGGACGGTGTTTGAAGACGCGGGCTATCAATTGAAGGTTCGAAAGTGAATCTGCAGTGATTCCGTAGAGTAGGGACGACGCCGGCTTCCCGCCCTTTTGTTTACGAGGTTTCTCCGTCAAGTTCCGTTTGGCGGCATTCTTGCAAATCTTCGATGGGGCTTGACTTGGCCTCTTTCTGACACTAGTATTAGTGTCATATGAAATCCCCCTCCGATCCCGACCTGGAACTCCGCGGCAAACTCATCCGCAGCCTCGGCGCCCTCCGCGAAATGCTGCCCGGCTCCTTTGTCGAACGGAAACGCGCCTGCGGCCAGCCCAACTGCCATTGCGCCGACGGCAAGAAGCTTCATTCCCAGTTCCAGATTTCTGTACTGGTCGACGGCCAGCCGAAAGCTCTCAACATTCCTGCCAAGTTGGTGGAAAAGGTTCGAGAGAAAATTGAAATGCGCCGGCGTTTCGACTCCGCCGCCGCCACCATCTGCCGTCTCAACCTGAAGCGCTTTCTCAAAGAAAAGGAAACCCGCTAGCCGGATGTTCCGGCATCGCCTGGAGGTTTATCTCGATAAAGTGTTTGGCTTCTCGGCTCTGGTGAGCGCTCTGCCCGAGGGCCGGCAGTTTCCGCAACACCCATGGAAGAAGGTTTTCGACGCCGTCTTCTTGGGCGCAGCCATGCAGATTCCCAGCCTGCTTCAGATCGAAGCGGAGTGTCGCCAGGGAGCGTTGGCCAAACGCATCGGACCGATCAGCGACGACACCATCGGCTACGCGCTCGAAAGACAATCTCCCGAACCCGTGTTCGCGCTCAGTTGCGAAATCGCCCGGCGCCTGAAACGCAACGGAGTTCTGCGTTCCGACTGGTCCAGAGGGTTGGTGGTGGCGGCGGTCGATGGCATCGAAATCTGTAGTTCGTTCGTCCGCTGTTGCGACGCCTGCATGGAGCGGGAGATTGAGCACAAAGCGAACGGCGAAATGCGAACCGACATTCAGTACTATCACCGGATCGTCGTGGTCGCCGTGGTCAGCACGCCGTTCCCCATCCCCTTGGGTCTCCGCTTTCAGAAGAACGGCGAAGGAGAGGTAGCCTGTGCATTGGCTCTACTCCAAGATCTGGACCGTCAATTAGGCCGTCGCTTTCTGGATGTGTTAGTGGGTGACGCTTTGTACATGCAGGCGCCCTTCGTTAAAGAAGTGGAACGTCTCGGTTTGGCCTGGGCCTTCACCCTGAAAGAGAACCAGCCCGATCTGTTGCGCGAGGCCCAACGCTTCACGCAAGAATCGCCTACGGGGGTTCATACGGAGCCGGATCGGGAGATTCGATACTGGCACTTGCCGGAGGTCGATTGGCCCGTCGCTGACCGCTTGGTTCGAATCCTCAAAACGGTTCGCATCGAGCACCTGCATCGCGTCACTGTCAGCGAAAAAGACGGCCATCGAATCAAGACCAAGACGGCGGTGACGCAAGAGAGCACCAACTTCTACGCCACTAATTTCGAACTCGGCTCGGTCTCGCCGCTGTTCATCCATCAGTTCAGCCGCAGCCGTTGGCGAATCGATACGGAAGTTTTTCAGACCATCACCACCGACTGTCACCTCAAACACCCCGCTGTTCATCAAACCACGGCGCTGGTGGTGCTGACCATGATCCGATTTCTCGCCTATACCCTGTCCCTGGTCTTCTATCACCGCCAGGTCCGCAGCCATGCTCGCGGAAAATGCGAGACCTTTCACCAGTGCGCCAAAAGGATCGCTTATTGGTTCGTTGCCCCTGCCGCCAACACCAGTTGATTCTCCTCCGATGCAGGTCGCGATGTGTCCTGCCAAGGTTCCCGGCGAATACGAACCAACGCCGGCGCTGCCGCATTTCCCCCGACCGCTGAATCGGCAGGGTCAGCGCTCTCTGTCAGTCTTTTTACTCCTCTCAGACCCGCTACAACTCTGGCCGGCTACCCTCAATTCAGAAACTCCTCCCAAATCAACAGGCTGCCGCCTAGCCGCATGGCACCTTACGGAATCGCTGAGTGAATCTGTGGTCCGGTTGCCGTAAGCGGTTCGTTATGGAATACTAAAATGTCGGGCTCGGTCGAGGAGTTCGTTTATTTCTGCGATGCCCACATCCAGCGCGAACGGTAACGTCGCAGGCACGTATCACCGGCTAATCCCACGTCCGCGGCCGACCCTCATCTCCATCGTTATCCCGATCTACAACGAAGAGGAATCGATTCCGGCCCTGCTTTCACGGGTGCGAGGCGTGATGGATCGCCTGCCCGCGCCCAGTGAACTGATCCTGGTGAACGACGGCAGCCGGGATCTCAGTGCCGACCTGCTTTTTCGGGCCGCGCAGGAAGATCCGACTGTCAAGGTGCTCTCGCTGGCGCGGAACTTCGGACACCAGATCGCTGCTACAGCCGGATTGGACCACGCAGGCGGCGACGCCGTTGTGCTGATGGACGCCGATTTGCAGGACCCTCCCGAGTTGATTCTCGACATGTTGGATCGCTATCTGGAAGGATACGATGTCGTCTACGCGCACCGCGTAAAACGAGTTGGCGAAAGCGTCTTTAAACGCGCCAGCGCCTGGGTATTCTATCGGGTCATGCGGAAATTCGTTCACAAGGATTTACCGACCGACGTCGGTGATTTCCGTTTGGTCTCACGAAATTGTCTGGATGCCCTGAAGAGTATGCGGGAAACGCACCGGTTTTTGCGTGGCATGGTTTCGTGGGTCGGCTTCGCTCAAACGTCGGTTGACTTCGTCCGCCCGCCGCGAGTGGCCGGCGAGACGAAATATCCGTTTTGGAAAATGATGCGCTTCGCCTGGAACGCCGCTGTGTCTTTTTCTCCGGCACCGTTGCGGATCAGTTTTGGATTTGGCGTATTGCTTGCGGTCACGGGGATTCTTTACGGCATCTATGCGGTCATCCGTGCGGCGGTGGGTCTTTACGCCGTTCCGGGCTGGACTTCCAGCGTCGTTCTGATCTGTATCGTCAATGGAGCGACCATGATTTGCATTGGCCTGCTCGGCGAGTACGTGGCGAAAATCTTCGAAGAAGCCAAAGGCCGGCCGCTGTATATTATTGCCTCCAGCGCCAACACCGGCGCCAGTCCCCATTCCTGCAGCGCGAACTGCGAGCACGTGGAACGGACGCAGACTTCAGAAAGCCGCGCCGCTATGACGTCGCGAGACTAATTAATAATGTCGGAAAATCAAATAAGAGATGAGGCGCTTTTTCACGATCAATGGGCGCTGTCGACGGGATTAGATCAAAGAAAGGTCCTTGAATGCTTCGAAGCTCCCACGGCCATGGAGAATAAATTCATTCTTCAGCAAATGGGACCTCTCCAGGGCAAGACGCTGCTGGATCTGGGCGCAGGCCTCGGCGAATCGTCCGTCTACTTCGCGCTCAAGGGAGCGATCGTCACGGCGGTGGACGTTTCCCCGGAGATGGTCCGAACCACAGTCGAGCTCGGGCGGCACTACAGCGTGGAAATCGAGGGGATTGCCAGTCCGGTTGAGCACCTGGACATTGGGACGCGGCAATTTGATATCGTGTACGTCGCTAATACCATTCATCACGTAGAAAACAGGGCGGCGTTATTCGATCAGATCAATCGGGCGCTGAAACCCGGCGGACGGTTCTTTTCCTGGGATCCGATTGCTTACAACCCCGTGATTGGCGTCTACCGGCGCATGGCGACGGAAGTGCGAACCGTGGACGAATCGCCCTTGACGACGGCGGATTTGCGGCTGGCGAAACAGTACTTCAACAATGTGCAGCACAGGGAATTTTGGATCGCTGCGCTCGCTTTGTTTATTAAGTACTACCTCTTTGATCGGCTGCATCCGAATGCGGACCGGTACTGGAAGCGTATTTTAGCTGAGACTCCGAAGACGTTGGGATGGTGGATGCCTCTGCGCGGTTTGGATCAGCTTCTTACACGGCTTCCGCTGGTGCGATGGTTGGCTTGGAATATGGTGATGTGGGGCGAGAAGAAGAGCTAGGGCTGAATAACGCCGAGTCCTTCTATTCCTCGGAAATCGCTATAGCCGCTGACGAGAGTTGCCTGCATCGCGAGGCGCCGCTGAGAGAGTTTGACATTCCTTGCGCCAGCCGCTCCAAACCGTATCGGATCTCGCCCCGAACTGTGGTACAAATTACTACGATATCGTCGACTCCGGTCCGATTCGTCCCTTTATTTATTCGGCACGTAGCGCCTCAATAGGATCAACGCGGCTCGCGCGATGCTAAAGGATTCAGAACAATGGCTGCTGGCCACGACCCGCCAGGATTTCCTCTTGGTCCCGAATGTTCGTTTTAAGCCCTTCTGCCGTTCGAAGCGAAAAAGCAAAGGCACTATATCCGGCAATGTACACCAACGAGCCCAACAGCACCACTGCCGTAAATCCGATTCGCATTGCCGCGATTACAGCCAAGATGGATGCTGCAACGCTGGTGAGGCCGTTGATCCCCCAAGCCCAAGGAATAAATCGCGGTCGATCGTTCGCGAGGTACCGCAAACCGGTAGCAAAAGGCACGCCCATTGCGAGACCCAAGGGAAGAAGCGACGCCAAAACCACGGCTATTCTACCGCTCAATGCCCAGCGCTCAGTCAGCGGTATCACGTATTTCATGACGACCAGCCAAACGGGAATGAGAATCGCTGTACCGAACATCCCGAGCCTCAGCTTGGGCAGGAGCTCCAGTTCCAATCGTCCTGCCGCTAGGCTCCCCACACCCGCGTAGAAAAGGAGAGCCGCCAGCACTACCATCAGCGAATACATGGGGTGACCCAGATATAGACTCAGCCACTGCATGCAGCCCACCTCGACGAACATGAATCCGATACCCAAGGAAGAGAAAAAGCCAACCATTCCCGAAGCTCCGGCGATTCTGACGCCTTCGCGTTCAAAGATTGCGAGGGGCAGACCCATGCCAAACGCGCTAAAGAGCGTGGTGACGAGCAATAGCACATATAAAACATAATGAACAACGGGTCCACGGAGGTTCCCCACGCCAAGGGGATCCGAATCTTGGCGGCTCGCCAAACGCTCGGGTTGGGCATCACTGATCTTCCCTTTGTAGTACTCGAAGAAGAATGGACGGTCATCGTGAACTGGGTCTATCTTGTATGGATAAGAGCGCTCGAATGCAGCGCGTTCGACGGGGTTTCGGGCGGAAATCAATGATGTGTACGCAGTGCGGGCCTGGTTGAGGTTTTCCTTCTGCCGTTCGAATTGGTGGGCCTCAAACGATTGCTGTGCGGCGCCAAACACCTTAGGGACATAAACCCAAGCATAATCTTCGGCCGCCATCTTCTCGGTGACAACTTGCACGTCATCGGCTGTGAACGGAGTGCGCCTAATGAACGTGCCGATCCACTCGCCATCGTCGATCACCATTAGTCTCTTATCCGCCGGTCCCACTCCGGTCGTCTCGGCGGCCGACAGGAACAGGTTCGTCAACCGAAGGCTCTCGCGTGGCTGGATAAAAAACCAGCGGAGGATCACCATTACTCCGTTCGGCTTGAGCGCGTTCATATAATCCTTCATCGCTTCGACGGTGTAAAGATAGTTTTCGGAGAGAACGTATGCTCCCGAACTGAGGGCGGCGAATGTGTCCACGCCGTGCATCACAATGACGTCATATTTCTTCTGCGAAAGACGGGCAAAGCGCCGCCCTTCGGAATTATGAATGTTTATGTTCTCCCAAGTTGGCCATTTGGTGAAATCTGCGAAGCGTTTCGTGACCAAATCCACTGTTGCGGCGTTGATCTCAGCCCCGTCGATATTCTGCGCGCCGAAACTCCGTGCTTCAATCACGTCGACACCACCGCCGACGCCGATCACGAGAACATCCTCGGCCTTCGGCCTCATAAAGTACGCCAGCGTATTGACATCTGAGGGGCGTCCCTCACGCCCCCGCATGCCGAAATAGGCGAGATCCTTCTCTCCATGGATCATAGTGGGGGCGTCGTTGTCTTGGGCCAGGAACATGAAGTTTGACGGATGGCCCAACTTGTCGCCGCTTACTAAGTTCCTTGCAGAATCCGAAAACACATCTATTTTCGCGATAGTGGTCCAGACGGAGGCCTCAAGCTTCGCGGAAGTCCAATCCGGCAGAAAGAATCTGCCAGTCGCCTTATAAATCTCGGGCTGGTTGCGGACGACAGCGCTGCCGAACAGAAAAAAACCTGCGGCGATCGCCGTTGCAGTAAGAAGAGAGTACCGAAGCCGGATGCCGACGCTCGGGGCCAAGACCAGGAAAGCCATGAGTGCGGTGGCGGAACAGGCCCAGGCGAAGCCAGGTCCACCCAGGGGCCGCAGCAGCAAGCTGAACAAGATAGCCGCAAGGGCACTCGCCGCAAGATCGGCAAAGTACAGCCCGAAAATGTTCTTGCCGTTGCACATGAACAACAGCGAAAGAGCGCCTCCCGCAAAGGTGAATGGGACAACCAATATGAAGTAGGAAATGATCATCTTGGGGGCCGCGACAATGAAGGGAAATGCTCCGGGCAACGCGCTTGCCAGGTAGATGCACGGAATAATCGAGAGCGCCAAGCCCGCCGCGCAAAGCGCGGCAAGGCGTTCCGGATTCCCCAGCTTCCGCCCTAGCACGGAGGCCATCACCCCTGAGGTACCGAAGCCCAATAGGGCGATGGTGACTGTCGCATAGACCAGATTATTGAAATAGAGAGCCGACAAGACCTTTGTCTGGAGGAGCTCGAATCCGAGAGAAGCCGATGCGACCAGTGCAACCGCACAGTAAGTCCGAAGATCGGTCATTTTAGGTGACTGTGTCATTTTTTATGTGGGTGTGCCCTGTCGGCAACGCAAGTTGTGGCAACTAAGTGGATTATGGAAGTGCATAGCCGAATCGGGAGTTCATTGAGGCGAATTAATTCCGAATATCCTGGAAAGCGGATTTACCGGTGGCCGTTTGCGAGCTGTACTCGGCGCGAAATACCTGAACGGAGTGATAATTGCCAACCGACCGGCAAGTAATGAATTGGAACGCCATTCGGCTTACATTAGTCATACACCTTCTGCCTAATCGGCTAAACTATCGGAATGCTTTATGGGTTGTTTTGTCCGCGGGGCATAGCTAATTGGTCGCGGTGCTCCCCAAAAACTAGTCCGGCATCATGCGGCCTCCTTTTCCAGGCCGTATTCATGGTGCAACCCACCGAGAACCGGCGTTGATGTAACGCGGCAGCCTGCAGGTAGCTTGTCGGTGTGTACCGGCCGGAACCTAGGCTTGGGGTGGCTCCGGGATTCTAGCTAAGCGCTTTTCTGATGTCGTCGGAGGCAGTCGCTGGTATGCGCTGCTTCTCAATCAGATAGACTATCTCCGCTAAGCTGATCGCGGAAAGAGCGATCTTGTGGATGCCGCCGCAGCTTCATCGATGAACGTCTTCGCAGCAGCGGAGAGGCTTGGGTCGGGCAAAGCCGCGAAACATCTCTCGCCGGTTTTCGTCGATCTCTTCGGCGGATGGCGCCGTGCCGTACTTTGCGAGCATGCCGTATCCGGTTATGAACGGCTTGGCGGGCGGAGCTTGGTCTGGTTCCGAACTTGCCAGCTTTTGAAGCCAATCTTCCAGCATAAGACCTTGGGCCGAAGCCTTCGCTTGCAGCGCCGCAGCCTGTTGGTCAGAAAGTTCAATTTGTACGCTCATGCTGCTAATCCTTCTCTTTCCACATCAACCCCGCACCACGTCCGCCCGGCAAATCACCGAAGTACCTCTGATTCCAGCCGGCAGAAGCGAGTAATCAGCCTGAATTACTTTCGCCATAAGCGCATGGAACCAGTGTGGGCCCGAAGCCTCAATCCGCGTCGAGCGTTTCCCTTGGGTCAGCAGAACCAACCGTGCCGGTATGTAAAGCAATCGATACATATAGCGCAGGTCCTTCACGGCCAGACGCGAACGCTCTACGGTCTCCCGCAGACTCGCTAGTGTGTACCGTCTGTAGTGCCCATAGTGTTCGTCGTAGTTAGACCACAACTCGGGCCTTGCAGGCACCGTAATGATAAACGTCTTCAGGCCCGGAAACTGTTCCGCCAAGGTACACAAAAAGCTCTCCGGCTCAGCCAGGTGCTCAATCACATCACCCAGAACAATCGCATCAATCGACCGGCGAAGCTGGGCCGGCAGGTCCTCCGCCTTTGTGCCGGAAAATATTCGGGAGCTCAGCGATTCCGGGACAACGACCTCGGCCAACTCGACACCGTAACAGTCGACGCCGTGCTCCACCAGGTAGTTCACCAGGATGCCGCGCCCACATCCGACATCCAGTACCTTCGATCCCTTTGCCGCCTGGATCTGGCGCATGATGATGCGATTCCGGCCGATGTGCCAGTAGGTGTCCTCGATGCCCGGCGGGTATGCTTCGGCGTACTGGTCACCGCTGAATTCAGTCTTACTGGTCACGTCACAAGCATTTTAGCAGGGGAGAACTGGTAAACTGGAGGTTTCCAATCAGCACACGGAGCCTATTCCAGAATTATGCAAGCAACTCAAATCCGCCCGGGTATGGTGATCAAGTACAACAACGATCTGTACTCGATCTTCAGTATGGTGCATCGTACGCCGGGCAATCTTCGCGCATTTGTTCAAGTGAAAATGCGTAATCTACGCAACGGGTCCATGATGGACAACCGGTTTTCGTCGACTGAGAACGTAGAACGCGCAATGCTCGAGGAAATCGAGTTCGAGTATTTATACGACGACGGCGAATTCTACCACTTCATGAACACCGAGAATTATGAGCAGATGCACCTCACCAAGGCCATTCTCGGCGATGCGACGGACTTCCTGACCCCGAATCTGAAGGTGAACGTTGAATATTACGAAGGCAAGCCGATGAGCGTCGAATTGCCGCCCACCGTCGACCTTACCGTGGTGGAAACCGAACCGGGTCTCAAGGGCGCAACCGTCTCGAATGTGACGAAAGCGGCCAAGATGGAGACCGGCCTGATGGTACAAGTGCCGGCCTTCATCAACGAAGGCGAGAAAATCCGGGTCAACACTACAGAGGGCGCTTACCAGGAACGGGTGAAATAACTCACGCCTGATACACAGCCGTAGTTGCCGCCTCCAGGCGCTGCGGCTCCTTGGGCATCACAATCCAAGCCACGATGTAGGCGATTAGCCCAGGCAGCGGCGGTGTGAATGTCAGGACTAACCAAATCAATCGGACCACCGTTACGTCTACGTCCAGGTAGTGTGCAAAGCCTCCGCACACTCCGGCGATCTTCTTATCGTAGATAGATCGCATCAGACGCCTCGGCTCCGTGTACTCAGGCCGCGGTGCGTTTGCCGTCCCCGTCCCACACTGTGAACAGTAGACGCATTTGTCATCCATCGAAACTCCGCATTTTGTGCAGAACATCTGGTCTCCTCTCTATATGAAGACGAACGAAACTGGCGGGAATAAGTTCCCTTCTATCTGGGATGATGATTTTAGAGACATTTACTATGCTGATCAAGGTTCCAAAGGGATGGGAGATTCCCGAACGCGAGGCCACGCCGGAGCGTATCTATTTGAGCCGCAGGCAGATATTGCTCGCTGCCGGATTTCTCGGCGTCGAAGGCTTTCTTAGGGCGGCCACGGAGGGCAACAACCCCTACCCGGCACACAGAAATCCCGAATTCGTTCTCGACCGGCCAATCACCGCGGAACAGGCAGCCACCAGCTACAACAATTTTTACGAGTTCCATGGCACAGACAAGACGGCCGTGAAGAACCTGGTGGGAAAATTCGTGACGCGCCCCTGGACCATAGAAATCACCGGCCTGGTCAGAAAACCGCAAACGCTCGACGTCGACAATCTAGAGCGCACCATGCCCCTCGAAGAGCGCCTCTACAGGCATCGGTGCGTGGAGGCTTGGGCAATGGCTGTCCCTTGGACGGGCTTCCCGTTTTCGGAAATTGTTAAGCTGGCTGACCCCAAGCCGGAAGCAAAATTCGTGCGCTTCGTCAGCGCCAAGAAGGATAAGGAGATGCCCGGCGTCGCCTCGCAGCCCTGGTATCCCTGGCCGTATTTCGAAGGGTTGCGAATGGATGAAGCCATGAACCCGCTCGCTTTCGTCGTCACCGGCCTGTACGGAAAGCCGTTGCCGAAGCAGAACGGCGCGCCGATTCGCATGGTGCTCCCCTGGAAGTACGGCTATAAGAGCGCGAAGTCGATTGTGAAAATCGAGTTCGTGAAAGGCCAGCCCCAGACGTTCTGGCACCAGTTCGCCCCGGATGAATACGGCTTCTACTCCAACGTGAATCCGCGCAAGCCGCACCCGCGCTGGTCGCAGGCGATGGAGCGCTTGATTCCGAACATGGAGCCCCGGCAAACGATGCCGTACAACGGCTATCAGAAATGGGTCGCGGAAATGTACAACGGCAAAGAATCCTAGAATCCTCCGGGCTTCCAGCAGCCTCTAACAAGGCATGCCATCACGAACAGCAGAAGCGGAATGGAAAGGAAAACTCCTCGACGGAAAGGGTCATATCAAAGTAGGCAGCGGGTCGTTTGAAGGACCTTACGATTTCCGCGGACGGACCGGTGACGGTGCGGGTACCAATCCCGAAGAGTTGCTCGGAGCCGCGCATGCAGGGTGCTTTTCCATGGCCGTCGCCGCGGCGCTGACACAGGCGGGTTTCGCGCCGGACCGTATCCACACCACTGCGAAGGTCCATCTGGAAAAGCAGCCCGAAGGCTTCGCGATTCCGCTGGTTGAACTGGAAACCGAAGCGTCCGTACCCAACCTCACGGTGGAGCAATTTGAACAGTACGCTCAAACGGCCAAGAAGGGATGCCCGGTTTCGAAAGCGTTGGCAGGCGTCGAAATACGCCTCAACGCGAAGCTGGTATAAATTCGGGGATGGAATCGGCGCTTAGCTACGGCCGGTGCTACCGGCGGCTGCATGCCGGAGAAAAGCGCAATCCTACGCAACTAAGCACCCAAACAGACTGTTTCACTGGTAGAATTGTATCGTGACGATGCAAGTAGTTCCCTCCAACGCGCGTCCATCGTTGTTCGGCTCCGACTGATCTCGGGCGAACCTTCCTTTCGATTTTTTCAAAACAACAATTTCTGAGGAGGTTTGTCCCATGACGATTGAAGAAATTCGTCACGACTTGCCGCACCTGGTTACAGCTCTTCCCGGACCTCGTGCGCGAAGTGTCATTGAGAGAGACCGAGCCGTGTTGTCGCCTTCCTACACGCGCGATTATCCGCTGGTTGCGGCGCGCGGCGAAGGCGCCGTGATCGAAGACGTCGACGGCAACCGGTTTCTGGATTTCAACGCCGGAATCGCTGTTGCGGCTACCGGGCATTGCCATCCACGCGTGGTTGAGGCTATCCGACGACAGGCCGAGAAACTAATCCACATGTCGGGCACTGATTTCTACTACGAGAACATGGTGGACCTGGCTGAAAAACTGGCCGCACTGGTGCCCGGCGGGGTCCCTCGACGGGTTTACTTTGGTAACTCCGGGACGGAAGCGATTGAAGCCGCGTTGAAACTTGCGCGGCATCACACCGGCCGGAAGGAGTTTATCGCTTTCTTCGGGAGTTTCCATGGACGCACCATGGGTTCGCTTTCGCTCACCGCGAGCAAGAGCATCCAAAAGAAGAACTTTGGTCCGATGCTGCCGGGCGTTCACCACATTCCTTTCGCGAACTGCTATCGGTGCGATTACGGAAAGCGCCCGGAGACGTGTGGGGTAGAGTGCGTCAAGGTGATCGAAAACACGCTGATCAAGCATATTGCGCCGGCCGAGGAAATCGCTGGGATCTTCGTTGAACCGGTACAGGGTGAGGGCGGCTATGTGGTCCCACCGCAGATGTTCTTCGACGAATTGCGGGATGTCGCGCGGCGTCACGGCATGTTGCTCATCCTGGACGAGGTGCAATCGGGAATGGGCCGGACGGGCAAGATGTTCGCCTGCGAGCATTTCGGAGTCACGCCGGATATCATTGCACTGGCCAAGGGGATCGCCAGCGGAATGCCGCTTTCGGCCATGGTGGCGCGCGCGGAAATTATGGACTGGAAGCCCGGCCAACACGCGTCGACGTTTGGCGGCAATCCAGTCGCGATTGCGGCCTCGCTGGCGACCATCGAACTGCTCGAACAGGAATTGGTGGACAACGCCGCGCGCATTGGCGAGTACATGCTCGATCGCATGCACGACTGGCCCCGGCGGTTTCCGGTGGTCGGCGATGTCCGGGGACTCGGGTTAATGATCGGTGTCGAATTTGTGCGTGATCAGATGACCAAAGAACGGGCTCCGGAGCTTCGCGATCGCGTGGTCCACGATGCGTTCGAACGAGGACTGCTGATTCTCGGCGCAGGACAGAATTCCATCCGTCTGTCTCCGCCGCTGGTGATCACCAAGGATCAGGCAGATTTCGCCGTGGATACACTGGAGGGATGTCTGAAGGCTCTGCCGCGCCGTTGAAGCCGCGAATTCTCGACGTTGGGTGTGGGGTTAACAAATATCCCGGCGCGATCGGCATCGACCGCATTGCCGGAACGCGCGCCGACGTCCTTGGCGATCTCGACCACTTTCCGTACCCGTTCCGCGATAACTCCTTCGACGAAGTCCGGGCCATCCACGTTATCGAGCACGTGGCCGACGTGATCCGTACCATGGAGGAGTTCCATCGCCTGCTGCGGAATGGCGGAAGCGTCTTCATCGCCACTCCGCACTATACCGACTTCAGCTCGTTCTGCGACCCCACGCATCGGTGGCATTTGAACAGTTTCTCGTTCCGGTACTTCGGCGCGGACAATGCCGGCTTCGGTTATTACTCGCGCTGCCGATTTCTTGAGAAATCTGTTCACGTAAAGCTACTAGCATTCTGGAGGTGGCTGGGTTTCGAGTTCATGGTGAACCAGTTTCTGCGGTTCCGGAAGTTCTGGGAGCACTATTTGTGCTTCGTGGTCCGGGGAAAGGTGGTGGAATTTCGGCTCCAGGCAGTCAAAGTTGATGATCTACAAGCTAATCGATCTTCTACGGCATCGGGGCCGATTACGCCAGTGGGATCCGGACCTGGCACAGGGCCGCCGCGGTGAAGACCTGGCCCACCGCTACCTGCGCTCGCGCGGATTCACGATTGTGGCCCGGAATTACCGGCCCCGCTCGTCTAGGGGCGAGATCGATGTCATCGCCTGGGACGGGGCGGTGCTTGTTTTTGTGGAGGTAAAGTCTCGCGCCAACGCCGACTTCGAGGCGCCCGACCGTGCAGTGGACGAGGACAAACAGACGCATCTCATCCGCACCGCCCAAGCGTTCCTGGCGCGCACAGGAATTCCGTGGTCTTCCGTGCGGTTCGACATTGTCAGCGTGGTATTCGGCAAGCCGCCCGCGGTGACTCACATCGCGGACGCATTCGCCAAAAATGCATTCCCCTCCCGGGGGTCGCTATAATCTCCTTTGTCCCTTGAGTACGGAGGTCGTCGAGCGAGTTGCCGGAATTAAGAAAGGACCCCATCACTGGTCGGTGGGTGATCATTGCCACGGATCGCGCCAAGCGTCCGGCGGATTTTGCCCGCGAACAGGTGATCCCACATGGGAGTCGATTTTGCCCGTTTTGCCCGGGACATGAGTCGAAGACGCCTCCGGAAGTATTGGCGTACCGTCCGAGCGGCCCGCCCAATAGCGAGGGTTGGACGCTCCGCGTGGTTCCGAACAAGTTCCCCGCCCTGCGCGTGGAGGGAGAACTGCAGCGGGAAGGTGACGGTCTTTACGACAAAATGACGGGGATCGGGGCTCATGAAGTGATCATTGAGACTCCCGATCACATGGCGACCTTGAGCGATGTGGAAGAGAAGCGGATCGAAGACCTGTTCTGGGCCTTCCGGGACCGCGTTTTGGACTTGAAGAAAGACGAGCGCTTGCGGTACGTGCTGTTCTTTAAGAATCATGGCGAATCGGCGGGTGCTTCGTTGGAGCACACGCATTCGCAACTCATCGCGCTTCCGGTTGTCCCAAAGCGGGTACTGGAAGAACTCGAGGGAGCGAAGAAGTATTTTGACTACAAGGAGCGCTGCGTCTACTGCGACATTATCCGGCAGGAATTAAGCAGTAACACCCGCCTGGTATTGGAAACGGACCATTTTGTGGTGGTTTGCCCGTATGCGCCGCGCTTTCCGTTTGAAACCTGGGTGATCCCGAAGCTGCACCAATCCCACGCAGAAACGCTGACGGCGCATGTGACACAAAATCTGGCTTCGGTGATGCGCTCCGCGCTGCGGCGGATCGATAAAGCACTGGAGCGGCCTCCGTATAACTTCGTGATGCACACAGCGCCGCTACAGGAATCTTCAAATCCGCATTATCACTGGCACATTGAGATTATTCCGAAGCTGACACGGGTGGCGGGGTTTGAATGGGGCTCGGGGTTCTACATCAATCCCACGCCGCCGGAGGAATCTGCAAAGTTCCTTCGTGATGCGGCGTTGTAGTTCCGGGCATCAAGTCGTATTGCGGACGGCCCGCCAGCAGTTTCCGGGCGACTCCATTGAGCTTGGCGGTCTCGAACAAGCAAGTCCGCGAACCTGCCCGGCCCTCTAGACGAAGGGAGTTGTCCTGCTGACGAATGCGATAGACCATCTCGGCGCCGAGATGGGCCTGAAGGTTGTCTAGTGGCCAATCGGAATCTGCGATCAACCGAATGCCGCCTTCCTGCCCGATGACGATGGTCATATCGGTTGGTACGTGACCCGCGGTTATGGCGGTCTCCGCCGTCTCGAAAATGCTGGTTGCGTTCTCCATGAACCGGCTCACAAATTGCTTATCGGCTTGATGCGGCGGTGTGTGAGGCGCGGGCTCTCAGAAAACGCCCGCAAAACGGAACCTGGGTCGCGGACTCGTACGGGCGTTTGCTTCCGGGCACTGAGGGCCGCGACCGGCCCTTTGCGGGCTGCTATGATGAGCATTCGACCATGCCGGGTTTACGCTCCGAGCTCGCTCCGATGTCCGACGCCGTTACTAACAATATCCGCGTCGAGGTTTTGGCGCGATACGCACCGGAGAAATCACGGCCGCTTCAGGACGGATGGGTCTTCCAATACACGGTGCGCATTACGAATCAGGGATCCGATACGGTTCAACTTCTGAGCCGGCACTGGATTATTACCGATGCTCTGGATCATACCGAGGAAGTGAAGGGTCCGGGGGTGGTGGGAGAGCAGCCGATTCTTGCGCCGGGCGAGCTTTTCAAGTATTCGTCGTGGTGCCCGATTACCACTCCTACGGGTACGATGCGCGGCACGTATCAGATGTCCCGCCCGGATGGGGGCAGGTTCGACATTACGATCGCGCCGTTTGCGTTGAAAGCGCCATACACGATTAACTGAGGCTGTCAGTAGACTGGGTCTAGAATCTTCCTTGGCTCGCGGGTTCGCTCACGCAGTTTCTTCAAAGAGTCGGATGCCACATAGGCTCTAGCTCGCGCTTGCCCGTCCGCGACCAGCAGCGCTTGTTCTACGAGAACCTTGAAATCTCTGCTCGCCAGGTTGTCAGAAACCTCTGCCGGAGAGCGATAAGTAGCATTGCGAACCTTGAGACCCATGGCGGCATCAGCCAACGCAAATATCATTCGATCCGGCAGAGCCAGGTTCTTGAGAAGCACTTCGAGCTCGTCCCAAAGCCGGTTTAACTCGGCCGTTCTCCTGAGCAGTATCTGCGCCTGGCGATAATGCGCCGTCAAGCAGAATCTAATCCAGGGGCGCGCGTCATTCTTGGGCGTCCAAGCACCCTGGCCTACCGCAGCCAAAACGTCGTAATATTCTGGGGTATTGCTGCCGAGGTACTCTTCGATGCTGCAGAACTGTGGCTCAAGAATGCCTTCTCTTGCAAGGACCAACGTTTGTAGACAGCGGGCCATCCGCCCATTTCCGTCAGAAAACGGATGAATCAGAACCAGATTCAGATGACTCATCGCACCACGTATTATCACGGGGCTATCGTGATTCGAGTTGAGATCTGAAATCAACTCCGAGATCAGGCTTGGAACGAGATCTGAGTCCGGGCCCTCAAACACAATCTCGCTGCGGCCCTCGTCTCGAACATAGATCGGACCGGGCCTCCAGCGACCTGGATGCTTAGACAAGTCATGGAGCAGCATCATGTAGTGCAAGCTTCTGATGAGGCCCTCGCTGTACGAGAAATGTGGGTCGGTGGCAAGTTGCAGTACATAGGTCAGGGCATTGCGGTAGCCGGTTACGGCTGACCACGCTTCACGTTCTGCTTGCAGCGGTTCCTCGCCGGCGACGGCGGCAATGGCGTCATCAGCCGTCACATTGATGCCTTCGATGCTATTTGATCCCCGAATTGCACGAGCAAGGGTGTTACGGCGCAAGACACCAACCCAACGCCTTGGAACGCTGATCCTGTTTTTTAACTTATCCCTAACAGTAGCAATATCTTGCAGGACTTTTCGTTCGGAAGTGTTGAGTCTTGGAGTTTTGTAGAGCATGCAAGGATACCAGTTTCTTCCTGACCTAGGATCAGATTCTTACTGATCTATACGTTAGAATAATTCTGGCATAATGTCAGGATGATCTCAACCGGACGATAATCGTGAATCTTAGCGAGCCGCGGGGATAGTGATCCGTCATGAGCACACGCCGTGCACCGGTGTTATGATCCAAAGCGATTATGCATGCCGACGACGGAAAGACTCATTCTCAGTGGACGCTGCCGGCGGGAACTCCCGGCGATGAAGCGCCGCTTGGAGATAACGAACAGTGCAACTTAATTGTGGTCGGTGCAGGGATCGCCGGCCTCACTACGGCTTATCTCGCGGCGATGGAAGGCAAGTCGGTAATTGTGCTCGACGACGGACCCATCGGCGGCGGGGAAACTGGACGAAGTACGGCTCATCTTTCGAACGCTCTCGACGACCGGTACTCCGAGCTTTCCCGGCTGCACGGCGACGAAGGTGCGCGGCTGGCGGCCGAGAGTCACACAAAGGCGATCGACAAAATCGAGCAGATCGTACGAGACGAGGCGATCGACTGCGAGTTCGAACGCGTGGATGGATATTTATTTCTCACACCGGGCGCCGATGCGGAAATTCTTGAAGAAGAGATGCGGGCTGTTCATCTTGCCGGCTTGACAGACGTGGAGTGGGTAGAGCGTGCGCCGGTACCGGGCATTGATACCGGAAGGTGCCTCAAATTTCCGCGGCAGGCACAGTTCCACCCCTTGAAGTACCTGGCGGCGCTCGCCAAGGCTGTGCAACGGGAAGGCGGCGAGATTCAGGTGGGCGGGTATCACGTGGAAAAGGTTGTCGGCGGCGATCCGGCGTGGGTGGTGGTTCACGGTGGTGCAATTGTGCGCGGCTCAGCCATTGTTGTAGCTACAGGAACGCCATTTATCGACTTGTTCCAGATTCATGCCAAGCAGGCGTCTTATCGAACCTACGTCATCGGCGCCCTGATTCCGAAGGGCTCGGTTACTCGTGCGCTGTTCTGGGACACGGGCGATCCCGCTCACTACGTCCGCGTAGAGAGCTTGTCGAAAATGCATGATGTTCTGCTCGTCAGCGGTGAAAATCACAAAACAGGGCAGGCGCATGATACCGAAGCGCGGTTCGAGCGCCTGGAGGACTGGGCGCGCCAACTGTTCCCGATGGTCGAACGGGTGGAATATCGCTGGTCGGGCCAGGTGGAGGAGCCGTTCGACGGGCTGGCATTCATCGGCCACAATCCACACGATGCGGCGAATGTCTATATCGCCACCGGAGATTCCGGACAGGGGATGACGCATGGCACAATTGCCGGAATGCTCATCACGGATCTGATCCAGAATCGCGACAACGCGTGGGCGACGCTCTACGATCCCAGGCGACGAACACTGCGGGCTCTGGGCCGGTTCGCAAGACAGAACCTGAACGCGGCGGCGCAGTACCTGCACCGGTTGCTCCCCGGCGAGGTGAAGACGGTGGACGAGATTCCGGCTGGACACGGAGCGGTAATGCGGCGCGGCATGCAGTTGATGGCGGTGTATCGGGACGAAGCGGGCGAGACCCACCAACGATCGGCGGTCTGCCCGCATCTGGGCTGCGTTGTGGGCTGGAACTTGACGGAGCAGACTTGGGACTGCCCGTGCCATGGATCGCGCTTCGATGCGATGGGCAAGGTAATTCATGGACCCGCGAACCGGGATTTGGATCCCGCGGATGATGACGAAGGCTGAGAGTTAATTGCGTTGGAAATAAATACCGAGGGGATGGAACGGTTCGGCGCTGATATCCGCGACCGTAGACTGTGGACGTGATTTTATCAGAGGAGTCATCCTTTAGGGTGCAACGTGCGGCATGGGTTCCGGTTGGGCCATCCGGCGATTATGACACGCCGGGGGCCTTCTGGCAGACTATGGCTCACACGCCGGTTCCGCGGCTTGGGCTCGTCGCCACGGCCGGAACAAGCGTGGCATTCTCCGTCGAATCGATTGCCCCGGGCGATATCGGCTTTCTTTCTCATGGGGCTGCGCTTGGGGAGATTAGCCCGGATGGCCTTGATGTTCGAGTGTATTTCCGCAGGGGAGAATTGCGTGTAACCGTCTTCTCGGAAACCCTCGCACGGTTTGATGCGAATTGTCCCTGGTATTCGGCCTCATTCGATCTGGCGTCGTGTGTGGGTTCAGGTGGGGAATTGATTGTCGAATGCGGACCTGGAGCGAACAACGATCCCACGGCCGATTGGCTTGCACTTTACGAGTTGGTGATTGCACCGCCTGCCGAGTTGAGCCTTTATCGTGCGCGGGCATTTCGAGCGTGGCGTACTCAAAATGAGATCGCGGTTCTCAACCAAACCTACCGCCACAGCATGTACGATCATGGTTCGCCGCACCCGGCGAAGCGCGCTGTGCCTCCCCATGCCTGGGACTACGCGATGTCGATCATCAAGGACTCGCTTGGGGACTTGCCTACTTTTCGTTCGCTTTTGCTTCGCAAGATGGCGATCGAGAAAACAAAACCGTTGAGGATGCTTTCGATTGCTTGTGGGAGGGCGCGGGTGGAAAGCGGGATCCTCGCAGGACTACCCGCGGGCAGCGTCGACTTGACTCTGGTCGACATAAACAAGGAGTTGCTCGACTTGGCTCGCGGTGGCTTTGAGGCGCCGGTGGAAACAGTCGTCGCGGATTTGAACGAAATCGACCTGGGTTATGACCGGTTCGATGTTGTGGTGTGCGTCTCCGCTCTGCATCATGTAATCGAATTGGAGCGCCTCTTACGCGGAATCGCCAACGCTCTGCGGCCGAGTGGTGAATTTTGGAGCGTCGGCGAATATGTCGGTGAAACTGGCGCGCGGCTTTGGCCCGAATGCTACACCTTGGCGAACGAACTATTTTCCAGTTGGCCGGAAAAATACCGATGGAATCACACCGCCGCCGCCGAGCCGCGATTGGATACCAGGCTGCCAAACATCGATTGTTCGGTGGTGAGCTTTGAAGGTCTACGAAGCAATGAAATTGAGCGGCTGGTTGCCTCCGTTTTCAAGTCAGAATGGGTGGATAAGCGTTCGTGTTTCGTATGGCGGCTGTTTGAGCCCGCGTACGGATCAAATTTTGATACTTCCTCCGCGGCTGACCGGGCGATCATCGAGGCTGCGGCACTGGCGGATCTAGCGCTGATGGAGCGCGGCGGGCGGCCCGTTGAGTTGAACGGCGTATTCCGGCCGCTACATAAATTCGGGAACGTCGATCCCCAGCACGGCTAACGTTCTCACCAATTGCTGGCGGAAATAATGCGTCATCCAGAGAAGGAAGGTTCGCTTTTCAGGATTCGATTCCGCCAGCACCGGGTAATCGTGATAAAACGTGTTGAACGCCTGCGCAAGTTGAAAAGCGTATTTTGAAACGTGCGCGGGCTCGCCTGAAGCGATGGCCCTTTCAATTGCGATATCGGTTCGCGAGGCTGCAAGCAGGAGCTGCCAACAACCTTCGTCTTCGAGTTGGCGAGCCATGGCCGCGGCGTCGAGCGTGTCGAAACTGGGCATTGTTTCGCCTCTGGACTCGAGCTTTTTGCCGATATTGCCGGCCCTGACTGCGGCGTACTGCACGTACGGTCCGGTTTCCCCTTCAAAGCTGAGAGCTTCACGAAGATCGAAGGCGATGACGGAATTTCTGGTGAACTTGAGCATGAAGAAGCGCAAGGCGCCAATGGCGATTTGACGCGCGATGGCTTGGTTCTTCTCAGGCGCCTCTTCGGCGTGACGCGAGTTCACCTCTTCGAATGCTTTTGCGATAAGGGTGTCGATCAGGTCGTCCGCTTTCACGCCGAGGCCCTTGCGGCCGGAGACTTCAATGTACGCGCCGCTGCCTATCGTCTTCCGAGAGTTGAATTCCTAAGTCGACACACGTGCCGGGCGTGAGGGCGACCATCTCATATGAAAAATGCACCGATGCTTTGGCTTGCTGCTCGTAACCAAGGGCCCGGAGTCCGGCGACCACCACATCTTGCAGATAGGATTGACGCGAGTCGATCACGTTGTACACGCTGGTACCTTTTCCAAACGATGGTGCGTTCGGAGTTGCCGGTTGATCCGTTGTCACCCAGAGCTCGTACCCGGCGTCGTGGGGGAAGGGCTGATAGAAGAAATCCTTGCCGAGCAGACCGAATTTCCAGAGTTGGTACGCGATGTCCTTGCCGACGTACGTCACGGTGCCGTTTGAGCGGACGATCACCTTGCTGTCTTCGTCGTCTTTGTTCTCGGCGAAGGCGCTGCCCGGCATCACCCAGCAGCCTTTATTTTTACCCTCTGTCTCAAAGTAGATGGCCCTGCGCTCTTTGAGTTGTTCGAATGCCGTGGCCCAAAACTGAAGATGCAGAATTTCGCTCTCTCTCGGAAGCACATCGTAGCGGATGTTCAACCGCAGCATGGTGGCGATGTGACAGCGGACGATGGCGTCGGCGACCGTGTGACCGAGTTCGAAGAGAACACCTTCGCCCGCTTCGATAGAATGCAGAGTTTCGGCGCGCCAGGCGATGGAATCGGGGTTGTCCTTGTAGTAGCCGGACATCTTGGCGTAGAGGTCCCAGCAGTAGTAATCGAACTTCCCGGCCGCGATCAACTTCTCGACTTCGGCGGGCGATTTCTTTTCGAGGAAATGGAAACCTGCAACGACGTCGGCAACCTGCACGCCGGTGTTATCGATGTAGTTTTGCACTTCGACGCGGTGGTTGGCTGCGCGAAGCATGCGCACAAATGTGTCGCCGAGCACGGCATTCCGCAAGTGGCCGATGTGCGCCGCTTTGTTCGGATTGATGTTGGTATGTTCGACGATAATCTTGCCAGGTGCAGGCGTAAGGGCGGCGGACTCTTCCGCCGTCAGGACCTGATGACCGTACAGGCCGCGGTCGAAGCGGACATTGAGATAGCCGTTGCCGGCGACTTCGAGTTTGGAGACGCCCTCCAGTTGGCCGAGGTCGGTGGCGAGTTCACCAGCGATGACCTTGGGCGGTTTCTTCAGTTGGCGCGCGAGTTGAAAGGCAATGGGGAGCGCAACTTCACCGAAGTCGGACTGCTTCGGCTGTTCCATTGCGACTTGGACATCGGCGCCGTACTTTGCTTGGATGAAACGGGAAACTGCTTGCTGGATACGTCGTTCAAAGATATGGAACACGGGAAATGCAAGTATAGCAAGGGACCGCCGCTAAGCGAATGCTGCCGGGACATTTTAGTGCGTTCGCTATACTCGAGGTGTGCCCAAAGTAACCGTTCTGCCGGAAGGCCGAACCATCGAGTTTGATCCAGAGAAGTTGCCATTTCAGGAGCACGGAAAACCAGCGTCGATTCTCGATGTTTGCTTGAATTTCGGCATCCAACTGGAACATGCTTGCGGGGGAAATTGCGCCTGCACGACCTGCCATGTGATCTTGAAGGACAAGACAGATAACAATCTGTCGGAGCTCGAGGATGATGAAGCGGACCGGCTGGATGAGGCTGCCGGATTGACAACGCATTCCCGTCTTGGATGCCAGGCGGTGGTTACAGGCGATATCGTTTTTGAGATTCCGGATTGGAATCGCAATTACGTGAGCGAGGGCGGCGGATCCATCAATTTGGGCGCTGCCATTCCGGCTCCCAAGAGATAGTAGCCCGGCATGGACAATCCTCCTTCCGTCGCGCTGATCACTGGCGGTTCGAGCGGAATCGGCGAAACGTTCGCGCGGCATTTGGCGGCTCGTGGATGCGACCTGATTCTCGTGGCCCGGCGAACAGACCGGCTGGCGCAGATCGCCACTGAGTTGAAGGCTGCTCACGGAATTGCCGTGAACACGATCGGCGCCGATCTCGCCACCGACGCTGGTGTGGCGGCAGTCGTAGAAAGAATCGCTGCCGAACCGCGCCTCGATTATCTGGTGAACAACGCAGGATTCGGGACGAAGGGGTTATTCTTTCAGGCGGACATCGAGGGTCAGGATCAGATGCACCGGCTTCACGTGATGGCCGCGATGCGGCTCACGCACGCCGCGCTACGCGACATGGTCACGCGGCGGAAAGGAGCAGTGATCAATGTATCTTCCGTCGCGGCGTTTGTAAAGAGCGCTGGCGGTACCAGTTATAGTGCGACCAAAGCCTGGATGAATCATTTCACCGAGGGCCTGCGGATGGAACTGAAGTCGGTGGATTCGCCGGTGCGGGTGCAGGCGTTGTGTCCGGGGTACACATATTCGGAGTTTCACGACACGATGGGCTGGAATCGAGGGAACGCGCCGAAGAGTTGGTGGATGACGTCCGATTTTGTGGTTTCGGAGTCGCTGAAGGGGCTTGATCGCGATCAGCTTTTTGTTGTGCCCGGTTGGCGTTATAAATTGCTGGTGTCGACCGTGCCGCATTTGCCGTTGGCGCTGTATCATTGGGGCGCGATTCGTGCTGGGCGGAAGTTGCGGCGGTAATCCTTGAGGTCTCCATAAATATGGGAAAATGGTATCTATGAAGACCACGGTTGAGATTCCCGATACTCTTTTTCGGCAAGCGAAGGCTGAAGCGGCCCGCGAAGGGCTCTCTCTCAAAGAGCTATTCACTGTCGCCCTCAGGAATCAATTGCGGAAAAAGGCGACTGCCGAATCTCCTGAAATGCCGTGGATGAAGGCTTTCGGCGGGCTCAAGGATTTGCATCGCGAGACGAAGCGAATAGAGCGCGTAATCGAGAAGGAATTTGAAAGCATTGATGAGGAAGAGTGGCGGTAATACTCGACACAAATGCTCTTTCGGCTTTCGTTGACGGCGACAACAAAATTCTGAAGATCATTGGCCGGCAGCCAGAACTGGCCCTCCCAGTCATTGTTCTTGGTGAGTATTTGTATGGAATCCGTCAGTCTCGTCTGCGGATTCGATATGAGGAGTGGCTTCAAACCAACCTTGATCTATTCGATTTACTTTCCGTCGGACAGAGCACCGCAAACTTTTACGCCGAGGTTCGGCGCGAGCTAAAGAACTCGGGAAAGCCAATTCCCAGCAATGATATCTGGATCGCGGCGCTGGCGCGAGAACATCGCTTCCCCATCGTAACTAGGGACGCGCATTTTCAAACAGTGGACGGCCTGCGCATCCTGGCGTGGTGACCGGCAGCGTACACTCCGGTTACGAGTAGTGATACGTGTCCTTTCCCCTGATCCCACCAAATCTTCTTGTTGTTTTTGTAAGACAGCGTGGCCATGTGGCCTGGAATCGCGGCAATCTGTCCGGCGCGCGCGGGCGCAATCGCCTTCTCTTTGCCTAAGACAGCCATCAGGAAATTGTGAACGTGATCGGCCGTCGCGTCCGGTTGATTGAAGTCCTTCAAATAATCCATGTGGACTTCCTGGCGATCCTTCACCGCTTTCCCGTTGAACTTTTGTGGATAGTAGTTCAGCTTCTTGCGGTCGATCACTTCCAGCATTCCCTCGGAGCCTAAGAACTGTTCGCCGTATCCGAAATAATCGTTACCGAAATAGCAACTGTAATTCAGATGCAACTTGTCCTTCGGGTATTCGTAGATGGCGCTGAATGTATCCGGCACCTCGCGGTCATCCGGCGCGCCCCACATGTAAATGCCCCCGGAGGCCATGCAGGAATCGGGGAGAGTCTTGTTGAGCACAAAGTTCGAGATGTCCGTCTGGTGAACCAGAAGATCGGTAGAGATGCCGCCTGAGTAGTCCCAGTAATTCCGCCACTGAAAATAGCGGTGTTTGTCGAACGGACGCTTTGGCGCGTCGCCAAGGAAACGGTTCCAATCGGAATTATCGGCGCTGGCATCATCCGGAATCACGTATCGCCACGCAGCGGGAACGGCTGCGGTGGTTTCGAAATTCCGATACCAGAAAGCTCGGATGTAATGCACTTCGCCGATCATCCCCTGCTCGTACATTTCCTTGGCATGAATGTAGAGCTTATTGCTTCGATTCTGCGTGCCGACCTGCACCACTTTGCCGGTCTTCTCGGCTAATTTCACGATTTCCGCACCCTGCTCGATGGTGTGCGCGATGGGTTTCTCAAGATAAATATTTTTGCCGGCCTTCAAGCGCGGCCATGGCCATGGAATAGTGCAGGTGCTCGGGAGTGGAGATGAATACGACGTCGATGGTTGGATCATTGAGAATATCCCGGTAGTCGATGTAGGTCTTCGGCGTGTTGCCGCCCTTGGTGATCACCTGGTCCTTGGCCTTGTTGAGATTGCCCTTGTACGTGTCGCAGACGGCCACCACTTCACCGAGGCTGGTGCTCTTCTCATACATCTGACCCATGACGAAATAGCCGCGCGAGCCAGTACCGATCCAGCCGATCCTGAGGCGATTGTTCGCGTCCGGACCCGCCAATAAGGCGGGTGCGGCGGCCAGCGCCACGGAAGCGGACTTCACGAAATTCCGACGGGACAGTTCATCATTCATGGATTTCATTCTCCCGAGTAGATTGTACTACCTTATAAAAGGTGCATAACGTCAAAAACAAGGGCGTGCTAATTACTGGTGGCGGCCGAGGCATCGGTAAGCGTTTAGCGATAGGGTTTGCGGCCCACGGCGCCCGCGTTGCCCTGTTAGCCCGAAGCAAAGCCGAATTGGACTTGGCGAATCTCGAAATCGAGCACAACGGCGGTACAGCGATGCGGATACGCGCGGACGTTCGCGACTTCGAACAGATCAGCGCGGCCATCGATCGTGTACGAACGCATTACGGAAGCCTCGATGTAGTGATTTGCGCGGCGGGCATTCAAGGTCCCATTGCGCCATTGGCCGAGACTAACCCGAAGGTCTGGGCGGAGACGATCGAAACAAACCTCATCGGCGTGATGCACGTGTGCCGTGCCGCGCTTCCGCAGATGATCGCACGGCGTTCCGGCAAAATCATCGCGCTGAGCGGAGGCGGCGGGTCGACGCCGCGCCCGTCCTTTTCCGCCTATGCGGCTTCGAAAACCGCGGTGGTACGTCTGGTGGAGACTCTGGCCGAAGAGGTCCGGGAACAGAATATTCAGGTGAACGCGATGGCGCCGGGCGGGTCGTATACCAGCATGACGGATGAAATATTGAAGGCCGGCCAGCGCGCTGGTTGGAAAGAGGCGGAGGAAGCACAACAGATTCGCGTGACGGGAGGGATCGCCGCTGAAAAGCAGATTTCGCTCGCGTTGTTTCTGGCCTCCGAAGCTTCCAATCACATCAGCGGCAAGCTTATTCACGTGAATGACGACTGGAAAAAATTGACGAATTCGCAGGTGAATCCGGACCTGTATACCTTGCGCCGGGTTCAAAAGGCCTAGAAACGATGAAACGGAAACTGATACTTCTCGCCTCGTTCGCCCTCTGTCTTCAAATCTCGGCGCAACCGGCCAGGAAAAAGATTCTCGCTATCGGCGAAGTAAAGGGCTACCAGCACGACTCGGTCTCGCACGCGCTGGCAACAATAGAGCAGCTAGGGCATCACACCGGGCTTTGGGACACTTACATCCGCACCGACTGTGAGCTCGTGACGAAGCAGAAGCTGGAAGCCGGGAATGCGAAGAATCTCAATTATTTCGACGCCGTGGTTTTCTATACGACCGGCGAGTTGGACATGAGCGATCAGCAAAAGAAAGACTTGCTGTCGTTTGTGAAGGACGATGGAAAAGGATTTATCGGAATCCATTCGGCGACGGATACGTTTTACAAGTGGCCGGAGTATGGGGACATGATCGGGGGCTGGTTCGATCAACATCCGTGGGGCACTTTCTTTGCGCCTGTGGTGGTGGAAGATCCGGCATTTCCCGGCATGAATGTGTTCCCGAAGGCGTTTACCATCCAGGACGAGATCTATCAGATCAAGGATTTCTCGCGGGACAAAGTGCGGGTGCTCATGACGCTCGACGCGAATAAGCTCGATCTGGCGAACAAGAATGTACACCGGACCGATCGGGATTTTGCAGTGGCCTGGGCGAGGAATTATGGAAAAGGCCGCGTGTACTACAACACTTTGGGACATCGCGCCGAAACGTGGGACCGTCCTGATTTCCGGGAGTGTATTACTCAGGGAGTCAAGTGGGCACTGGGACTCGTGACCGCGGATGCGACGCCGCGGCCGAAGCAGTAGCGGAGGGCCGGCTAACCTCGATGCTCAGAAGAACAGCCGTATCATGAATTGAATTTGCCGCGGCGTTCCGGATCCGATCGGCGTGGTATTGATCGTGGACTGAATGAGACCGAACTGCGCTGGCACGGTCACGTCTCCAGTCGGGTCGCCAAGCTGCGTGCGATTGAGCACATTGAAGGCCTCGGCGCGGAATTCGAGGTGCGTGCGTTCGCTCACCGCGATGCGGCGGGCGAGGCTCAGGTCGATCTGATAGAGCGATGGTCCTCGGCCGAGATCGCGGCCGGCATTGCCCCAGGTGCCTGGTGCCGGAACGGCGAACGCCGCCGGATTGAACCATTGCGCCGGTGTCGAACCGCCGGGCGGCGTCAATGAAACGCCCGGTACCAGATCCGGACGTTGCGTCAGGTTATAACCTCCGGGGACCACGGAAGCCGAACGGCTGATAGTGATGTTCACTGGCCTGCCGCTACGCGCTGTCGCGATCCCGCTCAGGGACCACCCACGGAATAGGGTCCGCAAAATCCGCGCACGGTAGGGAATCTCGTAAACCGAGTTCAGCGTGAAGAAATGGCGGATGTCTGAGGCGCTCGATGCGCGCTCGCAGGCGCGGCAGAAAACATTTTCGGGGGAGATTGCGTCCGTTTCCCCGCCGCCGAGCGATCCGTCGTTGATAGCGTGCGACCACATGTAGTTCGCGCTGAGCAACAATCCCGAATGCATCGCGCGCCGGGCGGAAAGCTGGAGTGCGTGAAACGTGCTGTTACTGTCGTTGGTCCGGTATTGAACCTGGCCATATTGCGGGAACGGAATTCTTCCCGTCACCGGGTCGGCTACGTTAGCGTAGGTGATGGTCTGGAGGTCGGTGCCCTTGTTTCCCGAATAACCCGCGGTGCCGATGATTTGGCCGGGCAACTCCTGCTGAATCGAGATGCCCCATTGCGAGGCGTACTCGTCTTTGCGGTTCCGGTTCTGCGCGCGAGGCGAAAGCGTTCCCTGACTAACCGCAAGGAACGGCGCAATGGGATAAACAAGCCCCGCGATCTGCTTCGAATTCAGCGCGTATGCGGCGACATCGTTCGACGCGGGAAGGTTCTGGTCCTCCATCTGTCCGTCGCCGTGATAGATTCCGAAACCGGATCGGATCACCGTGCGCCCCTGTAGGGCCTTCGGCGCCCACGCCAAGGCGATACGCGGATCGATGTCGTTGGTGCGCGGCGTCGAAAATTCAGCGCCCGGCTGGCAGAGTCCGCCGCACGTGGCGAAATCGAAGGGCACGGCTCGGCCCTGCGTTTCGTGAAACACATTGAAGAACGAATAGCGAACGCCGAGATTCAACGTGAAGTTGGACGCCGGTTTGTACTCGTCCTGAAGGAACGAAAAGACCTGGGTCTTGCGAAGCCGCTTGAGGGGCAGCGTGGAGGTGACGCTGGCTGAGTCGAGTGCGTTCGAAAGAAAATTATTGCGGCTAGTATAGGTGAGCGTGCCGTCGGCGGAGCTTCCCGGATCGTTGAGGACGCGCCGCACCTCGACGCCGGCTTTCAAGGTGTGGCGTCCGCGAGTGAACGTCAGATTATCGATGATCGCGGCGGACGTGTCGTCTTCCTCCTTAGTCTTCGCGCTGCTGACGGTGGTGAATCCCGTCACCTTCAAGCTGTACGGCAACGGTGTGACCTGCAGGCTCCGAAACGCGACCTGGTTGAAGCCGAGCCGCATTTCATTGAACATCGACGGCGAGAGAGTCTCGTTCAGTGCGAACACGCCGTTGATGGGGCGCGCATCGGCGACGGTGCGGTCGCGAAGATTGCCGAGTGGATTGTCGGTTACCGATTCGTCGACGTTGACGCGGAAGAACGCGGCAGTCGAATCCGACAAGCGATGATCGAATCCGAACCATTCCCGAAGTTTCGTCGGCGCGCTGCGGGCTGAGGCCGATGAACAGGTCGGTCGTCGGGTCGCTCGCCTGCCGCGCGGTTCCAGTCGGGAACGCGTTGATCAACGGCGCGAGCGCGGGCGATTGCGCGAGCAGCGTTGAACGATACGACGCACTCGGCGTGAAGCCTTGTAGAGCCTGGTCCAGGCGCTGGCGAAGCGCTTCGAAGGCGGCAAAGACGAACGTTTTGTTCTTGACGATCGGTCCGCCGAAGGCGCCGCCGAACTGATTCAGCCGGAATGGCTGCTTCTGAAGCGCGAACGGATTGCGGGCGTCGAAGACGTCGTTGCGCAAAAACTCGAATAGATCGGCGTGATACGCGTTGGTGCCGCCGGAAGAAGCCATGACGATCTGCGCTCCCGATCCGACTCCGGTTTCGGCGGGGAAGAGCGTGGAGTCGACCTTGAATTCGGCGATGGAAGAGGTTGGGATCGCGAGCCGGATCTGGGTTTTCTGCGGCTGGTTGGAAATGCCGCCGGCGTCGACGCCGTCGAGCGTGAAATTATTATCGTCGCGGCCGTGGCCGGCGAAACGGACGCTTCTCTGATCCGATGTGCCGGGATCGACGGCGCCGGCGATCAGCGGCAGCATGGAGGCCCAGTTGCGGCCGTTCAGTGGTAGCTCGCTGATCTGCTCGTGTTGCATGCGTGTGCCGACGGCAGCGGAAGCCTGGTCGATCTCGCTGAGCCGCGCGGCCACGGAGACGCTTTCCGAACGTGGTGCGAGATTGAGCGTGACGTCGATGGTCCGCGTCTGGCCGACGGCGAGGCGGATGCCGGTGAACCGGACTTCGCCAAAACCCTCGTGCGAGGCGACGAAAGTGTAGCCGCCCAGCGGGAGTCCATTGAGGAAAAAGACGCCGGCGCTGGTGGAAATTGTGGAACGGATGAGACCGGTGTCGGCGTGCTGGATCTGAATTCGCGCATCGGGGATCGCTCGTCCGTGGGGATCGCGAATCGTTCCGGTGATCGCTGCCTGTTCATACTGCGCGAAAGCAGCGGTGGAGAGAGTGAAGATCAGAAGGAGGCGGTGCAGATGGTTCAACATGGTCGTCAACGTTGGCAGTCCTTGATTATCCCAAGCGGACGTGAAGGATTAATGACAGTCAGCAGCAGAGAGCTTTTGGCCGGAGCGAAACGGCTTAGCACGGAAATACGCGCCCATCGCGTTCTTAGTTCGTATCGAAGAATTCCCGAATGGTGGCCACGGTGTAGCGAATATCATCATGCGTGTTAGCGGCGGAAAGAAACCCGGCTTCAAATTGGGAAGGCGGAAAATAGATCCCGCAGTCCAGCAAAAAGTGGAAGACTTTTTTGAAGCGCTCCGTGTCTGAGAGCTTAGCGGTTTCGTAGTTGGTGACTGCAGACCCGGTAACATGGAGCCGGCGCGGTTCACCGTGATGGCGGCAGGCGCGGTCTTGGTAAGGTCCGACGTGCGGGTTTCGAGGTCGTCGTAGGCGCAACCTTCCGCATGATGTCGGCGCGTCCGCCATAAGCCGCGATAGACACCCCCCACCGATCACTTTGCCGATGGTGGTGAGATCCGGTTTATCGCCAAACCTGTCTATCACGCGGCGGGCAAACGAGTAAGCGATTTGCCGATCACGCCTGACAAGCTACTTTGAATTGAGACTTCCTGAATCTCACCGGGAGTAAATCCACACAAGCAATCAAGATGTAATCTGGATGGTGTGACCGATATGTGGACCCGGTTCGCGTTGGCGTTCAGCATCGCGGCAGGTTTGCAGGCTCAGCAGGACGACGCTACGGGCCTGCTACGGCAGGTCCAAGCCAAGGTTGTGGAATCGCTGGACCGCTTGCCTCGATATATGTGCACCCAGACCATCGACCGGTCCCGGTATGAACCCGATGTTCCCGATCGCCGCAACGCGTGCGACGACCGCCCGAGGCCGCCAGCCACTCATCGAACTACCTCCGATCGGCTGCGGCTCGATGTCACAAAATCCTTAGCCGTCGAGATGTACTCCTGGGTGGGCGAAAGCCGGTTTGACGACCGGGATCTGTTGGATATCGTCCATGAAGGAGCGGTCTCCACCGGAAGCTTTGCCGCGTATCTTGCCGCGATTTTCCGGGGCGACGACACGAGCTTCACTTATAACGGGGAAGAAACAATCGATGGGCGGGTATTTTCCGAATTCGGCTTCCGCGTCCCTTACGAGAGGAGCCGCTATTTCTTCTATAGCGAGGGACAACAGGGGGTTGTCACAGGTTACGATGGCACATTCCTCGTTGACCCTAAAACCGCCGACCTGGTTCGCCTGGATCTCCGCACCAGCCGGCTTCCGGCCGAAACCGCTGTTTGCTACGCCTATACGACGCTCGACTACACGCGCGTGCGGCTCAAGGATGCCGATTTTCTTCTTCCGCGCGCTTCTCTCTTGCGCATTGTCCACACCGACGGGGGCGAATCGTTAAACCGCACCGTTTTTTCAAGCTGCCACGAGTTTCTTGGCGAATCGACGATCACGTTCGATGCGCCGCCGAATGTTCCGGAGACGCACCGCGGCCCGGTATCCAAAGCCGTGAGCATCCCGGCAGGACTTCGGTTCCGCGTGGCTCTGACTCAAGGCATCGATACCGGGACCGCTGCTGCGGGCGACCCGATCTCAGCCCAACTGATCACGCCGATCCAGGATGGCGCGACGGTGCTGGCTCCAGCGGGCGCAGCCATCGCTGCCCGTATTGTTCGCATGAGGCATTTCTACGGCAACGAATCCGCCGTCTCACTCGAGGTGAAGCTGGAGAAAGTGGCCATCGGAGGTATCTCCATACCCCTCGCAGCCACACCAGACAACGGCCAGCGTTTTCAGAAGACAAAGAAGGGAACACTAAAGCGGCGTGTGGAGCTTGGCACTCTGCAGGGCTTGGAAGACCGCTCCGCCGAGTTCGTATTTCAAGAGGGCGCTCAGCCCTACCTCATCGGCAGCGGCCTGGAATCGACGTGGGTGACGGCGACTCCGGAACCGCCGGTTTCGACGCCCCTGAAATAATTAGTTGGAATCGAAGAACTCCTCTATCGTGGCCACTGTGTATCGGATATCTTCGTCAGTGTGCGCGACCGAGAGGAACGCGGCTTCGAATTGCGAAGGCGGAAAGTAGATCCCGCGGTCCAGCAAGAAGTGGAAGAACTTCTTGAAGCGCTCTGTGTCGGAGAGCTTGGCGGTTTCGTAGTCGGTGACCGCGGAGCCGGTGAAAAAGATCGTGAACATGGAGCCGACTCTGTTCACCGTGATGCCTGCAGGCACGGCTCTTGCAATCGTCGAGGTACGGTCCTCGAGATCGTCGTAGACTCGCGGATGGGATTTCAAGTAGTGCAGCATGGCAATGCCCGCGCTGACGGCTAACGGATTCCCACTGAGCGTTCCGGCCTGGTAGATCGGGCCAACCGGCGCAACCTTCCGCATGATGTCGGCGCGTCCGCCATAAGCCGCGATGGGTAACCCCCCACCGATCACTTTGCCGATTGTGGTGAGATCCGGTTTGATGTTGAAAAGTTGTTGCGCACCACCGAAGGCAAGGCGGAACCCGGTCATCACTTCATCGATGATGAACAGCGCGCCGTATTTTTCAGTCAGCGCGCGAAGGCCCTCCAGAAAACCTGGCTTAGGCGGCACGCATCCCATATTGCCGACGACGGGCTCCACGATCACCGCCGCAATCTCACCGCCGCGTTCCAGGAAAGCTTTCTCTACCGCGGCCAGATCGTTAAACGGAAGCGCGAGCGTGGTGGCGGCGAAACTCTTGGGAACACCGGCGGAATCGGGCATACCAAGCGTCGCCATCCCGGACCCTGCCTTCACCAGCAGCGAATCCACATGGCCGTGATAGCAACCTTCAAATTTGATGGTGATGTCGCGGCCAGTGAAGCCTCGGGCCACACGTAACGCGCTCATGGTGGCTTCGGTGCCGGAGTTTACCAGGCGGACCATTTCCATTGATGGCATTGCATCGCGGATCAACTCGGCGAGAATCAATTCGCGTTCCGTAGGCGCGCCGAAACTGGTTCCGATCTCCAGAACTTCGCGCAGAGCGTCGATAACCACCGGCGGGCGATGCCCAAGGATGAGCGGACCCCACGAGCAGATGTAGTCGATGTAGGAATTGCCGTCGGCATCAATGAGACGCGAGCGCTCGCCGCGGGCGATGAATATAGGTGTGCCGCCGACGCCGCGAAAAGCGCGCACCGGAGAATTGACGCCTCCGGGAATCAGCGATTGACCGCGCGCGAAGAGTTCTTCAGATTTCTTGATGTTCATTGGACAAATCAGTTACACGCGGCTGGTACCGGGGACCAGGCGGCGGAGGCAGACGTTCATCAACGCTTCGTGGAATGTCCCGTTCAGATTCTTCAGCAGGCGCGCTTTCAGGTCAAGATAGTTTTGCGTCCCGGCAAATACGTCTTGCAACAACTCGCAGAACGTCGGACTGCGGCGCATGAACTGGATCATACGCTCCGGCACGGTGCCGAGAAGGAATCGGCCGAGGAAGATACGTTTGGCGATTCGAGACGCGAGTTCCAGGTCCTCGGTGAAATCGCGATGCAGCGTTGCACGGTAGGCCTGAGCGAGTTCCGAATGTGCGTGCTTATCACCGAGAATGACGTCGGCCGCGAGATCGCCGGAACGGATCGCGTAGTAAAGCCCTTCACCCGTAATGGGATCAACCAGACCAGCCGCATCGCCAACAGCCATCCACCCATCGCCTGCCACACGATTATCGCGCCAGGCGGGACGTTCCAGCGACGGGATCACGTGGCCGTAGAACTTCGATCCCTTGATGGCAATTCCGCGCTCGTTCATATACCGTTCCAGCCGCCCGCGCATCGCTTGCGCCGATTCGCCCTTGCCGCAAATACCCACAGAAAGATGCCCGTGCCGCGGGAATACCCAGATGTAGCCTTCGAATCCACGGAAGAACTGAATATCGATATGTTCCTGCTCGGTGGGCACGTAGTATCCGAGGGCCACCATGGAATCGTGCACTCCGAGACGAGTGCCAACCTCGCGAAGCGGATTGCGCGCTCCCGTGGCGATTACGCAGTAGTCCGCATCGATGGTTCCCGATTTTGTTTTGAGTGCCCAACCTTTGCTGCGGCGTTCGATCTCCAGCACGCGGGCCTTTTCGATTTTGGCGCCTGCGGCTTCCGCGCGCTTGAGCAGCATGCCGTTGAGTTCGAGCCGCGAATAAATGAGTAGAGGCTTCGTAAGATTGAGCCGCGCCGATCCGGTACTCGACGTAGAGAGGAATGTTTCCGTCACTACCCTCTTCGGAGTGGCGTTCTCGATCAGGTATGGATACTTGCTGTACGCCTTGTAAGTGATTCCGCCGCCGCAAGGCTTCTCCCATGCGAGCTTTTCGTCGATCACAATCGTTCGCAGGCCGGAGTTCGCTAGGCGTTCCGCCGTGACGGCTCCAGCGGGACCTCCTCCTAATATGGCAACGCTCTTCATTTGGGCGTCTCAGACATCGGGGGATGTCCAGGGGGCAGACTCGTGGGTGCGCCCTCAGGTGGTTGTCCGTGGGGTACGCCTCCCGATCCGGCCTTGCCCACTACATTCCATTTGTTGCCTTTGGCCTCGAGTGTATAGGTCATCTCCATGCCCTGGTCGGGCTGCGATTTCGGCCGGAACGAAACGGTCGCATGAGCCTGTTTGTCGCCGAACGTCAGTGCAACGACTTCCATGTTCATCGAGTTCATGTCGAGGCCCGTGCCTTTCGCTTGAAGGTGCTCAACTATGGCTCCCTTGATCGCGTCTTTCGTCTGCGGTGCGCGATCACACGCTCCGAGAAGTAACACGCTCGCCAAGAGGATCAAACGTCTGGAAGGCACCTTAGAATTATAGCTACTGCTTTGCGGGCGGTTTGGGGATTGCGTTGGGGAAAGCAATCATCAGTGACTTCCGCAGGTTTATGAAAGGGACCGCTTCGCGCTGGCGATTTGTTCCCAACAGAATGCTCGAGTAGGCGCTGAGGCTTTCCATTAACAATGCCTTGTCCATCTGGCTCGCATGGACTTTCGTCACTTTTTCGAGGAGCGGTTCGGCCGCTTGAAACTCCCCTATCGAGAACAGCAGGCAGCCTTGATAACCCCGTGCGTCGTTGAGAACGGGAGTGCATGCGGCTGAGTGGCATTCTTCGAGGTAGCGAATGGCCCGGTCGAAATACGCGCGGCTGACTTCGTAGTGGCCATCGGCGTTTTCCGCGCGTCCGCGCTCCATCAGGGCGCGGCCCGGGGCCGGATCAGATGGACTTTGAGCGAAGGCGACCGTGACTACGAACAATCCAAGGACCATGCGCAAACCTCAGTCTACGACACAATCCAATCCATGCCGAAGCCGGGTTTATCGGATGGGCGCGTGTAGATTCCTTCGGGTCCACGGGTGATGGAGTACTCTTCTTCCCACTGCTTGTAGACCGAGTCAGGACCGCCCGGCGAGGGCATGAAGAGCTCTGCCCACGGAGCGTTGGGGGTAGCCATGATCCAATGTACGCAGTCGTGCACGCCGCCTGTGTGCGGGATAACAGGGATGTCGTACGCCGCGGCGAGCGCTCCAATGCGGCGCAGTTCCGTGAGACCTCCGCACCAATGAATGTCAGGCTGCCAGATCTGCGCGGCCTTGTGCTCGAGGAGATAACGGAAACCGTAGCGCGTGTATTCGTGCTCGCCGGTGGCGATACGCGTCGACTTGATGGCGGCGTTGAGGCGTCCGAAGCCTTCGTAATCGTGCGGTTGGAGGCACTCTTCCATCCAATAGACACGATGCGGCGCGACCAAGTCGGCCATTTCCAGCGTGTAGCGCTCCGTCCACGACATCCAGCAGTCGAGCATGATGTCGCCATCGGGACCGACCATATCGCGGGTGCGCTTGACGAGTTCGAGGTTCTTGCGCATGCCTTCCCGGCCGTCCGCTGGGCCGTGCGGGATGGCCAGTTTCACGCGCTTGAATCCGAATTTGAGGTGCTGTTCGACATCGTTGCCGGTGCAGTACGAGGGGATTCGCTGCTTCGTTTCGCCGCCGAGAAGTTTGTAGACCGGCTGGCCGAGTGCTTTACCGATAATGTCCCAGAGCGCGAGATCGGCGCCGCTGATCGCATGCACCACCGCGCCCATCCGCCCGTACGACATGGTGCTGCGCCACATCTGATCCCAAAGCAGTTCGACGTCGAAGGGGTCTTTGTTGAGCAGCAGCTTGGTGAGGTGCTCGGCGACGATAAATCCGCCCGCGGGCCCACCCTGGCCGTAACCCTTGATGCCTTTGTCGGTCGTGATCTCGACGGTGAAACTCCCGACGTCCTTATTGCCGGGGTCGGGCGAGAAAAGCGAACGCATCGCCTTGTAATCGGGGTAAATCGACATCGGGCTGGCGACTTCGACGCCTTGCGTGGACCAGGCGGTCGGCGAAGGCTTGAACGGCGGCAGCGGGTTGGCCGGACGCGCGTTGACCACGCGTACACTGATGATCTTCATTTTGCTCTTCTCGCCTTGGAATGGAAGCGCCTTCGACGGCGCGAGCAGCGACAGGGCGGAGGCAGAAGTCAATTCGAGGAAGCGTCTGCGGTCCATGGCAGATATACTAACGAATCGCGAGTTGTTTCGTGAGTGTCCCATGAAATCTTTCTTTGCCGCCCTGTTTTCCACTCTGGTTCTGACAGCCGCTCCCCCGCTGCCGATCGATGGCTTCTCCCACATCGGTTTTCGTGTGAGCGATCTCGAGAAGACTCGCGCCTATTACACCGGTGTTCTCGGCTACGACCTGGCTTTCGATGAAAGGGACGACCAGGGACGGGTGACGCTGGCGTTCTTCAAAATCAACGACAATCAATTTCTGGAGATCTCGCCGAATCTGCCCGCGGGCGAGGCCGTTCGCCTGACGCATATCGCATTCGTGACGCGCGATCTGGAAGGGTTGCGGCGGACAGTGGCCGAGCGCGGGCTGAATCCTACGGAGATTCGGAAAGGACGCGACGGGAATCTCAACTTCTCGGTGCGTGACCCGCTAAACACTCGGATTGAGTTCGTGCAGTACATGCCTGGGTCGCTGCATTCGAACGATCGCGGGAAACATCTGAGCGCGAATCGCCTTTCGGATCATTTGCAGCACACCGGCGTGATTGTGCCGCGCGAAAAGGTCGACGAAGCGATGCAGTTCTACCACGATCGGCTCGGTTTTGCGGAGTTCTGGCGGTATGAGCCAAAACCGGGGGACCTTCGTCTCATCAAACTCATTGCGCCGGGCGCGCGGCGGGACATTGTCGAACTGATGATCACCACTGGAACGCCGACGCCACAACAGATCGGGTCGATGAACCACATCAATTTCGAAGTACCGGACATTCACGCGGCACATCGCCTGCTACTGGCGCATGGCGCGAAATTTCCCGCCACGTTCCGGCCCCGCGTGAATGCCGAGGATATCTGGGCGATCAACCTGAACGATCCGGACGGCACGCGGACGGAGATTCAGGACCTGACGAAAATTCCGCAGGCGACGTTTTACGAAGAGAAGGTGAATGGGCGCGATGCGTATGTGCTCGATAACGGATGGATGCGCGTGAGTCTGTTACGCGGCGGCGGCCACATCGCGGAGGTCCGGTTGAAGACGGGCGATCCGCGCAAGGATCTAAATCCGATGCGAGTGCCCCACTACCAGACGATCGATCCACACACTTATGACGCCTCCCGCGACGACGCGATTTACGGGGATGGTCCACACAAGTGGCTCTCGGCTGGTTACATGGGACACCTGTTATGTTTCCCGTTTTACGGCCCTCCGTCATCCGAAGACGAAGTGCGGGCCGGACTGGGCAATCATGGCGAGGCTCCGATTGTGGAGTGGAAAAAATCGAACGTGGAAATCAACACCGACGGAGTGGCTGTGCGTTATTACGCCGACTTGCCGAAAACGCAATATCGAGTAGAGCGCCTGGTAACCCTGCCTCGCGGACTTCGGGAAGTACACGTGGAGGAGTGGGTGGAGAACCTGGCCGGATTCGACCGGCCCATCAACTGGATGGAGCATGCAACGTTTGGACCGCCTTTCATCGAACCGGGGAAGACGATTTTCATCAGCTCAACCGTGCGTGGCGACGTGAACGGAAATCCCGTGCCGCCGAATGAAGTGGCGCGCCGGGTGATGCCGGCAACTCCGCATTCCGGCGGATATACCGCGCTGTTAGCGGACCCGGCAAGGAAACAACAATTCTTCACGATGCACGATCCGGATCAGGCGGTGATGATCGGGTACGTCTTTCCAAGCGAAGGGAACCTGTGGATGGCCGACTGGCAGGAAAATCAGCGCAACCAGGGACTTCCATGGAACGGAAAAGTAATCGCGCGCGGGATTGAGTTCGGGAGCACGCCGTACGCGGAGGGCCTGCGGAAGAGCGTGGAGCGAGGTTCGTTGTTTGGCGCGCCTGCGTATCGATGGATCGGAGCCCGGCAGAAGCTGAAGACGGAGTATACGATTTTCTTACGGACGATTCCGGACGGATTTGAAGGAATCAGCGAGGCGCATTCAGAGCATGGCGTGGTTGTCGTCGAGGCTTTGCGATAGCGCCTCTCGCAGTCGAACCAGGTATTCCTCGTTTGAGATTTCAATCGCTCCAAGGCTCGCCAGGTGGGGCGTCAGGTATTGCACTTCGAGCAGTTGGAAGCGCCGCTCGCGGAGCCGGGCGACCAGGTTTGCCAAAGCTACCTTCGACATATCGGTAACGGAATGGAACATGGATTCGGCAAAAAATGCAGCGCCTAGATGAACGCCGTACACGCCGCCCGCCAATTGCCCATCTACGCGGACTTCCACGGAATGCGCCTTTCCCGCCCGGTAAAGCGCTACGTAAACTTCAATCAGGTCTTCGGTAATCCAAGTAGGCTCGCGATCTGCGCATGCCCGCATCACGCTTTCGAAATCGCGATCAAACGTTACGTCGAAGCCGGCGGCACGCATTCGCCTCGTCAGCGAGTGCGAAACGTGGAACCCATCCAACGGAATAACCGCGCGCACCGGAGGGCGATGCCACGTGATGCCGGGAATATCGGGGTCCGCCATCGGAAAGATCCCTTCGCGATAGCCTGCCTCGACCAATTCGGGTGTTAGCGTCGTTGTGACGCGCACTAAATCCACGTGTTTATGATGCTACATTACGCTAGGATTGATTGGTATGTTTTGCTCGAACTGCGGCACTGACGTAGCTCCCGATCTCCAGTTTTGTCCTTCTTGCGGACAGCCCCAGCCGGTCGCCGCAGGTCCGGCCCCACCTCCCATTCCACTCCAGGTGCCCGTTGTGTATTCGCCGCCGGTGGAGGTTCGGGTGGAGACAGGACGTTGGCTCGGAGCGGGCTGGCAAATTGTGCAGCAGAACCTTGGAGCTTACGCATTGATGGCGCTCCTATTCGGGGTGCTGGCATCGTGCGTGCCCGTGATCCTGCACGGGCCGCTCATGGTCGGCTTCCATGTCGCGTTCATGAGGAAGATCGTGCGCGGGACCGTGGAAGTGGCCGACCTTTTCAAAGGCTTCAACTTTTTCGTTCCGAGCCTCATCGCGAGCATTCTGATCAGCGTCTTCACCACAATCGGGTTCATTTGTTGCATCATTCCCGGCATCGTGGTCAGCGCTATGTTCATGTTTTCCTACCTCTTCATCCTGGATAAGCGGCTGGACTTCTGGCCAGCCATGCAGGCTAGCCACGAAATTGTGAAGAGGAACTATGTGGGATTTTCGCTATTCGTATTAGCCACGATTCTGCTGAATCTGGTGGGCGTGTTGTGCCTGCTGGTGGGTCTGTTGATCACCATCCCCATCACTTTCGCCGCTATAACGGTTGCCTACCGGGAGATCGTCGGGTTTGAACCGAATACTGTGTAGTCTGACAGCGTTGTCGATCCTGCGATTCTGGACGCCGCCGGATGGTCTGGTGGTGTGCGGATTCCATTATCTGACTGGCCATCCGTGTCCGCTCTGCGGTTTGACGAGAGGCCTGTTTCTGCTCGCCAAAGGTAACTGGATGGACGCGGTCCGCTTGAATGCTCTAAGCCCGATCGTTTTTGTTCTTCTATTCGGTTCGATGCTTGGACTACGTGGGCCCCGGGCGTTGCGGCCCTACGCCATGCAGATTTGCATCGGCGTGATGGCGGCCTACGGTATCGCGCGATTGTAAGAGCTACTCGATCGCCCCACGAACAAACACGTCAATATCCTTTCGCAGTTGGTGCAGCGAAGGTACGTTGATGTAGAACATATGTCCCGCATCGTAATATTTCGACGTAATATTCTTCCATGAGTTTTCGGGAAAACCGGCGTGGCTCAGGTTATATTGCGCCGCCATATACGGCGTAGCCATATCGTAGTAACCGAACCCGACGAATAACTTCATGTGAGGATTCTTTGCGAAGGCCTCGCGAAGCTGGTCGCTGGTATCGGCGTAGCCGTTGTTCGTCCCCCAGTCCCAATTGTTGACTCCTCCGCCCAGGACGAAATAGTTGGCATCGGATTCGTAGCCAAGATCGGCGCGCACATACTGCGCGAACATCGACGTGTACGGCGGCCGTATTGTAGTCAGAGACGGATCGAACTCGATTGTCGATTCGGCATTCCGTGCATCGTGACCGGTCAGGCGGCTGTCGAGCCGTCCTACAATCACCGCACGATCGCGCAGCAATTCCTTGTTGAAGTGCTGCAATTCGACGCGCAGACCGCTTTCCGCAATGTAGGTCTTCGACAATCCGGTCAGCCGTGCGAGTTTTTCGATAGTGGCGCTGCGTTCCGATGGCGAGATCAAGTCGCCCTTCGCGAGCGCCTCGGCGTATCCGGTGAAGGCCCATTTTTCCGACTCCTTCAATGCCTCGTGGAGATCCCCCTGAAGATCCGGCGGGAGTTTCTTGTGATACCACGCAGTGGCGGTGTAAGTGGGCAGGATCAGTTCGTATGGAAGATCGTTCGCTTTAGTGAAAAGGATGGTTTCGAAGTTCAGGACGGTGGACAGCAGGATGACGCCGTTGAATGCGATTCCCTTCTCGAGCAGGTATCCTGATAAGCCTGCCGCTCGAGTGGTGCCATAGCTCTCACCCGCCAGAAACAGCGGTGAATTCCATCGTGCGCTGCGAGTCAGGTAGAGACGTATGAACTCTCCCACCGACGAGATATCACCCTGCAGTCCGAAGTATTTCTTGGAGTCTTCCGGCTTCACCGCGCGGCTGTAGCCGGTACCTACAGGATCGATGAAAACGATGTCGGCCAGATCGAGCCAGGTGGAGTCGTTGTCCACCAGTTGGTACGGCGGCGGCGGCAACGAGCCATCGTCGTTGAGTTTCACCCGCTTGGGACCCAGGCATCCCATGTGAAGCCAGACCGAGGCCGAACCGGGCCCGCCGTTGAACGAAAAGATAAGGGGGCGGGGAGCGGCGCTTTTCGGTTGGTCCACAGTATAGGCGACGTAAAACATGTTGGCGTCCACTTTGCCATCCGCCGTCTTGATAGGCATCATGCCAGCCGTGGCCGTATAGTTGAGCGCCTTATTGTTGAGCTGAATCGAATGCCTGGTAACAATTGGCTTCTCATCCGGCGCAGGCGGCTCGATCGAGGGCTTGGCAGGAGGCGTCTGCGCAAGCAGGGCCGCAACGGACAGTAAGACAACAGGAAAAAAGGTTCGGGACACCATAATCTATGCTAATATCGACTCTCTCATGTCATGGGGCGATTCAAGAATTGAAGTGGACGTCCTCGATATCGGGACGAATTTCAGCCCATTCGCGAGATAACACCGGCGAGAACGCCTGTGCCACCATAAGAACAGACGATTCATGACAGATATCTCGCCGGCCATTGCGGTGCGCGACTTGCGAAAAGTGTATGCCAGCAAGGCGGCTGTAGATGGGCTCAACCTCATAGTGCCGCGCGGCAGTTTTTTTGGGTTTCTGGGACCCAACGGCGCGGGCAAGACCACGACCATCAGGATGCTGATGGGCTTGGCGCCACCCACTTCGGGTAGCATCGAGATCCTTGGATTACCGATGCCAGAGCGCGAAGACGAGGTGAAAGAAAAAATTGGATTGGTTCCGGATGAGTCAATGCTCTTCGACCATCTCACCGGACCCGAATTCATCGAGTTTGTCGGCCGAATGTACCGCCTGCCGCGTGAAATGGCGCGCGAGCGGGCGCGCGAATTGATCGCCTTGTTCGAATTGGACAGCAGCCAGCGTAAGATGATCGGCGACTATTCGAAAGGAATGCGAAAGCGCGTGGCAATGGCCGCGGCGCTCATTCATCGGCCGCAATTGTTCCTGATGGACGAACCGTTTGAGGGCGTGGATGCCGTTGGCGCACGCTTAATGAAAGACATCCTCATCGCCCAGGTGCGTCAGGGAGCCACCATTTTTCTAACGTCCCACGTGCTGGAAGTAGTCGAGCGGCTTTGCGACCATATCGCCATCATCAACGAAGGCAAAATCGTCACCGAAGGCGCGATTGACGAATTCCGATCGGGCACCGAGAGCCTGGAAGACACATTTGTTCGTGTGGTCGGGGCGGACCGGATGACAGAGAGTCCGGACTGGCTCTAATATGCCGGCGCAGATTCTGGCTATCGTTTGGGCGCAGTGGCGGTCGATGCGGAATTACCTTCCGCGGTCGCGCGGCAATAACTGGCTAAGCATAATGGTGAGCGGGGCGTGGTATGCCGCGTGGACCTTCGCAGCGGTATCCACCGGCTTGCTGTTCGCTCAAACGGACGCAAAGCTGTTGTATCACTTGTTGCCTTCGGGGCTGTTTCTTCTCACCCTCTATTGGCAAATCATCCCCATCCTGATGGTGAGCGCTGGAATGTCACTCGATCTGCGGAAGCTGGTGCCCTACCCGGTACCGCATTCGCAGCTATTCGCCATTGAAGTCCTGTTGCGCATCACCACGGCCGGCGAAATGCTGCTGATGATTTGCGGCGCACTGGCGGGTCTGCTCTTTAACCGGACGATCCCATCGTGGGCGCCCTGGACGCTGCTGATTTACATCGCTTTCAATCTTCTGCTGTCTGTCGGGCTTCGCGATCTGCTGGCGCGAGTGCTGGCGCGTAAGAGGGTTCGCGAACTGCTGATTTTCGTGATGGTCCTGCTGGCTGCCCTGCCGCAAATTCTCCTGCGCTCGGTGGATTCCCGTTCATTAAACCGTTTTCTTGCTTACGAACCGGGACGCATCTGGCCGTGGATGGGCGCCGGCCACCTGGCGCTGGGTACCGACAATGTCCCGTCGCTCATCAACGTGGTCTTCTGGACCGCCGCTGCATACGTGTTCGCGAAAATGCAATTCGGGAAGAATCTCCGGTTCGACACCAACGAGGCGGGCGCGGCCGATCGCATCCAATCCACCCGCATCAGTCTGCTCGACCGGGGATTCCGGCTATCTACCGGCAATTGTGCCTGATCCTCTGGCGGCGCTGGTGGATAAAGAGATCCGGATGCTCGCCCGCTCACCGCGATTCCGGCTGGTATTCCTGATGGGCTTTTCGTTCGGACTGCTCATCTGGCTTCCACTGGCGTTCGGCAACAAGAATCCGGGCTCGGTGTTCTACCTCGCACTATTTGACCGCGGTGACGGTTTACGGATTGATGCTGCTGGGCGAGGTCTGTATCTGGAACGTTTTTGGATTCGACCGCAGCGCTGTGCAGATCTACTACTCGGCTCCGATTAAGCTCTCGACGGTGTTGATAGCGAAGAACATCGCGGCATTGTTCTTTGTAACGGCGGAAGCGATTATCATTGCGTTCGTTTGCTTCCTGCTGCGCCTTCCATTCACGCCCGGAATGTTGCTCGAGAGCATTACAGTGACATCTGACGATGGCCATTTTCCTGCTCGCCATCGGCAACATGATGTCGATGAAGAATCCGCGCCCGGTGGATCCTGGACAGTCGTGGCGGAAGACTTCGGCAGGCAAAGTGCAGGCGATGCTGCTCTTCATTTACGCTCTCGTTTCCGCGCCTGTCGCGTTGGCTTACGGTGCGCGCTATGCCTTTGAAAGCAATCTCGCTTTTTATGGAGTACTCGCGTTCGATATTGCCATCGGAACCGTTGTGTATTGGATAGCGATGGATTCCGCCTTGGACGTTGCGCGGACTTCGCAAGGAAGACATTGTTTCGTTGTTGTCCCGAGGGGAAGGGCCTCTGGTATAGGGCAGCGGGAACTTTTCCGGCCTGCCACACGTTGTGTTGTTATGGAGGAGAGGATCGGAAATATGGGATTTCTTGACAAACTGATGGGACACGGTGAGTCACACCCGCAACAGCCACAGCAGCCGCCGCAAGTGCCGCAGCCGCCATGGCTCCGTGAACGCCGACGAGGCTGCGCTGGCGCGATACCGCTACATGCTCCAGACAGCGCCTCCGGAAGCGATTGAACAGGCGCACGAAGAGGCGTTTGCAAAGCTGACGCCTCAGCAGCGCCAATTAGTACTGCAACAGTTGAGCGCGGCCGCGCCGCCACACGAGCCGGCTCCGGCATCGGCCGATCCGCAGACGCTGGCTCGAATGGCCACCCGCGCCGAAATTCGCGAACCAGGGATCATGGAGCGCATGTTGGGCGGAACGCCGGGTGGCGCTCCAGGCGGTGGAGGCGGGATTGGTACCGGCGGCATCCTGGCGGGCAGTCTGCTCACCAGCCTGGCGGGAGGATTTATCGGCAGCGCGATTGCGGATCATTTCTTCCGCAGCACGCCCATGGGACAGGCATTCGGCGGCTTCGGCGGCGGGGGAATGGGCATGTCTGGCGGGACGACGAACATCTACAACACGTACGAAGACTCGCACGAGCACGAGTATAAGGACCCCGATGACACGAAAGCGGATGATTTGGACACCAGTACGGACGACTCGACCGACGTAGACGACTCGACGGATGATTCTGACTCGGATGATTCGGGAAGCGATGATTCAGGGGACGACTCGGGCGATGACGGCGGCGGTTACGACGACGGTGGCGGAGACGATCAGTCCACGTAAACAAAAAGGGCGCCCGATACTGAAGGGCGCCCTTTTTGATATTCGGTTACGCGTTTCTAGAATTCGAAACGCAGGGAGAAGCGGGCGTAGAAGGGACGATGGTATGCCGTCGCCTTCAGGAAGTCGAGGTTGCATAGGCCCGCGTTCTTATTCGTCTCGCACGTGAGTTCAGTCGCACCACCAAGTGCGATGTTTTGGTCGACGGCAATAGTTGTCTGCCGGTCAAAGAGATTGAACATGTCGGCCGCAACCTTGATCCGAAAGTTTTCTGTTTTCAGGGGAATGCGGTAGTCGGTGTGAAGATTGACATAGTTCTGCCACGGCGTGCGGCCAAAAGCACCACGGCCGCCGATCGGAATTTCACCCGCGTTCAGGTAAGCCGGATGGACATCCAATTCGGAAATCGGGAGACCGCTGAGCGATTGGAATCCAAGGCCGAGGTTGAGACGTCCCATGAACACATAGTTGCCGTTTAGGTTCCACACCTGGCGGCGGTCGGTAGGCAGCGGGCCGATTTTGAACTGATCGGCCAGAGCGCGGGCTGTAAGTGAAATCGAACAGGGAGCTGATGTTCGGATCCGCCTGGCCGTTATCGTTCCGGAAATTGCCTTCGTAGTTTCCGAAGAGCTTCGCCAGGCTGTAATTCGCCAGCAACGACCAATTCTTGCCGAACCGCTTTTCGCCGGTGAGTTGCATGGCGTTGTAGACACGGCGAGGCATCGGGGAAGCCATCTGGCTGTACCGTCCGGCCGAGTGCGCCGCTATCGAGCGTAAAGCCCACGCTGGGGTCGCAGTTCGGACCGGAAGTGCAGGTGACCGCATTGTGGAATGTGTCGGAGTGCGAATTCGGGTTCTGAATCACGTACTGCTGGCCGGAACCGGCGTTGTACTGTTCGACCGTGATGCCAGAAGTGTCTTCCACGATCCGCTTTAGATCGGTGTGGACGAAGCGAGCGCTCAGGACAACACCCATGCTGAGCTCGTGCTCAACACCGGCGACGATCTGTTCCGAGTATTGGGCCTTGGTGCCGCCGTAGATGATCGTGGGATCGGAGCCGCTGTTGGAGGCCACGCCGCCCGGAATCACGTTGCCGGCAGTCGGCGGAATCGCGGTTGAGTAGATACTCAATATATGACTGTTTCTGACGATTGAGCACGGAGGGCCAGATCCTGAGGCAGCTTCTCATAGAAGCGCCCCCAGTTGGCGAACAACTTGGTATGCCGGTTGCCGGTCGGATCGACGATAAACCCGATGCGGGGAGCCCAGTTGCCACCGAACACGTAGGCGTTGGCTATTACCGCTAATGTGCTGCTGTTCCCAGCGAACGCCTGCTTTGATGGTGAGGTGGCGATTCACTTCATATGCATCCTGGAAGAAAGCATCCTGGTACGCCGGAATCGGTCAAAATATTCGGGGTGGAATAGTTGCCGCGATACTTGGCGGTACACGTTGGTGTAGGTAACGCCGCCGACGGCGCGGGTCGGATACAGGTAGAAGGAGCCACCATACTGCGTCTTCCCAACGTCGGCGGCGGCGATGCCCGCATACGCCGGCAAGGGCGAAAGGCGTGCCCGAGTACTCCTGAACCGCCCGTATAGTGGATCTGGTTATAGCTGTAGCCGAGGTCGAACTGGTGGCTACCCAGCAGAGTGATGTTCTTAGTCAACAGAACGTTGTACTGCTTGTCGTCGCTGTCGTTATTGGCGATTAATCCGAGACCACCCGTTATTCGTGTAGGCCGAAACGCCGGGCTTGGGCGGCGGAATAGTCGCGGATAGGATACAGAGCCGGATTGCGTCGGGGTCTCGCGAAGTAGCTGTGGTTCCAGGCGAAGTTCGCGGACACCAGCGTGGTGGTGCTGAGGACGCCGCTATATTTCACTGCCCAGTTGCGCGTGCCGTAGATTGCTGACGACGAGTTGTCGAGGTCGTCTCGGAGAAGGGCTCCAGTTACGTGGGGCCACCGTGAACACCGCTCGGATCGCGCGACGGATCGCCGAACGATGTGGCTTCGATCTGAGTGATTGTCGTTGATCTTGAAATTCAGCTTGCCGACCCAGTTGTAATTCTTTGTCTCCCATTCCTGCGGACCGAACGCTCGGGCTCCGAAACCGATCGGCGCGAGGCGGTTGAGGTAGCTGTAGCTGGGGTTGATGCCGCCGTACCAGAAGAGACGATCTCTTGATGAGCGGACCACCGACGTTGACGCCGAAATCGGTGGAATGACGGCCAGCGAGTACAGTTACCGGGGCGGAAACGCGGCCCGCCAGCACGTTCGGATCGTTGTAGCCGCCTTCCGCCCAGCCCGGACCGGAGTAAACGTACGCCGCGCCGTGAATCTTGTTGCCGCCGCTCTGGGTGACAATGTTGATGACGCCGCCGAGAGCCGAGCCGTACTGCGCTTCGAAGCCGCCGGTCTTGATCTGCACTTCCTTAATAAAGTCGAAGTTTACGCCACTGCCCATGGACCCGTAGTTGTGCGACCACACGCCGAAGGCGCCATAGCCCTGGTCAGTGGTGTTGATGCCGTCGATGATGTACTGGTTTTCCAGACCGCTGGCTCCGGAAATCGACGGATTGAACGACTCTTTCGGGCTCGTTCAGGTTATCCGTACCGATGCCGGGGACCGCGCCGGGCGCGAGCGAAAAAAGCGACGCGACGTTGCGGGCAACCGGGATGTTGTTGAACTGGTCGGAGGTGACCGTCGTTCCAACGCCACCGGAACTGGTGTCGACGGCGACCGAGGTATCGGTCACCTGAACGCTTTCACTCACTGCGCCGGGTTGCAACTGAACTTGAACGGGCGTGCGCTGGTTGGCGTTAATGTTGATATTGCCGACCTTCGTCACGCGGAAACCCTGCATCTCAACCGACACGTTCATAAGCGCCGGGATCCAAGGTGAAAAATGATGCCTGGCCGCGGCCATCCGAGGTGCTCTTCTTGTCTACCGACGGGTCCTTTAAGCGTAACCGCCGCACCTGGAACTACAGCGCCGGTCGAATCCTGGACCTCGACCACGATGGCGCCTTTGGATGAATCCACCGCCTGTCCAAATGCCGGAACAGTCGCTGCCAATGCGAACATCAGCAGACCTGTAAGCCCACTGAGACGAAACTTCGTCATAACTGTCTCTCCTTTTCTGTTAAATGTAATTGGTTTTCTTTTTTTAATAACTCAGAGTGCCCGGTTCCGGTGTTCCCGGAGTTCCGGTGCTGCAAATGCTCGAGTAACACTCGAACCGCCTGGTTCTGGCTCAGTTTGAACGAAGATTCCAGAGCGGTGACAGCTTCGCTTTCTCTACCTTGAGAAAGCCAACACAATGCACGTTCATAATCGTTTGCCGCTTCCATTTGAGGAGAAGAAAACCGGCCCTGAGAAATCAGGATCGGCTGCTTTGCCTCAAGCAAAGGCGCAACGGTGAACGTAACGGACTGGCCAGTGATCTTGCCCGAAGACGGATCTTTGATGCGAATCGCCAGTTGATACGATCCTGGAGGAATTCCCTCCAGTGAAAGCTCTTTGGCGGTGATCAACGAACCGAACTTGTCGAGATTCTTGAGATCGACAGTATCGTCGAAACTCTTGCGGAATCTACCTCGCAACATTGCCAATCACGTACTCTACGGGCAACCCCGATGCCGTTGGATGCGGCACGCGGAGCTGATAGCAGATATCGAGCTTCGATGCAGAAGCAACCTGCGCCGAAGCGTCGGGAACAAACTTGATGCCGCCAAAACCGAACGGCCGCGTGCGCGAATCGCGATCGAATTTGGCGAAAATGATGATGTCGCTGACCGACAGATCGTTTGAAGCGGGGGCGACAACTACTTCGCGGCTGGCTTCGTAAGTCAGATTCGCCGCTTTGTTCGTCACACTGACCGTGAGCCGGTATATTCCAGGCGCCACCGGCATGCGATCTTCAAAGGAGAACGGCCGGGCTTTCAGTGCTTCCTGTTGGTCGGCGGGCACCGGGAACGATGGCGCGTCGGTGCGCTCGAAGACGAGTTGCCCGTGCGCGTACAGTTGCGCGCGCACGGCATAGGACGCCTTGCCATCCGCTGCCTTCGGCCGCTTTGGATCGTTGACCTGCACCTGATAGTGAAGCCATGGTTCGCCAAGCTCGAGCGCGACCAAAGTCATCAGACTCGCGCGCGGGATGTCGTATGTAATCCGCGAGTTCACACTCTCCGACCGGCGCTGGCGCTCGTGGATCAGTCGCGACGTAACTATGCACATCGCGATAGCCCTCGATGGCGTTGATGATCTGCATCGATTCCATCGAACCGGAGTAGTCGTTCGTATCGATCGGCTCACCCGGTATTAGCGTGAGTGTCGCGCGGGCCAGTTCCGGATTTTTGCTTTTCAGATACTTGTATGCCGCCGCAGCCGTATTGCCGCTATCTCTGAGCATTTTCTCCGGACCTTCAACGGCCGGGTGGAAGAAGCGAAATCCGCCAATATCGTCTTTATCGTAAAAAAGAACGTAAAAAAATGAGGGGACTTCCGGGAGACCAGGATTCGAGTAAAACCAGAGTTGAGCGGGGTAGGTTTGCTGATCGAAACGAAAATCCGTTACCTGCTTCGGCGGGCCGAACAGTATGTATGCCTTGCCGCGGTCGCTGCGCCAGCCGTCAGTGCCTGCGTCGTTTCCAAAATGCGCGTTAGCCCATGCCACGCGGCGATTGAACTCTTCTTGAAATTCATTTGTTCCAAGATCGGGAGCAGGGTTGCGCAGCTCCCAGAAATGATTTACGAATTCGGAGCGCTGCTCGTCGGTGGCGAGGCGCAAGAAAACCTGACGTTCGTCGCGCGTGATGAGGTAGGAAGTCGGACCAGTAACGAACTCTTTGTACGCCGGTGAAAGTTGTTTAATGGGATCGGCTGCGAATGCCGATAAGACGAATAAGGCAACTACAGCAGCAATGCAAATCGCCCGCGTTCGCTCTATAAAACGCAAGTCCACCCTCTCCCCAAAAACTAGCCCAAAGATTTGCAGACAAGTTACAAGTCAGTACTAGTCTGATGACTGGTCCTATTATAAGCATGCGTCGTGCCGAAATAAAGCAAAGCTTTCGTGCTCGATAAATCAGTAGCTTACAACAGCGGCGGAACTATGGTACTACAGGGATATTCCTACTCTTGGAAGAAAACCTACCGATTCATGGAGACAGGAACCACGCCGGGGTGGGGATAGGTTTGCGGCCCGCGACGGAAGCCTGTGCCAAATGCCACGTGGCACAGGCTTTCCATCAATCTGCTATTTCACCGCGATCGTCGTCTGCAGCGTCGCGCCGCCCGAACCTCTGTTGCTTGGGAAACTGTTAAGAACAACGGATACCGGCGTTACGACGCTCGGCGCAACGGTGGAGGGTATTTGCACGTTGATCTGCCACAAGCCAGGGAAGCCAGGAGCGAGACCGGAGTATTGAATAAAGTCATCCGCGTAGTCGGTTCCGATGATAATGCGCGGATGAATATCAGTATTGGTCGCAGTGCTGACAGGTACACCATCGGCAGGCCCGTTGGTCACAAAACCCGCGCCAGTTCCAAACAGAGAAATAACCTTCCCGCGGGAAACTGGGTTCGTTGGGGTGTTGATTGTGGAGTCGTCGTTCAGTGCCGCAATCTGCCCCTGACCGCTACCATTCGATGAGAATAACCCCGGAGCAACGGCATCCAAAGGAATGCTGCCGGCTGCCAAAACAGCAGACTGCGAGGCTCGCACTACCTGAACGTCGGCAGTACCCGACGTCGGATTATTCATCGGAATTACCAGGTTGACCTGTCCCGAAGACACATAGTAAAGAGGCGCCGGCGTGCCGTTAATCAGCACCTGAATGTCGCCCAGTGTAGTCGGCAGGGGACTCGCCGCCGATGGAGCGGGCGCTGAGGCCGCCGCGCTGGCGAAAGGAACGTTGGGCGAGCTTGGGAATACCGACATGATTTCATTTGGAGCAAAGCGAATATTGTTGCCGCTGGCCGCATTAATGGCGGTTAGCCCGTTGTAGTAGATGGTAACGCGTTCGGTTTGGCCTTCGACGACGTACAAATTGCCCAGGTTATCCTGCGTCACACCCAACGGAGTGTTCGAGGCGACGGCGTAATTCGCAGTCTGATTCTGGATCAGCAGATCATATCTGGGGAAGCGAAGCGTCTGGCCGCCGCGCGTGTTTGTGACCCAAACCTCGCCCGTAAATGGACTAACATAAATCCCCTGCGGGTAAGACAACCCCCCAACCCCGATGGAGGGCTGGGGATCGTTTGGTGCAGCCACAATCCGGTCGAAGACGACAATGCGTTGGTTGCCGGAATCCGCGACGTATAACCGGTCGTCAGAATCGGTGGAAATCTGATGTGGCGAACTAAAGCGGTTATTGCCGCCCACTCCGGTGACGGTGTTGAAATCCGGCTGTCCGATCACCCGGTTGGCAGCTTGTCCAAACGCAAAGTCGCCTCCGGACGGCTTGAGGTACAGCAGCACGCGTGCATGAACCGCATCGGAGACCAGCAGGTGCCCCTGCCCGGTGAACGCGACGCCAATGGGACCATTCAGATTGACGGCCGTCGGATCCGTTAATTTGCTCGTGAAACTGGATTGGCCGATGGCGATGTCAGGCTTGGGAGTGGTGCCGTTTGCAAAAGGATTCGGGAAGCGGAGAACGCGGCCGTTTCCCGTATCGGCCACCCAGAGCGCTGCGTTCGAATCGACGGCGAGCCCGGACGGATGGAACATGCCGGTGCTGGACGGCTTCTTTTGATCGCCATTCGGATAGTTGATGGTCGAGCGCGAGAAGTCGGGCTGCCCCATCACAATATCCGCCTTGTCGCCGGGCTTCACGCGCCGGGCATCTTTAAAACCAAGCACCCGGTTATTGAATGTGTCAGCCACATATAAGTGTGGCGGATTCGAATTGTAATCCACTACAACGCCCGCGCCATCGCTGAAATTGCCGCTGATATTCGCGTTCGACCCGAATCCATTTTGAAAAAAGAATTCCTTGCCTTCAATCAGATTGGGCGCATTGGAATTGAAAATATCCTGTCCCAGGACGCGATTCGCAGTGGCCCCGATGATTTGTTGCGGGAAAACCAGAAAACGCGAATTGCCCGTATCCAGTACGTACAGGTTCCCATTAAAAAATTGACCCGCAAAGGGATTGGAGAGGCTGCCCTCGTTCGGCTCCGGAAGGTTTCGATTCGCCTGATAACCGGTTAGATCGAGTTGCCCGAGTACGATCTTCGCCGGCGGCGAGAAGACGATCGTGGTTCCCGTAGCGGGCGGCGGCGTGAGCGGGGTCTCCGCGGGCCATTGCTCGAAAGGGTCGTAAATCGTAACCCGATTGAACGCGGAATCCACCACGCCCGGGCGATTTCCAATCATAAAGACGCTCTGCGGGGCAGCCATACCCGCAGCCGTGGCAATGTTGGGTATCGGTACCGGGACCTGGTCCGGAAGGCCCATGAGGCGCGAAGCGAGCATACCCGTGCTAAAGGGAGGCGAATACACAAGGATTCTCGATATGGAATCGCAGACGTAAAGGCGGCCCGAGGGATCGAACGCCATTCCCGATGGTTGGATAATGATCGATTTGTCGAGGCGTGCATGAGCCTGATCCTCGCCGGCCGGTACGCCGTTTTGCGTGCTGAAGGAAATCTGGCCGAGCACCAGATCGGCACTCGGTCCGCTGGTGCCGGCGTTGAGAGCCGCTACCGGATAACGAAGTACACGATTATTCAATGGGTCGGAAAACCACAAATTGCCCTGGGCGTCGAAGGCGAGGCCAGTAGTGGCGAATGTATTCCCGCTGAGAACTGCCACGTTGGCCGCGCTAATCCCGCCGACGTTGGCTGCGTTCGTACTGAAATCGGGTTGCCCAATCACCATGTCCGGTGTCTGAAAATTGCTTCCGTTGGCGGCAGGCTTTGGATAACGCAGGATCCGGTTATTGCCGCCGTCCACAACGTAAAGGTTGCCTTTGGAATCAACCGCAACCCCGTTTGGCGCGGACAAACCTACGGTTCGGGCTGTGCCCGGACCGAGGTTGAAGGTGGACTGGAAGTCCAACTGGCCAAGCACGAAGTCGGCTGGCTGACCGTTGGTGATCTTCGTCACATCCTTCCAAACCAGGACGCGGTTGTTACCTGTGTCGGCGACGTAAAGCGCCGGGGGAGTCGAGTTGGTATCGATCGCAAACGAATATGCGTTGAAGAATTCCCTGCCCTCCACAAGGTTCGGAGAGGTCGATTTAATAAGTAAGGAATCCTGTCCTACTACACGGCTCGGCGTGGTATTCAACGGCGCCTGGGCCAGGGCGAGGCCGGCCGAACAAAGCAACAGTATAGGTAGAATTACAGTTTTTTTCATAGGGTTACTTTTTGGGCGCCGGCGGGAAAGCGCTCCTTTGAAAAGTAACATGACCGGGTGGCATGCGGCAATCAGCCCCAGATCGCAACCAGCGATTCCGTAAGGTGCCATGCGGCTAGGCGGCAGCCTGTTGATTTGGGAGGAGTTTCTGAATTGAGGGTAGCCGGCCAGAGTTGTAGCGGGTCTGAGAGGAGTAAAAAGACTGACAGAGAGCGCTGACCCTGCCGATTCAGCGGTCGGGGGAAATGCGGCAGCGCCGGCGTTGGTTCGTATTCGCCGGGAACCTTGGCAGGACACATCGCGACCTGCATCGGAGGAGAATCAACTGGTGTTGGCGGCAGGGGCAACGAACCAATAAGCGATCCTTTTGGCGCACTGGTGAAAGGTCTCGCATTTTCCGCGAGCATGGCTGCGGACCTGGCGGTGATAGAAGACCAGGGACAGGGTATAGGCGAGAAATCGGATCATGGTCAGCACCACCAGCGCCGTGGTTTGATGAACAGCGGGGTGTTTGAGGTGACAGTCGGTGGTGATGGTCTGAAAAACTTCCGTATCGATTCGCCAACGGCTGCGGCTGAACTGATGGATGAACAGCGGCGAGACCGAGCCGAGTTCGAAATTAGTGGCGTAGAAGTTGGTGCTCTCTTGCGTCACCGCCGTCTTGGTCTTGATTCGATGGCCGTCTTTTTCGCTGACAGTGACGCGATGCAGGTGCTCGATGCGAACCGTTTTGAGGATTCGAACCAAGCGGTCAGCGACGGGCCAATCGACCTCCGGCAAGTGCCAGTATCGAATCTCCCGATCCGGCTCCGTATGAACCCCCGTAGGCGATTCTTGCGTGAAGCGTTGGGCCTCGCGCAACAGATCGGGCTGGTTCTCTTTCAGGGTGAAGGCCCAGGCCAAACCGAGACGTTCCACTTCTTTAACGAAGGGCGCCTGCATGTACAAAGCGTCACCCACTAACACATCCAGAAAGCGACGGCCTAATTGACGGTCCAGATCTTGGAGTAGAGCCAATGCACAGGCTACCTCTCCTTCGCCGTTCTTCTGAAAGCGGAGACCCAAGGGGATGGGGAACGGCGTGCTGACCACGGCGACCACGACGATCCGGTGATAGTACTGAATGTCGGTTCGCATTTCGCCGTTCGCTTTGTGCTCAATCTCCCGCTCCATGCAGGCGTCGCAACAGCGGACGAACGAACTACAGATTTCGATGCCATCGACCGCCGCCACCACCAACCCTCTGGACCAGTCGGAACGCAGAACTCCGTTGCGTTTCAGGCGCCGGGCGATTTCGCAACTGAGCGCGAACACGGGTTCGGGAGATTGTCTTTCGAGCGCGTAGCCGATGGTGTCGTCGCTGATCGGTCCGATGCGTTTGGCCAACGCTCCCTGGCGACACTCCGCTTCGATCTGAAGCAGGCTGGGAATCTGCATGGCTGCGCCCAAGAAGACGGCGTCGAAAACCTTCTTCCATGGGTGTTGCGGAAACTGCCGGCCCTCGGGCAGAGCGCTCACCAGAGCCGAGAAGCCAAACACTTTATCGAGATAAACCTCCAGGCGATGCCGGAACATCCGGCTAGCGGGTTTCCTTTTCTTTGAGAAAGCGCTTCAGGTTGAGACGGCAGATGGTGGCGGCGGCGGAGTCGAAACGCCGGCGCATTTCAATTTTCTCTCGAACCTTTTCCACCAACTTGGCAGGAATGTTGAGAGCTTTCGGCTGGCCGTCGACCAGTACAGAAATCTGGAACTGGGAATGAAGCTTCTTGCCGTCGGCGCAATGGCAGTTGGGCTGGCCGCAGGCGCGTTTCCGTTCGACAAAGGAGCCGGGCAGCATTTCGCGGAGGGCGCCGAGGCTGCGGATGAGTTTGCCGCGGAGTTCCAGGTCGGGATCGGAGGGGGATTTCATATGACACTAATACTAGTGTCAGAAAGAGGCCAAGTCAAGCCCCATCGAAGATTTGCAAGAATGCCGCCAAACGGAACTTGACGGAGAAACCTCGTAAACAAAAGGGCGGGAAGCCGGCGTCGTCCCTACTCTACGGAATCACTGAGATCGCAACGGCCGTAATGCTACACTGCGATTTGACCCCTCTAGACACCCGGCCGCGGCTGTGCGCGGTCAGTTATCTGAATACGCTGCCCCTGGTTTGGGGCATCCTGCACGGTGAACAGCAGGGATTGTTCGATGTGAGCTTCTCGATACCCGCGGAGTGCGCGGACCGGTTGGGGAACGGTTCAGCCGACATCGGCGTTGTGCCGTGCGCCGAGTTGGAGCGATTGAATCTGGAGGTAGTTCCCGGCGCGGGCATCGCCTGCCGCGGTCCCGTGCGAAGCATACTGTTGGTTTCCGAAGTACCTCCCGGCCAAATTCGCACTCTGGCAACCGACGCGAGTTCGCGATCCTCGGTAATGCTTGCAAGAATCATCCTGGCCCAACGGTACGGAGTCGAACCGCAATTCATAGCCATGCCACCCGACTTGCCGTCGATGCTCGAGAAGGCCGACGCGGCACTAATTATCGGCGACCCGGCCCTGCATCTGGATCCGGCAACCATGCCATTCCACGTCCTCGACCTCGGCGCAGAATGGTTTGAAATGACGGGATTGCCCATGGTATTCGCAGTTTGGGCCGGACGAAAGGGCGCTGTGCCCGAGTGGTCGGAAGAGGCGTTTCGAACCTCCCTTCAGTTCGGTATGGCGCATGTTGACGATATCGTAGCGGCCGGAGCGCGCGAGCGAGGAATTCCGGATGCGCTGGCGAAAAAGTATCTGACGGAGCACATCGTATTCGAATTGGGCGAGCGGGAATACGAAGGGATGAACCGGTTCTTGCAGCTCGCGCGGGAAGTGGGTAGTCTCAATATCGTAGGTAGGGTGCCAGCATGATCTCACGGCAAGAAGCGCTCGATATGTTTCAAAGCGACGACCTGATTGGCATCGGCATGACGGCCGACGCGGTGCGGCGCAAGCTGCATCCCGAGCCCATCGTCTCCTACATCATCGATCGGAACATCAACTACACCAACTTCTGCACCGAGTATTGCAGCTTCTGCGCGTTCTACCGTCCAATGGGCTCGAAAGATGGTTACGTCCATCCAAAGGAAGTGATCTTCGACAAGATTCGGGAGACCATCGAACTGGGTGGAACGGGCATTCTCATGCAAGGCGGGCTGCACCCGGAACTGAAGATCGAATGGTATGAGGATCTGCTGCGATCGATCAAACAGAAGTTCGAAATCTGGTGCCACTGCTTCTCAGCGCCAGAGATCACGAACATCGCCGAAGTGAGTGGAATATCGCTGCGGGACACCATCGCGCGATTACGCGACGCGGGCCTCGATTCCATTCCAGGCGGCGGAGCGGAGATTCTGGACGAAGCCGTCCGGCATCGTATCAGCCGGCTGAAGTGTTCCACACAGGACTGGATCGATGTCCACCGGACAGCTCACTCGCTCGGCATGCGGACAACGGCTACCATGATGTTCGGCTGTGGCGAAACACTCGAGCAGCGAATGAATCACTTCGATATCGTGCGTCAGATTCAGGAAGATACCGGCGGATTCACTGCCTTTATTCCGTGGTCGTTCCAACGGGAGAACACGTCGCTGGGCCGTTTCGTTAAGGAAGAGGCCACCGCCGTCGAGTATCTGAAAACGCTCGCTATCTCGAGGATCTACCTGGACAACATCGAGAACATTCAATCCTCGTGGGTGACGCCGGGGTTGAAGACCTGTCAGGTAGGGCTGCGCTTCGGCGGTAACGATGTCGGCAGCATCATGATTGAAGAGAACGTGGTTTCCCAGGCCGGCGCCCGGAATCACGCCACGGAAGAGGATCTGCGCCAGATGATTCGCGACGCTGGATATATTCCAAAGCAAAGAGATACGCTGTACCGCACGTATTTCTTGAACTGAAGACTGCCTCACTCCGTTGGCGAGGTTCGCGATCAGACCGTTACGGGGCCGCCACGGAAACAAGCTGGAGCTTCTCCAGATGACGGTAGTCCTTGGGATTGTTCGTGACCAGCCGTATCGACGAAACCAGGGCTGTGGCCGCAATCCATGCGTCGGCTGAACTCATTTGACGTCCCTTGCGCGTACTCTCGTTCCGAATGGCGGCCCACGTAGCGCACAAGAGGCTGTCGGAATGGAGCACTGAGAAGTCTGCCAGATACATTTCCAGCACCTCCCATTTGCGTTGCCCCCAATTCGCATCCAGAGCGCCCTGCCGCATCTCGGCTAGGGTCATAAAGGAAACGACCAACTCAGAACCGCGCATAATGCTAACGTAGTGCGGAGCAAATTCGGGATGCACTTAAAAATAAAGCTGGCGACGTCTGTATCAACGACCAGTCTTGGTGTTGCGGTCGGAGGAAAGATCGATGTGGCGCTGCTCATAGATGCGGCTTACGAAGACTTCGGATTCCTCCGCCGTGCCAGGGTCGACGTGGCTTAACAGCCGATCCAGTGAGAAGACGCCACTCCGTGTCAAGTTTGGAGGATCTTTGACGGGCTGTGGTGGCATGCGATCCATCTAGATATCTATTGTAACGCTGCTGGTCGATTCTGAGGGCAACGAATCGGAACACGTAAGAGTACTTCTGAAACCCCTACCCGCCGCCCCCAGTGCCAAGGCTAAAAATCAAAGCCCGTGGAATCGGCCATTGCCCCAGCACATGCCGGTCCGTTCGATTGAACCTGCCGGAAGTAAGCACACCACTCAAATCATTGGGATTCGGTTTCTGATTCTCCCGGGCAATGAATTTCTGCAGCATCCCGGTCAGACTCTTCGAGCTCAGCTCGCACAACCGCGGCATCCTCCTGAGTCCTACACGTCACATCCATCGCGAGCGCGAAACGGTCGTCCTGCGGCCCCAGGGAGAAGACAACCTTGTCCGCGTTATCGAGGACTTTCATGAACTGGCGCGTGCCCGCCGGCGGATTCTCAATTCCCTTCAACACAGAAGCGGGCATCGACATCCAGATCGGCTGGTTGGGCAAATCCAGCTTCACTTTCGAGACCGGGCGCACCTTTATGTTGCTGGCCGACTCCTTGTCCTGGCTCACTCCAAGTGCCATCAGGTCGCTGCGCAAGGCGTAAAACGAGACCGTTTGATTAGCTTTATTGGCTGGAACGCGGCAAAAACCGTTGACGCAAGCTCCACCATGGTTGGAAGCGTACCTGATGAGCATCTTCCAATCGAAACGCCCTTTTAGCAGGAATAGCTTCTGGATATCGGAGGTGCTATAGAGAATCGTATCGAGGTCGGTCTTGTAGTCGAAACCGCTTTCCGCAACGAACAGCTTGTACTCGGATTCTTCGCCCACCGTGGAGCCAAAAAGCCGCTCCAAAATACCGGACTGGCGTAGAGCATTCACGTCGACATACACAACGGTCTGCTCGCCCTGAGGCAAATAAGAAACCATGGCCTGCGGGGTGACGGCCACAGCGCGGCGAAAGTACATCAAAATGCCGACGGCCAGCCCGCAAATCAATACCAACCCGATAACCAGGAGCCAAGGACTGAACCGGAATCTCACACCCGAAGGTTACACCGCCGCGACGGCTTCTGTCACGCGGCTGTTTTTCCAGAGTTCGACATATGGCTGGAGTTCCTTCATCATCGCCCGGAATCCAGGCAGATCGAGCGATTGCGCACCGTCGCTGACGGCCTTGGCCGGGCACGGATGCACTTCGATGATCAGACCGTCCGCGCCGATGGCAACTCCGGCGCGCGCAAGCGCAGGTACAAGGCTCCGCTTCCCCGTGGCGTGACTGGGATCGAGGACCACCGGCAAATGAGTAAGCTCGTTCAACGCGGCGACAGCAGCAATGTCGCACGTGTTGCGAGTGACTGTTTCAAAGGTGCGAATGCCGCGCTCGCAAAGAATGACGTTGGGATTCCCATGCGCCACAATGTACTCCGCCGACATCAGCAGTTCCTTCACCGTGGAACTCATGCCGCGCTTGAGCAGAACGGCGCGCCCGCACTTTCCGAGTGTCTTGAGGAGCGCGAAATTCTGCATATTGCGTGCGCCGATCTGCATGATGTCGGCGTATTCGGCCACTAGTTCTACATCGCGGTCACTCATTACTTCGGTGACAATCGCCAAACCTGTCGCCTGCTTCGCTTTCCGCAGAAGCTTGAGGCCATCCTCTTCCATTCCCTGGAAATCGTAGGGAGACGTGCGCGGTTTAAATGCTCCGCCGCGCAGGATTTTGGCGCCGGCCTTGACTACCGCCTCGGCCGTCTCCATGATTTGCTTTTCGCTTTCGACGGAACAGGGACCGGCCATGACGACAAACTCGTCGCCGCCAATCTCCACATCGTCCACGCGGATCACGGACTTGTTCGCCTTAAATTCCCGGCTGACAAACTTGTAGGGTGCGGAAATGCGGACCGCCTTCTCCACGCCTGGCATCGCTTCAATTGATTCAAGGCAGTCAGTTACGTCTCCAACGCCAACGATGCCGATCACGACCCTCTCCTCGCCTTCAATCGAATGGACCTTGTATTTGAAATCCCGTGCCCGCTCGCAGACCGACTCAATCTCCTGCGGTGTGGCGTGTAATCGCATTGAAATAACCATAAGAAAGTAACCGCCTTGCCACCTTCACGTGGTGGCTCATCAAAAAATTCCGTCCAAAAATACGAAACCCACCCGTTTCCGGGTGGGCCGTTTCAGACCTTCGTCTGTGAAATCTTGCTACCGCGCCACCCGGTTACGATTCAGGCAAAGTGCCAAAATCGAAAACTAAACGAGTTGCGGTAGGTCCCAAACATCGAACTTCGATTATATCCGCAGTTTGTGTTTTTGTGCAAGGCTGAAAGGGAGTCCCGGAACGCGGCATATACCCGGCGAGGAACAATCACGGCGTCTACGCCGTCTACAGGACCTGTTATGAAATCTTACGTCTCGATCTGGGTAATGACATGCGTGGTGTCCGCCACAACCTTCGCGGCCGAGTTACCGGTGCGTGAGGTAATTCTCTACAAGCACGGAGTCGGGTATTTCGAGCGGGCGGGCGAGCTGAGGCCCGGGGAAACAGCCAAGCTCGAGTTCAAGGCCGAAGAGATGAACGACGTGCTGAAGTCGCTCACCATTCAAGACAAGAACGGCGGCAAGGTTTCAGGTGTGCGTTACGATTCCAGCGAACCTTTAGCGCAAAAGATGGGCGAATTCCCGTTTGTTCTCGATGGCCAGAACCCCGCCCTCAGCGCATTTCTGAATCAACTCAAAGGAGCAAAGGTTTCCATGAAGTTCGCCAGCGAGACTCTGGTGGGCTCCATCATGGGCGCTCGCCTCGTCGCCGGCGACGACAAGCATCCGGAGCGCGAACAGCTCGTGTTGCTCACCGACGCCGGCCAGATGCGGACAGTAGACCTTTCGGCCGCGGCGAGCGTGGATTTCGTGGACCCTATACTGCAGACGCAACTTCGCGAGTATCTGCGCGTGCTGGCGGATTCGCGGTCCAAGGAGAGGCGGAATGTTTACGTCGATTCGGTGGATTCCGGCACCCGGCAGCTTTCGGCCAGCTACATGATTCCGATGGCAGTATGGAAATCGAGTTACCGGCTGATTTTCGGCGAAGCGGCGGCCACGTTGGAAGGTTGGGCGATCATCGACAACACTACCGCCGAGGATTGGACCAAGGTGAAGCTCTCTCTCGTTTCCGGGCGTCCGATTTCGTTCATCAGTAAATTGTACGACCCGAAGTACATCGTGCGCCGCGAGGCGGAATTGGCAGAGGAGCGCAGCGTGGGGCCTGAAGTTTATGAAGGCGGTGTCGCCGGCGGAGTGTTGGGCGGAATTGTGGGAGGCATGCCCGCCGCGGCGCCACCCCCAGCGAGAATGATGGCGCCGCAGGCGCCGAAGACCATGGGGGCGCTCGGTGGAAATGCTTTTAGGGAGCAAGAGCGAGTCGACGCCAGTTCTGCGTACGTCAACACACAAGGCCGCGATCTCGGCGAACTCTTCGAATACAGCTTCGGGACTCCCGTCACCGTCCGTAAAGGCGAATCCGCCATGTTCCCATTTCTCCAGCAAAAGATCACTGCCAGGAAGCTGTTGATTTACTCGGGCGAATCGTCTCAGAATCCGCTCAACGCGACGGAGATTACAAACAACACCGGCAAGACACTCGATGGCGGCCCCATCACTGTCTTTGACGGCGGAACCTACGCGGGCGAGGCGCTCGTTGAAACCGTCAAGGCTGCGGACAAGCGCCTGATCAGCTACGCCGTCGATCTCGGTACGCGCATCACCACCAAGTACGATTCGCACAGCGAAGGCATTCGCGAGATCCATGCGAACCGCGGCACACTGACTACCCGCTCGGCTCAACAGGAAACTAAAACGTACACGATCAAGAACGTCGACGCAAAAGCGAAGACGCTCATCATTCAAACGCCTCTCCGCTACGGATTCAAAGTTCTGAACCAGAAACCTGTCGAGACGACGGCTTCGGCGAATCGCTTCGAAGTAAAACTAGCCGCCAATGGAACGGAGACCTACCCGATCGTTGAAGAACACGACATCGAAAACTCGATGGCTGTGATCAACATGAATCCGAACGTTCTCTATGTATACACGCGCAACAAAGCGATCAGCGATGCCGGCAAAAAGCAACTCGAGAGGATCGCACAGCAGAAACAGCAGATCACCGATAACGACGGTCTGCTGAGCCGCACGCAGACCGACATCGACAATCTGAACCGCGATCAGGATCGAATCCGCCAGAACATCGGCAGCCTCAACCAAGTGGCCGGACAGCAGGAGCAAGTGCAGAAGTACGCACAAACTTTGGCCGCGCACGAATCGAAACTAGCTGGATTGCGCGACCGCCAAACCGAGTTGAAAGACAAGAAATCGGCGCTCGAAGCGGAGCTGAACGCATTGATCGAAAAGCTGGAGTTCTGAAGCGTTAGCACGTTACCATAGTGCGTTGAACATCGCGCTGATTGGGTACGGTAACGTCGGAAAAGCGTTCGCGCGCCTCCTCGAGAAGAAGCGCGGCGTTTTCCCGTTCCGCATCGTGGCGATTCAGACAGCCCGGCACGGCGTGGCGTTCGACATCAAGGGGCTTCCGGTGGAACCGCAATTCGGACCCTCGCCGGCCTCGATCGACGATTTCCTGGATCACTGCCACGCCGAAGTCGTCATGGAGTTGACGACGCTCAATCCCGCTACCGGCGAACCGGCGACCACCCATATCCGCAAAGCGTTTGAACGCGGCCTTCACGTCGTAACCGCCAACAAGGGACCAATCGCCCACGCGTACGCCAGCCTGCTGAATGAGGCCAACCAAGCCGGTGTGATGTTCCGGTTCGAAGCCACCTGCATGGATGGCGCACCAGTGTTCAACATGGTTCGCAACACGCTTCCCGGAGTGAAAATCCTCGGCTTTACGGGCGTGCTGAATTCCACCACGAAGGTCGTAGTTGCAGCCATGCGCCGCGGGCTCTCCATGGAAGAAGGAATCGAAGAAGCACGGAAGATGGGCATCACCGAGGCGGACGCCAGCTACGACATCGACGGCTGGGACTCAGCGGCAAAAACCGCGGCGCTGGCGAATGTGTTGATGGATGCGAAGGTGACGCCGATGCAGGTGGACCGCCGGGGCATCGGCCGCCTGACGCCCGCGCGCGTCGAGGAAATCGCCGCCAAACGAAAGACCATCTGTTTGGTAAGCCGGGCCACGCAGGCGCCGGCTGGCTTGAAACTGCGGGTGCGGGCCGAGGTGATCGATGACACCGATCTTCTGGCCACCATGCACGGGACGTCGAACATTCTTCTACTGCACACCGACCTCATGGGAACCGTGGGTACAGTGTCCGTCTCGCCGGCCGTCGATCAAACGGCCTATGGCGTATTCAGCGATCTTGTGGAGATAGCGCGAAGCTTATGAAATTCATCCGATTCCAACACGCCGGCTCCGTTCATACCGGCATCGTGACGCCGCGAGGCATTCTACCCATGGAGGAACTCAACGCGAAGCTCGGCACGCATCTGCCTACCGAGTTGCTGGCCATCATTCAACAGGGAGCGGCGAAGGGGCTGGAAGACCCTGGAACCGGCGAAACAATCCCGTATGAAAATGTTCAACCGCTTCTTCCCTACGAAGTGCCGCCGAAAATCTGGTGCATCGGATTGAACTACAAGTCGCACGCCGAGGACATTAACGCCGTGCAACCGGAGGAGCCGGGGAGTTTCATGAAACCTGCATCCTGCATGTTCCAGCCCGAGGGAGAGATTCGGCTTCCGCCGCCGGAAGTCAGCAACGATGTGGACGCCGAGGGCGAACTGGGGGTCGTCATCGGCAAAGAATGCCGCTTCGTCCCGGCCGAACACGTGAAGGACGTGATTTTCGGCTACACCACAACGCTCGATCTGACCGCGTTGGACGTATTGCGGAAAAATCCGCGCTATCTCACTCGCTCGAAAAGCATCGATACCTTCTTCAGTTTTGGCCCGGTGATTGTGACAGCAGATGAGATTCCAGACGTGGACGCGCTGGAAGTGATCACGGAACACAACGACGGCATCTGCTCGCGCGATTTTGTGCGAAATATGCGAGCGCGGCCCTACGAACTGGTCCGTTTCCACAGCGATTTCTTCACTCTACAGCCAGGCGACCTGATTTCCACCGGATGTCCAAAGGGCGCGCGGATCAAGGCCGGGGACCGCGTCCGGGCGCGAATCGAGGGAGTAGGCAAACTTGGGGCCACTGTGACACAGGCCCGACGAACGCCGAAGTACTAGTGAAGTAGTCAGTAACTTGGATGCTAAAATGGGCGTCATACGGTCGAGGGTCAACTCTCTGTAAATGAAACGCTTTCTGTTGTGGGATTATCCTCGGGCAGTTTGGCAATATGACGTGATGGTGGTCGCCATCCTCGCGTTCATGTTTCTGACGCCACGAGAAATTTTCCGCGACCAGCCGAGAGCGAGCAACATCGCTATACTACACCCGGACAACGGTACAAACGTGTTCTGGATCGAGCCCGAATTGCTAAGTTCCATTCCCGAAGGACAGAGAAACTCACGCGTGGAAGCGCTTTTGAAGGCGCGGTTTGGCAAGAAAGAGTCAGTCGTTCGCTTGCAGCCGATCTTCGACGCAGAAGATGCAGTTAAAGGCTACATGGCTTATACGCGAACCCAATAATTTGACTCCAGCAACTCTGTTAACCAGCGAGGGTTTACCATAATGCGCACACTGATCGGACTGGAAGTCTCCCTTTTTGCGGCCCTGTTCGCGCCGCCTTCAAGCTCTGCTGACATTCTGGCGAAGATGGATGGCGCCGCAGGGAAGTTTGCCAGTATGACGTCTAGCGTTTCCAGAGATAGTTTCACCAAGGTGATAGACGATCACAGCGTGGCTTCGGGCACTTTCGCTCTGAGGAAATCGAAGAGCGGCGATTTGCAGATGAAGATGGACATAACCAAGCCCGACCCGGCGTCATATGCATTTCATGGGAAGAAAGCTGAGATATTTCTGCCTAAGATCAACACGGTTCGCGAATACGATCTCGGAAAGTTCAGCGACCAGGTAGACCAGTTTCTGCTTCTCGGTTTCGGCGCTACGGGCCATGACTTGCAAGCGAAATACGATGTCAAATTGGCGGGCGAAGAAACGGTCGCCGGACAACAGACGTACCATCTCGAGCTAACACCTAAATCGGAAAAGATGCGCCAGAGCTATTCGAGGATCGACTTGTGGATGGCTGAAAGCGGCGAGTATCCGGTACAGCAGAAGATCATTGAAGCATCGGGCAACTACACGCTGGTGACCTACCAGGACGTGAAACTAAATGCGCCATTGAGCAAGGATGCGTTGAATTTGCAACTACCGAAAAACGTAAAGCGCGAGCGTCCACAATCGTGATCGCAACGGAAACCAGAGTCATCGAAACCATGTCTCCCGCGCGGAGAGGCAGCCACTCACGCCTTGCATTCATTGACTGGACGCGCGGATTGGGAGCGTTGATCATGCTCCAGGGCCATGTGTTCCATTCGTTCACCAGCACTGATTTGCGGGACAAGGGCGCGTACGCGATCTCCCAGTTTGTAGGCGGAATCGCGCCGGCAATTTTTCTTTTCCTCACTGGAGTGACGCTGGCATTTCTGATGGATGGCCTGCAGCGGAAAGGCGCCCCGGCGTCCCAGCGTTTCCATGCCTCTCTCAAGCGCGGCGCATTTCTGTTATCGCTGGCGTTGCTCTTCCGCCTGCAGCTCTGGCTCTTTGGATTGCCGCAAACGCAACTGGCCGATCTGCTGAAGGTGGACATCCTCAACTGCATGGCGCTGGCCGTCTTCGTGCTCTCGCCGTTTGCCTTCTTCAACACCACCGAGCGGGCACGCAATGGTTTGTTGACCGGCGCCGCCATCGCAATCGCTTCCCCCGTCGTTTCCATGATCCCGGCGTCGTATCTGCCTGAGCTTCTACACAACTACATCGCTCCGGACTTCAACTTTTTCGGATTCTTCCCGTGGGCCGCGTTCGTCGTCTTCGGCTTGGGCGCGGGCAGCATGCTGCGTCTGGTGACGGCCGATCAGTTGCAACGCGTCATGCAGTGGACCGCCATAGCCGGCTTCATCACGATCTTCACCGCCCAATACTTTTCGAATATTCCGTACTCGTTCTACCCCAACGCCGACTTTTGGCTGAACAGTCCCGGCCTGATTTTCTGCAAGCTCGGGATCATTCTGGTCCTCCTGTCCCTCGCCTATCTCTGGACTCGTTATGCGGTCGGCGACCGCTGGAATTGGATCTGCCAACTCGGTACAACGTCGCTGCTGGTTTACTGGGTCCACATCGAACTGGTTTACGGACGCTGGTTCGGTTTCTGGAAACAAAACCTGAGCTACGGAGAGTGTGCGGTGATCGCCGCAATTCTCATCGCGGTAATGGTAGCGCTCTCGACGGCAAGCACGCGCTGGAATTGGAAAGGGTTGCGGAGCCTGTTCGACATGGTCACCGCGCCGCCCCAGCCGCAGCGGGTTTCAGGCGACTGACCGCAACACTTCACTCTGCAAATCACGCATAGCGGTGACGGTGCGCAGTCCATTTCGCCGGGCCGTATTCGCCCAACGAAACAGTCCCGCTCATCGTATCGCCATCCACCGTTCCCGTAAATGCGTATTCGATCGACGTGCCCTGAATTCGATGTGAACTGGAGAATGACGCTTCATTCGCCGCCATCGCACCTCGCAAGTCGCCGGTCAGGATGTCGCTCTGATGGGTTCCCGACAGCTTGTGGCCGCTCTGCTCAATGATGAGATTGTGGTCCGCGCTGCCAACCAGGTACTCGATGTGCAGACTCCATTGGCCAGCGATTTGCATCGGTTCTCCCGAGGGCCGTGGCCGCGCTTCGATCTTCGGCGGCTTCGATAGTAACGCGTACAAAGCATCGGCCGCGATCTTGTGATCCTCCGGCATCATCATATAGGGCATGATGGTGAGCGAACTGGCCATGGAATCCGGACGCATACCCGACGAACCTCCAACGGCGATGCGCGGCTTGCCATCCATCATGAGCTTTTCCACTTCCCTGCCCGTGATGCCCACTTTCGCTGCATCCCACTTGATCTCAAGCATGGGCGCATGGTTTGAAAGGTCTTCCGGTTGCAGCACCGCAGTGGTCACGCCCGGCACCTTCGTCACTCGATCGCTGATGTAAGCCAACCAAGTCTCCCACGTTTTCCATTCCGCGTCGTGATCGCGCTTCACCCACATCTCTACCGCCGCGAGCATGCCCATGATCTCTTCCTTGCCGACCTTGAGCGAACGCCCGAACGCATGATGCGGAGCGCTGTTCCCCCACGCCGCCTTGAGAAGATTCTTTGGACCCAGCAACAAGCCGGCGCACTGCGGACCCCGCAGGCACTTGCCGCCGCTGTAGGCCACCATGGTTGCTCCATGCTGCAAGTGGATGTTGGGAATTGTCAGATTTTCCGCCGCCGCATCCACCAGCACCGGCACGCCATGAGGCTTCGCAATGCGTGAGATACTCTCGACGGTCAACGGACCGCGTTCCGCCGCGGGAGATGAATAGATGAGGATCATGGCGGTCTTCTCAGTGATCGCCTTCTCCAACTCCTCGGCCGTATCCACTTCCACGATCTTCACGCCCAGCATGCGAGCCGCGTGATCGTAAACATTCCGCGACTGCCGAGGCATGATGACCTCGCTCTTCAGCCCGGTCAGATCTGGGAGCCGCTGCATCTTTTCGGGATCGCTGCCGGCAATACAGGCCGCCGTGGCGTTGGTGATGGCCGACGCGCAACCGGATGTCACGATGCCCCATTCCGCCTTGGTGATCTCCGCCAGCCGGGCACTCACGCCTTCCATCAACTCATCCATCTGAACGTAGTGCCGCGAAGCCTCTTCCATGGCGCGCTTCACTTCGGGAAGCGATTGCGAGCCGGAGAGGATGGTGTACGTGCCTCTGCAGTTTACGATCGGCCGCACGCCGATCGATTCGTAAATAGCCGGTCCAACCGAAGGTTTCGCCGCCGCCGGCGCGGCGTGTAGCCGAGGCAGCAATCCAAAAGCCGCAAGAATCCCACCGCGCTCGAAGAGCGAGCGGCGCGAAAGTTTATTCAGAACGGTCAGCATGGTTAACTTCTCCAGAACGTCGATTCGGTCGAGGGTTGATATTTGATGTTGAGGTGCGGCGTCTCGTATCGCGTCTGCCCGCGGTAAAGACTCTCCACCCCGGCAGCAGTCAATCCCGTGGTGAGCAAGGTCCGTTCGAGCGGAATAATTTCTTTGCCCGACAGGAACATCTTCTCCATGTTGTTCACTAGCGGGCTGAAGAAATTAGCCAACGTCGTGCGGCCATCGGGCATGGGCAAATACATCTGTACCGAGAACGGCTCCGAGCGCCCGGCAATCTGGCAGGCGAAATTGAAGTCGCTCACCAAGCCATTCATCAGCAGCATGGTGCACATGGTTCCATCGTTGTGCTCGTAGCGATATGCCACCGGGTCTTCAGTAAGCCGTTTCATGTCGTCCACGGTAGGGAACATGTCATTGAACCCTTTGCGCGCCGGCGTCAAAGTGTGGCTGCGGCACAGCGCGGCGTCCATCAACCTTTTCGGCCAGACTCCCGCGCTCAACGCATCCCAGAACTTCTGCCCACGATACCCTTGAATCCACTTTACTCCCGTTTCTCCACCCTGGCGACGCTCCACCATGCACTGAATCGTCTCCAGACCGTGGAAATCGTAGCTATCCACGCCGCCGTAACAGACAACGAGCGCTTCGTGAACCTTTGCACCACGCGGAAGATCCACCGAAGGAATCCGCCAGGTTACCGGAAGGCTCGATCCGGCCATGAACGGAAAGCCCATCTGGCGCGACGTGTCGTACATCTCTTTCGCCCATTCCCAATTCCACGAAAGATGCTTGTCGTTGAAAAGCGGAACCGATTTTCCGCTCGACTTGTAGACATCAACGATCTGTTTGAAGAACTCATAGCGAGGGTACCTCGTCTGGCCCTTCTCGTTCATCGGATAGTGGCCGTGCTCCCCCACCAGAACAACTCCATCGACCGCGAGTTTGCTGCCGCCAAGAGTGAGCGCGTCGGCGATCGTCGGAGAGTCGCGCACTTCGGGATGCCGTGTCAGCCGTTCGCGGCTCCAGTCATCCTTGCCGACCTGATTCACGTAAAGCGATACCAGATCCATCGGCGGACGATGATGAGTTCCATTCCACCCATAACCGTCGAGGAAGCGATCCACAATCTCTTCCGCATGTGAAATTTTGAAATAAATAGTGGTGACAGCGGCGATCTTAAGACGTTCTGGCAATGATCGGCTCCCGTTTTAGCTACGGGCGTACTGAGATTGCGCCGGCGCTCGGTACGTCACGCTAATATGCGGAGTTTCCAGCCGCTTTTGACCTTCCACTTTCGACGTCAGGCAGCTTTCCAGAATTCCGCTCACGATCAGCGTGCGTTCCACCGGGTAAGGAGCAACACCCGTCGCAAACATCTGCTCGGCCTTACTCATGAGGGGAGCCGAGTAGGTGACGTTCGGAACCGGAGACAGAAAGAACTGCGTCGAAGTCGCCTGTATACCCAATCCCTTCACCCGTGCCGCAAAGTTGTAGTCCTTAATCGCCCCGTTCAGCATTAATAGAGTCGCCTTCAGACCGTCGCGATATTCGATGAAGTACGCAGCCGGTTCCTTCACCAACTTTGGCAATTCCCCGTTCCCCACCAAATCCTGCGTTCGTCCGTCTTGCACAGTCAACCCGAGTGGCGTATCGCTGCGCGACAGCGCCGACGTGAGAAGCGCCTTCGAATAGCGCCCATCCTCACCAGCCTTCCATACCGCATCGCCAGTAATCATCTGAACGGCCTTCACTCCGGTCTCGCCGCCCTTGCGCCGCTCTAACATGCATTGCATCGCTTCGAGCGCGTGATAATCCATCGGGTCCGACCCACCCTCGCCTACCATCACCGCCTCCTCGATTTCGCAATTTAGAGGAAGTTCGATGTCAGGCAGCCGCCAGGTAACCGGCAACGACGAACCGGCCAGCATGGGGAATTTCATGGAGTGCGAGGCGGCCACCATCTTCTTGGCCTTCTCAAAGCTGTACGAAAGATTCTTGTCGTTGTAGTACGGAACAGCCCGTCCGTCCTCTTCAAAAACCTTGCGCGCCTGCTCGAAAAACTCGTAACGCGGGTAGAGGATCTGTCCCTTTTCGTTTCGTGGGTAGTCGCCGTGCTCGCCGATCGTGAGCACCGCATCCACAGCCAGTTTCTTACCACCGCAGCGCAGTGCCTCGGCGATCGTCGGGTACACCGTAAATCCAAACTCTTTGGCGCGCGCCTCGCTCAAATCCCCGTCGGGCTTTTGATCCACATAGAGCGAGACCACCTTCATGTTCGGCTTGTGCCACTCGCCGTTTAGCGGGTAGCCGATGAGAAAACGGTCCCCCATGTGCTGAGCGTGCGACAAGTAGCGATAGATCGTACAAACAATCGCGATGCGCTTGGGTTCGGCTCCCTGGAGAGCATTCAACGCCAGCGGCGCTACCGCGGCGGATTCCAAAAATCGTCTGCGTGTCAGCATGGTTATGTTCTCCAGAACGTCGATTCGCTAGTTGGCTGATATTTGATATTGAGGTGCGGAGTCTCGTATTTCGTCTGATCGCGATAGAGGCTTTCCACTCCGGCGGCGGTCAATCCGGTGGTCAGCAAGGTACGTTCCAGTGGAATAATCTCTTTGCCGGTCAGGAACATCTTCTCCATGTTGTTCACCAGCGGGCTAAAGAAATCCGCCAGCGTCGTGCGGCCATCAGGCATAGGCAAATACATCTGCAACGAGAACGGCTCCGAGCGTCCGGCAATCTGGCAGGCGAAATTGAAATCCCGCAGCAGCCCATTCATCAGCAACATCGTGCACATGGTTCCATCATTGTGCTCGTAGCGATACGCCACTGGGTTCTTCGTGATCCGTTTCATATCGTCGACTGTGGGGAAGGTGTCGTTGAACCCTTCGCGCGCCGGCGTCAAAGTGTGGCTGCGGCACAAGGCGGCGTCCATCAACTTTTTCGGCCAGACTCCCTCTCGCATCGCATCCCAGAACTTGTCCCCGCGATACGCCTGAACCCATTTCACGCCCGTCTCTCCGCCCTGGCGGCGTTCCACCATGCACTGAATCGTCTCCAGGCCGTGGAAGTCGTAGCTATCCACGCCGCCGTAACAAACGGCCAGCGCTTCCTGAACTTTTGCGCCACGCGGAAGATCCACCGAAGGAATCCGCCACGTTACCGGAAGGCTCGATCCTGCCGTGAACGGAAAACCCATCTTGCGCGACGTATCGTACATCTCTTTCGCCCACTCCCAATTCCACGAAAGATGTTTGTCGCTGAAGAGCGGCACCGATTTGCCGCTCGACTTATAGACATCCACAATCTGCTTGAAGAACTCGTAGCGAGGATACTTCGTCTGGCCCTTTTCGTTCTTCGGGTAGTGTCCGTGTTCACCGACCAGGACCACGCCATCGACGGCAAGTTTACTGCCGCCAAGAGTGAGAGCGTCGGCGATCGTCGGAGAGTCCCGCACTTCGGGATGCCTCTTCAGCCGCTCGCGGCTTTCATCATCCTTTTGCACCTGGTTCACGTAAAGCGAAACCAGGTCCATCGGTGGACGATGATGGGTTCCGTTCCACCCATAGCCATCGAGGAAGCGATCCACGATGTGCTGCGAGTGAGACATCTTGAAATAAATCGTACAGACGGCGGCGATCTTAAGGCGTTCTGGCACAGGATTGGTCCGTAGGTATTATAGTCCGCTTAGCGTCGACTTTCATCCACTGTTTGCCTGACAAGTTACATACTCATCTCCTCAGGAAACGCCCGCAAAACGGAGCCTGGGTCGCGGACTCGCACGATCCGTTTTTTTTTGCGAACACTGAGGGCCGCGGCCGGCCCTTTGCGGGCTAGGCTGGATCGCTCACAAACTAAGAAGGACCGGCGAGCGCAAATGCTGGCCGGTCCTTCTTTATGACTTCTGGCGAAATAGGCTTAGAACTGAAGCTTGCCGCCTATCTGGATGGTCCGGCTGCCGGGCGCGTTCGCCTGAAGGCCTGTGATGTTGCCGAAAGACGATGTGTTGATGGTCGCCGACGGGTTTGCGAAGTTTGAGTGGTTAAACAGCCCGAAAGTCTCGAAACGAAGCTGGAACTTCAGCCGTTCCTTGATCGGGAAATTCTTGAAGAGTGAAAAGTCTGTGGTCGCCGATCCGGGGCCATGAAAGATGTTGCGGCCGAGGTTTCCATATGCGAAAACCTGGACTGCGGGATAAAGCCCCGCGACCGAGTAAGCTGTCGGATCGATGCAGCCGATCAGGTGGCCTCTGCCGCAGGTTTCTGTGGCAGTGCCTACCAGATTCGGGCGGTAGGTCCCGCTAGCGGCGGTATTTGCCGTATCAACTGACGTTCCGATGTTGAACGGGAAGCCGCTCTGTATGGTGACGACGCCATTCGCCTGCCACTTGGCAAACACGCCTTTCACGAAAACGTTCGACGTCGAGAAAAATGGAATGTCGTAAACGAAACTTACCAAAAAGCGGTGCGGGACATCCCAGTTGGCAGGGCCGTAGTCGGCCTTCCAATTGTAGGGGTTCATCGGAGTGCCGCCACCGTTGGAGTCGGTGGTAACGTCGAGCGTTTTCGACCAGGTGTAGCTGGATAACATCTGCAAGCCGTGCGTCATCCGCTGATGGAAGATGATGCTCCCGCTCTCATAGTTGGCGATTTCATCCGTGGCAACGGTGCGGATTGGGCCGAACAACGGATTCGGCCGGCGGGTGTTTACCGAACCTGGCCCAGGTTGCGGCGTGTTGCTGTAGTAACTGCGATCCAGGTGATACTGGTGTGAGCCGAGATACTGGAGTTCGATACCGCCGCCATTCCACAACTGCCGCTCCAAGCCGGCGCTCCATTGGTTCATGCGGCCGGTAGGTTGATTCCATGGGTCCGTGACAATCAGACCGCCGGTGGCAACGCCTGTCGGGCAGACCCCAGCGGCGCCAAACGGGTTGGCCAGTGAAGGAATTCCAGTTGCTCCCGCCGAATAGGTGCAGTTAAGAATCGTGGTGTACGGCGGATTCGTGTTGAGGAACGTGAAGCTGTTGGTCTGGTTCGGATTGTAGTAAATTCCGCCGCCTCCACGGAACACGGTCTTTGGAGACAGACGGTAAGCAAAGCCGAGCCGCGGGGCCCAGAGTTTATGTTGAGGATCTGTAAAGTGGAAGCCAGGGGTGTTTCCAACCAGCGCGGTCTGTTCCCTATTGAGTTCGGTGGCATTCCCATTGACGGTATAGGCTACCGTAGGCAACTCGTACCGCAAACCATAATTCAACGTTAGTTTGCTCGTGACCTGCCACTTATCCAGCACGAAGAAACCGTCGCGCCATTCGCGCACACGTCCTCGAACTTCCGGACCAGGCGTGCTGAAGGACTGTGGCAATCCGAGGACAAAGTCCGCCGGCGCGTATCCGCTCAAGACACCATTGAAGGTAAATTGGCCGCGTGGGCTATTGACCGCCGCACGTCCGGTCGCCAACCGGCGTAATTCCAGGCCGGCCATGATTTGATGCGAACCGTGGCTCCAGCTCAACTGCTCGGAGAACTGCAAAGTGCTGTCATTCTGGTACCAGTTGGCTGCGGCATTACCTAACCCGTTGAATCCGGTTATGTTGAATTCAGGGATGCCTGGGTTGCTGTACTGGCTGTCTCCGTTGAATCCCGGAATGCCCAAATCCGTCCCAGCGGTCTTTAGTCCGCCAGCGGCGAAAGAGGTGAGCGTCGCTGTATTGAAGTAATACCGCCCAAAGCGAAAATCGTTGACTAGGTTTGGCGTCAACGTGTGGGTGTAACCCAACGTGTAGTTGGTGGTGTTCACCGGGACAGTGCTGCTGTTGCTAGGAACCGCGGTCCCACCGAACACGTTCTCATCCTGCCAGTGGGCGCGCACATAGATCCGAATCTTATCGCCAATGTTCTGATCGATGCGGTCCACGGTTTGATTGGTCGTGATCTTGGTCGGCACCGCTACGGAGTAATTGCTGGCTAAGCCCGGCAGGTTTGACGCGGGATAATATTGCTGTAGCTTCCCAATAACGGGCGAAATCCGATTAGTAGGAATGATGTTACCCGGGAATGGCGCGTTGCCATTCAGCGGATCTTTGATCGCGCCGCCGGTGATAGAACCTGCGGGCACGGCAGAGAAATTACCAGCTAGAAAAGCCGCCGGCATTTCGGTCGATAAATTTGTAGCAGATTGTACCAGGTGGTAGCCTTCAAAAGACGACATGAAGAACGTCTTGTCCTTGCCGTTGTAGAGTTTCGGGATGATCACCGGTCCGTCTACCTCGTAGCCGAACTGGTTCTGCCGTAGCGGCGGCTTGGCGGCCGTGGGGTTCGCAGGCGTCGGCAGAGTGAAGTAGGTCCTTGCGTCGAGGACTTGGTTGCGTAGAAACTCAACCAGGTTGCCGTGCAGAGCGTTGGTGCCCGACTTCGTGATCATGTTGATGTGGACACCCATATAGGAACCGTACTGCGCCGAATACGTTCCGGTTTGAATCTCGACTTCCTGCACCGCTTCCACCATGGGCCTGGTCGGCGTCGTGGTGATCAGATTGTTCATGATGCTGATGCCATCCAGTGACATGCTGTTCTGAATTTCACGCGTACCGGCGCCGTTAAAATCTTCGCCGGGCGGCGTGCCGGTGGAGGAGGACTTAGTCCCCGTCAGCACTCCGGGCGTCATGCGTGCAAGCTGCATGGGGTCGCGGCCGCTCAACGGCAACTCAGCGATGCTGCGTGTGCTCATGATTTCCGAGACGGCCGCATCGTCCGTCTTGATCGCCGCCACCGCCGCCTCAACCGTAATCGATTGCGAGACCGAGCCGATTGACAACTGGATGTCGTTACGAACCGTCTGATTGATTTCCACGATTACGCCGGTCTTCGTCATTTTCTGAAAACCAGGCACGTCCACCGTGATGCTGTACGTTCCAACGCGGACGAAATCGACCGAATAGTATCCGTTAGCGTTCGTAGTCGCGCTGTACTTGTCCTGTGTACCGGTTTCCACCGCCGTGACTGACGCGTTCGGAATGGCTCTCCCGGTGGAATCAGTGACGCTTCCCACTAGAGATGTTGTGGTTGCGAGCTGCGCGCTGGCGCAGACCGCGAAAAGTAGGCAAACTGCCGCAAAGCGGAGAAACCTCATACTCAATAGTGCCCCCATGGCTTAGGCCAGACCCACTGCGAGCGAGCCGGCTTTTTGAATGCTATTACCGCTAAGTATACATCGTTCGTCTTAGGCGAAATCTTGAATACCCACCGCCACTTTACTTGGACAGAACTGGCGCTACGTCGCGAAACCAGCTTGCCGGACATGGTACCACCTTTTGAACGCGTCCGTTAGCGTTCGTGCAAATGGGGGTAAAGTCTATTTGATTGAAACACCTTCCACGCACTCATACGCACGAGCGCGCAAATCCTTGTATTCCTCTGTGCGCCCGGAAGGCCATTCCACTACGACGCGGTCCACGCGATCGCGTTTGCCCAGGCCGAAAGTTACCGCCAATTCCGACTGGGATAGATAACTAGACCCTGTTTTCACCATTCGCGATTGCACGCCGTCCGGGGTAAACACGCGCACCATCGCTCCAATCCCATCGCGATTCGACTTCGTCCCCGTCAGCCGGATGCGAATCGACCGGTTGCCGTTAGTTACGTCGTTCCGGTACAACAACGCCGGACCCTGATTCGTGGTCATCAGGACGTCCAGGTCGCCATCGCGGTCAAAATCACCATAGGCAACGCCGCGTGCGACCTTCGGCGCCGAAAAATCGGGGCCGGCTTCCCGCGCGGCATCGAGGAATCCCGCCGCGCCCCGATTCACGAATAGGTGCGGCGGCTCTGCGTAACCGATGTTGGTCCGAATATTCCGGACCGTTTCATCAATGTGACCATTCGCCGCGACCAGATCCAGGCGCCCATCCAAATCGGCATCGAAGAACGCGCATCCGAAACCGAGACTATTGCGCGAAACCTGCCCGATGCCCGTCTTCGGCGCCACATCCGAGTAAACGCCGCCGGCACCCCGCCGATAAAGCGCAATCATCTCGTTATCGAAGTTTGTAATCGCGATACCCGCGGAGCCGGAGTTCTCATAATCGGCAACGTCGACTCCCATCCCCGCTCTGGCTTTACCGTCTTCACTGAACGCGATTCCGGCCCGCACGGCGCAATCCTCGAAGGTCCCGTTGCGCAGATTTCTATACAACTTGTTCGGCTGAGTATCGTTCGCCACCACAAGGCCCGGCCACCCGTTGTGATCGTAATCGAGCAGCGCTACCCCCAGAGACTTCGAACTCGTGTCAAATATTCCGCTCTTGGCCGTGACATCTTCGAATGTGCCATCCCCTCGATTGCGAAACAGCCAGCAGGTGGACCCGCGATACGCCTCGGGCGTGCAGTACGATTTGTGTGTCCCGTCAACGCTACAAAACACATCATGCTCGGGCGACCACTTCACGTAATTGCACACAAAGAGGTCCAGGTGTCCATCGCGATCGAAATCGAACCAAAGCGCCGATGTGCTGAAAGCGGTCCTTCCATCCAGACCGGCCTTGTTCGTGACATCGACGAAAGTGCCCTTTCCAGTATTCTGAAACAGCCGGTTCTGTCCCACCGCGGTGATCAGGATGTCCGGAAATCCATCGTTGTTGTAGTCGGCCGCCGCGACGCCCATGCCATACATCTCAACCGCCAGGCCGGCGCGCTCGGTCACGTCAGTGAAGGTCCCGTTTCGATTATTCCGGTAGAGCTTCAGCGTGCTGCGCTGCTTCTTATGGCCCGGCCAATCCATGCCGTTCACCAGCAGAATGTCGAGCCAGCCATCGCCATCATAGTCGAGGAAGGCGCACCCCGGCCCCATGGTCTCCGGTAAATGCTTCGCACCGAAAGCGCCGCTGTTGTGGCGAAAATCGATGCCGGCCGCCGCTGTCACATTCTCCAGCCGGAACCCTGGATTAGATGCGCCTGACGCCGCCAGGGGCAGCGCGCCCAGCAGGAATGTTCTGCGATTCACGCGATGCTCACTAGCCCATGCCGGATCGCATAGACCACCAGTTCCGCGGTGTTGTGGATACCGAAAGTCTGCATGATGTTCGAGCGATGAACCGACACCGTATTCGCGCTAACCCCCAGCACGATTGCAATGTCTTTGTTCGATTTGCCGTGCACGATCAATTGCAGCACTTCCAACTCTCGAGTGGTCAACGACGGCTCTTTCTTCCGGTCGCTAACCGGGAGCGCCAGCCGCGGGTCCAGCACTTGTTCGCCGGCCGCCACGCGTTTCACTGCGTCCACCAGTTCCAAATCCATCGCGTTCTTCAGCAGGTATCCGCAAGCGCCCGCCTCCAGGCATGTGCGGACATAGGAAGCCTCGGAATGCATGCTCAGGATCAGAACAGCCAGATCGGGACGCGCCTTGCGCATGTGCCGCGCCGCCACCGCACCATTCATGCTCGGCAGCGCGAAATCCATCACCACGACCTTGGGCTGCAACTTTGCGGCAGCGGCAATCGCGTCGTGCCCGTCACTCGCCTCCCCCACCACACAAATGTCCGGATCGTCCTCCAGCATGCGGCGGAATCCGCGCCGCACCAGGCTGTGATCGTCCACCAAAAGAACGGAGATCATAGACTCATCTGAACGGTAAGACGTATCAGCGCCCCACCGCCCTCGCCATCCAAAAACTCAACGCGCCCATTCACTAGTTCTGCACGCTCGCGCATAGAGACAAGTCCCATCCCGGGAGTGTCGCCGCGCCCCCGGAATCCCACACCTTCGTCCTCGACTTCCAGAATCACCGAGCCCGGAGCAAAACGTAGCCGCACATCCGCGCGCGCCGACTGCGAGTGCCGCGCGACATTATTCAAAGCCTCCTGCAACACGCGATACAGGTGGATGGCGACCTGTTTGTCCATCGCCCCAATCTCCCCCGTTTTCTCATAACGCACTTTGATTCCGGTACGTTTTTCGAAATTCGGCAGGTACGAGTCGAGCGCGCTCTCCAAGCCAGCTTCATCGAGAACAACCGGATGGAGCGCCTGCGAGAGCGTGCGCACTTTTTCCAGTGTGGATTGCACAATCCCGCTCACTTCTCGCAGGTCATTCTTGATTGCCGAATCCGCTGCAGAACTCCGCCGTTCAATACGCTGCAGCATCGCGCCCACAGCGGTAAGAATCTGCCCAAACTCATCGTGCAATTCCCGCGAGATGTAGCGGAAAGTATTTTCCTGCATGGAAATAAGTTGCTGCGCCAACTCGCTGCGGCGTTCCGACAGCGCAGCCACCTGATCGAACATTCGTCGATTGTACTGAACCACCGAAACGCTGCTCACGGCCACAACGATCACCAACGCTCCGAACAGCAGATAGACGTTGCGCTCGACGCGGGCATAGATTTGTTGAGTCTCCACCGCCACGCGTTCCTCACTCTCGTTGTTCTGGATCAGCAGGCGCGAAACCGCGGTGCTGAGAGCCGCCTGTCGAGCCTGCAGCGATAGCCGGATCCGGGTCCGGGCCTCTGCCTCGTCGCCATTTGCCGCCAAAGCAAAGACGCGGTCCAAAGCATCCCAGAACTGCGCCACCGACGTGGCCAGATATCGATTTTGGTCCGCAGTCCGCCCCGCCGGCTCAAGCGCCTGTTCCCGCCGCATTGCATCTTCCAAATCCACCCGGATGCGCCGGAACTGGCCTTGCCACGCGGTCAAAGGATAGGGTTCGTCGGCATCCAGCATATCCCGCATCGCCAGCCCCAACGAGTTCAAATTGTTTTGAATGCGAAGAAGAAGCAGCGAGTCAGTGCGGTTCCGGTCAATCGACTGCGTCTGCAATCGCCGCAGCCCGCGCATCTGGTCGATGGTGTAGCCCGAGTACAAGGCCACGGCCGAGAGAGTCACGGCCAGCCCCACCAGTAGTCGAACGGTCGGAGATCGCCTGTTCCGCACTTAGTATGCTTATATTATTGCCCCTGAGCAGCCGCACCTTTGTAGTACACTGTATCTTATAAGGTGCAGGTGCTCGAAGAGCCGCCGCCACAAAAACTCCCGTTGATATTTTCCCGCTCAGGCACCGTAACAATGAGCCAGTCCGGGAATGGCTCAAGGGTCTAGATGAAGAGGAGCGCCACGCGATCGGATCGGACTTGTTGCGCGCGCAATAGCGATGGCCGGTTGGTATGCCGCTCTGTCGGCCGTTGGGAAACGGAATGTGGGAAATCCGGACTAACCTGGCGGCGAACCGAACGGCGCGTGTAATGCTCTGCCTTTGTCGCAGGCACCTCGTCGCACTGCACGGGTTTATCAAGAAAACACGTGCGACGCCGGATGCGGACTTGGCCTTGGCGCGCAAGCGTCAAAAGGAGTTGGAGCGATGAGCAAGAAACATATGGGTTCGAGCATTGACGACTTCCTCCAAGAAGAAGGAATCTTCGAAGAGGCGCAAGCGCAGGCGGTCAAAGAGGTCGTCGCATGGCAACTCGCTGAAGCCATGAGGACAAAGAAAATATCGAAATCGCGTATGGCTACGCTGCTGAAGACGAGCCGCACCCAGGTTGATCGCCTGCTTGACCCGAGAAACGACATTACCCTCTCAAGCCTGCAGCGGGCAGCGGCGATAGTCGGACGGCGCGTCACAATCGAACTCGTGTAGACTGAGCGACTACCGCATCACCAGATAAGCGGAATACCCCAAGATCGTACCAATCATCGACCCCGCCACCACATCGCTGAGGAAATGCATCCCAAGCAACACCCGTGAAACAGCGACGCTCAGCGCGCAGAACAAAAGTCCCGGCATCAGATCCGGATAAAACAACCCAAACGGAACCGCAAACGCAAACGCCGTAATGGAGTGGCCCGAAGGAAACGAAAACTGGTCCGGAGGCAGCAGCGTCGCCCAACAGTGCGGGCTAATCTGACACGGCCGGGGACGCCGGAATCTCTTCTTCAACTGGATAAATAACAGCACACCGGTGGTCGCCGATAACGCACCCGCGCCCGCCGCCGAGAATCTCTCCGGCCCGCCGAAAATCATGATCACCAGCGCCATGGCGTACCATAACCACCCGTCCCCGCCCCGCGTCGCACAGATCATCCACAGACGTATCCAGCGCGGCGCACGCCAGCTATTCACGCGCAGCATCAGGTTGTGGTCCCGCTTCTCGATGAATTCTCTGAGTTGAGGTAACGCAGTCACGCGATTACCCTCCTTGGCCGCAACGGAGCCAAAGCATCGGCTCGACCAACACCCATCGCCTTCCGGAACCAGTGACTGGCGAAGAGTACCTCCCATCCATAGTTTACTAGGATTGCCGCCGGCACAGCCGCCATCAGAGGCGACAACGCCAGCGCCCATGGCTGTTCTTTCATCAAACCGCAACAAATCCCCAGTACGTCCCGCGTTAATTTCCAGTAACTGCCGGAACTGCCCAGCGCTATTCCGCGCCCGGCACGCAACCCCGCGAGAAATTCGTCCTTAGTCCGAGCTTCCGGCACGCTTGTAAACGCCGACCCGACGCTCCATAACGTATGCGCATCACTGCCCGCCACCGCCGACTTTCCGGCGATCCTGGCAAACTCCGCAGCCCGCCGATTCCCCATCTCCAGAAGCGCCCCGTTGCGCGTCTCCAGGCAAGGAAACATCTGCTCGAACCAGACGTAATCGAAGCGGTCCCGCCTCCCCGTCAGACCTGAAAAAAGGTGGTTCACGCTAGACAGTAGACGCTGCTCCCCCATATAAGCCATCAGGGAAAAGAAGTCGTCCCTGCGCCGCTGTAACTCGATGTGCTGCCGTTCATTCAAATCGTATACGCCGATATGGGCCTTGGTGCCGCTGGGCATCTGGCAGGTGATTTCCTCACTCGAAAAGAAGTCCGGATGACGTCGCAAACGGTCCGCCGCGCCGATCGAATCATGATCGGTAATCGTGACCAGGTCCATGCCGAGGCGTTTCAGCTTCTCGTAAACCGCGTCCGGATCGCTGTAGCTTTCGCGGCAAAACCTCTTCGCCACGGGCTGCGTGCACATGCCGGAGTGGAGCGTATGGACGTGCATATCGCACTTCATGGTCCATTTGTAACTGTCTGTAATTACAACGGCGTGACATAGAGACGAAACATTTATGAACTTTTCTGTTTTTTGCCTTAGATTCCACATTAGTGCGGTACTATGGCGGGTTACAGCATGAAAAACATCGATTTCATCTTCTTCGACGCGGGCGGCGGACATCGCAGCGCCGCCACCGCCCTGAAGACCGTAATCGAAGAGCAAAACCGGCCCTGGCGCGTTCGCCTCATCAATCTGCAGGAACTGCTGCAGCCTCTCGACATCTTCCGCAAGCTGACCGGAATCCAAATGGAGGACGTCTACAACAAACTGCTGGCTAAAGGTTGGACGCTCGGCTCGGAATATCTGATCGCACCCATGCATGCCATCATCCGCATATATCATCCGGCACAGGTTCGCATGCTGGCCGCGTTCTGGGCGAAGGAGCCGCCCGACATGGTGGTCTCCGTCGTCCCCAACTTCAACCGCGCGCTATTCCAGGCCCTCCGCCGCGTCAGCCCAACTAACCTTTACGTCACCATCCTCACCGACCTGGCCGACTATCCACCACACTTCTGGATGGAAAAGCAGGACCAATACTTCATCTGCGGCACGGATCGCGCCGTAGAGCAGGCCCGCAATCTAGGTCATCCCGATAACAAGATTCTCCGTGCATCCGGAATGATTCTCCGCCCCGTCTTCTATCAACCAATCACTGCCGACCGCGCGGCGGGACGCGAAAAACTTGGACTCGATCGCGACAAACCAACCGGCATTGTGCTCTTCGGGGGACAGGGCTCCAGCGTGATGCTCGACATTGCTAGACGGCTGGGTAACTCGTCTCTCGACATGCAGCTCATACTGATCTGCGGCCGCAACGAAAAACTGGCTACCCGCATTCGCGCGCTGAAAACCCGCATTCGGTTACACGTCGTAGGCTTCACCCAGGAAGTTCCCTACTTCATGCACCTTTCCGATTTCATGATCGGCAAACCCGGCCCCGGCAGCATCAGCGAGGCCATCGCCATGAAGCTCCCGGTCATCGTCGAACACAATGCCTGGACACTCCCGCAGGAGCGCTTCAATACCCAATGGGTGCGCGACAAGAAGTTTGGAATTGTAGTCGATAATTTCCGCGGCATTGCCTCCGCGGTCAACCAACTTCTCGAATTGGAAACGTACCAGTCCATGAAAGCCGCCATCGGCGCCATCGAGAATCGCGCAATCTTTGAAATTCCAGATATGCTGGAACGACTCCTGCCATGAAAGCTTTCGTATTGATAATCGCCCTCAGCGCCGGCCTGGCCGCGCAAGACAGTCCCCTACTCGTTTGGATGAACGATATCGCCCAGCAGCAATTGGCCGCCCGCGGAAAGGCGATTGACCAGATTCAGGACAAAGCCGCGGCCACCAAGCGTCAGGAATTTGTACGAGCGAAAGTCCTCCAGCTCATCGGCGGACTGCCCGATTACAAAGGTCCCCTCAACGCGCAAGTCAAAGCCGTACATCCAGAGAAAGGGTACGTCATCGAAAACGTGCTATTCGAGAGCCTCCCCGGCATTTTTGTCACCGGCAATCTGTACCGCCCCTCCGCACCGGGCCGCTATCCAGGAATCCTGATCCCCCTCGGACACTGGGAGGAAGGCAAGCCCGCCGTGCAGCGAATCGCCACCAACTTCGCCCTGAAAGGATTCGTCGTTTTCACCTACGATCCGCTCGGCCAGGGAGAACGCCAGCAAGCCTACGACTGGCGAATTGGCGGCGGGCTCGGCGGACCAGGCACCACCCAGCACTTCATGGCCGGCACCCAAAGCATTCTCATGGGTCAAAGCTTCGCCCGTTACCGGATCTGGGATGCCAAACGCGCACTCGACTATCTGGCAAGCCGGCCCGAAGTAGAGCAGGAAAAGATCGGCTGCACCGGTTGCTCGGGTGGGGGCACGCTAACAACGTACATTTCCGCGCTCGATCCGCGAATCAAAGTGGCCGCGGTCTCGTGTTTCATGCAGTCGTTCCGCTCGCTGTTCACCGCCGCCATCGGCGATTCCGAACAGAGCTTTCCAGACTTTCTGGCGTCGGGCCTGGATGAAACCGACTACGTCGAAAGCTTCGCCCCAAAGCCCTGGCTCATCACATCCACCAAGGATGATTTCTTCACCCCCGCAGCCGCCCAACAAGTCGTCGAAGAAGCGACCAAGTGGTATCACGTCTGGGACGCAGACAATCGCGTCAAATGGCTAGTCGGTCCGGGACCGCACGGCACGCCGGACATCGTCCGCGAAGCAATCTACGAATGGATGATCCGCTGGCTCAAAGACGGGCACGGAGACTTCACCGAAATACCAGTCAAACTCGTCCCGGACCGCCTCCTCCAAGTCACGCCCAAAGGCCAGGTTTCATTACTCCCAGGCAGCCGCGACATCTATCAGGTGATCAACCAAACGCCGCGATCGCATGGCTCGCAGACCGAGTTGCTGGAATATCTGCGAAAGTGGATGCACTACGAAAAGCACGAGCCCAGAATCCAATCTGAGTCGAAGGATGCGGAAGGCGTGACGCACTTCGTCTTCGAAGGCGACACAAATCTCAACATCACCGCCGACCTCTACGGTTCGCCGAATACCAACCCGTCGCTGATACTGGTAAATCCATATCCGCGAGCCGCGGAGCGAGCGAAAAAGATCGAAGCAGCAGGATACGCCGTGCTGGTGCTCAATCCAAGAGGGGTCCCCGAACCCGCCAATCCACCGGCAATGGTAGGCGACTGGATCGACAACACAAGAGCATGGCTGATCGGAAGCAATCTCCCCGCCTTGCGAGCAAAAGACATTCTCCGAGCGGTAGACCTCCTGGAATCGCGAGGAGGAAAAGACATCAACGTAGTAGCCCGCGAAGTACCCGGCATCTGGGCGTTAATCGCAGCAGGCCGTCGACCCAAGAATTACCAAACTCTGGCTCGACCACACGCCATTCAGCTTCCGCCCCGCGCTCGAAGCTCCGCTCAGCACAAATCTGCACGACGCCACGATGCCCGGCTTCGCACTCAAATGGGACATCGCCGACATGACCGCGGCCTTAGGAAATCGAAAGCTCACCTGGGTAGATCCAACCAACTGGATGCGAAGAATTATCTACGCCGGAAATAAATTCGTCTACCGGTCAGCCGACGCCGGAGAGGGAGAAGGAGACGACACGCTAGCCATCCCAGGCTTGCGCTAATGACTTAAGGTACAATCAAGCCCAATCATGTCCGCCGTCGCTGCAGGAACACGCCTCGGACCATACGAGATCCTCACCGCCATCGGCGCCGGTGGAATGGGCGAAGTCTACAAGGCCCGTGATACCCGGCTCGACCGCACCGTCGCCATCAAAATCTCCGCGGCGGAATTCAGCGAACGCTTCGAACGCGAGGCCCGCGCCATCGCCACGTTGAACCACCCAAACATCTGCACGCTGCACGACGTCGGCCCCAACTACCTCGTCATGGAATACATCGAGGGCAAACCCGTCCACGGACCCATGCCGCTCGACCAGGCGCTCCGCGTCGCCATCCAGATCGCGGAAGCTCTCGACGCCGCCCACCGCAAAGGCATTGTCCATCGCGACCTGAAGCCGGCCAACATTCTCATGACGAAGTCCGGCGTGAAGCTTCTCGATTTCGGACTCGCCAAACTAGCGCCCTCAAGCCCAATCGTCGACGTCACCATCACCCGCAATATCACCCAGGACGGAAGCATCGTCGGAACTCTGCAGTACATGTCGCCTGAACAGCTCCAGGGCAAGGAAATCGGCCCGCGCAGCGACATCTTCTCATTCGGCTGTGTCCTCTACGAAGTTCTCACCGGCCGCCGCGCGTTCCAGGCCGAAAACTCCGCCAGCCTGATCGCCGCAATTCTCGCCGCCGATCCGCCGCCCATATCTACCACAACCGTCACACCGCCGGCTCTAGACCGAATTCTCAAGAAGTGCCTCGAGAAAGATCCGGACGACCGCTGGCAGACCGCGCGCGATCTACGCGATGAGCTCCTGTGGATCTCGCAGTCCTCCATGCAAGCCGCAGTTACCGCCGGAACAGTTGCTCCAGGAAAACGCGAAGTCCCGTGGAAATTTCTCACCGCCGGTCTCGCGCTGGCCTTCCTTGGATCTTCGTTCGTGGCCCTCCGGCACGTCCGGGAGTCCCCTCCGCCGGAAGTCCAGGCAATTTTTCCTGTCAACCTTCCGAAGGAATTCGACCCACTGGTCCCGACGCTCGCTGCTGCGGGGGACAAGCTAGCGATCACAGGAGTGTCCAACAACGGTCGCCGAATTTTCCTGCGCACCCTGAATTCGCTCGACGCAAAGATCATTCCGGGAACCGAAGGAGGACGTGGTCCCAGTTTTTCCCGTGACGGCCGCTCTCTGATTTTTACGACAGGCAGAGGTGTCGTCCGTATGGAGCTGGCTTCCGGAACCACCCGCGAACTTTCCGATGAAAGAGCGATCAGTATTTCTCCGAACCCCTGGGATCAGGATGGTCTCATACTTTTTAGTGCCTTGAATGGAGCGGGAATCTTCAGCCTGCCTGCGGCAGGTGGTCAAGCCAAAAGAGCAACCGTTGTCGATCAGAAAAGCTCCGAGATCGGACATGGACAGCCAATCCTGCTGCCGGATGGCCGCAGGTTCCTATATGCGGCCGTGTACAAGATGAATGGAGCCGACGCGTCGCTGTTCGTTGGATCGCTCGATGATCCTCATTTGAAGAAGCTCGTTCTCGATAAGCTTTCCGGTTACGCCTTCACTCCCGGTTACATCCTCTACAGCAGAGGCCCTAGCCTGTTTGCACAGCCCTTTGACGATCGGAGCCTGGAACTCAGCGGTTCTCCGACGCCCATCGCCGGACAATTGGCCTTAGGGACCTCCATCGGCCTCGGTGCAGCCTTTTCGGTTTCCGAAAACGGGGTCCTCGCATGGCGGTCGGCTCCACCCTCGCGGCTCATTCAGTTCACTTGGTACGATCGGGCGGGCCACAAAATCGGTGTCACCGGTGATCCCACCGAGGCCGCCAATCCAATGCTTTCGCCCGATGGCAAAAAGTTGCTCACCACGAATCGGGACCCCGCAACAAAAATTCGCGATATCTGGGTTCTGGATCTCGCGCGTGGAACGAACTCGCGCCTCACTTTCGGACCCGCCGATAATTTCAACCCCGTCTGGTCTCCCGATGGCCAGTACGTTGTCTTCAGTTCAATACGAAAAGACATAAAGGATATCTATCGCAAACGTAGTGACGGCGCTGGCGCCGAAGAGGAATTGTTTAGCAACAAGCTGAACAAGAATGTGGAGAGTTACTCGCCCGACGGCAAGTTCGTAGTCTTCAACCAGGAGGACGTCGCACGATTGGCGAATATCTGGTTACTCCCCATGACCGGAGACAGAAAGCCGATCCCGCTGCAACCCGCTCCCTCTCAATTTGCGCAGGATCGCGGTGCTATTTCGCCCGACGGCCGCTGGATCGCTTATCGATCCAATGAATCGGGAAGGCCTCAGATCTACGTGCAGGCTGTGCCAACGCCTGGGGCGCTGTCCGGACGCTGGCAGGTTTCCGCCGCGGCCGGCAGCGAGTCAATCTGGCGAGCCGACGGCAAGGAACTGTATTTCTTAACCGGCTCGACTCTGATGGCCGCGCCCGTGAAGACGACCGCAACTTCGTTCGAAGCCGGAACGCCGGTGAAACTCTTCGACGCCCGTCTCGGATTTTCGCTCCGCAATCACTACGTGGTATCGGCCGACGGCCAGCGCTTCCTCTTTGATTCCCCGCCGGATTCCACCGGAGGCGAAGAGATTCTGGTCATGACCAACTGGCAGCAAAGCCTGAAGAAGTAGGGCGCTGGCAAGTCTTATGGGTGTTCATTTCATGTTCATTCGTGGCCAGCAACGTTAATCAAGCCCGAACACGTAGAGCACATTCCCCACGCCAACAGCCACCTGCTGTTTCCCATCACTCAAATAAGTCATAGGATTCGATCGAGCCACACCCCCAGCCTGAAATCGCCAAAGCAATTTCCCCGTCGAAGCCTGCAGCGCAAACGCCTGGCCCTCATTCGTAGCCCCAAACACCAAATTCCCACCCGTCGAAAGCAGCCCAGCCCAAGGCGGAGAGAACAATCGATACTCCCAAGCCACCTGACCAGTCGCCGGATTCAGCGCTCGCACCGCACCCCACTCGTCTTCACCGGCAATCGAGCGGAATCCACCACCATTGAACTGCTCGCCCTTGCTGTATTCCGCCTCACCCGTAAAGTACAGCGCACCAGCCTCGCGAGAAGCCACATAAAGCAGTCCGGTCCGAGGGCTGTACGTCGGGCTGTACCAATTATTCGCCCCCGCAACGCTCGGCCAAACAGCGGTGCCTTTCAGCGTCGGGCTCTTGTTCGGCTCCAAAATCGGACGGCCGCTATCGTCCAGCCCCTTCGCCCAAGTCTGTTTCACATACGCCTTACCCGCCAGGAATTCGCCGCTCGTCCGGTCGAGAACATAGTAAAACCCGTTGCGATTCGGAAACACAACCATCTTCCGCTGTTTTCCGCGCACCTCCGCTTCCACCAGCACAGGTACCTCAGTCGAATCCCAATCATGCACATCATGCGGCGTGAACTGGAAATGCCATTTCAAAGTACCCGTATCGGCATCCAGCGCCAGAATGCAATCGGAATAAAGATTGTCGCCGCCGCGCTTGTCGCCATTCCAGTCCGGCCCCGGATTCCCCGTGCCCCAAAAAATCAGGTTCGTGTCCGGATCGTAAGACCCCGTCACCCAAGTGGTCGCCGACCCGTTCTTCCATGTATCGCCCGCCCAGGATTTGTTCCCCGGCTCGCCGGGCCCCGGGACCGTCCAGAAACGCCACGCCCTCTTCCCGGTCCGGCTGTCGTAGGCGTCCAAAAATCCCCGAACGCCATACTCGCCCCCAGCCATGCCCACAATGATCTTGTCCTTCACAGCCAGAGGAGCCACGGTGATGGAATAACCGCTCGTGTAATCGGCCAGAGAAATATCCCACCGGACCGCACCCGTCTTCGAATCCAGCGCAACCAAGTGAGCATCCACGGTGCCGATATACACCAGATCTCCCAGAATCGCCACACCGCGGTTCACCTGCCCGCAGCAGACCCGGATATCGTCGGGAAACACGCGCCGGTACTTCCAAAGCGGTTTCCCGGTCCGCGTGTCGAGCGCCGTTACGTGGCTCGGCGGCTCCGAAATATACATCACGCCGTCCACCACCAGCGGCGTCGTCTCCAGTCTCTGGAGCGAGTTCACCTGGTACGACCACAGCGGCTTCAACTTGGCCACATTTTGCTCGTTAATCTGATCCAGCGTAGAGAAGCGGTGCCCCGCGTAGTTGCCGGAATAAGTCAGCCAGTTGCCCGGCTCCGCGCCCGCATGAAGAATGCGATCAAAGGTCACTTGCCCCGTCAACGGCATCGCCAACAGCACTGCCAACAGCATTCTCATTCCCCACCTCGAAGTCCTGCCAGGTAAGCGATCACGTCGTTCAATTCCTGAGCGTCCAGGCGATCGCTATACGACGGCATCATCGTCCGGTGCTCAACCGATAATTCCTGCAGATCTGCTTTCCAAAAGGATTGAATCCGATCGGAAAAATCGCGGATCTGGATCGACCACGTGTCTTCATTCAGTCGGACGCCCGAAACAGTCTGACCGCTTTTTGTCGTCAGCTTCACAATTCGGAATTGGTCGGGAATCTGGCTCGTTGCGTCCAGCAGCTTCGTCCGCAGATGCCCGGGACCATGCCGCGCACCAACGTCGGTGAGCGACGGTCCCATCCGGCCACCCTCGAGCCCGATGGTGTGACATTGCAGGCACCCGCCCTTCCCTTTCACCAGTGCCTGGCCCCGATCCGCATTACCCGAAACAGGCTCACGCTCCACCTTCCCCAAAGTGCGCACGAACGATGCCACCTGCCAGATCTCGCGCGGAGCCATTAGAGAAACCGGCATCTCCGTATCCTGAATGCCGTAACGGATCACCTGATAGAGAGCTCGATCGGTAGCCGCCCGAGGTAACAACGCCACCGCCAGATTTGCGCCCTTGCCACCGTCGCCCGTCGGTCCATGGCAGCCCGCACAACGCCCCTCGTAGAGTTTTTTTCCCTGGGCGATGTCGGCGGCGCTGGTGTAGGCGTTGGTGTCTACCGCCGGTTCAGTCCTCTGCTGTTGTTGAAGAAAAAATACCGCCAGCCACCAAATCATCCAACTACTTTATATCGTCGAAGTGCACAACGGACAGCGCGTTGCTTTCATCGGAACGTTGCCAATACAGAACGGGCATTCTTTCGTGGACGGCGGAGCAACCGGCAGCTCTTTCTTCAGCCGGTTAAACTGCTTCACTACCAGGAACACCACAAACGCGATGATGAGGAAATTCAGTACCGTATTCAGGAATTGCCCATACGCGATTACCGGGGCGCCCGCCTTCTTCGCCGCATCCAGCGTGGGGTAAGCCGTCCCGCTCAGGCTGAGAAACAGTTCTTTGAAGTCGACCTTGCCCAGAATCAAACCGATCGGCGGCATGATCACATCGTTCACAAGCGAAGTCACAATTCCGCCAAACGCCGCGCCGATAATCACGCCGACCGCCAGATCGATGACGTTCCCGCGCATCGCGAATTCTTTGAAATCCTTCAACATCGTTGAACCCTCCGCTAACAACGTTCATTTGACCGCAAGGGCGAATCTAACACAAAGGAGGAGGGAACAGAAGGGTGTGCGTGGTCTGGTTTACTTGTCGCCTGGGATCGCGTCGGTCTTCGCCGCGCCCCGCGCGCCGTAAATCTGACCGCGTAGTTTCGCCGCCTCGTCCGCCATGGCTCCTCCGCGCGAATCGACCAGATCCAGGTGCTGTATCGCGCCCGCCCAGTTTTTTTCCTGGACGTAAGCTCGGGCGAGCAGCATGTTAGCGTCGGCCCAGTAAGGCGAATCGTCAAGCGAGGTGACTACTTTTAGTTCCGCGATTCCGGCCCGGGTGTCGTTCGTCATGAGATAGCAGGCGCCAAGAAAGAATCGCGCCTCGGGAGCATGCGGATCTTCAATGGTGGCCTGCCGCAGACGTACGGACGCGCCGGAATAGTCGGCCCTCTGGTAATCTTCCATCGCTCTCAGAAATAGCTCCTTCCCTTTATCCCCCACAACGAGTGGGCGTGCTGGATCGTATGGCGGAGCCTCCAGCGTATTCACATCGTCTACCTTCGCTGGTGCGTTCAGCGCTGCTTGGGTTGCCGATTCATTGCCAGGCTCACTCGCCACGGCCGTAAATCGCCACCAAAATATCGCGAAACCCGCAACGGCAACCAAGGCCACAATCACCCCGGGGAGCCATTTTGGAAAAGATTTCTTAGTATTTGTGGAAGCCAACATAAGAATTAAACCTTACCTCTGAGCAAAGTTTCGGGTGTGGTAGCATCAGACGAAATCGGTCGCGGATGAAGGAAAAAAAGCGTAAAACTAAACGGATCGATCCGGCCGGCATCAAGTGTCCGAGATGCAAACGAATCGATGTTCGTCCTTCTCATCCCGAAAGCCGTAAGGACCGGTTTCTGAGCGCCTTGTGGCATCCGCCCTTCCGCTGCAACGGCTGTGGAAACCGCTTCTATCACTTCGCTGCGCCTTGGGATGCGATTCTTCCCCATTAGACTAATTTCTCCCTTGTAAAGATAAATGTGGCCGATAAGGTGAACGAGGCCGCCGATTGTCAACCGCTCTCACAACACCCGCTCTCTCAACACCTGTCACCGAATGGACGCCACCAGTCGCGCCGCAATCGGCTGAGGGACTGGTGCCACGGGTTCCGGAGTCGATCAATGAAACCGGATTATCGGCTGGATTAATTGAACAGATCATACTCAAACTTCTGTACTTCCGAGGCGAAGTGGCCGGGCGCGACATTGCGCTTAGCATGGGACTTCGCTTCAGTGTTATCGAAGAACTCTTGGAAACGCTCAAACGGAACCAACTGGTACAAGTTAAGCGTTCCCTGGGGGTCGGAACAATTTCGGCACAGTTTTGTCTGACCGAAGCCGGCCGCGTTTACGCGCGCGATCACTTGGAGACGAACCAATACGTGGGCCCCGCGCCGGTACCTCTACTCCAGTATAGTTACATGTCCCGCCGCCAAAGGCCAGCGGCCGGATGGCTAACGAAAGAAAATCTGGCTCAGGCCTATAAACGGATCGTCATCACGCCCGAAATTCTCTCCCAAATCGGACCGGCCGTGAGTTCCGGCAACTCGTTTCTCATTTACGGAAAGCCGGGCAACGGGAAGACATACCTGGCCGAAGCCCTGGCCAACGTCGATCGCTCGTGCATCTACATGCCCTACGCGATCGAATCACAAGGCATGATCGTACAGGTGTACGACCCTGTCTACCACCAGATCGTCCAGGATACCGAACCGCCTTCCATCTTCAACGATCTCACTTTTGACGGACGCTGGTTCAAATGCCGCCGCCCCTTCATCGCCACCGGCGGCGAACTTTCACTGGAAATGCTCGATTTAAGTTACAACGCCGTTTCAAAAATCTACGAGGCGCCGTTTCAACTCAAAGCCAACAATGGAATTTACCTCATCGACGATTTTGGCCGTCAGAAAGCCAGCCCGACCGAGGTATTGAATCGCTGGATCGTACCCATGGAACGCCGGATCGACTATTTGACCTTTCGCACCGGAGGAAAAATGACGGTTCCATTCGAATCATTCCTCGTCTTTTCCACCAATCTCAATCCCGAAAACCTCGGCGACGAAGCGTTTCTGCGCCGAATTCAATACAAGATGCTGATGCGCAGCCCGGAAGCCGAAGAGTTCGCCAACATCTTCCTCGCATTCTGCGAATCGCGCGAACTCCCCTGCGATCGGGCGGTAGTCGAGCGTTACATCGACCGTTGGTACAAGCAAACCCGCCGCCCCTTCCGCCGCTGTCATCCACGAGATGTGATCTCCCATGCCATCGACATCATTCGATTCGAACTACTGCCGCTCGAACTCACCGACGAACTACTCGACCGGGCATTCGAAAGCAACTTCATCTCAACGATCGAAGACAACTAGTTCCGGGTGGGTTTCCCTCTGCTGTGTTTCTCAAAATACACCTTCAGTCCCCGAAGGGACCAGGAATCTTTGAAACCCGACGCCAGCATCCCACGCCAGGCGTTTTCCCGGCTCACCCCAAGATAGTAGTTCTGATATAGCGCGGTAATCAGGCTCGTTCTATCCCGCCCAAGAGCGCAATGAAAATAAACCGGATGGTAGCGCTTATCCCGAAGAGTACTCAGGATCAGGTCGACGTGCTTCTCCGACGGCGCCACTGGCGAACCGTTGATTGTACGGTCGATAAACTTGATCCCGTATTTCGCCGCCTTTTTCTCCTCCGTCTCAGAAAGAAACGGAAGGAATTCGAGGTTGACGATGTACTGAATGTGCAGCGATTGCAGAAAACGAAAGTCAGCGTCCGTTTTTGGCTTCGACCCTTTATAGACACCGGTATCGACGCGGGCAAAACGGATAATCGACGTCCCCGGGGCAGGATGTGTCCGGGGCTCCTCAGCAAGAAGTATCGTCAGAGGAAGCAGCCCGACAATCGAAACCTTCCGGACGGTCACTCCTTAACGATAACCTTTTCACAATAAGAACCAGTTACTTACAGAGAAACCGGGAACCAGCCCCTAACTCCCCGCCCTATCGTAAGAATCGAGAAAGCAGTTATTTGCGTGGATTCGCGTTCATTCGCGGCCAAGGAGCCTTTTGTGATTTACACCCCGTTGACGTCTGTGGCAGTGCCGTCCATCTACAACCACGCCCTGTTGCCGGAGCGCATGGCCAAATGCACCCCCGACACAAAATTGGCTATGTTTCGTATTGCTGACGATCTCCGCGCGTTAGGCCACGAAATCCGGCTCAGCGATCTGTTTCGCAGCTACGAAATGCAAAAGGCCGCGAACGCCGACTACGTCCAGAAACGAAAGAAAGCATATAGCCCGCCGCCGGGCGCAAGCATGCACGAAGCCGGCCGCGCCATGGACATCGACCTCTCTTCCATTGGCGTACCACTCAGCCGCTTTTGGGAAATTGCAAGCGCACACGGCTTCACGCCCATCATCGACGCGCCCACTCCAGGCACGAGCGAATCCTGGCATTTCGACTGTCGCGGCAGCCACCAAAAAGTCTACGAACACGCCAAGACCGGTTCCTATTCGCAAATGGCCCACAGCGCCATTCTCAGCATTGGAGTACGTGTCGACCAGGTACAGGATCAAACCATCGGCTTCATCCAATCCGGACTGATCCGGCTAGGCTTCGATCCCGGACCGATCGACGGAACCGCCGGCGAAAAGACCACAGCCGCACTCAGAAGCGCAGGCATCAATTCTGATAACCCAGCCGCCGACATCTCCCTCCGGCTCCAACAGGCTTTTCCACAGGAATATTAGAGATGGGCACTCGGGTTCAGGTACAATCTCTGGCAATGGAACCCAAGGACCTTCCTTGAATCTCGCGATCTTCGGCGGTACCTTTGACCCCATTCACAACGCGCATCTGACGGTGGCACGCGAAGCCGCGAACAAGTTTCGTCTCGACAAAGTTCTTTTCATTCCCGCCGCCCATCCGCCGCACAAACCGGAAGTGGATGGAGACGACTATCACCACCGGCTGCGAATGGTGGAGTTGGCTTGTGAAGACGAGCCGCTTTTTGAAGCGTCCTCCCTCGAATCGGGAAGTGCCAAGAGTTATTCGATCGACACAATCGAGAAGCTTCGGACCACACTCGCCCCAGGTGACCGTCTGTTCTTCGTCATCGGAGCCGACGCCTTCGCCGACATCGCGACGTGGCACCGATGGAAAGACGTCGTGGCGCAAGTCGAGTTCATCGTTGTTACCAGGCCAGGCCACGACTACACCGCGCCGCCGGAAGCTCGAGTGCATCGGCTGGACACACTAGCCCTCCCGGTGTCGTCGTCTGAAATCCGGCGGCAACTCGCCGAAAGCGAATCGCCGAGTGAACTGCCGCCGAAAGTCCTTGAGTATATTCGAGCGAACCGCCTCTATATGTAGGCGACGACGTCGATCTCAACGAGCGAATTCCCGGGGATTCCACCCTTGGCAGCGATCGTGGTGCGGACCGGCGGTTCGGGGCCGAACTTCCCCATGAAGACTTCGTTCATACCCGCGAAATCTTTCAGGTCGTCCAGAAAAACACGAGCCTGGATAACCTTGTCCATCGAGGAGCCGGCATTCTCCAGCTCAGCCTTGATTTCGGCGAGTACGATTTCCGTGTGCTTCTTGATGTCGCCCGGAACGTGTGCGCCCTTGCCGGCGATAAAGAGCAAGTTGCCATAGGAAACCGCACCTGAGAACAGTCGTCGGCTTCGTGGGCTTTTCTCCCTTATAGTGAACCTTTTTCTTCAGACCTGTCTGCGCGTTGGACTTCGTGGCCGTGGTCGCAACCGCGGCGGCGCCAACAGCAGTTTTTAGTAGTGTACGACGGTTGTTATTCATATAATGAGTTTATGAAACGCAGAACCTTTGTTTTGGGATCGGCGATCGCGCCGGCCGCTCTGGCCGCTGTCGACCCGAACATTCCGAAGTATCGCATCGTCACACCGTACCACGCCGAGCAGCATCACCGCATCCCCGGAACCGTGGTCTCTGTGCACTCGGCGAAATCCATCGACGAGGCAACTGAAAAGGCCGACCCCGCTATCGTCCGCGACATGATGACGCGCGGCATGCTCGGGCTCACGGGCGAAACCAAACTTGGCGATGCGTGGCGGCGTTTCATTGAGCCATCGGATATCGTCGGCATCAAGGTTAACTGCTCCGGCGCACCAAAGGTCTGCTCCAATCCGTACGTGGTCGCGGAGATCGTTCGTAATCTCACCGCCGTCGGAGTCAAGCCCGCCAACATCCAAATCTACGAGCGTTTCGAAGATCAATTGAAGTCGGTCGGCTACGCCAAGTATCTCGATCAGGAAGTGCCCATTCAGGCGGTCGAAGTGCCACGCAGTTCCATTCGCAATTACGATCCGCGCACCTACGTCGAAGTCGATTTCTTCGGAGAAGACGACACCCGTTCGAACATGGTCCGCTGGGTCACCGAGCGTTTCACCAAAATCATCAACGTCCCCAACATGAAGGACCACGGTGCGGCCGGCGTTACCGGATGCCTGAAAAACATGGCCTACGGGAACTTCTCGAACGTCGCCCGCTCCCACAAATGGGAGAAGACGAACACCAAGACCTTCATCGGTACGCTTGCCAGCACCGAGCCTCTCCGCTCCCGTGTGGTTCTCCATGTCATGGATGGTCTGAAAGGCGTCTGGCACGGCGGTCCCTTCGTTCTCAACCCCAAGTTCGTGTTCTATCCGAAAACAATCGCCTTCACCACCGACCCCGTCTCCGCCGATCGCCTGCTGATCGATATCATCGAGGCGGAACGCAAATCGAAAGGAGCGAATTCGGTTTGGGACCGCTCCCGCGATCAACTCATTTCCAACGGGCGCTCCGTTGATCCAACAAAGAACCACTTCATCCGCGAACCCGGTCACATCGAATACGCGAGCACCCTGGGGCTGGGTGTGTACGACATCAACAAAATCAAAAATAAGAAGATCGAGGTTTAATGTTTCCGATCCTCCTCGCAGCCATCGCCGTATTCAATGGACAGGACGTACCAAACTGTGTGAAGCTGCCGGCGCCCGGCACGAATTTTCGTCCGAACGTCGCCACCGCCACAACCGCCCCATGGGTAGATAACAACGGGTGGCGCATCGCGCGCGCCGAAGGCAAGAAGTTTTGTTATGACGTTCCGAAGGACCGCGTCGTTCTGGCCATGGCCGAGGCTGACGCGCATCACGCCGATGCGATCATCAAGTTCCCGCCGGAAGATCAGTCCTTGTTCGACAAAATGACCGAGTTCCTGCGCAAAATCGGGCCCGGACCAACGCGCGACCTCGCCGACATCGCTGTAAAAGACGATGGTTCGCCAATCGCGGGAGAAACACTGAACCTCTTCTCCAGGCGTAATCTGACCTTCCGCATCGTCAAAGCCGACGATCCGAAGGCTCTGATGAACATCACGGTAGATTCGTCAATTAAGGATCCAAACGAGTTCACTTACTCCGTGCGCCAAAAGTTAAGCGACGAGAAGCGCCTCGTCCGCGTGTATGGCAGCGAAACGGTATTGGCCAACCTCACCGTCGACGGCAAGCACGTGCGCGTGCACCTCGTGAACTACGGCCGGCGCGGAGCCGATGGTTTGCGAGTACGCGTGCGCGGCAGTTATCAGATTGAGCAAGCGGCGTTCCTCGATAACGATTCGAAAGCGGAAGAATACACAGTCACCGACGGCGGCACCGAGTTCAGCATTCCACATATCGACGTCTATGGAGTGGTGGACCTCATCGCCAAGCCGTGAGAATTCCCTACGGTGATGATCCGAGCCAGTTCGGAGATCTCCTGCTGCCCGAAGCATCGGGCCCTCATCCGGTAGTCATCGCAATTCACGGCGGCTTCTGGCGCGCCAAGTTCGACCTCGAGCACATGGCTCCAGCATGCCTCGACCTTGTAAGCCACGGCATCGCAACCTGGAACATAGAGTACCGGCGCATCGGCCAAAGCGGAGGCGGGTGGCCCGGCACCGCGCAGGATGCACTCAAGGCCTTCCAATATCTGAGGACGTTGGCGGCCGTCCACCCCCTGGATCTTGATCGAGTAGTCTTGCTCGGTTTTTCTGCGGGAGGCCACCTGGCCCTCTGGATAGCCGGTCAAAGGAACCGCCCGGCCATATCGGGAGTCGTGTCGTTGGCAGGCGTAGCCGATCTCCGCCTTGCCTCGGAAATGCGCCTCAGCAACGGAGTAGTGGAGGAATTCATGTCCGGCGTTACGCTCGACGTTGCGGCCTCGCCAATCTTGCTCCTCCCCACAGGAGTGAAGACGCGGCTCGTACACGGAGCCGCCGATGCAACGGTGCCAATCGAGATTGCCCGCCAGTACACAGCGGCCGCAATCGTCGCAGGCGACGACACCGAGTTGATCGCACTGCCAAACACCGATCATTCCCCGCTAATCGACCCAAGCTCAGACGCCTGGCGAGTTGTAAGAGATGTAGTATTTGCACTGCTCCGGCGCTATCATCACTGAATGATCAACCGACGTCAGTTGCTCGCAGGCTCGGCGGCATTCGCTGCAGCCTCAGCCGCGCAAACCACCGGATCGCCAAAAAACATAGCAATCTCGAGCGCGAACGGACTCATCGCCACCGCCCGCGCCATGCAAATGCTCAACGCCGGACATGACACCCTCGACGCCGTCGTCGCGGGCGTCAACATGGTGGAACTCGATCCGAACGACGATTCCGTCGGCTACGGTGGCCTGCCAAACGAAGACGGAGTCGTAGAACTCGATGCAAGCGTGATGCACGGCCCAACACGCCGTTGCGGAGCTGTCGCATCCATTCGCGGCATCAAGACGCCATCAAAAGTCGCGAAGCTGGTGATGGAGCAGACCGACCACGTCATGATCGTCGGCGACGGTGCACTCCGCTTCGCCAAAGCATGGGGCTTCAAGGAAGAAGACCTGTTGACCGAGCACTCGCGAGTCGCCTGGCTCATGTGGAAGCAATCCCTGCGCGACAAGCAGGGACACAATAACTGGACCGATGGCCTCGACGCACCGCCCCAAAAACCCAGCGCCGCCATCCGCGAAATGTTCCCGCAGATGACCGGAGAGCAACTGGCCTACGCAATGCAAAGGGCGGAGCATCGCATCACCGGCACCATCAATTGTCTGGCCCTCAACCCGAAAGGCGAGATGTCCGGAGTGACGACAACCAGCGGTCTCTCCTGGAAGATCGCGGGGCGCGTCGGCGATTCGCCGATCGTCGGAGCTGGATTATTCGTCGACCAGGAAGTCGGAGCGGCAGGCTCTACCGGACGAGGAGAGGAGAACATCCGCGTAGCGGGCGCGCACACAATCGTCGAAAACATGAGGCACGGAATGCCGCCGAAAGAAGCAATCCTCGACGCTCTTGAAGCGAGTGTCGCGCAACTACGATCACGACCTCGCGCGCCTGGCCCAGTTCGACCTCAACTTCTACGCGTTGCGCAAGGACGGAGAGTACGCCGGCGGCACATTGTGGAACGGCCAGAAACCAGACGGCAAGTGGACGCGCAATTTCGCCGTAAACGACGGCCAACCGCAAAGCCGCCTGGAACCCTGCATCTTCTTGTACGAAACCGCCAAGCGCCCGAAGAGTTAGTGCCCACTTGGTTCCTGCATGTGATTGTTCACAGCCGAGACGAGCAGATCCCTGACACGCCGCCATGGCTCGGGGTCGTATTCCATTTTCAGATGTGATCCCATAAACCATCTCCGAATGAACGGCTCCCCGGGCATGGCCACATCTTTGCCCCAGTAGCGGTAGCGCCAATTCCCAAGAATTCGCGTTTGCCGGGGTCTTCGGCCACGATTTTGGATATGCCTCTTACCGGACCGAAGTCACGCTGATAAAGATTCGCAGCCACTGCGACGTTTGGCGGTACGGTGTACCGGTCGCGGCCGTACGAATCGACGATCACAGCAAGACGCACGCGGATGCCCTGTTCATTCAGCCATCGGCAGAAGCGCAGAGTGGCGCTTCCGCCGAGGCTCTGCCCGTACACGATAATTTGCGCCGCGGCGCTCTCGGTGGGATCGAGCCGGCCTGATTTATCGAAGTCGAACGCTTTCGTCACCAACTCCCTGGCGAGTTCGAGTTTGTGATTCTCAACAGTCTCGACCCATGTTCCGCGCAGACGCATGCTCCGGAGTTCCAGCGCAGTGTGACGGATGGCGCGCTGAGGCGCATCCCAGCGTTCCCAGCCTCCGACGATGCCCAGAACCAGAATCTCGCCACGATGCACCGGCAACGGCGTGGTGAAATCCGAAAACACCTGATTCTTACTGTCCGCAAAGGCGATCGAAATCAGCAAGAGGGCGCAAGAAACGAGCACGCACGGTAACAATTTACCAAGCGCATCGTGTGGAGACCAACGCGTCCCAGCTACCCGACGGCAGCAGGTCCGAAATCGAGCGAATACACTTGCCGCCGCCGGATTTCGCTCACCAGCGATACTTCGCCGCCGGACGGACTTTGGCCTTGATTCTTGTTAGCAGGCCTTTTTCCGCCGGCTCCAACTGGCCTGTATAGACTTCGTTCAGCCGGACCAACATCTGCTCCTGTCGTTGCCGCTGGAGGAAATCTCCGACCGCTAGGGCGAAGAGCCGGCTCCGGCTGAGTCCCATCAGTCTCGCGGTCTCGTCCGCTTCATACAAGAGCCGATCGTCTACGGAGATGGCTATCCTCACTAACAAACCATCCTTCATCCCTGGCAATGATTCTCGACCGCTCAGTTCCCAACAACCAGCAACTCAAACGACTCAGGCACCATCGGCGGACGCCCTTTCTTCTTCCCCGCGGCAGCTTCCGGAGCCGGACCATACGTAGCCGCAGGCAAATACAAAAGGTGCGTCTTTGAATCGACCGTAATGGTCCTGGCGCTCTTCTTGGTAGGAATGGTCTCCACCACCTGCCACTTACCCGAAACCTCACCAACCACCGTAAGATTGCCGTCCTGGCCATTCGAACTAAAAGCAACTCCGCGGCCCGCATCAAACGCCACGCCATCAGCGCCCTCGCCAATCGCCGGACTCGCAATCACCTTACCCGTATCCGGATTCGAAATAGCCATCACCTTATTGCCGCAAACCGAAAAGATCAGCCGCTTCTTCACATCCATGGCAAGTCCCGAAGGTTCATCGCAACCGGTAAGCGCATACCGCTTGCTGACAGCCATCTTCTTCGCGTCGATCTCAACCACCTCGTTCGTATCCTCGATGTTGACGTAAATCTTACCCTTGCCGTCAGCGGCCGAGAACTCCGGTTTGCCACCCAGCGGAATCGTGCTCTCCACATTCCCCGTCTTCGCATCGATCACGGTCGAATCTTTCGACCGCCCATTGAACGTAAACACCCGGCCTGATCCCGCTTCGTATTGAATGGCATCCGGATTCTGTCCGGTCTTCGGTTGTGAAATAAGTTTCAGCGTCTTCAGATCGAAGATCGTGACGTTATTGCCGCGGCCATTGCTCACAAAGCCGCGATTCAGCGTGTCCGCAATCGCGATCCCATGCACGCCAGGCGTGTCCGGGATCTCCCCAAGAACCGTGCCGGCATCGACGTCGACCACAACCACTTTCGTGGCATGCGACACATAAAGCCGCCGGGCCGCGGAGTCCATGGTGAGGTAGTCCCAACCACCCTCGCCGCCAATCTTAATCTCTTTTACGACGTGATATCCGCTGGGTGCCGCAAGGGCAACCATCAATGAAAGAAGTGGCAGTTTAAGGAAGGCACGCATACCCTCCCACGCTAATCTCTTATTCTGAAGATCGGCTGAAGCTACCGCGACCCAACAGGCTCGCCCGCTTCGACAGCCGCGTACCGTCGTTCCACGTACACATTCAACATCTCAATAAAGGTCGGAACAATACCATCGCCGCGCAGCGTCTTCACCAGCTTGCCATCTACATAAACCGGCGCCACCGGCTCTTCAAACGTACCCGGCAAAGAAATCCCAATGTTGGCATGCTTCGATTCGCCAGGGCCGTTGACCACGCACCCCATCACGGCAACCTTCATCTCTTCCACACCCGTGTAGCGCTCACGCCAAACCGGCATCTGCTCGCGAAGATACGTCTGAATCTGATCGGCCATGTCCTGGAAAAAAGTACTCGTCGTACGCCCGCAACCTGGACACGCGGCCACCTGCGGAGTGAAACTGCGCAGTCCAAGCGACTGCAGCACCTGCTGGCAGCAGAACACTTCCTCCGTACGGTCGCCATTAGGAAGCGGAGTCAGCGACGCACGAATCGTATCGCCAATCCCCTCCTGCAGCAGAATCGACAGAGCCGCCGTCGTCGCAACAACACCCTTCGTACCGAGCCCCGCTTCCGTCAACCCAAGATGCAAAGCGTAATCCGATTGAGCGCCCAGATCCCGATAAACGGTAATCAGGTTCTGCACACCGCTAACCTTCGCGCTGATGATGATCTTGTCGCGGCTGAGACCATACTCTTCCGCCGCGCGAGCCGAATTGAGCGCGCTCAGGACAATCGCATTCATCGTCACCTGATCGGCATCGAGCGGATCAGCAAGCAGCGTGTTATCGTCCATCATCTTCGTCAGAAGCTGCTGATCGAGCGAGCCCCAGTTCACACCGATGCGCACCGGGCGGTCGTACTCGATAGCCGCTTCAATCATGGTGCGAAAGTTATCGTCATGCTTCTTGCCGATATTCACATTGCCCGGATTGATACGATATTTCGCCAAAGCCTTCGAGCAATCGGGATACTTCTTCAGCAGCAAATGACCGTTGTAATGGAAGTCGCCGACCACAGGAACGCGCACGCCGAACTTGTACAGCGTCTCCATGATCTTCGGCACCGCGCGCGCGGCTTCGTCGGTATTCACCGTTACGCGAACCAGCTCCGAGCCCGCCTGCGCGAGCGCCATCACCTGGTTCACTGTCCCCGGAACGTCGGCGGTATCGGTGTTGGTCATCGATTGCACGACAATCGGATAATTGCCGCCAACCATCACACCACCGACATTGACCGCTACCGATTTCCGGCGCGGAAATGCTGCCATGGAACCTCCTGAAAATTCTATTGTAGCTTGGTGTAAACTGATCGAAACTATGCGCCTGAACCGTGTTACGCTCGCCACCGCCTTCTGTGGGCTGCTCGCCGGCTCTTTTTTCGTCCTCCGCACCGACGCTCAACCGGACACCGTAAAACAAATCGTCCCCGGCGTGTGGTTTCGCGAAGGGGACCTGAAGGGCCAGGGCCACTGCAACAACATCATCATCGAGATGAAGGACTATCTCATCGTGGTGGACGCCAATTTCCCCAGCGGCGCCCGTCTGGCAATGGCAGCCGCGAAGCAGGTCTCCTCGAAGCCGGTAAAGTACGTCTTCGACACGCACCATCACGGCGATCATGCCTACGGTAACCCTGTATGGACGAAGGCCGGCGCGACTACCCTCGCCTACATCGGCGTGGCCGAGGAGATGAAGCGCTACGAGCCGATGGGCTGGCAGGGTGCGGCCCGCACGCGCAAGGATGTCGCGGAGTTGAATCTCCCCACCGCCGAGCCTCCAATGAAAACCTTCGACAAGACGCCCTTCGTACTTGACGACGGCAACCGGCGCGTCGAGTTCCATTACTTCGGCTGGGCCCACACCCGCGGCGACGGTTTTGTTTATCTGCCCAAAGACAAAGTCATCTGCACGGGCGACGCGCTCGCCAACGGACCGCACAATTTCACCGGCCAGGGAAACATCAAGAACTGGCCCAACGTGCTCAAGAAAGCACAGAAGTTAGGAGCAAAGTACGTGCTTCCTGGACACGGCGGCGCGGCCGGCCCCGAAGTCTTTGACGGTCAGATTCTGTTCTTCACCGAGTTGGAGAAGGTGGTTCAGGCCGATATAAAGAGCGGCAAGAAGCTGGAAGATCTGGTCCACCCCGATGGCGCGAAGAAGGTCACCACCGTCTCGCTACCGGATAGCGTGAAAAATTGGGTCGGGCCTTCCCTGCCCGCGCAGGTTCAAGATACATACGAAGAGATCACGCAGAACAAGCCTCACGGAGAGATTGCCGGCGGCAAATAACGCGGCCGGACCAGCACCGCATACGAAAAAATCCCAACCAACAGGAAGATCCAAATCGCCTGCATGGGAGCCGTGTAACTCCCGGTGATCTGTTTCAGCCAACCGCTCAAAATCGGAGCGACAATTCCGGAGAGGTTCGAAGCGCAGTTCTGCACACCTGCGATTCGTCCGATCGCCGCGCCGGGAATCATGGTCTGCGATAGCGCCCAAAGATTAGCGGTCGCCAGTCCCAAACCAGCCAAAGAGAAAATCGCAAAAAACAGCGCCACCGATCGCGAATCCGTCAGGCCGCCAATCAATTCTGTCGACGCGACAACAAGTCCGCAGATGATGAAGCCCTTGCGCACTCTCACCGGATCGCGACCGCGCCGGATCATCTGATCCGCGGCCCAACCCGCGCCTGTAGCCACCACAGCCATGCCGCCAAAGCTGAACATCGTGTAGAGTCCCATCGATGTCAGCGAGAGATGCCGGTACTCCACGAAGTATGCCGGAAGCCATGTGACGCAGAAAAAGAGAAAGTAGCTGTAGCAAAACGTGCCCAGCAAAATACCCCACATCACCGGGCTCACCATCAGGCGCGCAAATGGCACGGGTGGCGCGGAAACAGCGGCGTTGGCCGTTGTCTCAAGCTGCCGGTCGTCGTTCTTTACCAGAAGCAGCCACGCAATCAGCCACAGAAATCCTGCGCCGCCGGCGATCAGAAACATCACTCGCCAGCCAAACGACGTAACCAGCAGCGCCGTTACAGGAACGCCAATGGCCGGCCCAACCTTAGCTCCCGCGAGATAAATCCCCACCGCCAGTCCCCGCTCCTGCTCTTTGCAGTTGAACCGGATCCAACGCAGACTCGCCGGCCCGACAATCGACTCGCCGCACCCAAGTAGAAACCGCAGTGCTACCAGTTGGCTAGTCGATTGAACCATCCCCGTGAGAGCCGAGAAAACCGTCCAGAACAGAAACCCGATCGCGTACGGAATTTTCACACCGTAGCGATCGACAATCCATCCGGCGGGAATCTGAAGCAGCGCATAACTCCAGAAGAAGGCCGAGTTCAGCAACCCGCGCTCCGTATCGCTAGGATGAAACGTCTGCTGAAATTCCTTCAGCGCGAGAACGACGGAAAGATTCGCCCGGTCGATGTAAGCAATCACCATCCCCAGGCTGAGCAACCCGACAACAATCCATTTACGCTGGCTGCTTAACATTACTCGTAAGAGTACAACCTCGGATCGTACAATCCGAAGTATGACCCGATTGGAAACGAGGCTTAAGGACCACGGCCGTCCGCTGCTCGGTGTGGCGCTTTGCCGCTACGACCCGGTATTTATCGACATTGCGGCTCTGCTCGGGTTTCAAGTGCTGTGGATCGAAATGGAGCACGCGGCAATCAGCCTGGGAGAGGCAGCCGACCTATGCCGGATCGCCACGGGCGCCGGTTTGCTCACCATGATCCGAATCCCCGACGCACGCCGCGAAAGCGTCCTGCGCGCAGCCGAATGTGGGCCCGACATCCTCGACCTCCCCATGGCCAACACGGCACGCACTGCACAGCGTCTCGTGCGACACGCGAGGTATGCCCCAATCGGCGAGAGAGGCTACTACGGCGGGTCAAGGGCAGTGCGCTACGGTGTCAGCGGAAACATTGTTGAGGAGCAAAAGCGAATCAACAACGAACTCTGCCTCATCGGACAGATCGAGACACAGCAGGCGGTGGAGAACGCGGAGCTCATTTGTCAGGTGCCGGGTCTCGACGGGGTTTTTTTCGGGCCAGGTGATTTATCCGTCAGCCTAGGGGTCGCGGGACAAGTCACTCATCCCCTCGTCGTCGAAGCCATCACGAAGTGCATCGGAGTCGCCCGGCAAAACGGCAAGCTGACCGCATTATTGGCCGACCCGAAAGACGCTGCGAAGTGGGCCGCAAAGGGAGTTGACCTCTTATTTTGCGGCAGCGACATCGTGGCGCTCCGAAATGGCCTCAGAGGAATCGCGGAACAATTCCGGGCCAGCTTCAAGTGATTAAGGCCTGGGCGGAGGACCAGCCGGACGAGCGAAACTATCCCATCGCGGATCGCCGCCGCCACGCGATCCAGGCGGTAGTTTATCCCACTCTTCGCGAGTGATCCCGTTCAGATCGAACACCACTTTGCCGTTCCGAAGAGTGAGCTCACAAATCAACTTCTGCGTACCCTTCAACACGGTGGACACCTGGTCCACGAATCCAAAATGGCCCTTCTCCACCCGCAGAACAGCGACATCGGCAGGTGCGCCCACCGAAAGATTTCCAAGCTCATCATGCTGGATTTCATGCGCCGGATTCCAAGTCGACCGCAGAACGACATCGTCAAGCCCCATGCCCATCGCCAGGAACTTATCCATCACATTGAGCATGTCTTTCATCCCGGCGTTCATGCTGTGGTCGTGAAGGTCTGTGGAAATAGAATCCGGAATAAAACCGGCCTTCATCAAAGGGATGGCGCAACTCCAGCCAAAACTGGCGCTGCCGTGACCAACATCAAAATAAACGCCCCGCTTGCGCCCGTCGATCATCGCCTTGCTCGGCCCGTGAGTTTCCGGGTCCTGTTCACCGCGGCGTCCCCCGTACATATGAGTGTAAATATCGCCCGGCCGGAAATACTTATTCAACAAATCGTAGAGCGTCCGTCCCGCGCGCACGTTGCTGCCGAAGTCGACCATCACCGGAATGCCGGCAATCTTCCCGATCGCCTCGGCGTTCTCATACGGAGTCCATTCAGGCCCGCTGAAGTGAGCGCTCTTCACGCCCACAATCAGACCCTTGTACTTCAGAGCCATGTCCGCCGCCGGCTTCACTTCCATATCTTCCAGGTTCTGCTCGATTTTGCCGGACCCCATCCCCGCGCCCACAACATTGATAAACGCCAGCACGCGCGTCTTCGCCTGGTCGATGATGCGGCTCTTGAAATCCTCAAAATTACGCCATCCGGACGACCCCGCATCCGCCACCGTGGTCACACCGGCGCGAAACGTGAAGCCATCGGGATAAAGTCCCCAGTCGCCGGAAGCATAAGAATTCTTCGTCAGACCCGGATACACATGGACATGAATGTCCACCAGGCCGGGAGTAACGTACAGACCCGAAACGTTCACAGTCTTCAGCGCCTTCGAGGCGGGGATATTCGCCTCAACCGCGGCTACCTTGCCGTCCTTGATGCCAACGTCCCGAATCGCACTGATCTTGTTCTTACCGTCAATGACGTGACCGCCTTTCAAAAGGAGGTCGAATTCGGGTTGGGCCGTCTGGCCATAAGCAAGCCCGAGAAATGAGAAAGCCAGTACGATTTTCGAATGAACCATGCCATGCGCTCCACATGCACGTTACAACGTCTTGCTCCAGAAACGCAATACCGCAGACCTTGTGTTACATTCGGCACTTATGCTCCGTACAACTCTCCTGATGCTGATCCCGCTCAGCCTCTTTGCCCAGGATTTCAGTACCGTCAAAGTGGAAGAAGTGGCCACCGGATTCAACGGCGGCGAAGGACCGGTCTGGTCGCGCGAGGGATTCCTCCTATTCAGCGACTACGACAAAAACCGGATCTACAAGTACACGCCGGGGAAGACACCGGAAGTCTATCGTGAGGGCTCCAACGGCGCAAACGGCAACGCAATGGACCGGAAAGGGCGCCTCTACACCTGCGAGTACCGTGAGCGCCGGGTCACCCGCACAGATCGCAAAGGACACATCGAAGTAATCGCGGAAAAGTTCGAAGGCAAGCGTTTCAACGCGCCCAACGACATCGTCGTGCGGCGCGACGGGCAAGTCTACTTCACCGATCCCCTATTTACCCGGCTGGACCATCGGGATCTCGATTTCTATGGTGTCTATCACCTAAGTCCGGATGGGAACCTTGAGGCCATCGCGAAATTGAAAACCCGGCCCAATGGAGTCACCCTCTCGCCCGACGGCAAAACCTTGTACGTCGCGAATTCGGACGAAAAGAATATCAGCGCCTATACTCTCGATCGCGCCGGGCGCGCCTCGAACGGACATGTCGCAATCACCGGTCTGAGAGGCGGTCCCGATGGCATTCGAACCGACGTCAAAGGCAATCTCTACATTGCCGCCCATGGAGTCGTAGTCTATTCTCCGGAAGGCAAATTATTGGGCGAGATCAAGACTCCGGTGAATCCCCGCAATCTCGCATTCGGTGACAAGGATTTTCGAACACTCTATATGATCGGGAACACCCTGTACCGGGTGCGCCTGGACACACCCGGCTCGGTGCAATATTAAGCCTTCGCCGCTTTGGACAAAACCTCACGCAGCCGCCGGGCGACAATTAAATCCTCGCCGGGCTCCAGCATCCAGACGCCAACCACAATCATATTGGGATCAGCAGGTATGCCGGACGAAGCGCCCCGCCGGCTGCCGGTAGACGGATTCAGCTCAATACTCGGCGTGCCTTTGCGCAATTCGACCATCACATCGCGCGCCTGAATCTTAACTTTCTCCGGATCGTAGCGCAGCAGCAAATGCGGAATGTGATTCGCCAGCGGAGGAATGACGATTTCCGATGTCAGCGTCGGAATACCTTTGAGCTGGGCCGCAATCCGGTCGGCGCGCCGCCGGAATTCCGCCTCGAAGCCCGCGTCCGATTGGCTCAGGAACCAGTCCACCGCCGCCACCATTCCCACGATCTGTTCCTTGGCAACTTTCATCCCACGGCCCACGCCGTCGAACGGATTGTTGTTCTTGGTGGCAGCCGCGATCAGGTCCTTCCTGCCCAACAGCAGACCCGCGTTCTGCGGTCCCCGAATTCCCTTCCCGCCCGAGAACGTCACCAGATCAAACCCCATCTGCGTATAGTTCCAGAGGTTCGAAATCGGCGGCACGTCGGCCGCTGCGTCGTTGAAAGTGGGAATGCCATGACTCTTGGCCACGCGAATCCAATCTTCCCGGCTGATGCTGCCCTTCTCCGATGCGTTGAAGAAGTGCGCCATAACCGTCTTGTCGTTAAAGGCCGCCTCGTACTGTTCCAGAGTCTCCACTTCCACGAAGCGCACCCCGCAGCACAGCACGGCCTGATCGTAGCCATACCGGTGATCCTTCTGAATGATCACCTCGTTTTTCATATGGGCCACTTCGTTCGGCAAATCGCGAATGCCGCAGTTGTTTGCCACCATCACGCACGCCGCGGTTCCCAGTGTAAGAGCCGAAGCCGCACCCGCCGAAACAAGCGCCGCCTCGCACTTCAACTTCTGGGCAAGATACTCGCCCGCCGCCTTCTGCAAATCGGCCAGGCGCACTGGATGCTTTGCCGCGATCGCCACTGCCGCCCGCACAGGCGGCGGCATCGTAGAGGCGGTCAGCATCGTGTACGTACCCGCCGCGTTAATGATCTTGGTCACGCCCAGCTTGTCGTAGTAATCGATCCCCTCGCCCGCACTGGTTTGCCCCTCGGCCGGCGCCGCTTGCAGCCCCCGGGCCTGGCTCGCGACTCCGCCTGCGGCAATCAAATTCCTGACCGTTGAGAAAAACTTCCTGCGTCCGTTGATAGGTGTCAGCATCACGCCTCCCTTTATACCGCGAAATACAGCGGTACATCCCAGTTTATGACGATATGTAATGTACAGGTTTCCCGCCGGACGGACTATCATTTCAGATACGGTGGGAGGAACACGCATATGGCATACGACACCACGGATTCGGCCGGGGCGAGTCCCATGGACCACGGCGAGCGCCCCAGACTGAGCACGCACCAGAAAGCGCTCAAGATCAATCTAGATCCCATCCGCTACGGAACTTTCGCTGAGATCGGAGCCGGTCAAGAGGTGGCGCGCTGGTTCTTTAAGGTCGGCGCCGCGGCGGGAACAATATCGAAATCCATCTCCGCTTACGACATGGCCGTGAGCGATGCCATCTACGGCCGCTGCAAACGCTACGTCTCCCGCGAGCGCCTGCAGAGCATGCTGGTGCACGAGCACAACCTCAATCTCGAAAGGCTTCGTCCCTCACGCGGAGACAGAACCGCCTTCTTCGCCTTCGCCGACACCGTGGCTGCTCGAAACTATCAAGGCACCAACGAGTGCCATTGCTGGATGGGCGTCAAATTTCAGGCTCACCCGCGCGACGAAGATAGCCAGGTCGTCATCCACGTCCGCATGCTCGATCACGAAAACAGCCTTCAGCAGGAGGCAATCGGCATCGTTGGTGTCAACCTGCTTTTCGCCACGTTCTTCCTGCATCACAAACCGGAACTGATGGTGGAATCGCTGTTGGACAATCTCACCACCGAGCGCATCGAGATTGACATGATCGAGTTCTCGGGCATCGAGTTCCGCCACGTCGACAATCGCGTGATGAGTCTCAAACTCGTACAGCTCGGTCTGAGCGGCGCGGCCATGTTCGGCCCGTCCGGCGAAGTCCTGCAACCCGCGGAAGTGCTGCGCAAGCGGCCGATCCTCGTAGAACGCGGCAGCTTTCGCCCGGTGACGAAAGTCAATATCGACATGATCAATACTGCCCGCGAGCGCTTCGCAGCGGAAGCCGAGGTGAAATCGGACCAGGTCGTCGAGCTCATGGAAATCACCATGCGCAACCTCCTGTCCGCAGGCAAAATCGACCTGGGAGACTTCCTGGCACGCGCAGACTTGTTGGCGGCCGCCGGCAAAACCGTATTGATCTCGGACTACTTCGAATACTACCGGCTCGCCGCATATCTCACTCGCTACACCACAGGACCCATAGCAGTCACCATGGGCCTCACCAGCCTGCGGGATCTGTTCGAAGAAAAATATTACGCCACGCTCGAAGGTGGAATTCTCGAATCCTTCGGAAAGCTGTTCACCAAGGATCTACGCATCTACGTGTACCCATTGCGGGACGAGGCCACCGGCCAGCTCTGCACGGTCGAAAACGTAAAGATGCCGCATGACCTGAATAACCTGTACCAGCACTTGCTCGAAAGAGGCCGGATCAAGCAGTTGACCAATTTCGATGAAAGCGTATTGCACATCTTCTCGCGCGATGTTCTCAGAAGGATTAAAGACGAGGACCCGTCCTGGGAGGCCATGGTGCCCAATGAGATTGCCGAAGTCATTAAACGCCGGCGCTTCTTCGGTTACCGCGAACCCGATGTGTTCATCGCGGCTGCGACGACATAAAGGCCATTCTTCCGGCGCTCCCGTCTAGCTCCAATCGCCGCGACCGTCGCATCCGTGCGGGGGCAACTTCCCAGGTTCAGGTACCCCGCGACGCACGAACCGGTGCCGGGGTCATGGCCAAATGGTGACGCAGGAAATTTCTGCTCATAGGATAAATCCGATACGATGCCCGCGTCCGTACCACTTACGAATATGCGAGACCGGTGTATCATTCAACTTGCCGTCATTCTTCAGAACGGAATTGAAGTCCAGCCGGGCGATAGCTTTCCTGTTGGCTGGGACCTAAACAGGAACCGGATCCTCGCCGAAGCAACGACCGACATGCTGGCCCATGCCCGGAATTTGAGGCGGCCCGTGATGCCGAGACGGCAATCTGAACCAATACGCCTCTCAGATTGGACTCGAGCAAGTTAACTACTTATCTTTCTGCACGATCGCCGGCCGCAAAGAATCGACAATCGCCAAAAATTCGGCCTTTTCCGTCCCGCCGACCTTCGCCGCGTCCAGCGCCGCAGCCATGTACTTCATGTTCACCGCCCATTCATCGGCATTGATACCGAGCCCCGAGTGAGCGGTCTTCATATCGCGTCCAATGTAAGTGCAGGGCCCGCCGGCCAAGGCGCAAAGCTGATCCTTGAGCAATTGTTTCGCCCGGCGCAGAGAATCGGCGCTCCGGCCGCCGGCAAAGCGCGCGAACTGAGGATCGGCACGAATGCCCTTCAGATACTCGTCGGCGATGGCTGAAATGCCGTCGTAGCGGCCCACGCGCTCGTACAGCGAACGGGCCGGTTTGTCCTGCGCGCCAACTGAAAGGCAAATCAGAATCAACGGCAGAACGCGACTGAGCATGATTCATTCTAGTCAGAACGTGACCCGCAATCCGAACTGGACGTACCGTGGATTATTGGTCTGGTTCCCGATGGTTCCGAAGCTGGCAGTGGTCGCCGTAAGCGTCGGCGCGGCGAAAAGTGGCGTGTTGGTGAGGTTGAACGATTCCGCGCGGAACTGCACTTTCACTCTTTCCCAGACAATGAAAGTCTTGGTCAGCGTGACGTCGATTTCGGGCGAGGCAAACAGTTTGGAAGCCAGATATACCGCCCGCTCGATTTCGTTCTCGGCGGCTGGTCGGTGACCCGCGTCTACACGTTGCACAGTGGCGCGCCGCTGGCATGGGGGTGTGGCGGCGAGCTTCGAAACCTGGTTGAATTCCGAGGCTGAGCCATGCAACTGGTTGGTGCCGCCCTTGGTAGTGATTTCCACCGTCCCGCCGCCGAAACCGCCATAGGAGGCGTCGACGTTGAAAGCCTCCACTTTCACATCCACCACCGAATCGACTGGCGGACTGAAAGAGATGCGTGTTCCCGACGTGCCTAGAGTCCCGACATTAGGAACGCCGTCGAGCAACGCCGCGTTCGCCCCAGTGGCCGCTCCGCCCATCGCGAACGTGGAGAAGCCGCTATTTTCAAAGGGACGGTTCTGATCGCGAACGCCCGTGTTCACGACTCCGTAGCCTAGAACCGCGAGGTCCATGGGGGCGCGGCCGTTTACCGGAAGGCTTTCGACCTCGTGCGTGGTGATCACCTGTCCCGCGGAGGCCGACACACTATCAAGTTGCGGAGCGTCGGAAGCGACCGTCACCGATTCGGTCGCCGCACCGATGTTTAGAATAATATCCTGTGCAACGCGAGTATCGCTCCCGATTTGAATCCCGGTCTGAACGTATGTGCAGAATCGGAAGGGTATAGAGCCCTCCGGAATTGGCCACCGTCTCGAAGCGGCTGTTCGTGTCGCTCTTGGTGGCGATCACCTTCGCGTTGGGAACGGCGGCCCCGGAAGGATCGGTTATTCTTCCGGACAATGTGGATCGAAACTCCTGGGCCCCCGCCAAGCCCGCAAGAATAACGGGCAGTACAAGTATGCGTCGAAGCATAGACTCCTCCGATTAAACATGAAATTAAACGTTAACTGGATTTGCATTGTTTCATATAGCGAAACAATCAATCTGCTGTGACGCCATGGCTCAAGTCTCCCTTCCTGATTCTGGTTTAGCACGTGGTTTTGGAGCGCGGCGGTGGGCGTACTGTTTCTAAAGGACATTGAGGTGATTTCTGCTGTCATCGTGTACTGCGCCCGATTTGGTATTCTCAGCGTCATGAAGCTGGCATGGTTAGTTTTGTTGATTCCGGTGGCTTTGAGCGCCAAGCGCCCGCTGACGCACGAGGCGATGTGGGCGATGAAGCGGGTGGGTGCGCCGACGCTGAGCCCCAATGGCAAGTGGGCCGTGTTCCAGGTGACCGAACCTTCCTATGATGAGAAGGTTCAGGTTTCCGATTTATGGATTGTGCCGTCCGATGGCGGCACAAAACCTCGCCGGCTTACTTCTTCGAAGGGTGCGGAGAACGGCGTGGCTTGGAGTCCGGATAGCCGCAAGATCGCGTTCAGCACACAGCGCGAGAATGACGAATCGGGGCAGATCTATGTGTTGGATCTGGCGTCGGGCGGTGAGGCGGTTCGCGTGACTTCGCTGACGAGGGGCGCATCGAATCCGAAGTTCAGTCCGGATGGTAAGCGGCTGCTGTTCGAGAGCGCCGTGTATCCCGGCGCGATGAACGAAGAGGACAACAAACGCATTGCGGGTCAGCGCAAAGCCCGCAAGTATAATGCCCGCGTTTATGAGAGCTTCCCGGTCCGGTATTGGGATCGATGGCTTGACGATACGCACCCTCATGTCTTTGTTCAATCGGTGGATCCCGTGGGTTCAGCAAGGGATTTACTGGCCGGTTCGAAGCTGGTGGCGGGGAAGGGTTTCGGGGGCGCGCAGCTTCCTTCGGGAGAAACGCTCTACGCGGAGTGGGCTCCGGATGGCGGTTCGATCGTGTTCACGGCTACGGAGAATAAGAATCAGTCTGCGTTTGCCGAGGTGAAAACCGGGCTGTATCGCGCTTCGGCGGCGGGTGGGGAGCCGGAACCAATTTCGAACGGCCACGGCAACTTTTCAAAGCCGATGTTCCGGCCGGATGGCAAAGCGCTCTACTGCATCTACAGCAACGAAGACGGCAAGGTCTACAGCATGGATCGTATCGCGATGTTTGCCTGGCCTCGGACGGGTGACCCGGTGGTGATCACCAAGAGCTTCGATCGCGCGGTGGGCGGATTCGGCTTTACGTCGGACAGCAAGATGATCTACCTGACTGCGGAAGCTTCGGGTCACGAGAATCTGCTTCGCGTTCCGGCGGCGGGCGGCGCGGTGGAACCGGTTATCGTGCCCAAGACTGGTGTGTATTCCGGGCTGGCCGTTGCCGGGCAGTCGGGCAATCCGATACTAGTGGGCAACTGGGAGAGCGCCTCGAATCCGATGGAGTTGGTTCGGATGGATGCCGAGGCGAAGCGGCACCGTCTGCTCTCCGACTTCGACGGCGCCGATGCCGCTGAATACGATCTGCCTCCATTGCGCGAGTTTTGGTTCAAGGCGAGCACGGGCCGTAGTATTCACAGTTACGTTGCGCTGCCGGCGGGGTTCGATGAACATAAGAAGTATCCGCTGGTGATTCTGATTCACGGCGGGCCGCACTCGATGTATCGCGATCAGTTTGTGCTTCGCTGGAATTATCACCTGATTTCGAATACGCACTACGTGGTGCTGCTGACGGACTACGTGGGGTCCACTGGCTACGGCGAGAAGTTCTCGCAGGATATTCAAGGCGATCCGTTGAAGGGACCGGGCATCGAATTGAACGAGGCGGCCGATGAGGCGGTGAAGCAGTTTGCCTTTATCGACGGAACTCGGATGGCGGCGGGCGGCGCGAGTTATGGCGGTCATCTGGCCAACTGGCTGGAGGCCACCACTACCCGCTACAAATGCATTTTCAGCCACGCCGGCTTGGTGAACCTGGAGACGCAGTGGGGCACCAGCGACACGATCTACGGCCGCGAAGTCACGAATGGCGGGCCGGTTTGGGAACAGGGACCGGTGTGGCGCGAACAGAATCCGATCCGCTTTGCTAAGAATTTTCAGACACCTATCCTGTTGAGCGTGGGCGAGCGGGATTTCCGCGTGCCGCTCAACAATACGATGGAAAACTGGTCGGTTCTTCAGCGTTTGCAGGTGCCGAGCAAGCTACTTGTTTTCCCTAATGCCAACCATTGGATCCTGAATGGGGAGGACAGCCGGTTCTTTTACGGGGAATTGCTGGGCTGGCTGGCGAAGTACCTGGGGAGTTGAAGCGATCCGCTCCGGGCCCGGTTTCCGAATTTGGCTTTGTTCTGGAATTTGGCTTTGTTCTGTGATCTGAGACTTTCTGCCTGCGTTGAGCTCTTTCAGCGCCCTGAGGTAGGAGCGCTCGATGGATTGTATGTGGCGGTGGGCGCGATTGAGTTTCTTGAACAGATCTTCGTCCAGGAACGGATTGGTGTTTTCGCAGAGTTGAACGATTTGCAATTCCCAGACCTTGAGTTTGCGGAGGCGCCACGAGGCATCGGCCATGGTTTGGACGAGGAAATTCTCGTGGCAATCGGCGGGCTGGAACTTTTCGGCGAATTCCAGGAGGTTGCTCTCGTATTCGGTCGATTCTTTGCCTTTGACGGGGACGGGTTGCGCTGATGCGGTCATGATAAATAGCTCCTTAACAAAAAAATTAGGCGGGCATGGCAGCCCGCCTGTTTACTTCCTGATTGGAGCTTACATCATGGGGTCCAAAATTATGGGGTGGAAGAGAGGGCGAAATGTGGTTCTATGTGTTTGTGGATGTGGGAGAAAACTTTTTTGAAGATTGTTGTCACTGTATACCGGCCAACCAGTAAAAGGCAGGGGTGGGATACCGCAAGCGAGGGCTGCCATGGTTCATCACCTTGTTCCCACGCAAGGCGCTGCTTGTAGCCCTCGATCAGCGTATTGGTAGGATGATCCCACAAGCGGACGGACGCCACGGGGGAGTTTCCCGCGTCGTGCCATCATCGGAATGCCTGATGACTCAAGCGCGGCGCAATCATTACAATCCGTGTTTCTGGACAGCACTCTGGAATCGCGAGTACTTTCGTGCGTTTGTGAACGGCGAGGCAACCAACGCGCGAGCGCAGCCAGTCTCAGCGCTGAACATTCGCGGGAACAAGATCCTCGAAGCGACTGTTGCAACATTGTTCTACGATACTGACGTTGCCGTCGCGCCGATCACGCCAGAATCCATGGTGCGGTTCGCTGAACGCTATCATCCCGACAAAGCTGCAGCCTCGACCGCGATTTCTCTAAAATGTTGTGTTACCTCGGCGTTTAGCAAGAATTGATCGAGTAACGGTTCGACGCACGATTCATCTTCATTTGCGTTCGGCCCAAGGTCCACTAGCGGGCCAGACCGCATTATTAAATGATTGCTTGTCCGCCAATGATTCCAGGACTGGCATGAGGAACGCAGCAACCACAGTCACGACTGCCGAAAGTTCCCGTCGTTCAATATACAGGCGGTTGCGTTCGGTGAAAGCAGTCCATTGTTGACGCTTGGAGTTGTCCTCGTAAAACTCGGCGGTTAACGCAGTGGGAGGCGCGGCCGGTATGTCGGTCTTACGCCGAGCGAAAGTTTCTGCGATGGCATGGGCCAAGATCGCCCCGTCGAATCCAAACTGTTCCGCCAGACTGCTGAGATCGTGAAAGTCCTTCATTCGGCTGTTCGCTATGCCGAGCTTGACCATCGCTTCACATTTCTCAGCCACGACCGTTTCCCGAGGGTATGCGGACAACACCGGTGCTGGAAGGTTCAACAGCGTGGGGTATTCAACCTGAACGGGTGCGGGCGTGACGACATCGCCGAAGCCAATGTCAATCTGGACAGGTATCCTGATGTTGCCCAGGTAGGCGATGAACTGGAGCCGAATGCCCTCGTAATCGGCATCTTCTTTGATCCGCTCTCCGGCGATTGCCTCGACATCAAAGGTCAAGCCATCTTCTTCGAAGACATCAGAGCAAATCTCTCGGAAGATGCCGATGAACCTTTGAAGATCATTCGGTCCGTACGCGAGAAAATCCACATCTCGTGTGGGACGATGGCGCTCCTTCGTCCAGAGTTCGAAAAGCAGCGCGCCCTTCAATACGAAGGAGTCCCGGTGTTTCGAGTGGCCGAGCCGAAAGAGAACCCGTTCCAGACCGTACTTCGTCAATACGAGGCCGAAGTCCTCATTACGCCGCGCGGCAAGATCACGAAGGCGTTGGCGAACCGACGCCGGTATATTCTTGCTCATGTGAGCGTCTCCATATAGGGGCGAATCACATTGCTCACACGGCATACCTTGGCGGCGTTCCAGATCTGATCGACAGTTGCCTTCTTCTGGCGATAGCAATCGCGCAGCGCTTCAAGCGCGACATCAAGGCCGATCTTATGCCGGTATTTGAAGCAGTCGGCGACCGTCTTGGCGGGATCGAAAATGCGAAGTTGTGTGCCTCCGATTTTGTGCACTGACACACCGAATGTGAACGCCGAGCCCGAGAACCTCACAACTCTCACGGGAGGCGAAGAGATCCTCGGCTTCCAAGCCTTTCGGTCGATAGCGATCCAGACCTCGAATGGCGCTTGCGTTGTCAGTCCGTGAAATCGAAGTGCCGAGAGGAGGCAAATCACGCCATTGGGCACTCGCAGAGCAGCCTCCAGCAGGCTTTGATGCTCGGTGATATCGGCATTCGGCACGCCGTACAGCCCGCGGCCGATTCGTTCGAGCTTTCCGCGATGGACCAGACGAAGAAGGTAATTCCGAGGGATGCCGATTTCATCCAGATCCTTGGCGCGCAGAACGTGCTTCGAGCGGGCGAGCTTTGTTAGGGCGTCAATCCGCGAGATGGCCATGTGGAACAGTGTATCATTTCCTTGGTAGATATTTATATTGTACAAGGTTTTGATACACAGACCCGACTATCGAAAGCAGCGCTTCGCCGTGGTCGGCTTTGACCTGCATGGTGGGCTGGAGGAAAAAGTTCTAAAAGCATCCACGAGGGGGAGCCTATCCAAACGTGCTACATGATTGATACCGTTATTGCAGCCCTGCCTTGCGGGGTGACGGATTTGTGATGTTGAGCGCAACGGGCGCCCAGAATAAACTCGAACCCTTGAGGAGAGGAAGGCGAAACGGGATCTCTGCCATAATTGAATCGATCTGCGAGCCGATAGGAGCCGATGAACCGAAGGGCATTTTTAAAGGCGGTGTTCATCGCGGGCACTGCCGCCCGGACCATGAGGGCTGCGTGGCCCCGGATCAAGCTGTCTCTCTCGGGGCGCATCTCCGAGCCGATCGGCCAGGTCACCGATCTGAAGCCGCTGACCTATGACGAATTCCTGCAGGTGGCGAAAAGCACGGGATACGACGCCATCTGTCTGCGGCCCCTGCAATGCAGTATTTCAACCCCGCTCGAGGAAATGATCGAGATGGCTCGCAAGACCAGAGAGGCGGGACTCAAAGTTTCGATGGTGACCTGCGACAGCGACCAGCCACCCAATAACGACTGCTCGCCCTTCGCGCTGCTAAACATTACACCGCGGCTGGCCATGGCGGAGATTTTCGGAACTAAGCTGATTCGCTGCCAGATCAAACGGCCCGAGCATCTAGGCTGGGCGCAGCGCGCCTGCGATGAGGCGACAGAGCGCGGCCTCTCCATCGTCCATTTGTCGCATCCAGGATCTCTGTTTTCGAATGCCGATGACACAATGGACTGTCTGAAAAAGATCAACCGGCCGAACTTTGGACTCACATACGAGCCGGTGAACTGGATGGACGATCCGAAAGGCTATGGTCCGGACGTAATCAAGAGCCTCGCCCCGTGGATACTCAACGTGTATTCGCAAAATCAGAGGGTACTCGAGGGAGGCATGCGGACCCGGGCACCTCTGCCGTCCGGTCCGCAGCAAGCCAGCATCGAGACCTGCGTCGTCGCCGCGGGTCGAGGCGGAATCAGGCATGTGCAGGCCACGCCAGTCCCGGGACCCCCAGGCGGAGCGGCGATCCCGCGGAATCTGGCTATCTGGGAGCCGGGTGGAATCGACTTCGATGCGGTCTTTAGAGGGCTGCACGAAATCGGGTACACCGGTTACTTTACTGTGCACTCCAGGACGTCTCAGGGAATCCCGCCCCGGGATCTGGCGACGAGGAGTTTCGAGTTCCTGAAGCCGTACAGCGACGGAGTCAAAGGCTAACCGGCGTCGTGCCGTAGGGACACGGTAGACCACGCATTCAACCTGGCGCGCGCTTTCGCATACAATGTCATCCAGAAGTTCGGCCAGGATGCAGGAGATTTCTCTATGAAACGAATTTTTATCACATCGGTCGCTCTATCCGTATTGGGAGTCGCGCCGGCGTTTGCTCAACGCAAGGCGACCATCCAGAATGTCCCCGAGATTCCGTTTACAACGGTGCCGAACTTCCTGAAACTCCCTCCGGGCGAGTACCTGGGCGAGGCTGTCGCGGTAGCGACCAACTCCAAGGGCCACGTCTTCGTCTTCCACAGGAGCCACAACAACCGGCTTTTTGAATTCGACCAGACCGGCAAATTCGTCAAGGAAATCGGCAGTGGATTTCTCGGCTTTGAATTCGCCCATTCGGTGCGCGTCGATAAGGACGACAATATCTGGACCGTCGACGAAGGCGCGAACATGGTCACCAAGTTCAGCCCCGAAGGCAGAGTGCTGATGGTGCTCGGCAGAAGACCTCTCGCCGTCCTGGGTGTTTTGCCTGTCGCGCCGCTACCGCCCAATCGTACGGCGCAAAAGTACGAATTCTGCCGCCCGACCGACATCGGCTGGGACCCCCAGGGCAACATCTTCATCTCCGATGGCTACTGCAATAACCGCGTCGTGAAGTACGACAAGGATGGCCGCTTCGTCGCGCAGGCAGGTAGCGAAAAAGCCGGCAGCGCGCTGGGAGAGTTCAACCTGCCCCACGGATTGCAGGTGGACCTGCAAGGTAACGTCTGGGTCGCCGACCGCACCAACAACCGCTATCAGGTGCTCGACAACAACTTGAAGCCCATACGGGAAATCACCAACGTCGGGGTCGGCTGGACGGTCTGTGTTTCCGGCGGCCCGCACCAGTACGTCTTCTTTTCGAATTCGAATCCGAACGGTAACATGCCAGGAACGTGGGACATCACCGGTGAAATCTACAAGGCCGAGCTCGACGGCAAAGTGCTCGGCAGGTTCGGACGTGCCGGCAAGGCCGCACCCGGCTTCCAGGTGGTTCACATGATCGACTGCCGCAACCCGAATGAGATTATCGTCGGGGAGATCGAATCGTGGCGCGCACAGAAACTGATTCTCAAGGCGCCTTCGGGCAACAGCGGAGCACAGTAACCAGGAGAACACCATGAACATCACCTTGCATATCCTGACGGTCACACTCTCTGGCGGATTGCTCGCGGCCTCCGCGCTCGCCCAGAACTCTGCGCCTGAGATCCAGTTCGATTCCGTCCCAAACGCGATTCAGTTGCCTGCCGGCGTTTATCTCGGCGAAGTCGCGGGAGTCGCTACCAATTCCAAGGGCGACATTTTCGTCTATACGCGCACGGGGCATCCCACCGTCACCATCGGCACCATGCGACCCTTCGCGCACGGCAGCTCGCGGATGTTCCAGTTCGATCGCACGGGCAAGTACGTTCGGGAGATCGGCAAAGATACCTACGGATTTATGACCGCCGCCCAGGTGCGCGTCGACCCGGCCGACAATATCTGGGCGGTTGACGAGATGAGCAACATGGTGATGAAGTTCGATCCCGAGGGACGCGTCGCGATGCTTCTCGGGCGCAAGACGGAATCGGAATTCATTCCGCCCCGCACTCCAGGAGGAGACGGCGCGGGACAGCCCACCGATCTCTTCAACCGGCCCACCGATGTGGCGTGGGATGCGGCAGGCAATATCTTCGTCGCCGATGGCGCCGGCAACGCGCGTATCGCCAAGTTCGATAAGGACGGCAAATTCGTGAAGTCCTGGGGCAAAAGAGGCACAGGACCGGGCGAGTTCGCCAATGTTCTGAGTATTGCGGTGGACGCGCAGGGCAACGTCTACGCCGGCGATGGCGGCAACAAGCGCATCCAGGTGTTTGACAACAACGGCGTCTTCAAGACCGCGTTTTCGAACTTCGGCAACGCACAGGCGATGTGTATCACCAAGGGAGCCAATCCAGTCCTCTATGTTTCCAATTCCAATCCGTGGAACGATATCGATGTCGCGGGTGAGATATATAGGATGCGCCCGGACGGAACTGTCCTCGGCAAGTTCGGCCGTGCCGGAAGGCTGCTCAAGGAATTCGGTGCGGTCAACTCCATCGACTGCCGCAGCGAAAGCACTCTCTTTGTCGGTGAGCTTGCCAATCTTCGGGTGCAAAAACTGGTGCTCCATTAAGTGAGAGCCCCGCATTCGCGGTGGCGTCCCGAAATGCCGCGCTCCTGCTGCTCGCCCCCACCACAGTCGCGTCCCCATGCTCGGCATTGCTTTGATCAAGATCAACCTTTAACAGGGGAATAACCGGGCCGGAAATTCCCGGCCCGGCCGCGTCCGAGCGTCCTGCCGCGCACGTTCGTTTGGCCATTGCGCGGCGAGCTAATGAGCGAGACCGCCTGCGCGACGAGGACGATTACTCCCGTGGCCGACTTACTGACGGCCTCCGTTCGTGTTCGAACCCGGATTGGTAGTCGCGGTGTCCCGCAGAGGGCCATGGTCGTCGGGGAAGTTGCTGGTATTCAGCACCTGAAGGCCGGCGTTGTGCTCCCCATTGAACGGAGTGTTGGTCACGGGGCAGCCCGCATTCCCGGCGGCAACCGAAGAGTCAAACCAGAGACCGAGATGGTACATCTGGATGGGGTTGAAGGCCGGATTCAGGCTGGCATCCGGCACCACTCCACCGGTGAACACGACCGGCGCCGGCGCGCTGCCCTGTGCGAACGCGAAGGTCTCCACGTTAAATCGGCCGATGAACTGCTGATGGCCGCGGCCGTTTTTGTCGGTAACGATGTCACCCTGATACCAGGCGACCCCAAAGGGCGCTTTCGGAACCTGGATGACAAAGAAATCGAAGTCCGTGTTGGCGGGCAAGCCCTGCACCGTGACGTCCATGATGTCCACAGGACCGGCCGACCGGACTTTCACCGTGGCGGAGGCGTTCGGCAGGCAGGTTTTCGCGCCGGCTGAGACGACCATATTGAAACCGGATGATTGGTCATCGTCCGCCGCGGCCAGCGGCGAAGCCGACAACAACAGGCCCAACACTCCGGCCGCGGCAAGAAAGTGCAACTGATATTTCATTGAATCTCCTATTCGATGTTAGTGGGGACTGTTTGCCCCCTACTGAACCATGCGTAGGGCCTCGGTCTTTCGCGCGGTCGGCTTGTCAAACGTTTGTCAATATGGTGTAAAAGCCGACGAGCTTCGTGCGGCTGCGGCCGGGAACGCGCGGAGGGCTTCGGGATCGTCGAAAGCCGCCGCCAAGAACCAAGCCGCAACGTCCGGGACCGCCTCGTAACACTCCTGTCCGTCTCGTCACCTTTAGCTCGCCAAAGGGAGTGCCTGTTCCATACGCTGGGTCATGAAGACATTTGTTAGCAAATATGCCCTGAACAGGGTGGCGCTCTGCGTAAGCTTCCTGTCAGCGCTTCCGGTTGCCCAGGGCGCGGAACCGATCACGATCAGCATGACGGCTGACCAGTGGCAGACTAAGGAGAACGCGGAGTTCCTCCGGCAGCTGGGTTTTTTTCATGGCTTGATGCGGCTGAACAGCGGCGATGCGGTACTCAAGGGCATCACGTTCAGCGACGGAACGATCGAGTTCGACGTCAATACGATCGGGCGGGGCGCGCCCGGAATTGCCTTTCGTCAGCACGACGAAGGTAATTTCGAGCTCTTCTATCTTAGGCCCGATCCGAGCTGTCCGGCCTTCCGGGCCTGCATGCAGTATGCGCCGCAGACTCATGGAGTCCTGCTATGGGACCTCTTTCCGCAATATCAAACGCGGGCGCCGCTGCGGGAGAACGGGTGGAACCACATCAAGATGGTCGTATCCGGCCGGCGGATGAATATTTTCGTGAACGATGCCGTATCGCCCACACTGGAGGTCGGCAGGTTAGAGGGGGATACGATGAAAGGCGGCCTGCGGCTGCAGGGGCCCGGCACTTTCGCAAACATGGTGGTAACTCCCGATGCAGTGGACGGTCTTTCTCCGGAGCCGGCCAGAGATCCGCTGGATGGGGACCGGAGGCTGGTCCGGAATTGGCGTCTGTCAACCTTTTCCGCACTGCCGAACGGTAAGGACCCCATGTATAACGAAATGCCCGGTGCTCCGCAGGAATGGAAGACGATCAGCACAGAGCGGAACGGGCTGGTAAATCTCAGCCGCGAGTATGGCCGGCCTCTGCCCGAGCCGAACCGAGCCGTAGCATGGCTGAAGACGACGATCACTTCAGACAGGAAGCAGACGAAGAAGGTAGATATTGGATGGACGCGCGAACTGTGGGTATTCGTGAACGGGAAACTGGTGTATGCCGACCAAAACCTATTCGAGTCGGAAGGAGCGAGAAAATTTCCCGACGGGCGATGTTCGCTGGAGAATGGCGCCGTCACGCTGCCTCTGGAAGCGGGCGATAATGAGGTCGCGGTGGCAATCGCGAACAAATTCTTCGGATGGGGGCTGATGCTGCGCCTGGCTGATGCGGACGGGGTTCATCTGGCAGCGCAGTAATCAACACGGTGACAAACCCGATGGCTGGCAAACAATGGATGAAGTCCCGTCCGGGCCACGTTGCTCTTGCGGCTCTGGCATGGACGATCCTCGGCTGCGTGTTTGCCTTGCCGGATCTCTCTGCCGGCATCGACTGGCGCCACGCTCTGCTTTTTTCTCTTACGATATGGTGGTCGTGGGGTATGCTTACACCGCTCATTCTTTGGGTGGACCGGCGGATCCCCGTTTCCAACAAGCAACTTGCCCGGCGAGTTCTGGCGCATTTCGTTCCGAGCCTGCTGGTGACATCTGTGTACGTTTATCTTTTCCGGGCGATGCGCGCCGCGTTCGGGATTGATGAATGGAATGGCTTAGCTAGTATCAGGGTTCTTGCCGATGCGCTGGGGGGCATGTTTCTCTGGAACTGGCTCAACTATTGGCTCATCCTGGGAGCCGGGCAGGTGTACCGGTATTACCAGCACTACCTTTCCAGTGAGTTGCGTCTCGAGCGTCTGGAAAAAGGCTTCTCCGAGGCCCGTCTGAACGCGCTTCGAATGCAATTGGATCCGCATTTTCTTTTCAATGCGCTGAACACGATCTCATCTCAGGTGGAACGGGACCCGAAGCTTGCACGACGGATGATCGAGCATCTGGGCGACCTTCTCCGCCTGTCGCTGGAATCGAAAGACAGGCAGGAAGTCCCGCTGGCGGAAGAGATGGCCTTTCTAGAACACTATCTGGCGATCCAGAAGATCCGCTTCGGGGACCATTTGCGGATCGAGACGCAAATCGCGCCGGAGGTGAAATATGCTTCCGTGCCCTGCCTTTTCGTTCAGCCACTGGTAGAGAATGCAATCCGGCACGGGATTTCAAGGCGCGCTTCGGGCGGAACGGTGATCGTGTCGGCACACCGGGACGGGAATCGGCTTGAAATTCGTGTACTCGACGACGGCGTGGGACTTCCGGCGGGTTGGACGCTTGAGAACTCCGGCGGCGTAGGGCTTTCCGTGACGCGGCAGCGTGTGGCAGGGCTTTATCCCGACGGAGAAACCTGTTTTGCCGTGAACCGGCGCGCCAGTGGTGGAACCGAGGTTGAAATATCGCTGCCTCTGCGATGGACCGGAAAGGAAGCCCATGCCGCTGTCCGCGTCTGAAGGTCTCCGCGTTCTGGTGGCCGACGACGAAGCGCCGGCGAGGCAACGGATCGTGGATCTGTTAAGCCGCGATGATCTGTTGCGCCGCGATTCTCACGTGTCCGCAATCATAGAGGCGTCCGACGGACTCTCCGCGGTGGAGATCATTCAGAACCGAAGGCCCGATCTGGTGTTTCTCGACGTGCAGATGCCGGAACTGAATGGACTGGAGGTCATCGCTGAAGTGGGAGCTAAACGTATGCCGCTAACCGTCTTTGTGACCGCCTACGATGAGCATGCAATCCGCGCTTTCGAAGCAAATGCGCTTGACTATCTTCTGAAGCCGTTCAGCGACGAGCGCTTTGAGGTGACCATGGCTCGCGTCAGCATTCGGATGGATGAGCGCAGCGTGCGGGAGTTTGGACAGCGCATTCTTCGTATGGTTTCCGCAGCGCCCGCGGGGAATCCGCCGCTGGACCGTCTGGTGGTGAAATCCGGAGGTTCAACCCGCTTCGTACGGGTGGCCGATATCGACTGGATCGAAGCTGCCGGGGTTTATGCGAACCTGCACATCGGAGGAAAGGAACTGTTGTACCGGGCCGCGCTGAACGAGCTTGCGGATAGGCTCGATCCCGTTCGTTTTGTCCGCGTCCATCGTTCGGCTATCGTCAATATCGAAAGCATCCTGCGCCTGGAGCCGATCTCCCATGGCGAATTTGAAGTGATCCTGAAAGACGGTTCGAGATCGAGAATCAGCAGAACCTATCGCAGCCAGCTGGAAAAGAGATTGGGTCAATCGCTGTAGTCCGCTCCGCGATGCGGGATTTGGCCCATCCGCCGGAATTCTTCATGGAGCCACCGCCACCCCGACCATCCAGTTCGGTCCGGCGCGCGGTCTCTACACTTTCCAGTTGACGATCACAGACTCCGCGGGAACCTCGGCATCCGACATGGCTACCGTCAATTTCCAGGGTAACTGAACCCGCGATTGGGCAGGCTTCCTCAGTTCACCCTAGCCAAATACTTATCGAGCCAGGCGACCACCTCCCGCACCAAGTCGGCCCGCTGCTCCGAGACATCGTGTGCAGTGTCGAAGAAGACCGCTTTTTGTCCGCCGCCCGTGCCCCCAGCATCCGAAACAGCGCATCCTTGCCGGCAAATATCCAGTCGTATTGCCGCTGATCATCAGCGTCGGCGCCTTGATGCGCGGAGCAAAATCGGCCTGGTCCGTACCCGGCAACGGGTTCGCCTCGAAGAACCCGCCATCCTGCAGCAGGTTATCGATCTGCTTCCATCGATCGGAATCCATGGCCCGCCCCGCCTCCCAGTTCGCGATAGAGCCACGCTTTGGCGGTGGTCCAGTCGCGCATCACGGTGGCGGCCGATACTTTGAGCACTTCGGCCGTCTCTTCCACGCTAAGTCCGCCGAAGAAGCGCATTTCGACCACCTGCACTTTGCGCTCATCGAGCCGCGCCAGCGCGTTCAGCGCGTCGTCGAGCGCCATCACGTCCGCGGCCCGGTGACCGCCCACCTCCGCCGCCTCTTCCAAAGAGAAGTGCTGCACGCCGCCCCCCCGTTTCAAGTTGTGACGCCGCGCATGATCGACCAGAATGCGCCTCATCAACTGGGCCGAAACCGCGAAAAAGTGAGCGCGGTTCTGCCACTGCATGCGCTTATAATCCACCAGGCGCATGTAGGCTTCATTCACCAAAGCCGTCGTCTGCAGGGTGTGACCGGCGCGCTCCTGTTTCATGTAGCGGCGCGCCCGCCGGCGGAGTTCGCCATAAACGGCAGGAGTCAACTTCTCGAGCGCCCCCTGGTCTCCATCGCTCCAGGCGCGGAGCAGCGTGCTTATATCGCCCCCACCCGGTTGATCGGATTGTGCCGCGCTCTGCATCGCCTATGGCGTGAATTATACCGCCGCGTCCGGCGCGTGCTAGTTTCCACACGCGTTCTGCGCCTTACCTGGGTGGAGGAACAAAATGAAACTCATCCTGACTTCGATCGCCGCGGCCACCTTGCTCGCCGCGATTGGAACGGCACAAGTGCCACGCTATACAGTCACCGACCTCGGCACACTATCGGGCGGAAACTACAGCTACACGTCCGTAGTCACCAACAGTAGCTTCGTAATCGGCAGGGCGAACGCCGCTGACGGCACATACCACGCCGTCCTCTGGCAAAAGGGATCGATGATAGATCTCGGCACACCGGGACTCAAAGGGAAGAACAGCATCGGCTGGGGCGTCAACGAAAGCGGCCAGGCCGTTGGTCAAGCCGAAACTTCCACTCTAGATCCGAACGGCGAAGACTTCTGCGGCTTCAAAGCAATCGGACTTCCCTCCTTGTTCACCACGTGTGTGCCATTCCTGTGGCAATCCGGCGTGATGACTCCGCTTCCGACGCTGGGAGGAGGCAACGGCGTGGCCAACGCCATCAACAATCGCGGGTCGATCGCCGGGTCTGCGGAGAATACCACGCCGGACCCGAACTGCCCGGCGCCTCAGGTGCTCCAGTTTAAGCCGGTTATCTGGGAAAACGGTAAGATTCACGAGCTCCCGACGTTCCCAGGCGACGCGGACGGACTCGCCTTCGGGATCAACGACAACGGCCAGGTTGTCGGCGCGTCGGGCCGTTGCGCCGCCTTCGACCCAATTGGCAATACCGATCTCCTTGCCGTCCACGCTCTGCTCTGGCAAAATGGCACCGTCACCGACCTCGGCAACCTCGGCGGGGAGATCGGAAATAGCGCTGCCGGAATCAATAGCAAAGGTCAGGTGGTGGGTTCTTCCGATTTGCGCGGCGACCAAACCTTTCACGCGTTCCTCTGGACCCAGGCGACCGGTATACAGGATCTCGGCGCGTTTCCAGGGGACGTCAACAGCGTCGCCCTCGGTATTAACGAAAGAGGAGAGGTGGTTGGAATTTCCCTCGACGCGAACTTTACTCCGCGCGCGGTCCTATGGGAGAACGGAGTACCAATCGACCTCAACGCCCTGATTCCCGCCAAATCGGGTTTAACCCTGCAACTTGCGGAGTCTATCAATTCCCGTGGCGAGATCATCGGATTTGGGCAGACAAGCGCCGGCGACACTCACGCGTATCTGGCAACCCCGGTGCGCGTCACCACCGCGTCCGCCGGACCCAAGAACATAACGGTGATCGGGCGCGAGATCGTGTTGGATGGGACGGCGTCCATCAGTGCCGATGGTAAGCCTCTTACCTACCAGTGGTCGATCCCACAAGGCAGCCCATCCGCTGGAATTCTTCACGGGAACACGGCTACTCCCACCATCCAGTTCAGCCCGTTGCGCGGTGTCTACACGTTCCAGTTGACAGCCACAGACTCAACCGGGACATCCGCAACCGATACCGCCACCGTCAACTTCCAGGGCAACTGAGAATCGATTACAGCAGCTTGGCGTATTCCGCCTTGGCTTGCAGCAGGATCGGAATGCCGGCGTCGGCGTCTTTCCACAGCGTCAGGAAATCCTGATAGTCCGCTCCGCACCTGACAGCCCTCCTGGAGATGCTGAGGGCTGTCAGGATTATGCGTTCGCGGTTTGTCTTAGAAAGCGTATTTCAATCCGAGTTGGATGGTGCGGTTGCCGCCCGCGGACGAGGTGATTTGTCCGAAGGTCGGGGTTCCTACTGTTGAGTTCGGGTTGCCGAATAGTGGCGTGTTCGTTAGGGAGAAGAATTCCGCGCGGAATTCCACCCGGTTGCGTTCGTGGAATACGAAGTTTTTCGATAGGCCGCCGTCGAGGGTGATGGTGTGCGGTCCGCGAAGTATGAAGCGGCCGGCGTTGCCGAAGGTGTACGGAGCGGGGTTCGCGAAGGCAGTCGTGTCGAACCACTTGTAGATTGACCGTGCATCGGAGGACAGCCGGCCATCGGCCAGGCGGTTCGCTCTCTGGCCGGAGCCGCCGGTGTTGGCGATGTCGCCGCTGGCGTAGACGCTGAAGGGTTTTCCGGATTCTCCAGTGAAGATTCCGTTTAGCTGCCAGCCGCCCAACACGGTTTTGACGATTCCGGATTTTGAGCCTGCGAAGAATGGCAACTGGTAGACACCGCTGAACGTGAGGCGCTGCGGGAAATCGAACTGCGAACTGCCGCGCTCCAGATAGCGTTTGGTCGGATCCTGTGCGCGGTCGCCGGAGTTGAAGTCGTTCACGTCGTCGATGCTCTTTGAGTATGAGTACGCTCCTAAGATCGTCAAGCCGTGCGAGTAGCGCTTACGGAATTGTGCCTGGAGCGCGTTGTAGTTTGAGCTTCCGTCGTTGCGAATCGCTCGAACGTCGGCCCAGACCGGGTAAGGACGGCGGGCTTGCACTGCGCCTGGTCCGGGGGGCGCTGTGTTGGCTTGGTCCGCGTGGTCAAGGTGTACAGAGTGGGCGCCGACGTAGCCGACTTCGACTGCGATTTCGCCCGGGAGTTGGCGTTGAATGTTGAAGGTCCAATTTTGGTTGTATGTGTTCGGCAAGCAACCGCAGAGGTCGACTGTGGTGATGTTGAAGGGTCCGGGCTGGAGGACGCCGTTCACCGCGAATGGATTTGCGATGGTGACTGACGGATTGTTTGGATCGCTGACCAGCGTCGGTATCACTTTATATGGCGGATTGCTCTGGAGCAATGTGAAGTTGTTCAACTGGTTGGCGTTGTAGTAAATGCCGTAGCCACCGCGGAATACCGTTTTGTTTCCGAAGGGGCGGTAGGCAAATCCGAATCGCGGCGCGAAGTCGTTATGGTCGCCTTTGAATGGCGCGGCAACGGTATAAACTCCGGGAATCAACTGCGTTGGATCTTTCGGATTCAGTGTGCGTAATCTGCCGTAGGGATCGATGGGCACGGTGTTCAGTTCATAGCGAATTCCCAGGTTGAGGGTGAGCTTATTCGACACGTGCCAATCGTCCATGGCGTAGAAGCCCATGCGCCAATCGCGGGCTTCTGCCCAGCTCAGGTTTTCGACGCCACTTACATTTCTGGGATAGCCCAGCAGGAAGTCGGCGAGCGCGTTGCCGGTGATGTCGCCGGTGAAACTGAGCGACGCGCGGGGGAAGTTTGCAGCTTCACGGGCGATGCGGCCTCTGCGGAGGTCGGCTCCAAATTTCAGTGCGTGCGCCCCACGGATGAGCGAGAAATTGTCCGCGAGCTGCGCGGTTTCGTCAACCTGGTAGAGCGGCCCTTGGCTGGAGAGACTGAGGTAGCCGGTGACGCTGACGTTTGGCAGGCCGGTGGTGAAGGAATCCTCGGGGAAGCCAACCATTCCCAGGGTCTTGAGAATGGAAAAACTGGTGCCTGAGAAGCCATTGTTCTGGAGGAGCTTTAGCCGGGTGTAACCGAATCGAATTTCGTTGATCGCGTTGGCGGAGAACAGGTGTGTTTCCTGAATGGAGGCGTTCCAATCGTTGGTGCCTTCGTTTTGGATGTTGGTCGGGTAGTCAGGACGGGTGGCGGTCTGGTTTGTCTGCCGGACGAAGTGGCCGAAGAGGCGGTCATTGTCGGTGAAGTTATGATCGAGGCGGGTCAGAAACTCGTTGTTATCCGCGTTGATTTTGCTCTGCGAGAGATAGTTCGCGGTCCCGGTGGTGTTGCCTGGGGGAACGAATGACAAGAGGGCTGTAGCCTGAGGAGCGATGCGGTTGGTAGGAATAATATTGCCTGGGAATGGCAGCTTCGATATCGGATCCTTGATGACCGTTTTTACGTTCGACAGGTCGCCGCCGCGCTGCGCGGCTGTGGGTACGGTGAGGAGTCCGGTGCCCGCCTGGCGATTTCTCAGGAACTCAGAATTCACCATGAAGAACGTTTTGTTCTTGCCGTTGTAGACACGGGGAATGAGGACTGGTCCGGCGACGACGAATCCAAATTGATTGCGGCGCAGCGGGGCCCTGGGATCGGCGGCACGCTCGAAGAAACTCTTTGCGTCCATGACGTCGTTGCGGAGAAATTCGAACAAGGTCACGTGGATGTCGTTTGATCCTGAGCGCAGGCTCAACGTTACCTGCGCGCCGGAGAACATTCCGTACTCTGCGGAGAAATTGCCGGTCTGTACCTTGAACTCCTCGATGGCGTCGATGGAGGGGCGAAAGCTGACGGAGTTGATCAGATTGTTTTGGATCACGCTGCCGTCGAGTGTGAACTGATTCTGATTTTCGCGCTGACCTGCCGCGTAGAGGCGTTCGCCGCCGCCGAATGTCTGATAGCCCATCCGGACGCCGGGGGTTGCGATGGTCGCGAGCTGCGCGAAGTTGCGTCCGTTCAAGGGCAACTCGACAATGCGCTGATGATCGACGACCTCGCCGACGGTGGCGTCGTCGGTTTTGAGAACAGGGGCGGCCGAGTTAACTTCCACGGTTTCGGCCACGCTTCCTATCTTGAGTTGTAAATCCACGCGCGCTTTCTGGTCGATTTCCAGGGTCAGGGTGGGAACGCGCTGCCGTTGGAATCCGGTGGCTTGGACGACGATTTCATATTCGCCGATTTGCAGATTCGAGATCGTGTATCTACCTTCCTGGTCCGTTACAACGGAGCGTTTTTCACCGGTGCTCTTCTTGGTTGCTTCGACGGCGGCTGCTGGAACTGCTCCTCCGTTCGGGTCGGTTATGACCCCGAGGATTTCGGTGGAATTCGTTTGCGCGCCGGCGACCCAGGCAGCGAGCAGCAAAAGACTGAGAGTGCGTTTCATCAAAAGAATTCTCCTTTTTATGCGGTCTGGAACCAGCTATGTGTTGGAGCGCGATACTTGATTTTTAACTGCGGCGTTTCGATTTCCTTGCCGCCTTGACGTTTGGATTCGAAACAGAACGATAGGGCTCCGGTGGTGAGGAGCGTCCTTTCAGCGGGCCAGGTGGTCTGGCCGGTTGCCATCAATAGATCGACGCAACGCGCGAAGCCGTCCCAGTTGGGCAGAGGCCGGCCGGTGGGTCCGCCTTCGAGCGTGGAGAGAAGCGTATCCTGACCCTTCACTCGCATGGCCACACTGAAATTGGCGGAGTTGTGCGTGAGGACGAGCGATGCCCCTTTCAGCCCGTCGATGTAATTGAATACGAATAGCACTGGATCCTTGGCTGTCGATTCGAGAGGCCCGGGTTGAATGTGCGACTGCCTGCGCGCGGCTTCCTCGAGGAGTGGCTTGGACCAGGAGCCTCGCTCGCTATCGCGCCATTTCCAAACGTCATCGCCCTGAATCCATTGCACGGAACGGATGCCTGTTTCGCCGCCTTTCCGGCGTTCGACCATGCATTGCAAACCTTCGATGGTGTGGAAGCCATAGGCATCGGGGTCCGCGTATCCAATAGATACGGCCTCGGTGATAGGCGCGTCGAGCGGCGGATCCATGGCTGGTTGACGGACGGTGACCGGGATGGAAGAGCCGGCCATGAATGGAAAGCCGAGTTTCTTTGCGCGGCGGTACATTTCGTCGGCCTGATCCCAGGAGTAAGAGAAATGTTTATCGAATAACGTTGGCACGGAGCGGCCGGACTGCTCGTAGACATCGAGAATCTGGGAGAAGAGCCGGTGCCGCGGGTACATTTTCTGCCCTACGTCGTTCAGCGGGTAGTTACCGTGCTCGCCGACGAAGACCACTCCGTCGACCGCGAGTTTGTCGCCGCCGAGCGTGAGGGCTTCGCGGACGGTGGGATAGATACGAAAGCCGTTCCGGGCCGCGAGATCGCGACTTTGGTCGTTGGCCGGCGTCTGGTCCGCGAAAAGCGAGACCACGTGATTTAGCGGGGGCGTCCATACGCCATTTGCGGAGTAGCCGGCCATGAGGCGCCCGATGAGAACGTCGGCGTGGGAGTTATAGCGATATTCCGTGACGATCGCGGCGATCTTTTTCTTGCCGGTTCCGTCGCATGGTGGTGGCGGAGGGGCTGCCGCGGCGTTCATCGCGGGCGCTAGCAGGCCGAGCTCAAAGAGTTTTCTTCTGGTCATTGTTGTCCTTGTAGAAGGCGGTCTTTTATTCGTCGAATCAGGGCGTTGGCCCTGATGGCGGAGATGGGCACCAGCGGGTGACGGCGAGTTGGCGGATCGAGCGTTTGGCAGGCTCGATGACGTGGCCGGACTCCGGGACAGGATTGTACTGGCGCTGTATTCTCCACTAGATATTTCTCCCGATGGACGGAATCGGCAGAAATATCAGGGAATTTTCGTCAAGAATCTCCATAGTGTATATCATTCTGTATGGAAAGTTACTGCTGACGCGATTTAGCTTCCAGCGGTGTGGACGCGATTTGGTTTTGGGGTGGGTTATCTGATTGGTGGGGTTCTGGACGCACGCGCCGAACGTGTGCCGCTAACCGTCTTTGTGACCGCCTACGATGAGCATGCAATCCGCGCTTTCGAAGCAAATGCGCTTGACTCCACTCATCAGCGAAAAAATTGCCGTATTCGCCCGATTCCCACCACCAGACTGAGCACTACCAAGGCGGCGAAATCCGCGGTCTTTCGAAAGCGAGCGGATGGCGTAACGAATGTCGTGGCTCATAGCCTATTAATATTCAGCGGAGAAAAGGCTGCGGGAAAGGGGCGGCCCTTCCCCCCCGCCTCAACGCTGAAGCGGCCGGAGAGCGTAGCACTGAATCGCACCCGCCAAATACGCAACAGACGGTGCATCCCCGCACGCCGACTGAAACCGTCGCCCAGGCGCCCTGTCTTTATATACCTTGACACGTATATGCTCTGTGAAGTATATTAAGAGAGTGGAATCTGTGTTCGAAATCATTGCGGAGCCGAACCGCCGCGCGATATTGAGCCTCCTGGTCTCGTCACAACAGTCGGTGGGAGAGATCGAGCGTCAACTTCGTATGCCGCAGCCGACCGTGTCAAAGCACCTGCGAGTGCTGCGCGAGGCCGGTTTCGTGGAATCCACGGTGGACGCACAGCGCCGTCTCTACCGGCTGAAACCTGAACCACTTCAGGAGGTGGATGCCTGGCTGGCTCCGTTCCGCCGGTTCTGGTCCGCTCACGTAGATGCTCTCGAACGCCACCTCGACCGCATGGATCAGTCAACACCAACGAAAAGGAAGGACAAGGAGAAGACGACGCGGCCCAAACCGCGAACGTGACAAAGGAGAAACGAAATGAAAATCAAAGTGACCAGCGTATACGTGGACGACCAGGACAAGGCCCTGCGCTTCTATACGGAGGTACTGGGCTTTGCCAAGAAGACCGATTTCAGTCAGGGCCCATATCGCTGGCTGACCGTGGCCTCGCCCGAGGAGCCGGACGGCACTGAGCTGCAGCTGGCGCTGAACAACAACCCCGCGGCCAAAGCGTATCAGCAGGCGATGTTTCAACAGGGCCAGCCCGCGGCCATGTTCTTCACCGACGACGTCAAGGGCGACTACGAGCGGATCAAGGCCCGCGGCGCCGAGTTCACGATGCCGCCCACCGACGTGACCGCCTCGACCATTGCGATGCTGAACGACACCTGCGGCAACCTCATTCAGCTCACCCAGCTGGCACGCTATTCACGCTAAGGAGAAGGAGATGACCGATCGCGAGCAGTACACACCGGGTCCGGCCAGCGGGGCGCAGATACGAAAGGACGGAGAGAAGTGGACGCTCATTCTCGTCAGAGAACTGCGCCACTCGCCGGAAAAAGTCTGGCAGGCGCTTACCGACCCGGCGCATCTGCGCGAGTGGGCGCCCTTTGACGCCGATGGGAGCCTGGGTACGGTTGGAAGCACGGTGAAGCTCACCAGGGTGGGAACGCGCGCAGGTTACCGAAACAAGAGTGACGCGAGCCGACGCTCCCAAGGTGCTTGAGTACAGCGATATGCGGTGGGAACTCGAAGCCGTTTGGCGGCGGCACGCGCCTGACGCTGTGGCACAACATCGATCGCCGCTTCATCTCGTGGGGCGCCGCGGGGTGGCACATTTGTTTCGATGTTCTGGATCGCCTTCTCAGCGGAACTCCCATCGGCCGCATCGTCGGTGGCGAGGCCGATGAAGTTCGGCGGCTGGCAGCGGTTGAACGCCGAGTACGCCAAGCAGTTCGGTATTGAAACGCCCAACTGGCCGCCTCAGGCGGCTCAAAAGTCGTGAATCGAGGGAGGAAGCGCGCATGGGCTCTCCGTTCCGCAACATCGAAGTGCGTTGTGAGCGCGAGAACAATCTCACGTCGAGCACGGGACCCACCTGCGCATGGAGCAATTCAAAGCCAGGCCAGGGTAAATGACGCAGTGCCGCCGATAAATGGAGGAAAACTTAATCATGAAAGATGCCACCAAACGTTCGATTTTTCGCTGGATTCACATCGTCTTTAGCATTCCGATACTCGGTTATATTTATAGTCCGTTTGAAGAAATTCCAAAGTACGCCTCCCGTGTCCGGTTTGTCGTCGTTCCTGTAATGCTTCTTTCGGGATTTTGGATGTGGAAAGGCCATGTCCTTCGACGACTTATTTCGAAGAGACCGGCCTGAACTACTCGCATGAAAACGGGACAAGAATTCGAGGTATAAAGATCCAATGAATCCATCGGAACGTATTGACGAACTGATCGCAGAACTCACGGACTGGCGTGGCAAAACGTTCGCCAGCATCCGCAAGATCATCCTTGAGGCCGACCGGGAGATCATCGAGGAATGGAAGTGGATGGGAAGCCCAGTGTGGTCTCACGACGGAATAATCGCGGTCGGCAACGCCCACAAAGATAAGGTGAAGCTTACCTTTTCCCACGGGGCGAGCCTCCCAGATCCCGACAAGCTCTTCAACGCGGGCCTCGAAGGCAACGTGTGGCGAGCGATCGATTTTTTCGAGGGCGATAAGATTAATGAGCGTGCTCTAAAAAATCTCGTCCGTGCCGCCGTTGATTACAATCAGATCAAATTGAAGAGGAAAGCGCCTGCGGGTACTCGAGCGAAAGTACATAAAAGTACTAAGAACGAATACTGAAACACCCCCAGGAGACTTGATGCCCCAGGAATACATCGAGATTCGCGGCGCGCGCGAGAACAATCTCAAGAACATCTCGCTGCGCATCCCCAAACGCAAGATCACGATCTTCACCGGCGTCTCGGGTTCCGGCAAATCGTCGATCGTCTTCGATACCGTCGCGACCGAGGCACAACGCCAGATGAACGAGAATTTCAGCATGTTCATCCGCACCTTCCTGCCGCGCTACTCCCAGCCGGACGCCGATGCCATTGAGAACCTGAGCATGCCGATCGTCGTGGACCAGAAACGGCTCGGCGGCGGATCCCATTCGACGATGGGCACGATCACCGACATCTACTCGGTGCTGCGCCGGCTGTATTCCCACATCGGCAAACCGTATGTGGGACATTCGAACGTCTTTTCCTTCAACGACCCAAAGGGCATGTGCCCGAACTGCAACGGCCTCGGCCGCAAGGTGGGCGTGGACCTGGATCTGTTCCTCGATAAATCCAAAACGCTGAACGAAGGCGCGATCCTGTTCAATGAATATGCCGTCGACAGCTGGGGCTGGAACTTCCTCGGCCAGTCGAAACTCTTCGACATGGACAAGAAGCTTTCGAAGTTCAGCGAAAAGGAAATGGAACTGCTTTTATACAGCAAACCATACAAAGTGAAGACAAAGGTCGGAGGCAAAGACTTCAATTTAACGTGCGAAGGCATCATCAACAGATTTACCGCCAAGTACATCACGCGCGACGTGAAGACCATGTCTGAACGTACACAAAAGGCCGTGGCGCCTTACATCACGATGGCGCCGTGCACGGTGTGCAAGGGCGCGCGCTTAAGTCAGGAAGTGCTGAAGTGCAAGATCGACGGATACAACATCGCTGAGCTGGCCTCGATGGAAGTGGACCAGTTGATCGGTGTGATCAAGACGATCAAGGAACCGAAAGCCACACCCATTTTGAAAACACTGATCCAGCGCCTGCAATATCTCGTGGATATCGGCCTCGAATATCTCACCTTAAATCGTGAAACAGACACGCTTTCCGGCGGCGAATCGCAGCGCGTGAAGATCGTCAAACACCTGAGCAGCAGCCTCGTGGACGTGATGTATGTGTTCGACGAGCCCAGCGTGGGTCTTCACCCGCGCGATGTGCATCGTTTGAATGAACTTCTTCAACAATTGCGCGATCGAGGAAATACGGTTCTCGTGGTCGAACATGATCCTGATGTCATCAAAGTGGCTGACCATATCGTGGACGTGGGTCCGCATGCAGGGAGTCAGGGCGGCCAGGTCATGTACGAAGGTTCGTTCAAGAACCTGTTGAGCGCGGACACGCTGACCGGAAAATATATGAAACAGTCGGTCTCGATCAAAAGCGATTTCCGTTCCCCCAGTGGAAAACTGCCGATCAAGAATGCGAAAGCCAACAACCTGCAGAACGTGAGCGTGGACATCCCGAAGGGTGTACTCACGGTGATCACAGGTGTGGCAGGTTCGGGGAAGAGCTCGTTAATTCATCAGACGTTTCTACGTCAACACCCGGACTCCATTGTGATCGACCAATCCCCTGTGGGTGTTTCGAGCCGGTCCAATCCCGGCACCTATACCGGCATCATGGACGAGGTGCGAAAGGCCTTTGCGGCCGCGAACAAGGTGAGCCCATCCCTGTTCAGCTTCAATTCGGAAGGCGCCTGCGAGAACTGCCAGGGACTGGGCGTGATCTACACGGAGATCCCCGCGATGGGCGAGGTCAAGTCGCCATGTGAGATCTGCGAGGGCAAACGATTTAAAGATGAAGTGCTGGAATACAAGCTCAACGGAAAATCGATCAACGATGTGCTGGAAATGACTGTCAGGCAGGCGCTCGAATACTTCAAGATCGACAAGATCACGAGCAAGCTACAGGCCATGAGCGACGTGGGCCTCGATTACCTGACCCTGGGTCAGCCGTTGAGCACGCTCTCCGGTGGCGAATGCCAGCGCATCAAACTGGCGAGTGAACTGCACAAACAAGGCAGCATCTATGTGCTGGATGAGCCCACAACCGGTTTACACATGTCGGATCTCAGTCACTTGCTGGAGATCATGAACCGCCTCGTGGACGCCGGCAACACGGTTATTGTGATCGAACACAACACCAGGGTGATCAAAAATGCAGACTGGATCATCGATATGGGCCCCGAAGGCGGCACGAAGGGCGGCAAGGTCATGTTTGAAGGCACGCCCAAGGAGCTGCTCACTGCAAAGAATTCGCTGACCAGCGAGTATATACGGATTTAACGTCGTGGATGCAGTGTCCGAATCCGGACACCTAGACGCAGAACCGAACGCCTGGCGCCCGAAGGGGCGGGCAAACTCGCCGAGAATACGTTTGCCACCAGCGGTCATGGAGTTGCAGCCTATAGGCCAATCTTGTCCGGCATCCTGAGTGACATCCGATACTCGGCACGAGGTCTTGTGCGAAGCCCTGGCCTGACGCTGGCGCTGCTCTTCACCATAGCTCTCGGCCTTGGAAGCAATGTAACGGTCCAAGGATTCATTCGGGGGTTAACCACGCGCAACTCGCCCATCGCGGCCAAAGGCACGGTAGTTTCGCTATTCGTGCGTGATCACTACCGCGGAACGGGACCACTTTCCTACGAAGACTACCTGTCACTCAAGAGCCATCTTGGCGTATTTGAATGGGTCGGCGCTGCACGAGTCTCGCAGTCCGTAATCAAGTTGGCCGGCCAATCGACGATCAAGTCTGTAGCTGACATAACTCCGAATCTCGCCGGTCTTTTCGGCCTCTCGCTGGACGGAGGCGTCGTTATCAGCCGTCGCGTCTGGCAGGGTGAGTTCCGCGGCGAGGCCAACGTGCGTGGCGAACGGGTTCGCATCGGAGACGTCGACGCCCGCGTGGTTGGTGTCGCACCTGATTGGCTTGAGGGTTTGTATGGCGACCGGGCGATTGACCTGTGGAGGCCGTTGCGTGAGGAGTCGCTGCAAGGACGCGATCGCAGTATACGGAACTTTTGGGTGCTCGCAGGGCTACGCTCCCACGTTTCGGCCAGTCAGATGGAGAACGCTGTTCGCGCCTCCCACATTGGCTCCGGCGAAATCAACGTTCTTCCGTACACTGGCATGACACCGGAAATGGCGCAAGGTCTCTCGCGCGCCGGCACGCTGCTTCGAGTGGCAGCAGGGCTCGTATTCTTCATCGCTTGCGTTAACGTTGCCTCGTTTCTTCTTGGGCGCGCCGCTCTCCGCTCGCATGAGATCTCCATTCGCGTGGCGTTAGGCGTAAGCCGCGGCCGGCTCGCACAAGCCATTGTCGCTGATAGCGTCGTTATCTCTTCGGCCGGCGGAGTGCTGAGCATGCTGCTGGCCGCGTGGACTTCAAAGGTTGTCCCGGCGCTCCTGTTCGAACAAGACGCCGAGTTCCTGGTACTGGCTCCAGATTTCTTCAGTATCGTCGCGGCATCCGCGGCGGGCGCCGGAATCATTATCACGTGCGGCCTTCTGCCGCTGTTTGAAATTCGACATGATCGCCCGGCGGACGTCCTCGGCCGCGAAGGCGGCGGCCCATCCAAGACCTCCAGGGCCGTGCGCGCGGGTCTGGCCGTCGCCCAGATGGCGTGCTGCTGCCTTCTCGTGATCTGCACCGGGTTTCTCTACGAGGGTTTTCGCGAAGCGCTACAGACCAGCGCCGGCCATCGCCTTGGGCAGCCGATACTGGCCACGGTGGAGGTGCACCCCGACGTAACGGTGGATCTCAAATATTTCCGGGATGTCGAGCAGGCGGCGCGCTCATTGACCCGTGTTTCCGGGATGACCTGGACCGCGCGTCTGCCGGGCAGTCAGCCGGCGTGGCGCTCATTCCGTGTCGAGCCACAGGGATTGCCATTCCGCGAGGTCAAGCTGGATGTGGCCGGGTTCACCTCCGATTCGCTGGCGCAATTCTCCTCGCCGCCGAAAGCCGGGCGATTATTCGGTTTTAAAGATCAAACATGCCGGGCCGCAATTGTCAATGAAGAGGCCGCCGATGTTCTGTTCGGCGGCGATACGACCGGCCGTTCCATTCACGATACAGCGGGCATGCCGGTGGAGATCATCGGCGTGGTGGCTGATCAAAAGAGGAGATCTGCGACGCAGCGGAGCCGCCCTACGATCTACTACGACTACACGAATCAGGTTGGGCCCGCGGTGGATCGAATCGCTCTGGTTCGTTTTTCCGCGCCCGTTGCATCGAGGTTGGATAGGGCGGAGTTCGACACAAACGTCGTGTCGCCAGGCTACTTCGCGGCCATGGGATTCTCGCTGGTTGCCGGTCGAATCTTTCCCGACAATCCAAGCGCCCGCGGGTGCCGTGTCGCCGTGGTGAATCAAGAGGCCGCTGACCTTTACTTCGGTGGACACGCCGAAGGAGCGGCCATCATCGACGACATGGGCGAGCGGACCGGGATTATAGGCGTGGTGCACTCCGCGCAGCTTGGCATTTTTGAGCGGCGGGCGGAGCCCACAATCTATTTTCCGATGGTGCAAGATTGCCTCCCTGACATGACGCTGATAATCGGCGCGCAAGTGGCGGGCGGCCCGATGCTGGTTAAGTTGCAACATACCCTTCAATTGGTGCCCGGCCGCGGTCCGGCTCCCCTCGTGGTACAGACACTTGAAACGCACCTGAGTCACACGGCGTTAGCACCACTGCGCATTGCGACGGCAATCGCCGGCGCGTGCGCCACGACGGCGCTTTTCCTCAGCATTCTCGGTTTGTATGGAACCCTGAATGACGCCGCACGGGTACGCCGCCGGGATCTGGCCATCCGAATCGCGCTTGGGGCACGACGCCGGCATGTGATCTATCAGGTACTTCGGGAAGGAGCGCAACTTGCTGGCCTCGGTACTGTGGCAGGCATGTTTGGGGCGCTCCTCCTGTCACAATTGCTACCGCGAATTGCATCGAATATCGGATCGCCGCGGTCATGGGTGTGGATTGTAGGGCCCATTGTGTTGGCCGGTGCGGTCATAGTCGCGGGTGTTCTCCCTGCGCGGCGCGCTTTGATGGTCGACCCTCTCCGCATCCTGGGTAGTGGCAACTGACGATTCTTACTTACTTAACAGCCGTTACATGGACAATCCGCTCCGTCAAAACTTTTTTCGCGCGGGTCACGCCCATGCCGTGCTTCTAGCGATATCGGTTCTGACGTTAGGCGTTGGACTCTTGCGAGCCGCTTGATGCCGCGGTTTCCCAGACGTTGACACCCGACGCTAATCCGTCTACGGTAAGGCTATGGTGAGATTTGGGCTATTTTCGGGAGCCGTCCCAAGTCGAATGGACCGGAATGAGGAGAAGGCCAATAATGAGGAATCTAAGAGGTAGAAGAGAGTTGCTTGGCGCCGGTATTGGCCTGTTCGCGAGCCTCGGCGCCAGTTCGGCGGCTCGCGCAATCATCCGAGACGGCGTCGCGGGAGCCGGGGACCGACGCGCTCGGCCGTCGCGTGGGGACTAGCGCGCGCGGCAAGCAAATCCCGAAACGGATGGCGAAGACTACCAAACTGTTTCTTACGCCACCGGGATGGCCCAATGCCATCGACATCGACCACGATCAGAAGAGAGGTTTCTGGGTTCAGGAACAGCGCCATGACAACAAGCAGGAGGCAAGCTGGCTCGTCGACTGGAACGGCAAGCTCCTGCACACGGTGATGACCAACTCCAAGAACACCAGCGGTATGTGCTTCGGCGACGGTTATGTCTGGAGCGGGGCCAATGGCGTGTCGGAGATAGATCACCCCACCCCGCCGATTAATGGGATATTCCAGACCGACATGAACGGCAAGCAGATCAGCCATCGACAGATTCCATTCGGTCCCAAAGACGATGGCGGCGCCACCCACGGCATGACTTGGCAGGCTGACGCCGGCAAAATCTGGATAGAGGCCAATCGTCTTGATGCGCTGATCCGCATCGATCCCAAGACTTGGGAGGTCGATTATATGTTCCCAACGACGCGCGTGCCAGGCCTCTCCCAACGACTGCACGGCATCGCCTATGAGGACGGCTTCGTCTGGCAGGTGACTGGACGTCAGAAGGAAGGCACCACCGGCTATGAGGGTTACACCCCAGGCCTCGTCAAATACGACATCAAGACAGGTCAAGTCGTTCAGGTGGTGGAGTTCGTGCCGGGCTCCTGTGATATGCACGACGTCGTGGTGTATAAGGATCAGCTTTACGGAGTTGATGCCGGTGAGCATCCGGGATGGTCAATCGACAATCCCGCCTATCAGCGTCCCGGCTTCCCGCCGCTCAACAGCCCATCGGGCGGCTATGTTTTCCGCATCGATCTGATCTGAAAGCCAGCAACCCGATCTGTTGGTCTCGAAACGGCGTTCCTGGGTAGACCGGTAGCCAAGGCCTTCGACCGCTGTCTACCTTTTACCGACGGCTCTGAGCGTCATAACGCGGCTTCCAACTGCGCTGGTGAGCGCGACCACAATCAGAACCGCCGCGACTGCGATCTTAGGGTACGGGGTGGTTCTAAGAATATTCACGATGGAACCGCGTGTAGCGACAATCGGATCCTGCCCAGCGATTTGAAAATGCATCTCGCGCTCGACGACCACCATGAGAGTGCCCGTGTACGGGTGCAGACGGCGCCCGAACTTCGTGCCCGGCGCCGCCGAATTGTAATAAGCCTCATCCTCCGGGTCTTTCACGACCGCTTCGGTCCAGTTGGTCTGGCCCGCGTGCATGGCTTTCAGATCCGCGAGTTTCGTGAGCGGTTTGTTGGGCGGAATATAGACGCCGCCTTTGGTCTTGGCGACCCACCATGTTTGGGCCAGCCCTCGGCCTCCTTGTTGAGCAGTCAGCACACTCAAGCAACTGCCCGCTATCAGCGTGCAAATGATATTTTTCACTTTCAGGTCCATAGGAGACTCCGCGAGGAAGCCGCGCCACAGGAACCAGTAGTGCGACCCCACGGAGAGGCAAGCCAACGCTTGCGGATTCGTGCCAGCGCGCGCAGTTGCTCGATTTTGTTGAAGCAGCAGGCTGGCATGATGCAGGAAGGCCTGGCGATCGAAATCGAGAGCCACTGCGCAAGAAGACGTTCATCCGGACCAGCCGGTCAAGCGCTGAATGCCTCCTATGCGAACAGGAGTAGACTATTCGTGAAGGATTTCATGATCAACCGAAGACAGTTCATCAGTGCCGCCGCGGCCGCCTCGACGGGTTCGGTTTTGGCGCAGCAGAAGGGTGAATGGGGCGGCCCCGTGCTCGACATCCATCTCCATCTGCGGACCGACGGCGAATCGAACCTCGCCCATATGGATGGCAGCGGCGTTACCAAGGCTGTCCTGCTCACACGGGTGCAGTCGGTGGACCGGTCGAAGGCGCTGGCTGAGAAGCATCCGGGCCGGTTCGTGTGGTTTGTCAGCGCCGACCCGGCGAACCCCGAATCGTCGGTCCTGCTGACGAAAGCCGTTAAGGACGGCGCTCTCGGGTTAGGGGAGATCAAGAATAAGGTCGAGTGCGATGGACCCGAGATGAAGCGCATGTATGCGCTCGCCGCGGACTTGAACGTACCCATTCAAATCCACTTCGGGGACGTACCACAGGCTTCCGGCAACGGTGTCTTCAACGGCGGTTTCAAACGCTTCGACACTATGCTGAAAGCGTTTCCCAGGACGAAATTTATTGCGCACGCGGACACCTTCTGGGCCAACGTGAGCTCAGACTACGCTTACGACACCGCGTACCCAAGTGGTCCGATCAAGCCCGGTGGAATCAGCGATAAGTGGCTCTCGGACTATCCGCACCTCTGGGCCGACATGTCGGCGAACTCCACTAACAATTTTCTGAATCGCGACCCCGACTTCACGGCGGGGTTCCTCGCCCGACATCAGGACAAACTCATCTTCGGCTGTGACTGCTCTTGCTCCGACGGGCGCGGAGGCGGTAACACGAACCCCTCGCCACGTCTCCACGGAAAGTGCATTGCGCGCGAGACGCTGGCGTCGGCCCAGAGGATGTCAAAACCGGAAGTCTTCCGTAAGATCCGGTGGGAAAACGGCACGAAGCTGCTGGGTCTCCCGAGCCAGGCTTAAGTGGCAAATTGCGTTCGCTTATGTCTACATCGTGTTCGTGGGCCGCGATGAGCAGCTACGCCGCCGGGATCACCGGTGGCATCCCGCAAACGAGCAGTCTCCGAGTAGGCAATCGACAACGCGGATAACTGCCCGTAAGTTCCAGCTTGATTGGCTTGGTGTTGGGGCGTGCATTGGCTCGACATCGCCCAAATGGAGTTCGACTAGCAGATGCCCCGAAGCATCGCCGCCATGGGTGAGAAGTTCCGCCTAAGAGACAACCAGGACACGCCGGATACCCTGCACGTTGTATACGCTCCAGCTACATTCTCATCTCGGAAAAATCCGATGCCGACCCGTGAACCAGGCCGAAGCCCGTAGGTACCTGTCGCGCGAAGCCGCCCCCTGGAAAATCGTGGTTTAGGCCGGGGCTGTAGCCTTTTTCCAGATCACTGCGGTGAGAGCCGCAAACAGCACGCATACGCCGGCCAGGATTCGCGTAACTCCTTCGGATGTCATCAGATCGGAGGTCACACGCTGCCAGACGGGCGGTGCCAGCCGGATATAACTCACAACCGCAATCAGGACGGCGAAGAACGCCAGTCGAACCCGCCGTAGCGCGCTCACTGAGCCGTATTTTCGGATCAAAAGGGCGGTCTCGGTCGCCAGGAACAGGCCGCAAGTCAGATTCATAGCCAGTGCGGCAGCGAGAAATCCCATCGGCGGCAACAACAGCGATCCAAACCGGTGCGTTACGTTGATGGTCCCGATCCCGTTGACCAGGACCAGCAGAGCAAGAATCCAGGAGTACCCCGCCGTTCTAAGCACTTGGCTGGCCACTCCTTCCGGGTGGAAAGACGCGGCCAAAGTGGGCGCGACAAGGACAAGCGGAGCGCAGCAACATATCAGCAACAGGAAAGCGTCAAGGAAGTCGAGCCCCTTCCAGTAGGGAACGGCAAAGCCAAAAAGAAGCAGCACTATTAGAAACGAAACGGCGGCGGAGCGAGTCATATGCTATTAGGTTTGACTGTACCAGTACCGCGTCGCGGAAAGACCTTCTACAATCGAAGTAAGGTGATTCTGTCACCCTAGATTGCTAATCCTTTGCGCTTTAGAGGCCGATAAGAGGTTCGTATGCAGAATCGCCGGGTCGAAACTCGGATGTTGTGCGCGGATATCGTGGACATTCGTTGGAAGGACAGGGAAGGGCGTGTCCGGCGAACCGTGGCCAACCTCGAAGATATATCGCTATCTGGCGCCTGCGTCCAGGTCGATTCCCCAATCCCTCTGGAAACAAGTCTGAGGATCATGTACCCCAAGGGCGAATTACAAGGCCGCGTCTGCTACTGCGTGTATCGCGAAATCGGGTACTTTCTGGGAATTGAGTTCGATCCCGGCTTCCGCTGGTCACAGCGCATGTTCAAGCCCCAGCACCTCTTGGACCCCCGGCGTCTCGTCGCCCGGGTCGCCAACCGGCTCGTACGTCAGCAAGCCACCCCAACCATCCAGTAGATTGTAAGACAGTACTTCTATGTCTTCTATCGACGGCGTTTACGCCGCGGCTATCACGCCACGCCGTGCGGGCCACCAGGAAATCGATTCGGGCGCTTTGTGGGATCTGATCGATTTTCTCGGAGCCCACAAGGTGAACGGCATTGTCTTGCTGGGCTCAACCGGCGAGTTCGTCCACTACTCGATTGAAGACCGCGCCCGTCTCGTCGGTTTGGCGGTCAAGCGGAGCCGTGTGCCGGTCCTGGTCAACATATCGCATTCCACGGTCAGTGGCGCAGTGAGCCTTGCGGAATCCGCAACCTCCTGCGGCGCGGCCGGCCTCCTCTTGATGCCGCCCTACTACTTCCGCTACCGCCAGCCGGAGATCCTGGGGTTTTGTGAGCGCTTCGCGAGCGAGTTCTCGCTGAAGATACCGGTCTTGCTGTACAACATCCCGCTGTTTTGCGATCACCTGTCCATCGATACAATCGCTCGCCTCCTGGAATCGGGCGCTTTCGCAGGGATCAAGGATTCCAGCGGCGATTGGGCCAACTTCGAAGCGCTTAAATCCTTGCACGATGTCCGGCCATTTACGCTGCTGACCGGTGACGATTCCCTCTTTGCCCGCGGCCGGATGGCCGGTGCGAATGGAGGAATCTCCGGCGTAGCCTGCGCTGTACCGGAACTGATGGTCGCACTCGACCGCGCAGTGATCCGGGGTGAAAGCGAACTGATCACGCGGCTCGGGCTTCGCGTCGATCAGTTCATCCGCTGGCTGCATCATTACCCCGTCCCGGTGGGCATCAAAGAGGCAGCAGCCCTCCGCGGTATTCGCTTCGGAGAACACGCGGTTCCTTTGACGGAGGAGCAAACGCAAAAGCTGAACGAATTTCAGGAGTGGTTTCGCGGATGGCTCCCGGACGTCCAGCGCGAGTGTTCTTACACCACATAAGCTACACTGGATTTGAACATGTTCAAGTCCAAGTCCGAAGAGACCCGAGAAAAGATCCTCGACGCTGCTCTCGCGCTATTCCGTGAAAAAGGATTTCACGAAGCGACCATGCGTCAGATCGCCGAGCAGGCCGGAGTCGCCACCGGCCTCGCCTATCATTACTTCCGCTCGAAAGACGACATGGTGATGGCCTTCTACGACCGTGCAAAGGAAGATCTGGTTCCGCGGCTCGAAGAAGTGCATGCCAGGCACAAGAAACTGCCGGAGCGGCTCCGTGCGCTGATCCAGGCGAAATTTGACTACTTCACTCCCAACCGCCGATTTCTCGGAGCCCTCATGTCGCACGCCGCGGACCCCCAAAATCCGCTGTCTCCCTTCAGCGACGAGACCCGGCACATTCGCGAAGCCGACTTCGAGCAGCTTAACCGCGCCCTTCGGGAAACGAAAACAAACGTGCCCAGGGATCTGGAGCCGTTTCTACCAAGAATTCTGTGGATCTATCAAATGGGGTTGATCCTGTTCTGGATCTACGACCGCTCAGAAGGACAGCAGCGTACACAGGCGCTGGTCGACAAGAGCGTGCGAATCGCCGGCCTGCTCGTTCGCGCCTGTTCGCTCCCGCTGATGCGTCCGGCTCGCAAGCTCGTTATTGAGTTGGTCACGACGATTTCACCTCCGTCCACAGCCGGTCTCTCAGCCGCTGAATAGCGGGCGGTTGCGGCAGCGGCCACTCCCCGTGCGACATGATTGCGGGAGGCGGAAAAATAACCGGGTTAGCGCGGAGCGACTCCGGCAGGAACGCACGCGCACCACCGTTTGCCGTCGCGGTGCGTGCAGTCTCGACAATCGCCGCAGCCACCTTGGGCCGCAACAGGTAATCGATGAACTGGTGAGCGATTTGTTTGCGAGGACTCTCCCGCAGAATGACGGAGCAATCCGGATACAGCGGATAACCTTCCGAAGGATACGCGAAGGCAACCTTCGCCGTGGCGTCAATCGCCTGCTGCGCATTGGTAGACCACATCTGGGCCACCAGCACGTCGCCGGAAATCAGTTGATCCCGCACTTCGGCGTTGACGTAGGCACGCACAAGTCTCTTCTGCGCCACGGCCTCGGCTTGTGCCTTCCGAAGCTCATCGGGGTTTGACGAAAAGTAGGAATAACCCAGCTTCTTCAGACAAGCGCCAAAAACGTCCACCGGGTCGTCGAGCATCGTCAGATGCCCGGCCATCCGCTCGCCCCACAAATCGCGCCAGGATAACGGCGCCGGCCCGGCCTCCTTGTTGTAAGCGATCCCGGTCGCATTCCACATGTAGGGAATGCTCCAGCGCAAGTCCCGATCCCATGTAGGACGGCGGAAGGGCGCATCCAACTGGTCCAGATTGCGCAGCAGACCATGATCCAGCTCAGTCAGCAATCCCATCTGGCGCATCGGTTCAATGAAGTAATTCGTCGGAAACACCACGTCCCAGCCGGAATTGCCGGTCATGACGCGTGCAAACATTTCCTCGTTGCTCTCGTAAACGGCGTACCGGACCCGCACACCGAATTCTCGTTCAAAGTTCGGAATGGTATCGGCCGCCACGTAGCTCGACCAATTGAAGACATTCAGCCGTCGCTCTCGACTACGCGAGCACCCCGCCGCGCCGGCCAGACCCATCAAGAATAGAGTGCGGCGATTCATCGCTTCTGCAGTTTCTCCGAACCCACGATCAACAATCCGAGCGCGACCACGATCAGCGTGGAAATTGAATTCACCACAGGATTCGCCCCGCGCCGGGCCATGGCGTAGATTACCATCGGCAACGTTTCAGAATCGACGCCAGCCACCATGCTAGTGATTACATAATCGTCGAAAGACGTGGTGAATGCCAACAGTGCGGCGGCGGCAATGCCGGGAGCAAGCACCGGCAGCGTCACTTCCCGAAATGCCCCCCACTCCGTCGCCCCTAAATCCATGGCCGCCTCTTCCAACGAAACGTCGAACGTCCGAAGCCGCGCCAGCACAACGATCACCACGTACGAAATGGAGAACGCAACGTGCGCGAGTATCACCGTGTGCATCCCAAGCTGGATATGAAGGTAGCGGAAGACCCACTGAAAAAACGCCAGCAGCGAAATTCCCATTACGACTTCCGGAGTAACTAGCGACAAATACAGCGATCCGGAAAGCCACTTTGCATCCCGTTTCCACAGACCGTATGCGCAAAGTGTGCCGATGATCGTGGAAAAGATGGTGGCGATCACCGCGATAACAATGCTGTTCCACGCAGCCTCGGCAAGTTGCGAATCGTGAAACGCTGCTCGATACCAAGTGAGTGAAAACCCCTGCCATAAGGTGAAACGTGCTGAGTTGAAGCTGAACACCCCCAGAATCAACAGTGGCAGATGGAGAAACGCATAAGCCGCGGCAGCGTAGAGAGCGAGTCCGCGCTTCATATCAACTCTTTTCCGCCCCGGCGGATGATGATCATCAACATCAACATCACGATGGCCATCAACACGAGCGACACAGCGGATCCGAAAGGCCAATCGCGCGCCGTGGTGAACTGATTCTGAATCAAATTGCCAATCATCACTGTCTTACTTCCGCCCAAAAGGTCGGGGGTCAGATAAGCGCCAAGGCAGGGAATAAAAACAAGCAGAGCCGCGGCCCGCAAGCCCGAGCCGCACAGCGGAATCACCACGCGGGTGAGCGTCTCCCAGGGCTTCGCGCCGAGATCCGCCGACGCTTCCAGCAGCGTCTTATCCAGCCGCTCCAATGTTGCGTAAAGCGGCAACACGACGAACGGCAGGTAGCCATAAACGAGTCCGACGAAGACCGCGGCATTGTTGTAAAGCAGCGGCAGCGGCCCATGGATGATGCCAAGCGCCTTGAGTGTCGAGTTGATCAGCCCGGTATCGCGAAGCAAAAACATCCAGGCGTACGTGCGGACCAGAAAACTCGTCCAGAACGGCAGAATCACCAGTTGGAGATAGAGATTCTTCCGGGCACCGGCGCGTGAAATAAACAGAGCCAGCGGAAAACCGAAAATCACGCAACCCAGCGTCGCGGCGCCGGCCATCCCGAAAGTCCGCAGAAGAATAACCAGATACAGCGGGTCGGCCAGCCGCGTATAGTTCTCAATTGTCCATTCGCCGGAAACCCCGCCATAGGTGCCGCGCACCAGCAGGCTGTAAATCAGAATGATGACCAGCGGAGCCAGGAACAGCAGTCCGATCACCAAAGCGGCGGGAAGAAGGAACCGCCGGCGCAGTCCGTTCATTGGGCTTCGCGGGGCAACCGCATTTCGTCCCCGGGATGCCACCACATGTGTACCGCATCCCCCGTCTGAAACGTGTTTTCCAGCCGCGACACTTCCGCTACAGCATGCTCGCCGTTGGCCAATGACATCTGCACATGCAAACAGTTCCCAAGAAACGTCGAGTCCACAACGGTCGCATCGAAACAGCGCTTACCATCGCCGGGATGACCGCGCGAGATTCGCATCGATTCCGGCCGGACGCCCACACCGCCGATCCAATTAACCGCGCCTAGAAAACCGGCCACGAAGCGGGTCGCCGGCTTCAGATAGATCTCTTCCGGTGTGCCAATTTGTTCCAGGCGTCCTTTGTGCATCACTCCGATTCGATCGGACATCGATAGCGCCTCTTCCTGATCGTGGGTGACAAACAGAAACGTGATGCCAGTGCGGCGTTGCAGCGCTTTCAATTCGGTGCGTACCTGCTTTCGAAGATTCGGGTCGAGCGCCGAAAGCGGCTCGTCGAGCAAAAGCACTTCCGGTTGCAGTACCAGAGACCGTGCCAGCGCGACCCGTTGCCTTTCGCCGCCGGAAAGCTGCGCTGGAAGCCGATCCTCCTTTCCGTTGAGCTGCACTAATTCGAGTACATCCCCCACGCGTTTGGAAACGCCGGCGGTCTTCTGCCGCCGCAGCCCGAATTCAATATTCCCCCGTACGGTGAGGTGAGGAAACAACGCATAGTTCTGGAATACGGTGGTAACGTTCCGCTCGTAGGGCTTGAGGTGATTGATGCGCGTTCCGTTCAGAAGTACATCGCCGGAGGTGGGATCGTCGAAGCCCGCGACCATGCGCAGAGTCGTCGTCTTGCCGCACCCGGACGGCCCCAGCAGCGCGAAGAAGTTCCCTCTTTCCACCTGCAGCGAAACTCCATCGACTGCCAGATGCCCCGGAAAGTTCTTCGAGATATCGCGTAGTTCGAGAACGGTTTTCATCAAATCTGCATGTTAGCGCAAAAAGAGCGAAACACAATGAGACCCAAATAATCAAACGGACAAGATGAAGGTTTTCGGTTGGATCTTTGTCGCTTTACTCCTTAGTACTGGATGTTCTAACTCGGAGGATGAACAGACCAGGAAAGCGGAGTAGGAAGCAAAAGAGGCTGGCCGGCGGGCGGATGCCGCCGCAGCGGAGGCAGCGCGTGCCACTAAGGACGCGGTGAAAGCGGCGGCAAGAGCCGTAGATCGGGAAGCCACCGATGCGGCCAAAAAAATGAAGAAGATGGCCAATGACGCCAAAGAAGACGTAAAGAAATAGCCGCTAGTAAGTGACCTTATCCGCCGTCTTCTGCCATTCCTGAAATCCCGCTAACGCTTCGCCGTTGAGCAATTGTGTCATCGGAATCTGCCGTTGATCCACCGGCACCCTCATTTCCTGATAGATGAACGAATCGTCAAAGCCCGCCTGCGCCGCATCCTTGTGTGTGCCTGCGTAATAAATGCGCCGGGGACGCGCCCAATAGATCGCGCCCAGGCACATAGGGCACGGCTCGCAGCTTGTGTAAAGATCGCAGTCGTTGAGTTGAAACGTCTGAAGCTTCAGGCAAGCGCGCCGGATGGCCACCACTTCGGCATGGGCCGTTGGATCGTTCGACGCTGTGACCTCGTTCCACCCTTCCGCGATAATCTCGCCGCTCTTGACAATGACGCAGCCGAAAGGACCGCCCCGCCGGACGCGGACATTCTCCACTGAAAGCTCGATGGCGCGCCTCATGAACCTTTCATCAGGCCCCATCAAAACCCGATCCTCTTGAGGAAGGCGAGCACGGTCTGATTGAATCGATCTGGCTTCTCCATCATGATGAAGTGTCCAACGCCGTCCCAAGGCTGGAAATCCAGATTGGTGAACTGGGTCCGTGTCACCGCTTCCGTTTCGGCCACGGTGGGTCTCTTCCGCAGGATGTCAAGCGTGGGAACATCCGTCGGGCCGTCGTTCCATGTTGTCGCGCTCGCCATTCCCGCCATCAGGCTGGCCGCGATGGGTCCGGGCGTCGAAAGCATTTTCTTTTTGATCTCCTCCCGCATCGCGGGGGGCGTCTGGTCGATAAACATTCCATCGATTCGTGGCCCGGCTGCTTTAGCGTAGTCGGGGCCGGCCAACGATGCCCTATATTCAGCCTGAGCCGCCAGATTTTTGTGGATTTGCTCATCGGACACGGGTCGGCTGACACCGCCATCCACCAGAACAAGGCCGGCCACTCTATTCTTGTGATCGGTCAGGTATTGCCGGACAACCAGCACGCCCATACTGTGTCCCACCAGCACCGCTCGCTCCACACCGGCGTCATTCAACACCGCGTCCACTCCGCGCGCCAGGTGCTCCATCGTGTATTCGATCTTAGGCCGATCGCTGCCGCCATGACCCGGAAGGTCGAGCGCGATCACTCGATATTTCGCCGCCAGAGCCGGAATATTCGCCTCCCAAAACGAGGCATCGCACGTCCAGCCATGCACCAGAACAACCGCACTCCTACCCGTGCCATAACTTTGGTAGCGAACTTTCGCTCCGTCGAGTTGCGCATAGTGCCATGGCGCCATTACTGCCAGCGCGAACGGAAGAAAAAGAGACGGCATAATTTCATATCCTACGCGATTTGTTGTTGCGTCATGCAATGCAGCGTGCCGAGTCCCAGCACCAGATCGACGGCATGAATTCCAACCACGTTGCGATCCGGGAATACCTTGGCCAGCGTGTTAAGCGCGACGCGGTCGTTCACGTCATTGAATGTCGGCGCCAGCACAAGTTCGTTCGCGATATAAAAATTGGCGTAGCTGGCCGGCAGGCGTTGACCGTCGAAATGGACCGGCCGCGGCATGGGCAGAGAAACGACCCGCAAATTTTTCTCGCGCCGCAGCAGCCTGTAATTCTCTTCCAGCTTCGCGCTACCGTCGCGCGCGATGACCACGGTGTGCTCGTCCGTGAATCGGGCAAGGTCGTCGACATGCCCGTGCGTGTCGTCGCCTTCAATGCCATTCTTGAGCCAGATGGTGCGCGTCGATCCGAGATATTGGGCGAAGATTGTTTCGAGATCTTCACGGCTCAAACCCGGGTTCCGCGCCTGGATCGGACTGAGCAGGCATTCTTCCGTCGTCAGCATGGCGCCCTTGCCGTTCACATCGATGCTGCCGCCTTCCAGTACGATTCGCCGCCCCCGATGTACAGGTTGAATGGCCGGCAGGCGCAGCTTTTTCGCGATGCGCGCGGGGACTGCGTCGTCGCGTTTCCAATTCGGGTATTTCGCCCAGCCGTTGAAACGCCAGTCGAGAATTGTGGTCCGCTGCTGGGCGTCCTTAACGAAGATGGGGCAAAAATCGCGAGTCCAACTTCGATCGGTGGCGGACGTAACGAAGTCGACCGAATCCAGGTCCGCGCCCGATTTTTCGAATACGCGCGTGGCCGTCGCAACGCTGTCCCGGCCGATGAGAACATGCACGCGCTCAACGCGCGAAAGATGCCGGACAATCTCGCCGTAGACCCACGGAATGGGAGCAAACTTACCCGGCCAGTCGGAGCGTTCATGCGGCCACGCGAGCCATGTACCCTCGTGCGGTTCCCACTCGGCAGGCATGCGGTACGCGCGCTTTACGCCAGCCATCGGTTAGTGATCGCCCCGTAAGCGTCGATGCGCCGGTCGCGCAGAAACGGCCAGTTACGCCGCACTTCCTCCATATGTTTCGGATCGCACTCCGCCACCAAAACTTCCTCTTTTCCAACAGACGCCTGTGCGATCACCTGGCCAAACGGATCCGCTACAAACGACGATCCCCAGAACTCCAAACCATTTTCCAGCGTGCCTTCGAATCCCACGCGGTTCACGGCAGCCACATAAATCCCATTCGCGATAGCGTGTGCGCGTTGAATGGTCTGCCATGCGTCCAGTTGCCGTGGTCCGTACTTCGCCTTCTCGTGCGGATGCCACCCAATTGCAGTCGGATAAAACAACACGTTCGCCCCGCCCATACTGGAGAGCCGCGCACCTTCCGGATACCACTGATCCCAGCACACAAGAGTGCCGATTCGTCCGAACTGAGTATCGAAATTCAGAAAACCCGTGTCGCCAGGAGTGAAATAAAACTTTTCATAATATAGCGGATCGTCCGGGATGTGCATTTTGCGGTAGATGCCGAGCATGGCGCCGTTCGCGTCGAGAATCGCGGCAGTATTGTGATACAAACCCGCGGCGCGCCGCTCAAACAGCGAAGCAACAATCGCAATCTTCAGTTCACTGGCAAGTTCCGCTAAAGCAGCCGTGGACGGTCCCGGAATCGGCTCAGCCAAGTCGAACAATTCGGCGTTTTCTTCGCGGCAGAAATACTGCGATCGAAACAGCTCTTGTAAGCAAATGATCTGTGCGCCTTTACCGGCGGCCTCCCGAATGCCGGCCTTGGCTTTGGCCATGTTTTCATCGGGTTTCGTTGTGCAACACATCTGCACCAGGCCGATGCGAAACTTTTCGTGCATAGTAATAGTATTGTCCATGCTGAAACGGGTCTTTCGTCTTCTTGCGGTAGCTTGCTTCTCGCTCGCGGCAGCAACTGTTCCCGCGCCCAAAGACGTTCTCGGTTTCACTCCAGGCGACGACTACAAACTGGTGGACTACGCCGGGATCGTGACCTACTTCCAGAAGGTGGCGGCTGTCAGCGACCGCGTAAAGCTTGTCGAATTCGGTAAAAGCTCGGAGGGCCGCGCGATGTATCTCGCAGTGATCTCCGCCCCCGAAAATCTAAAGCAAATCGACCGTTACAAAGAGATCAGCCGGCGGCTGGCGCTCGGCCAGGCCAGCGCCGACGAGGCTCGCAGTCTTTCGCACGAAGGCAAGGCGATTGTTTGGATCGATTCCGGATTGCATGCCAGCGAAGTCGCGCCCGTGCAGCATTCACCTGGCTTGCTGTACAAGATGGTGACCGGCGAGAGCCCCGAGATTCAGCGTATCCGCCAGAATGTCATCCTGCTGCAGATCCCCGTAATCAATCCGGACGGCCTCGACAACATTGTTCACTGGTATCGAACAAACGTGGGAACACCATACGAGCAGGCGCCACTGCCCTGGCTCTATCAGAAGTATTCCGGCCACGATAACAACCGCGACTGGTACATGATGAATCTTCCGGAGACGCGCAATGTGACGCGATTGCTCTATTCAGAGTGGTTCCCGCAAATACTCTACAACCAGCACCAGGCGCCTGCATTTCCGGCGCGCATCTTTGTTCCCCCATACGCAGAGCCGCTCAATCCGAATATTCCCGCCCCCGTGATGGAAGGTATCAATCTCATCGGAGCGGCGATGAAAGAGCGTTTCGCCATGGAGAACAAGCCGGGGATTCTTTCCTACTTCGGCTTCGACGCGTGGTGGAATGGCGGCCTGCGATCGGTTCCGGCATTTCACAATATGCACGGAATTCTCACCGAGGTCGCAGGCTATGGCTACGCGACGCCAAAGGATTACAAGCTGACCGAGTTGCCGGAACATTTCCCCAACGGCATGCCGACGAAAGAACCGTCTGTGTTCTATGAGCGCCCCTGGCTGGGCGGCCGATGGACTGTGCGAAACGCGATCGACTACATGCTGACGGCCGATTTCGCAATCCTGGATCTGGCCTCGTCGCGTTCTTCGGAGTTCCTTCTCAAAGCCTGGAGCATGGCTACAAGCAACATCGAAGTGGGAAGAAAAACGAAGCCTTTCGCGTATGTGATTCCCGCCGAGCAATGGGATCGATCCAGCGCGCGTGAAATGACCCGCCGGTTGCAGTTGGGCGGCGTTGAATTGAAGCGTGCGCGCGCGTCGTTCACCATCGGCACCAGAACCTATTCCGAGGGCAGCTACGTGATTCTGTCCGCGCAACCTTTTCGTGGCTATCTGGCCGACTTGCTCGAGCCGCAGAATTACCCGGACTTGCGCAGTGGAACAACAGGGCCGGCAAAGCGGCCGTATGACATCGCAGGTTGGACGCTGAGCATGCAAATGGGCGTCAGCGTCGATCGGATCGATCAACCCTTCTCCGCCGATCTGGAAAACGCCGTGGAAGTTCCTCTGAGCAGGTCTTCCACCGATCACCGAGAAGACGCATCATTCCTCACAACGGCGGAAACACTGGCCCGTAACGATCGTATCCGTTGGGCAAAAGACGGGAAGATCCTCACAAGCAGCGATGACGGATTCGAAAGCGCGGCCTGGGAGTTGAAGCGGCCGCGTGTCGCGCTCTATGGTTCCTGGACAGCGAATATCGACGCCGGCTGGACGCAGTGGGTACTCGACACGTTTCGCGTGCCCTTCACGCTCATCAACAACAGCGACGTTCAGAAAGGCTCGCTCAAAGCCCGCTTCGACACCATCATTCTTCCGGACCAGACGATGGCGTCCATTCTCCACGGCACTCGCGACGGCGAATTGCCAGGCGGCCGTGATGGCCGCGGCGAAATGGTGGCCCTGCAACGGCCCGAATATACCGGCGGCATTGAGGTCACCGGTCTAGCAGCGCTCGAGCGGTTTGTTCACGATGGCGGAACACTGATCGCCTTCGACGCGGCGTCGGAATTGCCGGTCCAACTATTTCCGCTGCCGGTTCGCGCCGCCGAAGGTTTCTACTGCCCTGGATCGATTCTGCGCATTACGGTGGACGCAACAAACCCGATCGCTTTCGGCATGCCGAAGGAAGCGTATGCATTCTCGAGCGGAGGCCAGGCGTGGGACATCACGTTGCTCCCGCAATTCAACAGCGGCGAGCGCGAAGTGAAGGCAGTTGCGAAGTACGCCGCCCACGACGTACTTGCCAGCGGATGGTTCTCAGGTGAACCCGCCGTGCTGGGCAAGGACATTCTAGTGGATGCGCGCCACGGCCGCGGCCACGTAGTGCTGTTCGGATTCCGGCCGCAATTTCGTGGACAGCCATACGGCACGTTTAAGTTTCTGTTGAACGCCATCTACCTGGGCTCGGCCAACTCGCTGTGAAGCCTTGAGTTATACTCAATTTCTAACAATGATCTGGCGGAATAGGAAGGTATGTCCACGATGCGGCGTTGCTGATATTCGCCCTTCTTACTATCGGAACGTTCTGGACAAAGTGCTGGAATTCTTACTGATCACACCGTACCGCTGCCGTATGTGCCGCCACCGTTTTTTCCGGCTGAACGTGTGAGTCAGACCTTGAAGAAGATCCGCTTTTTCCAAAGCCAGTAGCAAACGTAAATCTGAAAAGCGATGGCAAGACAGGCCGTGAGCACATCCGACCATGGGCCAACAAAGGGCTGGGTCCAATCGACGAATGTTTTCGACGAAGAGTGCAGCCAGCGGTTCAGCGTCTCGTGAAACACGTAAATAAAGATCGAATTCGAACCGACGATAACGAAAAGTTTTGTCCAGCGCCGGTAGCCCATTACATCGCAGATCGCGTAGAAGGCGAGCAACGCGAGCAGCGTGAAACCGGCGCTATACAGCGCGAAGGAAGGGGTCCAAATCTTCTTGATGATGGGAATCCACGGGCTCAGGGCGAGGCCCGCGGCAATCCCGGCAACCCCGGTCGCACCCAGAATCCGCATCTTCCTCCCGCTCGGCATATTACTGCGTAGCAGCACGCCGGCCATCACGCCGAAAACGGTATTCGCGGCGGACGAAATACAGTTGATCGTCGCGTAGGAACCGTTCCAGTTCTTATGCAGAATAAGGCGATCGAGATACCAGCCGATGTTGGCGTCCTTCACCCAGGGTCCGAGAACTCCGGGAGCGGACGAGAATTGATAGATCGCCCAATGAAGCACCAGCAGGCCAAGGGCGACGATACCCTGCGTCATCCACGATTTCCGCAATACAAGAAACGCAATCAGGTAGGTGACGGAAACCTGTGCGAGCACGTTGATGAGATCGAGCGTCGGCTTCCCGGCCTGAATCGATCGAGCAATCAGGCCGAGCAGAATAAGCAGCGAGCATCGCCACAGCACGTGCCGCAGACTTTGAGTCCACGTCTCACCCCGCTCCCAGCGGCGCGCAAAAGAGTAAGGCATCGCCACGCCGACAATGAACATGAAGAACGGCTGGATGAGGTCCCAGGCCGTCATGCCCTGCCAGTCGGTATGCCGGAACTGCGCCGCAACCGGACCGAGAATCGGGTGATCGCGGAAAGCCGATAGACCGAAGCCTTCCGAGATCATCCAGATCATGGTGAGGCCGCGGAAAGCGTCGAGCGAGATAAGCCGATCGGGCGCCGCGGGCTGGATGCTACGCGGCTCAGTGCCGGTGGACGGAACGGACAGCGTATCGTAAGCCATGCGTCCGATATTATATTGCGTTGGAAGATAGAATGATTGATCCTTCTCCTGTAGTCGATCTGATCGACGCGTTCCGCCGGTCAAAGGTAATGTTCGTTGCCCTCTCAATGGGCGTATTCGAGCGTCTGTACGGAAATTCCGCCGATGTCGCGACACTCGCGGCCGGGCTGAATGCGAATGCCGATGCGCTTGAGCGTCTCCTCGACGGCTGCGTTGGCCTCGGCCTGCTTCAGAAAAACGGTGTTGCTTACACCAACGCCCCGATCGCCGACGTGTATCTCCGCCGCGACAGCCCCGATACCCTAAGCGGTTACATCCGCTATTCGGATACGGTGTTATACAAAATGTGGGGCAATCTCGAGCAAGCCGTCCGTGAAGGCCATCACCAGTGGAAAGAAACGTCCGGCGACGACGGCCCCTTGTTCTCGCACTTCTTCAAACACGAAGAATCGAAGCGCGATTTTCTCGCCGGAATGAACGGCTTCGGCATGTTGAGTTCTCCGTCGGTTGTCGCGGCGTTCGATCTCAGGAACTTCAGGCGTCTTGTCGATCTGGGTGGCGCCACCGGACATCTGCCGATCGCCGCATGTGAGCGCTACCTCGATCTTCGCGCGGCGGTCTTCGATCTCCCCACAGTGATTCCAGTCGCGCGTGAATACATCGCGAAATCACCAGCGGTTAGCCGGATTGACGCTATCCCCGGCGACTTTTTCTCCGATCCACTACCCCCGGCGGATCTCTACGCCCTCGGCCGAATTTTGCACGACTGGTCCGAAGACAAAATACGAGTGCTGTTGCGGAAAGTCTTCGATGCGCTCCCGTCCGGAGGCGCGCTGCTGGTCGTTGAAAAACTGTTATCCGAAGACAAATCAGGACCCACTCACGTGCATCTGCAATCGCTGAACATGCTCGTTTGCACCGAAGGCAAGGAGCGAACACTCGGCGAATACGCGACACTCTTGCGCGAAGCGGGTTTCAGTGAGGTGAGCGGAAAACATACAGGCAAGCCCGTAGACGCGGTCTTAGCCGTCAAGCGCTAGGAGAATGAGAGAATCGCAGTATGGCCCGAATCCCTGGAAAGTTCTTTCTGAATAACCTGATTCAGGGCCGAACCTTGCTCTATCAGTTGGTTCGACGCGATTTCCAGCAGCGATTTGTCGGCTCCGCTGCAGGATGGCTATGGGGATTGATCCAGCCGCTCGTCATGCTCACCTGTTGGACCTTCGTCTTTCAGCTCTGCCTGAAGCAGACGCCGCCCGCCGGAGAAGTCACGCAAAATTACACGGTCTGGCTCTTCGCAGGTTTCCTGCCGTGGTTACTATTTCAGGACACCGTGATGCGCTGCACATCGTGCCTGGTGGACCAATCGAGCCTGATCACGAAGACGGTGTTTCCGTCGGAAATCGTGCCGGTTTCGATATTTCTTTCCTCGCTCGTAAGCCATCTGCTGGCGCTGGTGTTGGCAATCATCGTGATTGGCCTCTGGCTCGGTCATATCAGCGCCATGATTCTGCTGCTGCCCATCTACATGTTCGTTCTTGGGCTCTTCGCAGTGGGCATCGGATGGATATTCTCAAGTCTCCAGGTGTATCTGCGAGACACCACGCAGGTGGTGAGCGTCCTGCTGACGTTCTGGTTCTGGATGACCCCGATTTTCATCACCGAACAGCAGGTGCCGCAACGCCTCAGGTTCCTGCTGCGAATCAACCCGCTGGCATTTGTGGTCACCGCGTACCGCGAGCGGCTGTTATCGTTCCGTCCGCCACGCCTGACCGAATTCGCATTTCTTTGCGCTTACGCAGCGGCCGCTTTTGTGCTGGGCGGGCTCTTTTTCCGGCAACTCAAACGCGGGTTCGCCGACGTCTTATAAACTAATAGGGATCCTTGTGCCTCTCAATCGCCGACATTTCCTGATGGGCGCCGCCGGCGCCGCGCTCGCTGCGACTAAGCCTGCTCAGACGCCGAATATTCTCTTGATCGTCGCGGACGACCTCGCCTCGTGGATGCTCGGTTGCTACGGCAATCAGGAAATCCACACTCCCAACATCGATACGTTGGCGCGTAGCGGGATGCGCTTCATCAACAGCTTCTGCTGCTCGCCGATCTGCTCGCCGAGCCGGGCCACGCTGTTGACGGGACGTTTACCGCAGCAGCACGGCATCGAGGATTTCCTCACGCCTCAGCCCATCGCAAATCCGCCCCAGGGCCAGGCGGAAGCCCCGGCATCGTTCGCCAGCGAGGTGATGCTCTCGGATATTCTTTCTGCGCGCGGCTACAATTGCGGCCACGTCGGCAAGTGGCATATGGGACATGACGAGCAGCCCGGACACGGCTTGCAGTACACCTACACCATGTCGGGCGGTTCGCGTAGCTATCGCGATCCGGAGATGTTCCTCAACGGCAAATCGGTCCAGGAGCAAGGTTATCTCACCGATCTGATGACCAAGCGGTCCTGCGATTTTCTGGATCAGCAGACCGCGAGTAAGCCGTTCTTTCTGACCACTGCGTATCTCAATCCGCACACGCCCTACGAAGGGCACCCGCAGAAGTACTACGACATGTACTCGAAGGTCATCTTCGATACGTTCGGCTGGGAGCGCGCCGCGCCGAATGCACTCCGCGAGAAGAACATGCTGACCGATATCGTCGGCAATCTTCGCAAGTGTGCGGCATCAACCACCGCACTCGACGATCAGATTCCGGTGCTGCTCCGCAAACTGCGCGAGCGCAACTTATTGGACAACACGATCGTCGTCTTCACCGGCGACAACGGCTATCTTCTCGGCCGTCACGGCCTGTGGAGCAAAGGACTGGCGTCCGATCCGATCAACATGTACGAGGAAGTCATGGGCGTCCCCATGCTGTGGAGTTGGCCCGGACACATTCCGGCCGAAGCCGCGCGTCCGGATTTGATCAGCTTCTACGACTTCGTGCCCACAATCTGCGACATCACCGGAACGGCGCTTCCCGCCGGGCGAAATCTCACCGGCCGCTCCTACGCGGCGCTTGCGCAAAACCAGCCGCTGCCAAAAAAGCAGCCCTGGAAACAGACCGTTTTCGGCCACTTCCGCAATACCAAGATGGTACGGAATACACGGTACAAGCTGATCCTTCGCAACGACGGAACGGGTCCGAACGAGTTGTGGGACATCGCCAACGACCCGCGAGAGAAGGCGAATCAGTATGAAAATGCCCGCTTTATCACCATCCGCGATCAGTTGCACAAAGAGCTGGATGCGTGGAAGAAGCGCGTAGCGTCTTAACTGTAGATAGTTCCTCGTATTCACTCCCGATATCCCGCCGCGCATCATTGACGTAGCGAAGGGCCGCGGGTGCGTGACAATATAGGTGTAGTGACAACAAAGCGAACAGTCTTGCGAACCGGTTTCGGTGTTGTAATCGGTCTTCTGTTCCTTTCCACTATTACCGCCTATCGGATTCAGGACAGTTTTTCCAAACAGACGGTTGAGATTCATCACCGGTACGTTCATCAGCAGGAAGTAATCACAAATCTCCGCAGGAACCTCTGGCAGTCAGGCATCATCGCACGTGATTTCTTTCTCAACGTCAATGCCAACAAGTCCCAAACTTATTTGATGCAGTTGGAAAAGCTCGAAGTGGAGACGACCGGACTCTTTCAGGAACTGCGCAGGCTGCGGCGCGGCGATCGCGCCGTAGACGATCTGAAAGCCAAGTTCGACGACACGTTTCAGGTCCTCCGCTCTTCCGCCGCGGCTGGTCTGGACGAGTCTCAGGAATACGCCTTCGTGCAGGAACAGATCGTTCCGCGGCGCGACGCGGCCAGCGTGCTGCTCCGCCAGTTGGAGCGCGCGAACGAGAACTCGCTGACCGAAAGTGAAGAGCAGTTCTCCACCACGCGTCGCGCGTCGCTTCAACGGCTTCTCGTTCTACTTGGTCTTGGCCTGCTGGTCGGAATCATGGTGACGGCCTTCAGCCTGAACTATTCGGAAAACCTCGAACGGCAATCGGCAGCACACCTGACGGAAGTTTCCAGAGCCAAACAGGATCTGGAAAAGCTCTCGGCCCGCCTGATGGAAATTCAGGAAGAAGAACGCCGCCGGCTTTCCCGCGAGTTGCACGACGAAATTGTCCAGACGCTGGCCGTGCTGAAAATGGAGATCATGCAGGTTCAGTCGGTGGCAAACACGCGGCTGCCTGAGGTCCGTGAGAATCTGGCGCGCGCCCGGGACCTGGCCGAACGAACAGTGCGGACCGTGCGAAACATCACGCTGCTGCTTAGGCCGTCGTTGTTGGACGATCTCGGATTAGGACCCGCCCTGCAATGGCAAGCGGAGGAATTCAAACGGCGCACGGGCGTGTCCTGCGAACTGACCGAAATCGGATTGCAGGAGGATTTGCCGGAAGCCGTGAAGACCTGCGTCTATCGCGTAACGCAAGAGGCACTGCACAATTGTGAGAAACACGCCAACGCCACAAAGGTGCGCGTCAAAGTGGAACAAACCCGCAGTCTATTAACGGTGGAAGTGGTAGACGACGGCGTGGGCTTCCAACGGCCTCTCGACGGCGTGGATTTGAAAGAAGCGGCTCTCGGCCGGCTGAGCTTCGGTATTCTCGGCATGAGAGAGCGTGCGGCGAGCCTGGGCGGGAAATTGCACATGTTTTCAACTCCCGGGCACGGCGCGCGGGTTATGCTGGAACTTCCGTGGCAATCCGTGACGTCCAATGAATCGAAAGTAGGGCCCATAGTGGCCAGCGTTTAGAGAGGAGTTTTTAGTATGGCAATTCGAATTTTGCTCGTTGACGATCATCATCTGTTTCGTCAAGGATTGCGGCGGATTATTGAGAATCAACCGGACCTCGAAGTTGTAGCCGAGGCCGCCTCCGGACTGGAAGCGATCGAGACGGCGAAGCAACATCAGCCCGACGTCGCGCTGGTCGACATCGCCATGAAGGAGCTGAACGGCATTGAAGCGACGTCCCAGATGCTCCGCCAGTCGCCCAAGACCGCCGTGCTCATCCTGAGTATGTACAGCGACGAGCGCTACGTGATGCGGGCCGTGCGCGCCGGGGCGAAGGGCTACATTCTGAAAGACACGCTCGAAGAGGGCTTGGTCGAGGCCATTCATAAACTGCACGAAGGCCAACCGTACTTCAGCCCGTCAGTTGCGCAGATCTTTCATGCCGCGCACATGCGCGATGTGGAAGAGCGCCGCGTGGACGACCGGTACGAATTGCTCACCGACCGCGAACGCCAGCTTTATCACATGCTCGCGGAAGGCCACAGCAACAAGGAAATCGCCGCCCGTCTGAGCCTGAGCCTCCACACGGTAGAGACGCACCGCACGCGCATTATGGAGAAGCTCGGCGTTCACTCCATCGCCGAACTCGTGTTGGGCGCAGTGCGCCGTGGCATCGTGGTCTGATTTAGGCGGTCAGCTTGTCTGCGAGTCACCCGGAAGCGGCCAGCTCATCCAGCAGGTTTGCGGCTCTGGTAAGGTTGTCGACCCCGAAGACCGCCAGCGCCCGCGTCGATCCGGGCTCCAGTCCGCAGTAGGAATAATCAATGTTGATCTGTTTTTCGCCCAATCGCGAGGCTGCGCGGCCCAACTCACCCGGACGGTGCCCGAGCCTGACGACCGCGACTTCCGTCTCCTCGAAGATCATGCGCAGGCCGCCCAGCACTGCCTGGGCGCTGGCCGGATCGTCCACCAGTAATCTCGCCAGGCTCTCGCCCTCCTCTACATACGATTGAAAAGCCAGAATATTCACTCCGCGCTCCCCCAGAGCGCGGAAGCACTTCCCCAGCGCGCCCGGTTTGTCTTCAATCGTTACGGTAAACTCTTTCATCTTCGGCATGCGATTTGACTCCTTTCGTTTCCGGAGCCCCAACAACAAGCGGAGCGGTCTCTATCATACGTTTCCGGTGATGCAGTTCTCAACGCGGCGGGTCTTCAAGAATCGCCGCTGCGTTCGAGAACCGGCTTGATATCGATGATCGGAGTGCCGTCGATTGCCTCCAAACCCTGCACCTGGAGCCGGCCGTTGCCATCTACACTCAGAACCTTCACGCGGTGCATTCCTATCGGGTTGGGCCGGTCCGGAGAACGAGTTGCAAACACACCCATCAAAGGTTTCAGCAGATCACCTCGCGGGTGCACCTTGAGAACCGAGCGCCGCGCTTCGTGGAGCCACGTGAAAATCCAAATGTCCTGACCCGATCGGATGCCGTCGAGACACTCGGCAAACGCCGGATGGATTTCCAGCCGCGCATCGGGCGCGCCCTCCCATCCCTGACGAGGGGCGCCGGAGCGCTCCTTGAGGATGGAGCGTACGTAGCCGATTGGAGAAATATCGAAGCTCTTCGGGATATCCATAACAGGAGTACAGAAATCAGACCTGTTTAAGCTTTGCAGATTCTCGCTCCAGAATGCTGATAGTCCTGAAGCCAATCGTTGATCGCCCGCAGCGGTTTGGCGTTCAAACCACAAACGCGCGCGGTGCCGCTTGTATTCGCACCGGCTATACTGAGTGCTGGAAAAACGGAGAAACTAACGGCATGGCGGGCTACGAAATTAGTCTGAGCGACTTTATGCAGCTGTGCGCGCATCATCGCAAAGACGTGGCGCCGCTGATTCGGGATTGGTTTGGCTATGAAGTCGTGCCCCGGGATAAAGGCTTCGTGTTGCACGACGGTAATGGCGATGAGGTGAGTCCGCGGACAGTTCACGAAATGATTCAGGCCGACCCGGACCAACAGGGCAGGATTTATCGGCTTGCCATGACGCTTTGGCATTAGGCAATCAAACCATGAGGCCTAATCGGTGCTGCTGAAAATCGTCTATTGGATTGTAGTTTCTTGCGACCTGTCCGTGTTGATGCTTCTGTTCGTGCTCGGCCTCGCCGCCGCACCGGGCTCCAAAACGAATCCGCTGGCGGTCGCCATGTACATGCTCATCCTTCCCTGTATATTTCTCGGCGCGTCGATTCTGCTGTTCCTTCGAGCCACATTACCCGTGTGGCGCGGCCTGGCACTTCTGCTGGCCTTGTCTCCTTTGATCCTGGTCGTAGCAATGAGGGGAATCGAAGCCGCCAAACTCAGCGTGAATACCGATCCGCAAGGCACACTGACGTACTTCCGTGCCGGACCGATGCGCGACATGTCGACGGCGATTTCCCGAAACGACGACGCCACCGTGGCATCGCTCGCGCCGCATGTCAATCTGAACGCCCGTGGGTATTCCGGCATGACCCTGCTCATGAGTGCGTTCCGTCAACTCAGAAAAACGCCGGAGCAACTGGATGTCGTGCGCACCCTCATCAAAGCCGGCGCCGATCCCAACGAGGGAACGGACGAATTGCCGCTGGAGATGGCGATCCAAATCAGCGCCAGCACCGGACCCGAACCCGTGATGCTGTTGCTCGAAGCCGGCGCAAAACCGAATGCCAAAAACTATTTCGGCACGCCCATCTATTTTGCGGCGACGGGGCGTCCCATCAGCCTCGAAATCCTTAAAGCGCTTCTCGATCATGGCGCGGACCTCAACGCTAAAGGCCGTCAGGGACGAAATGTAGTTTTCGAGGCGGCCACCAGCCCCAATTGGAAAGCGGTACTGCTGCTGATTCAGCGCGGCGCCGATTGGAAACAGATACGAACGCCTGACGGGCTGACCTTCGGCGACATGGTAGAGTCACACAACCGAGTGTACGGAGATGAAGGCGGTCTGGCGGAAGTAATCGAATACCTGCACCGCCAATGATCCGAAATCGCCCGCCTCAGTTTAGAAATTCCCGTCCGAATGTGGCAAGGTAGACCGTACACCCAAGGCAGCCAACAACCAGGCATATCAATTCCAGCGGACTGAGTCTCCAGTGTTGACGAAGGGCAACGGCCGCCGCCAGCAGACCGAGCGCCGCAGGTATGATCGCAACGAAGTCGAGAATGCGCACGACGGTGTGGTCGTCGCCCCCAGTGGCCTTTGGACGCAATACTTCAAACGCCAGGATCATCAAGACCCATGGCACTCCAGCGGTCGCCGCCGCCAGCGGAATGTACGGCATGAAATTCCGCGCGCGTTCAGCCAGCGGCGCGGCCGGGGCGCGAGCCACTTGAATCGGCTTGGGCCGCAAGCGTTGGATCGCCGTTTCCGCCACACCGCAAACGCGCAGCGTGGCAACGTGGCCGTCCGGCTCCCAGGCGTCGGTGCGATCATCGAGCACCCCTTCCAGATGCGGAATCGCGCGCGCGTCGCCAAGCTCGCTGAGTGCCTCGATCGCCCTCACCCGCAGCTCGGGAATAGCCAGCCGTTGCACGATCGGGGAAAACGCGACTGGGTTTTTTGAGCGGCCGAGCATGTAAACCACCGCTGATTGAATCTCAAGTTCTGAACGCCGCTGCAACAGATCCAGGAGATCGGGCACATAGGACGGATCTTTCATCAGCAGCACCGCCTGCCCCGCCAGGGTTGCCCGCGGGTGGTTGGCCAGTTTCAGCACCGCCAATCGGCCTTCAGCCGGCCCGGCAATAAGTCCGATTCCCCGCGCCGCGGCTGTCGCCGGCAGGACTTCCGATTCGTTCTCAATGCCGTCGCGAAAGATCGGCAGCGCCGCTGCGTGAATACTGCCGTCCCTCTTGGCCCACTCGCAGAGGTCCTGCATCGCCTGCCCCGGGTTTCGGGTCTCTCGGAAGTCAGGTCCTGTTGAATGCGCTCGATCTTCGATCGCGGCGTTGGCACCAGTTCAGTATCGCAGCCGCCATCGCGGTGTATCATCCCACCATGGCCTGTGACGAATTACGGGAAGCCCGCTGCGAAATACACTTTCGAGACCCCAGGCCCCCCCACGAGATTCAGTTCCAGTTGGAAAGCACCCTGGTCACATTGTTCCAGCCCAGCCACGACGGCTCGAAACTGTTATTCCAGGGCGCCGTAAAATTCACCGGCTGTCCTTACTTGTTCGAACTCCGCTTCAATGCCGCGCTGCCCAATTCGAACTGCTACGCCCTTCGGATCAGCGCTTGCTGGGACAAGCTCCCTGCCCAGAATCACGACTATTTCCGCCGCTCGTCTGAGAGCTGGTTCCAATACTGGACCAAGCCCTTTCAGCAAGCAGCGCCGCCGGATCCGGAGGAAGGCTCGGTCGAGCGGTACCGGATGCTCGAGGAGCAAGCGTTGACCGCCGAAACTCACTTGACCAGCGTGGGCTCCGTGCAGCAGGCGATCCTTTCCGAAATGCGCAAGGGTGGCCACTTCTCGACCGCCCACAAGGAAGGCGGCACGGTCATCCGCTGGCGCGGGTCGCAATTTGTCAGCGCCGACTACGGAGAATCGGAGGAGACTCGGAAATTCAGTGACGATGCGTCTTTCCTCTTGTACCTGCGCCAGTTTTACGACTGGGAAACCTTCGAGAAATATTTATCCAGCCAAGGTTTCAGAATTTGAGGCCTGGAAATTAATCCTGCGGCTAATGAGCCGCTGATTCAAGAGCGCTGCGGCGTTTCCCGTATCCGAAATAAATCATCAGGCCCACAACGAGCCAAACAACAAATCGAATCCAAGTCTCGAGCGGCAGCCCGAGCATCAGGATCAGACAACAGACAATCGACAGGTAGGGTAGCAACGGCACCAGCGGCGCGCGAAAGCCACGCCGTCTTTCGGGCTGCTTTTTTCGCAGGACGATCACCCCGGCCGACACGACGACGAACGCAAAGAGCGTCCCAATGTTGGTAAGGTCGGCAAACGTCCCGATATCCCAAATAGCGGCGGGGATGGCCACAAAAAATCCCGCGATCCAAGTGCTGAGATGGGGCGTGCGGAACCTCGGGTGGACCTTCGAGAACACATCCGGCAGCAGGCGGTCACGGCCCATGGCGAACCAGATGCGTGCCTGTCCATACTGCGTGACCAACAACGCCGAAATCATGCCCAACAGCGCCCCTGCGGTCACCCAGCGTCGAGCGCCATCGAGTCCAAGATCCTTCAAAACATTCGCCACCGGAGCCGCGTTGTCGAGCGTTTTCCAATTGGCCACGCCCGTCAGCACGACGGCAACGCTGACGTAGAGGAGCGTGCATACAACCAACGTCATCATGATCCCGAACGGCAGCGCCTTCTGCGGATTGTGGCACTCCTCGGCTGCGGTGGAAACGCCATCGAATCCCACATAGGTGAAGAACACAATTGCCGACCCGGTCAAAACTCCGGAGAAACCATTCGGCAAAAACGGATGCCAGTTGTCGGGCTTGACGAATCGCGAAGCGGTAATCACGAAGACCATAATCGCCACGATCTTGATGACCACCATCACGTTGTTCGCCGCCGCGCTCTCGCGAACACCCCGAACCAGAAGCCAAGTGAGGAACATCACCATCAGAACCGCGGGCAGGTTCAGCAACCCACCCGGCACGATCTGCCCGTTCTGCACCAACGGCTCAGAAAGCGCCTTGGGTAGATGGAAACCGAAAAGGCTGTCCAGAATGTCGTTGAAATAAGCGGAGAACCCCACCGAAATCGCCATGCTGGCCACCGCATATTCCAAAATGAGATCCCACCCGATAACCCACGCGATGATCTCACCGAGCGTCGCATAGGCGTACGTATACGAGCTGCCGGCAATGGGAATCATCGACGCCAACTCCGCATAGCACAGCCCCGCCAACGCGCAGACGACGGCTACGATGAGGAACGACAGCGCGATCCCCGGACCCGCCCCCGGACGTCCAAGCGTAGAAATAGCGTTGGGCCCGTGCAGCAATAGATCGAGCACGGGCGCGTTGAAAATGGACGGCACCATGAGGGTCTGACCCGCCGCCGCCGTCCCAGTGAGAATGAAGATGCCGGTCCCGATGACGGAACCGATACCGAGAGCGGTAAGACTCCACGGACCGAGCGTTCTCGACAACCGCATCTCGGGCAGATCTGAATCCGCGATGAGTTTGTCGATGCTCTTGGTCCGAAAGAGCTGGTTCACCGTTTCCGTTGGCCCTTTTGGAGCTTCTTGACCTTCTTCTTATTGTCTCCGCGAGCTACGCCCGAAGCGCGTTTCGCTTTCGGCGCCGCCTTCTTGCGGGCTGCGCGCTTCGCTACTTTTCGTTCTGCTTTGTCAGTGATAGATGTAGTGTTCATTCGTCGATCTTGATTCCTGCGTACTTCGCTATTATCTTCTTTAACCCGTAACCAGGAAAGCTGACGGTCAATTTAGTATCGTCGCCTTCGCCTTCCTTGCGTAACACCGTGCCTCGCCCGTACGACGGATGCTGCACCGTGGAACCTGCCCCAAACGGCTTCTTCTTTACCGGCGGCCTGGCGCCTAACGCCGGTTTCGCTGCCACCGTTTGCGCCGCGACCGGTTTCGCCGCCGCAGGCTGCACTCCACGTTCGTTAAAAAACTGGGAGATATTCTCCACCGAGTTGTACGTCTTCCCGGTGTACAGATTCTTGCGCGCCGTCTCCCTGACGTAGGCTCGCTCCGCCAGCAGGTCCATCTGTGAAATTCCTGCCGCGCCGCGCAGCCGATCCAACAAATCTTTTGGTACTTCGTTCAAAAACCGCGACGGAATACTTGGTTCAGACGGCCCGCCGCCCCACTTACGCCTCGATCGCGCCCAAGTCAGGTACAGCCGTTTTTCGGCCCTTGTCATGCCAACGTAGCACAACCGGCGTTCTTCTTCCATTGCGTCGGGAGTCCCGATCACCGAGCGGCTGTGCGGAAAAAGGCCTTCTTCCAACCCGGCGATGAAGACAATCGGGAACTCAAGTCCCTTCGCATTGTGCATTGTCAGCAGTGAAACCTGGGCCTGCGTATCCACCTGATCGGCATCGGAAACAAGCGCCGCATGATCGAGGAATTCGTTGATGCTTTCCCCACGCTCGGCCGCTTCCACAGCCGCATTCACCAGTTCGTTCAAGTTCTCGCGGCGCGTTTCCGATTCCGGCGTTGCCTCGGTCTCCAGCATCTTCAGATAACCGGTGCGGTCGAGGATAAGCCGCAGGACCTCCGCAACATTGTGCGTCTTAGTGGCCTCTGCAAGCTCTTCCATCGTGCGGCGAAACACGTTGAGCGAGGCTTCCGCGCGCCCGGGGAACAAATGTTCATCGAGCATCCGGCCGATGGCCGACCACACGCTCAATCCGTTTTCCAGTCCGTATTGTTCGATCTGCTCAACCGTGGTCTTCCCGATGCCGCGAGCCGGTACGTTGACGACGCGGAGCAGGCTGATGGAATCCTGAGGGCTGACCACCGCCTTGAGGTAGCTAAGGATGTCCTTCACCTCGGCCCGCTGATAGAAACTGAATCCGCCGACTACGATGTACTTTCTGCCGTACCGCCGAAGCGCTTCTTCGATCTGCCGCGACTGGAAATTCGTGCGATAGAGCACCGCCACGCGCTCCGTCGGGTCCTGCGCCAGAAATTTCTCAATGGTGTCGGCGATAAAGAGAGCTTCGTTTTCCGCGTCCAGCGCTTCATACAGCCCAATCTTCGTGCCTTGACCCGAATCGGTCCAGAGCCACTTGCCCTTGCGATTTTTGTTGTTGGCCACAACCGCGCTGGCCGCCTCAAGGATGTTCTTCGTGGAGCGGTAGTTTTGCTCCAGCCGAATTACTTTGGCGTTGGGAAAATCGCGTTCGAAGTCGAGAATATTGCGAATGTCGGCACCGCGCCAGCCGTAGATCGACTGGTCTTCATCGCCCACGACCGCGACATTGTGTTTGTCGCCGGTAAGCAACCGCATCAGCTCATATTGCGTGCGGTTCGTGTCCTGATACTCATCGATCATCAGAAATTGAATCCGCCGGTTCCAAGCCTCGCGAACGGTAGCGTCATGACGCAGCAATCGCACCGATTCCAGCAGCAAGTCATCGAAATCAAGCGCGTTCGATTGCCGCAGCTTCTCCTCGTATTTCTCGAAAATCACAGCCAGCCGCGACAACTTAGGATCGGTGGCGCGCTTGTAGAAATCCTGCGGAGTCTCCTGCTGATTCTTTCCGTGGCTGATCGCCGAGAGTGCCGCGCGATACTTCATAAACGTCTCATCCAGACCCAACGCGCGGTAAATCGATTTGATGATGGAGATCTGATCGTCGTCGTCGTAGATGTTAAATGTCTTCGTGAAGCCCGGGCGGATGGCCGCCAAACCAGCGCCATCGCGGCGCAGCAACCGGACACAAAACGAGTGAAACGTAGAGACCAGCGGGGTGCTCGATTCACCCGCTTTGGCCAGCAGATTGATGATGCGGTTGCGCATCTCCTCGGCCGCTTTGTTGGTAAACGTAACGGCCAAAATCGCATGCCCGGGAACGCCATGTTGGTGAATTAAATGAGCGATCCGATGCGTGATCACGCGCGTCTTCCCAGACCCGGCCCCAGCTAAAATCAGGAGCGGACCTTCGACGTGCGCAGCGGCCTCGCGCTGTTGCGGATTAAGACCTTCCAGGAAATCCATGAAAGAAAAAACTCGGGGGCAGTCCTGAGTTTAGCATGGCCAATTAGACCGATCCGCCTCAGATTTCGCCCGATGCCCGCAACACTCGGCTCTCCCTCTCCGAAGTGCGCTTGGTTTCCTCGGCAACGGCACCGGAGAGATCACACAGTGTGTTCGAAGAACCCGGCGAGCAAGAATTATTCAGTAGGTCGGCAGCTTTGGCAAAGTCTTTATCCAGTTGTTCAGGTGGTAAATCCAGATAGGGAATTCCTACGCTTGAGGAGTACCGAATGAAGTCAAGAAGGTCCATTTCGAGCAGTCCCGCTGCCTTGCCGATAGAAATCTTATGTTCACGATAGAGCTCAAGAACGATGAGCTCTCGGGCGGATTCTTCAATTGGACGATTCAGATCCATTAACACTTCGGCCAACGGTAGCCATTCAGTTTCCTGCACTTCCATTGTCGCCTATTTGGCGCGGACGGAGATTGACGATCCCGGGAATAAATAGCCGCCTATCTGTCCTTATATCATCGAAGCATCATGAGATTCGTAGCCATACTAATCGGAGCGTCGGCCCTTCTCGCGGCGCAAGAGACTACCCCCATCCTCCTGGAACTCTTCACGTCCGAAGGCTGTTCAAGCTGTCCCCCTGCAGACAAGCTTCTGGAGGCGCTCGACCGGTCACAACCCATTCCCGGGGCGAACCTCATCGTCTTGAGCGAGCATGTCGACTACTGGAATCAGCTCGGATGGAAAGATCCGTTCTCGTCCGCACAGCTCACCGGCCGCCAGACGGTCTACGCGGCTCGCTTCCGCCGCGATGGTGCCTACACTCCGCAACTCATTGTAGATGGTCAAACAGAAATGGTTGGCAGCGATGGCCCGGCGGTAAAAGCCGCCATCGAGAAAGCAATTCAGGTCGAAAAGCTGCCGCTTCGACTGTCGAAACCTCTTCGTCAAGCCGACCAGGTGACTGTTCGAGTGGAAATTCCATCATCCGGTAAAGGCTCGGCCTCCGTCTACGTGGCTCTCGCGGACACTCGCGTTCAATCGTCCGTGGCTCGCGGCGAAAATGCGGGAAAATCGCTTCAGCATGTCGCGGTAGTCAGGACCTTGATCCAGGCCGGCCACCTAAAAGCGGGGGATTCGTTTACCCAGGAAGTGCATCTAGCCGTGCCGGCAGGCGCCGGCGCCAACGGGTTGCGCGTAGTCGCATTCGTACAGGATCAGAAGACTGGACGGATTCTTGGCGTGTCCGAACAACGCTTATAACTTGCGCAATGACGCCTACTTGCGATACGCTCGTCAGCCGATGCTATCCAAATTCTCTCTAGTGTTTCTGGCGAGCGCGGCAATGTTCGCCGCCGCCGATCACGGCGTCATCATCGACAACGAATCCGTGAAGGTCATCAACGCCGTCGATGCGCCCGGCAAGAAGGGCGCGATGCACCAGCACGTGGTCAATCGAGTCATGATCTATCTCGACGCCGGCCACCAGCGGATTGTACAGCAAGACGGCAAGGTGCGGGACTTTACCGTCAAGCCCGGCGAAGTCCGTTTCGATCACGCGGGAGGACTGCACACCAGCGAGAACGTGGGTAAGAATCCGTTACGAATCGTCGAAGTGGAACTCAAGAAACCGCACGGAAACCCGGTTTCCTTGGCCGCGCTCGACCCGGTGAAACTCGACCCCAAGCATTATCACGTGGAATTCGAGAACGATCAGGTGAGGGTCATTCGAGCTCACTATGGTCCGCATGAGAGCGGGCCGCTGCACGAACACCTGCTGCCGCGCGTCACTGTCTATCTCACGCCGCAACACATGAAGGTCACCGCGGCGGATGGAAAAAGTCAGGAAGCGCGAGCGGATGCAGGCGACGTGAAATGGGCATTGGCGGCCAAGCACTCCGAACAGAATCTAAGCGATCAGCCTTTTGAAGTAATCGCCGTGGAGCTGAAATAGCCCCCGTCAAAATGTCCACACCGCGCTGTTCTTCCCTTTGAAAGTCAGCGCCGACCGTTTACCGAAGTGGACCGGTTGCGGTTCTTTCGTCGATGGATTCAGCCGGAGGTCAACCTGCTGGATTCCTCGCGCCGTGTCCGTTTCCAGAATCAGCCGAAGCTGGAACTGCTGCGCGTCGAGGGTCACCAGATCACCTTTACCCCGGCGTCGCATCCCCCATGCTGAGTAGATCCGGCTTAGTTTCTGCACGATTTCCGACGGGAGAGCCAGCGTAATTCCAGCCACGTCCTGCAGCATAGGTTCTTTCGGTTTTTCCTCCAAAACGGATTTGTACCGTTCAAGGAACTCCTTGCGCGTCACGCCGGTGTTCGCGGTTGCAGTCGAGCTTGGATTCCATCGCGACAAAAAGCTCGGGTTGTACAACATCACGAAAGTGCGGAACGGGAAATTCACGGGTTCCAACTCATAAAACCACGGCAGCATATCGTCGCCATATTGGCGCGTGATAGTGGTCTGGTGGAACTTGATATCGGGTATGGTCCGGCTACTCAAGACGTCAAGCGCATTCGGATTTTCCACGCCGAATGCCAGGCCGCTATCGCCCTCCTTCATCCCGCGAGGGGCGGCCTCGGCGGCGTCGAAGAATTCAAAGTAGGTGTTGGTCCCGTAGAAGTAGATCCCGGAATAACTACGATCCGTCCGAATCGTGCGGCGGCTCTCAAAGGGAGCGAATTCCTTCCGCAGAAAATCGTTCTTCTGGATGTCCGCGAATGTCTGCGAATCCAGGACCAGATAGAAATGGTTCAGCAGCACTGGTGCTCCGGCAATGGTCGGTTCCGGTGGGCGGACGATATTGATCTGCGCGAAAAGCAGCAACGGTACTAAGGCGAAAAAGACACTTCGAACCATATTCTGTTTGAAAAGAAACGCGCGTACCGGCCGAAGCTCTTGGACCATCTTAAACGATTTAGTTATAACAAGAAAGGCTGAACCGCTCCTCTTGAATACTGGCACGGATGGGTGATATGATCTCGGGTCAGTGAAAAACATCCTCGTTGTCTCATGTTCTTGCCTGATCTTCGGCGCCATCGCCTATGTTACGGCCGATGCCCAGGATGTGGTTCTGGCCCCCAAGGCTGAGCCTGGCGCGTACCTTCCCCCGCACCGGCCAATCACCAAGTGGGCGGACCTGCAAGCAAAGCACGCCGGCCAGAAGCAGTGGCGCGAACTGATCGTGGACGACGAGCATCTTCGCTCCGAATATATTTCGGACCCTCCTGGAACTAGGGAGCCCCGCCAGCTACATCCCGATACGCGCGAATGGTGGGTGGTAATGGATGGCCAGATTCGGTTCAGTATTGAAGGACAGCAGCCCTTCGTAGCGTCCAAGGGCTCCATAGTGCAAGTTCCTATGGCCACGTTTTTCTCGTTCGAAACCATCGGCGACCGGCCCTCCGTACGATTCGAAACGAACATCCACAATGCGCGAACCCTTTACGATTCGAGTGTGAAGCCGCCGGACATGTCCGGATTCAGTTGGATTCCAGTCCGCTTCGCACGGCAGCCTGGCATATATGGGCGCGCCAACGTGCCGCATGTTACCTTCGCCGAGCTGGCTCGCGATCTGGACTCCGGCAAGCGGAAGGGTACTCTCGCGATTGTGGACGACGACCGCGGCGCGGCGAATTTCATCTACGGCTACGAGAAGAATCTTCCACCGCTCAATGTGAACGACAAGGGACACTTCCACCCGTCAGGAGCGGAATATTGGCTCATCATGTCGGGACAAATTCGTTATCCTATTGAACGTGTGGGCGTGATCATCGCCAATGTCGGCGACGTGGTCTACGTACCGAAGAATACGTTCCACGGCCCGCGCTGGTATGGACCCGGACCATCATGCAGGCTCGCAATGAACGGTTTCCCGAAGATCGGCCACATGTTCGAGCCGAAGTAATCGGCACGAAACCAAAATCTCGAGTACCTTCCGTCGACGCGCTGCGCGGCTTGGTGATGATCATCATGGCGCTCGATCACGTCCGCGACTTTTTCCACTCGGGAGCGATGTACTTCCAGCCGGACAACCTGGCGCGAACCACCGTACCTCTCTTCTTCACCCGCTGGATTACGCATTTCTGCGCGCCCGGTATTTGTATTTACTGGAGGCCTCGCAGCGTTCTTGTGGTTGAGCCGCGGCCGTACCAGGAGTGAGTTGTCGCGGTTCCTCTGGCAGCGCGGTCTGTGGCTAGTGTTTCTGGAGCTGACCGTCGTCAACTTCGCGATGATCTTCAGCCTCAATTCCGGCCTCGTCATTCTCGAAGTCATCTGGATGCTCGGCTGGTCCATGGTGGCACTCGGGTTTCTCATATATTTGCCGGTCCGCGTTCTGGCAGCTTTGAGCATCGCCGTGATCGCGCTGCACAATCTCGCCGACTTCGTCATGCCATCGCAATTCGGCTCCGCGGGTTGGATCTGGAATCTTCTCCATCAACCGGGAGTGCTGCGAGTCGGCGGACATCTCGTCTTAATCGCCTACCCGTTGATCCCATGGGTTGCCGTCATGGCCGCAGGCTTCTGCTTCGGAAACATCGTAATTCTTGATCCGCCACAACGACGCCAGTGGATGACCAGAATCGGGTTAAGCTTGACGCTGGCGTTTTTCCTCCTGCGTGGAATGAACGTTTATGGCGATCCGCAGCCTTGGTCCAGCCAAATCCCCGGCATGACTGTCCTGTCGTTCCTCAGATGCATGAAGTACCCGCCATCGCTCGACTTTTTACTCATGACGCTCGGTCCAGCGATCCTCATGCTGGCTTGGTTGGACCGGATGAAGTTCGCCGCATCCAATCCACTGATCGTCTTCGGTAGAGTGCCGCTCTTTTATTTCGTCGTCCACCTGTACGTCATTCACAGCCTGGCGGTTCTCCTGGCGTTCCTTCGATACGGCCACGCGGGTTTCTTGTTGAACCCCTTGCCCTCCATGGGCGGAATGGCAAAACTGTATCCAACGAACTACGGCTACGGACTGGGAGTTGTCTACGTTGTGTGGATAGCCGTGGTCGTCGCGCTCTACCCACTCTGCCTCTGGTTCGCAAAGTTAAAGCAGCGCAGAAGCGACTGGTGGCTCAGCTATCTCTAGCGGGTGAATCGCAGAGTCTTTTTCCGCTCGTGGCGTTCCAGCGCAAGCTCAATCAGCCTGTCGAGCAGCTTGGGATAGGCCAGCCCCGAATGTTCCCACATCTTCGGATACATACTGATTGAAGTGAATCCAGGAATCGTATTCACCTCATTAATGTAAAGTTTTCCGGTAGCGCCCTCGAGCAGGAAATCCACGCGCGACATGCCCTCACATTGCAGCGCCTTGTACGCGGCCACCGCCGTACGCTTCACTTCTTCGATACGTTCCGCAGGAAGATCCGCCGGAATACGAAACTCGGTGCGGTCCAGAAGATACTTGTCTTCGTAATCGTAAAATTCGCGAGAAGGCAGAATTTCACAAGGGGTCGACGCAATAGGATCCTCGTTCCCAAGCACCGCGCACTCCAGTTCCTTCCCCACAATCGTCCGCTCAATAATGATTTTTCGATCGTATTGCGCCGCGAATTTCACCGCCGCGTGCAACTCCTCGCACGTATGCGCCTTGGAGATTCCAACGGACGATCCAAGGTTCGCGGGCTTAACAAAAAGCGGAAACGGAAGGCTATTCCGCGAGCAATCGAAATTCGCATCGGCAACGACATACTCAACAACAGCGATGCCGGCCTCGCGGCACAAGCGCTTGCCCACCTCTTTGTCCATCGCGGCCGAAGAAGCAAGAACACCCGGTCCAACGTAGGGCAGGTCGGCCAATTCCAGCAGGCCTTGCATCGTGCCGTCTTCACCAAACGTGCCGTGCAACACGGGGAACACGACATCAATCTCCGGGTTCCGCTTGGGCTCCGGATACAGCGGACGAGGACTCCAACGGCCTTCCTTCGAAATAAAATACCGGTGAATTTCATAGCGCTCCGGATCGAGCGCGCTCATAATCGATTCGGCTGAGCGGATCGACACCTCATGCTCGCCGCTCCGGCCCCCATAAATCACTGCCACCGTCAATTTCACAAAATCCTCTTTCCCAGCGCGGAACTCACCAGCTCCACGGCCAGATTCGCGGTCCGATTCGCCGTGTCCAACACCGGGTTCACCTCAACCACTTCAATTGAAATCATGTGTTGCGAATCGCCGATCATCTCCATCGCCAGGTGCGCCTCGCGATAAGTCAATCCGCCCCGTACCGGCGTTCCCACGCCCGGCGCTTCATCCGGATCGACCGAATCCATATCGAACGAAAGATGAAATCCATGCGTGCCGCCAGACGCGATTTCGATTGCCTGCGCCATCACCGCGCTCATGCCCTTCTCATCGATCGAGCGCATGGTGAACGCGTGCATGCCTGCCTGCTGTACGTTGATCCGTTCTTTCTTGTCCACATCGCGCAGCCCCACGATAGCCACATTCGCAGGATCCACCTTCGGCGCGTAACCGTAGATTTTCGTCAACAAGTCCGGTCCTGATCCAATACAGCACGCAAGAGGCATCCCATGAACGTTCCCGCTCGGACTGCTCTCCGGCGTGTTCATATCCGGATGAGCGTCGATCCAGATGAGCCCAAGACGCTGCTTCCGTTTGCGGAGATGACGCGACATGCCCGCCACCGTCCCCACCGCAATAGAATGATCGCCGCCCAACACCACCGGCGCCGAACCCTTGTCCGCCGTGCTCTCCACCAGCTTCGCCAGACGCGTACAAGTGTGCGCGATCTGCGGCAGATATCGTGCGTGTTCATGCCCCACCGGCAGACTCTCCGGCTGATCTACAATCACGTTTCCCAAATCCTTCACGTCGTACCCAAGCGCGCCGATCCGCTCTCCGAGACCCGCCAGGCGCATCGCCGAAGGACCCATGTCGACGCCCCGCCGGCCCGCGCCAAGATCCATCGGAGCGCCGATAATCGCGATATGCGATCGTTTCACGGCCTCGTCCGGTTCAACATGCGCGGATACGGAATTGTTTCGCGCACATGCTCCAGTCCGCAGATCCACCCGACACACCGTTCCACGCCCATGCCAAATCCTGCATGCGGCACCGAACCAAACTTGCGCAAATCCAAGTACCAATCGAACGCTTCTTTGGGAAGATTGTGCTCGGCCAGCCGCTGCTCAAGCAACGCCAGATCGTGGATGCGCTGTCCCGCCGCCGATGATCTCGCCGTAGCCTTCCGGCGCCAGCACGTCCACTCCCAACGCCAGTTCCGGACGTTCCGCGTCCGGTTGAAAGTAGAAAGCCTTCACACCAGTCGGGTAGCGATCCACCATCAGCGGACTCGTCAGGCCCTCCGCAATCAGAGTCTCGTCCGTGCCGCCTAAATCGCCGCCCCACTGAATGTCGCTGCCCAACGACTGCAGCTTCTTCACCGCATCGTCGTAGCTCATCCGCGGGAATGGACCCTTCACCGCTTCCAGCTTACTGATGTCGCGCTCCAGCACCTGCAACTCATTCCGCCGATTCTCCAGCACGCGTCCCAGCACAAAAAGGATGAGCTCTTCCGCAACTCGCTTCACGTCTTCGAGCGTCGCGTACGCCATCTCCGGTTCCACCATCCAGAATTCCGTCAGATGCCGCCGCGTCTTCGATTTCTCCGCGCGAAAGGTGGGACCGAAGCAATACACTTTGCCGAACGCCATCGCATTCGCTTCGTTGTAAAGCTGCCCCGATTGCGTCAGGTAGACCTTCTCATCGTCGAAATAATCGACTTCAAACAACGTCGACGTGCCCTCGCAAGCGGACGGCGTGAAAATTGGCGTATCCACCAACACAAATCCATGCGAGTCGAAATAATCGCGGATCGCCTTGATCACTTCATGCCGCACGTGAATCACGGCGTTTTGCCGGCGGCTTCGCAGCCACAAATGGCGGCGATCCATCAGAAACTCCACGCCGTGGTCCTTCGGAGTGATCGGATAAGGGTCCGATTCCGGCACACGCTGCAATACATCCACGCCCGTCACATCAAGTTCGTAGCCGCCTTGGGCGCGTTGCTCGGCACGTAGCTTTCCGGTAACGATCAACGAAGATTCCTGCGTGAGATTCTTCAGTGTTTCAAAAAGCTCTTCCGGCAACTCGCTCTTCACGCCCACACACTGAATGATGCCCGTGCCATCGCGCAATTGAGGGAACACAATCTTTCCCGATTTACGCAGGTTGTAAAGCCAACCGGCAATCTGAACCTCCTCGCCCGCATGCTTGCTTGCATCCGCTATCGTGATGCGAGGGGAGCCGCTCATCGAGCCGGCTCCTCCACGATCAGCTTCTCCATCTCCTCAAAAATCCTCTTCACGTGGTCGAGGGGTTTCTCCATCTCTGGATCTTCCTTCAACTCCAGCAGCAGCGGATATTGATCTGGCCGGGACGCCAGCAGTTCCATCAGCGGTCTCCAATTGATGGTTCCGCCCTCGTGGGTAAACGGAAAGAGATGCTTGTCCGCCTTGCCGTCGTTGTCGTGCAAATGCGTCGACCGGATGCGCTCCTTCATCGTGCCGTAGGCCGTCTCCACACCTTCCATCAGATTCGCGTGGCCCACGTCGAGACACAGCCCCAATTTCAAATGCGTCTCATCCAGAAAGCTATTCAGCATGGCCCCGGTGGAAATTCCGTTAGGAATATTTTCCAGAATAATCTCCACTCCTCGCTGCCGCGCGAAAAGACTCAGTTCCTCAAGCGAACTGAATGCCGCATCCCTGCGCCGTTCATCGTATTCCTCGTGCGTTCCGCCCAGATGTTGCACCAGGTAGCGAAACGGAATATCCTCGGCGATTTCGATGGCCCGCTTGATCTCGTCCACCATCTCGATCCGCTTCGTTTTCACCGGTTCAGTAATCGCAATCCACGCCTGCGGGCCCGACCGGCCCCACAACAAATCATTGAAGAATGGCGCGTGAACGGAATGTACTTTCAATTCCGCGTCCCGAAACCAGTGGCCCAGTTCGTGGATCTGCGCCTTGTCCTGGTAGTCCAGATGTTGACGGGCGCAGAACAATTCCACGGCCGGAATGCCGGCGTCCCAGATACGGTCGAGCCACACAGTGGTCAGCCGGTGCCCGACGAATAAATGCGTCGATAATACGTGATTCATGAAGAGTCTTTAGTATCCCGCTGCCTTCGCATCGCCGCGCCCATCGGCGCCACCAGTCAGCCAACCGCCATCCACCACAATCGCCTCCACGCGGGCCACGGTGTTCGAGACACGAACCTGATGGCCCATGCTCTGGAGGATTTTGACAGTGTCCGGCGAGAAGCCTCTTTCCATGCTAATCTCATCGGGCATCCACTGATGATGGAGTCGCGGAGCGTCCACCGCATCCTGCGCATTCATTCCGAAGTCAACCACGTTGAGGATAACCTGCATCACCGCCGAGCGTGATCCGTGTACCGCCTGGTCCGCCAACCACGATGTACGGTTTGCCATCGCGCGCGACGATGGTGGGCGTCATCGACGAAACCGGCCGCTTGCCAGGCTGGATCGCGTTGGCTTCACCCTGAATGAAATGGTACATGTTCTCCGATCCGGGTTTGGCCGCGAAATCGTCCATCTCGTTATTCAGTAAAAATCCAGCACCGGGCACAGTGACCTTGTTTCCAAAACCGCCGTTCAGAGTATACGTCATCGACACGGCGTTTCCAGCCGCATCGACAATGGAAAAGTGCGTTGTCTCCGAGCTCTCGTTGGGTGCGAACTTGCCCGTGTGAATCTCCGAGCTGGGAGTAGCGTGGTTCGGATCGATCGAGGCGCGCCGCTTCGCGATATAAATCGGGTCGAGCAGCCCTCGCATGGGGACCTTCACAAAATCCGGATCGCCCATCAACTCGCTGCGGTCCGCGAACCAGCGCCGCATGGCTTCGGCCTCATAGTGAATCGTCGCCGCCGCACCGTACCCGGACTTCGCATAATCGGTGCCTTCCAGAATTCCAAGCATCTGCATTAAACCCACACCGCCGGAACTCGGCGGAGGAGATGAAATAATCTCGAGTCCCTTGTATTTCCCGGTAATCGGCTTGCGCTCCACGGCCTTGTAGTTCTTCAGATCGTCGAGTGTGATCAGGCCGCCATTGGCGGACATCGCATCCGCAATCAGTTTGGCCGTCTCACCTTCATAAAAATCCCCGGACCCCTCGCCTGGCAATGCGCTCCAGCACGCGGGCAAGTTCCGGCTGCGAAAAGTGGTCACCCATCTGCCAGCCCGCTCCGTCATGCAGGAAAATGTGTTTCGATTCGGAAAATTTCCCGAGCGTACCCTTAGCCTGTTCCATCTGCTGCGAAACCGCATAGGATAAAGTGACGCCGTCCCGAGCCAGTTTCACAGCGGGCGCCAACAGTTCGTTCCAAGGCGTATGGCCAAATTTCTGATGCGCCATTTCGAGTCCGCGAACCGTGCCAGGGACCCCGGCCGCCCGCCATCCGAGCACACTATCCTGAGTTAGATTCTCGCTGGCATCCAGGTACATATTGCGAGCAGCCTTCGCCGGCGCAGCCTCGCGAAAGTCGATGAAAGAACTCCTCCCGTCCGCCATGCGCACCAGAAGGAACCCGCCGCCACCGAGATTTCCGGCGTAAGGGTAAGTGACCGCGAGCGCGAATCCCATCGCAACCGCCGCGTCAATAGCGTTCCCTCCTGCCTTCAGCACCGCCACGCCGGCATCGGTAGCAATCGGCTCCTCACCCACCACCATCGCATGGCGTGCGTGGGCCGGCTGTCTAGCCATAACCGGAAAAATAAAGGCGAACAGCGCGAAGGACGTAAGAGTGACACCAGGACACATGATCTTTGATTTTAGCAGCGCTTGGCCAACTCTCCGAGTGATGTACAATGTGATGTATGCCGGTTAAGATCAGGAAACAGGTCTATATTGAGCCGGAGCAGGAGCGGCGGCTCAAGAAGCTAACCAAGCAAACCGGAATGACCGAAGCCGAGATAATTCGCAAGGCATTGGACCTCCAACTGCATGCAATAGACGTCGAGCGGCGCGCTTCCAGCGGCTGGGCGGCCATTGAAGAATTCATCAGCAAGCGGATGACGAAAGCGCCAGCATCGGCTGAACGGACGACAAGCAGAGAAGAACTTTATGACCGCAAGGTTCTTTCTCGACACTAATGTCCTCATCTATGCCTACGACGCGACCCACCCCGGCAAGCAGACGCGCGCCAAGGATGTTTTGGCTGCACTCGCTGGAACGCAAGCTGCCGCGGTTAGCACGCAGGTCCTCGCGGAGATGTTTTACACGCTGACCAGAAAGTTCGCTGCCTTGATTTCTCCAGATGAGGCTGTCGTTCAACTGTTCCATCATGTTCAAACCTGGCAGGTGATCGATGTTTCAGCCCTCGTCGTCATGGAAGCAGCCCAGGCCGTCGCCCGTCACAAACTCAGCTTTTGGGACGCCCAAATCTGGGCCGCCGCTAAGCTAAACAATATACCTATCATCCTCAGCGAAGACTTCAACACAGGCTCTACCCTACAGGGCGTCCGCTTCGTCAACCCGTTTGCCAGCGGTTTCCGAATCGACCGATTGCCTACGTAGCGACTGGCTCTCAAGCTGCGAGGGAAAAACCGAAGCGAACAGTGGGACAGACGAATTCTCCGCTCTTTCGTCGCGCGACAACGTCATAACTTGCACGGAGGCAATAACAGATGTCACTGATTCGGGCGTGCGCAGTTCTCACAGTCTGTATCCCGGCGGCAACAGCAGTGGATTCCGCCCTTACCATCTACAACCAGAATTTCGCAGTCGTCCGCGAGCGCATTCCCATCACGTGGAGCGCAGGCGTCAGCGAAGTGCGATTTGTGGGCGCAACGGCTCACGTGGAACCCGACTCAGTGATTCTTCGCTCAATCGGCGCGAGTCAGGATTTCCAGATTCTCGAACAAAACTACCGTAACGATCCGATTTCAGAAATCATTACTCCTGTCGCTGGTTGAAGGCCAAACCATCGATTTCGTTGTCCGCAACGGCCCCACGCCAACCACGATCCGGGGCAAGATCATTCGCAGCGGCTACGTCCCTCACTACGGCGCGATGAATCAATACGGCTCGCAATACGCAACCCAGCAATACGCCCAGGCCGCGACGCAACCGCTGATCGAAGTCGATGGCAAGCTTTCATTCGGATTGCCCGGCAGTCCAGTTTTTCCTTCGCTCGGCACGAACACGATTTTGAAACCAACGCTGCTATGGCGCGTGAGAGCACCGTCGGCCGGGAAAGGCAACGCCGAACTCTCTTACGGGTGGGCGACATAGAAGTGAATGTCAAGCGGTTCGGCGTGCCTCCCAGTAATCCTCAAAGCGGCCGTTGAGGTGGCAGCATCGTAGAGCGATGATCGCGTTTGCGCCTCGGACGGTCCAGAACATGCCGGACTTTTTGAGACGAGAGCCGATCACCGTCTTGCAACCCGCTTCGATGACACCAGAGCCGACGAAGAGATGCTGACGGCGGAACTTTGGGTAGCGCATGCGTTTGGCATTTCGCTCAAAGTAGTCCGCTTCGGTGCGAATTTTTTCCAGAACTTCCGTGTTAGTTGATTCGGTGGAGCGCAGCGAGAGAACCAGCTTTTCGATTTTCCCCTTGTCGAGCAGGCGCTTTTGGTGGACTTTCATCCAGGCTTTCTGGCTCAGCGGGTCGTTGGGGTGCAGCCTGCGAGCCAACTCCCAGAGGTGCTGGCGCGCGTGATAAAGGTCGACGATCTGCACGGTGCCGGGAAAATGCTGATCGGTAAGATTCCAGATCCATTCTGCCCCGTCGCCTATGACGACTTTCTTTTGCGCTCGGCTCCAGCCGCGCTTCCAGGCTTCCACGTAAATTCGCTTTCCAAATTCTTCGGCGGTCTCGATGGCGCTGGAGTAGGTGGTCGAATCGGGATCGCGGATGGCATAGCCCTCCTGATCCCACGTGGTCTGGGTGAATACGCATCCCAGCTTGACTTCACGCGTGTGTGCCGGCTGGGGGTCGGTCTTACCTTTCCGCCCCTCCGTCTCTTTCTTCACCACCGGTACGCCCGTCCCATCCATCTGCACATACAGAATGCGAATCGGCTCACCGATAATGACGGGCAGGTCCAGTTGGACGGCTTGCCGGATCTCCTGCTGCTCACCTTGCGCGATATCGGCGCCAATCGCCTCCGCCGTACGCTCCACCGACTTGGCGGTCACTTCCAGGCCGGCCAGAACCTTCATCTGCTCGCGGCCGTGATCGAAGGGCGCCTCCTGGCCCACCATCGCTTCCATGCGGCGTACCCCGGGAGAGAACTCCGTATTCTCGACGTCCAGCTCGATATCGGCGGGAAACCGGCCGGTATGGCAATGCGAGCACAGATAATAGGGCCGCGATATTTCCACCTTGCCCACCACCGTCAGGACCGGCTTGGATCGTAGTTCCCGGTAATGAGCCTGGCGGCCGCAAGCACAAGGGATAGTCCGCTGGTCGGCGGCTGGGGAGGCGAAGCACAGCAATCTGGTCAACACAGCCGCCCCAGCCTGATGCATGACCGACCGCACGGCCATCTCGGTGGCTTCCAGGTCCAGGTGCCCCGACTGACGGCGGCCGTTGAAGACAACGCGCAACAGTTGGTTTACTTCGCGCGCGACTTCCTGCCGGATGGCTTCCGCCGTTTTTTTTCCTCCGGCGAGACAGTATCGGCGACCGGGCGTACCCGGCAGATCTTCTCATTGATCTCCAACAGTTCCTGACTAAGTAGCCGGAAACGATGAAAAGCCTCCACCTCACGCTGCGCCTTACGCAGTTCCACCGCGGAAGAAAAGGATTCGCTGACGGACTTTCCGTTGATCTTGCGGGTCAGACGGAAGTTCGGGCCGTGACCGGGTTGGTTGGGTTGATGACAACGACAGTTTGGCTTTCCGCAACGGCCGTTGATGGCGGTGATGGAGCCGCTGCGAAAATCACCCAGTTCCAGGATCTGCATGAGAATGCCGGAACGTTGCTGTTCGAGGGTGGCGAGGGAGTCAGGCAAAGGCATGTCTAATCCTAACGTATTCATACGTTAGGATTCTAACTACAAAAAAAGAAAACTGCCGGATCACACCTTGTGAGTCGCACACCCCTCTCTTACGTCTCCGGTGGCATGAGTTGGAAAGCCGACTACAACATCGTCGGCAATGAGAAGGATTCAAAGATTGACGTCATAGGCTGGGTCACGATGGACAATCAGACCGGCAAGACGTTCGAGAACGCACGCATTCAGTTAATGGCTGGCGATGTGAATAAGAGTGTCCAGCCGGGCGTACGAAATGACCTAATAATGATGAGCAGCGGGTCGGGCGGAGGCTATATCGCATCGCCACCCATCACCGAACGCCGCTTCGACGAATATCACCTCTACACACTCGACAACCAAACCACGCTGCTCGATCGTGAAACCAAGCAAGTCGAATTCGTGCGGGCGAATGACGCGAAATCCACTCCGGTATACGTCTACGAAGGCGCGTCAATCGACTTCAATCGCTACCGTGGCTGGAATTGGGAAAACATCCGGAACGATCAAAACTACGGCATTGAGTCAAATCCCAAAGTCTGGGTGATGCGCGAATTCGAAAACACCAAGGAAAATCATCTCGGCATCGCCTTACCGAAAGGCAGAGTGCGCTTCTACACGCGAGACGATGCGGGACGCCTCCAATTCGTCGGCGAGAACAATATTGATCACACCCCAACTGGTGAACTGGTACGCGTCTACACCGGAAATGCCTTCGATCTGGTCGCCGAGCGCAAGCGCACCAACTATCAAATTGATTCACCAGGCAGGTCGGCGAGCGAGTCGTTCGAGATTAAGCTCCGAAACCGCAAGACCACGCCTACCGAAATTCGCGTAGTCGAACGGCTCTACCGCGGCGACAACTGGAACCTCACCGCGCAATCGGATCGCTTCAATAAAATGGACAGCAACACCATCGAATTCCGAGTCCCAGTCCAACCGAATGAAGAGCGCGTGGTCACATACACTGTTCACTACACCTGGTGATCCGCACACTATAATTAGAGACACATGCGTCGAACCAGCGCCCTCATACTTTGCGCGCTCTCGTTCTGCGCCATCGCAGGAGCCTGGATCATCGACAAGGCTCAGGAAGAAGCATTCATCGCAAAACGCCGCAACTGGTGGTCTTTTCAGAAGCCGGTTCGTCCGGAAACACCTGCCATCAACGATCGGTGGATCCGCACCCCAATCGACGCATTCATCCTGGAAGCGCTGCGCGGCAAGAATTTAAAACCATCGCCGCCACTCGATAAAGAACATCTAATTCGCCGAGTAACTCTCGATCTGACCGGCCTTCCGCCCACCCCCGGCGAAGTCGATAACTTTCTGGCCGACAAGTCACCCGGAGCATACGAAAAACTAGTCGACCGCCTCATCGCCTCCCCCCAATATGGAGAACGATGGGCCCAGCGTTGGCTCGATGTTGTTCGCTACGCCGACACCAACGGCTACGAGCTCGATGTGCTGCGTCCGCAAGCCTGGCGCTACCGCGATTACGTAGTCGCCAGCTTCAACCACGACAAACCGTACGACCAATTCATCAAGGAACAAATCGCGGGCGACGAACTCTTCGCCGGCAACAAAGAGGCGCTAATCGCGACAGGTTTCCATCGCGCCGGACCGATCCACCTGGTAGGCGGCAACCAGGACGAAGAGGCGAACCGTCAGGAATTCGTGAGCGAAATGGCCGGAGCCATCGGATCGGTCTTCATGGGCGTCACGGTCGGCTGCGCGAAGTGCCACAACCACAAATTCGACCCCATCACGCAAGCCGACTACTACCGGCTGCAAGCCATTTTCGGTGCGACGGAAGCAAAAGACGTCGAGATCGCTACACCCGAACAACGCACCGCCTACGAACAAGCGATCAAGGATTACAAAGAGCGGCTCAAGCCGATCGAAGAACGTATCGCGGCGATGGAGAAGCCGTACCGCTTCAAACTGCAATCCGCAAAAAAAGCCGCCCTCGATCCAAAACTCCGCGAAGCACTCGACGTTCCGAAGGAGATGCGCACACCGGAGCAGCAGCGTCTGGCGAAAAACGCCGAGTCGCAAGTGGGAGTTGTCTGGGATGAAGTTCTCGAAGTAATGCCGGCCGAGGAACGAGCCAAGCGCGCCGAGCTTCGCAAAAAACTCCACGCAATTGAACTCACCGAACCGGCCCCGCTTCCAGCGGCATACGCCGTGCAGCACTTGGAAAAGCCGCTCGAAACACACATTCTAAAAATCGGCGATGCCCACAACAAGCTCGATCTTGTCCAACCCGGAATCCCTACCATATTCGCCCCGGACAATGGGCACGTCGGCTCCGACAACCGCCGCGCGGCGCTGGCAACATGGTTGGCATCGCCCGAAAATCCGTTAACCGCCCGCGTAATGGTGAATCGGATCTGGCAATTCCGGATGGGCACGGGAATCGTCGGCACGCCCAACGATTTCGGCCGCCTCGGGCTGCCGCCGACCAATCAGAAACTCCTCGATTGGCTGGCCACTGAATTCGTAGCGAAGGGTTGGAGCATAAAGACGATCGATCGCATGATCGTCACGTCAAGCGCGTACCTGCAATCGAGCACGGCGACAGCGGACAGCCTGAAACTCGATCCCGAAAACAAATTCTACGGACGCATGAACCACCGCAGGCTGGAAGGCGAAGCAATTCGAGACAGCATCCTCGCCGTGAGTGGAAAATTGAATCCGCGCATGGGTGGAGATCCAGTACGTGTGCCGATCGAAAAGGAAATCTACGACCTCATATTCAGCGAAGCCGAACCGGACAATCTCTGGCCGTTGCTCCCCGACGAGAACGAGTATTACCGCCGCAGTTTATATCTCCTGAACAAACGCACCGTGCGTCTCCCGCTGCTGGCCAATTTCGATCAGCCCGACACCATGACCTCGTGCCCCATGCGCCCGGTGAGCACTCACGCGCTGCAGGCCCTTTCGCTAATGAACAGCGATTTCATGCACCGGCAATCCATTTTCTTCGCGCAGCTTCTAGCCGCCCAATGCGGTAGCGGCCGCGATTGCCAGGTCCGCCGGGCGTACAAACTCGCACTGGCGCGGCTGCCAAAACCGAACGAGCTCAAAATGGCGCGGGACTTTCTCTCCGCCAATGGATTGATGGAAGATTTTTGCCTGGCTCTGTTGAACCGAAATGAATTCGTCTATATTCCGTAACGGCGTCCACATTCCGTCGGCGATGACACGCCGCGACGTCCTCCGCGGCGCCGCGCACGGCTTCGGCGCACTTGCGCTGCAGCAAATACTCGCGCGCGAAGGGTTAGCCAAGCAGCGTGTGAATCCGTTGGCGGCGAAGAAGCCGCACTTCGAAGGCAAGGCGAAGTCGGTCATCTTTCTATTCATGGTCGGCGCGCCCAGCCATGTGGATACCTTCGATCCCAAACCCGCACTGAAAAAATATCAAGGCCAACAGCTTCCAGCCAGCTTCGGAAAAGTGGAAAGCCAGTTCACGAAGGGCGACGATCCGCTCCTGCCGTCACCGTGGGAGTTTAAGAAATACGGCCAATGCGGAATGCCCGTCTCGTCGCTTTTTCCACACATCGCGCAGTGTGTCGACGACATCTGCTTCGTCCGGAATTTCTACACCGAAAGTGTTGTCCACGCGCCGGCCATGTACCAGGTCCACACCGGCCGCATTCTGATGGGCTATCCGAGTCTCGGCTCCTGGGTCACCTACGGCCTCGGCAGCGAAAGTGAAAATCTACCCGGCTACGTCGTGATGCCGCAGCCCGAAGGTACGCCCGAAGGTGGAACGCCCTGCTGGGGCGCGGGATTCCTGCCAGCCGTCTACCAGGGAACGCTCCTGCGAAGCGGAGCCAGTCCGATCCTGAATCTGCAACCGCCCGAAGGCATGACGCCACAACGCCAGCGCGCCACTCTCGATCTGCTGCAGAAGATGAATGATCTCGACACGCCCGAGAACGACACCGAGATGGCCGCGCGCATCAGTTCATACGAACTCGCCTTCCGCATGCAAAGCCACGCGCCGGAAGCGGTCGATCTGTCGAAGGAGTCCGAAGCGACAAAGAAAGCATACGGACTCGATCAGAAGCACACCACCGATTTCGGAACGCGCTGCCTGCTCGCCCGCCGCATGGTGGAGCGAGGTGTGCGCTTCGTTCAGCTATATTCCGGCGGCGGCCCGGTCAGCATGCAATGGGACGCTCACAAAGACCTCGTCGCTAATCACGAAAAGATGTGCGGGCTCACAGACCAACCCGTCGCCGCCCTCTTGAAAGACCTAAAGCAGCGAGGACTGCTCGATTCGACGCTAGTCGTTTGGGGCAGCGAGTTCGGTCGCCTGCCAATGTCGCAAAGTGGCAACGGACGCGACCACAATCCGCACGGTTTCACCATGTGGTTCGCGGGAGGCGGCGTCAAGGGCGGCCAGGTAATCGGAGAAACCGACGAATTCGGCCTCAACGCCGTCGACGGCAACCACATGAGGAACTTCCACGCTACCATTCTGCACGCCCTGGGTTTGGAACAATTCCAACTCTGGTATCTCCACAACGGCCGCCAGGAAAAGCTCACCGACTTCGGCGGGACTGTGATTAAGGAGGTATTCGCATAAATGCTCATCGCGCATGTAGAAATCCACGTGAAGCCCGAGTTCGTCGACGCGTTCCAAACCGCCACCATCGAAAACGGCCGCAACAGCATACAGGAACCCGGCATCGCGCGCTTCGATTGCTTCCGTCAAGAGAGTGATCCGAATCGGTTCATTTTGATCGAGGTCTACCGCACTCCCGGCGCCCAGGCCGCGCACAGAGAAACGGCGCATTATCAAACCTGGCGTGACATCGTAGAACCCATGATGGCCGAGCCGCGCCGCAATCTGAAATACACCAACGTATTCCCCACCGATGCCGGTTGGTAATCCGCCCCCGCCCTTCGAATTCGCCACCGCCACGCGCATCGTATTCGGCCTCAAAGCGGCACAGACCGTCGCCTCCGCAGCCAGGGAAATGGGACGAAGCGCCTTGATAGTAGCCGGCCGCTCAACGGAGCGCGCCGCATCCTTGGCCGCAGATCTAAAAAGCGAAGTATTCACAATCCCAGGCGAACCCACCATTACTCGAATCGACGAGGGAGTTCAACTAGCCCGCAAATCAGGCGCGGACGTAATCATCGGCTTCGGAGGCGGCAGCGCCATAGACGCCGGCAAAGCCATCGCCATACTGCTGGCGAACGGCGGCGAAGCGCTCGACTACCTCGAAGTCGTCGCGTCAGGGAAGCCGCTTCTCAAACCATCGGCTCCGTTCATTGCCGTTCCCACCACGGCCGGTACGGGCTCGGAGGTGACGCGCAACGCAGTGCTGGCCTCCCCGGAGCATCGGCTTAAAGCGAGCCTCCGAAGTCCGCACATGCTCCCGCGCCTCGCCGTAGTCGATCCCGAATTAACCATCGATCTACCGCCCGAAGTCACCGCGAGCACAGGACTCGATGCACTCACCCAGCTAATCGAGCCGTACACATCCAATCGCGCAAATCCGATTACCGACATGTTCTGCCTGGAAGGAATTCGCCGCGTTAGAAACGCCTTACTCCGCGCCTACGAAAACGGAAAAGATCGCGACGCGCGAACGGATATGGCAATGGCCAGCCTGCTGGGAGGCCTAGCGCTAGCCAACGCAGGCCTCGGCGCCGTCCACGGATTCGCTGCGCCCATAGGCGGCATGTTCCCGGCCCCGCACGGAGCAGTGTGTGCCGCACTATTACCGCACGCGATGGAAGCAAATGTTCGTGCCCTACGAAATCGTGCGCCTCAAGACGACGCGTTGCGCCGCTACGAAACCATCGCACAATTACTGACCGGCAACCCCAAAGCCCACATGGAAGAGGGAATCGAATGGGTGATGCAGCTATGCACGAAGCTCTACATCCCCGCGCTGAGCGCTTACGGAATCGGCAGCGCCGATGTCGCGACTCTAGTCCAAAAGGCAGCGCAAGCCAGCAGCATGAAAGCCAATCCGATCGTGCTTACCGCGTCTGAACTGACGGATCTGGTGTCGGCTGCGTTGTAGCCGCCGCCTGATTCCCTATGCCCATGAACGTGAGACCCAGCAAAATCAATCCCAACCCCAGGAATTTTCCGCGAGTCAGCGGTTCCTGGAAAAACAGACGCGACCATATCAGTGTCCAGACATAACTCAAAGCGCAAATCGGATACAGCACCGACAATTCACCGTGCTGCAGGCCCTTGACAAAAAACACGGACGAAAGCAGGAACGCGAAAATGCCGGCGGCCAACCTCCAATTCGACAGCAGCGAGACAATACTCCCGCCGAGTTTACCCGAGCCTGCCTTGAGAAACACCGCGCCGAACGATCCGATGAACGATGCGGCTACTACCAGCAGGATCGACGATAGAGGAGTCTTCATCAGCGTCCATCCCGGCCCAGCACCGCGACTCCCGAAATCACCGTGATCAGGCCGATCAACTTGAACCCGTTCATCGACTCATGAAAGATCACCACCGACAGAATAGCCACCCAGACGTAAGTCAGCGAAATGATCGGATAAAGAATCGAAAGCTGTGCCTTTCGCAGCGCCAGCACCAGCAGCATCGTGCTGATGCCATACAGTGCATAACCCGCGAACAAAGGAACATTGGTGATAATCCGCATCGCTTGATCGAAATAAAAATGGAAGTCGAGAGACTTCGCCGCGTTGACGAAAGTCGCCCCGGTGACACCGGGTTCCGCCTGAGCGGAAAGATTCGCAGCGCCCATTTTCATGAACACCTGTGCGCCCGCACCAAGCAGCGTGCAGCAAAACACCAGCGCTACAGATTGCCTGTTGAGAGTGTGTGGAACAGCGGTGGCCTGCAATTGTTTATGATACCTTGCGCTATTGATTGCGAGGCTTCTTCTTCGATGGCGGTCCCTGTTGAATGACGAATACGCCCGTGGGAGGCTCCTCGGCTTTGGGTTCAGCAGGCGGTGCAACTTCCTCCGGTTCAACCGGCTTGCAGACACCCGCCGAAATCAGAAAGCTCGCGAAGGGCAGCCACTTCTCCGCTTGCTTTCTCTCCAACCGGAACGACTTGCTGGGACCGTCCGGATGAATCCGGAATTCTCCCGAAAGATGCTTCGGATACTTCCAGGGAATCGGTTTAGACGACAGTTCCCGCACACTCCAACTCTCGCCCCCCGTGTTCGATTCATACGATTCGTAAAGATTCCCGTTTTCGCCAGGCTGAATCAGGTCGAGAATCATCAGCCCATTCGTTTTGTTCTCGAAGTGAAACTGCTCAATCGCCCCGATCCGCGATTCCCCCGAAACAGTTCGTTTGCGCCACGTCTTCCCGCCGTCGTCGGTCAGTAGAAAGAATGCATCGCGCGGCAGCGCCTGCTGCAACTGCCCGCTGATCCAGCCGTTCTCGAAATCGACGAACTCAATGTGATCGAGCCCCGAGCCCAGGATCCGCGGCGTCGGTTCGGACCACGTTTTACCCAGATCTTCGCTCGCCAACACGATCGATTCGAGCGTCGCCGAATTTGTATGAACGTTTCCCACCACAAACAGTTTCGTCCCAACCAGCTCGAGGTCCGACAGTTCGAGATACAGCGGACAAGGTTCCTCTTCCGAGCAAGTAAGCCCAAGCGGTGGCATGTCGGCCACCTTGCACTCGGCGGTCACCATCATTGGCTTACCTGTGTTCTCGATTGTTTTCGGCGGAGTCTGAGCCAGCAAAACCAACGCGGCACCGAAACCGGCGAACATCCTTCTCATGGCCTGCTACTCCGAAACTATCAGACTTTGCGGCATCCTAGGCAAGGGGCGGATCTCACTGCGCGCGAAGCCGGCATTGCGGAACATGGTTTCGTAGTCAGTGAACGTATAAGCGTCCCCGGTTCTCGTGGATCCCAGCATGACCATCGCAAACGCCGCGGCCGCTGGCGGCGTCACCCGATCCTCGTTGGGCACAAACTCGAGCGTCGCCACACGTCCGCCCGGCTTCAACGCCGCCCGTATCTTGCGCAAAAGCCCTTCAATTGTTGGCACGTCGAAGTGATGAAGAAAATTCGTCAGCAGGACCAGATCGTATCCGGACCCGAAGTCGACGTCGAATGCGCTCCCGGCAAGCGCCTCGTGCCGTTCCGCGACGCCCGCTTGCTTCGCGTTCTCAGTAGCCACCTCGAGCACGGCTTTCCAATCGACGGCAATGATCCGCGCCAACGGATTTAGCTTCGCGATCGCAATTCCAAACAACCCGTGACCCGCCGCGATATCCAGCACCTTTGCCTCCCGTGGCGTTCCGTCGAACAGCGACGCCGCAATATCTTGAGAGGACGGCCGGAACATCGGAGCCATGTTGCGAGCGAACTCGACCCAGATCGGATTCTCGGGAGAAACCGTTCCTTCCCCGTCAAGCGTGGTATGCCCGGTCTTCACGATCGTCGTCAAGTCCCGGAAAACATCCATCATGCGCGGACTATTCAGGAAGCGCGCTGCATCGCCCATATAGGCCGGAGATCCGCGGCGAAGAAAAATCGCCGCATCCGGTGTAAGCCGGTACAAGTTCTCCTGCTTTGTCAGAAATCCGTTAATTGTCAGGAAGTCACACAGAATGCGCACTCCACGCTCGGACGCGCCACATTTGGCTCTGACCTCTTCAGCCGTGGCCCCGTCGCCAACAGCGGTGAAGATGTCCAATTCAATTGCCGTCCGCAACGCCTCAGTTTTCTGGTAGGCATTTAGCGTCTCGAAGATCCGTTCAGGACTTGGTGAGGCTTGTGGTGTCATGCTTCTATAATCGCAATATAAGATGCAAATTTCCGAAGCCGTCCTGGCCGGCATTCCCGGACTCTCTATCCACTACGATGCGCCACTCAGCCAATACGCCCGCTTCGGAGTCGGTGGTCCAGCCGACGTACTTGCCGACGCCGCCACTGAGACTACATTCATCGAAGCCGTAACAGCCGTCCGCAAGTCCGGAGTTCCGTTTACAGTCATCGGAGGCGGCAGCAACCTGATCGTAGCCGACGAAGGCTTCCGCGGCGTCGTCCTCCGTTTCACGGCCAACGGAATTCGCAGCGAAAACGGAACAGTCGTCGCAGACGCCGGAGCCGTCCTGCAGGATTTGGTGGATCACACCATAGCCCAAGGCCTGGGCGGCATGCACACCATGACCGGCATACCCGGCTGGACCGGCGCAGCCGTCTACGGCAACGCCGGCGCCTACGGCCACTCCATCGAAGAATTCGTACGCAAAGTTCGATTCTTCGACGGCGCTTCAATCGTCGAATTCGACAACGCGCAATGCGAATTCCGCTACCGCGAAAGCAGTTTCAAACACTGTAAGAACCGCATCATCTTTTCCACGGAACTAAGCAACTTCGCTACCGCCGATCCGGCCGCCTTGAAGAAGGAAGCCGACGAAATCCTAGCGGTAAGAAACGCGAAATATCCGCCAACCATGAAGTGCGCCGGCAGCATCTTCAAGAACCTCATCTACGCGGAGCTCCCCGAATCTGTGCAAGCGCACGTCCCCCCCGGCAAGATCCTGGGAGGGAAAGTTCCATCGGCGTACTTCCTGGAACTGGTGGGAGCAAAAGGAATGGAGAACGGCGATATTCGAGTGGCCGATTACCACGCAAATCTCATCTACAACGCCGGCAACGGAACCGCCCGTCAGGTGCGCGAAATCATCGACGATCTCAAAGCCCGCGTCTACACCCGCTTCGCATTTCACGTCGAAGAAGAAGTGCAATACGTCGGCTTCAGTGACACCCGCGGCAAGTAAACCGCCGTCCATGGCAAACAGCGCAGCTCTCCTTGTCTAACTTCGTACCCGGAGTGCTATGAATATCGATCCAACCCTGAACATGACTAGCCGGAACAAGTTTGAATGACGAGGCATGACAAGTCTCGCAACTAAACGGCACATCAATCTTGTTATGACAAACGAGGCAATCGGCCATGCGAGGAAAATTCGCCTCGCTCACCTGCGTGGATTCTTCGAGCCCCCGATGACAAGCCTCACAAGCATTCTTCGTATCAAGGAACCGCCGTTCATCGCCGGCAGGAGACAGGAACCGTTTGGAGTCAATAGCTGAGGCAATGACCGGAGCCACGTTACCCATTTTCAAATGCTGCTCATGGCTAAACTTCGCCACAGGCGAGGGCCGAGGAGTCTTAATAGCAATAGGCCCGGTAGCATGACACCCCCGGCAAACCTGCTCGGAAGGAACCAGATTATCCTCAACACGAGTACTGGCCGCGGCGGTAGTGTGGCAGCCCACACACTGAAGCTTCAATTTCAGATGCAGTTCATGCGAAAAGGGAGCGGCAAATCCCAACCCGCCAAAAAACGCGATCAACCAAGCGACGCATGAACTATTAGCGTTCATTCGCGTGAATCCGCGGCCTACTTGCTGTAAGAAATCCGCCAGACTTTGTTCCCGCCGTCGTCGCTCACCAGCAAGCTCCCGTCCTTCATTTGAAACACGCCCGTCGGACGGCCCCACACTTCGCGCTTGTCCGGCGAAATCATCCATCCAGTAAGAATCTCCCGAGGCTGGCCCACCGGCTTGCCGTTTTTAATCGCCACAAACGCCACAGACTGCCCCACGCGTTGCGCACGATTCCAAGAGCCATGGAGCGCCAAAAATGCGCCTCCCTGATATTCCTTGGGGAACATGGTTCCGGTATAAAACGTCCAATCGATCACCGCCACGTGAGCGCCCAGCGCGAGATCCGGAGTGATCGTTTTACTCACCAAGTCTGGCTGTTCTCCCTTCCGCCGTGGATCTTCATGCGGCCCGAAATAAGCATACGGCCAACCATAAAAGCCGCCTTCCTGAATATGCGTGAAATAGTCGGGCACCAGATCGTCGCCTAACTCATCCCGCTCCTGCACCGAGGCCCAAAGCGTGTTGGTGCCCGGATAGAAATGGATCGACGTCGGATTCCGTGTGCCCGACGCATAAATCTCATGACCGGAGCCATCCGGATTATAGCGGTTGATCGCAGCGCGCTCCGGCGGATCTCCCGGCGACACATTCGAACTTGACCCGACGCCGACGTACAATTTTTCGCCTTTCGGATCGAACACCAGTGAGCGTGTCCAGTGCCCGCCTCCCATTCCAGGCAATTTGACAATCTCCTCACCCGGTCCCGCGGTCATAGTCTTCGCGTCATACTTATATCTTTTGATAGAAGTTGGCTCGCCGACGTACAGATAATCGTGCCACCACGCAAGCCCATAAGGCCGGCTGAGTCCGGTGATAATCTTCTTCTGAGAGTCAACCTTGTTAGCGTGATTCTTGTCGAAAAGAATTGTCACTGCGCCGCTGCCGTTCTGCGCGCTCTCTGTGATCAACAACTCGCCGCTCGGACCATAAATCATGTAGCGAGGTATGTCCAGCCCGGTGGCGTACTCGGCAACCGAGAAACCCGCCGGAACTTGCAAGCGTGAACTTTCAGGACGATCCACGACACGTGGCCGGTTGTTGGCCGAGGGCGTCGCATATGGCGGAGGAAGCTTCACACCGGCCATCTGCCACGCAAGCACTGCTCCGCTACCTGACAGAACAGTAAGAACGAGAAGTGAACGTTTTTGCATCATGGAAGTTCCACCACTATATTACCGACTCCTGGGGCGATCAAGTGTTACGCAAACAAGTGTTACCAAAAGAAAAAGCCACGCTTCGCAGCGTGGCTTTGGTCCGTCCCAGTAGTCAGAAGCTATGTTGTTTGTTTATTTATTTGAATTGACGTTTGATGAAACCAATAACCAAAAGACCACTCCCCATAAGAACGAACGGAGTCGGTTCCGGCTCCAGCGCGACATCGGACAGGAAATTACCGCCATTATTGACGTCGCCAAAGAAAACCGTCACGCTGTCAATCTGCGACAGCGCATTCAGATTCGCAAAAGCCACATTCGACAGGATAAAGGTTGTGGCAGTTCCCGTGCCGCTGAAATCGGGAAACGCCGTTCCGATCCTATTGGTGGCAAACCAGGGTGCTTCATTCGTAGTAATCGCGCCGGAGTATGGACCCGTACTTGTGATCTTGTCCGCTGTAGCAACGTTTGTATCCGTAAGATTGTAGTTTGACGTCGTCGGAAGAGTGAGAGCCCAACCCGGCGGCGATGTGTTAGTCGTCCCGCCGCAAGCTCCAACAGGCGAACAACTCACATACGATCCACCGCTGATGATTGTCCCGCTATTCGACGGCCCGTTGCTGAGATGAAAATCGACTGCATTCACGGAAGTTTCAATGGTTGCTGTATTGAACACGTTGTCAACCTTGACCGTCAGCGTTCCCGAATCGTCGAACGTAAACTGAATGTACGTGTCAACTCCAGTCGCCGCGTTGCCAGTGCCTGATTGCGTAGCAACACCCGATGCTTCGAATTGATACTGACCCACAATCGTGGCGTGCGCCAAACTGGTTGTCAAACCAGCTATGGCTAAAAGCAAAGGCAGTTTAATGGCAATCCCCCGGCATCGCATAATGACCTTCTCTAGCATCAAGCAATTCGTCCTTTCAAACAATGGGAAGAAAGGATGATTTATTTCAGTACGCGTGCCACAGTACTCACTCAGTAATTGCCCTTACGCCTTTGGAATGCAGTACTGCCAAAAAGGCTTTCTCTTAGGCCTCCACCACAAAAGTACTGAAACTCAAGGGGCACTTTTCTCATCCAACCAAACAAATGCCAGCGCGTTCTCTCGTGGCGTCGCGGGTCGGTCACCTGTGAAGCCTCATCAACTAGTCGCAGCCTGGGGCACGATTCTAAAAGGCCATGCCCCTTTACTCTCGATTGAGATCACTCGTGAGTGTCCTCTGCACTGTCCCGGCTGTTATGCCTACAACGACGACCATCTCGGCGGCCAGACCACACTCCGCGACGTTCACGACTATCGCGGCGACGACCTCGTCCACCGCGTTATCGGCCTCGTCAGGAAACACCGGCCCCTCCACATCTCCCTAGTTGGAGGCGAGCCGCTAGTTCGCCATCGCGAACTGTCGCTCCTCCTTCCTGAACTATCCCGCATGGGAAAGTTCGTATTGGTCGTCACGAGCGCAGTGATTCCGATTCCTCTCGAGTGGATGAAACTCGACCGTCTGACCGTAGCCGTGTCCATCGACGGCCTGCCTCCCGAACACGACGTACGCCGCACGCCCGCCACCTACGAGCGCATCCTTCGCAACATCGAAGGACGCCGTGTGAATGTGCACACCACTGTTACGCAGCAAATGCTCGAGTCGCCGTCTTACATGGAAGAGTTCCTCGGATACTGGAATGCACGTCCCGAGTTACACCGCCTTTGGCTGAGCCTCTACACTCCGCAACTGGGCGAGGAGAGCGCCGAGAAGATCAAGCCCGAATCCCGCCGGCGGCTGGTAGAACAACTTCCAGAACTGCATCGGAAGTTTCCCAAGCTGCTGATGACGAGCGAATATGCGGATGCACTCCTCGACCCGCCAAGGAATCCGTCCGACTGTATGTTCTCGCGATTTTCGGTGAATTACACCGCCGATCTGGCCACCCGCGTGGAACCGTGCATATTCGGTGGCAAGCCCGATTGCACCAACTGCGGTTGCGCCGTCAGTTCCGGCTTCCACGGCATCCGCAACAAGAAACTCGCCGGCCCGCTGAAAATCGGCGACCTCGTGGAAGCGTCCGAGGCAATCGGCGCTTTTGTAGGCAGGCTCGCCGGACGTGACGCCGACGGTCTCCGTGGACGGCACTACAGAGTTCCAAACGGCAATTTAGTCCAGATCCGCTGATGACGATTAATTGCGATAATCGTCATATTATGCGATCCATCGCGTGCTTATTCTTCTGCCTCACGTCAAGTTCCGCCATTGCGCAAAACACCATCGAGCTAACCGCGCAGTACGGTCCACCGGAATTGGAATCGTACCAAGTGGCAGACGGTGTAACACTGACTGTCACCTACGGCAAAGACCGCCTGGCGTGCCAACTACTGCTTCACCCGCGTGCAGGGACGTCTACATCGATCCCGTCCACCTTGGTCGACAAGCTCGTCGATCAACTCGCCCCACCGCGTGACAGAAAGGGGAAAGCTCAGAGAATGGCTCAAATGTCCGGATGTGCCGCTGCCATCACCGAACAGTATGAAAACGTATCGATCACCCGCGCCATGAACCAATGCGCCTCAGCCGACAAGGTGCAATCGCTCAACATTCAGTGGACCCGGCCCGAATGCGCCTCCGCCCTCACGCCCCACCAACAAACTCAGCCAGAACCGCCTTCCGCAACACGCTCGGAGGAAGCAAGCCCTGCGAAAGAATGAAGTCATGAAACCGTTGGATGTTAAACTTCGCGCCCATCGCCTTCTCCACTTCTGACCGGATCTCGCGCAGCCGCATATAACCGTCAAAGTAGGAAACAGCCTGCCCCGGCGAACGAAAAGTAAACCGATCCACCTCTTCCGTAGCAAACGCCTCTGAGCAAACCACGTCCTTCTGCAAAACCTCCATCGCACGAGCCGGAGTGATCTTGCCCTGTTGCAGTTCGGGATCGAGAAAGGCCCGCGCCGCCCGCAATAGCCGCAACTGCAGCGAAATCAATTTCCCTTCGTCCGGCATATACGGCAACATGAACCACTCCGCGTAAAGTCCCCATCCCTCAACATTCGTACTATTGAATGCGAAGATCGCCCGCGCCTGCGATACCCCGCGCTCTACCATCGCCGCAAACTGCATCTCATGCCCGGGCCGAGCCTCATGCGCCGTCAGCGTCCACGACGCCGCATCGAAAGTAAAATCGTCATACTTCAGAGCCTTTCCACCCTCGCCACTGGTGCCCATAGGCAGCACGAACTGTCCGCGCTCGCCACGATTGCCGATCAAGCGCGGAGGCTGCATGTGAGGAGCCGGTTGTGCCGCCGTTTCCGCCGCGCTAGCCAAACGGATAATCGCCGGCCGGTCCGGTAGAGTCACTAAATGTTCCCGCCGGATGATCTCTTCAATCTCGGCCAACCGCTTCTGATACCGCGGCATAATCTCATCACCGTGGAACTGCTCTTTCTTCAGCGCGCGAATCACTGCCCGGTAATCCGACGACGGCAATTCACGTTTCAACGCGATCGTCCCTGCCAGCTTCTGCATTTCGCCCTGCAATTCCGTGAAGGTCTGATGCGCCAGGCGCGTCAACTCCGCCTGCGTGTAATCCACTCCGTAACTCTCCAGCGCGATCGTATAGAGCTCCGGTGGCGAACGGAAATCGGAACGCGATCGGGGGATCACCTCTTTCAGAACGAAGCTATCGTAGTCCGCGAGTTGTTTCTTAAGCGCGGCATAGGCGTCCTGATACCCGGTCATCTTATATTTTTCCAGCAACAGGCCAATCCCATTCACGAAAGCATTCGTATCGCCGAGATCTTTTTCCACCTCGATTTTGGCCGGCCCCAGCAGTCCCGGAGTCTTCAGTTTTTCGCGGAAACGATCCTCCACCAGAGTCGTAATCGGCGTATAGCCAGGTTCCAGCCCCGTGTAACGGCGCAATCGAACGAGAGCGGCCGGGCGTCGCTCCGGTGCGATCTGATCGTCCAGCAATCCCTTGATTCCATAGAAAATCGTCTCAGCGACATTCGAGTACGGCAGCAAGTGCCGTTCGAAAGCTTGCGAAGCACGCAGGCCGCGGTCCGCAGCCGTAATCAGAATTTCCAGATCTTGCCGAACGAGCGGGTCGCTCTCAGCAGCCAGCCGCGTTTCCAGTTTCTTCTTGGCTTCCGCAAGATCTTTCCGCAACCGTTCCGGCTGATCCGCGGTAGGAGTCGAGATCTGTTCATCCAGCCCGCTCACACCCTGAGCGGCCGCGCCTTCCGGAGCATAGCGAGCCCGGATTTCCAACAGAATTTTGGCATTTTCATTACTTTTCACCACCCAGGCAGGCGGAGTTTGTGCCAAAGCCAGCGAAGCAAACACAAAGAAGAAACGCATACCTTAGAGTAACCTGCGAGTTAAGGATGCACCCTCTCGTGCCTCTCCAGCATTTCAATAAACTGGCGAATTCGCCGGGCGCGAGTCTCGGCCTTCTTAACAGTCTGGATTCTGAAAAGGATGGCGTAACGATTTCCCCGGTCCAAACTGGAAAAGAAATCACGAGCCCGCGCATTTCCATCCAAAGCCAACTGGAAATCCTCCGGCACCGTCGACCCCTTGGGAGAATCATAAGCAGCATCCCAACGCCCATCCGCTTCGGCACGCTCAATCTCCAGGAGTCCAGCCGGCTTCATCCGCCCCCTCTCAATCAAAGCCAAAGCTTTTGCGCGATTGATCTTCGACCAAATACTCTTCTTCCCACGAGGACAAAACCGCTGCAGCCAGGCATCAGGACTCTCGCCCTTCTTCTGCCCATCAATCCACCCAAAACACAAAGCTTCCTCAAGAGCCGCACCATACGAAATCGAAGCAACGCCAGAAGCCTTCTTAGCCAACCGAACCCAAACGCCCGAAGAAGTGGAGTGATTCTCACTCAACCAGGAAGCCCAAGCCTCAAGGTCAGGGAAGTTCTTAGCGGCTTCGCGGCTTTGCGCGAGAATCTTCTTCACGCCAGAGCCCCGTCCAAATCCCCAATCAAATCCCGAACATCCTCAACCCCCACCGACAACCGAACCAGCGAATCCCCAATCCCCACCGCCGCACGCTGAGCCGCCGGCACCGAAGCATGCGTCATGATCGCCGGATGTTCAATCAAGCTCTCCACGCCACCCAAACTCTCCGCCAAAGCGAAAACCCGGCACCGCTCGAGAAACCGCCGAGTCCCATCCAAATCCGCCTTCAAAATCGCCGTCACCATTCCGCCGAATCCATCCATCTGCGTCTTTGCCAGCAAGTGCTGAGGATGCGAAGCCAGCCCCGGATACATCACGCGTTCCACTCGAGGATGCCGCTCAAGCCACCCCGCCACCTCGCCCGCATTTTCACAATGCCGCTGCATCCGCAAATGCAAAGTCTTAAGCCCGCGCAAAGCCAGAAACGAGTCGAAAGGCCCGCCAATCGCTCCCACCGCGTTGTGTAGATATGCCAGCCGATCGGAAAGCTCCGCATTCTTCACCGCCACCACGCCGCCCACCATATCTGAATGCCCATTCAAATACTTAGTCGCGGAGTGGACAACCACATCGAACCCGAACTCGATAGGCCGCTGCAGATAAGGACTGGCAAACGTGTTATCGCTAACCGTCAAAATCCCGCGCGACTTACCGATCTCCGCCACCGCCCGCAAATCCACCAATTTCAGCAACGGATTCGACGGAGTCTCCACCCAGATCATCCGAGTCTTCGAAGTCAGCGCCGATCGAACATTTTCGGCGTCCGACATATCCACAAAACTGAACTGAAGCCCCGCCGACCGCTTCCGCACGCGCTCGAACAATCGAAAAGTGCCGCCATAAAGATCGTCGCCGGCCACCACATGGTCGCCCGAATCAAGCAGGTCGAGCAATGTCGACATAGCCGCCAATCCGGATGCAAACGCGAACCCTCGTATGCCACCCTCCAGATCGGCAACGCACCGCTCGTACGCCATACGAGTCGGATTCTGACTCCGCGCATACTCGTAGCCCTTGTGAACCCCAGGGCTCTGCTGCACATACGTCGAGGTAGCGTAAATCGGCGTCATAATCGCCCCTGTAGAAGGGTCAGGCTCCTGGCCCGCGTGAATCGCTCGCGTGGAAAAATGTGGTTTCATGTTGTCCGTTATTTAAGATTGCGGCGCAGATGATTCAACAAATCCGTGGGCGTAATCAGTCCGACAAACTCGCCATTCTCCATCACCAGCGCGACCAATCCCTCATCGAGAATCGTCCGCAACTCACGCAAACTCGCCTCGGGAGAAATTGTCTTGAGCTTCGTCGTCATTGCCGTCTTTACCGGATCGCGGAAGCGGTTCGGATCGCCATGCATGCCCATCAGCAGATCGTACTCGTCCACAATTCCAACCGCCCGCCCATTGAGCATCACCGGAACCTGCGAAACGTCGGCCACACGCATGCGCTGGAAAGCTGTCAGCAGCGTGTCTTCCGGACCCACCGTGATCACTCCGCCTTCCTCATAACGCCGAGTCACCAGATCCCGAAGATCTCCCGTCTGTGGCCGCTCGATGAAACCTTGATCCATCATCCAGTAATCATTGAAAAGCTTCGAAAGATATTTATTGCCGCTGTCGCAAACAAACGTCACCACGCGCTTCGGCCTGGTCTGCTTCCGGCAATATCGCAGCGCCGCCGCCAGCAGCGTGCCGGTAGACGTGCCCGCCAGAATCCCGGTCTTTTTTAACAAAGCACGAGCTGTGTGAAATGTTTCGGCATCCGTGATCGTGTAAGCTTCCCGAACACGCGACAAATCGAGAATCGGATGGATCACCGCGCTGCCGATGCCCTCCACCGCATACGATCCTCCATGCCCAAGCGTTCCGCAACGAACATATTCCGCTAGCGACGAACCATCCGGATCGGCCAGAATCATCTCGACATTCGGATTCACGCGCGCGAAATAACGGCTCAGCCCGGTCATCGTGCCACCCGAACCCGCCCCGCACACAACCGCGTCCACATCGTGACCCATCTGTTCCCAGATCTCCGGCCCCGTCGTGCGCTCATGCGCCAGCGGATTCGCCGGATTTGCAAACTGATTCGTGAAGAAAGCTCCCGGCGTCTCGCGAGTGATCCGCTCAGCCAGATCCTGATAGAACTCCGGATGTCCCTTGCACACATCGGAACGTGTCAATCGAATCTCCGCACCCATCGCCTTCAGATGCGCGATCTTTTCGGACGACATTTTGTCCGGGATCACCAGAATCAACTTGTATCTTTTAGCCACCGCAACCAAGGCAAGGCCAAGGCCGGTGTTCCCCGCGGTCGCCTCCACCATCGTGCCGCCGGGTTGAAGCTGCCCTGATTTTTCCGCCGCTTCGACCATCGACAAGGCCATTCGATCCTTGATCGAACCGCCCGGATTCTGCGATTCCAGCTTAAGAAACACGCGGCAAGGCCCCGCATCGAAGCCTGTTACCTCAACCATCGGAGTGTTGCCAATCAGGTCGAGAACACTGGAGGGAACGGAGGAGGGCACACTTCAATAACTAGCATATTCAGGGAGGTAACTCTCGATCCGATCGCCTTGATGGCGGAAGAGAACGAGGAGAAAAACTGCCGTTACCGGGGCAAAACACTGTATAATAACGTTACAGTTTCGTCCGCTTCAAAATACGAGTTGCCAAATTAAGGAGTCTTCCGTGTTGAGACTATCTCTGTTGATAGCGCTGCTCAGCGCCATATCACTGCCCCTCTGGGCACAAGTTTCGTCCGCCGAATTATCTGGCACCGTTCTCGATTCAACCGGCGCCGCAATTGCTGGCGCAAAAGTCACTGTCGCGAATGCTGCCACTAACGTCTCTCACGAGGCCGTTAGCAGTACTACCGGAAATTACCTCATCAGTTTGCTTCCACCCGGTGAGTATGTGGTCACAGTCGAAGCATCTGGTTTTAAGAAGTTGGTTCAGCGAGGTCTGAGCCTGCAAATCAACCAGCAGGCGCAGCTTGACCTCACGCTGCAAGTCGGACAGGTCTCCGAGGCAGTTGAAGTCACGGCGCAGGCGCCACACCTTGAATCGGAATCGTCCTCATTGGGTACCGTGGTGAGCGAACAGCTCGTCAATCAGCTCCCCTTGAACGGACGCAACTTTATACAGTTGGCGGTTCTCAGTCCGGGTGTCACCGGTGTCGGATTCGCCGCTACCGGAACCATCATGAGCGGTACCCGCCCGGACGATCGCCGGCCCGGCACCGAAATTTTCTCCAATGGAAATCGCGAAGGCTCGAACAATTTTCTCTTCGATGGCGTCGACGACAACGAGCGGCTCACGCTCTCCATCGTCCTCCGCCCCGCGGTCGAGTCCGTCCGCGAATTCAAGATCCAAACGAATCTGTATAGCGCCGACATCGGCCGCAACTCTGGCGCCGTAGTCGACGTCATCACGAAATCCGGAACCAACCAGTTGCATGGAAGCCTGTTCGAATTCCTGCGCAACTCGGCCATGGATGCACGGAATTTCTTCAGCCCCAAAGGCACCGCGTTCCCGTCCTTCCGGCTGAATCAGTTTGGCGGATCTCTTGGCGGACCGGTTCTGCTGCCCAAGATCTACAACGGAAAAGATCGTACGTTTTTCTTTGTGGATTATGAAGGTTATCGCCGCGCCTCGCAAAGTTTGGCGGTCGGCAACGTTCCGACTCTGCTGATGCGGAAGGGCGATTTCAGCGAAGCCGCGGCGATCTACGATCCTCTCACTACGGTGGCCAGCGGCAGCGGCTTCGTGCGAACGCAGTTCCCGGGCAACATCATTCCGGCCAACCGCTTCGATCCGAAGACAGCCATTCTCATCAACGCATACCCGACGCCAACAGGCCCAGGCCGCTTCAACAACTACACTTCCAATGTTGTCCAGAAACAGGTCTGGAATCAGGGTGACGTCCGCGTGGATCATCAGATCACGCCGACAGACAATCTGTTCGCGCGTTGGTCCATTCAAAACACCGAGACGAACGTTCCGGGCACTCTTCCGCCAGTCACTCTCCCCGGATTGCCCAATCCGATCGCCTTGGGTGATGAAGGTTCCTTCGCGGGCACCTCTTTTCAACCCGCGCAACACGCCGTGGCCAGTTACGTGAAAGTGATCAATCCGAAACTAGTGAATGAATTCCGCGCCGGTTACAACCGCTTCCGCGTGGACTACGTCGCCGATGGGTTTCAACCCGGCGGTGGGCTGGGAAACAAGTTCGGAATTGCGAACTCGAATGTAACTCCGCAAGAGCAGAACTTCCCGATCTTTTCGCCGTCGAACTACTTCGGTATCGGCCAAACCCGCTCTCTGCCAATCTACCGCCGCGAAAACACGTTCCAGTATGTCGACAACATGAGTATGACGACCGGCAAGCACACCTTAAAGTGGGGTGCGGATTTCCGACGCCGTCAGCTCACCATCTATCAAACGAACCAGGGCAACGGCCGCTTCAACTTCTCGCCCGCGTTCACCGATTCCCGGCAGGGTACCGGCGGTGACACCATGGCCAGTTTCCTGCTAGGCTACCCGACGGCCACCGTCCATGACTACACCTTCAACTGGCCCGGCGAACGCGGCAGTGAAGTCGGCCTGTATTTCGCCGACGACTGGCGCATTTCGCGCAAGCTCACCCTCAATCTCGGTCTCCGTTGGGACTACTACAGCCCCTTCAGCGAGGTTGCCAACCGTTGGGCCAACTTCAACGTGACCACTGGAAAGATCGACATCGCGGGAGTGAACGGTGTGGACAAGTACGCCGGCGTAAAACCGTTCTACAAGAACTGGGGACCTCGCTTCGGTTTTGCATACCAACTGATGTCGCACACCGTCATTCGCGGCGGCTTCGGAATGTTCTACAACCCGGGCGGTAACGAAGGAAGCAGCCTGCGTCTGTTCCGGCAACTTCCGTTCGGAGTGACAACCACCATTACTCCCGGCGACATCTTTGTCGGCCAGAAAGTCAGCGACGGCTTCCCGGCCCTTGTGCCGCCCGACTTCAGCTTCGCAAACGCCCCCTACGGATCCATGTTCGCGGTCGCCCCCAACTTCCGTCCCGGATACGCGGAGCAGTTCAATCTCACTATCGAACACGAAATCGCACCCTGGGCGCTCCTGATCAAGGCCGCCGCGGTGGGCAATCTGGGTCGCCACTTGTATAACACCTGGGACGCGAACCAGCCCATCCCGTCACCCGCGGCGATAAACACCCGCCGGCCGTTTTACGCGATTGATCCAAACCTGGCCGGTGTCAGCTACTTCGCCTCCGACGGGTTGAGCGAATATTACGCCGGCCAGTTGACGCTCGACAAGCGCTTCGGCAAAGGACTCAGCGGATTGCTCGGCTACACCTGGTCGCACGCTATCGACAACGTGGTTCTCGAGTTCGGCGGCGGCGCAGCCGGACCTCAACCGCAGGATCCGCGCAACCTCAAGGCCGAACGTGGCAACTCCATCATCGACCTGCGTCACCGCTTAACCGCCAGCTATCTTTACGAGCTCCCGTTCGGCAAAGGCAAAGCCATGATGAATCGGGGCGGAGTCGCGAACGTGATCCTCGGCGGATGGCAGACCAACGGCATCCTGACCGTTCAAACCGGTCAGCCGTTCTCGCCCGTACTGCAAACCTCTACCACCAATGGAACCGGAAGCCGCCCGGATATCATCGGACCGGTAGTATATCCGCATACTCTACAGCAGTGGTTTAGCCCCTCCGCCTACGCCACGCCGGCGCCTTACACCTACGGCAACGCAGCCCGCAACAGCCTGTTTGGACCAGGCCGTACAAATCTGGATGCCTCGTTGTTCAAGAACTTCGTGATCCGGGAGCAAGTACGGTTTGAATTCCGGGCCGAAGCCTTCAACGTCTTCAATCATCCGCAGTTCGGTTTGCCGAATCAGAATATCGGCAACGCACAAGTCGGATCCATCACGAGCACCGTCGGAAACCCGAGGCAGTTGCAGATGGGTCTTCGCTTCCAGTTCTAACAGAACAGCGGCGAAGGAGGAAAACTCCCTCGCCGCTCTTTTCATCTGCGTTAATTCGCGTTTACCCGCGGCCGATAATCAGGAGGTCGCAGCCTTGGCCTTCTCCATATCGGCCATCCGTTGTTGATTCTGCCGCGTGAGATGAGGCACAATCCCGAGCATTCTCTCCACTACCATCAACTGCGCGCGATGATGCATCTCATGTTCCTTCGGTCCCAGCATCATTTCGAATCGCGTCTTGTTTCCAAACGGCGTTTCCATCACTTCACCCAGAAAGTCCTGCGTCAGTCCTTCCAGAAAGGATGCGAAACGGTCGCCTTCGCTCTTAAGCAATCCAATCAGCTCTGCCTTTGATCGGGGCTTGTTCTCCTCCTCGTTCGCCGCCTTAAAAAAGGCCGGAAAATCAAATCCCGCCATAGATTTCACCTTCGCCATCTCCATCGGCCAACGAGTTGAGATAGCGAGGTGGGAAAGTGTATGTGCAACCGTCCGGGTATCCGGGGCCGGTTGAAAACCATACTTATCTTCAGGGATATCTTCCGCGACGATAAGCGTGTTCTTGCGGACGGTGCGGAACGCATCCGCAAGCTCTTTTGCTCCGTAGTAGTTCATACAGTGATCCTAGCAGTAACTGCCAGCCAGGAAAACCCCTCCGGTCCCGTGCCGAACCGCAATCCCGCCGCCATTGCGACAGCCCGGATTCGTTCCACAATCTGGCACTGGAATCCCGGATCAAGCCACTCCTCGAACTGATTCGCCGAGCTGATTTTCCAAGCCGCCTCGCGTGTAGTAGCGCCATTCCGCTTCACCGCGCGGACATGCAAAGGATCGCCGATCAAATCCCGTCCAGTCGCCTCAATAGCCGCGGCCGCCAACACCTCCGGATCGCAAGGGAGCAGCGGCGCTAAAGTCGCGTAGGTCTCAATTCCCGCACGCCGCAATTCCGCAATCGTCCGAAGCCGCTCTTCAAACGAGGCACAGTGAGGTTCGTATTTCTTCTGTACATCCTCGCGATTCGTGGTCACCGAAAAGCTGACGCGCAGCGTGGTGCGCCGTGAAAGCCGAAGAAGTGTATCCAGATCGCGCAAGATCAGCGGACCACGAGTCTGAATCACGAAAGTCCGCGGAGGCCGCGCGATCAGCACTTCTAGCAGCGAAGGCATGGCCTGCTCGGTCTCTTCAGCCGGCTGATACGGGTCAACCAAAGGCGAGCAATAAATCACCATGTCCGGCCGTACCGCCCGCTCTAGCAGCACAGCCGCATTTTCCTTGAAAGTCGTGAACTGCCCCCAACGCCGCCAGTCTTCAGGCTGCAGCCCGCCATAGACACCAAGCGTCGGAACATAGCAGTACGTACACCCGTAAGTGCAGTTGCGAGCCGGACTCAACGAATGAGTAAATCCCGCCTCAGCAATGTATCCCGAAGTCTTGCTAAGAATACTTCGCGCCTCGGTGTGGAAAATCGTCATGGCAGAGCCTGCACCTGCCGCAGAAGACCATTCAGTTGCACCCGCGAGAACGGCCGGCCGCGCAGGACCACAGTAGAAATCTTAGCTGTATTCCGGATATCCGCCAACGGATCGGCATCGAGCAGCACAAGGTCCGCCGCCTTCCCCTTTTCAATTGTGCCGAACCGGTTCTCCACTCCAAGACACCGCGCGGCATTGCGAGTGGCCGCCTGAATCGCTTCCAAAGGAGTCAGTCCGGCCCGCACCAGAAGAACCAATTCATCATGCAAAGAAAATCCCGCTACCGTCTGCGGATCGCCGGTATCTGTCCCGGCCAGAATCTCAGCGCCGCCGCGTTTCAACGCCGCCACCATGTTCAGGCTCCTCTCAAAATCAAGCCGCGCCGTTTCAAGGTTCGCCTTCGATGTTCGTTCCAATTCCGCTCGAGGGTCGTCCCAGCCTTTGCGAATACTCGCAGGAACATACTGGAATGCCGGATCGCCAGTCAGCTTCTTTATATCGAGAAGCGACATGCGTTCCTGAAGCGTCAACGTCGGCGTTAGCCACACCGTCCATCGCCCGCAACGCTGCCCATAATCCAAAGCCTTCGCCTCGCTGTAGGTCTCGTAGATACGATCGCGAATCCGCGCCAAAGCCGCCCTGTCTTTCCTATCCAACGCCTCGGCCCGCTGCACCCGCAAACTCTCTTCTTCCGACGAACAAGCCAACGGGAAACCAAACAAATGCTCGACGCTGCGCTGCCGCTCGTCGATTACCTCCGAGAGCGTCACCGCATCCGGCAAATGGCCCGCGAAGGGAAGCCTGTGAATCCGCGCGCGATGCGCCAGAGAGAAATACGCCCCGCGTGGAACGTTCGTCAATACTTTCACGAAATCCACATCCATCTCGAACAACTTGTTCACCGTCTGCTCCGCATCGTCCGCGGTCGTCACCCGAACCACCGCCAGCTTTCCGGATTTCAACGTCGGTCCCATCACCGCGGGTCCTGAAGTGTAAACTCGGGGACTACCGGCCTGCTTCCTCCACCGGTTGGTACGGGCAAAGTCACTGCCCATATCGCGAAGCCCCGTCACACCTTGCGAGATATACAAAGGAAACAAACTATACCTGTCCCAAAGGTGGACATGCATGTCCCAGAGACCAGGAATCAGATACTTCCCCTTGCCATCGATCACCCGGGCACCCTTGGGAGCGGCCGCTCCGCTCGAGCCGATCGAGACAATCCGGTCCCCGGAAGTAATCACCGTTGCATGAGCTCGCGCCGGCGCGCCCGTTGCGTCGATCAACGTAACATCACGGATTACAAGCGATTGCCCCACCAGAGGTAACGCAGATAACACAGCGGCGATAAAGAGCTTCACCAATCCCCAAGTATCGCAGCGAGAGGTGCCTGGTTTCTCAATTCCCGTTCATCAGCGTTCATTCATGGCCGATAAGGACCTAAGATGGGTACTTCAACCGAACAGCCGGCTACCGGAGCGAAGGAATTACTCGCGCTGGCGACTGACAGTCCAGGAAAATTCTTCTCCGAATTATGCCGCCGTTTGCGTGAAGAAACCGGTTCGCGCACGACAAATTGGCCGGAACTGTTCAAAGAGGCGATGAAGGTCCGCCCAATGCTCGACGTGGAGCTCGCCCGCGCCCTGATCGCCGGAGTAGCCGATCTCGAGGACGATTTCATTCTCCGCGTGCTCAAGATTCTCGAGGAAGTCTCGCCCACTTCCCGAGCCATGCCAACTCTCGCGCGCCTGTGCGATCACAAATCACCGAGAGTGCAATCGAAGATCACGCGCATGCAGGGCCGTGATAAGGACTATTTGTCCTGGCTCCCCCAGTATCTGGAACATCCGGACGCCCGCATTCGCGCCAACGCCATTGAAGCCGTGCCGCTCGTCGATACTCCCGCAACAAGAGCGCTATTGCGAAGCCTTCTCTCCGATCCGAACAACCGCGTTGCCGGTAACGCTCTACTGGCCCTCTACAGGCTCGGCGAGAAGGATGCCGTCCAACTGCTAATTGCCATGGCAAGTTTGGAAGACCAGCTCTTCCGTGCAACTGCCGCCTGGGTGATGGGAGAAACAGTCAATCCAGTCTTCCGCGACACACTTGAGCAGATGCGTCTGGTAGAAAAAGGGATCGTCTGGAGAAACGTGATGCGCGCGCTCAACCGTATTATTCGCGCGCCTCAGAATGAGCCGGCGCCGAATGAGAGCTCGATGGATACATCAGTTCCCCAGCCTCAATCGGAAATCCCAGCCGGTTCTCCGGAACCGGAAGCGGACACGTCGCATACGGAGTAAACACGCACGGCGGGTTGTACGCCTTATTGAAATCCAGCACCACTTTGTCACCCCGCGGTATCGGAGTCTTCAAAAATCTCGAAGCCGGATACGTAGTCTTGCCGGCCGTCTTGTCTCGAAACACGATAAAGAGATCCGGGCCTTCCACCGTGGCCTCCAGCCGGTAAACCTTGCCTTGCCAGAGGAATTCGGCATATCCCGGACTTTCGTCCTCTTCCTTCTCACCGACCGCCGTATCAAACACCATCTTCTTCGGTTTGTCCCACTTAACAAACCGCGCCTCAATACGCCATTCCGGCTTCACCGGATACCACTTGCACCCCGTGAAATCGCGCCGCGTCTCGCTATTGTTGTCTTTGATCCGCACCGCGTCGCGCGTCCCCCGATGAATCACAAAGAACTGAACGCTGCCAAGCGTCACAAGGTCCGGATCGGCATTCCCCGCATCGGATTTCAAATCCGCCGATGCCGCCGGCTTGCCGTTGATCGCCACCTGCACTCCGCCGGCCGCAGTGAAATGCGCACGCCCCGCCTGCAGAGTGATCGTCCCGACTTTCGCCGGCGTTCCCGCAGGCAGCACCACATCGCCATCCGGATCGGACCCTACGCGGTTCGAGCCCTCTTTGAGCCAAGCAAGGCCAGTGAGAGTCAGCCAGCCATTATCGGCCTTAAGTGTCTCTTCCCTTTTCCGCCGCCACTCTTCCACTTCCGAGCGGTACCCTTGCGCCGGCATCGGATCGAGCCCAAGCGCCTCCGCGGGATTCTTCTTCGCCATCACTTCAATCTCCGCCACACTGAAACCGCGCTGCCGCAATTCGCGGAAAAAGGTTTCCAATCCGTCCGGATGTAAGGGAGCGCCAGCCTGGCCTAAATCGCTCGACAAAATGCAATTCTCCGGCCCCACTTTGCGAATCGCCGAAGCCAGTTCATCCATCGTCAAGCCCTTGCCCGGAGGTTCCAAAACGGAATGATAAACGAATTCAAGCTTCGCCCCCAGCCGCGCCGCCTCCTGCATTTGCGGAATCGACATCCGGATAGGCGAGAGCATGGCATGCGTCACCACAATATGCTTCACGCCCTGCCGCTTAGCCTCGCGGATAATCATCAACCCTTCCTCCGCCGAGGAGTGCCCAGTCTCAAGCATCAATTGATGTGCCGCCACAACACCGATCACCTGTTTCACTTCCGGCAGCAATTCGCCATTGCGAGAGACCGGAACAAACGGCCGATCCTGCTTCGACTGCCGAACCTCATTCTCGGAATCGAACGTCGGCATCCACACCACCCGTCCATAGCCGCCTTGAACACGAGCCATCCGTTCCACCGCAGCCGGATTCACTCCGCCCACGGCACGATTCAAATCGATACCACCAAACGCCTCAAGACCCGGAGCCGCCTGACGAGCGAAAAACGCCCAAGCCTCCGTAGGCTCATAGTGGTTCTTGAGAACCAGCCCCCGCATACCGCGCGATTTCGCCAGCTTCGCCAGACTAATAGCGTCAATCGACCGGGGAGTAATATCCGGTCCGCAATGCGCATGAATATCCACCACGCCATCAAGAGACTGAGCACCACAACAATACGAGGCGAAAAGGAAAAGGATCGCAACGTTTTCTTTGCGGCTCAGCGGCTTGGCGTGAAAAGTCATCCACTCACTCCGCAGTCTGCGTCATAGCGGTAGTCCGGCGAGCCAGAGGCTCCCGCCGCCCAATACCCGTATAATCAAAACCCGCCTGACGAACCGTTTCCGGATCGAAAATATTTCGTCCATCCACAACCACCGTGCGAGCCATCCGCGAGGCGACGGCGCCCAGATCCAAGGTGCGGAACTCCGCCCATTCCGTCACCACCACCAACGCATCCGCATCGGTAACCGCATCCAAAGCCGACTCGCAATATTGAATCTTCAACTCGGGATGCTGCTGACGGCAAGCCGGCATCGCCACCGGATCGTACGCTTTGATGCGGGCACCCATTTGAAGCAATCGCTCGGCAATCTGCAAACTAGGCGCATCGCGCAAGTCGTCGGTATCCGGCTTAAACGCCAAGCCAAGCAAAGCGATGGTGCGCCCCTTCAAAATATAAAGCTTGTCCAGCAGTTTCTGAATCACCACATGCCGCTGTGCCCGATTCACTTCAAGCGAAGCCTCAAGCATTCGCGCCTGATAACCGTAATCCCGGGCCGTGTGCAGCAGCGACTGAATATCCTTGCCGAAACAGCTTCCACCCCAACCCACGCCGGCGTTCAGAAACTGAGACCCGATCCGCGAATCGAGGCCAATACCCGTGAGCACCTCGGCGGCATCGGCGCCCACGCGTTCACAGATATTAGCGACTTCGTTCGCAAATCCGATCTTGTTCGCCAGAAAAGCGTTGGAGGCGTACTTGATCATCTCCGCGCTGGTGAGCGTGGTGGTAACCAGAGAAACCTTCCGCATATCCGCCCGCCGAGGCAAAAACGGCGGCGCCTCGAATGCCTGCGACACCAGCGGTGCGTACAATTCCCGCAGAATTGCCGCCGACCGCTCCTCTTCCGTCCCGATCACGATGCGATCCGGGTAAAATGAGTCGCTCAGCGCGCATCCTTCCCGAAGAAACTCCGGGTTGCTCGCCACCGCATATTCGATCTTCTTCTCGAGACCCGGCCGCGTCTCGACGATCCCTTCGCGGATCAAGGTTCCAACAAGATTTCCGCTTCCCACCGGGACAGTCGACTTATTAACCACCACGCGAAACCGCGAAATATCCATCGCTCCACCGATCGCGCGCGCCACCTGCTCCAGGTAAATGAGGTTCGCTTCGCCGTTCGGCTTCGATGGCGTACCGACGGCGATGAAAATCACGTCGCTCTCCGCCACCGGCCCCTCGATCTCCGTAGTAAAGTCGATGGACCCCTTCGCGCGGACGATCTCGATCAGGTCCGCCAGAAACGGCTCGTAAATCGGAACGCCGCCTCCATTCAGAACGGCGATCTTCTCCGCATCGCTGTCGACGCAAGTGACGCGGTGGCCAAGATAGGCCAAACAAGCCCCTGTCACGGTACCCACATAACCTGTTCCAGTAACTGTAACTCTCATGTTAGAAATATTGTCCCTTATTGCGGAAGCTTGCTCATAATCCGGTCGTGAATCCAGTGCAGATCCCACCACTCCACCGGATCCACCTGCACGCCGTCCACCTGCATCGAGTAGTGAAGATGATCGCCGGACGCCAGTCCTGTCGCGCCGCTCTTGCCAATCGTCTGACCCTTTTTCACAACGTCCCCAGGCTTCACATCGAGAGAACTCAGGTGCCCATAAATCGATTGCAGTCCATAACCGTGATCGATGACGATGCAATTCCCATAGATCCCCAGTTCCGACGCCCACACCACCTTGCCCGAGTTCTCCGCCTGCACTGGAATGTTCTTGGTCACGCTCAAATCGTAGCCAAGGTGCATCTGTTCATCCACTTTTTTACTCTTGTAGATATACGATCTCTGATCCGCGAAATGCGACTCTACTTTGGAATTGCCTAACTGCAGGAAGGCGCCTTCCCACAGGAAGTGATCCGCTGTTTTCAGCCGCAGATCCGAAAGGGTTTGACTGTTTTGCCGCCGAAGTTCACCATTTATTTTTAGAAACCGCGTCAGCAGATCGCCCGGAGCACCATGGTCGATCTGATTCACCACCTTCTCGAGAAACCGGTCGTCGATTACCAGATCCCGCTTACGGTATTTCTTGGGAAACACCTTGAACCAGAAGCGTGCCGTCGCCTCGTTCCCAGCGGCGTTCCGCACATAAACCAGCGGCACGGTGTCCTCGGGAGTGTCCCATGGAAACGCGAACAGGCAAACCCGGCGATTCGCCTTTCCACCCAGCGGCCAGCTACGAAACGTGTACTTACCAACCCGCACGCCAGCCTCGTTCCAGTCGCCGGAAACGGTAAATGTCACCAGTTCGCTGCCACCCTGCCGGATATAATGCTGGCCGTCGTCCACTGTCACCTGCGGCGGCCTGGTGTGGACCGCCACATCCACCGCCGTCACCGCTCTCGACCCACGAAAATCGTTAGCAACGGCTTCGACCACCACTCGAGCCGTGCCGTCCTGCAACGCATCCACGCGTTTCTTGCCCGCCGGAACCGTCACCTCGAGCGGCGCCACACCCCGATGCCAAAATAAGCGCGTCGAAGGCTCGTCCTTGCTGAAAATCGGATATCGCTGATTGTTCTGCTCGATGAACACCTTCATGCTCCGCAGGCCATGAGGACTCGTCACCTGAACCTTCACCGGAGTTTCAATCCCAATTGCCACCGGAGCGGGGTCAAATCGAATCGACGGAGATTCCGAAAGCGCAAGCATCAGAATCAGAACAACGACAACGACGGCAACCGGTATGGCCAGGAACTTTTTCATTACTCTTTAGTTTACTGGGGGCAGATCGTGCTAGTTCAGCGATCCGGCGCCTTGTTTGCGACAAGGTGTCTTCCGGGAAGCGCGCTTCAGGGGGTCTATCCCCACGCCGAGGACGCTTTGAAGCTTCCAGATCCGGACTTTCGGCCAACCGAGCGTTTCGAGGCTACCAATCCACGAAGTTCGCTCTTACCTTGCTTGTTACCGTCGATGGATTTCGTTGGAGTCACTCAGCCACTTGGTCGTATCACGCCCGGCCCTTTGACTGACTTACGATTTCATTACCGATAGATACGCCGCCCAAGGGCCAACCTCCGGCTTGTACCGCTTCGCCATTGCGCGGCTGATTTGCAAAATGTGACCCAAGTCGTGCGCCGTCCAGGTCGCAATGAGTTGCCGGGCAGTCACTAAACCCAGGGCTGGATGTCTCCCGTTCAATTCCAGTTGCTCGGTCCCCAGATTCATTGCCCGCATGCGGGCGACATTGTCGTCGCGCAAATCTCTGAATTCGTCCAGTAGCGCGGGTAGCGATTTCCCATCAGTCTGACGGAACTGCCCCTCGTGATCGAAAGGCTCAAAGGTCCGGGTAGCGCCATACTCCAGAATGATCATCAGGCGGGGCATCCAGTCGGTTCTCTCCGCATAGATCAAATGACGAATGACGACGAAAGGGCTCCACGTTCCGGGACCCTCGGTCGCACCGGTCAACACCTCAGGCAAATCGCGAAGGAACATGTCGAGCATTGCGGGAGTGCGAGTCAACACGGACAGGCATTCCTCAACGAATGGCGCGGTCATATACTCAGTATAGTTTTTGAACTGAGGAATAGCGGAGATTATCGGCTCCTCCAGACGCTGGCACGTCGAATTCGAGGACTCTGGCAATGCGTAACATAGCCAGGAGCTTGTTGCATAACCGGCAAGTTACGCCATGCAGCGAAGTCCGCCGTTTGAGACGTCATAATGTGACTGGCTGTCTTTGCCGAATTCTATGTAGGAGTGGATTTCATGAATGGCGGGGGATGGTTGAAAGTAGGTGGCGCGTGCCTGGTTCTGGTGCTCGGGGGATGCGGGCGGATGGTGCACTCGGTATATCTGAGCGGGTGCGACCACGATATTAGCAATGCTACGCAAGCCATCGAGACGGCCCATGATGACGTGCAGCGCGCGAAGGGGTATTCGAAGCGGGGCGGTGCTTATTCGGAAAAAGCTCGCTACAGCCGGTTTTTTAAGCTGATCGCGGGGGATGAATACGAGCGGTTGTTCAAGCTCGCGATGAATGATCACGGACAGGCCATCGCGCTTGATCGGGGAAGTGCGGAGGTGTACTTAAACCGAGGGCAGGCTTACTACGATCGGGCCACTTTGGAGTTGCAGGACCTCAAAGATGCCAAGCGGTGGTTCGACTGGGCGGCTGCGGATTTCGAGACAGCTATTCAGAAAGACGCGCGGGATTATCGGGCGTTTGACCGGCTCGGTTTGGTGCATCAGGAAAATGGCGAGCCGGAGAAAGCCATCGAGGATTACACGAAAGAGATGGCTTTAAATCCCTTGGGGAAGGCGCGGCTGACCGATGCTTATTGCACCCTGGCATCCCATTATCACGGGCAGAAGAAGTACGATGCCGCGGCGGCGGATTACCGGAAATCGATCGAGCTTCGCGGCGGGGCCGACGATGAATGCGCGTGCGAGCCTTACGAGTCGTTGGTGGCGCTGTACACGGTCGAGACCCGGCAGTATGACGAGGCTTGGGAAGTGGTCCACCTGGCGCAGCGGTCGAATAGGCGGCTATCGCCCGATTTGTTGGAGCGATTGAAGAAGGACTCGGGTCGCAGGGACTAGGGCTTAGGCCGTCTTCTCGGCGCCTGCGCCCCGATAGCGCAAAGCCAAACCGATCGACTACGCAAAAAGGGGCCAGTGATTTCTCACCGGCCCCTTTTTCACGAGGACAGGTACCACGTACAAAACTACTTATCGCGCCGCAAGCAAAGCACGCAAATGCCGAGCCCGCTCCGGCGACCGAAGCTGGTTCAACGCGGGGTGATCGTGACGTGCACGATCAAGCTTGCCGCCTAACCCATTCGATTGGAAACAATCACAGGCCTCACGCAAAGTCTTGGCGCCGCGGCGGGTCCGCCAGCGTGGAGTCGCCGTATACCCACACGTGCGCCTGATCGTAAGCAGCCATAAGAGGCAGCTTGACGTTCCCGTATTTGTCCCAGGGCTGGAGGTCCGCGTCGTCCTCGCAAAATGAGATTCCTCGTTCGCCCTCCTCCCACAATCTTGATGCGCGACTGAGGACACTCGCGAGGATCGCATGATCGAACGATTTATACGCAACTCCGTCCAAAGCCAGCTTTGTCGCAAGGTTGAGCATGTCGTCATCGAGACCGAAAACCTTAACGTAGGGCAGTTCGGCGAGCCGTCGTAAAGTCGTATCCAGTTCGTCGAGCGAACGCCTCACGCTGTTCTCGTATTTATCCAGGATGCCTCTGGCAACCACCGCATCCGCCACGGTCACATATCCGGCGGGCTCGGACCACGACAGGAATCGACGTATCGCGTTCGCCTCCTTACGCGGTTGACATTTCGTCAAGATCGCCTGGCGCGCTTCTCCGATACAGACATTAGGCATGTGTACGGTGAATTCCCCTTGGCGAGCGCGGTCGAGTAGCTCTGCTGCAGCGCGGACCTGGTGGTGAGCAGGCGCGGCGAACGCGAAGAGCCAGTTGGACTCTACGAAGACGTGCGGCATGGCTAGTCAGAAATAACGCGGATGTGCAGCTCGCACCTCGCCATTCGTGACGGCCGGAACGACGTACTCACGGAACGTTTCGCTGATACTCGGAGGCAGTTGCTGGGTTGGCTGCTGAGCGAGGCGCTCAAGCCATTGCTGGACGAAAACTTCAAACAACATCGCCTCTGCCGGGGGCGGTTGTTGCCACAAACCCTTCGTATCGAATTCACCGATTCGCTGGATGGACTGTGGTGTGCGAGTGGGGAGATCGCGGTAAACCCAAATGTGCTCCGGCGTGATGAGCACCCTTGTAGGGCACTGCATGCCGCTCATATATCGTTTGAGTTGCTCTTCTGAATGCTCAAGATTTGGAAGGCTCGTCTTAGCTTCGACTACGAGCATGAGTCCATCGGGACCCGTGACGATGATGTCCGGCTGGAATGCCATTATCTTTCTCCCACAGTTTAAACTGTACCAATGATTGCGACCGGCGCCTTCATGCAAAAAGGGGCCAGTGATTTCTCACCGGCCCCTTTTTTTCACAAGGAGAGGTACAACGTACAAAACTACTTATCGCGCCGCAAGCAAAGCACGCAAATGCCGCGCGCGCTCCGGAGACCGAAGCTGGCGCAACGCCTTAGCCTCAATCTGCCGAATCCGTTCCCGGGTCACGTCAAACTCCTGCCCAATCTCCTCCAGAGTATGTTCGCGCTCGCAGCCAATACCAAAGCGCAACCGGATCACCTTTTCTTCCTTCGGAGAAAGAGTCTTCAGGATATTCGCTGTCTCATCACGCACATTGGAATCGATCACCGCATCCACCGGCGATCCCACCCAACGATCTTCAATCAGATCGCCCAGCGCCGACTCACCATCCCGGCCAACCGGCGTTTCCAGCGACACCGGATCCCGCGAAATCGTCTTCAGCTTCTGGACCTTCTCCACCGGGATATCCATCCGGCGGCTGATTTCTTCATTCGTAGGAGCCCGCCCAAGTTCCTTTTCCAACTCGCGGGTAGCGCGCAGGAACTTGTTCATGCTCTCGTTCATATGCACCGGAATGCGGATGGTACGAGACTGATCCGCAATCGCGCGGGTGATCGCCTGGCGGATCCACCACGTCGCATAAGTCGAAAATTTGTAGCCGCGCCGGTACTCAAACTTATCGGCGGCGCGCATCAGCCCGATGTTGCCTTCCTGAATCAAATCCAGCAAATGCAATCCACGGTTGACGTACTTCTTGGCGACTGAAACAACCAGGCGGAGGTTCGCCTCCACCAGGTCCTTCTTGGCCCGCTCGGCCTCCACCTCTCCCATCCGGATGACGGTGAGAGTGTGCCGCAACTCGGTTCCCGTGGCGCCTACCTGGCTTTCCCGCTTGCGGATCTCGCGTTTCAATTCGCGGACCCGCGACTGCGCGGTCACCGAACGCTTCTCTTCCAGCTTCTTCAACTCGGTTTCGAGGTGGTTCATCTCCTCGGAAACCCGTTCCAATTCGCGGCTGAACTGCTTCCAGCGGCTAGGCAGGAAATGAATATCCCGCATCCCCCGCGATGTCTCCACACGGGAACGATTCCACTTGCCGATCGCCTTCAATTTCAGCTTCTTATTGGCGGCCGCCACGGCTTCGGACTTTTCAAAAAGCTGCTGCTGCTTCTTGTACAGAACCGTGACGTCGCTGAACTGCTGTCGTGCTTCCGCCCGGCGCTTCACATCCGCCGGACTGCCTTCTTCAATATCCACACCGCCCAGATCTACCAGGTTGTCCAACTCTTCGGTGTCTTTCTTGATCTGTTCCGCCAGTTCCACAATCACCATCTGGATGAGTGGGGAACGGCTGATAGACTTCTGCATGCGCAGTTTCCCGCGCTCCATCTTCCGGGCCAGATTTACTTCGCCATCCCGCGTCAGCAAGGGAACAGCGCCCATCTCACGCAGGTAAACACGGACAGGATCGTCGGTATAGATCGATTCTTCTACCGGAGCGCTACTTGGCTCATCCCCCTCGGCTACCTCCTCCGGATGGAAGAAATTAGCATCTTCATCAAACGGAATCCCCAGGGGTTCGTGACTGTCACCTATAAATTGATCTTCGAATGTATCCACTTCGGACTCACCTCCCCAAAAGAGAACTCAAGACGTTCGTATACCCAAGGGGTGGGCAATACGAAGGGGCCCAAGACACTCTAACGATGTCCTGGCGCGATAGAATTGTTACAAATAACTGAAAACGCAACGCGAGCTAGATTATACCACTAAACGCGTCATTTTGTTCCGCCTTCTTGTATTCCTCCACATCAACTGCCCTACATACAAGATGTCGGCAATTGGATTCCGTTACAGAAATCTGCCCTCTCAAAATACATCCTCAGCTTCGCTTTTGACGCACCATCTCTTTGAGTTCCTTAAGAAAAGCCTCCGCGTCCTGAAAGTCCCTGTACACCGATGCAAACCGCACATAAGCTACCTTGTCCAGACTCTTCAGCCGCTCCATCACCAGCTCTCCTATCTCTGTAGTACTAATCTCTTTATCGGCCGATTCCGCCAGCTTGCTTTCGACTTCATCAATAGTATCGGCCAGCTTGCTCATCCCGATAGGACGCTTCTCACAGGCCCGCAACAACCCGTTCATCACCTTCTGCCGATCGAACTTTTCGCGCCGCCCGTCTTTCTTCACCACCATGTACGGAATCTCGTCGATCCGCTCGTAAGTGGTGAAACGACGGGAACATTGCAGGCATTCGCGGCGCCGCCGAATCAGTTCGCCTTCCTTGCTCTCCCGCGAATCGATCACCTTGTCTTCCTTGAAGCCGCAGAACGGGCACGTCATTCAGGCAACCTCGCTTCCGTCTCTATGTCCTTGAGTTTACGCCAACTTAAACCTTCCCTCAAACTGAAAAAAATGCCCACCGGAACAATTACTACATATGTAGACGCCCAAATCACCAGCGAAATTCCCGTCGCCGATTCCAAATCCATCCCGAAAAACTGCGTCAGAATCACCACCGACGCCACCTGCATCCCGCCGCCGATCCCCGGCAACTGAATCGCACTACCAAAGGACACAAACCCCACATAAATCAGAGTATCGACGATTGTTAGATGCGCCGTAAGCGGAAAGGCGCGAAACATACATGCGACGCTCCCCACAATGATCATCCACTCCAACGCCGTGTAGCCGAAAATCTCGAAAACCCGCGACCTTCCAGAACCCGATCCCATGCCGGCCGTGAACGCCTCCACCACCGACTCCACCCGCTTATAGTAGTGCTCCGGAAGAAACGTCAGAGCCGACAAAAACCGCCGTTGCACTGCATTAGAGAAGTAGTGAACAGAGAGCAAAAATATCAAACAAAAAGAACAGATTCCCCCTACCAGGTACCCGCCCATCCGGAGTACCCATTGCAGCGCCGGCCCAACCGCCATGTCCGCCGCCTGCAGCTGGCTCAGCGCAAACCCGAAAATCACCAGCACAATCAGTAGATCGTAGATCCGTTCCATCACCCAAGCCGCCACCTGCGAAGAGAAACTGATTCGCTCATTCACCGCAATCAGATACGGCCGGACCAGTTCGCCCGCCCGTCCGAAAAGCACAGTCGCCGTGAATCCGATGGCCGTAGCCACAAACAGCCGCCAGAGGTTCGGATGCGCGCATACCGGCCGTATGATCGACCGCCAGCGGATCGCACGTCCGAAATAGGTGAGCAGAATCAACGCCACCGAGGCGCCGAACCAGGCCGGATCGAGTTGCCGCAGCGTCTCCCCGAACCGTTCCCAACGGAATGCCGACCCTCGCAGGCGATGCAGCAGGAAGTATCCGGCGGCCAGGATTGCAGCCACTCCGGCCCCAATCAACCATTTCCTGCGAGCCGCCCCTGACCAAGATGCGCCGGTGATCTTTACCCCCAATAACACAAAAATCGCAAAGCCCGCCGCCCGCGAAGCGGCTAGAATAGAGAATCAACTTGCCCGAAGCTGTGGATTCGAGCGAACTTCTTATGATAGATCCTCGTTGTAACAAGTGGGAGTCGAGAATAAGGATTCCCAGCGAGGAACAGGATGTCAGCAGCAGCGGTGCTACAGATCGACAGCCAAAACCAGACCGGGAAAATCTCCGGCTTGATGCTCGGTCTCACCGGCGGCGTGACGGCAAACAATCGTTTGGACTCCGATTCGCAACTCATTGAGCGGTGCCTGTGTGGCGAAGAGGCCGCCTGGGAAGATCTCGTAAAGGTCTATACCCGGCGTGTCTATTCCATCTGCTACCGGTTCGTTGGCAGAGAGGGAGAAGCCCAGGATCTCGCGCAGGAGGTCTTCCTCCGGGTCTTCAAGACGCTGAAAAGTTTCCGCTCCAACGAAGGATCGTTTTCGGTTTGGTTGAACCGCTTGACTCGTAACCTTCTGATCGATCATTATCGCCGGAGTAAATTGGAGCGTTCGACGGATTCAATCGAAGACCAGTTGCGCGTTCTCGAAGAGACCGAGCAAACCTCCGCGCGGGCCGACAGCATGCTGGCCGGACGGGAAGCAAGTGAGATGCTGCAGGCGGCGCTGCAAAAGCTGTCGCCGGAATTGCGGGAGACTATCATCCTGCGGGACATCGAAGAATTGGAATATCGTGAGATTGCACAGGTTTTGAATGTACCGGAAGGAACCGTGAAGAGCCGGTTGAACCGGGGCCGGGCCGAACTGGCTAGAATCCTTCGGCGGCATCAGGCGGCAGTATGAACCACGTCGACTTCGAAATTTTATTGAGCGACTACATCGACGGGACGTTGGACGCGGCCAATAAGCTGGCGTTCGAAACAACACATGGCGGAGTGTGCCCCCTGTGGCGAGCTCGCCCGCGATGCCATGAGCGCCGTAGCTTTCATAGGGCGTGCGGAAGAAGTAACCCCGCCGCCCCAACTGCTGACCCGGATTACGTTTGCAATCCCGCGCAAGGGAACGGTGCAGCCCGGCAACGGATTTCGCGGATTTTTTGAGCGCTGGCTGCAGCCGGTACTGCAGCCGCGCATCGCAATGGGCATGGCCATGACGATCCTTTCGTTCTCCATGCTCGGCAAATTTGCCGGAATTGAAGTCCGGGACCTGAAACCTTCGGATTTGAACCCAGCCAAGGTCTGGATGAATGCCGACGACCGTGCTCATCGCATGTGGGCGCGGGCAATGATGTACTACGACAGCTTACGAGTGGTCTATGAAGTCCAGTCGAGGCTCAAGGAATGGACGGAGCAAGACGAGCAAGAAGGCCAAACCCAATCGGGCAAAACCAACAAGCCGGCAAATCCGGTCAAATCGGCCGGAGAAGGTAAAAAGCAATGAATTGCGCTAATCATCCCGATACGCCCGCGGTCTCCTATTGCCGCAATTGCGGCAAACCGCTGTGCCAGATTTGTCAGCGCTCCGCTATGGGCACCATCTTCTGCGAGGAACACTATGCCGCGCACATGGCCGCGCAGCAGCAGCCGTCTTCCCCGTATTCCAGTCCGTATACGGCCCCTGGCCCTACCGGCGCCGCGTCGCCCGGACTCGCGTTTCTCCTCGGACTCATCCCCGGCGTCGGGGCCATCTACAACGGCCAGTACGCCAAGGGACTCGTTCACGTAGTCATTCTCGGCATACTCATCAGCATCATCAGCACCGGCTCCGCCAACGGCCTTGAGCCTCTCCTGGGCATGCTGATCGGGCTCTGGGTCATCTACATGCCCTTCGAGGCATATCACACGGCCCTGCGCCGGCAGCGCGGCGAAACAGTGGATGAATTTTCCAGCCTCGCGCCTTTGAAACCCGAAGGCGGCGGCATTCCTCTGGCGCCGATCGTCCTCATCATCACGGGCGTAGTCTTTCTGTTGAACAACCTCGACATCGTGCGCCTGTATCAGTTGCTTCGCTACTGGCCTGTGTTCCTCATCCTGCTCGGCGTCTACCTGCTGTGGGCGCGGACCGGAGGAGGCCCCGGAGCAACGCCGGATGGACCGATCAATGTGGTGCCTCCCGCCGAAACACCGGCAGGGGAGGTGGGCCATGAACGTTAATCTCTTCCGCGCCATTCGCGGCCCCATCGTTCTCATTACCATCGGTACGCTGTTTGCCGTCGACAACTTCCTGTCCGTCGGCTTCGACCGGACGTGGCCCGTGCTCATCATCGTCATCGGAATTATGAAGTTATTGGAACGTTCCAATGGCCCGGCGCCGCCGCCCTATCAGCCTTATCAACCGTATCAGCCTTACGGTCAAACGCCGCCACCGCCACCGCCGCCTCCCCCGGCCGCGCCTATGCCACAGGATCCATCTGCCGGAGGGCCACGCCAATGAGACGAGGATCCATCACCGGCCCCATCATTCTGATCGGCATCGGCATCGTGTTCCTGATCGACAACATTCGTCCGGACCTGCCGCTCTGGTCGCTATTCGCCCAGTACTGGCCATTCCTGTTGATCACCTGGGGAGTCCTGCGGCTGGTTGAAATTCTGATCTCCGCCGGAATGAGTAAACAAGTTCCCACCCGCGGCCTGGGCGGCGGCGAATGGCTGCTCATTGTTCTCATCTGTGTCTTTGGGACCGGCGCCTTCGTCGCCCACCGGCATTTCTCGCACTTCCCGCCGAACATGTTGCGAAACCGCATCATGAGGGATTTCGGCGAATCCTACGACTACACTGTGGCCGAAAAGAAGGTGTCCACCGGAAAGACGCCACGCGTTCTGATTGAGAACTTCGACGGCAACGCGAGAATCGTCGGCTCGGATACCGACGAAGTAAAAGTCAGCGGCCGCAAAACCGTCCGCGCCTGGCAACGCAGCGAAGCGGATGAGGCCGATCGCCTCACGCAGCTCGAGGTGGTGAACCAGGGCGACGTGATTGTGGTCCGTTCCAATCAGGAGCGCGCCAGCGGAGACCGCAAGGTGAGCGACGACCTCGACATCAGCGTACCCAAAGGCGCCAGCGTAGAAGGCCGCGGCCGCCTGGGCGATTTCGACCTTTCCGATCTGGCCGGCAACGTCGACGTGATCAGCGACAACGCCGGAGTGCGCGCCCAGAACATCGGCGGCAACTTCCGCGTGGACCTCCACCGCAGCGACATCATCCGAGCCGTGAATGTGAAAGGAGCCGTCGACGTAAAAGGTCACGGTTCAAACCTCGAGCTCGAAAACATCGATGGTCCCGTAACCGTTAACGGAGGTCACATGGGCGACCTGGAGTTCCGCAACCTGGCCAAGCAATTGCGAATGGATGACGACGCCGGCAGCCTGCGCGTAGAGCGCTGCCCCGGTTCGATCAAAATGACGCGAGGCAGTTTCAGCGCCTCGGACTTCGTCGGACCATTGCAGCTCAGCGCCCGCTCCAAGGACGTAGACCTCGCCGATTTCACCCAGACAGTAGAAGTGCAAGTAGATCGCGGCGACATCACACTGCGGCCCGGTAAGCTCCCACTGGCGAAGATCGACGCACGAACCCGCAACGGCCTCATCGAGCTATCGATCCCGCCCAACGCAAAGTTCGTATTACGAGCCGAAGCAATGAAAGGCGACGTAGTAAACGACTGGGGTTCCCAAATCACCACCGACTCCGAAGGAAAGCGCGGAGGAATCATGCGCGGCAACGTCGGAGACGGCCCGGAACTCACGCTACACAGCGACCGGGGAACCGTCACGGTCCGCAAAGCCGGCGAAGTGACCGTCACCCCGAAAAAACTAAAGGTAGAAACCAACTGAAGAGGGCCATTTTTATTCGCGTTCATCAGCGTTCATCTGCGGCCGAGAAGGTTTTTCGCCGCCCGATCAACGATAAACTGACAATATGGACTGGAGCCTTTGCAGCGCCGTCGACCGGAACCCCGGGAAACTCGGCGGGAAATGGTGCTTCCGGGGTACACGCGTGCCGGTGGCCGCGCTGTTTGAGCACCTCGACCAGGGCTCAACCGTAGACGAGTTCCTGGAGTGGTTCCCATCTGTCACTCAAGAGCAGGTGCATCAGGTTCTTGCCTTCGCCAGTAGTTCCCTTGAGCTGCCAACGGCGGCTGCGTGAAGATCCTCTTCGACGCCAACACCCCGGCCCCGCTCGCCCGTTTTCTGCGAGGACATGACGTCGTACGGGCGGATGAACTGGGATGGCAGGGACTCGAGAACGGTGCGTTGCTTGACGCAGCCGAACAAGCGGGTTTCGATCTGCTCCTTACCTGCGATCAGAATATCCAGTATCAGCAGAATCTTACGAACCGTAAACTGGCTCTTGTCATCCTGTCGTCGAATCATTGGCCGACCCTGAGGCAAGTTGCCGCACGAATCGCCACGTCCATCGATTTCGTGCAAACCGGGCAGATCATCAGAGTCGACGTCACACTTTCGTAGGTCGCCGGGCTGTACTCCGTCGCCGTTGAACTACATTGTTTCCGACCGAGCCAACGAATCGGCAGTTGCTCTGTTGTCAACACGGCGGCGTTACGTTAGGCGCCACGTCAAAACTATAATCGTCTTATGAACGATCTGCGCTACGCCGCGCGGATGCTCGTGAAAGCACCCGGATTCACGCTCGTCGCCGTGGCGCTGCTCGGCGCGGGAATCGGCGCGAATGTCGTCATCTTCAGCGCGCTGGACGCGGTTTTGTTGCGCCCCCTGCCCGTAAAGCATCCCGAAGAACTCGTCCGAATGGTCCAGAAAACGCCTCAACTCGGCACGCGCAGTAGTTTCGAATACGCGTTCTACCAAGCGCTGCGCGACCACTCGACTACGCTCGCCGCGGTCTTCGGAGAAGAGGAATGGCGCGTCGCGATGAACGAGCCTCAACCCGCCGAGCAGATCCAGGTCAACGTCGTGACGCCTGAATTTTTCGACGTGCTCGGCGTGCCCGCGCTGCTCGGCCGCACGCTGAACCAGGACGACGCCGCTGAGAATCCCGGGATGATTCCCGCCGTTCTGAGCTATGGATTCTGGCGCGGGCGTTTTGACAGCGATCCAGCCGTCATAGGCCGCACCATCAGGCTGCACGGCCACAAATTTGCAATCGTCGGAGTGATGCCGCGCGAGTTCAATGGAACTTCCATGGACACCGCGCCCGCCGTGCGGCTTCCGTTGCGCGCCGCCCTGCTGATTTTCGATTGGGACGAGCGTCCAACTCTTTCCAGGCTCGTCAACCTTTCGCTCGCGGGCCGCCTGAAACCGGGCGTGACGCGCGCCCAGGCGCAGGCGGAATGCTATTCGCTATGGCGCGCCGCGGCCGAAACGTTTTATAAGGATCGCGCCGGCATCCTGGAAGCCGAACTCCGTCGCGGCATGGAGGTCGATCCGCTCGACCGCGGCACGTCCATCCTGCGCGACCGCTTCGGCAACGCGCTGGAGTTGCTGATTGCCTCGGTCGGTTTGCTCCTCCTGATGGTTTGCGCCAACATTGCCGGCCTGCTCCTCGCGCGCAGCGCGTCGCGAAAGCAAGAAATCGCGGTGCGGCTGTCGGTAGGCGCGACGCGCGCGCGGCTTGTTCGGCAGATGCTCACCGAAAGCGCGCTTCTGGCCGCGCTGGGGTCAGCGGCGGGCTTGGCGGTCGCGCTGGTTTCGATACCGCTGCTGGTCCGTGCGCTGCCTCCCATGCGCGACCTGTATACCGCGCGCGTCGCCGTCTCACTGAACATCGGCGTGGATCGTCGCGTTTTGCTCTTTTCGCTTGCAATTTCCGCCGTAACTGTTTTGCTATTCGGACTCGCGCCGGCCGTCGGAGCTTCGCGCGCGAGTCTTGACTCGGTTCTGCGCGGCGTCCGCGCTTCCGGCGGATGGCGGGGCCGGCGTGCGCTGATCATTTTTCAAATCGCGCTCTGCACCGTGCTGCTCTCTGGCGCCGGGCTTCTGGTCCGAACCTTGGCGCAATTGGGCGGAGTCGATCCGGGCTTTGACGCCGATCACATCGTGACGTTTACCACCGATCCATCGCTCGCCCGGTACACGCCAGAGCAGATGAAATCGTTGCGGCTCGCCTTGACCGAACAGGTGCGCCAACTACAAGGCGTGACGAGCGTCGCTGTCGCCAGCCGTCCACTGATGCGCGGGAGCGGCATAAAGATGACCGTCGTCCCTCAGGGCCAGCGCGCGGCACCAGCCGATTTTCTGAATACGAGCCTCAATTCGGTGACGCCGGGATATTTCGAGACCATGGGCATGAGGCTACTGGCCGGCCGCGACCTGACCCCGGCGGACGAGCCCGCGAAGAAAATGACAACGAAAGTTGTCGTCAATCAGGCGTTCGCCACAAAATTTTTTCCGGGGCTCGACCCCGTTGGCCGCCGCTTTGGCAGCACATCTTCGCAGGACGCCTATGAGATCGCCGGAGTCGTAAGCGATTCCAAGTATCGTTCCCTCCGCGAGCCGATGACGCCGACGCTTTATCAGGTCTGGTCCGATGCCGCGATTCAACCAATGCAACTCGAAGTCCGCGCGCGCACGCGGCCGCAATCGATTGTCGAACCGGTGCGGCAGGTGCTCGCCAGGCTCGATCCGGTGCTGCCATTTACCGAAATCGAAGTGATGTTCGATGAAGTCCGCGCGAGCGCCGCGGGAGAACGATTAACAGCGACTCTTGCCTCCATATTCGGCGCGCTGGCGGCAATACTTGCCGCGATTGGAATCTACGGGCTGCTCGCCTACGCAGTCGCGCAGCGGCGGCGCGAGATCGGCATCAGAATGGGCTGGGCGCGCGGCCCGCCGATATCGGAGAAATGATCGGCAGGCAGGCGCTGGCGATGGTCGCGATTGGAGTTGCGCTAGGGCTGATCGCCGCGCTATTCGCCGCGCCCCTGATCAATTCCCTTCTGTACGGAGTCGCGCCGTCCGACCCCCTATCGCTCACTCTGGCGGCACTGTTCGTAGTGATGGTCGCAGCGGTCGCGACTATGATTCCGCTCGGTCACGCAACCCGAATCGAGCCCGCCGAGGCCCTTCGACAGGAAAATTAGCAGCATGTCATTCGCGTTGTATGAAAACATCATCCAAGCCCGTCAGCCAGACGCAGGTTGACTATGCCCTCGCTACTATCGAGAGATGAAGCCTCGCCTTTATTTGGAGACAACCATTCCGAGTTACCTCACCTCGCGGCCGAGTCGGGATCTGATAGTTGCCGGCCATCAGCAGATCACACGGGAATGGTGGGAGAGGCGAAGAGACGCGTTCCAATGTTACATCTCGCAACTCGTCATTGATGAGGCCGGTGCAGGAGACCCTGCCGCAGCACGTGAACGGCTGAAAGTTGTCGTGGATCTTCCATTGCTGGACATCACGCCCGAAGTTGCGGAGTTGGCATCCGGCATACTGGCCTCCGGCAAAATCCCTCGCAAGGCTGCCACCGACGCCGCGCATATCGCGATCGCAGCCGTGCACGGAATGGATTTCCTGGTAACCTCGAATTGCATGCAGCTGCTATCTGCCACAAGCATGCGTATGAATGTCCGGTCATCTGCACACCGGATGAACTGATGGGAGCGTAGGCCATGCTGAGGGACTCTATCGTCGATGAAGTCCGGCGCGTTCGTGAGGACGAGGCCGCCAAACACGGCTTCGATGTCAAGGCAATCCTTACGGCCGCGAAAAAACGACAACTTTTTTCCAGCCACAAGATAGTATCGTTGCCGCAAAAAAAGAAGTTGCGCGCCTAATCTACCCGGGCACACCGGCGAGCACGCCACCGCGCGGCAACAGCGATGGCACGAGTTGACAGAACGGATCGGTAGCAGGTCGACAGGTCGCCGACTATACGGACACGCGACGGTAGGCCCACTCTCCGATAAGCTGTACCGGTGGCGAGCTATTCACCTAAACTTACTCTGTGGACGAAACCTTCAACCATCAACATTGGCCAGTCTTGGAGAAGGATGATGCTGGTCTGAAGAACGAGCTTGAGAAGCTTCTGACGGCTGGTGCTGTGGGAAATCCGTATACCACCGACGGCAGTTTTGCAGCAAACATTGCTTTACTTCCTCCGGGGCTCAGAGCCATGGCAGCGACGCATTGGCTGGACATAAGCCTCACTCTCGACAGCCTCACATGGCACTTCGGCAACTTCGGCGAGCCGCAGCTGATAGCCGAAACAGAAGCCGGACTTCGTGAGTTGGGCTTGCACGAGCTCGCTCTATGCTTTGTTGAAGCGAAGGAATTGATGCTCCCTCTTTTGGCTCAGCGGACAGAAGCTGACGGCGATCCTTACGAAATCCTTGAGCGAGCGGGGCTCAGAACACGCGCTGACGACCTGGACCGGCGAGCTTGGGCACTAGACGATCTTGGGCCAAGCAAATCTCTGATCTACGAGGCCTGGATTCGGTATGCGCGCCAACATCCAGAACGAGTCTTCAGACCCTAGCGACCTCAACCCCGAATGCTACACAAATGCGGCCAGAGGAAGGATTGCAAGAGCAACTTGACGATAAACGCCAACGCGAAGAGTTGGTCCCATTCCGGACGATCGCGAAATACTCCCGCATTCCGGAATCCCTACTCGCCAACCCATCCGCGATCCTCGAAAAATCCAACCCCTACTGAACATCCTCAAAAAGCCGCCCCGGCCCGAAATCCTCCCCGTCACCCGAACCAGCCGCCTCCTGACAAGGAACACAATAATCAGCCCAAGGCAAAACCTCCAACCGCCGCGGAGGAATCGGTTCCCCGCAACGGCCACACAGCCCATAATCCCCTTCATCAATCCGCTGCAATGCCGCCTTCACCTGGCGCAATTTCTGATACTCCAAGCTATTCAACCGCATAACAACAAATTCTTCATTCGAGACCTGAGCCTGATCTTCTTCCCCGACGCGGCCGCCATTGGCCAGCGCATCGGGACGGAAACCGAGATTCGTCAGCGCATCCGCTTTCGCCTGCAAAAGCAACTCCTGATAGCTCTCCGTGTGCATTCGTTCCCCTTCTCGCGAAATAAGTGCAAACAAGGAAAGAAAATTCTCAAACTATCTCTGGCTCTCCGAAATCCAATACCCCGGCCGCGTAGCAATCTTCAAATCGTCCCGCCCCTTCACCGAAACCTCAATCCGATGAAACTCATCCTTCACCGCCCCGGTAGGAGTAAAGCTCAGCAAATACTGGCTATGCAACTCCTCCCGAATCTCGGAAACCACCTGCTCCAACCCGCGCTGCTTCGCAAACCAAAGCTCCCGGCCACCCGTGTACCGCGCCAAAGCCTCCGCGGCATTCGTCTTACTTAACCGCCCGATCTCGGCGAAAATCGCAAACAGATTGAAATTCCCCGCCATCGGAAGATCCTCCGGCCGAGCCGTCCACGGCGTCAAGTGCACGGAGAAAGCCACCGGATAAATCGAGACATTCTCCCGCTGAGCCAGCGTCACCACGTCCTCCAGCTTCGCCTTGCTCCCGCGGTCGCGCGACTCCCCGATCACAATCAAAACTCTCCGTCCAACAGCCCCGCGTTCTTCGAGGAGTTGCAGCGCGCGCTCCACCGCATCCACCATCCGCGCATTCCCGCCGCTCGCCGGAAGCCCTGAGAACGCCGGCTTCAGCGCCTTCGCATCTTTCGTAAACGGCAGCGCGATCTTCACATCGTCGTCATACGTCACCACCGCCGCCTCGCCATGGTCCCCAATCACCAGCGGCTCGAACGTCGGACCGATCTTGCGGATCTTCGCCAGCGCGGCCGCGGCATTCACATTCGTTTGCACCGCCACCACCAGCGAAATCGGAACGTAGAGATCATCCGACTGAATCGGACGCGAAACGCCGTTGTCCAGAAGTTCGAATTGCGCCGCCGTAAGGCCATTGACGAAGTTGCCGGCGTCGTCCTTCACCGTCACCGGAGCAATCACAAGCTGTGTAGTCGAACGAAACGCAGATTGCTGAGCTAAGGCGGCGCAACAGACCAACGCAATACCGAAACCGACCCGAGAGCGTGAGCGACCAGTAACCATCACCGCGAATATCGAAACCCCATCCAGGGGCTCGAAGCCCCGGCGAATCCATTCGCATCGACACCCCAAACGCGCCACCGCCCTTCCTGCGCCCCGACAAAGTCAAATTCACTGGAAGCATCCGGGGTCCGGCGAAATACCAGGGCGCGCCAGTCCGTCCTGTCCTTATACTGCACCTGAACAAGGTAACCAACGGCGCCGGAAACCCCCGACCACACCAAGGCCGTCTTACGAGGAAAGTTATCAAACACCGCCCCTTCCGCCGGAGACGACAATTGAGGAGCAGGCAATTCCGAGTTCGCCTCCTGCGCCATCGCGGCCGGCTTACCCACGTCCGGAGCCACATCCTGAACCACCAGGGAGATCGAACCCGGGGGACACTCGCCGGAGAACTTGTACGCCAGCGTCTTAAAGCTAATATGCGAATCGTTCTTACCCAAAGAACTCAGCGGCACATAAGCGTCAAAGCCATCCGGGAGAACTGACGACGCCAACAATTCACCCAGCGCCCATTTCGCCGTCTGAGCGTTGTAAGTCTGCACCGAACCCATGTCGCACCTGCCAATCACCAGGGCAACGGCCTCAGCGCCCATGCGTCCCGCATCTTCAACCCGTCCGCCCACACCAGGAGCGCCGAAGAGGCCGGGCGATCCAGTCGCCGGGTCCTGGTCCGTATCGAGAACCCAAACAACGCGAGTCGTTTTCGCATCGAATTTGCGCGGCGCAAAACGAGCGCCAAGCGTGAGAACACCGTTACTGGCCACAGCTCGCACGGCCACTAGATCCGGCCTGCCCTTCGCATCGCCAGTGGGGTCCGGAGTCCAAGCCGTCTGTCCCACGGCCACACTCGCTATACACATGAGCAAGAAGATTCGCCGGCCGCCCATACAGGAGTATAGACACGCTTAAGCCGAAACTCTTTCCACCCGGATGAGTCTCCTTCAAGAGGATATCCCCATGAGTGAAGTAAGAAAGCGAAACATCGAATCGAATCTGAGCGATACCGAACGGAATGTAGCCCTGTTCGGCGGCGGCTCATTGGTGGCATACGGATTGTTACGCAGAAGTTGGACCGGAGCCGCTCTCGCCGCATTCGGCACGGGTCTGCTGGTCGCGGGCATCACGGGCAAATCGTCAGCCGGCCGGCCAATCCGCAGCCGGATAAAAGGAACCGGACAAAACGTCAGCATACCCTACGAGTGCGGAATTCACGTCAACGAAACGGTGCGGATCAATCGGTCTGCTGCCGACCTCTACCAGTTCTGGCGCAACCTCAAAAACCTTCCGGTCCTCATGCGCCACATCGATTCGGTGGAAGTAATCGACGAACGTCTCTCGCGCTGGAAAGCCAGAGGTCCCGTCGGGCTGTCCATCCAGTGGAACGCCGAAATCATCAACGACGTTCAAAACCAGATCATCGCCTGGCGCTCCATCAAAGGCTCGATGGTCGATTGCGCGGGCTCCGTACGCTTCGAACCTTCCCTCAACGGACGCACCGACGTGATCGTCACGTTGCAGTACCTCCCGCCCGCCGGAGAAATTGGAGTCGCACTCACCAAACTGTTCGGCCAGGATCCAACCAATCACATCCGCGAAGATCTCCACCGCTTCCGCGAGCTAATGGAAAAGGGAGTAGTCAGCGTCTCGGAAACACCGCGCACCGACCATCCCACGCTAGGCAACAAGCAGCCGGAATCGGTAGCGGCAGAGGTAGCCGCTTCCGAACACTCATTCCCGGCCAGCGATCCACCCGGAACCTGGTAGTAGGTTCCCGCACGGCAATATCCGAAACTCTCGCCGAAGAGCGCACACCCGCGTCCAAGCGGGCAGCGAAACGCTTCTTTTATTCAATGCACTAATCGGTGGAGGAAGTTGAGTCCAGATTTCGTTCGAAGATATCGCAGACTGAGGCCGACCTCGAGGTTTTCCTGCTTCATCGCGATGATCAAGTTTGCGCGGCCCATCTAGCCCATGCCGATAAAGCCGGCGCGGACTTTGTCGTTGCGGCTTGACGTTTCCTGTGAAGAGCGATGTCGTCAGGGCGGCCGTTCCAGCCACTTTTAGAAAGTCTCTGCGATCGTTTCCCATGCTTATCCTTTGACGACGATGTTCACTAGCTTATCGGGTATGACGATGACTTTCACGACCTGCTTGCCTGCCGTGAATGGTTGAATTTTATCATCGCTCTGCGCCATTCGTTTGAGCTCTTCCTCAGACGTTCCGAATGAAACCGTGACACGATTTCGCACCTTGCCGTTGACTTGAATCACGATTTCAGCGCCTTCTTCGCGGGCCAGTTCTTCGTCAAATGCGGGCCATGGCTGTTTGAAGACCGGACCTGTGCGGCCCATCTCCTCCCACATCTCTTCGGCTACGTACGGGGCGAATGGTCCTAGCAGTAGCGTGAGTGTTTCGAGCACTTCCGCCAGCACGGATGAGGTCAGTTCGCTCTCCGATGCATAGAGCTCGTTTACCAGTTCCATGACGGCGGCGATGGATGTGTTGAAGTGCCAGCGGGTTTCGAAATCGCTTGTGACTTTGCGGATGGTCTGGTGTAACTTTCGCAGAACCTTGGTGTCCGCGGCGGTGCGTGGAGCCGGATCGCCGGCTCTAGCGCGGTCTAGATTGCGCGTTATGAAACGGTACACCCGGCCGAGAAAGCGGCTGCTGCCTTCGGCTCCGGTGTCGGTCCAGTCGAGGTCCTTTTCGGGGGGCGCCGCGAACAATTCGAAGACACGGCCGGTGTCGGCTCCGAAGCGGTCGATCATTTCGTCGGCGCTCACGACGTTGCCTTTGCTCTTCGACATCTTGGCTCCGTCTTTGATGACCATGCCTTGCGTGAAGAGGCGCTTGACGGGCTCGTCGTTCTGGACGATTCCGATGTCGCGCATTACCTTTGTCCAGAAGCGCGAATAGATCAGATGCAGGATGGCGTGTTCGACGCCTCCGATGTATTGATCGATGGGGAACCAGTAGGCGATCTTTTTCGAATCGAACGGCGCTTTGGAATTGTGCGCGTCGCAGTAGCGGTAGAAATACCAGGACGAATCGACGAACGTGTCCATTGTGTCGGTCTCACGGCGGGCTGGGCCGCCACACTTTGGGCATGTTACGTTGACGAACTCCGGAACGTTTTCGAGCGGCGAGCGCCCTTGTCCAGTGATCTCGATATCCAGTGGCAGCAAGACCGGCAGATCCTGTTCTGGAACCGGAACAACTCCATCGTTGGGGCAGTGGATTACGGGAATCGGCGTGCCCCAGTAACGCTGGCGCGAGACTCCCCAGTCTTTGATGCGGAAGGTGATGGCCTTCTCGCCGAAGCCTTCTGCCTGGGCCTTGGCGCTCATGCGGTCGCGGGCCTCGTCGTCTGTGAGGCCGGAGAATTCGCCCGAATCGTGCAAAATTCCGGCATCTGGATACGGGAGTACCGGTGTATCAATATCAGCCGGCCAAACTACTGGCTTGATCGGAATTCCGTACTTGGTGCAGAACTCGAAGTCGCGTTCGTCGTGCGCGGGAACGGCCATAATCGCGCCGGTTCCGTAGCCCATGAGGACGAAGTCTCCGACCCAGACGGGAACCTTCTCGCCGCTGAACGGATTCACGGCGTGGTGACCGGTGAAGAAGCCGTTCTTTTCGAGTTCGGCCGGATCTTTTCGCGCCTGGGTGTCGATCATGGTCTTGATTTTGGGCTGGTCGGCGGCGGAGACCAGGTCCTTGATGTAGGGATGTCCGGGGGCCAGGATCACGCAGGTGGCTCCGAAAATGGTGTCGATGCGCGTGGTGAAGACGCGGATCTTCATTCCGGATTCGGCGAGGGTGAAGTCGATTTCGGCTCCTTCACTTCGTCCGATCCAGTTGCGCTGCATGGTCAGTACGCGATCGGGCCAGCCGCCTTCGAGCTTGGCTATGTCGGCCAGCAGTTCGTCCGCGTAGTTGGTGATCTTTAGAAACCATTGCGTCAGTTCACGCTGTTCGACGTGCGTGCTTTCGTGACGCCAGCAGCAGCCATCGACCACCTGCTCGTTGGCCAACACAGTGGCGCATTCGGGACACCAATTGACGAGCGCCTCTTTGCGATAAGCGATACCGCGCTCCAGCATTTTGAGGAAGAACCACTGATTCCAGCGGTAATACTCGGGATCGCAGGTGGCGACTTCGAGATCCCAGTCGTAGCTGAAACCCATGCGGTTGTGCTGGCGCTTCATTTCGGCGATGTTGGCGCGTGTCCATTCGCCCGGCTGGCGCTTGTTCTTGATGGCCGCATTTTCCGCCGGCAGACCAAACGCGTCCCAGCCCATGGGGTGGAGGACGTTGAAACCGCGCATCCACTTAAAGCGCGCGAGGGCGTCGCCGATGGCGTAGTTGCGGAGGTGCCCGATGTGCAGAGTGCCGCTGGGATAGGGCAGCATTTCGAGCACGTAATACTTGGGCTTGGTGGGGTTTTGCTCGGGCCGGTACAGCGCGGGGTCCTGCATCCAGCGCTCCTGCCACTTCAACTCGATTTGCTTATGGTCGTATTGCTTTTCCGGCATAGACTCTTTAATGTGTCCAGATTTCGGCGATCGTCGCCTTCGTTCTCAACCGGCGTTTCGAGAATGAAAGCTTTCGAGCGCAGTTTTGGATGGGTCAGAAGGCGGCGAAACCCGTCAATTCCAATATATCCTTCTCCGATGTTTTGATGCCGGTCGACGTGGGAACCAAGTGGCGTTTTTGAATCGTTGACGTGGAAGACGGGGATGTTTTCCAGGCCGAGAATGGCGGTAGCTTGGCGGACGGTGTCGCGGAGTCCTTGTTCGGAGGACAGGTCGTAACGGCCGCTGGCGAGGCAGTGGGCCGTATCGATGCAGTAGCCGATGGGAAATGCGCAGACGTCCTGAGCGTGGTTGCGGATGGCCGCTAATTCTTCGAAGCAGCATCCGATGGAGGCTCCTTGGCCGGCGGTGTTCTCAAGGAGAATTTGTAGTTTGCCGGGATGAAGGCCCTTCGCTGCTTCTCCTAGCGCTACGGCTATGGCTAGAATTCCCTGCTCCAGCGTGTGCCCTTTGTAGTTTCCGGGGTGCATGACGAGGTAGTCCGCTTCGATGGCGATTCCGCGTTGAAGTTCGGCTCGGAAGGCTGCGATGGATTGTGGGCGGAGGATGGGGTCGACTGAGGCCAGGTTGATGAGGTAGTTGTCGTGGATCACCAGTGGGGTCAGGTCGTGCCGTTCGCGGACTTTTGTGAGACGGCGGATGCAAGCGGGGTCCGGAGTGCCGGCGCGCCACATTCTTGGGCTGGCGGAGAAGATTTGGAAGGTGTTGGCTCCGAGTTCGACGGCTTCCAGGGCGGCGTTTTCCAGGGAACCGGCTATGGAAGTGTGGATGCCTAGGCGCAAGAGACTTATGGTAGCAGGACGGCGGGCGAGTGGGCGCAGAAGACAGCAGTCAGGAGACACTTCGGATGCGTGGGCGCAGCTTGAGCTTCGCCGGTGATGGACGTTTGTGCTTCTCGGGCTCAGGCGTCTGATTTTGGCTCCTCCCCGGTCGAATTTTGCGGTTGGGGCGTCGCCTTGGGCTCGGACCGGACGATTTCCAGGGGTTTAGGGGCTGGTTTTGGGGTGGCGTTACCTTCGTTCCTACAAATTGGCTCTGGTTCGCATGTGATTGCTTCTTCGGCGGCTTCGGCGGCTTCGGCTTCGTTAGCTCGGCGGTCTTTTTGGACGCGGCGCAGTTCGGCGGCGGCGTGACGTAGTTGGCGGAAATAGCGAGCTTCGTAGCGCGAGAGATTGGCCAGGGTCTTGGATTCGTTCATCTCTTTTTCGAAGGCAATGGCGACGCGGGTTGGTTCCGGGATGATTTCGAACTCCTTTTTGAGCTCTCCGGAGTGATCCATACGGGCCTGGCGGAGGTCGATGGTCTCGGTTTCGACTGTCCAGATGCGGTTGAGGCGCCAGCGGGCGGCGACCATGTCGTGGACGAGGTCGGCTTCGAATTCGTTTTCCGGTTTCCAGAGTTCGTAGTAGGTCTTTCGGGTGGATTCGAAGAGCTCGGGGCTTTCGTTGGCGAGCACCAACGTTTTCGAAAATAATCCGTGTTTTACGCTATTTTGGGCGCATTTCTGGCGGGCTTCTTCGGATTTCTTTCCTTTGGCCAGCATTCCGTTGCGACGGCCTGCTTCAATTCTTGCTTGAGAGCGCATATGTTTCTCCTCGTTTGAGCTTATACCGGGGAAATTGGCCTTAAGGCTGGGTGTCGCTGTAAGTGATTGAAACGGTTAAGACAATTTGTTTGCAGGGGCTGTGATCGTCGACGGTTACCTCGCCCCGCCGAGTCGCTGCTCGATTTGCAGTAGCCGCTTTTCGAGAACTTCCATTCGGCCGGATAGGGAGGCGTCGAGGTCTGCCTGATTCGCTTCGACTTTCCGCAACCGGAGCATATTCGCTGTTGAGAACACCTCGAAACCGCGTAGCAGTTCTGTCTGCGTGTTGCGTATTGCTTCGATAACGTGGTGTTCAGTGGCCTTCAGGTCGGTTCGCAGTACTTGAATGCTCGCCTCTAGGCCGGTTCGCACTGATTGGATGCTCGTCTCCAGGCCGATTCGCACTGAGGCGTGAGCATCTAAACGACGGAGCCCGCAAAGCGAGAACTTCGAGATGCCGTCAGCGATTCGCATTTTGGCCCGGAGTTAACGTCGTTATCAGAGCTTTGTGATGAGGATACATTCAAGGTGTCATGGCAAAGACGCTGAGAATACCTCAAAACCGAGCCACCGCAATGTTTCCGACGATGAAGGGCGCAAAACAGAGTCACGTCCAACAGTCTAAAATAAAGAGCAAGGTATACGATGCCGGCTCTATACAAGGATTATCAGTGGATCGTGGCCGACCCGGAGTTGTTGGGGGGGAAGCTGGCTATTCGTGGCACGCGGCTGTCGGTTTCGCTGATTCTCGAGTGCTTGGCCAACAGCATGTCGTTAGACGATATCGACGAGGCGTTCGACCATGCGTTTCCTCACGAGGCTCTGCCGGAAGTTTTGAAAGTGGCCTCGGAACTCACCGACTCGTTCCATGTGGCTGCTTGATGCCAACATGGATGTCCACCTGGCCGCTCTGCTGACGGACTTGGGGATTTCCTGCGACACCGCCGGCAAATGCGGATGGAAGACCTTGTCCAACGGGGATCTGGTCGCCACCCGCAGTGGGCAATGGCTTCCGCTACTTACTCACCCGCGATCGGTTGTTCGGTGAGTCGGCGTCCCGCGCCTTGAATACATTTCTGGAATTTGCCGTGGTCGTGGTGAATCTGCCGCAACGCCGGTGGCAGCAGTATCGAGAATAATTTCTCCGGACCTGGGAGACATGCCCGATTCGACCTATCGCAGGGCAACTGGTTCGCTGGCCCTGAGACCAAATAGCTTCTCACTTGTGACCGTTGCGCTCCAGGGTATCGCGCATATTAACCCCGAAAATAGCGCTTTGTACAGATGCAGACAACTTAGCTGCGTCTCCGCGCGTCTAGTCAATATGAACGGTTGGGTAAAATAGCGGATGATGCTACGTCTGCCGGGCATCGCCCTGGTTGTTGGCTTGGAATTGATGGTCGGTGCCCCGCTGCCTCCGCTGGTTTGTCCGGCTGGGGGGCCTATCGGGAGTGTGGACCTTCGGGTTTCTTCGCCTCGGGGCGGTTCCGATTCCCTGCCTTTGCATACGATCAACAGACTAGAAGAGGGCGATAAGCTTTTGTACCGTCCCCTTCTTCGTTCCGGCGAGGAGCGCAAGGGCGAAGTCACCGTGGTGCTCGTCCCGGCGAATAAGAGTGCCGCTGGTGAAAAGATCGTCATTCTCGAACCTAAACCGGCTAACAAACCTCAGGAATGGAATGTCCCTTGGCGCACCTCGGTGGTCGCCTACGTCTACGGCCCTGCGGGGTTGAATGCCAAGCGCGTCCGGACCTTTCTCTCTCGCGACGATGAGTTGGTTGCTCAGCTTGCCGACTACGCGGAAAAGACCGCTCAAACCGAGGCTTTGATCGGGGCTCTGGCTTCGCCAAACAGCTCTGCGGCTAGCGTCCAGGCTGCTCTACAAGGGTTCTCGTCGCAATATGGGTTGAGTGTCCAAATCGATCGAACTGCTCCGACGGCGCAGCAGGCGACAACGCTGTTTCGCACTTTAAATCCGGTGATCGCCACTTACGATCCGATTTCCCCGCAGGGGGGATCGCAGCCGATGGGGCAGACGGCGATGCTAGCGACATCGGTGGCGGGACTGTTCTTTGGGAGCCCTGTTGGCTTGGCGGCGGGCGGTACGGCGATGTTGATGGAACTGCGGTCGGTGGCGTTTCCTAAGGCGGAGTTCCGGTCTTCGTTTTCGCAGACTATACCGAACGATGGACTTGGGTTGTGTGGACGGCGCGACCCGGCTCCACCGCATACCAAGGTCGCTTATCTTTGGGCGTCGCGCGTGCCTAACGTTGGGCCTCCAATGATTGCGCCGGGCAAAGCCAGTTCGCTGCCGATGGGGACGAAGTCGCCACTGCCCGTAACAATGACCGACCAGGAATGGAAGGTTGTGGATCGCGCGCACAATTGGGCGCTGGAACCGGAGAGCGGAAAAATTGTTCCGGTGAAGGTGCAGAAGCTGGGAGACACCAAACAATTGGAACTGGACTTGACCCAGCCGGTGAAGCCGGGCAGGTACACTTTGATCGCCGATTGGGATTGGGATCACTTCCACTCGAGAGGGCCGATCGACGTGAGGCCGCTCGCCGACTTCGGGCAGGCGCGGCTGGTCGCCTCGTCGCAGGATCTTCTGGTATCGAGGACGGGCAAGGTGCCGGTGACGCTGGAGGGGAACGATTTCGAATTTGTGACGAAGGTCGAAATCGAGAAGCTCAACGATAAGTTCGCCGCGCCGCTGGTGGTTCCGTTTGTGCTGCCGCAGGGAATAAGGCAAGGCCCACAGGACAAGATGGATGTCCAGGTAAATACGATCGACCTGGACCCGGGGCAGTACAAGCTGATCGTGACACAGGTAGACGGTAAGACGCACAACGTGGATGTGAAGATTCTGCCGGCGCCTCCGCGGATTGCTAATCTGCCAGTCGTGCTAAACCAGGGCGTCTCCAAAGTGGAATTCACTCTAAGGGGCCAGCGGCTGGATCTGCTGAAGCGGCTCGAGGTGGCGCGAGGCACCGCGGAACTGGGACCTGTGTCGGCGAATCAGATGGAGCGGCCTTTGCGCCTGAAGATGGCGAAGGACATCGCTGCGGGAACGAGCCTGGCGTTGCGGGCATATACCGAAGATCGCAGCGAGCCGCTGACGTTTTCCGATGCGGTGCGGATTGTGGGACCGCAGCCGGAGATCCTTGAGGCGCGTGTGTCTCAACCGGTGGAACAGGACGTGCAATTGGAGGGCAGCGAGCTGCCGGGCGGTATGTACTTGAGTGCGATGATGCGGGTCCGGCACCTGCAATCGAATAGCGTGGTGAAGCTGGGTTGCGACGGCCCGGATTCGCCGGTTGTTTCGCTGCGGTTGGGCGAGCGCAAGGGCGCGCTGAGCTTTCAGCAACTGACGGCCGACCAGGTTTTCCTTTCGTTCGATACGGGCGCGTGGGTGAATGGCTGCGTGCTCGGCGCCATTGTGGCGAACGGGAGTGAGGGCCAAAGCGAGAGCTACCCGATGGGACGCGTGGTTCGAGTTCCGAAAATCGAGAAGCTCGAACAGGCGGAGGCCGCGGCCGATGCCAGCGATTTTCACGCGAGCCTGACGGGCGAGAACCTGGAAACGATCGAGAAGGCGGGCTGGAATGAGGAAGAGGGAGTGCCAGTGACGGGGATCCCGCTGCCCTTGCCCGGTGAGGCGGCAAAGCAATCATTGGAGATACGCCTATCGCAGCCGCCCGATGAGCACGCGCAGCTTTATGTATGGCTGCGCGGCGAATCGAAAGCGCGGGCGACCAAAATACATCCATAGAGAAACAGGGTTTCTCCTCCCGGCATCTTACGTTAGATGGACGAGTTTTGGAGACTGTGGCGAAAGCGGCTGCGAGCGATCCGCAATATTCCACCGGTGCTCAAGATTGTTTGGGAGTCCGCGCCGGGCAGTGTTGCGGGAGGATTGGTATGCCGGATTACCAGTTCCCTTGTCCCGATAGCGATGCTGGCGGTATCGAAGTGGATTGTCGATGCACTGGTGGCGGCACACAGGGGGCTACATGTCCCCTGGTTTTTCTGGTGGCTGGTGGCGGCGGAGTTCGCGCTTGGGGCACTGGGGGCCGTGCTGGCCCGCGCGACTGGCTTCTTCGATACGGTATTGGCCGACCGGATGACGCGGCACATCGCCGTGAAGATCATGCGGCACGCTTCAACGCTCGACTTAGCTTCGTTCGAAGATCCGGTTTTTCACGATAAGCTCGAGCGGGCGCGGGTGCAGGCGACCGATCGCTTGTCGACCATCCACGAGATAGGTGCGGCGATTCAGCAAATGGTGTTGGCTGCAAGTTTCTCGGTCAGCCTGTTCCTCTTTTCCCCCTGGCTGCTGTTGTTGCTGATTCTTTGCGTGGTGCCGGCGTTTTTGGCGGAGAGTCACTACGCTTTCGTTGGGTATTCGTTGAACTTCCGTCAAACTCCCGTTCGGCGGCAGATGGACTACTTGCGGATTCTGGGGGCGAGCAAAGAATCGGCGAAGGAGCTGAAGCTTTTCGGGCTCGGCGACTTTGTTACGGGTGAGTTTGAAAGGCTATCGAATGAAATTCATGGTGAGAATGTCAGCCTGGCGCGAAGACGCTTCGGTGCGGTCTCCATGCTCGCGGTGCTGAGCAGCGCCGGGTACTATGGCGTTTACGCCTGGGTAATTTACGCAACGATGAAGGGCGAGCTCAGCATTGGCACTATGACGTTTCTGACCGGCGCGATCGCCGGCGCGAGCACCAGTATCCAGGGAGTTTTTACGTTATTTTCCAGCGTTGCGGATCAGGCGCTGTTTCTCACCGATCTGCTGGATTTTTTCGCCATGCGGCCGAAAATTTCCTCCAAGCAAGATGCGTTGCGGGTGCCGAGGCCCATCCGCGAGGGTTTTGTTTTCGAGAATGTCTCCTTCGCCTATCCCGGCAGCGAGCGGAAGATTCTGGATGGACTGAATTTCCGATTGGAGCCAGACGCGCGGATTGCACTGATCGGCGAAAACGGGCAGGGCAAGACCACGATCGTCAAGTTATTGACGCGGCTGTACGATCCGACCGCCGGACGCATTCTGCTGGATGGAGTGGATCTGCGCGAATACGACATCGAAGATCTGCAACGAGAGGTTGGCGTGATCTTCCAGGACTTCATGCGCTATGAGATGACGGCGCGGCACAATATCGCGGTAGGTGATATCGCGCGCGCCGGCGATGAGCCGGGGATCGAACTGGCGGCGGCGAAGAGCATGGCGGACGGGGTGGTGACGCGGCTGGACAACGGAATGGATCAGATGCTTGGGCGGCGATTCGCGGGCGGGGTGGATCTGTCGGGCGGCGAATGGCAGAAAATCGCGCTGGCCCGAGCTTATTTCCGCGATGCGCAGGTGCTGATTCTCGATGAGCCGACGGCGGCGCTGGACGCGATTGCGGAGTACGAGGTGTTCGAACGCTTCTCCGATTTGACGTTGGGCAAGATTGCTCTGCTGATCTCGCACAGGTTTTCGACGGTGCGGATGGCCACGCGGATTGTCGTGCTGGCGGGTGGAAAGATCGTGGAAGAAGGCAGCCACGATCAACTCATGTCGCTGGGAAAAAAGTACGCCGAGATGTTTGAATTGCAGGCCGCCAACTACCGGTAGGCTTCCCCGATAATCTTCCCCTATAAGATGTTGAGATGGCTTTAGACGCTGTCGTCGTGACTGGTGCGAGCCGTGGGATCGGCGCGGCCGTGGCGAGGCTGGTGGGCGCCGCGGGATACTCCGTCGCAGTGAATTTTGTGGTTGACCGAGCCGCTGCGGAGGCTGTGGTTCACGGTATCGTTTCGGGCGGCGGGCGGGCCATTGCCGTTCAGGGGGATGTGGCGATTGAAGCCGATGTCATGCGGCTGTTTGAGACCGCGGAAGGCAAATTAGGCCGGATTTCCGGGCTGGTGAACAATGCCGCTGTGACGGGCGGAATCGCGCGCGTGGAGGCGATGGGAGCGGAGCCGCTGGCTCGGATGCTGGCGGTGAATGTGACTGGCACAATTCTATGCTCACGCGAGGCCGTGCGGCGGATGTCGACTCGGATTGGTGGGCAGGGCGGAGCGATTGTCAATATTTCTTCACTGGCGGCGCGCACCGGAGGGGCCGGTGAGTGGGTTTCTTATGCAGCGTCGAAAGGCGCGGTGAATAGTTTCACGATCGGGTTGGCGCGCGAGGTGGCGAATGAGAGCATCCGGGTGAATGCAGTGGCTCCGGGGTTGATCGATACGGAACTTCACGCGGCGAATGGCGATCCGGGACGCCTGGAACGGCTGCGGCCGTCGATTCCGATGTTGCGCGTGGGCACGGCGGACGAGGTGGCGGAGGGTGTGCTCTGGCTGCTCTCGCCAGCCGCTTCGTATGCAACTGGAACGATTCTCGAGATTGGCGGTGGACGATGAGGCGGTGGGGTGTGCTGTTTGCGGTGTTCGCTCTGCTGCACGGCCAGCAGCCTCCTACGTTTTCGAGCGACGTCAAAGTGGTGAACGTGCTGGCTACAGTGCGGGATAAGCAGGGGAAGATCGTACAGGACTTAACGAAAGACGATTTCATTCTGGAAGAGGACGGGCGGCCGCAAACGATTCGCTATTTCGCGCGAGAGACGGACCTTCCGCTGACCATGGGGCTGCTGGTGGATACGAGTGGGAGCCAGAGGCGCGTGCTGGGAGCGGAGAGCCGTGCGAGTTATCAATTTTTGAAGCAAGTGCTGCGCGAAGACAAGGACATGGCTTTCATCATCCACTTCGATCGTGAGGTGGAGCTGTTGCAGGATCTCACTTCGTCACGCAAGCAATTGCAGGCGGCGCTCGATGGAATTGAGACGCCGCAAATGGGTGGCGGGGGAGGGCGTGGACCGCGTGGTCCGGGTGGCGGGGGTTATCCCGGCGGTCCTCGAGGACGGCGGGGTGGCGGAGGTACTTTGCTCTACGACTCGGTGCTGCTCGCTTCCGATGAACTGATGAAGAAACAGCACGGGCGCAAGGCTTTGATCGTGCTTTCCGATGGCGTGGACAACGGGAGCAAGGTGACGTTGGAGACGGCGATCGAATCGGCTCAGCGGGCGGATACGTTGGTTTATTCGGTTCTGTTCGCGGATGAAGAGGGATATGGGCGTGGTTTCGTGGGCGGTCCCGGGATGGGTGGGCGGCGTGGCGGCGGGCGGGGCCGTTATCCTGTTCAGCGGCCGGACGGCAAGAAGATTCTACAACGGCTTTCGAAAGAAACCGGCGGAGGATTCTACGAAGTTTCCAAGAAACTGCCAATTGAGAAGGTGTTCAGCCGGATCGAGGAAGAACTTCGCAGCCAGTATAGTCTAGGTTACACTTCGGACCAGACTCAGGCGGGCGCCGGGTACCGGAAAATTCACTTGGCGGCTAAACCAAAAGGAGTGGTCGTGCAAACGCGGGAAGGATATTACGCGAAGACGGAATGATAGAATTTTAAACGTGGCGCTGCCGTTTGAGATTGCTCCATCTGAATTGAAACAGCGCCTGGATTCCGGCGAGAAAATTCATCTGGTCGACGTGCGGGAAAGCATTGAATATCAGATCGCGCGGATTGCGAACAGTGAATTGATCCCCATGGCCAGCGTGCCGGGGGCGCTCCAAAAAATTGAAGGGATGACTGACGATGGCAAGGTGGTGGTAGTTTGCCATCACGGTATACGAAGTCTTGCCGTTGTGAACTGGTTGCGGCAGGCCGGCGTGGAGGAATGCCAAAGTCTGGCGGGCGGCATCGACCGGTGGAGCGCGGAAATCGATCGGGCGATTCCACGTTATTAACTCGGAGGAAATTAAATTTTGAAAGCGCTTGTGACAGGCTCCGGCGGGCTGATTGGTTCGGCATGCGTTCGCATGCTGTCCGGCCTTGGCTGGGAAACGGTGGGAGTGGACAATAATATGCGGCAGGAGTTCTTCGGGCCGCAGGGGTCTACGACGGAAAACGTGGCGAACCTTCAGGCGACGGCCGCCGGATACCGGCATCGCGCCTTGGACATTCGGGATCGTGAAGGGGTGCGCGCGCTGCTGAAGGAAGAGCGGCCCGGCTTCATCATTCACACGGCGGCGCAGCCTTCTCATGACAAGGCCGCTTCTATTCCGTACGAAGATTTCGACGTGAATGCCGTGGGCACGATGAATATGCTGGTGGCGGCGCGTGATTATTGCAAGGAGTCGCCGTTCTGTTTTACGAGTACGAATAAAGTTTATGGCGATGCTCCGAACCACGTTCCGCTGAAGGAATTGGAGAAGCGGTGGGAGTATGCGGACGGGCGTGACGGGATCGACGAAACGATGTCGATCGATCAGTGCCTGCATTCCCTTTTTGGCGCGTCGAAGGTGGCGGCCGATGTACTGTGCCAGGAGTTCGGGCGCTACTTCGGAATGCCCGTGGGGATCTTCCGCGGCGGCTGCCTGACGGGCCCGCAGCATGCGGCGGTGGAGTTACACGGATATCTGGCCTACATTGCGATCTGTGCGATTAAGGGCAAGGAGTACACGATATTCGGATATAAGGGCAAGCAGGTTCGCGACCAGATTCACTGCCATGACGTGGCTTCGGTGTTCATGGAATTTTACAAGGCGCCTCGTCCGGGTGAGGTTTATAATCTGGGCGGCGGCCGGGCGAACAGTGTTTCCATATTGGAGACCATCGACCTTCTGAAAGAAATGGGTTTCACGCTGAAGCACAGTTTCAATGACGAAAACCGGATCGGCGACCACATCTGCTACATCTCGGACCTGACAAAGTTGCATGAGCACTTCCCAAATTGGAAACTGGAGTATGACGTTCCGGCGATCCTGAAGGAGATCGCGGCACGGCACTACCAGAGCGCTGCATGAAGCTGTCGGTCGTGATTCCCGCGAAGAACGAAGAAGGGTCGGTAATTTCGACGCTTGCCGGTCTCACGGCCGTTCTCCAGCGGGAGTCGATTCCCTACGAGATTGTCGTGGTGGACGACAAGAGTACGGATTCGACGGGCGAGATTGTTCGGGATTTCGCACAACAGGACCCGGGAGTGCGGTTGATCTACAACGGCGGCCGCAGCGGGTTCGGCATGGCCATCCGCTGTGGATTGAATGCGGCCACGGGCGACGCCATGGCGGTGATGATGGCGGATAGTTCCGACAGTCCGGAAGATCTGGTGGTGTATTATCGAACGCTCGAAGAGGGTTACGATTGCGCGTTCGGTTCGCGCTTCATGCCGGGCAGCAAGATTATCGACTACCCGAAGCACAAGCTTTTGATCAATCGCGCGGCGAATTATTTCATACGCGTGCTGTTCCGCCTGCCTTACAACGACGTCACGAATGCGTTCAAGTGCTACCGGCGCGAAGTGGTGCTGGCGATGGACCCGCTGATTTCTCCGCACTTCAATCTCACCGTCGAGATGCCGCTGAAGGCGGTGATCCGCGGCTTCACGTACAAGATTGTGCCGATTAGTTGGACGAACAGGAAATACGGCGTCTCCAAATTGAAGTTGAAGGAGATGGGCAGCCGGTATCTGTTCATCGTGCTGTATCTGTGGCTGGAGAAGTATCTGGCGCTCGGCGATTACCACCGCAGGAATTTGCCGCAAGACGAAAAGGTCCCACAGCCTCAGGCTAAGCATGTATAAAAATACGCTGGTGACCGGCGGGGCCGGGTTTGCAGGATCGGCGCTGTGCATCGCGCTGAAGCGGCGCTTTCCAGACATGGAAGTGACGGCGCTGGATAATCTGAAGCGCCGCGGATCGGAATTGAATCTTCCCCGGCTGAAAACCGCCGGCGTGAAGTTCGTCCATGGCGACATCCGTGAGTTGACCGATCTTACGGGACTGCAGCCGGTGCCGGATCTGATTATCGAGTGCTCGGCGGAACCTTCGGCCCAGGCCGGATATGGCGGTTCGCCGGACTATCTGATTCGCACGAATCTCACCGGGTGTTATCACTGCCTGGAGCTGGCGCGGCTGGCGAAAGCGGATTTCATTTTTCTTTCTACGAGCCGCGTGTATCCGTATCGCGTGTTGAATGACATTCGGTGGGAAGAGAGCGGGTCGAGGTTCACGGTGGCGGCGAAGCAGAGTCTGCCGGGGATCTCCGAGCACGGGGTGAGCGAGGAGTTTCCGCTGGAAGGGCCGCGGTCGTTGTACGGGATGACGAAGCTGGCGGCGGAGCTGATGGTGGAAGAGTATGCCGACGCTTATGGGATGCGATTCATCATCAACAGGTTTGGGTTGTTGACGGGGCCTTACCAGATGGCGAAATCGGATCAGGGTGTGGTGGCGCTTTGGATGGCGGCTCACTATTTTGCTCGGCCGTTGGGATATATCGGATTTGGCGGGATGGGGAAGCAGGTCCGCGATTTTCTGCACGTTGACGATTTTTGCGGGCTGGTGCTGGATCAGGTGGCGAATTTTTCTCTGTATGCAGGCGGGCGGTTTAATGCCGGCGGTGGAGTGGCGAACAGCGTTTCACTTTCCGAGTTGACCCGGCTTTGCGAGGAGACTAGCGGGAAGACGATTCCGATGCGCTCGGTGGCGGAGAATCGTCCGGCGGATGTTCGGATTTATTTGACGGATAACCGGCGGGTGACGGCTGTGAATGGATGGCGTCCGCAGCTTGGGGCTGGGCGGGTGTTGGGGGATATCCATGAGTGGCTTCGTGGGGACGAGGCACGGCTTGGGTTGTTGATGTTTGGGTAGGACTCGCTATATAATCCGGCTGGCTGGTTTGTTGTGGCCTGGCAGATTAAGGAGGGTCTTATGACCAAACGAGAATTCCTCGCCGCGAGCGCCGGCGTTGGCTGGGCCCTGGGACAGGGGCGTGCTGCGTTTGCGCAGTCGCAGTCAACCGCTCCGCGAACTGGCGGCGGGCAGTCTGGAGAAAATCAGCGGATTCCGTCCAGAACGGCAGAAACAACAAAACTGTTTAAGAGCCCCCCAGGTTATCCCAACGGGATCGCCGTGGTGCCCGAGGGCTTGTGGATTGCCGAGCAAAAGCTCTCAGGCCCACAGGCCGTCGCGTATCACATGCCCGAACCGAAATCCCTGTCGGAAGAAGCCTGGCTGGTCGATTGGAATGGCAAGCTCCTGAAGACGGTGACAACGCCGTCCAGAAATACCAGCGGGATGGCTTGCGGCGGTGGGTATATCTGGATGTGCGCCAACGCGCCTCCGGAAGGAGTTTTTCAGGTTGACATGAACTCCAAAGTCATTAGCCATCGGCAAATCCCGCTCGGCCCGGCGGACAACGGGGGCGGCTGTCATGGTGCGATGTGGCACGACGGCAAGCTGTGGATAGCATCGCTCCGGCTGCGCGGAATTGTTCGAGTGGATCCGACGACATGGGCGCCGGAATTCTTTATTCCGTACTACGAGGCTCCGGGAAGGAATCGGGTCCATGGCATCGCATGGGACAACGGCGCCATCTGGCAGTTGACTGGAAACGACAGCAAAAGCTACGCCGAAGGCCGGCCCGGCTTGGTGAAGTACGATGCCGCAACCGGTAAGGTGCTCGAGACGGCAGACTTCGCGCCCAACTCATCGGACCCGCACGGACTCGCCATGCACAACGGGTCGCTCATTAGCTGCGACGCGGGCATCCATCCCGGATGGCCGAATAACGATAGCCCGACGAGCGGGTGGATCTTCCGGATCGACTTAGTCTGACTTTTTTAGCTGTGGCGAGGGCATCTGAAGACATTTCTATCTTGCTGCCACATTTGGCCGGAAGCTATTGACAGCGGTAGTGATTCCAAGTAGAGTTACTGAAACTCTTATCTCAGAACTCCTCGAGGAATGTGTATGCTGGACAACCTGAACCTTAACGGAAGCTCATGGGCCGGCTTGATGGTGTGCCCTGGTAATATCAGCTTCGCCGTTACACTTACCTTCCTCTCGACGAGTGGCTCCCAATATCTGGGGTCGTTCGCCGCTACCGGCATTCGGGGGGTCAAGGGTTCTTTCACGGCGACGCGGACGGGGGACACGGTTGCACTTCAAGGAACCTCAGGGCAGGCGGATTGGGCCACTCTCTTCTGCAGCGCCGGTTTGGCGGCCATCGACGGGACGGGAGGAGAGGATCAGTTCGCTCTTACCGGATTCGTAGCAAGAACACTGGGTGGCCCCACCATCGGGGTGCTTATCTTGTTCAGTCTCGTGATTAAGCCTCTCCAGATTCCAGCGTGGGACAGCCTCCAAATACTGTAGCCGTGGAGCGCGGCATCGCATACATTCTCCGGTCACGGTCCGGCGATGGGTGGTGGCGTGATTTCAAGAACAACGGCGGCGTGAGCGACCAGTGGGTAACCGCATACGTCGGCGGGGCGCTGGCCGGCACTTCCGACGCACTGGCTAACGCCGCGGCTATCAGCGCGTATCAGCAACTCGCAAGTTCACTGGCTGGGCGGCCTGGTTGGTCGTACAACGACGGAGTGCCGCCCGACGCGGATAGCACGATCTGGGCATGCAGGCTTGGTGAGGCTCTGGGCGATTGCTCCGGCGCCGCCGCCAATGGCTTGCAATTCCTTCAACGATGCCAGAGGTTGAACGGCGGTATCGCGACGTATCCGGCGGCCAACGAAGTGCGCAAAGCGATGCGGCTGCCCGAAAGCACTCGCTTCCGTGGATGGTGCATGGCGCATACGTGTGTGACGAGCGCGGCATCCGGCCTGAATACGTTCCGAAATTGCCCGCGGTTGCGAGACTTTCTTGTTCGTACGCAGGACCCGGAAGGGTATTGGGCTGCATATTGGTGGTGCGATCCCGAATACGCCACTGCTCTTAGCTGTGAGGCACTCGCCAATAGCCAATCGGAGGCCGAGACTCAGGCGGTCAACAATGCGGTGCAGTGGGCTCGCGGGAGAGGTTCGTCCGGAACTCCGTTCGCACTCGGCTGGCGCGCACGAATCCTGGCCTCGGTTCACGATTCCACCGCTCTGGATTTGGCGGCCTTGCTGGTGGAGCGCCAGTTGGAAGACGGCTCCTGGTCCTCGTCGGCGCGAATGCGAATCCCGCCTCCTTACCTGAAAGATCCCAAATACTACTGGGGCTGGAGCGAAGAGGAAACGGGCATAGGAAGCGTTAGGACCGATCCTGCACGGCTATTCACCACAGCATCGGTTCTGGCGGCGCTGACTAAATGCATATCGATGTAGTTCCCGCTGTTTGCAACGCACTTCGCCGGCACGGGCTCTGTGTGAAGCCGACTCAGGTGGCGCATGTTGCACGCCGGGCGAATCTGGTGGGATCCAGGTTGCGCAACCAATTGACAGCGGAAATTATCAAAGATCTTCCGGTGCATGCCACTGCACGGCTTCTTGGACTCGGCTATGCGCTGTCGGAATTCGCCGCCGCTCCCGCAGGCCTGTCAGGAGCCAACGGCGAGCCCGTGTTTGCTCTTGGCGCACTGGCGAATCTTATCGTCAACGCTTTTGACACGCGAGTCGACGGAGGAGCGCCTGCCGGGAGCGTGCTGGCGCCGTCGGCCTTGGAGGGAGCGAATCCGTGCAGAAACGTAATCGATCGTCTGGTACACAAATACTACGAGGAGATGGCGGCGATTACAAGAGGGTCGCCCGAGGTCCGGAGTGTGCTGGAAACCGCGATTCGCAGGATGTATGATGCGGAAATCCTGGCGGCGCGGCAGGGCAGCAACGTGAACGGCCGCGACTGGCGGCGAAAGAGCGCGCTCCCATTCGTCGTCATGGGCTTTGCCGGGTGGGCTGTCGTTCCAGCGGACGCGGAAGACCGGAGGATGGCGCATCTGCGGTGGCTTTACCGGTTGGGCGAATTGGTTGGACTTATCGATGATTCCGCCGATCTCCAATCGGACTGGGCCGCGGGCCGGGCCAATCGAATGGCGGTGCTGGTGGCAGACCGGGGGTGCGAGCGCGCCGCCGAACGCATCGCCTCACTCGCCAGCGGTGTATTGTCGGACTGGGACAGATTCGTGTATGGGAGCCCGGCAACTTTCGTGGCTCGCCAAACCTTCGGCGCGGTGATCTGGTCATGGCTGATTCCAGCTCACAATTCGAACTAGCTACGCCGTCGTCAAACAGGGTGCGCCACCACTCCCCGTTCTTCTGGTTTGCCATCGCGGTGAGCTTAGTTGTCGCAGTCGCGTACGGGTTCACGCTGTGGGTTGGCGCGCGGCAAAGTTCGCATTTGGGCGATCTGGGCTGGTATGCCGGAATCGGCGCCCGGGGCGCCTATGTTGCTTACATCGACCCTCTGGGGCCCGCGGGTGGAAGGCTACAGGCGGGCGATGAGTTGATCGATATCAACGGCGATCCCAGTCCGCACTACTACGGACCGGGCCTCGCGCTGGCGGGCTCGCTGCCGGGGACTGAATATCGCGTTACTGTCTCGCGTGCAGGTTCCTCGCCGGGGCAATCGCTGTCGTTCACGCTGCCGATCGCCGAATTCCCGCCCGCGGAAACCGTACAGTTGATTTCGATCGCATTTACGGGACTGCTGCTGTACATCGTCGGTGTTTGCATCGGCCTGTTGAAACCCGATGAGCCGACGACACGGCTCGCATTCGCGGCATTTATGACGGGAGCGCTGTTGTTCGCCGGCACGGTGCAGTCCGTTGTGGAAGTGGGGTTGGACCGGCGATGGGTGCTGGTTGGGCTCGCAATTCGGAATACGTGGATACCGTTCCATCTTCCGATTGGCTACGACTTCATGTCGCGCTTTCCACACTCTATCGAGGAGAGCCGGTTTTCGCGTGTTGTCCGCATCGCGCTCTATATCGCGGCCTTCTGTGTTTGGCTTCCTGGACTGATCTTGCTGGGCGCCGCGATCGTAGGCAGTTCCTCGCCGGCGTACTTTTTGCCTGGATGGCTGCCGGCATCGGCATTGCTGCGCGAGCGTGCGGTGGTTGTCCGTATCCTCGAAGTTGCCGCGAGCGTCGGTATGTGCCTGGTGCTGATACGAAACTACCGCGCTTTGCATGATCCGGATTCACGGTTGCGCATGCGCTGGGCAGGACTCGGACTCGCTCTCTCTATCTTTCCGTTTGCCGCTGTTTCAATCTCACGTGTCGTGATTGCCATGTTTGGGAGACGCGGAATGTCGATCGTCGATGTCGTTCCGGACCTGGCATGGGTTTCGATGTTGATGGTCAGCGCCGCTCCGATCGCTATCGCGTATTCGATTTTGAAGCACCGGATCATGGGCGTCCGCGTGGCCATACGGCGCGGCGTGCAATACCTGCTGGCCAGGAACGCGCTCCGTTTCATCATCCTGCTTCCGGTTTTGTCGATACTGTGGCAGATGGTCGCCCACCGGAACATGAGTATCGCCGACGTGCTGTTTGGCGGTTCCAGGCTTTTCAATGTTTTCCTGGCGGCGAGTGCGGCGCTCAGCCTCCGGTACCGCAAGCAGATGATGCAATGGCTGGACCGGAAGTTCTTCCGGACCGCGTACGACCAGGAGCAGATGCTGTGGGACCTGACCGAGCGCGTGAAGAGGTCCGATTCAATCGAGGCGATTGCTGCTAACGTGGCTGGCGAAATCGAGATCGCATTGCATCCGTCGGCGTTGTACATTTTTTTCCGGAGGGAGCAGAACGGGAGTCTCTCAGGCGTGTATCCGTCCAATTCGCCGGACCTGCCACAACTTGCCGCCGGCATCTCCGCACCGCTGGATCTTGAAACGTTGGATTCGGTGACGAATTGTATCGAACTTGGCGAGTACCTTTGCGTGCCGATGGTTCGAACGGACGAGAGATCGGCCGGCGTTCTCGTCCTCGGGCCCAAGAAATCGGAAGAACCGTATACGAAACGAGATCGTGACCTGTTGCTCGGACTTGGTGGACAGGCTGCGATGATGCTGGAAGTCCTGTGGCTGAAAAGCAGGGTGCGCGAGGAGGAACAGATTCGCATCGACGTGCTGGGACGTCTCGATAGCACGATCAATCTGATCAAAGAATGTCCGGCTTGCGGTCTGGTGCACGACGGCAACGTTTCGGAGTGCCAGCGGGATCAATCGCGCCTCACGCTCACGCTGCCGGTTGAACGGGTCCTCGACGGCAAGTACCGGCTGGAGGAACGGATTGGAACGGGCGGCATGGGTGCGGTGTTTCGCGCATCCGATTTGCGGCTGCACAGAACCGTAGCGGTAAAGATCATGATCGGAGGGTTGTTCGGCAATCAAACCGCGCTGAGACGTTTCGAGCGCGAGGCGCGAGCAGTGGCCAGGCTGGAACACAGGAATATTATTTCCATTTATGATTTCGGCCGGATTCGCGGGGACGGAGCGTATCTGGTGATGCAGCAAGTGCGCGGAAAATCGTGGCGCTCCGAGCTGAAGACGTGGGGCCGGATCGCGCCCGATCGTATTGCCAGTTGGATGTCTCAGCTTTGTGAGGGCATTGCCGTCGCTCACGACCATCATGTGATCCATCGCGATCTGAAACCTGAGAATGTGATCGTTTCCCACGATGAAGACGGCAAAGATCGCATCGTGGTGCTCGATTTTGGGGTGGCCAAGCTGCGGCAGGAAGAGGCGACGATCGACGAGGATGCGACTAATCCGGGCGTCGTGCTCGGAACGTATGCTTACATGTCGCCCGAGCAACGGCTGGGTCAACACGTCGACGTTCGCACCGACATTTACTCAGTGGGCGTCATGGTGCTCGAAAGCCTTTCCGGCCGGCATCCTCCGCAGACGGGCGCGTCGATGGAATGGCTGCATAGCGTGGTGCCCGCGGATGTCCCGGCGTATTCGGAGATCACGGGAATTCTGGCGCGCTGCATTGCGGAACGTCCGGCGGACCGTTATGACTCAGTCGTTGAGTTGCAGAAGGTGCTCATACCGGCGCTGTCGGCAGTACGGTGGTCTGAAACCAGGTTGGGTAGTGGCAAGGAAGAGAAGACAATCACATTTAACGAATGATTGTTCGATGGGCTCAAGCCGGTTATCCGCGCGACGCCGTTGGCCGGCTTGGTGATAAGCGGAACGTTACTTCGGCTTGGACTTGCCGATGGGTTCGAGTACGCGTGCGCGCCCTTCGTGTTGACGCGCATCGTGTGCAGCCTATCCAGGGTTTTCGGCCTGTACTTTGGTCAGATTGACCGTGATGTGATGTTCTCCGGGATTCGGAACGTAAGCGCTCGTTCCCTTGTCGGTGGCAAGTGCGGCAACGTTGTTTGAGGTTTGGAGGTTGTGCACGGTGGCGAACGCGCTGTTGTTCTTGACTGCCGGTTACGGCAGTACAATATCGTTATGAGCACCCTCAATGAAAGTGAGGAGCGGCTGGTTCAGGCACTTCGCTGCCTGCCACCCGATGCCACCGAGAATGTTATTACCTGGGTGACTCAACTAAGCGACCTCGCAAGTGGAAGGAGCGCGGACTGGTCGCATACGTGGACCGATGAAGACCTACAGGATGCGAGCTGCGCCTCTTTAAGTAACTTTGAGGAACGTGAGACTGGGCGCAGTTGACTCCCCGCACCGGAAAAGAGCGGTTCCTGGCGAATCGGTTCCCGTTTGAAATATCATGCCGCGAGAAAGGTGTCGGGATCTACTCCAGCCTGTTTCAGAATTGCGCGCAACGTGCCTTCGGGCAGGTCGCCGGGATGATTTGGAATTGTTGTGTAGCGATTTGTCTTTGGGCTGTACCAGATCTCATGACTGCCGGCAGCCTGCCGATCAAATTGGAAGCCACATGCTTTGAGCTTCCGAGCGATCTCGCGGTAACGAAAACCCGCAAGCCGACCCACCTATGCAGCCACTACGATAGTGTAATCGTGATGCTCCGCAGCGGTGGGGAAAGAGACTTCCCCTTGACGTTCGCGCCGGGCTTCAATGAGCTTCCTTGCAACGTCGCGTGCAATGTCGAGGGCCTCGGCAACGGTTCGGCCCTGCGCCACTAGCCCCTGAAGTTCATCGGAAGTTGCCACATAGACGCCTTCCGGCGACGCTTCAATTTGGATGCGGATGGCAAGTTCCATATTCGATTGTCAGCCGCCCATTTCCACTTTGATATTGTTTGTTACGCTCTTCACGCCCTTCACCTTCTTAGTGAGTTTCTCGATTTTCGAGCGTACGATTTCCTTCCTCACTGAACCCGAGAGTTCGACGGCGCCGTTGTGAACCACCACCGTAATATTTGCGCCGCCGACGTCGCGGTCGTTGGCCAGCTTCAGGCGCACCTGGTCGAAAATAGCGTCGTCCGAGACGTTGGCGACCGCCATCAATGTTGTTGCAAGGAGAAGTACAGTCAGGAAAATGGACAAAAGTCGCATATCACTCCGCATCTGTTCGTTCGTTCCGCCAGTCGAGGGCGTTCAAGAATTCGGGGTTCTCACGCCAATTCTCTCGTACTTTGACGTTCAAGTCCAAGAATACGTTCCTTCCAACGAGTTTCTCGATTTCGAGCCGTGCCTGGGTGCCTATCTTCTTCAGCATCGAGCCCTTGGCACCAATGATAATCCCCTTCTGTCCTTCGCGTTCCACATAGATCGTCGCGGCGATGCGTACCAGCGGTTTCTTTTCGTCGAAGGAGTCGACGATCACGGCGACCGAGTGTGGCACTTCCTGACGCGTCTCGCGCAGGACCTTCTCGCGAATCAGTTCGCCGGCCATGAACCGGGCTGGCTGGTCGGTGAAATCGTCCTCGGGGAAATAAGCCGGGCCGGGTTTCATCTTTTTGACAATGGCCGACTGCAGGATCTCGAGGCCGTCGCCGGTGAGCGCCGAAATTGGAAAATATTCCTCAAATTCAAATTTCGCTTTGTACTGCGTGATGCGCGTCAGGATAATTTGCTTCTGGCGCAGCTTATCGATCTTGTTAAGGACGAGGAACGCGGAGACGGGCGTCTGGCGAAACAGGTCGAGCGCATGAAAGTCCTCTTGTTCCGGCGAATGGGTGGAATCGGCGACGTAAATCAAGAGATCGCGTTCGTCGAGCGCGGAACTCACCGACATCATCATGCGCTGATTGAAAGGCGTGTCGGAGCGATGAATTCCGGGCGTGTCGAGAAACACAACTTGGGAATTCGGCGTCGTCCATACGCCTTGAATCGTCGTTTGCGTGGTTTGCGGTTTGTCGGCGACGATCGACACTTTCATCCCAACGATCGCATTGAGCAGCGTCGATTTTCCAGCGTTTGGACGTCCAAGAATCGATACAAAGCCGGAAACAAAATCAGTTGGATCGGGCATCAGCCTCCGAGTGTGCTTTTTCCGCAGCTACCTTTGAAACACGCACCTGGTCGACGCGCAACTCATTTCCGGCCAGTACCTCAATTCGAATTCCGTCGTGCTCGACCGATTCGCCGGTCTCCGGCACGCGGCCCATCCACTCACTTACCAGGCCACCAATTGTAGTAGATTCGGTGCCTTCCGGCGGACGGTAGCCGAGCAGCTCTTCCAGGTGATCGACGTCAAAACTGCCGGACATGACAAAGGAGCCATCGGGCTCGGTGCGAACATCGGCGGCCGGCTCGTGCTCGTCGCGGATCTCGCCGATGATCTCCTCTACCATATCCTCCATTGTGACGATTCCGGCTGTGTTGCCATACTCGTCGATGACGATCGCCATGTGGGCGCCGTCCCGCTGCATTTCACGCAGGAGATGGTCTACCGGTTTGGTTTCCGGCACCAGTCGCACAGGGCGGGCGAGCTCACGGACTCTCATGCGCGAGCGATCGTCCTCGCTGAGCTCAAACATGTCGCGAACATGGACGAAGCCGACGATTCGATCGATGGTTTTCTCGCAGACGGGGATGCGCGAGTATTGCTCATTAATAACCAGACGGCGGAGATCGTCGAGGGTGGCTTCGGCCGAAATTGTCACCATGGCCGGCCGGGGTGTCATGACTTCGCGCACGGTCTTGCTGCCGAACGCGGCGGCGGACTGGATGAGTTTGCGATCGTCTTCTTCGATGATGCCTTCTTCGGCGCCGGCCGAGATCAGCGCTTCGATGTTTTCGGCGGACGTGGACGCATCCTCGGCGGCCAGTTCCTTTTCACCTAAATTCGCGAGGGACTGGAGGAAGCCGAGGAGTGCCACCAATGGCCGGACGACAATGGTAAAACCGCGCAGGATTGGAAGCAGTGCCAGCAGCCAGGAACAACTGGTCTGGCGGTAAAGCAAAGGCGGCACAACATAGCAACCGGCTATGAGGACGGCCCAGGCGAATAACATCGATTCGATGAAGTGCTCTCGAGTCAGAACGTTGTCCATGCTGAACAGTCCGAGATAGAGGATGCCGAATAGCGCGATGAGGGCGTGCTTAATCAGCGAGAATGTCAGCGCGCCATTTTCCGTTTTGACTCCGATGCGATCTTCGAGCGTTCCCTTGAAGAATTCCAGCGCCGGAGTTTCACGCGTGCGGAGACGGAGCGCTTCCATGTAAAGCATCTGTACAAGCGTGGATAGGACGAGCACGGCGAACGCGACGATGGCCAGACTGATCAGCAGCAGAATCATAGGCGCGCCCGTTCGATCAGACCGTTGGGAAGCGAGAATTCTTTGCGCCATCGCCGCTCAGCTCGGGCCATGGCGCCTCGATCCCGCTCATGATCCATCCCGGTGAGATGGAGCAACCCATGCAACATGAGGATGCGCAACTCGTCGAACACGGAGTGTCCGAATTCCTTGGATTGCGCCGCTGCTCGCTCGATGGAGATCGCCATTTCGCCGAGACTACCACCTGGTTCGCCGGACAGAAACGATAATACATCCGTGGGATAGTCCTTGCCAAGAAATTCACGATTCAAGCGGAGCAATTCACGGTCGCCGGCAATCATGCAGCAAAACGATCGTCCGCCGGACACGCGATTCTTCAAGAGCGCCGCGAATTCACGAAGATCTTTCCTGGGGAGTCCGGATGGAGAACGCCGGAATACGAGTAGAGAATGGTCACCGTCAGACATGCTGGAGGATCAGGCGTTGGGAGCTTGAGCCACGCCTTCACCGATGGGAACAGGTGAATTTTCGGATGCTGGTTCGGGCGGCGCGTCGCCGGCAAGCTTGAGCGACAACTGGCGGCCCGCGCCAATCTGCTTGTTATATCTCTCGTAGGCGAGCACGATCCGCTGAACCAGGCTGTGCCGCACAACATCGCGGTCGTCGAACTGGACGAAGGAAATACCTTCGACACCGAGCAACACCTCTGTCGCATTCAGCAATCCCGAGACTTTGCCCGCCGGCAGGTCGATTTGCGTGATGTCACCGTTGACCACCATCTTCGAGTTGAAGCCCTGGCGCGTGAGCATCATCTTCATCTGCTCGCAGGTGCAATTCTGCGCTTCATCCATGATGATGAAGCTGTCGTTGAGCGTACGGCCGCGCATGAACGCGAGCGGCGCGACTTCGATGACGTTACGCTCCAATAGTTTTTCAACTTTCTCCGGCTCCACCATATCGTAAATGGCGTCGTACAGCGGGCGGAGGTAGGGGTCGATTTTTTCCTGCAACGTGCCGGGGAGAAAGCCGAGTTTCTCGCCGGCTTCCACCGCCGGACGCGTGAGCACGATACGGCTGACTTTCTTACTGAGCAACGCCGACACGGCCATGGCGACGGCGAGGTAAGTCTTTCCGGTCCCGGCCGGGCCAATGCCGATAGTGAGGTCGCAGCGTTCAATGGCGTCGATGTAGCGCCGCTGATTGATAGTCTTGGGCGCCAGCGTCTTCTTGCCGAAAGCTCGCTGCCGGCCGCTGATGACGAGGTTCCGAAAATTAACCGTCGGGTCTCCGACGACTACGCGCAAATAGCTGTTGAGATCGCCGTTAGCGAAGACATGGCCGTCGCGGACGAGCGCGGCATAATCGCCGAGGATATTTTCGGCGCGTTGAACATTGAGGTCTTCCCCTTCAATTTCGACCGCGTCGGTGGTGATGTGCGTGCGCACATTGAGACCGCCTTCGATGAGGCGTAGATTCTCGTCGCGAGTCCCGCAGAGGGACTCAATCCCATTGGACAGATGAACGCTGGCTTTCATTATTTACGGAGATTCATAGGGTGGAAAACGTTGAGGCAGACCCAGGACCAAGCGGCTCCCGGAAGGAGGAGAGATTCCGCCGGAGCGGAAATTGAGCTAACATCTGGTCTCATTATACCAGGAACGGGGTGGTGTCCAAATCTTGCATAAAAGGGACTTTCCGGGCGCTTGGAATGTATCGGTCACAGCTGAGTGTTGCTGAGTGTTCTGCCTGCTTTGCTTTGGGTACAGGTTTCGCGTAATCTAAAGCCGATGGAAGTACATTTCACTCCGGAGCAGGAAGCGCAACTTGCGCAGATCGCCACTACCTCCGGCACCGACGCCGAACGGCTAGTGAAGGATGCCGCCCTACGCCTCCTCGAGGAAGATGCCCGCTTCCGTGCTGCCGTGCGGGAAGGTATCGCACAGGCGGACCGGGGCGAGTTCATTGAAGAAGCAGAAATGGACGCCCGGCCGGAGCAGATGTTGCGCTCGTAAGAATGCGTATCCGCTGGACGCCGCTTCAGCGGACCTGCAGCACATCAACGATTACCTCAGAGATCACCATCCGCGGTACCGGCAGCCGGCCATGCGCAAACTCTATGCGGCTGTCTATCGCGTGAAGGAGCAAATCATCGAAATCGTCCGGATTTACCACGCCGCGCAGGATCGGCGTTAGAGCCGCGCCGGGTTATCGCTCATGGGATATTGGTTGACCTCGATGCGGGTTTGACGGCGGATGATAGCGCGTCCTTCGATGCGCCATAATCCAACGGTTACCGTCGGGCATCGCGCTCAGCGGTGAGAGCGATCGTGCCCGCTGCAGCACTTTCAGTGCACGACCGCGGATTTAACCTTGGCGGCGCTGAATCGAGAAGCAGTCTCCAGAATCTGAAGGAAGAGTTCGGCCAGGGCGGGATCCTGAATCTGCCGGATGGAATGGACTAGCGATTCGCGGGTCTGGCGAGGGGCCTTGAAGTAGCCGCGCATGGAGCGATTCAACTGTACCTCGACAATCAATTGCGCCTGATAGAGCGGCAAACCGGCATCGCGGAAGCAATCGAGTGCGGCGGCAAGAAGAGGGATGGGCAGGAGATTGACCAGAGCCAGTCCGGAACGGAACTGGGCTTTCAGGCCCCTGGTGATCTCGATCGTGGTTGCGTCGCCGCGTTTGAGCAGGCGCGTCATGGCCTTTAGCGCCAGTGCTCCACCTTCGATCACAAAACGCCGATCCTGAAACCCGTCAATTGAGAGAAACGACCCCGGTGAGGCTCCGAGCATTTCCAGGGGCTCCAACGCCTCGCTATCGAGCGTGGAATCGCAAATGATCACCGACTTGCCTCGCCACTTGATTCTGGCCTTCGCGAGTTCGGCGATGGTATGCGCCACTTCCTCGCCAGGCATGCTGATGAGGAATGTTTTGGCCTTGGCAAGTTGCTCGTAGGTGGAGACTGCCGTGCCGGCCCGTAACGCATTGGCGGCCCGGCTGGCTTGCCGCAGGTGCGTGGACTTTACTAACGCCAACTGCTCGGCGAGAGCGGGCAACCGGACGAGTCCGGAACGGCTAACCTGCCCCGCGCACACCAGTGCTACCGACCGCGCTTTCGTCATATAGGCCCCGGGATCGAATCGCCTTGATCTTATCGCGAACCTGGGCAGCTTTCTCGAACTCAAATTGTTTGGCGTATTCCCGCATTTGTTGCTCGAGATCGGCGAGGTACTTGGCTCGTATGTCGGGAGCCATTTCCTCCACGGGACTCTCCGGTTCGATCGGCACAGTAAAGTAGTCGGCTTCGACGATGGCGACCAGGCTCATGTCTATGGGCTTCATGATCGACTGCGGCGTGATGTCGTTTTCCACGTTGTAGGCGACCTGGATGGCGCGGCGGCGGTTGGTCTCATCAATGGCGCGGCTCATACTCTTCGTCATCACGTCGGCGTAGAGAATTGCCCTGCCCTCCAGATTTCGGGCCGCGCGGCCGATGGTCTGGATGAGCGAACCGGCCGAACGAAGGAACCCTTCTTTGTCCGCGTCGAGGATGGCCACTAGAGAGACCTCCGGCAAGTCGAGTCCTTCGCGCAAGAGATTCACTCCGATCAATGCATCGTACTCTCCGCGGCGGAGGTCGCGCAGAATTTTCACGCGATCGAGAGTGCTGACTTCGGAGTGCATATAGGCGCACTTGACGCCGACCTCAGCGTAGTATTCGGCCAGATCCTCCGACATCCGCTTAGTGAGCGTAGTCACCAGCACGCGCTCGTTGCGCTCGGCGCGAACCCGTATTTCGTGGAGAAGGTCGTCGACCTGGCCCTTGATGGGACGGATATCGATCTCGGGATCGACGAGGCCGGTGGGACGGATAATCTGCTCGGCGACAACGCCTGCAGATTTCGTCAACTCGTAGGGGCCAGGCGTGGCCGATACATACACGATCTGATTGACGCGGTTCTCAAACTCTTCGAACGTGAGGGGGCGATTGTCCAGCGCGCTCGGCAGACGAAAACCGTAACTGATGAGCGTCTCTTTCCGCGAACGGTCGCCGTGATACATGCCTTGCAATTGAGGCATGGTTTGATGGCTCTCGTCGATGAACATGATGGCGTCGTGCGGCAAATAATCGAGCAGCGTAGGCGGTGCTTCGCCCGGAAGGCGTCCGGAAAAATGCCGCGAATAGTTCTCGATGCCGTGACAGTAACCGATCTGTTTAATCATTTCCAGATCGAACATGGTTCGCTGGTAGACGCGCTGCGCCTCGATCAGTTTGCCGTTCTTCTCCATCTCCTTATGCCACCACTGCAGTTCGTTTTCAATGCTGCGGAGCGCCTGGTCTCGGCTTGCCGGCGTCAGCACGTAGTGGGTCTTGGGGTAGATGGGCAGGCGAAGGTAGGTCTGGCGGACCTGTCCGAGGAGTGGATCGATCTGGGCCAGGCTCTCGATTTCATCGCCCCACAGTTCGATGCGGTAGGCGTAATCGTCGTACGTGGGGAACACCTCGATCACATCGCCTCGTACGCGGAACGTACCGCGGCGGAAATCGTGATCGTTCCGTTCGTAGAGAACTTCCACCAGGCGCTTCACCAGATCGGTACGCGAGATCTTCTGCCCCTTCTCGAGCATGATGAGCATGCCATAGTAGGCGTCCGGCGAACCGAGACCATAAATGCAACTCACGCTGGCGACGATGACGCAGTCGCGCCGCTCGAACAGGGATCGCGTGGCGGAGAGCCGCAGCTTGTCGAGTTCCTCGTTGATGGTCGCTTCTTTCTCGATGTAGATGTCGCCGGAAGGAATGTAGGCTTCGGGCTGATAGTAGTCGTAGTAGCTTACGAAATATTCGACCGCATTATGCGGAAAGAACGTTTTGAATTCGTGATAGAGCTGCGCCGCGAGCAGTTTGTTGTGCGCCAGAACCAGGGCCGGGCGGCCGGACCGTTCAATCACCTTGGCCATGGTGAAGGTTTTACCCGAGCCGGTTACTCCCAGCAGGACCTGATGTTTTTCCGCTTCGGTGACGCCGCGGACCAGTTGCTCGATGGCCGTCACCTGATCGCCGCGGGGACTATAGTCGACAGCCAGTTGAAAGCCCATAAATTCAGTTTAAGGTAAGTCGCCCTGTACGGCGCGCAGATGCTCCCGCTCGGCGTTATACTCGCATCCGAGCAGCGCGATGATGGAGAGAAGGTACATCCAGACAAGCAGTGCGACTGAGGCGCCGATGCTGCCATAAAGTACGTTGTAATTGGCGATATTGCGCACATACCAGCCGAACCCGGTAGTGGTTATCGCGCTCAGCGTGGATGCGAGAAACGCGCCCGGCCAAACGTCGCGCATGGCAACCTTGCAGGGCGGACCGAGGTAGTAGAGCACCGCGGTGGCGACAACAATCGCCGCCAAGGCAACGAGATAACGCATTATCGCGCCGATCAGAAGAATCCAATCGCGTAACTGCACGCCCTCGCGAGTGACACCCATCAAGGTGAAAACCGCGTGCTCGGTGCGAGTGCCGAATACAAGCAGCGCCGAGGCGGTGACGATGGGCAATGCGACCAGTGGGACCAGCATTGTGGCGACGCCCCGCTGACGCCAGAAGGACCTTCCTGTGCGGATATGATACGCGGCCTGAAACCCTTGCATGAGCGTCATCATGAGGCCGGACGCGGCCCACAGCGCGAGCAGAGTGGCTAGGACCAGGAGCCAGATGGGACGTTGGCCGCGTTCGGTGAAGTTATAAAGAACCACTTCTTCGGTGCCGGGCGGAACGACCTCGAACACGAGGTTCGACAGGCTTTTCGAAATGGCAACGGCATTGGTCTGCACCAGGATGGCGGCCACCGTGGTCAGCACGGGAAACAAGGAGAGCAGTCCGGAGTAAGCGGCGCCCTTGGCAAGGCCGAAGCAGTTATTCTCGAATCCCGCTATGCAGGCGCGTTTAAAGATGTGCCAGATTTTTTGAAGGCGGCTTCGCCCCATCAGATACAAACCGAAGGCGCGGGGTTCCGGGCTCATCTTCATCTCTATGATAGACGGCAGGGGAGTTACCATGACGGGAGGAACCTATGGGCTTCGCACATTTTCTGCGTGGTAAGCTGCGCGATCTAGACGTGTTCCTGCTTCGATGGGACAAACTGGCGGAGACTCCGGCGAAGGTTCCCCCACGACTTCTGGAGGACGAGATCAAGGCTTTTCTGCGCAGCTTGGACGCGCCAGATGAAGGCGCACGAACGTATCGCGAAACTCATATGGAACGGGTGGCTCGAACGGTGGGCCTGGTACCGCCGCCATCGAAGACGAAGCGCGTTCTCGAGCTTGGCGCTTACATGCAGATGACGCCGGCTTTGCAATGCGTTCTTGGCTACGAAGAAGTCCGCGGAGCGTATTACGGGCCGCTGGGGCGCACCGATGAAAAATCGATCACGGCCGGCGGCAAGGAAGTGTTTCAATGCTACGTGGATCTCTTCAATGCAGAGCGGGACAGGTTCCCGTACGAGGACGAGTGTTTCGATGCTGTGCTGGCGTGCGAAATTTTCGAGCATCTGCTGTCGGATCCTATGTTCATGCTGTTTGAATGCCGGCGCGTATTGATCGAGGGCGGAACGCTGGTGCTGACCACGCCTAACATCGCCAGTTTCACATCGGTGGGCGACATTCTTGGCGGTCGCCGCCATCCCCAGCTTTATTCGATGTACCCCAACCCATTCGGCGAGTATCGGGACACTGAAATTCCGCATGTTCGCGAATATACACCGTATGAGGTGAGGGAAGTGGTGGAAGCGGCCGGCTTTGAGATTGAGTATCTGTTTACGGAAAAGGCTCCCGGGTATAACTCGAATCTGTTCTTTCGGGAAATTCTGGAGCGTAACGGATACCCGACGGAGTTGCGCGGTGAGCAGACTTTTTGTGTGGCGCGGAAACGGACGGAGAAGGCGACTATACGCTATCCTTCGTTCCTATACGACGGCTGTTGATGCAGTGAGATGGGGAAACTAGTAACATCGAAATTGGAACGTCAATGAGCAGCCCTACCCTTGTCTCCCTCGAAGAATATCTCACACGTTCGGAGAAACCAACATGCGAGTATATTGACGGCGTTCTCCGCCCAAAACCCTTGCCAACTAAACTTCATGGTGTCATCGAGTTCCTCCTGGTCGCGATTCTCCGCTCCCAAGGTGTCGAGGCCGTTGCGGAAGTGACTGTGCGGTTAAGTAAAACGCGATTTCTGGTTCCCGACGTAATTGCCGCGCCCCGCATTCAGGATCCATATCCCACCGAGCCGGTCATGCTATGTGTCGAGATCCTGTCGCCGGAAGATCGCCTCGGCGCCACGCTGGCGAAGTGCGAGCAATACCACTCGTGGGGTGTGCCGTACTGTTGGGTGATCGATCCAGTTAAACAGACCGCATGGGAATATCACTCCGGATCCGATCCGGCTAGAATTGAACGGGAAGGCACGGTTCGCGCTAACGCGCTGGTTGTGAAAATGAGTGAGCTTTTCGCGCAAACGTGAAGCGAATCATACTTTGGGACAGCCTTCTGCTTTTCCTGTTGACGTCCGCGCTGATTTGGCCGCTCTATAAGCTGAAGTATCTCGACAATTGGCCGTCGATTGAAAGCACGTTTATCGCGGACGGCCGGATGCTGGCCGAGCACTTGCCGCATCCAGGGTGGCAGCCGCTCTGGTATTGCGGAACGCGATTCGATTACATCTATCCGCCGGCGCTTCGTTATGGAACCGCGCTGATCTCTAAGATCCCCCGCGTGGTCCCGGCGCGGGCTTATCACTTATATATTGCGGTTTTCTACGTACTGGGAATTGTCGCGGTGTATTGGTTGGTGGTGGCCGGTAGCGGGTCGAGAAAAAGCGCTCTGCTGGCTGCCGCGGGGACGGCCTTGCTATCCCCCTCATTCCTATTCCTGAAGGACTACCGCGTGGACAGCGGCTTCTGGGTTCCACAACGTCTTCATGCTCTGATGTCCTACGGCGAGGGTCCGCATATTTCAGGTCTGAGCGTATTGACCGCGGGATTGGCGGCGATGTTCCTTGCGTTGCGAACATGGCGCCCGGCGATGCTGGCACTCGCCAGCGCTCTTTGCGCGTTCGCAGTGACGAACAACTTCTATGCCGCCACATCACTGGCGACCTTCGTTCCGATCCTGACTTGGGCTGTATGGCTCGGCGAGCGGGATCGGTTCGTCTGGATACGGGCCGGAGGCATCGCGTTGCTGGCGTATGGGCTATGCGCTTTCTGGCTAACTCCTTCCTACTTGAAACTAACCCTAACCAATCTCAAGTGGGTGGCTGAGCCAGGAAACGACTGGTCGGTAATCGTTGCAGGCATCGCCGCTCTCGTTTTTGGCGTCATCACTTTTCGATTCGCGAATCGCCGCCCCGATCGGATATGGACTGTTTTCGTCGTGGGCGTGGGACTCATTCTCAGTCTTGCCATTCCCGGGTATTACGTCGGCATTCGGCTGCTGGGGCAGGCGCTTCGACTCATTCCGGAATTCGATCTGTTTCTAATTCTGGTCTTTGTTGAAGTCGTGCGGCGAATTTGGAAGTATTCGAGATGGCGAATTCCAGCGGCAGTGCTCGTGGTGGTGGCGTTTTCGCCGTCGATCCAATATTTTCAGCACGTTTATTCGCCGTTCCCGAAAGCCCAGAACGCCGAACATCAATACGAATATCAGATCACGAAGTGGGTGCACGATCATCTGCCCGGGGAGCGCGTGCTGCCATCGGGTACCGTACGTTTTTGGTTCAACGCGTGGTTTGACAATATACAGACTGAGGGCGGTTCGGCTCAGGGAATGATCAACCAGACCATACCGGTGGCCAGGTGGCAAATCGAACACAGCGACCATGCCGATCTGGGGATACTTTGGCTCCAGGCTTTGGGGACGGATGCGTTAATCGTTCCCGATAAGACGTCGCCTGAGACGTACCACGATTACATCAATCCGGAAAAATTTCGAGGCGTGCTCCCGGTTCTGTACGATGACGGGCACGGCACAGTCGTCTATCGCGTTCCGCGCGTGCATCCCGGGCTGGGCCGTGTAGTGGATCGCGCAAAGGTCGGATCCATCGGAACGGTGCAAGGAGGCGATTTTCAGAACAATTTAGCCGGCTACGTTGCGGTGGTGGAGAATCAGGAACAGAGCGCGACATCAGTCGTGTGGCGCGGCACGGATGCAGTTGATGTGGAGGCGCAGGTTTCGAACGGCCAATCGGTGCTCTTACAGGAAACCTACGATCCGAATTGGCGTGCTTACGAGAACGGCCAGCAGCTATCGATTCGGCAGGACCCGGTGATCGGATTCATGTTGATCGATGTACCCGAAGGCACTCATTCCATCCAACTGCGTTTCGAGACGCCGCTGGAAAATCGCGTTGGTCAAGTGATCCTGGCATTGACGCTGGCGATTCTCATCGCACTAGTGTTATTCTGAAGATTCTTGATAGAGGTGCGGCGGCCATTAGTAGCCGGGTTTGCTTTCCGGGTAGCTCCGGAGACCTGGTGGAAGGGGCCGGTTTTAGAATCCGCCGAAATCAGGGCTGGGAGGCTGCTCCCACTCGGGTTGGGGGGCTTGGCGAAAGCGAGTCCACTGTCATCTGAATCCAATTGGGGATCGGATGGAGCGCTATTCAGGATGGAAACCTAGTTTCTCCACGGCGTTTCCGCCCTGCCCGCTTCTTCAAATCCCCCGGAAAGTTGAATATGGACGGCTATGCACGTTTTTGAACTTACGCGCGCGCTTGTGGACATTGAGTCCATCACGGAAAACGAGGAGCGTGTCGGAAATTATCTTTTCGACATGCTGGCTACACTGGCTTGCGAATACGATGGCCAGATCGAAAGAATTCCCGTGGCCGAACACCGCTTCAACGTGTTCGCCTATTGGGGCGAACCGAAAGTAACCTTCTCCACGCATATCGACACGGTGCCGCCGTTCTTTCCATCGCGGGAAGACAACGAGTACATCTGGGGACGCGGCTCTTGCGACACGAAGGGCATTATCGCGTCGATGATCGGCGCAATCCGGGAACTTCTGGCGGAACAGACGCGTGACGTGGGCATCCTGCTGGTGGTGGGTGAAGAGCGCAACAGCGTGGGGGCGTACGCGGCGGCGAAGACTCCGCGCGGGTCGAAATTTCTCATCAACGGCGAGCCGACGTCGAACCGGCTGGCGCTGGGATCGAAGGGAGCGCTGCGGTATGAAATGATCGCGCACGGAAAGATGGCGCACTCCGCTTATCCGGAGCTTGGCGAATCGGCGATCGAGAAATTACTGGATGCTCTGCAGAAAATCCGGAGCATTCCACTGCCGGTTGATCCCGTGTTGGGCCCGAGCACGCTAAATATCGGCGTCATTAGCGGCGGCCGTGCACCCAATGTCATTCCCGATATGGCAAAGGCGGAGATTTTTGTGCGGCTGGTAGAAGACGGCAATTCCACGCGGGCCGCGTTCGCCAAAGCGGCGGAAGGCCTGGTGGAGGCGAAGGAGATTCTCACGATTCCCGCGCTGCGTCTTCGCGCGCTGGATGGTTTTGAGACGGCAGTGATGTCGTATACGACGGATATTCCCGCGTTCGGCGGCAAGTGGGGCGAGCCCCTGCTGATTGGACCGGGGACGATTCACGTGGCACACACGAGCGAAGAACGTATTGCGAAAAGCGAAATCCTCGAGGCAGTTCAAATTTACAAAAATCTGGCGCGGCGCTTGCTCGCCGTTTGAAAGAGATTATGGAAAAGAAGATTGAAGTAGGTATCCTTGGCGCCACTGGTATGGTGGGTCAGCATTTCATTAAGTTTCTGCAGGGCCATCCTTGGTTTGCTATTACGTGGGTTGGCGCGAGTGACCGGTCCGCGGGCAAAAAGTACCGCGACGCGACGACTTGGCGGCTGGATGGCGAGATGCCGGAATCGGTGGCGAATCTCGACGTGCATGAATGCAAGCCGGATGCCAGTGCGCCGAAGCTGATGTTCTCCGCTACCGATGCTTCGGTTGCTACTGAGATCGAACAGGCGTTTGCGAATGCGGGGCACGCAGTTGTTTCCAATTCCAGGAACCATCGCATGGACGAGGACGTTCCCCTCCTGGTACCGGAGATCAACTTCGATCATCTGCGTCTTCTGGCGCGCCAACGGAAGGAACGTTCGTGGCCGGGGATCATTGTTACGAATCCCAACTGCTCTACCATCGTACTGACGCTGGGCCTGGCGCCTCTCATGCCGTTTGGCATCACGCGGATTGTTGTCGCGACGATGCAGGCGATCTCCGGCGCGGGATATCCGGGCGTTGCGTCGATGGACATCAACGCGAATGTGATTCCTTACATCGGCAGCGAAGAAGAAAAGATGCAGCAGGAGACGCAGAAAATCCTCGGTGTGATGAATGGCATCGGGGTAGTCCCGCTGGCGGCTAAAGTGAGCGCGCACTGCAATCGCGTCCCGGTGGTGGATGGGCACTTGTGCGCCATCTCGGTGGAATTCGCCAAGAAACCGAAGTTGGAAGATTTGCGCCAGGCGTTTGAAACGTATACCAGCTTGCCGCAGCAGCGTAAATTGCCGAGCGCGCCGCCACGCCCGGTGATCTACATGCCGGAACTGGACCGGCCGCAGCCGCGTCGCGATGTGGAGCGTGAGAACGGCATGGCTGTGTTCGTCGGCCGTCTTCGCGAATGTCCTGCGTTCGATTACAAGTTTCTCGCGTGCGGCCACAACACTATTCGCGGAGCTGCCGGGGCAGCCGTACTGAACGCGGAATTGATGCGTTCGGAAGGACTGCTGGGCGAATGATCGTAATGAAATTCGGCGGCTCGTCCGTTGAGTCCGCTAGTGCTATTGCGCGTGTTGCCGGCATTGTTGCCGCTCGCCTGTCAAAGAAGCCGGTGGTGGTGGTTTCGGCGATGGGGAAGACGACGAACAAATTGCTGGCGATTGCGAACGATGCGGTCGCTGGCAATCGAACCGGGGCGCTCAACATGCTTTGCGAACTCCGCGAGTTTCATCTTCGCGAGGCGCCGGCGGAATCAGAAGAGTTTCTCACCAGCAGCTTCAAAGAGCTCGAGGAATTGGTGAAGGGCCTGTCCGTTCTGGGCGAACTGACTCCACGGTCCATCGATGCGATTTCAAGCTACGGCGAGCGGCTCTCCAGCGCAGTTGTCGCGCAGGCGTTCCTGAAGTTGGGGATTCCGGCGGAGAATGTGGATTCGCGCACGGTGATCGTGACCGACGGCCGCCACACGCAAGCGGCGCCGCTGTTTTCGCAAACCTATGCACGGCTGGCCGCGACCGTGGCGAAGAAGGCGCAAGATCGCGTGGTAGTGATGGGCGGGTTCATTGGAGCGACGGAGAACGGCGTTACGACGACGCTGGGACGCGGTGGTTCCGACTTCTCGGCGTCGATTGTGGGCGCAGGTATTGGTGCGGAAGAGATTCAGATCTGGACCGATGTAGACGGCATGCTCACCAGCGATCCAACCGTTCTGCCAGGCGGTCATCGAGTGAAGACGATTTCGTTCGCGGAAGCGGCAGAACTGGCGTATTTCGGCGCAAAGGTGTTACATCCGTCGACAGTGATTCCAGCCATCGAGAAAAACATCCCAGTGTTGATTCTGAATTCGCGCCGTCCGGAAGTGGAGGGCACTCGCATCGTGAAGGATCTAGTACATTGCGGCAACGTGGCGAAATCGATCGCCTGCAAAAAAAACATTACATTAGTGAACATCACATCCACGCGGATGCTGATGGCCCACGGTTTTCTGCGGCGGATCTTTGAAGTGTTCGACCGGTACGAGACGGCGGTGGATATGGTGGCCACGTCGGAAGTGAGCGTGTCACTCACGATCGATAACGCGTCGCGACTCGAGGCGATTGGTAAGGAGTTGTGCCAGTTCGCCGAGGTTACGGTGGAGACCGATCAAGCGATTGTCTGCCTGGTGGGTGATAACATTCGGTACACGCCGGGAGTAGCCAGCCGCGTCTTCCGGGCGCTGGATAAAATTAACGTGCGGATGATTTCGCAAGGCGCATCGCTGTTGAATCTGGGCGTAGTGGTGGCACAATCGGATTTGCGCGCCGCGACGGAAGTGTTGCACAACGAATTTTTCCACGATCTGGATCCCGCGGTATTTGATTGAGATGAAAATCGCGCTCGTTGGTTACGGCAAGATGGGCAGGCTGATTGAACAGCTTGCGCCGGAGTACGGCTGTGATGTTGTGGCGAAGCTGGATGAGTTCAACAACGTGAAGGGCGCGGGCATCACACGCGAGAATTTGCGCGGCGTCGACGTGGCAATCGAGTTCTCTATTCCTTCGGCGACGGTGGACAACATCGAGCGGCTTGCGGCAGCCGGAGTGAACGTCGTGGTTGGGACCACCGGATGGCTCGATGAACTCGAGCGCGTGAAGGGCGCGATCGAGAAAAACGGCGCCGGCCTTGTGTGGAGCCCCAATTACTCGGTTGGTGTGAATGTCTTTTTCCGGCTTGTTTCGGAGGCGGCGCGATTGTTGGCCGAGCAACCGGAATACGGCGCTTGGGCATGGGAGATCCATCACAATACGAAAAAGGATGCGCCTTCAGGCACGCTGCTCAAGCTGGTGGAAGAAATGAAAACGAGCGGGTATGGGCGAAAAATCGATGTCAATTCGACTCGCGCCGGCACGCACCCCGGGACGCACGAGATTGGATTCGATTCCGCGGCCGACACCATCACCCTTCGTCATGCGGCGCGCAGCCGGGAGGGATTCGCCCGCGGTGCGCTGAAGGCGGCGCAATGGATCGCCGGTAAGAAAGGCGTCTACGAATTCAGTGAGATTCTGTTCAATAGGTGACTCATGTTTACAGGATGCGGTACAGCACTGGTTACTCCGTTCCAACGAGATCTTTCGCTCGATGAAAAGGCGTTGCGCAGCCTGGTGCGGCGGCAAATCGACGCCGGCATCAATTTCCTTGTCCCCTGCGGGACCACCGGTGAAAGCCCCACGCTCACGCGCAAGGAACATCTACGCGTGGTCGAGATCACCATGGACGAAGCCAAGGGTAAAGTTCCAGTGGTGGCAGGGGCCGGCGGCTACAACACGGCCGAGGTGATCGAGCTGGCGAAGGAACTCCAGGCTATGGGCGCCGACGGCATTCTCTCAGTCACGCCGTATTACAACAAGCCGACACAAGAAGGGCTCTATCAGCACTACAAGGCTATAGCGAGCGCCATCCGGCTGCCCATCATCGTCTACAGCGTGCAGAGCCGCACTGGTGTGAACGTTGAACCGCTGACATTGAAACGCCTGGCCGAGATCGACAACATTGCCGGTGTGAAGGAAGCCTCCGGCAACATTTCGCAAATGGCGTCGGTGATTCACCACGTGCCCGCGCGGTTCGATGTTCTCTCGGGCGACGATTCCATCACCATTCCACTGATCGCACTCGGCGGACGCGGCATCATCTCGGTGGTATCGAACGAAATTCCAGGCGAAATGACTGCGCTGGCGCAAGCGGCAATGCGGGGCGACTACGACACCGCGCGTGAGATCCAACGCCGCTATCTTCCGCTGATGGAGGTCAACTTCGTCGAGTCGAATCCGGGCCCGGTAAAAGCAGCCATGGCGAGCATGGGCTTGCTGCAACCAGCCTGGCGATTACCGATGGTTCCTCCCTCGGCTGCGAGCATGGCGCGAATTGAGCAGGTGCTGACGAACGTAGGACTACTGGCCGGACAGGGAGCGAATGCCGCAGACTAAAATCGAAGTGCTGTTTGACGAGAAGCCCTCGCAGTATACGGAAGAACATTTCCGGCTCTTTCAGAAATTCAAAGATCTGCTCAATGCGGGGAAGGCTCGCGCGGCGGAACCTGATGCATCTGCGCCCAGCGGCTGGCGCGTGAATGGCTGGGTAAAGAAGGGGATTCTAGTTGGTTTTCGCATGGGCCAAGTGGTCGACATGTCGGTCGACGGCGCGAGGCAACCTTTCTTCGACAAAGCCACCTACCCGGTGAAGCAGCTCGACGCGGGCAGCGGTATTCGGATTGTCCCCGGCGGTTCGAGCATTCGCGACGGCGTGTTTTTGGGTAAGGGCGTCACGTGCATGCCGCCCATGTACATCAACGTCGGCGCTTACGTCGGCGGCGGAACCATGGTGGATTCGCACGCGCTGGTGGGGAGCTGCGCGCAGATCGGAACCAACTGCCACATATCGGCCGCGTCGCAGATCGGCGGCGTGCTGGAGCCCGTGGGCGCGCTTCCGGTGATCGTCGAAGACGACGTGCTAGTGGGCGGAAATTGCGGCGTCTATGAAGGAACGGTGGTGAAACGGCGTGCTGTGCTCGGCACGGGGACCATTCTCAACCGGTCCACTCCGGTGTACGATCTTGTGCGCGGCGAGGTTTATTCCGCGACTGACGACAAACCTCTGATAATTCCTGAAGAAGCCGTGGTGGTTGCCGGTTCGCGCGCCATCACGCATGGTAAGGGGAAGGAGTGGGGGATTTCGCTATATACTCCAGTGATCGTCAAATATCGCGATTCCAAGACCGATGCCAAGATTCAACTGGAAGATCTCCTCCGTTAAGATCTTTGTCGCCGCGTTTGTAATTTTCAATCTGAATCTTCGGCCGATTCCCTCAGGCGACACCACTCCGGCCGCGCTGCTGCCGTTCGCCGTTGCTCTTGATCACTCGCTCACATTCGATCATTTTGAACCGTATCTGAACAGTCAGTACAACGGCGGCGTGTACTTCTTTCATCGCCACAACGGCCATCTCTATTCGAGCTATCCCATCTTCCCCGCTCTGCTGTTGCTGCCGCTCTACGCTCCGCTGCTGCTGATGCCGCATCTCGGACAGTGGCCGATGGACCAGCTTATTCTGCTGGCGCGTTTATACGAAAAGGTGGCGGCCTCGCTGGTCGCGGCTTCGGCGGTGGCGGTGTTCTTTCTTTTGGCTCGGAGATTGACGACCGAAGGAAAAGCTCTGTTGCTGACAATCACGTTTGGATTTGCGACCGAGACGTGGGCAGTCTCGAGCCAGGCTCTTTGGCAGCACGGCATGAGTCAGTTGATGATCGTACTGAGCCTCTATTGCCTAGTGCGGGACGACCGCCCCTGGGGACTGCACGGCGCCGGCCTTTTTGCCGCCCTCAGCATCGCCATGCGGCCGACGAATCTGCTGTTTCTGTTCATCTCGGCGGCAGTGGCGCGGCGATGGAAACTGGTGGCTTCGTACGCGGTGTACGGCGCCATCATCGGATCGCTCGTCGCGGCATACAACCTCGCCATATTTCAGGATCTCCGCGGCGGCTACATACAATCGTTCACCGGCGCGTTTCCCGAAGGATTCGCGGGCCTGCTCTTCAGTCCGGGACGAGGTCTGTTCTTCTATTCGCCGGTGTTGCTGCTCGTTTTTCTCACGAGGCCTTCGTCGCTGCCGCGGCCGGTTTGGCTGATCGCTGTGTCGTTCCCGATCGCCCATATTCTGCTTTATTCAAAATGGCCCAATTGGTGGGGTGGCCATTGCTTCGGACCGCGGTTGCTGACCGACATCACGCCCTGCTTGGTCCTCCTGCTGATTCCGGCGCTAACCATGCGGCGCACGTTTGGAGCGCTGCTGGCGCTCTCGATCGGCGTCCAATTCCTGGGAACATTCAGCTACCCGAAAGGACTGTGGGATCAGACACCGGTCTCTATCGACGCCAGCCCGGGACGGCTGTGGCAATGGACCGACAATCCGATTACATCGGCCGTTCGCAATGGCCTGAACCTTCCGCGCGTTCAGATTATCGGACTCTTGTTGCGTGGAGAATGGCGGAAAGCGTCTTCTGAGCTGCCGCCCGCCAGGTGAACTGCGCCGCGCGCTGCTGCCCGGCGATCCGCAGACGATCGCCATCCGCAACCAGACGGAGCATGGAGCCGAGCATCGCCTCGTCGTCGGCCGGATCGAACTGAAATGCCGCGTCTCCCGCGATGCTGCGCAGAGGCTCGATGGAGGAACATGCAAGGGGCACGCCGGCCGCCATCGCTTCGAGCACGGGCATACCGAATCCTTCGAAGGTGGATGGATAAATGAAGCCCGACGCGTGACGAAACAATTCATAGATGTCGTCGCGCGGGATCCAACCGGTAAATTTCACATGATCGCCGGCAATTCGTTCCAGCAGTTCCGCGTGAAACCCGCGCAGCCCGGCCATTATCAGGCGATACTCCGGGTGACTCTTGCGAAACTCGCCGAACACCTGGATGAGCCTGTCAAGATTCTTGTGTGGATGCAATGTGGAGACGCAGAGCAGATACGGATTTGCGCGATCCGGCTCGTTTCGGAGGTCGAAAAATTCGCGCTCGACACCATGCGGAATCACGCGGATCTTCGATTCGGGAATGCCGTAAAAGCGCAGCAGGTCCTGCCTGGTTGCATCAGAAACGGCCACCAGAATCTCAGACCTCTTCACGGCCCAGTAGAGGAACAGATTCCAAAAGGGAAGGTCGAACCAGCGGAAGTGTTCGGGATGCAATTTGTGCTGCAAATCGTGAAATACAGTCACATTGGGGCACGAAGCGACCACGGGCGCAGTGAAGCCGGCATTGAACAGGCAGTCGAGTTTCAACCGGCGCACCGCTCGCGGTAAGGCCGTCTGTTCCCAAATCAGACGAAAGGGCCTGAACGTAGCCTTTACACCCGTTGGCTCCTGAATGAAGTTCGGCGCCGCGGGTACCAGATCCACCCCCGTTTCTTTGTTGGTGAAGACGTGATATTCGTTTTCGCGGTCAATCTCCGCTAACGCCGGAAGGAGATTGCGAAGATAGATTTCAGTGCCGCCCACGCCGCCGGGAATCAAGTAAAGAGCGTTTACGCCGATTCTAAGCGCCGCCATGAATCAACGCTTCTGGCTAATCTGCCGCTGCGCGGTGGCCATGTTGTCGCGCGCGCCTTGGTTTGCAGGATCGATGGCGAGCGCCTTCCGGTATTCGACGATCGCTTGTTCGGGATGCCCGGTGGCCATGTAGTCGTTGCCTCGGTACACGTACGTCATCTCCCATCTTGCATCAAGCTTCTCTGCCGTGGCTAACGCTTCGAGCGATTTGTCGATTTTCGACTGTTTGCCGTAGATCATCCCGATCTGTGAGTAGACATGCGCGTTGGGATCCATTTGGGCGGCTTTCTGGAGCTTGGTGAGGGCTTCGTCTTCTTTACCTGCGCAATCGAGCGCCAAACCCCAGTCGATGAGTAGCGCCGAGTCCTCTTTTTCAAGCGTCGCGGCGGCCGCGTACTGCTCAGAAGCTTGCGCGCATTGTCCTGCTTCCCTCTGCCAGTAGGCCAATTGAGAGCGGGGCCGGAATTTAGCCGGCGCCTTGTTCACTGCGTCCTGCCACAGAGCGATCGGACTACCCCACATCTGATTGCGCTGATAACTCAGGACAGCGCATAACACCAGAACTGCCGAAAGGGCCGAGGCCAGCGAGCCGATCCCGATTTTCCATCGCCGCAGAAAATCCACCGTGATCAGCAGTAAACAGATAAACGGAAGATAGACGCGATGTTCCACCATGACGTCCTGAATAGGAACAACCGACGACGTTGGCGCAAGCAGAAGAAGCGTACCAAAATAGCCGTACGAAGCCAGTGGGAATTCGCGGCGGTACTTCCACGCGACGGCAGCAAGGGCCAGAAGGACGATCAGGTATCCAATCGCTCCCTGATCGACGATGGTGTGCGAGACGGGGAAGTCGTGATCGACGGTCTGCCCAAAGGGGAGCGCATACAAGCGGAAATAGGCGCAGATGGAACGGAACTGCGTGAACAGGTATTGATACCAGGTGAAGGCCTTGAGCTGGAAGCCGGCGGATGAGGAGCGGCGCAGCACTTCCAGCACGGCGAGTCCGCCCAGCAAGGCTCCGGCGGCAATCGGCACGTAGAGTTTCCAATTGCGTTTAATACCGTCGAATCGGAACCCCGGATTGAACCAGAAATCCGTTAACAGGAACAGCGCGGGAAGCACAACTGCATATTCTTTGGTGCTCACTGCCAACCCGAATAAAGCTAAAACGGCGATTACAACCGGGATTGAGATCGTTGTTTGCTTACGATACAGAAAGACCGCCAGGGCGCTCAGCAGAAAGAAGACGCTCAAACATTCCGACCGGCTGGTGACATAAGCGACGGACTCTGTCTGAATGGGATGCAACAGGAATAGAGCGCCGGAAAAAATCGCCAGCACTTCACGTCGCCAACCCGTTTCGCCTGCCAATTCGAGAAACTTCCGCACGATCAGGGACGCCAGCAGTGAATTGAAGGTGTGGAGCAGAATGTTGAGCAGATGATAAGGCTCTACCTCGAGCCCCGAGTTCTGATAATTCATCCAGTAACTCAGCATCAGCAGCGGCCGGACGCTGGCCCACATACGGAAGGGTTGATTGAAGTACGTCCGATTCATGAACGGCAAATAGACGTCGTCGAAAACAAAGGGGCCGTTCAGAGCCGGTTGATAAATCTCAAAGCCGAGGAACAGAAGCAGGAAAAAACCCAAGAGGTAATGCCACCAGGCGGGCCGGAAAGGTTGGGGTTCAGCTTTGGCTCGTGGTTGGGTGTCAGCTTTGGCTCGGAGTTTGCTTGCTTTCATGAGTCGCGTGGAGCTGATACTCCAGTATTGCAAGACGTTGCGCCAGGGCGATATTGGCGTCCTTCAAGTCCGAGATCCGGACCGAAAAGCGATAGAAGACCACTAGAAAAACCCCGGATGCAATCAGAAGTAGCGCCAGCGGCGGATAAGTGATACCCACCCGCTGCGAAAGCCATTCCAGAAGGCCGCTGCTGCGGGAAAGAACAAAGAGCGTCGCTGCGGCGGTGAGCCAGCTCACCGAATATTCCACGCGAATGTGAGCCCGGCGAACCGAGAATAAGACGATTACGAAAAGCGCGATACTGAAGATCGCCATTGCGTTCAGGAGCTGTTCCATCTGCTATCTCCTCCGCCCTTCATACTTCAATATGTTGATGAAAACTCCGAGCAATACGTGCATGATGTAGTACACCGACTTTACGGCTGTGATGGAACTGCGTCCTGCCTGCCGCGGCCGCACATTGCAGGGAATTTCCTCGAACTGAAATGCCTTGCGTTTCAGGACGACCAAAGCTTCGATTTCAGGGTATTCGAGCGGGAAGCTCTTGCTGAACACGGCCAATGCGTCGCGATTCACGCCCACGAAACCCGAAGTCGGATCCATCACCCACTTTCCAAGGATCGGCCGCAGGATCAGGCGGAAGAGAACGATGCCGAAGCCGCGGCTGAAGCTGGTGAATTCCTGTTTCTTGCCCACGTACCGCGAGCCGATTACCATTTCGACGCCGGAAGTCTTCAGTGCTTCGAAGGCGCGGGGGACGTCGCTCGGATCGTGCTGGCCGTCGCCATCTACGCGAATCACGTAATCGTAACCGAGCTCGTAGGCCAGTTTGTATCCGGCCTGCACGCAGCCGCCGAGCCCCAGATGCGTCGGGAGGCACAGGACCTGAGCGCCAGCGTCGCGGGCAGCTTGCACGGTGGCGTCACCGGAGCAATCGTCGATTACCAGAACCGGCGTGCCCGGGACTTCCCGCTGCACTTCACGCACCACGTTGCCAACGGCTCCCTCTTCGTTGTATGCAGGTATCAGGATCAGTAGCGAGTCCTTCACAGAAGGGCCACCTCGCGGACACTGATCGCGTATCGGTGCATCAGCGCGGTGAATTCCGGCCGTGTAATACGCGCGGTGCTTCGGATGCGACGGCGCCCCGCCCAGAGGCGGCCGAGCTTCGCCAGTGCCGCCAGGTGAGCCTTTACGACAAACCAGACGAGCAGGAACGCGCTGCCTTGACGTTGGTACTCAGCCCCTGCGCCGCGCCCTTGCAGCATAAAAACGGCGTGCCAGATATAGCGCGCCAAGGCGGCGAACGGCGCGGCGAGCAGAGCCGGCATTGGAAAATTCTTGATAACAGTGAAGAGCCGATTCCGCTCCACGTAGTAGGCCTTCAACGCCGAGACACGGCCGGCGGAGTGCGAGTAGTGATGGTCCACAATCGCTTCCGGCACATAGAGACAGCGCCAGCCGGCCCAGCGCGCGCGCAGACCGAGGTCAGTGTCTTCGCAATAGAGAAAGAAATCCTCGTCGAACAGGCCGATCTGTTCCAGCATCCGCCGGCGATAGAGGGCTGCAGATCCACTGGGCAAAAGAACTTCGTCCGGCGCGCGAAATCGTTCCGGGGGTTCGTGATGGCCTCGCTGTTTGCTCGAGCCATCGGCGGCGATTCGCATGCCCGCCGAATCCATATCGCCTTGCGGATAGAGCCGAACATTCGACGCGCACATTCCCACGTCTTCGCGAGTCTCGACGGCGGCGAGCAGAGCGGCGATCCATTCAGGATGCGCGACCGCATCGTCGTTCAGTGTTGCCAGGTAGGGCGCGCTGGACGCATGGAACGCTTGATTCGCCGCCGCTCCGAACCCCACGTTCGTAGCATTCTCGATGACTCGCGCGCGCGGCGCCGCATTGTGCTCGCGCACCAGTCTCCCGCTGTTGTCGACCACGATCACTTCAAAGTCCTGCCTTGTCTGGTTCTCGAGCGAGCGCAAGCACTCCACCAGCGTGACATCCGCCGTGAGGGTGGGAATCACGACCGTTACACTCGGAGCGGGCAATGATCGAGTTTACCTTTTCTTCCCGCCGAGGTTCTCGTACCACTTCAGATTTGTCGTCGCCGAACCGATGCAAGCTATGTCGATGCGGCCGTCGCCGTTGAAATCCGCCGCGGCGCAAGCTGCTGCGCCGATGCCGCCGTCGTCCAGCGTAGTGCGCGACCATTTCGTTCCTTTGGCATCGTCCGCGCGATAGATGTAGACGCTACGCCCGGCGCCGCGGTAGCCCGCAATAATCGCGTCGTGCTTGTTGCCGTCGAGATCCGCGGTGATGACGGTGTGCCCATCGACGAGTTTCGTGTCGATCACCTCGCGAGTGAACTGATCCTTCTTCCCTTCGTTGTAAACGGAGACGATGTTGCCGTGCCAGGGCTCAATGGCGGCCAGGAAACGATGCTTACCAAGGTGGCCGACAGCGACGTCGCTCGATCCACCTTTCGGCCAGGGATCCGGAGATCCTTTTGAGATTTCGGCACGCTGCCATTGGCCGTTCTTGTCGAGCCAATTACGATGGATGCCTGAGAAGCTTGCTGTGAGGATACTGTCTCTGCCGTCGCCCCGCCAATCATTAATATAAATGCCATGCTGAACGCCCTCGTTGGCGTCGCTGATCGTTTCCCGCTTCCATACGCCGGGCCGGTAGAAGATAAGAGGCGCGTGGTCGCGGTAGTCTGGCGCGTCCGCTTTGGCGCCGGTGAGTGGTGCGTTGATGCAGACCTTTTTGCCGCTGCCGTCGATGTCGGCGAAGCGCAAACGATGCGTAGTAGTGATGCGGTCAATCTCCTGGATCGACCACGGCTGGCGGGGATCGCCGTTGTGATGAAGCACGGAGACGACGCCGATACTATTCTTCGCCACGTTGGCAAATTCGGTGGCGAGAACGAGCTCAGGGATGCCATCGCCATCCGTGTCCCAGGCCGCGACATTGATCATGTGATTGAGATTGCCAGTGATGACGTGACGTTCCCAAGTCGGGTTTTCATACCAGAAAAGTTCCTTCATCCCGCTGGCCAAAGCGATCAGATCGATCTTGCCGTCGTGATTCATGTCGATGGCGACGACGTGATAACCACCTTTCAGATCGGTAGCGATGACGTGTTCACGGAATTGCGGGTCGGCGGCGATGGCCAGGGCCGTGGTGGCGAGTAAGACGGTTAGAGTTCGCACAGACTACAATCATCTAAGATGAGCGCCGGTATGACAAGCGGCGGCGTTTAGGTGTGGTAAAAACAGTGTCACGCCAAGCCGCGAAGGCGCAAAGAAAATATGTGATGGGGACGCGGGCAACGTTGAGAATGGAGGGCGGCATTTTGTGATGCGGATACTTTTGGTAGTCCTCGGAACCGCGGCGCTGGCGATGGCCCAATCGCACCTCGGAGATCCTCATCAACTGACCCACGGCGGCCAGAACGCCGAGGCTTACTGGGCGCCCGACGGTAAACGACTCATCTTCCAATCGACGCGCGGCAATTCCGAGTGCGACCAGATCTTTATCATGAACGCCGATGGGTCGGATCAGCACATGGTTTCCACCGGCAAGGGTCGAACCACCTGCGGATACTTCCTCGGCGATGGAAAACATATCCTCTATGCTTCGACACATGCAGCGGGTGACGCCTGCCCGCCCTCGGCCGATCGCAGCAAGGGTTATGTCTGGGCAGTTTACCCGAGCTACGATATTTATCTTGCGGATGACGATGGCAAGAATTTGAAACGCCTGACTAGCGAGTCCGGGTACGACGCCGAAGCTACCGTGAATTGGAAAACAGGACGCATCGTCTACACTTCGCTGGCGTCGGGAGATCTGGATTTGTGGACGATGAAATCCGACGGTACGGACAAGAAGCAAATCACCAAAGAAGTGGGTTACGACGGCGGCGCGGTCTTCTCCCGCGATGGGAAGAAACTGGTCTGGCGCGCAAATCATCCCTCCACTCCCGAAACGATGAAGCGCTACAAAGACCTCCTCGCCGGCAATCTGACTTCACCGATGAAAATGGAAATTGTGGTCGCCAATGCCGATGGATCGAAGGCAAAGCAGATCACGGATTTCGGCTGCGCCAGCTTTGCGCCTACGTTCACTCCGGACGGGAAGAAAATCCTGTTCGCCTCGAACAAGCACGACTGCGACGGCCGTAAGTTCGAACTCTATATGGCCAATCCGGACGGCAGCGGGTTGGAACAAGTAACCAATTTCGGCGGATTCACGTCGTTCCCGGAGTTTTCGCCGGATGGGAAGACGTTGGTTTTCTGTTCCGATAAAGACGCGACGGCGCGCTATGAATTCAACATCTTTACCGCCGATTGGAAGGACCGTGACTAACTCCTGGACTCGCCGCTTGTTTCATCGCTTGACTCTCGGCTCGCTCCTCTTCCGCCTAGCCGACCGTGACTCCCTTCGCGCCCAGACTCGTCCCGGTGCGCGCTACGACTTGCTCATCAAGGGCGGCCGCGTCATCGATCCGTCTCAAAGTCTCTCCGCCGAACGGGACATCGCCATCACCGGACACACGGTGACGCGCGTGGCGGCGGATATTCCGGAGACGGAGGCTAGCCAGGTCCTGAACGCGCGCGGAAAAATCGTCACTCCAGGCCTGATCGATATTCATGTGCATGTCTACGACGGCGTCGCGCCGCTCGGCATTCCCGCCGATCCAAATTGCATCGCGAAAGGCGTCACAACGGTGGTCGACGCTGGTTCGGCGGGCGCTCACACTTTTCCGGGTCTTCGCAAGTTCGTCATCAATGTCGTCGACACGCGCGTCTATGCGCTGCTCAATATTTCCGTCGTCGGACAATCCACGCTCTCAAACGACAACCCGTTTGGCGAACTGCTCGATCTTCGATATGCCAACACCAACCTGGCCATCAAGACCATCGAGCGAAATCGCGACGTCATCCTCGGGGTGAAAATCCGGTTGACGCAAAACATCGCAGGCGATCACGACCTGGCCGCGCTGAAGCTCGCTCGCGACGCCGCCGATGCCGTAAATCTACCGGTGATGGTTCACATTGGGGACACCTTCTCGCCGTTGCCCGCTATCCTGGCGATGCTGAAGAAGGGCGACGTCGTCACACATACATACCGCGGCGGCAACGGCGGCATTCTCGACGCTCGCGGCCGCGTCCTTCCGGAGGTTCACAAGGCTGTAGCGAACGGCGTGCATCTGGACGTTGGCCACGGCGCCGGCAGTTTTTCCTTCGACGTTTTTGAGAAGGTTCTGAGCCAGGACTTGCTTCCCGGCACCATCTTCGAGCGATGTGCATCAGTTCAACGTGAACGGGCCCGTTTTCGATCTCCCGACGACGCTCTCGAAGTTCCTTCACCTCGGATTGACGCTCGAACAGGTGATCGAACGCGCCGCCACCAATCCGGCGAATACGTTCGGATTCCCCAAGGGACTGGGCACTCTGCGCGAAGGCTCTGAAGCCGACGTGGCCGTCTTTTCTCTCGACGAGGGCGATTTTGAATTCGTAGATTCCCTGCGCCAGAAGCGCATCGCCCACCGCCGGCTGCGCCCCGTGGCGACAGTTAAGGCCGGCAAGATTTACGGCTCGGCGTCAATCCCTGTCTGACGCGGTGTTACCGGCTTGAGCGGCATGAGATCATAAGGACTTCTCATGCGAGCGGTCATCACCGTAGAAGATATCCCGGCGTCCGGCGATTTGAGGATTCCCGCCGGCTCGATCATCACGCCGTCGGCTTGGGATCTCGCGCGCGATCGTGGCGTGCGGCTGGTTGAATTGCCGAAGGGGTCACAGCCGGATGCAGCAGCAGCGGAGAAAACCATCGCGATCGGCTCGGATCACGGCGGTTTTCGTCTTAAGGAAAGATTGAAACCGATTTTGGCCGAGTTGAAACTGGCCGTCATCGACGTCGGAGTGGCGGAGGAGAAACCGGCCGACTACCCGGACATCGCCGAACAGGTAGCGCTACGGATCGTGGAAGGTAAGGCGGAGCGCGGGGTGATCGTCGACGGCGCCGGTATCGGCTCGGCGATGGCTGCCAATAAGATACCTGGAATCCGCGCAGCCCTATGTTATGATAGGGCTTCCGCTCGCAACAGCCGTGAACACAACAACGCCAACGTGCTTACGTTGGGCGGTCGCTTGCTGACCGAGTCGCAGGCGGAAGAAGTTCTCCGGACGTGGCTCGAAACGCCGTTCGCGGGTGGCCGGCATCAGGCGCGAGTGCAGAAGATTTCCGAAATCGAGAAGCGGTACGCAAAGTGACTCCCACGGAACTCGATCAACTCGTTGCTGAAATTGGCGAAGAAATCCTGAACCGCATTGGCGGTCCTCGTTTCTCCAAGGCAGAAGGGCTGAATATCCCGGATTTGGTGTGCCCAGGATGCACCGGCCGCTGTCCGCAGACCTGCGCTAAGAAAACCAACGAAATTGTGGCCGCCGGAGCGGACCGCGTTTCGGCCAGCGACAAGCTGACCCGCATCGATCAGAAAACCGCGGCCCTGATCGATCACACGATTTTGCGCGCCGACGCCACACGCGACGACATCGTCAAACTCTGCCGGGAAGCACGCAAATACGCATTCGCCAGCGTTTGCGTGAATCCATACTGGGTTTCTCTTTGCGCCCGTGAGCTGGCCGGTTCTCCGGTGAAAGTCTGTACGGTGGTGGGATTTCCTCTGGGCGCCACGACCACGGAAATTAAGGTTGCCGAGACCGAAGCGGCCATCCGCGTTGGTGCGCAGGAAATCGACATGGTGATCAACGTGGGCGCACTGAAATCGGGCGATCACGAAGCGGTGAAGCTCGACATCCAGGCGGTGGTGGACGCCAGCCATCGCGGTGGCGCGATTGTGAAAGTGATTATCGAAACGGCGCTGCTCGACGACAATCAGAAGGCAGTGGCTTCCACGCTGGCCAAGCTTGCCGGGGCCGACTTCGTAAAAACTTCGACTGGTTTTTCCACCGGCGGAGCGACGGTTCACGACGTCGCGCTGATGCGCATGGTGGTGGGGCCGAGGATCGGCGTAAAAGCCTCCGGCGGTATCCGCACGCTGGAGGATCTCAAACAGATGGCGGCCGCCGGGGCGACGCGCATCGGCGCCAGCGCGAGCGTGAAAATTATCGAGGCTACGGCCACCTGACAATGGCCACCCCACGCAAATCCGACGTGCGTTTTCGCGAGCGCGCGGAGCTGTTGGACTTCCTGCTGGAATTCGCAGCCGTCATGGCTGAGACGCTTGACCTCGACCGGCTGATGCCTACTCTGGCGGATTTTGTCCAGAAAGTAATACCGCACGACATCTTCGCTCTTCTGCTTTACAACGATCGGGCGCAGGGCCTGATGATCCGCTATGCACGCGGCCACCGCGAGGAGGTGGTCCGCAGCCTGGTCATCCCGCTTGGCGAAGGGCTCACCGGCATTGCCGCATCCACGCGCAAGACGATTCTGGTGAACGACGTCCGCAACGATCCACGCTATCTCACCGCGCTCGATGCAGTCCGGTCGGAGCTTGCCGTCCCCATGTGGGTCCGCGGAAAGCTGGTCGGCGTGATTGACGTTCAGGCGACCCGGGTCAATGCTTTCTCCGAACAGAATGCGTCGCTCCTTCGTTTGATCGCGGCGCGCGCCGTCACTTCCATCGACAACGCCCGGCTGTACCAACGCGTGCAGCGGCAGAATCGAACGTCGAAGATTCTGCTTCACCTTTCGCAGGAGTTTTCCGCCACCTTGCAGCTCGATGAGTTGCTGGGTAAAATCGCCAAGGCAATTCGGGCGCTGATTAACTACGACGCCTTTAGCGTGCTGCTGGTTGACGCGGATCTGAAGGTGCTTCGCCACCGGTTCAGCGAGCGTTACGACCAGCGCGTGCTGCTCGACAATATTCCGTTGGGCAAGGGCATCACCGGCAGCGCCGCAACGTCCCGCGAAGTGGTTCGCGTGGTGGATACCGCCAATGATCCGCGTTACATCTCTTCCCATCCCGATATCCGCTCAGAAGTAGCGGTGCCGTTGATCGTGCAGGATCGCGTCGTTGGAGTGCTCGACCTCGAGAGCGAGCGCCTCGGTTACTTCACCGAGGAACACGTGCGGACGCTCTCCCTGCTGGCGGCGCAGATCGCCAGCTCCGTCGAAAACGCGCGTCTTTACGAAGAACTGGCACAACGCGAGCAGCGTATGGATCAGGATCTCAAAGCAGCGCGCAAAGTGCAGTCGATCCTGCTGCCGCGCGAAGCTCCTCCCATCGGGGGCCTGGAGATCGCCATCGGGCTCAAACCGGCGAGAGAAATCAGCGGCGACCTTTACGATTTCTTCGAGCAGCCGGACGAGTTCGCCGTTCTCGCCTTTGGCGATAGCAGCGGCAAGGGCGCCGCCGCGGCCCTTTACGGGGCGTTGGTTAGCGGATTGTTGCGGACGTTGGCTCCGCGCATGCGCCGTCCCGCCAAGCTCATGCAGAGCCTGAACGAGAGTCTGCTGGAGCGCAAGGTGGATGCGCAGTACGTCACTTTGCTACTGCTCCACTGGGATAAAGCGAAGCGGGAACTCACCATGGCAAACGCCGGCTCAATTCCGCCGATGATCTGCCGCAATGGCGAACGCATAAAGGTGAAGATCGAAGGTATTCCTATCGGTCTGCTCGACGATCGCGAGTACGACGAAGTGACGATCAAACTGGAACCAGGCGACGTGTTTCTGCTTTATTCGGACGGCATACAGGATCAGGAAAACCCGGCTGGCGAAGCATACGACAACGCCCGGCTGTTCCGCGTGCTGAAGGCGAATTGCGCCGAATCGCCAAAACACATCGTTGATGCCGTGTACGCCGATCTGGTTCGTTGGCAAGCGGGCGGATCGATGAACGACGACCAGACCATGGTTGCAGTGAAGGTTTCCTGAAGAATGGCTTATTCGTATCAAGAGAACGAACTCCATTGCGATGGAGTTGCGCTTGCAGACATCGCCGCCGAAGCCGGCACGCCGTGCTACATCTATTCGGCGGCTGACATCATCGAACGCTATCGAGCCTACGACGACGCGTTCGGCGACGTGCCGCATCAGATTTGTTACGCGGTGAAAGCGAACTCGAATCTTTCCATCCTCCGTTTGCTGACCAAGGAAGGAGCCGGATTCGATATTGTGTCCGGCGGAGAGTTGTTCCGTACCCTTGCGGCGGACGCCGATCCGGCCAAGATAGTGTTCTCCGGCGTAGGCAAGACGGTGGAAGAAATCGAATACGCGCTGGCACGGAACATCCACGCGTTCAACTGTGAATCGGAAGCGGAACTCGAGCTGATCAGCGAAATAGCCGGCCGCCACAGCGCGAAAGCGCGAGTCGCTCTCCGCGTGAATCCCGACGTCGATGCAGCCACCCATCCGTACATCTCCACCGGCCTGCGAGAGCACAAATTCGGCGTCGATATTTCAGAAGTGGAAGGTGTTTACGCGCGGGCAAATCGTCTGCCACACCTCGCGGTAGAGGGCGTAAGCTGCCATATCGGCTCGCAACTGCTCGATACGCGTCCGGTGATGGAGACAGTGGACAAGATGCTGGGACTGGTGGAGCGGCTTCGCGGGCACGGCGTCGGTATCCGGCATCTCGATCTGGGAGGGGGCCTCGGCGTCTCCTACAAGCCGTCGGACGAAGCCCCCGGCATCGCGGAGACGGTCGCCGCCATACGCGAGAAGGTGCGCAGCCATCATCTCCTGGTAAAGCTTGAGCCCGGCCGCAGCATCGTGGGTGAGTCCGGTATTCTGCTCACGCGCGTCCTCTATCGCAAGCTGACACCGCGCAAGGAATTCGTCGTGGTGGACGCCGCCATGAACGATCTGCTGCGTCCCGCACTCTACCAGTCGCATCACGAGATTGAACCAGTTCGCAGGCCCACGGACGGCGAAACTTTGCTTGCCGACGTGGTCGGTCCAGTGTGCGAGACGGGCGATTTTCTGGCGCGTAATCGCCACATATCACCCGCGCAGCCCGGAGACCTGCTGGCCATCAATACCGCCGGTGCGTACGGTTTCGTTCTGTCGTCGAATTACAACTCGCGCCCGCGGGTGGCCGAAATCCTGGTGGAAAACGGCGGTTGGCGAATCGTGCGGCAGCGGGAAACCTACGAGGACTTGATTCGCGGAGAGTAATGATGGATCGTCCGTCCTTGCGGCAGATCGCGCGAATCTTCCTCCGTACAGGCAACGTCAATTTTGGCAGCGGGGCCATGGCCACGGTGCTTCTCCGCGAGATAGTCTCCGAACAAAATCTCTGGCTGAACGAGAGCCAGTTCGGGCTCTGCTATGCCCTGGCCCGCGTGACGCCGGGTACCAATCTTTACGCGTTGTTCAGCGCGGCCGGCTGGTTCCTCCGAGGGTGGCCTGGCGCCATCATTGCGTTGGTCGCCAGTTCACTGCCCGCTTCGGCGGTCGTGATCGCACTTACGCTGCTCTACGAAGTGCTGCACGGACATCCGTGGGGCGATGCAGCGATCTCCGGAGCCGTCGCCGCCGTCGTCGGGACCATCGTGGCGGGTGCCTGGCTGCTGATTCGACCCGACGTCCTCTCCCGGAACTGGTTGCGTACGCTTCTACTGATGGGCGGCGCGATCGTGCTTTCTCTCGGCTTCGCCGTCACGCCAATCCCGATCGTGTTTCTATCGGCCGTGGTTGGCTTCTTCTGGCAGGAAAAATGAACGTCTTGCTACTCTATTTTCTGATTCTGAAAGCGGTGGTCACGTCGTTCAACGGTCCGTCGTCGCTGCCAATTCTCCGCGACGATCTTGTTGTTCACCGCCACATACTCACCGATCGGGAACTGAACGCGGCCGTGGTCGCCGGACGCAGTGCGCCGGGGCCGATGGGAATCTATGTCGTAAGCGTCGGTTACTTCATTGCTGGGGTTCCAGGCGCGATCGCGAGCTGGCTGGCCGTCATCACACCAGCCATTTTGATCATTCCGCTGGTTCGATACATCGGAACCCGCGCCGAAAAGCCGCGAATTCGAGGAACGCTTCAGGCCGTTGTAATCTCCTCGGCAGGATTGATTCTCGCCTCGGCCAAACCGCTTGCGATGGATGCCGTGACAGGGCCGCTGACGCTCTGTATCCTAATCGGCAGCGCAGTGCTGCTGGCTGTAACGAAATTGGAAACCGTCTGGGTGATCGGCGGAGCGGGAGTGCTGGCCTGGCTGGTAAAAGTTTTTAGCTAGGCGGCTATTAGATTCTGCCGAACTTTGCTACCGCTTCCGAGATCGACCGGTATTTCTCAATGAACGGCATCATCGTGTGTTCGGTGTTGTCCAGATCCTGTGCGCGCTTCAACACTTCCGCCGCCTTCGCTTTCGGCACTACGGCCACTCCGTCCTCATCCGCAACTATGATGTCGCCTGGATTCACCTTTGCGCCTGCGCACGTCACCGGAACGTTGACGCCAACGAAGCGATAATGATTCACCGAAGTTGATGGGGCGATGCCGAGGCTGTACACGGGAAACTGCAGGCGCTTAATCTGCGGCACATCCCGAACTGCGCCGTCGATAATCGCGCCTGTCAGTCCCCGCACTTTCATCGCCGTGGCCATCAGCCCACCCATTCCGGCGATGTCCGCTCCGGCTTCCAGCTCCATCACGTACACGGAACCGGGCGGAGCTGAATCGATCGCGTCGAGCATTCCCTTCGATGCGGCGGAGCCTTCTTTGTGCTCTTCCTTCTTCATCAACACCGTTACTGCAGGACCGGCAAATTTCGTGGTGAAGAGCGGCCGCATCTGGTGGGACATATAGTTCCGCTGCCCGTAAAGCTGTTCCATGGCGTCGGCCACGGACGATACCTCGACGACCTTAAAGCCTTCCACAACCGAATCGCCGGGAGCGGGCTGAGCGGCCAGCCAAGAGAAAGCAATCGCTCCCATCAGCGACAAAGCAAAAATCAGACGTGTCAGTTTCATCTAGATCATCATGCCATGAAGCTGACACGCTAGCCCCCGTACTACTCGATATGAGGCATGTGACCCGGCATCGTAAATCCGAAGCTGAATGCCAGCACGTTCTTCATACCGACGTTCCGGCCGTCCAGAATCTTACTGTAATCGAAACCGAAGTTGAGTCCCGACTTGAAGTGATACGTCGCATTCACATCGACTGCGTCAAATACTTTCTTCGTAGCGGGAAATTCCGACGGTTGAAAGTAAGCCGAAAACTTTGGCGCTGTGCCGACGATATCCACTCCATTGATGGACCGCGAAGTCTGGAAACTCGCGCTGTAGGTCAATCGCTTGATCGAATGACCGAGCCCTACCGTTCCGAAAGCGTCCTGTGGAACCGGGTTTGTGCGCACCCGGTAGCCTGCCTCAAAGAAAGAGTAAAAGCTGTGCGGCATGTTCCAGCCTGCACTAATTGACCCAAGGCCTCCGGAGGCTTTGTCACCGGGCGAGAAGTTGGCTGTCGTGCTGATAGCGTACGATCCGGCGACGATTCCCGCGGCCCTCAATGTCCAAACCGTGTTCTCCGTGCGCATGAACTGCCAGCGAGCGCCGATCGTGGTGTCCGTAATACCACCCAGACCGCTGCCGCGAAAATCGGTGGCAGTATAGCCGCTCTCCAAATCGATGGCGATGTCGTTTTTCAAACCGTATTCAAGGAATGTGTAGCCGGTATATTGATTGTACGGAGCCGGCAATGTTCCTGAAAGCTTGCCAGGATGGTAATCCTGGAAGGAGTCGTAGGCATAGACGGTGGTGACAGTCATCTTACCCGCGTCAGGAAGCCATGGCGACCCTGCCCACGCGGAACCGGCACTTACAAATGTGCAAATTGCCGCGAATCGTCTCAGAAGGTTCATGTGTGTCTTCTTCACAGCCGATATCGCTTGGCCAAATAATGGACCAGCGCCTCCACTTGCTTGTCGTCAAACTTAGAATTCGCGCGCTCTGGATTGGCCGCGCACTCACTAATACGGTTCTCCAGATTGAATTTTATTTTCGCCAGCCGGGGACGGCTGAGCGACTCTTTTCCAGTGTGACAACTCGCGCAGCTAGCCTTTTGGCCGGCGGCGGAATTCCAGAAAAGATTCTTACCTTCGTTGTACGTATCGTCGCGATGTGGATCGATACGGGGCGGTGAATATGGCCCGGATGCCTGTATGGCCAGTGGCACCGTTGCTAGTAACAAGGCCGTGAGTAGTCTTGACAGCATATTTGTTTGATCCCTGGGAGCTTTAGAATTGCAAAGTTTCCAAACGAAGACAATAAGTGAAACTTAACCCGCAATAGGGGTACCCATAGTACCTTACCCCCATTGTTGCGGCCTAGTCCGGCGAGCCCGTTCGGGCCCCCTGAAAGAACGTACCTAGGGAAGAATTTGGATTTTACTTATTTCAAACTTGATTTTTCACCAGGTACTTCGTGTTTTCTCATACCAGCGATTTCGGCGGTGGGCTTTCTAATTTATTGGACAGACTATGAAAACCGGTCCGCAGTAACTGTAGAACTATGAGAGACCCCAGTGAGATCGTGTCCGGCTTGAGTAACTTGAGTGACAATGCTTGCCGCGGCACGGTCAACTGCAGGAGCTAAGATAGCGAACACCCAGTACCATTTGGTTTATTTTTAAATATTTCATAGTCTTGACACGCTGCCCTGTCGATCTGCACCGCTGCCCCGCCGGAATGGTACCATCCGTCTTAGGTCTAGATGGCTTCCAAAGCCAATATTGCGATCGATCGCGTCGAGGACTTGAGTCTCCTGTTCGAGACTGCCCCCGACCTTGTCTTCTCACAACCGCTCTCCGGACCGCTACGCTCCGTCAACAGGGCCTTTGCGCAGGCAACAGGTTATACCCACGATCAGGCCATGCAATTGTCGTTCGAAGACCTACTGGAGCCAACGCACCGGGAGCGTTTCCAACAGACGGTCAACAGCCAACTAGCGGGCACCGAACCGCTGGCCCACTACTTCACAATCCTCACAGCCGCTGGTGAGTCCACAACTCTGCGGTTGGTGTTCTATATAGTGATGGCCGATGGCAAACCGGATGGCTTGCTCGGATTCGCGCAGCCAGTCAATGACGAGGACGGCGGCAGCCAGAGGACCGGCGCTGAAATCGAGCTGTTGGAAAAGACCACGGAACTGGCGCGCTTCAGCCGCTATCTCCAACTCCTCCACAGGCTCAGCACGACCAATCACGCCAACCTGGAGGGCCTGTTCGCCGACTATCTGAAGAGCGGCTGTGAGATTTTCGGCGTCCATCACGGCGCCCTCGCACAACAAACCCCTGGAGGCTGGCTCCTAAGCGCTGCCCATGTGGCCGACGAGGCGGCGACGCCGGCCATTATCCGGCTTTTCGCGTCGCGCGTCGCCGAATCGGGCAAGACGCTGATCCACCCTCAGCCGAACGAGGACCGGGATGGCGACGATCCGCATGGATTTTGTATCGGAACGCCAATCATCGTCAACGACAATTTGTACGGCGCGATCGTTTTCTGGTCCGAGAAGGCGAATCCACTCCTCCCGCTCCATCCGCAGGGGCGCGAGGTGATCGAGCTGATGGCAAAGAGCATCGCCGTCGCCATCAATCAGCGGCAATTGACCGATCAGCTCGCGCACCAGGCCACTCACGATGGTCTCACGGGTCTACCCAATCGAGTACTTCTTAATAAGCGGCTCGGCGCAGCTATCGAACACGCGAAAAGAAATGACGCGCTGCTGGCGGTGGTTTTCATCGACCTGGATCGATTCAAGCAAATCAACGACACATTAGGTCACGGCGTGGGCGACGAACTGCTCAAGCTAATAGCCAAACGGCTAGCCGAAGCGGTTGGAGAGAACCAGACTCTCGCACGTATGGGCGGCGACGAGTTCACTGCCATTCTGGGTGGCTTCCAGCAAACCGAGGCAGCCGTCGAAAGCGTCCGCAAGATGTTGACTGCGGTAAGGAAACCGTGCCCGGTGGAACGTTATGAGTTATTCATGACGGCCAGCATGGGGGTCAGCTTCTTCCCGACCGACGGACTGGACGCCGCCACCCTTCTGCGCAACGCGGACAGCGCAATGTATACGGCGAAGTACCGCGGGAAAAACGACCTGCACTGCTTCAGCGCGGAAAGCGGCGACCACGCGCTGGAACGCCTGGAATTGGAAAACAGCCTGAGGCGAGCGCTGGAGAAACGGGAACTGGCCATTTCGCATGAGCTTGAGGTCGACCGCGACGGCCGCATCGCCGGGTTGGAGGTCCTGCTGACGTGGGATCATCCGACGCTCGGCCGAATCCCGCCCTCTCAGTTCATCCCTATTGCGGAAGAGAGTGGGATGATTGTTCCCATCGGTACCTGGGTGCTCCGTCAGGCGTGCCAGCAATCGGCCGCGTGGCGGACGGCGGGCTTCCCGCCGATATCCACTTCCGTGAATGTGTCCGCGCTGCAATTCGCCCAGACCGATTTTGTCGATACCGTGGCGGCAACTCTCTCCGAGACCGGCTTGAACCCGGGTCAATTGGTATTGGAGCTTACCGAAAGTCTGATCATGCGCGATGCCGAACAATCGATTCGCCGGATGGTTAGCCTGCGCAAGCTAGGAGTCAAAATTGCGATCGACGATTTCGGGACTGGATACTCCTCGTTGAGCTATCTTCGGCGCCTGCCCGCGGATTCGCTGAAGATCGACCGTTCGTTTCTTGTGGAACTCGAGATGTCCCCGGTTCGGCCACAACTGATTCGCACAATCGTAACGATGGCCCACAACATGGGGCTCAGCGTCACCGCCGAAGGCGTGGAAACCCGCGAACAATTCGATCTGGTTCGCGACGCCGACTGCGACAGAGCACAAGGACACTTATTCGGCGGACCGCTGGCTCCATCCTCTGTAGAAGAGATCATGCGCAACCCTGAATCCCTCATTGATAGAATCATTGGGTCATGAAGCGTAGGGATTTTTTGGGTGGGCTTGGCGCGTCCGGCGCGATCGGTGCCGTTGCCAGCACTGTTACGCCATCCGCCAGCTTCACTAAGAGCATCTGTTCCGTTGTTTTTCCAGACACCCAACCCGTGCTGGAGTACTTCGCTCTGGCTCGCAACGCCGGATTTCGCGGCATCGAGCTGCGAGTGGGGCGCGACATCCAACTCGGCGCCTCTTCGGACGACATACGCCGGATTCGTGACGCGGCGCACAAGGCGGACATAGCTGTAGCCAGCCTTTGGGTTGGCGATCCGCTTCAAAAAAACCCCCTCAACAGCCCAACGCAGGAAGTGCGGACGAAGGGTGTAATGGCCATCCAACGCACGGTGGAGCTGGCCTCACAGTTGGGCTGTACCGCGGTGCTGCTATATCCCTGCCGGCTGGGCAACGGACCGAAGATGGAGGTCGGCTACGAGACCACCTGGCAGCGCGTAACGCGCGAACTCAAGAAGGCAATTCCTGCGGCGCAAAAGGTCAAGGTTATCCTGACTCCGGAAAACGTTTGGAATAAGTTTCTAGTCAGCCCGCTGGAAATGCGCACGTTTGTGGACCAGTTTCACAGCCCTTGGCTTCAGTCTCACTTCGATGTCGGCAACGTCATGCAGTTTGGTTATCCCCAGGATTGGATTCTCACGCTCGGCCACCGCATCAAGCGCGTCCATGTGAAAGACTACAAATTGTCGACGCGGGCCGAGCAGGGCCGCTTCGTCAAACTGCTGGAAGGCGACGTGGACTGGAAGGCGGTGATGGCCGCCTTAACAAAGGTTGGCTACCGCGGTTACGTGTCTCCCGAAATCTCACACGACCCCAAGGAAGCCGACCAGCTCAAGAACATTTCGCGGCAACTCGACCAGATCATCGGCATGGCCTGACACAGCGCTTGCTTACACGCGCGGCTCGGATGCGCTGCTTGAGTACAATGGATCTAATGCGATTACGTGTGGAATTGACCCCACCGCAGTGCCGGCTATGAAAAAAGCTTTGATTTCCGGCATCACCGGCCAGGATGGGTCTTTCCTGGCGGAACTGCTGCTCGCGAAGGGTTACGAGGTTCACGGTATCGTTCGCCGCGCCTCGACCTTTAACACAGAGAGACTCGATTCTATCTACGCCGACCCGCACGAGCCGGATGTCGCCCTCCGGCTTCACTACGGCGATGTTACCGACGGTGCCTCGCTGCGCCACATCGTGGAGGCTGCCCAGCCGGATGAAATATACAATCTGGCGGCACAATCGCATGTGCGCGTCAGCTTCGATCAGGCGGAGTATACGGCAGATGTAGTAGCCACTGGCACGCTGCGGTTCCTGGAAGTCTTGCGCGACTACGCCGTCCACTCAGGAAAACAGACGCGGTTTTACCAGGCTGGTTCGTCCGAGATGTTCGGCTCGGCACCGGCTCCGCAGAATGAAACAACCCAGTTCGCTCCCCGCAGTCCCTACGCCGTCAGCAAGGTTGCCGCGCATTGGTACGGCGTGAATTACCGTGAGGCGTACGGGTTATTCATTTGTAACGGAATCCTGTTCAATCATGAATCCGCGCGCCGCGGAGAGACTTTCGTAACGCGGAAAATTACGCGAGGGCTCGCTCGAATCAAGATGGGGCTGCAGGACAGGCTCTTTCTCGGCAATCTCACCGCCAAGCGCGATTGGGGATTTGCAGGGGACTACGTGGAAGCCATGTGGCTGATGCTGCAGGCCGCGGAACCCGGCGACTACGTTGTCGCTACCGGCGAGTCCCACTCCGTGCGAGATTTCCTCGATCTTGCGGCAGGCCACGCCGGCGTCGATTGGAGGCCGCATGTTAAGACCGACCCACGGTACTTCCGCCCCACCGAAGTAGACTTCCTCCTGGGCGATGCATCCAGAATCCGCACCAAGCTCGGCTGGAAACCAAAGGTCTCTTTCGAGGAGTTGATCCGCCAGATGGTGGACCACGACTTGGAACTGGCGCGTCAGGAACGGACACTCACCGCCGCAGGCCATCGGGTGGTCGTCCGCGGCGTTTCTCATGGGTAACACGAATGGATAAAACAAGCCGCATCTTCCTGGCCGGACACGGCGGGCTGGTTGGGTCGGCCATTCGGCGACGGCTGGAGCAGGACGGTTATTCGAATCTGATCCTGCGCTCGCGCCGGGAACTGGATCTGCGGGACCAGTCTTCCGTCGATGCTTTTTTTGCGCAAGAGCGCCCTGAGTATGTGTTTCTGGCCGCGGCAAAAGTAGGTGGAATACTTGCCAACAGCCGCTATCCGGCCGATTTCATCATCAGCAATCTGAGAATTCAAACAAACGTGATCGACGCCGCGTACCGCAACGGCGTAAAGAAGGTCGAGTTCCTAGGATCGTCCTGCATCTACCCGAAGTTCGCGCCGCAGCCAATCAGGGAAGAATATATTCTGACGGGCGAGTTGGAGCCGACGAACGAGCCCTATGCGATCGCCAAGATTGCCGGTATCCGGATGCTTCAGGCCTATAGAACTCAATACGGATTCCACGGGATTTCGCTGATGCCGACCAACCTTTACGGGCCCGGCGACAACTTCGACCTCGAAACCTCGCATGTGCTCCCGGCGATGCTGCGCAAGTTCCACGACGCCCGCATGCAGGGCGCGCCGCAGGTGGTTCTGTGGGGAACGGGATTACCGAGGCGCGAGTTTCTGCATGTGGATGATCTGGCCAGCGCGGCGGTCTATCTGATGTCAAACTACGACGGTGAACAGATCGTCAACGTGGGGGTCGGCAAAGACATCACGATCCGCGAGTTGGCGGAAATGATACGCGACATCACTGGGTATGAAGGAAACATCGTCTTTGATCCCTCGCGCCCCGACGGAACGCCGCGCAAGATTCTCGATATCTCCCGCCTCACTACCCTCGGCTGGCAACCTTCCATCGGGCTCCGCGAAGGGATAGAAAAAACCTACCAGTGGTATCTGGCCCAGCCCGCCAGTACTCCTCAAGTGCTTGTGTCAACGCCCGGCCGCTAGCGCTAATCGGCTCAAAGTGCGATGCCGTTCATCTGAATATTTTCGGATTCATCAACTAACTCTTTTAAATCTGGTGGTATCGTTAGTAATGAACCGAGTCAGGTGGTGCTTATTTGTCATTTTTCTCGCCGCGCTCGGTCTACCGGTCTCAGCCGCTACGATTCAGGGGACCGTTCGTGACCCGAGTGGAGCCCTCGTGGCCGGCGCCGGAGTCACTATTTCGTCTACCGCCTCGGAAACAAGGTCCACGAAGACCGACGCCCAGGGACATTTTTCCATCGACGGCGTGCCTTCCGGTGAATATCAGATCGCCGTTCAAGAGCAAGGCTTCGAGAATGCTCAACGAACTGTCACCGTCGGCAAAGAACCAAAAGTCGACGTAGATATTCAGCTCAACATCCAAGCTCAGGAGACGGTGGTCGAGGTGTCCGGCAAACGCTCGCCGCTGGCCAACTCCGACCCTAATTACCGGACGCTTCGAGACGCCGGCGTCACCGAAGTCATCCGAATCGAAAATGTTACGTTGAAGCGCGACGCCGGCGAATTGCGCTTGCGATCCGGACTGGTGGGCTTTCTTCCACCGGTATTGGGCCGCATAGCAATTGCAGTATTTTCAGGTCAAGCCTCGTTTCATTTGGAACCGGCCTTTTCGCTCGAAGCAAATTATCTTCAAATGCTGACAGATAAGAAGACGGTCGACGAGGAATTCGACTCCGCCGTGCTGTGTTTCTCCGATGCCACGTATGAGGAACTCAAGCGCGAGGGATCTGCTGCACAGTCAACGAACGCACTGACCGATTCGTTGCACGACTTTCATCACCGTATGCGGCATCGTAACGAGACCCCGCGCAGCATGCTGGAAGCAATGCTCACCTATGATGAGATTCCCAACGTTGAGGCGGAACTCCTGGCTGAACTCTACAACTCCAAGAGCCAGCCGTCCTTCAGCGCTTATATCCACGGTCATCGCTATCATGACCTGCGGTTCCTGATTGAGCCGCGCGGCGCAATGCGCCAACTGCCTTCACCCGAGGAAGTAGGACTCATACATCTCGACCCGCTCGGAACGCACGAAGGGATTTTCTATCTCACTCATCTTAAAAGCGAGTGGCAGAACGTGACGGCCAGTTCTAAAGAGGACAAACGAATCGCCGGCTTGAAGCACTACCGTATCGATACCGCTATTGCGAGGAGCGGCCGGCTGACGGCGGCAGCCGATGTCACCTTTGAAGCTATGCGCGACGGCGACCGCATAATCGATTTTGGATTGTTGCCTACTCTGCGGGTCACGCGCGTCGCCGCTGGTGACGGAAAAGCCATCGGCTTCATTCAGGAGGACCGAAAGGAGGATGGATCGTTCTACGCGCTGCTGCCGCAGCCCACGGTGAAGGGGCAGCCTTACACTCTGCACATAGAATACGAGGGCAACAAGGTCATCGAGAACGCAGGTAACGGCAGCTTTTCCGTGGGCGCGCGGACGAGTTGGTATCCCAGCCTCAATTCGTTCAACGACCGCGCGACCTTCGACTTAATATTCCGCGTGCCGAAGCAATACATGGTTGTTGGAGTCGGAAAGCTGGTGAAGCAATGACGCGAGGATAATTTCTCCGTATCGCAATGGGTCTCGGATGTGCCACTGGCAGTCGCGGGATTCAACTACGGCGACTTTAAGAAAAAAGAGCGCGAGGATAGCGATACCAAATACGGATTCGAGGCATACGCAACCAGCGAGGCGCCCAGCTACCTTCGCGGGAAGGGTTTTGGAAGCATGTCACCGTCGGGGATGGCCGATAGGGCGATGGTGGATGCACTGAATTTCGTTCGCGTCTTCGAACATTTCTTCGGTCCGTTGCCATACGGCAGAATCGCCCTCACGCAGCAGCCGGAATTCAACTTCGGCCAGTCCTGGCCAACGCTGGTTTACTTGCCGGTGAGCGCCTTCCTCGATTCCACGCAGCGTTGGTCTCTCCTCGGCAGCGATGCTTTCAAGTTCGGTGAGTTCATTCAGGAAGTTACTCCTCATGAAGTATCACATCAGTGGTGGGGCCATATGGTGGGTTGGTCGAGCTATCACGATCAATGGCTCTCGGAAGGCTTCGCCGACTTTTCCGCTGGATTATTTCTGCAATTTACCGAGAAGAAGCTGGACAAGTTCAACGAATTCTGGGAGCGCGGGCGAAAGGCGATTACCGAAAAGAATCAATACGGCAACAGTCCCAACGATGCCGGCCCGTTGTGGATGGGGTTACGCTTGAATACGTTCAAGACTGGCCGGGCCTATCAGAAGCTTGTTTATCCCAAGGGCGGCTACATTCTGCACATGATCCGCCAGATGATGTGGGACGCCCAGAATCAGGATCGGGACTTCATCAGCCTGATGCACGATTTCGTAAAGAGCAACGAACAGAAAAACGCGTCCAGCGAAGATTTTCTCACCGTTGTGAACCGGCACATGAAGAAGGGCATGGACCTGGCCGGCAACGGCAACTTCGACTGGTTTTTCCATCAATGGGTGTACGGCACCGAGATTCCGCGCTACCGATTGGATTATTCGATCTCGCCGGCTGCTGAGGGCAAAATGTTGCTGACGGGAAAGGTCACCTAGAGCGATGTGTCGCCCGCTTTCCGTATGCCAGTGCCCGTGTACGTTGAATTCGATGAAGGAATTTTCCGCTTGGGGTCCGTGGTTGTTGCAGGAAATACGACATCTCCGGAATTTAAGACCATCATTCCGCACAAGCCCAAGCGCGTGTTGCTGAACGCGAACCATGACATCCTGACCGCCGAAAATGTCGTCGCCGGGAAGTGAGGGCTGAGTGCCTGCTATTGCTCGGCCAGTATTTGCGTCAGCACGCGCCCGCTAGCTCCGCTCGGAAGCTCAACGCCGATCAGAGCCGCCAGCGTCGGCGCAATGTCGTTTACCTGAATATTTTCACGGCGCCATCCCGGCTTCACACCCGCGCCGAAGAAGATCACCGGAACGTGTGTGTCGTAATTGTACGGCGTGAAGTGCGATGCACCTTTGCGGGTCGGTACCCGGTAGGGCTCGTAAATTACAAAAATATCGCCGCTTCGCTGTTGATTGAACCCGTTGAAAACGGCTGATGAAATGAAATCGCCATTCGTTCCCAGGGTCAACTGATCCCTGTTGTACACGCGCGCCACGTGCGCCTTGGGTTCGGCCATGAGCGCGTCCGCCGCGGTGCGATAAATCGCCGCGGCATCGAGCTTCCTTTGCTCGATCGCTTTGTAATCGAGGTAGAACGAATTGTCCACGAAGCTAAGGACGAGATCTCCCTCGCCGAACTTCTTCACCAGGGCTGAGCGGACGATCTTCTCGACATCGGCGTCAATGGTGCCGCCCGGCATCTTGCGTTTCTCATCGGTGTCGACGGTCGGCGCAACACCGTGGTCCGCGCTCAACACAAAAACGGCGTTTTCCATTCCAACCTTTTGAGCCACCACGTCGAACAGCTTGGCCAGAAGCGCGTCCGTCCGCATGCACATTTCGCGCACTTCCGGAGCGTCCGGGCCCGTCTGATGACCGACGTAATCGTTCGACGAGAAACTCACCGTCAGCAGATCGGTTGCACCGCCCTGTCCGAGCCTCTCTTCCACAATCGCCGTCTCGGCGAGTTTCTCGATGAGTTCGTTGCCCCAGGGGCTCGCCGGAATCTTTTCGTAAGGACGCTTGCTGCCGGCCGCCGGATGAAAGTTCCACGAATCGAATCCCGGCCACTTCGTGTCTACGTATTGCCCGGCGAGTTTCCGGCCGTTGAATTCCTTTACCCAGGGTGGCAGCTCGGAAAAATAAAAATCGCTGCTGACGAATGATCCGCTCTTGTCGTCGAACCAAAACGCTCCGTTGGCTCGATGGCCGGACGGTAAAATCGCGCTCCGCGCCTTCAGCGAAATTCCGAACACCTTCGAACGCTCGTCACGATTCCGCAACTCGTCGCCGACCGTACTCACCAGCAGGCGGCTTGGCGAAGCCGGATCCCAATCTTCGCATTTCGCACCCGGCGCGGCGGTTTCGGCTCCGACAGTCTTGCGGCTATAGTCGCATACGCTGGTGACCAGCCTGCCCGTCTCACGCTCGTACCACGAGTTGGCGACGATGCCGCTGACTGCCGGCATTGCACCCGTGAGGATGATGCTGTGCCCCACGGCCGTCACGGTGGGCGATTGCGCGTATCGGGCGTTGGTAAATACCGCCCCTTCGCGTAGCATGCGATCGAGGCCGCCCTTATAGTCCGCGCGGAATTGGCTCAGGTAATCGTAGCGGAACTGGTCGATCACGATGGTGACGACCAACTTCGGCTTTCGAAGTTCGGCCGCGGCCGAGATCGCCGCCGGGACGAGACACAAAGAGAGTAGCGTCAGAAAACGTTTCATAGGCAAAATGAAATTGTCTCACCCGCGCATGAAACGGCTGATGAACGGCTTCTTTTGATTCATGCGCGCCATCTGATTTACAGGAGGCTAATCCCTATGACACTACATCTCTTTGCCGTTCTGATTCTTGGCCTGATGTGTGGAAGCGAGCTAAGCGTAGCGGCGTTCGCCCATCCCGCATTCAACCGCCAATCAAAAGACGTACACGTGCTGGTACGCTCATCGTTCGCCGCATTGATGGGCCGGGTGATGCCGTTTTGGATGGTGGGCTCTACCTTGTTGAATCTTCTCTTGTTGCTACCTGTCGGGCGTCTGAACAATTCTGCGTGGCAACTCGCTGCTATCGCTCTGGCGATTCAAGTCTTCGCAATCTTGTTCTCGCTCGCCGGTCCGGTGCCCATCAACAATCGGATTGCCAAATGGACGCCAGAATCTCTTCCTGACGATTGGAGAGCGCAGGAGCATCGCTGGGACCTATACCATTGGCTGAGAACGTGTGGGTTGGTCGTAGCGTTCATGATCCTTGTCCTCAGCGTTAGCGTTTCTTGAAAGAACAGCCGGTTCGCTGATTTTGCGCCTACGAACGCGCGAAATACAACGCCGCCGCCCGCTCGAGATCGGCCTTGCTCATCTGAATCGGACGGTTTTCATACTTACCGATCGATTGCAGAATATTGCAAATGTCCGCCGGGTAGCAGGCGCGAAGTTCCGTGCGATTCTCCCGTAGACAAATCTTTCTGAGGAACTCCGAACTGTCGGTTTCCACTGGAATTCCACGGCTGGCCGCCACCCGGTGGAAGATCTGATCGAAGACCGGCGCGTCGCAAGCCTCGATGTAGATTTTGTTGTGAATACGGCGAAGGAACGCCTCATCGGCCAGATCCGCCGGTTCCAGGTTGGTGGAGAACACCACCATCAATTCGAAGGGAATCTGGAACTTCACGCCGTAACGAAGAGTGAGATAATCCACGCGGCGATCGAGAGGCACAATCCAGCGGTTCAGCAGGTCGCGCGGCGACATCAACTGGCGGCCGAAGTCGTCGATGATGAAGATGCCGTTGTTCGCCTTCATCTGAAGTGGGGCCGCGTAGATGCCGGAAGCCTCGTCCAGACGCAATTCCACCATGCTCGGAATCAATTCGCCACCCACCACAATGCAGGGCCGCCGGCAAAGTATCCACCGGGGATCCACTTCCAGATCCGCCATATCAAGCCGGTTATGCACCACCGGGTCGTACAAACTGATGATCTGGCCGTCAACTTCCACCGAGTAGGGGATCAGGATTCCGTCACTGTACACGCGAAGCATTCGTTCCGCGATACTGGTTTTTCCGTTGCCCGTCGGACCGTATAGAAATATCGAATTCTGAGAGATCAATGCCGGGCCAAGCTGATCGAGCATCCGGTCCGTTACCACAAGATCGGAGAAAGCATTGCGGAGCGTATCCCGGTCCACATTTAGCAGAGCGGCTTGTGCGTGGGTCGCCGCATGGTAGTCGTTCAACGCTACCGGGCAGGCGCCTGCGTACTGCGAAATCTGAAAACGTTCGCCGGCCAGCGAGCGCCCTGCCGCGGAAAGAACGAAATTATAGTCGTTTCCGGTCATACCCTTGATTTCTACGAGTTGCTGTTGGCGCATGTGCGTGAATATACCGCTCAGCACTCCCACAGAGAGCTTGAGTTTTTTGCTCAGCGACTCAAGCGTGCAGAACCCCTCCAGCAACAGGCGCCGTAGCATCAAGTCGAGGACAAGAGCATGAGAAATGCCCAAATCCTCGAGAGTCTGCGGGATCTTTGGAGCGAAATTCGGGCGCATCGTCACGGTCGTAGCCATCAGTACTAAGCATCGGCTCAGAAAAGGTGAAACTTTATGCACGCTTACGCCTTGCAGTCCGTCATACCTACTTGCGGTGCGTGTGCGGAACCTTGTCTATCTTATTGTCATAGCTCTAATTACGCCGATGTGCACGGCCGAGGAACCCGACCCGTGGGACCTCTATGACCAGGCGAAGGCGCTCGAGAAAAAGGGCAAGATCGTCGAAGCATACTTGCTCTACGCCCAAGCAGCGGCGATCGATCCACATGACAAGCGTTACTGGGCTCATGCCGAGGCGCTTCGAAGGCGGGCAGGCATATTGGCAAACGTGACGCCATCGCCGGCTGGTTCCGGCGCGAGTTCGCCAGATGCCGACGCCGGCGAGGACGACAATCCGCCACCCACCGCCGACGAACTGGTGAAGGACCGGCAGCCGCAGCCGCCCGTGGAACTGACCGGAGCGAAGCCGGGCACCAGGGACTTCGACCTCCGCGGCGATTCAAAGAAACTATGGGAACAGGTTGCGAAGGAGTTTGGACTCGATATCGTTTTCGACGGCGATTACGAGCCGATCCAGAACGTCCGCTTCCGTGTAGCCGGCGTTGACTACCGCGATGCGTTGTATGCACTGATGGCGGCAACGAATACGTTCGTAGTTCCAATCAGCGAACGCGTATTGCTGATAGCGAAGGACGACCCGCAAAAGCGGAACAGCACCGAAATCAACGTTGTAATGGAAGCGCCCATCCCCGATCCTTACTCGATCCAAGAAGCGCAGGAGCTGGGCCGGGCCATCCAGCAGGCGATGGAAATCCAACGCTTCTACATTGACACCACCCACCGCGTGGCTATATTCCGCGATCGCGTCGCGAAAGCCCGGCCGGCTCAATTGTTGTTTTCGCAGTTGCTTCATCGAGCGCCGCAGGTCGCGTTGGACATCCAGTTCCTAACCACTGACAAGAACTACTCTTCCATCTTGGGTCTCCAGTTGCCGGGCAGTTTCACCGTTAGTTACCTGGGCAAATGGTTCGGCGCTCAAACTCCGTTGAGCGCGTCGGTTATCTCAAGCCTCCTTGTGTTCGGAGGAACAAGCACATTGTTCGGAATCGCGCCGTTCAGCGGAGGGCTGTTCGCCCAAAAGGACGACTCCTCGATCCGGACCATCCTGGAAACGCACCTGATTGCACTGGATGGAACGCCTGTCTCTTTTCACGTGGGCGATAAATATCCATTGCAAAGCAGCAGCTACACCGTCGGGCAGCCGACCGGAACTACTACCCCCTACATTCCCACGTTCACGTTCGAAGACCTGGGCCTCGTTCTGAAGATCACGCCGAAGGTACACGGCACCGGCGAGGTAACGCTGGAGATCGACGCCGAGTTCAAGGCGCTTGGCGGATCGGGTGAGAATGGCATACCGATCATATCGAACCGCAAATTCGCCGAGACGGTGCGCCTGAAATTCGATGAATGCGCGGTGATCAGCGGCCTGCTCACCAGAAACGAGGCCAACTCGCTCAACGGGATCATAGGTCTGTCCAGTTTGCCCGTGCTTGGTCCACTATTAAGCCAGAATACGAAGAGCAGACAGCACGGCGAGGCTCTCCTTTTGATCCAACCGCGGCTCCTGAGTGTTCCGCCCTCTGAGTCCGTTCCGCAAGCCATCATGCTCGGCTCGGATACGAAGATGCGAACCCCGCTGTAGACTTCAGAGCCAATCGGCAGCTTGCTATTCTCGAATCAATGTCAAAAATGTTGGAAGAGATTCGCCAGCAGCCGGGAACGCTGGAGCGGACTCTCAGGACCGAACTTCGCTCCGTTGAAAAACTTCAGCGGGTGCTTCAGAAGCGGCGTCCAAAGCTCGTTGTACTGGCCGCGCGCGGAACTTCCGATAACGCCGCGCAGTTCGGACGGTACCTGCTCGAAATCACCACTGGAATTCCGGTCTCGCTCGCGGCCCCTTCTATTTTTACCCTCTATCAAGGCACGATGAATTTCGAGGACGCGCTTGTGGTCGCACTCTCGCAATCCGGCGAATCGACCGACACGAACCTGGTCCTGCAGCGCGCCCGGGAGCGCGGAGCACTGACGGTGGGAATCACCAATGAGCCGAAAAGCACGCTCGCCGGCCTGGCCGAACATGTATTTCTGGTGCGCGCGGGACGGGAGAAAAGCGTTGCCGCCACCAAGACATACACCGGGCAGTTATTGATGCTGTACTTACTGGCTTACGCTCTTGGGGCAAAGATCCGGATAGACGATCTCAAGCGCCTTTCGGACAACGCCTACCAGGCCCTCAAGCTCGAGAACAACATCGCCGAACGCTCTGAGCGCTATGCGTTCATGACCCGCTGCGTGGTGGTCGGGCGAGGTCTGAATTATTCCAATGCCTTTGAATTTGCCTTGAAATTGATGGAAACCTGTTATGTGGTCGCCGAGCGATTCTCGTCGGCCGACCTGATGCATGGTCCCATCGCGATGGTCGAAGCCGCGTTTCCATCGTTTCTGTTTGCGCCGTCCGGAGTCACTTGGCCTGGAATGCGTGAGATGGTTGAGAAATTACGGCACCTGGGAGCCGAAACCATGGTGATCACCGATCTCGACAATCGCGAGGCAGCCGGCATCTCATCCCATACGCTGTCGCTGCCGTTGAAGCTTGCCAGCAAGAAGACCAGCCTGCCGGAAGACGTGTACACGCCGATTCCATACATCATTCCGGCGCAGTTGTTCGCCGCACATCTGGCGGAGAAAAAGGGACTCGATCCCGACCGTCCCAGAACGCTCTCGAAAGTCACTCAGACGATGTAGCTATCGCTTGGCGGACCCAAGCAGGGCCGTCGAAATTCTCTTCACCGCTTCTTCTTCGAGTTCCGTGTGGTTGGGATCGAGCGGCAACTTCGCCATGCTGAGATGGATAAGTTCATGGACTATGGAAAGTTCCGTGTCCTTCAGAAACGCCGCCGGCTTCAAAGTGGAATCTACGGCGTTCAGCACCTTGATCGTCGCCTTTTTCGAACTGAGCGTCCAATGAATGTTGGCGATGGTGTCCTGCGGCAGATCCCAAATGCGCACCACCGCCACATCGATCTGCCACTCTCCCAAGCCCAATCGTTTTTGCCAGACGTTGATCCATTCTCTTACTTGTCCGTCAGTGGGCAGGGCGATGGCGTTCGGTAGGGGTTTCCGGATTACTGGCGGAGTCCCGGTAGTGCGGCTCGCTCCTGAACTTTCAGCAAGTCCCGCGAGCGGAAAGACAATCAAGAGGAGTACGGCAACCTCGTGCATAGTTTCTTATCGTTTGTTCGTGAATAAAACAACATACCGCAATTGCGGGGACGCTGCCAACTTTCGCTATCCCAGTTTGTAGGGCGCGCGGTACTGATAACTCAGATATTTGTTCGCTCCTGCGTTGTTCGTGAACTTCTCGGCTCGCGCATCCCATTCCAGGTAGGATTTCGTTCGCAGCGAAATGTTGGCAATCAGCGTGGCCGAAGTCGAAAGGTGGCCCGTAACAATGTCGCAATTGCATTTCGCCCGGCTCTTTACGCAATCGAGGAAATTGCGTGTGTGAAACGCGGTATCCAGGCTTCCCTGCCCGCCTGCCGGTTGAATCAGCGGCTTCTTCGACGGACCGTAAGCTTTTTCGGTGACGCGATCCAGCGGAGTTCGCTCCCCGAATAACGTTTCCGTAACGCGCTCGGGTATCACCTCCCAGCGGTTCGCATACAAATATAGTGTTCCCTTCGTGCCGCGAACTTCCATCTCCGATCCCGCCTTGGCATTCCCGGGCGCAGCGTTGGCGTTGTACTGCTCGAAGACCATAAGCGAGGGCCCGTCGTATTCCCAAAGAGCCTCGCACGTATCCGGAATCTCCCGGTTATCTTCAATCGCGTAACGGCCGCCCATCACTGTCACCGCGTGCGGCGCATCCTTGCCCAGGCACCAGCGCAGCATATCGACGTAGTGAACTCCGAAATTGGTCATCTGGCCGCCGGAGTAATTGAAGAACCAACGGAAATTGTAGAACGTCCGGTTCTTGTTGTATGGAACCTTCGGCGCCGGGCCGAGCCACTGATCCCAAGTATGTTCGTCAGGCGGCGCGGAGTCGGGCGCATTGCCGATTCCATTCGGCCATTCATTCTGAATGTGAAAACCTTTGACGACGGTCACTTTCCCAAGGCCACCCGACCGTACAAATTCCGAAGCTTCCTGACAGAATTTGGAGGATCGCCGCTGAATGCCCACTTGTACAACGCGCTTGGTACGCTCGGCGGTTTCCACCATCTTGCGCCCCTCGACAACGGTCAGGCTAAGCGGCTTTTCGACGTAGACGTCTTTGCCGGCGTTGCACGCGTCGATGAACATCAGCGCATGCCAGTGATCCGGTGTAGCGATCGCCACCGCGTCGACGTTCTTGTCCTCCAGAAGTTTCTTGTAGTCCTTGTAGCGGGCCGGCGTAGCCCGTGATTTCTTTGCGGCAAAGTCCAGATAATCGGCGCGAAGATCGCAGATGGCCACCGTTTCCGAATCACCATGCTCGAGAAAAGCATCGTGTACCTGGTCGCCGCGATTACCGAGCCCGATAAAACCCATCCGGACTCGATCGTTCGCGCCAAAAATTCGGGAATAGCTCAACGCGGTGGCCACGCCGGCGGCCTTTGTGAAGTCTCTGCGTGTTACGTCGTTCATGGTATTGAAGCGCTTCCAATATATCCTAGACGTAGATGCTGAAACGAGCGCTATTCTGGATTGTTCTGGCAACGACGATGACGCAAGCGGCTACCCGAATTCAAGTGCACGGCCACCGAGGGGCGCGCGCGATGCGCCCCGAGAATACGATTCCGGCATTCCAGTACGCCATCGGAATCGGCGTCGACGTATTGGAACTCGACATGGCGGTTACCAAGGATAACGTGCTGGTGGTTTCGCACGATCCCACGCTGCTGCCAAAAATCTGCGAAGGCCCCAAGCCCGGCACGGCGATTCACGAACTGACACTGGCGCAGCTTCGCGAATACGACTGCGGCAAGCGCAAGAATCCGGATTTTCCCAGGCAGCAGCCGGTACCCGGAACGCGAGTGCCAACGCTCGATGAGGTTTTCGCGTTCGCTAAGGGCAGCAACGTGGAGTTCAACATCGAGACAAAGATCTTTCTCGACAAACCGAAACTCACGCCCTCACCCCAAGAGTTCGTTAAGCTCGTTCTGGAGGAGGTCCGCAAGCATCACCTGGAAAAACGGGTGATTCTACAATCCTTCGATTTTCGAACGCTGCACGCAATGAAAAAACTGGCGCCGGAGATCCGGCTCGCGGCGCTATATGAAGGGGCGCCGAAGAGCTTTGTCGAAATCGCAAAAGAAGCCGGCGCCGGGATCATCTCGCCACACTATTCTCTGGTCACAAAAGAAGAAGTCGACGCCGCCCACAAAGCTGGTTTGGAAGTAGTGCCCTGGACGGCCAACACGCCAGCCGATTGGGACAAGCTCGTCGACGCGAAGGTGGATGCGATTATTTCCGATGACCCTGCCGGACTGATTGCATATCTGAAGGCGAAGCACCTCCGCTAGTTTACCGGCCCAACCAGCCAGTATTCGAGCCAATCCCCACCAGCAAATCCGCCTGGTCGTGTGTCGGCTGAAAGACGACCCATTCGCGTAAGACCCGTAAATTGCCGCGTTGTTCCAATGCGTATACCGAACCTCCGGCGACACACGCAATCTGCCCAAGCTGGACACCGCCGCCGGAAACGATGCCCTGACTCGAGTTCCAATTCGTATTCATGTGCGAGTGTTGAAAAGTCTGTGCACCCGTAAGCAGATTGATCGTTACTCCATTACTGTCAGTGAAGCCGTTGATCACCCGCGGCGCATATCCAACCTCAACGAACGGGCGGGCAATCGGAACGGGCAGCTTGTACTTCAGTAGGATCGGGAACTCCCACGAATTCCCTCGTTCCCGCGAAAAGATGCTTCCCGCGAAGTTTCCGAACGAGGAGCGGTAACCCTCGCGGCTATACAACGCGTCGAATTCGACACCCAACCCGAACGGAAGTCCCAGTTCAACCATCGGACCCGCAATGTAGCGTTTCGACTCGCTTGTGGCGGCATCGGCGATATCATCCGTGGCCCGAAAGCCCCCCTTCACCCCAATCGAAAGCGACTGGCCGCAGCAAACAAAACTACTTATCAGAACTAGGTACAGACGCATAACCAGGTTCGTTCAAATCTGTTGCCACCCCTCAATGTCGAAGAATAGGTCCATGAAGCGCCCCTTTCCTGCGAGCTGGCGTGAAGGAAACTGGTACGTTTCCCAATGCCTCGAAGTGAATGTCGCCAGCCAAGGTGAATCCGAGGAAGAAGCCTTGGCGAATCTGCAGGAAGCTCTCGAACGCACTTCGAGCCGGCGTACGCGACACGTCCTCACCGGTGGGACCGATAGATTCGGGCGGGGTCTGGCGCATGGCTTCTTCAAAAATGGCATCGGCCTCAAGGGCAAGAGGCCGGCTTCGCGGACAGCATCCAACGCCGCAAAATATGCCTCCAACTCGGCAACAACTTCGGCTACTGCGCTCCGGAGACAGAGCAGCAGGCTCGTAAGCGCGGATGGCAATAGCCTCTTTTTCAGACATCCGGCGGCCCAGCAGGCTTTCAATCGCCAGCCGTTGTTCCGGAGAAAGGTCTTTTGCAAAGTAGGCCATAAAAACTGGTTCCCCTCAACCAGTGTAACTTCAGGTCGAGACAACGGGATTCGCCGCGCTCCCAGCCCTCCCCCGGCTTTGTAACCTTCCCTTCCCCCCACCGTATTGATAGCTTGAGAGACACGGTGACCGGTCCTCCAGACGAAACGTTGATGCAGCAGGTTCGTGACGGCGATACTTCCAAGCTCGCCGTCCTGTTCGACCGCCATCATCGTCAACTGTTCCATTTTTTCTACCGCCTGACCAACCATCAGGACCAGAGCGAGGACCTTGTGCAGGACGTCTTCTTCCGCATGTTGAAATCTCGGGAGACCTACCAGGCGAAGACAACATTCGCGGCCTGGATGTACCAGGTTGCCCGAAGCGCCCACGTCGACAGCTTCCGCCGCCGCAAGAACGAGACGCAGTGGAGCGAAACTCAGCCGGAACCGGTCAACCGGGAACCGCATGTCGATGAACGAATGCGCAAGCGCCAGGAAGTCGAGCTGCTGCAAAAAGCCATGGCGGCGCTGCCGGAAGATAAGCGTGAAGTTTTGGTTCTGAGCCGTTATCAGAACCTCAAATATCACGAGATCGGTGAGATTCTCGGATGCGAAGTGGGAGCCGTGAAACTGCGCGTCTATCGCGCGGTGCGCGCTCTGACGCAGATTTTTCAAGAAATGTCGGGCGAGAGGGTGTCATGACCTGTGAACACGCAAGAGAATTTTTGGCGGATTTCCTGGCGGGAGCCTTGGAGCCATCGGCAAACGCCTCGTTTCAAGGGCACCTCAAGGAGTGCCCCACTTGCCGCCGGGAGACGGAGAGTATGCAGAAAACCTGGAATTCCATGGAAAACGTGCCGTCTCCGGAGCCGAGTCCGGAACTGCGGGTGCGCTTCCATCAACTATTGGACGCCTATCAGCAAGGCCAGCGCGACGTGGCGTCGTCCAAGTCAGGATTTAACCGCTGGTTTGCCTGGTGGCCGCAGCAGCCCGTAATGCAGTTCGCGCTCAGCGCGGCGCTGCTGGCTGTAGGGATCCTTGCCGGCCACACCGTCGGCTCTGGCAATCGCGGCAAAACCGAATTAACGCAGCTTCGAGGAGAGATACAGAATATGCGCCAGCTTGTCACACTATCGCTATTGCAGCAGCAGTCCGCCAGCAGCCGTCTGCAGGGGGTCAACTGGAGCTATCGCGTGGAGCAATCCGACATGGAAGTGCTCTCGGCGCTGCTCCAAACCATCAATCACGATCAGAGCGTGGACGTACGCCTGGCCGCGGTGGACGCGGTCCGGAATTTCGCCGACAGCCCGGTCGCCCGCAGCGGATTGCGCCAGGCGCTCGGCAAACAGACTTCTCCACTGGTCGATATCGCGCTAGTCGATCTGCTGGTGGATTTGAAGGATCGTCCGGCCGCTCCCTACATGCAAGCGCTGGAGTCGAGGACCGATCTCGACCCGAACGTTCGCAAGCGGATTGACAGCGCCGTCAGGCAATTGAACTAGGAAACCTCCATGACCAAACTTTGGATCGTGCTTTTGTGTGCCGCGGCCGTCAGCCGGGCCGATGTTGTCGAGCAAACAAGTGAGCAGTCAAGTCTCTCCTTCGCACCAGGAGCACTAAAGAAGCTCATCATCGATAACGTCTTCGGCGGAATTCACGTCACCGGCTACAACGGCAGCAACGTGGAGGTGCACGTGACCGGGAATTGGCGCGCCGACGACTCCAGCCGGATGCAACAGGCCCGGCGCGAAGTCAGGCTTGAGACGACCACCCAGAGCGACAGCGTCACGCTCTACGTGGACGGTCCCTTTCGCCACGACAACCAAGACAGGCATTGGGACGGCGATCCTGGTTACCGCGTCCAGTACGACTTCGAAGTGAAGGTGCCAATCGATGCCGCACTCGAATTGAAAACCGTAAACCACGGAGCCATCCATGTCGAAAACTCCAACGGCGATTTCCTGTTGCGCAACGTCAACGGCGCCATCGAGCTGACCGATACCGCCGGCTCGGGCACAGTGAAGACAGTGAATGGCGGCATCAAGGTCTCGTTCCGGCAGAATCCGAAAGCTCCCTGCTCGTTCAGGACGGTCAACGGAGAAGTCGTGGCCTATTTCCAGCCAAGTCTCGCCGCCGACTTTCACGTCAAGACACTAAACGGCGACGTATTCACAGATTATGAACTGACGGCGCTGCCGGGCGTCCTTCCAGCCGGCGAACATACCGGCGGGCGACTCGTCTACCGGACTGATCGCCAGGCGCGGCTGCGTTCCGGCAGCGGCGGTCCTGAGCACCAATTCGACACCGTGAACGGTACGATCCGCATTCTGAAACGAGGATAATCACCATGAAGAAAGCATTTTTGATGGGCGCGCTAGCAGTGTGCCCCCTCCTGATCGCGCAAGACGCTACGGATCGAATTACCGTTCCTTTCAGCGATCCCTCACGGCCACGAACGCTGAAGGCCAGCATGGTAAATGGCAGCATCACCGTAAAGGGTTATGAAGGCAAGGACGTGTTGATCGACTCCTCCGGCGGGAGCGCTCCGCGGCACAACCGGAAAGCCGAGGCCGAGGGTCTGCATCGCATCGGTATGAGCAGCGGCCTTACGGTGGAAGAGCAAGACAATGTCGTTCGCGTGAGCGCCTCCCCTTCGGGCTCTCCCCACCTGGTGATTCAGGTTCCACGCCAGATCGCCATTAACGTCCGGGTCGTCAACGGCGGTTTCATCGAAGTGGACGGTGTGGATGGCGAGGTGGACGCCGATATCGTGAATGGTCCGCTAAGAGTGTTGAACGTTTCCGGAGCGGTGGTGGCGCATGCGCTTAATGGCGAGGTCAAGGTCACTATGGACCGCATGCAGGGCAACAAACCGATGGCCTTCAGTTCGCTGAACGGCGACGTCGACGTCACGCTCCCGGCCGACGTCAAGGCGCACGTCAAAATGAAGACCGATCACGGTGAAATGTACACGGATTTCGATGTGAAACTGGAGGCCAACGGAAAAGCCGTAGTCGAGGACGGCCGTAGCTCCGGTGGCAAGTACAAGGTTCAGATGGATCGTTCTCTCACTGGAACCATCAACGGCGGCGGTCAGGACCTCAGCTTCACCACCCTGAACGGCCGGATTTACATCCGCAAGAAGAAGTAATTACTGCACCAGCCCGTACTCGCTTTTGATTCCCTTCACACTATCTTCCGCCGCCTTCTGATAAGCACTCGGAATGGCGGCGCACTCCTGATAAAACTTGATCGCGTCGGGAATGTTCTTGAGCTTGTAGTTCGCCCATCCCAGGTTTGTCAGCAGCGCCGGGCGAATCGAATCCGCGGAACCGCTAATCAGCGCGGCCCGGAGTTCCTGGTTCGCCGCCCCGAACTGTTCCTGGTAGATTTGGCTCATGCCGATCATCCAGTGAGCCTGCGTCGTCAGGGTGCCTACCTGCCGGCTCCACTCGTCGTCCTGGCGTCCTTCCGGCTTCGGTCTCTTCACTAGTCCAGTATTTCCTGAGCGTAAGAAATGACTTTCGGTATGTCCCGTTTCTGTTTAAAGAGGGATTGCGCTACGTAGTAAAGCACGTCCTCGCGCGTCTGATCCTTGGTCAGAATCTGTTCCGCCATGGCCATCGCCCTCTTCTCGTCCTTCATTTCCCGGTACGCTACGTAATAGAGATAGTTCACTTTGTTGATGTGAATCGATTGCGGATACTGCTGCACATACTGGTTCAGAGTTTCAATCCGAACCGATGGGTCGATCTCTTGTAGGGCCTTGTTGAAAATCGCCGCTTCCTGCCGCGCACGAACGGTCTTCGCAGCCTGAGCCTTAGGATCCTTAGGTCCGTCGCCGGCCATCCCCGCCCCCTCAATATACGGAGTATTAGTTGTCGAACTGGCGCTCACCGTACCGTTCGGTTCCTGGCTAAGCTGCCCCAGACGTTCGGTCCACTTTCTTATCAGGCCGTCGTCGTTCTTCCCCTTGGCCGCCTCCAGGTTCATGCGGACCGCGTCTATATCGTCCTGATCGATTTGCAAGAGCTTCTCGCCAATCTCCAGAGCCTTGTCCCAAAGACTCACTTTTATGTAATCTGCCTGCATGTCGGAGTAGAGCGCCGCCATCGCGTTGTACGCCGGAAATTGCTTGATGAAGAGATCCATCAACACCAATTGCTTGGACGGATCACCTTCAAGGTCGATTAATTCCAGAAACTGGCTCTCTTGCGATTGCGGAGGCGGGTCCTGCGCTTTCAACGGACAAAAAGCCAAAGAAACAATGATTAAAACGATAAATTTATGCACGAATTTTGTTATGGAAAACATCGCGTGATGGACCTGCCAGTACGAACGCTCTATCGGCGCCTGCTCTTTGCGGGCGCGATGCCGGGCGATCCGCGGATGTGTGAGGATATGAATTTCTCTTACCTCGTTCGGCCATAGACATACCGCAAACAGCCTGCTTTGAGTGTAAGAGCCAGCTTGTTGCGAGTCAAGACAACCTAGGTCATTTGGCGGCCAAAGTAAGCATTCCTCCTTAGTGCAATATTACTATTTCAAATAGAGTACTACCAGTACTGGTACAGGAATAGTTTCCAATAATATGGAAAATTACTGCGCCGTAATGGACTTACTTTAGTAAAGTTTTTAGACGATCTGGACGAATACTGATTCAAGAGTATGAACAGATCAATTTCTATGCTTCGGGTCTTATCCCGTCTCTTCGCAACCGGAATTTGCGCGGCAGCTTTGGCCTTCGCGCAGACGGATACCGCGGTCCTTTTTGGCGTCGTAACCGACCAGTCGGGCAGCACCGTAAGAAGCGCGAAAGTGGTAGCGCATAACGCAGCCACCGGCGCGATTCGCGAGTATTCTACCGATGAGCGCGGACTTTTCTATTTTACGCTGCTCCCTCCAGGTCAATACACTGTAACCGCGGAAGCGGCAGGCTTCAAACAATTCTCAGATACAAATATCCGCGTCCAGGTGGCGCAGGTCGGCCGTCTCAACATCGAAATGGAAATCGGGAATACGAAGGAGGTCGTGAATATCGCCGCCGATACCTCCACTCTCAATTCCGAATCGGTTTCCGAAGGCACCGTAATTGGATCTGAAAAGATCCCGGCCATGCCTCTCAACGGCCGTCAATTTATTCAATTGGCGTTGCTCGTTCCGGGCGTGAACTCCGGCGGGCGCTCCGTGCAACAGAACGCCGTCAGACAGAGTGATATCGGCGGCATCAGTATCGCCGGCAACCGGACAAACAACACTCAATTTCTGCTGGACGGTGTCTCCAACATCGATCCGGATTACAATTCCCTGAACTACTCGCCGAACGTCGACTCCATCGCCGAGTTCCAGGTGCAGACCGCCATGGTAGGCGCTGAATACGGACGCGCCGGTATCAACATTGTCACGCGATCCGGCGGTAACGATCATCACGGCTCAGCCTGGGATTTTCTGCGGAACAACGACTTTGATGCGCGGCCGTTTAATCTATTGCAATCTTCGGTGCCTAAGTTCCAACGCAACCAGTACGGAGCCAGCTACGGCGGCCCAATCCTGAAGAACAAGCTGTTCGACTTTTTCACCTTCGAAGGTCTGAAGGTTCGGCAGGCAGGCGCGGGACTCACCAGCGTCGCCGTTCCCAACGCAAACCAGCGCGCCGGCAATTTCAACGGCACGTCCAAGATTTTCGATCCGGACTCCGCCGTTGTTGGCGGATCGCGCTCGCCATTTCCCAACTTCACTATTCCCACGAGCCGCATCAATCCTCTGGCGCTGGCCGCCATCAACGCGATCCCGTTGCCCACCGATACCGCGCGCAATCTATACCAGAACGCGAACGGCATTCTGACACAGGATAACGACAACAGCTCCGGCCGCGTGGATTACGTCGTCAAGGCAAACTGGACGCTGTTCGGGCGTTATTCAATTCAGAACGAAGACGCCGTGATCCCTAATTTAGTGCCGGGCCGGGCCAGTGAGGACAAGGTTCGATCGCAACACGCCAGTATCGGCTCCACCTACGTCATCAGCACCAATCTGGTAAATGAAACGCGCCTCGGCTTCAGCCGCATGGCCTACGTGAACGGTTTACCCGAAATCACCTTCCAGGTGAACGGCCAGCCGGCCAAATTGCCGCAGTTCATCCTGTCTCCCTATCCAACCATGGGTGGAGCGGGCGGGTACGCTGCCACCACTGGCGGCGGCATCGTGCAGGTGCGCGACAACTCGTTCCAGTTTTACGACAACGTTTCCTGGCGTCATGGCCGTCATGCCATAAAGTTCGGCGGTGACATCTACCACACGCAGTACAACCGGATTGAAGTCGCCAATCTCCTCGGCACTTACACCTTTACCAACGGGTTCACCACTCAGACGTTGAAGAGCGATGGAACGGGCGATTCTCTGGCCAGCCTGATGCTCGCGCTGCCGCAGATCTCCTCCCGTTCAGTCGGCCCCAGCCGCATCGATGGCCGTCAATGGGAATACTCGCTCTTCTTCCAGGACGACTTCAAACTCACACCAACGATCACTTTGAATATCGGGCTGCGCTACGAAGTAGCCCCGCCGATGTACGACGCGCATCAGCAGATGTCCAGCATCGACTACAGCAAAGTACCGTCGGCGCAGAGCATCTTTCAAACCGGACCGCTGGCTACTTACCAGCCGACGCTCTTCGTCTGCGGCCAAAGCGGATATCCGAAAGGTTGCGCCTATACCGACAAGAACAATTTCGCGCCGCGAGTCGGCGTAGCCTGGGCGGTCACGCCAAAAACGGTATTCCGCGCCGGTGGCGGTATCTTCTACGATTTGACGGATCTGAATCCGCTCTTCCGGCTGGCTGCCGGATTGCCGGACAACATCGCACAGACGCTCACCAGCAACAACTTTACGCCGCAATACCACGGCTTCGATGTCTTCGGACCGAATGTGGTGGGTCCGTCACAGCTTCAGGGAGCGGGTGTCGATCTGAACGAGCGCACCAGCTACAGTATTCAGTGGAATGCTAATCTACAGCGCGAGCTGGCGAAGGATCTTGTTGTCGAAGCCGGTTACATCGGTACGCTGGGTCTGAAATTGGAACAGAACGTTCAACCGAACAATGCTCCGCCCGGCACCGCCGCCATCGATCCACGCCGTCCTTATCTCGGCGTTCAGTACGCGCCTAACACCGTGTTCCCGCCGTACATCACGGTCATCGGAAACAGCGTTCCCATGGGCTTCATCAATTTCCTCCCGCACTCGGCCCAGTCGAACTATCACGCATTTGTTTTCCGTCTGGAAAAGCGCTATACAAATGGCTTTTCGGTCCTGAACTCGTACACTTTCTCCAAGGCCATCACCAACGCTCCACAGTTCCGCAATGCGGGCGGCATCAATGGCAACGAAAACTCTCCGCCGCAGGATAGCTACAATCTCCGCGCCGACCGTGGTCTCGCTTACTACAACGTCGGTCAGCGCTGGACAACAACGGCTCTCTATGAACTGCCCTTCGGCGCGAAGAAGCACTACCTGACCCAGGGAATCGCTTCTCACGTTCTAGGCGACTGGCAGGTATCCGGCATCTTCAGCATGCAAACCGGCTTCCCCTTCACGATTAATGTGTCGGGCGACACCGCAGGCGTGGGAGCCGGAACGGGCGGCATTTACGTCCGGCCGAACGCGATCCCTGGACAGACCTATAAGCTGCCCGGCGATCAGCAGAGCACGAACCAGTATTTCAACATCAACGCTTTCTCGCAGCCCGCTGCCGGAGCATTCGGCAATGTGGGCAAGAACACCGTCGTCGGGCCGCCCCTCACCAATTTGGATCTGGTGCTGTCCAGGATGATCGCCATTCGCGAGCGCTTCAAACTTGAACTCCGCGGCGAAGCTTTCGACGTAGCCAACCATTCAAATTACCTGCTGGTCGGCCGAATTATCAACACTCCAGCGACCTTCGGCAAGGTTCTCAGCCAGCTCGATCCGCGTGAGATCCAACTCGGCCTCAAGCTGATTTTCTGATATGGACCGATCCTGTCAAGTCCCATGAGATCTGACAGTGTCTTTTTGAGTCAGGCCGGCTTTCCTCCTCAGGAGGGAAGCCGGCCTTTCCTTTTTGAACGTTGCGCAACCAGAGCGTGAAGTATTCCCGCCCGAGTCGCCTCCGGCGCGTCGAAGCCTTCCACGACTACACGATGGACGACCTGGAGCGGAATATCGCGGCGATTCGTGATGCCTCGCAAGGGAACGAAGTACTAAACGAGTGTAGTGGCGCCCAAAGATAGCCGATCTGAAAAGCGTAGAGGCGGGTCGATCGCCCGCCTCTGCTTCACAGCTCATGCCAGGATCGAAGTTAAATGCGAGAGGTGGACCCGGGACCGTACACGCGTAGCGCATTCTTGTACATCACGTCCTGCCGGCCCTGCAGTTGTTGGCCCAGGAACGATTCCCAGATATTGATTTCAAAGTCGACCGGGTCGGTTAAGATACCACCGTAACGGCACACCGGCCAGTTACTGCCCCAGAGAAGGCGTTTGTAGCCGAAGAGCTTCCATAGATACTCCATCACCGGATAGTATTGAGTGGGATCGGCGATGGGCTGGAACTGACTGGGCCCGAAGGTGTATCCTCCCACCCCGGCTTCGCTCAGCGTCTCAACGTCTGAAACCTTAATATGCAGGCCGGGATAAGATGCGGCGGCCTGCATATCTGCCTTCCACGCGGCGGACGGCGTGAACGTATTTCCTTCCGAGGCGAAGTGGTCCATCACAATGGATATTCCTGTGGCTTGGCCGATTTGGGCCAAGACCGCTCCGGGGATTCCATTCGCGTCGATTTGCAACCCCATGGTCGCCATCAATTTGAGATTTTGGATCACAGCCGGCTGCACATTGGCAAAGGTCTTGTCCGTGGTACCGGCCATGAAAATCGAACCGAGGTCGCCAAGACGGATGCCCACGAACAGCGGGTTGGCGGCCAATGTGGTCAGTTGTTGTTGGAATGTCCCTGGATTCTCTGTCGTATCCAGAGCGCCCACCACCGACAGAACCTTCGATCCACCATCAGGCCCGTTTGTGTCATTCGCAGCGACCTGCAGCATCCAGAGGTTGGACTGCATGATATTTGTAGCCGTGACTCCGACGCTGGACTCGACAATCACAACCTGGTTAACTCTTCTGCCGCCCCAATTGCCTTGATAATCAGGTATCAAGGCATCCCGTTGCAGCCAGGGCACCACGCCACTCGGATTGCTGGCGTTAATGGTGCAGCAAAACCCGTCGACAGAATCGCCAGGGTAAGTGCCGTAATCGCTCACAGGTGGTAAGCTGCGTGGGAGCTTCCATAGGTGAATGTGGGTATCAATGATCCGTTCTGTCCTGGGCCCGGCAGTTTGGGCTTTTAATGGTGTGCTGTCAGCCCCCAAAAGCGCGGCTCCCACAGCAGAAGCGCCGAAGGCGCCCATCAATTCTCGACGCGTTAGATTGCTTTTTTTCATTGTTGGAATCCCTTTTTCGAACGTAAGTGACTGTGCCCAAAGCATCCGCGAGCACGGTGCGCAGGTGATACCCCGGTTTTAAGTCGTCTTTTTTTATCACGGATCGCACGTTGCTTCAACGCGGTTTCGAAATACTTGAAACAATCTTGAGTTGGGTGGGATTCTTATGGCTGAACGTCGTAAACTACGTAGTCAGCAGCCATGCGAATCAACTTGTTCGGCAACCTGCGGATGAGCTTCGCTGAACGTCCGGTCACGGCGGTTAACACGAACCGTCTTCATTCGCTGCTCGCCTATTTAATACTTCATGGCGATACGCCACAGCCGCGAGAGCGACTGGCGTTTGTGCTGTGGCCGGCCTCCAGCGAATCGCAGGCGCGCACGAACCTGCGGCAACTTCTCCACCATCTGAAACGAGCATTGCCTAACGAATGCAACTTGCTGGTGACCGATCATCTCACGGTTCGATGGCGGCAGGACGATACGTGTGCGATCGACACCGTTGGTTTCCATACGGCGATTGCCGAGGCAGGTTCGGCGCGAACGGAAAATGATCGCGCGCGGGAGATACAATCCCTCACTACCGCGGCGCAACTCTATGAAGATGACCTTCTGCCTGCCCTTTACGACGACTGGCTCACGCCATTCCGCGAAGACTACCGGAGGCGGATCACCGAGGTGGTGCACCGTCTGGCCACGCTTTTCGAAGAGCAGGAGGAATACGCAGCCGCGATCCCTTGGGCTGAGCGCCTGGTCGCACTGGATTCGCTGTCAGAGTCGCACCATCAATTGCTGATCCGGCTGCACGCGGCCAATCACGACCGCTCGAGCGCGCTGCGCGCCTACCACCAGTGCATGCGGGTGCTGCGGCGTGAAATGGGTGTGGAGCCGGGTCCGGCGACGATAGAGCTGTTTGAACGAATTCTGAAAGCGGAACCTGGCGCTTCGAGTGAACCGGCATCCGGGTCACCCGCGTCTGCCGCCGTGAAGCCGTTCTCGCAACTGCAGAAAGTGCGCGCACTGGTTGGCCGCGCGGTGGAATGGCATCGGTTGGCATCAGCCTGGCAACTAGCGGTGGAGGCGGGTCCTCGAGTAGCGGTGATCTCCGGTGAACCGGGAATCGGCAAGACGAGGCTCGCGGACGAGTTATATCAATCGTGCGTGCGGCAAGGGCACGCGGCCGCGCGGAGTCGCTGTTACGCAGGCCAGGGACAGGTAGCCTACGCGCCCGTGGCGGAGTGGCTGCGTTCCGACGCAGTTCGCGTGGGCTGGACGAATCTGCGGCCACAGCAACTGGCGGAACTGGCGCGGCTCGTGCCGGAAATCCGTGAGCAGTTTCCCGAACTCGAACTGCTCAAGTCCGGACAAGACAGTGCGCTCGCTGAAAGTTGGCAGCGCCTTCATTTCTATGAATCGCTAAGCACCGCTTTCGGGAAGAGCCGCAAGCCAATGCTGCTGTATCTCGACGACATGCAATGGTGCGATCCGGAGTCGTTCGAGTGGCTGAACGCTCTGCTGACCTCTTCGGCCGCCGCAGGTGTGCTGCTGGTTGGAACGGTGCGGGCGGAAGAGACGGGCCGCGAACATCCGTTTACGCGATTTCTGGCGGGGCTGCGGCAATCGGGAATGGTTCTGGAAATTCCGCTTGAGCCTTTGGATGCCGAGGAAACGGCCGAACTGGCGCGCCTCGAATCCGCGAAACCGCTCGAAAGCGCGAACCTGGGAGAGATCTTCCGGGCCACCCGGGGCAATCCGCTGTTTGTCGTGGAGAGTGTACGCGCGGGACTGCAGAGCACGCGGGTGCATTCGGTAATTGCGGCGCGCCTGGCGGAGCTTACGGCCGCGTCATACGAACTGGCGGGCGTTGCGAGCGTTGTAGGGAGGCCCTTCTCCTTCGAATTGCTTGAGAAGGTTACCGATTGGGACGAAGCCAGCGTTTCCAATGCACTCGACGAACTCTGGCGCCGCCGTATCGTCGAAAGCAGCGGCGCTTCGGAGTATGATTTCACGCACGACCGCGTGCGCGAAGTGGCCTGCGCGGAACTGAGCCTGGTGCGCCAACGTTATTTGCACCGGCGCGTGGCGCGGGCGCTGGCCGAGGTGTATGGGGCCGACATCGAGAGTTGGAACGGACAGATTGCTTCGCATTTTGAACAGGCGGGAATGCCGGAGGAGGCGATCGAGCACTACGGGCGGGCTGCCGCTTTTGCGCGACAGCGATACGCGGACACGGAAGCGGCGGACCTGCTGAGGCGCGCGCTGGCGCTGTGCCGGGGATTTTCCGAATCGGACCGAAGGCTGAAACAGGAGTTGGATTTGCTGGTTTCGCTGGGTCCGGCGCTGGTGACGACGGAAGGCTACTCCGCGGCGGAAGTGGGCGAGACGTACAAGCGGGCGCTGGATCTTTCGAGACGGCTCGACAATCGCAATATCTTCGTGATTCTGAGCGGCGCCTGGGTCTTTCACATCGTGCGCGGCGATATCGAAGAGTCGCGGCAGTTCGGTCTCGAATTTCTGAGACTAGCGGAGCGCGAGCCAACTCCGGCGCTGATGATGGCGGGGAACTTTCTGATGGGAAGCAGCCTGTTTCATTTGGGCCAACTGGAGGCGTCGCTCAACCATATGACCGCGGCCATCCGCGCAAACAGCGGCCCCGCGGAATCCGTATTGGCGCTGTTCGCCGGGCCGGACATCAGCATCTTTTGCCGCTCTTATCTCGCCCACCTCGCGTGGCATCGCAAAGGGGGGAATCATGCGGATGGCCACGCCGCGGACGCGATAGCCGCGGCCAGGCAGATGCGCCACCCTTTCAGCCAGGCGATTGCGCTGGCCTATGCTACGATGCTGCACGTCTTCCGTGGTGAGAGCCGCGCGGCGCTCGAACGCGGCCGCGAAGCCGTGGAACTGTGCAGCCGCCATGGCTTCGCGTATTACCTGGCGATGGCGAATGTCCTTACGGGCTGGGCGGCAGCTGCTGAGGGCGATGTGACCGCCGGCCTGGCACAACTTCGCGCGGGGTTGGATGGGATGCGCCGCCTGGGTGCTGAAATCCGCCTGCCGTACTATTTCACCTTGCTGGCCGAAACGTTCGGGCGCGCTGGTCTCGTTGGCGAGGCCCTGGCCAGTCTCTCGACCGGCTTTGCGATCGCGAGTAAGAACGGCGAGGAATGGTCGGTTGCGGAGTTGCATCGTGTCCAGGGAGACCTGCTGGCCGCCGAAGGGAAGCCCGAAGCGGCCCGCGCCAGCTTCCGGCGGGGCCTCGATTCGGCGCGGCAGTCGGGTTCGCTGGCGTTCGAGCGAAGATTGTCGGTTCTTCTCGGCGGAACGGCCGCAACCACCTCCACAGAACGCTCTTAGAACGGCGCGCCGAGCAAACTGAACACATACGGCGCGGAAAATAAACTAAGCGCCGGCAGCAAGGAGAACGGCGATGTCGTTACAACAAGCTATTACAGAATTTCGCGGTCAGTTCCGCGGTACAGTGCTCGAACCTGCAGATGCGGGGTACGACGAAGCGAGGAAAGTCTATAACGGGATGATCGATCGCAGGCCGAGGCTGATCGCCAAGTGCACCGGTGTCGCCGATGTGATGGCCGCCGTGCGGATGGCGAGATCCAACGATTTGCTGGTTTCGATCCGCGGTGGCGGGCACAATGCGGCCGGTCTGGGCGTCTGCGATGACGGTATGGTGATCGATCTGGCGCCGATCAATTACGTCAGGGTGGATCCCTCATCGCGCACGGTGCTGGTGGGCGCAGGGAGCAAGTGGAGCGATGTGGACCATGCGACACACCCATTCGGCTTGGCTGTGCCGTCAGGCATTATCTCGAGCACTGGCGTTGCCGGGCTCACGTTGGGCGGTGGAATGGGACACCTGACCCGGAAATACGGATTGACGATCGACAACCTGCTCTCGGTCGACATGGTGTTGGCTGACGGCAGCTTCGTGGTCGCGAGCGCCGACGAAAATGCGGACCTGTTCTGGGCGGTGCGCGGCGGCGGCGGAAACTTCGGCATCGTGACCTCGTTCCTGTTTGAGGCGCACCCGGTGGGTACGGTTTGCGCAGGTCCGATGCTGTGGAATCTGGAAGACGCGGCGGACGTGATGAAGTGGTACCGGGAGTTCATCACGCAGGCTCCCGAAGAAATGAATGGCTTCTTCGCGATGATGACCGTCCCGCCGGGACCGCCGTTCCCGGAAAAGCTGTACCTGCGCAAAATGTGCGCGATTGTGTGGTGCTATCAGGGTTCGATGGAACAGGCGAACAGGATTTTGGAATCGATTCGCAGCTATCGTCCGCCGGCTTTCGAATTCTTCGCGGAGATGCCATATCCGATGCTGCAGGGAATGTTCGACGGTATTTATCCTGCCGGTTTGCAATGGTATTGGAAGGCGGATTTCTTCAAGGAACTGAGCGATGCGGCGATTCAGAAGCATATTGAACACGGGTCGCTTTTGCCGACCTGGCAGTCGGCCATGCACCTGTATCCGGTGAATGGAAAGGTGAATCGAGTGGGAGAATCCGACACGGCGTTCAGCTATCGCGATGTAGTCTGGAGCGAAGTGATTGTGGGAGTAGACCCCGATCCGGCGAACTGCGGGAGGATCACCGATTGGGCGCGGGGTTATTACGACGCCCTGCATCCGTTCGGCGCGGGTGGGGCTTATCTGAATTTCATGATGGAAGAGGGCGACGACCGGATTCGGGCGACGTACCGGGGAAATTACGATCGGCTGGTGGCGATCAAGACGCAGTACGATCCCGGAAACTTCTTCCGCGTGAATCAGAACATCCGGCCCGTGGAACAGCGGAAGTTTTCCCGTTTTGCGGTGAAGTGAACGGGTTTCGCCGGCGGCAAACGGCCGGATCAGCCAGTCTTGTATGATTGAGGTCTCATGCCAGAACGGGATTTTGCAGCCTTTAGCGCGACAATTGAAAATTCCCGCACTTCCGTTCAAGATCCTCAACGAGTGGTCGTGGCGATCCTTGCCGCCATCGATGCCAACGACTTCGAGACCCTTCACGCCCATTTCACGGCGGACGCGGAACTGCACATTTATGGATTCCCGGCGTCTGAAGGTTCATGGCGGGGGCGTCAGGATGTGGTGAAAGCGATCGAATCGAACTTCGGGATGATCACTGAACAGAAGCCGCACATTGAGTCTGTCCTCTGTCAGGACGAGGTGCTGGCGATTCGGGTTCACGAAACCGGTCTACTGAAATCGGTTTCGCGCCGCTACGAAGCGAACGGAGTCATCTGGTTTACCTTTGAGGGCGGACAGGTCAAACGGATCGATGAGTTTTTCCATACAGTTTTGGAAGGCTAATCGCTCCAGAGCCATCACCCACGCAGCAGTGTAAGATCGCCATGCTCTCCATGAAGCTCGCTCCAGCGACAGTTTCGGGCCGCCGCCGCGACGACGTTGAGGAAATCTACGAGATCCGCAAAGCGGTGGAGTGCGCCGCGATCGCACACGCAAACAGCAATATGAAGTTGAACGAACTTTTGGAGATGGCCGAGCAGTTGGAGAGACTGAAAGGAAAGTCGGGGCCAAAATGGAAAGAGGAGCAGGCTGCCCACAAGGCCGTCCCTTTCGATGGCAAACAACACTTCACGGATCCCTCCCACTGCGGCTCGCATTTTATTGCGACCGGAGCGCTGGCTGCACTCGGGTAACGGACACACCAGGCGAGTCGGAACGCCGTAAAATGGCCCAGGGGGGACTGGAGTCGACCTTCGTTCTGTTGTCGTTGCCAGCCGGAACTGCCGGTTGGCCGGAATTATGCTGATAGCAACGTGACGCGGAGATAGGATGGTTGCAATCGACGTCAGTTCGAGCTTAACAAGGAGTGCCCATGAGCAAGATCGAACTTAAAGTAAACGGCCGTTCACACACGCTGGATATCGAGCCGGCCACACCTCTGCTCTATATCCTCCGCAATGACCTCGGTCTGCAAGGGCCGCGGTTTGGATGTGGTCTTGGCCAGTGCGGCGCGTGCACAGTGATCATCAACGGTGCGGCGGTTCGTTCCTGCATCATGCCTGCGTCTTCCGTTAAAGGTGAAGTCACCACTCTGGAAGGGCTCTCGCCGAACGGCAGGTTGCACCCACTGCAGCAGGCCTGGATCGATGAGCAGGTTCCGCAATGTGGATTCTGTCAGAACGGGCAAATCATGACGGCGAAGGCGATGTTGGACAAGAACCCGCATCCGACCGACGCGCAGATCCGTGAATCGATGAACGGAACGTTATGCCGCTGCATGAGTTACTACCGGGTTCAGACGGCGATCAAACGCGCGGCCAAAGCCGTTGCCGATGCTGCGCCCGCCTCGGGAAAGGAGGTCGTCGCATGAGCGTCTCCGACAGGATTCCGAAACAGATCGAAGAAGTCCTGATGACGCATCGTAGGGGCTTCCTCAAGAGCGCGGGACTGCTCGCAGTGAGCTTCGGAGCATACGCCGGCGGCTTGGCGACGCAGTCGGATGCGCAGAGCAGCGGTGCGGCTCAGGGACCAGGTCCGTATCACGATCCCGATTTCCGGCAAATCGACTCGTGGATCGTCATTCATGAGAACAACACGGCTACGTTTTATGTCGGCAAGACGGACCTCGGCCAGGGGACGGGAACAGGTTTCCGCCAGTTGATGTCTGACGAGCTGGACATTGCCTTCGATAAGACCACCTGCATTATGGGTAGCACCGACATCACCGTCGACCAGAACGGATCGGGTGGGTCGACCGCCATGGAGAGGGATTCGTGGCCGGCGCGCCGCGCCGCCGCGGAAGCGCGCCGTGTGCTGCTCGAAATGGCAGGGACCCGCCTGGGAGTGCCGGCCGATGGGTTGGCGGTCCACGACGCAGTCATCACGGCGAAAGCCGATCCCTCGAAGCGCGTTACTTATGGCGAGCTGATCGCGGGTAAGAAGTTCAATGTCACGCTGACCGGGGCCAACGTCTCCTCGGTCACCGGTCAAGCCAAAACGAAGCCGGTGCAGGAACTCAGATACACGGGCCAGTCATTACAGCGGGACGACATTCCCGCCAAAGTGGACGGCTCCCTGAAATGGGCCGTCGACGTGAAGCTGCCGGGGATGGTTCATGCGCGCAACGTGAAACCTCCTTTCGCATGCGCGAAGCTCACGGGTGTCGACGAATCCTCAGTCAAGAGCCTGCCGGGCTTTATCAAGGTGGTGAGCAAAGGCAACTACGTCGCTGTTGTGTGCGAACGCGAGGAACAGGCCATCCGCGCCGCGCGCCAGCTCAAGACGGCGTGGGAGAAGCCGTCAACAGCTCCGTTCCCGGCGTCGGAAGATCTTTTCAATTACATGCGCGCCGCAACAGCCACCTCGTCATCCAGACCCGTTGTGGCCGGGGATCCCGACGCCGCATTTTCCGCCGCGGCAAAGATCATCGAGACGGAATACGAGATACCATTCCAGGGACACACCGCGTTTGCAGGCGCCCATGCCACGGCAGACCCGTCGAATGGTCAGATGACCGTCTATTCGAATGACATGAAGTCCTACGGCATGCGGAGATGTGTCGCTACGTTTCTCGGCATGCCGCAGGATCGGGTGCGTGTGATCTGGATGCAAGGCCCACAGGGGTTCGGCCGCACGGCGGCGGACGACGCCGGTTGCGAGGCGGCCTGGATCGCGCGGGAGATCGGCCGGCCCGTTCGCGTGCAGTGGATGCGGGACGAGGAGACGGCCTGGGATACCAAGAGTCCGGCGTTCCTGGTGAAGACGCGCGGAGCGCTGGACGCGGATGGGCGTCTGGTCGAGTATGAATTCTACGCGCGTTCGTGCGACTACAACCACGTCGGATACAACGAGCCGGATACCGTACTGATCGCGCAGCTGATGGGATCGAGACCGGCAAAACCTGCCGCCGGCAGTACCGCGATGCCTTCCGACATGTACATGATTCCGAATCGCAAAATGGCTGGCGACGTCGTCGGCCTTCCGATCGTCTGGGAGACACCTCTTCGCACCGGCAATCTGCGCGATCCGAATGGTCCGCAATCGACATTCGCAGCCGAATCGTTTATCGACGAAGCAGCGGCGGCGGCAAAAACCGATCCGCTGGAATTCCGCATGAAGATGCTGAAGGCCGGTAGTGACGATGACGCCGGATTCCGGCGCGCGCGCTCGATTGCGGTACTCAAGGCTGCGGCTGAGACCTATGGCTGGGACCCGCGGCCCTCGCCGAAACCACTCGGAAATGGAAACATTTTGACGGGACGCGGTGTCGCCTACTCGTTCCGCGGCCAGACTGTCGTTGCGCAGATTGCCGAGGTAGAGGTGAATCGCCAGACCGGTCATGTATGGGCGAAGCGCCTGGTGTGCGCGCATGACTCCGGCCTGGTGATCAATCCCGAAAGCCTTCGCCGTTCCGTGGAATGCGGAACGCTTCACGGTCTGAGCCGCGCCATTCACGAGGAAGTCCGGTTCAACACCGAGAAGGTAACGAGCGTGGATTGGATCTCGCATCCGACCCTCCGGCATTCCGACGTTCCAGAGCGCATCGATATCTTGCTGGTGAACGGCGATCCGAATCCGAACCGTCCCGACCTGCCGCCTTATGGAGCCGGTGAGGCCTCGCTCAAACCGATGCTTGCCGCCATCGGGAACGCGATCCACGATGCTACGGGCGTTCGCATCCGAAGGGTTCCGTTCCGGGACGACCGCGTGCTTGCTGCTCTAAAAGCCGCGCGCGTGTGATTCGGCGCCGATTTGAGGCTCCGCCGGTGCGAGCCTCCAAACCAGATCGAAATGCCATAGACCGCGATCTGCGGCTGCATTTTCGGACACTGAGATTGCGCCCGCGAAACGGCATTTACCCTCCTGAATGCTGCAAGTGGTCCAGACAGTGACCCATCGCGATAATGCGATCCTTTCAGGTTCGACGTCTCCTGACGATCAGCCATTCCGGGTTCGCTATCCACCTCGTCAAAGTAACGGGCTACGCCGTTCCAGTTCGGCGGGACTGCCTGGCAGAAATCATCGCCGCCGCTGCGACCACGATTGCAATCAGCAGCCAACAGCCAAGGGGAACAACAAGGAAAACGAATCCTGCTTTCGCTTTGACGTATCCGAAGGCAACCTCGCCGTAGATAGCCAAAGAGCCCAGGGTAAGGACCACCATTAAAACAGGAAGCGTCGCGCGGATACCGACGGGCCAACGTTTCGAAACCGAATTAGCGATCAGGGCAGCTATGAACGGGGAGACCACCCAAATCCCAAATAGAAATACAAGAACTCGGGATTGTTGGCGACGACCCGCATAAAGCATCAAAGCGACCGAGCCGCCAGCGCCAGCCAGCACCGATATCACAGCTACATTGCGTAGGATGGTAAGGAACCCCGCGTCGCGCATCCCCAAGCTCACCCCAGACGAAATACGTTGATTCGCAAGCACAACTCGCGCCTGATTGTCGCACATACGAAAGCTGTACGCCGGTTTTGAGCGCCCAGTGCTTGTTTCCCTTTGGCTCTCCGCACCAACGTGCCCGGATAGACCGGTAACCGACATAAGTTCCGGGTGGGACCTTGTGCGGTCCCTCGCACACGTCTCCTGCCGATTCCACGATCTGCGGCATACACTCTGCACACGTCTCGCCGAAGCGGTCGTACCGGAATCTACTATGCTTGCCCCGATGGGCCATATGAGTCGGGCAATGCTGGAGCGGTACAGTCACATTCGCATGACTACAAAACGAGATGCGGTCGCAGGCATTACTCTTCGTCCGAAGATCGAAAGTTCGGTGAAAGTCCCTGTAGTGGGCTCGACAGCGCTGATCCAGTGACCAGCAAGTTATTGATTGTAGTGGTGGGCCCTGTAGGACTTGAACCTACGACCGACGGATTATGAGTCCGCTGCTCTAACCAACTGAGCTAAGGGCCCGTGCTATTGAATTGAATGACTTACGGTGCGTTTCGCCTTCTTTACTATTTTGACTGTGCCCATATTTGTGCCTACCTTATGCACCGCCTCCAACCGCTCGAAGGCCAATTCCAAAGTTTCTGGAGTCGGATGAACGTACTTCTGAGAGACGGTAATACTGCTGTGCCCGGCGATGCGCATGATAGTAAACGCATCAGCGCCGGTTTCCCCCAATCGAGTCAGCATCGTATGTCTAAGCGAATGCAACACAAAGTCCTTCGGTAGCTTCAGTGTATCGCGAAGCTTCTTATGGATGTGATTCAGCGATGTTCCCAGATACGGCTCACCCGTTCTACTGGCGAACACCCACGGCGTTGTAGCGTCCGCCGCTCGCTTCGTCAGCACCGCCCTTGCGCGCTGCGTCATGCTCAAGTTGCGCCGGGCGAACTTCGATTTCCCGGCTCGAACGTGAATGTATCCCGACTTGGCGCCCGTCGCCGGTTCAAAGTGAACGTCGGGCCACTGCAACGCGAGAGCTTCGCCGATTCGCATTCCCGTATCCAACAGTAGGACAGCCATGTCGTCTAACGGGCGTGGCGTGATCGCGAGGTAAAGCGCTTCCTGCTCTGGAGTCAACACGAATTCCCGATTACGTTCGCCCTGAAGCATCTTGATCCGCGGCAGCCGGTTGATTATTTTCCAGTAGTAGGCCATCCGGAGAGCCCGGCGGAGCGTCGCGAGTTGCCGATTGACTGTGGCTGGTGCAATAGTGCGCCGGCGGAATTGTACGTAATCGCCGATCAACTCTTCACTGATGTGATCCAGTCGAGCGCCGCCTAGCCGTGGGTATTCGAGCAACCGTGCGAGCTTCTCTTTGTAGAAGGAAATGGTCCGCGGCTTCTCCGCACACCGAACTTCAATTTCACTGCGGAACCGCGGAGCGAACCCCTGGAGCGTTGGCACCTTCTGCCGATCCTCGATTCCTACCTCGCCCTTCGCGAGCTGCGTCTTGTGCGCGGCTTCCATCTGCTCGGCCGTCCGCTTGTTGCTCTGCTTCGTGCTCTTCCGGACTGTCTTAGTGTTGAAGTTGAACTTGTACCACCAAATTTCACCGCGCTTGTAGACTGCCATGCAATATTCTCCTGTTACCTTCGTTTTGCAAAAACACAACTTTTAGCCGAACTCGTCCATTTCCGATCCAGCGCCCAGCCTTGACCAGACGAATGCAATCCTTCCTCGGTCTATCCTAAATCGCGGATTCATCGATTGCGGTTTCGCCACCCGGTCTGATTTCCTTTACATGATTGATTCTAAGAGTGGATGGGACTGGCAATAAAGTCAGCGAAAGTTGTGACCGGCTTTCCATCGGTGCTCTCCGGGATGCTACCAGAACCGCGGCCTACCTTCGTTCACAGAAATCAGACGATATCACTCAGTCATAGAAAACCAATCTTGTGATTTTCTCAAGAGCCTCTTTTTCCGATAGCATCGGTTTTAGTTGCCGCAACATTCTCACCAAAATCTTCGTGCTGTTCTCCAGGGCCAGGACCTTTGCGGGATCGGCCTCTCTGGGTCTTGGTGGATCAGGATGTTGCTCGTCAAACAATTCAAACCACATCAAAACATCCGCGACCCGGGGATGTTTAGGCTTGTCCTGTAACCATCTCCGGACTGCCGCTTTGATTAACGACGGAGTTGCCTCTGGAGGGCCGGCCGCCGTAGCGGCAATGTCCCCATCCCTGATGATGGTGATCTGACTGTCTATCTTTACCGGCTTCACTTACTCCCCCACTTTCGGAACAGGAGGTTCAATGAGATCCATCAAGACGGCCTCATATTTTGGATTTACTCTCCAGATCTTGAGTCCGTATTGGCGGGTTTCAGCCGGCGAAAATAGACCGCGGAACGCAAGACTCGAAGCCGCACCGTCCGTGCTGCCGAGGTTAGGCAGTTCCGCCACGAGCTGAAACGTGTTCAGTTCACCGCGAAACAGTACGGCCCCCAACACGGCCGCCTCGGTCGCATTCAACGAATTCAGTAGCCCCCTTATAAACATCTCATCCGCTTCCGAATATGGTTTTCGTTCAAGCTCCGAAACAACCTTTCTCAGGCGCTCAACCTCAAGTGCGGGATATACAAATAGGGCCTCGATAACAACACATGCTGCATAGGAAATCAGATAGGCGGCCATTCCTGCTGTCGGACCGATTAGCAGGCTGACGTCGAACTTGATTCCGAAAAGTTCGAATTGAATTGCTAACGCAACGATGGCAACCACACCGCCACGGCTGAAGCCCCAAAACTTCAAATCTGCTCGCGCCCAAGTCAATGCTGCCTTTAGATGGGCCGCAGAAAGTTTCACGCGATCCTGAACTGATTCCGGCTTTAAAACCTCGCCCATTGTCAGTCCGCCTTTGAAACGGCCGGCTTCTCATGGGCGACGCTAGTCTGCCGAGCGCGATACTCACCTATTGCTTCCTCAGGAACAAGCCACTTCCGTTTGCCCGAGCGAATCGCCGTCAATTCGTGGCCCGCAATCAAGCGCCGGATCGTCGCCGCCGAAAGCTTCAGCCGCCCTGCGGCTTCGTCTACCGTTAGATCCATGAGGCTATTATGGAACCGAATGAGCGCTACGGCAAATAAAATCTTTCAATGATCGCTTTGCTCTTGACTGCTCAATTGAATGATCGTAATATTTCTCTGTGAGCGCTATTGACGCTTACGACAAGAGGAGCCCAATGACAGACCAGCAAGCCCGAAGGATACTCGCCAAAGCCTTTCGGGATTTAGAAAGGCCAAGTGTGCCCGTCAAGCGGACGGAAACTCCAATGACAGATGAACAGGCCCGAAGGATACTCGCCAAGGGCTTCTGGGATTTAGAAAGGCCAAGTGTGCCCGTCAAGCGGACGGAAACTCCAATGACAGATGAACAGGCCCGAAGGATACTCGCCAAGGGCTTCTGGGATTTAGAAAGGCCGATCGATCCATCAAGACACTCGCGCGGCCCCAAACGTCTCGCTATCGGAAAAAGGTAGAATCCTCCATGGCCGTAAAACAAGTACAGCCCACCGGGAAGCCCGCGGATACGCGGCAACCCATCCCTGCCGTTGAGCAGGAATCTGTTCACATCAAACAAGCCCCGAAATTAAACTTGCCCAAGAAAGTACGATCCATCAAGACGAAACCCGCCGTCGCGCGGGAGTCTGCTTACTCGCTCGTTCGCTGCAACGGGAAACTCAACCCCAGCGGAATTAAAACCCTGTCTGAAGACGAATACAAAACCCTCATGACCGTACTCGCGGTTTGCCGGGAAGATAAGGGGATGGCCAGGGCCGTCAAGCGGACACCCGACCAGCGTGTGACACATCGGGTGCATCTGGCATATCTGCGACGTCACGCATTTGTCGAAGATCTGAAACGCGAGAAAGCTGGCCGGAAGGTTCTCGCTGAGCTACAACGACCGAATAATATATTTGTACGGATCGCAGCCTTTCGGACCGCTTCGGAAAGAAGCGCTGATCGGAAGCGGAGCGGTAAGTGAAGCAATTTCGTAAAGAATCATCCTGACTCGGAAGCGGGGCGGAACGGTCATCGCCGGCCGTTCCGCCCTTCCGCAACCCGAGCGGTTCCGGCGAATCGGAGGAAAGCCCAGCCTCCAAAGGCTCCCTCCGCTGCCCTGTGGTCTCTCTTCGCCACAAGGTGACCATTGACACCGGACCGGAAGTATTGTACGTTTCTACTCAACGAGGAGAAACGGAATGACAGCTCCGTCCTCAACCCGCCTCCGCTTCTTTAGTCTTCCGAATGTATTACGCCGCTTAGCTATTTGCCTTCTGTTGATAGCCTTCGCTTCAACGTGCTCACGCGCGATCCCCATAGGACCATTCCTCGATTTCAAGGGAACTATTCCAAGTAATCCAGTGACAGTGGTGATTCCTTCGTTCCTCGGCCTGATGATCAGCATTCCCTTCGACGGTGGAATCGGGATCGGCATTGACGATACACAGAGCTTCACAGTTGGAAGCTTCCCCGTGCCAGTATTCGGAGCTACGTACGTTGACCTATTCTCTAGCGCTGATGTACCATTCAACCCCCAGACCGACCCGCTGCGCATAACAGACATATTCGCTTTGGATCTAGATCCACAAGGAAATGCGAATACCGTCATGTTGACCGGTTTCAATGCCAATGCACCTCAGATTGTTCCTGCTTCCCCTGAAACGTTCATTGGAGTTTCTGGCACAATTTATACCGCTGACGTAAACGTGACCAGTACCATTGGTAATTTACCTGCGCTGCTTCCTGGGTTTGACCTATCTGCTTTCGGGGGTGATCCTAACTCGATTGTATACGTCGCACAAACAACGGTTCCAGCGCATGATGCGATGGTGCCAGAGCCTGCATCACCGCTTCTCGTCGCAAGCGCCCTTGGCCTCCTCCTTGTAGGGCGGGGAAGGCACTAATCAAGGGAAAAAGGAAAGACACGCTGTCGAGCGCGGGGATCAGACAGACATAGTCTGCAACGAATGCAACGTCGTAGTTCGCACCGTACCGACCGCTGAGGTAGTGCAGACTCTTTTGCAGATGGCGATTGTCTCAGAACGTTTATAGCGGAATCCCGTGTTGGCCGCTGAAAAAATGGGGTGGGACCTCCGACCGGTTTCCCACCCCAAATGACACCATTGCCAGTGTCTGAACAACAACCGTTTGACCGTGAACTGTCGAGATAGTTACACGTCGTTGAAGGAGTGCTTTAAAAATGAACCGTCGCCGGAATTAGTACTGCCTCTGTACCCAAGTCGCCGCACTTCGATAGAATAGGCCAACCATGCGATCCCCTCTCTGCGCTCTGTTCCTTCTGATGGCTTCGCGGTTGCTCGGAACGTCGACGGCCGGAGCCAGCGTAACCTGCGGAGTGCCTCTGAATCCAGTGAACAGCTCTAACACCGGGGAGTTCTCCGCAGCCGCTTCCTGCGGTCCACCCAACCTGGTGAGTGCCTCTGCTGTGATCAGCGGCCTTAGTGCATCAGCCAGCGTAATTCAATTGGGGGGTTGGGCCTCGGCGTCAATCGAGGCAGACTATACATTGCTGGTGACAGGAGGAGTCGGGCTCGGAATATTCGGGGCATTCATCGACGGATCGTTGACGGCCGATAGTGCGGACGAAGGTTTTTTCGATGTCAAATTTGGCGGCACAGAACTTTATCGAGACAGCACGGGCGGGTTCGTCAATAAGGTATATGGGAGTTTCACTTATAATGTCCCGCAAACTCTCCACTTGAGCATTTTCACGATCGTTGCCGGTTACCCGCCCGGCACCGCTCGGCTGGGAATGGCCAGCGCGTCTTTTGACGGCCTCGAAGTTGTCCAGGAAACGGGGGTTTTCCCTCCAGGAGTTTTCGAGCCACCTGTAGATGGCGCTATCGTTTCGCTAGTCCAAGTCCCAGGGCCATCCTTCGCCGTCCCAGAGCCATCCTTCGCCGGTACAGTTGGTTTCTGCCTGCTGGTGTTGGCCGCATGGAAAATAAAACCGAAAGCCCGCCGCCCGTTTCGCCAAAGGCCCACGCCTCGCGAATCACGAACCTGAGCACGGGTAATGAACGATCCTGTTTTCGCCCCGAAGTTCAGCTTGTGTATGCGCCGCGCGGCGAAGATCAGGGCGCGCCGCGAAGTTCGGCGTGCGAGCGGAGCAGATCGTCCATCACAATGGGAATGTCAGCCGGCCGAAATTATTTCTCATGAAATCCGTGTCAGGGCGAGTGAACAGCCTCCCGAAGTGGGCGCGCGAGTACATCCACAACATCAGCACTTCCCGAGGTTCAGGAGTTGACCTATCTTCGGGATCAAAACAAGGCACTCGTCAAGCTCGTGGGGGAACTGAAAACGGAGAACCGCCGGCTGCGTAAAAGACTTGAGAAAAAATGATTCCGGCATGCCAGAATCGGAATCATGGCCCCCGAACTACCCGACCTGACCGGCTTTGAAGCCTACTGCGAGAACTGCAAGGCCTTCCGCCTGACGCATCGGGCCGACGAAGTGGCCACAGTCGATGGGTTGCCGTATTCTGAGTTTATTTGCAGCACCTGCTTTTCGATTCTGCTCACTTTTCAGCGGGTCAAGACGGAAGAAGCCAAAGCCTCCGAGATTGCTTTGGCTGAGAGCGTCTGTAGCGCAACCTGCCCACACTGCGGCGCGCTGAACACCTTTCCAGGCTGGAGCAGCATGCTGGCGTACATCTGCCGGGAATGCGGCGAAGGTGTTTCGGTGCGTGATTCGGTTCAGTAGTCACGGAACTTCGGCTCCGAGCGAAGGATGTAAGGGCGGGAAGGATGACACATTTCGCCGGTTTGCAGGTCTAACATCCATGGCCGATGACAAGAGCAAAACCAGACCGCACGATGCGGAGCGGGTCAATGTCCACGAAGACTACGAAGTTGAATATTGGTCCAAGAAATTCAAATGCACACCCGCTGAATTGAAAGCTGCCGTAACGAAAGTCGGCGTCATGGTCAAGGACGTTGAGAAGGAACTCAAGGGCAAGTAGCGGAGGCCAATCCCATGAACCTTGTGCTGCTGATTATCATACTGCTGCTTCTTTTCGGCGGAGGTGGCGGGTATTATTACGGTGGTCCAGCAGTCGGAGGCGGTATTGGGGGTTTGCTACTTGTCGTGCTTATCGTCTACCTGCTTATGGGAAGACGCTAAAATCTCAATCCCCGCCGCCGCCCTTGAGCTTCGCCAGCAGTTCCGACACTTCCGCATCCTCGCGCTGCTGTGATCGAAGGTAGGCGTCATAGTATTCCATTGCGCGCGTCAAGATGAGAAGTTCCGAGGGGGAGAACTTGGGGGCAGCCATCGGAGCATCGTATCATCAGGGAACCCGCTTACGGCGCCGCAGCTCCTTCCAGACCTGAACGAACTCCTGAATGAGACTCGGTGATGGAAGATGGTCGGGAGACCGGCAGGCGTTGTGGATTGCCTTGTATTCGATGTCCAATTGATAGCCGGTCATTCCCCGGAACGTCGCGCGAAGTTCGTCGAGTTCGGCCTGCGTCAGCTTCTCGTTTTTCTCTTGCCGCTTCCGCACCCGAACAGGTTATCAGATTCGCTGTTTGTTCGCCTGCTGGCGTTCGCAACGGAGAACGAGCGAAGCACCGAATAACAGCGCCAGGAGCAGCGCCGTTCGTGGTTCAGGCGTATCTGTACTAACGATTAGAGTTGCGATATTATTGGGCTCGAAATTACTTAAGTAGGTGCCAGGAGCAGAGAAAGCCCCTACGGGGAAAAAATAATTGGGAGGCCCTGGGCCGTAGAATACCAATATATCGCCATGGAAGACAGAAATATTATCATTCGCATCAAGTAGGCCCACGAATTGTTGACCGCCAAATGTCTGCGGGACGCATGAAATACAGGTTCCTGGCACAACATCCGCAGTCGAAACACAGTGCACCGGATCTGGACACTGAAATAATGGATCGGAGGTGAGAACAAACGCGGGTTTCACAGCCTCGAAGGCCAATCCTGCTGAAGGGGCACTGAACTGGTACAGCACATTGGCGTCTAAGGGAAACATGAAGGCGAACAGCAACGCTACAAATTTCGAGCGGGACATGGTAGCTGAATAGTATTGATACGCCGCTTATTTGTCAAGCTTCGCAGCTTCGCAGATTCCCGGCACAGGACCACGTCTCGGTATCGCTCCACGGTCGATCATTTGTTATCCTTTAGGCCGATCCCCCATACTAGGGACCTCGCGAATGAAACTACTGAAGTCATGCCTGTGTATGCTTCTGTTGACAGAGCCCTTGACGGGCCAAGCCATAATTAACGCGGAAGATACTATTCCAGTCAAGTACCATCCGTTGTTCAAAGTCGTCGCTGCTGACGTTTACGCCGTAGTTATCGAGATGTTTCACGGGCGCCCACCCCTCGATCTTCCGGTCTTCATCTATCACTCTGAAGATTTTCCCAGAACCTCACTAAATGACTGGTCGCATCCGATGAGCATTCGAATTGGCACTACCGTTACTCAAGGGAACGTGGACGTTTTTACCTTTCAGTTTGCCCACGAGATGGGCCACGTAATGCTAGATCCCCGGAGGAACAGCGGATTTGCCGATGCCGTCTGCGCCGCGCTATCGCTTGAAATTCTGGCCCGACTATCAGCAAAGTGGCGGACTTCCCCTCCTACAACATCATTGCGCGGGTTCGATCTTTTAGCCTACAGACACCGCGTTGAATCGGAGATGATGCCAGAATTTCCGCCTGAAATAGCGGCCGCCGTAAAGAGTGAAAGGTGGACACCAGTCGCGGCATATTTAAGAGCTCACCGACACGAAATGGAGCCATCAACAAGTCCAAGCTATAGACAAACGCAACTCTTGGCCGCGCTATCAATACTGTCAAAACCCGTGGATTGGGAGAGCCTTAAAGGCATCGCCGGCTGCACCGACCCAAGCCCAGAGCAACAACCAACCTTTCAGTTACTGCCAATTGCTAAGACTTGCATGAACAAGGTCCGGGATATCGATTGCCGGGTCGGGGCTGATTGCCAGCCATAAAGCCGTATATGCTTATTGCCTACTGAACGGCCCTGGCGTTCCCGGGGGTCCGACCCGAAAATCCTTCTCCCCGAGCACATACCAGGCATAGGTCTTCTGAAAATGTCTTTTTACACAGTCTGAACTTCCTTGCTGAAAGACCGAGCAAGCAGTTACTGATTTTTCAAACGTTGTCAGAATTTGATCCCTTAATTGATTTAGTTCGGAGGAGCGAGAATCATTTCTCGCATCAGCACCCCCAATCATGGGGGTAAAGCTCACAAAGGCCGCTATTAGCAGGGCTATGTGAATTATTTTAGATTTCACAGATCGCATGCAGACTCCGCGGAATTATAGCATTAGTCAAGGATTGTGAAAAAGCCTCTTTACGTGAACAGATCTCCGGTTGTCCGGCTGCAAAGGAACATGGAAGTCGAAAAAGTTGCGCCATCTATGGCCCCACAGAAGCCGGAATCGCCGGGAGATTTCATGTTTAGTTGGTCGGGAAGCAAATTCCCTGAAATCCAACGTCGGCATATGCGCCGCCCGCGCCAGCCTGTGGGTAGAACGTCACGTCACCCGCCGCCGTGATACTGATAATGGCCGTGCTGCTCGTAACCCCGCCGGCGGGAACCAAGTAATCCTGATGATTTGCCAGTGGCCGCCACCCTGCGGCGATGTTGAAGATCACCGTGCCGCCCGTAACGGTTCCAGCCGCAGCCACCCCACGAAGACACACCCTGGTTGGATATTCCAGCCGATAGCCTACCGTATCCGCGCTCGTTTGTTGCGTCCACCCACCGGAGAACGCGCCGCCTGTGATATTTTGCCACGCCCCTGGAGTATTGCTACCACCTCCGCCGCCGTGCCAAGTGTTCCAGTTTGTGCCGTCACAGACGACATGCGCGCCAGATCCGGTGGTCAGCACCAGCGTGGAGACCCCGTCAATCGTCGAAGTGGTTGGCGTGATGGTGAGCGTCCCCGCGCCCGTGTTCATCACGTCGAAGTGGAAGCTGCCCGCCGTGAACCCGGTAGAGCCGCACTGCGGGAGCGTTCCGGCAATCGCCGCCGCATTCGAATGCGTGATGAGCTTGCCGAAATCTCCCGTAACGTAGGTGTAGGTGGTTCCGGTCTGAGCATTGACATGCTGCTCCCACCCGTGGTCCTGACCGGGACGTTGGCCGAAGACGAGCGAGCCGAAGAAAAATGTGAATAGAACGAGGTTTTTCATTGATGCTCCCGCGCGGGTTCAGCCGCGGTCTTTTGTTGATTTGCACCGCTGGTTTGGTTTGCCATCACCGGCTCTCCGATGATTCGGGCCGCCGAAACGGCCACTGGTGGGATTCTGCGGTAATGATCTGGCCCGCTTGCACCGTCGCTGTTACATTCGAATCCGCTTGCTTCCGAACAGTGCTATCAGGGACAGGACTCCAGCCCGCAAGCTTACTTTCGAGGCGAGCCCGAAAGACTCGATGGAGTTTCTGCCGGTCGATTGCTTTCGCATAACCCAGTTCGATCAACGCCTCGTCCATCGCGCTTAGGATTCTGGATTTCTGGCCGTAGAGAGCTGCGTTGAAATCCACTTGCGTCGACACTTATCGGCCCTCCGACCAACGCCGCAATATATCGGCGTTAATCCGCCTTCGCGAGCCCACTTGAACCGACGGAATCGAGCCCGAACGAATTTCGCGAGACAACAAGGCGGGAGTTAGACCAACAAGCTTTGCAGCACGCGAGACGGGAAGCAGTATGGAGGACTGCCCCCCGTTCTCTCGGTTTGAAGCAGCATGTGGAAAAGAGGTAACCACCTTTTCAGTTTGCTTGCACAGAGTGACGATTGGAATAGAAGATTTCGGCAATTCTTCGTCAGCAATTTGTGGTTTCACATCTATTTCACTGTTTTGAGTGCCGTTTCCGTTGTTAGTCCCTTTTTCGATTACCGAATTTCTTCTACAAAGCTCCGCGTGAACCGACGTTGAGCTGATCTTTCGCGCGTGTCCGCGGCCGATCGACACAAGTACACCGCGCCCGATTAACTGCCGGATGCGCCGTTCGCACAAACCGAGTTGATCGCCCGCCGTCTTGAGAGAGACCGCGGGCTCACTGCCAGTTGTTGGGTCCATTGCCGCCACCTCGCGTGTGCCCGTTGGGATTGAAGGGTGTCCAGGGGTTATCCGGTCGCGCTTTCCGTTGCGGCGCCGCCTGCGGCGTTCCCTGCGCACCCAGGACGGCCCGCCGCAATGCTTCCCGAGCCCGAAGCCGACGCAATGCCGCTTCTGGTGAAACGAACGCAATAGCGCGGTCGATCCAGTTCATGCATTCGCTCCGTCGCGCAAAGTATTTTCCATGGGTTCGCCACTTGGCAACAGAGCTATTTTTCGGCACATGGCCTCTGTCGATCGCGCCAAAAACTGCCGAACGTCCGGGCCGTCCATCGTTTTGCGGTGAAACAGCTCGCGCGCGAAGCTATCGACCAGAGACCAGTTCGCTTGAACCAACGAAAGGGCCTCGCTCTTGATTCCGCGCACTGCTCGTCGGAGAGCCCATTTATCGAGCAAGCAAGCGCCTTCCGTGAGAACCAGGATTGCGCACATTCTGTGTAGATCGGTTGCACATTTGCCGAGCTTGCGATCCGTTTCCTCTGCGGGAACGTCTTCGATCAATTTGGTATTAACCATCGCCCACCCTCCAATGCCGGGCGCATTAGACTCAGATACCGCCGCCGAGATGTCGAATTGCAAAAGCCATCCTGTGATAATGTGCCCGCTCTCGTGATAGGCAATTTTCCATCGATAGAAGTCGGGCTCGTGGCGGACCCAGCCGTCAACCGCTTTACCTGGGGACGCGTGTAGGTTATGCGACCAGTGAAATGCGGCCATTGCTCCCGAAGCCGTCATGGTTAGCCAACGTCGCCTGAGTTCGGCGTCCTTCCATATCTCAGCGGGCTCGATTATCGGTGCAACCGAGACGGTGCCAACATCCTCTTTCACGCAGCCTCGCTTTGCCGTGCCGCGGCTTCGAACTCGATGAAACTCGATCCTTCGTCGATTGATCCAGCGCGCCATACCAAGCGGTACCGCTGAGGTACCAGGGTAATTCCGGTACGATACCGGCCTTTGAATTGAACCTCGAACGCATTGGCCCAGGCTTCAATCTCTGCGGGTGTTGGAGCGAGCCGCGTTTCGTCTCCATATGCATCCGCGACCAATCCCTGACGCGTTGAGCCTTCAGCGTTGCCGCTGCGTTGGAGTTCGCGCTCTTCGAGTTCGTCCGCCTGCTGCTCCAGCGACACGGCCTGTTTTAGCAGTGCGTGACTCTTCGGCGTTCCGAAACCTGCGCCGACATCGGGCGCCGCATCCGCCGGCGAACGGTCCTCAACCGAGAACTCGGATGGCAGGCCGCCAATTGGAAACCAACGTCCGCTCCGTTGGCTGTGGAGAATGCCGCGATCAAACCGCAATTCTTCCAGTTTTCCGAGTTGCGCCAGGAGTGGTGCGGCTCGCATCGATGATCTTCTCTCGCGTCGCACGGAGTCCGCGGGCTTGAGACCGCAAACTGTTAGCGCGCGCTTCGAACTCATCCCGTATGGCCTTCGGTCGTGCTCGACGAACCGCCGCAATCGCCTGGTCCAAAGTCTTGAGACTGGCCCGGTTCGTCCCGTTCGTCAACGCCGTGAGTGATCCACCATCGGCCAACGCCGCAATGTTCCGTTCCTGATCCACAGCAAGTTCATTCGCCAGCAACTTCCTTTGGCGATACAAATCCAGTTCGACATCTCGCAAACGTACCGCTTCGCTTACTTTCGTTTTCATCGTGATTTTCCCTTGTGGTTTTTGGTTGTGGCCTTCTTCTTGGCCGGTTTCTTCAGAACATCTGTTTCATCGGCTTCCAACTCCGCCAGTGCAACATCCTCGGAGAGTTTCAAATCGCCGGGTTTTATGTCGGCCGTGTGGCGTGGCTTCATATTCTGGTCCCCTTGTCGATTCCTTGTCTGCGCATCCGCCAGAGCTTCGAGCACTGCCTGAACGCGCTTTGCAATTAAACCCTCGCACGCGATTGGATCGGCTTCCTGTGCCAGGCGATCCCGTAACTCAGGCGCGATTCTAAGAAGTTCCTGCCGGGCTTTGATCACCATCCCGGCACCCCACGCATTGATCGGGGCCAGTTCGACTACCCGCTGCTGGCGAAGGTCTAATTCCAGTTGGTCTTTCTGGACCCGAATCCATTCCCGTTGGCGTTGGGCCTCGAAGAAAGAGCGGTTATTCCCGGCGGCTGTATGCTGAGGCTCGCGAAATTCTTCCTGGCGCCTCTCGCGAGTCATCGATCGGCTTTTCGTTACGCTGGTACGCTCCAGCCAATCCGCGTCCGCTCGTTCCGGATTGATTGTTCCGTCTGGCTCGGTCCGGATGCGGCCGGACTGGATCGCTTTTTGGACCCCGCGCAAGCTTCCGCCCGTAAGGCCCTTTTGCTTTCGGTGTTGCGCGTATTTTCGCAAACTAAGATTCATGAATTGACGACCTAACTACCTTGACTACCCAAATTTGTGAATGCAAAATCCTGATGGGGTGCAACAATCGACCTTGCTCGGAATTGTTTAGCGGGAAGGACCCGCCGTTTTCTTTGGGTCCTCCGGAGAGATCCTTTCGCGCGCCGGTGAATTTGCTCGAGCCCCCGGCTAGCGCCAGCACATTTTTGGCCGCCTTGTTGTTGTGAAATGCTCATCATGCAGACACCTCCCGCGGCGCGTCGTAGGTTGAGTTACGAACTACTCGCCGTTCGTTCTCCAACCGCTTCATGAACAATCGAGCCCAGCACGCAGGAAAGCCATCCACCCCACCAAAGCGTTCAGGCGCATCGAGAATGTGTCGCGCCGCAACGAGGTTCATTTCGTCGTACGTGCGCTTAGGCTGCTTCATGCGTTCGTGGCCTCGTCAAATCTGGTAAATGGCGCATGGAAGTACAGCGGTATCTCGCCAATCGGCCCATTTCGTTGTTTCGCAATGATGAGCGACATAAGGCCGGACTTTCCGCGCTGTTGCTGCCCGTTCTCGTAGTCCGCATGCAAGAACATCGCGACGTCACAGTCTTGTTCAACGCTTCCAGATTCGCGAAAGTCCGCCAGCGTTGGCCGACGGCGTTCGGTCTCCGGTTTGCGATTGAGTTGCGCCAGCACCAGAAACGGTAGGTTGAATTCCTTGGCGGCCAACTTCAGACCACGCGACATGGACGAAACGGCTTCTTCCCGATTGGAGAACTTGCCAGGCGCGCTCATCAATTGCAGGTAGTCAACAATCACGAGTCCGAGTCTGGTCTTAGCCTGGAGCTTGCGAATACTCGATACGATTCGGGCGACCGTGCATGAAGCGCTCTCGTCGATGTATAGCGGGATCTCGGCGAGCCGAGAAACGGCGCTGGCGACATCCCTTCTCTCCGATGCGTTCAGGCATCCGCGCCGGGCGGCCGTGGAATCAATCTTGGCCCGCGTACACGCCACTTTGAAAAGCAATTCACTTGCGCTCATTTCGAGCGAGAACACCGCTACACCTTCGCCGTTCTCTGCTACGAAATCCGCCGCATGCATAGCTAGGGAGGTTTTCCCTAAACTCGGCCGGGCGGCGAGAATGATAAGTTGCTGCGGCTTCATTCCACCCGCCAGCATGCGATTCAAACTCGGCCATGGAAGTCTCACGCCAGGTGTGCGTGATGGCGTTACAAATTCCTGTAAACCGCCGGCGGTAGTAACAATTTCTGAAGGCGTGAGGAAGGTTCCGGACCCGGCTTTTTCTGCCGCGAATTCTCGAATCATCCGCTCGCACCGCTCCGCAATCTCCGAGGAATCGGTATTGGCGGTTGCGAGTTCGTTGACGCCCCCTGCATGGACAGAATCAAGCGGCGCCGTACAGCAAGTTCTTTCACCCTGGATATATATCCATCGGCTTCAAAGATCGCCGGGAGCCCATCATCGAGGGAGACAAGATAGCTCAGCCCGTCGACGGCCTCAAGCTGATTCTTGTCTTGCAGTTTTTGGGCTAACAGAATGCGATCTATTTGCGTTCCCTCAGCGTGGAGTTCCAGCATCCCGATGAAAATCTTTCGGTGCTTCTCGATGGAGAAATCATCGGCGCTCAGTGTTGCGGCGAGCAGTGGAAACTGATCTGAATCAACGAGCGGGATGCCAAGTAAGAATCGTTCCGCATCGAGATTTCCCGGCAAGCCGAATTGAGAAATAGCGTCGATCATGGGTTCAGTCCTTCAGTCCGCCATTTTCGTGATTCGCGTATGGATCAACCCAGACCGGATACTTCACCTGATCCTGAATTGCCTCGGATGAGTGGCCTCGGACACCAGGCGCGTTATCGTATTCCGCTTCCCGTATCGAAAGCCAGTTGCTCAGCCCGCGGGCGAACTGGCCGGCATCTTTCCGCCATTGCTCAGTAGCGCAATACGCCTCGTGATTACGATTGATCTGTTGAAGCTTCGCTATGCGTTCCGCGGCTGGGACTGTCCGGCAGATGGCCTCAAGTTTGGCGCGTATCGCTTTCGGACAGCATCTCCTGACGGCTGGATGCCGATCATGGAGAATCTTCCCGACACGGTCGAGTTCCGATTTGCATTCGGTGGAAAACCGACCAGTAGAGGGTGTTCTTTCTTTATTACATTCTTCTTCTGTCGCCCTCTGTCCGCCCTCAGCTCGCCCCTTGTCCGCCCTCAAATCTGAAATCTGCTCGCCCTCAACCTCGCCCTTGTCCTCGCCCTCTGGGTTCTCTTTAGACTGGTAAGTCTCCCACTTACAAACCGTTAGGATTGAATACTTGCTCGCCGCCGACCTCGCCACCATCCCCGCCGTCTGAAAGTATTTCAGTGCGCCGCGAATTTGCTTTTCGGATACTTTGCAGCATAAAGCTAGTTTTTGCTCGGGAAGTAATGAAGCTTCCGGCTGGCAAACTCACTTCGCGGCGACCGTCCCACCACGTTGTCGGCTGGAAGTTCGCACGTAGAAGAATGAAAATCCAAACCCGGAACCATTCAGCGGGAAGTTGGACCATCAGGGGATGCTTTAGAAGCCCGCGGTGAATTCGTACCCAGCCTGTATCAATCACCCGAATTCCTCTCAGCATTTAACAGTGCGATCAGTGCCGGCCCTTCCGCGGCCTCCAGCCTCGCGAGGGCTGAGCGCCATTCGGCAAGCCGCTGCTCGGTCGTAGCAAACGTGCGGAGCGCGGCCCGATACATCTCAGCCTGCTCGTGGCGCCATCGCATGGCCACCTCAAGATCGGTGACGATCGGCGCCCGGGGTAGACAAAAACCATTTCCAGATGGTAATGTTCGAATGTCCGGTGAGTTCAAGTTTCTTCTCCTTCGGCTGACGGACACGCTATTCCTTGCGTGGGTGGCGTGTTCGTCTCAATCCAAACCTGAGCTGTGGTTTTCATGCAGCGACTTGTCCGCCACCATGGGGAAGCGAATTCACGAAGTCGAGAACGTCCGACATCCGATACTTAACGAGTCGCCCGCAGACCTTCACGTAGCGGGGCCCACGATTTTCGCGACGCCATCCCCGAAGCGTGTGGACGCTTCCGGCAATGCCCATCTTCACGAGCGCCGTCTCATCAAGGAGCGTTAGGCTATCCGGGATAGCGGTTGTTAATTGTGAGTTGTGTTGCTGCATGAATGAATCATGCAACGTCCCCCAATGGGGGAATCAAGTGCCTTGATGGGGGAAAAATGGGGGAATGGGGGATTATTTTTGCAGCAAGTGGGGTTTTTCTCTCAACACGCGCCGAATCTTCGCGTCGTCAGCATCGGTGCATCGTGGATCATCTGCTTTCCAGCGCTTCACCGGTGTCCTGTCGTTCCAGCCAGGATTGGCAGCCTTCGCAATCATCTCGTCATTGATCTTGATACCGTGACTCTTGGCCTCTTGTTTGTAAGCGATCAACAACATCTTGCGGTCGCCAACCGCTAGGCTGTCCTCCCGCAATGAATCGGAGCAAGAGGTATCGACATCCTTCCCACCTACGGCTGCGGAAGGAATAGAGGTCGTAATTGGCAGAGTAGGTAGCCCAGCCGATTTCGGTGTTGTCTCGCCACTGGTGTGTGGAAATTCTTCAGCTTGGTGGACAAGGTCATAGAGGTGCTGATTTTTTTCGTCATGCGCCTCTATGAGAGATCTGATTAGCCGCCCGGAACTTGAGCGCTGCTGCTGGAGGTCATGCAATTCGATCAACCGTTTTATCGTTGTAGACATCGGCCCTAGGCTCCGATCCTCAGCATTTTTCGGTAGGACGCCAGCGGAAGCCAAGGGATGTCCGCGTTCGCCCGGCCAAAGGCTAGGCGCCCTAGTTCGAACATATCATGGGTTCCACGTTTCGGGCGAGAGAATTCCGCACTGTGCCCATATTTGTGCCTACCCTGCGCTTATTTGGGCTTATCTGGGCTAATGTGTGAATCGTGCAAACTACTGAAAACACAAACAGGCATTACCCCACACGAATACACACTAAGGCTGGTTTTAGGATTATGAGTCCGCTGCTCTAACCAACTGAGCTAAGGGCCCTCTGGGATCGTTTCTTCAGCTTAGCGCTTCCCTGGGGCGTGCGCTTCAATATTCCATAGGTCCGGAATCGCCCATCATCTCGAGGATCGAATTTTTGGCGAACTCGAGAGCGGGCAGCGATGCGGTGAACTTCACCGGAAAGCCTAGCGCATCCGCAAGCGGCGTGAGCAGCATTTTGTATTCGCGGCTGCTGACCTGGACTTCCTGCGGAACGGCTTTGACCGCTTCGATGGCGTTCAGGAGCACGTTTGCCAACGCATCTCCGGTGAGAGATTCCGCGGATACGACTTCCGGCGCATAGGCGAACCCCGTTTCCGCATCGATGGCGATCGCCATTCTCATGCACGACTTTCTTGCTCTCGCCTCGCCGATTGGAACAACGCTGTAGAAATGGTCGATTTGGATGGCTCCCTTAGAGGGGTAATGGTGCCGGCGGATCTTTAGAATCCGCGACTCGTCCAAAACCGGCATCTTCGGCATAGGCAGCGGCGAGTCGGGAATATCGACCGTTCGAACATGATACTTTTGACCGTTGGGCTCGAGTGTCACCAGAGGATAGCGGTCATCTTTGACCCAGAATTCCACTTCCTCGTGCTCGTTCATGACGTCGAGCATAGCCATCACGGCACGGATGCACTCGGCCAGCAGTTGAGCTTCACTTTCGGTCACATACCAGGGGTGATAGCCGGGCCGGCTGGTGCGGAATTTCGGCGCCATCATTCCTTTGCCGGACGGATGGCCCATGGCCTTGAGGAACTGGCGGTCGGGCGCTTCCAACTCCCCTTTCCTGACGAACTCCACCATCAATCCGCGATTCATCGCCAGGAACTCGCCGGCGCTTAACGCATCGTGTTTTTGAATTCGCTGAAAGAGGCGATAACCGTCGTTGCCAAGAAAAACCTGGAGTGCGAAGACCTCGCCGAGTTCACCCATTATCGAGCAGAAACCGAGTTCCTTGGGAGCGGCTTCGACCACGATGAGGTCCGATGAGGCGATTAGATCCCAGGGCTGCCGGTCGAATAGTTCGGCTGCGAGAACATAAAGCGATTCCATTGTGGCGAGCGAAGGGGCTTCTTCACCCTTCAGTTCGACTTCGAAGAATCGTTCTGGTTTGGGTAGCGAGTCGGCTTGTACTGGCTTGGTTCGGCGGGCCATGTGCGGGTTATTGTTTTATCGTAACTCATATGAGTTGGAAAGGGCTCTCACGCCCGCCTCTACATCTTTCGCAAGCGCTGCGTAATCTTCTCCCTGCAAACGCAATGGTTGACCGAAGATCACCTCGACCGGTCCTCGCGTGGCACGCCGCGCGTTCTTGTGAAGCACTCGATCGAGACCTACGATGCGTACGGGGATCACCGGGACGGCCAATCTGGCGGCGATCATTCCGATGCCGGGTTGGAAGCGTTTGATCTCGCCGGCGTTAGTGCGGTCGCCTTCCGGGAAGATGAGAACGCTCCAGCCTTCGCTCACCAGATCGCCCATGTAGCGCATGGTCTGGCGTGTTCCGGATTCGCGCTGCGGGATGGGAAACGCATTAAAGTAGAGTGCCGAGAGGTAGTATTGCAGGCTATTGGTAAAACGCTTGCCGAGTGGGAGACCCTCGGGATGAAAATGCGCGGCGAAGTATTCCTTCGACATGGCCGGTGCGATGCGGGCCCGCCAGCGGCGAGGCAGCGCGGCCAGGATCACCGGGACATCCATGTGACTTTGATGATTGGGCGCGAAAATTACTGGGCCTTGCAGATCGCGTAGATTTTCCAGACCTCGCACGGTGAGGCGGGCGTAATGCGTGGTGAGCGGCAGGATGATCGCGTTCACCATGGGCCATCGGAGGATGCGCGCCCAGGCGGTGCGATTCCACTTCGGGAACGGGATGGGCGTCTCCTCTACCGGCGCGGCCTCCGTTTGCTTTGGTAAGTCGCCGATGCGGAGAGCGCTTGTGAACGCCGTCTCGTCTACGTTGGTGTGCAGCCGCTGTTCGAGTTCCATCATCAGTTCGACTCGATCGAGTGAACTGAGTCCCAGTTCGTCGAGCGTCGTTTCAGGGGTGATGGCGCGGCCTGGCGCATACTTCTGAACGAGCGCGGTGATTTCATCCGTTTTGGCTGTGTCTGCAAGCGGGCGGCCGGTGGCGACCCATTCCTGAATTGCCGCACGGCGAAGTTTTCTGGTGCCTTCGGTGCGCGGCAGATCACCGCCAAGCCATACGGAGACACCGCGAATTTTCTGGTGATCCTCAAGATGAGCGTTTGCCGTTCGCACTACTTCGTCCGGGCTCGCCCCTTGATGCAGCTTCAACACTGCGTGGACTTGATCCTTTCCGACCACCGCGCAATCATCGACTCCGGGAGTTTGGTTGAGCACACGTTCGACGTCTTCCGGAAAAACTTTCATGCCATCCGGGAGGACGATCATTTCTTTCTTGCGGCCGTGCACGTAGAGATTGCCGGATGCGTCCATGACGCCGACGTCTCCGGTGTGCAGCCATCCGTCATCGAACGCGGCTTCGCCCGCGGGTGCGCCGCCGAAGTATCCTTGGGTTACGTTTTCGCCGCGGACCAGAATTTCGCCGTCTTCCGCGAGCTTGATCTCGACTCCACCAATCGCTTTTCCGACTGTCCCTTTACGCGCGTGAAAGGGGTGATTCAGGCTGACGATCGGTGCTGTCTCGGTGAGGCCGTAGCCCTGCACCACGAGCAGCGCCAGGCGCGACCAGTATTCTTCCAGTTGCGAATCGAGTGGCGCGGCGCCGACGATAAAACACCAGAATTTCCACCCGAATAAGGAATGCACACGGCGATACTTCCACCAGCGGCGCATCCAGTGCATTCCGGATGCGGGTGCGTTCTGCGTCTCCGGATAAAGGTGAATCACATGTTCGCGCAGTAGTTCGAGAATGCGCGGCACGGACACGATGACGGAGATCCGGCGCTTGTGGACCTGGCGCACGATCTCCTGTGGATTGTAGCCTCGCAGGAAGACGACCACTCCCGGAAGCATTGGGGGCACGAAGGTCGCCATCGCCTGGCCGAACATGTGACTCAGCGGGAGCAGATTCAGGAAGCGCACGGGAAAGAATGGTCCCTGATATTTGCGATACTTCAGGACCTCGTTCTCGATGGGGACGATGTTGGCGAGAATGTTGCGGTGCGTGATGACGACGCCCTTCGGCTCGGCCGTGGCTCCGGAAGTGAAGATGATTTCGGCGACGTCGTCCTTGGTGATGGTGGCGGTTCGGCCGGCGACGGTTTGCGGGTTCCAGTCGAAGTCGTCGAATTTCCAGACAGGCGCGTCCAGATCGGTTGGCGGCTGCACTTCACTGCCGGTGAGCAGCGCGCGGGCATGCACGATGTCGTGAATGCGGCGGAGCAAATCGGCTGAAGCGCGGTAGTCGACCGGGACGAGGACGACGCCTTCGAGGAGGCAGCCCCAGAGCGCAGCGACCCACTCGGGACGGTTTTCCGACCAGATCAGAACTTTGTCGCCCTTGCCGATGGAGGCGGAGCGCAGACGAGCCGCGAAACCTCGCGCGGCCTGTGCGACCTGGCGATAGGAGAAGGAGCGTTGGCGGTATCCGTCGTCGTGGATGAGGAACTCGTGCGCGAGTTCGGAGAAGGAGTCGAAGAAATCGAGGAGCGTCTCGCGCCTCATGAGTGTTTGGTGAGCGTTACAATCATTTCGTCAGATGCGTACAAGGCTCCGCTCGATCCTCATTATCGCCCTCGTGCTGCTCCCGGGTACATTTGGCGAAAAAAAGCCGAAGATGCCGGAAGTAAGCGTGATCGAATTCAACGCGCATCGCAGCGACGATTTGGTCCTGGTGGACGGGAAGTTCAAGAACATCGGGGAGAAGCCGATTCGCCGGATGGTTTATATCATCGATTTCCTCGCCACCGATGGCAAGCAGGTGCTCACGACGCAGCGGGCGGAGGTCGAAGACGACGTGCTGGACCCGGGCGCGGAGGTAGAAGTTCACGGTCAGGTGCGAAGTCCGGCCGGCGCTACCTCGTTCGTACTTCGCTTCGAAGAGGCAGGCGGTAGAGAGTTGCGAACGGGCAAGAGCCGGACCGTATCCGATCGAGTAGGCGCGATACAATACTCTTTCCCCATGCAAAAAAAGATCAGCCCCGCGCGGCGTGTACGCGGCTTCGTTCGAATTCCCGGCGACAAGTCGATCTCTCATCGGTACGGGATGCTTGCTTCAATTGCCGAAGGGACAACGAAGATCCATAACTATTCCACCGGCGCCGATTGTCATTCGACTCTTCGCTGCATGAGCGCGCTGGGTATCGTCGTAGAGGAGCTTCCGCAGAGCGAAGTTCATATCCACGGCCAGGGACTTTATGGACTCAAAGAACCGGCGGAAATGCTGGACGCAGGTAATTCCGGTTCCACGATTCGGATGCTATCGGGTATTCTGGCGGCGCAGCCGTTCGTCTGCCGGATTGCTGGTGACGAGTCGCTGTCGCGCCGCCCGATGCAGCGGATCATGACGCCGCTGGCCGAGATGGGCGCGTCGATTCAGGCGCGTGACGGCAAGTATCCTCCTCTCGAGATTCATGGCGGCACTTTGAAAGCGATCGACTACACGCTGCCTGTTCCCAGTGCGCAGGTCAAGAGCTGCGTGTTATTCGCCGGGCTATATGCGGATGGAGTTACGGTCGTCCGGGAATCGATCCGCACGCGCGACCACAGCGAACTGGCACTGCGTGAATTCGGCGCCGAAGTGAAGAGCCTGAAGGGTGTCATTTCCATCACCGGCAAGCCGAAGTTGGAAGGAAGAGAGTTGATGGTTCCCGGCGATCTTTCTTCGGCTGCGTTTTTTCTTGTGGCGTCTCTGGTGGTGCCCGCAAGCCGATCTCATCCTGCAAGGCGTTGGACTCAATCCGACGCGTTCTTACCTGCTCGATTTTCTTATTTCGCTTGGCGCGAAGATCAAGGTGCCGAATATTCAGGATTCGGGTGGTGAGTTGATCGGCGATCTTGATACGAAGGGCGGCCGAATCTCGGGCGGGGTGATTGAGAAGGCTCAGACGGCCGCGCTGATTGACGAGATTCCGGTGCTGGCTGTGCTGGGCGCGCTGAGTGAGAACGGTCTTACTGTCCGTGATGCGGGTGAGCTCCGAATCAAAGAGACCGACCGGATTGCGGCGATTGCGGATAACTTCGCGCGGATGGGCGTGTCGATGGACGTGACGGCGGACGGATTCCATATTCCTGGACGGCAGAACTTTCGTGGCGCTGTGGTGGATTCGTTCGGCGACCATCGGATTGCTATGGCTTGCGCGGTGGCGGCGCTCTCGGCGGATGGTGAAGTGACGATCGAGAATGCGGAAGCGGCTTCGGTTTCGTATCCGGAGTTCTACGATACTCTGGCGGAGATTGTTGAGGGTTAGGACTCGTAAGGAATGGCCACCTCGGCGAAGCTGCCGGGAGTGGCAGCGTTCACCGCTGAGATTCTGCTGATATTGAGATTCTGGTCCGTCGTAACCAGCACTTCGAACCCTGCGGTTTCATTTAGTAGCTCGCCGTTTTCCAACTCTTCCCATCCACGGGCACGGCATTCCGTGACCATGTGGTGGTCAATCAGAAAACGGGCGAGAGTTCGCGGCGTGCCGTTGTCGAACAGAACCAGCATTAACGACCACGTACGGCTGAGGCTTCCGCAGTGTGCGCGGCAAATTGCAAAACCGCTTGAACCTGCTCACGCGTGACGCCAAATTCTTCCACCAGCTCGTCGATGCTCATGTCCTGCAGGTTTTCGAAGACTGTCGAAACGGGCGTCCGGGTACCCCGGAATACCCATGCACCGCTACGCTTGCCGGGGATACTCTCCACCGCGGGACATTGTGACGAATCTAGATTCGCCATAGCCGGTTCCTTCCTTTGGAGTAACCTTAAACGTCTATTCGTGCCGGTAGGGCGAGGCTTTCGGGTTTTCCTCGTTCCATTTCGGAGGTGCGGGGTTGTTGGCGATCATGAGCAGAGCCGTCGCTAGAGCGCGGTCAATTTTGGCCATGTTGCCGTAGTCGATTTTCTGCCATTCGTCGCCGGTTTCGTGATAATCGGGGAAGGTGAAGGCGACGCCGATCGTGTGGGCCACGACGCCTTTTTCAGCCAACGATAGATTGTCGCTGCGGGCGAAATAGTCGTCGCCGTGCGGATCGTTTCGCAGCGTCACCCCGGTCTTTTCGGCTGCCGCTTCGAGGATTTTATGCAGGTCCGAATATTCGAAGCCGGTGAGGGCCATGGTTCCCACCTGCGGGCCGTCGTTATCGTCTGTGCGCCCGATTTGCTCGAGATTGATCTGCGCGATCGTTTTCGCGATGGGCATCAGCGGGTGTGCGGCGTAGAACTTAGAACCAACCAGGCCTTCTTCCTCGCCGAAAAATGCAACGAAAACGATGCTGCGTTTAGGGCGCAACTCGAGCGAACCCAGGGCTGAGGCAAGTTCAATTACACTGACCGTGCCGCTGCCGTCGTCGTTTGCGCCGTTATAGATTCGGTCGATACCCTCATCGGTATCCTTCATTCCGAGGTGGTCATAGTGGGCGCTGACGAGAATGTATGTATTTTTGAGAACCGAATCGGAGCCGCGGAGGAGACCCACTACGTTACGTGTGACCACGTGCTGCTCGGGCGGAACGGAGGCACGGATAGTTGCCGTTGTGGACGTCACGCCCGACGGCAGCGCTTCATAGAACTTCTGAGCCGGAGCGCCGTCCACGGCCATTTCCGTCAGTGGTGGTTCGCTTCCTTCCTCCCTCAATGCTCCTTGGACTTGCGTTCTAGTCCGGTGACCGATGGTGAGAAGAACAGCCGCCTTCCACTCCGCCATTTTGCGGTGGAATTCGCTGGTCCGCCGACGCGCCTCGCTGCGGCGCTCGCCGGCAGGGAGGCTGCTTACATTGACGCGATCGGTGACAACCACCGCGCCACGGATGTCTTCCGGCCGGATGATGGCGAGCGCGGCTTCGGAATCCTGTGGCACTTTGACAATCCGGGCGTTCCGAATATCGAGCGGACCGGAGGGTTGCGCCGCAATGTCCTCCGCGTCGATCTTGAGCGAGTGGCCATTCTGGATCAGTTCGAGATCGACGTCCTCGGCCGGTTCACGATGAACCAGGTGCGCTACCTGGAAATAGCTCTTGCCGTCGATTTCTTCCAGGCCGGCGGCGCGAAAACGCGATGCTATGAATTCCGCCGCGATGTCGAGGCCGCGCGACGGCGTCTTGCGGCCCTCGAGTAAGTCGGAGGCGAGAAATGAGAGATTAGCGCGCAAAGAAACGGGAGAAATGTGCTCGACTGCTTCGTGTTCCGCGGCCAGTTCCTGGTCAGATGTCTTAATTCGCTTTGCCGCACTGGCGGACAAAAGCAATGCAAAGCACGTCAGAATGCCTGCGCCCCGCAATAGTTTCTGGGTGAGCGAACGGTGACGCGGCGAGAACTGGCGAGAGGCCGCTTTGATGTAGGGATGGAACTCCCGGGCCCAAAAGTTGAGGAAACCGGCGCTGCGGATTTCAATCAGTGTCGCGCCGTAGTAATCGAGTGTGGCGATGGTGAGAATTTTGCCGGTGCGCCGCATGGCGGACAGCGCCATGAGCGACGAAAGCTCGAAAACGGAACGCTCGTGCGCGGCTGCTTCCTGGCGCAAATCCTTCCAACTGGTCCAGAGCGCATCCGGCGTGGGAATATTCAGCGCCGGAATGGTGTTGACCTGGTGGCGAAACTCGGCCCAATCCGCACGAAGAGAGGCTACGTCGAGAGGCGGTGCGCGAAGCGTGCGCGCCGCGTGGCCAGCGCTGTTCTCGAGACCGGCCAGCAACTGTTCGACGGTTTCGAAATGCGGACCTTGCTCGAGCAGCCCTTCGTTTCGCAATTCGTCGGCGATCTCCTGGATCAATTGACGGCCGGCGCCCGTGATGTCGGCGAGCGCGGCCATGACCCAGATTGGAGACGCCTTGAAAGTGAGAATGCCAATGAACTCGAGTCCATCGCCCGCGCCCCGCCGGAGCAGATAATTTCCGGCCAGCTTGTCGCCGGTTGGGTACGTGCCCTGCACCTGGCCGACTTCTTCGATGAGAAAACGCAGCGTACCTTCGACGAGGCTTCCGTAAAGATGAGTGCGGCGCACGGCGGCGGGGATCACCACGTCGGTGACTTCGCGGGCCAGACCCGCGGCCAGAGCGCTAGCCGAGCGAAGGACTCTCTCCGGCAGCGAGAGCAGGTAGGCGGTGATGCGTTCGCCGGAATTCACAGAAGGAACGTCAGTTCAGGCGTACGTCCTCGCCCTGACGAACACCCGACTCGATGGCCGATTCCGTCTCGCTCTGAAGTCCGACCTTCACTTGCCGCCGTTCGAATGAATCCCCGTTTTTTACGTAGAGGACTGTCGCGCCATTCTCGTTCTTCACGGCGGCGCGCGGGACCAGCAGTTTGTTGTCGGCGCGATTGACGACGACGTCCGCGCTGGCCGATAGATCGGGGATAACGCGTGAGTCCTCGGCTTCGATGGAGAGCCTGACCGGTAGAGTGCGAATGAAATAGTTTTGCCGCCAGCCGCTGACCGCGAGCGCGCCGAGACTGTAGATCTTCCCCTTCACTTCAAGCCCGGGGAACGCGTCGAAGTGAATTTTCGCGTCCTGGCCAATACGGAATTCGCTGCTTTCCGATTGATTGACGTTGGCCTCCAGTTGCATACTCTTGGGGTCGACGACCTTGACGAACGTCATGCCGGCATAAACGCGATCGCCCTTCTGGAACTGGCCCATTTCGCCGCCGCGAAAGATGGGTGACATGACAGCCATGCCGCCGAGCGAGGCTCGAAACGTGGTGCGTTCCAAATCGACGATGTGCCGTTCGCGGTGCCGCGTGTGGCGCTCGCGGGTGAGTTCGAGAATTCGCAGTTCAGCTTTCTGTTTGGCTTGCAATTGGGGGACGTCGGCAAGCTGCTGCCGGTAATTTGCATCGGCTTCGTCGACAGCGAGTTTCAGCAATTCCCGTTCGATATCGGTACGTACTTCGGATGCTTGCGCTTCGAGTTTCGCTTTGTCGAGATTGGCTTTGGCCACGCGAATGGTCTGCAACAGAGTTTCCATTTCGATTGCTTGAGTGGCGGCCTTGTTACGCACGTCCGCCTCGGATGCCTGGACGGTGTCGAGCAAATCGTCGATGTGGTTTTGCATCGCCTGTCCGTCGATTTTCGCGATGACATCACCTTTTTTCACCGTGGCGCCGGATGCAACGAGTTCCATAATCACCATGTCGCGGCCTTGATCTGGACTACGAAAAATGGGGGCCGAGATGTTAGTGAAATGCTTGGCGGAAGTTTGACCGGCAATCCGCAGGGTACGTTCAATGGAGCCTAGCGTGACTTTTCCGGTACGAACCAGGAGCGCTGGGTCTATGTTCTGTTGTTGCCTGGTAGCCAACACCCGATAGGCCGCCAAGCCCCCGGCCAGCAATACCACGGCCACTACAAGCCATTTCCAGAGCCGGCGGGGTTGGTGCTCCGGCGGCGCGGCAAGGGGAGACGGCGAAGGGGCAAGCCTTTCGGGTGAAGTTACAGGAGTAGGATTTGTGAGAGCCGACATCGACGCCTCTATCAAAATTTAAACGATCTCAAATTTAGACGAAGGAAACGCCCAAAAGGCGCCTCTTCGTCCGGCAAATTACGTGCTTCCAGTATACTAGCCCTCATCGACCCCTTTTTTCATCGCTGCTTCTCAGCACCGCGCTGGTTGGCTTTGTGGTCGGCGATGCTGGGTTTTCTCCTGGACGCGATGGACGTGCTGCTCTACGTTTTCGCGATCCAGGCGTTGCGGGCCGAGTTTTCGCTGTCGAACGCGCAGGCCGGGCTGGTGAGCACGCTCTCGTCCATCCTTTCCGCGTTGGGCGGGATTGCGGCTGGCGCCCTTTCGGATAGGCTGGGACGGCGGCGATTGTTGATGTACACGATTCTTCTCTATTCGTTCGCGTCGGCGGGCACGGCGCTGTCGGGAGGTCTGGCCGGCTTGTTGTTCTGGCGGTCGCTGGTGGGGCTCGGATTGGGCGGTGAATGGACCGCCGGGGCGACGCTGGTGGCGGAATATTGGCCTGCCGCCCAGCGCGGCCGGGCAGTTTCATTCTTGCAATCGGGATGGGCGCTGGGGTACATGCTGGCGGCAGTCTTGGCGGGTTTGATTCTGCCGCGATTCGGCTGGCGCGCGCTGTTCCTGGTGGGCGTGCTGCCGGCTCTGCTGACGATCTTCATCCGGAGAAAAGTGACGGAGCCGGAGATTTGGCTGAATCGAACGGGCGCCGGGCGCTGGGGCGATGTGCTGCGGCCTCCATTACTGCGAAGCACGGTGCTGGCAACGGCGCTGGCGGCGGTGACGATGTTCGCTTATTGGGGAACGTTCACCTGGCTACCCGGATTCCTTTCTGCGACGCGGGCGTCCGGTGGCGCGGGATTCGACGTCATCAAGACCAGCACGTGGGTGTTCGTGATGCAGGGCGGGGCATACGCCGGCTATTTATCGTTTGGCGTGTTGGCCGACCGGTTTGGACGGCGGATTACATTTGCGGCTTACGTCCTGATGGCGGCGATTGTGACTCCCGTATACGGTTTCCTCCCGAGTTGGGGATCTGAACAGCTGTTGCTGGTGCTCGGTCCGGTAGTTGGTTTTGTCGGCACTGGATTCTTTTCGCTGTTTGGATCGATGTTGGCGGAACTGTATCCGACAGCGGTGCGAGGCATGGGACAGGGTCTGACGTACAATCTGGGACGCGGGTTGGGTTCGCTGGCTCCGTTTGTGGTCGGGGCGGCGGCCGACCGTCATGGTTTCGGAGTTGCTTTGGCGTTGTGTTCGGGGTTTTATTTGGTGGCTGCGGTGTTGGTGTTTGCGCTACCGGAAACGAAGGGGCGGGATTTGGAGATGGGAACTGTTTCTTCGGCAGAGAAATCGGCTGAGAGTGAAACGGGCGGAGTGACCCGCCCCCATAAGGCTTAGTCATTATGGAGCGACCAAGCACGGATTCGCAGTAGCGTGGGTTACCGGTTGGGCAAGTTCCTGCCCGCGTCACGGCCAGCGGCGGGAAGGCCTCAAAGCCTGGACCAAACAGTACTTCGAGTCAGACCACAGCTTTTGCCCGCAGCAGCGGGAGGTAGTTTGGAACCCTCTCCTGTAAGACGGTTCCGAGGGGCCTTCCCTCATCGATTACTCAGTTACACAAAAGAGCCGTCTGTCGCCGACTCTTTTGCTCATGGCACACTCAGAAAATAAGCTTCAGCCCCATCTGCAGAACCCGCGCTCCCGTCGCCGTCGAAGCTGTTGCCACGGTGGTAATTTTGCCGAACGTGCCCGCGTTGAGAGTTGTGTTCGGGTCTCCAAATTGAGGATGGTTTAGAGCGTTGAACGCCTTCGAATCGATATTCCAACTTCGCTCGCTCCGTGACCCGCGTCATCTTGAAGAACGATGCGTCGAAATTCCAATTGCCTGGTCCGTTGAAAGCGTTTCGGCCCTCGTTCCCAAACGCCCCATTTGGCGCCTTTACGAACGACGCAGTATTCAAGTACAGCTGGTTGAAGGCTGCACCCGCGGATGACACCGGACTTCCGACCATGTTCACCCGCTGATTGCCGGCGGCGGACCCGTTCAGCACCGTGTCGACGCCGGGATTTACCGTCAACACATTGCCGCTGATGTACCTGAAGATTCCATTGACTTGCCAGCCCTGCGTGAACTTGCTAACCAGTCCGGCTCTTGCCGGGAAACGGGATCTCCGCCAGGAACGTCGCGAAGAAGACATGCCGGTGGTCGAAATCCGCCGGTCCGTACTCGGGTGTCAAGTTGAGGGGATTCTGCGGAAGGGAGGCGTTGCGGTCTAACGACTCGTAATCGAGCGCCTTGGACCATGTGTAATTCACATTTACGGTTATACCCTTGACGAAGCGCCGGTTGGCCGCCAACTGAAGGCTGTTGTAGTTCGAGTTGCCGCCGGTATACGCCTCGTTGATGGTACTGAAGTTCGGGTTGATGCGCCGGGCGTTGATATTTCCCGTGGTCGACAGCGGCTGTCCGTTCGCTCCATTGCCCGGAATGAACACCGCGGGATCTTGTTCGACATTCAGGACCAGGTGGGTTCCCTTCGACGCCACGTAGGCGGCCGACACAACTGTATTCCACGGGATTTGCCGTTGAATCGATAAATTCCACTGCTGGTTATAGGGTGTGTGCCAATCCGGACTGAAAAACCGCTGTATCTGAGCCGGGAGAACGAATTGGATGGCCGCCCTCCCCGCCGGTGTTGTGGGAGCCGTCCAGGGAAACGGATTGCCGCCGGGAAAACCCAGCCCACGGATTGACGAAACCCTGCGGGTTATTGTTCTCGACAACGTTGAGATTCAGGACAAACGGTTGAACAATCTGTGTCTCATTTTCCAGATAGTCGCGCTCAGTATTGTAGAAGATGCCGTAGGCGCCGCGAATGCTGGTCTTGGAGTCGGGTCCGAACGGCAACCAGGCGAAACCGACGCGCGGCGCAATGTTGAACCAATTCCGCGGATGCGTGATAGGGGTGATTCCGGGATCGCCCGGCAACACCAGACCCAGCGGTGCGTTGGGATAGAGAGTGGACTGCTGGCCGGGCCGGAAGGCAGTGGTTTCGCCATTGCCGTCTATAACGCCGAGGCTGGGCTCCCATCGCAACCCCAAGTTCAATGTCAGATTCCGCCGGACCTTCCAATCATCCTGGACGAAGAGCCCAACGTGAGTTATATATGCTATCGGTGCGCACCGTCGACGATTCCTGGGAGTACTGGTTCGGTCGTCCGAGCAGGTACTCGGCCCAGCCATTGTTAGCGATGCTGCCGCCCCAACTGTAGACCGAGCCATCCGCCGAAATATTCTCGTGGCGGTACGCCTCAGTGTGTGAGAACTCGCCACCCAGTTTGATCAGGTGCGACCCGAGAGTGATGGTCAAACTATCTCTGAATTCATCCACCCACGGAGTCACGTCGAAGTACGTATTTCCGTTTGTCCCGAAGTAGCCGGCAATGCTGCCGAATCGCGTACTGACCACGTACTTTGGATCGGAGGGAGTCGTCATGACCCCGGCGTCCTGGAACCGGAAACCCGGCGCCACTCCGTCCTTGCCGGGGTAATTATTCGGATCGATCGGGTCGCAATTCCGCTGGAAGTGCAAGTAATTGAACGTGTATGTAAAAGAGTTCACCTTCGTCGGCGACAGAATCTTTGTGTAGTTAAACGTCACATGGTCGTTCGTCCAGTGGCTGTAGCCCTCCTCAAACGGCAAACCGAAGTTCGACACCAGGTAGTTGTCGTTGTAGAAATAGCTGCCATTGATCCGGTCGCGCTCGGTGAACGAGTGGTCGAACCGGACCACGTACTGATTTATGTTCTGGCTGCCCGGGGCATTGAAGTTGAGTATATTCCCGGGTGCGTTCGGCAGCGGGAACAGCAAGTTGGCTATGGTGACAGCCGGTTTCGAGATCTGAGACGCCGGAATGATATTGTTCGGAAAAGGCGGCCGGTGGTGGGATCGATGGGTTTGCTTTTGCTTTGCGAGAAGTCTCCGGCCACCTCCAGCGCTGAGGGCATCGGGACCGGCCGACCCAGGGCTGGATTGCACGTTGCGCAGCGATTCCCAGGAAAAGAACACGAATGTCTTATCCCGTCTTACCGGACCGCCCAGACTGGCGCCGAACTGGTTCTGCTTCAGTGGGTTCTTGGGCAGGAAGGTTCCGCCAAAGAAGAACTGATGCGCATCCATATCGTCGTTTCTCAGGTAATCGTAGGCGCTGCCGTGAAATGAGTTGGTACCGCTCTTGATAACCGCGCTTACCAGCGATCCCCGCGCTGCGTCCATATTCGGAGTCGAAGGAACTGCTCACGACGCTGAATTCCTGCAAAGCGTCGGGGTTGGGCAGAGAGGCAGGAGTGCCGGTATAGACATCCACATTGGCGCCGCCGTCCAGTATCACGTTATTGTCGCTGCCGCGGGCTCCGTTGACCGAAATTGCATTTTCCTCGGAGAGGCTCACCCTGGCGCCGGGCTGGTTGACGCTGCCAGGTACCAGGGTCTGCAAACTCAGGGCGTCGCGCCCGTTCAGCGGGAGATCCTCAATGAGCTCCGTGCGCACGGTCGACCGCATCGACGAAACGGCGGTCTCAACCGATCGCCGCGCTGCTGGACACCTCCACCGACTCGGTTACATTTCCAACCTGAAGCGTGATGTCGGCAGTGTAAACCTGCTCGGCGACAAGATTGACACCAGTTCGATTCTCCTTCTTGAACCCAGCCGTGGAGACCTCGATTCGATAATTTCCTACCGCCAATTGCGTGAAATTGTAACGGCCTCCCTCGTCGGTAGGGGCGGACTCGCGCAGCCCCGTGGCGTCATTGACTAGCGTTACTTGCGCTTTCGGCACCAGCCCGCCGCCGGCATCGCTGACAACGCCGACGATCCGGGCGGTCCCCTGACCAAATAGGTGTCCTCCGGCCATGAGCATAAAAACTGAAACGAGTAGAAATCTAACTTTCATTTGCCCCTCCAACATTTCTCACCAGCGCCTTTCACTCTGCCATCGCAATGAGAATTGGGTCAATGCAATTTCAAAATAGTTGAATAGTTTAGAGAGCCTTCCCGTCGGGGGCTAGTTCACTCTCGAGACGGATACGTGAAGAGCCGCCGCTTTAAGGTGCGCTCCCAATCGGGACTCGTCCCAGGCGATAAACTCGGACGATAGCATCGAAGTGCTGATCGCGCCCACCACGGCGCCTGCGTGATCCCGCAGGGGAGAAGCCAGGCAGCACACGCCGTTTATGGATTCCTCCCGGTCGACGGCATAACCCAATCGGCGGATCTCCTCCATCTGCTTTTCCAGGATCGATATGTCCGTGATCGTATGGCGAGTACATCTCGTCAGGCCACTCTTCTCCAATGCAGCGCGCGTTGTGTCCCGGCTCAAACTGGCGATGATCGTCTTGCCGAGCGCCGTGCAATGAAGAAGTTTCGGCTCCCCGAGAAGATCTCCGAACATCGGGTCGTTCGGTCCTTCCACCCGATCCACTAGGAACACCTTCAGCTCCCGTCCATCCAGTAGCGCGAGACGGGTCGCCGCCGCGATCTTTTGGGAAAGCCGCACTAGGACCGGGTGTGCTTTCTCGTGTAGCTGGTTCCGCCGGAACGCAGTAAGACCAAGCCGAAGAAGCGACAATCCGAGCCGGTATTTTCTAGTTTCCGGATCCTGTTCAATATACCCAAAGGCGCGGAGAGAAGTGAGGATGCGATGGACGTCGCTTGGAAGCAATTCCGTTCTGCGAGCCAAGTCAGATATGCCGAAGGACTGGCGCTCCCGGAATTGTTCCATTACCCGGCACACCTTGGTGACGGTCGTAGCCGTTTTCATGGCGGCCCCCCGATTCCAGACGGAACTGCCCCGTGCGAAGTTTGTCGGTTTTTCATGCCTTTCATCCTTCTGAAAGTTGGTGAACATGACCAAAGCGCACTCTCATCGCGCTGCGAATCGCGTCCAGGATTCAGTACCCTCAAAGAACAAGGATGTTTATAGCATAGGCATTCGACCCTGTCAATCACCTATGATCGTTCATCTTCAATCTGTCAGATACACGTGAATCCGAAGATAACCACATAAATCTAGGCCTTCGAACGCCCCGAGGCAGGCTCCGTGCTCCATCCGTGTGCTATCATCGTCCTTGGTAATGACTTCGCCTCGCTAGGCAAACGAAAAGAGGATAGTGCTGTGTTCAGTCAGCTTGAAGCCGTCTCCTTGGCTGAAGGGGTAGTCGCTGCTTTGAAAGATGCCTTCTTCTCGGGCCTGCTCAAGCCTGGGGCGGTGATCGTCGAACGCCAGATTGCAAAGCAGATGAATGTCGGAACGCCAGTGGTGCGCGAGGCTCTCATCTCTCTTAAGCATGAAGGATTCGTGCGCCGCGTTAAGAACAAAGGGACTTTCATCACGACGTTTGACGCTGACGAAGTCCGCCAACTCTATACTCTGCGCATTGAATTGGAGACGTTGGCTTTGCAATGGGCTCGCCCGCTGGTTACGAAAGCCGATATAGATCACCTAAAAACTCTGGTGGACCGGCTGGTTGAAGCCGGCCAGCGCGAGAATCGCAGGGAGTTTCTGGAGTGTGATGTTGAATTTCACCGGTACTGCTGGAAGCTCTCCGGCAATCCCTTTCTAGCCGAAACGCTGGAGCGATTGATGGCGCCTCTGTTCGCATTCGTCGTTCTCGCAAGCGGCCACCCGATGACGGCGTCAATGGGGCGTGAACACTACGCGCTGGTCGAAGCGCTGAGATCGATCGAAGAGCCGGAATTTTCCGCTCTGGTCCGTAAGACATTCACAGGATTCGCTTTTCGATGGATTTCATCCGCCGCGCCAAGGGCGGCTGAAGCTCCCGAACAATCTGAATCCAACTAAACGAACCTTAGAAGAACGCGATCCCTCTTCCGCTGAATATCAGACCAAGCCAGAGTAGTATCGATGCACATGCAGTCAGCCTGGCATTCTGCCGGTAAGTTCTTTTCAACACGAAGGTATTCAGCCCCACCAGCAACAGAAGGACAATCTTAATCCTGAAGCTGACGCTGTTGTAACAAACCAGCGGCTCCGCCCACCAGAGCAACCCGCCGCTAACCATCACAACGGCGAATCCCACCCACTTCCAGCGCGAAAATTGCTCCATGATTTCCGAAGCAGACACTTCTCGCAAGCCGATCCGCAGTGCGGTCAGGTCGCCTATCAATACCATTCCGCCGAACCACGCGATGGCGGCTAAATGGAACGCGCCGAGAATCGGATAGTACAAAGCGCCTTCCCGTATCGCGACGCTCAGCGAAGTGGTCTCGATCCATTGGAAGAATGTGAGAAAAGACATCGTCCGCGAGGGTCCTCAAAAGAACGCAATCGCCCGGCCACCAGCAACAACCCCGGTCCATAGGAGCAGCGAAAGGCACGCCGCCAGCCTTTCGCCCAACCTGATACCCGATCCGCGATCCGGCATCGTCACGCGGCGGTGAATAGTAAAGTGAGTAACAAGGGCCAGCAGCAGGAACGACATCTTGAAGGAAAATGCCGGATTGCCATATCCCCTCTCAGGCGCGGCCGAGAGCATGAGCGGTCCAGTCGTCAGCATGATGCAGATGCCCGTCAGGGTAAAAGGCCGGAGTTCCGCGGCGAGCGTCGATACCGGCACCTTCGGCAGAACAAGGCCAAGGAGACGAAAGTCTACGATTACGATCGTGCCGATCAAGACGGCCAGCCCGGTGATATGAATGGATTCGATGACAGGGAACAGCCATTCTGACCTGTTGATGGCGTTCGCCACCCACGTATTGCCAAGCCAATGGAAGAAGTGAAATAGATACATCTGAGTTGACATCGGCGCCAAAGAAGACAATGATATATCATCATAGTCTAGATTTAGTTCCTGGGATGAAATTTCTCCGCTACTCGTCGTTAATTCTCACCATCGCACTGGCAACCAGCTGTCTGATGGCGGCTGATCGCGCCACGGCGTATAGGGCATCCCGCACGGCGGACGGTAAGCCCGATTTGAACGGCATTTGGCAATCGCTCAATACCGCAAATTGGGATATCGAGGGCCATGCGGCGCGGGCCTCTCAGGTGGTCGCGCTAGGTGCCGCCGGTGCTGTTCCTGCGGGGCTGGGCGTGGTAGAGGGGAACGAGATCCCCTATCTGCCGGCCGCCCTGGCAAAAAAGAGAGAGAATTTTGAAAACAGGCTAACCGCCGACCCCGAGAACAAGTGCTTTCTCCCGGGCGTCCCCCGCGCCACCTACATGCCTTTTCCGTTTCAGATTGTGCAGACGCCGGGTCACATCCTGATCGCCTACGAATTCGCTAACGCCAGCCGGATAATCTACATCGGGAATGCTCCGCAAAGTCCCGTTGATACCTGGATGGGGCATTCGGTCGGCCGTTGGGAAGGAGATACGCTCGTCGTAGACGTCACCAGCTTCAACGATCAGACCTGGTTCGACAGGGCAGGAAATTTCCACAGCGACGAATTGCACGTGGTGGAGCGGTACACGCCGCGCAGTCAGGACGCTCTCAATTACGAAGTCGTCATCGAGGACCCGAAAGTGTTTTCGCGGCCGTGGAAAATGAGCATGCCTCTCTATCGCCGCCTCGAGAAAAATGCTCAACTCCTGGAATTCAAGTGCGTGGAGTTCGCTGAAGAACTAATGTATGGGCCTCTTCGCAAACAGCCGGCCAAGTGAATGGTGATGAAGATGAACCTTCGATCTTTCGCAAGAATCGCGCCTCTGGCAATCACCCTCGCGGCGGCGTTGATGGCGGCCCCGCCGAAAAAATGGAAGCTCTCGCATACGCCGGACGGTCAACCGGATCTCCAGGGAATGTGGTCGAACGCCACCATTACGCCATTAGAGCGGCCAAAGGAGCTCGCAGAAAAGGAGTTCTTTACGCAGCAGGAAGCGGCCGATTACGAAAAGAAATTTGTGCGCGAGGCTAATCGGGATAAACGTGGAACCGACGCGGCCTCCGACCTGAACGGAGCTTACAATGAGCTCTGGTTCGACCGCGGAACAAAGGTCGTACCGACTCTGCGAACCTCGCTCGTGGTGGATCCACGCGATGGAAGAGTTCCGCCCTTGACCCCGAAGGCACAGAAAGCAGCGGCGGACCGTCAAAAGATAGCGCAACGCCCGCCCGAAGGCCCGGAAGACTTCCCGCTGCTCGTCCGTTGTCTTCTGTGGCCGACCGCCGGGCCGCCCATGCTTCCTAGCGCCTATAACAACAACTATCAGATTCTGCAGAGTCCTGGATTCGTGGCGATTCTAATCGAGATGGTCCACGATGTTCGCATCATCCCGCTGGACGGGCGTCCTCATATCCCGAAAAATATCCGCCAGTGGCTCGGCGACTCGCGCGGTCATTGGGAAGGAAATACACTCGTAGTCGACACAACCAATTTCACGGACAAGACGCACTTCAGCGACTCCGATGAGAACCTGCATTTGACCGAGCGCTTCACGCGGACCGACGAGAATACCATCCTCTACGAATTCACAGTCGACGATCCGACAGCATTTACACGCCCCTGGAAAGGAGAAGCTCCACTGACGAAGGCGCCCGGGCCGATATACGAGTATGCCTGTCACGAGGGAAACTACTCCATGGAAAACATGCTCAAAGGAGCTCGTGCCCAAGAGAAGAAGGATCTCAAATAGAGAAGAATCGATGCGAAAGAAACTAGCTTTTATGGTGGCCGGAGCCGTTCTTCTGCTGAACATCACCAGGTTGTCGGCACACCATTCGTTTGCGGCAGAATTCGACGCTCAAAAGCCGGTCAAATTCCGCGGAATAGTCACCAAGATGGAATGGATCAATCCCCATGCCTGGATCCATATGGATGTGAAAGGTCCGGACGGCAAGGTCGTCTCCTGGATGGTCGAAGCCGGGACTCCGAATACGCTTTTCAGGCGTGGGTTCACCAAGAATTCGCTGGCCCCGGGAACAGAGATCCTCGTCGAGGGTTACCAGGCCAAGGATGGATCGAATAAAGCCAACGGCAGGGACGTGACGTTCCCGGACGGGCGAAAACTGTTTCTCGGCTCATCCGGAACTGGCGCCCCCGACGACAACAAAAGATAACCGTCCTCAGGAGAACCCAATCCATCGGCCGCCGACTCCCGACTGCGGACCACAAAGTGACAGAGGCCAGCGCGACGAGCTTGCTCTGAAGTGGGCTGGGCTGATCGGTTCCGGTGACTTTGCTGCGCACCAAAAAAGTGAAGAGGATTGCCAGCAGTAAAGAGATCATTTTCACTCGAAACGCCGGGCTGTAGTAACACTTTGTCGCCTCCGACAAGAAAAGCAGAGCGCCCGAAGTAAGCATTACAACCAGGCTGCCGACAAGCCAGCGCTGAGCGTCTCTCGCCAGTTGCGCGACCGGCTGATTCCGAAGCCCCAAACCCAGCAGGCGCATGTCAACCACTAAGACCGAGCCGCCGATTACCACCAGCCCCAGCAGGTGGAAGGATTCGACCACGGGAAACAGCCACGACGAGGCGCGTATCGCTTCGCCCACGGCCGAATGTTCGCAGAATTCAAAGAAAGGCAGCAAAGACACGTGGAGCAAGGTCTCCTAGTCGAACCAGTTATACGCAATCATTCGTCCAGCAACAACGATGCCGGCCCAGAGAGCCAGGGACAAACCTCCGGCCATCCTCGCTCTTTTGGGCGGCACCGGGTCCAGATCCCACGCGCCCACGTTCCGGTAGATAGTCGAATGAAATACCCACACATTTATTCCGGCCAGAATAAGCATCGCCACCTTAATCCGAAAGAAGATATTCTGGAACGTTCTCACCGGGATGGCATAGAACAGAAGCGACCCGCTGGTGACCATCAACACAAAGCCCAATGTAATCCACGGCTCGAGCCGCGCGGTCACTTCCGACGCTCGAGCGCTGCGAAATGTCACGCCCAGTAGTCGCAGGTCCAGCACCACGGTCAGCCCGAGAAAGAGGCACAAAACCAGAACGTGAACCGACTCGACGATGGGGTACACCCACAGCGATTCGTGCAGCGCAATGCTCCCGCGCGTATCCGCCAACCATTCACAAAAGCCACTGAGAGACATTCTTCTGGTGCCAGGGAGAATCCTATCGCGAATCGCCAAGTTTTGCAAGATTTTGATAGATCATCGTGTGGTGGGCGGATCTCTTCATCTGATTGGAAAAATTAACTGATTGCTTGTATTTACGAACGATCTATCATATACTGTCGTCCAGTCTCCGGAAGAATTTGGATGAATCGAAGAGCCGTCCTTTCAGCGCTTTCGCTGGCATCATTCGCTCCTGCCGGCGCAACCCCGGCCAACGCGCGCAAAAAGTTCGTTGGAGTGTGGAAACTGGTTAGCGGCGAGTCCCGCGACGGAGTCACAGGCGAGGTGCGATATCCCTGGGGAACGAAACCCGTCGGCAGGCTCGTGTACGATGATGCGGGTCGCGTTTTCGCTCAATTGATGAACCCTGGCCGGCGCTCGGTCGGGGGCCTGGCTAACCGCGGCGGAGCAGCGGCCATCGCGACGGCGTCAGCCGACGATATGCGTGAAATGCTCACCGGCTTCAATTCTTACTTCGGAACCTTCGACGTCGACGAACCCGCCCGGACCGTGATCCATCACCTCGAATCCGCTTTGATTCCGAGTTGGGTCGGAAGCGACCAGCGCCGCAAATATGAATTCTCCGGCAACAATCAGCTCATCATGCTCAATACCGCGAGTCAGGCCGACTATCGATTGATCTGGCAACGCGAGCGTAGCTAAAAAGAGAGAGGAAATGAAAAAGATATTTCTGCCATTTGTTCCCGTCTTCGTAGCGATCGCGGTGGTTCCAACCGGCTACGAGCATTGGACCGCGGAACAACTGAAAGCGCGCGAACAAGCTCTGCACACGGCCATGAAGAACGGGCTCGCGAGCGAGACGCTGGGGCACTGGGGGAATCATCTGCTCCTCAAGACGCGCCGCGAGGGAAGTAGCGGCCAGGCGGAATTGCACGAGAAACAGGCGGACCTGATCGTCGTCCAATCCGGCCAGGCAACGATCATCATCGGCGGCAAGGTTCTAAACGGAAAGACGACAGCCGCCAATGAAATTCGCGGAACGTCGATTGAGGGCGGCGAGAGGCAAGCGCTCAAGGCCGGAGACATTGTGCACGTGCCCGCGAAAACACCGCACCAGGTTCTACTCGACGCCGGGCAGACGCTCGACTATATAGTGTTGAAGGTGGATTCGCAGTAAACCCGCCCTATTGCGCCACGCCAACCGCCCGGCGAGCTTTGGCGAGATCAAGCGCCACGTCGACAATCATATCTTCCTGACCTCCGACCATACGCCTGCGTCCCAACTCGACCAGAATCTCGCGCGCATCAACGTCATACCGCTTCGAAGCGGCTTCCGCATGCCGAAGAAAGCTCGAATACACTCCGGCGAAACCGAGCGATAAAGTTTCGCGATCCACCCGCACCGGGCGATCCTGGATCGGACGGATCAATTCCTCGGCGGCATCCATCAGTGCAAACAAGTTGCACCCATGCTCGATGCCCATCCGTTCCAGCACGGCGATCAGCACTTCCAAAGGAGCGTTGCCCGCGCCGGCTCCCATGCCCGCCAGCGATCCATCCACGCGCGTCGCACCATGCTGGATGGCCACGATCGTGTTGGCGACTCCGAGCGAGAGATTGTGGTGCGCATGCATCCCCTTGCCCGTTTCGGGATTGAGCACGTCGCAAAAAGCCTTGAAGCGGTCAGCGACTTCGTGCATCAGGAGAGCGCCCGCGGAATCCGTTACATACACGCAGTGCGCGCCATACGATTCCATCAGTTTCGCTTGCCGTGCCAATTCCGCCGGCGGCGACATGTGCGCCATCATGAGGAAGCCTGCGACATCCAATCCGAGCTTTCGCGCATGCTCCATGTGTTGGCTTGAAATGTCGGCTTCCGTGCAGTGAGTGGCAATTCGCACCGAACTTGCACCGGCATCCGCCGCACGATCCAGATCCTCTATCGTCCCGATGCCGGGTATCAACAGAACAGTGACCTTGGCTTTGCGGACGGTCCGCGCGACCGCTCCAATCCACTCCACATCGGAGTGCGCGCCGACTCCATAGTTGAAGCTCGATCCGGCCAGCCCGTCGCCATGCGTGATCTCGATGGCATCCACACCAGCCTCGTCAAGCGCCTTCGATATCTCGATCACCTGCTCGATCGAATAACGATGCCGGATAGCGTGCATCCCGTCACGCAGCGTTACGTCTTGAATATAGAGTTTCGCCATTTCAGCTCCATTTCTGTTCAGCCAGCCGCTCGCCGGTGCTGAGTGCCGCCGAGGTCATAATATCGAGATTCCCCGCATACGCCGGCAGATAGTGCGCCGAGCCTTCGATCTCCAAAAAGACGGAAGTCTTGATCCCAGTGAACGCGCCAACACCCGGTATGATCATGGCGTTCTCCGAGCCAATGCGATCGAACTGCACTTCCTGCTTGAGCCGGTATCCGCCCACATAGGCCTGCACTTCCTCCGCCATACGTTCGATGGAGCGCGCGATCGCAGCGGTGTCCGCCTCATCGCTGAGGCAAAAGACCGTGTTCCGCATCATCACAGGCGGCTCGGCCGGGTTCAGGACGATGATGGCCTTGCCACGGCGCGCGCCACCAACCGTTTCGATGGCGCGGGCCGTAGTTTGCGTAAATTCATCGATGTTGGCCCGAGTCCCCGGACCGGCCGATTTACTGGCGATCGAGGCAACGATCTCGGCATAGTGGACCGTCGCGACGCGGCTGACAGCGGCGACAATCGGAATCGTGGCCTGGCCGCCGCAACTCACCATGCTGACATCCGGCGAGTCGAAGTGTACGCCCATGTTGACCACAGGCACTACGTAGGGTCCCACCGCCGCAGGTGTCAGATCGACCATCTGAATATTCCGGCTGCGCGCGATCTCGCTGTGCCGGCCGTGGGCTTTTGCCGACGTTGCATCGAAGACGATGCGAATGTCTTCGAAGCCAGGCGTGCCGACAAGATCATCGATTCCTCCGGTTAGAACAGGAACGCCCATACGGCGGGCTCTCGCCAGACCGTCGGAATCCGGATCGATTCCAACCAGCGCACCCATTTCCAGAGTCTTGGAAGTTCTCAACACCTTGATCATCAGGTCTGTGCCGATGTTTCCTGAGCCAAGGATGGCCACTTTGGTTTTCATATTCTGTCTAACGGCATCTTATTCCCTCAGAACTGCAGCCGCAAGCTAAGCTGAACATCCCGAGGCGTACCCACCGTAGCCGTAATCACTCCCGCACTCGGACTCCCAATCGTCTGTCCAGGCAAATCAAACTGCGGATGATTCAGAACATTAAAGAATTCCCCCCGCAACTGCAACTGGAATCGCTCCGTCAGAGCAAACGATTTGAACACTGAAAAATCCACATTCGTCCGTCCAGGACCCCGCAGAATTCCCCGCCCTGCATTCCCAAACGTAAACTGCGCCGGAGTCACCCAAGGCGATCCCGGAGTATTCAGCGAAGTATTGAACCAATGCGTGATCGTCTGGTCCGAAATATGCCAATCCGCCACCAGATTCGGACGGCTGGAAGTCCCCGTGTTTGCCACCGAATTAGCCAGAACCGGAGCAAACGGAAGCCCCGTCTGCGTCGACAGAATCATATTCGCCTGCCAGCCGCCAAACGCCGTGTTCGCCCACTTCTGCCCAAAATGGAACCGCTTGCCTTGTCCAAACGGCAAGTCATAAAGCAGCGTCTGAGTAAAGCGATGCCGGATATCGAACAGATCGTTGCCCCGATCGAGGAACAGGTACCGGGGATCCTGCGGAATCGGCCCTTCGCCGTTCCCACCCTCCTGCAGCGGAACATTATCGATCGAGTGCGCCCAACTATACGCGCTCATAAAACTCAAGCCGTTCGAGAATCGCTTCTCGGCCGTCAGTTGCAGCGCGTGGTAATTAGAATTCCCATTCGTCCCCGTCACCGTATCGCCCACCACTCCCGGCGCAATGCTATAAAGCGGCATCCGCGGCGCCACCGCACCCGGACCCGGCACCGCCTGATTGTAGTTGTAATTGATATCCAGGTGATGCCCCAGATTCCCCAGATAAAAAGCCTTCAGCACGATATTCGAAGCCTTCAGCTCATGCTCCACACCGAAATTAAACTGCTCCGCATAAGCATTCTGAAAATTCGCCGGCACGGTCAGGAAGCTGCCAATCGGATTATTCGAGACTGTTGCGAAATCCGTCGACGGAGGGAGCGGGAGGCCATTCTGGACCTTCGGATAACTTGCGGAAAGCTCGTTCACCGTCACCGCATCAGATGCCGCAAACGGCAGATAGCGATGCATCCGGTACAACCCGCCTCCGGACCCATTCGCGTTGAAGAACAACCCGAAACCGCCGCGCAGAACCGTATTGTGCATCAGTTGATAAGCGAAGCCGAAACGCGGCGCAAACATCTTGTACTGCGTATTGATGCCCACATGGCGCCCCGTATTAAACTCGGCGATCATCACTTTGCCCGTCTGATTATTCAGATTCATCATCCGGTTCGCGACCTCCACCGGAGGCGGCAAAAACTCATAACGCAGCCCAAGATTCAGCGTGAGCCGGTTCGTCACCTTCCAGTCATCCGCAATGTAGGTGCCCATTTCCAGCACCCGGTAGCCCGCCCAAACCAACTGCAGATCCTGCGATAGCGAGCTGTAAGCACCCAGCAGAAAACCAGCCATGCCGTCGCCCGTACCCGCCGGACTGTTCGGATTCGCCGTGAAGTTCGTGTCGAAGTTGAAAAGCCCGTTGCCCTGGTTCATCTGGTAATCGATAATCTGCCGCCGCACGATACTGGTACCAAACTTCAGCGTGTGAGGCCCCCGGATATTGGTAAAGTTGATAACCGGATTGAAAGTGTTTTCCAGGCGTATGGTCGGAATGGAAGCAGGACCGCCGATGCCGGTATATCCGCTCGGAGAGAAGATCGGCATACCGTTCGCTTGAGGCAACTGATTGGAGTTCGGTACACCCAGTTGCGTCCCAAGTCCCGGTCCGCTCGAAGGCGCCTGCGCATCCAGGTTGTGCATGTCGAAACGGGAGAAGCCCATGCGCGCATCCATGATAAACGTCGGGCTGAACACGTGCGTGACGCTGGCCACCGCATTGTACGCAGTCTGCGCATTCGTGCCGGCGTAGGTAGAGCTGTTACCAAGATTGAGAGGAATGGACACGCCGGGGACATTGCGGAAACCGAAAGTCGAAGGCGTCTGGGTTCGAGTGTCCTGCCGGGAAAAACGGGCGAAAACGGTGTCCTTCGATGTCAACGCGTCGTCCACGCGGATGTCACCTTGATCGTATTGCTGGCCAAGCACAGGATTCGTAAACTGATTGCTCACCAATCCCGACGTGACCGGCAGCGGGTAAGCCTGAATCAAACGGGAAGTGACCGAATCAAACCGGTTGGCCGGAATGATGTCGCCAGGAAACTCGGTGCGCGTGTAGCCGCTGGCGGTCCCGGGAGTCGGCGTCACTGATGCCGGATCGAAGATCGGCCGAACTGCGCTGAAGTTGCCGCTGCGCTCGGCCACCGTCGGAACCGTGTTCACGCTGGTGACGGTGCCCTGCTGTTTGCGAAAGCCTTCATAGTCGGTGAAGAAGAAGATCTTGTTCCGCACGATCGGTCCACCGAAGCTCGCGCCAAACTGATTCTGGTGAAACGGCGGTTGCGCCGTAGTGCCGGCGGCATTGAAGAAATTGCGCGCGTCGAGATCGTTGTTGCGCAGAAATTCGAACGCGCTGCCATGGTAGTTGTTGGTGCCGCTTTTGGTAATCACGTTGACGGTAGCGCCGGAGCTGCGGCCCTGTTCCGCGCCAAACAGATTCGTCTGCATCTTGAATTCCTGAATGGCTTCCACGCTCGGCCGCACCGTGATCAACGCATTGCGGCGGAAGTTATCATCCACGCCGTCAAGCATCACGTTGTTCGACATCTCGCGATTGCCATTCACCATCAACTCAGCACCAGGCCGAGTATCGTCGGGCCGCGAACCGCTCCCGATGGTACCGGCAGGCCCGTAACCAACCCCGATCGCGCCAGGGCTGAGGATGGCGAGCTGGGCGAAATTCCGCCCATTGAGCGGCAGATCGCTGACTGCTTTCGACTCCACAACCTGCCCTACAGCCGAAGTGCTGGACTCCAGCAGCGGGGCGGCGGCAGTCACTTCCACCGTCTCGCTGACGGCGCCGAGTTGCATGGTGAGATCGATACGGGCGGTCTGGTTCACCTCCAGCCGGATTCCACTTTGGCTGGTTTGTTTGAAGCCCGTCTTTTGCGCGATCATGCTATACGCGCCAGGCGGCAGCAGCGGGAATTCATAGAGACCCGAGTCATTGCTGACCGTTTCGCGCCGGATGCCCGTGTCGACATTTGTGATCGAGACTCGGACGCCCTGAACCATCGCGCCGCTCGGATCCGCGACAACCCCATTCAAGGCCGCTGTTGTTTGACCAGCGGCTTGCCAACATGCAAAGAGTGCAGCTACTGCCAAGACGAAAAAACGACAAAGTTTTGTCAAGGTGTTTTTCTCCCGTGTTCGAGACACTATCACAACCCAATCGCTCCACGCAACAGAAAAACGTTGATAGATCATCAATCATACATCGCGCTTTTGAACTATGATAGAGTGCTTCCCATGACCCGACGCCAGGCAATGCTCAAATTTTGTCAATTTGTCGCAGCCTCCCCTCTGCTCAGAGCCGATAGGAAGTACAGCGATCTCGGCGATCCGTTACTCAAACCAGTCAACGTCTTTGACTTTGCCAAGTTAGCCAAGGCTAAAATGGATCCTCTCGCGTGGGATTACTTGGACGAAGGGTCCGATGACGAAGTATCCCTGCACGCCAATCGAGCGCGTTTCGACGATATTATCATCAGGCCCCACTTCCTCATCAACGATGTAAGTGCGATCGATACTTCCATCACTCTCTTCGGAAAGCAGTTGACTCAACCGATTTATCTTTCCGTGACAAATGGCAAGAATTGCTTCATTCCCAACGGCGAACAGGAAACCGCTCTGGCCGCCGGAACTTCCGGCTCCATGATGATCACGCCCGGAGGCATCAACAACATTCTCTCCGCGGGCAAAGGGCCAAAGGTCTGGTGGCAGTTCACCACCGCCGCCGAGTTTCGCACTAAGAACCAAATGGTCGACTTCGCTGAAAAACTCGAGGATCAGGGCTGCACGGGCATCTCCGTCACCGTCGACATCTATCATGTCTCTCACCGCGAGCGCAGCATGCACAACGGGCTTGTGCGCAACTGGTGCCAGGCGAAAGGAATTCCCCGGACTGAAAAAGGGGAGCTCAACTACCAACCCGACGATATTCTTTGGACGGCCGGCGACATACCCAAGCCCAGGCCATTTCCGACCCCGAAATGGGATACTCTGCAACGGTTGAGAGAAGTCAGCAAACTCCCGGTGATCGTCAAAGGAATAATGACCGCTGAGGACACCGAGCTCGCCGTCAAGAACGGGCTGTCCGGGGTCATTGTGTCCAATCATGGAGCCCGGCAGTTGGATCAGGTTGGCTCGACAATAGAAGCGCTGCCGGAATGCGTGCGAGCGGCCGGCGGGAAGATTCCCGTACTCGTGGATGGTGGTTTCCGCCGCGGAACGGATGTCTTCAAAGCCCTTGCGCTGGGTGCTGCGGCTGTAGGCATCGGCCGCCCGTATCTCTACGGACTGGGCGCGTTCGGGCAAAGAGGTGTCGTGCGTATCATGGAGATTCTGCGAGCGGAGTTGGCTGCCGACATGGGCATGGCCGGCACAGGCAAGATTTCGCAGATCGATCGCTCATTTGTGCGCGTCCGTCCGTCGTAACAACTAATCTGGTAGTCGAGAAGGTAGGAATGAAGAACACTAACGCTTGGTCTACGATTTGTCTTGCGGCTTTCTCTTTGTGCGCCGCAGCCGCCGAAAATGGAGCCAAAGTAAAACCTGGTGAATTGATCATCGACCATCCAACGTTGATCAACCTCGGTTTCGAATGGATAATCGAGGGCGACGACAACCGCAATGCGAAGGTAGACGTTTCCTACCGCAAACAGGGCGAGACGCAGTGGAAGCAGGGGTTGCCCCTCTTGCGCCTGCAAGGGGAAAGGATCTATCAGAACCAGGGCGTGTTCGACGTCGTCTCTCCGAACATGTTTGCCGGCAGCATCCTCGACCTGGAGCCCGATACGGCATACGAAGCGCGATTCGTGATGTCCGACCCGGACGGCTTCGCCGGGCAAAGCGCGAAGTCGGCGACGAAAACGGTGACCGTTCGAACCCGTCCTGAACCGAAGCCCTATTCCGGCGGCCACGTGTACCATGTTTATCCCTTCGGCTATAAGGGAACGAAGATCGAGCCGTCCTTTGACGCGGTGATGTGCGCGTATAACTACTACTGCGGCGGCGGCGATACCGTGACAGCCGGGCGGCCCAGAGTAAAAGCCGGCGACACGATTCTGGTACACGCCGGGCTCTACAAATATCACGCTGAATACTACACGGGCGATCGTTCTATCAACGCGACGACGCCCTTCGAAGGTACTTACTATCTAACCGCCAATGGCACTCCGGACAAGCCAATCGTCATCAAAGGAGCAGGCGATGGAGAAGTGATTTTCGATGGCAACGGCAACTACAATCTGTTCAATGTGAAGGCGGCGAACTACAACTACTTCGAAGGCGTCACGATTCGCAACACCGATATCGCGATCTGGGCCGGCACGCAGTTCATCGCGGGTTCGAAAGGGCTGACGGTCAAGAAGTGCCGCTTCGAAAACGTCAACCTTGGGGTCTTCACCAACTACTCGGGCTCGAGCGATTTCTATATCGCCGACAGCTATTTCATCGGCCGGGACGATCCCAATCATCTGTTCGGATGGATCGGCAAATTCTGGGCGCAATTCGATGGCGTCGAGGGTCAGAAGTTCCCCCCGACCTTGGCGTCCTACACGGCGGTCAGGCTGTACGGTCCGGGTCACGTGGTCGCTTATAACTATGTTGCGAATTTCCACGATGGGATCGATATCGAAACCTACGGAAATCCGGACGGCTCCCACGCGATCGATGGCCCGCACTATCCCACAAAGGAATATCTGGACAGGCGTCCCGTGGCGATCGACTATTACAACAACTACATGACGAACTTCCACGACAACGCCTTCGAGATCGATGGCAGCATGCACAACGTTCGTGTCATGCGGAACATGATGATCAACTCGGCGTCGCATCCGTTCTGCAATCAGCCCGCCATCGGAGGGCCGATTTATTGGATTCGGAACATCGCCTACCACGCGCCCGGCGGATCGACTAGGATGACAAACGGCGCGGCCGGCGTGCTGTTTTACAACAATACGATTCTGACCGAAACCTCTGCCGGATCGTCGGCGAATGTGCATTGGCGGAACAACCTGATGCTGGGAGAGAATTCCGCGCCGGCGATCTTCGCCGTGAATACCAACACCAATTACAGTTCCTCGGACTACAACGGATTTCGTCTAAATTCCGGAGCGGCGTTCTCGTTCGAATGGAATTCGCCTCCGGCGAATATCCAAGCCGACTACAGCGGCCTGATCCACGCCGTGGGTGGCCCTCGTGTCCCCAATCCCTCTTTGGAAGTGCGCCGGTTTAGCAACGCTTGAAGAATACACCCGCGCGACGCATCAGGATCAACACAGCGTCGCTCTGGATTACGACATCTTCGTAAACGTTCCCAAGCTCGACGCGCAAGATCTCAAGAAGGTCCAGAAGGTCTACAAAGCGGAAGACTTCGATTTCAGCCTCAAGCCGGGTTCCGCGGCGGTGGACCACGGCGTGATCCTGCCGAATATCACCGATGGTTTTGCCGGCCAGGCCCCCGATCTCGGAGCCCTGGAACTTGGCCAGGCGCCGCCCCACTACGGGCCCCGGCCGTAGCTCCGGCAGCCCGCATGGCGGTGGCCGATCGGTGTAGAGTAAAGAAATGTTTGGGATGACTCCGGAAGGCTTCGCCCGCGCCCAGAAGATCCAGCAGACCTTCGGCGCAAAGCCCAGCGGTATCGGTGTGCCCGCTAGAAGCATGTCAATCCTGGAAGCCAGAGACATGGTTGTGTATTTGGCCGTCCAATGGGAATTCCTTATAAAGGAACTGGAGATCTCCGACGACATGAAGGTGATCGCCCCGAAGGCGGAGGCCTCTACGCTGGTGACCATCCAACAGAACACCATCGCCGGAGTCCCGTTTGTCCTGGATAACGGAAAGGATTTCCCGCTTAAGCCGGTTACTCTCCAATTTGCTGTTGTTCTGTGGCGCCTGGCCACGTTTTTGAAGGAAGAGTGGGGCGCCAAGAGGATATTCACCGGAGGGATTGGTATCGGCCGCGATGACTCTCCCGGTGACTGCCACAATAAGGGCCGTTGCGTCGATTTCTTCGGCGCCGATACTGCTCGTGGCAATTTCCGTGTGGAACGCGACTGGGGTAACCGCACGTTTATACGCCCGGATAAGGTCAAAACGAACAGTTGGGTCGGGTATCGCGGCCGTGAGGCTTTTTGGTATCGTCTGAAACATTTGGTAGGCCCTCCCGCAAACGACGCCGCCACTCTCTTTTTCGAAGCCATTTATAAATTCGCCCAAGAGCAGTGCCGGGATATCGATGGGATGCCAACCGACATCGGTGAGAGGTCTTTCATCATGCACCCTGATCATCCCGACCCCAAGCGCGAGCAGCATCGTAACCACATCCATTTCCAACTAGGCGCGACTTAGCCTGTCATTGCGCCGTTTCGCCACCACCCATTAGCATCGAGTGGATTGCGAACACCTCCGTGTATCGTTGTTTTACATTGCTCCACTCGGCTGCCTTGCCGCGTCCGGCCAGGGCTACTTTGTTGGTTTGCACTAGTAGGGGTGAAACGCTTCCTAATTCCCCTCCACTATCTCTGTATGACGCCCAGCCTTCTACTTGCAATCGCGGAATGATTTTGCTTGCCGCCGGAGTGTGGCGAATCGAATCGAGACCACAAAGCCTCGTCAAAACCCTGACAATTCTGCTGTGCGTGTGCGGGATCGTGCTGATAGCGGTGGCCGCTGTTCGCAATGGATCTAACTGGAATCTGCGCATCGCGGTACTCGGCGCCTACTCGGGTACCGGCGGATTGCTCGGCTCAATAGTCCACAATATTTCGGCAAAGCAGCGTGCGGGAGCGATTCTGGCGAGTCTCGGAACGGCCGCTACCACCGGCTTCAAAATCATCTCTGGCATCGCCGCGCCGGCAGGAATTCTTTCCGTAGGGATGCAGTTCATCGATGCACGTAAACCCGGCACTCTGCTCATGCTGATCGGACAGGGCTTGCTGTTCGCCACATTCGGTCTACAGGCGTTGCTAATGGTGAGAGGTCGATGGAGCCTCGCGGATCAGGGCATCGTAGGCCCGAATGCGTTTGTACCGTGGAAGCAAATATCGTGGTGGGACTGGCAAGACACAAATACGCTTGCGATTGCGACTAAGCCAGGGTTCCGGGGTCCTCGTAGGCTAAAACTTTCCGTCGTACCAGAGGCCCACGAGCACGCCACTGCAATTCTCGCCACCAGGATTTCGGCCTGAACCTACTTACTCCACCCGCAGCGCCACCGATGGATCGACAGCAGTCGCCCTGCGCGCCGGCAAATAACTGGCCAGCACCGCTATCGCGATAAGCCCGATAGAGACCGCGCAATACGTGACCGGATCGACCGGGCTTACTTCAAACAACAGCGACGACATGAAATGCATAAACGCACTCGCTACCGCCAGCCCGCGTGCCGCGCCGATGCTCGTCAATAAGAACCCGTGACCGACGAACATGCTTCTTCGACTGACCTTCCGGTAACGGCCGGCGCATTCCAAAGCACATTGAAGGGTTCCACCAACGGGTTCGCCGCCAAGATATCGAGTGACGGCAGGCTGCTCTCAGCTACCTATTTGGGCGGGTCCAAGGCCGACGCCGCGCTGGGGATCGCGGTTGGCCCGCAAGGGAATCCGTGGCTCATCGGGTCGTGGACGTCGAGTGATTTTCCATTCACCACGGGGCCTCCTCCGGTTATTCCACTGGGGCCTCCGCAAGGCGGGGTTTTGAGTGAACTGGACTCTTCGGCTGCGCAGGTGCTCTATTCGACGCCGGTGGATGGGACGTTCGACGCGGGCGGGAAAGGCATTGCGATTGACCCATCGGGCAATGTCATCGTTACAGGATCCACGGGGGCGAAGGCATTCGTCCTCAAGCTTGATTCAAATGGACGGCAAATCTACCTTCAGCCTTTTGGCGGGACACAAACGCCACCGATGGCCGGGTTTTACTTGCCTTCCATCGAAAGCCCGCGCACGGCGGGTGCGGCCGTTGTTGCCGACCAGGCCGGAAACGCCTACGTGACCGGATCTACGAGCACCAGCGATTTTCCGGTCACGGCCAACGCATACCAGACATCCATCGGGAGCGGTTGCCCGTATCCCGCGACGACGGTCAACACAGGATTGATCGGCGTCATCGGATTCACTATCATCGACGACAGTTTCGTTATGAAGCTGGGCCCGGATGGTATAGTTTCCTACTCAACGTTCCTGGGCGCCTCCTGCTATGACCGTCCGACGAGTATTGCCGTGGATGGGAGCGCCTGCGACGACTTCGGGTATCGTCCCGGCCGCGCAGGTCTCATCGTTCTGTTCGTCGGTCCACGCGCTTGCCGGCTTTGTGCCCGGCGTGTTCGCCTGTTCCTATCCGATACCGGGCGCTCCATCAGGACGTCAGTATTCAGTCTCGCTGGGATCAGATACGTCGCAAAGTCAGGAATTGTACATTTATGTGAACTAGGCCTGGCTGTCGTAAAGCAGCCGGTCGTGACCCCTGCCAATCTACATTCACAAAATCCGGAGGTTTTCCCCGGCCGGCTTATACAAGGCTGTGGCCATTTTTATGGTCCAGGGCGCCGGATTCAGGGCATCGCTCGCGATTCAGGTGACTCCTCAGGACGCCGCCGGCAGGCGATATCCCATTGGCGGCGACGTCCAGTGGCGGAAAATCGTCGAGAATCTGGCCGCGATGGTTCGCGAACTCGACCGTAGTTTTGTTCCAGAGATCGAGGAAGCGGCCGGACCGTCGCCCGCTTGGTATCAGCCTCCCGCGTGGGATACAAACCCGCGCTCAGGGTTATAGTCACCGGACTCTCTGTTCCTTATGGCTGAGGCAGTTTTCAAAAGCAAACAACGGCAACCGGCGGAGCTTCTCAAGACCACAGTCCGATGATGCCCAACGCCTCATCACTTCGGTAGGTCAAATCTCTTGGTCCATTTCCTCCATTGAGTTTCGGCTAGCATCACTGAAGACCGCGTGGGATGGCAAACCTGGCTTCGTGCAGAGTTCTCTGGGTCGACGTAGTTCTCTTGGTTAACATGAACGCCCTGTGTGCCCTTCAAGTGCGGAGTGCCAGACCATTCTGGCGCGCTCGCGTTTTGTTCTGCGAACTTCATCGCGAAATCAAGGCGGTAGCGTTTCGCATCGTTCACCTGCCAACCGACGACGGTGGTGCCAAATGCCTGAGTGCGCCCCCAATAGGGCTCCGCCTCTTTGTTACGCATTCCGAGGGCAGTCTCGGCGTGGACGATTGCTTCTTCGATGCTGTCGTGAAGTAGCCCACACCAGACCTCACGGGGCTTTTTCTTCAACTTGGCCTGCTGGTAGGGCGTAAGTTCCGGCTCAGTTTTTGGATCAGCGGGCATGGCGCGCTCCGGTTTCTATGCTCTGCACCTTATACCGTTTTGACGATCACGTCAACATTCGGCCCTCCCTTGATGGCAATTGGATAACGTTGGTGAATCTCGGCCCCTCTTCGAGCGTCAACCTATCCGCCAAAGTCGCGGATCTGGACTCGGACAAAAAATATGGAACAGATCCGTCTTCTGTGCGTACCGATATACGAGCAGGAGTACATATGGAAACCGTTATTGGCTTTAACCGATCGCTACCGATCGAATGCATTTCTCTCTCACCCAGTGCTCTGATTTGGCAGGACGTCCTGGCGCAGGCGATGACCGGCGAACTAGTCGCTGCGATGAACTACACTTCCTTGTCGGAGATCTGTGACGACCCCGAAGAAGTAACCGATGCATTGGAGCATGCGGAGGGTGAACGAGGGCATGCTGCTGCGTTCGCTGCCGAGGGCCGGAAGATTGGAGTGGACGTCCCTAACAACGTCAACGCAAAGCATTGGAAGCGGCTCCGCGAGGTATTCCTGCGCTGCATCACGGACCGCGACTTTATCGGCTGCCTTATCGTCCAGGAGATTATGCTCGAATCATTTGCCGTCGCAAGCTATGCACGCGCCGGGAAGGTGGCAGCGGGGAGTCTCGGCAGGACCTTTGCCTCTATCGCGGCAGAGGAAGAAGAGCACATCGATCACGCCATGGCGATCCTCAGAACGGAGCGAGCCTTGGACACGCAGCGCTTCGACGACAAGGTGTACCGGCTGCATTTTGATGTGATGACCACACTGGCGGAGATGCTGGCGAGGGAATGCACACATGGACATTGCGAAGTTTGCCACGGCAGTTGTGTGAAGCCATCACTGTCAGAGATCAGCTTGAGTGCGGCCGAGCTTCGCGGAGCGTCACTGCGACAGTACCTGAAAACTCTAGACGCGCTAGGGCTGCCCGGAGAGGTAACACTTGCATGGGTGACTCAGTTGCCAGTGTGACTACAAGTGTAACCACAAGTGTGGCTACAAGTATAACTACGCGAGAGCCGGCTATTGAGGTCGACTTCGCGCTGGTCGGGCATCAGGAGAGTTGGCGAGCGGCTGCGGACGTGCTTGCAGTCCTTCGCGGACCGAAGCATACTCCTCTGCCGGACGAAGAGATCAAGGACATCCTTCCATGGATTCCGCCGCGAGCCGTCTGCCATGTCGATGCCGGATCGATCACCGGTGCAAGGGCGCGCGGGCTCTACATCGATTCCTTCATTCCTCCCGACCACCTCGAAGCCGCCTATACGCACGACAACGTCGCCCGGGTTCGAGGTGCTGCGGCATACGCGATCAAGGCTGGAGCGAAAATCGTGAGTCTCGGCGGATTCAGTTCGATTCTGATTGAGGGCAACTTCGATCAGCTTCCGGAGAGACAAGGCACCGTCTTCACGACAGGCAATACGTTGACTGTTAGTTTCATCGTTCAGGGCATCAAGAAGATGTGCGCGCTGGAAGAGCGGAACATCCGAAGATCAACGCTGCTCATCGTTGGAGCGACGGGAGATGTGGGCTCCGGCTGCGTCCGTTGTTTGGCGCCGATCGTGAGGCGCGTGCTGCTCTGCGCACGCAACGTGGAGCGGTTACGCAGGCTCGCCGCGGAGTTGGAGGCCGATGGAGTTAAAGTGGAGATGGCGCCGGATCTCCAGCGATTCTCCGCAGAAGCCGACTTGGTGATCTGCGCGGCGAGCCTGGCGTCCCCTTCGCTTCTATTGGGCAGGATCGCGCCCCAAGCGCTCGTCTGCGATGCGGGCTATCCGAAGAACCTGTCTCCGAGCGCGGAGATGCCTGGCGCCAGGATCTTCTTCGGAGGTCTGGGGCAGATCACTGGCGGATTGAGGTTCGTACCGGATTTTCATGGAATTTTGAATCGTCATCCGTTTCCCGATGTGGTCCATGGATGTCTACTCGAAGGCATGGCTCTTGCTTTGGAGGGGCGGTTCGAGCCGTTCTCGCAAGGAAGGGGATCCATCACTCCGGAGCGGGTTGAGGAGATTGAGTCGATTGCTGCACGGCATGGGATCTATGTCGCGCCTCTTTATAACTCCGATGGACCGTTGGCTACGTGCTAGCTCCCTGAAAGAGCCGCGCCCGGCGCCACTGTGGAAGCAGCTTGATGGCGTGAGAGACGGCTCCAAATGCCAGCGATAAGCATCTGGGGGAACATGTCGATTTCGGACGACGTTATGTGCTCGACCCAATCGTGCTTCGACGGGCCCTCAGGCGATCGCTCAAGAAGGCGCTCGATGTTGGCTGCAGCGAAGGCCGCTTCCGCCGCATGCTCAAGCTTCATGGCGTGGATGGGCGTGCTGGTAGACAAATCAGGGGAAGCGGTGGCTGTGGTTCAAAATCGTTGTCAGTTCCATAACGCGGAAGAAATCGGCGGCGAAAACCTTACCATAAGCCGTGCTATACCCAATTCGCCACCGATAACCCGTGGCTGATAAGCGAGGAAATAATCCGCGATCTCAACAAAGGAAGCCACCGCAACCTTCGAATAGTGTGATCCGGCAGGGAATTCCATCGATGCAGCAAAGTGCGTTACTGCTGGGCGGCAGATAACCGGAGACGAACTCGCAATTGCGTTAAGAAAATCCGCGTCCTCGGAATCATTTGACATGGGATTTCTGGGTCCCGAGTCGTCGGCCATCCTTCCGTTACTTTTGGACGCTGGTCTTGCCGCATCGAAGGGCGGATGGCTTCGGTGATGCATGGACCGAATGGTCCATGTATAATAATCCGACGGCCGGCAAAGGACTGCCGGCCGCGTTTCATAGACATAAAGTTTCTGGATTCTCTAAAGGAGACCCACCATGGGTTCAAACGTCATGCTGTTTGGCTGGAACCGGTCCGTTCCCGGCCGGGAAAAGGTGAGCGCACAGCACTTCGACGAGTTCGTAACGTACTTGGGCGGCCTGCAGCAGAAGGCTGTGATTCAGGCCTTCGATGCCGTGTTTCTCGACGCGCACGGTGGCGACTTGAATGGATTTTTTCTGATTAGAGGAGACACCTCGAAGTTGGATAAGCTGGTCTCGACGAAAGAGTGGATCACCCATATTACCCGCGCGGCCCTTCATCTTGAAGGTTCCGGGGTGATCCGTGGCGTGACCGGCGATGAGGTCATGAAGAGAATGGCACTCTGGACCAGTGTCCTGCCATCCTGAAGGCAAATCCGAGCTTAATCGTGGGCGGGCGTTAGGCAGGCCCTGCTGAGCGTTAGGCAGGCCCCACTGAAGAGTTGGCTAATGAGAGTCGTCCTCATAGGACTCTGGCTCAGAGGCCGCCTAGCCAGCGGCTTCCTTCAAGTCTCCTTATCGAAAGTGCTTCGGCCCGGGTGCTCTCTGCTCCCCGGCAATTCTCGCCGAAGCACTCCCGATCAAGGCTAACGACTACCTGGGAGCTACCGGGTCAAACCTGTCGAGTGGCACATCGTTTCGGCGAATTCGGAAACACAAAAACAGCGGAACATTCGAGGTCTTCCTGACCGCGCTAGTCGAATCGCAAGGCATCGATCGGGTTCACCGTAGAGGCGCGGCACGCAGGAATGAGTGCGGCGCCGAGAGCCGCCGAAGTCAGGAGGAGTGTTGCGGCGGCAATTGCAGAGGGATCCGTTGGCTTCACGCCGAAGAGCTGAGACTCGACAAGGCGTCCCAGCGCCCAGACGCACGGCAGCGCGATGGCCGTGCCTGCGGTGATCATCACGAGGGCGTCGCGGAGTACAAGCCAAATCGCTGAGCCCTTCGTTGCGCCTAGCGCCAGCCGTATTCCGATCTCGCGCGTGCGTTGCGTCACCACAAAAGACATCACGCCGTACAGGCCGACAAGCGACAGCAGCAGCGCCAGCGTGCCGAAGCTGCCGGACAGCGTGGCCAGCATGCGCTCGGTATTCAATGACCGGTTGACCTGTTCATCCAGCGTGCGGAAGTAAGTGATCGGTAATGCCGGATCGGCGTTGCGGATGATTGTCCGAATCGATTGAAAAGCGCCCTCGGGCGTTCCTCGAACCCTCACGTAAAAGCTGCCGCCGGCATCATCGTCGCCCTCAAAAATCGCAAAGTACGCTTGTTCCGACTCCTCGCGAAGACCACGATAGCTGAAGTCCGCCACCACGCCGACGATTTCGATGTTCGGATTGGCGTCGGGCCCGGAACCCTGACAAATGCGCACACCGAGAGGGTTGCGCCCCCCTAGGTATCGCTTGACAAAGGCCTCGTTGACGATCGCGGAGCGCCGGCCGGTCTCGCCTAACGGCCGGGAGTCGTGTTCGTCAAAGTTCCGCCCTGCGACGATTCTGATTCCGAGGGTTGCAAAGAATCCAGGGCTGATCGCATTCAGATTGACAACGCGATCGGTGATGATTCGTTCGTTGGTTTGAATCGTCATGGCGTTGTTCCAGCTTCCACCGGTCAACAATTGGAAACGCGCGATGGCAGACGCCTGGGTGCTCGCAGAAGCACGGATTTCGTCATGAATACGGCGAATCAGTTGTCGTGTTTCTAACCGGGAGTAGCCGTTGCGAGCTGGATCGAGGCCAAACGAGACCAGGCTGGATGTGGCAAATCCCGGCCCTTTGGCCATCAGTCCAGTAAGCGTTCGCACAAACAACCCCGCTCCGATAACAAGGATCAACGTGAATGCAATCTGAACCGTCACGATGGCCTTTCGAAGGCGGACGCCGCCAAATGCGCCACCTCGCTCCCTCAGCGAGGAGATGAGCGACCAGCGGCCGGCTTGTAGGGCTGGCGCAAAGCCGCTCAAGACACCCGCGGCCACACTCACCAGAAACGCGAATAGCAACAGACGCGAATCGACGGCCGATTGCAAGGCGTTCGCCGCGGCGTCGCGAGGCAGGAACGCGATGAGAGCCTGCATGGCAAGGGGGGCTAATACCACCCCGAGCGATCCACCAGTAAGCGCGAGTAAAATGCTATCGGCGAGAAACTGCCGGCCGATTCGCCCGCGCGAAGCGCCCAAGGCCAACCGTGTGCTGATCTCACGGTCGCGAGCCGATCCGCGCGCCAGGAAGAGACCGGCAACATTCAAGCAGGCCAGACCCAACAACACCGCGGTTGCTGCGAACAGGACCCAGAGTGGCTCCGACAAGCTGCGCCGCAGACTGGAATGGCCCTGCGGCGCCGGAGTGAGTTCGATACTCGAGGCAAGAAACCGCCGCCGGCGATCCGCCGTTATTCTGGGGAACCCCGCGCGGCGTGTGTCCTCGTCCAACATCGCCTTGAACCACGGTTGCAGCCCTGCCTGAGCCTGCGCCAACGTAACGTCCGGCCTGAGGCGGCCTAGCACCTGCATCCAGCGGGTGCGGCGGTCCAATAGATTGTCAAAACCGGGAATGGCCTGCGCCGACATGGCTGCGGGAATCCAGAATGATGGAACTTCACCAATGTCAATGCCGCGGAACTCAGGGGCGGCGACGCCAATGACCGTCATCGGATGTTGGTTTATCAGCACCTTGCGGCCCACTACATCCGGAGCGCTCGCGAGTTGCGTCTTCCAGAAGTCGTAAGCCAGCACAACCACCGGATTCGCGCCGGGTGCCTGGTCATCGTCACTTCCCAACACCCTTCCCAATGCCGCTTTCACCCCGAGCACGGAGAAGTAAGTGCCGGATACGATTTCCGCGGCTGCCGGCTTGTACTCGCCGCCCGTCGAGAGGTTGACGGTCGTGGCGGCACGGCAGAGAACGCCTTCGAAAAAGCGCTCCTGCAGTTGAAGGTCGCGGCAGATCGGGTACGACATCAGATTCCAACTGCCGAACCCGCTGGCTGCTTGCTCTCCCTTCCAGTCGATGAGAACAAGGCGTTCCGGTTGGCGAACCGGAAGCGCGTGCAGAAGCACTTGATCGACAAGAGAGTAGATGGCAGTGGTCGCTCCAATGCCGAGTGCCAGCGATAGCACTGCGGTGGCAGTAAACGACGGACTGCGAAGAAAAGACCGCACGGAGAAGCGGAGGTCATACGCAAAATCCCGCAGCCAACGGGTCAGCCAAACGTCGCGCACTTCCTCCTGGACCTGCGTGAGACCGCCGAATTCCAGCATGGCCCGCCTCTGCGCTTCCTTCTCCGGGAGGCCAGATTGCACCAGGTCGCTGACCCTGCGGTCGATGTGGTACCGCAATTCGCGCTCCAAGCCGCTCTCCAGATTCCCGCGCCGGAACCAGTTGAGTAGCTGCTTCATTACCTGTTGCCCTCTTCAAAGATCAACTGGACCGCTCCCGTAAGCTGCGCCCAACTGTCTTTCTCGGCGGTGAGTTGCTTTCGTCCGGAACGGGTCAAGGAGTAGAACTTGGCCTCGCGCCCTGTTTCCGATTGCTTCCACTCGGCCTGCAACCATCCCTTTTGTTCCAGTCTGTGGAGGGCGGGATACAGAGAACCCTGATTGACTTGAACGACGGATCGCGAAATTTGCTCCAGTCGCTGTGCGATGCCGTAACCGTGCGCCGGTTCGAGCGAAAGGATCTGGAGAATCAACATATCGAGTGTGCCTTGCGGTATGGGGAATCGGGGAGACGGCATGTATACCTCAACCTTCTACCATTCAGCATACTGACGAATAGGTCGAAGGTCAAGGTGTCCAAGGGAGGCTCCAGGCGCGTTGCCGCCGTCAGCTTCCGGCATTGTCTTCGCCTGGTGTTGACCTTCAGGCTCCGTTCGAAACGCACCAGTTACCGACAGATTCTTCCGACGAGGCATTTCGATGAACCGGCACCCAGGGCCGACGCGCCAACGTCGAGAGCGACGAACTATCGCCGTGCGCCCTGGTTCCTTAGCTTCGACAGGCTTTGCAACGAAGTAAGGCGTAGAGCACAGGCAATAAACAGATGACGGCCGCGGCGATGAAAAACGCGACGGTGGGAACGGTGGCGAAAACTCCGTAGCGTTGGCCGAAGGCGAATGCGATGAGGGCAGCGCTTGTGCATAGAGCGATGATGATGGTTGAATTGAGTTTCTTGAGCATAGTTTCTCCTGAAGTGCGGATCGCACTGACATCGTGGTCAGGCGTCAGTACTCCAGTCGCGCCATCGACGCAAATCTTACAGGTCGGCTTTGATTAATCTCAGTTTTTCGCTGAGTTCCTGAACCTGGAGGCGCCTTGAACGTGCCAGAATGACGCCCGTCACCATCATGGCGATCAGAGCGGCCACGCCCGCAGCCGTCTGGATCAGGTTAAGGTTCGCAGGAACGGCAATTGCAGACGGCGGCGCGCCGATGCCTGCAAGCTTCGTCACCAGGTAGCCAAACACTGCGCCACAGGGGACGCCGGCATAGAGGCAGCGTGCGATAAACAGATCGCTTTTTGCCCTGGCGATCATGAACTTCAATAGGCTAACCGTATCCGAAGTGAGCGCATCGGAGCGGCTACATCGAGCGCGCCGGCGCCAGACTACGCCGAGTATGAGACCAAGAATCCAGATCACACTTAGCGCGCCGCGCGTCGCGACGCGTCCCGTGGCCTCCTCGAAGATAAGCAGGATGGCGATGCCACACAATATCGCAAGTATGCTTCGGTTGGTCCGCTGATGCAGCCGGTTCACGCGCTGCAAATCCTGCAGAAGGTGGTGTGTGTCGGGCTTTGGTGCGGTTTGCCAGAGGGCGACTAGCGGATCATTCGGCGGCAAAGAAGTCATGAGGGATCTCCAAAGCTGAGCGTAATAGCGGATTTGGCGCGGTGGAGCCGCACGGAGGCGTTGCTTTCGCTGATGCCTAGTGCGATGGCGATGTCCTTTACCGGCATCTCTTCGAGATAGAGGCTCGCCACCGCCTTAAGATTTTCAGGCAGGCTGCGCACGGCCTCGATAAGGCGCGCCAGGCGCGCGGCATGGGCCGTTGCTTCATCGGGAGCGCGGGCCGGATCGGGTAGGGTGCCGGTGAGGGGCTGGGTCTGCCGCACGAGGGCGCGCCGGACATGGGTGACACAGATATTCTGCGTGATGCGGGCAATGTAGCTTTTTAACGTGGCGGGGTTATTCAAGCGTGGCAGGGCCTCCCAGACGGCGATCCAAACATCTTGCACCAGATCATCGACCCTGTCGGGGTGGCGTTCATAAACGGTCGCGATACGGCGCACCATGGCGGCATGGACTTCGACGATCTCCTCCAGGTTGGCCATACCGCTCACATGTCACCTTCTTGCCGACGCTATTCCTAAGTACAGTCGCTGACCACGATGCGATCTTACAAACTCGTCCGATGCTAGAATTCAAATTTGGCCTTCACACATCCTTAGAAGGGTCATCCCGCGTCGCACTTGGAGGAAAATTGTGCGCATTCTCTTATATTCCCTTCTTACTTTGTCTTGTTTTGGTGCAAATTTTAGCGGCGCGAGCCGGCCTGGTGTGATGGCGTTCGAAGCACGCGATCGGCAATATGTCTCTCATGGTCCCGGATATTCATTATCTGTAACCTCGCGGGCGGCCGTCCTTAGTGTACGCGGCCATGTCTTGCGTATATCGGTTGCGGGCGCGAATCCCGAGTCTTCCCTGGAAGCTCTCGACCGCATGCCGGGTAAGGGGAATTATCTTCTCGGTGGCGATGTCCGCGCATCCTATGATCTCTTCGGGCGCGTGCGCTCGCACTCCGTCTACGCTGGAATCGATCTGCTGTTTCGAGGAAACCAGGAGCACCTCGAGTACGATTTTGAAATCGCAGCGGGGCGCGATCCGCGCAAGATCAAATTGACGTTTGAGGGCGCCGATGAGATCCGCATTGACCGGAATGGCGCTCTGATTCTGCGCACGGGCGCGTTCGAGATCCGTCAACCCGTCCCGTTTGCCTATCAGTTTGCCGACGGGAGAAAGAACACGGTTCGCGTGGCGTACGAACTTGACGCATTTCATCACGTTGGATTCCGGGTCGGCGCCTATGATCGCTCCAAGCGCCTGGTGATCGATCCGCAACTGGTCTTCGACAGCTTCTTCGGCGGGAACGGATCGAGCAGCGCAGCCGGCGTGGCGCTGGATGGGCAGGGAAATATCTACGCTGCCGGACAGACCAACTCGGCCGATTATCCGCTGCAAAACGCCGCGCAGAATCATGCGGGCTCCGCGCCACTGCTGGCATCGGGTGACGGCGGCCAAACCTGGACGACTCCGGCGTTGGGCGCCGCTGGATTTGTACGCTCAATTGCCTCCGCCCCGACTACACCTTCCGTGCTCTATGCCGGGACAAACGCGGGCGTGATCAAGAGCGCCGATGGCGGGACAACCTGGACCCTTCCAGCAAACAGCGGATTGACGGCGCCTCCCCTTTGGGTCGCCGTGGATGCGGGATCGGCTTCGACAGTTTATGCGGCGACCGTCAACCAAGGGGTCTTCGCCAGTACTAATGGCGGCGCGAGCTGGAGCGTGTCGACCACCGGTTTATTGGTGCAAAATCAAATTCCGCCGGGGCCTCCGCAACTCATGGGCATAGCAGCGAACCCGGGGCAAGCGGGTACCGTGTTCGCGATTGCGCAGTCTCCGGACTTTGTTTATCGGAGCACGGATTTCGGACGGACGTGGATGCAACTCACTCTTCCGGTTGCGGGAGGCAGTCCCGAGGCGGTGGCATTCAGCGCGACAGATGCGAACACGCTGTTTCTCGGCCAGCGGACCGGTGCTTTTCTCAAATCCACCGATGGCGGGAATACGTGGACGAGTGTGGCGAACGAGCAGGTCTCGAACCCTCAGGGGCTTACGATCTTACCGGGCAACGCGCCGATCATTCTTGCCGCGGGTGAGAATAATCTACGCCGGAGTTCGGATGGCGGAGTCACCTGGACCACGGTACTCGCGCTGAGGTCCGGAAGTGTCGCCGCAGACCCAAGAAATGCGGGCGTGGCGTATGCGGTGGACGCTTCCGGCCTCTACCGCAGTGCCGACCTGGGGCAGACTTGGACGAAGGCGGCGCTTCCATATGAGGTGCCGCCCGTCGCCTTGTTTGTGTCGCCGGCTGATTCGCGAGTCTTCGCCGGTCAGAACGCACAAAGGGATGTATTTATCACCAAGTGGAGTCCGGACGGGAACAAGATTCTGTATTCGACCTATCTGGGCGGAAGCGGCACCGATTCCGCCACTGGGCTCGCGGTGGATGGCACGGGAAGCGTGTACGTCACGGGCACGACGGACTCGAAGGATTTTTCGGTCAGTAAGAACGCGTTTCAAAAGACGCTGGCGGGACCGGGGAGCGCGAACGCATTCGTTTCCAAGCTGAGCCCGGATGGCTCGCAACTGGTTTACTCGACGCTGCTGGGAGGTGGTTCGGAGGTGACTTCGCGGATCGCAGTAAATGGCGCGGGAGAAGCGGTGATTGCCGGCGGGACCAACAGCGCGAGTTTTCCGGTGACTCCCGGTGCGTTCCAGTCCGCGCCGGTGGGGGCGTGCGCTATCCAGTCGCCATTCGTTCAGACCTCGGGAACGGCGTTTGTGAGTAAGATTGCCGCCGACGGGGGATCGCTGGTCTTTTCGACTCTGCTCGGCGGGAGCTGCGGGACCAGGGCTCAGGCGGTTTCCTTCGATGCGAACGGCAATGCGTGGGTGGGCGGCTGGACCGACTCTCCGGACTTCCCTGTCACAAAAGACGCACTGCAGCCGGCTCTTGGGGGAAACGTGTACGACGGCTTTCTCGTCCGTTTCAGCCCCAGCGGCGGGCTTGCCTACGCGACGTACGTGGGTGGGCCGGGCTACGACACGGTGAGCGGCGTTACGTTCGATTCGAAAGGAAATGTTTATCTCACCGGCACCAGCGGCGGATTGTCACAGCCATCTTCTCCCGGCGCATTCGGAGCTAGAGTCACGGTATCGTGTGTGATTTTCAGTTTTGGACCGGCGGTGTACCAAGCCACGGGCAGCGGTTTCGTGCTGAAGCTCGATCCGGCTGCGCATACTACGCTGGGGCTGACTTACCTGGGGTCGCCGCTGTGTCTGTTTCCGTCGGACATCGCCGTCGATGCGTCGGGCGAGCCTTGGATCGCGGGTCCCTTGAGTGTATTCGGGAGCGCGCCGCAGACGGCCAGTCCGTTCCAGATTGGACTCGGCTCCGGCTTCGTTAGCAAGTTCAGCGCGGACTTCACGCAGCTTTTGTTTTCGACTTATTTCGACTCGGTGTCGGGGATTGCGCTGGATTCCGCGGGCCGCGCGTACGTGGCGGGTGCGGGACCGGTGAACAACGCGGTCGGAACCGGGCAGGCCTACATCGCCAGGATCGATTCCACCCCAGTGACGATCTCATTGGACTCCGTGCAAAACGCCGTTAATCCGGCTAGTCCTTCTAGTGCTCAAGGGATCGGCGCCGGCGAGTTGCTTCGCATTCTCGGGAAGAATATGGGGCCTGCGGCGACGACCGGGGGCGTTATCAACGCGGGAGTGCTAGCCACTACCGTGGCGGGAGTGCAGGTGACATTCGACGGGGCCGCGGTGCCGCTTCTTTCGGTGAGCGCCGGAGAGATCGATCTGGTAGCGCCCTTTGAACTCGCCGGGAAGACGGCGACCACGATTCAGGTTCGATTTGACGGCGTTGCGTCGAACCCGGTGCGCGTGGGGGTGGCGGGGCCGGTCAACTTTGTGGGCGTGGTATCGGGAATACCGTTGCAGGTGCTTGGTGTGTTCAATGCGGATTTCACGGCCAACTCGGCGTCAAACCCGGCGCCGGCGGGTTCGGTGATGACGCTCTATGTGAGCGGCGCCGGCCAGACGGTTCCGCCCAGCGTGAACGGCCAGGTGAATGCGTTTCCTTTGCCGGCTGCACCGGGGCCTGTTCAGATCCAATTTAACGGGTTGAATCCCGACAACTCCAGCGCTCTGGCGGTCACGTTCGCTGGCGCGGCGCCGGGCCAGGCCGCGGGGATTTTCCAAATCAATTTTGTTGCGCCGCAATCGAGCTTGATGACCTTGAGTCTGTTTGTGGGGCAGGCTGGTGCGCGGTTTGATGCGTTTGTCCGGTAATGGGGGCCGTTTGCCGGCGGCGCGACCAAATAGCGACCGGGTCGCAATCAAGAATCGTGGGTAATAATTATGGCCACTGCCGACCAAGCCGATCTTTCGCGGATCACGGTTGTGCCGGGTCAACGATCAGGACAGCCCTGTATCCGTGGACTTCGAGTCACTGTTTGGGACGTTCTGGATATGCTGGCATCCGGCATGACCGAGGATGAGATCCTGGGTGACTACCCGTACCTGGAAAAGGCCGATTTTCCCGCGGTCTACGCCTACGCTTCGCAGGCCGGACGTGAACGCATGCCGCGTTGAAGCTTCTGTTCGACGCGAATCTCTCGCCTAAGCTCGTTGGCCGGCTTTCAGAACTCTTTCCCGATTCTGCGCACGTCTTCGACACTGGTCTGGCGCGGCACACCTCGGACGAAACTATCTGGCAATATGCGAGGGTCAACGGATTCACCATCGTAACCGCTGATTCAGATTTTCTCAGCCTCGCCGGTTCGCGCGGCGCGCCGCCGAGAGTGGTCTTGCTTGAGCGTTGCAACTACCGGACAGCGCAAGTTGAAGAGCTGACTTGGCCTCTATCGTCCAGTAAGCCCACCAGCCAGGTGAATCGAATCCGAAGCACTGCAGCGTCAGGCTGAACTTATCGGGCAAGAACCACTGAGATCTATTGACTTTCTCCTTTTGTTCGCCCATGATAATTCCATGCCAGTCGCACTTGTTACCGGAGCGTCGCGGGGTGTGGGGCGGGGTGCCGCAATCGGGTTAGCAGCAGAAGGGTTCACCGTCTTTGCAACCGGCCGGAGCATCGATTCAGCTGACCTGCCGTCTTCTGTCGTGCGTATTCAGTGTGACCATTGTTTGGACACCGACACTGCGCGTGTCTTTCAGCGAATCGCGGAGGCCGGCGAAGGGCTCGACATATTGGTCAACTCAGCTTGGGGTGGCTACGTGCGGATGATGGAGAACGGCCAATTCACCTGGGGCCTTCCGTTTTGGCGACAACCGGCGCACAGATGGAGCAGCATGATGGACAGCGGCGTGCGTTCTGCCTTTTTCGCTTCTGCCCGGGCGGCAGAAATGATGATCGCCCGGCACCGCGGATTGATCGTAAATATTAGCTTTTGGGCCGCGCAGAAATACGTTGGCAATTCCATCTACGGAATCGCAAAGGCAGCCACGGACAAGATGTCCTCCGACATGGCTCATGAGCTTCGCTCGAGCGACGTGGCCGTTGTGTCGCTTTACCCGGGGTTGGTAAGAACCGAGGCTGTCATGGAGGCCGCTCGGGGCGGCTGGCTGGACATTTCGAATAGCGAGAGTCCGGAGTTTATCGGTAGAGTGATCGCTGCGCTGAGCCGCGACCCACAACTCATGGGAAGATCGGGGCAAGTCGCCGTTGCCGCCCAACTGGCCCAGGAGCTAAACGTGCGTGACATAGACGGCAGGCAGCCAATTCCGCTGACTTTGGCGTCTGTTTGAATCGAGAATGGATAGCTCTTGACTCACGATCGGCCGCCTTGGGCGGGAGCCGCGACTTGGCGCCCGCCCGTGATTAGACAATGGCTCTGCTATTTAAAGGTCAATCCTGGCAGGACCGGGGTGCCTTCTTTTTGGACGGCATCGAGGCTGCCGGGGTCGAGTCCCAGAGCCTGCAGAATGGTGGGCGCCACCTGTGTGGTTTCCACAAACGCGGTAACGGTGCTGGGCGCGAAATCGGATTTCGACACCAGCATCATCACGTTGGTGTCGTCGTGTGCGAAGCCGCCGTGCTCAGCCTGCTTCTTAGAGCTTCCGGTGTAAATTACGCCCACGTTCGGCTGCACGATGATGTCGGGTGTGCGAGAGTCGAGGCCGGCCGAAGGCAGACCGGGCGCGTTGAACATGGTTTCGAGCGAGGGTCCGTAAAAGATCTGGCCGAGGCCGATTGCGGCTCCGTTAGTCTCGAGGAGATTTACTGCCGCGGAAATATCTGCTCCAGGACGGAGCCAAAGCAGCGAGACGTCATCCTGCGTCGGTCCGATTGCGCTTAACGAACCTTTATCCGGCGTGTTGGGATTCTCCGGGGACGGAGGAGGCGGAAGATAGGACGCCGCGAGCACATCGGCCGGCGTGGTGGTGATTCCCGCGCCGAGCCTCTGGAAACGGTGCGTATCGATCGGGGACTGGCCATGCTTGGCTGTGATGATGAGCAACGTCGATTCCAAGAGATTCTGGCTTTTTAATTCCTGGACCATCTGGCCGATGCTGGCGTCGACGAATACGATTTCGTCCAGCATGCCGGCAGTCGGAGTGCCAGCTGCGTCCGTGTATCCGCCCTTGACGCCCTGCTCGATCAACTTCTGTCCCACGCTTACTGCCTGGAAGTTCATGCCGAAGATGTTGGGCACTTGAGTTTTGTTCAGCCCATCATGGCTTTTGCCGTCGATCTCGTTGAGAATCGCTTTGACCTTCAGGGTGTCGTAGCACTGGATGTCCTTGAAATCGTCGGTCCAGGTTGCGGACCCGGTGGGGGCGGCGCATGAGTGTCCGGTGGGGGTGGATACTCCCGGCAAGCCGATGACGTTGGAATTGACTTCGGGCGAGTAGTAATCGTCCACGTTGTTGGCATTACTTCCGTGGCCGGAAACCGCGGCATAGACGGCATGCTTATCGGACCACGCGGTGTAACCACCCGCGGCGTGGATGACGCTATAAATGGAGTTGGTGCGGATGAACTGCCACGGGTAAACCGGCGAGCAATTGTTGAAGGGATCACGGGGCAGCCGGGTGGGATCGATGGATTTGATTCCGCCATCGGTCAGTGTGTAAGGACCGCCGCCATTGAGCTTGGTCTGGTCGATTTCAACGCCTTCTTCGTATTCGGTGGTGGTGCCGTTAGCGACTCCGGGGTACACGTACCTCCGAAAACGCCGTTGCCGGTGTCATTGAGAGGCGGGGCTAATACCCGGTCGTAGGCGACGTCGTAAAACGCACCCACCGTGCGCGGCGTGCCGCCGGTGACCAGAGCCATCAATCCAGGAAAGGAATCCGAAGGCTTGGACGTGGACGTCCGGGTGTAATTCACGCCATGGGTTCCAAGCGCGGCAAGATTTGGGCACTGCCCGGAGGCGACACAATTCTCATAGTCGAGCGCATGCATCCCGTCGATGCTGATCAACAAGACGCGGCGAACGCCGTTGCGCTGGTTGAGGCTCTGCGCGCGGGATTGCGGGACCATGAGTAGTGGAAGGGCTAAAGCTATTGCTGTGGCTAAGTTGCTTTTTTTGAGCAAAGTGAATCTCCTAGAACTCAGCCTAGCTATTAAGGTTTTCGGTGGTGTTAAATAAGGTTTTCGATTGTGTTAAAGATAGGTGAAATTCGATGCTGATTGGGTGGTTACACGCGCGGCTTAGAACGCATTGATTCCGAGCCGCGCGTGTTGGGAGTCGTTTTCATGTCCTTCTAGTTGTTGAAGAAAGAGCCGTTTCGTTCGTGGCCAATTTCCGCGAACGAACTGGAAGACGTCGCGAGCGCATCCGATGCAAAGGTGTAATTGCCGACGCTGGCCGTCCATTCCATCTGCGCGGTGTTGCGAATGAATTCTCCCGCGAAACCGCCGAACACCGGGTCGGTGTTGCTGATATTCACCCTCTGACCCACACCGCTCCAGACGACCTTGAACGACACCGATCCCGGTACAGGCGATGGTCCGCCGCCGAACAATGCATTCTGGATATTCCCGTAGTCGAGAATCGGTGCGTTCGACACGCGCATGGAAGCATTGCCTCCACCGAACTCCACGTCAATGCCCTGGTTATTTCCCTCCTGCCCCGAATCATCCTGAGAAATTTCGATCGTCCAGAAGAGGCCGACCGGCGGAAATGCACTTGGATTTAGATCATGAATCTGATTGCCCGAACCGGGCAAAAAGACGTCCACTCAGATCAAGACGAAAGCGCCTTGATGCATGCGCCCGTCTGCTCCCACGAACTCGCCCGTCATGAACCGCATATCTGAATCGCGGAACGGGAACCGGAGCTTCTCGCCGGTTGTGATGTTGGTTTGCGTGACCATTCCGCTGATGTAGGCCAAGCCGACAAAGCCGTTGACATTCGTGATGGTGGATGGCTCAGCGTCGATCGGATCGAACGCGGCCGGGCCAAAGACGTGGTAGGACCCGCCGAGAGCCGGCGTGCCGCGGGGAATCGGAACGGGCGCGAACGACGCCTTTCCTTCCGCCAGCCCGGGTCTCCAAAAAGAGCCGAGCGCAGCGCCAACAACGGCAGTCCCGGCTGCGTTGCGGGCGAATTGCCGCCGTGAAATGACGGGTGGGGCGGTAGGAGTGTGATTGGCGTTGTGATCTCTGGTTAAGCTCGCAGCTTTCCAGGCTGAAATTGCACGGACGTTCATAGAGGCCTCCTTTCTGAATGCAACGGAAACGCTTCGAGCCAGTGCAGCTACGCTCGAACAATGCTACAGGTGGGGGCTGCTCACTGCACCAGACCTAGAATCTCCGCCTCGGTGACCACTCGAGTAGATACCTGCTTTCCGTCCGTGTCAAGGCTGCCGGAGGCTGTGTCGCAGCAAAGTAGTAATGTCCTAATTGAGCAAAGTAGAAATGTCCTATTGACGATGCAGGAGGGTGGACGACAGAGGACAGCTACTAATGACGCAAGCCGAGCGAGACCGGCTGGGTGCATTGAAGAAGGCCAAGAAGAAGTTGATCACGCAAAGAGAGGCGGCCGAAGAGATTGGGATTACGGAACGCCAAGTGCGCCGATTGCTGAGAAAGATGAAACAGAAGGGCGACAAGGTGGTGATCCATGCGCTGCGGGGGCAGCCGTCCAAGCGCAAGCTGGCCACCGAGGAGAGGGCGATTCAGATTCTGTCTCAAGCGATTTATCAAGGCTTCGGGCCGACGCTGGCGGGCGAATACCTACTGAAGAAACATCAGTTGGAGGTGAGCAAAGAGACCCTACGGAAGTGGATGGGAAAAGCCGGGCTATGGGACTCACGGCGTCGGCGGGTGAAAGCGATTCACCAGTGGAGGCAGCGGCGGAGTTGTTACGGAGAATTGGTGCAGTGGGATACCAGCGAACATGACTGGCTGGAGGGAAGAGGTGAGAAACTCTATCTGATTTCGATGATCGACGATGCCACCAGCCGGCTGTACGCGCGATTCGTGCGTCACGATTCGACCGCCGAAAACATGCGCGTATTGCAGGGCTACCTGGAGCGGTTCGGCCGGCCACAAGCTTTTTATACGGATAAGGCGGGATTGTTTCAGACGGCAATCAAGACCAAGCGCGGAGAGCAGCGTCAAGATAAAGACCATCCGGAGATGCCGCCAACCCAGATCGACCGGGCATTGAAAGAACTGCTCATTGTCTGGATACCGGCTCATTCCCCGCAAGCCAAGGGCCGGGTGGAACGCCAATTCGAGACCGCGCAGGACCGGCTGGTGAAAGGGCTGCGCGTGGCTGCGGCTTGCACTTTGGAGGAAGCCAACTCGTACCTGGAAAATGAATACCTGCTGTGGTGGAACGAGACTCGGACGGTGATCGCCGCCAACCCTACTACCGATGCGCACCGGCCACTGGGAAAGGACCACGATCTGGCGGCCATCCTCAGTCATGTCGAGGAGCGCCAGATCAACAATCATATGATTCGTTTCGAGAGCCGGATTTACAAGATCGACCGCGAATGCATTCGCGCAGGAATGCGGAAAGGCCTGGTCCGAGTGGAAGTTCGGCTAGACGGATCGGTTGCTGTCCGCTTTGCAGGCCGTTATGTCAGCATCACGCTCTGCGAGCCGGCGCTGCCGATGATACCGCCAAAACGCAAACGGAAGACCACCCAGTCGCGCAAAGATTTCAATCGCGATGGCAAAAGCCGTTGGATGCAGAACTTCTTTCAAGGACCTTCGATCAGCTTGAGGAAGGCCATTACGATTGCCAATGCGACCAGTTGAACGCAAAGTCGAAAAACAAACTGGAGCGCCGGGCAAGGACCGCCCGGCGATTCATCGCATTAACTTGCCCAAGGCCTCCGCTCCGAAACTCCTCCATCCTGATGCGCAAACAAAAACCCCCGAGGATCACTCGAGGGTTCCTGTTCTGCCGATCAGTCACGGAGCCAGCCCCGTCGCCTCGGCCTTGGGCTTCCGCTTGGGCGCGACCCCTTGCGGCCTTATTTACCCTAACAGCCCCTCCGGTATCGAGCCACCAAAATAGGACATTTCTACTTTGCTCGGATTAGGACATTTCTACTTTGCCTTGACAGGCTGCCGGAGGCTAGGTGGATCGGGCGGTAATTGCCGAAAACCAGGGCGCGATCAGGAGGGAGAGGCCACGTCGGCTTTCCGTTAGACTCCAGGCAAGTTACGCCCCCTTACGGTCGCGTCTCGGATCCGATCGACGTCCTCGTGTTAGCATGAGTGGTTGTCAGGCCCCGGGCTTCGTGCAATGGGCGGCCGCGAACCCCGCCAGGTCCGGAAGGAAGCAACGGTAGTGGTTTAGCTTGTGTGCCGCGGATCACCCGGGGTCTGGCAATAAACAGGTTCCCGTCCCACCTCACACGCCATGGAAAACGATCTACAGCAAGGGGCAGGACTCGCCGTGACGCCATCGAAGCCGTACCAGGTGATCGCACGGAAATACCGTCCCGCGACCTTCGGCGAACTCATCAGCCAGGAGCACGTAAAGACTACCCTTGAAAACGCGATCACGCAGCGGCGTATTGCTCATGGATACATTTTGGGCGGGCAGCGGGGCACTGGTAAGACCACGGTGGCGCGCATCATCGCCCGATGCCTGAATTGCATACAGGGTCCGACGCCTCACCCTTGCGGCGTGTGCGCGAGCTGTAAGGAGATTACGGCGGGCGGCAGTCCAGATGTGATCGAAATCGACGCGGCGTCGAATCGCGGCATCAACGAGATGCGCGAGCTTCGCGAGAACGTCCGTTATCGTCCGGTTCGGGATCGCTACAAGGTATTCATCATCGACGAGGCGCACCAGATCACCAGCGAAGCGTTCAATGCGCTGTTGAAGACCTTGGAAGAGCCTCCGGAGTGGGTGGTTTTCGTTCTCTGTACCACTGAGGTACATAAGATTCCGACTACCATCGCGTCGCGCTGCCAGCAGTTCAGCTTCCGGTCGGTTGATTTCGGCGAGTTGGTGGCGCGGATGCGGTGGATCTGCGAACAGGAAGGCATCCACGCCAGTGACGACGTGCTGGCTGTGCTGGCGCAGGCTGGGGAAGGGAGTGTTCGCGACTCGCTGTCGGCACTGGACCAGGCGATTGCCTGCTGCGGAGAGACTCTAAACGCCGATGAAGTTCGCGGTCTGCTCGGGATGTTCTCGCTGCAATCGCTGGAGCTTGTGACCGAGGCGTTGCATGAGAGCAATTCGCAGAAAATGTTCGATGTGGTGCAGGAACTGGAGAGCAACGGGCGGAGTTTGCAGCATTTCAGCCGCGAACTGGCGCGTTATTTCCGCAACGTTCTGGTGGCTCGGATTGCGGGCAAAGAGACGCGGCTGATTGGAGCGTCCGCGGCGGAGCAGGAACGGATGCTGCGGACGGCAGCGGAGTTTTCGGAAGAAGATCTCACCCGCTTTCTGCAACTTTCGCTTGATTTGTTTAAGGATCTTCAGTCGTCGCTGCAGCCTCGGTTGCATTTGGAGATTGGGCTTTTGCGGTTGGTCCATGCGGGAAGGCTCTTGCCGATTGAACAGGCTTTGGCGGGGATGAGCGCTGCGCCTAAGGCTCCGGCCTCTACGCCATCTGCGCCTGTGGCTAGCCGTCCTCCAGTGCGGACTGGTCCGTCGCCGTTTGCGGTGGATAGTGCCCGGAAGGTGGCTCCCGCGCCAACAACGCCCGCGGCGATTGCACCCTTGCCGATGCCTGCGACTGAAGGTGATCTCAAATCGAGGTTGCATTCGGCGATGCTGGACCTCGATATGAAGTTCACTGCGGATGCGTTGGAACATTCGATTGTGAATGAGGAAGGCGGGTTGATTCAGGTCACGACTCCGAAAGCGTATTCGCTTTCGATGACGGAAGCGGACCTGAGGAAGGCAGCGCAGCAGGCGCTCGGAAAGCCAGCGCGGGTAAAGATTACGATCGGTGAAGTTTCGGCGCCTCAGCCTGTGGCGCCGCCGCAAGTCCGAGGACCGAATGCCGAAGAAGAGACTACGCAGCGCGCCTTAGCGCATCCGGACGTGCAACGATTTCAGGAGCTGTTCCCCGGCGCGCAAGTACGCACTGTGCGGAACTTAAAGGAGTAAGGATGAAAATACCTGGCGGCATGGGCAACATGCAGGCGATGATGAAAGAAGCGCAAAAAGCGCAGCAACGCCTGCAGGAAGAGATCGCGCAGATTCGCGTGGAGGCGTCGGCGGGCGGTGGCATGGTGACCGTGAAAATGGACGGCCACAAGAACGTGCTTGGCGTCAAGATCGATCCGGAAGTGGCCGGCGACGTGGAGATGCTGCAGGACATGATTGTGGCTGCCTGCAACGAGGCGACGAAGAAAGTAGACGAGCAGGCGCAAGGGAAGATGAGCGGCCTGTTGGGCGGAATGGGCCTTCCACCGGGAATGTTCTAGCCGATGCCCGATTTTGCCGAGCCGCTTGCACGGCTCATTCAGGAAGTGAAGCGCCTGCCGGGGATCGGCCAGAAGTCGGCTCAGCGGATCGCGTTTCACATTCTTCGCGCGAAACGCGACGACGTGGAGCGGCTGGCGACGGCGCTTCTCGACGTGAAGGACAATCTCGGGTTGTGCACGCAATGCAATAACATCAGCGATAGCGAGTTGTGTCCTTATTGCAGGGATTCGTCGCGCGATCCTTCTACGATTTGTGTCGTGGAAGAACCGCATAATGTTTTGCCGATTGAGACGACGCGGCAGTTTAATGGTCTGTATCATGTGCTGCATGGTTCCATTTCGCCGCTGCGGGGCGTTGGGCCGGAACAACTGCGTATCAAGAATTTGCTGGAACGGCTGGAAGGCGGCGTGACTCGCGAGATTATTTTGGCTACTAATCCGACGGTGGAGGGCGAAGCGACGGCTTCGTATCTTTCACGGCTGCTGAAACCGCTGGGTGTGAAGGTGACTCGGATTGCTATGGGTATTCCGGTTGGGAGTGATTTGGAATTTGCTGATGAGGTGACGATGTTGAAGTCGCTGGAGAACCGGCGGGAGTTGTAGCCGAGTGATCCGGGCTACTCTAAAGCATGGGTAAGATCAGGAGCACCGATCCGTTTATCTGCATCGAGCCAGTCGAGATAAGCCCGGCAACTGGTCGCATCCTGAAGCAGCGAATGAAAACCGCCGATGAAGGCCGCTTGATTTCCGCTAAAGGAGCTCGCCAGCGAATCCAGCAATGGCTTTCAAAATTCTTTCCGGCATAGCGCCAGGAAAGAACGCGAGTTTTAATGTTGGCAACCTCGCGGGTTCCGCTTTCAGACTCCGATGTCCTCGTTCCAGAGTTCAGGGTGAGCGGCGATGAAGGCGGTCATGAGTTCGATGCACTCCTGGTCCTGCACGACGTCAACGAGAATTCCATTGCTTCGCATGTAGTCTTCGGCACCTTGAAAGGTGATGTTCTCGCCGACCACGACTCGTGGAATCTTGTACAGCACGATGGCTCCGCTGCACATGGAACAGGGGGAGAGCGTCGAATAGACGATGCAGTTCCGATAGATCGCGGCCGGTAGGCGGCCGGCGTTGCGCAGGCAGTTCATCTCTCCGTGATCGATGGGACTGCCGGTCTGCACGCGGCAATTGTGGCCGGCGCCGATGATTTTGCCTTCGTGAACCAAGACAGATCCGATTGGGATTCCGCCTTCGGAGAGACTCTTACGTGCCTGGGCTATGGCTGCGCTGAGGAAGTGATCTTTCGGCATGTGCAACAGTCGTTATAGCACTCGCATGCATTAAATGGAGGCGAACTGGGGTGAATGTGAAAGGGCAGCTTGAGTTGCCGCCGAGTTTTCTGCCGGCCGGCGAGTCCAATCGATGGCTTGCAAAATACAAGCAGGCCCGGCTCGAAAAGTGGAGTATTCGTTCTGCGCGGTCACTGACGGAAATGTCGGATCTAGGGGCTTTCTACTTGGCCCTGGATCGATATGATCAGGCGATTGAGGTGGCGGAGTTTGTCCGTGGTCACGTCGCCTTTGCCGGCGACTACAATATATGGACTTTTGCCGCCATCGCACTCTGCTTTGGAGCGTACGCGTGCCGACGGAGCGGCCGGCTCGATCAGGAAATCGCTCTGTTTGAACCGGTACGAATTGACCCCGCGCGCATCTTTGGCGACCGCGAGCAACTGGAGCCGAAGATGTTCAAAGAAGGAGCCGAGCTATTAGCGTATGGCACAGAGAGAAGCGTGAGTGCTCGCCTTCGAGCTCTCACGACACTGAGGCATCAAGTCTACTTTTATGAGGCCGCCAATTTCCATGTCCCGAGAACCGAGTGGTTTCCAATTGCCGAGCTCGAAAATCAAATCTCCTCGGCTCTTCGACTGCTAAGACTCAACATCGAATCGTGATCCTTCTGAGTTTATTGACCAGTTTAGTTTATTGAGGAGTACTCTTGCGGCAAGGTGTCGGTATTGATTTTGGGACAACGAACAGCGCCGTGGCGGTGGCGCGGGGGACTGAGGTCCAGATCGCGCGATTTGGCGCGGCGGAAAACTCCGCTGATACGTTTCGCTCCGTTCTTTATTTCGATCAGAAGGGCCGGCGCAAGCCGCTGGCCGGGCGGGCGGCGATTGAACAATATCTCGGGGATGAAGAGCGCGGGCGGCTGATTCAATCGGTGAAGTCGTTCCTCGGGAGCCGCGTGTTTTCGCATACGAACATCGGGCACCGCCGCTACACGCTGGAGAATCTGATCGCCTTCATCATCCGCGCGTGCAGGGCGGAATGTGAGGGGCAACTTGGACCCCTGGGAACACGCGTGGTGGTGGGGCGTCCGGTGCGATTCGTCGGCGCGGAGAGTAAGACCGACGAGGCTCTGGCGCTATCGAGACTGCAGAAGGCGTTCACCGATGCCGGGTTTCGAGAAATTGAGTTTGAATTTGAGCCGGTGGGCGCGGCGTACCACTACGAGAGCACGCTGGATCATGACGAAACGATCCTTATCGCGGATTTTGGCGGCGGTACCAGTGATTTTTCTATTCTTCGAGTTGGGCCCGGCGTGAGGCGGAAGGGCCGGGAGACTCGTGATTTGCTGGCGACGGCAGGCGTGCCGCTGGCCGGCGATGTGTTCGACGCGAAAATTATCCGCAATCTGATCTCTCCGCTTCTTGGCCTGGGCACTTACTATCGCTCGATGGATAAGACGCTCCCGGTGCCGACGTCGATGTTTATGAAGCTGGAGCGATGGCATCATCTTTCGTTTCTTAAAACCAGCGAAACGATGCAGACTCTGCGCAGCATCCGGGCGCAGGCGATCGAACCGGAGAAGATCGAGAAACTGATCGATCTGGTTGAGGACGATCTTGGGTTTTACCTTCACAGGTCGGTGCAGCGGGCGAAATTCGAGCTGTCGTCGCGCGGGCAGACGATGTTTGAATTCGATCATGCAGGATTGCACATTCGGCATCCAGTGAACCGGGAGGATTTCGAAGGATGGATTGCCGGGGAGTTGGAACAGATCCGCCAGGCGGTGGATGAGGCGCTACGGCTAGCCGCGCTCCGCAGCGAACAGATTGATCGCGTGTTTTTGACGGGTGGCAGTTCGCTGGTGCCGGCGGTGAGACGCATCTTCGATCAGCGATTTACTGCGGAACGCGTGAGCGCTGGAGATGAATTCACGTCTGTTGCGCGCGGGCTTGCCCTGCGGGCCTCCGAAGCGTAGGCGGGGTATTTGATAGAATCGTTCGCAATACGAGGAGGGACGATGAGTCTCAACCGAAGAGCATTTCTGGCTACTGCCGCGAGTGTGGCTTGGGCTGCGCCGAATAAGAACGATGCTGTTGCCGGCAACAGGTTTCAGGTCGCTGCGCTGACCATGCTCGATAGCAGGGGCAACCCCGACGAGATGCTGGCGAAGGATTATCTGGCCTACCTGCGGAAGAATGGCGTCGAGGGAATGCTGGTATTGGGCTCAAATGGCGAGTTCGCATCGTTCTCCGTGGCCGAACGCAAGCGGGTTCTCGAGTCCTACATTCGTCATAAGGGCAACCTTTACGTGATGTCCCATGTGGGCACGCCGAACTTGCCTGAGACGCTGGATTTGCTGGCCCATGCGACGTCGGCCGGTGCTGACAGCGCGCTGGTGGTGCCGCCGTTCTACTACAAAAATGTTTCAGTGGACGGGTTGGTGGAATATTATTCGCCCATTCTTCGCGCGGCTCGCCTGCCGGTGTTTCTCTATAACATCCCTCAGAACAGCGGCGTTTCGATTACGTTTGATCTGCTGCGGCGGCTCTCTACTTTTGAACGTCTGGCCGGAGTGAAGGACTCGTTCAACAAGGCGGATGTGATACAAGCGACCATCCGTGAATTTCCGAAGCTCAAGATTTTCGCGGGGAATCCAGGGAACACCGAAGCCAATTTAACGGCGGGCGGGGCGGGCATTATTTCCGGACCTGGCAGTGTGGTGCCGAAGGAGACGGCGGCCATTTTCGAGGCGTTCCGAAATCATGGCGACGTTCATGCGGCGCAATTGCGGCATGACGAAGCGGCTGCCTGGATTAAGGGTTATGATGCGATCCCGGCGATGAAATTTGCATTGAGCCGCATGGGCCTTCGCGAGAGTGCGTGCCGGGCTCCGTTCGTGGCGTTGACTGCCGATCAAAGGCGCGAGCTTACGGCGAAATTGCCTCGGATTGGATAACCGTTATTGATGAGCACGACTCGCGCGATGCCCGGAGGGTGGGCCGATCCTGGCACGTTACCCAAAGGACCGGAGGGGCGCAATCTCTGCCGGTGGTGCAATCTAGAAGTCCCGAAACGCCGCACTACGTTCTGCTCGGACTGGTGCGTCCATGAATGGAAATTGCGGACCAACCCGGGTTATCTGCGGGAGTGTGTGTTCGAGCGTGATCACGGAATATGCGCGGCCTGCACCACCGATTGCGGGACGGAATTTCTTCGACTGAAAACGACGCGCGGTCGAAGGCGTCTGGCGTTATGGGCGGAGTGGGGTCTTAAGGTTGGCCAACGAACGAGTCTCTGGGACGCCGATCACATTGTCCCTGTGGTGGAAGGGGGCGGTGAGTGCGATCTGTTGAACATCCGCACGCTGTGCCTTCGATGCCACCGGAAGGCGACAGCGGAACTGCGGGCGCGGATACGGCTTAAAGATTAGGATCTGAGTCGTCGTCGAGCGGAACGCACTCCATTGTTGTTTCTGAAACTTTCACTGCGTCGAGGAATTCCTGCTGGCGTCCGTCCGCGATGTCATACTCCCAAGTTTCCGCCGACAAATTGAGGAAGTCGTCGTCCTCGTCCAGCACTTCTTCGTTGTGCATTGCGTCCGGTACGGTTCTCTCCACAAAGTTCCTATCGAGTACGACTCCGTCGGGTACTTCGAGTGCCGCCTCATCCGGTGCATTTTCATTTGGTTGTCCGTCCGCTGCGGTCCGCTCTTTGAAGGTTACGAGAAATTTCATCATCCGTTAGACGCCGGCCTAAAGGCGGCGTTTCACGGGATGTCAGCGGCGGAGAAAGCGGTCCAGGAATTCGAATGTGCCGACTCCGTGAATGGAGTGCGGTCCCATGAAGAACTCCATTGACGTGCGTTCCGGAATGCCCAGTGTGGTGTAATAGCGGCGGACTTTCGCATATTCGTATGCCACCCATTCGTCGATGCCGACGGTGTCGTTGTGTCCACGTTCCACCATGAACGGCCGGGGCGCGATGAGGCGTGCCATTTCGGCGTGGTTGAAGGTGTTGCCGAGATTGAATTCGCCGATTTCGTATTCGGGGGTGAACATATAGCTGAATGGTTCCTCGAGGCTGGTGGTCTTCCAGATCCATTCGTTGAAATCGCCCGAGCAGATGACTACGGCGTACCGCGTTTCCAGCGCGCCGACGCGGACAGCGGTCTTTCCGCCGTACGAGAGGCCGTAGAAACCGATGCGGTCGCGATCGACGAAGGGTTGTTCGGAGAGCCAATCGAGCGTGCGTTTATGCTGGCCGGTGATGAACGAGAACAGCGTCAGGCCCAGGGGATTCCCACGGCGGACGATCTGGCGGAAACGCTCGCCACCTACGTATGGATTTTGTGGCGCGTAGACGATGTAACCCTTTTCGGCGAGTTGGGCTGCGAAGTGATGATAGGTGTCTTCAGCGCGCTGGTTTTTGGGTTCGATGATGTCTTCGGGCGTGCCGTCGAGGCCGTGCTGGCAGACCACTGCCGCTCGCCGCTCTCCCGGCTTCAGATCTCTTGGGACGAGCAGCACGCCTGAGGCGAATACGTCGGGCCAGACTGGGATGGTGACTTCGTAGGCGGTGAATTTGGGCCGTTCGTAGAGCAGGCGCTTTTTCACTTCGAGCGGCTCGGTGGGATCGGGTAGCCTACCAATGATCTCGTCATAAAAATACCGGCGGTAGTAGTCCGCCGGTTGATTCCCGCTCCAGAATTCTTTTCGGCGCAGAGGCGAAGCGCGTATGAGGGCCTGGGTGTATTCGATCAGTTGATCCACCTGGCGGTGCATGCGTTCCGTGCCGGCGGCAGGAAGTTCGGGACCGGCTTGGACGTTCAGTTTCCCGATGCGGATTCCCGGATTCCATTTATGCGCGCGATCTACCTCGGCGCGCATTTCGCTATCTGGTAGCGGCATCAATATTCCAGGCGCAGCTTCACTTCTGTTTCCGTGTGCGGCGGGCGGACCGGGGACGTCGGGATAGCCGCTGGGATCGATTGTCAAATCGCGCGGAGCGATGAGGGCAGCGACCTGCGCATCGCTGAAATCCGATAGCAGGCGCCAGACGTTGCGGTCGAGCGGCTCCTGCGCGACGTGGCGGCACGTTCCGAAATATCCACCGACTGTGGTCTGTTCAATTCGCGGATCGAGGGCCGCGCTGTACAGGGCGATCACGCCCCCTTCTCCGTATCCGATGACGTGGAGGGGCGCGTGGGGAGATTCCTTCGACAACCAGCCGGCGGCCGCGAGTACTTTTTCGACTTCGTAGCCGATGATGTGCCGGCCCACTTGGTACGCCATGCGGTAGATGAACTCGCGATGGGTCATGTTCGTCATGCGAATTCGAGGATTACCCGACCATGTATCGTTGCGATCGATTACTACCGGAATTACGACTTGCACTCCGTTGGCGGCGAGGTTCGCGGCATAGCTTGTGACCACCTGCTCGGGCGTTTGTGTGGCGTCTGGAATTGCGATTACGTGCGCGGTGATTTTGCCGGCGGGAGTGAGCAGCAACCCTTCTCCATCCACTCCTTTGAAGACCGGCCAGCGAATGGCTTGAGCGCGAAACCGTGTGTTTTCATAGACGGGTTTGGGATCGATTGATGGCTCTTCAAATGGTATACGGGGATCGATGGCTCCTATGGCTGCTCGGAGTTTTTCGCGATCGGCGGACTTTGCAGGTTCGGCGGCGGCAAGCGCGCGATCGAGATAGCGCAGGATTCCATCTTCCATTTGCTCCCACGTTTGGGCTCTTTCCGGTTGAGGAAGCGCGGCGATGCCGGTGTTCGGAAAATAGTGGCGGAGAATTTCGCGGTATCCGGCGCCTTCCCTTGCCATGACGATTGTGCCTCGCTGGCAGAGCCCGACGCCGTGCCCCTCACCATGCCCGGTGAGCACCAGTTCCCTGCCCTGCGATTGCGCGACGAAGTTATTGCTCGGCACCTTGAACGCTAGCCGGAGACGTTCGAGGGGTCCTTGAAGCAGTGCGCCGGCGCTCTCCGCGTTTAAGGTTCGCTGCCATGATTTGGAGTCGCGTTGACAAACCGGGCAGTCGATTGCGAAATAGGGATAGCTGCCGTCCTGCATGCCGATGGATGACGGTGTTCTCGTCTTTCCGCCACAACTGGCCGAATAGAGCGGAGCGAAGACGCGCTCCTGATAGGTGATGGCGAGTCCGGCGGTCTCGTTCACGGCGCGCCAGACGGGGTCGCCTAGTGGCGGAAGCGCGCGATGAAACTGGCAGTGGGTGGTGTCGCAGAAATCGAAACCCGTGTGACGCTTTGGGGAGGCGGCGTAGTAAGAGCGGGCGACGATCGCCGCGGCCTTGAGGGCTTCGGGCGCGGTGCCGGGCGGGTATTCGGCGGCCACTGTGGCGGCTACCGCTTCGTCGCGTTCCATTGCTATTACGGGGACTAGTTCGCCGTGATTCAGACTCACTCGCAACTTTCCTCGGAAGCGGCGCTCGATTTTTCCGGGAACACTGAGAACGAAGTCGGCTTCTCCGCCGTCTCGCGCACTCGCGTCGAGTGGCGTTGTGATCTCGATCTTGCGATCGATCACTTTTCCGCCGGAAGTGACGAGAACGGTTCCGTCGACTGGTTTCAATTCCAGCCGTGCAGGGTGGAATAGGCCGAATACTCCGATCTCGATGACGGCGAGAATGAGGAACATTTTAGCGGCCCTCCGCGATCACGCGCAGCATCTTGCCCGCTACTTCCGCTGCTTTCGCTCCGGGCGCTCCGTGAAGTTCCAGCATCAGCGCATAGCGTGGGGCTCTCGGCGGATAGAGTGCCATCGCGTAGCCGTCACCCGGTGCACGGCGCGCGTGCGTACAGGGGGCTGTACCGGTCTTCACGAGTGCATCCATGCCGATGGCTCGGCCTGTGCCGTGCTGTGCGGAGGCTCGCATCCCGCGTAGAATGGGCTCGCGGTCTATCTTGCAGTACTCATGCGCCAGCCATAGTGGGGCGATTTTGTTCTCGTCACCGAGGCCTATCGACGCTTCGGGTGAGAGGCCGTTGGCGCGAAAACGGCTCGCCAACTGTAGAAAATATGAATTGCACGATTGTGCCAGGCCCTCGATAATGTCCACGCGGCCGTGCGATCGCCAGCATTGTTTCGGATCGCACTGCAGTACGGGATATTCGCCTTGATACTTCGCGGCGACCAGCGGCTTCATCAGGGACCCTACCGATCTGGGGGTCTCGAGATCGTTCCAGTGCGAGGCGATCACTTCTCCGCTTCGGGCATCGAGCAACAAATACGATACAGCCGGATCGTGAAACCGATCTTGCAGCAGCTTCGATACAGACTGGTCGTACAGCGTTCCGGCGAGCAGGAGTGCGGCGAGCAGCTTCATGGCCTGAATCGATAGACGACCGTTTGCGGTACGGTCGCTCCGGTGTCGTGCACGGTGATTGATGCAGACTCTACGCGGGTGAGCGTTCGCCCGAGGCTCGCGATGTTCCGGGAGAATAATTGCGGCTCGCGCTGATCGCCGCTGCCTTCAGCGGGCCTCGTGTAGTCGAGCATGGTCATGAGCTTGGTGTAATTGCCGAGCTCCTGTGCGTGACGGTAAACGGCGACGTACTTTCCGCCGGCGACGGGTTGGCCTCCAGTGGGTATGGAGTTCAACATGGATTCGCTGTCAGCGAGGATGAGAACGCGGCCGTTGATTCGAGTCGACGTTTTCCCGGCTACTGCTCGAACAGCGCCGGCATTCCAGGCAGCGCTGCCGAGCAGCAATACCGCGCGCGGATTTGTGACGAAGATGCCGCCGGTTTGAATCGCGCTCGACTGCACGTCGGCCATGGCATCGAGGGGCGTTTTTTCAAGAAAGGCCAATAGGCGGTTGTAATCTTCTTTCCTGTCACCCAAGTCGAGCGGGGGTTCATCGATTCGTGTTTCCAGATCCGCTTCGGAACCGGCGATTGTGTCGGGATCGGCCGCCGCCGGCGCGATTCGCGATTGCGGCGCTACTCCGGCTCCCGGCGCCAAAAGTTTTCGATAGATCAGATCGGCTGCATCCTTTGCGGCAGGCGCGACCCACGCGCGATAGAGTCCTGCGTTGGCCGGGATCATGGCCAGAAGTCCGGCGGCTGATTCCTTGGCCTCCATTGACGGGCCCGGTTGTTGCCGCAAGAGAACGCGCTCCTCACGAATCTGACTCGATTCGCGAAAGACATCGACAATTCCCGCGCTGTATTCCTTCAATTCGCCGACGTTGTTCTGTATCCAATATGACCGGAAATGGGGGGAGCGGACGAGCACTGGCATGTTCAATGCGATGCGAATTTCACCTTGCTGTTTGGATGCTTTTACGGCTCCATCGAACCAGTTCTCGGCGCTTAACGATGGATTCTTTTGACCCGCCAGGAGCGCCAGCGCACCGGCCATCAGATCCTCGCGAGTGGCCAGGAGAAGCCAGCCGTTGTTGGCCGCGAAGGCGGCGGTTCGCTTCGACTGCGGATCGGAATGGACGAAATATTGCTGACCAGCGGAGCTGCGCGCATCGTAACTCGACCGGGTCTTCCAGAGTGCGGTTTCGATGGCTTTGGCGGACGCAAGTTGCGTGATGTAGAGAAATTCGAGCTTGCCGATATCGTAGATCGCGAGGCCGGATTCGGCCCCGGCGACGGAATTTACGAGATCCATGTTGGGGGCCAAACCTGCTGCCTGCGTGAATTCGTTTTGCGCTTCCTGCAGACGCAGAAAGAGCCTGGAGCGAGAGAAGACGGAGTAGTTATCGCTGGCGAGCCAATCGCGTTTTTCCGGTGAGGCGCTCCAGTTGCCTAGCAATCCAGCTAGATCTCGTGTTTCGACGTATAGTGCTGGCCCGGGCGGGAAATAATTCGATGGATTCGCGGGCGGCTGCGTTGTCTGCGCCACGAGCCAGACGCATAGCGGCAATACTGCCAGAGCGGCGGGGATCGCGTAGCGTCTCTTCATAAGCGTGGCCTCACAATGCGATCTTGCTCTAGCCGGACGGCGATATCTGGCCGGCGGAGTGCGTTGGCGGCGGTCCGCTTTGCATTGGCCGCAATCGCGTCGAGCTGTTTCTGGACGGGCACCGAGGGATCTAAACGCTGCGTTTGCTCGAAGAACATCTTCGCCTCCTGCGGCCGATCCAGTTTTCGATAGGCTTCTGCCATTTCTCTCAGCAGCCGCGCACGCTCTGTGCCCTCGCCCCATGTTTCTGCGCGTTCCGAGACGGCCGCCAGTGCGAGAGATTCGCGTCCGAGGGCGATGGCTGCACGGAACAGTGGCGATCGGGGCGACGCTGCATCCGGATTGATCTCGAGCGCAGCGCGCAACAGCCGCAAGCGAACATCGTTGTTGTTAGTTTGCCCGGCCGCTTTTACCCTGGCGTAGTAGAAGTACGGCTTCTCCGCGGCGGCCGGGGGAATGGGTGCGCCGCTTGCGAGTAAGTCCAGCTCCGCCGAGCCGAGTGGCGCTTTCGCTCCGTTCTCGGCCAGTTGCACTCGCGCTTCATATGTTGGATTCGAGATTTCCCACGGGAATGCTTTGGCTCGCGCCTGGCGGAATTCCGATGTCTCGTTATTCTTGCCGAAGCGCTGGAGGAGGTCTGCCGCCGGATTCAAATATTCGAAGGGCTCTCCACAGATCAGTGTCATGCGGTGGAGCAGTTCCATGGCTCCAGGCGTGTCGTTGCGCTGCAATCGAATTTCAGCCATGCCGAGGAAACTCGAAGCCTGAGGCGCGGGTGCGTCCAACTCGATTATGTAAACATATTCGAGGAGACGTTGGGCGACGCTCGCAGTCCCTTCCGTTTGCTGAGACGTTGCTTCGTTTCGGAGCAGCTCGAAGCGGTGGGCGGTCGCGATCATATGATTTGAGCAGCGCGTCGAGTTTTCCGGCCTGCGCGGCGGCACGGATTTGCAGCGGGACGAATCGGTATTGCATTTGTTGGCGTGCATCGGCGTCCATTGCATCGAGCGCGGGTTGTGCTTTTGCCGTCTGCTTCGATTCCAACAGTGAGTCGATCCAGTCGAATTCATATCGCCATTGTTCGTTCAGCGCACTCACTCGCGCTTCGCCTCGCGAACGCGCGACCTGCGCACGGGCGGCGTCGAGCAAGCGTTCGTAGATCGCTTCGCGCGCGGCGGCCGGCAACCCTTCTTGCCTTACCACGGTCCCTAGAAACGATACGGGATCGCTGGCTACGCGGCTCAGATCGGTGATCCATCGGGCTCCTTCTTCCGGTCCCGCGGCAGCTAGAATTCCGTCGAGCATCGGCTCAATGCGAAATGGACCGTTGCGGCGCACGTATGTTCGCAGTACGTGATCCGCTTCGGTGCGGACGTCCGCGAGCACGTGATATTTGCCAATGCTTGTCAGCGTATCCTGCGCGTCTGTCCAGAAGCTTTCCGGAACGCGACGGTCGTTCTCCGACGCAGACATGGCTACGAATGCGGCCTTCCATCGCAGCTTTGCCTCATCGTGTTTGCTCTGCGTCCAGAGTATTTCCGCGGCGTGATTGTGAGCCCCGGCACGCCTTGGGTTCAGTTGAACGGTGTGTTCGTAATCCTGCAGCGCCTGATCGAGGGCGCCTTTTTCCTGATAGTAGGACGCGAGAGTGAAATAGGCATCACTGTTGGCCGGACGCCCTTCTAATGCGGCCGGGATATAGTCCTCTGCGTTTGTCCCCTTGGCGAGGGCGAGATATTCACCGTAACGGGAGCCGTAGTAGAACCATATGTCGCCGGCGAGTTGTTGTGACCTATCGACAGGGTGGCCAACTTCCTCGTTGACAGTTGCCGGGCCTAAAGCGGACTGGAACGCGCTGGCGATTTCCGGGGAGGTTCGGGCGAAGAACAAACCGGCCAACGCCGTGTAAGCTTTCGTCCAGACGGGAGACAGGCCGCGCCCGCGCGCTGCGACTACCTTCAATGCGAGTGCCGCATCATCGCCGGACATGGCGATGTTCGCTGCTGAGTTTCTGAGATCGGGTGTTGCACCGGTACCGGCGACGCGGATGAGACGATCGGGGGCGGTTTGTCGAAGGAGCTTGTTGTAGCGTTCCGCTGCAGGTCCGGAGAGCGCGCCTATACTTTCGAGTTGTGTGAGTACTCGCAGTTCGTCGCGCGCGTCACCTACCTGGCCGTAGCGATCGGCAGCCTGTTGCAAGAGGTCGTTTCGATTGTCCGCGTCGGCCGGAAAAGCTTTCCACAGAGCTTCGAGCGTGTGACCGAGATCTTCGAATTTCAAGCGCTTCTGCTGCATGGTGGCGAGGCGCTGGAGGGGGCCGTACACGTCCGGTCCGGGCTTCGCCAGTATCCTGGCCTGCAACGACTGGGCGGCAATGTCGATGAGGCCCGCGTTTTCCGCCGCGTTCGTTAGGTCGAGTGCGGCGTCGGCCATATGCGCCTTTAGGAATACGGCAAAGGCGCTCTTCTCCTCTGGTGTGTAATACTGCTTCACGGCCATGGCCATCTGGTCCCACAGAATGGATCGCCGCTCCCCGGTGACATAGGGAGAGACCGCGGCATATCCTTCCGTGTACTTCTTCATTCGCGCCATCAACTGCGCATAGAAGCCAAGATCTGCGAGCGCGTCGGGATCGTCTTTCCGGGCACCGGCGAGCCCTTGGTCCGCGAATTCTTTGGCGCGGTCCAACATGCCCCATTCGGCCAGCTTGCGCGCGGCCTCGAATTGATCGTGGGTGCGCTGCGGACGGCCTTCAATCAGGGCTACTCGTAGAGCCTGGACTGCTCCATCGTTTTGACCCAGGCGGGCTCGCCCTTCGGCCACCTTCACCATCCACTGCGGATTGTGATAGGTCAACTCGTAGAGCTTGGCGTACACTTTTTCCACTTCGGCGAAGCGCATGAGCCTTTCTTCGAGCGAGGCGAGACTGGTCAACAGGTCCGTTCGGTCCGGACGAATCGCGGTGGCTTTTGTGTACGCGTCTACCGCTTCGGGGAAATCTTCCAGGTTCGCTTCCACGCGTCCCAGGACCATGGGCCAACGATAGTCACGGGGAGAATCGGTGGAAGCTTTCGCGTAATATCCGCTTAGCCGTGGCGCCTGGTTGTTCTTTCGCGCGTAGGTGGCTGCTTCCCTTACGAGGCCGTCGTCTTCGGGAAAGCGGTTGATCACTTCGATATATTGATCCACCCCGCCCGCGTAATCCTTGAGCCGCGTGAGTACGGGAATCAGACTTCGGCGGATGGACGCTCTCTGGTCTCCGCTGCTCGCCTTGATTTTCGATTCGTAGAATGCGCGGAGGGACGGGTCGTCCCTTTCGCGCGCATACGTGTCGGCCATCGCCTCTACGAGGTCGGCTGAAAGGGGCTCGGTGCCTAGAAGCGGTTCGAGCAAGCGGCGCGCCCGGCGGTAGTCTGCAATTTCGGTTGCCTTGCGAGCGGCTTCTAGAGTGAACTGACGCATGTAGGCGGCGTTGGACACACCGGCGGCCTCCGCTAGCAGATCCACTGACCGCGCGCCTTGCTTGTTGCGCCAGTGATAATCCACCGCGGCTCGAACGACGCCGAGCAGCCTTGGGTTGTCGCGATAAACTGCGTCTACCGTTTGACTCGCGGCGGTATTGCCGTGCGACTCGTAGAACCGTGCCAGCGAGATACGCAACCGGTTCTTGTCTACGGGGTCGGTGTCGATGGCGATCTGGCGAAGCAACGACTGTTCGCGTACTTTGTCCAGACCTTGCTTCTCGGCGACGTCGTCTACGCGAGCGAGTGAATCGAACGACGTAGTAGCGGCGACCTGCCCGAGCAAGTACTGTTCCAGTTCGGCGGTACGGTTTTGATTGGAGAGGACTGCGACGCGTAGTGCGAATCCGTCCGCGCCGAGACGCCGTGTGGCTTCTTCCACCTGACCTCGTAAAGCCGGGCGCGTGGCCAGATTCAACAAGCGCCGCTGCGCCGATGAACCCGGTTCCGCCAAAGAACCTTTCACGTATTCGTTGATCGCTCGCGTGTAGTCGCGTTTTCCTTCGTAGATGGCTCCGGCCTCGTAGGCGTTGAGCGCGGGCGCGTTGAGTTTTGTGCGTCCCTGCTGAATCAGGCGTAGCGCGTCGTCGTACAGGTAGTAATCCCAGAAGACCGTCGCGGCTTCAATATATCCGTCGGGCATGCCGGGCGAGACTTCGGCTACGCGGTTCCAGAAAGGAGCGGCGCGATCGAACTGCTCGTGGTCCGCGTAGATGTCGCCGATGCGGGCGAGGACTTGCCGGTCTCTCGGATTGAACGCCGCGAGGCGCGCCTCAATCTTCACGGCGGCTTCGGTTTTCCCGAGCGATCTTTCCACCGATGCAGCTCTGTCGGCAATTGCGGACTCGGCTGGGTACTGGTCTGCGAGGCTGCTCAGCAGTGGTTCGGCGTCTTCGAAGTGCGATCGCCATGCTTGCGCTTCGCCTCGAAATTGAATGGCCGCTCGGTCGTTGATGGCTTCGAGTCCGCGCAGTTCCGCCGTCAACTTTCCTGTGCGCGATAGACATTCGAAGAACTCCGCACGGAGCGCGTCGTCGTAATACCAGTTCTGCCGCAGGAGCTTGTCCCAGGCGATCGGGTTCGCCGTGCCCCGGCTGGTATAGGCGTGCAGCAGATTCTTTACGAACACCAGGTCGTGGGGAAATCGGCGCGACGCGTAGAGATTGATCTGGCGGTAGAGCTACGGGTCGAGGTTGGGCTGGCCGGAAATTTCGCGGACGTACGAATCGAGATCGCTGCCGGAGAAGATCTTCACCACTTGTTGCGTAAGTTGATCGACTTTCGCCGTCTGCTTGGTTCGCAGATACCAGCGTGCCAGTTTGTGATACCAACTTCGATCGGGGAACTGCTCGGCTGCGCGGCGGTATGTTGTCTCCACGTCGGCGGCGAGCTTGTTTTGATCGAGGAACGTTGCGAGGCGCTCGTAGAGGCCGGGGTCGTTTACATTGCGATCGATTTCGCTTCGATAGAGCTTTACGGCGGCGGTGATCCGTTTTAATGAGACGAGCCGGGAGATGTAGCGATCGAGGACGCGCGCGTAGTCGGCCGAATTCGCGGGGGGTGGTTGGTTTGGATTCGGCGCCGCGGATGCGTTCCCAATCGGTATGCCGCCTGCGGCCGCGCCCAGTTCCTTGAGCAGCGCGTCGTATGTGGCGAATTCCTGGGTTAGCTGCTGTTTGCGAGCGTAGGCGTCGGCTACCAACAACGCGATCTCGGTGCGCTCAGGAGCTTTCACGAAAGTGGTCAGAAATTGGCGGCCATCTCGAATCACGGCATCGTCCTGGCCGTATGCGCCGTATGCTTCGATCAGTTTCGCGTGCAACTGTGAGCGTTCGTTGGAATTCGGAAACTTCGCGTCGAACTGCACCAGCAGCTCCGAGGCTTTCGCGCGGTGAAAATAGGGTATGGCTGCGCGCTCTTGCTCCGCCATCTTGTACTGCGGCGCCGCTGGAGTTGAAAGTGAGCGAGAGAATCCCGTTGAGCGAGCCGGGATATGGGTCCATTGTGGCGATGTCTTTGTAATACGAAAGATCGCCGGCGCCGATTCGAATTGGTTGCTCGGGTGCGGTGAACAGGATGTTGATCACTCCGGCAAGCCCTTGTTCGGTGGCTATGGCCGCGCTGTAGTGCGTGGCCGCTCGGTCGTAGTCGTGGGACTCTTCGAAGAGTTTGGCGAGGGTCAACCGCTCATCGTTGGTCCAGTTTTGATGCCGCATCTCGAATTCGAGTAGTGCACGCTGAGCTTGCGGCAAGTTCCCTTGTTGTTGGTAGTAGTAGAAGAGCCGCACTGGCGGGTTGATGTCGTCGGGACGGGCCGTGGCCGCTTTTCGCGCGCTGTCGAGGTAGGTCCGCAGACCGCGTGTGCGCTTCAGGAGCTCGAAGTATTGCTGAACGATATTTGCGGGCCAGAGGGGGCGGAACGAACGGTCGTAGATGGCTACCGCTTCGTCCGCGGAGCCACGGTCGAGGGCGAGCGAAGCCTTCGCCTCCAACGGCCATTGCTCGTCGTTGGGGAAGGCTTTTTCGTAGGAAGCAACTACCGTTTCGGCTTCGTCGTATTGCTTCTTTGCCGTTAGGAAATTGAAGTATTGGCGGTAGACGGGGGGCTGATCGGTGAAGCGCGCAACCCAATCGCGGTAGATCTCCTCCTTCGGCAGTTGTTGTTCGCCGGCCAGGGCGACGGAGCGCTCTAAGAGCTTCGTTTGTTGATCGGACTTGGTGGCTCGGGCTGCGGCGAGTACGGCCATTTCTTCTTTTGGCTGCAGCCGGCGGTTGTAGAAATCTGCCAGCGCTATCTGTGCCGCAAGTTTGTCCAGCGCTAAGTTCGCGTATTGACGCCAGTCGGCCTCGGCTTTGGCGAAATCGAGTTGCTGTTCATATTCGCGGGCGCGCAGGCTGAGTAACTCTGCTTCCTGCGGTGCTGCTTCGATTGCTTTGCTGAGATCGGCCGCTGTTTCGCTGGGAGGACGCCGCGACTGCACTGGACCAGTGAGGAGCGCGACCGTGCGGAAGAAGATTTTTTCGATGGCCGAACCGGATTCGATGTATTGGACCCACTGGGCGAGTTCGGCCCGCGCCGCCAGGGTGCATGCGATTACGGCACACAGGAGGTAGCACTTACGGGAGGACTTCAATCGACACCTCCTGGCTTCCGATGTTGTGGGCGAAATCTTCGGCTGTGACTGTGAGCGTGTAACGGCCGGCTGCTAATTGAGCGGGAATCAGGAATGCTCCGGCGTTTGATTTATCGCGCTCGCTCCAACGAAGCGACACGGGTGTGACACCGTACATTCTGGCCATGACGGTTCTCGATGTGTCCGAGGCGCTTGCCCGCACGTGCACCATCTCTCCCCGGCGGAAGCTGGCTTTTTCGAGCTTGACTCGCACCATGGGTGGCTTGCTGACGATCACGAACGTCTTCGATTCGCGAAATACGCGGCCTTCGCGGTCTCGCAGAATCAGGCGGACTGTGTGCGTGCCGTCTGCGAGATCGGGAGGCGCGAGAAAGCGCGTTTGCCAGACGTCTTCGTCCCGCAGATGGCGTAGGGGTTTCACCGTGCCGAAGGGAAACATTGCGACTACTGAGACGATCGACTCATCGGTGTGTACGCGGAGCACCGGGTCGCCGGGCCGAATCAGACGGGGACGAAGCAATGCGCGGGGCGCGGCCAGGAACGAGGTGTAGGGCGTTACGAATTTGTATTTGCGCGCGAGACGGATGATTTCGTCGATGCTGGCGCGGTCTTCGCCATCGCGATCGATTTTTTCGAGCAGCGCATCGACTCGCGCCTTCGCCCACTCGCGGGGAAGTTGCGGATGTTCGGCGTTTTCCGCCGGCAGATTTTCAGTTCGGCGGAGAGTGACCGACGCTCCTTCTCGTGCGGCTTTCACGGCAAAGTTCGCGCGGCGCGATTGCTTGTATTGGCCAACCCACGATGCTGTCGACCCTGGAAACACGGTCTCTTCGAGCGGGTATACCAGATCGAAATTGGACGAAGGCTCCGCGGTGAGAGAGAGCCCTTCCATGGGACGCCTTCCGATCTTGGTGATGAATGCGTTGAGTTTGAAATCCGGCGGCTCGGTGGAACGGACCCATTCCAGCACGCCGTTATCGCGGGCGAGCAGCGTGAGGAGCGGAAGATTGGCATCGTCTCCGACAGCGAAGATCATCAGGCGGGGGCGTTTCGGCTGGGCCGTGTACCAGTCGGCGATTTTCACGTTGCGAATTTCTGGGCCGCGCGTGACGTCACCGTCGGAGAGAAGTACGAGATATGATGCGGGCCCTTCCACGGCGTTCAGACCGATTTTTAATGCGGACTGCAAATCGGTTCCGCCTCGGAGACGGCTGGCTTTGACGAATGCCAATGCCTTTTGGATCGCGTCCGGGGCTGCGGGCATCGAATTCGGTCCGAGTTGCGCTGTCTCAGAATTGAATAGGATGAGATTGAATGTGTCCGATGGCTGGAGCGATCGGAGGGTGCGCTCGAGCGCCAGGTAGCTGCGCTCCAGTTTCTCCCACTGCATGGATAACGAATTGTCGAACAGGATGACGACGTTCCGCTTTGCTGCTTCGGCGGCTTTTTTGGGCATGCCGAAGAGCGCGGTGGCTTCGAAGAATCCGGTGTGCGCGATGACGTCCAGGTTGTCGGCCTTTATCGGGTCGAGCGTGTATTGCAGTGCCAGATCTTCGGTAAGGGCGACGTTTCGCGCGTCCAGTTCCGCGACTACTCGCCGCGCCGACTTCTCCTTCACGATCAACGGATAGGCCTTGCTGAGGACTTCGAAATCCTTCATGGCGATTGTTGATGTGAGTTCGAATGAAACGGTGAGTCGTCCTACCGTCTGTGCGTGATAGGCGTCGGGACGCAGCGGAATGTTGAATGCAGTTTTGAATTGCTCGACGGGCAATCGCTCCTGATATTCCATCTCCAGACGTTTTGTTCCGTAGGGCGGGATTGGAGCGATGCGCGCTGTGAAGACGGCGGTTCGACGCGCGTCGTCTGCGTCGCGCTCTCCTTGTTGCAGGAGGCCGGGGTCGATGGCCTGCATCCGGGCGGCCTCGTAGATTTCTTCCGCGCGCCGGCGCTCGAGGATCACGCCGGGAATGCGGGTCACGCCGTCCCAGACCGCGAAATCGGAAACCAGGGCCGTTCCGGGGAGCGTGAAGGTGTATGTGCCTTCGAGCACTTTCCCGGTGTGACTGGCGAAGATCTGCCTTGTCTCCACCGTCACGTGCTGATTGTCGATCCGCACGCGGATGTCCATTTCGTCGAGCGAGAGCGCCGCGGGATCGGGCTGCTGTGCTCCGGAGGGAACCAGGACACCTGCCTCGCCGAACGACACTATGGGCAACAACAGGGGAAGCATTAGTGCTATGCCGAATCTCATATCGCCGACTCACTCATACGCACTAATCCGTTGTCGGTTCCGATGTACAGGTATCCTCCGGCGGTTGTGAGAGCTGTCACGTTCGACGATGGTAGGCCATTGACCATTCCATGCCAGCGGCCCTGGTCGTAGACGAGCAGTCCGTCGCCTAGCGTGCCGGCGAAGACTCGATCAGCCTGACACGGCCATCGCATTCGGGTTCACGATTACGTTTTTCGGCATGTCGGGATAGCTTTGCCAGGCGTTCGATGCATCCATGTGCAAGACTCCGGCTCCGTATGTTCCTGCGAACCACTCGTCTCCGGACGCTACAACTGCGGTGATCCAGTTGTGTCGCAGGCCGGAGTTGGATGTCGTATAACTTGCCTTCACCACGCCAGTTTCGAGCAGCGATGCTCCTCCCAATGTTCCGACCAGCAGTTTTCCGTGCGATGCGGCTAGCGCGTAGGTGTGGTTGTTGACTAGTCCGTGAAAGGCGTAGAGACTTCGCATTCCTCCGCTTCCGGTGAACGTCAGGCCTACGGGTGTTGCCAGCACCATGCTGTCGCCGTCGATCAAGACGTCGGTGATGTGGTTGGCTATCAGTCCGTCGGATCGCGTTAGCACTTGACGTACGTGCGCGGCGGAGTCAAACAATGCAAGGCCGTTGGCTGTGGCTACGGCAGTGGAAGATCGTCCGTCGTTTTGCACGATCCGGTTGATGCAGAAGACGTGTTCGTCTTCGGTATGCGAGGCTCGAGTGAATCCTGGTTCCAGGACGTCGAGGCCCCGGTCGAAGTAGCCGACCCACAGACGCCCTCCGCGGTCCATCGAAATTGCGGAAATGTTGCGATCGGCGAGCGTTGCGGCCGCGGGCTGTAGTACGGGCTTCCAATTGCCTCCGCGGCTCACGGAATACACTCCGTCCGCTGATACCGCAAACGCCTTGCCGTCGAGATCGGTGAGCCGTGTGATCTCCCCAGGAACGCTCTCGGCAACGGGCTTCGTACGACGGGTTGCCAACGAAACCTCGACGACACCTTCTTCCATGGTCCCGATTAAGAGTGACTCTTCGCGGGCCAGGAGCGAACGCGCGAAGACGCCTCGCGCCAATACTTGTTCCAGTTTTCCGTTGCGGAATGCCGCTATGCCCACTGCTGTTCCGGCGTAGACTCGGTCGGAGTGAGTCGCCAGGGCGAGGATCTGGTTGTCGGGCAGTCCTTCAGCTTCTCCGAATTGGGCGACCTGTCCGGCGTTCCAGTGGAGAACGCCGCGATTGAGCGTCCCGATCCACACGTCCGCTCCTGAACCGGCGAGTGCAGTGACGTGCAAGCCTGCTAGCTCGGAATGAAACTGCGCCAATTTTCTGCCGTCGTAAACAAGGACGCCGTTCTTTTCAGTTCCGATGAGGATCTGTCCGGTGGAGAGGGGCAATATCGCAGTTAGTTTGCGCGCTGCTGCGTCGTGCGCGCGGATTTGGCGGAAGGTTGAGCCGTTGAAGGCGAGTAGTCCTTCGCCGCTGGTGGCGATCCAGAGTTCGGGTTCGTGAGAGTCCGACGCTACGCCGACGGCCATCTGTACCAGGGGCGCGGGCGGCAGTTCCAGTCCTACGCGGTAATCGTGGAGTGGGCGGCCGTCTACATCGTAGGTGGAGAGGCCGGATGGACCGCAGAGATACAAGTCTCCACGAAAACGGATGAGATCTTTGTAGCTGGAAGGCGTGTTGAGGTATTCGACACCAGGAGGAATGTTCCGCTGCAAGGCCGCGGCGACGAAGCTGAATTGTCCAGCGCCGGCGACTTCGTTCTCTGAGGATTTCAGCGCCTTCGATGCTCGCCAGAAGGCCGAACCGGCGAAGAGAACTGCAAAAACAGCGACGCTCCCAAGGGCGAGCGCCCAACGGCCCCGTGTAGTCATTAGCTCTCATGATAGAGCACTTCAAGTGGTAATATTTGCGTGTGAAACCACTGGTCGCTGCTTTGCTGCTCTGTCTGCCTGCGTTGGCGGAATTACCGAAGCCGGTTGTGGCCGATAAGATCCAGGATCGATTTGTGCCGGCGCCGTATGAAACGCAAAAGATGGATGGCTTCCTGGCGGAACGCATGCGCGTGAATTCGCAGGGCCGGCTCTTGCATGTCGACGAACCCGAGCTTCTGGACGGCTTCCAGCACAGGCCGGGCAAGCATCCGTGGATCGGCGAACATGTGGGTAAATTTTTAGACGCCGGGGCTAACACTTGGCTCTACAGTCGCGATGTACAGTTGAAAACTTTGATGGACCGGATGGTCCGCGCGCTTATCGCCACGCAGTTGGCGGACGGATATCTGGGGACGTATTCCGATGATCAACGGTGGACGAGTTGGGATGTCTGGGTTCATAAATATGACCTGATCGGGCTGTTGAGTTACTACCGGATCAGTGGATATGAGCCGGCGTTGGATTCGGCGCGGAAGGTTGGCGATTTGCTGGTTCGAACCTTCGGCGACAAGCCGGGGCAGCGTGACATCATCGCTGCGGGTACGCACGTGGGAATGGCTGCTACCAGCGTGCTGGAGCCGATCTGCATGCTGTATCGCTATAGCGGCGACAAACGGTATCTGGATTTTGCGTATTACATTGTTCGGGCCTGGGATCAACCGAATGGTCCTAAAATCATCGCCTCAATTTTGGAAACGGGTAGCGTTTATAAGACGGCCAATGCCAAAGCTTATGAAATGATGTCGAACCTTGTGGGACTGGTGGATCTGTACAGGCTCACTGGCGAAGATCGGTTCTTGAAGACCGCTCAGATTGCCTGGAAGGATATTGCTACTCGGCGTCTTTATGTCACCGGGACGACCAGTTCGAAGGAACATTTCACCGACGACGATTCCCTTCCCGGCGAGGATCCGTCGAATGTGGGCGAAGGTTGTGCGACGGTTACCTGGCTTCAGTTGAGCTGGCAGTTGCTCCGCATCACCGGTGAACAAAAGTACGCGGATGAGATTGAGCGCAGCGTGTTCAACCAGTTGTTGGGAGCGCAAGATCCTTCGAACGGGAACATCTGCTACTTCACTCCGCTGAACGGGCGGAAGAACCCGACTCCCGGTATCAACTGTTGTGTGTCGAGCGAGCCGCGCGGCATTTCGATGATCCCGCAATTTACCTGGGGCGCTAAGGACAACGGTATTGCGGTGCTGCTTTATGCGCCGGGGTTTGTCCAGATCGGCACGACGAGGCTGACGTCCGAGACGACGTTTCCGGAGAGCGGATCGGTGACGCTGACGGTGGAAGTCCCGCAGAAAAACCGTTTTCCTCTTTACCTGCGCGTTCCGTATTGGACGACGGGATATTCGGTTCGAGCAGGCGGCAAGTTGTACTCGGGGAAGGCGGGCGAGTTTGTCACGCTCGATCGCGAGTGGACTACCGGCGACACGGTGGTAATTGACATGGACATGTCGGTACGTGTGATCTCGGGCGGGCGCACCTACCCGGGATATGAGGCGATCCAGCGCGGTCCGCAGGTTCTTGCGCTCGATCAGGGCGCGAATCCGGATGTGGAGTGGTTGCACGAGGCGGCGCCGCGCGATGTGAAACTGAAACCCGCGGGTGCGTTTCGCTACCGGCTGGACGGCGAAGTGGTGAGCCACGATCTTCACAAACAGGAAGAGCCCTTAATGCTGGTTCCGTTCACCGAGGCGAGGAGTTATCGGGTGTGGCTGCCCAAGCCTGAGACGCTTTCGACAGATGTTTCGGTGACGGCGTACGGAAAGGAATCGGCATCACGCCGCGGGACGGTGGAGGATTCGATCTGCGACAACCGCCCCGATACGTATCGCAATACGGGGCGCGGGAAGGCCAGCGGTGACGATTGGTTTGCGGTTGAACTGAATCGGCCGGAAGAGATTTCGCGCGTTGTGTTCCGGCATGGCAAATCAACGGCGCAAGGCGGGTGGTTCGAAGGTACGCCACAGATCCAGGTGAAACGCGCGGCGGATAGCGATTGGCAGACGGTGGCTGAGCTCTCCGGTTACGAAGGCAGTGCGTCGCTCAAAGACGGCCAGGCGTTTGAGGCGAAGCTGGCGGCGCCGATACGCGTTGTCGCAATCCGCGTGATGGGAAAGCCTGGGCGGGAATTTGCTTCGTGCGCGGAACTTGATGCGTACATGAAGTAACGCCGCCCGGTTACAATCGTGAGTTGATGAAAACCTTCGTGCTGGCGCTTTCGATGACAGCCCTGCTAGGGGCGCAGACCGGCCGCTTCCAGAGCTCCGATCTTCTCAAACTGCGATCAGTGGGTGAGGTCCATTTCTCACCCGACGGGGCGAAGATCGCCTACTCGGTGGTGTCGAACGATGCACCGGGCCGTCCTTATTCTCAAGTCTGGGTAATGACTGTGGCCGACGGAAAGACGCAGCGGCTGGGCGGCGAAAAAGAGAAGACATCGACGGTGGAATGGTCGCCGGATGGGCAGTGGATCGCTTTTAGCGGTCAGGATGGCGAGAAGACTGACTTGGTGATCGCGCATCCCGATGGGTCGGCGCGCAAGTTGGTGACGAATTTGGAGTCGACGAACTCTGCTCTGCCTTCCATGGGTAAAAAGTTCGCGTGGTCGCCGGATTCCAAGCGTTTGGCGTTCGTGAATGCTCAACCAGGGCCTGAAACAGCCGCGGCGACCGGCGATCCGGTTGTGATTACGCGCTACCTATATAAGCCGGACGCGGAAGAGGGCAATTCGCACTTTAACGACAACCGGCGGCTGCACATTTTTGTCACCGATGTGGCGACGAATCAGATCGCGCAACTGACCAGCGGGAACCACTACGAACATTCCATCGATTGGTCGCCCGATGGACGAGAGCTGCTGTTCGTTTCCAATCGGGAGGAGAACGAGGATCAGTTCTTCAATTACGATATTTTCGCGCTGCGTCTCAGCGATAAGTCGATTCGGCGGCTGACGGCAACGGAGAACATTGAATACCGGCCGCGATGGTCGCCGGACAGCAAGAAGATTGTGTATCAGGCCACGCGCCGCGGTCTGACGGATCTGGAAACGACGATGGAGGATACACACATCTGGCTGATGAATGCCGACGGCAGCGGCCGTACTGAGTTGGGCAAGAGCGTGGACAACCGGCAGGGTGAACCGGAATGGTCGGCCGACGGGCGATCCCTTTACTTCACGGTGATGCAGAAGGGCAACGTGCGGCTATTTCGGATGCCGGCCGGCGATCCGGTGGCGGAACCGGTAGTGGCAATGCCAGGAACGGTGGGCGGGTGGTCGGTGGCCAAGGATGGGATGATCGCTTATGCATTTTCCGGACCGGAGGATCTGGCTCAACTTTTCTTGAAGAAGAGTGGGGCGGCGCCGCGTAAGATGACGGCCCTGAATGCGGAGATCCTGGACGGCAAGGCCATCGCGAAGACGGAAAGTTTCACTTTCATCAGCAATGACAATAAGTTCGAAGTAGAAGCGTTTCTTACCAAGCCCGACGGCATTGCCGAGGGTTCAAAGCATCCGATGATCGTGGTGATTCACGGAGGCCCTCACGGTCAACAAGGCGTGTCTTTTAATTTCAAGAACCAAGTTTATACCGGACTGGGCTGGGCGACTCTGATGGTGAATTACCGTGGTTCTCTTGGGTATGGACAAGCATTTGCAGATGGTGTGTTCGGAGATCAGAACGGCAACGAAGCACAGGACGTACTGTACGGTTTAAGCGCCGCGATGCGGCGGAATCTTTGGATCGATCGGGATCGTTTGGGCGTGGAAGGGATTAGCTATGGCGGACAGCTTTCCGACTGGCTCATCACGCAGACGCGGATTTTCAAGGCGGCGGTGCCCATCGCGGGGATCAGCAATCTGGTCAGTTACAACTACATGACCTACTACAACCAATACGAGCAGATGGAGTTTGGCATTTTCCCGCATCAGGGTAATTTGATGGATCTTCTCTGGCAACGTTCCGCTTTAAAGTATGTCGCACAGGCCGCAACTCCTACGATGCTCGTACATGGTGAGAACGACAACGATGTGCCGATTGCCGAGGCGGAGCAGTTCTACGTTGCCCTCAGAGATGTGGGTGTTGAAACAATTTTCGTGCGGTACCCGCGCGAGGGCCACGGGTTGCGGGAGCCTAAACACATTACCGACAATATCGACCGGTGCATCGACTGGTATTTGAAACATTTTACCGGTCCGAAGTGATTCACGTATTTTCTACCTGAACTTTTGCACCCTTTAGCGGTTAAGCGTAAGACTCCGTTCCTTTGGCCCGATTGGTGCTCGCCAAACGGGCGGAGGTACTTAAGAATGGTCAAGAATATCGCGGTGTTCGGCATCTATCCGTCGAGATTAGATGCTGAAAACGCCGTTGACACATTACGCGAACAGAACTTTCGAAACACGGATGTCTCGGTACTCTTGCCTGCGAACGACGCAATCCAGAGTTTCGGTCATGAAAAAAGTACAAAGGCGCCAGAGGCCGCTACGGCCGGCGCAGCGACAGGCGCTGTGGCGGGCGGTGCGCTTGGATGGCTAGCGGGCATTGGGGCGCTGGCGATCCCGGGTGTCGGTCCTTTCGTTGCGGCTGGACCGTTGCTGGGCGCGCTGGCGGGCGCCGGTGCGTTAGGTGCAGCCGGCGGCATCATGGGATCGCTGGTTGGACTGGGAATGCCGGAGTACGAAGCGAAGCGATATGAAGGCCGCATCCGTAACGGCGGTGTTCTGCTTTCGGTCCATTGCGACGATGAGAATTGGAAGGATCGGGCGGAGGATGTATTAGAACGCACCGGGGCTGAAGACATCTCGTCGGCGAGTGAAGTTCCCGAGAAGCCAAAAGCTAGCCGCGCAAGAAAATAAGGGCTAAACACTTCGTGTGAGGACACTGAAGTGTAGGCGCATGGGGTGTCCTCGCATGTTTAGATAGCGGTTGGTGATCCACGCGGCTCGGAGACGTTTACCGAATTGGAGGAAATACAAACCATGAATCAAACTATTAGTCCGATCATGCTGATCCTCATCGCCGGTCTCATTCTGGCGATTGCGGTTGCGCTTTGGATGTACATTCAGAAAAAGCGGACACAAGAGCTCCGCTCCAAATTTGGTCCTGAATACGATCGAGCCATCGGCGAACATCGAGATCGCCGGCATGCCGAATCGGAGCTTGAGCATCGAGCGAAGCGCGTCGCCAAATTTGATATTCGCCCGTTGAAGGCTGAGGACCGCGTGCGGTTCATCGAAGATTGGCGGCGGGAGCAGTCTCTATTTGTGGACGATCCCCGAGCCGCTGTGAATCATGCCTATACGCTGGTCCAGGATGTTATGCAGCGCCGCGGCTATCCGGTGGGTGACTTTGATCAAAATGCCGCGGATCTCTCGGTAGATCATCCTCGGGTTGTAGAAAACTACCGGATCGCTCATGAGATAGCGCTTCGAGAAAATCAGGGTCCGGGAAGCACGGAGGAACTCCGCAGAGCTATGGTCAGTTACCGCGCCTTGTTTGAAGATCTTTTGGAAACCGCTGAGAAACCTGAGGAGGTACGAAGATGACACCGCAAGAAGTCGTGACAGTTGAAGAGCGCGGGGAAAGCCGGCTGCCGGCGATACCCGAAGCGGCGCAAGAACGTAACGTGCCGTTATTCGGGCAGAACGACACGCAGGAGTTCCGATCGCGTTGGGAGAGGATCCAGAGCGGCTTCGTGGACGAGCCCCGAAAGGCAGTGGAGCAGGCTGATGAACTGGTGGCCAGCGCGATTAAACGGCTGGCGGAAGTGTTTGCCTCCGAGCGTCAAAAGCTGGAGGCGGAGTGGGACAAGACCGATAACGTCTCTACGGAAGACCTCCGGGTTGCTCTCCGGCGGTACCGTTCGTTCTTTGATCGGCTTTTGTCTGTTTAGCATTCGTCTCGAAGAGGGGTGAGAATATGATCCATTGCAGCTTATTTGCGCTTGTCCTTCTGTCCTCATCTTCGCTGCGTTCCTTGACGGGACAGAGGGGAGAGTCCATGTCATTTTTCGCTTGGATGGTTCTTGGTCTGATTGCAGGGTTCATCGGCAGCAAGATTGTGAATAGGAGAGGGGAGGGGATCCTGCTCGACATCCTGTTAGGTATTTTCGGCGCTTTTGTTGGTGGCTGGTTGTTCCAGATCTTCGGAGCCCGTGGCGTAAGCGGACTCAACCTCTATAGTCTCTTCGTGGCGGTTATCGGCTCAGTGGTTTTGCTCGTTCTCTATCATGCCGTTAGGCGGAGAAGGTCCTGGTATGGCTGAATAACGCTTGCTTACGCGCGCGGCTCGGAGTGGAGTGCAGACCGGTGCCCGTGCCGGCGCAGGATGCAGTGGTGCAGACGGTGCCCATGTTCGGCGCAGGATGCAGCGGTGCAGACGGTGGGCGGGTTACCAAGCTACTGCTACGCGCCCTCCGTACGGATCCGCCCCGGTTTCCATTACTCCGTCCGGTAGTATACGGATGATCACGGGGCGCGATCCACTGCTCCATTTGCTGAGGATTCCGATGCGGTGGCCGCGCTCGTTGAGATCGTTGTAGGGTGCGCCTGGTATGCGCTCATCGAGATAGAGCGAACCGGGTTCCATGGCGTGATTGTCGAAGCTGGACACAAGGTGGCGGGTCTCGAAACGGGGCGCTTCGACTGACTGCTGGGCATTCATTCCGAACTCGACGACATTCAGCATCAATTCCAACAGAGCCTGGTCCTGGTTATCGCCGCCTGGCGTGGAGAGCGCCAGGAACGGCTTTCCGTCTTTGGTCACGATGGTCGGGCTCAGCGTCACTCTGGGGCGCTTGCCGCCGGCCAATTCGTTCGGATGGCCGGGGAGTAGCAGAAAGCTTTGCGCGCGTTCCGTGAGCGGGATACCCGTGTCGCCCGCGATGACAGATGGCATCCATGCGCCGGATGGCGTGCCCGAGAACATCATACCGTCCTTATCCACGGCATCGACACAGGTGGTGTCACTGGCCATCAATTCATCGTCGATGCGATAGCGCGCCATTTCCATCTCGGACGGATGTTTGCCGATTTTGCCATTGATCGATCCGGGCTGAAAGACCGAGGACGCCTTCTCGCCGATCTGTTTGCGGCGCTCAGCGCCATATTCCTTGGAGAGCAAACGCGCTGCCGGAATCTGGTTGAAGGCCGGGTCGCCGTAGTAGGTATCGCGATCGGCAAAGGCAAGCTTCATCGCTTCGGTGAGGGTGTGAATATAATTGGGCGAATTGAAACCCATGGCGCGGAGATCGAAACCTTCGAGCATGTTCAATTCTTCGATGAACACCGGGCCCTGGCTCCAGAAGCCGGGCTTGTACACTTCGTAACCTCGGTAGGTGGTGGAAACCGGATCTTCCGGCTTCAACCGGAATGCCGCCATGTCTTCATATCGCAATAGGCCGTTGTTGGCGCGGCTGAATGCGTCGATCCGCTTGGCGATCTCGCCGCGATAGAAACAATCCCGGACCGCATCGATGGCCGCCGTTCGCGACGCACCCTTCTTCAGAGCCTGTTTTTCGGCCTCCACCATGGTGCGTAGCGTACGCGCGAGATCGGGCTGACGGAAGATATCGCCTGGCATGGGCGCGCGTCCTTCGGGCATGAACACGTGTTTCGAAGTGGGCCAGATATCCAGAAACCGGCGGCTGCGGCTGATGTAGATGGACCGGAGTTCATCGATGGGAGCGCCGTCGGCGAGCTCAATCGCAGGTTGAATGATGTCCGCGAACGACATTGTTCCGTACTCGCGCAACGCCACGAGTCCGGCATCGACCATGCCGGGTACAAGAGCGGGCATGAGGCCGGCGACTGGAATGATGCCCTTCAGACCGCCGGGTTCGAGCGCCAGAATTTCGCCTTGCATGATTCGCCGGTTACGAAAGAACTCGGCGGTGGCGACCTTCGGCATAGTGCCGACTCCGGCGATTGCATGAACCTTGCCGTCCTTGGTTCTGATGAGAATGGGAGCTTCACCGCCGAAACCGAAGTGGGAAAACTCCACCATGGAGCCGGCAAACATAGAGGCTACCCCAGCGTCGACGGCGTTGCCGCCTCGATGGAAAGTGCGGAGACCCGCCTCCACCGTGAGATCTGATCCGCCGGCCACTGCGCCGCGCGTACCTCGCGCAGGTTGGCCGATCGGCCGTTCCATGTCTTTTCTCTGCGCGACCGAACTTAACACGCAGCAGGCAATTAGAACCGCCAGTTTGCACCGCATGCTTCATTATAAGGGTCGTTTTGGATTCCGCTGGCTAAGCCCGGCCCAACTCGCGAAGAATGAACTCGCAGTTCAACATTTTCTCCACCAGATCGAGTGGCGTGTAGTAGTAGTGATTGGAAGCTTCGTAGCCGATCAGCGATTCGTTCCTGGCGATGAAATATTGATCGCGGCTGAGCTGTATTTCCTGCTGCGCCAACTCTACCAGGCGCTTTCGAATTGCCGGTTTCTCCGAATCGGCCGCGCCCGGTAATTGGTCACGCAGGATATAGAACGCGACCTGGTTTGCGGCGCTTTGAAAATGGTTGGCGCACGTCCGCGCGATCGCCAGTTCCCTCTGGGACAAGCGCCGTTTTGTTTTTGGCGCCAGAGAGACCGCTCTTTCCAGATCCGCCAGTCCCATCCGCCATTTCGACGCGAGCTTCGCCAGTTGATTTTGCATGGCCTCCGGTGAATAGGCCCCTTTCCAGTTCTGGTATCCGTCGTACGGAAACAGCATCATTGACGGTTTCAGCCCGGTGGGCTGGAGGCGTAGAAGATTCGCCGGGCCATGCTGCGTTGGAATTTCGTAGATGGCAACTCCGTATGGGAATTCCGTAAACGCATCGCTGAACTTCTGCCAGGCTGTGACCGCGTGAATTGCTCCCGCTTTTCCGAAGAGACGCTCTGCTTCCGTGCTCAGAATCTGTTCCTTCGACGGGCGGGGTTCGAACGCGTAGGCGGCCGCCGCACGCAGATTTGGAGACGGATATCCGCCGCAGGTCCACGAATACATCGCGCCCGCGACGCCGGCTTTCGCCAGCCCTTCGCAATGGTCGAGCACCAACGGCATGACTGGAATGTAAGGAACCGCGGAAATCTCCCAGGTGTTGTTGAACTGTGTTTTGGCCAGGGTCCGAAGACCGGCTTGCGATGCAAGTTGCCAGTTCCGGCGGGCTCGCGGACCGGGACCGACGACCGACATCGAATACTCTCCGACCTGCGTCTTCACGCCGCCGCGGTTCACCGGAAGAGACCATTCGCTTATGCTGAGCAGACTGGAATCTTTCGGCAGCAGCGGGATGGTTGCTTCCGCCAGTGGTGTTCCCCAGCCCCAGTCCCATGTGATCACTTCGGCGGATTTACTTTGCTCTCTGACACCGTCGTGAAACGTGTTGATCAGTTCGGCGATGACCACGGCGCCGGTGCGTTTCGAGCAGCGCGGACAATCCGGCGCCGTCGGGTTCTTGTCGCCCCATGCGCCCCCGTGCGAGAAACAATTCGTGTGGTTCTCGGACATGGTGATGGAGAAGAAACCGCCGAGTTCGGGGACTTCGCGAAAAACGTGGCTCACGCTGCCGCGAATCCAGTCCCGCACCGATTGGGTGGACGTACACATGGCGTAGAGATCGTAGTTTTTAGTTCCTCGAATCTCAGGACGGTTTCGGAAGAACGCGGCAGGCATTGCGCGTGGCTCATTCAGGTACAGGAAAATGCGGACGCCGAATTTTTTGGCCCGGGCGACGAGCGTTTGAAGATTACGCAGGCGCGTCTGCCAGCCGTCGCCAAATTCCGGGAACGCTTTCGATGGCGCGAGGGTGTTGAGGACCGCCTGAATCCAAATGCCGTTCACACCGCTGGCCGCCACCCGGTCGAGATAACCGTCGGGCAGCCCGGCCGCATCGCCTTCCATCAGCGGATCACCGTAAAGAGCAAAGTAGGAATAGAGGTAGCGCGGGGTCAGAACCTCGCGGGCATTGTACTCGCCCTCGGGCAAGACTGCCGATTCACGACGTTCCATTTCGCCTTGCAGGTAATACCGGGCTCGAATCGCTCCTCGCTCGGTTGCCGCCAGAATTTGAGTTCCCGATGAGTTCACGGTGACCCGGAAACTTTCCTGTTCGGGAAAAGCGTTCGGCTGCACGTCGACGCGAACCTGCTTCGCGGCCGGCTGGGCCGGCGCTGAAAACTCTTTGACAAATGCAAAACGGTCTTCGCCGGGCTCGTGCAAGCGCTCGCCAAACCATTTGCGTAATTGTTCGCGGATCTCTGCCGCGCGACGCGTTTCCTCCGGCGTGGGCTGGGCATAGCGAAGCGTCGGGCATTCGGGCTTTACGCGTCCGAGCTTGATATCAAGCGCGTCATCTTCTTTCAGCGTGAACTCGTATTTGGCGCGATCCCAGCCGAGCAGTTGCATGAGTTGGTCTTCCGGAAGCAGATGCCAGTTCTGGCGAATGAGCGTGATGTACCCGCGCCGGAGTTGATCGGGCGTCAGTTGACGCTTGGCCGGCAGTCCCATGGACGCTCCGAGGGCTTCAAGTTGACGCGGTTCGGCGCCCACGACTTCGGCCATCCGATCCAGATTGGCCAGTTCCCAATTTCGCCATACAAACTGATAGAGGCGGCTGGGAAAGTGCGGCTCGCGGAGTGCGGGAATTCCCGGAAGAGAAGCCGCAGTATGCGCCGGCATAGAGGGCCAGCGGCGCGGCGGTCAGAAAAGCACGTCTTCGCATTCGCTAGAGTTTTGGCTGGCTCTTGTCCCGGTGTATCCACTTGTATGCGGGGATGGAATTCTTCCAGAAAAACTTCTCTTCCGCCGCGCGGCCTTTGCCGTGGAAATATTCCCGGACAACTTTCAATTCCACGGGATACTCGGCCCAGAGATCGCTGTTCGGCCAATCGCTTCCGTAGACAAGACGGTCTTCGCCGAAGACATCCCACATCTCGTCAATCGTGGCCTTGTAAGATGCGAGGTCTTCCGGCACGCGCCCGTTTACGCGCTTTAGGACTCCCGACACCTTGGCGAAGATCTGCCGGCGCTTACCAAGCTCCCGCAGATTCCCCTCGTATGCCTTCAACACCGCAGGCTGCGATGGTTTCTCCAGCCTTGGAAGATGATCGATGACGATCCGAAGCTCGGGAACCTTGTCGGTGAGACGCACCAGATCCGCTATCAGACGCGGGTCGGGATTTGCCGTGTCCATCACCAGATCGGCGCTGGCCATGGCCTTGAGTCCTGCGATAAATTCCGGCTTTCCGATGGCCGCGGTGAAATCGCGGTCCCAGAGATTGCCGTAGCGAATCCCGCGGAAAAGCGGATTCTTGTGGAATTGATCCAATTGATGGCGGAAGCCGGGCTTGTCCGGCTCCAGGTCTCCGATTGTGCCGACCATGAGCTTGTCGTTGGCTATCAAATCGAGAATCCACTGATTGTCTTCGAGCAAAGGGCTGGCTTCCACTTCGATAGCGCCCACGATACCGAGCGGCCCTGCGATCTTCCAATAGCGATCCGGCAATGCCCTCTTGTACAGCACTGCATTGTCCTTGGGCGGCCACGGGACCCCTTTTGGACGTGATGGATCAAAGAAATGAATATGGCAATCGATGATCGGTATGGTGGAAGGAGCGGCGTCTGCCCGCGGCAATAACGTGGCGGCGGTGGCTGTCAGGAATTTTCTTCGGTTCACGGTAGATATAGTTGTATCAGACCTCAATTCTTGACACCACTTTGCCAATCGATGGATACTAAGGACGCTTACCAAGAGGACTGATTATGAGTCGCCAGGATTCACTGCAAGGGTCGCTTCCGCTGCTGGTGCTGAAGATTTTGGCTCGCCAGGGAGCACTGCACGGATACGGCCTCACTACGCAGATCGAAGGAATGTCGGACGAAGTTCTGCGAGTGGAGGAAGGCTCGCTGTACCCGGCGCTGCACCGCATGGAAGAGGCGGGTTGGATAGATGCGAAATGGGTCACTACTCCCAATAAACGCCGGGCTCGCCTCTATGAAATTACTGAAGCGGGACGCAAAGAACTTGAGGCGGAAGAGGCCAGGTGGCGCGCGGTCACCGCGGCGGTCGGCCACATCCTACAGCACGCATAAGCGGGTCCGGATAGTGGGAGAAAGAGAATGTCGTGGCCGTCACGCCTGACCAACGTTTTCCGGAGCGAGGAACTGGATCGCGAACTCGAAGACGAACTGCAATTTCACATTGAAGCGCGAACCGAGGACCTGATCGAGGGCGGGATGACGCCGGAACAGGCGGCGCGCCAGGCTCGGCGGTGTTTCGGTAACCGGCTCCGACTGCGCGAGTCGAGCCGCGAGACGAAGTTGCTGGCGTGGTTGGAATCAATTCTGCAGGACGTCCGGTTCGGATTGCGGATGCTGCGGAAGAACCCGGTTGTCACAGCGGCGGCGATTCTGTCTCTGTCTCTCACCATCGGCGGTTCCACGGCGGCGTTCTCGCTAATCGACGCATTGTTTCTGCGGCCATTGCCCGTGCGTGAACCGGACAAGCTGGTCTACTTGGCTTCCGTTGGGCCGGGCGAGGGACATTCCGCCGGATCGTCCGAAAACACGATGTTCAGCTATGCAATGATCCAGTCGCTACGCGCGGCCTCGCGGGCTCAGTTGGACTTGTATGGCGTCGGCTACGGTGGGCTGTACCAGAGTGTCGTTTTCGATGGCGGCAACGGCAAGGACGAGACTGTCCGGCCACAATGGATTTCCGGCGCAGCATTCGAGACTCTTGGAATTGAGCCGGCGTTGGGGCGAGTGCTGACAGATGGCGACGATACCCTGTCGGGCGATCACGCTACTGTGTTGAGCTACGACTTCTGGATGCGGCGCTTTGGCAGAGATCCGGCCGTTGTTGGCCGAAAGCTGACGCTGAGTGTGCGGGGATTTAACTCAGGACGATTCCAAATTGTTGGCGTGGCACAGAAGGGTTTCAGCGGCGTTGAACCCGGAGAGCCGACAGACCTTTGGCTTCCACTGACGACGCGAATTCCAGCGGAGGCGCTGCTACGCCCCACCGCGAATTGGTTCATGATCAGCGGACACCTCAAACCGGGGGTGACGGCGGAACAGGCTCGAGAACCGCTTCAGGCTGCATTTACGAAATTCAGGCGCCATTGCGTGGGAAGCCTTAGAGAAACCGGTACGCCGGCTCGACAAGAGGAGGACTACCTCAACGCGCGGATCGAACTGCGCTCCGGGATCGATGTTCCAACGTATATGCGATGGCAATACCAGCGGCCGCTGATCATTGTGGCGGTGATCGCCGGCCTGGTGCTGCTGCTCGCCTGCTCCAACGTGGCGAACCTGCTTGTGGCGCGGTCCGTGGCGCGAGAACGGGAAATGGCACTGCGTGTCTCGATCGGCGCAGGCCGCGGCCGATTGGCACAGCAGATGCTGATTGAGAGCGGGTTGCTGGCTGCCGTAGCGTGTGTCCTGGGACTGGCATTCGCGGTCGTCACGGCACCGGCCATCGTCCGCCTGTTGGCGCCTTCGGACCGTCCCGCTTACCTGGATCTTCACATGGACTGGCGCGTACTTGGGTTCGTGGCGCTAATTGGAGCACTGACGACAATCTTATTCGGACTTGCGCCGGCGTTGCGTGCGTCCGGCGTTTCGCCAATCATCGCACTTCAGGCAGGAGGCGACAGGCAGCCGGGGAAGATCGGCATTCTTCGACCGCTGTTAGTAGTGCAGGTGAGCGTCTGCTTCACAGTACTGTTCGCCGGCGGTTTGTTGCTGCTCTCGTTCTACAAGCTCTCGACAGTAGATCTTGGTTTCGCCAAAGACGGGATCGTACTATGCACGCTCGGCATCCCCGACGTGCCACCCGAGCAAACGGTGAATTCGGGGATGCAAGTGATCGACAATGCTCGCCGAATACCAGGCGTCCGGTCGGCCAGCCTGTCGCTGTGGGGACTTGTTAGTTGGCCGCGCGCACTCCCCAGAATACCCGTCCGCATCCCGGGGTGGGAAACAGGCCCCCTGCAGGCCTCGTACATGCTCGTCTCGCCGGGGTTCCTGGACACTATGCAAATTCCTCTTCTGGCCGGCCGGGATTTTGTTCCGCGCGACGCGGAGCCGGCGAGACCGTCCACGGTGATCGTCAACCAGGCATTCGCGCGGATGTACTTTCGCGATCAGAACCCGCTTGGCAAACGATTCGAGGCAGCCGATCGCCGCGGCGGCTGGGTCGCGCAGGAGATCATCGGAGTGGCGCGGGACACAAAGTACAACGACTTGCGTGGAGGCGCCGTCCCGGCCGTTTTTTCTCCATGGCTGCGCATCGGCGAATCGACGCTCGAGGTGCGGACCGCTGGCGATCCTTCGAAGATGCTTTCGACTCTGAAGGAAGATATCCAGCGGGCCAATCCCTCAGTTCGCGTGACGAGCGTGATGCTCCAATCGACCCAGGTAGACGACACACTGCTACGGGAGCGGCTGCTGGCGATTCTGGCAGGCTTCTTTGCGCTAGTGGCGCTGATCCTGGCGGCGGTGGGGCTCTACGGCGTGCTGAACTACTCCGTGGCGCAGCGGACCAGAGAAATCGGGATCCGGCTTGCGCTTGGGGCACGCCATTGGGTGGTGGTCCGAGTGGTGATTGCGGACATACTGCTTTTGACTGTGATCGGTGTGGCGGTGGGACTCGCCGGGAGCTTGGCTCTGGCGCAGTTTCTTTCAATCTTCCTGTTTGAAGTACACCCGTCCGATTTTTGGAGTGTGGCACTGCCGTTGGCGTGCCTGCTGGCAGCTTCGGGTCTGGCTGCATTTCCCGCAGCGGCCAGGGCTGTGCGCGTGGATCCGATCGTGGCTCTCCGCCACGAGTAAACTTTTTGCCTGTTCCTTCTTGACACCACCCGCAGATCTGTACATACTAAGACAACTTACTGAGTTATCTGTGTAGTTATGCTCGCTTATTTTTCGCCTGGGAGGCTACTACTGTGAACTTCGTCGTTCGATTTCTGCAATCTTGCGCGCTGGGACTTTTGATGTGTTCCATCGCTCTTTGTCAATCACAAACAGGCTCGCTATCCGGCACTATCCTAGACGCAAACAACGCCATAGTGCCTCAGGCGCAAATTGAAGCGCGCCAAAGCGACACGGGGGTAATTCTGCGCACAGTGTCGTCAGCATCGGGGCTTTACGTTTTCCCGAACGTGCCGCCTGGACTATGGACTCTGACGGTGGAGAAGTCTGGTTTCAAGAAACTGGTTCGCAGCGGGACGGAGATCTTTATCGCCCAGCGGCAAACGCTCGACCTGCAACTCGAAATCGGCGACGTGTCGCAAAGCGTGCAAGTAACGGCCGAAGCACCGCTGCTGGATCGGGAAACCAGCGAGCGTGGCCAGACGCTCACGCCGAAAATGTTTGCGTCGCTGCCATTGTGGAGCGGCGGTCTACAGAATCCTTCGGCGTTCCTCACCCTCATGGCCGGAGTGAACAACGGCCCTGAAATGAGCATCAATGGGTCCACGGGACGCGCCCGGGAGCAATTGATCGATGGCACAAGCAACGTCATCCCGGAGTCGGGCGGTACCGTTTTCAACCCGCCGTCGGCGGAGGCATTCACGGAATTTAAATTGTTGACTGGAACGTACACTGCCGAATACGGACGGACGGGCGGCGGAATCGAAATCTTCACAACCAAGTCAGGCACCAACGATATCCACGGGACATGGGTCTACAATATGCGGCGCGACATCTGGGAGGCGGCGGGCTGGAGTGTGAATCAGAATCCGGCGAACGCGCCGGGATATCGCCCGAAAGATCGCCTGAACGAGACTGGTGGCGGAGTCGGCGGTCCGGTCTGGATCCCGAAGGTCTACGACGGGCGCAACAAAACGTTTTTCTACTTCTCCGACGATAACAATCTGCAGCCTACCGCGCCCACAGCCGTCGTCAATACGGTGCCGACTGTTCTCGAAACGCAGGGGAACTTCAGCCAGATTTCCCAAGCGATCTACGATCCCGCGACAACGGCCGGTTCCGGATCGACTGCCACCCGGGCGCCATTCCCGGGTAATATCATCCCGACGAACCGTTTCAGCAAGATTTCGGCTAACATCATTCCGGCTATTCCAGCGCCCAACGGCGCTGCGCTGTCAAACAATCACGCGTTCGTCAACACTATGCAGACAACCGACCATGTCTGGTCGTTGAAGTTCGATCATATTTTCAGTGAAAAGAATCGGATTTCGTACTTCCAGTCGCTCGATAGCCAGGATCTGCTGGCGGCTTCGGACTACCCGGGTCCTTTGGGAACCGGACTGGGTAATCAATATCAGAAGCCGCAAATCTTCCGCATCAATCACGACTACACTTTTTCGCCGACGATTCTGCTTCACAGCACGTTTGGATATTCTTCGACACGGCAGGTATGGTTCGTGACCGCGCAGACGGGGTTTGCGTCAAAGGTGGGCTTCCCAGGTCTTACGGGCGACTCGGATGTGACTCCGGTGATCGCTTTTGCGGCTGCCGACTTCCCGCTAGGAGGTGAAACCAGCGGCAGCCCGACTGGAGGCATGTATTTCGGAATGGTTCAAGGCAAAGTGAACAACGGCGGACAAGACAACCACACCACCGAGTTCACTCAGGGCCTGACTTGGGTCAAGGGTAAGCACGAGTTCAAAATGGGCTGGGACATGCGGCGGCTAGCGACCATCGGACACGATCTGGCGAGTACCAATGGCACGTATATTTTTGCGCGGAACGAAACGGCAAGCCCGGCGGCGACGGGCACTACCGGAAACTCGTTCGCCAGTTTCCTATTGGGCTTGCCCGACTCGGCCAGCGCAGGCGCACTACCGGTAACATTCGCCGTACCCCACTATCAGTATTACGGCTTCTATTTTCAGGACAACTGGAAGGTCAGTTCGAGGTTGACGTTGAACCTGGGACTACGCTACGACGTTCCCATCAACTGGAATACGCCGATCATGGGATCTGTCTCACTGACAGCGCCCAACCCGGCCGCGAATAATTATCCTGGCGCTTATGTCTTCCCTGGCAGCGGCCCCAATCGCCTCGGTGTGACTCGATTCTGGCCCACCGATTATTCCAACGTTGGTCCCCGCGCCGGCTTCGCTTTTTCGCTTACTCCAAAGACTGTTCTGCGCGGCGGCTTCGGCATCTTTTATGAAGCGACCAGCAACGGCGGATGCGGCTGCACACTCGGCGCGAACAGTGCGCTGGCACAAACGTCGGATGGCCTGAATGCTCCGTTCCAATGGGATGGAGGAATTCCCAAACCGCCCGGCTTCCAGCCTCCGCCCTTCCTCAGCCCGAACGCCGGCAATGGTCTCGCCGTCGACTATATGGGACCGACATTTGGGAAGGCGCCACGCGTCTACAACTGGAGTTTCAATATCCAGCGCGAGATCGGGAAGTGGCTCGTCGAAGCGGCATACGTGGGCCAGCGCGGGCACGGATTAAATTCCACGGTCGACCTGAACCAGGTGAATCCCAGCTACCTCTACCTGGGTGCTCTGCTACAGCAGCAGATTACTTCTCCGGCTGTAGTCGCCGCGGGCTTCACAAAGCCTTATCCGAATTTCCCCAACACCGGCAGTCTGGCGCAAGCCCTACGTCCATTTCCACAGTATTTGAACGTTTGGTCGCGCAATAGTGGCCAAGGGCAGACGTGGTACGACGCCGGGACGATCAAGGTGGAGCGCCGGTTCGGAGGTTGGCAAATGCAGGCAAACTACGTGCGGTCGAAGACCCTCGGGCTATTGACGTACCGTCAGATCTTCTCGCAGAACCAGGTGTATCCGCAAGATATGTACAACCTCAACCAGGGCAAATCGTACTTGCCGCTCGATCAGCCGAACGTGTTCGACTTTCTAAACACGTACGACCTGCCTTTTGGACAGGGGAAGCATTTCCTCAATGGCAGCAACCGCCTGTTGAACGCCATTGTTGGCAATTGGACCATCGCCGACGATCATAATTATCACAGCGGCAACCTGATCGCGCTCAATTGCACCAATACGCTAGGCAATGGCGTGCTGTTCACCGATGCGCGAATGTGCAATGCCAACGGCGGGGCGATTCTAACTGGCCAGGGCCGTACTTCGCTTAACCCGAATAATCCGGCGAGCGTTTATTTTAATGCGGCCGCTTTCTCGGTTCCGGGACAATACTCGTTCGGCACTTCTTCGCAGTACAACAGCCAGTTACGCCAACCTCCGACTCTGATTGACCAGGCTTCTTTGTTGAAGCAGGTTATGGTGTGGCCGAAGGGAGACGGGGCGAGAATGCGGCTTCAGTTCTCGGCCAACGTGTTCAACATGTTCAACCGGACGAATTTCGGAGTGAATGGAACTGTCGGCAATCCGAACTTTGGGCGTGCAACTGGTCCGCAGTACGGTCCTCGCGTTATTACGTTGGCGCTTCGTCTGTATTTTTAGAGTCTCTGCTCACTGGGTATGAAGCTGGCGGAAGAACCGCAAATCCTTCCGCACAGCTTCGAGCGCCGGGTCTTCACTTCCCTCTTGCTGGATGAGATAAAACTGAACGCCGCCGGTGCGTTCGGCCGCGGTGAAGATTTGTTTCCATGGCGCGGTGCCCTTGCCTACCAGCGGCGGATGTCCACTTGCATCGTTCGGTGAATCCGTACAGAGGAGCGCTTGCATGCGTCCCGGATATTGCTCTATGAACGCGATTGGATCTACCTTGGCTTGGCGGCATGGCCCGATGTCAAGGTGAAATTGCAGGCCGTTGTTCCGGGCGAGTATGTCGATGGGCCGGGTTCCTTCGATCGGGATAAACTCCACTGCGTGGTTGTGAAAGCCACAGGTCATCTTCAATGGGCGGAGATGTTCCGACGCCTGATTCAGCTTTTCGGCTATCCGCTTCCATCCATCGAGGCCTTCTCCTTCGAATCCTTTCGCCGCGGCTTTCGCTCCGGGGCGTGGGGATGCTAGTCCTCTGACGCAAACGATGTTGGGTGAGCCTAGTATCTGGTTCAGTTCGATGGCGTGAGAGAGCCCTTCGTGTGTAAAAGCGGGCGCTTCGTTGTGGGTCGATAGACAGCGCATGCCGAGGCCGTCCAATTGGGTGCGAATTTGCTTTGCCATTGCGGAACTCCAATCGAAATAGGGGCCGAAGAACTCGACACCCTCGAATCCCATTTGAGAGACGGCTCGCAGAGTTCCGGGGAGATCGCGTTCGAGATCCTCACGTACGGCGAACAGCATGAGCCCGACGGGGATTCGTTTTTCGGGTTTTGCGATCAGGGCCGTTGCTGTGCCGCCAGCCGCGGCAGCGAGAAATTCACGGCGGCAAAGATGGTGCGTTGTAGGCATGCGTGAGTACGATATCATCAACGGACAGAGGAAATGGACCGATGAAACCTGGGTTATTAGTCGTTTTATTCGCTACGTGTTTAGGCTCAGCGCTGGCACAGGCGCCGGCCGGACCTGGGCTGACTCTGACCACGACGGCATTTGCCGACGGCGCGGAGATTCCAAAGAAGTTTACGCAGTCGGATCCGAATGCGGTGTCACCGAAACTGGAATGGACCAATGTGCCTCCGAATACCGTCAGCTTCGCTCTCATTTTCCATGATCCCGACGTGGCGCTTCAAAAAAAGACGGAAGATGTTTTGCATTGGATGGCATTCAATATTCCGGGAATGGCGCGGGAACTTCCGGAAGGTGTTCCAGCGGACGCCAAGCTGCCGGACGGCACGATCCAAGCGAAGAACCGCAGGGGCGGAGTTGGCTACATGGGGCCTGGCGCACCTGCCGCGGGTCCGCATCACCACTACACATTCGAACTCTTTGCGCTCGATACGAAACTCGACTTAGGGCCCGACGCGACGCGGGCCGACGTCTTGAAGGCGATCGACGGTCACATCCTGGGTAAGGGCGTCGTAGTGGGAAGATTCCATCGCTAGACGCGTCATTGATGCGCGTGTCTCTGCTTGTCTTTTTGGCCGCCGCAAGTATCGCCTTTGCACAGAATGATTGGCCGTACGTTGGCGGCGACTCCGGCGGGATGCGATATTCGACGCTCGCTCAAATCGACCGCAGAAACGTAAAGAATCTGCACGTCGCGTGGACTTTGCATGTGGGCGAACCTCACATGTTGACGCCGGCGACTTCGAATCCGCCTTCCATTCAATGCACTCCGATTGTGGCGGATGGAGTGATGTATCTCACTTCGGCTGACACGCAGGTAATTGCGGTGGATCCTGCTAGCGGGCGCGAATTGTGGCGTTTCAATCCGCATCGCACGCGGTTTGGATTTCTTTCCAATCGCGGTGTTGCTTACTGGTCCGATGGCCGCAAGAACGGCGCAAGAAGAATTCTGTTTGCTATTCCGGATGGGGTTTTGTATTCGCTGGACGCGCGCACCGGCAGGCCGGATGTGGGCTTCGGCCAAGGTGGTTTTGTCGACCTTCGCCGCGGTATGGAGCGCGACCTGACTGATCTCGTATATGGACTTTCAGCCGCTCCGGCGATCTTCGACGACCTCGTCATCCTTGGGTTTACGGTGGGCGAGGGGTACGGCTCCGCTCCCGGCGACATCCGCGCTTTTCATGTTCGGACGGGCGGTGAGGCTTGGCGATTCCATACTGTTCCCCGGCCGGGTGAGTTTGGCCATGAAACCTGGAAGGGCGATTCGTGGAAGGACCGGGGCGGCGTCAACGCTTGGAGCGGCGTGAGAGTCGACTTGAAGCGAGGGATGGTTTTTGCTGGTCTGGGATCACCTTCACACGATTTCTATGGCGGCGATCGTGTGGGCGATAATCTGTTTGGCAACTCGGTTCTGGCACTGGACGCACGCACAGGCAAGCGCATCTGGCACTATCAGTTGGTCCGGCACGACTTGTGGGACTATGACCTGCCGACGCCGCCGAACCTTGTCACGGTTCAGCATGACGGACACGATATCGACGCCGCAGTTCAGGTGACTAAGACCGGTTTTGTGTTCCTGTTCGATCGCGAGACAGGGAAGCCGTTGTTTGAAATTGCGGAACGGCCCGCACCTTCGTCGGACATTCCCGGAGAGCAAACGGCGGCGAAGCAGTTGATGCCGGTGAAGCCGCCGCCGTTTGTCCGGCAAGGCTTCACTGATGCCGATATCACCGACATCTCGCCGGAGTCCCACGAAACAATTCGACAGAAGATCAAGACGATGCGGTACGGCGAAGTGTTCATTCCGCCTAGCTTGGAGGGCAGCATCGAAATGCCCGGACTCTTTGGTGGAGCCACGTGGTCGGGCGCCTCCTTCGATCCGGCGTCGGGGCTTTTGTACGTGAATGCGAACGATGTGCCATGGCGGTCGAGCGTTGGGCCGATGAAAGATTCACCGAACTACATTGCACGGGGTGTCGGCGTGTTGAAGGATCAGGACGGTTTTCCCGGATCCAAACCGCCTTGGGGAACGCTGAGCGCCATCGATTTGAACCGGGGTGAGATTAAGTGGAAAATTCCGCTGGGCGAGTGGCCCAGAAAGGGGCCGGGCGGCCCGATTCACAGCGGCGCTCAGAATTTGGGTGGCAGTGTCGTCACGGCCCGAGGATTGGTATTTATTGCGTCTACGACCGACGAGAAATTTCGCGCGTTCGACAGTGCGACCGGCGAATTGTTATGGGAGTATCAGCTTCCGGCTGCAGGATACGCCGCGCCCTGCACGTACTTCGTGAATAGGCGGCAATATGTAATCGTTGCGGCAGGCGGCGGAGGTAAGTCCGATACTAAGAGCAGCGATACTTACCTCGCCTTTGCACTACCTTCCAAGTAGTCCTCAGAAGCGGAGCTTCAGCACCATCTCCAGTTCGCGTGGCAGATTGGCCAACGCCGTTGTACTTCCGAAGGACGCCGAACCCAAGGATAGGTTGGGGGCGGCGAACTGCGGATGGTTTAGCGCATTCAAGGTTTGGCACATGAGTTGAAGCCGCATTCCTTCCCGAACGGAACTCAGTGAAAATTCCTTCGATACGGAAATGTTGGCGTTTGCCTGGCCCGGCGCAGAGACACCGTTCAGCACTCGCGGGGAGTTGCCGATGGCGTACGGAACAGGTTTGGCAAATACCGCGTTACTGGCGAAGTAGTTTGTCATCCAATCCGCGCCGGTGTTCCTTGAGGGGTTGCCCACCAGATCCGGCCGTTGTGCGCCATAGGTGGGTAGGTTGAAGCCTCCGGTGAGTCCGAGCATCAACGGGCGGCCACTGTCGAATGTCCAGATTCCGCTGACTTGCCAGCCGCCGAGAATACCGTTTACGACTGGATTCCAGTTACTGCCGAATTGTTTTCCGCGGCCGAACGGAAGTTGATAGACATGGCTGAACTGAAACACGTGAGTGTCGTTGAACTCAGACAGGGAACGCTTGAGATAGCGCCGGTTCGGATCCTGGAGAGACGTTTTTCCCGTGTTGAAGGAGTCTTGGCTCACAGACGCGTCGTCGATAGCTTTGGAGTATGTGTAAGTTGCCAGCAGTTGCAATCCGTGAGACATGCGCTTCTCTACACGGGCCTGCAGGGCGTGGTAGTTCGAGTTAGCCTCGCCAGGTGAGTCGCCGCCGAAGGTGGTGAACTGCGGGAACGGAAGCAATAGCTGATACGCCTGAATGGTGGGCTTGGACAGCGTACTCAACGGATCGGTGATGACTCCGTTGAAAGGATTCTTCACGAAGGTCAGGAGGTTCGATGCTACCTGACTCTGCGATAAGCTTTCCGCGCCAATGGGAAGAATGTTGTAGTTGGCGTCGCCACCGAAGTAGAGATGGGTTCCCTTCTTTCCTACATAGGCCACGTCAACGAGCATGCTGCCGGGCAGTTCCCTCTGAATGTCGAAGTTCCAGGTCTGTTCGTAAGGCGTCACATTCGCGTTCCGGTAGGGACCGTTCGCGGAGAAGCCGACGTCGTTCAATAAGCCGAGCGCGCTGCCCGGCGGCAGTGAGGGGCCGGTAACTGGAAATGGATCGCTGAGGCGGCCCCAGGGAGTGGCGGCGTCACTGTTGTAACTCGTGATCCATGTCGTGACACGAGTGAATCCGGAGTGTCCCGGCCCACCTGCGCCAGTTGCCGCCGATCGGCTGGCCGTGTAGTAGATTCCATATCCGCTGCGGATCACGGTTTTGTTCGCGGCCTTCCAGGCGAACCCGACTCTTGGCTGCCAGTCGTTATAATCCGGCTCGTAGTTCTGGCGGTCGTCGTTCGAAGTGAACATTTCGCCGCCGTGCAGCGTTCCAAGACCGGGAACCTGGAGTGGCGAGACTACAGTCGGGTCCAGCCAGTTGGCCCGGTTATGCTTTTCTTTCCGCGGTAGTGTCAAATCGTAGCGAAGGCCGATGTTGATGGTGAGGTTGGGCGTGATCTTGTAATTGTCCTGAAGAAAACCGCCCCATTGCCAGTTCGTCGTGCTGTATGCGGTCGAAATCTCGTATGAGCCGCTGTTGCCTGTGCCGACACCAGTGAGGAAACTCGCCATCGGATCGCCGCCAGAAGTGCTGGTGGGATTTTGCGATGTTCCCGTGTAAGCGAAGGTGAACGCTCCGGCCGGCGCATCCGGAATGAAGTAATTGATCCGGTGCCAGCGGACTTCACCGCCGAATTTCAATTCGTGTTTGCCTTTCACCCAACTCAGTGTGACGAGCCCCTGGTGGGAGTCGACACCCTGCGTAATGGTCGTGGACCGATTGGTGCCGACCGAAATGCCGTTCGGACCTGTTTGATAGGGCGTCCCGAGCGTGACCGCTGGAAACGCTTTCGTCCCGGAGTCCGCGAAGTAGGCCGGCAGTCCGAGCGTGGTGATGGCATTCACGTCCGGGTAATCGCCGGAGGCATTCGGCAGGAACTGCCACCACCGGGTGAAACCATACGAGGCTGTGAGCAGCAGCGTGGGACTGATGCTCTTCGTATAATTCAACCCGCCGAGCCACGACCGCTGGTCGCTGAATCCGGAGGTTGCGGGATCGGCGGCATTTCCAAAGACGTTGTACTTGTGATTGACCGGGTGCTGGTCGCCGAACTTGCCGCTCAACGACGAGCTGTCGTCGAAGCGGTGATCGATCTTGATATCGAACATGTCGTTGCCGTCCATACGCGGTCCGGCGCCGAAGAAGTTGTTGTAGTACTGGTAGCTCGCTGTGCCCACATTCAAATTCGGCAGCGGCATGTACTGCATCAGTTTCAGGGCTACGGGATCGATCAAGTTGCCGGGTTTGGCGGGTAGCTGATATCCCGTGCCGTTGAGATTCGGGTTGCCGGCGCTCATGTACGTCGCCATGTTGTTGAACGGGATGTAAGTGCTTCTTACCGCACCGCCCGCCGTTGCGCTGTAGGTACTCGAATACGGATCCCAGAGTTGCCCGCCGGCCACTGAGCATCTGCCGGCTGAATCGAAACTTCCGCCTTTGTAGCCGCACAACTCTCCGAAGTTACCCGTTCGCTCCGCCGCGCTCGGGACGCCGAAGCTCGCCGTGGTCTGGCTCGTTTGGCGCAAACCGTCGTAGTCTACAAAGAAGAAGGTTTTGTTTCTCCTGATGGGGCCGCCGAGGTTGGCTCCAAAATTATTCCGGTGAAGAGCACCGAGTTTTGAGCCGGCCTTGTTGGCGAAGAAGCTGTTGGAGTCGAGCTTGGAATTTCGTAGATAATCGTACGCTGTGCCGTGAAAGCTGTTGGTTCCGGACCGCATTACCATGTTGACGACGGTTGCGCCGGTGAAACCAAATTCAGCGTTGAAATTGGAAGTCTGTACTTTGAACTCCTCGATCGCATCCGGGTTCGGTAGATATTGAACGCGGAGAAGTCCGCCGTTCTGTTCGTAGTTCGTGGTGGAAATACCATCGAGCAGCACGTCGGCTGTCCATGCGGGGCCGCCGCTGGAAGAGAAATCGTTGCCGGCGGTTCCGGTCTGGTGTGCTCCATTCAATGCCCCCACGATACCCGGCGCGAGGTATGACAGGGCCATGGTGTCGCGGCCTACTACGGGGAGAGCGTCGATGAAGTGGCGGTCGAGAACCTGGCCTGTCGAGGCGTCTTCGGTCGCGAGCAGCGGGGCATCGCCCGTGATGGTGACGGCATCGGAAGTGGTCCTCAGCGGAAGAGCAAAACTTACGGTTACGTTTTGATTCACTTCAATCGTGATACCGGTTCTTGCCTGGGTTTGAAAGCTCCCGGCGGATGCAGTCAACGTATAACTTGCCGGCGGGACTGCGCGGAACAGATAGCGGCCGGAGCTGTCGGTATCGGCGTGCAGAAGAAGTCCATTCTCTGCGTTAGCCAAGGTGACCTTTGCGCCAGGAATCGGAGCGTCGGAAGGATCGGTGATGACGCCGGTGAGTGAACCGGTTGACAGTTGCGCCCAGGATAGCGTAGCGCTGAGAACACACGTAAGCACAACCCAGCAGATGTTGTATCGAGTCTTCATTAACGATATGGCTCCCGTAAGCGGTGATCGCTTGACCGAGGATACGCTGCAAAGCGGATTTTCAGCACACGAAATGAGGCGAAACGCAGCGAAATGCTGCGAGAGGAGTGTTGGGAGAGATTTCGCCGGATTACGGGTGTGCATTTTCCGATAGCTCGATTCGTGAGCTCCTCTAATAGCCGCGTCTCCGTGAACGGCAGATCGTGTAGGCTATTCCTCAATAAGGAGGAGGAATGCTCAGGAATCCCGCTGCACGGATCATCGCTTCTACTTTCCTCATGTGGTCCGGGGCGCATGGCCACGTCAAGGACTTCAAAACGGTCGACGAAAACGCTAAACCGGCGACCAATCTTGAATACAGAGTGAAATCCTCGTTTCCCGTGAAAGGCACCGGAAACACCGTCTTCACAAATACCGTAACAGTGAAGAACACGGACGCTGTGAACTCCCAGAAGCTCATACTATGCGCGCTCGGCAACAGCATCGTGATGATAGACAAAATGCTGAACCCGGTTACGGTGCCTGCCGATTCCGTCAACATCAAGCTGGCCGCCGGGCAATTCCAATGCAGCCCAAACGGCAAACCAGCCGCCAAGAACAGGCGATACGGAAACATGGGTTGCCAGCTCGTGACCCTACCCAAAGGGGGCCAGGCGGACATGGTGTTCGTCACCGGACAACGACCGAACCCGGATTCGCCTACACCGCTACCGATTCAGGACGGCGTGTATAGCAATAAGCGGAACGGAGCGGGAATGAATGGAGCCGGCCACTGATCGATTGCAACATCCGCGCTGTTCGCCAAGCAGCAGCCGCTTCGAACGCCGCCGCTTATTCCGCGGGAACAAATAAGATACAAACAGGCGTCTCCACGCGCGCTACTTCGCGGGTGGGGATGATGCGCCCTGTTCCGGCGTCGATGTGGAAAACCACGACATCGTCGCTGACTTCGCCGGCGGCCAGAAGGTATGCGCCAGTGGGATCGATGTTGAAGCTGCGCGGCATCAATCCACGCGAGGATACTTCCTGGACCGGTTTGAGCGTGCCCTTGTTCGGATCTATTGCAAGCACGGAGATGGTGTCGGGACCGCGATTCGATTCGTAGAGAAATTTGCCGCTCGGGTGAATCACCATTTCCGCGCTGTGGAACGGATTGAGCCCCGCGGCATTCGCATCGTCGTTGAAATGTTCAGACATTGTGGGTGCCGCCTGAATCTCGGTCAGAACTCCCTTCTTTGCATCCCAGGTGAACACATTGACGATTCCACTCATCTCGCTGACGACGTATCCAAATTTGCCGCCGGGACCGAAGATGAAGCGCCGTGGACCAGCGCCACCGGGGTTGATCTTCGCAAACGGAGGATCGTTGGGAGTCAGCGATCCAGTGGCGGCATCGAATTTGTACACCATGAGCTTGTCGATTCCGAAGTCGGCGACCACCACGAAGCGGTTATCCGCGGAAGCGGCGATGGTGTGAGCGCGCGGCCCGGATTGAAATACAGGGTTCGCTCCGTGGCCGGTGTGTTGGACCAGGGCAGTTTGTGCGCCGAGAGAGCCGTCGTGATTCAAACGGAAGACTGTGGCACTGCCGCTTCCGAAGCTCGCCACCATGACATACTTTCCGGTCTGATCGAGCGAGATGTGACAGGTGCTTCTGCCTCCCGAGGGCACGGTGTTCAGGAGCTTGAGCTTTCCGGTCTTCCGGTCGATGGCGAATGCACTGATGTACGAAGCCTTATCGTTCAGTGGTCCGAGAGAAAGCGGATCTTCTACCACCGAGTAGAGGAAGCGATGGTTGGGGTGGACGGCGATGAACGACGGATTTTTGATTTCGGCGGCTAATTGGACTTCACCGAGTTCTCCAGTGGCGGGATGAAAACGGGCGACGTAGATCCCTTTGCTCTTGCTCTTCCCGATCATGGCGCCGCTTTTCTGATATCTGAACCCGGTATAGGTGCCGAAGTATACGAAGTAGTCGCTCGCGGCCGGGGGCGCCGCCGCCGGGGCGATTCCGGCGAGAGTGAATGTGAGTAAACAGAAGGAGACTAGTCGAATCATTTTCATGTTGTTTTCCGGAAGTACGCCAGCCGTGCTTACTCCACGATTCAGCAGCGCGACGCGATGCGCGAAGACAGCTTGCCATCGGACAGCGGGTAGTTCAAGCCGAGATGGTCGATAATCTTCTGAAATTCGCGGTAAGAACGCAGAGAGTCGAATCTCGGATCTTGCGTCAGCGTGAAAATCTTCATGTTGCGTTCGGAACAGGCTTGGTGAAGCCACGCGGTCGCCTCTTGCGGTTCTCCTAACGCGGCGTAGACGGCGGCGATGTCATACGACGGCACACACTGTTGAAAAGGGATGCGGCGTAACTCCGTCAAGATCCCGGCGGCGGATTTTTTGTCTCCGGATTTAGCAAGCGCATGAGCCTTCATCGCCTTCACGGAGTTGTTTCCTCCGGAGAGTTGCAGCGCGATCTCGAAGTGAGCGAGCGCGTCGGATAGGTACCCTTGTTGCTCGAGAGACTGAGCCAGATACATGTGAGCGCACATGAAATTCGGATCCATTTCAAGGGCCCGCTGGTAGTATTGAATGGCCACGTCGTAGCGACGTGCGAAGTGCGACGTCACTCCCGCCCAGACAATCGTGATCAGCGAAAGCGGATCGATCTCGAGCGCGTGCATGATCGACAGCCGCGCGGCATCGTGCTGCCCTTTGGCGACGAGAAGATTCGAATACCAGTGATAGCCGAGCGCATAGCTGGGATTGCACCGGATGGCAGCTTGATACTCCTGGTCCGCGCGGCTCCAGTCGCGATCGAAGTGCAGAGCGATGTCCGCCATCGACGCGTGAGCTTCCGCGGAATCGGGATCTAGTTCGATCGCTTTCATCGCCGCGCGCCGAGCTGACGGCATCGTTTGCGCAGGGGGCGCCAGCTCATAAAACGAGAGCAGCGTCAACGAATCGGCCAGACCTGAATAGCCCAGTGCAAACTGAGGTTCGTCGCGGATCGCACTTTCGAAATATTGAACAGCCTTCCGAATCCCGTCTTCATTGCGCTGATTCCAAAAATACCGGCCGCGAAGATAGGCCTCTCGAGACGCGGGTTGGGCAAATTGCGGGATGTTTGGTCCTGAGTATGTGGACGAGAGAATCTGCAATGAAAGACAGTGCGCGATCTGATCCGCTATCTGACTCTGCGCCTCAATGTAGTTGCTGGAATCACTGTCGTAGGCCTGAGACCACACGCTGGTCTTGTTCTTGATCCATATGAGCGCGACGTTGATCCGGATTTTCCCATTCTCAATCCGCGTGCTGCCTTCGAGCACATGCGACACATTTAAATCTTTTCCGATGACGGTAATCGACTTGCCGGATTTTTTGTAGGGCATGACAGCGGTGCGGCTGATGATCCCCAGATGTTCCGGGTTCAACCGGCCGAGCGAAGTGATGGTTTCGCTTGTCATGGCATCGCTGAAGCATTCGTGTTTCGGATCGCCGCTGAGGTTTTCAAACGGGAGTACGGCAATCATCACGCGGTTTGGAGTGCGTGAGGGCAAACTCTGCACGGGAGTCAGCCCCACTTGTGAATGTGAAACATAGTTTGCGCTCTGCTGGGAACTCGCGCGCAGCCAGATATCGATTTCCGAACGGAAAGCAAAAATCGTGCCCAACTTCTTGTGCACGTGACGATGGATCGGCAGCCCTTCGGTCTTCTCCCAAAGTTGAACGGTGCGCACGTCCCGCCGCAGATAGCTAGCTACTTCCTTCCACGATTCCAGCCGCTCTTTCGGCCCAACTGCGCCACTAATTTGAAGCGGAACCGCAGGAAAACGCGTTGATTGCAGAGCGACTTGCTTGCCACTATCGACCGATGAACCGGACATAGCGAGAGTGTACACCCTCCTCTTTCGTGTTGCAATTCAATAAACTGGTGACGTAAAATAATAGCCCGCTGGAGCCGCGTTTCCCGCACCTTTACGTACTTTTTCGCTTTCGTTGCATACATGTGTTGTGGCACGCTGGCATCGGCAGTCGAGTGAAGGAGCGTAGCTTTGTCTGTACGAAAACCAAATGTCGTATGTCTCGCCTTGTTGACCTGCCATTTTGGAAGCGCGGTGGCCGCGGAAGACCATCCAAAGGCTGAAATTTCGAATGGGCTGGTGCGTGCCGAAATTATGCTTCCGGATGCGCAGCGCGGCTCCTACCGCGGCACCCGTTTCGACTGGTCGGGTATTGTTTCCAGTTTGCAATTCGCCGGCCACCAATACGCAGGGCCGTGGCACGACTACCAGGGACCGCTCGTTAACGACGCGGTGACAGGGCCGGCCGAGGAGTTCATTACAGCGGATGAGAAGACGTCGTTGGGATACGAGGAGACGAAGACCGGTGGAACATTTGTTCGCATTGGTGTCGGCGCGGTTCGCAAGCCCGACGAGCCTGCGTTCCGGCGCATGGCGACCTACGATATCGTCGATCCCGGAAAGTGGACGATTCACAAGCGCAAGGACTCAGTGGAGTTCGTTCATCAATTGATGTCGGAAGAGGGTTACGGCTACATCTACACGAAGACACTGCGGCTAACCAAGGGACAACCGGAATTGGTTGTGGAGCATTCGTTGAAGAATACGGGCCGGAAGCCGATTGACACGCTCCAATACAGCCACAATTTCTTCGCTATGGACAGCCAGGTTGTCGGGCCTGATGTTTCCGTTCGCTTCGGCTTTGTTCCGAAGGCCGTGCGTGAAATGAAGTATGGCGCCGAGGTGAAAGCACAAGGCGTCGCGTACTCACGTGACCTCGAGAAGGGTCAGACTGCGTCGACGGATATTGATGGTTTTGGCACAGATCCCAAGGACTATGACATCCGGATTGAGAACAAGCGCGCGGGCACTGGAGTTCGAATCACCAGTGACCAGCCTCTGGCGAAACTGCATTTCTGGTCTATCCGCACAGTCGCTTGTCCGGAGGCTTACGTCCATGTGCGCGTAGAGCCCGGCGCGGAGTCGCATTGGACCATTCGCTACGATTTCTACACTCTGGACTCGTCTCCACCTAAGAACTGAATATGACAATAATGCGTGCGATCATCGTGATGCTTGGAGCGGCATGTTGCTTCGCCCAAAGTAACTTTCGCGGATGGGAAGTTTCCGGTGGAACGCCGGAGAACATTCACTATTCTTCGCTCAAGCAGATCAATCTGCAGAATGTTCAAAATCTGAAGGTGGCCTGGACGTTTGACAGCGGCGATGCTTATCCAGGATCCGGCATCGAGTGCAATCCTATCGTCGTCGATGGTGTGCTCTACGCGACGTCTCCGAAATTGCTCGTGTTTGCCGTGAATGCGGCTACGGGCGAGAAGATCTGGACCTTTGATGCTCTCAACGGCGGGCGCCCCACACATAAGAACCGTGGACTCACCTATTGGAGCGATGGGAAACAGTCTCGTATTTTTTTTCAGCTAGAGGAGCAACTGCTTTCCATCGATGCCAAGACGGGAACGCTTGACCCTACGTTCGGCAAGAAAGGGCGGGTCGATATGCGCGAGGCATTTGACCGCCCCGTCGATCAGATCTCACTTAGTGTTCGTAGCCCCGGGATTATTTACAAGGATCTCTTGATCCTGGGCAGTACGGTTTCCGAGCGGCTCCCTGCTTCGCCCGGCGACATTCGCGCCTATGACGTGCGGACGGGCAAACTGCGCTGGACATTTCATACTATTCCGCATCCCGGTGAGCTTGGTTACGAGACATGGCCGCCCAACGCCTGGAAGACTTCGGGTGGAGCGAATGACTGGGGCGGGTTGTCACTCGATGAGAACCGTGGGACCGTGTTTGTGGCGACGGGCGCCGCGGCTTTCGATTTCTATGGCTCCGATCGTCATGGCGACGATCTTTTCGCTAACTCCGTCCTTTGTCTCGACGCAGCCACTGGCAAACGCAAGTGGCATTATCAGACTGTCAAGCACGATGTCTGGGATATGGATCTTCCTACGGCGCCGCAGTTGGTGACGGTCCGCCACAACGGGAAGCTTGTGGATGCAGTCGCGCAGGCCGGCAAGGATGGGTATGTGTACGTGCTGAATCGCGAAACCGGCGAGAGTCTGTTTCCGGTGGAAGAGCGTGCCGTCCCTGTTTCCACCATGGAAGGGGAGTTACTTTCCAAAAGCCAGAAGGTTCCGCTCAAGCCGGCTCCGTTTGTGCGTCAGAGCTTTACCGACGATATTGTGACGCAGAGAACTGAGGCCGCACACGATGCGGTGCTTAAAGAACTGCGGGAGATGGACCATGGCGGACGCTTCATTCCTCCCAGCACGAAGGCCTCTGTCGTTTTCCCCGGTTTTGCCGGCGGTGCGGAATGGGGAGGCGGCGCCTATGATCCGGAAACGCACATTTACTATATAAACGCCAATGAATTGGCATACATCCTGAAGCTGACGCCGCCCTCTATCACTAAGAAGAGGATGTCGGGATCGGCGATTTATCGAAGCCGTTGCGCAGGATGCCATGGGCCGGACATGAAAGGCTCCGGCGCCGAAGTCCCGGCGGTCGATGGTCTAGCCGGCCACATGACCGAAGAGCAGTTATCGGGAATCGTCCGGAAAGGGAGCGGGCGCATGCCTTCGTTTGCTTCCCTGGGTGCGCCGGCTTTGCACGCGCTTTCGGAATTTCTGTTGAACAAGAACGACGTGGAAGTGATGCTTGATCCGGAGCAGAAAGCGGAAGTGGAACTCAAGTATTCGAGCAACGGATATAAGACACTGACCGATCCCGATGGCTATCCGGGCAGCACTCCACCCTGGGGCACTTTGTCGGCCATCAATCTCGATACTGGCGAGTACGTGTGGAAAATTCCGTTCGGTGAGTATCCCGAGCTGGTGGCGAAAGGCATGAAGGATACCGGCTCCGAGAATCACGGCGGGGGGATTGTCACGGCCGGTGGACTGTTCTTCATTGGGGCAACTCACTACGACAGTAAGTTCCGCGCGTATGACAAGAAGACTGGCAAACTTGTGTGGGAAACAGTCCTGCCATTTGCCGGCAATGCTACTCCAGCCATGTATGAGGTCAAAGGCAAACAGTATATTGTGATCGCCGCGGGCGGCGGGCGGTCGAAGCCGTCAGGGGCCACGTATATCGCGTTCGCGCTGCCCTAATGGGATGTGAGGTTGGGACCAACTTCGGATCGTACGTCGAACCGGCCGACACTTGCACCATTGTGATGCGCATCTTGGTTGGGAAGAATTTTTCCGAATCTGGGCGCAGGTGGGTGTAGCCGTGGCCTCCGCTTCCGTCCTTCATCACGAGATCCATTCGCTTAATCCCGGCCTTCCAAATGACCATTTCGTTCTGCCACCACTTGGTCATCGGCTCGTCTCTTTCGTAGACGCCTTTTCCCGTGTAGATGCCGCTTCCTGTGCAGCCGTAGTGCCCTTCGTTCGGGATGTAGCAGAGGGTCCAGGTGGTGTTCTCGCCGCCCGCGGGCTTCTCAATGACTTCCGTACGAATGTGGACGGTGCCGTTCCGGTAGTCCACGGGGCTGGTCCAATCGACGGGACGATTCACGTTGAGCAAGGGTTCGCGGACGTAGTAGTGCGACTTGTTCGGCGTACCGTTGTCGGCGTCTGCTTTGGTGAATGTGAAAGTGGTGTCGAACAGAACGAATTGCTCCGCGAAACTGACTGACGGCCCGGCCATCAGCGCCAAGAGTGATAGGCCCGCGCGAATAAATGTGCTCTGCATCATCGTGTCTCCTATCTTAGCTAGATGACCAGATCCCGCGAGCAGCCGCGCACCTGTATTTCGATCTCGAGTTCCTTGATGGGCGGACGGCAATAATACCAGTGAATACCGAAGTTCTTGGCGGCGCCGATCCGCGGGAGCAATAATTCGCGCACCAGGGGATGAATGTTGTGGACGGTGAAAACCACGAAGTCTGTCACTCCGCTCCAATCCACTCCAAGCTCTTCCAGCGCATGATCGACGTTTGCAAGTTCCTTCGTCAACTTTTGGCGTAATCCGTTGGTGCTGATATCGCCACGGGCGGTGATGCCTTGCGGGTACGCACCGGACAACTCTCCCGATGCGGCTAGAAAGGACGGCCGGGCAGCTTGCTGCGGGGCGGTGTAACTGAATCCGAAAAGCGAGACCTCGGATGGTGGATTCAATTCCGGTGCGACGTTCACTCGGGCAACCGGATTGTTGCCGTCCATCAGAAGGTTCCGTTTGGACAGATGTTCCACATAGGCGACGCTCAATTCTCCAAACTCGGTGAAGGTGAATTGCCTTGGAGAACGTAGCTCCAGCCCGCAGAGCGCATGCGGAGGGCGGTGCTCCTTCTTCAGGTGGGCGTCCATCATCTCCAGACCCTTTGCAAGCGGAGGCAGCGTCGCGAACGCGACATGGACAATCTCGTAGCCCTTCATCGCAACGGTTCCACCGGACGAGAATTTACCCGAGCCTTTGCGGAAACGGAAATTTCCCTTCGTGTTGTCCATCAGCTCAGGCGCCGCACCTTGCAGGGTGCTAGCGAGGCCGATGCCCAGCCCGACTTGCTGCAGGAAAGCCCGGCGATTTGGAACTTCTCGGTGACTAGACATTTTTCGATCCTCCAGATTCAGTTCGACGGCACGAACAGCACGGCGGAAACGGCGTTAACTTTCAGCACTCTGCGCATCCTCTTGAGCCGCCCCGTCTCGCGGTTGACTCCCAGTACGTTCACGTAGTCGGAGTACTGATTTGCCACCAATATATTCGTGCCGGTCGGATCGAGTGAAAAATCGCGCGGAGACATGCCATGCGAGGATTCCTGTTGAATCAGCGTCAGGGTACCCTTCAGCGGATCAATCGAAAACACCGCCATGGTGTCGGATCCGCGAGTGGAGCTGTAGAGGAATTTGCCGCTCGGCTCGACTAGAACCTTGGCGCTATTGAATTCCGCGTTGAAGCCCGCCGGCAGCGCTGTGGTTTCCTGAAGCTGCTTGAGCTTTCCGTGCTCCGCGTCCCAAGCGAACGCAAGGATCGCTCCGCTGAGTTGATTGATGAGGTAGGCGAACTTGCCGTTGGGATGGAAGGTCAGGTTGCGAGGGCCGTAACCGTCTTTCATCTTCAGGGTGGCGTCGGGGTTCGAGCGTCAGCGAGCCTTTTTTCGTGTCGAACTTATAGATGAAGACTTGGTCGTTCCCGAGATTCACGACGATGGCAAAGCGATTGTCCGGTGAAAAACCGACCCAATGAGCGCGGGGGCCCTGCTGCCAGGCCGGATTGATGCTCGACCCCGTGTGTTGGACCAGGGCCGTCTGCTCGCCCAGTGAGCCGTCGTCCTTGATCCGCAACACAGACGCGTTGCCGGCGGTGAAGTTCGCCACCATTAAATATTTGCCGGTCTTATCGACGGCCAGATAACAAGGGCCCGGCCCACCGGAGTTGACTTTGTTCAGCAGTGTCAGCTTTGATGTCGTCCTGTCGATTGCGAATGAACTCACTGCGCCTGTAGGACCGCTCTCGTTAACCGCGTAAACGAAATGGTGGTTCGGATGCAGCGCAAGGTACGAGGGACTGTCGGTCTCCACGGCCAGTTCAGGATCGGGCGCATCCGCCTTGGCAGCATCGAACCTGGAAAAGTAAATGCCTTTGCTACTACCTGCGCCCGTGCCTGTATAGGCTCCGAAATATACGAGAGTTCCTTCGGCCCATGAGACCGGCACGCAGGCCAGCGTCAGCGCGAGCACCAAACCTATTCTCAAGGTCTTGCCGCCGATGTTGCAGCAGGTGTCACAGAGGGTGTTCTCCGGCTTGCCGCGAACCACAGGAACTTCGCTGGTACATCCGTATTGTTGATATTGGAGTGCGTCATGGTGATGTCCGGCCGCTGCATGAAGGCCATGCCGGGTCGTTGCACTCGAATCTGTGCCCCGAGAAACGCGAGCGTGTTTCCTTCGATCGAAGTCCAAATCTCTTCCTGGCCGGGATCGTGGGTGTGAGGCTCTCCGATGGTCATGGGATTGATCGTTACCGTAATCACACTGCCGATCGACGATAGTCCTTCGGCGCGCGTGAAGAGCGATTTAGTAATGTGTTCCCAATGGCCGGATGCGCCGGGCGCTGTGTACGGAGACGTGCGAGCCGGTTGCGATGATGTCTGGCGCGCTCTCTCGTCTCTCACGCCCATCTTCGCGAGCGGATGAAACCCGGCCGCCAAAGGTTCGCTGATGACATACATCGTCATCTGTTCGTCGCCGGTGTTTCGCATGACGAACTCAAGCCCGGCCGGCATCAGGATCGCGATGTCTTTGTGAAGTTCGGCTGTATCTCCGCCTGCCTTGATCTCACCTCTGCCGGAGAGAATATAAAAAACCTCCTGCGAATCGTCCAGACGGGACGGAATGGTGGAGGCGCGGGCGGCGAGAGAACCGTGCGACAAAAAGTTGAAGCGTTCCAGAACGGCGCCTCTTTGCGGCGGCGCATAGTTGTCGCCGCGAATCAGAATATCGCGGAGAATCAGAGAACCGTGAGTATGGCGCGGCGTTGACTCGTGCCAATCGGATATGAACATGTCGATTCGCCGGTCCAGCGGATCTTTCTCCGGTCTGTATCGGACCTGCTCAGGACCCTCATACGAATTTCCGCCCGTGCGATTGACTCTCGCCGCCGCAGATTGAGGATCGATTACCTGGGCAGCGAGGTACGGGGATAACGCAAAGATAGCTAGAATGGCGCGCTTTCCGTTGGTCATAAAGCTTACTTCCTTGGTTCGTGAGGGTGATATCGCGCAAAGTAGAGGAACTTGTCCTGAGCTTCCTCGGAATCGTTGACGTTGCTATGCGGCATGTGAACATCCAGAGGATGGAGGTAGGCGACCCCGGGACCCTGTCTTCGAAGCTTGTTTCCTATGAAGGCGATGCTGTTTCCCTCGAGACTCGTCCACACCTCTTCGATCGCTTCGTTCGAGGTCACGTGCGGCTTGCTAATGGTCATGGCATCGAGAGTCACAGTCAACACACTCTGCAGTGTGCCTAAGCCATCGGCAGTCACAAAGAGTGTTTTTACGATGTGACTCCAGAAATTCTCAGTACTCGTGATCGGCAGCGAATTCTCATCTCTCACCAGCATTTTTGAGTTAGGCCGAAAGCCCTCTGGCGTAGGCTCGTTGATGAGATACATGGTCAGCGGTTCGCCGCCGGAATTCCTGATCGTGAAATCGAGTCTTGCCGGCATGAGAATTGCGATATTTTTGAACAGGTCCGCGTTCTCCCCACCGGCGCTGACCGTTCCATGTCCGGAAGCGATGTAGAAAATCTCTTGCTGCCCGTCAAGCCGAGTGGATTTCGTCGAAGTATGGGGCTTCAGCGTAGCGTATGAATAAGAGGTGGTGTAGTACAGGACCGCCCCCCGGCGCGGAGGATTCAGGCGATCGCCCTTCGTCAGAATGTCACGCTCTTCCAAGGTTCCATGAGTCACGCGCGGCGCGGAATCGCGCCAGTCACCGAAAAAGCTGTTCATCCGGTCCATGGCGGCCTGTTGGGCGAATGCAACTGATGAAAGTACCGCCAACAGAGCGAGGAGCGAACCAGTCTTCCCTTTGGACATCAAAAATCTCCTCTTCGGCCGGCGAACGTCACGAGCGTTGAACCGACGCGGCCAATTCGTACTGGCTCGGCTGACTCGATATTCCGAGCATCTTGCGCGCCTCGGCGGGCGTCGCAACCTCGCGATTCAACTCGTGCGCAATTCGAACACTGCGCTGCACGAGTTCGGCGTTACTGGCGGCTTTTCGTCCCCTTGCATAATAGACATTATCTTCCAGACCCACACGCACGTGGCCGCCCATCAAGGTAGCCAACGTGGTCAGCGGAAGTTGAAATGGACCGATGCCGGAGCAAAGCCAGAGCGCGTCCGGCGGTAATTCCTTTAACAACTGAACGACATTTTCAACAGTGGGGAAACTGCCGGTCTGGCATCCCATTACGGTTTGAATCCAGTAGGGCTTTTCGATCAGCTTTTCCTCAATGAGATATCGAATGACCCAAGCCCCGCCGGTGTGATACGTCTCGAGTTCCGGCTTGATGCCGCGCTTCTTCATCTCTGAAGCAAACTTGCTGATCAGTCCATAAGTGAAAGGAACGCATTCGTCCACTTCCAGCGCCGGACGGGGATTTCGCAGCGGGGCCTTCCTCTCTCTCAGCCGGAGATGACTCATATCGGGAGTCAGGTTCAGAGATGCAAGTTCGGGACCGGCGTCCAGGCAGGAGAGACGCTCATCCATAGTCATTCCTGGGCCGCCGCCTGTCGTCGAGTTAATGATGATGTCAGGGCAGCGCTCCCGAACCTTCAGCAGCACCTCGCGCCATGGCTCGGTACTCTTGGCGGACATTGTCAGATCGCGAGGATCGCGCGCGTGGATGTGAACCATGCAAGCGCCGGCCTGGTAAGCGCCGTAAACGGAATCCGCGATCTCATCCGGAGTTTCCGGCAGTGCATCGTTCGCTTCCTTGCCCTGCACTCCACCGTTGCAGGCGACACAAATGATGACGGGAGGGAGACCGTTCTTGATTCGGTCCATGAATTCGTATGTGTCCGCATACGGCGAATTGGATTGCTGATTCAGAAACAATTTAGAATTCACCTCTCCTCAAAAACGACGACGGCGCAGGATCTGGTTTGGAGTCTTGTCCTGGCGCACGCAAGTATTAGTAAACTATGTTGCCGGTTTTGGGCCAAGCGAAATTGAACGAAAAGACGCGAACAGCAGGCAGGGGCTTGGTTTTCGTTCAATCTCACGCTATTTCGCTTGGTGTAAGCCTACACCTGCGTCAATACTGAACACAAGTCACCGAACAGGGGGATCAAACTATGCAAACCAGCAGCCGCTTTTCAGCGAGAGTGCTTCTCTATCTCTTCGTAGCGTTCGCCGCAACTAACGCCGTCCAGGCGGAAGTAACCGGAGCGATTCAGGGTCAGGTCCGCGACCGTTCGCTTGCCGTCGTGCCCGGCGCCACCGTCACCGCGACAAATGTCGACACGAATTTCAGCAAGCAGACTACGTCCAGCTCGACGGGGTTGTATCGCATCCTTGCGCTGCCCGCCGGGAAATATACCATCACCGCCACGGCTGCGGGCTTTCAACAATTCACGGCTACTAATATCGTGGTGAATGTGAACGACGAGTTGCGCCAGGAGATCACTCTCGACGTCGGTAGCGTGGACCAACGAATCAACGTCGAGGCGAATGCGGTCCAGGTAGAGACGGAAAGCACCCAACTCGGTGACGTAATCGAAGAGAAGAAGATTTTGTCACTTCCCTTGAACGGTCGCAGTTATCTCGACCTGCTCGGCTTGCAGGCCGGAGTGGTACCCATCACGTCGGGCGTGATTCCCAGCGACCGGCCGGTATCGGGCATTCTCAACAATCCCGGAAACGTATCCATCAGCGGCCAGCGTGAGAACGCCAACGCTTTTCTGGTTAACGGCGGCGACGTCAGCGAAGGCAAAGATAACGGCGCCGGACTCGTTCCGAATCTCGACTCCGTTGCTGAGTTCCGGCTCATTACCAACAGCTTCGACGCGGAATACGGAAAGTTTGCCGGCGGGGTCATGAACGCCATCACTAAATCCGGGACCAATGGGTTTCATGGAAGCGCCTTCGAGTTCCTTCGCAATGATGCGATGGACGCTCGCGGTTTCTTCGATCCATTCAAGGCCGAATTGCGCCGCAATCAATTCGGATACGCGGCCGGCGGACCGTTCTGGAAGAACAAGCTTTTCTGGTTCACCGACTATCAGGGAACGCTCCAGGTGACCGGAGCGAGCACCGGCGTCGTGCAATTGCCCAATGACGCACAGCGAACGGGCGTTTTCAATCCGGCCTCGTTGATGTCGACGGTTAAGGGAGTTGCCTGGGCCAACACCCTGACGCAGCGCCTGGGATACACCGTGACGAATGGAGAACAGTACAGCAACCCGAATTGCACAAGCACGTTGAACTGCGTGTTTCCGGGCGGTGTAATTCCCACCCGTGCTTTCGATAAGGCGGCGGGCCCGTTCCTGGCGTACATCCCACATGGCAATATCAGCACTGCCACTGGACTCTTTTCCGACGTGAGTCAAAAGGCCCCCGTCAACGACCACAAGACCGGCCAGCGGGTCGACTTTTTCAACGACAAGACGGGCAATTGGTCCTTCTACTATCACTTTGACGATTCAGTGATCGGCAATCCGCTCAACGGCTCCGTCCCGGGATTCAACAGTCTTACTCCTTCGCGGTCGCAAATGATGACGGTCAGCAATACGAAAACACTCGGGGCTTCGGCGGTGAACGAATTCCGGTTGAGCTTCTTCCGGACATCGATCTTCACCAACAAGCCGACGAATAGTTTCGTCGATCTGAACGCACTCGGGCTGACAACCGGTCCCGGCACCCTTGGCATCATTCATTCAGGCCCTCCAGGCTATCCGGACATTCTGCCTAAGGTGACATTCAGCGCGTTCAATATCGGCCAAAACACTCTGAGCCTCTACGAACCTACTAACACCTACATGATCAGCGACAGTTTTTCGAAGGTCATGGGCAGGCACTCATTCAAAGCCGGCGGCGAGTTCCGATATTCGCAACTCAACGCACGGAACATTTGTTCTCCCACCGGTTCTTTTACTTTTGACGGTAGCGAAACCGGCACCGACATCGCAGATTTTCTTCTCGGCGCACCCTCCAGCTATGTCCAGTGCAGCGTACAGGTTCTCGACACCCGAACTCGTTATGGAGGCGCTTTTGCTCAGGACTCGTGGAAGATCAAACCGAACTTCACGCTGAATCTCGGCGTCCGATGGGAAGCCAGCATGCCCTGGTACGACACGCAAGGCAAACTGAATACCGTTGTGCAGGGAGTGCAATCCACAGTGTTCCCGCTGGCTCCCGTTGGATACCTGGTTCCGGGCGATCCTGGTGTTCCGAGCACCGTTTATCACACGCAGATGGATAGATTTGCTCCGCGCCTCGGCCTCGCATATTCTCCAGGCTTCGCGGACGGCATCCTTGGAAAGATTTTTGGCGGCCCGGGTCAGACTAGCATCCGGGCATCGTACGGCATTTACTACATCTCTCAAGGTGACCTGCCCAACTTCGGTATTTTCGGTGACGCCCCGTTTGGCTTGTACTATTCGAGCGCAGTGCCCCCGTCGATGGATACGCCGTTCCAAAACCGCTCCGACGGCGGCTCGCAAGGCCAGCGTTTCCCCTTCACCATTCCAACTCCCGGCAGTCCTGCAAACAAGACCCTGGATTGGACGCAATACGAGCCCTTGATCGGACCCGGCTTCAGAACCGACAACGTTCTTCCTTACGCGGAACACTACAACTTCACCATTCAGCGCGAGCTGACAAAATCGACCGTGTTGACCGCGTCCTATGTCGGCACACAAAGCCACCATCTGATGACGGAGTTAGATGCTAACCCAGGCAGCGCGGCGATCTGCTTTCAGCTCATCGCGGCGAACGCTACGCCCAAATGCGGCCCGAACGGAGAGAACCAGGTCTACACTCTCCCGAACGGTCAAAAAGTGAACGGCACCGTAACCGCGTTTCCCTTCCCTTACTACAGCGCGCACCTGCAGTGGTATGCCACCATCGGCAATTCGAACTACAACTCGCTTCAAACCAGCGTGCAGCATAAGTCGGGCGATATGACCTACCTCGCGGCTTACACGTATTCCAAATCGATCGACAACGGTACGGCTGACGGCGATTACATCAATTTCACGAACTACCGCCTCAGCCGGTCCCTGTCTGCTTTCGACATGAAGCACAACTTTGTCGGCAGCTATAACTGGGCGATTCCGTTCGACCGGAAGTTCGGCAACGTGTCGAGAAAGCTCACGCAGGGCTGGAGTCTATCGGGAATCACACGCTGGACAACCGGACTTCCGGTTACCATCAGCCAGTCTTCGGGCGACCTTTCGTTGGTTGGCCGGACATCGATCGATATGCCAAACGCCGCGGGTCCGGTGGTGATCCAGGATCCCAGGAATACGGACTCAGCCGGCCGTAACGTTTACTTTTTGAAGAGCGCTTATTCGTCCGAAATCTTGGGACAGATCGGTAATGCCAGCCGCCGGTCGTTCTACGGCCCTGGACTGGTGAACACCGACTTCGGAATGGCCAAGAATACTCAAATCACCGAGCATATGGGCTTCCAGATTCGGGCGGAGTTCTTCAACATCTTCAACCACGCTACGTTTGGTAACCCGGTTGGAAATTTCAGCAGCAGTCAGTTTGGAACGGTGAGGACCAACAGGCCTCCGCGCATTGGACAGGTGAGCGCGAAGTTCGTCTGGTGATTTACCCCCCCAGACGGCTCAGTCGAAGAAGTGACGATCCTCGTCCGCCAGGCGTGCTTTGGCTGCCGGAATATTGAACGTGACACCGAGGCCCGGCCGGTCCCACACGTCGATGAAGCCACGTTTCATGATTGGGTCCGGCAACCCGTCGACAATCTGATACCACCACTCGGGCTGGCCGAGCGGATACTCGAAGCCGATGTAATTCTGCGGTAAGGCGGCGGCCAACTGAACATGCGCGGCGAGCCCGATCAGCCCGTCGAAAATTCCGTGGGGCGCGATGAGGATGCCGTGGAGATCGGCGTATTCCGCGATCCACTTCGTTTCCGCCAACCCGCCGACATCTTCCGGGTCGGGGCCGACCACATTGACCGCCTGTTTTTCGATCAGATCCTTGAAGTTCTGCCGGAGGTAGATCTGTTCTCCGGTGTGAATCGGGACCGAAGTACTCTGCGTTACCTCCCGAAACAGTTCGGCGTTGGGGTAAGGCGTGTAGTCGCCCGTGATCAGGTCTTCGAGCCATGTGATGTGGAGCGGTTCGAGCGCTCGCGCAAACGTGATCGCATCCTTTACCGTCCAGCCTGGTCCGCAGTCAAGAGCGAGCCCGATTTCATCGCCCAGGACTTTCTTCATGGCTTCGACGCAGGCGATGACCTGTTCGAGGCCACGTTCCGTCATGAGACCGCGATCGGGGTGCGATGTTCCCGTCCTAGGCTCGTCGTACCACCCGTTGGGCATGGCGTGCATCATGGCCGGATTGTGAAAGCCGACTGCCTGTTTGATCAGGGTGAAACCCTCTTTGGCTTCTTTCATTTTGGCCATGTTCTCGGCGTAGTCTCGCGGCGTTTGGCCGGTCATGGGGAAACGGACGCCTCCGTTGTAGGCGCGGACGCGGTCGCGGATCTTCCCGCCGAGCAGTTTGTATACCGGCACTCCGGCTGCCTGCCCTGCGATGTCCCAGAGAGCGATCTCGATCGCGCTCACCGCCGCACCCCAGGGCTTGAACGCGCCAAGGCGGCGGATCTTCAGCATCACCCGCTCGACGTCCGTCGGGTCTTCGCCCAGAATATAGTCCTTGTAAAAAAGCACCATCGGCTTGAGATACGGCTTGTAGGACTCGGCTTGGCCGTACCCGGAGATGCCCTGATCCGTGACGATTCGAACCACCGGGTTCCGGCCGATGATTGCGCACCTGAGGTCCGTGATCTTGATCGGTCCATGCCCGATCCGCTTTTCGGCGGGCGGCAAACTGCTCTTCTGCTGAGCCGCAAGCGACGTTGCGGCCGCTACGCCCGAAAGCGATCCGAGAAATCCTCTTCGCGTGCGATTATCCATGAGTTCCTCCTGTTAGAAAGCATCCCAAATCCAAATCGACCTAAGTCTATCAGCGGCGCGAGACCTTATTGGCGCGCCGCTTGACGCTTGAACACAAAATAGGCCGGCACCCCTAGCAGGACAATCACAACTCCAGGAATTGTAGTCGACGCACGGTACACAAAGAGAATCCCCAGGATCACACTGGCTGAGATGATGTAGAGCACCGGGACCACAGGATAACCGAAGGCCTTGTACGGGCCGGTCTGCATCCGGCCGGATCTTCCGAAGCCGAAAAACAGCAGCAATCGTGAGGATGTAGAAGATGAGCGCTGCGGAAATCACATAGTCCAATAGATTGCTGTAAAGATTTCCGTATGTGTTCGTAGCGGGATCGTAGGTGCGGACCATGACGAGCAGAGCCGTCCATATCCCCTGCATGATTAGCGCCGCGCTGGGAACGTTCGCCTTATTCAGAACGCCGGCCTTGCGAAAAAACACGCCATCGAGCGACATTGCGTAATAAGCGCGAGCGCCGGAAAATATCAGCCCGTTCATGCACCCGAATGCCGAAATCATGATCGCGCCCGCCATCAACTGGGCGCCGGACGCCGGAAAGATTACCTGCAGCATCGTGGACGCCACTCGATCCGACGCTGCATGCTGGATAGCGGAGAACGGAAGCACCACTGTGTAGGCGAAATTCGCTAAAACGTAAAGTCCAATGACGATAAAGGTGCCAAGCGCCAACGATAGAGGCACATTGCGGCTTGGATTGCGAACCTCGCCGGCGGTAAACGTGATGTTGTTCCAGGCGTCCGCGGCAAAAAGCGATCCGATCTGCGCGGCGCAGAGCGCCACCAGCATTCCAAATCCGGTTTCCGGCGATAGACCCGGCGCGGCCATGACGAAACCGCGGGGCGTCCATGCGTCCCCGTAGTTCGCTTTAACAACCAGCGCATTCCAACCAAGGAACAGGCCGAAGACAATCACGCCCAGCAGCGATCCGAGCTTCATCGCCGTAAAAACGTTCTGCACCCCTTTGCCATACTTCACACCGTTGGTGTTGGTCCACGTCAGCAGCGTAACCACGCTCAACGCAACGCACTGAGCAGTCGAGAGAGATAGAGCATATCCGGGCAGGATGTGGATCGGAGCAATTACATAACTGTTCTCGGCGACCGGGGGCCACAGCACGCCGAGGTAGCGCGAGAACCCCACCGAAGAGGCCGCGATCGTTCCGGTTTGGATGACCAGGAACAGCGTCCACCCGTAGAGGAATCCCCACAGCGGAGAATAGGCCTCGCGCAAATAAACATATTGACCGCCGGCATGCGGCATCATCGCCGCTAACTCGCCGTAGGATAGAGCAGCGGCCAGCGTCAGCACTCCTGCGATGAGCCACGCCACCATGAGCCAGCCCGCGCTGCCAACTTCCCGCGACATTTCACCGGCGACGATGAAAATTCCCGACCCGATCATCGAGCCGGCCACAATCATGGTCGAATCGAACAGGCCAAGACTCCGGTGCAGTTCCTGGCCCCGCGGCGCCTTCACTTGAATGGGTTGCGTCAAAGTCGGTTTTCCGTAGCATCCCTGGAAATTTTTGGCATCGCTAATCCCTATCGATCGAAGAACTCACCTACCATCCGATTGAATTCCTGTGCATATTTCACGTGAATATTGTGCTTTCCATCGGCGAACGTGTAGAGTTCGGCCCCCTTGATGCCGTCGCGAAGCATCTCAGGGTGGAATGACGGCACGAGTGGATCTTTCGCGCCGTGCAGAATCAATGTGGGGCACTCGATGCGCGGCAGTTGAGATCGATAAAGGTCGCCGCCGTTTTCATAAATTCTATCCACCGCGTCGACATAAGCGGCCCACATCGCGCCCAGCTCGGCGCCATAGACCGGTGTCATTGCGTCTACAGCACGTTGCGCCCAGGAAGAGATCGAACGCATCGAACGGAACTTCTCCATCTCTTCCTGACTCACGAACGAATTGCCGCCCCACATCACCAGGTGATGAACTCGGTCCGGATACTTCGCGGCGAGCAGAGCGCCGACATTTGCTCCGTCGCTCCAACCCATGATCCGGAACTTGTCAACGCCCAGCGCTGTCATCAGCGCGATCATATCGCCGGCGTCCCGCTGATAAAAATCCAGAGGATAGTCCCGAGCCGGCGGACGCGATTGTCCGTACCCCCGAGGATCAGGCGCTATCACCCGGTAGGATTGACCAAAAACCGGAAGCTGTTCATGGAAGTCGGTGGCTCCGGTTCCAAGCGCGCCCGGTATACAGAGGATCGCGTCACCCGAACCTTGGTCTTCGTAGTAGAGCGCGATATCTCCGAGTTCAACCTTCGGCATCGTTTCCAGAGAGCTCGAAGCAAGACGTGGCTCGACGGGTAATCATGCTAAGCCTCTATTGTTGTTCCGGATCGTGCCTTCATCAAGCGAAATTGAGCGAAAGACCGTGCTATTTCATTTCGCTCAGCCGCTCTGGCATATCGGCCAGCACATAGCTCAGCACCGCCAGCGCCGCCACGTTGCGCCGGAATTCAAGCGGAACGATTTTGTCGAACGAGTCGGCATTGGTGTGGTGCCAGTCGAAGTAGTGTAACCCAACGGTGCGCACGCCGAACCCCGGGACGCCGCCGGCGAGCAGCGGATCGATGTCTTCTCCGCCGCCGCCCTGGCTGATTTTGCCGCCCTCGATGCCTTCCAGCAGCTTGCCAATGTCAACGGCACGTTCGAACGCCGCATCCGAGGTCTTCGGGCGCGCGGCTTCGTTTTCCCGCGGGCGCCTTATTCTGCCTTCGGATCCGCTGCCGAAGCCGAACCCGACTGGCATTTCCGCGCCGCCGTCCATCTCAATCGCCGCGACATGATTCGCGATCGCGTCGCCCACCATCTTGCGGTACGCCTTGCCGCCGGCTGCGCCGTTTTCCTCGTTCACCCAGAAGCACACTCGTATCGTTCGGCGCGGGTGAAGTCCGAGCTTCTTGATCAGACTCACCGCTTCTAACGTCGCCATGATTCCGCTGCCGTCGTCGTTGGCGCCTTGACCGATATCCCAGGAATCGATGTGCCCGCCGAGGACAACAATCTCGTCGGGTTTTTCGCTGCCTTTGATTTCGCCCATCACGTTGTGCGAATCGGCGTCGGTCTCCTGATGCGCCTCCATCATCAGCCGGACTCGGACCTGGGTGCCGCCGGTCACCAGCCGCTCGATCATCGCGGCGTCTTCCACGCTAACCGCGGCGGCCGGAATTTTCGCCACCCCTTCCGTATAGCGCAACGCGCCCGTGTGCGGTGTTTGCAGACTGACGCCCGTCATGGACCGGACGAGCACAGCCACCGCGCCAAGTTCTGCCGCGCGCGAGGCCCCGCTGCTGCGATACATCACCGTTTGTCCGTACCCCTTCCAAACCGGATTGTAGAGGACGATTTTGCCGGCGGCTTTCTCGCGCCCGAGCGCCGCCAATTGATCGAAGTCGTTGACCACAACCACGTCGCCCGTGATCCCCTCCTTCGGAGTTCCGACGCTCATTCCGAGCCCGATCATGGTCAGTGGTTTCTCGACCGAAGCCAGCAGGGTTGCCGATTCTTTCCCGCGCACCCAGTGCGGGACTTTCACAGGCGGGGTCTGCACATTCTCCAGACCCGCCTTTTTCATTTCGGACGCAGCCCACACGATCGCGCGTTCGAGCGACGCGGAACCGCTCAAGCGATTTCCGATACGGTCACAAAGATATTGCAGCCGTTGTAAGCCTTGTTCGTCGGCGAGCGCGGCTGCAATGAGTTTCCCGGCGGGCTCGCGGTAATGTTCAGTGATGTTAGTTGGCTCGGTGGCGACAAGGGCACCCAGCGTGAAAAGGGATACCAGAGTCAACTTTGTCATATGGACAATCTAGCATTGCGGCTCTACAACAACCGTTTCACTTTCTCGCGAAAACGAGTGTAGATCCACGACACGCCCAGCAGAATCAGCCCCAGAGCCATGAATGAAAGAATCCGGTAGAGCGTTTCGAGATTGCGCAGATCATAGAGAAATAGCTTGAGAATACAAACCAGAAGCAATATCAGGCCCTGCAACCGGAGTACTCTTTCGCGCAGCGAGAATCCGGCTGCGAGAAGGCCCAGGCCTTGCAGTCCCCATGAAACGGTGAGCAATCCGCCGGACACGCTGCCGTACAGGAGTGCACTCAATAGGAACGTCGCCATGATTGAATAAAAGACCGGACTGCGCCGGCCTCCGGAACGCTTAGCGATGAATTGGGCCGCGTAAAAGCCCGCGACACACGGGATGGAGATCCACAGGTGAGGACGATCGGCATCTTCTAACAGAGCGGAACCGAAAGCCAGTACCGCAATCACCCGCGCTTGGATTTTCGCATCGCCAATGCCGAAGCGGAGCCCCACAACTTGGAGCGCCAGGGCAACGACGAGCCAGCCGAGAGCCAAGTCCACGGAGTTGAATTGGGCGAAAACCAGCAACACTGGCAGCACGCTCGCCACCCAGAACTGTACTCGGGCCGCGAAGGATTCTCGCGGGAACCGGCTCCAGATCCAATACGACCCTGCGATCACGATTGGCGTCGAGATCATCCGGTGTGGGATTCCCTGCCAGTGCGCACCATCGCCGAGATCCCACACAACCGTCCGCGCGTAGGCAAAACTCAAGACGCCAAGTGCGATCCAGCGGAAGTTTGCCAGCCCTCCCTTCAAACCAAGTTCCAGCAGCGCAACCGCAAGAAGCACCCAGACGACGGACACAAGCGGATCGGGGAGCACCAACCAGCAGCCCGCCATCGCCGCGATGCAACCCAGCGCGGTTAGAGAGTCCGTCTGTACTTTTCGTTCGAATTCCGACGCTTCCGCCGGTGGAAGGAGCACGAAGCGCGCCGCCGCCAACCACATCGCGAGGCATCCGCCGAAGTAAGTCAACGAAACCGGCAGCGCGGGATACTTCGCAAAATCATTCGTATGCGTCGTTATCGTGCCGGCGATCGCCAGGGATACGACGGGACCGAGCGTAAGCCGCAAACCGGATGGCATGCGTTGATTCCCCAATTCAAACAGAAGGAGCGCGAGTCCAAACCAAGATAGAGCAAGGTAGTCGATTGGAACGGTTCTCCAGAGAAGCACCATGGAAAGCAGCGCAGTGCCGGCGATTGCGCCGGCCTCGAAAATCTCACGTTCCGGCCTGGAAATGATTTCATCGGAGACCCAACGCGGCTGCAACGCACAGAGGTACACAATCGCCATGCTGATCGCCAATCCTGGCCAGGGTTCGTTTCTATTGACCAGGATCGTCACGGATGCGACAAACGCTCCGGCAGTCAATAGCGCATACGCCTGGCCGCGAAATTCAAGCGTTCTCTTGAGGAAGCCGAGTTCCAGCAGAAGAAACCCGAATACGATCCATGCCATCCCAAGCCATGCCTGCGGCACTTCAGCGGCGAGCACAAATGCTGCCAGTGCGGCCGCTATGGAACTGAAGAACACCCCCGATTGCCGCACTGCGCGGTTGATATAAAAAAGGACTGCATGAAAGATCAGGACCGGCGTCCAGTTCCAGGTGGAGTGGCCAAGGACAACGGTTTTCGATCCTGGGAAATCCATCGCGAACAACCGGCCCAAGGAGAAAGTAAACGCGACCGCGCCGCAAGACCGCAGAAATCGGGAACGGAACCGCACGCCGGCAAGGTAGATGATTTCAGCTTCCGCAGCCAAACCGGCGTTGATCCAAACGCCAGGCACGCGCCCAATCACACCCATCCCTGCAAGCACGGCGGAAAGTACAACCGAACCTTCGAAGCTTCCAAAGCGGAGCCGTGTCATCAGATCGTCGCTCTCGTCGAATGTGGAAGGGGGCCGGAGAATCGCCCGGCTGATCGAATCCGCCAGAAACAGAACCGCGCCGCAGGCCGATGCAAACCAGAGTCTGTCCGGCGCATGATGCGACCAGGTGAGATACGACAGTCCAAGAAATCCGATGCTATTCAAAGGAAAGAGCCACTCGACGCCACCGTCCAACCGCCGCCGCTGCACCCGCAACAGATCGAATCCTTCGAACAGCAGCCAGTATGCGAGGAACAATGTTTGCGTCGATGCCAGCGGTGCGTTCGAATCGCCTCGCGAGATGCAAGTCGCGTAGGTGGCGACCAGGCCGAACACGGACATGGAGTACCAATTGAAGCGAGCCGCCAGATAGAGGATTGAAGCTGCAAGCGGAATAAGACTGATGACCGCGAACGGACTGTACGGCGTTACCGCGAGCGCCGCAAACGCCGCAAAGTAGGCGACCGCAGTGATGGCCTGTGATTTGTAGCGCAGCGAATGGCCGATCATCCCGACCGCGACCAGCAACACTCCGATGGAGCCCACCAGCGGATCGTCGATAATTCGCGCTTCCGGAATCGCGTAGATCGCGTACGCCGTGGCGTAGAGCGCGGCCCAACCGGCGCCGATCAACCCTCGCGCGAACACGCGGTATTTGGATCGCCTCTCGACGTAAACTCCGGCGCCGAGCGTCACAAGGCTGACAGCCAGAGCGATGGAGGCGCGTCCGGCGGCGGTCACGTGCCCGAACGAATAGCCGAGGAACAACGCGATGCCAATCACCAGTAGAAGCGCGCCGAGTTTATTGAGCAGGCTCCCGCCTAGCAGGGTTTCCCATTCCTCATTCCCAAGCAGGCTCGCGCAATCGGTCCGAAATCGACGGACTCGGGGGTTCTTCCACAACGTGCGGGGTAAAGACGGGGAGGGGCGGCGGGCTGGCACGCACCGGTTCTGGCGGAGCTTCATGCTGAGGGGCGGGCTCGGGCGCGTGAGCGGGCATTGTAGGGACAACGATAGGCTCTGGTTTCGGAACCTCCACGGGCGGCGGCGGAGGAGGAACTGCTAACCGTTCCAACCTCGACACGCGCCGGATCAACTCGCCGAAGTCCAAAGTCAGGTCAGCACGACGCTCGAGCGCATTAATTCGTTCTTCCAAGCGCGAACTCCTGGCGCGAAGACTCAAACACGCTACCAGCAAGCCAACGATTACGGCGAATATCAGGATTTCCATAATTTGCTAGAGGTGCATGGCGCGGACCACAACCCGACAGTCGATTTCGAGCCTATTTTGTTGAGGATAGAAAGGCAACGATGCGCGATTGAGTGCATCAGCTGTATAGCCATGTACAATTTCTGTATGCCTCTCCTCTCAGATGCCGAACGCCGGTTCTTGTCCGCCGTCTCCAAGCTAGCCTATTCCAACCCGTTCTTGCCTGAGAGATTGGAGCACGAACGCGCCGCTCTCGGCAAGCACTACGTCGTTGGCCACGCCGTATGGAGCGCGTCGGTCAACAACCTGGATGCCATCAGTCCGAACGTAGAGCGCGTATACGCCAAGCTCGAGCCCGTGGTGGAAAAGGTCCGCTCACGATTGGAAAGCGGCTTTGATGCATCGTCCGGCGATCTGGCTATCTACGAAGACGGCGCACACTATCTGCTGTATCAGCAATACCAACCGGAGTTCGCAGCCGCGGGAAATAACTGGCGCTTCTACGAACGTTTTCTAGCCAGTTGGAATCGCTATTTCCAGATTGCTGGGCGGCGATCGGAAACCGCTCTCCAACCTGCCCATCTATTCGCCTGCTTTCGCCAGGTGCAACGCGCCTTCCATCACATCTTCGACAAAATCATAGGAAACTCGATGCCCGCCGCGCAATTGCGGGCTTCTGTCTGGCAGTCTGTCTTCACTCACGACCTCCGGCGCTACTGGCGCATTCTCTATTCGCGAATGCACGATTTTCCGACGCTGATTACCGGACCGTCGGGAACCGGAAAAGAACTCGTCGCCCGCGCCATCGCCGGTTCGCGCTACGTCTCGTTCGATCCGGCGAAATTCAGGTTCGCCGATCCGCCCACGGAATCGTTCATCCCCATCAATCTGGCTGCGCTCTCGCCCACGCTGATCGAATCGGAACTATTCGGCCACCGCCGGGGCGCCTTTACCGGCGCCATCGGCGACAGGCAAGGATGGCTCGACGTGTGTCCCGCCGCCGGATCGGTATTCCTCGATGAGCTCGGCGAGTTAGAACTGGCGATCCAAGTGAAGCTGTTGCGGGTCATCGAAACGCGCCGATTCTCCGCAGTGGGAGCCACCGCAGTTCGCGAGTTTTCGGGAAAACTGATCGCCGCGACCAATCGAGATTTGCCCGCCGAAATACGAGCCGGCCGTTTCCGCGAGGATCTCTACTATCGTTTGTGCGCCGATCTGGTCCGGACCCCGTCGCTTCGCGAACAGATTGAGGATTCACCGCAAGTCCTCGACGACCTGCTGCTCTTCATGGTTCGACGCGCCGTTGGCGACGAAGCCGAGCAGTGTCTGCCGGAAGTGAAGCACTGGGTGGAAACGAATTTACCGCGAGGTTATGGTTGGCCCGGTAACTATCGCGAAGTGGAGCAGTGTGTGCGAAACGTGATCATCCGGCGCTCCTACCAGCCGATTGCCGAACGCGATTCCACTCACGATGATGGTTTCCTCGGCCGTCTGCGAAATGCGGAACTAACCGCAGACGAGTTGCTCTGCTACTATGCCGCGCTCGTTTACCGCAAGACAGGCACCTACGAAGACGCAGCGCGCCGGCTCGGAATCGATCGGCGGACCGTGAAGGCGAAGGTCGAGGCTTTCCTCGCAACCGTTACTTCGCGGACTCATAGCCAAGGCGGATAGTTCCCTGCTCCATCCCGCTCACGGTACCCTTCGAAAGCCATTCCAGCGAGGCCTGAAACAGCAGCGCGTGGTTCTTCTCCCAAAGCGCGTTGTGCGAGGAGCACGCCAGATCGACGAAGACTTTCTGACTCGAACCGAGGTCCGTGTACAAGTCGCGCACTCTCTCCGGCGGCACTTGTTTGTCGTACGCGCCGGCCACAGTCATTGTCGGAATGCGCATCTTCGTAACCACTGACGAGTTCCAACCCCACGTAGTCAACTGTGGCGCGCGCCTGACACCACTTCCCCATGTCGCACCCACCGCATCGGACTCGATCATCGCGGACCAGACCGCATCGGCGGCCGCCGGATCGATTTGAGCCGGGCACCCTACCTGACGGACCCAGTTCGCATCAAACTCACCACGGGATTGCGTGTTCATCACAACGCCGTTCGCCGGGACCTGCGCCGGTGGGTCACTCGCCGAGCCGCGGCCATACGCCGGGGCCAACAGAACAAGCTTGCGTACTTTCTCCGTATGCCGAGCCGCATATCCGCCCGCCCGTGGACCGCCCAGCGACCAACCGATTAAGTTCACACGCTCCACGTGCCGTAGCGCGAGTAAGTGGTCCACAACAGCGCCGATATCATTCCAGTCGGAAGCGATGGTCGTCATGTGCTGTCCATACGGCGGGGCGCAAGGCGCGGACATCAGGCTCGGAGTGAACGTGAGTTGCTGCGCGTTTGCCAGGTTGCACGGGTCGTTCATGGCCGGCGGGCGCGTCGAGCGCCCATATCCAGTCATGTCCATTTCGAAAACGTCGTAGCCGGCGCGGGCAAGATACGCCATCCAACTGTAGTCCTGGAAAGGAACGTCGAAAGCGACTTCGCCGGGAGTACCCGCGCCGTGGACGAACAGCACCACGCGATCCGCCAATGTTCCGTCGCGCAAAGCGGTCCCGGCCCGCACCACTTCGCGCACGTAGATCTGCGTGGTTTGACCCGCGATGGAAGGCACTGTCGAGCGAACACGAACGTAGTGATTCACTCGAAGGAGCCGGTCTCCGTCATCGCCGAATGCCGCGCAAATCGAAATGCCAACCATCACCAGCATCAACCAGAATGCCCGCATAGTGCCTTACAGTCTATCGAAGACGCGCATTGTTTAAAACTGATAAAGTTTCAAATCATGGCGACTACAACGTACGCCGCTCCTCAACCTGCGCGCACCGGAATGGAACGTGGACCGCGCGCGGAACGCCTGGTCAGTCTGGATGCCTATCGCGGGCTCATCATGCTGACGCTGATCTCGCACGGCTTCGGATTCAGCGTTCTGCAATCGCATCCCAATTGGGCGTGGCTGGCACGCCAGGTAGACCACACCGATTGGACGGGCTGCACGTTCTGGGACCTCATCCAACCCGCATTCACGTTCATGGTCGGCATGGCGATGCCTTTCGCATTTGCGCGCCGGGTGGCCGAGGGCGCAACCAATTTCGATTTGTTTCGTCACGTCGCATGGAGATCGCTGCTGCTGATCGTGCTGAGCAACGTCCTGTCGAGCTTCGACTCCCGGCGCGGGCGTCCGGTTCTTCAGTTAATCAACGTCCTTTGCCAGATCGCGTTTGGGTATCTCTTATGTTTCCTCATCACGCGCCTGCCCTTCGCGTGGCAAGTGGGATGTGCTGTTGCGATGCTCGCCGGCTATTGGGCACTATTCGTGCTGTTTCCCGGACCGGACGGGGCCTTCTCGAAGTCCGGCAACATCGGGGCCGTGATTGACCTGAAGCTCCTCGGCTACAATTATTCCGGCTATTACACCACCATCAACTTCATAGGCAACGCCGTTACCATCTTGTTCGGCTGCTGGGCAGGAATGCTAATGCGCATGGAGCGGTCACATTCTTATAAGTTGAAAGTGCTCGGAATGTGCGCGGCTGGGGCGTTCGTACTAGGGCTCGCCCTGGAACCGGTCAACCCAATGGTGAAGCGGCTCTGGACCGCGTCATTCACACTCTTCAGCGCGGGCTGGGTCATTCTCATACTGATGACTCTTTACTGGATCGTGGACGTCAAGCAATATCGCAAGTGGGCGTTTCCCGCTTTGGTGCTCGGCATGAACTCGATCTTCATCTACTCCTTTTCACAGGTGCTTCGAGGCTGGCTCGATCGCGGGTTGGGAGTCTTCACCGGCAATTTCTGGTATCTCGGCGATCTCGGCGCGATTCCCCAAAATATTCTGGTGCTCGCCGTGATGTGGTATATGTGCTTTTGGCTTTACAAGAGAAACATCTTCATCAAAATGTGAGAGCATTTTCCCTATTCGCTCTCTGCGGACTCTCCTTCGCTCAACCACAAGCCGGGATTCGAGGAACTGTCTACGATGGCTCCTCCATTCCCTTCCCCAACGCGCAGGTCAAGATCACCAATGCGCGCAACAAACAAGTGACTTCGGTGACCGCCAAATACAACGGGAGCTACGAGGTGTGCTGCCTCGAACCTGGACCATTTGACGTCACGGTGTCGTCGATCGATGGCTTCCCTGTGGTCACAGCCGACCCGAAACCCGGTAAATTCGCGACTGCCGACCTCAGAATCCGCCGCCTTGAAATCTCTCCGGAGTTCGCCAAGCCGCAGCCCATCACGATAGCGCAACTGCGAGCAGCGAAAACCAACGGCGTGTCGATTGCCGAAGTCTCCGACTACACGTTTGGGAACTACAAAGGAGAATTCACCAGCCCACCCTCGGCCGACCTCAATCCGCGCAAAGCATTCGTCATTTTCTGGAAAGACTTCCCCTACCGCTTCGTCTTTTCGCACGAAGCAAGCTATTGCCCGTGGTTCGAACTCCCCTCCGGCGGCGGACTTTCCTATCAGTTTTTTGAAGGCAACGAAGGCTGGGCCGAACTGTTCAACGATTGGGGACGCAGGGAGCGCAACAGCTTTGTGGATGTACTCGAGTCGGGACCCGACCGCGTGTGGGTTCGTTGGACATACATAGGAGTCAACATCAAGGCGGGTGAGGCTGCCTATCGCGGGACGGAGGATTTTTGGGCCTTACCCGAACGGGTTGATCGTGCGGCGTCAAACCTACCAGACTCTGCGGCCCGGAGACACTCACGGGTACACGCGCGAACCCATTGAGACGATTGCCATGAGCCCGGTGGGCAAGCTCTGGTCCGATATACTGGCCCCGGAAAACGCCACGGGAGAGAGCCACGCGCTGGCGGTACTCGACACGTTCTCCGAAAAGCGCTACGACGTTTTCTGGAAGCCCGCGCCAGGCAAAATTTGGACGGGCGTAGCCAGGCGCGCCGGTGCAGCATGGAAAGAATTGGACGATGCTCCCGGCGTCGCGCTCATAATACCGATGAAGGACGGCTCTCCGTTTTGCATCTTCGGAGACAACTCCGGCTTCCGTCACGACTTCACGCGCTTGAAGGAACACAGCCACAGGGACACGGGCGGAGTCGGGTGGGTCTCGAGTTCATGGGATCATTGGCCGGTGGGCTGGCTCAACAGTCAGGGTCACGAAGTGGACGCCGCGAGTCTCACGCGGTACCCAAACCATTTCTCTCCTATGGGGATGGACTTTTTCGCTCTGCCGAACGAGGAATCGGAGCGCGGCGTTTTCTATTCGCTCATCGGTGTCGGTGGAAGCGATCTCGAACGGATCCGCAAGGTCGGCAGGACGTGGCTCGAGATGGGGCCGTCGCGCATCACGCAACCCATCAGCGCCGCCGCACTGCCATCGGTATTCACTCGGAGCGAACCGCGGCCATAGGATCGATATGGGAAGCCCGCCGCGCCGGCAGGTAGCACGCGAACAGCGTAGTAACGAGACAAAGGATCGCCGCTACCGTGTAAGCCAGGGGGTCGGTCGGCTTCACGCCAAAGAGCAGACGCTCCATCGTCCGTCCCGCGGCATACGCAACCGCTAGTCCGAGCGCCAACCCAACTCCGGCGAGCGCCAATCCCTGCCGCATGAACATTCCTAGAATTCCGCCGGCCCTCGCGCCCAACGCGAGCCGTACTCCAATCTCGGGCGTTCGCTGCGAGACGAGGAACGACAAGAGTCCGTAAATACCGATCGCGGCCAGCAACAGCGCCAGGCCGGTGAAGACGCCCAGCAGCCGCAATTGGAGACGCCGTGCGGTGGTTTCCGACTCCAGCAGCTCGGGTAGCGTCTGCACATCTGAAATAGGTTGATCCGGATCGGCCGACCAAATGATTTTCCGGACAGCCGGAATCAAACTCGCCGGATCGAGGGTCGCGCGGATCGCCAGATCCTTCGGCTGGAACCAGGTAAAGCCCTCGTCCGATTGTGAATATGGCGTATAAACCTGCGGCTCACTGTCGCGTTCCAATCCCCGCACTTTTACATCCCCCACCACGCCGACTACAGTCCGCAGCCCTTCAGCTATATCCTGTACTTCAAATCTGCGGCCAAGCGGGTTCTGATTCGGCCATGACTTTCGGGCAAAACTTGCGCTCACCACTGCAACTCGCGGTTTGTCGAGCGAATCCTCCTCCCCGAAATCGCGCCCGGAAATAAGCGGGATCCCCATGGCGGAAAAGTAACCGGGAGTCGCGATGCGGTACATCGCGTTCAGCGAAACCCGGCTCGTATCGCGAGGTTGTCCTTCCAGCCAGACAGGAAAGATTCCGCCGCCCATTGTGAGCGGCAGGAAACTTACACAGCCGGCTGCTTGAACCCCAGGCTGCGCGCGGATCTGCGAGAGTACCTGGTCATAGAAGCGATGGCGCGGCGCCAGACGGTCGTACTTCGGCATTGGCAGCGACGTGCGCAGCGTCAGCACGCCTTCGGACCGAAATCCCGGATCGACATTTTCGATCCGCAGCAGAGTTTGGACCAGGAGTCCCGCGCAAACCAGGAGCACAGCGGAAAGCCCGATTTCAGCTACTACAAGAGCATTCCGGAACATTCCTTTGCGCCCGCCTACACCTTCGCGACTGCCTTCCCTGCTCCCCGAAGCAAGCGAGCTCTCACTAGTAATATGGAGAGCCGGTAGCATCGCGAAAAGCAAGCCGGCCGCGACCGACAGTGCGAATCCGAACCCAAGTACCCGCCAGTCCACCGTGAGCGAATGATCCATCGGCAAATTGTCAGGAACGAGCGTCTGCAGCAACGGCGCGGTCCAGACTGCCAGCAACAAGCCGGCCACTCCTCCACCTACTGAAAGGAGAACGCTCTCAGTGAGAATTTGACGGATCAACCGCTCGCGCCCGGCGCCAAGCATGGTTCGGACCGCCAGTTCCTTCCGCCGCGAACTCGCGCGGGCCAGCAGCAGGTTGGCCAGATTCGAGCAGCCAATCAGCAGGATGCAACCGGCCGCGGCCAGCAGCACCAGCAGCGAGAGTCGCGCACGCAGCGACACTTCCTCCCGCAGGGTGCGTAGACGGACGCCGATATAACGGTTGGTCTCCGGGTACGCGTGTTCCAAACGGGAAGCGATGACGCTCATTTCCGACTGTGCCTGTTCCACCGTCGCGCCCGAACGCAAGCGCCCAATAACGTCCAGATAATTATTTTTGCGCTGGGTCAAATCGTGCGTATCGAGGCGTTCCGCGACCCAATACTCCACGTCCGCCCTGGGGAAGTGGAACGTTGGCGGCATCACACCAATGATGGTGAAGGGCGCGCCGTCGAACTCGAGCGTGCGCCCGATGACATTGGGGGCGGACGCAAATCGCCGCAGCCAAAGACCATGGCTGAGGATTACGGTACGACGGGAATCAGGGCCATCCTCCTCGGGAAGAAACGTGCGGCCGAGCATCGGCTTCACTCCGAGCAGTGAGAAGACATTCGCTGTAAACGCGGCTCCGTCCAATCTCTCCGGCAGACCCGCGCCGGTAAGGTTGAACGAGGTACCGCGATAGGCGGCCATGTCCTCAAACACTTTGCTTTGGGCTTTCCAATCGAGATAGTTCGGCGGTGAAACATTGTTCGCCGGGTACCCGTAGTGCGAAGCATCCTCCCGAAGTTTGACGAGGCGATCAGGATCACGGAACGGCAGCGGCCTCACCAGGGCGCGATCGACAGCAGTAAAGATTGCCGTATTGGCGCCCACGCCGAGCGCGATCGTGAAAACCGCGGTCAAGACGAAAGCCGGCGACCGGCGAAACATTCGCAACGCGTACCGAATATCCTGGCGCAAGAGCGCAAGATGCTCGCGAAGGGCAGTGAAAAGAACGTCCGGGATCACTGCCAGCCAGAGCAGTACAACCGAAAACCACGAACTACAATCGCGTCGCCGGTTTTCGAAATCGCGTTGCATCTCCGGACCATATTCGTTGCGGAATGAGGCCGGGTAAACGTGCATCAACAGCGAAAATAGGCGGTCCTGCATTGCTCAACTCCTCTTCGGCAGTAGACCGGTGGCCCGCGCCTGGCGGAGCACAGTTTCCAAGCGGCTCGCTTCTCCTTCTGCCATCCTGCGGCCAAGCGGCGTCAGCCTGTAGTTGCGGCGCCGTTCGTCATCGGAGTCGCGTTCCACGATCCAGCCGTCTTCCAACATGCGTTTAATTGAGCCGTACAGGGTTCCGGGGCTGAGCTTTATCTCGCCGCCGGTTCTCGCAGAGACGTCCAGCATGATGGCGTAACCATGCCGGTCCTGATCGGCCAGAGCTACCAGAATATGAAAGAGAGTGGGAGACACAAGCCAAATATAACGCCACTCGATATATCTGTCAACGTTATATTGAGCGTCTTAGTTGGCCACGCGCCAAGCCGACATATTCGGCCAGGTCTTCAATGCATCGGCGGCCCACTTGGTCGATTTGTCCGTATGACAAACATTGCAGGCGTTCGGAACTTTCAGCGTGTCAGTGACGCTCGGCGGTACGAAATGGAACGTGTGGCTGCGGACATTCACGTCGGCGAGCTGTTGCGCGATCTTCGGCATGTGGCACCCGACGCACTCATTTCCAGCGCTGCCGGCCTGATGATGAGTGTGCGCCTCGATCGTCGCCGCGCGAGGACCGTTGGGTGAATTCGGGCCGTGGCATTCCAGGCACATCACATTGGCGGGCTTCAGCAGGTCCGCATTGTTTTCCGTTCCGTGAACATCGTGACAGCTATTGCAGCTTATCCCGTGCGTGTACATTACACTTTGGACGAAATCGTTGCCCTGCATCCTATTCTTATGCGCCGTGCCATCGGCAAAATGGGTGAACGACTGCTTTCCTAGCGTGTTCTCCTCCAGTTTCCAGAAATTCTTCAGATCCATCCCCATCTGGAAACCAACCGGCCAATCATAATACTTGCCGTTGATCGGATTGTTCAGCGGCTGCCCCTGGGAGTGGCATTGAATGCACGTGTCGGTGGCTTGTCTGGAGTCCAAACGCGCCGGGTTAACAATATTCGCTCTGGAAGGCCGCTGGACATGTTCGGAGCCTGGTCCGTGACATTTCTCGCAGCCCACATTCCATTCCGTCACAGCCTTGGTCTCGATGTTGTAATTGACGGCATGGCAACCATCGCAAAGTTGTCCGGTGGGACGCTTCTTATTGTCGGCGGGGAAATGCGGGACCCACCAATCCGTGTTCGGCTGAACCATGTACGCGCGCCAGATTTGATGGGTGATGTCCCATTGCGCGTCGAGCGGAAAATAATCGTCGCCCATCTTCGTGAAGTAACGCTGCTTCCACTTGCTGCCGTAGACGAACGCTATATCGTCCTTGGTGAACTTCACCAGCGGATCGGGTTTCGACAAATCGGGAATAATGGCGTCCGGATGAACCTTCGGATCGCGAACCACATTCGCCATACGCGTCTTGCTCCACCGTTCATAGATCGCCGGATGGCAGGTTTTGCAAGCGGTTGAACCGGTAAACTGAGCCGCGGGGAACATGAGTGCGGGAAAGCACATGATCATGAGTAAACGCATTGTTGTACGCCAACACAATACCAAACATGGCTGAAAGCCGCCTGAAATGGCGGATCGGTATCACAAGATCCGCTTGCTTTTATAGGTGGAAGCGGTATGATGAATGCCGACCGGGGAGGGTGAATGCGCCATCAAACAGTAGTAGTGTGCCTGACAGTTTTGACGACACTCGGAGTGTCGCCACTGGCAGCGCAACAAGCCAGCGATCGTTATTACGAGGCAATCCGCAACAACGATCTGCCATCTCTGCATGAACTGTTGAAAACAGGCGACATCAATATAAAGGATAAGCGCGGCGCTACTCCTCTCATGTACGCCGCGGCGTTCGGCAGCCTGGAGGCAATGCAAACGCTGATCGCCGCCAAAGCCGACGTGAACGCCAAGAACGGATTCGACGCCACCGCCCTCTTGTGGTGCGCGAGCGACTTCGAACGAGTGCGGTTGCTCGTGGCCAACGGCGCGGATGTGAACGCCGGTCCGCACAAGGCCGTACACCGTTGCTCACCGCGGCGACGCGCGATGGAGGCTCGCGGATCGTGAAGTTATTGTTGGAAAAGGGAGCCGATCCGTTGGCTCGCGATAACCGTCGAGGTCACGGCGCTGATGGAAGCCGCCAGCACCAACGACGCAGCCACGGTCGCGCTGCTGCTGAAGGCGGGCATCGACGTAAACGCCAGGTCCGAAACCGGGGAAAGCGCTCTGATCAACGCCGGATCCATGGGCAACATCGAAATCATAAAAATGCTCCTCGCCAAGGGTGCGGACGTCAACGCAGTGAGCGCAGAAGCGTCCGGAAAGGTGAAGAACGGCAATATCACCACCGGCTTGTGGACCCCCCTACTGATGGCATCCGCGTATAGCGAACCGGACGTGATCAAAGTGCTGCTCGACGCTGGAGCAAAAGTGAACGCCCGCGACGTCCGCGGCATGACGCCGCTGATGCTCGCCGTCTCGTCCGATCGTCCGAATCCGCAAGTGGTGCGCTTGCTATTGGAGCGCGGCGCAGACCCGAAGATTAAGGACGGCGAAGGCGAGACCGTCATCGATTGGGCAAGGAAGTTCAACAACGGTCCGGTGCTCAAAGCACTCGGCAGGGAGCAGGCAAAATCGCCCGCGGTCTCGATTGTGGCCGCTAAGGATCATAAGACCGCCAACGTGAAAGACGCGGCTGAAAAGAGTGTCGCTTTGCTGCAGCAGATCAGCGGCGGTTTCCTTTTTAAGGGAGGATGCGCAGCCTGTCACGCGCAAGATATCACCGCAGCCGCTGTGGGAGTGGCGCGGGCGCAGGGCATACGCGTAGACGAGACCGCGGCGGCCGCACAGGCTAAGATTGCCAAATTGCAAAACGCCTCGGCGGATCAGCGCCGCCTGGTGCAAGTGGGCGGCGGCGGGGCGGCAATCACAGCGGAGTACACAATTCTGGAGATGTCCGCGGAGGGCGTCCCGGCTGACCGGAGCACCGACGCGATAGTGCATTACGTCGCCGGAAGCCAACTCAGCGGCGGCAACTGGCATCGCGCCGGAGTAGCAAGGCCGCCTATGGAAGACGGCGACTTCTCGGGAACCGCAATGGCCATCAAAGTGCTGAAGGCTTACGGTCCCGAAGCCCGCAAAGCGGAGTACGGGGAACGCATCGCGCGCGCCGCCGCTTGGCTAAAGGCATCGGAGCCGCGGTCCACTGAGGATCGGGTGATGCAGTTGCTGGGAATGAAATGGGCCGGCGCCGATCGACAAACAGGCGAACTATATCTAAAGCAAGTACTGGATCAGCAGCGTTCGGACGGAGGTTGGGCGCAGACGCCTGAACTCGCGAGCGACGCTTATGGCACCGGCCAGGTGCTCTACATGCTCCACGAGTTGGGAATTCCAACGAACAGCAACGCTTACCAGCGCGGAGTGCAATTCCTGGTTCGTACACAGTTTGACGATGGTTCCTGGCAGGTGAAGACGAGGTCGCCGAAAGTGCAGCCGTACTTTCAGAGCGGATTCCCGTTCGATCACGACCAGTGGATTTCACAGGCCGGAACAGCCTGGGCCGCGATGGGGCTGGCCTACGCCGTCCCCAATAAGCCAATGACGGCGGAGGTTCGATGAAAGCTTTAGCGATCTTCCTCGCCCTGAGCGCAGCCGCTACAGCTCAGGACATCAGCGACCGTTACTACGACGCGATCCGCAACAACGACTTGGCGTCATTGCGCGGTTTGCTCAAAACCTCAGACGTAAACGCCAAGGACAAACACGCGTCCACACCGCTCATGTATTCGGGGGCGTTTGGAAGCCTGGAATCCATGCAAGCCCTGCTGGAGGCGAAGGCCGACGTGAACGCCAAGAACGCCTTCGATGCAACGGCACTCATGTGGAGTGCCGGCGACATCAAAAAGGTGCGTCTTCTTTTGGACAAGGGCGCGGATGTCAACGTACGCTCGAAGCCCGGAAGAACCGCGCTGCTGATTGCCTGTTCGCAGAGCGGGACGTCTGAGATAGTGAAGCTTCTTCTCGAAAAGGGCGCGGACTTTTCAACCCCCGATGCCCGGGGGATTACGCCTCTGCTCGCGGCCACAGAGACCGATGACATCGCGACCATCACTCTACTACTGAATAAAGGAGCGGATGTAAAGGCGGTATCGGCACTCGGCGACTCGCTGATGAACGCAGCCGCGATGGGGAATACGTCCGTTGTCAAGATGCTGCTCGCCAAAGGTGCGGACGTCCATACGGTAAGCATGCCTCAAATCAACGTAGTTAAGAATGGTCCAATTGCGCTGGGATCCTTCACCGCGCTGCTGCTTGCGGCGGCCTACGGCGGTGCGGATTCAGTAGAACTTTTGCTCCATGCAGGTTCGAACGTGAATGCACAGGATGTCCGGGGTATGACGCCCCTCATGCTGGCGATCTCGACCGACAGGCCCGACCCGAAAGTGATCCGGCTCCTGCTCGACAAAGGCGCCGATCCTAAAATCAAGGACAAGAACGGGGAGAGCGCTTTCGATTGGGCCAACAAGTATTCCTACGGGCCGGTGTTGAACGAACTGGGCATGGAGCGCGCGCAATCGGTATCGCCCTCCATGATGCTTGCATCGCAGGATCGCCAACTTCCGGCGCCAAAAGAGGCCGTGGAGAAAAGCATCTCCATGCTGCAGCAAATGAGCAACGGTTTTATGAAGGAGGGAGGCTGCATCGCCTGCCACGCTCAGAACCTGACGGCTTCAGCCAGCGTCGTGGCGCGCAACAATGGCATACACGTGGATGAAAACGCTGCGGCGGAGCACCTGAAAACAGCGAAGTTGCAGTGGGTCGCGGCCGAGCAACCGCTACTGCAACTGTTGGCTGTGCCCGGGGGCGCTGATACGACCCTTTACTCTCTCCTCCAGATGGCCGCTCAGGGCGCGCCCGCCGATCGAACGATCGACGCAATGGTCCACTACGTGGCCGCCGACCAACATAGCGGCGGCAATTGGCATGCCGTCGGTATTGCGAGGGCTCCCATGCAAGATGGCGATTTCTCGCGCACTGCATTTGCCATTCGCATGCTCAGAGAGTACGGACCGGCCGGACGCAAAACGGAATTCAACCAACGGATCGGGCGCGCAGCCGCTTGGCTGAAGGCGTCGGAAGCGCGAACCACAGAAGACCGGACCATGCAGCTGCTGGGACTGCATTGGGCCCACGCAGATCGCGAAACACTCGGTCCATTGATGGGGCAACTGACGGCCCAGCAACGCTCTGACGGCGGTTGGGCGCAAACGCCGGAACTGGCCAGCGATGCGTATGCAACCGGCGAAGCGCTATACACTCTTCATCAACTGGGGACGGCCGCGAGCGATCCAGCGTACAAACGCGGCGTGGAGTTTCTGCTGCGCACGCAGCGCCCCGATGGTTCGTGGTACGTGAAGAGCCGTGCGCCGAAGTTCCAACCGTACTTCCAAAGCGGATTTCCGCACGATCACGATCAATGGATTTCCTCTGCCGGAACGGCGTGGGCGGTGATGGGTTTATCATACGCGGCCGGCCAGAAGCCCATGACCGCGGACGTTCGATAGATAGCGGCAACCGGCTTACAAGTATAATTGAAGATCCAGCCCTCCATGTCGTGGGAATGATCCGACACAACAACCCATCATGCCGATCCGCGTCGCGCTTCACCACAAGACCATCTATCAGTACGACCGTCTGGTAACCCTCTCGCCACACGTCATTCGGCTTCGGCCGGCTCCGCATTGCCGCACTCCCATCACGGCATATTCGTTGAAAGTGAAACCCGCCGATCACTTCCTGAACTGGCAGCAAGATCCCCAAGCGAATTATCTGGCGCGCGCAGTCTTCAAGAATGTGGTTCACGAACTGTCGGTGGAGGTGGATCTGGTGGCCGAAATGACGGTCATCAATCCGTTCGATTTTTTTCTCGAGCCTCACGCCGAAAACTATCCGTTTCAGTATGAGCCGTCGCTAAAGAGAGAGCTCGCCCCGTTCCTGGAAGTGAAACCCGCGGGCGCGCTGTTGAAAGAATTTCTCAAGACGATCAACGTCTCGCCACAGCGCACGAACGACTTTCTCGTTGGCCTCAATCAGCTCTTGCAACATGCAGTGCGCTACCTGATCCGCATGGAGCCCGGCGTCCAGACCCCGGAAGAAACCCTGTTCAACAGAAGCGGTTCGTGCCGCGACAGCGCCTGGCTGCTGGTGGAGATTTTCCGCCATCTGGGTCTGGCCGCGCGTTTCGTTTCCGGTTATCTCATCCAACTCAAGCCCGACGTGAAGCCGCTGGAAGGTCCCGAGGGCCCTACGCAGGATTTCACCGATCTACATGCCTGGACGGAAGTCTATTTGCCCGGCGCGGGCTGGATCGGGATGGATCCCACATCGGGTCTGTTTGCCGGCGAAGGTCATATCCCGCTCGCGGCCACGCCCGAGCCCTCCTCCGCAGCGCCCGTCAGCGGCGCCGTCGACCATTGCGAAGTAGAGTTCATCCATGAAATGTCCGTCACGCGCATCCATGAAGATCCGCGCGTCACGCTACCGTATACCGAAGATCAATGGCAACAGATTGAAACGCTCGGACATCGAATCGATCGCGCTCTTCAGGTTGGCGATGTTCGGCTGACCATGGGCGGCGAGCCGACCTTTGTGTCCGTCGACAACATGGACGGCGCCGAGTGGAACACGGCGGCGCTCGGTAAAGAAAAACGTCTCATGGCCGGGCAATTGCTCGATCGATTGCGCCAGCGATATGCGCCCGGCGCACTGCTGCATTTCGGTCAGGGCAAGTGGTACCCCGGCGAGCAACTGCCGCGCTGGACTCTGACGTGTTTCTGGCGTAAGGATGGCGTTCCGCTGTGGCAGGATCTCTCGTTGCTCGCGCGAGAGGATGGGAAATACAACTTCGGCCCAAAAGATGCGCACCGGTTTTCGGAAACACTTGCCAATCGGCTGGGTGTCGCCGCCGAGTACGCCATCCCCGCATTGGAAGATCCCGTGTACTACTTGCAGCGCGAGCGGCAACTGCCGATCAATGTCGATCCCATCGACAATCACCTGGAAGATCCGATCGAGAGCAAGCGGGTCAAAGCCGTTTTCGAACGTGGTTTGGATACGCCGACCGGATACGTGTTGCCGCTCCAGCGCGGCGCCGGAAAATATGGACCGGAATGGCAGAGTGGACTCTGGATGCTTCGCGGACAGCATCTGTATTTAGTTCCGGGCGACTCGCCGGTTGGCCTGCGCCTTCCTTTGTCGAACCTGCCTTGGGTAAAACCTTCGGAAGCGCCGCAGTTTCATCCCGTCGATCCGATGGCGCAGCGAGTTCCACTCCCCGCACCGAAGCACGCCCCGCCCGGCCCGCCAATGGTCCAGCGCGATAGCGATCCTCCTCGTGATCGTAAGCCGGCGTTGGGTGAATCTGCTCCCTGGATCGTACGCACAGCCCTATGTGTGGAGCCGAGAGATGGACGATTGCATGTGTTTATGCCGCCCGTTCCTTCCACCGAGGATTATCTCGATCTGCTGGTGGCGATCGAGGACGTGGCGGCGTATCTAAAAATGCCCGTCGTTATCGAAGGCTATGCGCCCCCGTCCGATCCTCGCATCGATCAAATCAAAGTTACGCCCGATCCCGGAGTGATCGAAGTGAATATCCATCCTTCGTATAACTGGGCGGAGTTGGTTTCGAACACCACCACGTTGTATGAGGAGGCGCACCGCTGCCGTCTCGGCACCGAGAAGTTCATGCTCGATGGACGGCACAGCGGAACCGGCGGAGGCAATCACTTCGTCATGGGCGGCGCAACTCCAGCCGACAGTCCGTTCCTGCGGCGGCCGGATTTGCTGCGCAGCATGCTCGCGTATTGGCTGAATCATCCATCGCTGTCGTACCTGTTTTCCGGGATGTTCATCGGACCTACCAGCCAGGCGCCGCGTGTCGATGAAACCCGCCAGGACAGCATCTACGAGCTGGAAATCGCGTTCAGTGAAGTTCCGGCGCCGGGCGAAGGCGAGTGCCCACCGTGGCTGGTGGATCGCATCTTCCGCCACCTTCTGGTGGACGTAACCGGGAACACTCATCGCGCGGAGTTCTGCATCGATAAGCTTTATTCACCGGATTCTTCCACCGGACGCTTGGGCTTGCTCGAGCTGCGCGGCTTCGAGATGCCGCCTCACGCGCGCATGAGCCTGATCCAGCAGTTGCTCGTGCGTGCGCTGATCGCATGGTTCTGGAAGGAGCCGTATCCGCACAATCCTATCGGCTGGGGCACGCAGCTTCACGACCGGTTCATGCTGCCGCATTTCATCGATAGCGATTTCCGGGAAATCCTCGGCGATCTGAAGCGCGCCGGCTATTCGTTTGAACCCGAGTGGTTCGCACCGCATTTCGAGTTTCGCTATCCCGTCTGCGGAAGCGTACAGCATGCCGGGATCGAAATCGAGATCCGGCAAGCCACCGAGCCATGGTACGTGCTCGGCGAAGAAGCCAGCGCGGGCGGCACGGCGCGTTATGTAGACTCGTCGGTGGAGAGAGTCCAGGTGAAGGTAAACGGATTGACGAATCCGCGATACGTCGTGACCTGTAATGGAAGGCTAGTGCCGCTGCGCGCTACGGACACGAAGGGCGAATGGGTGGCCGGAGTTCGATATCGCGCGTGGCAACCATGGTCGTGCCTGCACCCGACGATTCCGGTGCAAGCGCCGTTGATCTTCGACATTCTAGACACGTGGAACCTCCGCTCAGTGGGAGGCTGCACGTATCATGTGGCCCATCCCGGGGGCCGGAGCTACGACACATTTCCGGTGAACGCCAACGAGGCGGAATCCCGCCGCGGAGCGCGGTTCTTTCCCTTCGGCCACACGCCCGGCCCGATGGCGCTTCCGCGCCGCGAGGAAAATCCGCAGTACCCGCTGACGTTGGATCTGAGGCGTCCGAATCCTCGCACGGTGTAGATGGCCGTGTCCACTAGAACGTCGCGATCGGATTAAGCGGCGACCCCGTCCCGTTCTTCACTGCCAGGGGCGAGGCGGTCAACAGAAAATCCCATCGCTGTCTCCTCGCAGTAGCCTGGCTCAGCGCCTCAAGATCGCAATTGTCGAAAATCATCGTGCCCATCGCGATCAGCAGCAACTGGTGGATCGGCTGCACCACTCCATCCACTCCGGAGGGCGACAGATCCATGCCCACGTCGCTCCCGACCATGGCCACGTCACGTTGGTGCAGCCACTTCATGCAGGATGTATGGAGACCCGCCGATGCCTTGCCCACATCCCACGGCCCCTTTTCCGCACGCCGCGCCCAACGTCCGGTGCGAAAAAACACCACATCGCCGGATCCTACTTTGACACCCGTTTTCTTCTCCCAGGCGTCGAGATCTTCGGCATAAATCGGCGTCCCCGGTTCGAGATACTTCAAACCCTTAAAAGCTGGGATGTCGATCAGAATGCCGCGCGTGAAAATGCCGTTCTTCACGTTGAGTATTGCGAGTTGCTGTGCCCCTGCGTCCGTCACGGTCTGCTGCGAAAAACCGTTGAACATCTTGCCCTGATAAAACATATGGCAAAGCGCATCCATGTGAGTGTGTGCATAGCCGTGATAGAGCACGGTATATGTGTCGACCACAAACTGACCGCGTGCGGTGGCGCCGGTCAGGTTCATCTTCTGCACGAACGGGTCCGGATTGTCCACCGCTTTGTCCTTTTCCGTGTCCCGCGCGAGCGATACCGAAACGCCTTCCTTCACCAGCGCCGCGGCGCTCTTCCGTTTGGCCGGTGTGATGAGGTTGAGCGTGCCGATCTGATCGTCTTTCCCCCAGCGGCCCCAATTTGAAAGCTCCTTCATCAGGCGATCTACGTCTGCCTTGGTCACGGTGTGCGACGGCTGGCCGTGCAGATAGCAGGCGGTCAATAAAATCGGAAGGAGAGGGATCAGTTTTCGCATGGATATTCATTCTACTGCTTTCGGTTGTGCAAGAATGCGAAGATACCGCGGGATGAACCGAAACCTCACAGAACCAGAGCAAGATCTCCACTCAGCCTGGCGCTATGAGCCGGACAAACGATTCTATGATGAACTGGTTGCGGCCGATGGAAAGCCGCGCCCGTCGTGGCTGCCGCTGGTCGATTCGCTCCTGACGCTTGGCTCTGAGGGCCTCGCCAGCCGCTGGCAGGAAGGCCGCCGGCTCATTCACGACAACGGTATCACGTACAACGTGTACGGCGATCCGCGCACTACCGACCGACCATGGCCTCTGGATCCGATTCCGATGGTGATGGATCGGAAGGAGTGGGCGCCGATTGAAGCCGCGGTGGCACAACGGGCCACGCTGCTCAACGCCATGCTGGCCGATTTCTACGGACCCCAAAAGCTGTTGCAGCAAGGTCTCTTTCCACCCGAGCTGGTGTTCCGGCATGCATCCTATCTCCGGCCGTGCTGCGGCGTTGCCGTTCCGAACGATATCTATCTGCACATCTACGCGGTCGACCTGGCCCGTTCGCCCGACGGCACGTGGTGGGTGATTGCCGACCGCACCCAGGCGCCTTCCGGAGCAGGTTACGCGCTGGAGAATCGCCTGGTATCGTCGCGCGTTCTTCCCGACGTGTTTCGTTCGGCGCACGTACAGCGGCTGGCCAGTTTCTTTCATTCCTATCGCGAAACATTGCGCGGCCTGGTTCCGCACCATCGCGACAACCCGCGCATCGTGCTGCTGACTCCGGGACCCTACAACGAGACTTACTTCGAACACGCTTTTCTGGCGCGGTATCTCGGTTACACGCTGGTGGAAGGCGGCGATCTGACGGTTCGCGACAACCACGTCTTCCTTAAAACATTAGGCGGATTGCTGCCAGTGGATCTCATCGTCCGGCGGCAGGACGGAAGCTACTGCGATCCGCTCGAACTTCGCGGCGACTCCATGCTCGGAGTCCCGGGCCTGATGCAGGCCGTTCGCTCCGGCAACGTGGCCATCGCCAATGCGCTGGGTTCCGGGCTCCTGGAATCAGCCGCGCCGGCCGGCTTTCTGCCGGGCTTGTGCCGCCATATCCTCGGCGAAGAATTGAAGATGCCGACCATCGCGACATGGTGGTGCGGTGAAAAAGGCGCTCTCGACTATGTCACCAGTCATCTCTCCGGACTGGTGATCAAGCCGGTATTGCAGGGCGCGGAGATGCAACCCGTCTTCGGCGCCAAGCTGTCTGCGGCGGAGCGCGAGGATCTGGTGAAGGAGATTCGCGCCACGCCGAGCCGCTACGTGGCGCAAGAACAGGTTTCGCTTTCCACCGTTCCGGTCTGGGACGAGGGTCGCCTGCAGCCGCGCCACATGGTGCTCCGCGTGTACGCCGTGGCCTCGGGCGGCGGGTATTCGGTGATGCCCGGCGGCCTGACGCGCGTCACGTCGTCGCTCGACAGCCTCGTCGTCTCCATGCAGCACGGCGGCGGAAGTAAAGACACATGGGTTTTGGGGGAAGGTCCAACGCCGCAGTTCAGTCTGCTGCGTCCATCGTCCGTAGCGCTCAACGTGAGCCGCGCGACGTTCGACCTGCCAAGCCGCGTGGCCGACAACCTTTTCTGGCTCGGCCGCTACGTGGAGCGCACGGACCCTCCGGTTCGCATCGCCCGCGCGCTGGTGCCGCGCCTGTCGCAGGAATCGGATTCCACCAGTACGGCAGCGCTGACCGCAGGGGCAGAGATTCTTTCGGCGCTCGGTTACGTGCGTTCGGAGATGACGCGCGGCGAAAACCGGATCGCGTTTCTGGAGCGCGAACTACTGGCCATGATCTACGATTCCGAGGCGAAGACGAGCCTGGGATGGAGTATTCACCAGGTCCGCCGCGTGGCCTGGCTGCTTCGCGACCGCATTTCGGCGGACGCTTGGCGCATCCTCAATCATTTCGATCAGCAGTTCTCGGCCGCGCCGCCGCCCGAGCCTCTGCGGATGAGCGGCGCGCAGGATTTGCTCGACCACACCATCATTACGCTCTCGGCATTCAGCGGCATGGTGATGGAAAGCATGACGCGCGGCCACGGCTGGCGCTTTCTCGACATCGGCCGGCGGCTCGAGCGGGCCTGGCAGATGGTTGAATTGCTGCGAACCGGAATCGGATCGGAGAGCGGACGGCTCGAAGTATTGCTCGAGATCGCCGATAGTTCGCTCACCTACCGTTCGCGTTATCTCACCACCATGCAGTCGGATCTGGTGCTCGATCTGTTGTTGCTCGATGAAGCCAATCCCCGGTCGGTGGCATTTCAATTAGCGCGGCTGCACGAGCATATCGATCAGCTTCCACAAAGCCAGGCTCTGATTCGGCGTCCACCGGAGGCGCGGCTCGCGCTGCGCCTGATCACCGCCGTGCAGCTTGCGGAAGCAAGCGAACTGGTGCGGCCCGACTGGAAAGGGAAATTGAGCAATCTCGAATCGTTGTTGAACCGCCTGAACAACGATATCCGTCTACTAGCCGAGACGCTGACACGCGGCTATTTCAATCACGCGATTCCGTCGCGCCAGTTGTCCGCTCCATGATTCTTCGCACCACACACACGACGACGTATCTGTACAGCGAACCGGTGTCGATCTGTCATACGGAGGTGCATCTCGCGCCGCGCATGTACCGCGACCAGAACCTGCTGGAGCATAGCCTGGAAGTCCACCCGGCGCCAGATTTCTCGCTCCGGCGTGAAGATTATTTCGGCAACGGCGTCTCCTATTTTTCCATCCACGAACCGCATGAAAGGCTGACGATCACGGCAACCAGCCTGGTGAATCGCCACAGCGCGGAGCCGCCGCAAGCGGGACTTACACCCAATTGGGAGCAAGTTCGAGATGAGGTAGCACGCTTCGATACACCGGAGACGTTCGCCGCCTGGGAGTATGTGTTCGAATCTCCGCGCGTGCTGGTGGGCCCGGAGTTCGCGGAGTACGCGGCCCCGTCGTTCCCCGCCGACCGGCCGGTAATGGAGGCGGCTCTCGATCTTTCGGGGCGGATCTTTAAGGAGTTTGAGTACGACCAGCGGGCAACGACGGTGACCACGCCGGTGGATGAAGTGCTGCGTTCCCGGCACGGCGTGTGCCAGGATTTCGCTCACATCATGATCGCTTGTATTCGGTCGATGGGCTTGCCGGCCCGCTACATTAGCGGCTATTTGCGCAGCAGCCGAAAATCGATTGGAGCGGAGGCGTCCCATGCATGGGCGTCGGTATTTTGCGCTGGTTTTGGGTGGTTGGACTTCGATCCGACGAACAACGTGATGCCCTGCGACGAGCATGTGACCATCGCGTGGGGCCGCGATTATTCCGACGTAACGCCGGTGAGGGGCGTGGCGCTCGGAGGCGGGGAGCAGGTTATCAAGGTTGCTGTTGACGTGGTGCCGGGTTAGGACTCCGGCACAACGACCGGCAAACCCTCAATTCCAGCGAAGTCGCCATCGCGGCTCACTAATGTTGCACCCAGCGCGAGTGCAGTAGCTGCTATCCACAGATCGTTTTCGTCCAATGTCAAGCCGCGCTTTTGGCGAGTGAGCTTCACAGTCGCGTAGAGGTCGGCTGCCCGTTCCGGGATTGGTTCGCAGCGCAGTGCGGCCAGAAATTAATGCCCGGTCTCCTCCAACTCCGCGCGGCGTCTACCTACCGGCAACCTGGCGATCCCGAAGAGTACTTCGCCGCGTACGATTGTGCACGTAACCACGCGAATTGCCTTGGTTCAACCGAGCCATCCAGTTCTCAATTCGTGGCGCCGCTCTCATCAGGTCGCTCATCGCGCTCGTGTCCAGTAGATAGGTCACTCCCGGGGCCGCCTGTCGAAGGCACCCTCGTCGCGCACTGGCAGGCGCCCGCCGGCGATCGCGGCTTCGAGATAATCAACGGCCGCGGCGCTAGGATGAGGAAGTCCCCTGACAGAGCGCAAAACGGCTTCTGGCGAACTCGCTTGGTCAAAGAGGGAAAACAGACTTTCTAAAGCCACCTGCTCCACGGTCTTTCTCTGCGCCGCGGCAATGCTTTCCAGCCCGCGTGCGAGATCATCTGGGATTTGAATGGTCACGCACACTATTCTCTCTCAACACGCCAGTTCACGGCTTCCAGACAGCAGGTGGATTCGCTCTTTGTGCAAACGCCAGCCATTCTCGTGCGAACTTTCGGGAAATCAAGCAGCCAGCCGGAATCTGATTCTTGGACAGAGACTCCTTCGCATTGGAAACAACCGCCACTCGGATATTCGACACCGGCGCCTTCCATTCATCTCTAACATCCGTCGCTTCAAGTTCAATAAATCCAAACGGGCCGCCGGGCCGAGGCTTCCACCCACGAACAAGCCAAGCCTCAACCCAAGTCAATATCAGCGTTTGTGCATTCTGCAAGCAACAATGCGGCGTACGGTTCTGAATGACAAACGTCCACGGCGCCCCGCGATCCCAATGTCTGCGAAAGAATTCATACGGTTGCATCGTGCCGCACACTTTATCCTCACCGTTCGCAATGATCAATTGCGGACTTCGCATCGCCTCGTCGCTTAGATGGATGGTGTCCATCCCCAACGGAATATATTGACCGGGGGAGTAGTCGATACTGGCCAGGATCCGATCGGGCCGGTAACCGGGAAGCCGTGCGGCGAGCGAGCCGGCTCCCGACCATCCCATGACGATCAGACCGGCGCTCGCCAATTCCGCATGCCCGGTGATCGAAGCGAATTGATCCAACGCCGTGAACAACGCGCGCCCAACGCCTCGCGACGGCTCGACGATCATATCCTCCCGTTCCTTCGACCGGCAGTGGCGCGGCAGCATTAACGCAATCTGAAATCGGCCGGCGAGTCTCCGCACCTCGGCGTTCTCGTAGAAATGGACAAAGTCCATGCCGCGATCGAACATCACCCACACGGCTCGCACAGGACGGTCCGGTCTCAAAATCGTCAGCTCATACTGGCAAGGGTTGAGGATCTCCTCATTCGCAAGCGGCGTGACGAAAGTATGATATTCCGATGCCGCAGCCGTCCAACAGATCAACGGCAACAGAAGTGTAAGGCGTGGCAAATATCATTGACGGCTGCCCAAGACCATTCGTTTAATCAGGAAAAACAACACCAGCAGCCCTCGGAATACGTCATACAATCCAGGATGCGTAAACTGCTGCTGGCCGGAATCGCCGTCGGACTCATCTCACCGGCTCACGCAATGGCCGAAACTCTCAAAGTTGGTGGCGCGGAGATCGAAGTCAACTTCCGTCAAGTACCGGTGGATCCGCCGAAAACCGTCCTCCTGGACTGGATCACCAAAGCGGCCCAGGCGGTGTCCATCTATTACGGCCGTTTCCCGCTTCCCTCGGCGCGGATTGACGTGCGGCCCCGCGCCGGCCGTCGAGGAGTATCGAATGGCACCACCTATGGCTTCCAAGGCGGCTTCACCCGAATCTCGGTCGGCGAGCACACCACCAAACAAGATCTCGACGAAGACTGGATGATGACCCACGAATTGATCCACATGACGTACCCCGACATGGACGAAGAGCACCACTGGATCGAAGAAGGAATCGCGACCTATGTAGAGCCGATCGCCCGCGCACAAGCCGGCCAGTTGAGTGTCGAAAAAATGTGGGACGGCATGGTGAAAGGGATGCCGCAAGGGCAGCCCGAGCCCGGCGATCATGGGCTCGACCATACACACACCTGGGGCCGGACCTACTGGGGAGGCGCGTTGTTTTGCCTGGTCGCCGACGTCGAGATCCGTAAGGCCACGAAAAGCCGAAAAGGTCTTCAAGATGCGCTCCGCGGGATTCTGGACGCGGGCGGCAATATCACAACGCACTGGCCGATCGCGAAGGCTTTCGAGACCGGAGACCAGGCAACGGGCACCCATGTCCTCAAGGATCTCTACGAGCGAATGAAAGCGAACCCGGTGCAGACCGACTTGCCGGCCCTCTGGAAAGAGTTGGGAGTCGAGGTACACGGGAAAACGGTCTCCTTCTCGGACAATGCGCCGCTGGCCCAGGTACGGGCTGCGATTAACGGCGGCGCGGGGATGCGTGAGAGAATTGGGATGTCAAAGCAATGAAGCAGTAAGGACTCATAGATTGCCTGTACGAGTACAAGTTCCAAAAAAAGCCGCGCTCGTCCGTTTTGTGCTGCATCCGTGGGGCAAGGCTCTTCTCATCGCCTTCCTCGTCGTCAACACAACCGGGCTGCTGGCATTCACCTATTTCTACGTTCATTACGCCAAGCTGATTGAACAAAAGCTGAAGTCCGGGCCGTTCTCGAACACTTCCCTTTTGTTTGCCGCCCCGGAAACCATAGTCATCGGTGAGGACATGGATCCCACCGAGATTATTAGCCAATTGCGCAAGAGCGGATATGGCGAAACCCGCGGTAACCGCATGGGCTGGTATAACTTACGGCCGGACGGCATTGAAATCTACCCTGGCCCCGATTCCTATTTCCTGCAGGAAGACGGCGTGATCAAGTTCAGTAAGAACAAGGTCTCGAAGATTATCTCGTTGCAGGACAACACCGAGCGGACGCAATACATGCTCGAGCCGGAGCTGATCACGAACCTCTTCGATCACGCCCGCGAAAAACGGCGGCTGGTGAAGTTTAAAGACATTCCGCCGCTCCTCGTGAACGCCGTACTCTCGGCCGAAGACAACCGGTTCTTCCAGCACTCCGGCTTCGATCCCATCCGCGTTCTCGGGTCGGCGTGGGTCGATCTGAAGTCGGGACGCCACGCGCAAGGCGCATCCACCATCACTATGCAACTCGCGCGGCAGTTATGGCTGGCGCCCGATCGCACCTGGAAACGGAAGCTCGCCGAAATCATGATCACGATCCACCTGGAGCAGAAGCTCTCGAAGGAACAGATCTTCGAGGACTACGCCAACCAGATCGATCTCGGTCGCCGTGGGAGCTTTGCCATTCGAGGCTTCGGCGAGGCCGCGCAGGCGTACTTCGGCAAGGACATTCACCAGTTGTCGCTCGCTGAAGCGGCCACGCTGGCCGGCCTGATTCAGAGTCCGAGCGCGCGGAATCCTGTGCGATGGCCGGAACGTGCCAAGATCCGCCGCAACACGATATTGCGGTTGATGCGCGACCACGGCTACGTTACCGATCGGGATTACGCGGTGGCCAGCGCCGAGCCGATGATAACAGCACGAACAGGATCGGAATCGACGGATGCACCGTACTTCGTCGACCTGGTAAACGACACCCTGCAGGATAAGTTTCAGGATCAGGACTTCCAGAGCAACGCGTACCGGGTGTACACCACGCTCGACATGGAGCTTCAGCACGATGCCACCGAAGCAGTTCGCATGGGCATCAAGGAAGTGGACGATCTGATCCGGAAGCGTACGAAGAAGGGCCTGAAGGTGCCCGAACCACAGGTGGCGATGGTGGTTCTCGATTCGCAAACCGGTGAAGTGAAGGCGCTCGTCGGCGGACGCGACTATGGCGAGAGCCAGCTCAATCGCATTCTGGCCAAAAGGCAGCCGGGTTCGTCGTTCAAGCCGTTTGTCTATGCCGCGGCGTTAAACTCGGGACTCAATGGCAGCGGGACCACGCTTCTTACTCCGGCGTCGTTGGTGGTGGACGAACCAACGACGTTTATGTTCGACGGCAAGGAATACGCACCCGGCAATTTCCGCCACGAGTGGCATGGCACCGTCACGCTGCGTCAGGCCATCGCGAAATCGATGAACGTGCCGACGGTGAAATTTGCGGAAGAGATCGGGTATAAGAACGTGGTCGACCTTGCGCACAGGGCGGGACTGAACGTAGAGCTTCGTCCCACGCCGGCCCTGGCCTTGGGTGCCTACGAGGTAACGCCGCTGGAGATCGCCGGGGCGTACACGATGTGGCCGAGTAAAGGCGTGGTTTCCAAACCCTGGTGGATCTCCGGGATCCGCGATGCGAAAGGACACCTGACCTATGAAGGCAGGGCCGAACGCAAACCCGTGCTCGATCCGCGTGTCGACTTCATGATGGTTGATCTGCTGGAAGAGGTCCTGCGCACCGGTACCGGCGCCCAAGTGCGTGGCCGCGGATTCACGCTACCGGCCGCCGGCAAGACAGGTACTTCGGACCGCGACGGTTGGTTCGCCGGATTTACATCGAAGCTCGTTTGCGTCGTATGGGTGGGCTTCGACGACGGAAAGGATTTGAACCTCGAAGGCGCGAAATCGGCGCTGCCCATCTGGACCGAGTTCATGAAGCGCGCGCACCAGCACCGGCAGTATCACAACGTCACCGGATGGGAGCCTCCGGACGGCATCGTCAGCGTGGATATCGATCCGGCCACCGGACAACTTGCGACGCCCACCTGCCCGAGCTCGCGCGGCGAATATTTCCTCGCCGGAACGCAGCCGGTACAACTCTGCCAGCTTCACAGCAACGGCGCAACCCAGGTGGCCGGTTGGGATCCCACGGCTCCAAAACCTCCGGAGACCGCCGTCCCTGTTCCGCTGGCTCCCGGGCAGTATCGCCAAGTTCAGACGATTCCAGTGAATCCACAGCCGGTGCCATCGGTGAGCGCTCAGCAGCCGGAACAGCAACAACCGGGCGTCGAAGAGCAGCAAAAAAAGAAGCGAGGCTTCTTCGGCCGCATTAAAGACGTCTTCAAATAGACTGGCTTGTTACGGATGAAGCGGCAGGGTAGCTTTTCCCGCCGGACCGTCATAAATAAGCTCGAGCGAATCGATCTTGTCGGTCTTCCCGCCGTACCGGAAGAAAATCAGTCCTGCCTGAGGAAGAGCGCGGTCTCCTTCCGGCAGCGCGGCCTTTTGAACCCGCTGTTGCATCACATGTACCAAGGGCATTGGCATATGAGGTGTCACCGGCGGGGGATCGTTCTGACCACCGCCTCCGGTATTAATGCCACCCTTCGACTTCGATTGAGGAGGGTCAGGCGGCACCCATTCGGGATCTTTGAGCGACCTCATCACCATTCCGAAGGGTTGGTTGGTTAGTGGCGCCTTCTTCCCGTTGACGCGGAGTGAAAAATCTTCCAAGGATAGCTTCGTCCGCGCATCTGCCGGGCCATACAACCCCACTTCGACCGACACAAATTCTTCCGACGAGAAGATCGCCTGCGGAGTGGGAACGGAGTGTCCCATGAACTCGGCCCCAATCGTCATGGTGCCGGCTTGACCGTGGGCCTGATAGTCGGCCGGAGCCGACCGCGGCGGCATCCCCCTCGCCTCGCTCACGGGCGCATCTTGCCCCTGCGCGCCCACGCAGAAGGCGGCCATCAACAACAAAGGGAAATGTCTCATTGCAACAACCAAAGCTTAGCAAATTGTTCCGGGTCGCATTTGAGATCCAGAGGCTGGGACTTGATTTCCCTGTCGTCCTGAAAGAAGACCGCGAGAATCCCCTCAGGCGTCGGACGCAATTCCAACTTCCGCTCCTTCGCCTGCAACCGGAGCGTCGTTCCCACCCAGGTGATCTGTACTTTCGTACGCAGTCCATGACCAATCACCGCGCAGTGGTTCAACAATTCCGAAGTAAACTTACCGGATTTCAATTCGTCGGCGGCTGATTGAGAGGCTAGCGCCGCGTTCTTTTCCGCCAATCGCGCAGCCTGGCGTTTTCGGGCCTCTTCGGGGTCGGCTTCGGCCCGCGATTCCATCGCCTTGACTGAATCTTCGAGACTATCGAGAAAGCTCATTCAATACCAGTTTCCCACGAGCGGGCTGGCGTCTGGCGCGCAGTTTCTCCTGGAACTTCTCCATATAAAGATAAATCACCGGCGTTATGTAGAGGGTCAGAAGTTGCGACACCAACAGCCCGCCCACCACCGCCACTCCCAGTGGACGCCGCGATTCAGCTCCTGCGCCAATACCCAGCGCAATCGGAAGCGTACCGAACAGAGCCGCCATCGTGGTCATCATAATCGGGCGGAATCGCAGCATGCAGCCTTCGAAAATGGCATCTGCCGGGGCCTTCCCTTCGTTCCGCTGCGCTTCCAGTGCGAAGTCGATCATCATGATCGCGTTCTTCTTCACGATGCCGAACAGCATGATGAGACCGACAAAGGCGTAGAGGTCGAGATCGTAATGGAATATCGAAAGAGCCGCCAACGCGCCCACCACCGCCGACGGAAGCCCGGAAAGAATCGTGATCGGGTGAATGAAACTCTCGTAGAGAATCCCCAGCACCAGATAGATCACCAGCACCGCCACAATCAGCAGAATCGTAAGCCCCTGGAACGAACTCTGGAACGCCTGCACGGTCCCCTGGAAGTTTGTAATGATGCCCGCCGGCATACGCAAATCCTGGAGTACCTCGGTGACCTCGTTAGCGCCATCGCCAAGCGAAACTCCCGGAGCGAGATTGAACGAAATGGTGACCGACGGAAGTTGTCCGGCATGAGCAATCGTCAGCGGCCCCACCGTACGCGTGAGCTTCGCCACGGCATCCAGAGGCACAAGCTGTCCACCCGAGGAGCGCACGTACAACTTCGACAGCGCCTCCGGATCGCGCTGGTATTGCGGCTTCACCTCGGTCACCACCTGGTATTCATTGGTCGGCGTGTAGATAGTGGAAATCTGCCGGTTGCCATACGCCGAGTAGAGCGCGTTCTGAATTTGATCCGGGGTGACGCCCAAAATCAGCGCCTTATCACGGTCGATGTCCACTTGAACTTGCGGCGTGCTGATCAGCAAATCGCTGGTGACATCCTGAAATCCCGGCAGACTCGCCATCTTCGCGATGATTTTCGGAACCCACCCGTACAACTCCTTCGGATCGGGACCCTGCAGCGTGAGCTGATACAAACTCTTGGTCAACTGCCCGCCAATCCGGATCGGCGGCGGATTCTGCATGTACACCGAAATGCCCGGAACCTGCGCCAGTTTAGGACGCAATTCCTGAATCACCTCTTCTACGTTGAGCTCACGGGGCGGCCGCGGCTTCAGATGCAGGAAGAATCGTCCCTGGTTGCCCGATCCGCCAAAACTCGCTCCCGCCGACGACATTGTCGATTCGACATTTGGATCTTGCTGGATAATGTCGGTGATTGCCTTCTGATGCGCCACCATCGACTCATACGAGATATCCTGACCCGCTTCCGTAATGCCGAAAAGAAGCCCCGAATCCTGGCTGGGAATGAAACCCTTCGGCATAATCATGAACAAGTGCACCGTCTCGGCCAACATCAGAAACGTAACCGCCATGGTGATCAGCCGATGCCGCAGAACCACTCGCAGCGTGCGCTCGTAGACGTGAGCCATCCCGACGAAGAATCTTTCGGTGGTGTTGTACAGGAAGCCGTGCTTGTGATCGAGCACGGGCTTGAGAAACCGGCTGCACAACATCGGCGTCAGCGTCAGCGAAACGAAACCGGAAACCAGAATGGCCATGCTGATGGTCACGGCAAACTCGTGCAACAGCCGGCCGACAATCCCGCCGAGAAAGAGAACGGGAATGAAAACCGCCACCAGAGAAATGGTCATCGACACGATGGTGAAGCCGATTTCCCTCGACCCCAGCAGCGCCGCCTCCATCCGCGGCATGCCGGCCTCCATGTGCCGGACAATGTTCTCGAGCATGACGATGGCATCGTCGACGACGAAGCCCACCGACAACGTAAGCGCCATCAGCGACAGGTTGTCGAGGTTATACCCGAGCAGATACATCGCGGCGAACGTCCCGATAATCGCGATCGGCAGCGCCAGGCTCGGAATCACGGTCGCCGAAAGGTTCCGCAGGAACAGGAAAATCACCAGCACCACAAGGCAGACGGTGAGCATGAGCGTGAACTTCACGTCCGCGATGGAGTCGCGAATCGTCAGCGACCGGTCGTAAAGAATATCGAGCTGCACCGACGCCGGAAGTTGCGACTGGAACTGGGGTATCAAACTCTTGATGCCATCCACCACTTCGATGGTGTTGGTCCCCGGCTGGCGCTGAATGGCCAGAACCACCGCCCGCCGCCCGTTAAACCAACTCGCCGTCTTGTCGTTTTCCACGCTGTCGAGAACGGTGGCCACCTGATCCAGCCGAACGGGATTGCCGTTGCGATAAGCCACGATCAGCGGACGATATGCAGCCGCGTTGTAAAGCTGCCCGTTCGATTGGACGGTAAACGCCTGCTTGCGCCCCCACAGCGTCCCGTTCGGCAGATTGACGTTGTTGGCCGAGATCGCCTTCTGTACATCGTCAACGCCGATACCCATTGACGCCAGTCCGTCCGGATCGAGTTGGATCCGCACCGCGTATTTCTGCGAACCGAACACCTGCACCTGCGCCACACCGCTCACCATGGAGATGCGCTGAGCCATCAGAGTCTCGGCATATTCGTCCACGGTGTAAAGCGGCAGCGTGCTCGAGCTGACCGCCATGTAGATGATGGGTTGGTCGGCCGGATTCACCTTCTGATAGGTCGGCGGACTCGGCATGTTCGGCGGAAGCTGTTTTCCCGCCTTCGAGATCGCCGCCTGAACGTCCTGCGCGGCCGCGTCGATATTGCGATCGAGCGCAAACTGCAGCGTAATGGAAGTATTGCCGAGCAGGCTGGTGGAGTTCATCGACTCCAGGCCCGCGATAGTGGAAAACTGCCGTTCCAGCGGAGTAGCCACGGCCGCGGCCATGGTCTCCGGACTCGCGCCCGGCAACGCCGCCGAAACGGAAAGCGTCGGATAATCCACGTTCGGCAAATCGCTCACCGGCAAAGCGCGATACCCGACCACGCCGAACAGCAAAATTCCCGGACATCACCAAAGTGGTGCTGATCGGCCGCTTGATGAAAAACTCAGGAATGTTCATGGCGTGCTCGGCTCCACACCTTCCTGTGCAACGGTGGCCGTGGGCTTCACCAATGCGCCCGGCACCAAACGCATCTGGCCGTCGATGACAACCGTATCCCCCGGTTGAATCCCCTTGTCGACGATGGTTTCATGCCCAATCACGCGGCCGGTAGTGAGTTGCCGGCTCTCGACCGTATTGTCCGATTTGACGACGAATGCATAAGGCCCCGACTGCCCTGTCTGCACGGCCTCCGACGGAACCACAGTGACGTTAGCCTCGCTTCCAAGCGTCACGACGACATTGACGAATTGCCCAGGCCAAAGTAGATTTTCCGTATTCGGAAACGACGCTTTCAGCTTGATGGTGCCCGTCGTGATATCGACCGAATTGTCGATCAACGTCAGCACCCCCCGCTTGGCCGCGGCCTGGCGATTTGGAATCTGTGCCTCGACGCGCATCTCCGAGCGGGCCCGGCTCTCCCGAATAGCGCCCAATTGCTGCTCCGGCACGGCAAACGTCACGTAGATCGGCGCCACCTGGTTGATGGTGACCATCGGCGTGTCCGCATTCGCCTTCACCAGATTGCCTTCCTTCACCTGGAGGATTCCCGTACGTCCGTTGATCGGCGAAGTGATCCGGCAGTAGCTCAGATTCAGCTTGGCCGCCTCAAGAGCCGCACGATCCGCGTTCACCGCCGCCCGAGCGCTTTCGATCGCGGCCTGATCGGCCTTCACAGACTCATCCATGGCATTGGCATTGGTGCGGAACTGCTCGTTCTGTTCCTTAGACACGACGCCTTCGGTGGTCAGCCTGCTGTAACGGTTCGCCTGCGCGCGCGTGTTCTCCGCCTGCGCTTTGTCCTTCGCCAGGTTCGCCTCAGCCTGATGCTGCAGTGCGATGTCGCGAACGATGGTAGCCTCGGCCTGGCTCACAGCCTGTTCATAGGGCCGCGGATCGATTTCGAAAAGGACCGCATCCTTCTGAACGTCCTGACCTTCCTTGAAATAGACATGCATGAGGTAGCCGCCGATCTGCGCTTTGACGGCGATGGTGGCATAAGCCTCGACGTTGCCGATGGCGTTGAGCAGCACTGGAACGGATTTCCGCACCGCCTTCCCAACGGCAACCGGGACAGCGGCTCGTTCCGTTTGCGGAGGCGCGACTTTCGTACAGCCAACGAGAATAAACACAAGCGCCGCGGCAACACTGCCGGGCGTTCTTATTTGGTGCAATCTGGACTCCGTGGAATTTCTATTTACTAGTGTATCTTTAGAAATTCACACTATTCATTCACGCGCGTAAACGCTATTGATATACATACACGTAGAGCGTATACTCATAGCATGATGCCGAACAAAACCATCTATGTAAAGGACATTGATCTGCCCCTCTTCGAGCAGGCTCAGGAACAGCTCGGCGAGAGCGTTTCGTCAATTTTTGCGGAGTTTCTCCGGGACAGGGTTGCGAAGCTGACGCCGGAAGAAGGCAGGATCATCGAACTCGTCAATCAGATAACCCGGAAGCGCGAGGCGGTGCGGAAGGAGCGTGGCCTGCCCGAGTTCATCGACGGCGAATACGGGGAGGCCGAGGCGAATGCCGAAAAGTCTCTCCTCAACCTTCGGGCAGGCGATATACGGAGCGCGAAAACCTCGTACTACGTCGCAAACGCGTATCTCGAATGGGCGGAGCATGATTTGAAACAGGCGAGGGCGCTTGGCGAAAAGATCGCAGCGCTGCAAGGATCTGAGGGGAAATCGAAGAAAAGACCACGCAAATGATTTGCAGGCTTTAGGTTTGCCGCTTCGGCGTCCCACGCGGATGAGCCAATCACTCCCCCCAAATGCCCCGTATCGCCCAACACCGTTCTGAGATATAGTAATCCTAAAGGATCAAGGAGGCCACATGGTTTCCGCGCATTTCGTCGTCCCCGGGGTAGCCCTCCTCATCGCATTCAATTTGTCGGCGCAGGTGCCGGTGTCCACAGCGCCGCGAACGGGTTTTCTGAGCGAAACCCGAGCCGAATCCATCCCGCCCAAGCCGGATGTTCCGCCTCAACTTTCCGCCGAAACCAGAGGCGATATTCTCATGGCCCGCAAGATGTATCGCGAGGCCGCCGAGACGTATCTCGAAGGTCCCGCCGATTCCCCGGTTCTTGCCAACAAAACCGGAATCGCCTACCACCAGATGCTATCGTTTGAAATGGCCAGAAAGCATTACGACCGGGCACTGAAGTTGAAGCCGGATTATCCGGAGGCGATCAACAATCTGGGCACGGTCTACTACGCCAAGAAGAGTTTTCGCCGCGCCATCACGTACTACCGCCGGGCGTTAAACCTGCAACCGAAGTCCGCCTCGATTCTGAGTAATCTGGGAACGGCACAGTTTGCCCGCAAGAGATACAAGGAAGCCCTCGAGTCCTACCAACAGGCTCTCGCTATCGATCCGGAAGTGTTCGAACACAGGAACGCGAATGGCGTCCTTCTTCAGGAGAGAAGCGTCCAGGAGCGTGCGAAATTCCACTACTATCTGGCCAAGACGTATGCCAAAGCCGGGAATTTCGAGCGCGCGCTGATCTACATGCGGAAGGCGTTGGAAGAAGGCTTCAAGGAACGCGACAAATTCAGGGAAGACCCCGAGTTCGGCAAGATGCAGGAGCTTCCTGAGTTCAAGGAGCTGATCGCGTCGGAGCCTCGTGTTCTGTAGGCGCCTCCTTCTGCTAGTCATTGCGTTTTCCGCTGTAAGCTGCTCGCGAAAGCCGGAACGAAAAGGTATTGAGCGAATCGCCATCGTCGATTTCGAGAACCTCACCGGCGATCCCCAACTCAATTGGATTGGCCGTGCCTGCGCCAGCGTGCTGTCGGCGCAGCTCAACGGGACCCGGCAAGCCGAGCCATACGAGGTTGGAAGCGTGCGCGAAATTCCGGGCGTTGGCGCCACGGAAACCGTGCAGGGTTATTTCACCGTGGAGAATGGAGCAATCCACATCTCCACGGCAATCGACACTGCGCCGCCGTCCAACCAGGCGCGCAGGCTGCAGACGCAAGGAACCCTCGCGGCCGGAATACTGCCCCTGATCGATTCCGTCGCGCATGAATTGGCCCCCGACGCCAAAGCATTCTCCACGCGCAATGAGAACGCTGCCAGAGACTACTTTCAGGCCACGCTCGCGCCGACTGCCGCCGAGAAGATCGCACAACTGGAACTGTCGGTAAAGGCCGATCCCAACTTTGCCCCTGCTTATCTCGCCCGTCTGCAAATCGCCCTGGGCGGCGGAGATGTAAGCTCGGCCAGAAGCATCCTGGCGGAGGCGCAGACACACGCCGCGAAGTTTTCCGAACTCGACCGCGCCAGGCTCGCCGTAATCCAGGCGAGCGTCGACAACGACACCAACAAGCGGACGGAAGCACTGGAGCACGTGGCCAGGCTGCTGCCTTCCGATGTCGAGGTCTGGCAGACTCTGGCGCCGCTCTACATGGCGCGCAAGAACTATGCGAAAGCCGTGCAGGCATACCAGTCCGCGCACGCGCTGCGTCCGGAAGATATCCCGCTTCTCAATTCACTGGGTTACGCGCAGGCCTATGCCGGCGATCTAAACGGAGCGGTCAGAACTTTTTCCGACTACCGCCGGCTGGCTCCGCAAGACGCCAACGCGCTCGATTCTCTTGGTGAGGTACACTTTCTGGCCGGGCGCTTCGCCGATGCCGAGCGTTACTTCCTGGAAGCGGAGAAGATGGCCGGCGCCACGCTCGGCGGAGCAGAATTGTATCGGGCAGGCCTGAGCCGTTATCTGATGGGCGACACGAAGGGAGCGAACGATCTGTTCCAGCAATTTGCCGCCATCCATGCCAAGACTAGCGGCGCAGCCCTGCTGCCCGTGCAGCAGGCAATCTGGAAATACCAGACCGGCGATGCGAATGGGGCCGTTGCAGATCTGAAGCGGGTGGTGGACGCGAAGGAAACCATGCCGGATTCCGCGGCCGCGGGTCACGCTCAGCTTGTCATCTGGCTGCTGGAATCAGCGGATGCAGCAGGCGCCAGACAGCACGCCGTGTCCGCCCTTCGACTCGCGCGCTCGCCGGCATCGCGGAGCTTCGCGAGTCTTTCCGCGTTCATGGCAAATTCCGACGTGAGCCCGGCCGAATGGAAGCAGCGTGTCGAGCGGGTGATGCCCGGAGCTGCGCAGTCCGGGGCGAGGGGACAATTGCTTGGGTACGCGCTGCTGCTGAACCGGCACTATCCGGAAGCAATCGAAGTATGGCGTCAAGCTTATGAATCCGCATCGCTCGAAGCTTTGTCTGAAGCGCGCGTGATGTTGGCATCCGCGTACGCGCTCAACGGGCAACCGCAACAGGCGGCCAAGCTAATCCAATCGGGAATTCTGCCGCCGCGAGCGCCGGATCCGAATTTGAATACGATGATGTTTGCGCGTTACGCGGCGCTCCGTGCGTTGACAGGAAAATCTCAATAAATTTACGACTACCCTCAACGGCACACCCGCGACAAAAGTTAGCGTTGCGTCGACGCTTGTGAGATCGACGCGCCAACTACCGGGTGGCCCGTCACACGACCGCAATGGATAGTCACGCGCCGAGTTAACCTGAGCGTCAGGACTCGCTAAATGGCCGAACGACCCACATCCTTTGCTCAGCAAGAGATCCTCGCGCCGCTGGGGCTTACGAAAGGAGAGCTTATCTATGTCGCAAAAAAAGATTTCTAGCGGTGTGGTACACGAAGTGCCCGCAGATTTAAAAAAAGCACTTACATCCGACCCGCAAGCGTTAACAGCATGGGAGGATATTACACCGCTCGCACGCAACGAGTGGATATGTTGGATTGAGTCAGCTAAAAAAGCAGAAACTAGAAGCCGCCGGATCGAGTGGGGCTGTTCAAGCCTTAAGGATGGAAAACGACGCCCCTGTTGTTGGCCCGGATGCGCCCACCGCTAATTCCAAGATGGTCAAACTGGACATTGCGACCGCGGACTGGAGTCGGCCAACTTCCGGTTTGCGCGTGACACCATCAGAATAATCGAAACTCCGCGATACGTTCCCTAATGGAATGGGCGATCAGACGGCAAGAGCCGCCCGGCGAGGGGAGCGAGGTCGGGCGGCCTGCCCCATGGGCCCCGCCAGCGCTCGGCAGCTGCAGCGCCTTGTCAGGCCGCAGAGAGCGCACTGATCGTAACGTAATATCCGTCCGGATCTCGGAGCGAGAACTCCTTGGTTTGAGTGTTCGGATTCACGTGTGGCTCCTCTTCGAGCCGAGTGACGAGAGAGCGTGCCCTTTGAAGCGCCAGGTCGAAATCATCGACACGGAAGAACAACAGGAGCCCGTTGCCGGGTGTCCCGTGATCGGGGCTCATCAATGAGGGATGCTCGTGGGCGCCCCACTCGTGGAGGCAGAGCAAGACAGTTCCATCTGAATCGAGGATTTGCCCAAAGTAATCATGGGCAGGAAGGGTAGCCGGCTGACCGAACAGCGCCTGGTACCATTTCAAGCTGCCCGGCACGTCGCCTACTCCTATGATCGTCCACGTGCGCTTCATCGGGTACCCCTCTGCGGACTAATTCTTGTTTGCACCGACCTGGGATACAACCGGTCATCGCCTAGACATGTGTTTAGACTGCTTCGGCATACCCGGACTGCGCACGTTATGGGACAGTCGAGTCGGCTGATCCAGGACGAATAAGGACGTGTCGGCGTGTTCACGTCAGCCTCGCCGCGCTGCCTCGATGGCGGCGATGTCGATCTTCTTCATCGTCATCATCGCCTCGAAGGCACGCTTTGCCTCACCGCCACCAGCCGCAAGCGCATCGGTTAGCGCGCGCGGGGTGATCTGCCAGGAGAGGCCCCAGCGGTCCTTGCACCAACCGCACTGGCTTTCCGTGCCGCCATTGCCGACGATCGCGTTCCAGTAACGGTCCGTCTCTTCCTGATTCTCCGTCGCGATCTGGAAGGAAAAGGCCTCGGTGTGCCTGAACGCCGGGCCGCCGTTGAGACCGAGACAGGGAATGCCCAGGACGGTGAACTCCACCGTCAGCACATCGCCCTTCTTGCCGCCCGGATAGTCACCGGGAGCCTCGTGAACAGCGGTTACTTTACTATCCGGAAAGGTGACGGCGTAGAAGCGCGCCGCCTCATGCGCGTCTTTGTCGAACCAGAGGCAGATCGTGTTCTTTGGCTTCATGTTCGTGTGCTCCTTGTGCTCGATCAGGGCGAACGGCCGCGGTCTTTGCGTCGGTCCGTATCAGTGACCCACCAGTTCATCTGCTGATCTGCTACGGCCGGCGTCTCAAATTGGTCGCCGCCCGTCCCCCTTCTGAATCATATCGCTGGCAGGGATCGACTTCGAGATCCGAAGCTATGACAGGCCAAAACCGAAGAGCCCGCCGAAAGAAGCATGAGCCGCTGAGCGCTGGTGTAATATCGTTCCATCGCCATGCTATCCCGCCGTTCTTTCCTCGCCGCGGCTGCTGCCGCCACAGTCGCCTCCGCCGCAAAGCAACACGTCCCCGTCGGTCTCGAGCTCTATTCGGTCCGCGACCAGCTTAAACAAGACCTCCCGGGCACCGTTCGGGCCGTCGCCAAGATGGGCTACGAAGTCGTCGAATTCTTCTCCCCGTACTTCGACTGGACGCCGGATTACGCCAAGGAAGTCCGAAAGGTTCTAGACGATTCCGGCATTCGCTGCTCCTCCACTCACAACGGGGCAAAGTCCTTCACGGTCGAGAACCTCCCTCGCGTTACTGAACTCAACCACATCATCGGCAGCAAGTTCATCATCATGGCCAGCGCCGGACGCATCGAGCATGTCGACGGCTGGAAGACAGTCGGCGAGACGCTCACACGCGCCGCCGAGCAACTGAAACCGGCCGGCCTCGGCGCCGGATTCCACAATCACACCGAATTCACGCCTCTCGAAGGCAAGCGACCCATGGATGTCCTCGCCGCCAACAGCAGCAAAGACGTGACGCTGCAACTCGACGTCGGCCCCTGCATCGAATCCGGCTCCGACCCCGTCGCCTGGATCAAATCGAATCCAGGGCGCATTCGCTCCATGCATGTGAAGGATTGGGCGCCTGGTCCCGACAAGGGTTTTCACGTTCTCCTCGGCGATGGCGTGGCCCCCTGGAAGAAAATCTTCGAAGCTTCCGAAAAGACAGGCGGAATCGAGTATTACCTCATCGAACAGGAAGGAAGCGTGTACACGCCGATGGAAACCGCCGAGCGCTGCCTGGCCAACTGGAAGAAATTGCACAAAGATTAGACCATGCGAAAATCACTCCTGCTTTGTCTCTCTTTAGCGACGCTGTGGGCGCAGGATTACCCGGGCACCGCCATCTCGAACGGCGTCGTCAACGCCAAGATCATGCTGCCCGACGCCGACAAAGGCTCGTATCAGGGTACACGATTCGACTGGTCGGGAATCATCAGCAGCCTGGAGTACAAGGACCACCAATACTTCGGCCGCTGGTACGAGAAACACGACCCGAAGATCAACGACGCCATCACCGGCCCCGTGGAAGAGTTCCTCACCAGCCTGGGATACGACGAAGCCAAACCCGGTGGAACATTCATCCGGATCGGCGTAGGCGTGGTTCGTAAACCGGAAGAAAAAGCCTACCGCCGGTTCGGAACCTACGACATCGTGGACGGCGGCAAGCGGACGTGTCAAGCAAGGCAAGGATCGGATTGAGTTCACGCAAGTCCTCTCTCCGACCTACGTCTACAAAAAGACCCTCCGGCTCACCAAAGGGAAACCGCAGCTCGTCATCGAGCACTCGCTGAAGAACACCGGCGAAAAGACCATCGAAGCCGAACAATACAACCACAACTTCTTCGTCATCGACAACGAAGTGGTCGGACCAGACGTCGCGGTCAAGTTTCCATTCGATCCCAAGCCGGAAGCCGAATTGAAGAACGGAGGCGAAGTCCGGGCGCAGGAAATCGTCTACACGCGCGAGCTACAGAAGGGCGAAAGCGTATACTCCGAACTCTCGGGCTTCGGCAATACTGCCAAGGATTACGACATCAAGATCGAGAACCGAAAATCCGGAGCCGGAGTTCGAATCTCGGGAGACCAACCCCTGGAGAAGGTCGTCTTCTGGTCCATCCGAACCGTGGCCTGCCCGGAGCCCTACGTGAAAATTCACGTCCTGCCTGGGGCCGAGCAAAAGTGGAAGATCACCTACGACTTCTATGTCGTCCGCTGAAGATCAACTCGCCGGTTTCCTCGCCAAATTCACGCCGGAAATTGCCACGTCGGCCCACAAGATCCTAGCCGGGATGCGAGCGCGTCTGCCTGGAGCCATTGAGCTGGTCTACGACAACTACAACGCGCTGGCAATCGGTTTCAGCCCGAGCGAGCGGGCGTCGGAAGCGATATTTTCCATCGCGGTATACCCACGGTGGGTGAGCCTGTTCTTCCTCCAGGCAAAGGGCAGCTTCCCCGATCCGCAAAGGCTTCTGAAAGGCAGTGGCAATAAAGTCCGCCACATCGTTTTGAAGAATCCGGAATCTTTGGACGACCCCGCGATCCAGGCGCTAATGGATCACGCACTCAAGGCAGCGATCGTGCCCCTCAAGCCCGCCGGTCAGAGCCGGCTCGTCATCAAGTCCATTTCGGCAAAGCAGCGTCCGCGGCGTCCCTCAAAGGACACCTAAGCCTCGCCGTAATTCCGGTAGAGCCAGCCCGGATCTTCCAACATCTCAGCGGTTCGCGGTCCGGAATGCGCGAGCTTTCCGCGATTCACCAACCCCACGTGTGTGGCCAGTTCTAACGCTTCCCGAAGCTGATGAGTCGACATCACAACGGTCTTGCCCTTGCTCAAAGCCTCTCGCAATAGTCCCTGAAGAACCGCAATCGCGCGGTCATCCAGAGCCGTGAATGGCTCATCGAGCAACAGCACATCCGGATCGTGGAGAAAAGCGCGAGCCACGGCCAGCCGCTGCCGCATCCCGCGCGAGAACTCGCGAACCAGACCCGTCGCCACGCGATCCAACCCGGTCTTCGCCAGCCATCCCTCGGCCTTGCCCTTCGGGTCGGGCAAATCGTACAGGCGCGCGAACAGCATCAGGTTCTCCAGGGCGGAAAGCTCGTCGTACACTCCGATTCCATGTCCGAGAACGCCGATTTTCCGCCGCGTTTCGCTGCCGCGAATATCGCCGCCGAAGATCTTTACCTGGCCTTTTGCCGGAACCGAGAGCCCGGCCAGAATGCGCAACATCGTCGTCTTACCTGCGCCGTTGCGGCCGAGCAGGGCGAGGCAGCATCCGCTCTCTACACTTAGTGTGATGTCGCGCAACGCCGCGTAGTCGCCGTAGAACTTCCAAACGTTCTCGACGGCGATCACGCTCATATCGTTTTTCGATAGAGCAGCAGGAAACCGCAAAACAGAATCATGCCGACGAGGCCCAGCATCGGATAGAGCCGGTCGTAGATCCGCGGCTTTCTTGCTTCAATCTCAGGCTGCTCGCCTTGTGACTGCTGCCCGCCGGACGCATCCGCCAGCGGACGCAAGGAGCCGGTTCCGGTAAACTCGATCTTGTATTCGTCGCCTTTCACTTCGTAGATCGAGGCTTGAGTGCGAGGCTCGGTGCCAAGATTCTTCAGATTGGCGCCGGCCACGGTCACTCCTTTCGGAACGACCACCCGCAGCGGTCCGCCGCCATTCATCATCTTGCCTTCGAGGATGCCCGGTGACGCGGCCGGCATCGAGTACGCCAGATCGAAGTGAGTCTCGCCGGGCTTGACTGGATAGTTCACCGTGTAGACGTTCGGAACATCGGTCTTCTCCGGAGTGCGCGCAATCGGCATTCCGCCTGGCCCCGACACTTGTACGTTCACCCGGCCACCCGCCGCCGGAGGCAGGTAGAAGCGGAAGCTGCCTTTGGGATCGAAGAATGTTGTCTTGCCGTCGTTGTGGAAGACGACGGTCTCACTCACGCCGACATCGCTGGAGCCTGGTTCCAGCAGCACCATATCCTGCACGACTTTCGCGTCACCCTTTTTTGTCGACGCCTCGAATACGAACAGGCGCAAGTCGGTGGACGGCGTCCCGGGAGGGATCATCTTGTTGTACGTGACGCCCTGATAACCGGCCTGCAACAGATGCGGACTCCCCGGTTTCAGGTCCTGACTGATCGAGAAGTGCCCTTGAGCGTCGGCCTTCACGGAACCCAATTGCTCCATTCCCTGGCCGATACGGATCAGCGTCACCGTGGCATTCGGCTGCGGCTTGTTGGTCGTCTGGTTCATGACGATTCCATCGACGGCGGCCAACATCGTGGCGGCAAAAAGCAGAAACAGACCAGCTACCCTCATGCGTTTGCTCCCGCCGTCGGTTCGGCAACCATCGGCTTGCCGCACTCTCCGCAGAACTTGAGCGGTTTGGGAAACTTCGCCGCGCAGTGCGGACAAACGGTCGCCGTCTGGGCGACAGGTTTGGACACTGGCGGCTTGGCTTTCGCTGCCCCTTGCTCAATGGTTTCAATCTCTCCCAGCACTGCCGCGAGCTGCGTCTGCAACTCCGTTTTCGTGCTCTGGTAGTCCTGGTCGGAGAGCTTGCCGACACGATACTCGAATTGGAGATCCCGCAGGTTCTCGTAAATCGCCGCCTTGCGCACTTCCAGATGATGAGTCGGCGAAACCGGCGGCGCCTGCGGGAGGTCCTTCGGACGGATCAGAATGATAAAGGCGAATATGCCCAGGGTGAGAACGGCAGCGGCTGCAAGGAACATTATTCGTTCTTGGCCATGTCCTTTTCGATCCGGTCTCGATAGCGGTTCAACATGGCCGGATCGACCTCCGGCAGCGCGCCGGCCGGCTGGCGTTGGTACCGTTTGATCCAGAACAAAATCGCCATCAGACCAATGGCGATGGCCACGAACGGCATTACCCAACTCAGCAGACTGAAGCCTTCCGTGGGCGGCTGCGACAGAGCCGACGGGCCGCTCTCCTTCACGAAGCTGGCCACGATAAACTCGTCGGACTGCCCTGCCTTCTGCATCTCGGCGATCTTCCGGCGGGCCGGAAGACAATAGCCGCACTCGAGCATCGCGCAATCGGCAACCGTGTTGTTGCAAACCCCGCAACGGCAGGCCAGCTTAGTGCCGACTCGCCTGATCTCCGGCGACACGAGAGACACCGGGTCGCGTTCCTGCGCGAGCGAAATTGCCGCCGCTCCAAGCCCGATAACGCTAGTTATGAATTTGCGACGCTGCATGAGGTTTTTTAGCTATTCCTACCACTTCAGTCCGAGCGAACTGCAAACGCACCTTGCTCGGGACCAGACAGATCACGGTGCCGGCGAACAGTATCCAGAATCCGACCCAGATGCAGGAAACCAGCGGGAAAACGTAGGCCTGAATCACGCCTTTCGAATCGCCATCGGACATGCCTGCGAAGTTGATATAGAGGTCTTCGTTCAGACGGCGCCGGATTGCGACTTCGGATGTCGGCTGTTTGCTCGCCTTGTAGAAGCGATGTTCCGGTTCCATTGTCTGGAGAACCTTGCCGTTGCTGGAAACTTCGATGATGGCTTTCCGCCCGACGTAGTTTTCATTATCGCTGTCGACCAGCTTCAGCAGCTTCAGGTCATAGTTCGCGATGTGGACCGTGTCGCCGGGCGCGACCTGCTGCGTGGCGTCTTTGTTGAACGCCGATCCAGTGAAACCGATGAACATCATGACGATGGCCAAGTGAACGACGTATCCACCGTAGCGCCGCGTATTGCGATGCGTCAGCTCCACCGCGGCCGCGAGCAGATTCTTGCCATCCTTCAGGTGGATCGCCTGCGCTCCTTTGTAGAACTCGGTGAGCACGCTAATCGCTACGAAGAGGCACAGCCCGAACGACATCAAGGCGTACGGATGCCGGATGCCAAAGGCCACCAGAAAAGCGATCAGGATCGCTGCCCCGGCGGTCGGCCAGATGAAAGCTTTTTTCAGACTCTCAGCGGAACTGCGCCGCCACGCGACCAGCGGACCGACACCGGTGAGGAACAGCAGGAAGAGGCCGATAGGAATGTTGACCTTGTTGAAGAACGGACCGTCGACGCTGATTTTCTCGCCGGTCAGCTTCTCCGAGATCACCGGAAACAGCGTGCCCCACAGGATCGCGAAGCAGCTCGCCAGCAGGATGAGGTTATTGAACAGGAAGCTTGATTCGCGTGACACCACACTCTCGAGACGCGATTCGCTCTTCAAATATTCCAGGCGGTCGAGAATCAGATAAGTGGTTCCGGCGATACCGAGCCCGAGGAAACCAAAGAAGTAGCCGCCGATCTGCGACTGCGCGAAAGCATGTACCGACGCCACCAGGCCTGTGCGGGTCAACGTTGTGCCGAAGATGCAGAGGAAGAACGTGGCGGCGACCAGCACCATGTTCCAGATCTTCATCATGCCCTTTTTCTCCTGCATCATCACCGAGTGCAGGAAAGCGGTGGAGGTCAGCCATGGCAGCAGGGAAGCGTTCTCCACTGGATCCCAGCCCCAATATCCGCCCCAGCCAAGTACAGCGTAGGCCCATCCGGCGCCGAGTATGATTCCCGCGCTCTGGAAGAACCAGGTGACAATCGCCCAACGGCGCGTGGTGTAGATCCAGTCGTCGCCCGGCTGTTTGGTGATCAGCGAGGCCATGGCGAAGGCGAACGGAACGGTAAACCCGACGTATCCCAAATAGAGCACCGGCGGGTGGATTAGCATGGTCCAGTACTGGAGGAGCGGATTCAGGCCCTGACCGTCTCCGACATCGACGATTCCCTTCCCCTGCATCAGCACTAGGAACGGACTGATGACGAACGTGATCAGGAGGAGGAAGAAGCCCTGCACCGTCATCAAAATCGACACGACGTACGGCATCATGTCGCGGAACTTGCGGCGGTTCTGATAAACCACCACAGCCGAATAGCAGGACAGGAGAAAAGTCCAAAGCAGTAGCGAGCCGGCCTGTCCGCCCCACCACGATGCGAACTTGTAGTAGGGGGGCATCGCGCGGTTGCTATGCTCGGCGACGTAGGCCATACGGAAGTCGCCGCCAATGAGTGAGTAGACCAGGATGCCAACAGCGCTCGCCACCAGGAACCAGACGCAATAGACCGCACGCTCGGCGCTCAATGTAAGAAACGGGTTTCGTCTCCACTTGCCCACGAGCGAACCGAGAATCGAGTAGACCGTGAGGCAGAAGGCGAGGACGAGCGACAGGGCGCCGAGGTTTTCCATAAGTTCCTAGAGAGACGCTTGCTTCTCCGTGTGAACGGGCTGCTTTTGAATTGGCTTGGCTTCGTACTTCGACGCGCACTTGGCTTGGATCTTAGTAGCGTGGAAGGTGCCGTCGGAACGCATCTTGCCGTCGGCCAGGGCTTGCGCTCCGTCGCGGAACGTATCCGGCAAAGGCTCGATTCCGTCATAGACGACGTTCAACTTCAGCGCATCCTGATGGATGGTGAAGTGAACTTCACGTCCGGTGTGAACGATGGAGTTGGCCACCACGTCGCCGCCCACGCGCATGCGTTGGTCCATGGCTCCGTTGCCCAGCTTGCTCACTTCGTCTATGGTGCGGTAATAGGTCTTGGTTTCGTTGATCCCGCCGGCGGCGAGCCATCCGAGCGTGCCGATAATCACTGCTACCAGCAGGCCAAACTTCATGTACGTCTTCATGTATACCTCTGTAGTTTCAGTATAACGCCAAGGCACTATGCCCACGTGGTAATCTATCACCTTCCAGGCGATTCATGCGGCGATCCTCCAAGATTCTGGTCGTGCTGGCGGCGATCTTCATGATCGGCGGCTTCGCAAGTTTCGCCCATGCATTTTGGACGATGCGCAGTTGGCAAGGGGTTACGGGTGAAGTCACCTATACGGACCTTGCTGCCTTTACCAAACGTGGTAAGGAGTACTACCGCGGCGAACTGATCGCGCGCTACGTGGTGGACGACAGAGTCCTGCGTGTACCGGCGTCCCTCAGCCGAAGTCATACTACGCGCGAGGAGGCAAAGCGCGAACTGGACGGGCTGACACCCGGGCGGCAGGTGCGGCTTTATTACAACCCGAAGGACCCCACTGACATGCTGCTGGATGTCACGGCGCACCCCCGGTTCTTTGCCCTCCCGGCGGTGCTCACTTTGATCGGCATCATCTGTAGCGCCTTGAGCATTACGTCCATTTTGAAGATGAACTGCTTCTGTCCCGGCTGCGCGGCTAGCGTGGAGCTTTGGGATAAGTTCTGTTACGCGTGCCGCTACAAGCTCCCGAAACAGAAAAAGCTGATGCGCCTGTGAAGAAAGTTTTTCCCTGGGGCCTGGCTTTCATCTCCCTTGTTTTGTTCGGCTTGACGGTGTGGATGGCCGCCCATCCGCTGGTGGTCCTGACAACCTGGAAGACCACTCAGGCCAACATTTTGAGCAAGGAGTTCTACCACTCGCACGACTCCGACGGCTTTCTTACGTTCGGCTCGCAACTGCTAATCCACTATGACGCCGCAGGGCACGCGCATGAGATCAAGGTAACTTCGTCCAACCTGCCGACCGACTTCCCGGAGCCTTTCAATTTCTACGAGGCGCTTCGGACGGATGTGCCTCTCCAGATTCGCTACGATCCGAAAAACCCGGAAAAGGTGGAGTTCGATACTACGCTCCGGCTGGCGCTGCCCTACTTTTTGGGCGCGCTGATTTGCGGACTGGCTATCATTCCCGCCCGGCGATTGATGCGGCCTAAACGGCGGTGCAGCCAGTGTAATATTCAGCTTGAGTCGTATTGGCGATATTGCGCTGAGTGTGGGGAACCGGTTCGCTCCCTTACGGTCGCGGCTCGGAACGGGTAGTCGGCGGGTTTCGGAATGGTTGGTCGCGTTTCGGAGCGGTTGGTCGTTTCGGAAGGGTTGGTCGCGGTTCGGAACAGTTAACCGGGTTTCGGAACGAGTGGCAGTCTTCATGGCCGGTTCGCCTTCACCCGGGCATTCTCCTGCAGTTCGTTCGAAGGATTGATGATGATCTGGTCGCTGGCCTTGATGCCGCTCAGGATCTCTGTCTGCGCTCCGTTGTCTCGGCCTAGGGTCACCTTGGCGAAATGTACTTTTCCGTTTTGTAGCATTGCCACTCTTGTGCCGTCACGGCCGGTGATGATTGCGTCGCTTGGGACGAGGAGCGGCGGCTGGTTGCGCTGAAGTTTGAACTCGACCTCGCCGTACATGCCTGGTAACACCAGTCCTCCGGGATTTTCGAATTGGATTTCTGTCACTAGCGTTCGGGATGTGGGATTTAGCGAGTTGGCGGTACGCGTGACGTGGGCTGAGTACACCTTTCCGGCCAGTTCCCGGATGCGCAGATCGCAGCCCAATCCGACGTGAATGGATCCGACTTCGCTTTGCGGAACCTCTACCGTTACCTTTAGCGGATTGAGCTGCGTGATGCGGTAGAGTTCACGGACCGCGCTGGTGCTTCCTCCGCTGGCTAGCGTTCCTAGCGTCACGTTACGGATGGTGATCACTCCGTCGTACGGGGCTCGGATTAACTGGAACGACTTGATCTCGGTGAGACGTTGAACGTTGGCTTCGGCGGCGGAGATGTTGTCCTTGGCGGCTCGTACGTTCGCCTCGGCGGCGGCTACGTCGGCTTTTCGGGCTAGAAACGTTGCGTTCTTTTCGTCGCCGTCCTGTTTGGCCATCACTCCCTTGGTGACTAGTTGGCTCCAGCGTTGGGCCGTCACGTCGGCGAGGTTGAGATTCGCCTTAGCCTGTTCCAGTGCGGCTTCGGATTGAGCGAGTGCGGACCTCGACTGCTGCAGCGACGCTCGGGACTGCAGGAGTTGTTGATCGACTTCGGGCGATTCGATCTCGGCCAGAAGCTGATCCTTTTTTACCCGATCGCCGATGTCGGCGATTCTCTGCTTGACGTAGCCGTCGGTGCGGGCGAAGATTCCGGTTTCCGTGACAGCCTCGACGTCACCCGACAGAATCAATTGGGCCGTTATTGGCGCGACTTTTACTGGGACGACCGATACGAGGGCGTCCGCTTCTTCCACCGAAGTTGTAGCTTGGGCGATCTGCTTGGCGCGGGCCGTTCTCGGAAGATAGCCGATGGCGAAAAGAATTGCGAATGTAATCGCCATTAATATCAATAAAAAAGGAAAACGGGACATGCCGGAGCGGTTATTCATTGGAGCAGCTCCGAGCCGGGTTCGTGAGATTTCTCTTCATACTTTCGCATCAGACTGTAAACGATCGGGACAAAATACAAGGTGGCTACGGTGGCCATGATGAGACCACCGATGACTGCGCGGCCGAGCGGCGCGTTCTGCTCGCCGCCTTCGCCGAAGCCTAGTGACATGGGCAACATGCCGATGATCATGGCCAGGGCCGTCATTACAACAGGACGGAGACGGGTGTGGCCGGCGGCTAGCGCTGAGCCGAGCACGTCGTAGCCTTCGTTCAAGCGCTCGTTGGCGAAGGTCACCAGCAGGATACTATTCGAGGTGGCCACGCCGATGCTCATGATGGCTCCCATGAGACTCGGCACGTTGATGGTGGTTTGGGTGATGTAGAGCATCCAGACAATGCCGGAGAAGCAGCCGGGGAGCGCCATGAGGATGATGAACGGATCGAGCCACGATTGGAAATTCACTACCATCAGGCAGTAGACGAGTATTACGGCCAGAATCAGGCCGGTGGCTAGCCCGATGAACGACGATTTCATTGTCTGCACCTGGCCGGCCTGTTCGATGAACGATCCGCGCGGAAGATGCTTGCGTGCGTCGTTGACGATTTTGTCGATTTCGTTAGCGACTCCGCCGAGATCCCGATCCTGCACGTTGGCGTAGACATCGAACACAGGCTGCACGTTGTAATGGCTGACGACCGCAAGTGTTGAGGCGCGTTCGAAGCTGGCGACGTTACTGAGCAGTTGGGTCTTCTGGCCCGGCGTGCCGACGATCGGCGTATTTTGCAGGGCGGCGATGGAGTCGACGCTGGTTAAAGGAGTCTGGACGGCGATGGGGTAGTTCACGCCGTTTACGGGGTTGAGCCAGTAGTTGGGGGCGACCTGTCCGCTGCCGCTGAGCGAGATCAACATGCTGTTGGCGACGTCGCGCTGGGTGAGGCCCATGCCGCCAGCGCGGACGCGGTCTACGTTGACCAGGATCTCGGGTGCATCGAGAACCTGATTAATGTGGACGTCGGCTGCGCCGGGGATCTGCTCAATCTTTTGCTCCATGTCTTTGGCGATTTTGTAATTCGCGGCGAGGTTGCGGCCGATCACTTTGATGTCGATCGGCGCGGGCAATCCGAAGTTGAGAATTTGTCCCACGATGTCGGCGGGTTGGAAGAAGAAGGTTGCATCGGGGAACTCGGCTGGGAGCTTCGCGCGGATCTCCCGCACGTATTTCCAGGTGTCTCCCTGCTTCCTTTTGTCTGTGAGGGAAACCAGAATCTCTCCGTCGAAGGTGCCTATGGTGGCCGAGTCGGTGTAGGCGAGCGCTATGGGAATTGAGGAGAGTCCGATGTTGTCGAGGATGGTTCCCAGTTGATCGGGTGGAACGATCCGGCGAATGCGATTCTCGACCTGACTGAAGAGATCCTCGGTACTCTCGATGCGCATGCCGGCGGGGCCGCGGACGTGGAGGCGGAACTGTCCGGCATCGACGACCGGGAAGAAATCTTCTCCAATCTGCGTGGCCAGGAAACCCGAACCGGCAGCCAGTATGAAGAACAGGACGATGACGACAGGGCGATGATGGAGGGACCAATCGAGCGAGGCCTCATAACGTTTCCGGAAGGCCTCGAACGCTCCGTTGAAGAGGTGGTGAAGACGCCAGAAGATGCCGGTGCCGCCCGTGACGTGCCCGTCCTCGTTCTCCTGGTAGGCGTGCATTTCGGAAGGCAGGAGGTACTTCACCATGGTTGGCACGAGTGTTCGGGAGAGCAGGTAGGACGCCAGCATGGCGAACACTACGGCCATGGCCAGGGGCGTGAACAGATATTTGGCTGCTCCGGTGAGCAATACGACCGGGACGAAGACGATGCAGATGGCCAGGGTGGAGACGAATGCGGGAACAGCGATCTGCGATGCGCCGTCGAGAATGGCCTGGATGAGCGGTTTGCGCTGGCCGAGATTGCGATGGATGTTTTCGATCTCGACGGTGGCATCGTCAACTAGAATTCCGACGGCTAGCGCGAGACCTCCGAGCGTCATCACGTTGATGGTCTCGTTGAGCAGGAACATGACGATTAACGACGTCAGAATGGACAGCGGGATGGAGACGCAAACGATTAGAGTGCTGCGCCAGCTTCCCAGGAAGAGAAGAATCATGAGGCCGGTGAGGACGGCGGCGATGATGGCTTCCTTGACTACGCCGTCGACGGCTGCGCGGACGAAAACGGACTGATCGAATAATGGTTTGGCGCTGAGTGCCGCGGGGAGCGTGGACATGATGCGGGGGAGCACGGCCTTCACGCGGCTGACGATGTCGATGGTGGAGCCGCCGCTCTTAATGATGGGCAGGAGGGCGGAACGGTGGCCGTCCTGACGCACGATATTGGTCTGCGGGGCTGCTCCGTCGTGCACCTGGGCTACGTCGCGCATGTAGATTGTGGCGCCGTTCAATTGCTTCACCGGCATGTCGTTCATGGCGTCGACGATATCGGGGCTGCTGTTGAGGCGGATGTTGTATTCGCGGTCGCCCATGCGCGCGGTGCCGGCGGGCAGGATGAGGTTTTGTGCGTTGAGGGCGTTGGAAACATCGGTGGCCGAGAGTCCTTTGGCGTAGAGGGCCTGGGGATTGAGGTCGACCATGATTTGCTTCAGGCGGCCTCCGGCGGGGAGGAGGACGGACGCGCCCTGGACGGTGGCCAGTTGGGTGCGGATGAAGTTGGTGGAGAAGTCGTAGAGCTCGCCTTCGGAGAAGCTTTTGCCGGAGACGGCGAGTTGGAGGATGGGAATGCTGGACGCGTTGTAACGGACGATGAAGGGCGGAAACATGCCGGGTGGCATGGCGCGGAGGAGCGTTTGTGAGACCGCGGTGAGCTGGGCGACTCCAGCTTCGACCTTGGCGTTGGGTTGGAAGAAGACTTTGATAACGGAGACGCCGGGGAGCGATACGGACTCGATGTGTTCGATGTCGTTAACGGTGGTGGTGTAGGCGCGCTCGGCGATGGTGCAGATGCGGCGCTCCATCTCCTCGGGCGAGATTCCGCCGTAGGTATAGATGGTGCTGACGACCGGGATGTTGATTTCCGGGAAAATGTCGGTCGACATTCTGGTGATGGCGATGCCGCCGAGGATCGCGATGAGGAGCGCCATCACGACGAAGGTATAGGTACTGCGCAGAGCTAGACGAACTATCCACATAGGCTGTCGACGGGGGCTTTCTTCATAGTAGCGTGACCGATTTGATGCTTCCGGGGCGAGGGAGGAATCAGACCTCGCGAGGCATTTCGGCTTTCCTTCGGTTGTTGAGGCCTTTGAGTTTGAATTCTTCGAGGATGGCTTGGATTTCCGGGCGATCGGGCATTTCTTCGATGAGGGTTATCCACCAGGGGTCGGTCCAGGTGGCGGTGGTCTTGGCTGGGCGGTTGTAGCCTTTGGACTCTCGCCATTGCATGAGACGGATGTAGTCTCCGAAGCTTAGACGGAGCTTTCCTGTTAGCATTTGCGTCTCGAGGATTTTGCAGAGATGGCGCGTGCGGTCTTCGAGCGTTGGTGGTGGGCCTGGTTGCTCGAGTTGGCCCTTGTTGGCCGGGCTCTTCTTGCTTGCGTTCGGGATTTTTCAATTTTATTGGCATCGCGGGGTCCTGATTAGGCTGCGTTTGGGTCCTCTTCGGGCATGGTTTCGGGCAAATCGAAGGGGAATTTTGGTTCGTTCCCGTTTCGGGTTAGGCGAGCCAATTCCTCTTTGGAAACGAATGAGCGGAAAGAGATTGGCTCTACGGTTTCTGGCTCGGGCTCGACTGGCGGCTTGGGTTTTGGGGCTGGTTTGACGTCTTTTGGGGTTCGGGCGGCCTGGAGACGGTCGAGATCGCGGCGGGCGGTTTGGTGCATTCGGCGCATTCGGCCTTCGACTCGGGTGACCATGTCGAGGGCTTTGAGATGGCCGTGTTGTTTGACCAGCGAGTAGGCGGTTCTGGCGAGGGGGTCGATTTCCTCGAAGCGGTCGGCGATGTCGGCGTTGGTTTCCGCCATGGATAGCTCCATGTGGGCGGTTCCGAGCTCCCAGTACCGTTCCTGGCGCCATTTTCCGGCTACGACTTCCCGGACGAGGTCGGTTTCTTCCAGGCCTTGGGGGTTGAGTTCTTCGAGGTAGCCTTCCATCATTTCGTTGAATTGTGGCTCTTCCTCTGTGGTTAGGACTAGCTTTTTCGCCGTGAATCCGTGGCGTAAAGCGTTCATTTTGGAAATCTCTTTCCCCTGGGGCGTCTTCGGGCCGCCCTTTGCGCCGTTGATCCTGTTTGCTTCTATTTGCCTCTGGGACATATGGTTCACCCTGTTCCTTGTCGAAAGGCGCTTGATGTTGCCGCGGGTCTTTCTTGACTAAACTCTAGGGCTTGGCGGGCGGGGGTGGGCTGGCTGAGAATGGCGGCGGATGGCTATTTTGTTTGGTTTGTTGGGGTTGGGGTGATCGATATTTTTTGATTTAATTGTTACTGTAAATTGAACCATCGGAAGGGCTCGTAAACATAGAATGGGATATTGCTTCTCCCAACGCCGTTTCGGCACAACTTGTCCGAAATTACTATACGTCCGGATGGAATTGGTGACTGGCCGAAAGCGACGCTCAAGGGGATATTGCTTCGGCCAACGTAGCGCGCGAACATGTTCACATCATAATGAGGAACGAAGCGGAAGTATTCGCCGACTTAAAAGTATTGTGCCGGTCGTCGGGCTACGTCCATGCCCTCGCCAACATCTGTTTTCGCGACAACATCGTTCGCTATTCGGGGCAAATGCGCCCGAAGGACATGTTGCCAATGTTCTCATCCGACCACCTCATCCGCGCCGAGATTTCCACGCTCATAGGCCTGATGATCCAGAGCGAGATGGAATGGACGATGCCATTGCCCCCCGTCGTGCAAGAACAGATGGACCGCACGGACGCCTTGCTCAAGGAGTTGCATGAGACATTTCTTCCATCCATGTCCGGCGCGATAGCAGAACAGGCCATGGCGCCGGTCAAAGACCTCGAACTACTGGGCCGGGGCGAGTTCCTACGAGAGGTGATCTTTTACGGCGGGGAGTCGGCTTACAGCTTCCAATATCGCGATTTCGCACCCCCAAAATACGCAGCAGATGACGCCTGGTTGAAGGCAAACCGCGGATTCTCGATTTTCGATGCCAGAACCATCGCTCAAACAATTGCGCGGCTGCAGGAACAGAAACTCATGGACACCGTGGCCCACATGGCGACGATCCCACCGGAGCAGTGGAGCATACTCCCCGGCTACACCTTTTCCGTGGGAGAAGTTGCTGCGGCATCCGGGTCCCACCGAAAATTCCTAACCCATACGCACCGCTATTCGCGCAAAGAGTCGTAGTCGTCGTGCTCTGAACGCAATCCGCCCGGCACACTTCTGAAAAACGTTTCATTTGGCTCGCTCTTAAGTGTAGATCCGCCGAGTTGTTCACACAACACACATTAGTACCGGCACATTTCTTTGATAAGAGGCTATAATCCATGTGATATCCTCCTAACGGATGAAACTACTGCTCGGATTCACCCTGCTCGCCGCGCTCTGTAGCGCCGAAAGCAAGATTGAAATCGGCGAAATCAACGGCGCCAAATTCCGCATCGACATCCCGGACAATTGGAACGGCGGTCTCATCATGTACTGCCACGGCTATAGCACCACACCAGCGAGTTTCAGCGCCGGCGATAAGCCAAACCCGGGATGGGCCGTGTTCCTCAATGCCGGCTACGCCGTCGCGCAATCCGGTTATTCAGGCATAGGCTGGGCCGTGCAGGAAGCCATCGACGACACGCAATCTCTGCGCCGTTACTTCACGTCCAAGTACGGGAAACCCAAAGAAACTTTCATCAGCGGTCAGTCGATGGGCGCCTTCACCACTATGGCCCTGATCGAAAAGTATCCCAGCGACTACGACGCCGCACTCTCGCTCTGCGGACCGCTCGCCCCAGCCATCTGGTACAAACTGCGAACGGCCTTCGATGTGCGCGCTCTTTATGATTACTACATCCCCGGAGTTCTTCCGTCGCCCGTCGATGTGCCGGCCAATTTCGCGCTATCCAAGGAAAACGAGGATAAGGTTCTAAAAACGCTCGAAGCTAAACCCGACGTCGCCGAAACGCTGCTTCGCTACGCCAACATCAGAACCACGCAGGAACTTGCGAACCTGCTTGTTTTTTGGACCTATCAGCTGATGGATATGGATAAACGCGCCGGAGGAAATCCCTTCGATAATCGCAACACCATCTACATCGGAGTTCCGAACAATAACGATGTCAACGACGGAGTGAAACGCTACGCCGCCGACCCACGAGCCGCTGAGTATCTCCGGACCTTCTACACACCCACCGGACACCTGACGCGCCCGATGCTCGCGGTGCACACAACTTACGATCCCCTGGTCCCGCCATGGATTCCGAACAGCTACGGCTTTCTCACGCAGAACGCCGGAAGTCAGGATCTTTTCGTCCTCCAGTACGTGAAGCACGACGGCCACTGCAAGATCGAACCCGACGAAATCGGGCGCGCCTTCCAGCAACTCAAGAAATGGAAAGACAACGGAGAACCTCCGCCAGCCGGCTGGAACCACTAACTCAGAGCACGCACCCGCAGAAGATACAACTCGTCCTTCACCACATCCTCGGCCCGCCTCAGAATCTCGTTCTGATCGTCGTAGACCGACAATGTCCGCCCGCTCAAAGCATCCGCCTTCCCCGAAGCCAGCAGCAATACAAGATCCGCCACAACGTCCGTTGACACCTCCCGCCCTTCATCCAACATCTTTTGCAGCATCGGCAACTTGGGCAACGCCTCTTCCAGCATCGCCGTGCGTACCATGCCGGGACGAAGCGCGAATGCGGATATTCCATGCGGCGCGGCTTCGACGGCGATCTGCTCGCTCAACCGGATCAGCGCGGTCTTGCTCGCGACGTACGCAGACATGTCTGGAAATGCAAGACAGCCCGCACCACTCACCACATTGATAATGCGTCCCGATTTTCGTGCAATCATTCCCGGTAGAATTTCGCGGCAGCACACGAAAGGACCGCGAAGATTCACTTCCAGACATCTCCACCAGTCATGCACATCTGCTTCCCAAATCGGTCCAAACGGACCACCGGTCCCCGCGTTGTTGATCAAGAGATCCACCGGACCCAGCCGCGCTTCTACTTCCCAAACCATCGCCCGAACCGAAGCCGGATCGGCAACGTCCGCGGCAACAGCGATCATCGCGCCGTCGGCCATACTCACCGTCTCGTCAAGCTGATCCGCCGACCGCGCGCTCACCGCGACGGCCATCCCGGCTTTCGACAACCGCAGCGCAATACCTCGCCCAATTCCACGTCCGCCACCCGTTATCAAAGCAGTCACTCGCGTAATCCTCCATCCGCCGAAAATTCAAAAACGTGATCATAGGACCCGGACGCTTCCCCGTCTGCGGCGTGAATCAGCCGCACGGTGTCCTCTCGACCAATTGCCACGCTGTCCGGAACCACCACAGTCCATAAACGCTCACCGCCGAACTCATACAGCACAAACTCCGGAGCAAGAAACGGATTGTAAAACATCGCCGCACCAGTCACCAACGAGTGGTCGCCGGCTTTTGTCTCTCGCCGAATTCGCTCCAACTCAGGAAGTATCCGCCGGGCAATTTGTTCCTGATCCCGAAGCCAACCCGCCACTTCGCGAACTGGTTTTTGATAACTCACCAGCGCCAATGCGAACACTATGATGCCCAACACCCGCCAGTGCGGAATTAATCGATCAGCGAATAACAATGGCGTCAAAAAGAAATACGCTCCGAGAAAGCAATATTGCGCCTCTAAGTGATTGGGCAAAGTAGCGTTCGGCAATAGCGACACCATTCCCATTGTCACTGCGGCCAAGCTCACGGTGAAAGTCCGGCGATCAATACGGGCAGCCTGAATCAACGTCAGGACAACAGCGCCCCCCACGGCAGGCACCGCGAGATATTTTCCAATCTTCAAGAATCCATGCCATACAGAGCCCGCGGCAAAACTCGTGAAATAGGGGTCGTTGGCCGCAGTCGCGGGGTGAGCCAGAACCCACACTTGCGAGGAACGAAACAAAGCGAATCCCATAAAGGCCGCGCAGACCATCAGCATCGCCATCGCCACCGCGACCTGCCGCTTCTGCACAAGAAAAAACAGACCAAGCGCCAGAAAATAGCTTTCCTTAGTGAAACTGAACAGGAGAGCCGCCCCCAAGACAAGCACCAGGTACCAGCGTTTCCCCGTCTCGACATAGCTCTGCCACGCATGGAAAATGCAGAGCAGAAATGTGAATGCGAACACAGAGAAAGGATCCTGCTTCACGTTCCAATAGAACTCAGGATTCGCATACGCGATCGCCAGGAACAGCACGAAACTTAGCCAGGCGATGCGAAACCCCGTCAAACGCTCGACGAACATCACCAGAAGCGCCGCGTTCAACCAGGTCAATAAAAACAACGGAACCAGCAATCCGCGAACTCCCAGCCGCCCGCACAGATCGATCAGAACATGTGCTACCGGCCGGGGATATTTCAAGAAATACCGCCCGAACCCGTATCCCTTCACATGCATTCCAATGTAAGAAAAATGGTCCAGATGAAACGGGACAAACGGATCCAGATACCCGGGAAAGCAGAAGCGCAAGCTCACGCAACAGACAAGGGCCGCCGTCACCCAAAGCAGCAAAAGACGGCGGATCGGCATGACCACCTATTGTACGGTGACACAATACTTCCAACTCGATCTCTATTGTTTGCAACAAACAGCTGCAAAGATTGATATTCGATCGTAGGCGGCCATGGTAGTTCTGAGTCGTGAAAGAAACTCCCACCAGCAATACGATTCATCAGGAAGTGCAGCAGATCGTCGAGCATACCGCTTTGATATCGCTCTTCGCCCAAAGCGACGGCCGCGCACTTGCCTCGGTAACTAATGAAGACGGCAGACGCCGCGTCATCGCGGTACGCTCCGAGCACTTCCGGGACTGGCTAACGACAGCGTACTTCCGAAACCATGATGGCCTTCCCAGCGCCGAATCGATCGCCGAGGCAATGCGCCAGATCGAACGGCAAGCCCTGGTGAATCGGGTCGTTCCGCGCCCCGAAGCTCCCCGCAGAGTGACTGCAGGCACAAGCGAAGATGGCGCGGACACAATCACCGTGCAGCTCGGCAATGGGCTGGCCGATTATATCGTGATCTCGAAGGACGGCTGGCATGTGGTCGAGAATCTGGATGATGACGTTTCCAAGCGCGGTGCGGCGATGCTGGCCCTTCCGCGGCCCGAGGAACCAAGAGACGTGACCGCAACTTTTCGCGCGTTGCAAAGGTTGTTGCGCCTCTCGACTGAAGAGAACCGGCGCGCTTGCAGAACCTGGTTAATCGCGGCGCTTCGTCCTTCGGGGCCGTACCCGATCCTGCTAATCAAGGGAGCAAAGGGAAGCGGCAAGTCGACCGCAGCGGCGTTATTGCGGGGGGTGATCGATCCGTCGGGCACCCCGCTCTGCCGGCTCAGCACCATTGACCGCTCTGTGCGGCAACTAACCAGCTTTAATTGGGTGGTGGCGTTGGCCGATCTGACACCCTCGTTTTCGCACCTTTCGGAAACGCTCTTGCGTATTGCGAACGAACGGCCGTTGATTCTGACGGCGGATTCGGCGTCCGGGTGGACGCCGTCACCAGAGATTGCAAAGCGAGCGATCGTCGTGGAACTCGAACCGCTGGGGGAAGAGGCGTGCAGTGAGTCGGAGTTATGGGCGCGCTTCCGCACTGTTCGGCCGCAGATGCTGGCAATACTTTGCTCTACTGCGAGTGCCGGATTGCGTGCCGGTGCCCGCGATCCGGACTCTTGGATGGCAGCGTCCGAAACGGTGGTCGGCCGAGCCGGATCCCGATTCGATCAGCTATCGGACGCAATTTGGAATCTGATGCAGACACGGGATGAATGGACCGGCCGGACGACCGAGCTGTTGAAAGTGCTGGAAACGACGCATCCGGGGAGCAAAGGTGGATCCGCGGCGCCAAAAGCAATTTCAGACCGTATGAACGGGGCGCTGGCGGCCCTTCGAAATAGGGGCGTGCGGCATGAGTTTGCCCGCGGACGGATCCGCTTGCAGCGTACAATACCGCTCGTGCCTCTGATGTAGCGCTACTCTTCCGCTCGCGCGTAGTAGTAGGAATGATAATACGTGTACTTACTATAGAGCTCACCGCGGCGCGCACCGTTGACGATGATGCCGAGCACGTTGTTTTCGCAAAGCGACTGCATGGCGCGCGTCACCGAATCGATGGTGGTGGTGCCGATTCGGACCACCAGAACCGTACCGCTGCAAAATGTCGAGAGCAGATTCGCATCGGCGGCGAACAATAAGGGCGGCGAGTCGAGAACCACCCATTTGAACGCTTTCGGCAATTGTTCCATTAGCACTTTGACTTCGCGGAGGTTCAGCAATTCGAGAGGATTGATGACCGCTTCGCCGGCCGGCAGAATATAAAGTCCGACGTTGCCGACTTTCTTGATACAGTCCTCGAGAGGAGCTTTTCCCAACAGGTAGTCGGTCAGACCCGGCGACCGTTCGGCTTGAAACAGATTGTGAACGATGGGCCGGCGAAAATCGCAATCGACGAGTAGCGTCGGGTTGTTCGCCAGTTGTGCTTCGGCCAAGGCTAGGTTTACGGCGGCGAATGATTTCCCTTCCGCGGGTGACGGACTTGTGACTACGAGTGTGTTGATCGGCTGGACGCTCTGCAAGTGATTGAGGCGCGTTCGCAGAGTACGGAATTCTTCCGACGGGGCTTCATGCGGCTTGGAGATGTCGATGAGGTGCGAATCCACAGACGGCGTGAACGGAATTTCCTTAATGCGGGCGAGGAAATTGCCGGAAAGAATGAGATCCCGCTCCGAGGAGACATACCCCGGGGGATGATCAAATTCTATGGTAGCGGTAGCTGTCGCGGCCGCTGGGGGCGCTCCCATTGGCTCGGGAGCCGGTTCTGTTACTCCCGTCTGCTCGGCCCGTCGAAGGGCATCGTGAACTCGACTCATAAACTGTTAGACCTCCGAAACCTGAATGCTCATATGTAAACTCTCTACACTCTCGTTGTGGGGTTATACCCTCGTGGTGTAGTAGTAAAACACCGACCCGGTCATGATGATAATTCCGACCAGGCAAGCAGTAGACCAGGCAAGCCACGCCAACCTTTTCCGGCGGCGAACCACCAGATCGTTCTCCAGCAAAGGCACGCTACCAAGAATGGTGAGCTGGGTGTAAGCGCGCACGTCTTTCAGATTCTTCAGCGATGCATCTTTCGCCTCTCGCGCACCAGCGAAGCAAAGGCCGAGGATCATTCCAACGCCGGTACCGATCGCAATTAGCACCGGGCGCTTGGGCTCAGTTGGCGTCTGCGGCAACGAGGCAGGATCGAGCACTTCGAGGCTTTCACCCTGCTGCCGTTTCTCCAGATCCTCTGCAATTCGAGACTGCGACATCTTTCCAGTAAGGTTTTCGTACTTCGCCTTGGCCATCTCACGATCGCGAACAACTTCGGAGTACATCTGTTCGCCAACCGGCTCCGAATCGATACGGCCGCGGATGGTTCTGGAGGCGTCTTCCGCCTCTTTCATTTCTTTGGTGTACTCAACGCCCTGCTCATCCAGCAGCTTGATCTGCGTCTCAATTCGCGCCATGGAGGCTTCGATGTCCGCTCGTTCCCGGATGTATTGAGGGCTGTCGTACTTGGCTGCCTTGGGAGCGGCGGCTTCTTTCTTCCGGGCTTCTTCGTCCTCTTTGACCAGTTTCTCACGCTGCTTGCGAAGCGTCTCGATGCGTACTTTGGCCATCTTCACATCGGGATAAGTCTCCTTGTAATGCTCCAACAGCACAGTGAGGGCTTGCTCCCACTGAGCAATATCGTGCTCATTTTGGAGGAGCTTGGCATTCTGCGCCTGCTGCGCCTGCTGGTCCGGGGGAGGCTTGATGGCCTCCGCACGATCTTTAATTGAGCGGAGTTCCGTCTCCAGCATCATCTTTTCCTGATTGATACGTCCCAGGTTGGCGCTGATATTGCCGGCGCGAGTCTCCGCCGCATTCAGCAACATCTGGTTCATATTCAACTGGTCGGGAAGGCGCCCTGCGTTGGCTTGGCGGAACTTCGCAAGCCGGTCTTCGATGCCATCCAGATCCTTTTTCGCCTGATCCAACTGATCCTTCAGGAACTGCGTAGTGAGAACGGATTGTGTAGTGCGCTCCCGCGTATTTTCCGACATGAACCGGCTGACCAGATCGGCCACGACCTTCTGCGCGATGATGCGGTTTTCATACGCAAAAGAAATAGAAAATGCCGAGATACCGCGATTATTCACCGTCATGGTGCTAACGTTTCCAATCCGGATATCTTTCTTCATCTGCTCCACAACGTCTTCCATCGGCTTGCGCTGGCGGTCGCGCGGATACAAATTGAATGTCTGAATAATGTTGGTGAGGTTGCCGCGGCTGAGAATGGTCTGCGCCATGGAATTGACGCGCGCCGACATTTCCATATTCACGTTGGTGGGGACGTAGCTCTCCGGCACCTGCGATGGAACCACACGAATGACGGCAGTGGAAATGTATGTGTCCGGCCAGAGGAATGCAACAACTACCGACAGCACCAGCGAACAGAACGCCGGCCCGAGAATCCAAGCCTTGTGGCGGCGAATAATATCGATGTAATCCTCGACGTCCAAAGGCCTGCGCTGCGTGCTGCTGTAGGATTCCGTGATGGTTGGCTGCATGTTTCCTGGCTGCATAAACTAAATCCCTCCGGCTATGCTTACTTCACAATAATGTAGTCACCACTCTGAAGGCGGATGTTCTGTTCCATCTTCTTTCCTTTGATGACTTCATTGAAATTGAACTTGAGGCGTTCCGACCCGCGCATAATGATGATGTTTTTCTGGTTGGCATACTCGCGGAGCCCGCCGGCGTTGATCAGCGCCTCGAGCACCGTTACCGGCATCACCAGCGCATACGCGCCTGGGCGATTGACCTCGCCGGTAATGTAAAATTTCTTGCTTTCCACCTGCCGGAGGCCAACCATCACCTCGGGCTTTAGCAGCAGCGATCCAAGCTTTTCGGTAAGTGCGGCGCTCAATTGCTCGGGCGTCAACCCCGCGCCTTCAATCTCTCCGATCAATGGCATACTGAATTTTCCGTCGGGGCGGATCTGTACCGGACGGGTGAATTCCGGTTCTTTCCAGACCTGGATGTCGATCACGTCACCCGGTCCGATGATGTAGGTTTTGGGATCGACCGGCGCAGCCGGGCCGGAGCCCGCTGGAGCCACCGGTTGTATAGCGCCGCCTTTTTCATTCAAAGGTGCTGACGACTGCGAGGAGACCTCCTTCGGCTTGTCGTCAACTTTCTTGTTGTCCTGGGCAGTAATGGGAGCCCCGAACAACAGGGCCATTATGATGGCTTTCCAATAAAGTGAGGAAACACCCTCTCGCATCAATGCTCCTTTTACTCTCAGCCCCTCGCCTCCGGCGCCGTCCCCAAGCGAAAACATTCCTTCTTATTGTACTCCAGTTCCATAAGTGCTTATCCAAGCTTTCCTACCAGCGGGAGAGCGTTCAAATTCAGTAAGATGCATCTGTGAACTACTTTCTTGCCAAGTCCGAGCCGGCCGTCTACTCCATCGCCGATCTTGAGCGCGACGGCTCGACGGTTTGGGACGGCATCAGGAACCCGCAAGCGCTGCACGCGGTCAAATCGATGCATCCAGGCGATCGCGTCTTCATCTACCATTCCGGTGGTGAATCTCGAATTGTAGGCGTCGCCCAAGTCGTCAGCGAACCCCGTCCTGACCCTAAAAACGATAAGTTGTGGGTTGTGGAGCTGAAATTTCTGCATCATATCGACCCTCCGGCAACCCTTGCTGAGATCAAACAATCGGAACTTTTTAACGATTGGGCGCTGGTTCGGCAAAGCCGGCTTTCCACCATGGCAGCACCGGAAAAGTTCATCGCGTGGATGCGGAAACGCTATCCCGCGTTGAAATTTTAGTGACATCAGATTCCTCTATCACATCGGCGGATTTTGCCTCAACAACAGAGGACTAGAAATTGTCCCCGGTTACGGTCTTGAAGTGCTGGTAAAAGAGTGAAACCGGCAATCCCATCACGTTGAAGTAACAGCCTTCGATACGTTCGATGAATTTCGACGCCAGGCCCTGAATAGCGTAAGCACCCGCCTTATCCATCGGCTCGCCGCTGTACGCGTAGCCGGTGATTTCCGCTGGCGTGAGTGCTGCGAACTGGACCACCGTGGCCGCCGCATCGGTGATGGTAGCCGCATCGGCACGAAGACAGATCCCGGTTATGACAATGTGTTCGCGCCCTGACAACTTAGCAATCATCTTCTCCGCGCTGGCTGGAGAGTCGGGTTTCTCCAGAACTTCGCCTTCGATGACGACCACCGTGTCCGCACCCAGTACAACCTCACCCTCTTTGCGCTCGACGGCCTCGGCCTTGGCGCGCGCGAGGCGAACTACGTAATCGCGTGGACTTTCACCGGCAGCCCATTTTTCGGGAACACCAGAGACACGAACAACAGGTTTGAACCCAGCGTTTTCCAGAATCTCCTTGCGGCGCGGCGATTGGGAAGCGAGAACGAGCATAAGAGCATCGTAACCGCTCAATTGCCTGCTTCGATGGTGATCCCTTTACCGTCTTCCCTGCCCCGCTCGTAGATGGTCAAGCGGCCATTCTCATACTGAACACGCCCAACACCGCGATAACCCTTGGGGATTTTCGACAAGAACGCTGTGTACGATCGCGTGGCCGTTTGGCCTGCATCGAGGTAGACAAAAACCGGCCGGCCGAAAATCTTCCCCTTCTCGACGAGGATGGGAAAAGGTTGATGCAAACCCGTCGTCCCAAATTCGAGCCCTCGAGCCAGTGGCTTCCCATTCTGGACATGACGCCACGCGTTGAACCATGGGAAATCGGACGTTTTCCAGATGTAGCCGATGAGCAATCCCTTGGTTTCGTTGCTGGCAGTCACCCACCCGTAGGCCTCGTCGATGGTGTACGATACGACGTTCGGATTTGGATCATCGGCCAGGCGCCGCATGTCGACCGGTTGCCCGTCTTTCAGCGCTTGTGGCCAGACAACGGATGGCTCCTCCGGATTCGGCATCGGACTGCTCTGCATGAAACCCTTGCGCGCGTTCGAATCCACCAACGTATGTTCATCGAGAAACGGCGGCCCTATAGTTGCATGCTGCACCTGATTGTAGATGCGTCCGAGTTTATTGTCGTTGGTCACCGATTCAGACACGGTGAAGACGGCGGAGTTCTCGTGAATGCGAATACGCCGTCGAACGCTCAATCCCGCCATGGGGAGGGCGGCTGACAATTCCGCCTCGGTTTTCGTCGCATTCAGTTCCTTCCAGTCGACTTTGGTGGCCTCGCCGTGAAACACCATGCCGTTGCGCAATTCGGCGGCGGTTGGCGGCCCCCAGCGGTCGAGACAAAGGAATTGCGCCATAGCCCGTGGTTCGGGCGTAGGCTTGGTATCGCCCCACACAAGCGGATTCAACTTTTGATCGAGAAGATGAAAATCAACGATAGAGCCGCCGCCGAGATCCACCACAACCTGGGCCGATCCCCCTTCGAGCACTGTTGCGCGCCGTCCATTGAACATCGATTCCGCGGTGGCCGATACCGCGGCTATCGAGAGTATCGCGATTAGCTTTCTCATCGCGGCTATTCTATCCGAACGTGGCTCGCGGGATGCTAAACTGATGTTCTCAAGAGCAGCGATGGAACGCGCAGCCCACGTCCTGGGAAATCTAAAACTCAACCGGCAAGGTGTAGACGACGCGCAACTGGCGTTGTCGGCATGGCCGTCAGCCGTCGGGAAACGCCTGGCTGGCCGCACCCGCGCGATCGAATTGGTGCGGGCCAGGTTGGTTGTCGAAGTCGAGGATGCCGTGTGGCAAAGGCAGCTTTTCGGTCTGCGTGGTCAGATCATGGTGAACATGCGCAGGATTCTCGGCCGCGAGATTGTCACGGAGATGGAGTTTCGCGTGGCTGTTCCCAAGCGCGCGCCGCAACGCGCCGAATCGCATGGCAACGCAATTCCGGAAGACGAAGCGAACTCGATTCACGATCCGGTGTTTCGCATGCTCTACAAGGCTTCACGAAAAAGGTCAACAGCTTGAAGATCACCGAAAAAGAAGTTCGCTACGTTGCCAATCTCGGCAATGTCCGGCTCACTGACGAGGAAATTCCACGTATGGCGCGCGACCTGGAAGAGATTCTCACCTACATCGACAAGCTCAACGAATTGGATACGACAAACGTCGAGCCCATGGCCCAGGTTCTGTTTGAAGCCGACGAAACGGCAACGCTTCGTGAGGACGTCGAACGTCCCACGCTTGGTTCCGAAACCGCACTGGCGAATGCGCCACTCTCAGGCGGCGGTTATTACAAGGTTCCGTTGGTCATCGAAAGATAGATGAATATTCCATCTCTCACCATCGAAGAGGTTCGCTCAGGCTTGGCCGCGCGCCAGTTTAGCGCCACGGAGATCGCTACGGACGCGTTGAAATTCGCCGAAGCGGAGAACCCAAAGACGAACGCGCTCCTGATGATTTCGCGCGAGCGAGCAATGGCCGCCGCGAAAAAAGTGGATGACCAGATTGCCGCCGGAGAGCAACTCGGGCCGCTGGCCGGTGTGCCGATTGCGGTAAAGGACGTCCTGGTCACCAAAGGTCTGAGGACCACCTGCGGATCGAATCTACTGGCCAACTATATTCCACCGTACGATGCGACGGCTGTGGTGCGCCTCGAACAGGCCGGCGGCGTTATAGTCGGCAAAGCGAATTGCGATGAGTTTGCCATGGGTTCATCGAACGAGAACTCTGCATTCGGTCCGGTGCGCAACCCGGCTGCGCTCGATCGGGTGCCGGGTGGATCGAGCGGCGGGTCGGCGGCTTCGGTAGCGCAAGGCACGTCGGTCATTTCCCTCGGGTCGGATACTGGCGGGTCGATCCGTCAACCGGCATCGTTCTGCGGCGTGGTCGGCGTGACTCCGACTTACGGACGCGTGTCGCGTTACGGGCTGGTGGCGTTCGCGAGCTCTCTCGATCACATTGGCCCCTTTGCGCGCAACGTGCGCGATGCGGCAACGCTGCTGGAAGTAATTGCCGGCCGCGACGAAATGGATTCGACCTCGGCTTCGGCGCCAGTGCCGGATTATGCTGCCGCGATGACGGGCGATCTGAAAGGCGTGAAGATCGGATTGCCGAAGGAATATTTCAAAGGTCTGGCCAGCGAGACCGGCGACCTGATTGCGAAAGGGATCGACGTTCTGAAGAAGCTCGGCTGCGAGGTAAAAGAGATCAGTCTTCCCGCTACCGATTACGCCATCGCCTGCTACTACATCATCGCGACGGCGGAAGCGAGTTCGAACCTGGCGCGCTTCGACGGAGTGCGCTACACCACGCGATCGGCCGATGCGCCGACTCTGATCGACATGTACCGCAACACGCGCGGCGAGGGATTCGGAGCCGAGTGCAAGCGCCGCATTATGCTTGGAAGCTACGTGCTAAGCGCGGGATACTACGACGCGTATTATCTGAAGGCGCAAAAGGTGCGCGCGTTGATCGCTCAGGATTTCGCGCGTGCGTTCACCGAAGTGGATGCGGTGGTCGCGCCGGTGTCGCCGTTTCCCGGCTTTTCGGCTCGGGGAAAAATTGGACGATCCGCTGGAGATGTATCTCTCCGATATCTACACGATTACTGGCGATCTGGCCGGTATTCCTTGCATGAGCGTACCGTGCGGCAACACCGCGGCCGGCTTACCGGTGGGGATGCAGATTCTGACAAAGCATTTCGACGAGCCGGGGATGTTCCGCGTCGCCGAGGCATTTGAGCGCGCCGGTGGCGCTCGCTAACGTTCTAAGTCATCCGCCCGGCATTCGATGCCGCGCGCCCAATCTTCGCGATTCAGCCTTCGCGCGGCAGCGGCGGCGGCTTCGTGGTTATACGCGACACGGTGAAACGAGACATCCCACCCGCTTACGCTCTTCTCTAAAATCGCGTACTGCGCATGTGGCGAATACGTCTCCATGAAATGCGGTACGGGCTTATCGTCGTCGTACGCCGGAAGTCCAACGCTTCCGGGATTGAGAATCAGCGGTCCATCCGGCAACTGCACCAGCCGCGGAATATGGGTGTGCCCGCACAAGCGCCACGGGTTGACGAACGTCGCCGAGCAGGCGCTTGATTTCCGCAACCGGATGGAGCACCGGACGTCCGGAACTTACGTCTTCCAGTAGGTAGGTGGTGTCGCTTGAGGGCGTGCCGTGGAAGAGAAATAATTCGTCCTCGAATACGGCAGTCCGAGGAAGGCGGCGCAACCACTCGATTGGCTCCGCCCCAAGTTCGTCGACACAAAGCCAAGTGTTGGATTGCTCGTCAGGCTGTCGGCGGTCGCATCGTAGATCAGCCGGTCCTGATTTCCCTGCACGCCCGCCAGCAGGTTCACGGTACGAAGCCGTTCGTACGTCAGCAGGGGTTCGAGCGGACCATACAGGACATCTCCCAGATCCACGAACTCGGCGATGCCTCGCCGCCCTGCATCACCCAAGCACCGCTTCGAGCGCCCACACGTTCGCATGAATATCCGCGATGACGCCGATCCTGGCGATCGCCATGGTTTTATGATGACAGTTGAGATGTCTTTTACGATTGAAGTGTTCTCAGACGTCGTTTGTCCGTGGTGTTTTGTCGGCAAGCGGCGTCTGGCAAAAGCGATGAAGAAACTGGGCTGGGATGACGTTCCTGTCCACTGGAAGGCGTTCCAACTCAACCCGGACATGCCCCGAGGTGGTATGGACCGTAAGGAATACCGCACCAAAAAGTTCGGGAGCCTGGAGCATGCGCAGCGCTTGGATGCCCATATGATGGCAGTCGGCGCGAAAGAGAATATCGAGTTTCATTTCGACAGGATCGAGAAAGCTCCAAACACCTTCGACGCGCACCGCCTGATTTGGATTGCAGGCCGCGAGGGCGTGCAGGACAAGGTCGTCGAAACCCTGTTCCGCGCATATTTCACCGAGGGCCGGGATATCGGCGACCTGGAAACTCTGGAGGAAATCGCCCGATCCGCCGGGTTGCCGTCGGACTTTCCTGGAAACTGATCTCGGAACGCCCGAGGTTCTCGCCGAAAAGCGCGAGGCGCACGAAAGAAGAATCTCTGCCGTGCCAACATTCCTGGTAAATGGAGTCTTCGCGACCGCCGGCGCTCAGCCTCCGGATCAACTCGCCGAATTTCTGAAACAGGCTCGCGTGGGTGAGGTCGATATAATGTCACTTGGCCCGCAAGGCACATAAGGAGATCACATGGCTTTCACACTTCCCCCGCTACCCTACGCATCTGACGCGCTCGAGCCACACATCGATAAATTGACGATGGAGATCCACCACGGAAAGCATCACAATGCCTACATCACGAACCTGAACAAGGCGCTGGAATCCGCCCCCGATCTCGCCACCAAGACTCTCGAGGAACTTCTGGCCAACAACTGCGCCATTGTTCCGGAGGCCATCCGCACGGCGGTTCGCAACAACGGCGGCGGCCACTCGAATCACTCGCTGTTCTGGCCGTTGATGGGTCCGAACGCCGGAGGCAATCCGGTTGGGCACCTCGCCGAAGCGATCACCGGAAGCCTTCGGAACCTTTGACGATTTCAAGACGAAGTTCGGCGCGGCCGCCACCACCCGGTTTGGCTCCGGATGGGCCTGGCTTCTCCGCGGCGGCGGCAAGCTCGAAATCACCTCGACCGCCAATCAGGATTCCCCGATCATGGAGGGAAAGCACGCCGTGATCGGTCTCGACGTCTGGGAGCACGCCTACTACCTGAAGTATCAAAACCGCCGCCCCGACTATATTTCGGCTTGGTGGAGCGTCGTGAATTGGGCCGAAGCGGAAAAGCGGTTTAACTCAGGGAAGTAAGCCCTTCCCGCGGCGGCGGTTCTGTGTCAATGTATCTGCATGACACCTGCAACCGCTTCCGATCCAACCGATCAAAATGCGCAATTGATTCGCGACAGTTATGCCGCGTATGCCCGGGGTGACATCAACGCTCTCGTCGCCGTGATGTCGCCCGACGTCGAAACGATAACCCCCTCGGTGCCGGGCCTCCACTCAGGAGGAGCATGGCGCGGCGTCGCCGGTTTCCTCGAGTTCGTGCAACTGGTTACAGCGGATCTCGACGTCAAACGCTTCGAGCCGCGCGAAATCATCGCACAAGGGGACAAAGTTGTCGGCATTGTGAACTACTCGGCCACCATGAAGGCGACCGGCCGCCCGATAGAAGTCGACCTGGTCCACGTCTTCACCATCTCGAACGGGAAGATCGCGAAGTTGCGCGAGTATTACGAGACGCACCTGGCTACGGAAGCGCTGGCTTGAGTCCTTCGGTCGCTCCGAGGCCGTGCTCCAGCCATCCAGGATAAAAGTGAAAGACGTTACCGGTAAGGCTGCCGATGAAGATGTCGCCCTTGGCGCTCACGTCCAGCCAATGCCCGGGACTTTCGATGGAGCCCAGCACTTTGCCGGTCTCCGGATCGATTTTCATGATCCGGCCGGAGAGTGTGTCGTAAGTCAAATTCTCGATGTTGTCGCGGTGCGTGATGATCCACAGTTCACCTTTGGGCGTCATGAAGAGATTCTGCGTCGCGCCCAGATGTGTCCACTGCTTGAGGAATTTCCCGTTGGAATCGAAAATCTGAATCCGGTTGTTCTCGCGATCGCTGACGTAGACACGCCCTTGCTTGTCCAATGCGACGGAATGCGGTGTGTTGAACTCACCGGGACCAGTGCCGCGCTTGCCCCACGTCAGGAGAAACTTTCCGTCCTTGTTGAACTTCACCACACGTGAATTGCCGTAGCCGTCGGAGACATAGAAATCGCCGTTCGGCGCGAAGGCGATATCCGTCGGACGATTGAACGTTTTGTCGTCGGTGCCGGCTTTGCCTTTGATGCCGAGCGTCATCAGCAGCTTGCCATTGCGATCGAACTTCATCACCTGGTGGTCGCCGTTGTCCGTCACCCAGACATAGCCCTTGCGGATCCACTCGCAGTCCATGCGGATTTCCGAACATGCCCTTGCCCCACGAGCGAAGATACTTCCCCTCGGCGTCGAACACGATCAGCGGATCGCCGTGTCTTCCCGCGATGAAAGACGTAAACCTGACCCGACGCGTCGGTGGCCACCGAAGAGACACGGCCGAATTTCCAACCGTCCGGCAGCGCTTCCGGTTCTTCGCCGAAGCGAATGTTGACGCGGTACTTCAGCAAACTGCCTTCGTGCGAATTCCATCCCTTTTGCTGCTGGGCGCAGAGAGGTAATACGAGGAGCAATCCTATCGCTGTCCGAAACATGGCCCCGATGATATCATTCGGCGGTTCATTTTTCGTTCGCCGATCTGCTGGCCCAGATAACGCTCGTAGCCCATCTCGGAAATCTGGTGGATCTGTGCCTCCAGCCAATCGATGTGTTCTTCTTCGCTCTTGAGTAGCCTTTCGAACAACTCGCGCGATGCATTGTCGCCTTCATCGCGAGCCACCTTGACAGCGTTGTTGTAAAGAACGACGGCCGCGATTTCCAGTTTCAGGTCGCTTTCAAGCTGCTGCTTCACGTTGGAACCGATGCTCAATTGCATCGGATCGGTCAAGCTCGGTATCCCATCGAGGAACAGGATGCGCTCGATCAAGGATTCGGCGTGTCGCATCTCGTCGATCGACTGTTTCTTGATGTACTTGCTGAGTTTCTCGTAGCCCCAGTTCTCGCACATTTCCGCGTGCAGGAAGTACTGGTTAATCGCCATCAACTCTTCTTTCAACGCGCGATTTAACTCGGCAATAACCTTCGGATTACCTTTCATATAAATGCAGTATAGATCAAGGAAGGCCGAAACTGACGATGTTTGGACCAGCGACCGTCGCGACGAACTGCTGCCCGTTCACCATGTACGTCATCGGTGACGCCTTCATCATCACGTTGGTTGGAAAATGCCAGAGCGTCTTGCCATCCCGTTCGTCCGCCGCCGCGAAAGCCCCGTTGGGATCGCCGTAGAAGAGCAGCCCTCCGGCCGTCGCCATTAGTCCCGGCCACGTCTTGGGTGTCACGGATCCAGCGTGTGGAATCTCCCAAACCACTTTCCCCGTCTCAATATCGATCGCGCGAATGATCTTTTGTGGTGGCTCTACCTGCTGCGCGGCCGTCTTCCAGTTGCCCGTCTTCCGGGCCCTGCACATCTCCTGGGTCACCACATAGAACAGGCGAGTGACCGGACTGTACGCGGGTGAATTCCAGTTCGCAGCTTCTGATGGACAGTCCAGTGGAGACTCGGTGGACACGGGGTTGCGGACGGCCATCGGGTCCGATTCCGCTCGTCCACGTTTGAACCTGAGAAATGATTTGGCGAGTAGCAACTTACCTTCGGCCCGGTCGAGAACGTAAAAGAATCCGTTGCGATCGGCGTGCAGCAGGATCTTCCGCTCTTGCCCCTGATACTTGGTGTTCACCAGGACGGGCGTCTCGGTGGCGTCCCAATCGTGAACGTCGTGCGGTGTGAATTGGTAGTGCCACTTGAACTTCCCGGTGGCCGGATCAATGGCCAGGATGCAATTGGTGAAGAGGTTGTCGCCCCCGCGATCGTGATCGTCGGAATCGGGCCATGGGTTGCCGGTGGGCCAGAAGATCGTGTCGCTTTCGGGATCGTACGCGCCGGTCAGCCACGTGGCGCCGCCGCCGAAGAAAGGCTCTCCTCCCTTCCAGGTCTCGGAACCGGGGTCGCCTTTGAGCGGGATAGTGAAATGCCGCCAAAGACGTTCGCCGGTGGACGCCTTATAGCAGGCGAGGAATCCGCGCATCCCACGATCGCCGCCGGAAACGCCTGTAATGATGGTGTCCTTCACCGCCAACGGAGCGACGGTGGAACCGTAATGCATGGTTCGTCCGGCATGTACCTGTCCCAAACCAGGCTGCCCGTAATCCGATTGATCGCCAGCAGATGAGCATTGTCCGTCACCATGAACACCTTGTCGCCGAGAATGGCGACTCCGCGATTGGTGCCGAGCGACGCATCGCCGATCAGTCCAGCAGTGCGCGGGCGCGCATATTTCCAGATCTGCCGGCCCGTGAGCGCATCCAGGGCGATGGCCTGATTGGGACCCGTGATGTACATCACGCCGTCAGCCACCATCGGAGTGACTTCAAGGCCAAAATGATCGACCGGGAAGATCCACTTCACGCCGAGGTTCTGCACGTTCGAGGTGTTGATGACCTTGAGATCGCTGTAGCGATTGCCGTTCAGATTTCCGTTGTAGGTGAGCCAGTCGCCGGGATGATTGCCCAGGCTCAGGGCCGATATGACGTTCTGGTCACCATTGACAAAGGTTTCGAGCATGAGCACAATCCCAAGAAGCTGACTTTCGGAATTGTCATCGTCCACGTTCCAAGGAATCGGATGGAATACTATCGCCCTCTTTTCCAGGGGCTCGCCGACGCGGTTGAGCACGTCAAGGCCGGTGAGGTTGTTCATGTGACTGCGCCGCCATAGGTCGCTACGGGGCTTTTCGGTGATGTGCGAATCGGTTATGTTGATAGCGTTAGCGATGACCAGGCCATTAGTGATATTACTTGCTGTAGCCGTATTCATCGTGCTCGCCGTTGCCTTCTACCGATACCGTTCCGGAGACCATCTAAACGTAACTCCGGACGCCGCCCGCGAGATCGAGAAAGCAAAAAAGCGTTGAGCTAGAATCGGGGAACGATGCTCTCAAAGACTCTGAGCGGGATCATCATCTTCGTGGTAGGCGTGAGCGTGATCTGGTGGTGGCTCGATCCTGTGAGCTTCGCGCAACATCCTATCATCACCTTCTTCAAGAGCCTTTCCAACTGGACTCCCGGACACCGCTAGGATCAGTGGGTCATGGCGTAAATAATGTAATTAACGCCGATGCGCACCCCTAACGCCGAATACTTCTCCGGATAGTCGGGATTGTCGGCATGCTCCCAGGAATCACCCAGATCCATGTTGTGGCAGATAGCCACCATCAACCGGCCGCGGTCGTCATAGATCCCGCGCCAGCGCGCTTCGAATCCGTCGTGCTCATACGTCCTTCCGCTCTCGAGAAACTGCGCGCCCGGTACCTGATAGCGGTTGTCCAGATCGAAAACAGTGTGGAAAATGGCGTCGCTATCTTCAATTTCAACGATTGGGCGGTCCGGGAATACGCGTTTCATGCTCGCAACAAACACAGCCCACTCATGCGTACCATGGAAATCGTCGCACATGAAAAATCCGCCGCGCAGCAGGTAATCCCGCATCTTCTTTGCCTGGTCGTCGGTCAGATCCCAGTGCCCGACTTCGACCCCGTAGAGCCAAGGCCAGTTGTACACATCGTCACCATCGTCGAAATTCACCGGCTGCTCGACCGATCGCGCGTCCACGCGGGTCAAGCGGCGCACGGCGGCGGAAAGGTGGCGGTCCGAGCGCGGGTAATCCATGGTCCAGTTGGAGGCGCCCTGCGTCCAGTCTGTGTAGGGGCGGTCGCTAAATCGAACGGAGGGATACATCAATCGCGCGAAGACCCACTCCGCCGGCGCCCGATAGTCCGGCGGGAGCGGAAACTGCTCGTACTCCCAGCCCGGGTATTCGCGGAACGGCCTCTGAAAGGCGTAGAGCGCGCCTACCAGTGAGGCGGCCAGGACCACGTAGACGACGATTCTTGCGCGCACAATCCTCACTATCATTATGCGACGTGGTCGACCGAACCTCGTTTCGAGGCATTCGAGACGAAGATTTTCGTACCATCAAAAACCTCCCTCAAAGGTACCGCCCGCTATAGGAATAAAAGAGAATAGTAGAAATTCGGCTTCGCTGATAGTCTGAAATCACTAGAGGATAACTGATGCTAACGCGAAACGGAAACGAGTTGGAGAGGGTCAAGGCTTTGGAGCGATATCGCATTCTGGATAGTTTTCCGGAACCCGCGTTCGAGCGCCTCACCGAACTGGTGGCTGATATGTTCCGGGCGCCCGTCGCACTCATATCGCTTGTCCATTCCGAGCGGGTCTGGTTCAAGTCGCACTGGGGGACCGCGGCGAAGGAGATCCCACGCAACGTCTCGTTTTGCTCGGAAGTGATCTTAGGTGAACAGGTACTCGTGATTCCAGATACCGCGGCGGATCCATGGACGGCGAATCGCGCGGGCGTGGAACGATTTCGCTTCTACGCCGGAGCCCCGCTCCGCACACTCGATCGGTACAACATCGGTACGCTCTGTGTGCTCGACACCAAGCCCCGCCACGATTGGACGGCATTCAAAAGCCGGGTCCTGAGCGATCTGGCGGCGATCACCGTCGACGAGATGGAGCTACGCAGAATGGCGACGGGACGCTGGCAGATGCAAAGCGCCGTCAGATTGCGGCAATTGAACGTAGCCGCGTTGGCCTGATCCGAATCCACGTCTTATCCGGATTTCCACATCAGGGGCGCCAAATGCGATACACTGCATGACTGTCCATGAAAGAGAATAGCCTTGTTGCTGAGTTGACCGCCGAATTCTTCGGCACATTCATTCTTGTCCTCTTCGGAACCGCTGTGGTAGCCATGGTGGTTTTATTTGGAAAGGGGGTTCCAGGTGAGGTGGTAAATGGGGGTTACACCGACATCGCCATCGGCTGGGGACTCGGGGTTACCTTCGGTGTCTACCTGACCGCCAGGATCAGCGGCGCACACCTCAATCCGGCTGTGACCTTCGCGCTGGCCGCATTTCGCGGATTTCCATGGAGAAAGGTAGCGCCTTACGCGTTCGCTCAGATCGCCGGAGGATTCTGTGCCGCCGCAGTCACCTTTTTTGAGTACCACCCGGCATTCCTCAAATTTGATCCCGACCTGAGCAAATCGGCCGGCGTCTTCAGCACCTTCCCCGCATTTCCGGGCCTGCCGATGACCGGTCTGTTCGACCAGGTGCTGGGGACTGCGCTCCTCGTGCTGTGTATCTTCGCCATCAGCGACGAACGGAACCTGCCGCCAATGTCGAATCTCGCGCCGGTCCTGGTGGGCCTTACCGTGGTGGCAATCGGAATGTCGTTCGGAGCGTTGCACGGCTACGCAATTAACCCGGCGCGCGACTTCGGACCGCGGCTCTTCACCGTCGTGGCCGGATTCCGGAATAACGGCCTGACCGACGGCAGTAACGTCTACTGGGTTCCCATCGTGGGACCGTTGATCGGAGGAATTGTGGGTGGCGGCGCGTATGACTTCTTTATCCGCCGTAATTTGCCGGCCTGAGGATACTAGCGGCCGAGGAACTTTTCCAGTTTCTCGATTTCGCGCTCGGCGGCATCCATATTCCTCTTCGCTCGAGCCGGATCAGCCGATTTCAGGGACGCCTCCGCTTCATTGAGGTATGCTTCCATGCGCTGCCTCGATGTAACGATATCGCCCCGCAAGTTCAATCCCGAACGGGCTTGCTGCTGCTGCAACGTATCAAGGCTTCCCTTGATCGAGTTCGCTCGCGTATCCAGCAGCATTAGCGACTCCCCTTCATCACGCAAAGCTGTGGCCGTCGCCTTGGCGTCATCGTTGGGGTTAGTCTGCGTTGGCTGCGGCGGGGGATCTTGGCGCTGGGGGGCCGGCGCCTGCGCCGGAGCGCCGGCCGGAGCGTCGTTTCGTTGGGCTGTCACCGTCTTCTCCGGCCGCGCTTTCTTGACAGCAGGATCAAACAACCCTGAAGCGTCGGTCACTCCTGGAGCGGAAGCGCTGGACGCCGCCGGCGCGGAGGCTGAAGGAGTCTCTACAACAGGTGGCGCAGAAACCACCGGAGCGGGAGTGGTCTGCGGAGGCGCAGAAGTGGTAACAGGAACTTGAGTCGCACTAGCGGCTCCGCCAGGCGCGAACCATTTCGGACCCTCGACAGCCGCCAACACCACAACCGCAATCGTCGCCAGCGATCCCAGCGCCATGTAAAGTCCGCGGCGGCTCGACGGACTACTCGCCGTTACCTGACTGACGACGGGCGGGATCGCCACCATAGCCGGCGCCGGTTGCAACGGCTGCGCAATCGCCGGCCCCAACTTCAGAGCCTGCAAGGCGTTCCGAAACGCATCGGCGGACTGGAATCGCTGCGCGGGATCTCTGGCGATCGACATCATGATGATCTCGTTCAACATCGAAGGCAGCTTTGGATCGATCTGCACCGGCGGCACTGGAATGGCATGTAGATGCGCGGCCATAATGGAGAAATCGCTATCTCCCTTGAACGGCCGCGTACCAGTGACCACCTCGTAAAGCGAAACACCGAGCGAGTATAAATCGGAGCGCGCGTCGAGCGCTGCCCCATTGATCTGTTCCGGGGACATGTAGTACAGCGAGCCCACCGTGTGACCCGTTTGAGTCAGCTTAGGATCGGCAGCCATCTTTGCGATGCCGAAGTCCATCAGCTTAATGGTTCCCGATGGCGTCAACATCATGTTCGCCGGCTTGATATCCCGGTGCACCACGCCTCTCGCGTGCGCGTAAGCGAGCGCCGAGAGCACTTGCGAGATGTACTCGATACCCTTTTCCAGCGGGATCGCACCTGCGTGCATCTGCTGCTCGAGGCTCACGCCATCGACGAACTCCATGAACATCACAAGTTGATTGTTGACCCGCTGAGCGGTGTGAAGACCCGCGATGTTCGGATGATCCAAACTCGCCTGAACCTTGATCTCCCGCATGAAACGGTCTGCAAGGTCGGGATCGGTCTCCAAATTCGGCAGAAGCACCTTCATTGCTTCCAGACGCTCGGAAATGATATTCCGGACCTTGTAGACCTTGCCCATCCCGCCAGCGCCCAGCACGCTGACTATCTCGTAATCCCCGACGCGCTCTCCAACCTGGAATGGCATTGGTTACTGCCCGCCTTTGGCAGCGTCACCGACCTTCGGCTTTTCCGATCCCGAATATCTTCCAACAGCCGAGAGCTCATCCACCTCCGTCACCGTCACCTGACCAAGGTTCGTTTCAGCACGGCGAATCACTTTGCCGGTTGCTGGATCGCGAATCTCCCGGCCGATCCGCTTAATCTCCAACGTATCGCCAACCTTCACGCCCACCCTGCTTCCAATGTTGAGCACAAGCGTGTCGCCGCTCACGTCCGCCACCAGTCCGTCAAGAACGACCTTATGCGTGGGAAGCCGCTGCGCATTACCGTTGAGTTCCCTGGATAGTCCATTCACAGCCTGTGTCACAGCCTCACCAAGAATGGTATTCGCGAAATTCGAGCTCGTCATGTCATATTCTCCGCCGCCGGCGCCGGCGATAGAACCTCCAGAGCCGAGCAACGATGCTCCCGAACGAGAGGACTCGCCCTTGCCTGACGCAACGGCAAGAATCTCCGCAGTATCCGTGCTAACCACCCGTGCACTCAACACAACGACGGCTTTCGAACTTTTCTTGCCCACGCCGCCAAGCCCGTACTTGCTGGTGAGCCCGCCGATGGCGCCGCCTCCGATGTTCGTCTGGTGATCGTCGCGCCCGAACTGCGTAATGCTGCCGACGATGATCGCATCCACACCGAGGATCCGGCCAACTTTCGCAGCGGTGGTCGGATCGGTGCGGTCGCTGTTCGAAAAATTCTGCTCCGTCAGAATCTTGTCGATGGCCTTTCGCTCAACTACCGAATAGACACCGCCATTCACCAGATTCCCGACAAGCAGATCGGCGATTCCTTTTCCCACGTCGTTGTTACCGCCAAAGATCGCGTTGACACTGCTTTGAACAGTGGCGTAATCGAAGTTGAGCACCGCCACGCGCTTCTTCTGCTGAGCGGATACCGAAACGCTAAGAAGGAACGTTAAGAAAAGTACCGCTAGAAGCCTTTTCATTGCAGGATCTCCTCCGTTACGAATTACATTATATCGGCATTATGTTCGCGTGACCCTCCCCAAGCCCGAATGCATTCCCATAGGGCCGCGAAGCGCGTTACGTCCCCACCCTGCAGTCGTCGTTTCTACCAGAAGTGCACGGCGACGATGCTGGGGTGGCCAGACTTTCCGCGGATCACGTCATTGGACAGGACGAGTTCGAAATTCTTTTGCTGCCAGCCCCTGGGTGCGAAGGGCATCCTGTAGTCCACAGCCCGCGCTACATCCAGGTAGGAGCATACTTGCGGTTCTGAAGGCTTCGCGTAACGTTATACATTAATCACCAGAGGATAAAAAATGCCCCAACGTATCTTCCGAATCCTAGCGGCCGCGGCTTTGGCCACGCTCTGTAACGGAGTTGCGCTGATCGGCCAGCAAATGCCGGAGCCAAAGAACTGGACGGCCGCGGAAGATCATCAGAACATGATGGACCAGCTCGGTATCAAGAGCCTGCGGCCCGGCCCGAGCGGCAATGAGCGCACCCCCAATCACGCCAACTATGACGAGTCGTTGGCGAATCCGTTTCCGCAACTGCCGGAAGTGCTTACGCTGAAAAATGGGAAGAAGGTCATCTCGGCCAAGATGTGGTGGGGGCAGCGCCGTCCCGAAATCGTCGAAGATTTCGAGCGCGAGGTGCTGGGGCGCGTTCCCAAAAATGTTCCGAAGGTGACGTGGACGGTCAAGCAGACCGTCCACCAAAAGATCGGCGCGTATCCGGTCATCGGGAAGCAGGTGGTGGGCCATGTCGATAACTCTTCCTACCCGGCGATCAATGTAGACATTCAGTTGATTCTGGTCACGCCTGATAACGGCGCTGGCAAAGCCCCCGTAATGGTGATGTTTCGCGGAGGCGGATTGCCGGGTACGCCGCAGCCGGCGTTCCCTGGCATGGGCCCCCCTCCCCCGGGCAGCGATCCACCCGCGACCGAACAACTGATCGCGGACGGTTGGGGCTACGCATTCCTGAATCCCACGAGTATTCAGGCCGACAACGGTGCGGGTCTGACGAAGGGAATCATCGGGCTGGTGAACAACGGCCAGCCGCGCAAGCCGGATGACTGGGGCGCGCTGAGGGCCTGGGCCTGGGGCGCCTCGCGCGCACTCGATTATTTCGAGACCGACGCCGCGCTGGATGCCAAGCATGTAGGCATTGACGGCGTCTCCCGGTACGGCAAGGCCGCGCTGGTTACTATGGCGATGGACACCCGCTTCGCGGTCGTTCTGGTGGGCTCGTCCGGCGAAGGGGGCGCCAAGTTGCATCGGCGCAATTGGGGCGAAGAGGTCGAGAACCTGACCGGCACTGGCGAATACCACTGGATGGCCGGCAACTTCCTGAAATATGCCGCCGCGGACGCCTCGTTTGGAAGCAAGAACGCCGGCGACCTGCCCGTAGACGCACACGAGCTCATCGCGTTGTGCGCGCCACGCCCGACCTTCATCAGCTACGGAGTGCCGGAGAAGGGCGACGCGAGGTGGCTCGATCATCAAGGCAGCTTCATGGCGGCAGTCGCAGCGGGTCCTGTATTCCGGCTGCTCGGCGCCAAGGACCTGGGGACTTCGGACGACTACCGCAAAGAGAAGATGCCGCCGGTGAATATGAGCTTGCTCGACGGTCAGCTTGCGTGGAGGCAGCACGATGGCGGCCACACTGACGGTCCCAATTGGAAGTACTTTATCCCTTGGGCCGACCGGATGTTCCAGCGGCATCCTGAGGCGGCGTCCGCAGGCCAACGATAGGCGGCCCTTCGATGAAACCGGCAGGACTACTGATCTTTATTGCGGCGGTTTGTGCCGCGCAGCCAACACTGTCGCCCGCCGAACGGCCCGTGTCCCACACCGATGCCAATTCCATCACCGCCCATGCGCAGTTGCTGGAGAAGGCGAAGCAGGGCAGGATCGATATTTACTTCGAGGACGATTCCATCACGCGGCGGTTGGGGCGCCACCGATTACCCGGAACTGCTTGCGAACTGGAAGCAGAACTTCTTCGGCTGGAATGCCGCGGACTTCGGATGGGGTGTTGACTTGATTTAGCACATCCTGTGGCGGGTGGAAAACGGAGAACTGGGCCGGGACAAACAATGTCGCGAACCGCCAGCCGGCCGAAGGTGACGACGCTAACATCGAGGACGTCACGAAAGGGATTCAGGCGACCCTGCGCGTGATGCAGGAAAAGGCGCCCGAGGCAACCATTATTCTGACAGCAATCTTCCCGCGCAACGACAATGTGGCGCTGATGCCGGCGATCAACCGCATCAACGCCCGGCTGGCAGGGCTGGCCGATAGAAAGCGCGTCCGTGGTAGGCACGGAGTCCAGGACGTAGTTTGTCCGGATTCATCATCCCATCGAAGAGCTGGCCTTCCGCGTCTGTCATGTGTGGGCGGATGGGTTGAAGGCGATCTTCACAGAGCTGCTTGGGCCGCCAGCGAGTGAGGATCATGCGCCTCCTCCGACGGCGATCCGTCGAAGAGTCGTCCGACTGGCCGGACTGGGAAGACCCGCTCGAATAGCTACCCCTTTGGGTCAGTTTGATTTTCGGACCTCGTTTCCGGTAAGGACGCTTCGGGCGGAAAAGGTCCAACCCGAAAGTTATCTTGCGCTGCCCTATGTTGCAGGAACTCGGAGAAATATGCCGAGAAGAATTATCGCTAATACCAAGCCGGAGATGAATGCAAAACGAAAATCGCGTTCACGAATAAAATCAAGGAGCATCAGCAAAACGCGAACAATGGGAAGCAGAATAAACAACGCGATTCCCACGCGGACGATTCGCATATGGAACAGAACCGGCGGATTCCAACTGTGCGCGTAAGAGCCGATCAGCGCGAGGGCATATCCCAGGCCTATTGCCGCGGAGGCTGACCAACTGCCGTAGCGGAGGAGAGCCGCCAGGGATTCTTCAACTCGCCCATCCCGGTTCATCGAGAGACCCCGGTCAGGTGGACGCCGAACACTATGAGAAGCATTTGTACACCAAGGACCACCAGAACCACAACGAACAGAAGCCGAAGCTTGTCGTTCGACACGAGCAGGAGCATGCGCGCACCTGCAATCGCGCCGAGCACTGATCCAAATGCAACGGGCCCGGCGACTTCGGTCACGATGCCGCCTCGCATGAAATAAACCCCGGCACTGGCGGCTGCGGTCACGCCAATCATGAAATTGGATGTCGCCGAAGAGACTTTGATGGGCAATCGCATCGCCGTATCCATGGCAGGAATTTTGAGAACGCCGCTGCCGATACCCAACAATGCGGAGATCAGACCGGCACCGTACATGAGCACCATGCCGAGTGCTACACGGTGTACACGATATGGAACTTCGCGGCCAAGTTCCCGATCGGGATAGCTCGAGTTCAGGCCCAGTGCATCGCACGAGTGGCTTGCCTCTGAGAGCGCGGACGCAAGAACAGGATCACGGCGTCTCGCCAGCATCTGGTGCGCGGAAATAAAAAGAATAGCTGCGAATATGAAATACAGATACGATACGGGCATGATTCCGGCTAGTAACACTCCGGTTAAAGCGCCAGTTGTGGTTGCCGTTTCGAGCACGATCGCCAGCCGAATGTTGGTCAGGCGGCGCTTCAGGAACGGTGCTGCTCCGCCGCACGAGCAGGCGATGACGGAAACGATGCTCGCGCCGATTGCCGTATGAATCTCGATGTGGCCGAAGATCGTCAGGATGGGCACGATGAAAATCCCGCCCGCCATGCCTAGCATGCCGCCGAGTGCACTAGCCGCCATCGAGACTGCGAACAGCCATAAGCTGAAGCCGCCAGCCATCTTAGCGGACTCCGCCTTCGGTTCGCGGCCGGCGCGCGAGCCGGGTTACGAAACGGATCTGGTCGCCTCGGTAATAGAGTTTTTCGTAGTCGACGGGCTGACGCCCGGTGGTGTACGAAGTGCGCTCTATCAGGAATATCGGGCTGCCGGCAACAATACCGAGGGCTCGCGCTACTGTCGTGTCGGCAGATACGGCTTCCAGGCGGTACTCCGCTTCCACCAAAGGCGTATCGTACTTCTGCTCGAGCAATGAGAAGATCGGTTCCGTTTCCAGATCGTTCTCCAGGATTCTCTCGCCGATTTCCCGTGGTAAATAGGTTTCATCAAAGGACAGCGGAGAATTGTCCGCCAGTCGTACGCGTTGAATGCGGACCACTGGAGTTCCTGTGGTGATCGCGAGCTGACGAGCTACGGATTCACTCGCCGGAACAGTCTGCTGATCAAGCAGACGGGCGGATGCGTTGCGGCCGAGAGTTTGCATATCTTCCACGAACCCGCTCAATTGGGTCAACTCCTGCGTAATCTTGGGCTGTAAGACGAAGGTGCCCTTGCCACGCCGGATCTCGATCAGTCCGCGGCGTATCAGGTTCTGAATTGTTTGCCGGACCGTGGTGCGACTGACCGCGTGGCGTTTGACGAGTTCCTCTTCTTTCGCTAACTGACTTCCCGGAGGAAGTGTGCCGGCCGCGATTTCAGCGGCAAGAAGCGATTCGAGCTGAGCATATAGAGGGACGGGACTGTGCGGATCAATCTTCACTATTGACATCATGACATAATGATGTCATGATGTCAATAGTGACGAAGGAACACTATGAAGGTATTAAGCGATTTCATTCTTAAACTATTGACCCGGTCTCCAATGGCTCGATGGTCCCCCATTCCGCTGCGGCTGATCGTTGGATACGGGTTTATGCAACACGGGTTCGCCAAGCTGTCCAGGGGGCCCGACACGTTTGCCGCCATTCTCCAGGGGATGGGCGTCCCTGCCCCGCACCTCATGGCATGGTTGACAATACTCACCGAACTGCTCGGCGGCCTTGCTGTACTGCTGGGGGCATTCGTGACGATTGTCAGCGTGCCGATGACGGCTGTCTTATTGGTGGCCATGTTTAAAGTGCACTTGCCGTATGGTTTCAGCTCGATCAAGCTCCTCGCCGTGACCGCGGCGGGCGCGAAGTTCGGACCGGTGGGTTATGAGGTCATCCTGCTCTATGTCGCCTGCCTCGCAGCCCTCGTTATCGGCGGTTCCGGCCCATTCGCGATCGATGGACTCGTCCGCAAGCGTTTCGAAGCGCGAACAAGTACCAGCAGGAAGCCTGCAGCTGCTGTGCGGTGACGAGGTCGTTGGCTTAGGTTGTCGGCAACGCGGGAAGCATTCGAACCCCTCGTGCCGGAAGTCACCTCGGTCGGCTACACGCGACGCTGACCTCCAGCGGGTCGGGCGTCGATCCCCCGCCAGCCCGCGCAGTGCTCAGGATTAGGGATGTCCAGTTGGCCGGCAATCCGGAAGTTGGGCCTGGAAACGGTGTTACCGGAGCCTGTTTTTCTCTTTCCACACTTCAAGCTGACTCACTATCGAGAGTCAGAATCCTGAGGCCTGACTGCGGACCCTGCCTGATCAATGCAATGATTTGAGTTACGCGAAATCGGCATAGTCCTGCTATACTTACAGTTTTGACTCCCGCGAGTTCGGCGGTTGAGGTGCGTGTGCTTCTCAGCGTCAAGCAATTAGAAGTCCGGAAGATCCAGTTTTGCGAGGACTTCGCCCCGGGTAAAGTCGATTTTCTCGATGATTCCGTACGCCAATCGGGCGTCATGCACGCTGAGGGCGATGCCGAGTTGGTGAGCGGAGATCTCGGCGAGATTCGGATTCGCGGCAGGGTCCAGGTGGAGATGGAAAGCATCTGTGACCGATGCCTGGAGCCGATTCACTATCCGGTGGATTCGACTTTCGATCTGAACTATCGCCCCGTCATAATCGAAGGCGAGGACTTGCCAAGGGAAGCCGCCATCAACGCCGGCGAGACTGAGATAAGTTTTTATGAAGGAAACGGCATCGAGCTGGCTGAAGTCTTGAGGGAGTATATACTGCTCTCCTTGCCCATGCGGCGAGTTTGCCGGGACGATTGTAAGGGAATTTGCCAGGACTGCGGCCAAAACCGGAACCTGGGCGACTGCCACTGCGAAGGCAAACCGGTGGATAGCCGATGGGCCGCATTACGTGAAGTAAAAGAGAGTTTGCGAGCCAAATAGTGCCGGCCTCGCGGGCCAAATAGACATTTTGATATCAAGGAACTGCAATGCCGAATCCAAAACGAAGACACTCCAAGAGACGGACCTCCACACGCCGCGCTCACGATCATTTGAAAGTGCCAGGCGTGGCCGAATGCCCCAATTGCCACGAGCCGAAGCTACCGCATCGCGCTTGCCCGAAGTGCGGGCAGTATAAAGGCCGCGAAGTTATTGAAGTCGCCGAAGAGTAGATCGTAAGAAGACTCCAACGTTCAACCAATCCATGCTCACCATTGCCGTCGATGCCATGGGGGGTGACAATGCCCCTAAGGCGGAGGTCACCGGCGCGATCCAAGCCGCGAAGACGCTCGGCGTCCAGATAATTCTTGTGGGGCGTGAAGAAGTGGTGCGCGCGGAATTGCTGAAACAGCTTCCGGGCTGGCAGGAACTCCCGATTCGCGTCGAGAACGCCGTCGGGCAGATCACAATGGAAGACAACGCCAAGGCTGTCCGCACTAAAAGGGACAGTTCCATTCACGTTGCTGCCCGGCTGGTACGCGATGGCGCCGCCCATGGTTTCGTGTCGGCGGGGAATACCGGAGCCGTGATGGCCACCTCGAAGGTGGTCCAGGGAATGGTGAAAGGTGTGTACCGCCCGGCGCTTGCGTCCGCGTTTCCGACCTTGGCTGGAACACCCACCGTACTCGTGGATGTCGGCGCCAACGTCGATTGCGAACCCAAGATGCTGGCCCAATTTGCCGTGATGGGCGACATCTACTCGCGAGTCATCTTCGGAACGAATAAGCCGAAAGTGGGTGTCCTCTCCATCGGAGAGGAAGAACACAAGGGTAACGAGCTCACTCGCGCCGCGACCCCTTTGCTCAAGATGCTGCCTTTGAATTTCATAGGCAACGTGGAAGGACGCGACCTGTTTACGGGCATAGCCGATGTGATCGTATGCGATGGTTTTATCGGTAATGTAGCGTTGAAGGTGAGTGAGGGCGTAGTGGACGTCATCAAGCACATGCTGCAGGAGGCGCTTGCCGCTACCGTCACGCGCAAGATCGGCTATGTGCTTTCCAGGAGCGCTTACACGGAATTCCGCAAACGTGTAGACTATTCCGAGTTCGGCGGAGCACCGCTGCTCGGCGTGAAAGGCGTAACTATTATTTGCCACGGGCGCTCGAACGCCAATGCAATTAAGAACGCCATTCGTGTGGCCAAGGAATACTGCAGCCACGACATCAACCGGCAGATCGAAGACGGTTTGAGCCGGTGGGCGTCTAATGCTCAGACGGCAGATTGACGTGAATCGCTTAACTCCGATCCTGGCGGCTGTGCTGGCGCTGGGAATCGCCGCGCCCGCGTTCCCGCAGGAACCACAAACCACCAAAAAGTATCCGGTCAAGTGGACCCTCGCCGCCGATCCCGCAAGCGTCGCGCCCGGCGGGAGAGTGCTATTGAAGCTGACCGCGCAGATCGATCCGGAGTGGCACATGTACTCGGCCACATCGCCGCCGGGCGCGGGGCAGCCCCTCGTGTTGAAACTCGAAAATCCGGCGGTGGAAAAGGCGGCGGTATACCAACCGAATCCGGAAAAGAAATTTGATTCGTTGGCGAATGTCGAAACGGAGCGTTATGAGGGAACAGTGGTGTTTCTGCTGGACACCCAGCTTGCGAAGGATGGTTCGGCAGGTTCGCTGGAGCTGACTTCGCAGATTCGCTATTCGGCGTGTACCGATAAGATGTGCCTGCCGCCGCGCAAGGTGACTGCGGCCACTACGGTGACTGTCGATGGAAAAGCGGCCGCGTCTGCCGTGTCGATTCCGGCCGGGTATGTCGCCGTGACGGCTGGGAAACCCACCACAACGCCTGCTCCCGGCGCGCCCCGGCAAACTCAGCCGCCACAGGATCTGATTCCGTTTCTACTCACGGCATTGGCCGCCGGATTCGCCGCTATTTTCACGCCATGCGTTTTCCCCATGATCCCGATCACGCTGTCGTTTTTCCTCAACCGGCCGGGAGCCACCCGTGGTGAAACGCTGAAGCAGGCCATCGTCTTTTGCCTCGGAATTGTCTCGCTGTTCACGCTGCTTGGTCTGGGATTGACCGCGGTACTCGGACCGTTCGGAGTAGTCCAACTCGGCGCAAATCCGTGGGTGAATGGTTTCATCGCGCTGGTATTTCTCGTGTTCGGCTTGAGCTTGCTTGGCGCGTTCGAGATCACGCTTCCTTCGGGATTGGTGAACACGATGGATCGCGCATCGCAGAAGGGCGGCGTCCTTGGGACACTGCTCATGGGATTGACGTTCGCGCTCACATCCTTCGCCTGCGTTGGACCTTTCGTGGGAACGCTTCTCGCGGCATCGGTGCAGCAGGGTGGGATTCAGCCTGCGCTCGGCATGATCAGCTTTGCGACCGCGCTGTCGTCGCCGTTCTTTTTCCTCGCGCTGTTCCCTTCCTATCTGAAGCGATTGCCGAGAAGCGGCGGGTGGTTGATTCGAGTCAAGGTAGTGCTCGGTTTTATCGTGCTGGCGGCGATGCTGAAATACATCAGCGCCATCGATCAGGTGTTGCAGTGGAACTTTCTTACACGCGATCGCTTTCTGGCGGCATGGTTCGTGCTCTTTCTGCTTCCGGGGCTTTACCTGCTAGGCTTCCTTCGAATGGAGGGCATCGATAAGGATGAGCCTGTGGGTGTGAAGCGTGCGCTGATCGGCGCATTCTTCGTAATCTTCGCAGTGAGCCTCGTCCCCGGCATGTTCGATAAGCCGCTTGGTGAGTTGGATTCGTACGTCCCGCTGGCTTCGGCTTCCAAAGGCGGACCGTCCGGCGAAGCGGGCTTGGTCTGGATGAAGAACGACTACCAGGCCGCCCTCACAAAGGCGCGCTCCGAAAACAAACTTGTCTTCGTCAATTTCACCGGGTACGCATGCACGAATTGCCATTGGATGAAGGCGAATATGTTCCCGAGGCCGGAAATCGCCGGGGCGCTAAAGGAGTTCGTACTGGTGGAACTCTATACCGACGGCACGGACGCGGCGTCGGAGGAGAACGAAAAGCTGGAGGAGAGGCTTTTCAACGACATAGCTCTTCCGTTTTACGCAATCCTAACGCCGGATGAAAAAGTGGTGGCCACCTGGGGTGGTATCCAGCGAAACGCCGCGCAGTATCTCGCTTTCTTACAAACCCGGTAGGCGGCGCTACTCAGAGCCTTTTTGTGAAGCGGACCATTTGGCCAGATAAACCTCACTTGCCAGTTCTTCCTGCTCCCGATCAAACTCTACCTGCCACTCGCTCATCTTGCGCGATTTGACCTTGAGCAGCATATCATAATCGCGTTGGGCGCTCATAACACGTACCTGTTGCTCGGCGACTTGACGGAAGATTTCGACCCGCCTCCCCTCCAGATTCGAAGCCCTCTTGTTACAATGCCGGCTGAAACTGTCGAGCGCAAATAACTGCGTGGCGCGCACAACATCCTGATTCCGAACCTCGTTTTGCGCCACGAGATCTTCCTGATCGAGCGCTTGTTTCCGCAGCCCGAGAAACCGCAGTTCAGCGAAGAGCTGTTCGAGTTTCGCCCGTTCGACATCGGCCCGGAGCCGCCGCCAGTTCAACGAATGTTCCAGAGAAAACTCAAATCGCCTCATATGGAGATCATGTCTGCGATGGCCGTCATACGCGCGAGCGTCTGATCGAAGGGTGAATTATCGGCGGAATCCTGCCGCAGAAAACCAAGCAGGTCCGGACGCGCGCGGATGGCAGAGTCGAGCTGAGCGTTCGTTCCAGACGCGTACGCGCCCAGATTGATCAGATCTTCCGAACGATGATAATTAGCCAAAGCCTCCCGCATCTTCCGCGCCGCGATCCTCTGAGCCGGAGTGGAAATCTCGCTGGCCAACCGGCTGACGGAATGAAGAATATCGATGGCAGGGTAATGGCCGGCAGCCCCAAGAGAACGCGAAAGAATGATGTGGCCGTCCAGAAGGCCGCGGGCCGCGTCGCAGATGGGTTCGTTGAAATCGTCGCCCTCCACCAGCACTGTGAAAAAGCCCGTGATACTGCCCAGTGGGAAATTCCCCGCCCTTTCGAAGATCTTGGGCAGCAGATTGAATACCGACGGCGTATAGCCCTTTTGACTCGGAGGCTCGCCCGCGGCCAGACCGATTTCCCGTTGCGCCATGGCCAGCCGCGTTACCGAATCCATCACTACGAGGACGGCCTTGCCCTGATCGCGGAAGTACTCGGCGATGGCCATGGCCAGGAAGCAAGCGCGGACGCGCAGCGGGGCAGGCCTGTCCGACGTGGCGCAGACCACCACCGAGCGCGCCAGACCTTGTGGCCCTAAGTCATGCTCGATGAACGCTCTCACCTCGCGGTTTCTCTCGCCGATCAGCGCAATCACCGAGACATCCGTCGCGCTCTGCCGTGCCATGGCGCCAAGCAACGTGCTTTTTCCTACGCCGCTTCCCCCGAAAATACCGGCTCGCTGCCCTTTTCCCACCGTCAACATACTGTCGATGGCACGGATTCCAGTCGTCAGCCGCTCACTAATGTGCTCGCGTTCCATCGGCCCGGGGCACGGCCGGAATAATCGGTAGAATTCTCCCGGCGGAATCGGTCCTTTGCCGTCCAGAGGCTCACCGAAACCATCGATCACGCGCCCCAGCAAAGCAGAGCTCACACTCACGCGCGCAGCTTCGCTTCTGGCAACGATGGGATCGCCGAGTTGCAACCCATCCGTTTCCTCGAGCGGCATAGAGAGCACGCGCCCGTTACGAAAGCCGATCACCTGGGTTCGGATCGGACGCCCGGATGACGCGCGAATTTCGCAGAAATCGCCAACAGCAGTCGCCGGACCCTGCGATTCCACCAACAGCCCGACAAGTTGTGTCACGGCGCCGGTCCACTCGACCGGCTCCGTCGACGCGAGGTATTCAAAATAAGGGGAGAGGGAAACCTTCATCTGTGGCTCCTCACCAGGTCGGTGAAACCACGCTCGATTTCACGGAGTTGGGTTTCGATGGACGCATCCAGGTTCCCGCGTGTAGTCTCGAAAATCGCCGCTCCCCGCTCGAGTGACGCGTCCGGAACCAATTCGATATTTCGCAGCGTGCCCACTGCAGCCATCGCCTTCTGAATATGGGGGAAGTCTTCTGGATGCATGCGCACCCGATTCACATCGCGGGCATCCACACGCTGCATCGCCGCTTTCACCAGCCCATGCAGAGCATCGGGATCAAGAGTAAGTTCGCGATGCAGAATCTTCCGCCCGATGGCCACCGAGAGTCTCACGACATCCTCCTCCGCCTCCCGGCGGACGCGTGCCCGCATGCCCGCAACTTCTTCTACGGTCCGTGCAAACGTCGCACACACCGCATCGAGACGAGCGGCAAGTTCCTGGCGGGCCATGGAATCCCCCTCCCGCCGGCCGGATTGAAAGGCCTGCTGCACGGACGCCTCGAGTTCGCGAATACGTGCATGAAGCTGCTGCTCCAACTGATCGTTTTGCACCTGGACGCCCGGCTGGCCTGGAACGCCGTGTTTCGGCGCATGCGGCGCCCACGCCAGCGGTTTTGCTGCCTTCGCCGCGGCACCGGTGATAATCCTATTCGACATATTGTTCACCGACGGTACCTTTCAGGCTGATGGCGCCATCCGCTTCCAACTGGCGGACAACGGCGATGATTTGCTGCTGAGCCGACTCAACTTCCTTAATTTTGACGGGACCGAGCGCCTCCATATCCTCGCGAAGCATCGCTGCGCCACGCTGCGACATCGAGGCTAGGAAGTGCTCCTTCAACCTGTCGCTCGTCCCCTTGAGGGCGATAGTCAGCACCTTGCGGTCGATCTTACCCATCACTTCCTTCATGCCTTCCGGGTCGAGCATCAGCAGATCTTCAAACACAAACATCAAGTGGCGAATCGTGTCCACGAGCAACGAATCGGACTCTTCAATCTTGTCCAGAATCTCCTTGCTCGCGGTTGAATCGAGGCGATTGAACATCTCGGCGACTGCGCGAACACCGCCGTAGGACTCCCGGCTCACTTCGCCCAACGCTTTCATTTTTTGACCGATGATATAGGCGATCTTGGAGATGATCTCCGGCGAAATCTGATCGAGACTGGCCATGCGGAGCGCTACATCGGAACGTAGATCGTGAGGCAGCGAAAACAGGAGAGCAGCTGCCTGGGATGGATTTAAGTGCGAGAGTATCAGGGCAATTGTCTGCGGATGCTCACTATGAATGAACTTGGCAAGCTGCTGCGGGTCTGCTTTCTGAAGAGCGTCGAAGTTGGCTTCTTCCGAACCCAGCGCTCTGACCAGACGGTCGAGCATCTTCTTCGCGTGCTCCGGTCCGTATGCCGCGATCAACAACTTACGTGCGTATTCGATGCCGCCCTTCAACACGTAGTTGTGGGCCAGCATCATTTGATAACACTCTTCGAGCACGGCTTCGGCGCTCTCAGTCGAAATCGCGTTCACTCTGGCGACTTCACGCCCGATCGCCTCCACCTCGTCCTCCTCCAAGAGCTTGAGGACTTCCGGACCAAGGTCTCCGAGCATGATGGTCAAGACCGCAGCCTTCCGCACCCCGGGCACCGACGGCAGAAGCGCAGTGTCGGGAGTTATTTCTCGTTCAGCCATGCGCGCAGAATGTGTGCCATTGCTTGAGGGTCTTTCTTAGTCTCGGAACTAAGATGCTTCGTCAGTACTTCTGTCTTTTGCGTTTTCACCTGAGGGAGCTTCAGCGCGCTCAACGCATCCGCCTCCTGTTTCTCCTTTAGTGTGGAATGCTCGGCAATTTTCTCTTCCAATTGTTTGCGAAGATTCTCAGCCGGAGTCCCTTCGTGTACCGCCGCCCCGGTTTGTGCTGCTTGGAGCGCTTTCTCTCGCGCCGCCGCGAGCTTAGCCTTCTTTCGGCGCGATGCGCTTATGGTGATGGTCGCCAGCGCGAATAATAGTCCCACCCCGACTCCCAAATAGATCAACATGTTCGGTCTTCGCAGGAAAGGCGGCAGCCAATTCGGATACTTAGCTTCGGGAATCGCCGGCGCCGATGGAACCACTTCAGGAGCGGGTGGAGCCGTGATCGAGAGCGTGGACTCAAACGGCAAGGTCTCCACGATCAGTTGGTCGCCACGCTCTTGCTGGAATCCGGCAATTCCAGCGACGATATCGTGGATTGTCTTGAGCTTCTCCGGCGCTGGCGGGTCGATGATCCGCTTCGCTTTGAGGCCAAGCCCTTCCCAGCGGACGTTTTGATCGACCAGTACGGCGATCGACATCCGTTTTACCGTTCCCTGCGGCAATTTCGTATGACGAACCAGCCGGCTTGTCTGATAGTTAATGCTTTCCGTCCGCCGCGTGGTCCCCGTTCCGCTCGATCCAGGCCGTGACGTGGGGCGCGGCAGATTGGACGCCGTACCGGGCACGCCATTAGCAAGGCTCCCTCCAGCAATGTCCTCCGTCTTCTGCGAAGTAGACATCACCGATTTGTTCGGGTCGTAGGTCTCCTCACTCTGCTCGCCGCTAGTGAAATCGCAGTCTACTGAAACACTAGTCCGGAACTTGTCCGGCCCGAGAACGGGCTCGAGGCTCAAGTTGATCTTGGCCAGCAAGTCTTTCTCGACACGTTGGCGATAATCCAGCGCGACATCCGAGACTTCGAGGCTATCGCCGTTCCCCTGCCGCGGCCTGCTCAGCAGATTCCCCTGCATATCGAGGAGGGAAACACCGTCCGGCGTTAAGCCCTCGACAGCGCTGGCGACCAGGTTCGTGACGGCAAGAATATTCTGAGGCGAGAGCTTTGCCGCAGGCCTCAGTTTGACCATCACACTAGCCTTGGCGGCTTGGCGGCTCTCGAGAAACAGGGAGGATTTTGGCAATGTAAGGTGAACACGGGCCTGCTCCACGGCGTTTAGAGCCATAACAGAACGCTCGAGTTCGCCCTCGAGCGCCCGATGATAATTCACCTGCTCGGTGAAATCCGTAGCCCCGAAATTAGTTTTGTCGAAGAGTTCGTAGCCGATCCGGCCGGTCTTGGGCAGGCCAAGAGCAGCCATCTGGAGACGTGTTTCGGCCACTTTCGCTGATGGAACCAGGATCGTCGACCCTCCGTCCGTCACCCGATACTCTGCGGCGCCCTCCTTGAGCTTGGCCAAGACCGCCCCGGCGTCTTCCGCGGCTACGCCGGTGTAAAGAGGCTTGAAGTCGCGCTCGCGATTCCAACGCATGGTACCGAAGATCGCAGCGACAACCACCACGATCGCCAGTATCAGCGAAACCTGTTGAACTCGAGAAAGACTGTTGAGGATTGACTTCATCACATCTGCATGCGCATTACTTCTTGGTAGGCTGAAACGACTTTATTTCTCACTTGTTGAAACAATTCGAACGAAAGTTCCGCTTTTTGAGTGGCCATCACCACCGTGTGGAGCTCTTCTCCCTCACCTGATAAGAAATTTCCTACCTTCGTATCGGCATCCTGACGGAAACTTTCGACTTGGTTGACTGCTTTTTCGAAGATCGCTTGAAAAGCTCCCGGAGTCGCGGGCGTCAAAGGCGGGGCCGTGATGGTTGGAAGCGCCTGTATTCCGGGGAACGAGGTGGTGATTGGGAGGGACATAGGCTACTTCAGCAGGTCGATCGACTTGTTGATCATGTCCTTTACCGCAGTCATCGCAGCGATATTCGCGTCATAGCCCCGGGAGGCACCCATCAGATCTACCATGTCTTCCGCCGGGTTAATCCTTGGAAAAGCAACGTATCCACTCGCGTCGGCATCGGGATGGCCGGGCATGTAGCGCTTGTCCGGATCTCGTGTATCGGTGACGACGTCGGACGCAATCACGCCGGTCGACTGGAATTCGCTTTGAAACACCGATGAGAATGCGGACGACTGTGGGTCGGCCTGGAACACAACGTCCTTGCGCCTGTACGGCCCTCCGTCCGGCGTGCGGGTGGTTTCGGCGTTGGCCAGGTTCTCCACCAGCAACTCGGCGCGAGTACGTTGAGCAGCCATCCCGGAAGCACTAACGGAGATAGAGGAAAAGAGCGACATTAGCTGCCCTCGTGGATCGCGGAACGGATGTCCTTGATCTGGTTTTTCAACAAGCTCGATGCCACATTGAAACGCATCGCGTTTTCGGACAATAGCCGTGCCTCGCGATCGATGCTGACGTTGTTGCCGTCGTTCTTCGTCTTCATTCCGGATACATCGCGAACATTGGGAGTGTCGCCGGGAGCGAGGCTCTGATATTCAAACTGGAAGTCGATGTCCTTGGTCTTGTATCCGGGAGTATCCGCGTTGGCAATGTTAGAGGCGACCAGCTTCTGGCGGGTCGCCAACAGATCCATGTATCGCTGCAGATTGCTTCCGATGGAATCCAGCATTCTGCCGATAAGCGATGCAAGTCTCAGGCCAAAGAGAATCGAGCTTGTTAATAGCGCTTTATGGCTTGTTCATGCGATACATCTCCGGATAAGCGGCTCGCTGTTCGTGTGCCATTTCGAGAGCTGTTCCAATTTGAATCAAGGGACCGTGTCCTATTCCGGGACAGTATTTCGCCGTCGCCTTCCATCTGCGCCGGCTTTCTACCAGATCAGGCCAAAACGGAAACGTCCGGCACTGAGTCGGTTTGGCGGGATGAATGCTGCATCCGTTAGCGAGGAGGAAATGACATTGTGAAGCGCGTGGCTTCCTTAGCCGCAGGAAATGCCGCGTCCGATAGACAAACTTCGCCTCAAACGCTTCGGGAGTCATCTGAACGTATGCGGCGGCCGCGACCAGATCCTTCTCAGTGAGATACACATAGCCGCGCTGATTACAGCAATTCGTACAACCCGAAACGCACGTGAAGCGGAGACCGTCCATTGAGCATAAGGATACCGCTTCAGTTAGAATAAGAGTACCCGCGCGCTGGTCCATTCGGACCTTCTGGAATCCCATGAATCGAATTAGGGCACTCATATTCGTTCTCAGTCTCATTTCGTCCTCGGTTTTCGCTCAAAGCGGGCCTCCGGGTCTGTCGATTATCACCGGCAACGGGCAAGTACTTCAGGAGCAATTCCCGACGCAGACTCCCATGACCGTGCAAGCTCGGGATCAGTCCGGAAAACCCATTGCGGGACTGCCCATCACGTGGACCCTGACCGTAGGCGCGGGCTCCATTATCTTTTCCTCCCCAACGACTGATGCAAACGGGCTGGCGACCGCAGGCTTTGAAGCTACGAACATTCAACCCGGTCAATCGTACCTGACCAGTTACATCACAGCCAGTTCTTCCGTTGGCGGCGCGAACTTCGTGCTCACAACTGTTCCACTGCACCAACTCAATGGAACGCAGGCTCCTCCACCGCTGGCACAGCTCACGGCGCCGGGTGGAGGTCATGTCATTTCAGGTCAACCCGGCGCGACGCTTCCGGCCGCCGTTGTCATCACGGTTGTGGCGCAGAGCGGCATCGGTCTCGGCCTCCCGGTTCCGAATGTGGGCGTCCGAATTGTGCTCGCGAGCGATCCCACGCAACCCATCCCGGTAGCTTGCAATGGGCCTGGCGGCGTTGTTCTCAGCGACGCTAACGGCATTGCGAAGTGCGATCTCGTTCTGGGTCAAGGAACCGGATCGTTAGCGCTGGCCGCAGAGGTCGGCGAATACCTCCAAACGCAGTCCTTCACGCTGCAATTTCAGTCTGGGACCGCGTGTAGTTACAACCTGTCGCAATCGACGGCGAGTGTCTCCGATACGGCAAGCTCGGGAACCATCACACTGACTACGGCGCCAGGCTGCGCGTGGACCGCAGCCAGCAACGCCAGTTGGATTACTGTGACCGGCGGGAATACTGGTACCGGCAATGGCGTCGTCAGCTACTCAGTCGCCGCTAACACCGGGGCCGGGCGGAGCGGCACATTGACGATAGCCGGCCTCACATACACCATCAACCAGGCAGCGGCCGGGACCAGTCTACAGACGATCGCTATCTCGACAGCCACATTGCCCAACGGGCAGGTGAACTCTCCGTATTCCGCCGCCCTGGTGGCCACCGGAGGACAACCGCCCGTCACCTGGTCCATCCCAACCGGTGCGCTCCCGCCCGGGTTGGTACTGAACGGGAATGGCCAAATCACCGGAGCCCCCACGACGGCCGGCACGTACAACTTCACCATTAAGGCGGTCGATTCCATCGGTGGAAACGGGAGCCGCGCACTGAGCATTACAGTAACCAGCGACGGGCAGGCGCCAGTGATCATCTCCAATTCTTCGTTTCCGCTCGGAACGGTGGGTGTTGCCTATGCCCAGACGATCAACGTGAGCGGCGCGTGCCAGAATCCGTTCGTTCCGGTACCGGCCTTTTCGATTACATCCGGTTCCCTGCCGGCCGGATTGAGCCTGAAACAAGTTCAGAATACCTACGTGATTACCGGCACGCCGACCACGGCCGGCACGTCGAATTTCACTCTTGGTGTAACGGATGCCTGTGCCCGGACTGCCACTGCAAACTTCTCGATCACGATCGCGGGACAGGGAAACTTGACCGCCAGCATCGCCGCGAGTCCAACTGCACTGAGCTTCACCGTACCCCAAGGAGGCGCGCGCCCGGCCGATCAGTCCGTCTCGATTACGACCCCTGGGGCGGTCCTGAATTACACCGCTTCGGCTTCCACCGCGAACGGCGGCTCGTGGCTGACGATTACGAATTCCCCGACCGGCACGACGCCAGGCACCGTCAACGCCGGTCTGGCAAACTACGCAGGGCTCTCACCCGGTTCTTACAACGGCTCAATCGTTATCACCTCGCAGGCGTCGAACAACCCATTGGTGATAGCCGTCACGCTGACGGTAACTCCGGGTGTAGCCCTCACCGCATCGCCCACGGCACTCAATTTCAACCTTCCGAATACCGGCGCCAATACGAGCGCACAGCAATCCGTGAGTGTCACGGCGAGCGGATCGAGCGTCGGGTTTTCAGCGACGGCCACTGCATCCTGGCTCACTGTAAGCCCGGGCAGCGCCAGCACACCCGGGACGATCACGGTGACCGCCAACGCCAGCGGCCTTGCAGCCGGAAATTACACCGGCAACGTCGTGCTCGCACCGAGCGGCACAGCGGTGATTGTTACCGTCAGCCTGACCGTCACGAACACTCCCACGCTGGCGGTCTCGCTGCAGACGGTGCCGTTCACGTATCAGCAGGGGAACCCTGCACCGGCGACCCAGGCGATCTCCGTTACCAGCACCGGCGGCCCGGTGAAGTTTGCCATTTTCACTTCAACGGCATCCGGAGGCGATTGGCTCAATGTTACTCTGCCGCCGGCGAGTACACCCGCCAACCTGAGTGTCAGCGTAGATGCCTCCAATCTCGCTGCCGGGAACTATAGCGGCACGATCCGGCTGCAACCAACGGATGCATCGGTCAGCGTTGTCACCGTCGCAGTCACACTGACCGTCTCGCCTGGCCTTCCCGCGATCAACTCGATTACGAACGCGGCCAGCTTCGCAACCGGGCCAATCGCGCCGGGCGAATACATCACCATTTTCGGCTCTCTCATCGGCCCCGCTACTCCAGCTTCGGAGCAAGTGACCAATGGAGCGGTCTCCACCAGCCTGGGCGGAACACGTGTGCTGTTTGACGGCACGCCGGGTCCACTGATTTACGTCTCCGCCAACCAAGTTTCGGCGATCGCGCCTTACGCTTTGGATGGCCGCGTCAGTACTCAGATTCAGGTTGAGTATCAGGGTGTCCGTTCCCCCGGTATCACCGTACGGGTTGCCGGCTCGGCTCCGGGAATTTTCACATTGGATCAGAACGGCCAGGGCGCGATTCTCAATCAGGACAATAGCGTCAATTCGTCCACAAATGGCGCGGCTGCCGGTTCGATCATCAGCATTTACGCCACTGGCGAAGGCGCTGTGATTCCACAGGGCGTCGATGGCGCGATTATTGGCAGCACGCTGCCCATGCCGCGGCTTCCAGTTACGGTGACGATCGGTGGACAACCGGCGGATATTCTCTACGCCGGCAGCGCCCCGGGACTACCTGCCGGCGCGTTGCAGGTAAATGCCCGAATCCCCAGCGGAACTCCTTCCGGCACCGCGCAGATTGTGATCTCTGTTGGCGACACCAACAGCCAGAGCGGAGTTACGGTGGCAATCCAGTGACGCGCCCGGCGATGGCTCGCGCGAATCGCGCAGGGGCTTCAGCGTCGAGCGCCAGAAACAGCAGCGGCTCGATCAACTCAAGCTCCATGACGATGAGCCTACGATCCTGGGCCACGACATCGACGCGAGCGTACAGGCACTGATCCGGAGCCATCGCCAGCGCCTCGGCCGCCTGCTCGATCATCCAATCGGCGGCGGATACCGGCGTCCCGCTTCCGCCGTATTCGTTCTGCACTCGAAAGTCTCCGGTGGCGGGCCGTTTGAGTACGGCGTGACTAAACTCGCCGTCGAAGAAGATGAGCGAATGTTCGCCCAGGGTTCTGATCCCGGGCACGAACTCCTGCACGAGCACGGGGCCTTGCGCGAGGATGCCCTCGAACCTGGCTTGATCGATAGCGGCCGAGTCGAGGGTGACAGGAAACGTCAGCCAAGCGCTCGCCGAGACGACGGGTTTGACGACCGCTTCATGCCAGCCTCGATTTTCCAGAATGGCCGCGAGCGGCGTGGCCTGTTCGACGACGGTTGTCGGCGCGATCGTACAGCCGCGCGACTCGAGCTCCAGCAGGTAGCGCTTGTCCATGTTCCAGGCTAACGTTCGCGGCGGATTCCACATGAAGCCGCACCGATCGATCCAGGATCGGAAGTCACCTGGTTTCAGGTGGTAGTTCCAGCATGATCGTACGATGACCGGAATCGAGGCTGGCTGCGATTCGGCGTCCCATGGGAGAGCGACGGTTTCGATCCCAAGTAGCGTCAACTCTTGCGCGGCCAATGCGTCGTCCGAATTGATGTCCGGAGCTCCCGAGTAGGTAGCGAAGCACACGCGCCTCATGAGCTTCGGGCCATGTGTTCTTCGAGCCGCTGCTTCACCTCCGGCCACTCGGAATCGAGAATGCTGAAGTAGACGGTGTCCCGCACGCGACCGCTGGGCGTGATGAGTTGGCGGCGGAGGATTCCCTCTTCTTTGGCGCCGATGCGGAGGATGGCGTTGCGCGATCGTTCGTTCAGCGCGTCCGTCTTGAGTTCGACGCGAATGCACCCGAGTTCTTCGAAGGCGTGACGAATCATGAGGTATTTCGCTTCGGTGTTGACCGCGCTCCTCTGCCATGGCTTACCGATCCAGGTGGAACCGATCTCGACGCGGCGGTGCTTCATTTCGATGTTCATGAATCGGGTGCAGCCCACGACTTTGCCGGTTGCGCGGTCGGTTGTGGCAAAGGGAAATTCCGTTTCTTTCTCGCGATTTGCGAGAGCAGCCTGAATGTAACTCTTCATGTCTTCGGTCGTTTGCATTATGTAGGGCATCCAGCGCCAGATGTCTTGGTCGAGTCCTATGGCGCAGAGCGCGGCGTGATGTTCCATTGAGAGCGGCAGGAGCCGAACGTGGGCTCCTTCGAGGGCTGGTAGTTGCATCATTTGTAAGTATTATTATCTCCGTCAGCGAGGGTGTTACTTTCGTTTGGCAAAAATGCATTTTTCTGCATGCGGCGGAGTTCGGCGACCGCGTTGTCGATATTGCGGTAGAGCTTGATGGTATCGGTTTTGATGCCACAGACGGCGCGACGGAGGCGCCAGCGGGCGGCGACGATGTCGTCGACGAAATCGGATTCCACGCAGTTGCGGGGTTGGAAGCGCGCGTAATGAGCTTTTTCGAGTTCTTCGAATTCCAGTTTGGATTCGTTCGAGAGTACGAGTCTGGCTGCGGCGCTGCTGTAGTCGATGATCATCGTGCGTTTCTTGCGCGAATTCTCGGATTTCGTCCCTTCGGCCAGGGCGTCGTTCCCGGCGACTTCTGCAATTCTGTTCTTTGATGCCATATTCGTGCTTCTCCTAACTTGGGTATAGCAGACGGGGTTTGGGGTGGCGGGGGAATTTGTTGATTATGCGGGAAATATAGGCGAATAACGCTGTGACCCGCCATGCACCCGGCTTCGTGGTATGGTAAGCGGAGATTTTCAGCAAGAATTCAGAATGGATAATCGCTTCTTTGAACACCCTATCCTCAATTCGCCTTATGCCTATCCGGTCCGGCACTGGGAACTTGACGAGCAGGGCCAGCCGACGCAGCGGCTGATCGAAACCCGCCGCCGAGCGGAGTTTATTACGCCAATTCCCCGGCCCCGGAAGCGGAGCGGGAAAGCTATTCAACAACAGATAGTTTTCAACGAAGGCAAAGGGCTTTCAACCGAAGAGCAGCAATATGATCCGACTTCGATCATCCATGAACTCCGGTATCACGTAGACAAATGGCGAAACTGGCCGAATCCGAATGAGTGGCAGGTTACGCCCGAGACCGCGCGGCTTCTCCAGCATTGGCGGCATCACAAGTTCAATAGTATCCGGCCATTCTTCTGTCAAATTGAGGCTGTGGAGACCGCTATCTGGCTGACCGAGGTGGCGCCGAAAACCGGGAAAAGCGGGAAAGGGGTTTCTGGATCAAGGCCGCGGCAAAGCGGCAATTCTCGATCCGCTTAGCCTCCCGGTGGAGTTGCAAACCGCTCTGGAGGCACTCTACTGACACTACGAGAAGACATATGTTCTTTGGAGCGCGGGCGGGATTCGAGTTCCGCCCTGTTTTATCGTCGTTTGCAATAACACGTCCACGTCGAAGCTGGTTTATGACTATATTTCGGGGTTCCAGCGGAAGAACGAGGACGGCTCGACCACACTTGAGAACGGACGATTGGCGCTCTTTCGTAATTTTGACGAGCACGGGAACCCACTCGCGCGCCCAAATACGCTGTTGATCGACAGCGAAGAGCTGGAATCAGGCGAGGCGTTGGACGACAACTTTCGCGAGATGGCCGCCGATGAGATTGACCGCTTCCGGCGTGAGATTTTCGAACGTACCGGTGACCGCCAGAAGGCCGACAGCATCACCGACCAGGATCTGCTCCGGGAAGTGATGAACACTGTCGGTAAACAAGGCCGGCTCGGCGAAGGAATCCGATGCGAGGTGTCGGTTTCAATGCTCACCGAGGGATGGGACGCCAACACTGTGACCCATGTGTTGGGCGTGCGCGCTTTCGGCACCCAGCTTTTGTGCGAGCAGGTGATTGGGCGTGCGCTGCGCCGCCAGTCTTACGATCTCAATGACGATGGCCTGTTCAATGTCTTATATAGAGAATCGGTCGTTTATCAATGGGTTTTTCTGTTGTGGCTGGATTTAAGACCGGATCGCGCACGTTTTGACGCCACCAGCGAATCGCTGACATCACGTCGAACACGCTTCGGACCGCATGATGAACGGTGCGGGGTTAGTGGCGGTCAGTTCCGGTCACTTTCCCAGAACGCGACTTGAACGAAGCCGCAGGCGGGCGGACGCTTTCGTGTATGCTTTCGGCGCTGGACAAAAAGCGGTAGGTTTTGGGTCACAAGGAGGTCCCTGTGACCCAGCTACGAAAACGGATGCTGGAAGAGCTCCAGCGTCGCAATTACTCCCAGAGTACAATCGAAGCCTACCTGCAAGGGGTTGAGGATTTTGCCCAGCACTTCGGCAAGAGTCCTGACCTGCTTAACCAGGAGCACATTCGACAATATTAACTCTATTTAGCCAATGAGCGTAAGCTCGCGGTGAATACGATCATTGCCCGCATCGCCGCACTCCGCTTTTTCTTCGTCAAAACCATCCGACGGCCGTATCAGCGAGAAGATCTCCTTCTTCCGAAGCGGCCGAAGAGACTTCCGTCCGTGCTGAGCCAGGAGGAAGTCGCCCGGCTGATCGGCGGGGCAGCCAAACTTTTCCATTACGCGGTTCTGATGATCCTCTACGCGACCGGTCTACGCCGCGCAGAGTTATGCCGGTTGTGCATCAGCGACATTGATAGCCAGCGAATGGTTATTCACGTTCGCAAAGGAAAGGGAAATCGCGACCGCGATATTCCTCTCACGCCTAAACTGCTGGAGACTCTGCGGGCCTATTGGCGATGGAAGAGACCGAAGAATTGTCTGTTTCCAAACCTGAGCCACTCTAACGATGGATGCCCGATGAGCACGAAGGCCGTGTATTTCATCGTGCGACAGGCTGCCAAACGAGCGGGAATTGAGAACGGGTAGCGGTCCAGCTGGCGGCGGTATCCGTGCTCTTGAAGAGCACCGGTACGACGGTCGCGACAGGAACGCCTAAAGTGCTTTGGGTAGTGGTGAGGGCATATAAGATGGAGGACGATACCGGGTCGATCACGAGTGAGTTGACCGAGATGCCTCGCGAGGGAAAGCCGGTATCGATCGGACTCCAGCGGGCGGCGAGTGACCGGCTCAAGATACTGGCAGCGAATGCCGCGACGAGAATTGCGGTGTGCTTGCTTCGTAGGGTCGTCATTGCGCAGCGTCTCCGTCATCCACGATTTTGAATACGCCGCCCGAGGTTCCCGCGTACAAAATGTGACCGCCGCCGGGCGCTACGGCGAGACTGCGCACGTTGAGGTTGGCGAGGCCGGCATTGAACGGCATCCATGTGGTGCCGCCGTCGGCACTCTTGAACACGCCGCCGCCGGAGACGCCGAGATAGAGTCGATTGGCGTCAACGGGGTCGATCACGATAGCCGTAGGATATAAGCCGGTGGAGAGGAGATTTTCGAGCCCGATGTTCATGGCGGACCAGGTGGCGCCGCAATCGGTGCTCTTGAAAAGGCCGCGGAAGCCGCGAGGGAAGGTGTAATGGCCCTCGGTGACGGCGTAGAGCACATTGCTTTCGCCGGGCGCGATGACGAGCAGGTTGACGGCGGCCCCGTTCAGTCCGATGCGGTTCCAGGTGATGCCGCTATCCGTCGTTTTGTACACTCCGGCAGAATTGGCATAAAAGTTGTAGTCATCGACGGCCGCGTACATGGTGCTCGGCATTGTCGGATCGATAGCGAGAGCCCACACTCCGGCCTGAACGTTGTTTGGGAAGTTGTTGGGAAAGTCGCCGACGTTGGTCCAAGTGGCTCCCCCGTCGCGCGTTCTGATAAGCTGCCAATAGCCATCTTCGTCGTCGCTTTCGGCAACGTATAGCGTTGCCGGGTCGGTTGGATCCATGGCTTTCAAGCCGCCAGTGGGCGCAAGAATCCGCCCAGAACACAACCACTTGTTCGCGGGCTGATGCTGTTGTCCCAAGTTGCGCCGCCGTCGGTGCTCTTGAAAAGAAGGTTGTCGGCAAAATAACAGCCGTTGGCGCGAATAGTGGAGAGATACAGATTGCCGGGATTGGAGAAGTCGATCAGCAGAGACTGCGGGTATGCGGGAGAAACATCGGGAAAGGGAGACGCGACGACAACCGGGCCTGGAGCATAGAAGAGCTGGAAGGCGGATGACGGAGTCCAAGTGGTTCCGGCATCCAGACTCTTCAACAGGATGTCGCGGGCGGATGCATAGACCGCGGATGCGTCGAGAGGGCTCACCGCGAGCGCGGAAACGTCAATGGTATTGAGACCGTTCCCGGCTCCACGCCAGGTGAAGCCTCCGTCGGTGCTTTTCAAAATCGCATTATTGGCGACCGCATAAAGAGTCGACGGGGTCGATGGATCGATGGCCAGAGAGTTGACCTGCGCGTTGGCAGGCAAGTCGGGCTGGATGGCGGTCCAGCTGGCGCCGCCGTCGTCGCTTTGCAGAATGCTTCCGAAATGAGCCAATGAAGAATTCACGGCCAGATAAATTCGGGATGAATTGGACGGATCGATCACCAGCGAGCTCACGAAGGCTCCCGTGGGCAGGCCGGGATTCAGGGCAGCCCAGGTATCGCCTCCATCGGAACTCTTGAAAATGGGTGTGCCGGAGGGAGCCATGGCGAATAACAGCGAAGGGACCGCGGCGCTGATAACCAGCGAGGTGACGCTGGCGCCGCTGAGAAGGCTATTGGGGACGGGATTCCAGGTTTGTCCGCTGTCCGTGCTTCGCAGGATGGAAGTTTGGGGCCGACTGTTGTTCTGCGAAACGTTAGCGAGGGCATAGAGGCGAGAGGGATCGGCGGGATCCACGACCAGAGAACTGATGATCGAATTCGAGGACAGCCCGAGGTCGAGGGCTTGCCAGGTTGTTGCACCGTCGCTGCTCCTGAAGACGCGCGCGCCAACGAAGACAACATAGAGGTTGGACCTAGAATCGACCACCATCGTAATGATGGTGGCAGCGGGGAGGCCGGCGTCGGCCGCGGTCCAGGTGTTTCCACAGTTGCGGCTTTTGCGGATTCGGCCGCGGAGGACGGCGTATAAAGTTGCCGGATTCTGCGGATCAACAGCCAGGGTGTCGGCTCCTACGAGGCTGCTAAGGACGTTCCAGCTGGCGGCTCCGTCGGAGGATTTGAACACACTCGTCGGACCGTCGGATCCGGTAGTGCGCGCGAAGAGCGTGGCTGGCTGTCCCGGGGAAATGGTGATCGAAGCGATGTGGGTGGGGCTGGCCGGTAGGCTGGCATTGAGCGCGCTCCAGGTGGCGGCGGGGAGAGCAGGCGGAAAGAATGCGTACGCAATGACGAGCGTCGCATGGACGAGGGTTTGCAGCCATGAGGGCATGGCGGGAAAAGTTTGGTGGCCGGATCCTAATGCTCCTTGCGATGCATAGTGACGACGCCGTCGCCGGTCTCGCGCCGACGACCAGGACTGTTCCATCGTGGAGGCGTGTAGCAATGTGGTAAATCCTCTCGCAGGATGTTCTATCAGGCTGTGGCACAGGGACTCGTGACGCTGCAGGGCGCCACGACAGGAGGGGCCGGCCAAGCAGATTGACTCCCTCGGGCGCTCACAACCCTGCTATTGGGAAGCACGTAAGTTACGTGAGCGCAACGGGGCGTAATCGGGTTGCGAATTGCGATGAAGCGCCAGTCGATTGCGGCAGTACCGCGCTAAAAAGAGAGACAGGAAAAAACTGATCTTCATCATTGGCCTCTAGAAAGCCTCCTGGCCGTTCGAGAGTGTCCGTGCTACTTGCGGCCAATCCTCGAGTGACACCCTAACATTGGTAGAGTAGCTTTCTTAAGTTCTTTCATTCGTTAGGATCCACTCGCAGCGCAGTGACCCCGAGCCCCGATAGGATCGCCAACCGGTCATACTCCGTGAAGCTCAGATGGTGCATCACTATCTCTCTAATTTCGCTTTGCGACCAATGAGCCTTTAACACGCCGCTTTCGGAATGATAATCGGTCCCTTGAAGAATGTGCCCCATTTCGTGTGCCAGCACGTGACCGAGGAGAGAAGCAGCCGTGCGTGGACTAGCTTCAATCATTGGTTTCAGACGGTCCAGGAACACTGTTATACAGGTGCCATCCACGCGGTGGGGGGTTGCATACGCCATCGCCCGAGGGTGAAAGTCCGACGGCGTGTCCCACGAAAATGCTAGCAGAATCGTCCGGGCAGCCGGCCCCCCTGAACACCCCGCGTGCGCCGTATATGCGGCTCGCCAACGCACCCTCACGCTGATTTGCCAAAAGATGTCGGTCGCAATCCCCTCGGCTTGGAGCAGAACGAGGCTCGCGCGCATGTTCCCAACCGGAGGTATGAAGACGTCGACTACCGGCGCGACAGCTTTTTCCTCGCTGTAGCCTTCTGCCAGCGTGGTGACCTGCGGTGGCATCATCTGGCCGCGTACAGTGGATGGGCTGATCAGGCCTGATGCGAGCGCAGCTGCGCCCAAAATCAATAATTCCCGCGCTCGAGAGTATTGCTTCATCGCGGGCCTTGCCCTGAAAAAAGAGTTGGCATACCTGTTCCTTCCGTGGCCGGACGACGGCCGGCTTGGATCGACCATAGAGTTAAATTGGTTGCCGGCAGCGTGAGTTCGCGATGAGGACCTCCTCATCTGACTTGAGGGTGTAAGCCGCCAAGAGTAGAGGAGTCCCCGTGGGCGCCGGTTTGGCGCGGCAAGTCGGTAGCCCGGCAGCCGGCCGCGCGATTTACCTGCCGCTCAGCATTGTTGATCTTCTGATCCGTGCATTGCCGCTGGGGACGAACAGCATTCTTTGCGTTGAATGATGATCCATTCGTCCCCACTTAAAAATGCGGTTACCGGTCGTCAGAATTCCCCGCATGCTCCGGCCGGAGCTTGTGAGTGTAGATGTAATCGGCAATGCGAGTCCCCAGCAGCGCGCCTGCGTCCTGATCGGTGCGGAAATGGATTCCTCCATAAACGCGCGCATCCGAGATGTCATCGGTGATCGCCTCGAGTCTTGAGTAATGCAGCGTCACGCCTGGGAGCGCCGGCGTCGACAGGTTAATCGAGAACGGGCCCTCGCCATAGATCTTCTCCATCACTTCTCTCGCAGCGTTGCTTAAAGTGCCATGGGCGGAAGGATAAGAGGGGAAACAAGGCGTGGAGATCAGCGGCTTGAAGTTGGGGTCCGGGGTGGTCTTGTCATTGCCGTCATCGAAAGCATCGTGAATCGCGGTTTCCGGCCGCCAGAATTTGTACATGTACTTGTTGTAAAAGGTCGCAACTGCCGCATCACTGATCGCCATGTTGATGAGCGCAAAGTCGCGCGCGTTCTCGGATAGTGATCTGGGTTTGGCGGTGGTGATCTGTCTTGCGGCGTCGTTAAAGATGAGGACTGGGATCTCATAGTCGTAGAACAGGGCTACATTCGTCTCATCCTGCGACCGCACGGTGCTGTTCACGTCACCGGACTCCTTCACCTCGTCATAGGCCCGCGTATACCGGCCATTGGTGAGGGCGGGAGGTGGCCCCAGAAGGAACTGGCTGGCACTCTGGATACCGAAGGGCGTCATGTACTGCCAATTGAAAAACAATCCACCGGCAGCCGTGCAACCGGGCGTTAGTTGCCAAACCCCGGGATTCGACGAGGTGGGTAGATAGAATTCGAGCGGGCTTGATCCGTCGTTCGCGCGCGCGGCGATCATGGCGGCCGCAGCGGCTTGGCCTGTGGCAATTCCTGCCGTTTTCCCGGAGCTGTTCGGGATCGCCGCGAGCGAACTTGCATACGCGGCATTCAGCGTGGAGAGGCTGGCAGGAAAGTAATTACTAAGCACTCCATAAGCGGCAGCGGCAGCCGCAGCTTCAGGCGACGCATCGTTGGCCGCGTTTATCGTTCCGAGGTAAGGCTTGTATTGTCGTGTGATTGCGTTGACCGCCTCAAATACGGCAAGTTGGGTAATTGCGGCAAATCGAGCCTGCGGGAAGGGGGGTAGCGAACTGACGGTGGCCTGCATGATGGCGTTCCAGTCCTGAACGACGTCGGCTCTACCGGTCAATGGGATAAACAGCAACACCAACAGACCGCACGAGGGTATCCACGACTGTTTCCTGTTCATGGTTCTCACCCTTGGCTGGTCTGGCCTGGCTAAGGTTACCTGATTGGCCCCCAGAGCCGTCGTGATCGCCGTATCATTCCAGTCGGTGACCGGGGGCGATGCCTCCGTTTTCCCAATTACCGCGTCGCCAGTCACGGCCGGGACCTTTAGAAGTCGTTTCGCATTGATCATGTGAACCTCCAGATATTGCAGACTGTTGCATCCGCCACACGCAAGAGTACGGCGTGAGCACCGCGAATGTCCTTCGCAGATTCGGAAGAAATTCTGATAGAATCCTGAAATCGATATGGCGCCCCAGTCAAGTCAAAGCCTGAAGTTTGGACCTTATCGGCTTGACCGGGACCAGCGCCTTCTCTTCAGGGGAGGCGAAATCATCCCCCTTGCGTCCAAGGTCTATGAGACGCTCTTGGCGTTGGTTGAGAGTGGCGGCAGGGTCGTTGATAAAAAAGATCTGCTCAGCCGGGTCTGGCACGACGCATTTGTAGAGGAAGGCAGCCTGGCAAGAAATGTTTCCACTCTGCGCAAGATACTGGGCGAGGGTCCGCGGGACCACAAATACATCGTCACCGTCCCGACACGCGGTTATCGTTTTGCCGCCACATTGACAACTTGCCAAGCTTTGGATCAACACGAGGCCGGAGCCGATTCGATATGGTCTGGCCCTGCATCGGCCCAAACTTCAACTGGCGAAGGAAACGGCACAACACCGTTCTCCACGAGCCATCCGGCTTCGGAGCGGCGGGCTCAGAAGATGGCTCAGAGCTTCGTGGGTCGCGACCTCGAGATGAAGCGGCTCGAAGGGCATTTCGAAAACATGCTCGGGGGCGGCGGCAAGCTCATTTTTCTCTCCGGCGAAGCCGGCATGGGCAAATCCTCACTCGCTGAACGGTTTATAAGCTCGATTCGCCCTCGGCATCCGGGATTGCGCGTTGCGACGGGTCGCTCCGTGGAGCAATACGGTCCGGGCGAATCCTATCTTCCGTTTCTGGACGCGCTTTCCGGATTGGTGCGTGAGCACGGAGATCAGATCAGGAATCACCTGCGCAGACAAGCCCCGACCTGGTGTCTGCAGTTGCCGGCCTTTACTTCGGGAGCAGAACTGGAAGCACTGCGGTCCGAGACGGCGGGAGCGACGAAGCAGCGCATGTTGCGCGAGATCGGAGATGCCCTGGGGGCGCTCTCGCTGGACGCTCCGTTGCTTCTACTTCTTGAAGACCTGCATTGGGCGGATCGTCCCACCATCGACCTGCTGCGACATTTATGTCACCGGGTAGAGACACAGAGGGTACTGCTGCTCGCCACAGTCCGTGCTGAAGATATCCAGATCCCGAATCACGCTCTGAAGAACTGCATAGCGGACATGAAAGCGCGGCAGTCGTGTGACGAGATCGTGCTGGACGCGCTCACCGACGACGAAGTCTGCATTCTGCTTTGCCGCCGATTCGAGCCCAATCGGTTTCCGGACGAGTTTGCGTCTCTGATCTGTAAGAGGACGGACGGCAATCCTCTGTTTACAGTCAGCCTGCTGGATTTTCTCGCGTGTTCCGGCGATATCGTTCATGACGGCGTCAACTGGAATATGGCCAGCCCTCCAGCTCTGATGGTGCAGAAGATCCCGGATAGCGTGCGCGCGATGATCCGCCAGAAGAGTGAGGTGCTCGAACCCGATGCCCGTCTGGCACTGCAGTACGCCAGTATCGAAGGCGAGGAGTTCCTCTCCAGTGTGGTCGCCCGGCTGCTTGATACCGAACAATTGCGCGTCGAAGAAGGGCTTGTATCTCTCGCTCAGAACCACCGGCTGATCCGAGTTCGCGGGGAAGAAGAGTTGCCGGATGGCGCTCTCGTGACGCGCTATGCCTTTGCCCACGCCCTTTACCAGAATGTCTTCTACGAAGAGATCGTCGCCGCGCGACGAACACAATTACACGCTATCGCGGGCGAGCAGTTGCTGAAACATTACGGCGATTCGGCGCCGCGCATTGCCGGGCAACTCGCGATGCATTTCGAGCGCGGGCGCAACTGGGTGCGGGCCGTCGAGTTTCTCATGATTGCAGCCGCCAATGCGCGTAACATGTATGCCAACAGCGAGGCCGAAGAGCATTACACGCACGCCATCGAAGTGTCCGCGAGGCTGGCAGAGGGCGCCCGTGCCGAGGCTCAGTTCAGGATTTACGAAAAACGCGCAGCGGTCTACCTCGCGACGAGCCGTTTCGATTTATCGCTCGCCGACGGCCGAGAGATGATCCAACGTGCGCGCACGGCGGGCTCGGCGGAACTCGAGTGCGCCGCGCTGTACACGTTCGGCAATACGCTTTTTTGGTCTCACCGCTTGGATGAGATGCAATCGACGCTTGAGGACGTTCTTCGAGTGTCCGCAGCGAACGAAGCCGGTCGCCTGCGTGCTCTTGCTTTGATGGCGCAGGGGCATCTCGCGTCCGGCGATTTGTCTCTGGCCGAGGACAAACTGCAGACCTTAATTCAATGTTCTCTTTCGCTCGACAGGAAGACGCTTCTCGACAGTCTCGATGTACGTGCGCGCCTCTCCTTCTTCCGCTCGGAATACGAAGATGCGGAACAGATGTTCCGAAAACAGATCGAACTGGCGTTAGAGCTCAGTGACGCATTCGAGTTTGTGAAGGCGAATTATTTCCTCGGCCTCACGCTGGCGAATCTGGGTCGAGTCTCTGAGGCGTTCGCGGTGCTGAGCTGTGCCATGGACATCGCGAAGCGCAATGGCGAAATTTTCTGGTTATCGCGCATGCCGAACGCATTCGGTTGGATCCATCGTGAAATGCAGGATTTCGAAGGAGCGGAGGCTTTTGATCGGGAAGGCGCTGCCATTGGGCATGAAGCGGGCTTTGGAGAAGCCGAGGTTAATTCCGTCATCAATCTGGCGATGGATCACCTGCACGCGAATGATCAGGCGAATGTTTGCTCCGCGATGAAAACCGCCGCGTCCCTGCTTTCACATGACGCGTGGTTTCGGTGGCGCTTCGAAATCCGATTCCTTCATGCGCGAGCCGAGCAAACGTTGGCCAGAACAGACGCAATCGCGTTGCTCGAGAAAGCGACTCACTACGGCGCACACAAATACATCGTCATCGCGCGCACCTTGCTGTCGCGGATCGCGATGCTCTCGGCCGATTTCGAGACGGCTGCTGAAGAGGTAACAGCAGCATGTTCCATGCTTAGACGCTATCCTGCCCTTCTGTGTGCCTGGCGGGCGCATGCGATGCTCGGCCGGATTGAGATGCAATGCGGCAATCCTGATGCCGGTATTACAGCATACAGACTGGCCGTTTCAAACATCCGATATGTCGCCGATCACATTGATGATAAACGTTTGCGTAGTATATTCCTCAGCTCGGATGCGATCCACGACGTACTCCGTGAC
>CAVYPH010000011.1:0-406711 GCA_963770345.1 Bryobacteraceae bacterium | reverse complement strand
CGGGCGAACGAATATGACTGAATAGCAGCGCGTACGGGTCGGCCTCTGCACCGATCCAGCACGCGTTACGTACTTCTGCGGGATTTGCACCACGACTATCCTGAGCCCGAAGTGCGCTGGCGTCTGGCGGCTGCACTTTGTGATTGCGGCCACAGGCTAGTCTAGTCGCACCAACAACGCATCGAACTCCTTACGCAAATCCGGGTAGCTCTGCTGACAAGCTGTCGTCGCTTCACACCGCTCGATGATCTGATCGATCGAACTTTGCAAGGCGCGGGAAAACGAGAGCGCAATTCTGTACTCTGGCGAAACGACTCCCTCAAGCCCAATCGTCCGTACATGATTCCCATGCTGACGCAGATAGACCAAGGCTGCGCGCGTGCCATACGATGTTCCAAAGACATCGATCTTCTCGTACCCCAGCGCCGCCCGCACTTCATCAAGATCGTCCACAAAGATCGATGTTGTGTACTGCGTCAGGTCCGCCGTTTGCGCCAGTTTTTCACGGCAGGCTCGCAACCGTTCCGCTGGAATCTCTTCTCCCAGCACCTGCTGCGCATTCGTCATATCCCGCAGGTCGCACTTCAGGGGCGCGGACCCACCCGTTCCGCGCTGGTCTACCAGCACAACATCGCGGTCTCTGCGGATAGCGTTCGTATACCCCGTCGCCGGATATGTCTCGATAGCGCTCTGTCCAGGCCCACCCGCCAGAGGAAAGAACGCATCTGACCCACCGCCTTGAAGCGCCGGCAAAACCATCACCTTCAGCGCCAGTCGACGCCCCCGCTTCAACGCCCTGTTCTCCCAGACCGAAACCGTCCCGCACAATCCCTCGATATTGCCGTCTATGGTTCGGCAAGGCTCCAGCGGAACCGTACCGATCGTTCGCGGCTTCAGGGTAAATGCCGCAGGCTGTGCATCCGGACGATGCAACGTAAGCGGCAGGTTTGCCGCTCCCTGCGCCCAGGTTCCCGTGAGCGAGTCGCCTGCCGCGCTCAACGCCGCCACGTAGCTTCCTCCAATGGCCTTCATCTGGACATCCAGCTTTCCCCCGGCAAAGGTCACGCTGTCCACCGGAACCACCGCATTGCCTTGGTCCACACTGGTCAGCTTCAGCGTTAGTTCACCCTTCGGCGTCTGCTCGAACACGAACACCAGGTGCAACTTCCCGATCATCCCGTCCCACTCCCCGGCAATCGTACCCGCAGCCACCGTCTGCGCCGCCGCCATCCTCGGCATCGTCGCAAACACCATCACCACGACTGCTTTCAGGCAAAGCACTCCCCATCTCGTCTTCATCGAGCTTCTCCTCGCGATCTGTTTTTTCTTGTTTAGTAAGTACTACTCGAACTCAACGCCCGGCTCGCGCCAGCATCAGTAGCCGGCCATCCCGATCAGGTAGGCCGTTCCCCGGTACGCGTGACTGGCCAGCGCGGCGAGGCACAACGTCACGGTGAATTTAAACATAAGTATCCTTTTTGATTTCCGTCGCAAGGCTACTGCGATCCTCATCATGAAAAATCTCTTCGATGCGCATTCCGAAGAGCCGAGCGGCCCGGAAGGCGAGCGGCAGGCTCGGATCGAACTTGCCCGTCTCTATGGCGTTGATGGTCTGCCGTGACACATCAAGGGCGTCGGCCAACTGGGCCTGCGTCCAGTCGCGCTCGGCGCGCAGCACCTTAAGCCGGTTCTTCATCGGTAGCGCCGCGTTCCGACCAGGTTGGACACCATAAACGTCAGACTCATGAGAATCAACAGATACGCGATGTCTGCATGGAAGGGAATCACGTGATAGGCGTCCATCACCGAAAGCGGGACGCCGGCGATCAGGCCGACGCCCAACGTGATTCCCATGGCGTTCAGTTGAACCTTCCGCTGGAGCTCATCCAGTTCCGCGAGGTAGTTTTTGTTGGCCAGGATCATGCCGACGCCCACGGCGACGTCTAGACCGACCGCGAGCAGCGTGAACACCAAGGCGTTATTCCAAAGAAATTTCGGCCCGAATGCCATCAGCGCCGTGGCCGCCCCCCACGCGCCGTTCCAGCGGAAGATCCGTATAACGTTCGTCCGGGTCCGCGACTGATAGCTATTCTCCGGTCGTTTGAGTTGATTCATAATGTCTCCCTTCGTTGTCTTAATGTAAAGTATAGTTGACAATAGGAGTGTAGCTCCGGTCTGAGAAAAATGTCAAGTACAATTTACAAAAAGACGTGTCTTGTTGATTCAGGAGGACAGCCGAATTTCACAGACGCGTCGCAAGACTACGGCGATCCTCGTCATGAAAATCTCTTCGATGCGCAGAGCGAAGAGCCGGGCGGCCCGGAAGGAGCGCGGCAGGCTCGGATTGAACTTGCCCGTCTCGATGGCGTTGATGGTCTGCCGGGACACATCAAGGGCGTCGGCCAACTGGGCCTGCGTCCAGTCGCGCTCGGCGCGCAGCGGCGTAACCGGGAGTTATCTTACCAGGGGCCGACTCCCCCTTGCCGGCGAAGGATATCACTTTGCATTCGGCTTCCCCCGATTCTTACGCATCGAATCCCCGCATCTCAATGCGATGGGCGTTGTGCACCAGCCGGTCGAGGATTCCATCCGCGAAGACCGATATCAAGTGCGCTCGACCATCCTGACTTCACAACTGCCGGTTTCGCGCTGGCACGAACAGATTGGAAGTTCGGCAACTCGATACCGAGTTCACAGAAGTTCTCGTTCAAGCTCATTCAAGCTCATTCAAGCTCTGCATCCGAGGGGCGTCCTCTGTTGTCCTCACTTATTATGGAATTTAGATTTCCGTCGCAGTTCGGTCACGTCCACCGTGTTATCGGTTGCCAAATGCCCCCGCAGTGCTCTTGCCGACTGTTCGACCAGGCGAGCTTCGCGTCTCTGATGATGTTTCCGTAGAAGCTGCGCGTAAGCCGTCATCATCGAAGCTGGCAGTTCCGCGTCGGATCGCGGCTCACCGCGAGCCAAGGCAATCGCCTGTTCCAGATCTCGCTCTGCCTGGCGCCAGTTGCCCTTTCGCAAATCCAGAGTTGCGCGAACCTGCAGCAACCGGATTCGATCCATTGGGACGGCGTTCGGAGCCGTTGTGAGTGCAGCCAAAGCACGGTCCAGCACACGGGCCGCGTCGTCCAGACGTTCCGCACTGAGGTAAAGCGAAGCCAAACCGCCAAACAGAGACGCGACCTCGGCTCCACTCGGCTTTCCGGCCCTCTCCCACTCAACCAGCGCCGATCGAAACTCCGACTCGCTGTCCGTAAACCGTCCTTCGGCATGGAACAGAACGGCAGCAGCCCCATGCACGAGCATCCGGTCCTCCGCGCGCTCCAGGGGAATCCGCCGCATCTTAGTGAGGGCTTCCCGCGCCTTCCCGATTTTCCCTTGTTCGAGCCGCGCGCTTGCGAGGACGTGGAGGGGCCGCAGCAATCCCGTCGTGTTCGGGCCGAGGACAGGCTCCAGCGTGGAAACGGATCTCTCCGCAAATACCTCGGCCTCGGCCAAACGTCCGGACAGGTACAGGATGGTTGCCAGGTTATTCAGCAGCAGTCCTCCGCAAGCCGGTTCGTGCCGGTTCGTGCTATTTCCCATAGCCTCGGCGAGTGCTGTTTCGGCTTCTCTCAATTGCCCCATCGCCGCCTGCTCGATGACCCGACGGTTCAGGTCCGCGCATCCGTTGCCAACCTCTCCGTCCTGGCTTGCCGCGCCCTGTGCCCACAGAGCGCATCCCAGGAAAGGCATGATCCATCCGATGTTCATAGTTGCCGGAGGAACTCCGCGTTCTCCTTAATCTGCCAGTGGTCAGCCGTCATGGTGATCGTGATCGGTTCCGCGCCCTGGGCAATCGAGGCGCCATCCTGTTCAGGGCATCTTTGCCAACAAGTGTCTTCATTACCCCAGCGTATGGACCAGGCACCCCCTTTGGCGAGATAAAGGTGTCGAGACGGACAGGAATGTTCCGACGCGGTACCCGGACGTTGCGGGTTGGTTCCTGGCGACGCCCGGAACGCGGACTCCACTCATTCAGCGAAAGAAGGGCATGTCTTCCCTTCATTCCGACAGCAGTTGTGGCGCGTCGCAGGTGCTCGATAGATTGACCAACCGCCTTGCCAAAATCGCTGCCGAACTTCGCAAACTCGACCCCTAATAGACGCGGGCAGAAATTGGCCGGATAAGTCGCCAAGTATTTACTGACGTTTCGGCGCGGCGCAAGACTGTTAAGGGCAGAAAAACCGCCAGCTCGGAAAGTGGCCTACACACGGGCCGGAAGTTGCCAAGTGGGAGGTTGACCGTCGGCGTACACAGCGATCACGGTATCCAAGGCGGAACTGGAGGCGACGTCGCTGTTACCGTCCGCCGATCTTCAGCAGCTTGCCTGGTCCACCAGCCGCCTCTACATTGGGCGGGGTCGTCCAGACTTAGCCGCCGAAAATGGCTGTATCCTCGCTAACGGGGAATGCCAGCTCTCCATTCACGCTGAACCACCACACACGGACCGGCTTCGTGGTATGGTAGGCGGAGATTTTCAGCAAGAAATTCAGAATGGATAATCGCTTCTTTGAACACCCTGTTCTCAAGTCTGATGTCTACCCGGTGTGGCTCCGAATGGCCAGTCAGGGCGTGACACGCGTGCGCGAAGCGACGTCATTCAAGGGCATTGGACATCGTCCGAAGTGTCTTTACAATTCCCTTCTTTCGGCAGGAATCTGACGGGAGCCGCATTTTAGGCCGCTTTCTTGAACACGACGAATTCGGTTTTGATTGCCGCCATGCGTTGCACCTTGAGGAGCAGATAGCGGAGATTTTTGTAGCCGCATCCGCGACGCAGTAGCGCCTTGATGTTGCCATTCACGGCTTCCACTACGCCTAGCGGCACCTTGGTCCGACAGTAGTTCAGGATGCCCTCCAGATGATCCAGCAGCATCTCCGCCAACTTCTGAAACGGCCGTAGTCGTTGCCAGCGAAGCTGGTCGATCCAGCTCTGGAGATATCGCAGCATGGCTCCTTCAATAGCGGTACGTCCAAAGGCGATCCAGACTTTCTTTGAGTAGATAAGCCCTGAACAGCTTACGATTGAGGGCAAAGAGTTGATTGAGTTCCTGCCGTTTAACGGGGTGGACAAAGAACCGACATGAACTCCACGAAATATCCACGAGTGGACGTACCAGAAAGCCATATTCTGAACTCATTATGCGCGGAGCGTTTGTAGTTCAGCTTAGGATCGCTGGTCAAGGCATGGCAGGCCGGATGGAAGGCTCCGTTGAGGAGGTAGACAGCGGGAAGCAGGCCCATTTTCGTTCTGAGGACGAACTCATCGCATTCCTGCGGGCGCGCTTCGCCGAGAACTGCCAGAGCGTGCCACCAAAAGAAGGGACAAAAACGTAGTGACTATCGCCTCCGAAGAAACAGCTTCGCTATCCGCAGCCGTGTCCATCGTCCACGATCTGCGAAACCCGTTGGCAACGATCCACGGCAGTGCGGAGATGCTCGCCGGTTCGAGACTTTCCCGGCCGCAGGTTCGCCGCATCGCCCGCAATATGTACTGCGCCTCGATCCGCATGCGCGAGTTGCTGGAGGAGTTCTTAGAAGGCAGCAGAGTTGCAGAGAATGAAAGAGAGCCCTGCGACGTACGTGAGTTGGTTACAAGCGCAGTGGAGAAGATAGCGATCAGTGCCGAGTTTCAATCCGTGCACATCGTCCAGGTTGTACCCGAAGGTCTAACCGTTGTTTTGGACCGGCGTCTCATGCGTCGCGTGCTGGTCAATTTGCTTGTGAACGCGCTGGAGGTCATGCCCAAAGGGGGAACTATCCGGATATCGGCGGTTTCCGACGGCCCCTCAATATTGATCCGGGTTCGCGATACCGGGCCGGGAATCACTCCCGAAATTCGGGGCCGGCTGTTTCAACCGTTCGCAACCGCGGGCAAGGCGAGTGGTATCGGCCTTGGCCTCGCTTTTTCACTGCAGGCTGTGACCCATCATGGCGGCAAGATATGGGCAGAATCGACCAAGCGGGGAGCCTGCTTTGCGTTTCGCCTGCCCAGAACAGTCCCGCAAAAATCCACCGGCAGCTCAGAGACGAAGATGTGACGTACCGGTCGCGTTTCGCTTCTTTCGGTGAGGCTGTTTCGCGCTGCAGACCACGAGCCTCAGGTCCACGGCCTCGAGGCTGTGTCTGCTCGTGTCCTAGCCTGCTTAGAATAACTCTCGGCAAGTTGCGCATGCATTGGTTGTCCTTGCCGCTGCGCGAGACGATCCATACTCAGGTGAGCTCTTAATTCCCAGGATCTCGTCTGCTGCCGTTTCCCAATTATCAAGGCTTCAGCAAAGCAAGCCCGGATCACTCTGAAGATCATTCACTCGCGCAAGGCCGGCGCTTTTGAGGATCAATTCGCCCTTGATCCGATGCAAGTCGGGCAATGCATACGCATCGCCATTTAACTCGGCTATGCTTAGAGCTTTCGCGATCGCCGCGAGGCCCTCTTGAATACGTCCTGCTTCGGCTAATGCGTCACTCAGCAGACTGAGGAGGTACGGTAACCAGAGTTTGCCGCCAGTCGCTTCGTATGCTGCCAGTCGTGCTAAGTCCTCGCAATGCTTTTCGACCCGTTCAATGGGCATGCGTTTCCGCACGCCACAAACAGTGGTTCACTGTGTCGAGCCGGAAAGGTCCAAATAGCTTCATGCTGTGACAGCCTCCCAGTCCGCATCAGATCCAGAAATCCAATGCCATTCGATTGTATCCTCCGGGAGGTTTGCCGCCGGTGTCCGGTGGTCTCGACCCGTCTACGCTTTCGAACGCGGCCACCGACAAAAATCGGACGAAAACGTCTCGACAACGTCACGCTTCCGTTTCTTCATAACTCGTACTCTGATGCTGTAGCTGATTGATCGCTAGATCACAACCAGCTTCAAATCAACAGAACAAAGAGGAAGTAGTTTTCGTGAAACAGATTTTCTTGACACTATCACTCGTGCTGACTGCCGTTTCGGCATTCGCCCAAAACAATACAGCCGTGCGCTGGAATCAGATCGCCGGAGTAATTACCGCTCCCGGAATTGACAACCCAGTGGGCGGCACGACCGATGCCAGCGGCAGGTAACGCATTCGGTTACTAACTCGCAGGTATCAATAGGGCGGATCAGACTCGCGAAAGGCCCAGCACGTCTAGCCGCCTTACTTGAAGCGGGGGCGCCTTGACCGAGCTGAATCTCGTAACTAAAGTCGTTTTTCTCAAATTTGAAAGGATAATTCACCATGATTCGTTTACGTTCTTACATCACGGCAGGCACCATTGCTATGTCGCTCTTTGCAATGTGCTCAACCGCAAGTGCAACCACTTTTCGGTTCGACACCGACCCGTTTGCCGGAACCAATGTCTTAAATACACCTGGCCGGCAAATTGTGGGCGGTGAAGATTTCGTAAATTTCTCGATTCCCACGGATACGTTCTCACTGGAATCGACGGTCTTTGGTGTGGGAAACACCGTCAACTTCGTAAATGCCTCGGCATCTAACCTCCCGCCGGGCGGCGTGAATGTCGTCGTGCTCCAGACTTTTGACAACGACGCCAATCCGCTAACTCCGTTTGGGGCCGGTAATGCCGCCGATCTGATCGCAAGCCGAATTACAACACCGGGTCCGGGATTCTTCGTCTACTTCAACCAAGGTCTCGATCTCCCCCGTCTTGTGTATTCATCGGATCTAAGCGATCACAACGCCGATTTGAAGATTCTCGCCCGCATGTTAAATCTAAACGGCGCGGAGGGACGGAATGCAATCCCTAACTTTACGGCGGCAAACTTCGACATCACCACTGCCTCAGCGCCGGAGCCGTCCACTCTTCCAATTCTCATGGGCTTAGGCTTGGCCGGCGCGAGCTGCACTATTTGGCGGCGTAAGCGACGGCACGCCTGACCTTTAACATCTAAACAACCCAGAAACTGGAGAACAATCATGAATCACAATCTTAAAGGGACTGTTGCGAATAACAAATCATCCGTAGTGTGCGCTTCCGTTCGCTCCGTCGTAGCTCTAACTCTTTTGGCAATTCCGGGTGCTGTTTCAGCCAACGCACAGATCCAGAACACCGCCATCGCCACTGCGGGCGCCGGTGCGCCCGCAGGTGGAAATTACCTGTCTTTCAACACCCTGTCCATGAACGAGCGCGGTCAAGTAGCCTTCGACGCAAACCTGACCGGCACGAGCAGCTCGGGTATATTTGTGGCGGATCGCTCGACTACTTCTACAGTTGCTCTCGGAAGCAATGCCGGGCCGGGCCTTGGCAATTTCGGGTTCGTTGGCGCGCCGTCGATCACACCAAGCGGTGAGGTTTTCTTCAGTGCCGATACTGGACTTTTCCGGAGCAAGGGCAAGAAAATTGTTCCGGTTGTGCAGAACGGGGATACTTCACCAGGGGTAGGGCCACTGACCCCGGAATTCTTCGCTGTTGGTTCCGAGGACACGGTCGTCTTTTTCGCGGGCATCGCGGATAGCGCCAGCACATCGGGAATTTTCCGCAGTGATGGCAAGAAGATTGAAGCGATAGCCCGCGACAACACTCCCGCACCCACCGGCGGAACCTTCTCTTCATTGAATGGGTTTGCGATCAACGAACACAGGCAGGTCGGCTTCGAAGCCGTTATGACAGGCGGCTCCGCTGATTTCGGGGTGTTTCGTAATGATGGGGAGGAGACCAAAGTCATCTTTGCCACGAATCGAAGCGCTCCGGGCGGTGGGTTGTTCAGCGATTTCTCCGATCCTGTCATGAACCAACCCGGTGAGATAGCTGTTGTGGGTGCCCCGTTGCAAAACACAACCAGCAGCTTTGGCGTGTTCCTCAGCGATGGGAACAATGCTGAAGCGATCGCACTTGACGGACATGCCGCCCCCGCCGGTGGGAACTATCACCGTGGAACCTTCGCGCCTCTCGTGTTGAACGACCTGGGTCAATTGCTATTCAACGTGGGATTGACAGGTGGAACGAGCAGTAGTGGAATCTTCCGCGCGGAAAAAGCCCACACTGAGCCGATCGCTTTGCAAGGGAACCCCGCACCGGGAACCACCAGCACCTTCGCCGCGTTTCAGAACATGAAAATGTTGAACGACGGCCGGTTCGCCTTCGTTGCACAGTTGACCCTGGGAGTTGGCGGTGTGGGCATCTCCAACAACATGGGTATCTGGACGGGAACCTTGAGTGCGGATCTGCAACTGGTGGCGCGAACCGGCGACACGGTTGGAGGAAATCCTGCGTGTGTTCCGACTGCACTGGACCAGTTCGATTTGAATGAACGGGGCGTCGTTTGGATCAGTAGATGTCCTCCTCGCCGCCTGGGCACAGCGATCATCTTCTCCGCTTTCGATCGCCGCGACGGTGGCCGGTATTAGTTACGAACCGGATCTCCGGATGTGTGGGCATACCGCGCGTAATCGGCCTTCGCCGGTGCGGAATCCCGCGACCTTCCACGCGACGTGGAGATACGTACATTACTCCTGCGGTCTCGGATGTGGATGGGAATACGGACGAACGCAAGGGCACGGTTTCAATGTTCAGCGGACAGACGCCGGATATTGTGGTCTTGGATAGCGCGGGGGGGATCAAGGCCGTGGGCCGGTGGCTTGCGGCGAGGACCAGCGAGGGTTTCGTGCCTCACGAGATGGGTGTCTTTGTTCGTTCCGCGGCTGAACTGGATCGGGCCCGTGCGGCGGTGGAGATTGCCGGACTGCCGTTCAGAGTACAACACGGAACGGCAGTTGCTTTACGTTGCCTGCACGCGGGCTTGGGATCGTTTGCTGGTGACGAGCGGCGGCCCGGCTTCGGAATTTTTGGATGACCTGCGGATGTGATTGTGACCTGCTCTCTATAATCCCGTCCAGCCATAATTGAGAAGCTCCAACAGGAAGAAAAAAGGCAAGCACACGGAAGAACAGATCATCGTCGTGCTGAAGGAGGCGGGAGAATCATCGAAACCGCCGGTGACAGGCACAAGCGCCGACTTCATCGGCTTCCTGAAAAACTGGACGGCGCCTATCGCTAGCACCAAAAGATCCGTTTAGTGTTGGACAACCATTCCGCGCACATCTCCAAAAAGATGCGGGCTACTTGGAGATCACAGCGTTTCGTTTTCGCGTTCACACCGACACCCGAGGCTGAGAGGAATCCGCGGGGCCAGCAAGCAAGATCTGATCGGCCGCATCCTTCAATATTTCGACGAGAAGACTCTGTTCCTCCTGTGCCTACATGTGGTCGATAACCAGATCAATGCCGATCCGGTGGTCTTTCGCAGGAAGTACAAGATGGACGAAAGACTCAGTTGCCACTGCCGTTGTCAGCAGCCGCAAAAACCGCTGACTTAATTAATACGTGGTCTCCAAAATACGGTCTTTTGTTCCACGGGGATCGCTCCCTCACGGTCCCGGCTCGGAACGCGGCTGCGGGCGTTACCAGTTGCGGGCGTTACCAGTTGCGGGCGTTACCAGTTGCGGGCGTTACCAGTCGCGGGCGTTACCAGTCGCGGGCGTCACCAAACGACATTCCAATACGTTAGTGAACTTCTTAAGTGGTGTACTTGCGTGTTTTCTGTTATAAACTAATTCGATCATGCCGCAGTTTGTGATTGAACGCGAGATTCCGGGCGCCGGATCGCTCTCCGAGGCGCAGATCCGGGAGGTCTCTCTGCAATCTTTGCGGACCCTGAATGAGATGGGACCGCAGATTCAATGGCTGCATAGTTATGTCACGGAAGACAAGGTCTATTGCGTTTACCTGGCGCCGGACGAGCAGAGCATCAGGGAGCACTCCCGCAAGTCCGGTATCCCTGCCAACCGCATTTCCGCGGTGCGCCGCTTGATTGGTCCGGCTAATTTGGCATAGGGGAGCCCGACTCTTCGAGAGCATATTTGATCGCGTTATCCAAGCTCATGGCCCAGCCCAGGGCGTAAGCGGTTTTGGCCTCCGATTCCTCGAGCGATTTCCAGGCCGGCTGCAGCTTGTCGTCAAGTTTCGACTGTTCGGCCGGCATCAGAGGCGCGCCGATCCGTTGACGCAAATGCGCGGCAGCCGCCGTGATGGCCAAGGCACGCGCGGGATCGCGCTGAGCTAAGGCGGAACAAGCGAACCCTTCCAGAGCTCGCGCGATGCCGCGTTTGTGTCCCAAGTTAACGAAAAGCGCCAGGGCCTCGCGATAGGCCGTGTGGGCGGTCACATGGTCTCGCTCGTCGCAAGCGATCTGAGCGAGATCGGTGAGTGACCGGGCTATGCCCCACCGGTCATCGGCTTCGCGGAAAACCGAAAGGGCGCGCCGGTATAACTCGCGGGCGGCATCCACTTCACCCTCCTCGCGCGCGATGTCGCCCAACTGGTTGAGAGACCACGCGGCTCCGCTGTGATCCCCAAGTTCTTTAAAGATCCGCCCAGCTTCTTCCAGAGCCGTCCGGGCGCCCGCATAATCGCCCCGGCCCCTGACAAAATTGGCGAGATTATTCAGGCAACGTGCGACTGCGACCCTGTCGCCAAGGGCACGCCAGCGGGCCAGCGTCTCGTCAAAATGGCTCCGCGCTGCAGCATGGTCCTGCCGATCCGACGCTATAATCGCCCGTGCGTTCATCGACACGGCAATACCCCACTGATCTCCCAGGCTCTGGTAAATCGACAGGCTCTGTTCTATGAAATCCGTGGCGGCCGGAAAATCGCGCTGGACCGTGGCGAACGTTGAAAGATAAACCAATACCTTGGCCCGTTCCTTGGCGGACCCAGATTCGCCCATGCGCAGAAGCGACTCCAGCCAGCCCCGGCCCTCTGCAAGATGTTCGCGCATTTCCCAGAACCGAAATAGCGCAACGCAAAGCCGGAAGCTCCACTCGACATCCGAAGTTTGAAACAACCAGTCCAGAGCAGCGCGAAAATTATCATGCTCGATATCGCACCGGGCCAGCCAGGCGGCACGATCGGTCTCGGCGAGGTCGGGATTTCCCTCCTCCGCCAGGACCAGGCAATAAGCCGCATGAGCGCGCCGCGTTGCCTGCTCCTCACCGCTGGCGCCGAGGCGCTCCAGGCAATACTCCCGAATAGTTTCGAGCATCCCAAAACGCGGTTCGCCGTCGCCTTGGCCGGCCCGCTGGACCAAGCTCTTGTCGACCAGGGAGGACATCACGTTGAAGATTTCCGCTCCGAGATCGTTGTGCGTGTTGCACACGGCTTCCGCGGCTTCCAGCGTACAGCCACCTAGAAACACGCCCAGCCTGCGGAGCAGCTTCTGTTCGGAGCCATTCAACAGGTCGTAGCTCCAGTCAATCGTTTTCCGGAGCGTCTGTTGGCGCTCTGGTACATCCCGGGGTCCGGCGGTCAGAAGGTGCAGCCGGCTTTCGAGCCGCGTTAGCATGGCGCTGGGCGGGAGCATTTTAATACGGGCCGCTGCAAGTTCAATCGCCAGCGGCAGGCCATCCACCCTCGAACAGATTGCGGCTACCGCAGGTGCATTCTCCGCGGTTATAGTGAAATCCGGCTTGACCGCCGCCGCCCGCTGGGAAAACAAGGCCACTGCAGGATTACTTAGCAGAGCTTCGAGCGAATGCATTTGGCGTGAGTCGGGCAGCGGCAGGGGGAGGACTGGAAATTCGTGCTCGCCGTAAATGCACAGAGCAGCGCGGCTGGTCACCAGTACCTTCAACGCTGCGGACGAGTCCAGAAGCTCCACTACCAGCGAAGAAGCAGCCAGAAGATGCTCGAAATTATCCAGCAATAACAGCAATGGCGAGGAGCCCGCCTCGCGCAAATAATCCTTGAGCAAGTCCAGAACGGGCCGGCCGCCAGTCTGGTGGATTCCCAGAGATTCCGCAATCGCCATGGAGACCATGGCCGGATCAGTGATGGAAGCCAGCGCTACAAAGTAAACTCGTTCTTCAAACCGGTTTAGAAGCTCACTCGCGACCTGCAGACCGAGTCTCGTCTTACCGCATCCCCCGGTTCCGGTCAATGTAACCAGCCCCGTAGCCGGCGAGAGCAGAAGATGCCTCACCGTTCGCAGTTCCCGCTCGCGCCCAATCAGCGGTGTGCGCGGAAGCGGAAGGTAATAGCGGCCGGGCACACGCTGGGCGAGTACCAGCCTGTCATCGTCGCTTTGAATGCCGGGAACCGCCTCTTCCAGAGCACTGGCGAGATTGGGGCTGACGCCGGCAGTGCCATTGTCCTCCCTGGTTACCGCTGCCGTGAATACGTATCCGCGGCGAGGCACGGTTTTCACGATCTCCTGCGCCCGATCTTCCAAAGCGCGGCGCAACTCCACCATGCACTGCACCAGCGAGTCCTCGGTTACGAATGCATCCGACCACAACTCGCGAATCAGTTCTTCCTTGGCGATGAGCCGGCCGCGATTTTCCAGGATATAAAGGAGCGCATCGTAAACCTTCGGGCGGAGCTTCACCTCCTGGTCTGCGTTGAGTAGCGTCCCACGGCCGGGGTCCAGAGTGAATTCACCGAACCGGTATTTGGGTTGGCTTTTCGGCTCGGCACTGCCCATAGAGTGCATCCTTGCTAGTCCGTTCCCGCCTCTTGCCCCATGAAGGCCGAGAAACTTCCGCAGGCCTCCTTTGATTTTTTTGGCTTTTCTTTGGTCTTCCTTCGTTACTCGCTTCCGGGACCGATGTTAGGTTTGACCATGCCGATGCCACCGCCTGCACATCGATTATAGGCCGACGCCGGGTCCGAGGAGGGGAGCATGAGCAGACGAATAGATTCAAAGGACAAAACCATGAGGACAATGAGAACTTTTAACCACAAATTCAACACGCGCATCCTGTATCTGACACTGCTGAGCAGTCTTACCGTGGCCGCACCGATTATCGCTGCGGACGATGCGACCACGCAGGAGACCGAGCATGCGCATGCCAGTAAAGCGCAAGCCGCCGTCCCGGCCAAGCTAGTTCAGCTCGTCCGCGACGCCACGAAGCAGTTCGCCGACGTTAACGCGGCAACAGCCGCCGGTTACCAGCCGTTCCTGGGCTGCGTCACCGGCCCGGATCACGGAGCCATGGGCAATCACTACGTTAATAGCGCCCTCGTCGGCGACGGCGTGCTGGATGCCTCGCGGCCGGAAGTGCTGATATACGAACCGTCGGGCGGCGGTCTGCAACTGGTCGGTGTGGAGTTCGTTGTCATCGCCGACACCTGGCTGGCCAGTCACACCAGCCCGCCAGTGCTCGAGGGGCAATCGTTCCAGTTCGTTGGCAGCCCAAACCGATACGGCTTGCCAGCACATTTCGAACTGCACGTCTGGGCTTGGCGCGACAACCCCCAGGGTGCGTTCGTGGACTGGAATAACAAGGTCACCTGCGAAGGCAAATAGATCGACGCGCGACGTCCGCTCACGCGACGGCGAGGGAACACGATGGTCTTTCTGGCGCAGGCGATGGCGCCAGAAAGACAGTTCCGTAGTCTGAGTAGCAAGGAGACCGCCGATGACTCCGGTATCCCATACCAGCGCAGAATTGTACGATTCCTCGACCGGAACCTTCACGGCCACAGGAGACATGATCACGGTCACCTGTAGTTGGCGTGGATATCGGCCAGCCGTTTCCCGTGAAGCCCCCGGCTGCGATCAATTCACCGGCAACCGTGACAGTGAATGGGAAACCCGTCGACGTTCTGGGGGCGGTCGGCTACCCCAACGCGGTGGATGGCTATCAAATTAATTTTCGAGTGCCTCCGGATGCGGCAAAAGGAGCGGCGGCCATCCAGGTAAGCGCGGCCTGGATTACGAGCGCGCCCGTTAGCATTGCGATTCAATAAGCCGTTTCAGAACAGGAGCAGGGAAGCATGAGATCCATCAGTACAGCTTGCGCGGTAGCCGGGTTATTGAGTTCCATCGTGGCGGGGCAGCAGTACAAGATTTCGACCTATGCCGGCGGCGCCCGACCATTCAGCGCCGCCACCCAAGCGACAGCGGCATCCATCGGCTTGCCGATCAGTGTTGCAACCGATGAGAACGGTAACATCTATTTTGCCAGTCCCGATCTCAATACCGTCTTCAAGCTGGATTCAAGCGGGGTCCTGACGCGCATTGCGGGAAGTTCGAGACGGGGCTATTCAGGGGACGGAGGTCCCGCGACCGAAGCCCAGTTGAACCTCATCTTCGGGAACTCCTCGGCGCCCTCGTCCGGTCTCGCGATAGACAAAACGGGTAATCTGTTTATCGCCGACAGTTCCAATCACTGTATCCGCCGCATTTCCCCAGACGGCATCATCACTACCGTAGCGGGTACCGGCGTCGAGGGCTTCTCAGGCGACGGCGGGGCCGGCCGTAGATGCGAAACTTGTCTATCCGTGGGGCGTGGCCGTGGATCCGGCCGGCAATCTGTTGATCATGGACGAGTTCAACTATCGCGTCCGGAAGGTCTCGGCGAGCGGGATTATCACGACGGTGGCCAACGTCTTGGGATGGGCATTGGCCGTGGATCGCACGGGTAATGTGTTTGTAACGGAACCCGGAAACGGGCTTGTTGCCGGCATTACCAGCAAGATCTCACCTGACGGGACCGTGACAACCGTTGCCGGCATCGGCGGATGGGGCATCGCCGTAGACAGTCGTGGCAACCTGTTTCTCGCGGACGGTAACGCCAATATACAAAGGATCTCCACGGACGGAACCATTACTACCGTGGCCGGGAACGGCAATAGTGGCTACTCTGGCGATGGTGGGATGGCCACCGGCGCGAAGCTTTCGAAGCCAGTTGGCTTGGCAGTGGACAGTACCGACAACCTGTTCATCGCGGATCGATTTAACTACCGTGTCCGCAAGGTCTCGACCAGTGGAGTTGTCACCACCGTGGCCGGGGACGGTAACGGCGACTTCTTTTCCGCTTGCAGCTCGCCCCCCAATGCTCCGGTGCCCGCAGATGACGGGCCGGCTACCAGCGCACAACTGCGCTATCCGCTCGGCGTGGCTGTGGACCGCGACGGCAATCTTTTTATCGCGGACACTTTCGGCCACCAAATCCGCAAGGTTTCACCGAACGGAATCCTGAGTACCTTCGCCGGCACTGGATCGTGCGGTTTTTCCGGGGACGGCGGGCCCGCGGTCAGCGCCCAACTCTCCTCCCCGGTTGCCGTGGCTGTGGACAGTAACGGCAGTGTTTTTATTGCGGAATTCGGCAGTGACCGAATCCGCCGCGTTTCCCCGGACGGGATCATCAACACTGTAGCGGGTGATGGCGCCCGAGGATTCTCCGGAGACGGCGGGCCTGCCATCGGGGCGCACCTCCGCCTCGATTGTGACAACACGGATTGCGGCGGCATCGCCGTGGACAGCCATGGGAATGTGTTCTTCTCCGATGCCGGCAACAATCGCGTTCGCCGCATTTCCGTCGATGGAATCATCACGACGGCCGCCGGCAATGGCTCTTATGGTTTCTTGAGTGACGGCGGTCAAGCCAACAGCACCTCGGTCTCGATTCCGCGAGGACTTGCGGTGGACAGCGCGGACAACCTGTTCATCGCCGAAAGTAACCGTATCCGCCAGGTCTCACCGGACGGGACCATTACCACCGTGGCGGGTGGAGACCCGTTTGGCCGGGGACCGGGGTTTTCCGGTGATGGCGGGCCTGCTACCAGTGCACGGTTGAGCTGGCCTGTAGGCGTCGCGGTGGACCGCGCGGGCAACTTGCTCATCGCCGATCCGGGCTTCAACTTCGAGGTAGGTGACGCCGGAGACGATCCTTCGGTTGACCATCGCATCCGTAGAGTCGCGCCGGACGGAAAGATCACTACGCTGGCGGGCAACGGTTCCCATGGCTTCTCAGGCGACGGGGGTGCGGCAATGACAGCGACCTTCAACGGGCCAATCAGCGTGGCAGTAGACGAACGGGGCAATATCTACGTAGCGGACGTACAGAACTATGTGATCCGCATACTGCGGCCGGTGACTTCGTCCGTATTGATCGGCGCGGTGGTGGACGCTGCGAGTCAGCACGCCGGCCCGATATCTCCGGGTAAGATCGTGGTCATCTACGGCGCCGGTCTGGGCCCATCCGAACTGATCCAGAATCAGCCGAAGAATGGCCAGATGGGCGCGGAACTCAGCGGCACGGCAGTATCCTTCAACGGCATTGCCGCGCCCATCCTCTACACTTCGGCGACCCAGGTTGCGGCCATCGTTCCATATGCGGTCAGCGGCTCGACGGCTCGAGTTTCGGTAGCCTACCAAGGCAACGCCCCCGCGGATTTCACCGTGCCGGTCGCGATCACAGCGCCCAACGTCTTCACGTCGAATCAGGCCGGGTGGGGCCAAGTGGCCGCTATTAACGCCGCGGACGGGACTGTAAACTCGCCGGTGAATCCAGTGAAGCTGGGCGGATACATCTCGATCTACGCTACCGGTGAAGGCCAAACCACACCCAGCGGAGTGGACGGCAAGCTGGGAAACTCCACGCCCACACATCCTGTCCTACCGGTGACTGCAACGGTTGGCGGAATACCTGCGACCGTTCAATATGCCGGCAGCGTGCCGGGACAAATCGCAGGTTTGATGCAGGTGAACATCCAGATTCCGGACGGCGTGCAGCCGGGAGGGTATGTGCCCATCGTAGTGCAAGTGGGTGATACGTCCACGACACCGCGGTCGGTTTGGATCGCGGTATCGGGGAACTAGGGGAGGCATGATGTTTCAAAAAACGGGATTCAAGTTCGGATCTATCCTGATCACTCTCGGACTGGCGATCGGCGCCCGACCGCTGCCAGGGCAAACGATCTCCTTTTCCCGTGAGTTCAGCAGTCCGCAAATCGATAGAGCATCGGCGATCACGGCCGATCCGACGGGGGTCTACTTATTCGGGGAGCGGTTGACCACTGACGGTAGGGTCGGCGCCGTAATCAAATACGATTCACAAGGCAACCAGTTGTGGACACGGCCTTTTAGCGCTCCCGCCCCAGGCAACTTGACTAGTTATGGACTGGCCAGTGATTCCACGGGCGTCTACGCGTTAGTAGGCGTGGGCGACGTCCCCCAGTTCTTCATCAGAAAATACAGCGCCGAAGGCAATGGGTTGTGGACCCGCGAGATGGGCTTTGCCTCTCCGGGGGCGTTCGCTGCGGATGCGACCGGAGTCTACGTTGTTGGCAGAGACTTTCCGCCGAACTTCTCATACCTTCGGAAGTATCGTCCTGAGGGCGTAGTGTTATGGACGACGAAATTCGGTGGTAGCCAAGCGTTGGAAAACCATCAGAATTTAGCTGTGGACCCTACAGGCCTCTACGTTTTCGGGATAGCTTTCAATTTCGGCCCGTTTCTTTGCAAGTACGATCTGGGCGGCAACGAGTTGTGGACGCGCGAGTCCTTTCCAGTGGTCGGTACATTAGCGGCGGCCATTCCCGCCGGTTTATATGCAGTCGGCAGTGAGGGATCCAGGGCCGTCTTGCGCAGGTATGATCCGGACGGCAACCAACTGTGGTCGTCGCCTTTTACGGGATACATAGCCGGCATCTCGGCGGATGCCACGGGAACTTATGTCGCGCGCAACACGAGATCCTCTTTACCGGGGCAATGCCGTTCGGGTTCCGGCATCGATTTATTCGTCCGCAAGTACAACTCTGCGGGTGTCGAGCAGTGGACGCGTGAGTTCGGAGGCTCCGGCTCAGCTCTGGCTAGCGGCGTAGCAATAGACGCCGGTTCCGTTTACATGGCCGGCCAGGCTGGAATCGCAGGCTTTGAAGATTACGGTTTTCTTCAGGCGACAGGCATGGGCAATGAGGCGTTCGTAGCGAGCTTCGAGAAAGCTTCGGCTCTCAAGCCGGCGACGCCCCGCATTTTCGACGACTGCATCGTCAACGCGGCCAGGTACGTGGGCGGAGGCGTCGCGCCGGGCGAAATTGTGACGCTCTTCGGCTCGGCCATGTCTCGGATAGGCAAAGCAGCGCCATTGTCCCTTACGCCCTGGCTGGCCTCACCTCAGTGGATGTCCCAGTCGAGTACAACGGTGTGCGGTCGGACGCGGTCACGGCGCCCGTGCTGACCTCCCGTCCAGGGGTTTTCAGCGTGGATGGATCGGGGCAAGGCCAAGGGACGATCTTAAATGAGAACGGAAGCCCCAACTCCCCCACCAATCCCGCAGCGAGGGGCTCGATCATCACGCTGTATGCAACCGGAGGAGATGAGTCAGCGCCAGGCACACAGGTGAACGTGCGCGTGCCTGTGAATGCCGTGATCACCGGCGATGCGGTTCCCTTTGCACTCATCATTGGTTCCCATTGGACGATGTTGCAGGTCACGATTGCCCTACGCTAACCGATTGAGGTTCAAAATGAAAATCAGCTTTGTTCTACCGCTTGTCGTGTTGGGTGTAGCCGGTCACGGCGCGATAGCGCTGGCGCAATCGCCGGGCGCCTTTACCGCGACCGGTAACATGACGACGCCCCGCTCGTGGCACACTGCCACGCTCTTAACCAACGGCAAGGTCTTGATCGCCGGCGGCTCGCTGGGCTTCAATCCGCTTGCCACGGCTGAACTCTACGACCCTGACGGTGGGATATTCACCGCTACGGGCGGTATGACCACGCCCCGCATGGCGCATTCAGCCACGCTACTCCCGGACGGCAGAGTATTGATCGCTGGTGGCACTATAGCTGGTGGTCAAGGCTTGATTGCCTTGCCAGCGCCGAGATTTATGATCCTTCCACTGGAACCTTCGCCGCTACGGGCAACATGATCGGTAACCACGTGTGCCAACAAGCTCACCTGCTCGGCAACGGCAGAGTCTTGATCGTAGGCGGCAGTGGCCCCGATGATCGAGTTCCCCAAGCTGAAGTCTATGATCCCGCTACGGGCACATTCGCTGCTACTGGAGAGTACGTCACCGACACCCATCAGTATGGCTTTAATACGTGCCAAGGATCTGAATCGACATTGCTCCCAGACGGCAGGGTCTTGATCATTTTTGAGGCAGGCGGCGCCGAACTCTATAATCCTTCTGATGGCGTCTTCACCCGTACTGGCAATCCGATCGCTGTCTCATACAATGATGGCTTGCCGAGGGCAACTTTACTCATGAACGGCAAGGTGCTGGTTGCCGGCGGCGCGTGGGATGGGAACCTCTTTCCTACCGGCGCGGAATTGTATGATTCGTTGCCCGGAAACTTCACTGCTACAGGAAACATGAACACGGGTCGCGCGTTATTCACCGCAACCCTGCTACCCGACGGCGGTGTGTTGATGGCCGGCGCCGCTTTGTTCCCCGGGAGTCTCGCCAGCGCCGAGGTTTATGACCCTGTTATGGGCGTGTTTCGTCGAACGGGCAATATGACTACGGGGCGAAGCCTTCACACGGCCACGCTGCTCAACAATGGACGAGTGTTGATCGCGGGCGGCGACGCCGGAGTCAATATTTCCCTTTCCCTTGCCGATCTCTTCGTTCCCGCCGTATTACTGCCTGCGCCCGTCCTGCTCTCTCTTTCGGACGACGGGCGGGGCCAGGGCGCGATCCTTCACGCGGGGACCGCCAGAGTCGTTACGGCCAGCGACCCCGGCGTGCCGGGAGAGGTGCTGGAAATCTATGGCACAGGCTTGAAGGATGCCAGTGTAATCCCGCCGCAAATCGCGATCGGCGGTCGATTGGCCGAGATCTTGTATTTCGGAAGTGCTCCAGGCTTCGCGGGTCTGAATCAGGTGAACGTGCGTGTGCCGAGCGGCATTATGGCAGAATCTGCCGTTTCAGTGCGCTTGACGTATCTCGGCCGGCCCAGCAATGCAGTCACCATCGGAGTGCAGTGATTCTCTTGAAATTAAATAGGGAGACCAGTTTTGTTGTTGCGATTCTCTTGCGGACGCGGCGCAATAACGTGGTGGCGCATCTCCGCTCGACCAGATCTACCTGGCGGCCCATGGAACAATACTCGTCCCCTGTTTTGCCCCGTACACAATCGCAGACTCAGAAAACTATCTTGGAGCTTAGGCACTGATGAAATCGATTTCCGTATGTTTCGCTCTCGCATTCTGGACTACATCCGGAAGGTATCGGCGAGCGGAATCATCAGCACGGTGGCGGGCGTGCCGGGGCGGTGTGAGGCTACTGGAGACAACGGGCCAGCGGCATCTGCGGCCCTGGACTTTTTTGAGTGGCGCCTTCAACGCTACCAGCGACATGCTTACGGCGAGGGGGGAGGGCTATACGGCTACCTTGCTGAATAACGGTCGGGTCTTGATCACAGGGGGATTCGCGCCGTATCCCGCTATCACCTCCAGCGCGGAACTCTACACGCAGCGCGTATTGGTACCCGCACCAGCCCTGTTCTCGCTATCGGGCGATGGGCACGGACAGGGCGCGATGATCCCCCCGGGACCACCCGAGTCGTCACGGCCAGCGATCCTGCCGTTCCAGGAGAGGTGCTGGAATCTACGGCACAGGGTTGAAGGATGGGAGTGTCATCCTGGCGCAAGTCGCGATCGGCGGCCGCTTGGCCGAGATCCTGTATTTCGGCAATGCTCCAGGGTTTGCAGATCTGAACCAGGCGAACGTGCGTGTGCCGAGCGCCATTGTGATGGGACCTGCCGTCCCAGTGCGTCTGACCTACGCCGGCCGCCCGAGTAATGCAGTCACCATCGGAGTGAGGTAAGACCTCGGCGGAGGGCCAAACCATACCCGGTGCAGTGTATGATAAGCGGGCGGTACGCGGGCGGCGTGCCTCGGCAAGTCGCCGGCCTAATGCAGGTGAACATGCAGATTCCAGAGGGAGTGCAGCCGGAGGATATGTGCCCGTTGTTCTGCAAGTGGGGAACATATCTACGAGGCCGGGCGCGGTGTGGATTGCGGTATTGGGGAACTGATTCAGGGGAGGAACTATGAAAAATCTATCCATCGTAGTGGGGCTCCTTAGCCTGACGCCAACGCTTGGCTGGGCACAGCCGTCTATCTCGAGCGTTCTAAACGCGGCATCCTGGGAGGGCGCAATTTCCCCCGGCTGCTGGGCGGCAATTATGGGCAGCGGCCTGGCAAATACAACTGTCAACGCCAGCGCCACCGTTCCCGCATTGCCCACCAGTTTGGGCGAAGTGTCGGTGACGGTGCAAGGCATCCCGGCAGAGTTGCTTTACGTGTCTCCAAAGCAGATCAATTTTGTCATTCCGCTGGACGTGGTCATACCGCAGAATACTGTTGTTCCGCTGATTGTCACGTCGGGCGGCGCCGCCAGCAGGCCCTATAACATCCGGTTGCTGCACCATTCTCCGGCGATTTTCACTCGAGACGGCAGCGGAACCGGGCGCGCGCTTTTCTTCAACGGAGATTTTGCGCCTGTGGACACGGTGTCCCCCGGGGACACCGTGACATTCTTCGCCACGGGGCTAGGACCTACCGCGGGTCAATCGGAAAAAGTGGTGGATGATTTTGAGGTCTATCTCGGCGACCGGCGAGCGGATGTCCTGTCCGCAGGCCGCGGCGCAGGGCTTACGGGTTTAAATCGGATCGACGTATCGGCCCCCATTCTCGCCACCGACCGTCTCTATCTGCGCTCCGGCGGCTGGCAAAGTAATATCACGGAGATCGGCATCCGCGGCGGCAGGAACGTCTCCAGCCTCACTGGTTCCGTTGACGGCGTGTATCCATCGAGCGATGCTGCTTTGGGATTGGGCGCCACCTTTGCGCTGATGTTGCATGCAGGCTCGTTCTCGACAAGCTTCGACATCGCGCCCTCGGCCGGGCCATTTGACATCGCGGCAGTAGGAGAGGGCGGAGGGGCGATCATTTCCATCGATCCGACGGCTTCCTGTGTGAATGACCTCGGCGCGACTTCCCGTGGAAAGTATGCGGCTTCCATCAGCACCGTAACCGCCGCCGGCGCGCGCGGAGATTTTTCTGGTTCGATTGTTCCCCTGTGGGACTACCTGACCTGCGACCCCGCCAGTTGGGTGTGTCTTGCGTCTCCGCTCAGCACCATTCCAGAGCCGAGGCTGGGAAAATTCTGGACGGCTGCCACGCAGGCGCTTCCGCCCGCCAGTGTCATCACCTCGCCCGGAGCCAATGCCTTCGTGCAGATATCCGGCTGCCTGGCCGACCTGGTAACGGCACCTGGCGGCTCCCATCTGGTTATCAACGCTCAGAACAACAAGATCTTCTCCGTGTTCGGCGGCTTCCAGCAGTTTGCGCTGGGACCTTCGAAAACTCGCGTCTCCACCTTCAGGCTCTATGTGGATGGGGTAAGGATCCTATCGAAGGATCTCCCATACACAGTGCCTTTCCGGCCGTGAGCGAGGACGCATGAAATCGACCGTTCTGATTTTCGCTCTTGCGCTCCGAAGCGCTGCTGCTACGGCGGACCAGTACACCATCTCTACCTTCGCTGGGGGCGCGCCGCCTCCCACGACGGCCGGCGCCATGGATATTCCGATCGGTTTACCCTCACCGTCTCGGTTCCAGGGCGTGGCCTGACCACCGACAGCAGCGGCAACGTTTATGTCGCCAGCGCTTCTCTCAATTGTGTATTCCGGCTCGATTCCAGCGGCGTGCTGACCCGAGTAGCTGAGAACTCGCGAGCAGGCTACTCGGGCGACGGGGAGCCCGCGCCTGGGGCCAGTTGTTCGGTCCGACGGCCGTGGCACTCGACGCTTCCGGAAATCTGTTGATCGCCGACAACGGAAATTATCGAATCCGTAAAGTTCTCTCCGGCGGAACGATAGTCACCGTGGCCGGTAATGGTTTGGCGGGTTACTTCGGTCATGGTGGACCCGTTACCAACGCATACTTTGGAACGCCTAACATTAGGACTGCTATTGGCGCGAACATGGGTGGCGTGGCTGTCGATGGCGATGGCAATCTGTTTATCGGGGATCCGCTTAACCAGCGCATTCGCAAGGTGTCAACCAGCGGGATCATCACTACCGTAGCCGGCAACGGAACGCAGGGTTTTTCGGGTGATGGCGGTCCGGCCCGCAGCGAGCAACTGTTATTACCCGGCTGCTCCACCGGCATGGCCCTGGACCGCGCCGGCAATGTATTCATCGCGGCCAACATCGGGCGCGATCTGGATATTTGCAGCCGGCGGCGTGGTGGTCACCGACTGCCGGGTCCAGGGCATAACCGCATCTGTCGAATTTGCGATGCATGCGGGGCAGCCCAGCCCGGTCTCCAATTCTATTTTTGTGGGCGCTGGTCCGCACCCGCCTAGCGCAACCCAACTAGGACACCCGGAAAATTTCTCCGGAACTTTGGCAATCCTCCACAACGACTTCGATGTGGGCGGAATGGCCGGCACTCAGGCCTTGGGTGTTGTCATGTTCAACGTTGGAAGATCCGCGGACAAGGAGGTGTACATCGACGTTTCCGGGAACAGAATAAGAAACGTCACTGAGCCCGCGATCAATTTTCGCGTCATCGGCGGGCGCGTGTACGGTCGAGCGAAACGCGTTGACAACGGGAAGCGTGTCGGGTGGAACGGCGAACCCCGATGTGATTCGCGCCGTGGGAGCCGGTTCATATCTCATTGGGCACAATTCGATCGATTGCGGTTGGCCCGACGCAACAGCCACAGGTATCAATGTGATTGGCCAGCCATCGCCTTTAGCGCCGGAAGCGAGCGCAATCGTCATGGACAACTTTGTAATCATGTCGGGTCCGGAGGGCACCGTCTTCAGCGCGAATAGCGCGGGAATTGAAATCAGGGGCTTCGCTCACGGTAACTCGGTGCTGAACAACAGGATTCGAGGACATGCCAATGCTGCGCTGACTGTGCTTAATCAAAACGGGGGAATACCGGGGAACAACTCGTTTATCGCGAACGACCTTGATGGTTTCCGGTCGTCGCTCGCGGACATCTTTGTCGACGCGGGCGCAACCAACACCTTCGTTATTGGACGCCAAGCCAGTGTGGAGGACCACGGGAGCGGCACGATAGTCGTTCCAATGCAGTGAACGACGGCGCCGGAACCGCGGGCGCCTACAGAATGCTGGTGAGGCCGTACGGCGATTTCTGCGAATTAATTGTGGACTTCCAATCCGTAACAGCCTCATTCATGCCGCAAGGCAATCATCGGATCCACGTGGGTCGCACGCCTGGCCGGGAAGTAACATGCAGCCAAACCGGCCAGCGCCACCACTCCAACAACGCCGGCCAGAGTAACCGGATCTCTGGGGGACACACCCCAAAGCTGGCTCTCGATCAACCGCGTCACAGCGAAACTCACAATCAGTCCGGCGGCCACACCAGCAGCGATTAGCCGGAAACCCATCACGAATACCATACCCAACACGTCGCCGCTGCCCGCGCCCAGGGCCATTCGAATCCCGATCTCGTGCGTCTGCCGTGAAACCGTATACGCGATTACGCTGTACACACCAATCACTACCAGCACCAGCCCGACGCTCGCGAATACGCCAAGTAGGATCAGGCTGAACCGTGGTTCCGCATACGAGAACGATCTCATAAAATCCTTCAAGCTCCCGGTCAGCGTGAGCGCGACGCTACGATCCACCGTCCAGATCTCTCGCCGGACTACATTCAACATGGCCAGAGGATCAGTGGCCGTGCGCACCAGGATCCCGCGCTCGAACTCTCCGGTCACCGTGTAGGGTATGAACATTTCCGGCATCGGAGGATCTTGAATCCCCTGATTCTTGGCGTCGGCCACAACACCCACAATCTCGAACATCGGATTCGGCACCGGGGAATCCGTCAGCTTCTCCATCATGTTGATCTTCACCATCCGGCCCAACGGATTCTCGTCCCCGAAATACTTCCTCACCAATGTCTGATTCACCACAGCCACTTTCCGCGCGCCGTTCACTTCCACCTCAGACAGCACCCGGCCGCGCAGTACCCGCAAACCGAGAGTTGGAAAATAGCCTTCGCTGCAAAGCTGGTAGAGAGCCTCCCATCGTTCACTGTGGGTCTTGCCGGGGATTTCCACCTCGCTGCGAATTCCCCCATAGGGCGGAAGCGTGGTAGTTTCGGTAGCCGCGACCACACCTGGGAGAGCCGAAATGCGCTGCAACAATTGGCTGAAGAAATGTTGTTTCTCAGCGGCAGTCTTGTAGTGTCCGCGAGGGAACGGCAGGCGCGCCACGAGGATGTTTTCCGGATTCAACCCCAGGTCCACATTCTGGAGCGCGACAAAACTACGCATCAGCAATCCCGCGCCCGCCAGCAGCACGAGCGACATCGCGACTTCGATCACCACCAGCGCGCTCCTCAGTTTTCCGTGGCGAAACCCGCCGCTGACGCCCTTCCCGCCTTCTTTCAGCGGCTCTACGATATCCCGTTTCGCCGTTTGAAGCGCGGGCGCCAATCCGAATAACAAGGCGGTGAAAACGGCGGCTCCCAAGCTGAACAGCAAGACGGGCACATTCAACCCGATCACCGCTTCTCTCGGAATCGCATTTTCCGGAATCGCCATTACGAGTGCTTTGATCCCGCCCCACGCAAATAGACACCCGGTAACCGCCCCGCCCAGTGCCAGCAGCAGACTCTCAATCAGCAATTGCCGGACCAGCCGGCCGCGGCCTGCGCCGAGGGCAGCACGAATCGACATTTCCTTTTCCCGCGCAGTGGCCCGCGCCAGCAGCATGTTCGCGACGTTGGCGCAGGCAATCAACAGCAGCAGAGCAACCGCGGCGGCCAGAGTGTACAGCGTCTTTCGGAAATGTCCGACGACGTTGTCGACATAGGTCTGAGCCTGCACCGAAAACTTCTTCGGATAATCGGCCGGGTACACCTTCGCCAGCCGTTGCGCAATCACCGTGATATCCATCTCCACCTGCGCCAGCGTAACTCCCGGTTTCAGCCGGCCCTGAAACAAATACCCTCGCTGATCCTTTCGGTCCACTGCGGCCGGACGCCAAAGATCCGCGCCGCGCTTGGTAAATCGCGACGGCATGATGCCAATCAGAGTCGACGGCACGCCGTTCAGGATGAAGCTCTTCCCGAGCAAGCCCGGATCGCGGCTGAAGCGATTCACCCAAGTCTTGTAGCTCAGGACAAAAACCGGGGGCGCACCCGGCTTCGCATCGTCCGGCGTAATCGTGCGGCCGAGCAGCGCCGGCACGCCGAGAAAGCTGAATGTATTCGGCGTTACATAAGCGCCGTCGAACTGTTCCGTGCCTTCGCCGTTGCTATAGAGGACATCCTCGTTGCCGCCGCCGATCACCTCGCTGAAGACGTGATTCTGCTCCTGGTAGTCGAGAAACTCCGGGGCTTTCATGAACCCCCGCCCGCCTTCCCGGCTGGAATTTAGGTCATGAATGTAGAACGATACGATCCGCTGTGCATCGGTGTAAGGAAATGGATCAAGCAGAACATTCTGGATCACGCTGAAGATCGTAGTCGCGGAGCCAATCCCAAGCGCCAGGGCCAGAACTGCCAGCAGAGCAAAACCCGGCTGCTTCCTGATGCCGCGCAACCCATACCGGAAATCCTGGAGTATCGAATGCATACCGTCTCAGACGATAGAGATGAGATTTGGTTAACTAACTCCTTTAGATACCGGTTCGTCCAACGAACTTACCATGTTCTCGGGCTACTGGTCGCCTGCGGATTACGCCGCTCCGAGGCGGCGAGTCTGGCGGTCGAATCGCTCCAACCAGAAATCCAGTGCGCCTATGTAGCCGACGATGATATCGGAGACGTTGCCGGCCGACGTGGTGCTTACGATGTTCACGTCATTCCTGCGGGATCTCCGAAACATTCGTATTGATTCGTGTTAATTCGTGGCCCACTCGAGCCGCCGTCACGCGAGTCATGCAGCGGTGATCGATCGGACACTCCCGCAGCAAACAAGGACTGCATTCCACGGGTTCACGCACCACAACCGCTAAAGATCCCGTAGGGCCAGTGGCCTCATCGTCCGTAGCGCCGAACACCGCTACCGTAGGCACACCCAGCGCGGAGGCTATATGCATTCCACCCGAGTCGTTCGTCAAATACACCCGGCAAGCGGCCGCCATCTCGATGAACTCGCTCAGCTTCGTCGCACCGGCAAAATTATGCGCCGCGCGCCCGCGCTGGCGAATCATCCCCGCGACTTCCTCGCACAACGCACGCTCATCGCCGGACCCAAATAGCGCCACTGTGCCGTCGGCGGCGATGGCTGCCTCGGCAAACCGTTCCGGCAACCATCGTTTCGCCGTCCCATACGCCGCACCCGGGCTAACGCCGATCACCGGCCCATCAATTCCCCTCTCGCGAAATCGCAACCGCCCGGCTTCCGCCGCTGCGCGGGCGCCGTTCAAACGAATCGACTCGCAAGCCGGGATCTCGCCGATAATCCCCGCGCGCCGAAGCAATTCCAAATAATAGAAACGCTGATGCCGCGGGATTTCACCGCGCTTGGGCAGCGCAATCGCGTCGGTCAACAAAAATCCACGGCCATCGCGATCATACCCGATTCGCCGCGGAATTCCGGCCAGAAATGCCGCCGCCGCCGCTTCAAAAGCGTTCTGCAGCAGAATCGCCATATCGAACTCTCGCGCCCGCAACTCACACAACAGACGCCAGCTCCGCTCATACGGAATCACCTCGTCCGCAAAGCTCTCGCGCGCATACAAATCCGCCACCCAGGGCTTCGCCAGAACACTGATCCGCGCGTGGGGAAACGCGCCCCGGACCGCCTGCAGCGCGGGCAGCGACATCACCGCGTCGCCGACCCAATTCGTGGCCCGCACTAGAATTTTCGAGCTCTGCATTCGCCCATTCCTATAATAGAGGTGCACATGGGGCAACTCCTGACACGCGATGAATTAATCGCGCGGCGCTCCGAGTGGAAGCGTCAACGCAAAACCGTAGTCTTCACCAACGGCTGCTACGACCTGCTCCATCCCGGCCACATCCGGCTGCTGGAGCAAGCACGCTCGCTCGGCGACACGCTGATTCTCGCGCTCAACACCGACGCCAGCGTGCAACGCATGAAGGGTCCTTCGCGCCCACTGATGCACCAACAGCAACGCGCGGAACTTGCCGGGGCTCTCGAGGCCGTCGATGCCGTGGCGCTCTTCGACGAAGACACTCCGCGCGAGCTGATTGCCGTTGTGCTCCCCGACGTGCTCGTAAAGGGCGCCGACTGGAATCACTTCGTCGCGGGCCGCGAAGAGGTCGAGGCGGCCGGCGGCCGAGTCGTCAATCTCCCGCTCGAGCCCGGCTTCTCCACCACTAAAATGGTCGAAGATCTCCTTCGCCGCCAACCGTGACGCATCCCGCAATCCGCGATCTCTTCGAAAGCCTGGCGCGGCACCTGTCGTTTCAGGAACTCGTCCGCCGAATACAGCGCGAAGAGTCCGCACCGCTATCGCTCTCCGGACTCACCACCACCGCCAAGGCGATCTACCTGGTTCTGCTCGCGCATCATGTCGAGCGCCCGCTGCTGGTAATCGCCGACGGCAACAAGCAGGCCGAAACACTTTGCCAACTGGTCGATTCGTTCTTCAATCTCCTCGCGTCCAGCCGCGATACCGAGCGCCCGCAATTGATCCCCGCGCTCGACGTGCTCCCGTTCCAGAATCTCTCGCCGCACAACGAAATCGCCGAACAGCGCGCCATCGGACTCTGGCGTCTGGCCACCCGCCACGTGCCCATCACCATCACGCCGGTAGCGTCCGCATTGCTGCGCACCGAAACGCGGGAATTCTACAAGCAACTGGCGCTCACGGTGCGCGTGGGCGAAGAAATCCCGCTCGAAGATCTCATCACTCACCTCGATAGCATCGGCTACGAAAAGCGTGAGCCCGTCGAAATGGTCGGCGAATATTCGGTCCGGGGCGGCATCATCGATGTTTTCCCCGCAGAAGCCGAGCGGCCGGTCCGCATCGAATTCTTCGGCGATGAAATCGAATCGATGCGCCGCTTCGATGTCGAATCGCAGCGTTCGATCCTGCAGATCAAGGACGCCACGCTACTGCCTTTGATCGAATATCCGCGATCACACGCGCTCTTCGACCGTCTACCCAACGGCGGCGGTCCCGGCTGGGAATTCTGGGTGCCGACAATCCACCCGCGTAACACTTCCATCTTCGCGCTAGCCAAAAGCGCACTGATTGTCTGGGATGAACCCGAGCAATGCGCCGGCGCCGCGGAGCGCCTTTGGAAGCGTCTCGACAACCCGGACAAACCGCACGACCATCCCGCTGAAGCGAGCTTCCTCCGCTGGGACGATATCCGCAACAACGCCGGAGTCGAGTTGCGCGAACTCGGACTGGCGCCCGGCCTCGAGATCTCCACGCATCCTTCTCTGGCGTTCCACGGCAATATGCGGATGGCCGTGAGCGAAGGCCGATCCATCGTCGAGCGCGGCGGACGCGTTGTGTTCTTCGCGCCGTCAGCAGGAGAATTGGAGCGCCTGGCCGACATCCTTCAGGAATACAGCGTTCCGTTCCAACTCGGTATCGACACCACCGAAGGCACCTCCGAATATCTGGCCGAACGAATGTACATGGCCGGAGCAGTCGCCGGAACATTTCTGGTGCGCGGCCGGGTCTCCCGCGGCGCCATGCTGGTGGATGCCAATCTCGCCATCTTCGGTAGCGAAGACCTGTTCGATACCTCGGACCTGATCGCGCAGCAAGGCCCGGCGAAATCGCAGCTCGCCGCATTCGCCGCCGACATCGCCGATCTCAAACCGGGCGACTACGTCGTTCATGTGACTCATGGCGTCGGCAGATTTCTCGGCCTTCGCACCATCGCCCAAGGGGACCAGGGCGGCGAGTTCATGGTCCTCGAGTATGCCGCCGAAGCCAAACTCTACGTCCCGCTCACGCGACTCGACCTGGTCCAGAAATTCCGCGGGGCCGGCGAAGCAACGCCACCGCTCGACCGCCTCGGCGGCGCAACGTGGAACAAAACGAAAACGCGCGTCAAAGCGAAGATGCGCGACATGGCCGACGAACTTCTTAAACTCTACGCGCAACGGAAGATCACCCAGGGCTTCGCGTTCTCCATGGATAGCAACTGGCAGCGCGAGTTCGAAGACGCCTTCGAATACACGCCCACCCGCGATCAAACCACCGCTGTCCAACAGATCAAAAAGGACATGGAAAGCCCGAATCCGATGGACCGGCTTCTGTGCGGCGACGTCGGCTTCGGCAAAACGGAAGTCGCCATGCGAGCGGCCTTCAAAGCGCTCGGCGACGGCAAACAAGTCGCCGTGCTCGCTCCTACCACGGTCCTCTGTCTGCAGCATTTTGAATCGTTCAAACGCCGGTTTGCTCCCTTCCCCGTGCGCGTGGAAATGCTCAGCCGCTTCCGCTCGGCGAAGGAGATCAAAGCCGTGCTGGAAGATCTCGCCGTGGGCAAAGTGGACATCGTACTCGGCACTCACCGCCTGCTTTCAAAGGACGTAATCTTCCCCGATCTCGGCCTATTGGTGGTCGACGAAGAACAGCGTTTCGGTGTCCGCCACAAGGAGCGCCTCAAACAAATCAAGCAGAATGTGGATGTGCTCACCATGAGCGCCACGCCGATTCCGCGTACGCTCCATATGTCGCTACTCGGCCTGCGCGACATGTCCATCATCGAAACACCGCCCAAGGACCGGCTGGCCATTCATACAGTGGTCGCGCGATTCGACAAGGATCTCGTTAAGAACGCCATCGAGCAGGAACTCAGCCGGGGCGGGCAGGTTTATTTCGTACACAATCGCGTCGATAGCATCTGGACGCGAGCCGCCCTGATCAAGGAACTGATTCCCAACGTCAGGGTGGGAGTCGGCCACGGTCAAATGGGCGAGGCGGAACTGGAAAAAGTGTTGCTCGGTTTCATGCACCACGATTTCGACGTGTTCGTCTGCACAACAATCGTCGAGAATGGCCTCGATATCCCGCTCGCGAACACGATGATTATCGAGAACTCCGAGCGCTACGGCCTGTCGGAGCTTTATCAACTGAGAGGGCGCGTGGGCCGCTCGAACCGGCGCGCCTACGCCTATCTGCTTATACCCGAAGACACCGAGTTAAGCGACATCGCCCGAAAGCGCCTGGCCGCACTGAAAGAATTCAGCGATCTCGGCGCCGGATTCAAGATAGCGGCGCTTGATCTGGAACTGCGCGGCGCTGGAAATCTCCTGGGAGGCGAGCAGCACGGCCAGATCGCGGCCGTCGGCTTCGACATGTATGTAGGAATGCTCGAAGAAGCCGTCCGTGAACTGAGCGGCGAAGAGATCGCTCCGGAAGTGCACTCCACGCTCAACCTTGGACTCGACATCCGCATTCCGCAGGACTTCATCGGAGACGAACACCAGCGCCTCCGCATTTACAAGCGGATTTCCGAAGCGCATACGCACGAGGATGCCGAGCGCATCAAAGCCGAGCTCGCCGACCGCTACGGTCCGCCGCCGGAAGCGGTGCTCAACCTGCTGCAGTTTTCTGTACTCAAGAGCACCGTGCAGCGGCTGGGAGTGGAAGCAGTGGATCGGCGCAACGGGATCATCAACATCAAATTCCACGAACACTCGAAGATCGATCCGGCAAAACTTCTGGAGATCGTGAAAGGAACGCAAGGCGCGCAATTCACACCGGCTGGGGTGCTGCGCCTGCCGCTCGAAGGCATGGACACCGCACCCGCAATTCTCGGCTACCTCGACAAGTTGTTCAGCGCTTAGACTCGCGGCCGGAACACTACGGTGATTTTCTTCCCCGAGGCCGAGCCGATCAACCCGGTTCTCAGCGACGCGACGATAATCTGCTCCACGCCATGCGCCTTCAGAACACGCTGGATTTCCGCCGCGTAAAACCTCTGACCGAGATCCGTCGCAGGCACTCGATTCATATAGAACAGCCCCGTCTGCTGCAACGATTCCCAAAGGTCGCGCGACGGCACGCCGGGGATTTCAATCACCGCAGCCAGCAGGTTTGCGGGAGGCCGCAAGCGGATCTGGAGGCTATATCCGCCGTTGTCCGGCGCAGCCTGGTAGTCATACTCGACCTGCTCGAAGAGACCTGTCTGCTTTAGCTTTTCACAAGCCGATTTGAGCGAAGCAGGCGTGACACCGGCTCCGATTTCGAGACCAGCAACTCGCAGCAGAGCAGTCCGATTCAGCTCCGTACCGGTGATATCAACCTTATTCAGAGTGCCGTTCTCCGCGCCCAGGCAAACGAAAAAGGCGCAGACGAAGAATAACGCCCGCATCACGGCAGGAACTGCCTCAAATAGCGCGCACTCTGCCGCAGAGAATCTTTCCGGTTCTCCAATGATCCCTCGTAGGCCCGGTCTTCCACCTCAATACAGATGGCGCCTCGATACCCGATCTCGTTCAACGTGGAAATAAATTTACCCCACTCGACATCGCCGAGGCCCGGCAGCTTGGGAGTGTGATATTGCAGCGGGAACGCCAGGATCCCGACATCGTCGAGACGATCCTGATCGAGCCGAACATCTTTCGCGTGAACATGAAAAATACGACGCGCGAACTCACGAAGCGGCTTCAAATAATCCATGCGCTGCCACAACAAATGCGACGGATCGAAATTCAGACCGAAATTCTCACCCGGAATGTCGTTGAACATCCGCCGCCAGATCGCCGGCGACGACGCCAGGTTCTTCCCGCCCGGCCACTCATCCCGCGTGAACGACATCGGGCAATTTTCGATGCCGATTTTGATTCCGTGATCCGCTGCAAACGCAATCAATGGCTTCCAGACGGCGAGAAAGCGAGGCCAATTCTCGTCAACGGATTTCGTCCAGTCGCGGCCCACAAACGTATTCACGACGCCAACCCTGAGCAACTTCGCCCCACGAATCACGTTTTTCAGGTGATCGATATAGATCTGCGCCTCGGCCGCATCGGGAGTGAGAAGATTCGGATAGTAACCAAGCCCGCTGATTTCAACGTTCAAGCCGTTCACAAGCTCGTTCACCCGCTCCGCGTCGCCTGGCGTAAAGCTCGTGACATCGATATGCGTGACACCCGCGTACCGCCGCTCGGCTTTGCCTTTCGGCCAGCACATCAGTTCGACGCAGCCGAACTCCGACGCCTGGGCGAAGTCCGCAACTTCGTCCAATGCCAGATCCGGCAGGATCGCGCTTACGAAACCCAATTTCATCATCGTGCTATCCGGCCATGATAGACGTCATGAATCCGCACCAACCCCAAGCAGCGGCCCTCGACAACAGGCAGCACCGAAATCTGCGACGATCGGTCCTCCATCATCCGCAGCGCCTCATGCAGTTTCGCGTCCGGCGAAATCGTTACTGGGTTCCGCGTCATGATGTCCGACGCGCGCAAGCCGCGAATATCCTCGTGAGCCCGCAGCGCACGGCGCAAATCGCCCTCCGTGATCAATCCCTCGAGCCGCCCCTCGGCATCCACCACACAGGCGGCCCCAAGCGAATGCTCGGTCATCGCCACGATCGCATCGCGCACCGAATCGCCGGGCCGCAGCCAGGCTACGTCGTCCCCCTGGTGCATCACATCACGCACGGCCAGACGCAAATTCCGGCCAAGCATGCCGTGGGGATGATTTCGCGCAAACTCGCCGAGAGTAAAATCGCGCGTTCGCATCACCGCAATCGCCAGAGCGTCCCCAATCGCCAGCGCGACAGCCGTGCTAGCCGTGGGAGTGACGTTGTGCGGATCGGCCTCGGTGAGCACCGACGCATCGAGAACTGCATCCATCTCCCGCGCCAAAGGAGCGGCCGGATTCCCGAGCAGTCCAATGAGGGGTGATTTCAATTCGCGCAACACCGGAAGGAGCGAGAACAATTCCTGCGTGGCGCCACTTTTGGAAATCATCAACGTCGGATCGCCTGGCATGTAAACGCCCAGATCGCCATGCGCCGCTTCCGCCGCGTGCATAAACACCGCCGGAGTCCCAGTGCTGCAAAGGGTCGCGGCAATTTTCTCCCCAATCCGTCCGGACTTTCCGATCCCGGAAACAACCACCTTGCCCTGGCATTCGGAAATAATTTCCACAGCCCGCACAAAGGCTTCGTCCAAGCGCTCGGCCGCACGGAGAATGGCCTTGGCCTCGATGGCCAGCATGTCGCGCCCAGTCTGAAGCAAGTCTTCGGAGATCAACTTTCTAAGTGTAGGCCAAACTTGCGCGCCGCTTCCTTGCAGCTTTCAATTAGCGTCCCGTATCATGGAAGCAACCCAACCATGGTCCCAGAAACAATCCCTGAAGGTCTAACCTTCGACGACGTTCTTCTCCAACCAGCCCGTAGCAGCGTCTTGCCCAACCAGGCTGACACTCGCACAAAAGTAACGCGCAAAATTGCCCTGAACATCCCGGTCCTCAGCGCCGCGATGGACACGGTCACCGAATCCCATCTCGCCATCGCGCTGGCGCAACAAGGCGGCCTCGGAATCATTCATCGAAACATGTCGATCGAGCGGCAGGCCGAGGAAGTCGATCGCGTGAAGCGCAGTGAAAGCGGGATGATCGTCGATCCCGTCACCATCGATCCGGAAAAGAAAATCTCCGACGCCCTGGAAGTGATGAAGCGCTTCCGCATCTCCGGCGTTCCGGTCACCAAACACGGCAAGCTGGTCGGCATTCTCACCAATCGGGATTTGCGATTCGAGACTCGCTACGACCTCCCGATCCGCGACGTGATGACGAAAGAAAACCTCATCACCGTTCCAGTCGGCACGACTCTCGAAGACGCGGAAATCATCCTCCATAAGCATCGCGTCGAGAAACTCCTCGTAGTTGACGACAACTACTACCTCAAGGGCCTCATCACCGTAAAAGATATTCAGAAAAAGTTGAAGTATCCGAGCGCCGCCAAGGACGAGCAAGGACGCCTTCGCTGCGGCGCCGCCCTTGGCGCAACAGGCGACTACATGGAGCGCGCCCGCGAACTCGTCAAACGAAAAGTCGACCTTCTCGTAATCGACACCGCCCACGGCCACAGCGAACGCGTGATGGACGCCGTCCGCCACGTGAAGAACACCATGCCGGATGTCCAGTTGATCGCCGGTAACGTCGGTTCCTACGAGGCGGCCAGGGACCTCATCGAATTGGGCGTCGATGGAATCAAGATCGGCATCGGTCCGGGTTCCATCTGCACCACGCGCGTAGTCAGCGGCGCGGGCGTCCCACAAATTACAGCCATCGCCGAGTGCGCCAAGGCGTCGAAAGGCACCGGCGTGCCGCTCATCGCCGATGGTGGCATCAAATACTCGGGCGACGTCACCAAAGCGATCGCCGCCGGAGCCGACTGCGTCATGATCGGTAGCCTCTTCGCCGGAACTGAAGAGAGCCCCGGCGAAACCATCCTTTACCAGGGCCGCACGTTCAAGAGTTACCGCGGCATGGGATCGTTGGGTGCGATGGCCCAGGGCAGCTCCGACCGTTATGCGCAGGACCCCAACGGAAAGCTGGTGCCCGAAGGAATTGAAGCCCGCGTGCCTTACAAAGGAATTTTGGCCGACCTCGTATTTCAGCTCGTCGGCGGCCTAAGGTCCGGAATGGGTTACTGCGGATGTGCCACAATCACGGAATTACAAGAAAAAGCGCGTTTCCTTCGCATTACGTCCGCCGGCCTGCGGGAAAGCCACGTACACGACGTGATTATTACCAAGGAAGCGCCAAACTACCGGCTCGAATAAAGCTCCGCCCCGTTGACAGCCAGATTTTGACGCGGCACAAACGTTATATCATAAAAGTAAGAAGGAATTTGTTGGATCGGAAAATACGGGTTCAAGGCGACAGGAGGGCGTTTGGTTGACATCGGCACCATCGTCCGCTATAGTTCTGAAGTACTGATGTATCAATGGTTTGGTGGGTCTAGCTTTGCGACAGTTTCCCCGTCTAGGACTTTTTCCGCTTTGCTTGCGAACCGTTGCCAGTTGCGTTGGACCGGAGATTGTTAGGCCATGGTCAGCAATGAAGACGATCAACAACAGGAACAGCAGGTTCCTGTAGCGGAAGCCGACTACGTCCAATTTTTGGACGAGTTCAGCCATCTCGCCCCGCCTTCGCAAGGCGAGGTACTGAACGGGCATGTCCTGAAAATCACTGACAAGGATGTGATTGTGGACATCGGCTACAAGTCTGAAGGGCTTGTACCGCTCGATCAGGTACTTCTCGCCGATGGCACAAATCCGTACAAACCCGGCGACCCAATCGAAGTCATGGTCGACCGCTCAGGTGAGAAGCCGCAGGGTTTTGTACTGCTGTCTCACCGCCGGGCTCACGAGATCCGCGCCTGGGACAATCTGGAACATGCGCAGCGCGAAAATCTCACCATAGCCGGCCGCGTCCAAAGCAAAGTGAAAGGCGGTTTGGCCGTCGACGTAGGAGTGCTTGCGTTCATGCCGGGCTCTCAGGTCCATCACCGCCCCATGCACAACCTGGACGCTCTGCTCGGCCAGGACGTGCCGGTGAAGGTCGTGAAAGTGAATCGGCGTCGAGGCAACGTCGTGGTCAGCCGCCGTCTTGCACTCGAGGAAGAGGACACCGCACGCAAATCCACGGCGCTCCAGAATATCTACGAAGGCGCCGTTGTTACCGGTGTCGTCAAGAACCTTACCGACTACGGCGCATTTGTCGATCTCGGCGGAATTGACGGGCTGCTTCACGTGAGCGACATGTCGTACGGCCGGATCACTCATCCGTCGGAGGCCGTCCAGACCGGCGACGAGATCACAGTAAAGGTCCTGAAGTTCGACAAGGACAAAGAACGGATTTCTCTTGGCCTGAAACAGGTCGCGCCCGACCCGTGGGATCACGTTCAGACGACCTACACGCCCGCCCTGCGCGTCATCGGCCGTGTTGTTAGCGTCACCGATTATGGAGCATTTGTCGAACTTGAACCAGGCGTCGAAGGGCTAATCCACATCTCGGAGATGACCTGGAGCCGCCGCATGAAGCACCCGTCCAAGGTCGTTAAGCCCGGAGACGAAGTGCAGGCCGTGGTTCTCGACGTCAAACCGAAGGACCGCCGGGTTTCGCTCGGTATCAAACAGCTCGAAGCCGACCCCTGGACGACGGTCGCCGACCGGTACAGTATTGGTTCTGTAGTAGAGGGCCGCGTCCGGAAACTGACCGACTTCGGAGCGTTCATCGAAATCGAAGAAGGCATCGACGGACTCGTTCATATCTCCGATCTATCGTGGACCAAGCGTGTCGCCCACCCTTCGGAAGTACTCAAGAAGGGGCAGGTGGTGCAAGCCGCGGTATTGCACATCGATGCAGCAAATCGCCGGCTGTCGCTCGGCGTGAAACAGTTGCAACCCGACGCCTGGGAGCAATTCTTCCGCTCTCATCAGGTGGGAGCAGTGGTTCGCGGTAAAGCCTGCCGGGCTTCGAATTTTGGCGTGTTCGTGGAATTGTCCGTCGGCGTCGAAGGGCTTTGCCACAACTCAGAAATACCGGTCGCCCCGGATCATAAGAAGGGTGAACCCCTCTTAAATCTCGGCGAAGAATACGATTTCAAGGTAATTAAGATGAATGAGGCCGAGAAAAAAATTGGCCTGAGTATTCGTGCGGTCGCAGAGGATGAGGAGCGCACACGCCTTGAGGACTATCAGCGCCAGGCAGTGGCTGCTACCATGACAATTGAGGAAGTAATCAACGTGAGGGGCCAACGCGAAGGCTAAAAATAAATCCGTGAGGAGCAACACAACAATGACCAAAGCCGATTTGATTGAAGAAGTCGCACGTGTAGTAGAAATGACCCGGAAAGATTCCGAGGTTATCGTCGAGGCGATTTTCGACAGTATCGTCAAGTCGCTGCGCGCAGGCGACAAAATCGAGATTCGCGGATATGGCAGTTTCCGCACGCGCCAGCGCCAACCCCGCGTTGGCCGCAATCCTAAGACCGGCGACCGCGTGGAAGTGCCCTCCAAGCGCATCCCGTATTTCAAGCCCAGCAAGGAACTCAAGGATTTGGTGAATCAATCCATGGCCGCGCCCGCCGCCGAGACCGCGGCGCCGGCTTCCGAACCTCCTTCGATATAGATGGACCACCTGTGGAGCCCGTGGCGCTACCAGTATGTGAGCGCCGCCCATCCCCCCAGTGCAGGCTGTATTTTCTGCGATAAATCGATCGACGACCTCGTGGTTTTTCGAGGCTCTCACAATTTTGTTCTGCTGAATTTATTTCCCTATACGAGCGGGCATCTGATGGTGGTGCCTTACCGGCACGTCGCTACGCTGGAAGACACGGATCTCGAGACAATAACAGAATTGATGCACCTCACGCGCCGGGCGGAGATCCATCTGCGTAAGATCTATAAGCCTGCCGGTCTTAACATTGGAATGAATATCGGTGCCGCCGCGGGTGCCGGCGTGGCGGAGCACATTCACATGCATGTGCTTCCTCGATGGCAAGGCGACGTGAATTTTATGACGACGATTGCTGAGACGAGGGTGCTGCCGGAGGATTTGAAGACGACCCGCGAGAAGCTTTCGCTTGCGTTCAAGGCTGGCTGAACTGTCGGGCTGTGTCTCGTTTATTCGTAGACTTCGCGTCGATGCGCGATCCGGGTCACATCGACCGTTCCCGCCGCGTCGTCAATGGCGTATACAATCCGATAATCACCAACCCGAATCCGCCATTCGTTGTGGCCGCCCTTGAGTTTCTTGGAACCCGGAGGCCGAGGAGCCGCAGACAGATGTTCAAGACGCGGCATAATGCGGGCAACCAGGTTCGTGGGCAGCCCGTGCAACTCTTTTTCGGCGCTTGTCGTTAACGCAACCCGATAGCTACTCACGCGAGAGCTTGCCGGCCTTGATGAGCCCTGCCTTTACCTTGTCGAGCGGAATCCGTTTTTCGTGTTGCCGCGACCGGGAAACAAGCAGATCCTCAATGTCTTCCCAAAGCGCCCGGTGTTTTTTCAGGTCGATTTGAACGGCCACCTTGCGGCCCTTCTCGTCGGTCACGTACTGAATTCCGGTCATGACCTCTATTTTCCTACAGGTGGCGGCAGCGGCGCTTTGCTTTCGTCTGCTCCACCCGACGACCGCATCCATTTTCAAAATATCTCTACGGCGCACCCTTGCGCTTTCGCCTCGGAAACCAAATCTCTGAATCGCAGAACGACTGCTTTGCACTCCTCAGGCATCGCGGTCGTACCCTCGATACAAATGAGATATGGTGGATCCACAAAGTTGATATCGCCCCCAGTAATGGAATCCCAAAGAGCGTCAAGATTCTGACCGTGCCACTCCGGGGCGCCGACGGCCTCCAGGAAAGAACGATAAAAATCGTGGGGAACTTTCCATTCGGTCCCGTCGAGTATGATCTGGCGCATCCTCACCTCGGTTTCTCCGAAACCCGAACCCCCAACCGCCCCTTAGCCAGAAGCACCTCCAACTCCGCCCCCACCGCCACCTCCGCCGAGTCCTTCACCACATGCCCATCGGCATCCCGAACAATCGCATACCCACGATCCAAAATCTTCGTCGGACTCAACTGCACCAAATGCGCCGTCAAAGGTTCCAACACGCGATGCGCCCCATTCAATCGCAACTTCATCGCCTGCGCCGCGCAATTCGTCGCCGTATCCAGCCGATTACGAAACCCCGAAAACCGCAGCCGCAGATCCATCCGATGCAGCCGCGATTGTACATTCGTCAAATCCTCGCGCCGCACCTGAATCTCCACACGCGTCCGCTCGCGAGCACGGTATTCCAACTCATCTACTCGCTGCATCCACCGCCCAACGTTCCGGTGTAACAGCGACCGCACGCGATCGATCCCCTGCTCATGTACCCGCCGCGCCGCCACACTCAGCCGGTACCGAATCGCCTTCTCCAACCGCCGCTGGAAGTTCGCCGCCTGCTCCAGTAACTGCTCCCGCGTACAGATCACCAATTCAGCCGCAGCCGACGGCGTCGGCGCCCGCAGATCCGCCACGAAATCGGCAATCGTGAAATCCGTCTCATGACCGACCGCCGAAATCACCGGCACCGAACAAGCCGCAATCGCTCGGGCAACTTCCTCTTCGTTGAACGTCCATAGGTCCTCCATCGACCCGCCACCGCGCGCCACAATCACGACCTCGGCCCAATTCGATTCCGAAAAATGCCAGATCCCGCGGCAAACAGCCTCGACCGCGCCTTCACCCTGCACCTGCGCCGGATAGATCCGGATATGCAGTCCCGGAAACCGCCGGCTCAGAATCTGCAGCATGTCCTGAATCGCGGCGCCAGACGGCGACGTCACGATTCCGATCCGCCGAGGCAATTTCGGCAGCGCCCGTTTCCTCTCGGCCGCAAAGAGCCCTTCCAAATTTAATTTTTTCTTGAGCTGCTCAAAAGCAAACTGCAGCGCTCCGAACCCTTGCGGCTCGAGCGATTCCACCAGCAACTGGTATTCGCCGCGCGCTTCGTAAACGTCCAGCCGTCCCCGCGCCAGCACCGCTACGCCATCCTGCGGTTTGAACTTCAACAATCGCGCGGTCATGCGGAAGCAGACGCATTTCACCTGCGCCTCTTCGTCCTTCAAGGTAAAGTAATAGTGTCCGCTTGCGGCTAACTTGACGCTGGAAATCTCGCCCGCCACCCAGACATCGCTGAACTCTTCATCCAGCAGATTTCGTATCCGCGCCGTCAGTTCGGAGACGCTCAGCACCTTCCGAACCGGCTCCCATTGCAACAGAATCTGCTCCATCCCGGCTCAATAGTAACAGGTCAAATGTGGCTCAATTGACGCTCCGGCAATTCTTCTTATACTGTAGTAAATTACAGCCTAAATCCCTGGAGGTTCAATGAGTCCCAAAGAAGTCCTCGAGTTCTCAAAAAAGAACGATGCGCGGCAGTTGGATTTGCGCTTCACCGATCTGCCCGGCGTCACACATCATGTGTCGTATCCAATCGACAACGTCGACGAAGATGTCTTTGAAGAAGGTTTTGGATTCGACGGTTCGAGTATTCGCGGATGGGCGGCCATCAACGAGAGCGACATGCTCCTCGTTCCCGACCCCACCACTGCGTTTATGGATCCGTTCGCAGAAACTCCGACTCTAGTGATGCTCGGCGCCGTCATCGATCCCATCACGCGCCAGCATTACGATCGCGATCCGCGCTGGATCGCCAAGAAGGCCGAGTTATACCTCCAGAACACCGGGCTGGCGGACACCGCCTACTTCGGAGCCGAAGCCGAGTTCTTCATCTTCGACAACATCCGCTTCGATCAAACGCAGAACTCGGGATACTACTTCATTGATGCAGAAGAGGGGCGCTGGAACACCGGCCGCGAGAAGGACAACCTCGGCTACCGCCCCCGTTACAAGGAAGGTTACTTTCCTGTCCCCCCCACCGATCACCACCAGGATCTTCGCAGCGAAATGGTCGCCACCATGATCAAGTGCGGCCTCGTCATCGAGTGCCACCATCATGAAGTCGCAACGGGCGGACAGTGCGAAATCGATCAGAAGTTCAACACGCTCGTGATATCGGCCGACAACATGATGCTGTACAAATACATCATCCGCAACGTCGCCTATCAGTACGGCAAAACCGTAACGTTCATGCCGAAGCCGCTCTTCGGCGACAACGGAAGCGGCATGCACACGCACCAGAGCTTGTGGAAGGGCGGGAACCCGCTGTTCGCCGGCGATCAATACGCGGGCCTCAGCCAAATGGCTCTGTGGTACACCGGCGGATTGCTGAAGCACGCGCGCGCACTCTCGGCGATCATCGCGCCCACCACTAATAGCTACAAACGACTTGTGCCGGGCTATGAAGCGCCGGTCAATCTCGCCTATTCAAGCCGCAACCGCTCGGCCGCTGTCCGCATCCCGATGTACTCGGCCAGCCCCAAAGCAAAGCGCCTCGAATTCCGCCCGCCCGATCCGTCGTGCAATCCGTACATGGCCTTCGCTGCTATGATGATGGCCGGCCTTGATGGCGTATTGAATAAGGTGGATCCAGGCAATCCGCTCGACAAAGATATCTACGACCTCGAGCCGGAAGAACTGAAGAAAGTGCCGTCTATGCCAGCCTCGCTCGAAGAGGCGCTGAACTGCCTCGAGGACGATCACAATTTCCTGCTCAAAGGGGATGTGTTTACTGAGGAGCTGATCGAAACGTTCATCGGCTACAAGCGCAAGAACGAAGCGGACGCAATTCGTCTCAGGCCGCATCCGTACGAATTTGCTTTGTACTACGACATCTAGCGTGAGAACTTTTCGTCCGGCCGGCACTATCTTGTTTGCCGCCGCGCCAAAACAAACCTTACGACCGGCTCTTTAAGATCTGGCCGACGAAGACCCGCGCGGTTTTCTACACTTGCTCGGCATAGTTTCGTTGACCGACTCTGGCGTCGAAGTTGAAACCGCGCCGCGCGAAGTCTCGCCGCCTGTTCTACAGATCGATCACCTGTACCGTGTCCGCACCGCCGATCGCGAGTGGCTTGTCCATTTGGAATTCCAGACGCACTACCGGCCGGACATGCCTGGACGAATGCTCCGGTATGCCGCGTCGCTCTATCTTTCTCACGGGTTGCCTGTTGACTGCGTATTGGTGCTGCTGGGTGAACGATTCACACCGTTTCACGTTCCAGCAAGCCACGCAATTGAGACTCCGTCGTTGAGGATGACGCTCGACTATCGTGTTGTCCGGCTCTGGGAAATCGATGGGGCGGAAGCGTTGGCACTGAATCGGCCGCATCTTCTGGCACTCATGCCGCTGTTGCGAGCGTCCGAAGAACAATTGACTCAAGCCGTTGAACGGATCGCGCGGGAACCAGACAAGGAAGAGCGCGCAGCCGAGCTAATCATGGTGGCGGGATTGCGTTACGATGTGAAAGAAAGAGTTCGATTGCTGGAGGCATCCATGGGGGGCATTTTCACCGAAGAAATTCTCAAGGACTCAAGCTACTATCAGGAACTCATCGAAATCGGAGAGAAGAAGGGCTTGGAAAGAGGCGAGCAGCAGGCAGCACGTCGCCTAATTCGCGAACTGATTGCAAGCCGTTTTCCAAAGGAGGATGCCACGCCCGATCTGGATCGCGTTCACGATACTACGCGTCTTCACGAAATTTTCCAAATCGCTCTCAAGGCCAAAAGCGCGGCCGAAATAAGAAGAGCTATCATTGCCGACTGACGCTACTGCAAGTCATAAGTGTGAATCTCCGTCCCCATCACCCACTTATCCATCCAAGCGACAATATGCTGCAGCCGTTCCACCCGGTGCACCGGCTTCCCCGAACGCGACAATTCATGTGACTCCCCAGGAAAACGCACCATCACCACGGGCTTCTTGAGATACTTCAGCGCCCGGAACATCTGCTCCCCGCCCGCTCCCGGTGGAGTGCGAAAATCCGCCTCGCCCTCAATCAGCATTAGCGGAGTCTTGATATTCTGAACATAAGTAATCGGCGACCGTTCTTTAAAATCGGCTTCCTGCTCCCAAGGCGCGCCACGAAACCACGACGGCGTGAATTGCGTGAAATCCGCCGTGTACCAAAAATCGCGCCAGTCGGCAATCGATCGCTGCGACGCCGCCGCTTTAAACCGATCCGTGTGACCAATTGTCCAGTTCGTGAGGACACCGCCGCCGCTGCCACCCGTCACGCCCAGCTTCTCGGGATCAACCCAGCCGCGCGTCACAAGTTCGTCCACGCCGGCCATCAGATCTTTGTAATCGTCGCCCGGGTAATGATACTGGATGATATTCCCAAAATCCTGACCATACGTCGTGCTCCCCCGCGGATTCGGATAAAGCACCACATAACCCTTCGCCGCCATCCACTGGAACTCGTGATCGAAAGTATACCCATAAGCCGCGTGCGGGCCGCCGTGGATATCAAGAATCATCGGATACTTCTTGCCTTCCACGAAATCCGGTGGGCGCTGCACCCACGCCTGAATACGCTTGCCGTCGAAACTCTTGTACCAGAACATTTCCGGCCCGGTAACATTCAGCTTCGAAAACAACTCATCATTACTGTGCGTTAGTTGCTGCATCCGGCCCGTAGTCCCATCAACCAGAAATAAATCGCCGATGTTCGTGGGTGACGAAATCAGCACAGCGAACTTCGATCCATCCGAAGTGGCGCTATAGCCGGCTACGTTGTGGTCGCCACTAGTCAACGCGCCCACCTCACCCGTTTCGGCATCAATGCGCTTCAAATTCACTCGGCCTTCCTCACCGGCTACAACAAACAGGAACCGCCCATCCCCACGCCAGCAAGGTTTCGACGACGCACCGCCACGCGGAGGCCCCTGATCGCCGCCAACCGCTCCCCCAATGTCAAAATCATACTTCGCCGTCAGATTCCTCGGGACCGACCCCGCCTCAACGCGCGTCAGAAACAAATCCGGCTGGCTGTACGACCGCTCAGGCACGCCGTCGCCGTGATTAATCGCACCTTCAAACGCGATCCGCGACCCATCCGGACTCAGTGAGAGTCCACCAATAGGTCCGCCAATACCAGCGATCTTCGTGACATCCCCACCTTCCCAATTCACCGCATACAAATCGTTTTCCGGACTCTGATAATAAGGCTCGCTCACGCGAAGCGAAGTGAAGTAGATCTTCGATCCATCCTTGGACCAGACAACGTCACCCTCGTTGAACTCACCCGTCGTAATCGGTCTGGCCTTTTGCGGCCTCGAGGAAATCCCAGGCACGTCGACGGTCCAAATATGGTTTGGTCGGCCTGGTTCGTAATAACCCTCGCCGTTCATCCGATAAGCTGCTTTCGTAATGATCCGGACATCGCTTTCGTCCTCTGCTTTCGCCGCTGAATCCCCATTCTTGTTCCTGGACAAAAAAGCGATCCGGCGGCCATCGGGCGACCACACGGGGGCACTCGCCCCCTTAGGCAAATCGGTCAGCGCCTGCGCTTCGCCGCCCGCCATCGGCAACAAGTAGATCTGAGGAACCGGCGGCTTTCCACCAATCTCCAAAGCACGCACAAATGCCACCGTCCTGCCATCCGGCGACCACCGCGGACTCGAATCTCGAGGTCCCGCAGTCAATTGCCGCGCCGGACCGCCGCTCACCGAAATGATCCACAACGCCGTATCGTAGCCATCGTGCTTGGCCGCAACAGCGACGTGCGTGTAGGCGATCTGCGACCCATCCGGAGAGATCTGCGGATCGGCGATCCACTGGAACGAATAAAGGTCTTGGGCTGTAATGAGGCGCTTGGAATCCGCCGCGAAATTGGATGGCAGGCTTGCAACGACAAGCGCGAACATGACGAGATGATTCATGACCGCTAATTATGCCAGAACGTACAACACGCCTCGTGATGCAATAGCAATCGTGCGCAGATCCCCCGCTAGTGCTGCTTGTTGAAGACAAGCGTCTCTGTCTTATCCGCCGGCACAATCGTGATGAGCTCAACCTTAAGCGAACCGTCCTCGTTCATCTTGAGGTGACGCTTTACGACGCTTGAGTTATCGGCGGCGCTGCGGATCTGAACCAGCGTCGTGTCGAGAAAGTAGGTCATGGCGCTCATCTTCTTGCCGTTCTCATCGAACTCACAGACCTTTCCAATGGCACACTTTGTATTGCACAGCGTTTTGCCGCCCGAGACTTCTTCGATGCCGATATCCCCAGGCGTGTGATCGATTTTCCAGGTGAGATCCTTGGCCTCCGTTTTGCTTTTTGCCGCATCGAGCTGCCAGGCGCCGCTGAAATTGGGTTTGGCAGGCGGTTGCTGCCAACCGGAAAGAAGGAGCGTGAAACTGAACAAGATCGCAATCGCAATCAGGCGGGACATCTATACCTCCCGGCCGGCTGGCGAGAGAAGGCAGACGGCCACGATGAACATTGTCAGGTTTTTCGTCCTTCGTCAAGGGTGGGCAGCGATACCTTGTAGTTCGCGGAACTAGCGTCCGTCGAGTAACCGGCGCGCATTGCTCTCGGAGATTGCCCGGAAATCCTCGTCACTGAGACCTGACTCGGGCATCTTCAGAGCCGCCGATTCGATGTAGAACAAGGGGAAATGCGAGCCGAACACGACACGCGCGGGAGAGACTTGCCGGGCCAGCGTCGCGACACCACGGAGCCGTTCCACCATCCCAAAATCGAAATAGACCTGCCCGGCCGCGGCAATCTTCTTCACCGGGGCATCGTGTTTCTGATTCAGAACGATTAGGCGCAGCGACGGTATTGCCGGTACGATTTCAGCGAGTGGACTCAGGTCCACGGATGGAACCTGCAACAGCGGATGCTGGGTGCGCTCGTCTTCCATCGTCACCACTAGCTGCACAATCAGCCCCGAGCGTGACGCCAGCCGCAGGACCTCACTAAAACGAGGATCAGCGAGAGTGTAGCCGTGATAATTCGGATGGAGCCGGATACCTGGCATACGATGCTGTTCGCGGCAGCGGCGCACATCTTCCTGCCAATCGGGAAGCACCGGATTCACGCTACCGAACGGCACTAGAAGCCCCGCGCCATGCGCCCGGCAGTCGGCCGCGAGACGCGCGTTCACGCCTCCCATATCCCGGTGCAGCAGACCGTCGAAACTTCCGACCCACGCCTGGCCGACTCCGTGGTCGCGCATCAATGACACAAATTCCGCAGGCTCGTCGCCCGCCAATCGCCGGAACGGCCATCGGGATAGATATGCGTGCGTGTCGATGATCATGGCAGGCCGAAGCTCAAAATATTAGCGCCGGCGGCCACCGATACATATTGATGTCCGTCGACCGTAAAGGTCATCGGAGCGGTCTTGATGGTCTCGTTGGTTGCGATGTGCCACAGGTACTTTCCGTCTTTTTCGTCGACGGCCACCAGATCCCCGTTCGGGTCCGGGTAAAGCAGGATGCCCCCGGCGGTCAAGAGCACGCCCGCCCATCGCTTGCCTTCCACCGGCCCGGTGAGCGGGATTTCCCAGACGGTTTTCCCTGTCTCGATATCGAGAGCGCGCACGTACTTCTTCCCCGGCTTCACCGCCGGACGTTCCCTCTTCCAATCGCCGGCCGAAACGTGCGGGACGCACTTCTCCATCACCATCAGGTAATAGAGATGTGTCGTTGGACTGAATGCGGTTGCGTTCCAGTTGGTCGCATCTTCGGGGCAACTGACCTCTTTCTCCGGCAGAAGTTGGGGGCGGCCGTCAGAGCCAATTCCACTCGCCCACGTTACCTCTACGAAGTTTTTGGCCAGCAGCAATTCGCCGTTAGTGCGGTCGAACACATAGAAAAAGCCATTCCGATCCGCATGCAAGAGCAGCTTTCGATCGCGGCCCCGGTACGTTGCATTCACCGCGACGGAAGGCTCCGTGGAATCCCAGACATGGACATCGTGCGGCGTGAATTGATAGTGCCACTTCAATTTTCCGGTGTCCGGACTCAGCGCCAGGATGCATTGGGTAAATAGATTGTCGCCCGGCCGGTCGCGATCGTCCGTATTCGGAAAGGGCGTGGCAGTGGGCCAGAAGATCGTGTCGGTTTCTGAGTCATAGCTGCCGGTGAGCCATGTTGAGCCGCCTCCCAGCGTGGGGTATTTGCCCTTCCACGTTTCGGAGCCCGGCGCGCCCTTGTCCGGCACGGTCCAGAAGCGCCAGACGCGCTCACCTGTGGAAGCTTTGTACGCGGCGATGAATCCGCGAATGCCCCAATCGCCTCCGGAAACGCCGGCTACGACCATGTCTTTCACCACCAGAGGCGCAACAGTGGAACCGTAGCGCTGAGCCTCCTCGGGCATCACGGCTTCCCACACCAGTGCGCCCGTCGTGCGGTTCAACGCAAGCAGGTGGGCGTTGTCCGTTGTCATGAAAATCTTGTCGCCCAGCATGGCCACGCCGCGATTGGTGCCCAAGGCGGTGTCGCCCACCAGTCCCGGGGTGCGCGGCCGCGAGTAACGCCAAATCTGCCGGCCCGTGCGCGCATCGAGCGCGATGGCTTGATGAGGGCCGGTCACATACATCACGCCATCGGCGACCAGTGGATTCGTCTCGAGTCCGAAGTATTTCATATTCTCGACGAAGTACGGCGTGTCGGGAAGTAGCTGGGCCCAGAGGGGAATCGCAAAGCTCCACTTCAGACCCAATTTGCTTACGTTCGACCGGTTGATTTGTGTAAGCTCGCTATACCGGCTGCCGCCGAGCTTGCCGTTGTAGCTCAACCAGTCTCCGGGCTTAGGATCGACGAGCCGCGAGAATTCAATTCCTTGCGAACTGGCGGGACCGGCGTCAGCGGGAGTATCCGGTTTGATGCCGGTCAATCGGCCGAGGTAAGCAGTCAAGTCCCGCAATTCGTCCGGACTCGCTTTCACCGGCTGCATTAGAGAATGCGTTTCATCTTCGATCGCGGAAACCTGGTCTTGCGGAAGCGAGTGATATCGCCCTTCTAAATCCTGTACTCCGATGTCGAAACTGCTCCGGTTCTTTACGAAACCGCGAAGCGTCTGCCCATCCTTCAACTTCACCGTCACCATTCCGAAGCCGGCCGCAATGTGCGTGCCGGGTTCGAGCAGCGCTTGCTGAAGTTCGTCCACCGTCATTCTGGCGCCGGCGTCGGAGAGGTCCGGACCAACTGCGCGTCCGCCGCCGCGCACCATGTGGCAGGAGGCGCATTGCCCCTTCCCCAAGAAGAACTGTTTCCCGGCCGCCGCATCGCCACCCGCGACGCTTTCGGCGGCCGGTGGATTCAGCGATATCAGCAGCGCCGTCAAAGCATCGAGCTGCTCGGATGGTAGATCGAACCCAGGCATGCCTGCCTCCGGCGCGCCTCTGCGAATGAAGGTGCGCAACGTCTGGAACGAGCGCGCCCGGACGTTCTTGCTCGCGGCAAGTCCAGGTCCGCGATCCGTGCCGTGCGCATCGGCCCCGTGACATCCCGTGCATTTGCTCGCGAAAAGCTTCTGGCCTTCGGCAAGCGAGTTTTGGCTAAACAACAGCGCCGGACCAAAGAGCAGCAAGCTCGCGATTTTAGTTTTCATAGGAAACCTGTTACATGATATACTCGCCCGGCATGGCGCAAGATTCTAGCCGGCGAACATTCCTGGGGTGGGTAGCCGCTCCGATCGCGCTTAGTGCCGCGCAGTCTCAGCAAGGTCTGAAGATTTTCGTACTTTGGGACATGGAGGGTACAAGCGGGATTTTCACCCGCGAACAGGCCTGGTATTGGGAAAATGGCGTGCGCGAGCAAGTGGCCCAGGAGGCGCGGGGGATATTCACATCCAATGTAAATGCGCTCTCCGCGGCGGCGCTGGAGCATGGCGCGACGGAACTGATCGTTTGCGACACGCATCACGGCGGAGGTAACCTGATTCGCGAGCAGCTCTCCACGGATTCTCGCGTGAAATACGAGTACCGCAGCGTCGGACTGGAGAACGGCAAGCGCCGGCTGATGCCACAACTCGATAGCAGCGTTGCCGGGCTGATGCTACCGGGTCATCACGCCAAGGCATTCACCGAACGCGCATTCCTGCCTCACACCAACAGTATCGGGTGGGCGAACTTCCAGATCAACGGACAAAGTGTCGGCGAGATCGGCATTGAGGCATGCTATGCGGGCCATTGGGATGTTCCGCTCATCTACGTCGAAGGCGACGAGGCCGCTTGCTACGAGGCCCGCCGGCTGTTCCCTGGTGTTGTCACAGCGGTGGTGAAGCAGGCCGAGTCGGCCGAACTGTGCACCGGGTTGGATCAGAAGGCAGCGCATCGCGAGGTGGAGCGGAAAATCGCCGAGGCAATCGAAAAGGCGCGTACCCACCAATTGCGTCCGTACAAACCGGCCTTGCCAATGACCGTCACGGTCCGGATGAGAACGATGGAAGGAGCCGCCAAGGCAGCGAAGAGGCCAGGCGTGCTGATGCTCGACGACCACACGGTGGAAGCACGTGTGGGCCGTCAATGCGACGTGATGAAGTGGCTCACCGGCGCCGGACTGGAGATGGACTGACGACCGTGATCAACCGCCGCACGCTTCTCCAGAATTTGGCCGCAGGCTCGATCCTTTCGGCGGCGCGGCCAGCGCTCGCGCAGCAGACTGATGCCGCCCCGGGCCGGCGGTTTCAGATTTGGGATGAACATTGCCATCTCGGCGCAGTGCCTGGCGATACGCCTGAGGAGCGCATGGCAGTGTTGATCGAGTGCGCGGACCGGCTTGGTATAGAGCGCTTTCTCATTTCCCAAGGCTATTCCGCCGACCGTCACCCGACTGCGGACCAGCTTCGCACGGAAAATGATCGCGTGATGCGGGCCGTGCGCCGCGCTCCCGATCGCGCATATGGCTCCGTTTATTTGAGCCCCGCTCATCCGGAATTCAGCGTGGAGGAGTTCAACCGCTGCGTACGCGATGGCCCGATGGTCTGCGTAGGAGAGCTGGAAGCGGACAGGCGCTGCAACGTTCCGGAGATGGATTTGATCGTTGAGCGAGCCGCCTCGATGAAGGCGCCCGTTCTGCAACACACATGGCTCAAGGCCGGCGGCAACGATGAGGGCGAGTCGACGCCCTATGATGTCGTCGAACTCGCTGAGCGGCACCCTGGCGTGCAGTTCGTCTGCATCCACACAGGCGGCGACTGGGAACGCGGCATTCGCGTTATTCGCTCGACTAAAAATGTGTGCGCCGAGATTGCCGGATCCAATCCGACCACGGGTTTCGTCGAAATGGCAGTGCGCGAGCTCGGCGCGGAGCGAGTGATCTATGGGAGCGACGTCGGGGGGCGTAGCTTCGCCTCTCAACTCTCGAAGGTGTTAGGCGCGCGGATTCCGGATTCTGATAAGAAGTTGATCCTCGGTGGAAACCTGCGCCGCCTTTTGACACCGATTCTGCGGGCGAAGGGATATCAGGTCTAGACGACCTTGACACCCAAAGGTACCGGAGAGTAGACTTCCCCCAATGAATCCGTCGATCACGTTCCTTACGATTTTCCTATCTATCGCCGCACTCGCCTCAGGCCAGTCTCAGACTAAACGATATTTGTACATGAGCACGCCCGATGCCGCGCAGAAGGACTACCGGTCCGGCCAAGGCATTCTGATTTTCGATATTGACGATGGGCATAAGTTTGTGCGGCGCATCGATATTCCCGCGTTCAAGGAAGGCCTTCGTGGATTCGCTGGAAACCTACAGACACACAGTGCGTACTTCTCCACCAGCAATCGCCGAGTGGGCGCCTTTGATCTGGAAACCGAAAAAATTGTCTGGAACAGGACCTATGAAGCGGGCGCTGATCGATCGTCCATCACCAAGGATGGCAAGAAAATCTATGTTCCCACCGGATATTGGTATTTCGGAGCTGACAGCGGAATGCTTGTCCTCAATGCCGAGAACGGTGAAATGATTAAGCGCATCAACGTCGGTACCGCGGCCCACAATAGCGTCGTCAGCCTGAACGGAAAGTTTTTGTACCTTGGCGGTCAAACGATGCTGACGGTATTTGATACGCGCAACGAAAAGATTATCCGCCAGATCAAGGATGTGGGCGAACGCGGAATATTCCCGTACACCATGGATAGCCGGAACCGTATCGCCTATGTGTGCCTTGGAGATCACGTCGGCTTTGATGTGGTGGATTTGGAAACAGGAAAGGTTCCCTACCGAGTCTTTGCCGGAAAGGAACACATTCCCCATCGGACGCACGGCGCAGCCCTCACACCCGATGAAACGGAATTGTGGATCAGCGACCAGGTGGGCCAGAAGGTATTTATTTATGACGCCACGAAAATGCCTCCTGAGCCAAAAGGCGAGATCGAGCTGTCCCAGGGCGGTCACGGATGGGTGCATTTTAGTCTGGATGGTAAGTACGTCTGGACTCACACGCCCGATGTCTTCGACGCGAAAACCAAAAAGCTCGTCGCTACGCTGAAGGACGAAAACGGCACGCCTGTGAGTGGTTCAAAGTATTTCGAAGTGCATTTCCGCGACGGCAAAGTCGTGTGGGTGGGCAGTGAGTTCGCTCTGGGACGCAAATAGATTCCTGGCGTTCATGGCTCTTTCATCATTTCACCGACGGTCCAATAGTCCGTCCGATCCCGATTAGCTTCGCGAATCAGGCGGACGGCTGCCTCCGAAACCGGCGTGCTTGCCGCGCCGAAGCGCTTGCGAACATACGACAGCAGGGAAGCGATGTCGGCGTCGGTCAAAACGGATCCGAATCCCGGCATCTCCTGATTGTAGGTCTTACCCCGCACTTCGATGGGTCCCCGGAGGCCATGCAAAACGATTCTGATCACCCGATTTTCAGGCCCCGCTACCCAGGACGAACCCTCCAAGGGCGGAGCTTCGCCCATCATGAACGGCCCTTCGTTCAGGTGGCATCCAGCACAGTATGTCTCGAATCGAGTTCTTTCCGGATCCGCGTCCGGTATGCGAGCGTGACTCTGGGCGTGAGTGCAGCCCACAAGTAGCGAGGTGAGACAGAGACAGGTCACGCATACAACCCGCATGCCGATGCCTACGCTGGCGAGAAGAACTTCACACAGGTCGGAGAGGGTGCCGAGGCGAAGACTCCTGACGGCTTCAGCCTGCCCGTTCCAGCGTCAATGCTGCATATCAGCAGCGTATCGGAGTCCTGATTGGCAATAGCCATATGTTTTGCCGATGGCAGGATTCCGAAGTAACGCGGTGTCTTTCCTCCGGTGTTTTGTTCGTCGATATAAGTAAGCGTGCCTTTGTCGTGATCGATTCCAAAGACCGCCACAGTTTCATGGCCGCGGTTGGATGCATAAAGATATTTCCCCGAGGGATGCACCCCGACTTCGGCCGCGCTATTTTGACCGTCGTAATTCGCGGGAAGCGCGGAAATGCTCTGAAGCTGTTTTAGGGCGCCCGCCTTGGCATCATAAGAAAACGCGATCACCGTCGAGTCAATTTCGTTGACCACGTACGCGAAACGCCCGTCCGGATGAAACACCATGTGCCGCGGGCCTGCGCCAGCCTTGATCGATGTAAACGCCGGTTGACCTGCGCTTATCTTGCCGCGGTCAGAGTCCAACCGGTAAGTGAAAACTTTGTCCAATCCGAGGTCGCATACGAATACAAACCGATTGTCCGCGGAAAGCGTGACGCAATGTGCGTGCGGACTTTTTTGACGTTCCGGATGGATACTCTTTCCCGTATGCTGCACGTAGTCCGTGGCCTCACCCAAGTGTCCGTCCGGCGAAACCGGCAGCACGGCGGCACTACCGCCGACGAAATTCGCCACCAGCAGATTGCGGCCGGTCTTGTCCAGCGTCAAGTGGCATGGACCGGCGCCCATGGAAGGGCGCTGATTGAGAAGCGTCAATTTTCCACTAGCCGCATCGATCGCGAACGCGCTGACCGCACCCGTCGGCTTGCCTTCGAATTGACTGATGGCGTTTACAGCAAAGAGGACCCGCCGTTTTGGGTCGATTTCCACGAAAGATGGATCCGGGGTTTCGGCGGCCAGTCCCAGCGGAACTAGCGTGATGTTCTGCGAACCCTTGAGATTTTCCGTTTGCAGCCTGAAGAGATAGATACCCTTGCTCTTGCTTTTTTCCCGCGTGAAGCTGCCGACGTAGACGAACGTGTCCTTCGTCTGTGCACCGCGGATCGCTCCGTGCCACAAGAGCGCGCCCAACACGGAACGCCGCGTGAGTTTGAAGGTGTCGAGAGGTCGCATGCCTACCGTGTCATGCCAGCTTCAATTCCTTAATCGCCTCGCCAGCTCCGCTCAGATTCGCCAGCCGCATTTCCGAATACTTGCGGGATAGGACCACTCCATGCGCGCCCGCGCGGAAAGCAGCTATAACAGCGTCCTTGGTTCCCTGCGGCGTGCACTTGGTGTTACCGGCGTCGGTCGGAATATCAATATCAATCCCGGGCCAGATCAGGGTGTTTGTCCCCGCCGCGCCATCGATCGCGCGCTTCGACTCGCGGTAGACGTAGTCGCTGGAGAAGCCCGTCTTGGGGATCTGCTCGTAACTGCGCTCCTTGTAATTCAGCACCCGATACTGGAATTCGCAGCAGTTCCTCTTTCGGGACAGTCCCCGAATACACCGCCGTGAATGCCATCGATGTAGCTGGCCATCCGCGGACCGGCGCAATTGTGATACATCACCATCTTGAGGAAGTCGGAATACTTGGAGAGTTCCTGAAGGTCCTGTTCGGCGCGGAACATGGGGCTGAAAGAGTTGCTGTGGAAGATATGCCAGCCGCAAAGCAGATTCGAGTTGACCGATTTTACTTTGGTACGGAGCGCTTGATAGGTTTCGCGCAGGCTGTCGTTCCAGAGCGTTTCCCAAGCCAGAATTTCCGGGTAGCGAAGGATGATCCGCCAGAATGTGACGTAGCAGCCGTCTACCGGATGCTTGCCGGCGGCGGCGTCTCGAGAGGAACTTTTCGAGTTCGATATAGCCGTCGCGAGCCCGTTCAAAATTGATGCCGAGTTTCCGTCCCTTGTCGCGGCAGAAATTGCAAAAGCATGATGCTTTGGCTGAATTTGGTGCGCGGATCACGTTGTTCAACGGACCCATTCGTTCCGAGCACCACATGATGCCATCGACATCGTAGGACCGTGCGTAGTCCTCCACCATGCCCAAGCAGGAAATTCGTGGCGTTCGGGTTGTTGAAGCACAGCCGTGCTCCCCTGCGGCCGTGAACGTCGTACTCCTGAAGCTTGTCGATGTTGGGCAGGTCGTTGCGGAAAACGTCTTCGGCCCAAAGAATCGTTTTCATGCCACGCTTCTTCGCAGCAGGAAGCACATCGGCGATGGTATCGACGCCCGGGTAGTCCGGCGCGCGCGTGTCCTCAGGCTTGAGAGCGGTGTCTTTGTAGTATTGCGGATGCGGAGTGGCGAAATTGCCGCCGTGATAATTCAGGTCGTACTCCTGCTTCCCATGGTCGGGCAGCGGCTGACCGGGCACCTGCCGACCCGCGATTCCCCGGCCATACGTGAACACCGCCAGAAACAGCGTATTGACGTAGGCGCGCTGCTGGAAGATGTCGAGAACCTGCTCCACTCCCTCGTCCAGAAATGAGATGGCGCCCACCTGGATCCCGATCATCTTCTTCGACGGCGATACCTGTGAATAAGCCGGGGCAGCCGCTGCCAGCGCAGCGGAGCCGGCTTTGATAAAGCTCCTGCGATCCATTTCCACACCTGCCATAGCGTTCCTCAAAAGCTGAAAGTCAGACCAAATTCGTAGAGCCGCGGTTGATTACGCGTCGAAGTCACCTGCCCGCCGGTTGCAAGATTTTCGTTGGTACCGGGGCTGTTAAAGCTCGGTGTATTGGTCAGGTTGTATGCCATAGCGCGGAAGTCAACTGTCTTTGACTCCGTGATCCTGAACTTTTTGTAGAGCGACATATCCAGTTGGAGCAGGCGGTTGTTATATAGAATGTTTCGCCCCGAGTTGCCGTACGTGTACTGCGCCGGCAGAGCGAATGTGTCCGCCTGATTCGGAAGCAGAGCGCGGCAGGTCGGGTTCGCAGAGGTGAAGAACCAGCAGTTCACATTTCCTACAACCACCGGAGCCGCGATGGCGTCGGGCATTTGCGAAACAGCAGTGTTGGCGCGATCGGTGCTAATCGTTACCGAGTACGGTACGCCCGACTGAAATGTATTGATGCCTTGCACCTGCCAACCGCCGATGAGGAAATTCACCGCACGGGGAGCCTGGGAGTAATATTTGCGGCCGTTACCGAACGGCAATTCCCAAACGTAGCTGGTGACGAAGTTATGCGGCACGTCGAAATTGCACGGGCCCTTATACAGCCTGTCGAGATAGGCTGCGGGAGAACCGCCCTCTTCGCTGCCAGGACCGTCAAGACACTTCGAGAATGTGTAAGACCCGAGGAACGAAAAGCCATTTGAGAAGCGCTTTTCGACCTTCGACTGGAAGCTGTGGTACGTGCTGTCTCCGCCCCAGATCAGGTACTTGATCACGCCCCACTGTGGATACGGACGTCGAGCCTGCACATTGCCTGGACCAGGTAGCGGAATGTTGTACGTCGACACGGAAGAGAGGCGCGTTCCCTTGTTTGCGACGTAGCCGATTTCCGCCACTATATGGTTCGCAAACTCATGCTGGATATTCAAATTCCAGGTCTGTGTGTAAGCTTGCCGGTATTTTGTGCCGCCCGTGGTGATGGCCGGTGTGGAGTTCAAGGCTACCAGCGGATTGCCGAGGAAGAAATTCGCCAGGTTCCGGCTGGGGGTCAGCGTGGTCGCTGTCGGCACGTCGTTATTGATCGTCTGAGTCAGTTGGAAAGGCGGCGCGTTGATCTGGCCTTGCGTCTGGTTCGTATCGGGGAAGATATAGAAAATCCCGTAAGCGGAGCGCACTACCCATTTGTCGCTGCCGAACGCCCGCCAGGCGAAACCGATTCTCGGAGCCGGGTCGCGATAGTCCGGATATCGTATTGACCAGGGAAGACCCTTTTCTTCGCTGGTTTCCAGTAATGGCCGAAATACCGCCCAAGTCTGAGCCGCGCCAGGTTGCGCAGTCAGATCCGGGGTTCCGTTGACCGTGGGGACGATGAGTTTGCCGGTCGTGAAGTCATATGCGTTCGTCTGACCGCGGATACCCGGAAGGAACGAGTTCAGCTCCCAGCGAAAACCGACGTTGATCGTAAGATTCCGCGTGACGCGGTAATCGTCCTGAGCGTAAAAAGCCCAAAAATCCCCACTATTGCCATAGATCTGCAACGGCGTGGAGCGCACCATGCTGCTCGGATCACCCAGGAGGAAGTCGGCAAACGCATCCCCGGTGTTCCCCGCGCTGAGCGGGTTTTGCGTGTACTGGCCGTTGAACGTAATGCCTCCCTGTGAACTCTGACCGTGATAAAAAGAGTGCGCCTGATGCGACAACTGGGCGCCAAATTTGATCAGATGCTTGCCATGGTTCCAGGTCAACGACGACCGGTATTGGTACGTTCGGATGCGATTGGCCTTGGGCCGATTGTCCGTATTGCCCATGAGCGATGTGTAGCCGGAAAAGTTAATCAGCGGAGCGGCGGGCTGCAGATCCGAGATGCCTTCGTATCCGGTGATGCCGGCCTTCTGCACAATGTTTTGTCCGTTGAACGCGCTCGCGTTCAAGAGCAGAAAATAGGTTCGATAGTAGCTGAAGGTCCCTTCAGCCGTAATGGAAGGAGAGAAAATGTGCAGATAGGTCAAGCCTGCGTCCTGAGACCGGCTGTGTAATGGATAGGTACCCAGCGCGGGATAACCTTGCACGTCGTTCTCCGTGTTGTCGACATACGAGTACCGGCTCACCAAACTATCTTTGGCCGTTAAATGAACGGTGGCCTTAATGTCGAATTTATTGGTGTCGAGAGAAAGCGACGGGGAGTAGACAAATAGGCCGGGACCATTGTTGGGAACGGGAAACCACGACTTGAAATAGAGAGCCTGCGGCGACTGACGATTCGCAGGAATTACATTGCCAGGGAATTGCGTGCGAATGAACTGGCCGGGGTTCGCCGGATTCACGATCGTGGATAGCGGATCGAAAATAGGACGGCCGCCGCTGAAGTCGCCGTTCAACTGTTGAACGCTGGGAACGTTGGAATTCTGTGTCGTTCCCTGCCGCGTGCGCGCGCCTTCGTAATCGCCGAAGAAGAAGATCTTGTCGTGTTTGATCGGCCCGCCAAGCGTCGCGCCAAACTGGTTGCGCTTCAACGGAGGCACGGTGGGCGAAAAGAAATTTCGCGCCTGGATCTTCTCGTTGCGCAAGTACTCATATGCGCTGCCGTGAAAGGTGTTGCCCCCGCTCTTCAGCGCCGCGTTAATGACGGAGGGCATCGCGTACTCGGCGCTCATGCCACCGGCCAGCACCTTGAACTCGTCAATAGCGTCGGTGGAAGGAGTAATGGACGTGGACCCTAGCTCGTACTCCGTAATATCGAAGCCATCCAGCAACCAGCCCGCGGCCAACCGCGAACTTCCGCTGATTCGCAAGCCGATACGCGAAGCCCGAATCCCGGTGCCGCCAGACGAGATATCCGACCCGCCAGGGGTAAAGATGGCTCCGGGCGTCAACTGAGCCAGTTGCCAAAAAGCTCGCCCGTTGAGGGGCATGTTGGCGATGGCGACATTTTCGATGACCTGCCCGACCGAAGAGTCATCGGTGACCAGCACCGGAGATGAAGATTGCACCTCAACGGTCTCCGCCGCCGAACCCAACGCAAGCCGAATATCAATCCGCGCCTCCTGGTTCACTTGCAACGTGAGGCCTGTGATGGTGCTGGTCTTGAAGCCGGCCGCTTCCGCGGTTACCGTGTACTGTCCAATTGGAAGCAGCGGAATCGAATACTCGCCCGAGTCATTCGCTTCGGCCCTTTTCTCCAGACCGGTGGCAGTGTTCTTGGCGAGAATGTTGGCGTGTGGGACGACCGCGCCCGTGGGATCTGTGACGATCCCGAGCAAGCGGGCATTGGATTCCTGAGCGAACGAGAGGGGTGCAAGGGCAATGCAAAAGATCAAAGTGAGCGCCGCGTTGCGCATAGATTCCTCCAAAATGAAGCAGGCCGAGGGACGGGGACGGCAATTTATTGCCACAAGCACGATACATTGTGCAGCCCGTCTGTGTCAAATTGCTGGCCGCGCTGGCCGCGCGCGTTCACCAGTCCTTGTTCTGTTATAAAGTAGCTCCAACGATGAAAACCATGGGCCGCGTCAAATATTTCGTCTCGCTCGCGTTGCTTTCCTGTGGGCTGACGCCCGGCAACGCGGCCATTCGCATCGCTATCGCGGGCATCAGTCATGAGTCCAATAGTTTCAACCTGACCAAAGCCACGCTGGCCGACTTTGAAGGCGAAGATGCTCTCTCGGGTGACCGGAAACTATGGCTTGAGACGACGGCGAAGAGCAGCGTCAACGCGTCCGGAATGATTGCAGCGGCGGCAAAGTACGGTGTTGAGCTGTATCCGATTCACTTCTACCAGGCCACTCCCCGAGGCCCGGTCGATGACAAGGGTTTCGACACCATGGTCAACCGGATCATCGACGGCCTGAAGAAGGGGCCAGCTTATGACGGCGTGCTCCTTACGCTCCATGGCGCCATGGTAGTGGACAGCTACCCAAGCGGCGACGCAGAGATTGTCCGTCGCGTGCGGCAGGCCATGGGTCCTAAGTTTCCAATCGGCGTCACGCACGATTTCCATGCAAACGTGGACCCCGCCATCATCGCCAACGCCAATGTTGTGATCACGGGAAAAGAATGCCCTCATCTGGATACAAAGCAGCGTGGGTTCCAGACCGCGGAGATTCTGATCCGCATGATCAAGGGCGAGGTGAAGCCGGTGCAGGCGCTAGTCAAGCCGCCGATGATGTTGAATTTGATTTTCCACGATACCTATCGGGCGCCTCTCAAAGCGATTGTGGATGCGAGCAGGGAAACCGAGAAGCATCCCGGCGTGCTGGCCGTGAGCATTCCCGGTGGATATCAATGGGGCGATGCGCCGTCGATGGGGCCGAGCGTGGTCGTGATTACCGACAACGATCCCGCGCTGGCGAAGAGGGAAGCCGAACGGCTTGGAGCGATGCTGTGGGGAATTCGCGACCAGTTGAAATTCGATTTGCCCGATCCGGCCAAGGCTGTCCGCATGGCAATCGAGAGCAAAGAGTTTCCGGTGACTCTGCTCGATACGGGCGACAACCTCGGCGGCGGCAGCGCAGGCGACAGTACTTTTATGTTGGCCGAGTTGGTCAAGCAGAAGGCCGAAGGATGGGCGCTGGCTATCTTCGACCCCGAGGCGGTTCAAAAGGCCGTCAACAGCGGAATCGGACAACCGTTTGAACTTCTGGTCGGCGGCAAGACCGACAAGATGCACGGCGAACCGGTAATGATCCGCGGAAGGGTGAAGTCGCTGCACGATGGAAAATTCGTGGAGACGGAGGTCCGTCATGGAGGTTACCGTTATTGGGACGCGGGCCTCACCGCTGTGATTGAAGTGGAAGGCTCCACGCGCGATCTTCCGAATCTCCTTGTTGCTAAACACCAGGCGGACAGTGCCGCTCAGCATTCATCAACTCGTCAGCGTGGGCGTGTATCCCGAGCGTGAAAAAATCCTCGTTGCCAGGGGCACCATCGCGCCGCTCGCGGCCTATGAACCGGTATCGAAGCGCCTCATTACGGTTGATTCGGGCGGTGCTTGTGCGGTGAACCCGGCCCGATTCAAGTACAAGCTGGCGAAGAAGCTTTACGGGTTCGAGGGTGGCAACTAGCGCCGGGAGGTACACTGCGGATATGCGGAATGTTCCCGACAATGATTTTGCGGCCCGCGTGATTCGCAAGCTGCAGCGGGAGAATCGCGAGGAAATTAACAAGACGCTCTGCGAACCGGAAGAGGAAGCAGAGGAAGCCCGGGAGATCCGGCTGAATCGGGTCGTGGCGCTGGAAAAATTGTCAGTTGTGATCGCAGACAAGCTCGCCAATCTGCGCTAGTGAATCTGCACCGGCAGGCTTTCCGCAGGATAATACCGGAACATCGCCGGCACAGTTCCACCGTTGCTCAACGGAACACTGATGGTCGTTACGCGATCGGGTTTCGGTGTCAACAGCAGTTCGAGTCCCGTTCCATTTACCCCCTGCACTATACCTTCCATGAGAGCGGCGGGAATGGTGAGTTGTCCGGCGCTGGCCGGAGCACGGCAGACGACGGTACTAGACGCCGCGAGTTGCACCGTGGCCACGTAGTCGTCCGTATAATCACTTCCGTTCCATTGGACCACCAAGTTCGCCGTGTGGTCGATATTCGTCAGATCCGCGGTGCCGGTAATTCGCACCGGGGGAGGCACGGTGAGCCGGCCGGTGAACGGCTGGACATCTGCGCTGCCCGAGCTTGACACCTGCCATACCCCCGCTTTGAAAAACGGCGGAGCAACAGCATCGGGCGAATTCACGGGGGACTGCATCGGAACTTGCGCCTGGTAGAAGCTGGGAGCTTGTGGACTCAGGAGTGGCATGTCAAGGGCGGTGCTGCCACTGGAGACGACGAGTTTATCTCCCGCATTCAATCCGCCGGATGTTCCGATGAATCGAGCTGCGGCAAAGGTCGAAGCATAACAGCCATAGTAAGCGTCGGCGGCCTGCAATGGGTCGGTTAGGGCGGCCACGTTGGTTGCATCGAGATTCAGAAATGACGCGTCCGCGCTTTCCTGCCGCGCAAATCCCGAAACATTAAACCACTGTTGTGGCGGCGGTGGACCAACCATGTCGTACAAATTCACCTGGCCTAGATACAGGCTTTGTCCGGCATCCAACTGCGCCATCTGGGCGGCGGTAAAACCAAACGGGCTCTGACAGGCCTGGCCGTCTCTGGCGGTAGAAAGCATGCCAATGTTGCTGGTGTAATCTTGGACTTTCAGCGCAACGGCAACGTAGCAGCCGTACGGGATTGACTGATCGTCCGGCACCTGGAAATTGATTTGATCGGTACCTGGGAATCCCGGCGCAGGCCCGGCGTAACTGACTGGAAAAGGGTGGCCTCCCAGTAATACGGAAACACGATCCTGGCTCACCGCTCCCAACCCAGTGCCCCAAAGCGTAACAAAATCACCCGGCCGCGCGGGCTTGGTGAGCGCGTTCTGCGCGAGCACGGGCCCGACTCCGTTTCCGCGCGTAAACATTCCGAAGCTGCTCGACACGATAGAAATCTGGGCCGGCAGCGCTGGTCTGTCCGTTGAAACTCATTGTGAGAGTGGCGGGACCGAGCGGAATGTCGTTGAACAATCGCGCGACCACGCCGAAACCGTTCGCAGAACCAACAACCACAGCCGTGCCCGCCGGTTGAATCTGAATGGTCACTGTACTGGGATCGATTGGCACCACAGCGCCCGTGATCGCGACAGGGTTAAGTGCGACTTGAATGAGCGAACCGGGTGCAAAACTGTTGCGCGGCGCTGAGCCGAACCCGAGGCTCGCTGCGTTGTTCACCTGAATCGCCTGCTGCGCCGGCAGGATCTGAATGAATATCGATAAGAAGAAAAAATAGCGCACGTCTCATTGTCCTCCCTTCCTTCTGATACGCTCTTTTCTTACCGTAGAAGGTGAGGCGCAATGAAGAAATGGACGATTCGTGCCGCGCTGGCCATTGCGGCTGCCGCTTTGGCCGCGGGCCAGGAACCCGGCTTGACCCCGGCCGAAAAAAAGTTCGAGCAACTCTGTGAAAGCTGCCATGGCGAGGGTGGAGAAGGAGGCGACCGCGCACCTGCGCTCGTCAACAATCGCCGGTTGCGGAGCCGTAGCGCAAAGCAGATTCAAGATCTGATCAGGACCGGAACAACTGGTGGGATGCCGGCGTTTCCACTACCCGAAAACGAGCTTCAGGAGCTCGCGGCCTGGGTGCATTCTTTCAATGCCTCGGCCTATAGCGATCGGCCGGCTGGAGATGTCGGCGCCGGCCGGCAATTCTTCTTCGGCGGCGGCAAATGTGCGACGTGCCACATGGTCCACGGCCGAGGAAAAGCCAATGGCCCTGACCTTTCCGACATCGGCCTGAAGACAACTGTGCGCGAGATTGAATTGGTGCTGCAAAATCCAACCGCACAGATGGGAATGCACACGACGCCGAGTTGTCCGAGTTGGGCCTTCTGTCCCGACGTCGCGTGGGCGGTGGTGAATGTGCGCCTGCGAAACGGTTCCACGCTGCGAGGGTTTGCGCGCAATCAAGCGGAACACGATCTGCAGTTGCAGACATTCGACGGCCGTATGCACCTGCTGACGGACGCCGACTATCAGGAAATCACTCGCGAAAAGCAATCTTACATGCCGCCACTGAAGGCAACTGCGGACGAGCGCCGGAATCTGGTGGCATACCTCAGCAGCCTGGCAGGCAACGCTACCGGACCATTGGACGCCGAAACAGAACCCGTCTCGAGCGAGGCGATTCAGGCCGTCACTCACCCGAAACAAGGAGAGTGGCCGACCTACAACGGGGTTCCCGGAGGAAATCGTTACAGCCCCCTCGATCAGATCAACAAACAGAATGTGGGCCGTCTGCAACTGGAGTGGGTCCATGCTCTGCGTGGATCGGGGCTGGAGACCACACCCCTGGTTAGCGATGGCGTTATGTATGTGACGACTCCAGGTCAGGTGTGCGCGCTCGACTCGCGCACGGGGCGGGAGATCTGGTGTTCCAGGCCGTTGAGTGACCCAGCAGCCGCGGCGGACGTGAACCGCGGCGTGGCCCTCCTCGGCGATCGCGTCTTCTTTGTCACCGGCAACGCTCATCTGATTTGTTTGAATCGCCTCACCGGGGGCACGATGTGGGATATCAAAATGCCGGTGACCCCAGGGCACTTCAGCGCAACGTCCGCACCGCTGATTGTGGGCGACCTGGTGATTTCCGGAATCGCGGGTGGGGACGGTCCTCTGCGCGGGTTTCTGGCTGCTTACAAAGCGACGACGGGCGAGTTGGCATGGCGCTTCTGGACCGTTCCCGCGCCTGGGGAACCGGGCTCCGAGACCTGGACCGGAAAAGCGATCGGAACCGGGGGCGGCGCCACGTGGGTGATCGGCTCTTACGATGTGGAAACGGACACTCTCTATTGGGCAGTGGGGAATCCGTTCCCAGCCACCGACGGAGACGAGCGCGAAGGCACGAACCTCTACACCAACTGCGTCCTCGCCCTGGATGCGAAAACGGGAAAGCTGCGTTGGCACTACCAATTCACTCCGCACGATCTTCACGATTGGGATGCGACGGAGCCGTTCGTCCTGGTCAACACCATGTACCGAGGACGTGAGCGCAAACTACTGCTGCAAGCGAATCGGAATGGATTTGTCTATGTTCTCGACCGGACGAACGGTGAATTACTTCTGGCCAAGCCTTTCGTCAAGAAGATGAATTGGGCCAGCGGAATTGGTCCGGATGGTAAGCCGCAATTGCTGCCGGCCAACAAGCCTACCAAGGCAGGAATCAAGACTTGCCCGTCGGTGCGCGGAGCCACCAATTGGTATTCCACGTCATTCCACCCCGAGACGAAACTCTTTTACGTGATGGCGGTGGAGGATTGCAGCATTTACACGCAGTCCGAGAGAGGCGGCTACGCGGGCTATCACAACCCGTCCGATTCCGGGCTGAAGTATCTTCGCGCCTTCAATATCGAAACTGGCGAACTGACCTGGGAGATTCCGCAAGTGGGACCCCAGGAGGCTAACTACTGCGGCGTGCTCAGTACAGCCGGAGGTCTTCTCTTTTACGGCGAGACGGGCGGCGGATTTTCTGCCGTCGATGTGAAGAGTGGAAAGACGCTCTACACTTTTAAAGCGAGCGAACCTTGGAAGGCTTCTCCGATGACGTACATGATGAATGGAAAACAGTACGTCGCCATCGCGGCCGGCGGGAACATTTTGTCGTTCGCTCTGTCCAGCCGCTGAGGTCCCGCAGGCAGTACAATCAAATCCATATGGATTTGGTAAGGTATTCCCGCCGCAAGATGCTGGAGCGAAGCTGCCTCGGCTTCGGGTCCATCGTGCTAGCGGACCTGCTCAAGGCCGAGGGTAAAGGTCCGGCCGGCGTCCAGATCTTCAACGACCTTAAACCGCGCGCCACTCATTTCCCCGCCAAGGCCAAGGCCGTTATCCAACTTGTTCAGAATGGCGGACCGAGCCAGATGGATCTCTTCGATCCGAAGCCTGAACTCACGCGCCGCTCTGGCCAGCCCCATCCTGACGGCGTAGAGATTCACCAGCCGAACAATCAGAACATTCTGCTCGCCTCGCAGTTCGAATTCAAGAAATACGGGCAGTGCGGCATGGACATTTCCGAGGCGCTTCCGCATACTGCGGGAATCGTCGACGACCTGTGCTTTGTGCGCTCCATGCACACCGAGCACAACAATCATCTTGAAGGTTTGAACATGCTTCTCACCTGCAAGATCTTTCCAGGCCGGCCGGTGATGGGAGCATGGATCGCTTATGCTCTCGGGACCGAGAATCAGAGCCTGCCTGCGTACGTGGTGCTGCGCGACCCCGACGGATACACCATTGGCGGCAAGCAGCTTTGGGCCAATGGATATCTCTCGGCGCTCTTTCAGGGCGTCGAATTCAGCATGCGGGGCGCTCCGGTGCACCATCTGAATCCTCCGGTGCCTTTGCCGCCGGGAGCACAGCGGGCTAGTCTCGATTACCTTGCAAAACTGAACGCTACGCATCTGCGCAATCATCCGGGTGAATCCGAACTTGACGCCAGAATTCAAAATTTCGAGCTCGCCGCGCGCATGCAACTGGAAGCGGGAGAAGTCCTCGACCTCTCCAAAGAAACGGAAGCGACGAAGAAGCTTTACGGTCTCGACAACCCTGCAACGTCCAGCTACGGCATGCGCTGTCTCATGGCGCGCCGTCTGGTGGAGAAAGGAGTGCGATTCGTTCAGGTCACCACGAGTCCCGGGCAGCCGTGGGATCACCACAACCGGATCAATCGCGATCTGCCAAAGATCGCTACTGAAGTAGATCAGGGGTCGGCCGCGTTGGTGAAGGATCTGAAGAGCCGCGGACTGCTCGACAGCACGATTGTGATGTGGGCCGGAGAATTCGGGCGTCTCCCAACGACGCAGAACGGCGACGGGCGCGACCACAATCGCAACGCTTTCACCATCTGGTTTGCGGGCGGTGGTTTCAAAAAGGGTCTAATTTATGGCGAGACGGATGAATTTGGCTATAAGGCGGTGGTGAATCGCGTATCCGTTCCCGACATGATCGCGACGGTGATGGGCCAGTTGGGCCTGGATCATAAGCGCGTGGAATATCCGTATGGAGGCCGCATGGAAACGCCTTCGGACGTAACTGTGACGGGAGCCAAGGCCGTTTCGGATCTGGTCGATCATGGCGCGTAATTTTTGGACTCCGGTAATTCTTCTTCTGGCAGGCCAGGTATGCATTGCAGCCGAGGCGGCGGGCCCGCGATTCGAGAAAGATGTTTTGCCGATCTTCACACAATACTGCTTCACTTGCCATGGACAGAGCTCGCCGAGGCAGGGTCTCGATTTGCGAACGTCTGCATCCACCTTGCGCGGCAGCAACACCGGACCGGTAATTGTCAAAGGATCGCCGGAGCAGAGTCTGTTGTGGCAAAAGGTTTCGGCGCATTTAATGCCGCCTCCGGCCTATAACCAGAAAGTGCCTGACGCGGCCATCGAAACAATCAAGCAATGGATATCGGCGGGCGCACAGGCCGACCAACAAGCGCTCAGTAAGGAAGCAACCGAGCAGCGCACGCGATTCGAAAAAGAGATATTGCCTGTTTTCACGGCTCGCTGCGTCCAGTGCCATGGACAAGGGAAGCCGATGGGTGGCCTCGATCTCCGCACTCTGGCGTCGCTGCTTCAAGGGAGTATTAGCGGGCCAGTTCTGACCGAGGGAAAGTCGGACACGAGCGTGCTGGTGCGCAAAGTAGTAAGCCACAGCATGCCTCCCCCCGGCGCTGGAAAACCTCTCAGCGACGATGAAATCCGGATTCTGCGCGAGTGGATTGACCGCGGTCACTTAGGCGACGGAATAGAAATCGCGAACCCCATCGACAGGCCGTTCACCAAGGCCGAAGCGCCGGCGATCACTGCCGATCAACGCCAATTCTGGTCCTTCCGCGAACCTGTCGCCGCGGCACCACCGAAAGTCCGTGCAGCCAACCGCGTTCGCACGCCGATCGATTCTTTTGTCCTGGCGAAGCTCGAGTCGCAAGGCCTCGGCTATTCCGCCGACGCTGCGAATCTGACGCTGATGCGGCGAGCATATTTCGATCTCATCGGTCTGCCGCCCACGCCGGAAGAAGTTCAACGATTCCTCGCCGACACGAAGCCGGGGGCTTACGAGCGGTTGATCGACCAGTTGCTCGCCTCTCCACACTATGGCGAGCGTTGGGGACGCCACTGGCTCGACGCCGTCGGCTACGTGGAGACAACCGGCAAGGACTTCCTCGCCGACAAACCGGACATCGCCGAAGGTATGTGGCGTTACCGCGACTACGTGATTCAGTCGACGAATCAAGACAAACCATGGGACCTGTTTCTTCGTGAACAGATCGCTGGAGACGAGATGGTGGACTGGCGTTCGGCTCCCAAATACACGCCCGCGATCCTGGAGAAACTCACCGCCACCGGTTACATGCGGAACGTTCTCGACAACACCATTGAAGACATCACGAACCTGCCCACCGAACGCTACGAAGCGCTGTTCAAATTGGTGGAAAAGGTCTCCGGCAGTACCCTCGGTCTGACGGTGGGATGCGCGCGATGTCACACTCACAAATTTGATCCGATTCCGCAGCGAGATTATTATCGTTTCCTCGCGCTCTTCACCAGTTCTTACAATCCCGTGGACTGGTTGCAACCGAAGGATCGCTTTATGTGGGCGGTTTCCAAGGACGAGAAAACTGAGATCGATCGCTACAATGCGGAGATCGATCGTCCTGCCGGCGAATTGAAAAAACAACTCGCGGCGTTACGCCAGCCCTACGAGAAACGCATCCTCGACGAGAAACTGAAGGCGCTTCCCGAAGCGATTCGCGAGGACGTAAGAGAGGCGCTAAAGACGCCGGCTGAGAAGAGAGACGATGTTCAGAAATTCCTGTTCACTAAGTTCGGCAAGACCCTGCAGGTACCCGCCGCAGAAGTGGACAAGGCTCTGAACGACGCCGATAAGGCGAGCGCGGAGAAACTGGAAACGCAAATCAAGACTTGGGAAGGATACCGCCGGAAGCTGGATAAACTGCAAGCTCTGTGGGATGTCGGCAAGCCGCCGTCGATCCGGTTGCTCCAGCGTGGGAGCGTGGAATCTCCTGGTCCGAAGGTCACGCCCGGATTCCCCGAAGTGCTCTGCGCGAACGGTAAGACCGATGCCAGCGCTCCGCCCGATTTGCAGGGAAAGACCTCGGGATATCGTCTTGCTTTTGCCGAGTGGCTGACTGACAGGCACAATCCGCTTAGCGCCCGCGTGATCGTGAACCGCACTTGGCAACACCACTTTGGAACCGGGATTGTCGCCACTCCGGACAACTTTGGAAAGATGGGCGCGCCTCCCGTCAATCCAGAGTTGCTCGATTGGCTCTCCGTCGATTTCATGGAGCACGGTTGGAGTGCCAAGCGGCTTCACAAGATGATCATGCTGTCGACCGCGTACCGGCAATCTTCGCGGCAGGGTACGGAATCGTGGGCGGCGAAGGCGAAAGAGGTGGACCCCGATAATCATTTACTCTGGCGCATGAATCTGCGCCGCCTGGAAGCTGAGGCCGTTCGCGATTCCATGATCGCTGTCACGGGGAAACTGGATGAAACCGTCGGTGGTCCTTCGATCGTGATGGCGATGCAGCCCAGCGGATTGGAAGTTGTGTCCGAGAAAGACTCGCCCGGGGGACAATGGCGGCGCAGCATCTACCTGACGGCGCGCAGAACGTATCCGCTCAATTTTCTTAGCGTGTTCGACTATCCGGTAATCGACACGAGTTGCACCCGGCGGACACCCTCCGCTACGCCGCTGCAATCGCTCACTATGATGAACGACAGTTTTATCATCGATAACGCAGCGCGCATGGCAGAACGTGTGCGGCAACTCGGCGGAACCATTGAAACGGCCTATTTGATCGCGTTTCAAAGGAAACCGTCTGCCGAGGAAATTAGAATGGCGGAAGAATATCTCCGGCAGCAGAAGGACATCTACGTGAAGGCGAATGAACCGCCGGAAAAATCGGCAACTCAGGCATTCGCTACGCTCATGCAGATGCTTCTCAGCTCAAACGAATTTCTGTACGTCGACTAGGAAAGGAAATCCACGCCGTCGCGCCGACTAGAACTACGGCCGATGCGAAGTACAGTCCGGCGGACCAGCCGGCGCGTTCGGCTAGATACGGCGTGAGCACCGGCGCGATCAGGCCGCCGACATTTCCGATCCCGTTCATCACTCCCACGGCCGCGCCGGCGTCAGGTCCAGCCATATCGATGGCCGATGCCATGAACGGACCCTCGGCTGCCGCGGCAAACCCGAGGGCCAGCGCCAGCAGGAACACAATCATCCCGTCGCTATGGGCATTCACGCCGAAGACCAGCAGGAACGCACTGGCCGCCATCCCTCCACCGGCCACAAAGCGGCGCCCCGGAATAATACCCCAACGAGAACCGAGGGAATCGGACAGCCAACCGCCAACAGACGCGGCCACCATCATCGTCAGAAGGAGAATTGTCGTGTAGATAGCTCCCGCCTGGCCGGGCATGTGTTTCACTTCGCCGAAGTAAAAGTAAATCCAGTAAAAGAATATGTATTCAAAGTAATTGAGAGCGAAGTAGCTGGCGGAAAGGATCAGAAGGCCGGGATCGCGGAGAAGCCGCAGCCACGAGGTGTTTCCCTTCGGAGGTGGTGGGGCCGCCATGGCATTCGCCGGTACATCTCTGGCCAGCAATATCCAAATGAAGCTTGCCGCGCCGGTGATTGCAGCCGATACATACAGCGCATTCCTCCACCCACTGCGGGCAATCAACCAGGCTATGAAAACCGGAGTAAAAGCGGCACCGAGTGGGGCTCCAGCTGTAACGAGACCCTGTATTCGCGCTCGATGGCCGGTATCAAACCAGTTGGCAATCATGCGGGAACAACCGGGAAACAGCGGAGCGTAGAACGCACCCACGAGCAGGCGAATCACGTGGAAACTGACGAACGCGCTTAGGAAGGTGCTCATCGGAGGATGGCCCGCCAGAGCAGCCAGAGCCGTGACAGCGGCCGCTGCCAGCCCCGTTACGCCAAGAACCAGGCGTGGTCCGAGGCGGTCGGCCAGCGCTCCGCCCGGAATCATCAGCAAGGCGTAGCTGAATAGGAACGCCGAGTAGATGGTTCCCATCTGCGTCTGCGTGAGGCCGAACTCTTTCATGATTGTCGGGCCGGCGATCGGCATCGCTGTCCGATTGATGTAACTGACCGAGGTCAGCATCACCATCAGCGCCCCTAACGTCACTCGGGAATTACGAAGAGAAGATAACATGCGTCTGGTGGATCATACCTGATTGCGAACCAGCCACACCAGGTAAGGTCCGCCGATGACGGCCATGATTGCGCCGGCCGGGATCTCCGCCGGAGCGAGAAGAACTCTTCCCAGCGAGTCGCATGATGCGAGCAGCACACCTCCGAGCAGGAACGAACAGGGCATCAACACGCGGTGATCAGACGTCACTCGCGAGCGCACCAGATGCGGAATAATCAGGCCGACGAAACCGATGGGTCCCGTCAGTGCAATCGTCGCGGCGGTGAGAATGGAGCCGCAGAGATAGCCGGTGAGCATCAGTTTGGGCACTCGGACTCCGCGCGTTGCGGCCCACTGCTCGCCGACCGCCAGAAGGTTCCAACTCTTAGCTTGCAGAATGACGATCGACGAGAGAACGGTGATTGCCGCCATGAATGCGAGCAACGACGGGTAGCTCGTTGAGTCGACGCTTCCGATCAACCATCGTGAGATCGAGAATGAGCGGGACACGCCCGCCAGGCTGTGCAGGAGTACGATCATAGCCGAGCAGACGCTGTTCACTGCGATTCCGGTCAGCAGGAGATTGAAGGCTGAGAGTTGCCGCTTATCGATCGAACCTCCGACCACCAGGAACATGACGACTGCGGCCCCTGTTAATGACCCGATCCAGATTGCAGGTAGGCCGAGCAGCGTCTGCCATCCGGCTGAGAGTACGATGACCGCGCCCAGTGCCGCGCCGGCCGAAATTCCCATTGTGTAAGGTGTCGCCAGGGCGTCGCGCAGCATCGCTTGAAACAGCGTTCCGCCCAATGAGAGAGCACCGCCCGCGAATAGCGCCAGGAGCGTCCTCGAAATTCGCAATTGAACCAGAATTCCAAAATCGGGCGCTTGACGGCGCACCACGCGATGGATATCCAGAGGACCCGGACCAAGCCACGGCAGCGCGAGCATCGCGGTAAGAAAGACAAGTGCGGTCCCGATTACCCAACGGCGCCCTGCACGCCGGTCGAGCGTCCTCATTGGAACCACACCCACGGCTTTCCGTCCGGGTTCGATCCCATTCGCAAACGGGGCGAGAACAGCTCCAGCCATTCCGGCCTGGCGCGGGCGTCTTGCACTGCGATGTCGGCAGCGACGCTGCGATTGGCCAGCACGATGATTCTCGAACAGTGGGCGAGCGCCATGTTGATGTCGTGAGTGACGGCGATGCATAGCGCATTGCGAGTTGCTTCCTGCTGGAGCAGGGCGAAGCAATGCAACTGTTGATCGACATCGAGAAACGTTGACGGTTCATCGAGCAATAGCAATTCTGCTTGTTGCGCCAGACAGGCGGCGAGCAGCACTCGTTGTCTCTCGCCTCCACTTAACGTCGATAACCGCCGGTCGCGGAATTGCAGACAGTTGGTGCGCAGCATCGCGGCCTCGACAGCTTCGTAATCCAGCGGCGACTCGTGCCAGCGGTCCGTATGAGGGTAGCGTCCCATCAGGACTAGTTGCTCGGCCCTGAACGGCAACGCGGCCCCGACCGACTGCGGCAGATGACTCAGGCGGCATGCCAACTGTCGAACCGGCCAATCGGCGCGGGCTCGTCCGTCTAACTCGATCGAGCCGCCCAGTGGCTGGCGCAATCCTGCAATCAGATCGAGCAGCGTGCTCTTCCCTGCCCCGTTGCAACCCATCAAGGCGATAAATTCTCCTGGGCGGCCTTCCAGACTGATCGCTTCCAGAACGTGATTGCTGCCGAAAGAATACGCCACGTCACGGAGTTGCAAGCGCATGCTCAATGGGCACCTTGTGGGTGAAGAATTCCGAACAGAAGCTCGACCACTTCAACGACGCGCGGACCGGGAATCACAAAGGCATCGGAGCCGAGCGTGCGGACATGGTGGTTCCGGGCCGCTGTGAGTTCTTTCTGCTCCTGCCAGAGCGACTCGATCACCATCCGATTTTGCTCTGTCGCTCCGCCATCGCCCATCGGCGTGGCTGTGTCGAGAATGAAATCCGGGTTCAATCGGATTACCGTTTCGAGCGATATCCGTGGGTAGGCAGGCATCGACGATTGGTCCAGCACGTTAACGCCGCCCGCGGTGCGGATGAGTTCGTTTAGATAGGAGTCCGACCCCACCACGACTAGATCGGAGAGCGTTCCGGGCCTTCTGCCTACGATGAAGAGTACCTTCGGCTTCGGGAGACTCGCCGCTTGTTGCCGGACTTTGTTCAGGCGGGTCTGGATTTCGGAGATCAGTTTTTTCGCCTGAATGCCGGCGCCTGCCGCCTTTCCGACGGTCTCAATCGAAGTATAGAGTTTGGGCAGCGTTCCCAGCTCTACCTCAGCCGAATTAATTCCCAGCGCGCCCAGTCTTGCGGCCAGGTCGTTGGGGAGTTTGTGAACAAAGACCAGGTCGGGTGACAGCCTCGCAATCAACTCCGCATCGGGTTTCAGAAACGTGCCCACTTTGGGGAGCTTGAGAACTTCCGGCGGATAGCGGCAATAGTTCGAAACGCCTACGACGCGCGGTCCGAGACCCAATGCGAAGAGTGTTTCGGTGATGCCAGGCGACGTGGAGACGATTCGCTGCGGCTGCGCGTAGAGGGCTTGCAAAAAGAACAGAGCCGTTAAGACAAGGCGCATCCGTCACCATGCCCTGGACCAAGCGGGACCGCTTCTACCGCTCATCTCCCGCAGCGATCCGCTGACACCGGCGTCGAACTCCAGCTTTCGTCCCAACAGCCATAACAGATCGGACAGACGGTTCAGGTAGGCGAGGACGTTCGGATCGAAGACTTCGCCGCTCTCGGCCAACCGGACCGCGATTCTCTCGGCTCTTCTGCAGATGGTCCGCGCCACGTCGTACGCTGCGCCGGCCGGGTGTTCTCCGGCCAGGGTCCAGTCCGCCGCTACGCCTTTTACCGCTTCAATCTCGTGGACCTGTTTGGTGAGTTCGTCCACCATCGTTTCCGGCACGGGTACCTGCGGTTTGCGGCTTTCAGGAGGCGTGGCTAGCGCCGAGCCTATTTGAAACAGCTCGCGCTGGATCAACTTGGTGCGCGCGCGGATGTCTTCGTCGGCGCAAATCGAGCGCGCGAAGCCGAGCGTCGCAATGAGTTCGTCAATGGTGCCGTAAGTCTCTACGCGCAGTGATGACTTTGAAACGCGGATGCCGCCGGCTAAGCCAGTCTGGCCGCCGTCACCCCGCTTGGTGGTGATGCTCATGGTGTCTGTCCTCCTTTAGAAGAGGCGACAGACTTCCAACTGGAATGGAAGGGAACTGAATCGCATTCTTTCCGTTCTACGCAGAAAGCCTTGTCGTCGTAAACCCAGGTAGGTCTCCTGGCTCGGAGGAAGGTAGAACGTCCTACCCACCGCTTCCACCTTCCCCGGCTTCTTTCGAACCGAGTGGCATTACTGCGAAGCGGATGACACTCCTTACAGTGGCGGGACCGCGCCGGTTTTTCACCGGACTTCCCTTTTATGCCCTTGCGAGCACCTGAGAATTTCTAGTATACCCGTTTCCGGGTTCCGATCCCGTATAATTAAAATGGACTTTTATATCATGTCTCCTCTGGTGCGTAGACCTCTTTTCGCGATTCTCTGTTCCATCGCCGCTGTGCTTCCCTGTGGCGGTCCCGTTTTGGCGGCGAACACTTCGGACGACGCTGTTGTCCAGAGCCTGAAGTCGTTCACTAAGATTTTCAACGCGGTGGAGCAGAACTTCGCCGATCCGGTGAAGCCCGACCAGGCGATCTACGACGGCGCGATTCCGGGGATGCTCAACACGCTCGATCCGCATTCGCATTTCCTCGATCCGAAGGAATACCTGAAGAGCCGGGAGGACATGAGCGAGCGCTACTACGGCACCGGCATGCTGATCGGCGCGCGGGACAAGAGGATCATCGTGCAATATCCGTTCGGCGGATCGCCGGCGTTTAATGCAGGATTGCGGCCAGGCGATGTCATCGTCGAGGTGAACGACCGCAAGACCACCGGCATGAGCACGGCTGAAATCGCCGACCTGTTGAAGGGTCCGCGTGGGTCGCGTGTGCAAGTGCTGATCCAGCGCGAAGGCATCGACAAGCCGATCACCTGCAATATCATTCGTGACGAGATTCCGCGGCCCAGCGTGCCCCATGCGATGTTCATTCGGCCGGGCATCGCGTATTTGGAGATCACCGCGTTCAACGAGAACACGGCGAAGGAAGTAGCGGAGAATCTTGAGAAGCTCGGTGAGAACGATATCAGCGGCCTGGTTCTCGATCTGCGATCGAATCCGGGTGGGCTGGTGAACCAGGGAGTGGACACGGCTGGTCATTTCCTGAAGAAGGGCGAGCTCGTGGTCAGCCATCATGGCCGGGTGTCGCCGAACAAAAACTATGCGACGCAATCCGACGGTAGCGGACGAAACTACCCGATCGTCGTGCTGGTGAACCGGAACAGCGCATCGGCTGCGGAGATCGTCAGCGGCGCGCTGCAGGATCATGACCGCGGCTGGATTCTGGGCGAGCCGACTTTTGGCAAGGGCCTGGTGCAGTCGGTGTACAACCTTAGCAACGACACGGCTCTGGCGCTGACCACCGCTCACTTCTACACCCCGAGCGGCCGTCTTATTCAGCGCGACTACTCGCACATTTCTCTGATCGATTACTACACGCACACCAATCTCGATCAAAAGAATGCGGCTGACGTGAAGATGACCGACAGCGGACGCACGGTGTATGGCGGAGGCGGCATTACGCCGGACGATCGCTTTACTTGTGTGGCTGTCAACTCGACGTTCTGCACCACGACGGACAAGCTGAACAAGTTCCAAATCGAGGTCTTCCGGAAGACGGCCCTGTTCAACTTTTCGGCCAAGTACTTTGGCAGCCGCGCCAATGCGTCGCTGCCCAAGGGGTGGGCGCCGGATGAAGAGGTGGTTACTCAGTTCCACGACTTTCTGCTTAAGAACAATGCCGAGTTTACGGAAGCGGAGTTCACTGAGAATCACGATTGGATTAAACGGGAACTGAAGCGCGAGATGTACATCACGGCGTTCAGCTTCGAAGATTCGCAGCGCGTGGCCATCGTTCAGGATCCGGAAGTGCAGAAAGCGATCGACTCGATGCCGCAGGCCATGACGCTGCTGAAGAGCTCGCGCAAGCTTCTGGTGCAGCGCATTCCCCCGCAGCGCTAAGAGATTGGCGACAGAATGCGTTGGTTGCTCATGCTGGCGGCACTTCCGTTTCCGGTTGCCGCGCAATACACGCTTTACGTCGCCATGGCGACGACCAAGAACTACGTTGTCGGTCAGCCACTTCTGCCCAGCGGCATCTTCCTCAAGAGCACGGGCGGCCAATGGCGGCATGCCGGGTACAACCACCCTTTCATCACGGCGGTCGATTACAGCAGCAGCGATCCGTCCACGCTGTATGCGTCCGCGGGCAACGGTCTTCTGCGTATCACCGGCAACGGCGAGCATTGGAAGATCCTGACGGGGTCTGAGGTTACGGAGCTTCGCGACGTTGCGGTGGACCAGAACTCTCCCGGCACAATCTACTTCAGTCATTCGGTGGGCATCGCCGTGACGCATGACGGCGGCGCGACCTGGCAGGACATCAGCTCGGGTCTCAAACGGAAATACACGGAGGCGATTCGCGTGGACCGGCGGGGGTCCGGAGTGCTGCTGGCGGGCACGGAGCAGGGTGTGTTCCGAAGCGAGGATGCGGGCAAGTCGTGGAAACTGTCGGGCGCGGCCGGATTTCAAGTCATGCATATCGAGCAGTCGCCTCATGACGCTTGCTTCTGGCTGGCGTCTACGCAAGGCGGCGGCTTGTTCGCATCCAGGGACTGCGGCGTGAGTTTCGAGAGCAACGGCAATCTTGGAGTGGGCCAGAATATCTACGACATCGCGTTCGATCCGGGAGTGCCAAATCGCATCGCTGTAGCCGGGTGGGGTTGCGGCGTGGTTTTGTCCAAGGATGGCGGCAAGACTTGGTCGGCTAGAAACTCCGGGTTGCCGCGAACGGACGTTTGGAGTGTCGTCTTCGATCCCGCCAAACGGGACCGGCTCTACGCCAGCGTGCAAGAGGAGGCGCTCTTCGTTTCCGATGACGCCGGCGAAACCTGGATCATGGACGGGCTGGAGGGCAGCATGGTGCTTCGCATGAAATTCGTCCCGGACCCGGCGCGCAAATGAGGCGCTTAGTTGGGTTGTGCCTGCTGCTTTCCCTATCAGTAAACGCCGAGACGCCATCGTTTGAACAACGGGTCCGGTCGGTGATCGATCTCTACGCGCATCCGAGAGATCCTGCCAGGATGGGCTATATGGCGATCGCCGCAAAACTCTGGCTTCACGAAGACTTGAAGTCGCCCTCGCAACAACTCGAACAACTGCTGGCCTCCGGGCCTTCGGGCGATATGTTCTGGATGTTCCAGGTGATCCCGATTGCTTATTTGGATCGGGGGCAGTTGCCTGAGTCATCGAGGAAGGCGCTCCGGCTCGCTTGGAAGACCTACATGCCATATCGCGGGGATACCGAGAACCACTGGCTCCTTTACTACACATGCCTTTATCTCGCGGCGCAGATGTGGCCGGATGAGAGCGGAGAGGAATGGTTCACCGGAAAATCGTCGGAGGAGAACCTGCGCGAATCGAAGGAATGGATCGAATCGTGGGTGCGGTTGACTACGACGCGGGGACAGGGCGAATACGATAGTCCTCACTACATGGGCGTGTACATGCTGCCGATGTCTTATCTGGCCGCTTGGGCGAAAGATCCAGCTATGAAAAAGCGGGCTACTATGATGCTCGATTATCTGATCGCGGACTATGCGGCGGAGAATCTGGACGGCATTTATGTTGGTGCGCACTCCCGGGTTTATGATCGTCAGGCCGTCGAAAAGTGGGCTAATATCTCGAGCGACTTCGGGTGGGTGCTGTTCGGCTTGGGACGTCCGATGAGTCCGGCGACGGATAGCTTCACTGCCGCCTACCTGTTGGCGAGCGCGTATGAGCCGCCTGAAATCCTGCGGCACATTGCCACGGACCGGTCGCAGCCTTACACCCACTATGAGCGGAAGCGGACGCGGCACCGATGGCGATTCTATGACGAGCAGGATGGGCAGGTGTACAAAACGACTTATGTGCGCCGCGAGTATGCGGTGGGTTCCGATCAAGGTGGCATCTTGCAGCCAATCCAGCAGCACTCCTGGGATGTGACTTGGGCGGTGCCCGACCCGCGTGGCGTTCAGAATACGCTGTTCACGATGCATCCGTCTTCCTCGATCCGCGAGCTCCAAACGTTCTTCACTATGGCTCCGGACTCCGCCGTGGACGCGGTGGTTCGATCGAAGAAGAGCTACGATTCGCCGGATAAACTCGTGGGCGGGTCGCCATACGAGAAGATTTTTCAGGATCAGGATTCCGTGATTGTGCTCTATGACATTCCCAGTGGAATTCGCTTTTCGCACATCAATGGTTTCTTTTCCAAGGATCTGGCTGTGCTGAATGAAGATGCGTCCGGGTGGATTTTTGCTCGGGGTGGCGAGGCTTTGATTGCTTGCCGTCCGCTGCAACCGTACACCTGGAAGCCTATCGAGGGCGGCGGTAAGCGGTTGTTCAGTCCGTATCTGAAAAACGGAATGATTGTGCAGGTTGCGGCGGCCTCTGAGTATCCGGATATGGATGCGTTCCAGCGCGCTATTCTTGCTCTTCCGCTGGAAATGAAGATTGATCCGGTGCCGGAGGTTCGGTTCCGTTCCTTGCGGGGGCGCATGATGGAATTCACTTATGGGCAGACTCCCCAGGTGGACGGCCGTGCGCTTGATTACGGGCATTGGCCGCTCTTCGGTGGGCCGTTTGTGGAAGCTGCGGTCGACTCCGAGCGGCTTGTGTTGAAGTACGGGAAGATGCGGCGGATTCTGGATTTCAAGACGCTTACTGTGACGGATGTGGGCGGTGCTCCTTAATGGCAGGTGCGGGGAGCCGGTTCTGCGAATCACAGCCAATTGGCTCCGGCGGGCTGCTTTGCGAAACATAGCCAATTTGCTCCCTGGGGCTGATTTTGCGGATCATAGCCAATCTTCTTCGTCGGCCTGGTTTTGCGGATCATAGCCAATCGGCTGCTGCTGGTCGTTCTGCGAATCACAGCCAATCGGCTCCTGCCGGTCGTTCTGCGAATCATAGCCAATTGGCTCCGGGTACCAATTTTGCGAATCATAGCCAATTGGGTCCCGTGGTCCGAGTTCGCGGATCAGAGCCGACTTGCTCCTGCGGAAGGCTTTTCGCATAGCAGCGAATTTGGTCCTGCGGTCGGCTCTGCGGCTCATAGTCCATTTGCTGCGCGGCAGCATCTTGGGCTGCGGCTTAGACTTCGCGCGTTTTCTGTGTCCTGCTATCTGTGTCGTCGGCGCCATGATTGTTCTCCTCTTTCCACGGTCATCGTGGCATGCGTGTACACGGGTCCCGGGCGAGTTTGGGCTCCGTTTGTTGGAAACAGAGGAGATTTGGTTCGTCGAATCTTGTGATCGTAAACTGGGGCGCGGGAATTTTGGCTCGCGGAGGCGCAAAGACGCCAAGAAAAACAATTTCTTAGCTGTAGGCTGCTTCTCGGAGCATTCCTCTTAGCAGGTCCAGGTCTCGCTTCATGATTGCTATCAGGCGGTCCTTTGGAATGGTGAATTCCTTGTGGCCTTCGTTTGCTCCGCCTAGCTCGGGATATTCCATGTGTAACTGCAGGGGGCCGCTGAAGCCGCCGGCTTTGATCATTTGGAAGAACTGCTGGAAGTCGACCATTCCCTTGCCCAGACCGCACCAGGCAGGGGCCCATTTTCCTTTGTCGTTCTGTTTCCAGAGGAAGTCTTTCACCGCGACGCCCTTCATGTACGGCAGCAGCAGCCGCGTGCTGTGGACCCACCCACCGTAACCACCTTCTACGTTGGCGTGCCCGATGTCGTAATTCGCTGAGACGGCGTCGCGATCGAAATCCTTGATCAGAAGGTAGAGATCCCACATGGAGGCGCCGACCTGTCCTACGCCCGAGTGCGTGTGATACATGGCGCAGACTCCGTAGTGCTTGTTCATTGCCGCCAGATCCTTGACTCGAATTTTCATCTCGGCCAGTTGGTCCGGGATGCTTTGCGACTCGTTGTATTTCATGCCGCCCCAGCGGTAGCGGTGGATACCGAGCGACGACAGCGTCTTGAGAACGTTCTCGGCGTAGGGCGATTTCGTGTCGATGACGTCTCCGGTGACCATCGGTATCTGCAAGCCGGCTTTTTTGATGATCTCGACGGCTTTCGGAAGGTCGTCAGCCACGCGCGCCGGTTCCACGTGGCCACCCTTGCGAACGGTTAAATCGAGACCGTCAAACCCTAGTTTTGCCACGACATCGGCTGTTTCGGAGACCGTGGCCCATTGGTAATGTTTCGAGAAGGCGCAAATCGTCAAGCGGTGCTCTCCTGTGGTGGCCGCCATTGCTGCCGCGGCTCCGGCCAAGCCGCCTATCAGTTCTCTTCGCGTGATCATTTTCGAACCTCCAGCTTTCTCAAGATATTGTTCCACTTTTGAGGGTCCTTTGTCTGCCACAGCCTGTAACCTGATAATATTTGATACGGTAGAGGACTCATAATGAATACATTTCCAAACAGACGTCTGTTCCTGCAGACCGCCGCGGGTGCGGTTGGCGCGTTCAGCGCTATGCGCGCGTTGGGCGCGAACGATAAGGTTAACATCGCGGTGATTGGGCTCGGTGGACGCGGCCGCAATCACATGACTTATTACTCGAAGATGGCCGATGTCCGCATTGGCGCTCTTTGCGATGTAGATCAATCGTCACTCGAGCGCGGTCAGGCGTTCGTCGAGAAGGCGAGCGGTGTCAAACCGACTGGCTATGCCGATATGCGGCAAGTATTCGAGGACAAGAGCATCGACGCAGTGTCGATGCCGCTGCCGAACCACTGGCACGCACTGGCTACGATCTGGGCTTGCCAGGCCGGTAAGGATGTTTACGTGGAAAAGCCCGCCTGCCACAACATGTGGGAGGGCAGCAAGATGGTGGAGGCCGCGCGCAAGTACAACCGGATGGTCCAGATCGGTTCGCAAAGCCGCGACATGCCTCACAAGATGAAGGCGATGGAATTGCTGCATCAGGGCATTATCGGCAAGGTTTATATGGCGAAGGGGCTTTGCTACAAACGGCGGAAATCGATCGGCATTAAACCGGATGGGCAGGTTCCGGCGGGCGTCGACTGGGATAAGTTCCTGGGTCCGGCTCCGATGCGGGCGTTCAATGAGAATCGCTTTAAGTACAACTGGCACTGGTTTTGGGATACGGGCAACGGCGATATCGGCAACCAGGGCGTGCATGAGATGGACGTGGCCCGTTGGGGTCTGGGGAAAGAAGGACTGCCGAAAGCGATTGTTTCAACTGGCGGAAAGTATGCGTACGTCGACGATCAGGAGACTCCGAACACCGAACTCGCTTCGTTCGACTACGGCGATTGCGAATTGGTATTCGAGGTTCGCGGCATTCTGACAGGTGAGGAAGGCGGGCTTAAGCGGAAGGGCGGCAACGTTATCGGAAATCTTTTTTACGGACCCGATGGGTACATGGCCGTGGATGGGTCTGGCTATCAGGTGTATAAGGGCGAAAAGCTGGAGTTGGCCGAAGAGGGGAAGGACACTCCCGGCGAAGAGACCATCCCGCACATGCAGAACTTCATCGATGCGGTGAAGTCCCGCAAATATCAGAATCTGAATGCCGATGTACAGATTGGCGTTACGTCGGCGAATCTTTGCCATATGGCGAATATTGCTTATCGCCTGGGCCGGCGGCTGCAGTATGACTCGGATAAGAAGCACTTCGTTGGGGAAAAGGAAGCGAACGAGATGATGACTCGGAAGTATCGTGCTCCTTATGTTGTTCCGGAGAAGGTTTAAGGGCTTTGGTAGGGGACGGTGACGCGACCGCCCCGAAGTTTGAGTCAAGCCGGGAGGCTCTTTGCGCCAGGCCTCTAGCGTTTTGGCGGTCTACGGCCGCTCCTGACCGCCAGGGAAGTTCTACAATCGACCGAACCCATGCTGACCGAATCGCTGGCCCTGCGCCAGGCGCAATTTGGGAATTTCAATCCGGTCACCGCCGACTCTCTATTGAGCCTCGCCACGCTTCGGATCGCGCAAAACCATTCCGGCCAGGCCGTGCCTCTGGCGCTCGATGGCTGCGGCAAACCGCGGAAGCTCGACCCCTGGCTTTGGAAGCTCTGCCGATCAGGACGAATCTGATGCCTCCTGGGGCATGGCAAATCAGAGAGACGAGCAAGCTCGTGGGATGGTTGGCAGGGCGCCAGAGTGATCGATAAACAGTAATCCGGCCTGTGCCCCGCAAATTGCAGATTACTCCCGCTAGCGCGAGTGCGCCGAAACTCTGGAAAACATCAATATGGTCTAATCCTACGAGGAGACACGCGGGATGTTTAGGATACTGAAACTGGTACTGCTGATCGCCGCCGTGCTTTGGCTTTTCCGGCAGGTTCGGAAACCCAGGGGCCCACTCGGCAGGCGCATCGTGCGGGCGATGAATCTCGGTCATGCCGCAATGACCGACTGGGGTCTGCAGCAGGTCGTTGTGCCGAAGGACGCCTTAATCCTGGACGTCGGCTGCGGTGGCGGGCGGACTGTGCGGAGACTCGCTGCCCTGGCGCCGGAAGGCAGGATTATTGGGTTGGACTACTCGGTAGCGAGCGTCGCGGTCTCACGAGACACGAATGCCCAGGAGATCGAGACCGGGCGAGTCCAGATCCAGCAGGGTTCTGTGGCAGCATTGCCATTCCCGGATGGCACGTTCGACGTTGTTACAGCAGTGGAGACGCACTACTACTGGCCGGACCTGCCGGCGAACGTTCGAGAGATCCTCAGGGTGCTCAAACCCGGCGGAACGTTCACTTTAATCGCCGAAACGTACCGCGGCGGGCCGTTCCGCCTGCTCTATGCGATCGTCATGCCGCTGCTTCGCGCCGCGTTTCTGAGCGACGCGGAGCACCGGGACCTCCTGACGCAGGCGGGATTTACCGAGGTCGCTATGAAGCATGTGTCCCGAAAAAACTGGATCTGCGCCACCGGCCGCAGGCCGTCCTAGCTGTGCCGCTCCCGACGCGCCACACGTATGTGCCACGCCCGCCTGCGACTGCACGATCGTGACCGAAACCCGCTGTTTTGAATGACGCGAAAAGCCCTTTCCTGACATGCCCCGGTGAGCTTGCAGGTCATCGCCTGCCGCCTCTCTTATTTACTACTTCGGCCCGGGCGGGCAAGCCGCGCCTCTCCTGCCTCTTCTTTGCGTTCTTCTCGATCCGCAGTTTCCACGCGGTTCGTAGTGCGCCGGTTAGTATGTCCTCGTTCGCCGCGGCCAAGCGAATATGCGTATGTCCCATCCTTCCAAAACCGCCCGGAATGGGGAGGAAAATCTCGGACGCTTCCTCCACGAACGCCGCCTGATGCTCAAGCGTAAGGGTCAAGTTTCCGTAGCCCTCCTCTTGGTTGGCCAGCGAAGCAAATCTCCTACCCCCCACACGAAAGGCGGGCAACCCCGCGTGGGAGACTTCTTCCGCGCCCTCCAAGCTCAGCGCAATCCTCTGAAAATCTGCTGGGGTCATCGCGCGACTCCTATACTCGGCTGAGTATCCCACCTGATTACGCCAACTCCGATGCGGATGGCGGCTGGCGGCCTCGGGTGGTCCATCGATCTGCCGTTTGATATTACTCAACGGCCCCTCGCTCTCGCAGCAGAGTCACCGTTCTCCTCTGACTCGCGCCGCCAAACAGCAGCGCATATCCCAAGGCCGTGCACTCGACGATCTCACCCGGCCGCTCGTAGTCCCCCGGAAGCTTCGCGCGAACGGTGAGGTCGGCGCCGCGCTCAAGCAGTAACTGCGTTACCGGCAAGCCGCCATCGTCGAACTGCGTCACCGCATGGAAGATTGCAGTCTGCCCGCCGACGCCGGCCTCATCGACGGTCGCGCGGGCATTGACGTCGGCCCCACGGTCGAGGAGCAGAGCGGCCGCTGCGAGGTTGCCGTATTCCGCGGCCACATGCAAGAGCGTTCCTCCCTGAAGCGTGAGGCGGCGTCCGCCGGTCATGCCGCAATCGAGTTCTGAGAAACGCCTATTCACGAGTGCGGGATCGGCGTCAATCAGCTCTGCCAGATCATCGAGCCGGCCGCGGAGCAGTGCCAGCACAGCCGGCGCGTCGTACCTGGTCTCGCCACCGGCCTCGAGAAGGATGTCGATGCAGGCGCTCAGTCGTTCCACGGAACGCGCGTAACCCGCAATGAGGTAGTCGAGAGCCGTGCCGGGATATGGATGGCCGCTTATCTCGTACCCATGGTCGCGACAGTTCGGATTTGCGCCGTGATCGAGAAGCCATTTAAGAGCGGCCGGATCCATCGACTCGCACGGCGCAAAGATGATCGGGAAATGTCCGTGCCACAGGGCGTTCACATCGGCGCCGTGGGACACGAGAAGCTCCATCATCGGGATGCGATATCCGTTGAGCGCGGCTCGCATGAGCGGTCCGTCGCCCGCCCTGGTGCACGTCCGATCCGTGCGCGATCATCCATTCCGCCATGGCCAGTCTCACGGGACTCGGTGACTCCCATGGCACGCGGCATTCGGCAACCCACGTGAGCGGCCCATCTTTGCCGTAACCGAGTGGAGCACTGTGCAGCGCCGGGTTGCGCGTCATCATGGTCTTGACGCGAACGATGTCGTTGGTGTCGATAGCCTGCTTGAGTTGCCCGATCTCCTCGAAGGATTCGACGTGAGCCTTGAGCTTCGGCCAGCTCGCAAACCCGTAGAGACGCGCGATCTGGAACTGCGCATCGGTGATCGATGTCGCCTCGCCGGTCTTGAGCAGGTCCTTGGCTTGGTCCTTCAGATGGCGGAGATTGGGACGGTCGGGAAGTGGGCGTGTCGCCGGTTGTGGATCGGTCGACATAGCGACCTCCTTTCATCGAAGCGCCCGGTGTCCGCACAATCGGGCTGAAAGAAGGTTGCTGAGACTTGATACTGAAAGGTGGGCTTCTACCCTTTCCGCGGACCGGATGCGTCCTTTACGCTAAAGCAATCCTATCATATAGCTCCGAAAGCAACCAAGGTTCCGGTTTGCGGCCTCGCCGCTATAAAGGATATATGCTCGAGTGCTGCAGAAGTCGGGCATGCTAAAGGGGTGGCAAACACAATCAGCAGTGGCGTGGCAGTCCAACTGGAGGGTGTGCGGCGAGTGTTTGATAATCACGTCGTAATCGCCGGTATGGACTTGCGCATCGATACGGGCGAATTCCTCGCCGTGCTGGGACCTTCGGGCTGCGGGAAATCGACACTGTTGCGGATGATCGCGCGGCTCGCCGAACCAGACTCCGGGCAGATCCGCATAGAGCCGAACGGGGAGCGTTTCCAGACGGCCTTCGTATTCCAGGACGCGCACTTGTTACCGTGGCGCAACGTGCTGGCTAACGCCGCATTGCCGCTGGAATTGATGGGTGAGGCGAAAGCAAAGCGGGACGAAAGGGCCCGCGCCGTTCTCGAGCAAGTGGGCTTGCTGGAAGCTCTGGATCGCTATCCGGCTGAGTTATCGGGCGGAATGCGGATGCGGGTATCGCTGGCGCGGGCGCTGGTGACGGAGCCGCGACTGCTGCTTCTGGACGAGCCTTTCGCGGCGCTGGATGAAATCACGCGCTTCCATCTGGACGTGCGGCTTCGCGAACTGTGGCAGCGCCGCGGCATGACGGTGATCTTCGTGACGCACTCGGTGTCGGAGGCCGCCTTTTTGGCCAACCGGGCCGTGGTGCTGGCGAGAAGGGGCGGAGCGATCAAGCTGGACCGCAGATTGGAATTGCCCACTGTTCGTAACAACGAACTGCGCGGCGATCCCAGACTGGGGCAAGAGATGCGGCTCTTACTGGGAGCGATCGAAGAATGAAGAAGACGTTGCTGCCACCGCTCATTCCTCTCGTGCTACTTACCCTGATGGCTGAGTTTCTGGTGCGGGAAGGCTTCGTGCGGGCTTACCTGGTTCCGCCGCCTTCCGCGGTTCTCCGTGCGATGATCGACAGCCGCATTGAATTGGTTCAGGCTCTGTTGTCCACCTCGGCAGGCGCCCTGGCGGGTTTTGTCATGAGCGCGGTAACTGGGATCGCGATCGCAGTGTTGTTGTCTTCCTCGCGCGGCGTGCAAAGAGCGTTTTATCCCTACGCGATTTTTTTCCAGACTGTGCCCCTGATCGCGGTTGCACCGCTGCTGGTGATCTGGTTCGGATTCGGCATCCAGACCGTAATCGCTTCGGCCTTTGTGGCATCGGTGTTTCCGGTGATCGCCAACACCCTGAGCGGAATTCTTTCGACGGACCCGCCGTTGCGTGATCTGTTCAAGCTCTACGAAGCATCGCCGCTGGTCACGCTGTTCAAGTTGCGCCTTCCCGCGGCGCTGCCCCAGGTGTTTACGGGACTTCGCGTATCCGCTGGGCTCGCGGTGATCGGCGCCATCGTGGGTGAATTTATCGCCGGTGGAGGACTCGGTTCCGTGGTGGAAATCGCCCGCACGCAACAGCGCATCGACAAGGTATTCGCCGCGGTTATGCTGGCAAGTCTGCTGGGGCTGGGGCTGTTCGGGTTGATTAATCTGTTAAGCCACCTGACGCTGCGGCGTTGGCACGCTTCCGAACAAACACAGTGACGTGCATTACGCGACAATCATAAAATGACTTCGCATCGGATGCCGCGGCGCGCCTTCTTGAAACAGTGATGCCTGGATGACGCGGTGCTCGACGGGAGCGCCGACAGTCGCAATCCGGACTGACCATCGCCGGCGTCGTCGCGATAAAGTGGTGGCGCTCGCTGGTAGCCGTCACGCGCTTGTTACCGGCCCGCCGGCCACGTCATGCGCACTGATGCAGCAGCACCGTCGTGCGCCGAGGGTGGCGGGTGTTTCCAAAGCAGGTAGATCGGACCCGCGGCCTCATCGATCTCCATCTGCGCCTCGCGGGAACTATCGGCCTTCAGTTCCACCGTATTGCCCATCAAACTGGTCACCGAGACCAGATTGTCTTTTGTGTACCGGATTGTTTGGCGCTTCCCAGCCCTGTCGTTCCACACGATGAACAGCACATCCGCCTGCCCATCGAATCGCATGGCGTGCATCCCCGATGGCGCGCGCTGAATCATACCGGCATAGCGCCGCCCCCTGACCGCGGTCATCACCGTGCGCACCGCCTGCATCGCCGGTTTTGCGGCGCCGTTCGCGTCAAGCAGCCCGTAATTCTGCTCGGGATTCTCGGCGTGCGCCCCGTCGTCCTGCAGGTCGTACCAAACGCCAAGCGGGAACTCGACGCTCCACACCGTCAGCATCTCGCGAACGGCGAGGCACGCTTGCCGCAGCCGTCCTTCGTCGCTATGACCGTTTCCCGGAGCCCGCTCGGTAGAATTCGTCGACGAATATCCCCATTCCGTGTCCCAAATTTCGAGACGTTCTCCAAAGGACTGACGAGCCCATTCGCGCAGCTTCTCGATCTCCGGCCCAATCTTTTCCGCACCTCGCTTCGGATAAGGATGCACCCCGATCGCGCTCAACCCCGCAGCCAGACCAGGATCGATAGCCTTCCGCAGAAACTTCAGATCGAGCCTCGACACTCCTCCGCTCACCACCTTCGCCGCCGGATCGGCCCGGTGGATCGCCGACACCGCCTCGCGCAGCAGAGCCGCATATTCCTGGGCATTGGGCTTTGGGGGCCAAAACTGCACAATATCCGGTTCGTTCCAGATCTCATACCGCACATCGCGGCCCTTGAATCGCCTCGCCGCCGCCTCCGCAAAACGGCCAAAAGCGGCGATGTCCTCCGGTGTTCGCGGAACCTTGCCGCCGTGATCCGGATGCCCATAGTCCAGGATCAGCAGCGCGCCCATACCACGCGCTTCCAATGCGTTCATTAGGGCATCGTAAGCGCGAAAGCGGTACGCGCCGCCCCGTTCTACCCGCTCCCACAGCAAATCCGCCCGCGCAAACCGGAATCCCGCTTCTCGCGCCAAATCCAGCTGGGCGTTGCCCCGGAATCGGTGCACATTCACGCCGATTAATCCCAATTCCGCGCGCGCCGGCCGCGAGAGCGCCGTCTGCGCCTCTGGATCGATATGCAGAATCTCAGCGCACCTGCCCGGCTGCCCTGCCGCCAAAGCGATAGCGATCAGAATCCCGAATTGCCGCATCTCTCCATCTTGAGCCTCTTCGCCGCACCCGGTAAGTAAATTCCTAAGCCGATCGAACCGTCACTCCCAAGTCGAACGCCGGCTGCATCGCGGCCTTTTCGTGTCCAGCGGGCAAGTTGACGCTGCGATCCGCGCATGGTGATCGGGCCCGCCGTCGATAAGGACGTCTCTCACCCGAAAGATGTTGCGCGCTCCAAACGCGCCTTTGATTACGTTCAGCGTCTGATCGAAGAGCTCGTTCAGGTGCTCGCGCTGGGAAGTCGAGCAACTCCGCGATGGCCTCAATGTACGAACGGAATATACGCCGCCACGGAATCCCGCCACGCACGAAACGAATCGCCGAAGTGAGCGGCCAGAAGACCGTCCTCAACGCGAACACGAATTTCTATGCCGATGAGAAATAGCGCGATGCCAATGGGTGCACCGGGACACGTACCGACAAGCGCAACGCTCATCAGCATCATGCACAGCATCGAGGCATAAATCGGATGCCGCACCAGACGATAGGGGCCGCTGCGGATCAGTTCGTGATCCGCGTTGAGACCCGCTTCCACGCGCCACTGGCGGCCCAGATGAGCTGTCGCGGTCCAGCTAAGCCAGATCGCCGGTAATGCCATCGCAAACGCCGGAAGTAATCGCCACCACGCAATGGCCGATGCCCACGTGGCCGGTTTGTGGGCGTAGACGGCCGCGGACCCTAACGCTTGTATCAGAAGGCCCCAGCGCGCACTGTTATCCTTTTGAACGGCCTTCGCTCGCGGTCCGCGAAACCGCACGAAGAAGGGAAACCACCACGCCACCCAGAAGACAAGAAGCAGCGCAGTGCGCCAGGTTGAATGCATATGCACAGATAAGTTTAGCGCCTACAATTGGCGAGCGCTCGACTCCCCTGCCCTTCCCTCTCGCAGCCGTGGCGATTCGCCTCGCCGCCCGCGCCGGGCCGCGCGAACACCGGGCGGCGCGTTCGCGGCCGGTGGGTGCTGGCACCCCGGACGTGTGGCGCCGTCTTACTTGCGTGAGGAAATCATTCGAATAAACAGCTTCGCCGCTTCGATCCGAGCGTACTGATCGCGCCCGCCGTCAACGAGCACGCCTCGCACGAAATAGATCTTGCGCGCTTTAGAACGCGTCTTTGATTACGTTCCGCGTCTGATCGAAGAGCTCGTTCAGGCGCTCGCGCTGGGAGTCGAGCAACTCCGCGACAAGAATATGCGTGCCCGGGCACGAGAATCCTTTTCGCGGGGCGTTCGCTTCGCGACTCGCCCAATAGGTCTGCTTACTCCGGCGCCACCCGGAGACTCTGCCAGTCCTCCTGAGGTCACGCGTCATTCTTCCGTACCGTGCAGTCCGCAAACACCTTGGTGCGGTGGGTGAATGAGAACGCCTTCGCCTTCATCACAGCCCAGTACTTCTCCTCATGCCCTTCAGATTCCACCTCGGGATGGACACCCTGCCCTCCGGAAAATCGCAGCGCCAGAGGGACTTCAACCCTCCCTGAACAACGCGCTGCTCAGCGCACACTACAGTCCATTGGACATCCCCTTTGGCTGCGCGGATTGGGATACCAGTGGTTGCAACAAAAATATCGTAGATATCTATACGCTTACCTTTGTTGACCGTCCGAAAGATCAATATGCACTCCCTTGACGAGTACTGAAACAGTGTGCATACTGAGTTGCGACATCGGAAAGAGCTGATTCCTGTTGGTGTCAGGAACCAACTCGCGTGAGGCTCCTAACTGGTAGGAACCACTCACATCGGAAGCTTACCACGCTGGTTACCTCACGCGAAACGGAGGTTTGCTTCGGCAGGAGGTCTGCCGAAATGCGACGCGGCGATCGATGCGGCGTTGCACGCAAGTAACTCTCTTTTGAAAAGGGTAGTGTGCCTGCATAGGAGGAAACTAATGGAATCAACAAAAGACACAAAACTCGGCGACTTGCAAAGTACGTTCTCGCGTCGCAATTTACTCAAGGGCGCCGCGGCGGTTGCTGCCGCCGCGAGTGTGCCAGAAGCTTTTGGTCAACAGTCAACCGGTGCCCCGCGCGGAACGGTTTGGCTTTACATCGGCACCTACACGAATGTCGCCAGCGGTGGTAGCGGTGGCAACGGCGAGGGGATTTACTTATGCGAGCTCAATCTTTCCAAGGGGAATTTAACCGTCTTGAGGCTCGCAGCTCCTGGTTTGCCGGCCACGGCGATGAACGCATCCACAGCGAGCCCGTCCACCCTTGCCATCGACTCAACAGGGAACTTCCTGTATGCGGGAAACGAAATCTTTACTCCCCACGGATCGGTAAGTGCGTACAAGATCAACCGCATGACCGGCGATCTGACACTTTTGAATGCGGTAAACGCAATTGGCGCTCCGGCTCACGTTGGCGTGGACAATACGCGCAAGTTTCTTTTCGCGGCCGAGTACGTCGGCAGCTACTTTGAAGCGTTCCCAATTTTGGCAAATGGGTCGCTCGGGCCTGCGGTGTTTCAGCAGAAATCTGCAGGTAACGTTGACACTTCGTTTACGCAGAAGCCCGCCACCAGCGCGCCTCCGGGGAGCTTCGCGTTCAGCGCTCATGAGGGGCCGGATGGACACCCGCACCAGATGGAAACCGACCCCTCCAACCAATGGGTTGTGGGCTCCGATGCGGGGCAAGACCGGATCTACGTCTGGAAACTGACCCCGGGAGCCACCCCGCCTCTGACTCCGGCTGCGACACCCTTCGTGAACACGCCCCCGGGCGATGGGCCGCGGCACTTCGCCTTCCATCCTAACGGACTTTGGATGTATTCGATTCAGGAGGAAGGCGATACAATCATCTTCTGGCGGTTCAATCCGGCCACCGGAAGCCTAACCAACACGCAGCAGGTCTCGAGCCTTCCGCCAGGATTTGTAGGCACCGTTTTCACCTCGGAAATCCGCGTTTCCGCGGACGGCCGATTCGTCTACGGGGTAAACCGCCTGAGCGACACCATCAGCGTTTTCAGCATCGGTCACGATGGCACGCTTACTCAGGAAAGCCATGCTTCAACGCTCGGAGATTATCCAAGAGTAATCACCATCGATCCCTCCGGTCAGGTCATGGTCTCTCTTAATCAGCGTGCCGACAACGCTACCACTTTCAGCGTTAACCCGGGAAACGGCAAGTTGACCTTCACAGATGATTACACGCCGGTGGGGAGCCCGTCAGGTATGGTTTTCCTGATTTGATCCATTGTGGTATGCAAGAGCCGATGCGTGTTATGGCGCTTTCGGCTCTTGTACTGCCGCTCGGATCGGATTCGTCGCGCAGGTCGTTCCGTCGCGGATTTTGTCTCATTGAACTCCGTTTCAGGGCATGCGAATCGGCTTATCCTTGCAATTCACTGGAGAACAGGCTCCACGGGATTTTTCATGTACGCCAATGACACCGCGCCCTTAAAATCGCCTTGCGGACCGAATAGAGTCAACATTATGTTTCCGGATGCGAACTGCCAGAAACAAAGTGGTCCCCCCGTCATCACGTGCTCGTTCGACGGCACACCATAGGTTTCAACAAGGCTCCTCTTGAGCAGGTTGAAAGTGTCTCTGGTGGAACGATCGGTGATAATGAAATGCACTCCACTCACGTGAACGGTGCCGGGCTCGGTCCCGAGAAACCCTTCTCGTTCAATCCCTCCGATCATCATTTTGACGTACTCTAGCCTCGTGCCGCTTTTTGGATCTGTCTCGATCCTTGCCTTTGGCACGAGCAGCGTCCGGACTTGCGCCAAGGTCATGCCCGATTTGGATGTCGCCGCAACCACCGACATCCAGATTGCGAAGACGCTGCGTGATGGCAGAACAAGAGGCAAGGAGAACGTAAGTGCGAGTCTGCTGGGGCCGGAGCTGTTCGGGTTGATTAATCTGTTAAGCCACCTGACCCTGCGGCGTTGGCACGCTTCCGAACAGGCCCAGTGACGGTGACCAGGTAAACCTGCTGCAGTGCGTTGCGCGACAATCATGGAATGACTTCGCACAGGATGTTGCGGCGAGCCTTCTTGAAAACAGCGCCCGCGCTGGGGCTCTTGTCCGCATGCAGCAAGCCGTCCAGGATGAAGCTGGCGCTGAACTGGAAACCGGAGCCGGAATTCGGCGGGTTCTACGCAGCACCTTATTCCAAGCATGGTCTGGCGGTGGAGGTTCTTCCGGGAGGCACGGGGACTCCGACGGTGCAGATGGTCGGCGCCGGCTCGGTGGATTTTGGAATTGTTTCCGCCGATGAAGTAATCCTGGCTAGAAGCAAAGGCAATGATGTCGTGGCGCTGTTCGCGGTTTTTCAGGACAGTCCTACGGGGATCATGGCGCATGCTTCACGAAATCTAACAAGCATTGGCGACGTTCTGAAGGAGGGTACCATCGCACTGGAAAGTGGCTTGCCCTTTGCGCGCTTGCTGAAACAGAAGTTCGGATTCGACCACGTTAAAGTCGTGCCGTCGCCCGGAGGAGACATCACGTCTTTCCTGCATGATGAAAAGTTCGCGCAGCAATGCTACCTCACTTCGGAGCCGATTACCGCGCGCCGGAAGGGAGTAGCAGTCAAAGTGTTCGCTGTCTCCGAAATCGGCTATGACCCGTATACAACAGTGATGGCGGTAAGCGGGGAATCGTTACGTAAGAATCCCGATACAGCGAAGGCCATGGTCGCGGCGGTGCGGGAAGGATGGCGCTCGTACCTGGACGACCCCAAGGCGGTCAACCAGCAGATGAACCAGTTGAATCCAACGATGGATCTGGAGACTTTCGCCGAAGTCGCGGAGGCGCAGAAACCGTTTATTGAGACGGATGCCACGCGGCGCAACGGGCTCGGAACGATGTCTCGCGAGCGTTGGGAAACACTGATCGGACAGTTCAAAGAGCTGGGCGACATTTCGAAGACAATCCCGGCTGAAGACTGCTTCCGGCTGCTGTAGACAAAGTTGAACGCCGGTTCGGGACAACAAACCCGATCGCTGGTGGGGAGGGCTCGCCAGCCATCGGTAAACGCCGGCCAACTCGCACGACTCGGCGGGACTGATCGGCGGAGGACCTATCTTTGTTCGCGCTAACTCAAGCCACTTGGCTCCAGGGTACGCTCATCAATAGTTGAAAAGGCAGCGGTGGGTCTACTCCATCCCAAGTTTCTTCAATATTGGTGCGAGATCGGAGACGGAAATCAGCCGCACGTCTGCGCTCTTAACCTCGCCTTCGGTCAACTGAATTTCCATGCCGGCGTCCCCGAGTTCCTTCATGAAATCAGAGTCGTCCCACGCGCCATCGGGCACACCTTCAAACGCGTATAACTTATATGTTCCTGGCGCGAGGTCTTGAAATGTAAACGTGCCCGTTTGATCGAAAGTGGCTAAGCGGGCTGGCACTCTATTCGAAATGAGTACCACCTGCGCTTTCGCACGAGAAGCTTTGCCGTCTGTCGTCCGAACAGCCGTTCCCGTCAAACGGGCGCCCAGAGTACTCAGCAGTAAGACGAGGCGGCCTTCCGCCCCAGTCAGGGAGATAGTTCCGTCGTTGGACACGACATCTCCGTAGCGGATCTCCTTCAGGTAAAACCCGCTTCCCAGCACCTGGATGCGATATCGCCCCGGGCTAACCAGCGCGAAATCGAAACTTCCGTCCGCTCGCGAGACCGCTTCCGGGCTCCAACCGGGAGTGTCAGATTCAAGCTGAACGATGTGCCCCGAGGGTTTGAGGGACCCCTTCTCCGAAATCTCTATCACCCCTTTCACGGGCCGAGGAGCAATGAGTTCGATGGAAACGTCTTCCACATCCTGGTCGTCGACCCGAACCTTAACGGACGCGAGATTGACGTTATTATTGGTAAACCAAAACCCCTGTTGCACCCTGAGATCGTAGGTTCCGGGCGGAACACCGACGATTTCGAAAGATCCGTCTGACCGTATCGTCCCGCCTTTACTATTGCCGGCGGCTGCGGAAGCTGCGTCCGCCGAGATCCTGCGCGCACCAAACCTTCCGGTTTTCTCGTCAGGCGGAGGTACATTGTCAACGCCTAGAAGCCTTCCCCGGATGCGGTGGGTACTTCCGCGGCGCACCCGGATCTCCAGGCCGGATATTTGGTTTCCAGGCCCCACGATGATCGGCGTAGCGCCCTCGAGATCCGTGGAATTGGAATACCACGTGGGCTGTCGTGTCACGACGTCTTTCCCACTCGGCCGATTTCTCATTTCCCACCCAGAGTCGGGTTCGGCGGCCAGATAATACTTGCCCGGCGGAACCTGGCTAATGCGAAATTCGCCCTGGTCGTTGACTACCTCTCCGCTAAAGCCTTGAATGGTTCGGTGGCCGTGGGACCATTTGGATCGAAACATGTTCACAGTAGCGTGGGTCCAAATGTCGCCGTCTTCATTGACCACGTGCCCCGTGATTACGGCCTGGGGGGTCAATTCGACCTTGATATTCGAGAGCGTTTGCCCGGGCGCCAGCTTTATTTTGATTGGCTCGCTTCCCGCCTCTCCGAAGTGTCCGTCGATATAGCCCTGGTGTTCAGCTTCCAGACCGTAGGATCCAGGCTTAACGTCTTCGAATACGAAATTACCCTGGTCGTCCGTTACGGAGGCGTATGCGCCGCCCAGTATCAAGTAGGCTTTGCGTAATCCCTTGTTTGTGACCGCGTCGGTGACGCTACCCTTGATTGCACCCAGTTGCCGGGCTGCTCCGGACGGGGTTATTTCGGATTGCGGCGTGGCGTAACCCAGCTGCGCTGCACCGAAAAAGAGAAACACGACCATGGCGACGGGGACAGATGATGGCCATGTGGTCGCGGCTCTCACGTGCAAGCTTGCCTCCTAACGTCGAGAATACACCCAACATGCAGGCACGAGCGGTATTTCCCATAAGCTTTGGCGTGCCGAATGGCTGGTCCATTTAGCCGATCAAGGGAATACATCCTTCTGACGCTATTCTGTTCAAGGTCGTCACGCCAGTGGTCCCCTGCTACGATCGACTGCAGATGGATTCACAGTAGAAACCGAGAAGCCTGGAGAGAACATCGTGGCGTTTGGTTCGGACTCTTTGATGAGACCGGGCCCCAAGGCGGAGCCTTCGCCCGCCTCTACCTTGCAGGATCAGAGTCCTACGATCCCGACGAGAGAAATTCTGGGTGGGCGTGTTCCCCGGCATATTTTCCGGACGGACGCTACGCGGATTCCGAGGTTCTCCGTTCCATGTCCCGGATACTGAGCACAACTGGCGAGGAGATATCGTGGCTGGGCTCATACGTCTTGCCGCTCGGATACGCAAGCTTGGCCGTTTCGGACGCGTGCCGTCAGCTCCAACCAGACACTTTGCTTGGGCGCCGCACATCAAGGACAGTAGTAGTCGGATTTGATTCTGGCGATTTCGTCACCCATTGTTCCAGAGAGTGACCCAGCGGTCCGCGTTCTTCATAACCCTGCGCGCGGGGGCGGTGATGCTATCGCCCTAGTTTCGAATTCAGCTTCGCCGCGGCCAAATATGGGGATTTCGCTTTGAATGCAAGCAAGCCAAGACAATGATTTTCTCTGGCTCCATCACATAGAACAAGCCATACGGGAATCGCCGAAGAACCGCTCTCCGCACTTCTCCTCGCACAACTGCACTTGCTAACGGTTGCCGCTGAATGAATTGAACGCAAACGTCTACCGCGCGGAGAAACTCGAAGCCCAAACCTGCTTCCGCCTTCTCATACCAATCAAATGCTTCGGTCAGATCTTCTTCGGCCTCGGGCCGGAAGAAGATGGCACGAGTCATCGCCTCGCCAGAATTCTGGCTTTGACCTCATTCCATGGCAGGCCTGGCTCGTTCGATCGACGATACTCCAATAGCCTTCGGTCGAGTTCGCACCGTTGCGCATCCGTAAGTTCCACGGCCTCTGGGACTGCGGCGATACTATCCCAAACGTCCTCGACGAGCTGGATCCGCTCGGCAACGCTCATTTCGAGAATTTCAGTCAGCAATTTCGTCGTCATGGCCTAATCGCAAGATACCATCTCTTGGAACAGCATATCTGGATTCTCAGCATCCGATAGAATGTCTTTCTGACCATGAACAACTTTCCGAAGATCCACAATGCTATGTGGCCTGGCCTTGTTGGCAAAGGGCCTGACTCCGAACCGCCGATCGATCTGGACACCATGCTCAATCTCACGGCCGCGGCCGAGGTGGGCGGCGTCAAATTCGATGGTGTGGATATCTTTCTCTTCGATCCACATACCAGTATCGATTCGACCGATGACGACTTGGCGCGTCTGGCCGATAAAGTTCGCTCGAAAGGCTTCGTGATCGGCTCGGTTGTTGCGCCGGTGTGGCCGCCCACTGGGGGCGGGTCGGCGATGGGCAGCGCCGAGGAGCGGAAGAATTTCGTGGAGCAGGTTCGGAAGGGTTGCCGGATCGCCAAAAAGCTGCGGGATCTTGGCATTCGGCCATATGGCGTGGTCCGTATCGACTCGGCGGGAAGCCCGGCGGAGTGGATCAAGAATCCTGTCGAGAACACCAAGCTGATTGCGCAGACTTTTCGCGAAGCTTGCGATGTGGCGGAATCGTTCGGGGAACGCCTGGCCGCGGAAGGGGAAATCTGCTGGGGCGGTATGCATAGCTGGCGGACCATGCTGCAACTGCTGGAATTGACCGGCCGGCCGAAGACGCTCGGTTTCCAGGCCGATATGGCGCACACGCTGCTCTACACGCTCGGCTATAACGCGCCGGAGGATCGGATTCTGCCGGAGGATTTTGCGTGGGGGCAGGCTGTCAGCCTCGACGCCGCGTTGAAGACGCTGACCAATGCTCTGCGGCCTTGGACTATCGATTTCCATGTGGCTCAAAACGATGGCACGGTAAGGGGTTCGGGTTCTCATGACAAGACGGGACGCCATTGCCTGGCTAGCGATCCGAATGGCCGCCTGGACATTGTGCGGCACGCCGGTTTCTGGCTGCGCGGCAGCGATGGCCAGCCGACGAAGGCGGTGCGGCATATTTGTTGGGATGGCTGCATGTTCCCTAACGAAGTCATGATGCAGCAGCAAACCTGGAACGATATTCTGTCCAAAATGATCGCCGTCCGGGATGCGCACGGTTGGACGGAATAAAAATGCTTCAACTCAAATCCGTTTTCCCGTGGCACTCGTATGAATAATTGGTCGTCCTTATCTTTGTGTTTGTGGTAGTGGATGAGTGTCAGAAGCAATGGTTAAAGGCGCGGAGTTTATCCGCGCCTATTTTTTTCGCCGGCATCATGAAAAAGGGCGCGTCGCCAACCCTGGGTTGGAGACGCGCCCTGTAAAGTGCTAAGTATCAGGCTTTAGAAGTAGAACTTCGCAACGATCTGCACACTTCGTTCGCCTTGTGTGCTGGACACTTCGCCGAAGGTCGATGAAGTAATGGTCTGCGAAATCGGGCTGTTGAAGACCGGGTGATTTGCCAGGTTGAACGCCTCACCGCGGAGTTCGAAGTATTTGTGTTCTGTGATGGGGAAGCGCTTGGATAGCGACAAATTGAAGATCGCCGCCCCAGGGCCTCGCTCAGTGCCCACCCCAGCGTTGCCGAAGGTAAACGCTCCCGGCTGCGAGTAGGCACTTACGTCAAGCCAGTGATTGCCTGGGCCGACGATGTGTGAATTGTTCGCTGTCCCGATGACGTTCGCACGAGCGCTACGAGCCAAGGTATTAGAACGGTCCGTCGCCTTGATGGTAAGCGGGAAACCGGTATGTGCGCTGAAGTTGCCGCCCATTACCCAGCCGCCGAGAACCGTGTCGACGCCGCGGTTCAAGTTGGAGCCGAATTTTCTACCTTTGCCGAACGGCAGTTCGTAGAAGTAGGACGCTACGAAATTGTGCTTTGAATCGGCCAGGAACGGACCCCACTCCGAGCGCCGGTCGTAGAGATTCTGCATGTACGCCGATTGCGAGCCGGACTGGCCGCCGTCGCCGTAGTAGCCGATGGAATCGGACATGCCATGGGACCAAGTGTAGGAGATCTGATACTCAATGCCCGAGCTGAACCGTTTATGCAGAGAAGTCTGCATAGAGTTGTACTTTTGATTCGCTCCGGACTGAGTGCCGGAAATCTGTGTGATCTGACTGGTGAGCGTTGGGTTGCCGGCCAGATAAGGGCTGGGCAACACCGTGCCGTTGACGAGCTGTTTCTGGAAGAACGGCATCGCGGCGATCAAATGCGTCCCGTGTTGGCCGACATAACCAACGCTGAGGACGTTATTCGACGGAAGCTGATATTCGAGTGTAAAATTCCATTGCTGCGTTTCAGCGGGACGAACGTTGGGATCCCACAGGCGGATGTTTGCGCCAACATATGGGTTCTTGGGGTTGAGTCCGCTGAGCCCCTGATCGAGATTCGTTAGAGGAAGGTTGAGCAGCGACGCCTGATACACTGTCTCGAATTCCGCTTCAAACGGCGGATTCAGAGGCAACCGCAGGTTCGTTCCAGTTCCTTCCATGAATGAGGAGATCGTGTAGGCGCCGCGCACGACCAATTTCTTACCCATTGCTTCGGGGGTCCAGGCGAAGCCAACTCGGGGCTGGAAATCCTTCTTATAAGGATTGTACAGAGCGCGGCTGTTGCCATTCTGGCCCGCCAGCTCCAATTGCCCGCTGAACAGACCGAAGTTCGCCTGCCGGTCTTCCACTTCCACGAGTGGGGTGTGATATTCCCAGCGCAAGCCGAGGTTCAGGGTCAGGTTGTCCGTGACGCGCCAATCGTCCTGGCCGTAAATGCCATAGATGGTCGCTCGCTGGCCCCATGTTCCGGAGCTCAGACCACGGCCCAGATCGTTCGGGAGTCCGAGGACGAAATCAGCTTCGGAGACGGCCTTCGAAGTTGGTGATGTCCCGCTAGGTCCTTGTGTAAACTGACCGTTGAAATTGATGAAACCGGTTCGGCCATTGTTGCCGGAGTAGAATACGTTGGCCCATTGACGTAGAACCTGTCCGCCGGTCTTAATCATGTGACGGCCGCGGATAATCGTCAGGTTGTCGGCGTAATGCCATGTTGTATTCGCAAATAACTGTTGCGTACCGATATTTGCATTGCCAATGCCGTTTGCGTAGGTGAAGCCTTGCAGTGACAAGAGACCCGCACCGGCGCTGGCGATGCCGAGTTTCTGCGCAATGTCGCCCAAGCCTTTATCCGCACCGCCATTGTTGCGAGTGACGTTGTTTACACCGGCGCGCGCTTCGTTCACGAGCGTTGCGTTGAAGGTGTGAGTCCAGTTCAACACGCCGTTGGAAAACGGCGCGGTGTCGAAGGAGTTATAGGTGAGCGGGAAAGAATTGATGGTTGGGGTATCCTGGCGGCCATTGGAATAGCGGCCCGAAAAATCATCTTTGGCGGAAATCTTCCAATCCAATTTAAAATCGCCCTGATCGGAATTGACGAACGACGAGGCGGAGTTGAACTGGTTGAACCGGATGTCGCTGCTCAAAGGAGCCGGATAGAGAGACGGGCTGGCAAAGAGATTCTTGACCGCGGTGCTGAACATACTTACGGGAATCTGGTTGTTCGGGAAAGGAGCGCGGGTGCCATTAGAACTGACCGAGTAAGGGTTATAAAGCTGGATTCCGCCGTTGGCGGGAAGGAGCAGCCGGGAGAAATCACCGCTGCGGAAATCCAGTGGAATTACCGAGAAGCTACCTGGTGAGCCCGGGCTATCTTTGCGCAATCCCTGATAGTCGGCGAAGAAGAAGAGTTTGTTCTTAAAGATCGGCCCACCGAGGGTTCCGCCGAACTGGTTCCAACGAAGCGGAGGGCGAGGAATGATCGGATTTGTGTGCCAGTTGCTACCCCAGTTATTGGCGTTCAGCTTGTCGTTGCGGAGGTCTTCAAAAACATTGCCGTGATACTGATTAGTACCAGACTTGATGACGACGTTGACGACGCCACCCTGGAAATTGCCGAATTCCGCGGAGGCGTTATTCGTGATCATGCGAAATTCCTGAATCGCGTCCAAATTCGGCTGATAAGCGGTCTGATTTTCGGTGGTCAGGTTGTTATCGATACCGTCGAGCAGGAAGTTATTGGCTTCCTCGCGGTTGCCGTTCACGTAGGGACGGCCGTTACCCTGACTGCGGATACCGTTGTTCATTGTGCTGATATTCGGAGAAATCACGCCTGGAGCTAGCAGCGTAAGGGCCACGGGATTGCGGCTGATCAGCGCCATGTGATCGATCGTTTCCGGATTGATCTGCGTTCCTACCTGAGTGGTGTCGGTTTGGAGGACCGCTGCATCGGCAGATACCGAGACGCTTTCATTGACGGCGCCGATCTGCATATTCACATCGATGCGGGCGCGTTGATTGACGTCGAGGTTGATTTCCGGCTGCACGTACGATTTGAAGCCCGTTGCCTCGACGCGCAACTCATAGCGTCCTGGTGGAAGACGGGGAAAGGCATAAATGCCGGTGTCATTGGCGGTAGTGGGCCATTCGGTGCCGCGGTCCAAATCCTTAACAGTGATGGATGCATTGGCGATGGCGCTGCCGGTAGGATCAAGCACGCGGCCGGTGATGCCGCCGCTGACTTCCTGCGCCAGGATTGGCAACGCACTAACGCAAAGAAGAACACAAAGGAAAACGAGCAGAACTCTAGTACTCACGAAAAATCCCCCTTTTGAAATCGTCTAGCCAACTAGCTAAGCTTTACCCAATTTTGAAGGCGCGAGGCGGGAAAGTCAATCCCATTAAGGTGAATCGGTTACAATCTCGAGTGGAGGAATGGGTGAGTGGTTGAAACCGGCGGTCTTGAAAACCGTTGACGGGGAAACTCGTCCGGGGGTTCGAATCCCTCTTCCTCCGCCAGATTTGAGCTGTTCATTAGCGATTACTTAGATTAGGCCGATGTTGCGGTTGTGGCAGGCCAACCGCTGGCGCTCAGCAACACGCTTATCGAGCCGATATCGCTCCCTTTCCACACATTGCATCGAAGGCAAGGATAAGCGAGGTTGTCGAGTTCCGATAGACCGCCATGCTTACGCCCGACGATATGGTCTATCTGATGCCGCGAATACGAATCGTCTTCATGAAGGAGACAGAACGTCCTCTGACTTGCGGTCGCTCACAGTGTAACGATTCTGGACGCTTACCCGATCGATTATCGTTCTTCTTCCGTTGAAGAGTATGTGGCAGCGAGCGCGGAAGGTAAGGGTTTTGACATTGTGTATGACACGACACCGTAGGCGGTGCGACGCTGGATTCGTCCTTCGTTGCGGTGAAGCTCTATACCGACCATGGTGTAAGACTAGCAGACCAAAAAATATTCGCAATAGACGAAATACTGTAAACCACTCATGGTCTAGGATGGGCACTTGGATTGTCGAACGAATACTTCGACGGGGCAGGAGCGGTATAAAGGCATCTTGACCGAAGGTATAATCGGGGCAGCGACCGTGACGATCTCCCCTGCCCGCTTCATTCGCGTCGAGGATATCGTCTGGCTGGCAGTGTTCTCCGCGCTATGTTTTGGTCCGTATCGTGACCCCTACTCCGTTTCCGTCCTCATAGTACTTGGCCTTTTTCAGATCATAGAGCCGAGAATCCAGTGGTTCTCGACGCAAACGGGCAGGGGTGTTGCGACTCTTTCCAGATTGCTTCTTTGCTACCTGGAACTCGCCCTTACGGGAGGCATCAACACCTCGTACTATGTGATTCTGCTGCTACCCATTATTTCGGCGGCAAGCACGATGAAACCACGGGGAACCATCGCCTTCACTTTGTTGTCGATGCTTTCGTACGTGTCGTTTTTTCTGTTCGTCGATTGGAATCAATTCGAATTCACCGAAGTAGGCTGGGGTGAGATCTACCTGCGGGTCGGCTTTCTGCCCGTGGTGGCGTTTCTTACTTACCAACTTGCCAAGGAAACACGAATCGAAGCGAGCAAGCACCAGGCCGCTGCGGAAAAACTTGCTGAAGCCAACGAGAGCTTACAGAAGGCCGAAGACGAAGTGCGACGCTCTGACCGCCTGGCGGCGCTGGGTCAACTCACGGCCGGGCTGGCTCATGAGCTGCGCAATCCGATCGGGACGATTCGCGCTTCCGCGGAAATGCTGTTGAAGAACGTCCCGGAAGACAAACCTCTGATTGGCGAATTGGCGGGTTTTATTTCCACCGAAGTCGACCGGACTAACTCGCTCATCACGCGCTTTCTCGATTTTGCGCGTCCGATGCATCTGAAATTGGAGAAGACGGACCTGGCCGAGTTGCTGGACAGAGCGATTGCGGAATTTGAGAAACACACCCCCCCGATTGACGTGGCAATTTACCGGAATTATGCGCCGGAAGTGCCTGGGGTCGATATGGACGGCGAGTTGATGCAGCGCGTCTTTTACAATCTGATCGTGAACGCCGCGCAGGCCAGTCCGGCGGGCGGCTCGGTCAGTGTGAAGACGCGGCTGTTGGGGGACGAGGTGGAAGTTTCAGTGATCGACCGCGGTTCGGGAATCGCCAAGGAGCAACTGAAGAACATATTTAATCCGTTCTTCACGACGAAACCCGACGGTGTGGGTCTGGGTTTGGCGATCGTTTCCAAAATTGTAGACGAGCATAGAGGCACGCTGGCCGTCGAGAGCGAAGCGGGCAGCGGGAGCGTTTTCCGCGTGTTCCTGAAGGTAGCCGAGTAGCGAATTAGAGCGTCTTCAAGTAGGCGATCACATTGGCTTTCTCTTCGTCGGACAGCATGTCGGCGTAGGCCGGCATTCCGTTGCCGCCGGCGTTGATCATGGCCTTCACGTTCGCTTCGGTCACTTTCTTGCCGTTCTTCAGTTTTTCGTGTGTGAAGAGACCTTTCAAACCCGGGCCCATTTTTTTCTCTTCGGAATCCGCGTTGTGGCAGACGCTGCATTGCTCAAAAACTTCCTTACCCTTGGCTGCGTCGGGCTCAGCGGCCATGGTGATTACGGGACGCGCCATCAACAACATTGCCAGTGCCGCGGCACCTAGAATTCCAGTCGTTTGTTTTTTCATTGTTTCCTCCAGTTGCCCACTTTCGATCGCGATTCTAATGTTAGTTTACAATCTTCGATTGCAGCCTTGCATCATTCTCTTCGCGAAATCGCCAATCCCCGGCAGGGTAAAAACCCGCCTCCAGCCGTTTCTTGCACCCGCGGACGCCGCCTCACTTTACACCGCGTTTGTCTCCGATATGCTCGAACGGCTGCATTCGATAGCGGGTGTCGAGTTGGAACTGCACACCAACATACCTACCGATGCCTGGAGTACGACGGGAGTTACAACCAGACTGCAGGCCGAGGGCGATCTCGAATTAAAAATGTTTCACGCCCTCAATCGCGCTCTGCTGGCGGGGCATCCGCGCGCCTTGATTGTGGGCAGCGATGCGCCTACGCTTCCGGTGGCGCATATCGAAGCGCTTCTGGCTTCGAAGGCCGATGTTGCGCTTGGCCCCTCGACGGATGGCGGCTATTACGCTGTTTCCAGCCGCGTGGCGGATCCGGATATGTTTAAGGACGTACCGTGGAGTTCGCCGCTCACGTTGGACCATACCGTGGCGGCGCTTGGGCGTTGCGGCTTCAGCGTGGAACTTGGCCCGGAGTGGTTCGATGTCGATGAACCAGAGGATCTCGACCGGTTGGCCGCGTCGCCGAATCTTCCGCGGCGCACCAAGGAATGGCTGCTGAATCATGGGCGATAGTGGAAAGATGATCGCCAGTGATCTCGATATAGGGGATCTCGCAGAACGGGCGAGGTTGTTCCGCCACGAGTTGGAACGGACGAAATCGGAGATCGCGCTACCGGCGCCCGGCTGGTACCCGTACGATTCGCTGGCCGCTTTTTTGCGCCTGGATCATCTGCTTCGCGAGCGGCAGCGGCAACTGCTGGCGTTGGTGGGAGATCTTCAAGTGTTGGATGCCGGGTGCGGCGATGGGGCCATTTCGTTCTTTCTGGAATCGCTCGGCTGCACCGTACATGCTCTCGATAACAGAGAGACGAACTTCAACCAGATGCAAGGCGTGAAGGCGCTCAAGGCAGCGCTGGGGTCGCGGGTGGAGATTCATGAAGTCGACCTCGATACGCAATTTACTCTGCCCGACGTAATGTTTGGGCTGACGATTTTTCTGGGCACGCTCTATCATTTGAAGAATCCGTTTTTCGTGCTGGAGGCACTGGCCCGGCGAACGCGGTATTGCGTGATGAGCACGCGACTGGCTCGATTCGACGATCAACGCGATCCGGAATTGCAACGCCTGGCCGTGGCTTATCTGGTGGATGAGCACGAGTTGAATCTGGATAAGACGAACTTCTGGTTGTTCACCGAAGAGGGGCTGCGGCGCACACTGAAGCGCTGCGGCTGGCACGTCCATGCGTGGAAGACCGCCGAGGAGCCGGTCCGTTACGACACGGGAACCATTACGGCCGATGTGCGTGTGCATTGTCTGCTTCAGAGCCGGCTGACGAATGCGACGCCGTCGCTCGATCTTGGCGAGGGTTGGTACCGGCTGGAAGACGACAACTGGCGATGGACCGCGCGACGTTTTTCGCTGCTGGTGGAGCCGGCTTGCGAGGCCGGGAGTCCGTGCAATCTAAAGATGCGGTTCACCATTGCACAAGCGCTGATCGATCAGTTGCAAAGCATTTCCATTTCGGCCACGGTGAACGGCGCGCGTCTTGCGGAGAGCAGATATTCGGACCCGGGCGAGCATGTGTATCTGCAGCAGGTGCCTCCGGGAACGCTGATTGCGCATCAGCCGGCGCTGGTGGAATTTGAACTCGACAAAGCGTTGCCGCCGACGCAAACGGACATACGGGCGCTGGGGTTGCAGGTGCTTTTCGAATACGAGGATCACAGTTCGCCGATCGAGATCTTTTGAAATGAGCGTGTTGGCGGAATCTTCCGGCTGGTTCGACTTAGCTAGTGGAGGTTACACAATGCAATTCAATCTTTGCTGGTATGGCGTTTCGGATTTAGAGAAGGCCAAGGCGTTCTACGGAGACGTTCTGGGCATGAAGAAGAAGGTCGAGATGCCGGGATGGGTTGAGTTTAGCGATTCGGCAGACGGCGTGTCGGTAGGCTTGAATCTCGTACCCGATTTTCAGCCTGCTGACGGCGGCGCGACGGCGGTTTATCGCGTGGCGGATCTGGAGAAAGAGCGCGATCGGCTGTCTGCGAAGGGCGCGAAATTTGAAGGCGCGATTCGCGACATCCCGGGAGTGGTGCGCATTGCCACTTTCCGCGATCCGTTTGGAAACAGGCTGCAGATCATGCAACAGATGATGAAATAGCATGCTACCTGAACAGGAATGGACTTTGGTTATGGAGGCGCGCGCCGGCAACGGGCGCGCCTTCGAATCGTTGATCACGCCGCTGCAGCGTCCGCTGTTTGCCTATATCTACCGGATGATCGCTCACCGCCAGGATGCTGAGGATGCGCTGCAGGATGTGTTGGTGCGAACGCTGGAATCGCTGCCCAGTTTCCGGCGGGAGGCGCAGTTCAAGACATGGCTATTTGGAATTGCTACGCATGTTTGTCTGGATCTGCTCCGTGCCAGGCGGCGATGGCGGGTAGAAGCGCAATTGGAGGGTGAAAAAGAATCGAAGGCCTCTCCTGAAACGCTGGAACATTTCATGAAGGTCATGAGCGCGCCGGATTTCGTGTTTGAAATCAGGGAACACATCGCATTCTGCTTCGCTTGCGTGGGGCGCTCGCTGGAACCGGAGGAGCAGGCTGCGTTGATGTTGCGGGAGGTGCTGGGTTTTAGCAATGAGGAATCGGCGAAGATGTTGGAGGTATCGGAGCCGGTTTTTCGCCACCGGTTGAGCAGTGCGCGGTCGAGGATGACTCGCGATTTTGAAGGTCTTTGCCAGCTCATCAATAAGGGCGGCGCCTGCTGGCAGTGTAAGGGATTGCGCGAGATTGCGCCGGAGGGGCATCGCGGAGCGGAATTGGTGCAGATTGAAGTTGCGCCCGGCTTGGCCGTGACGGCGGAGTCGCTGCTAGATGCGCGGATTGGAATTGTTCGGGAGGCGGATTTGGAAAATGGCCGGACGGCCCCCTTGCATACGGCGTTTTTTGTGAGTATGAGCCGGCGGGAGAATGCGGCGCCCTGAGTTCTTCGTTTTATGGAATACGAGGAACGGGTAATTGCGTGTTTCAAAGGCTTGGCAATCGGCGACGCCGTTGGAAAGCAAACGGAGACGCTATCCCGCTTGGACGTTCAGAGGTGGTATCCCGGAGGGCTAACTGGATTCCACGGACGGCCGGGAGACGTGATTCCCCGCTATGCCGGTAAGCGGTATCAATGGCGGATCGGCGAGACGACGGATGACACTGAACAAACCATCGCGGTGGCGAGGGCGATCTTGCTGAATGGTCATGTCAGTCATGCCGGGATTGGGAAGGAGTTGATGCAGTGCAAAAAATCAGTTCATCCTGGCGTGTCGATTTGGACTTTCCAACAGATCGGCGACCCGGCCCGTATTGCTTCTGAAGGCGATGGTTGCGGAGCGGCCATGCGCGTCGCTCCAGTGGGCGTCATTGGTTCGCCGGCCAGGTTGGAAGATCTTATTCGAGGTGCTTACGAATCCGCTATCCCCACTCATGTCGGGCAACTGGCCATTTGCGCGGCTGCCGCGGTGGCGTGTGCCGTATCGGCGGCGCTGGACGGCCGATCGGCGGCGGAAGTGCTGAGGTTCGCCTTACGAGGTTCCAAAGAAGCTGAGAGACTTCGACCCTCGACTGGAGCGGGCACGATTGCAGCGTCCATTGAGAACATTCATTCGGATCTTTTTGGGCGGAAGCGATTGAACGTGGATGAGGTTGCGCAGCGATACTTCCCGGACAAGCCGGAAACCATCGTCCCGCTGGCGATTAGTCTGGCCTTGATTACCGAGTCAGCCGAAGAAACGGCTGTGTTCGCGGCGAATCTTGGAGGAGATGCGGACTCCGTGGCTTCCATTGGCGGCGCTATCGCCGGTGCGCTTCGTCCGGACACGGTCAGCGAGCGATTGTTCGAGACCGTGAGTTTGATAAACGACGACGGTCTTCTTGCGGCAGCGAGCTCACTTGGGACTATGCGGATGCGTACCTAGCCATTAGGGCTGGATTCGAAAACGCCCCGGCTGTCCGAGGCGAAGGGCCAACCCCCACATGCAAATTGCACTGAAACCGAAGTAGAAGCCGAGCAACAGCAGGTCTAAGTGTGACTCCGCTCCCGGTTGGATCCAGCGAAACCCCAGTGCAAAGAACGCCAAAGCACAACCAACCAAAGCCGTTCCGGCCAAGCCAAGAAACCATCCGCCCACAAATTGATGTTGCCGCCGCAGGATTCGCGCGTTGACCAATTCGAGAATACCGATGCTGAACGCCGTCAGGATGATGAGGAACGCGATGGTACGGATGCTAATTCGATAAGGATAACGGACAAAGAAGCGATAGATCACCCCGAGTGCGCCCAGCGCAAGACCGTTCAGTATCAGAGGCCAGCGTTCGCCCTTTGTCGACCTCCAAATGCCGGCCGCGATCGAGCAAGCTCCTGCCGCCAGGGTGACTTCACCCAGAAATACAACGGTACCGCTCCACGCACCAGCGGTCCGGGGGCCATAGGTGTTCTGCATGATTAAGTAGATGACCGAGATGATCGCGTCAAGAACTCCGCAGAGTGCGAGTAAAAACCAGTTCCTGCTCAGCGTTTGGATCAATGTGCACCTCCCAGCATTGCGGGCTTTCGATTAATCATAGCGCCGACGCAACAGCGTAAAATCCGCTGTTAAGGCTGGAGTATCCAGAGCCCGCCCCGGCAGCGCACAATACCGCCACCAACCTTGACCTGAGCGCCTTCAGAGTAAATTGCATCACCGACCAGGCAAACTGGAACCGCTCTGTCTTGTGACTGGGCGCGTCGGCTAAGAACCCCAAAGGTGATAATCAAACCGACGAGAACGACCACGATAGCGCGTGACATTGTGGACATCAAGAAACCTCCTTAGAGGATTATGACGCGCATCGGGAATAAATTGCGTAACCTGAAATCTGGAGATTCCCTATGCCAGAAGATTTTCTTCGTCTCTCAACGACTTTCAGACAGGACTTCAGAGAACTCGAATCAATGGCTAAGCGGATCGCCGGACTGGTGAACCCCGATGACCGTGCCTCCGTAGACGAAGCTGTTCTTGAAGCCGCCAAGCTCATCGAAACGCGTTGCTCCCAGGGCAGCACAACCATGATCTTCCAACCATCGATGTCTACTCTGAACCGCGATCGGCTTTCAGAGGCACTTGTAAATCTCGTGCGGCGAAGAATCGAGGGCAAGCCGGGCACGTGATCCGGCTTCACGCTCGGCATTTTCCGCCGGGCTGACCCTTTGTAAAACCTTGGGGAACCTGTGCTCATTGCCAGTCTTGCGCACCGTGATAGATGTGCGAGATTTCGACGGCTTCAGCCTTCACGGAATAGACAACGATGTAAGGAAGCGGCGTAAGTGCGAGTTCTCTTGGGCCGGCATGGTGGCCGGGTCTGCCTCGGTTCGGTGAGGTCTTTAGGAAGCGGATACGCTTGTAGATTGTCCGGACAGTTGATTCTGCAAAGTGCGGGAAATGCTTTTGAAGATAGTCGTTGATGCCCTCTAAGTCGTCAGAGGCCGGACGGTCCAACGAATGCGCATCAAGACTGGAACATACGTTCAAGCCGGGCATCCATTTCTTGTTCTTCGATAAACTCGCCGCGCTCCGCTACTGCGATTCTTTTTTCAACGGCTTCAAGGAACTGGGCTTTTCGTCGAGATAGCGGATAACAACATCGATCACCAGCCGCTCGGGGTTGGTCCCGGCTTTGGTGGCCATCTGCGTAAGCTGCGCTTGTTGGTCACAGATCATTTCTCTCTTGTGTTCGGATTATTTCCTCGCTAGACTTGAATATATGCCGAAGCGAACTTACCTTGGAGAGTTCGAATTGATGATCCTGCTCGCGTTGATCCGGCTGGGAGATGACGCGTACGGAGTTCCGATTTCGAAAGAGCTGCTCAACACGACCGGAAGAGACGTCGCGCTGGGAAGTGTTTACGCCGCGCTGGATAGGTTGGAACGGAAAGAGCTCGTTTCCTCAACGCTCGGCGACCCGACTCCCGAACGGGGCGGAAGGGCGAAACGCTACTTCCGCCCCACCAAAAAGGGCATGCGTGAAGTGCAGATGACTCGGACTGCGTTGATCAATTTGTGGCGAGGGTTGCCACTGCCGGAAGGAGAACGCGCATGAATCGCGAACGAGCACTGCCGCCCGCGCTGGCCACTTGGCTGCTGCGGCACTTGAGTAGCAAGAAGGACCAGGAAGCGTTGACCGGCGACCTGTTTGAGAAGTTTGGCGAAGGCCAATCAGATGGCTGGTTTTGGCGCCAGGTTCTGATTGCCATCCTGGTCGGCGTCGCGCTGGAATTTAACGCGCTCCGGTGGCAGATCTGCTTTGCAGTGGTTGGAACCCTAGTGTTTTGGTGGTGCTCGTGGCATGGGCAGTTGAACCGAAGCCGAGCTATCGGACCGCTGTTCGTCTGGGGTGTCGGCCTACGGTGGCCACTGTCCGCCATTTATCAAACCACGCTCCACTACGTCCTGCGTTCGCTGATGGTTTTGCCGATTCTCGCCGTCTTCTTGCTCGTCAACCGCGCATTTGGTTGGATCAGCGTGTTCCGAGCGTTCTTGCTCTGCATGCTGTTGTTGCCGCTTGGAGACGTCCTCGCAGGGTCGGTCGCGGTCCAGCTTGGCGTCGGTTATCCTTCGCCGGCGTTCACGACGTTTTGGGTTATAGGATCTTTCTCCTCACTCCTGATATCGGCTTGGGCAGGCTGTCGATTGCCGCGGCGCGACGAGATTCTGAACGAAGATTTCATCGACATTGGTTAGTGGCCCGTCAGAGCGGGTTCGTTAGCGTGCGCTTCGCTTGCTCACACGTGCGGCGCGGCTGGCCTGTTTGCGTGCTCGCTTCTTGGGTTCCCAGCCGCACAATTCGAGAGCGGTACGCATCGCGGCCTCCCTCAGCCGGTTTCCGAGGCGGTGATCGTTCATTGATCTCGCCACCATGCCTCCGATACAAAGAGCGGCGATCGCCATCGCGGTGTTGTCCGGCGGCTGGGTACCGTTTTTGAGGTCGCGGCCGAGAAGGCTTACCATCGCTTTGAACACGGTTTCGAACGCTCCCTTCACTCTCGCGCCACAGCGGGCAACATCGCTGGGCAGCGCTATCATCGGGCACGAGTTCTCCACATCGGCAAAATGTTGACGCGACAGGTAGGCCTGAACGATTTGCGGGCCGGCGTCGGACGAGGCGAGATCGACGTGAACTCCTTCCCAGCGGCTCTTCCAATTCGGATCGGTGAAGAAGCATCCCAATACCTCGGCGTAGAGATCGCTCTTGCTGTCGAAGTAGCTGTAGAATCCGCCGCGGGTCAGCCCGGCGTGGGCCGTGATGGAATCGACCGAGACGCCTTCGAATCCGTTTCGATTGAATAAGCGGCGGGCACTCTCCACGATTCTCGTGCGAACCCGCTCACGATGACCGGATGGATAGGGCATTTTGTCTACCTCCAAAATATTATCTTGATCATATTTTGCGGCCATGTTTCAATGCAACCTATGAACGGAAAAATGACGCGCCGTAGCGCTGCTTTGATTTTTGGAAATATCGTCGCCGCTCCAGTTCACGGTCAACGCAAGGCCAGCACGGCCGTCCATCAGGAAGCCGATTTCAAGACGGCTCCAACGCGTATCTATGACGCTTTACTCGATGCGAAGCAATTCGCCGCATTCACCAAGGACACAGCCGAGATCCAACGCCAGCCGGGCGGAACCTTCAAGTTTATTCGGCGGGCGCATCGAAGGCCGCAATATCGAGTTGACGCCGAACCGGAGGATTGTGCAGGCGTGGCGTCCTTCGAACTGGGCAGCCGGCGTCTATACCGTTGTCAGATTCGAGCTGGTTGCCCGCGGTTCCGGAACCCGGATCATGTTCGATCAGGCCGGGCTTCTGGAAGACGAAGCGGAGTGGAAACATTTAAATGAAGGCTGGCCGCGCAATTATTGGGACCCGCTTCGTAAGTACCTCGACGTATAGATCGAGAGACTGGCAACGGAGCCTATAATTGGCCCTATGCACTCTGCGCCCAGCAACGCGCAAATCATAATCCGCCAGGCAACAGTGGACGATCTCGATGTGATCGTTCCTATGTTTGATGCCTACCGCCAGTTTTATCAGCAATCGCCAGATCTCGGATTGGCGCGGGCATTTCTTCTGGAGCGGTTTCAGCACAACCAGTCGATCATCTTCCTGGCGCTGGACTTGGATGGGTTTCCCCTGGGATTTACGCAGCTCTATCCGAGCTTCTCGTCCGGACTGGCCAGGAGAACTTTCATTCTGAACGATCTTTTCGTGGTGCCGGAAGCCCGCCGCCGCAGGGTGGGGCATTTGCTGCTGCAAGCGGCCGCCGGGTTTGGGCGCAAGGTTGGCGCCGCCCGGTTGACGCTCTCCACCGCCCTGGACAACGCGCCTGCTCAGGCTCTCTACGAATCGTTGGGGTGGCGGCGGGATCACGTATTTTGCGCTTACGCATTGCCGCTCTGACCATCGTGTATAGTGTTGCCTATGCCTGAAGCCGCCCCGTCCCGCTACGTCATGGGCCATAGCGACCGCGAACGCCGCCGTCTTGCCTTCCAAGGATTGATTCTCAACCCGTTCACCGAACAGCTTATGCGGCGTGCCGGCCTTACGGGCGGGATGCGCGTTCTGGATATTGGCTGTGGCATCGGGGATCTTTCCATACTGGCCTCGCGGCTGGTGGGCCGCCACGGACGAGTGACTTCGATTGACATGGACCAAGCGGCGCTCGCCACGGCACAGGAAAGGACGCAGGAGCAGGGCCTCACGAACATTTCGTTCGTCCACGGCACGATCGATGAATACCAGCCTGACGACCCCTTCGATGCAGTGGTGGGCCGGCATATCCTGATCCACACGCCCGATCCGCTCAGCGTGCTCCGGAAGGCGTTTCAAAGCTTGAGGGGAGGAGGCGTTGCGGTCTTTCAGGAGTTTGACTTTTCGGTGATCCAGCCGGCCTATCCGCCTTGTCCGCTCCGGGAGCAGGTCATTGGACTTTGCAAGGAATTCTTCTGTCGCGCGGTTCAGGGTGATGTGGGAACGAGGCTGTTTCACCTCTTCGTAGAAGCGGGCTTCCCTACGCCGGATTGCCGCGTGGAGTATCCCATCGACGGCGGCGCCGACAGTCCATTCTACGAATGGATCGCCGAATCCGTGAGGAGCTTTTTTCCACGCGCGGAAGCGCTGGGCATGGCACAAGGACTGCACATCAACCTCGACACTCTGGCGCAACGGCTTCGGGACGAGGCTGTCGCACTGCGCGCCTCCTGCCCGGCTCCCTTCATGGTCGGCGGGTTTGCGCGGAAGCGTTAAGCCAAAGGGGCTGTCGGGAGGAACTTCGGAATCCGGCGGGCTTTGGTCGCTTGCTCAAAGGCGTGAGCGAGTTTTAACAGCACGGGCTCGCTCCAGGCCGTTCCAAAGAATGAGATCCCGACTGGCAGACCGCGGACGAAGCCGGCAGGTACTGTGATGTGCGGATAACCGGCGATGGCCGCGGGACTGGTGCAGTCCGAGATATCCGGATCTCCATTCACCCAATCGATGAGCCAGGCCGGGGGTGATGTCGGGCAGACGATGGCGTCCAGATGGTCCTTTTTCAGCACGGCGTCAATTCCCTCGTTGCGCGTGAGCTGGTGATTCAGGGCCAGCGCGTTGAGATAGGCCTTCTCAGTGAGCGGCCCTTTCTTTTCCGCCATGAGCATGAGGGATTGATCGAAGATCTGCATCTCGCGATCCTTGTGCTTGTCGTTGAACGCGATCACGTCAGATAGCGATCGCACGGCTGCGTGCGGCCCGAGGCCGGCCAGATATTTATTGAGGTCGGCTTTGAATTCGTACAGCATTACCTCAAATTCCGGCTCTTTGTATTTGCCGTGGGAAGGAAGGTCGGCCGGATCGACGACCACCGCGCCCTGGCGTTTCATTTCGGCGATACAGCTTTCCGCGATTTGATCGCCTTGCGTATTCGCTCCGAAGAATTTGCGCGCTACGCCGATGCGGGCGCCGTGCAGCCCTTTTGCATCGAGAGACGGCGTGTAATCTTTTTTGCCGAGCGCTCCGAGCAGGATCGCTGCGTCGCGGACCGTGCGTGCCATGGGACCGGCGGTGTCCTGGCTGTGCGAGATAGGAACGATTCCTGAGCCCGGGATGAGTCCGAGAGTCGGCTTGATGCCTACTATTCCGTTCAGGGCGGATGGGGAGATAACCGAACCATCGGTTTCGGTGCCGATGGCAAGCGCGCAGAAATTGGCGGCGACTGCGGCCCCGGAGCCTGAACTGGACCCGGACGTGTTGCGGTCGAGCGCGTAAGGATTCCGTGTCTGGCCGCCGCGCCCGCTCCATCCGCTGACGGAATGTTGTGAGCGGAAGTTGGCCCACTCGCTGAGATTCGTTTTGCCGAGAATGACCGCGCCGGCGCTGCGCAAACGTTCTACGAGTCCGGCATCGCGGGGAGCCACCGAATCGGCCAGGGCGAGCGAACCGGCGGTCGTTTTCATGCGGTCGGCGGTGTCGATGTTGTCCTTTATTAGGATGGGGACGCCGTGGAGGGGCCCGCGGGATCCTTTGGCTTTGTATTCGCGGTCGAGGTCGGCAGCGATTTTCAGCGCGTCGGGATTCAATTCGATGACGGCTCGGATTGCGGGTCCGCGCTTGTCCATGGCGTCGATTCGGGCGAGATATTTTTCGGCCAGCGAGTGGGCGGAGAATTTGCCGGAGCGGAGGCCGTCTGCGATGGAGGTGAGGGTGATTTCTTCGAGTTCGAAAGTGGGTACAGCCTGGACGGCCGCGGAGAAAGCGAGTCCACCGAAGAATGTGCGGCGATCCATTGGGTCGATTATAGCCGCTCCCCGGCAAAATCTGAATGAAGATTCGTAGTCTTCGGCCGATAACTCTTATAGAGGACAACTCGTGTCAGTCTCTTCGATCCCAAGTATTTCGAGTTTGAGCGGTACCACTGCTCAGAGCAGTTTCCAGCAACGGCGGAGCGAATTCAGTCAGCTTAGCCAGGCGCTTCAATCAGGCGACCTCAATTCGGCGCAGCAGGCGTTCAGCGCGCTGCAGCAGAGTTCGAACAATTCCGCGGCTTCATCAGATCAGAACAGCCCTTTGGCGAAGGATTTCCAGGCGATCGGGAAGGCATTGCAATCGGGGGACCTGGCCGGGGCGCAGACGGCGTTTGCACAGTTTAAGAAAGACGCCGCGGCGGCGGCTTCGCAGGCGTCGGGCGCTTCGGGGGCACATCGCGGTCACGGCCATCATCACCATGTAGATACGGATAGCGACACAAGTTCGTCCTCGAGTACGAACAGCTCTAGCTCAACCACAACTAGCAGCTCAACTGCCGGAAGTTTGGTGAATCTGCTCGCTTGAAGAGACTTCAATGAGCACCCCGTCTGCAATTAATCCCGGTTTGGCAAGCCTGTTTCAGACCCTTTCCAACGTGGGTTCGCCCTTGCTGTCGTCGCCCCAGGCTGTGGCGGCTTTGCAGAAAGCGTCTCCCGCCGATATTGTGCAACTGAGCGCCGAGGCAACCCAACTGGAAGGACTGAACGCGCTACTTGGTGCGGCGGACACTACTTCGCCGGACGCGACTTTGCCTGGCGCGACTTCAACCGATCCTTTTGCGAGTCTGGAAGCCGCGGTTGCGGCTGCATCGGCGAGTGGCGGCACGCCGTCGTCTTCCGCCAGCGCGTCTACTCCGTCTCTTGCGGACGCGATCGCGAGTTATGAAACGAGCGCGCAATCGGGAGAGATCGCATCGCTGTTCGGGACTGGCGCGAGCGCGGGCTCAACAACGGGATCAACGTTTTTCGGTTGAAGCGGCCTTCAAATCGCCGCGGCATCGATGCCTGTGATTCGCTTTGCTCTCTTGGCCAACTTGTCGTCGAACGTGGCGAATGATTGTGCTTCCTGGCTGCTCGCCAGGTGAAGCGCATCCGCGAAATCCAGACCGGCTTCAGCCCAGCCGAATGCCTTGATGACGTTGGCTGAATCTTCCAGATGGATGTTCTCAAGCCCAGCTAGCATCCGGAGCGCCTTGAGCACCTCGGGTTTGGAAAAGCCGTAAAGATCGCGCAACACGCACTCTGTTTCCAACATCACAGTCTTGGCGACCCATATTTCGTTCTTCTGGATGAGCGATGCGGCGCGAGGCACTTGCCTTTCGTCATCGCGAGTGAGAACCCGGACCAGAATGTTAGTATCGACCGCTGTCACGCCGCTCCCGAACGCCCTTTTTGATCGCGTGCTCCATTTCCTCGAGCGTTTTCGCAGGTCCTTTATACCGCAGCCTTCCGAATACATCCGAGAACTCCGTGCGTTCCACGGATGGTACAGGCTTCAACAAGATACCTTCGGACACTTCCTGAATTGAGAATTCGGTCCCGGCGGGCCAGTGACGGGCATCCCGCAGGGATTTTGGTAACACGATCTGACCTTTCGAAGAGAGCTTGGTTGTTCCCATTTTTTCCATTATACTTTCCGGTAAGACGCTTGTAAGATTGCCGTTTGACCTTTCCGTCAAATAACCCTATAAGCAGTTGTTATCCCGATTGGGCCTTGCATTTACCTGAACGTTAAGTTAATCTAAATTCGTGGCAACCAACCATCCCATCGCCGCTGTGACTCGTGTCCTACCAGACACGCCAGCGTCCGCACTTGTATCCCTGCTCCTTATTATTGTCGGCGTTATTATTGGGCTCGCTGTATGGGTCCCCGCCTGAGCAGGTCTTCTTAAGAAAGTTTTTAGAAGGCCATCGGCGGGGTAAAAACCCGGCGGTGGCCTTTTTCGTTTAGCGGCACAAATTTTTTGAGCAGAGGACAGCGATGAGCAATCTGACTAGCGGCGCAAAAATGTTGCTGGAATGTCTGACCCGGGAGGGTGTGGACACCATTTTCGGGTACCCGGGCGGCGTTACACTCCCGCTCTACGACGCACTTTTCGATCATTCCATCAAGCACATTCTCGTACGGCATGAGCAGAACGCGGCGTTCGCCGCACAGGGATTTGCACGCTCGACAGGGCGTACGGGCGTTTGCTGTGCGACATCCGGCCCGGGCGCGACCAACCTGGTCACCGGCCTGGTCGACGCGATGATGGATTCCATTCCAATCGTTGCGCTCACAGGACAAGTCACCAGCAAACTGATCGGCACCGACGCCTTTCAGGAGGCCGATACATTCGGCCTGACGCGTTCCGCCACGAAGCACAACTTCATGGTCAAGACGCTGGCGGAGCTGCCGCAGATCGTTCACGAAGCCTTCTACATCGCCTCGTCGGGACGCCCCGGGCCGGTGCTGGTGGATATTCCGAAGGACGTTTTTCAGGCTCAGGGCCACTATGAGCCGGTCACGGAGATTCATCTCCCTGGCTACAAGGTCTACACCGAAGGCCACAGCGGACAGATCCGCCGCGCGGCGCAAATGATGTGGGAGGCCGAGCGGCCTTTCGTTTACGCCGGCGGTGGAATCGTCTGGAGCCGGGCTTCGGCTGAATTGCGCGAGCTGGTCGAATTGCTCGATGCGCCGGCGGTTTGCACGCTGATGGGCCTGGGCGGACTGCCCGGCACGCACCCGAATTTCATCAGCCTGCCGGGCATGCATGGAAGCTACGCGGCGAATATGGGAATGACGCATGCCGACCTGCTGATCGCACTGGGGACACGCTTCGACGACCGCGTGACGGGACGTCTGTCGGCATTCGCGCCGCACGCGCGGGTGATCCATGTGGATATCGATCCGGCCGAAATCAGCAAGAATCGACATGCCGATATTCCGATCGTCGGGGACGCGAAGCGCGTGCTCGCGAAGATGAACAAGGTTGTGGCCGAAATGAAGCCGGCGATGGCGGCGAAGAATTCCGAATCGCGGAAATCGTGGTGGAAACAGATTCGCACATGGAAGGAAGAGCACCCCTTCAGTGCCCCGACTTCAACTTCAGACATCAAGCCGCAGCATTTGATGGCGGAGATCGACCGGATTTCGAATGGCAAGGCGATCGTGACGTCGGACGTTGGACAGCACCAGATGTGGGCAGCGCAGTACATCCGGTTCGACGATCCGTTCCGTTGGATCAATTCGGGTGGCCTTGGCTCGATGGGCTTTGGACTGCCGTCGGCGATGGGTGCGCAGGCGGCGAATCCGGACAAACTCGTTTTCGCGATTGTCGGCGATGGCGGCTTCCAGATGTCGATTCCGGAGCTGGCGACGCTGGCCAACTTTAATCTTCCAGTGAAGATCATTGTTTCGAATAACGGATATCTCGGTATGATCCGGCAGTGGCAGGAGCTGTTCTACAACAACCGTCTCAGCGCGGCGGAACTCACCACGTTCCCCGACGCGGAGAAACTGGCCGGCGCTTATGGCTTCACCGGACGGACCATCGATAGCCCGAACGATTTGCGCGCTGCGCTGGAAGAAGCCGTGGCGACTCCCGGTCCTTATCTGCTGAACGTAAAAGTTTCGCCGTTTGAGAATGTCTACCCGATGGTTCCGGCCGGGGGTGCGATCAACGAGATGGTATTGGGCCAACCACAACCAGTGGAGGTGGCATAGATGCTGCAGGTGATCGGAGTTCTGCTGGAAAACAAACCCGGCGCTTTGATGCGCGTGACCGGACTCTTTACCCAACGTAACTACAACATTGAAAGCCTGACGGTCGCGCGCACGTTGGACCCAAGCCTTTCGCGGATGACCGTGGTCGTGGATGTCGACTCGAAGATCCGCGCGCAGGTGATCAAACAGATCAACAAACTGGTGAACGTCCTCCAGGCAACCGACCTGACGGACGAACCTTCCGTGGCTCGCGAACTGTTGTTGCTGCGGATTCTTTCGGGGATGGAGAATCGCACGGCCATTCTGAAAGAGGCGGAGATTTTCGGCGCGCGCGTGATCGATTCCAGTGTGGACGGGTTTGTCATTGAAGCTACGGGCGACCCATCGAAACTGGACGAATTTGTGGATGTCATGCGGAGCTACGGCGAGATCCAGGTGACTCGTTCGGGGCTGATCGCCGTATCCCTGGAAATGAAGAAACTGCGCCTGTCTCCTCCGATCCCAACGGGTCAGGAGCTGGAGCCGGCCGCCAAGTAGCGTTTTCAAAACATAAAGGAATCAATCGAATCATGGCAAGACGTTTCTATGAAAAAGATGGAAGTCTGGAGCAACTGAAAGGGCGCACGATCGCCATCGTCGGCTACGGAAGCCAGGGGCATGCGCATGCGCTGAATCTTCGCGACTCCGGCCTGGACGTGATCGTCGGACTGCCTTCGACGAGCAAGAGCGTGGATAAGGCGAAGTCGGCGGGGTTGAAGGTGACCTCAGTGGCTGATGCGACGAAGGCTTCGGACGTGATTATGAATCTCACGCCGGACCACATTCAGGCGGATTTGCATAATTCCGAGATTGCTCCTAACCTGGCCGCGGGCAAGACACTGATGTTCGCTCACGGCTTCAACATTCACTTTGGTTTTATCGTGCCGCCGAAGGATGTGGACGTCTCGATGATCGCGCCTAAGGCTCCGGGCCACCGCGTGCGCGAACTGTTCACGGAGGGCGTCGGCGTTCCGGCGCTGGTGGCGGTCCATCAGAATCCGAGCGGCAAAGCTTTGGAGAATGCGCTTTCGTATGCAATGGGTCTTGGTTGCCTGAAAGCGGGCGTGATTGAAACCACGTTCCGCGAAGAGACGGAAAGCGATCTGTTCGGCGAGCAGTCGGTGTTGTGCGGCGGCGCGGCGGAACTGGTCCGGGCGGGCTTCGAGACGCTAGTGGAAGCGGGATACGCTCCTGAGATTGCCTATTTCGAGTGCCTACACGAATTGAAGCTCATTGTCGATCTTATTTATGAGGGCGGACTCTCCTACATGCGCTTCTCAGTATCCGATACCGCCGAGTACGGCGATTACACTCGCGGGCCGCGTATCGTCACGCAGCAGACTCGCGATGAGATGAAGAAGATCCTGGCCGAAATTCAGTCCGGGCAGTTCGCCAAGGAATGGATTGCGGAAAACAAGACCGGTGGGCGCAAGAAGTTTCTGGCTATGCGCGACAGCCAGCGCGACCAGAAGATCGAAAGAGTCGGCGCCGAGTTGCGCCAGATGATGACGTTCCTGAAAAAGAGAAAAGAGGCCGGCGTGCCGCAGGATCAAACGGCAGTTACGGCCTGACAGGAAATACGATGAAAATTTTCACCTTCGATACTACCCTTCGCGACGGCACGCAAGGCGAGTCCGTCTCTTATTCCGTCGATGACAAGCTCATCATTGCGCAGAAACTCGACGAAATTGGGATCGACTATATCGAAGGTGGCTGGCCGGGCTCGAATCCGAAAGACAAGGATTTCTTTGCACAAGCCCGCGACCTGAAACTCAAACATGCCAAACTCACGGCTTTCGGCAGCACCCGCTTTGCGCGTCACACGGTTGAAAAAGACCCGAGTGTTAACGAGCTGGTGCATGCCGGAACGCCGGTGGTATCGATCTTTGGGAAGAGCTGGGATCTTCATGCGTACCGGGCGCTCGGCGTCACTGAAGAAGAGAATCTGAAGTTGATTTCGGAGACTGTTGGGTACGTCAAGAAGCATGGCAAAGAAGTGGTGTACGACGCCGAGCATTTCTTCGATGGGTATATCAATAACCAGGCTTTCGCGCTGCGGACGCTCGAGGCGGCTCGGAAGGCCGGTGCGGACGTGCTGTGCCTTTGCGATACGAATGGCGGTACGCTGACGAGCCGGCTGGCAGAGATCGTGGCCGATGTGCGCAAGCGGTTTGACGGCGTGATCGGCATCCATACGCACAACGATTCAGACGTCGCTGTGGCCAATACTCTGGCCGGTGTCGAGGCCGGCGCGACGCATGTTCAGGGCTGTTTCAATGGATACGGAGAGCGTTGCGGGAACGCGAACATGTGTTCGATCATCGCGAATCTTGAGTTGAAGATGGGGCACCAGGCGATTTTCCCGGGCAAGCTGGCCAGCCTTACCACCACTGCGCGATTCGTAGCGGAACTGGCGAATTTGCCGCTGCATAATAGTCAGCCGTTTGTTGGGCAATCGGCGTTTGCGCATAAGGGCGGCGTGCATGTCGCGGCCGTCATGAAGGATTCTGCGACCTACGAACACATCCAGCCGGAAAAGACAGGTAACAGGCAGCGGGTGCTGCTGAGCGATCTTTCAGGCCGCGGCAATGTAACGTATAAACTGGCCCAGCACGGACTGGCCGAGCGTTTGAGCGATGACGCGCGGCGCGAGTTGCTGGAACGCATTAAGCACATGGAATATCAGGGCTATGAACTCGAAGCGGCCGAGGGCACTTTCGAGTTGATGGTCCGTGAGGGTTTGCATCCGAATCTGAATTTGTTCGAGATGGTTGGATTTGAAGTGACCACTCGGATGAATGCGGCGAAAGAACCGCAGACGACAGCTACCGTTACGTTGAAGGCCCAGGACGGCATCCACACTGCTACGGCGACCGGGCATGGTCCGGTGAATGCGCTCGATCTGTGTCTTCGCCAGTGTCTTTCTGCGCTATATCCGGGCATTGCCAGCGTGCGGTTGACGGACTACAAGGTGCGTGTGCTTGATTCTCGGAAGGGCACGGCGGCGAAGGTTCGTGTGCTGATTGAGTGGTCGGATCAGCGGCGGAGTTGGGCAACTGTTGGGGTGTCGGATAACGTGATTGAGGCCAGTTGGCATGCTTTGGTGGATGCGATCCGGCTGGAGCTGATGCGGCTGATGGAGAGCGACGAAACTGTGCAGCAGGCTATCCAGGACTATAGCTGGGGCGTGTAAGGGTGGTGCCAGACTTCGTGCGCAGTTCTAAATTGCTCGTTAGAACGACTACGGAGATCGGATCGAACGAAGTTGGTCGGCGAGAAGTACTGCCATTTTCTCCACCATCCCGCACATCGGCAAGGCGGTCAGCCAAAGTCTCACACGACGACCACGATTCGGGAGCTCAGCCTGATGGAAGAGGCGCCCTCGCCTGACGAGGGATTCCCACGTTGTCACAGAGCATGGATAGACGAGGCAACAAACTACTTCCGGGGCGTTAACTAGATTTGCGTATGCGAGTATTTGCAGTAGGTCCGCGCGATGTTGCTCCCGCAGTTCGCCGCTCTGGTCACGCCAGCCACCTTCCTGTAATTCCTCCAAATGCCTCTTGTACTTCGCATCAAAGATGACCGCAGCGCCCTCAAATTCGAGGATGAGATCCGGGACAAGAGAGCGCTGTGATCCGAGATACGGAGGGTCCCAGGCCAACGGGGAGACGGTTTCTCTCCGCCTTCCCACCTTGAGGAAGCCACCTGTTGTTCGAACCGCGCTTCGAACAACTGTCTCAACCCAAGCTTCGAAGAACTGCTCCATCGGCATGGTCCAGGGAATGCCGTCAAGATCGCTTAGGCCAGCCAAGCCCCTTTCTTCAACCGTCCATTCGACTGCCTGAAGTCCTTCAGCGAACACATCTGTACACAAGGGGCGTCGAAGCCAAATCTGCACCTCTCCGGTTGCGGGTCGACGGGCGGATACATTGTGGACTCTGACGAGGAGCGATTCCGCGACGGCGATTAGGCGGTGGACGAATGTTCCTTGGTCGGATTGTGTTTCGAGGGACCGAAGTTGTTTCTCGACAGCGAAGCGGATCGCACCCTTGAGGTGTCTGTCGTCCCGTAGGTCCGGGAAGGCACATGGCACAGATAGAAAATCACCCCGAGGCATCTGCCGGGTAGCGTACTGCGTCCATTCGATTCTCCCCTTCGGACTAGACCGGGTTTCGGTCGTGGCCTCAAAACGGCGTTCTAGACGATCCAATAACGCTTTGAGTCTCGCTAAGATCATAAACGACAATACCCACAGCGGTACCCGGCGTTCGGATCGCTTCAAAAGCGGTAGCCGGATCGGAGTCGGGCTAATTAACCACCCCATTTCGGCCAACATTGGCCCGATACCCGCCCAAGGGAATCTCGGCTGCACGATGAGACCAAGGTCATATCGAGCCGTTAGAGGAGACAACAGTGGAAGGGCGCCAACCGAACTGCGTGACTCTATGTTCAGCAGAACGTCAGTCCCATCATAGTCACGATGGACGTTCACGTTCAGCAGTTGGAAAATTACCGTATTCTGCTTGATGAATTGGTCAACTAGGCGTGCCGCCTGGGCAGATGGATCACTGGAACCCTTAGTGCCGAAGAACTCCACAGCCGATCTTGTAACGCGAGAATAGTCGTGAAGTTCCAGACACACTTCGCGCGTCGGCCTGACGGCGTTTAGGGGGAAGCCCGGAGGCGCCCGGCGACGCCGTAACCTAGAGTGCGGTCGCACTCCGGAGATTACAGACTCTCGAGCCATTGCATGTAGCCGCGGATGGACTCGGCGAATCCACTCACATATCCCTGAGCCAAATACTCTGCCAATAGAGGAGCCAAAGTGGTTCTCAGGTTTACACGAGCGCGTGTCTCGTCTTTGTCCAGAAAGTAGGAATGACCCGGTACAAGCGCCAATGCCTCGTCCGGTGCGTGCTCGATGAAGATTGACAGTAGTTCCTTGAAGGCGCGATGAGTGAGTTCGCAGCCGTGCTCCTCAACTACTTCCAGGAGCGGCCACATTGCCAAAAATGCGAAACGTCTGCGCACGGCAACGTCCACGATCGCGATGCTTCGGTCGGCGCTGTTCATCGTCCCGAGAACGTGCAGGTTGTCGGGCAGATGAAAGCGATGGTGAAATGGGGGGCCGAAATCATAGGGTAGATCAATTTCACGGCGGGATTCCGGATTTGGCTCGAACAGGTAAATGGCCTCGCCTAAGATCTTACCGAGATCGGCTCGGTTGATCTCATCGATATGGAGCAGGTATGGCTTCGATGCACCACCGGCCAAGGCAGCGGATTCTAGGAGCCTGTCCGAGTAATCGACAAGTTCGCGGGTACGAATGGAACAGAACCGGTACATAATGTTTTATGCCAAAGGGCTACCGAACCTACCTGCCGGAGCAAGACCTACTGTTACCGCCAAGTTTGCGCCAATGGCTTCCTGACAATCATTTGGTGTACTTCGTCAGCGATGTGGTGGACCAACTCGATCTCTCAGCCATGCACGCGGTGTATGAGGAGGAGAAGCGAGGGCAACCGCCGTACGATCCACTACTGATGACGAAGTTGTTGGTGTACGGCTACTGCACGGGAGTGTTCAGCTCGCGGAGGATTCAGAAGCGGTTGCAGGAGGACATTCCGTTCAAAGTGTTGACGGCGGGCAATGAACCGGACTTCCGGACGATCTCGGACTTTCGCAAGATCCACATCGAGACGCTACAGAATTTGTTCGAACAGGTCTTGGCGATGGCGCTGGAGTGTGGGGCGATCAAGCTGGGCCGGGTATCGCTGGACGGGACGAAGTTGAAAGCCAACGCCAGCAAACACAAGGCAATGAGCTACAGCCGGATGAAAGAAAAACAACAGCAACTCAAGGAAGAAGTGAAGCAGTTGCTGGAGCAGGCCGCGGCCGCCGACGAGCAAGAAGACCGGCAGTACGGAAGCAAGCGGGGCGACGAGTTGCCGGAAGAACTGCGGCGGCGCGAGACCCGGTTGGCCAAGATCAAGCAGGCCAAGAAAGTCGTCGAGCAACGGGCGCGGGATAAAGCAGCCGAAGAAGGCAAGAACGTGGAAGAGGCCAAGCTGGCCAAGCCGGACGATAAGGATCAATACAACTTCACCGACCCGGAGTCGCGCATCATGAAGGGCGGCGATGGATTCGTGCAGGGCTACAATGCGCAAGCGGCTGTGGAGCCGACCTTGCTGCTGATCGTCGGGCAAACGGTGACAGAAGCAGCCAATGACAAGAAGCAACTGAAGCCGATGGTGGAACTCATCGAACAACAGTCGGGGCAGCGTCCGGAAGCGATTCTGGCCGACAACGGATATTGCTCGGAGGAGAACCTGGATTACTTGGAATCGGCTGGTCAGCCGGAGCGTAAGGTCGAGGGGTTCATCGCGACAGGCAAGCAAAAGCATGGCGAGCATCGCGTCCCCGCCAAGCGAGGTCCATTGCCGAAAGACGCGACGAGGGTGGACCGGATGAAGCAGAAGCTGAAGACCAAGGTGGGCAAAGCTGTCTACGCAGCTCGCAAGTGTGTTGTAGAACCGGTGTTCGGGCAGAATCAAGCAGGCACGTGGATTCCGCCAATTCTTGCTACGCGGAAAAGAGAAAGTGAAAGGTGAGTGGGCGCTGGTGTGCCTGACGCATAACATTTTACGGCTGCACGCGACGATGCAGTATTGACGAGGGGCATCAGGGAATGATTTTCGCTCAAACTTACACCTCCAAGCGGTCCTGGAGCAACATCGGCCGCCGCGACGTCAACCCTGGCTGGCTAGCGAAGATTTCATGCTACCCAAGCGCATGGTTTCTAAGCGCTTCACGTCGCTTTACTCGGACAGGCTCCTAGGAGAAAACCCGGCTTCGGGGCGAACTGGAACCCCAGCCCTCCTTCGCCATCCCCTGCACTTTGCACTGGAGCGAGACCGCCGACAAAATTTTCGTACGTCGAGCCTGGATGGAATTGCACGGTGCGTCCCCAGCCAGCATATTCACCGGCCAGAATCTGGCGAGCCATTCTCGTTTTACCGGTGCCCGGAGGTCCCTGCAGAACCACGAATCGACGGCTCTTCAACAATTCGATAACTTGGTTTTCGTCCGTCTTCGGCATCAAGTGTGAAAACCAAGCAGATTGCGTTTCATGCGACTCGTTCTGAAATTCTGTGAGCGGCATATGCCCGCGCTCCTCGAACATCAGGTCGAGCATCGCTGCCAAGGCGGCAACCGTGCCAGCATGATCTGAAGTTGGTTTGTACAAAGCATAAAGGACCCTGCCATAGCGCTTGAAGACACGCTCATACGTAGACCAAGCCCGTTGTATCGATTCGGGCAGGTCGATATCTACGCGAGTGGGGTCCTGTTTGGCCCAGGCCACCTGCGTGCCATTACCAAATCGATGATTCAACCAGGAGGAAACGGCTTGCATCTTTCGAGCGTGCCCAGGCCGCCCGAGAATCGCTTCGTCTGGCGCTAGCCCCTGAGTTCCAATTACCATGGCCACCAGGCATGGCTCCCCTTCGAGCGGGAACATAACGAAACTCATGCCTCCATAAGCACCGGCGTCAGCATTAGAAGGATGAATGTAACCCGCGTACGGTACGCCGGCGTCGCTACCCCGCATGTCGGGCGCGCGGAGCGCAACTGTCTTCTCGGCACGTTTTGGGTATCTTGCACCAAAGAGTGCCGCGAGAGCTTTCTCGTTTCGGTCCTTCCACGAGTCCAGTACTCCCGAGTGAATGATTTCCACGAGATGGCCGAATGGTGAGGTCATCTTAGTCTCTCTGGGCGGGGCGCGAGCGTGATCTTCTCGCGCAACAAGGCAGACTTATCATAGGCTAAGCCTTTATACCTGTTGCGACTCACAAACCGCAAGCTCCCGATGGTAATTGGGCTGATGCCGACGGTTATCCCGAGGCATTGTCTCCTCGGAAGGTTAGCTTTCAACTACGGACGATGCAGAAGTTCAAGCGGCAGCAAGACTGCCTCGTGAGTCAACGAACCAACTTAGAACTTCGGTTCTAACATAACTGCCGATAACGGTCGCTGATGATTTGTGGCGGCGCGGCGGCCTCCACAAAGGTCTCCTCTAGGGGGGATGGGCACTCGACGTCGCCGAGAGGACGGGCCATGCAGGCATCGTTTGATCAGGAATCGCGTGGCCGAAGAAGGGCGGAGGCGTTTCGAATAGGGTTTGGAACGGAATCCTCAGTCCGGTGACAGTCTATTTTCGCGTGGGTTTGATATTGATGAAACAGCAGCATTATTCTACAGCGATACTGTATCTGGAACTGGCTGCAGTTTTAAATCCATCCGACGCGGAAGTGAATGCGCCATTGGATGAGTGCAGGCGACAGCTACTCGGCCGTGTAGCGGCGGCGGATTTCCTTGCGCAGTTCCTCCAGCGTGAGTCCTTTTTCCCTAAGGATTTCCGAGGCTAGCGTATCTTCCGATCGCAGTAGTGCGAGCAGCACATGCTCCAGACTCGGCTTCTTATTGAGCATCCGTGCCTCCTGTTCAACCATGGCCCATATCAATTGAAGACTGACATTTGGCTCCGCCGGGGGTCTGGCATTGTGGCAAGCCTCAAGTTTGTCGCGGTCGATTTCCGCCTCACAAAGCATCCTGGCTGCAAACGATTCGCTTTCCCGCAGGACGCCGAGGGCAAGATGAACGACGCCCGATGTGCTGATGACCGAGAAGTTCGGCCTCCTCGGCGCCGTGAGCGAGGATTCGCTTTGATGGCTGGCTAAGAGGCATATCCACCGACGTCGAGGTCTGTGGTTTGGCCGGGCTGGAATATTCTTCGATCTTTTTTCGTATATTCTCCGCGCCTCCGCCGCCGAGAAGGGCGCGAACAGCTTTGTCCTCCCGCAGAATCGCCAGCAGCAAGTGTTCGGGCTCGATATAAGCGCTCCCAAACGCGCTTGCCTCGTAGCGTGCGAAAAAGAGTACCCGGCGGGCGCGTTCCGTATAGCGTTCGAACACAGAATGCCTCCGACCTGAGGTTACCAGTAAGCGTGTCAAACTGAAATGGTGCGAGGTTTCATTACCCGGGAAATCCCCCCGTTCACGCCGTATTCTTCTTGTCGAGAGCGGTAGCCGGCATCTTCTCGAACACTTGATTCCCCGCATCTACACCACGCATGGCGACGGCGTGGAGATCGATCTTGTCACCTGCTACGCGGGTATCCCTGAGGGCTTTCGCGACGGCCGGGTCTTCCGTGTGAGCGATTATGCGGGCCCGGCGGGACGGGCGCGGCTGTACCAGGAACTTCGCGCGGGCGGCTATACGATCATGGGCGTGATCTGCTCGGCCGAACCAATTTTGTTCAAATGGAAAATGGCCTTCATGGCGAAAGTTCCGGCCAAGGTCTTCATCCTCAATGAGAACGGCGACTACTTCTGGTTCCAGCGCAGCGATTGGAAGATTTTGCGCCACTTTCTGCTGTATCGCGCCGGGCTTTCCGGCGCCGGCGCGGTCCGCACGGTGGCGCGGCTCGTCTTATTTCCCTTTACCGTGATATATCTGATACTCTACGCTGCAATCATTCATCTTAGGCGAAAGGCTCATTCATGAAAGCAATTGTCGTCCACGAACCTGGTGGTCCAGAAGCACTGAAGTACGAAGACATCCCCACCCCCTTTGCGAACGCCGGTCAGGCGCTGGTGAAAATCGCGGCCGCGGGTGTTAATTACATCGACACTTATCATCGGACGGGCTTCTATAAACTTCCCCTGCCCTTTACGCCAGGGCAAGAGGCGGCGGGCACGGTGGAAGCGGTTGGCGAGGGCGTGACGACGGTGAAGATCGGCGATCACGTCGCTTACACTTCCCTGCCCGGCGCCTATGCCGAATATTCAGTGGTACCGGCATCGGCTCTGACCAAAGTTCCCGACGGAATCGATTTGCGGGACGCGGCGGCTTCGATGCTACAGGGGATGACGGCGCACTATCTGACGCACAGCACGTTTCCGCTGAAACAAGGTGACACCGCTCTGGTTCACGCAGCGGCCGGTGGCGCGGGACTGCTGATTGTCCAGATGGCCAAGATGGTGGGCGCGCGTGTCATTGGTACCGTGTCGACCGAAGCGAAGGCGCAGAAGGCGCGCGAAGCCGGCGCGGACGATTTGATTCTGTACACGGAGCAGGATTTCGAGGTGGAAGTGAAGCGGCTCACCAACAATCGCGGCGTGGACGTGGTTTATGATTCCGTCGGCGCCACCACGTTTCAGAAGAGCCTGAAATGCATCCGGCCACGCGGCATGATGGTGACGTTCGGCCAATCGAGCGGCCCCATCGGCACAATGGATCCTCTGGCGTTGAGCCAGAACGGGTCGCTCTTTCTCACGCGGCCGACTACTTGCGCACCATATCGCCGATCCGAAGGAGTTGCAGTGGCGCGCGGGCGACGTGCTGGGCTGGATTGCTTCGGGCAAGCTGAAAATCCACGTTGAGAAGGCCTACAAACTGGCGGATGCAGGCCAGGCTCACATCGATCTGCAAAGCCGGAAGACCACCGGAAAGCTGCTGCTAATTCCTTGACGATAGCAGCCAAGATTCTGGGCCAGCTTCCGGAGTTGAGACTGGACTCGCTGATTGTTTCGGCGCTGCCGAATGTGCGCTATCTTTCCGGCTTTACGGGAAGCAACGCGGTTCTTGTGATCGGCGGCAGCCGCCCGGCGCTGTTCACGGACCCCCGCTATGCGATTCAGGCCCAGGAGCAAGCGCCCGGGTGCACTGTACGGATTGTCCGCGGGTCGCTTTTCGCGGCGGCGCTGAAACTGATTGCCCAGAAGAAATGGCGGCAGATCGGCTTCGAAGCGGGCCCGATCGCCTATAGCTCTTACTGCGAACTGCACGAAGGTCTTACGCTGGGTGCGGAATTAAAGGCCATCGCGGGCCTGGTCGAACAGTACCGGATGATCAAGTCCGAAGAGGAAGTGGCGCTGATCCGGCGGGCAGTGGAAACGAATTCCCGGGCGTTTGAGAATTGCTTGAAGTCGATACTGCCTGGAATGACGGAATCGGATCTAGCGGCGAAGCTTGAATATCAGATGCGTGTGTTGGGGGCTGAGAAGGCTGCGTTTGAGACGATTGTAGCCAGCGGGCCGCGAACCGCCTTGCCGCACGCGCACCCGACAAGTAATCACTTGAAAAGTGGTGAGTTACTATTAATAGATATGGGCGCCATGCAAGCTGGCTATGCCAGCGACATGACCCGTATGCTACACCTGGGAAAGCCAGGCGCCAAGGCGAAAGCGTTGTACAAAGCTGTCCTGGAGGCGCAATTGGCCGGCGTTTCAGCTGTTAGAGCGAATACAACCGCCGGTGCGGTAGATCGTAAGACAAGACAGGTTTTGAAAGCGCACGGCCTGGAGAAAGCGTTTGTTCATTCGACTGGTCACGGTCTGGGACTCGAGATTCACGAGGCGCCCAGGGTCGGCAAGAAAGATGCGACGACATTGCTGGCCGGAATGGTAATAACCATCGAACCGGGCGCTTATATTGAGGGCTTCGGCGGTGTTCGCATTGAAGACACCGTGCTGGTGACCGAGAACGGGTGCGAAGTGCTGACGCCCACTCCTAAGGAACTGATTGTCGTCTAAAGAATGACCGTTCAAGAGATTAAAGAACTTATCCAATTGGCAAAAGAAAGCGGCGTTGCCGAGCTGGAAGTGCAGCGCGGTGAAAACCGGGTGCGCATCCGTCTCGGCGGGTCGATGATTACGCAGGATTATGCGTTCACACCGGCGCCACAATCGTATATACCGCCAGCCGCAGAATATCCGGCGGATGAACTGTCTTCCGTGACTGCGACTCAGAAAGCGGCGGATATCGATTCGATCCTGGTGAAATCGCCCATCGTCGGAACCTATTACGACTCGCCGTCTCCGGGAGCGGGCCCCTTCGTGAAGGTTGGCGATTACGTGCAGCCCGGTCAAGTAGTCTGCATCATCGAATCGATGAAGCTGATGAACGAGATCGAGGCCGAGGTGGGTGGCGTGATCGTCAGCAAACTCGTCGAGAATGGGCGTCCCGTGGAATACGGGGAAGCGCTATTCGCTGTGAAGCCACGTTAGCCCATGTTCGAGAAAATTCTGATCGCTAATCGCGGCGAGATCGCGGTGCGCGTCATCTGCGCATGCAAGGACCTGGGTATTCGCACCGTCGCGGTGTATTCGGAGGCGGACCGGCACAGTCTGCACGTTCGATTCGCGGACGAGGCGATCTGCATTGGGCCGGCGAAAAGCGCGCGCAGCTATCTGGATATTCCGTCGGTCATCAGCGCGGCCGAGATTACGAACGTCAACGCGATTCATCCGGGTTATGGATTTCTCAGCGAGAATGCCGATTTCGCGGAGGTCTGCGAAGAATCAGGTATCGCGTTCATCGGCCCGAAGCCGGATGTGATCCGGAAGATGGGATTGAAGCAACTGGCGCGCGCGGCAATGAAGGAAGCGGGCGTGCCGATTCTTCCGGGCTCTGACGGCGTGGTGAAATCGGCGGAAGAGGCTCGGGAACTGGCGGAGCGAATCGGCTACCCGGTGATTCTGAAGGCTTCGGCGGGCGGCGGCGGGCGCGGCATGAGAGTGGTGCGCAGCACGGCCGAACTTGAGAGCAATCTGGTGCAGGCGCAGAACGAGGCGCAAGCCGCATTCTCGAACGCGGACGTGTACGTAGAGAAATTCATCGAAGCGCCCCGGCACATCGAGTTTCAAATTCTGGCGGATAAACACGGGCATGTGGAAGTGCTCGGCGAACGGGAGTGTTCCATTCAGCGGCGGCATCAGAAGCTGGTGGAAGAAGCGCCGTCGCCGGCCGTCAGCGCGAAGGTTCGCGAGAAGATGCGCAAGACACTTCGGAACGCTCTGAAGGCTGTCGGCTATACGAACGCGGGAACGGTTGAGTTCCTGATGGACGAGAACGGGAACCTGCACTTTATCGAAGTGAATGCGCGCATTCAGGTGGAACACCCGGTTACGGAATTCGTGACCGGAGTCGATCTGGTGAAGAGCCAGATCCGAATTGCGGCGGGTGAGAAACTGGCGGACATTATGCCCCGTGGCGTCGAGATTCGCGGGCATGCGATCGAGTGCCGCATCAATGCTGAGCATCCGGAAACATTCACTCCGTCCCCAGGGCGGATTACGGGGCTGAATCTGCCCGGTGGCGTCGGCGTGCGCGTGGATACGGCGGCCTACACGGACGGGGTGATTCCACCGTATTACGATTCTTTGGTAGCGAAGCTGATTACGTATGGCGCCGACCGCACGGAAGCGATTGCGCGGATGCGGCGGGCGCTGGATATGTTTGTGATTGAGGGAATCCATACGACGATTCCGCTGCACCACAAGATTATGGCGCATCCGGACTTCGTGGCGGGCAATCTTAGCACTCACTTCATGGCTAATATGGGCAAAAAGCCGTAAAATCTTTGGCCACGAATTAACGCGAATTCACGCGAATAGCTACTTGGCTTTGATTTGCATTGCAGTAGCGGACGGTGAGGGCGATGGCGATCTGCGATGGCCAGTCTCTTTCTGCTACGAACTTCCATGTGAATGGCGGTTTGGGGGACTCGGCGATCCATAGCTGCTTGCCGTTGTTGCTGAGAGCCTCTGCAGTGACGAAACAGCCGGTTGGTGCTTGCGCCTCAATGCGTAGCGTGTTCCCTTGCTTGACTTGCACTTCGCGACGGACAACTGTTTTCGGAGAGTTGTCTGCGTCGTCCTTCGCTCCTTCGGCAATCCAGCGCCGGATCACATCGATCTGTTCGCGACGCAGCGGCGGTGCGTTCATCGGCATCCGTTCGGCTGGGGGTCGACGGCCGTCGATGAAGGCCATCAGCGGGCTGCCTTCGGGGTCGCCGGGCTGGATGACGCGGCCCAGGTTTCCTCCTTCCATCAAGGCGGCGTAGCTCCGCAAGCTCAAGTCTCCGGCTGGGCTCTCCGACGGGAGACCGTGACAACCGCTGCACACCATGGCTAGAATCGGCATCACTTCGCGGCTGAAGCTGACCAGCATCTGAACCACGATACAATGCCGGACGAAAGGAAATCATGAAAACTCTCGCACTGTTCCTCGCGTGCTTTGCGGCATTCGCCGCAGACCGGCCGCACGGCAAGATTGTGAATGGGACTGAAAAGCTTCTGTATGTCACTCAGAAGGCAAACATCGAGGTCTATGACATCAACGACGGCCACAAGCTTCTTCGAACGCTGATTGTCCCGGAAGCCGGCGACTACAAAGGAATCTCAGTCAGCCAACAACTCAACAGGCTGTACGTCACTTCCTACCTGCATGACGAGCTCATTTGCATCGACCTTTTGACCGACAAGATTCTCTGGCGCAAGAAGCCTGGAAAATACGCCGATAGCTCGGCCATCACGCCCGATGGTCAACGACTTTATTTGCCATTCCGGGAAGAGGACAGTTGGTGGGTGATCAACGCCTCGACGGGCGACACGATCACCAAGATCCTGACGCAAAAGGGCAAGAACTACGATGTGAATCCGATTGGCAATCCTGTGGGCCCGCACAACACCTGGATGAATACCGATGGGAGCCGCGTTTATATGGCGGTCCTGACCGTTCCCTATATCTTTATTGCCGACACGAAGACCAATCAGGTTATTGGAAAGATCGGCCCTTTCAGCAAAGGGATACGGCCCTTCGCGGTGGACGATGCCGAGACGCGGGTCTACTGCAGCGTCGACGGTCTGCTTGGTTTTGAAATCGGCGCGGTTCGCAATGGCAGCCGATGGGGCGGCCCGATGCTTCGGCGCGTGGAAACTACAACGCCGCCGGAGCGCCTGGCGCAGGTTCCGAATCCGCCGAGCCATAAACCGCATAGCACGCAGAGTCACGGGATCAATATCCGGCCCGATCAGAAGGAAATCTGGATGGTGGACGGCGTATATGGCTACGTCTATGCCTTCGATATTACGCAGGATCCGCCGAAGCGAATCGCCAGTATTCCGATCAGCGACGATCCGAAGGCTCAGCCGCACCCGGGCTGGATCTCCTTCAGCATCGATGGGAAGTATGCGTATCCGGAGGGTGGAGCTGTAATCGATGCGTACACGAAAAAGGTTGCGGCCCGCATCCCGACGAGCGAAAAATTGTTGGAAATAGATTTCCGGGATGGGAAAGTGTCCAAAGCGGGTCACCGGTAGCCCGACGGCATGTAAGCGTTACCGAATAAGCCGTTTCTACGCGAGATAGCCTAATGATCTGAAAGTACTAGTACTTTGCTGCAATCGCCTTCCTTTCGCCCGGTAAATTTTACGTGAGCGCGTCACGTGACTGTTATGAATTCAACAACTATACGAATGGCCACCTGCATGCTTGAGTAAAAGCGAGGATCGACAATCCTTCCTACCCTAACTAACAACTCAGACCGACTAAGACGAACAAGGGGCCGGAGCAAAGTCTCCGACCCCTATTTTTTTATTCGGACGCGATATCCTGGATCTTCAAGGAATCCCTGAAGATCACCGCCAGTCGGCACTGTCATTGTTAATGCCCAGATGCGGCAACTGCGTCCTCGTCAAATAACTACCGGCTAAGCTGGGTTGATCGGCTGGGGAGGCCTCGCTCGAATGGAAGACACGGGCAGTGGCCGGGCGGTGGAAGACTTCGCGCCGATGCTGGTGGGCGAAGACCGTGCCCGATCGAGTTCCCTTATCGTCGACATCATGGTCGATTTTCACGGCCGTCATTTTCCGGCGAACGTTTTGGAATTCTGCCGGGTACTAGCGCCTTACGGCCGTTCTTCGTTGAACAGCCGGTGCCTCCGGAGAATGTCGACGCCATGGCCGAAGTTCGCCGCGCCGATTTGGCTGCCCACCGATGCGCCAGGTTTGGACATCTCGGTGAATGAAGAGGCGCGCGAAAATATTCCGTTTCGGCAGGAAATCATGGCCTCGAGCACAGTGCGGGCCGCCAATGGGGGGATTTTGGACTGGTAAAACACCCGAGAGTTTGAATCATATTGCCCTAGACGACTCGGAAGGGGCTAATCAAGGATTGACGTGGTACTAGACTGGTGTAGTATTAAAGTTTAGAAATCAACCTTAAGCGGGATCAACCTAGTGACATCCATCAGCAGCGTCCTACAACTGGAACGGCTTCGCCGGAAATCAGGGGTTTCTCTCGAAGCCATCTCGAACCGAACCAAGATCAGCACGAGCTATTTGCGTGCAATTGAGTCGGAGGAGTTCGATAAGCTTCCCGGCGGTGTATTTGATACCAATTACATCCGCCAATACGCTTGCGAGATCGGATTTTCGGAGACACGGCTGCTTGAGCTCTACCAGGTTAAGACGGCACCCGAGCCGGAACCGGAGATCCAGCAACTTGGGTTCTTCCGTACACTTCGGCTGAAGGTGTTGTTCTGGCGCGCAGTTGAGAGCCGTGCTCCCCATTCTCTTACATCCGGCGCTCCTTCAAGTCGGGGGCATTAAAGTTCGCTTTCTCTAGTCTCTCTATTATTTCCATAGACCATGCGATAGTATGAAAGCTCGCGTATGAGCTTTCTGATCGGATTTGTCATCGCCTTGGCCGTTGGTCTCACTGGCGTGGGGGCAGGGTCAGTGACAGCGCCGGTTTTGATCCTGTTTTTCGGACTCAGACCGGCGGAGAGCGTAGGGACTGCGCTGCTATTTGCTGCAGCGATCAAGCTCGCGGTCGCTCCTATTTACCTTGCACGCCGCCAGGTCAACAAACGAGTATTGTTGCTGCTCTGCGCCGGCGGTATCCCGGGCGTGATGGCCGGCGTGGCCATCATACGCGCGCTGGACGTGCGCCGGTACGAAAACGTCGTGTTCCTTCTGCTTGGGACGACGATTGCCGCGATGGCGCTTTACAGTCTGTACCGCAGCACACGGACGGCAGCGCAATCGGCCAATCGGGAACGGCTGGTGTGGCTGCCCTGGATCGCCGCCGGAATCGGGGCGGAGGTCGGTTTCTCATCGGCCGGTGCGGGAGCTCTGGGTTCACTCATCCTGCTGAATCTAACCCGTCTCACAGCGGCGGAAGTGGTGGGTACCGACATGTTGTTCGGCCTGGTGCTGTCGGTTGTGGGCGGCGGCTTGCACTTTTCCAACGGCCACTTTATCTCCGATTTGCTGTGGAAACTGATTGCAGGCGGCCTCTTCGGAGCTTTCGTGGGGGCCGGTTTGTCGACGATCATCCCGTCGCGGCCGCTGCGGATCGCGCTGTCGATCTGGCTGATATTTCTGGGCGGACAATTGTGCTGGAAGGCGCTTTCCTAGGCTGGCCATCGGCGTGCGTTGAGGGTGGTGTGAGTTGTAGTGCTGTTCCATATTGGAACAAAATAGTTTGAAAAAAAACTCAAAAAATCTTCTAAGACTCGCCGAACCCGAGCCGATAAGCCCATCAGAAGCGATTGCGAGCCGCAGCCGTGAAGAGATACGGTTAGAGCGCGGCAAAGAGGCAAACACATGAAGATCAACGACGCGAACGTCGGCGGAACTGGTGCGGCGCCGGCTGCGAATGCGGTGGGCGGAGCTGCGGCTGCGAAGGCACAGCCAAAGGTAGGGGCTGGAAACGTCTCGACGGATGAGGTCCAGCTTTCGAACTTGAGTGAGCAGATCCGGGCGGAGGATTCGAGTTCGCCGGAGCGGGCGGCACATCTGGAAAAACTGAGTTCCGCTGTCGAAGCGGGAACGTACCGCGTGGATGCAACGGCGATCAGCCGGAAGATCATCGACGATACGACAAAACTGCCGTGATGCAAAGATAACGCAAAGATAACAATGATGCAGAAATCACAGAACCACGGCCGGGAGAGTCCGGTGCGGGCGGCCACGGCGAGTCTGCGGGCAATCCGGCAGATGCTTCTCCGGCCGACTCCGGAATCGCTCGAAGGAATGCGGGCCGGTGCTCGAAGACGCAGCCAGGCTGATGGGGACCATTCGACTATCCGATGTTGCGAACATGCGCCCGGATATTGATGCGCTTCGGCGCGAGCTGAATGTGGTCTCGGCACTGATGCACCAGGCTTCGGGTTTCTACTTCGGTTGGTCGCAGATACTCGGCGCGGCTATCGGCGGGTACCGGCCAGGGGGACAGATCGCGAGCGTGCCGGCTCCCGGGCGCATCTCGATAGAAGGTTGACGGCATGAGTAATCTCTTTGGTTCTCTGAGTTCCGCCGCTTCGAGCATGGATGCTTTTGAGCAGGGCCTGAACGTGGTTCAGAGCAATGTGACGAACGCGTCCACACCCGGGTATGCCAAGCAGACGCAGGTCTTCGTGGCCGACACATTCGATCTGTCGAAGCAACTGCCGGGCGGCGTGTCGCTGGGTCCCGTGCTAAGTTCCCGCGACGAATTCCTGGAGGCGGCGGTCGAGCGCAACCAGTCCGCGGCTGGAGAAGCCGGGCAGCGCGCGGACGGCCTGACGCAGATTCAATCGATCTTCGATATTTCCTCAGGCAACGGGGTGTCCGACGCGATCGACGGCTTCTTCTCGGCCGTATCGCAACTCAGCCTGTCGCCGAACGACAATACTTCGCGCCAGGGCGTGATCGACCAGGCGGGCGTTCTCGCGCAACGTATCAACGCGACTGCGAACTCACTGTCCTCCGCGCGGGCCGGGGACGACAGGCAGCTCAACAATCAGGTTTCGAGCATCAACCAGCTCCTCGGCCAGATCGCAGGTTACAACAAGCAGTACGCGGCGGGCTTCGGCGCAAACAAAGACCCGGGGCTGGATGCGAACATGCATACCGCGCTGGATTCGCTGTCGGAACTAGTCGATTTCAAGGCGCTCAAACAGGGCGACGGCTCGGTGCAAATCCAGATTGGCGGACAGTCTCTGGGCGTCGTTGGAGACAAGTCCTATCCGCTTTCCACCGATTTCAGCGCTACGCAGGCGAAGGTTCTGGATGCGGCCGGTAAGGACATCACGGCAGAAATCAGTTCCGGCAAAATTGCGGCGGCGTTGAATGAACGCAACACAACGATTCCGTCCTATCTCAGCCAGCTCAACACTCTCGCTTCCACGTTCGCCGACAACGTCAACAATACGCTCAGCAACGGCGTCGATGAGAACGGCAACGTGCCGTCCACACCGCTGTTCAGCTACGACGCTGCCACCGGCGCGGCACAGACTCTCAGCGTGAATGCGCTCGCGCCATCCGATCTGGCGGCTGCTTCGGCTGCGGCGCCGGGTGGTAACGGAAACGCCTTAGTGCTGGCAGATCTGGGCCGGACTCCACAGGTGAACGGCTTCAGTTTTTCGGCTTTTTACGGTAATTTGGCGGGTCTCGTAGGCCACGACCTCGCAGGCGCCCAGAACGATCAGCAGAGTACAACGGCGCTCCTTACCCAGAGTCAATCGCTGCGCAGCAGTACATCCGGCGTCTCGCTCAACGAAGAGGCTGCGAAGCTGCTCGAATTTCAGCGCAGCTTTGAAGCTTCCGCCAAGCTGGTGACGGCGGTGAACGAAATGACAGTCACGCTTATTGGAATCATCACATGATCAGTTACCTCGATCCCTCGTCTCAGCAGTTCCTGAACGCGCTGAACGGCGTCTACCAGCGGATGACGCAGGCGCAACTGCAGCTCACGTCCGGCAAAAAACTGAACGTGGTTTCCGACGCCCCAGACTCGGTCAGTCCCCTGCTTGAGGCTCGCGCGCGGCTTGCGGATAACGATCAGACACAAACCAATCTCGGGCTGGTGAAAACCGAGGTCGACACAGGCGAAACCTCGCTCGAAAGCGCCGTCAGCCTGGTGGAGCAGGTGCGAACCTGGGGAGCTCAAGCGGCCAACGGGCTGAACGACCCGGCCACGCAAACAACACTGGCGAACCAGATCACCGGCGCACTCCAGCAACTCGTTTCAGCCGCCAACACTTCCGTCGACGGGCGGTTCCTGTTCAGCGGCGACAGCGATCAGACGCAGCCCTACTCCTTCGACGCCACTCAACCTGTTCCCACCGGCGCCTACCAGGGTTCTGCCGCTACGCGCCAGATACGCCATCCGGACGGCAGTGTCTTTTCGGTGGCCAAATCGGCACAGGAGATCTTCGATAGCCCCGACCCGGCCCAAAGCGTTTTTGGCTCCGTCACCGCCCTCGAAAACGCAGTCGCCTCCAACGATCCCACGGCGATTGCGGCCGCCCTCCCCAACGTCAGCACGGCTCTCACCTACCTCAATCAGCAACTGGCGTTCTATGGAAATGTGCAGACAAGAGTCGCCGGCGGTTTGGCTACCACGGCGAACAACGATGTCACTTGGAAATCGCAGATCAGCAGCCTGGAAGATGCCGATGCGACAGCTGCCGTACTGCAACTAAGCACTGCTTCCACCGACTATAACGCCGGACTCGCCTCGCGCGCCAAAATAACGCCAAAAAGCCTTTTCGACTACCTCGGTTAATTGCTGCGGGTCAAACTAAAATCGATTTCAAACCCCGTCTTGCAATCGATTTCAGAGCGCAATCAGCTCCTCATTTTCGGCCCCTCGGTACTTAGATTCGGCAAAATCGCTAGTACGAAAGGACTTACGTTACTAGGATTCACCTGCCCTTAGTGTCAATCAAGTTCAAGCTGTACACTGGCTGCGCGTGACCCGATACTGTAAGTACTGTAGATACATAACATTTCTATTGACATGGAGGTCATTCAGACGTACTATTTGATTTCAGATTTCACTGCAACAAGTAACAACTCCATCAAAGTGTACAGGGGTCCAGGCATGACCTTCCAGGTTGGCGAAAAAGTAGTTTACCCTAACCATGGTGTCGGGGTTATTGAGAATATCAGCACCCGCGCCTTCGGCTCCCAAGCGGAGCGATTCTATCTCTTACGTCTTGCCTACAAAAGTATGACCGTCATGGTTCCGTTTTCTCACGTAGAGAACGTTGGACTGCGGCGGGTTACGAAAGCGGGAGAAATCAGCAAAGTGCTGCTTTACCTCGCTAACGGCAGATGTAAGTGCACGGCAGACTGGAAAAACCGGTTTAAAGAAAACTCTGAGAAGATGCGCGTTGGCGGCTTATTAGAGACTGCGGAAGTATTCAAGATGCTATTGATTCTGCAGAGCGAAAAACCGCTGTCGTTCCGGGAGAAAAAGATGCTGGACCGTGCCCGGCACATGTTGGTAACAGAGATGTCGATATGCAGAGGATTGAGCGATGTGGCATCGGTTGATCTGATGCGAAAAGCCCTTAGTAAGTCGTCGCTTAACTTTCCCGAAGCACTTTAGTTCCGTCGTAGTACTTTTCTTAAGAAACATCTCTAAACAAAAATGGTACCCGTTTCAGGCGGGTACCATTTTTGCGTTATGTATATCAGTGTTTACCCTTAGTGATCACCTAAGAGACTGGTTTGCCCGGTAAAACGTAAGTACTTATCCGATCTACCATTTTGCGGGCGTTTGTTTACACTTGAGTAAGAGGGAATGGTCCGTCTGTATGCGGTGTCTTCACTGCGGCGAGCAACTCGCTTTGCTCAAAAAATTCACCGATGGTGAGTTTTGTTCTGCCGAACACCGCGCAGTGTTTTTTGAGACTCAGAAGAAGCTGATTATCGAGCGGTTGAGCGATTCCAGCAAGCGTTTTCAACGTTTTAAGCGGCCACCAGCGAAGCCCGTCCCGCCCGCTCCGAAAGTTGAAGCCGATCCTCCATTCGCGCCCTTCGCTCCAGGACAACCGTGCGAGATCTACAACTGGAACGGACCGGTACGGGCGTTCCAACTGGCCTTTCTGGGAGACGACCTGCTGATTGTGCCCCCGGAGCACAAATTAAAAGGCCGCGACATCAGGGCAGTGCGGTTATTGCCTAGGTTGCCAGTCCCTAAGGTTCAGCCGGTTTCCGCAGAGATCCCAAGAATTCCATTTGCCGGTCCCCTGGCTGCCCAAGCGTCGAAATTGCGGGTTCCAACCTTCTCCCGCACCACCTCTGGGGGCTCAGGAAGTCTAGAGACGCCCGCCTCCGCCATCCATGCCGGTATGAGAGAAGGGGTTGCCGACCAAGGGATAGCCGGATTCCATCCGATCGGAAGTTCGCAGCAACAAGCTGGATCTGAAGGTCAGTCTGCGCCAATATCGTCCTCTTTGCCGGTACACAGAGCCGCCACCGTGGAACCGGCGCCCCTTTTCTGCGCGAAGCCATTCCGGCCCAGACCGCGGACGGCGATGGATTGCGAGACACCGCGTTGGGAGAAGATCGCGTCCGAACCTGTAGATCCCGTTGCGCGGCGCCGCGCGTTGGATATGCGAGCCGTGATCGCTCCACCCGGCGCGGAGCAAGTCCTGGTTCCGGCGTTCCTCGATCGTGTGATTCGAATGCGGCCGCGGCAGGGAGTGGCGGACCCGCTAGGTCGGAATTGTGAATTGATCAATGCCGGTCCGATGCAGGCGCCTCCCAGTGGATGGATCGGTCCGGACTTGCCGGCACCCGCCATCGAAGAGTGCGCACCGGTTTTCCTGGGTCAGATATTCCGGATGCGGGCCCGTGGTCCGGTGCAATGGAAGAGTGGCGACGCGGCGGGCATGGGGGCCGCCGATGTACCAGAAGCTGCGCAACCGCCGGTTCGGCTGCCGGGCCTGCCTGGAGTGCTGGCAAGCGCGATGGCTCCGGTGTTCCTCGACCGCGCGTTCCGTATGCGGCCGCGGAGTGGAGTTGTCGATCTCTGGGTTGGAAGCTATCAGATCATCTCTACCGGCGCAACGGAGAGTCTGGCTTCCGCGCCCGCGCTCGGCACACTTCCGGCGACCCTGATCGGCGAATGCAGTCCGGACCCCGTGCGGCGATTTTACCGTGTATCCCCGAAAGGGCCGGCGTTGTCTGCCGATCTGGCCATTTCGGACCGGATCAGCCAAGGCGAATTGGAGCCGCTCCTCTCTCCCCCAGCATCAGGCGCGCTGCCGGTGGAAGTAGTGGCGAACTGTTCTCCGGCGTTGGTGGACCGGATGTACAGAATGCGCCCGCGCGCCGCCGTGCCGTCTGATGGTTTGGCGGAATTTGAGCGGCTGGCGACCGGCGCGCCAAGCGAATTGTCACCGTCCCTGGCCAAGAATACAGTTCCGGATGCCGTGATTGCCGAGCGCGAGCCGGTAACACTGGATCAGCCATATAGGATCAGGCCGCGAGCGGCTGTGCAGACGAAGAGTCTGGCAGCGTTTGAACAGATTTCAACAGGCGAGCGGGACGCGCTGCTTTCACCGGTTTCGAAAGGCAGCCTTCCAGGAAATATGATCGGCGAGCGCCAGCCCGTGTGGCTGGATCGCTTTTTCCGGATGCGGCCAAAGTCAGCGGTTTCCACGGCCGGTCAAGCTCTGTTAGAACACATCCCGGCGGGTGCCCCGGCCACCCTTCTTTCCGAGGTATGCAGAGGCGGCCTTCCGGTGAATATCATCGGATCGTGCCAACCCGTCTGGCTGGATCGCGTATACAAAATGCGCCCGAAGTCGGCGGTTCCGTCCGCGGATCAGGCGGCGTTTGAGCGAGTCCCGGCCGGCGATCCGGATGCTCTGCTTTCGGCGGCGGCGAAGAACGGCCTTCCGGCCAATATCATTGGAGACCGCGAGCCGGTCTTGCTGGATCGGGTTTACAAAATGCGGCCGAGGTCGGCGGTCCCGTCAGCCGCGTTGGCCCAGTTTGAATCGGTCCCGGCGGGCGATCCAATTGCGCCTCGCGCCCACGTCTGGAAATGCGGAGTCCCGGCAATCGCCAGAGGCGAGCGGACGCCGGTGTGGCTGGACCGTTTTTACACCATGCGGCCCAGAAAGGCTGCCACGGCCGATGACCTGGCTCTTTTCGAACAGGTGGCGACAGGCGAGCCCGGCGCGCTGGTCCCGGTGGCATCAAAGAACGTGCTCCCGGCGCAGATCATTGGCGACCTCTCGCCGGTGTGGCTGGACCGTATGTTCAAGATGCGGCCGAAAACGGCGGTCGCGGCGAAGGATCTGGCGGCTTTCGAATTCGTTTCCACCGGTGAGCCCGAGGCCTTGCTTTCAGCCGCTTACAAGGGCGGATTACCTCTCGACGTCGTGGGCGAACCCGCACCGGTTTGGCTGGATCGCATGTTCAAGATGCGGCCGAAGACAGCAGTCGCTGCTAAGGATCTGGCTGTCTTTGAACAGCTTTCCACCGGCGACCCCGACGCTCTGCTCTCTGCTGCGTATAAGAACGGCCTCCCGGCGCAGATCATCGGCGACCTCTCACCGGTTTGGCTGGATCGCATGTTCAAGATGCGGCCCAAGACGGCCGTCGCGGCAAGAGATCTGGCCGCCTTTGAGGACGTTTCGACAGGCGACCCGGACGCTTTGCTCTCGGCGGCATCCAAGAACAGCTTGCCCGCGCACATCATCGGCGGCGTCTCGCCCGTGTGGCTGGATCGCATGTACAAGATGCGGCCCAAGCCGGCAGTCCTGGCCACGGACCTGGCAGAGTATGAGCAAATTGTTCCGGGCGGAGCAGAGTCGCTGCAGTCGCATCCCTCCTTGGGAACGATTCCCGCCGGGATAATTGGAGCCCGCGAACCGGTGCGGGTGACTCACATCTACAGGATGCGGCCTCGTAACGGGATCCAGGACGCTCAATTGTGCGCCTACGAGAGGCTGTTGACCGGCTCGGCGGAACCGCTTCAGTCCGAACCGGAATTGGCGCGGCTGGCGCAGATAGAAGTGGGCGACACGGCTCCCGATTTCGTGCAACGCATGTTCCGCCCCAGGCCGAAGAGTGGCGCGGGGATCGAAACAGCCCTGACCATGCTACAGGTTTCCACCGGCGCAAGCGAGCTGCGGACTCCTTCGGTGCGGCTGGGGAGTCTGCCGGTGTCGGTGGTCAGCGAGGTGATGCCGCAATCTCTGGATAAGCCCTATCGGATGCGGCCACGCGCGGGAGTCTCATACAACGGGTTCTATCACCGCGTGGCGGTGGACGTGGAAGCGTTGACCGATTTTGTACACGCAGTTCCGGCGATGCCTGTGGGATCGAATGGGCAATGCGCGCCGGCATTCGTGCAGGACCCGTTCCGCACTCCGCTGCGCAACCCGGTGAATGGAACACGGGAGTATGCCCTGGTGGACACGGGACAGCCGGCAACTGTTCGCGTGGCGGCAGTGATGCCAAGTATGCCGGCGATCTTGATGCGGCAGTCGCGTGCCGATCGTCAGGAGGGCCCGCCGCAACGGCGTCCACCAGGTGGTCCCGCTGGTCCAAGGATGCGCGGCGGCATGAAGCCGCTGGAGCCAGTTGCGGCCGCTGCGGACCCTGTAGCCGACGAAGAGGCCGTACCCGAACCCGCTCAGATGGCCATGGTACCGGAACCCGCGGAGCCTTGGACGATTCTGGAGAAATCCGATCCGGCCGATGCAGTGCCGCTAGAGATGACGGAAGCGATCGGCGCAGAGGCGCCCTTCCAGCGGTCGATTTCGAATCCGGTCTTAAGCCCCGCAGATATCGGACTCGATATTCCGATGCCCGCCGAACCGCTTGCCCCGGCCATGCCCGACGACAATTCGTGCTACCGGCTTATGCAGGCGTACCAAATGAGGCCGACGCCGCCCTGGCAGCGGCCCTGCCAGATTCCGCCGAAGCCCGCCGCGGTGATGACACCGTCTATTGCATTCACGGTAGTACCGGATCAGCAGTTCGCGCGTTTCCCGCGCCAGGGTGGACTTTTGCGCCGGTATACAGAGCGGGCGGCACAGTTGTGGGTATCGATTCCCCGCGACTGGCGGTGGGCTGCTGCCGGAATCGCCGTATTCCTTGGAATCTTTTTGCATTCGACCCTGAACCAGGGGCAGAATTCCGCCGAATTAAAGAATATGCAGGTGGCGTCATTCTCCGATAACCCTCTGCCGCCGCTTCAAACGGCCGCAAAGAAGGATTGGAAGCTATTCCAGATAGACCTGGGCGGCCGGGCTGCTGTCGAAATGCATGACGACTTCAATTCCGGCTTGAGTGCGTGGCAGGGTGACCGCGACTGGTACAAAAGCTGGACGCGGGATGGCGCGAGTGGAGTGCAAGTTGGCGCCTTGGCGCTCTATCTGCCCAGTTTGGCTCTGAGCGATTATGATCTCGACTTCCGGGGCGAGATCGGCAAGAAAGCGATGGGCTGGGTGGTTAGGGCCAGCGATTTGAAGAATTATTACGCCGTGCGGCTGGAAGAGTCCGATTCGAGCTCGCTGCCGGCGATCTATATTGTGCGTTACGCCATCATCGGCGGCCAGGAAGGCCCGCGAACGCGAGTGCGCCTGGCGCTGCCCATGGGCAAGGACGCGGCATACCACGTGAACATGGAAATAAGAGAACAGTTTTTTACCCTTTCGGTGCAAGGCCACGTGGTGGACTTCTGGTCTGAGGATCGTCTGAAGACCGGAGGAGTCGGTTTCTTTTCCGGTAAAGGCGAGCAGTCTCGCATAGAGTCCGTTCAGCTTACCCATCAGTACGACGCGCTCGGAAAGCTGTGCGCCTATCTATTCCCGAGAGGGAACCCAAATCAGGAATTGAGGAGTTCGCAACAATGAATCCAAAAGGTCGTAAAGCAGAGGACCCAAAAGGAGCAACAGCGATGGGACAGGCGCCCGCCAATGGCCAAAGCGGTTCATCCAGCGCTTTAGCCAAGGCAGTATCACTGCACCTGGAAGGCAAACGGAAAGAAGCGCTGCAAGAGCTGAAAGGCGCGATTGCAGGCGGCAACGAGAGTGCGGAGGTGTACTCCGCCATCGGACACATTCAGTTTGAACTGGAGCAGTACGAAGATGCGGCCAAGAGCTACACTCGTCTGCTGAGCATGAAACCGGAGCACCAGGCCGGCAACTTCAACCTTGCGGTTTGCCTGGAGAAGCTCGGCCGTTACGACGAGGCGTCTGAACGCTTCAACAAGGCGCTCGAACTCGATCCGAACAAGACGGAAGCGCGGCTGGGGCTGGCCATCTGCCTGTTGCACCAGGAGAAGTCGGAGGCCGCACTCGACAACTTCGAGAAGTGCCTTTCGGTATCGCCGGAGAACGAAACGGCGCTGTTCGGCAAGGCCGTCAGCTTGCAACTGGCGTGGCGGTTCGACGAAGCGACGGAGATCTACAAGAGGGTTCTCGGACAGAATCCGGGGTCGGAAGAAGCGCTGGTCAACCTGATCACGATCGGCATCGCCCGCAAGGACATTCCGATGATCCGTGAGTACTCCGAGCAACTGGTGAAGGTGCGTCCGCATTCGCAATCGGCGCTCGAAGGCTTGGCCACGGTGGCCTTCGCCGACGAGGACTACGAGGCGGCATCGCGTTTCTGCGAGAAGCTGGTGGAGGCTACGCCGGATCATTACGAGCGTAACTTCAACCTGGGCGTAGCGAACCAGAAGATCGGAAAGCTGGAGCAGGCGGCGAAGGCATATTCGGATGGCATCAAGATCCGGCCGGACGCCAAGCAGGCCCATGTAAATCTGGGCATGGTGCGGCAGGAGCTAGGCGATCTGAAGGGAGCCCGCGAAAGCTACGAACGCGCGCTGCAGATTACGCCAGATCTGCCGGAGGTGTTCTATAACCTGGCTTCGATCCTGGAGCAGCAGGGTGCCAAGGAAGAGGCCGAGAAGCTGTATGCCAAGCTGACGGCGCAGCGTGGCGATTCGGAAGACGCATGGTTCCGGCTGGGCTACCTGCGGCTCCAGAAAGGCGACTTCCGCGGCGCGATCGAAGCATTCCAATCGTGCGTGAAGAAGCGCAACAACTGGCCGGAAGCTCATGTAAATCTGGGCATCGCTTACTGGCGGCTGGGTGAGCGCGAGCAGGCGGTCAAGTCGTTTGAACAGGTGCTGTCTATCGATCCAAAGTCGATGGACGCATTGCGCGGTCTGGCGGCGCTGGCAGTGGAGCGCGAGGATTTTGGACGCGCCCTCGATCTGCAGGGCAAGCTGATCGATCAGGGAGAAAAGACACCTGAGTTGTTCTACAATACCGGTTTGCTGCTACAAAAGAGCGGCAAGATCGACGACGCAATTCGTTATTACCGCGAAGCGATCAATCAGCGGCCGAATTTCGCCGAGGCGTTGTTGAATTTGGGGCACGCGCTCAAGGCGCAGGGGAAACCTGACGAAGCGCGCAGTTGCTGGAAACAGGCGCTCGATGTGAAACCGGAGTTGGCACAGGGATATTTCGAGCAGGCAGCAAGTTAGTTTTTAGTAACTGAACTTACAAATCGGGACTTCCAGACGCATTTAGTACTGGAAGTCTCGATTTTTTGTTTATACTGAGCTTTCAGGGGGCAAGGAGATATGAAATTTAGACAGTTCACGATGAGCGTTTTGACCTTCGCGATAGCGGCAGGTCTGTGCCTTGGGGATGAGCCCGGTGTCAAATCGGATCTGAAGAAGGCGGGCTCGGATGTTAAAGACGCCGGGAAGGCAACTGGCGACGCGACCGTGAAAGGTGCGAAGGTCGTCGGCAAAGGAACGGAAAAGGGTGCGAAGAAGGCCGGGTCGGCCACTGAGACTGGCGCGAAAGACGCCGGCAAGGGCACCGAGAAAGGTCTGAAGAAGGCCGGATCGGCCACCGAAACCGGTGCGAAAGATGTTGGCAAAGGTACCGAGAAGGGCGCGAAAGTGGTCGCCAAGGACACTCGGAAGGGTGTTTCGAAAGTTGTAAAGGCAACCGGCAAGGGTTTGGAGAAAACCGGTGAAGCCGTGAAGGACGGCGGCGAAAAGATTAAGCCGTAGTTCTCTCGTGATTACGTTACCGCGCGCCACCACGCTCAGCCGCCGCGAGGGTCGTCGTGGGGTCCGCGCCTGTCCAACTCACATCGGCGGTTGGACCATACGTAGCAGGCAAATCGATATCAAGCTGCCGCAGGCACATCCCCACTTGCGTCCGATGGTGCGCAGTATGCAGCACGCGACGCCAGAAAATCCAGATCCGCTGGCGGCCCACGTCAAAGAATGGCGTTTCGCTGAGCCAGTAATGTTCATCAGCCGCGGCGATCGGTTCCAGACGGGCGCGCGCGAGATCGACGAACCGGTCGACATAAGCCTGTACCCGCGGCTCTTCCTCAGCCGGCAGGAGAAGTTCTACCCGAGGTTCGTTGAAACCAAGAAACTCAGCAAAAAAACGCCGCTCGGACAATATTTGATGAATTAAAATCTGCCGGACAGAACTGCTCTTCGGATGGATGCGAAAATCGAGATGTTCATCGGGAATGTGGGTCCAAATATGCGCGACTTTGTTGGTTTCCGAAGCGTAGGTTTCCACCAGATGCCCGAAGTGGTTCGAGCCGGGAGGAATTTCGTTGGGATGAACGAAGGTGTGAGGATATTGCAAGTCACCCTCCCCGCCGCTCGATTTCGTCCACCTTCGCCAGCCGGCGGAGATGGCGCTCTTCGTTGCTAAAGGACGCGCCGAGAAACGCCGTCACAAGATCGCGTGCAAGTTCGAAGCCGATCACGCGGGAGCCAAGAACCAACACGTTCATGTTGTCGTGTTCCACACCCTGATGCGCCGAGTAGGTGTCGTGGCAGAGGCCGGCACGGATGCCATGAATCTTATTGGCGGCAACCGATACACCTACCCCGCTCCCGCAAACGAGGATTCCCCGCTCCGCACGCCCGTCGAGCACCGCGTGGCCGAGTGCGGCGGCGAAATCGGGATAGTCGTCGGGGTGTGATGAATCATTTGCTCCGAGATCGAGAACTTCATGGCCCGCCTGGCGGAGTTCAGCACCCAGAAATTGTTTAAGGTCGAAACCGGCATGATCTCCGGCCACTACAATGCGCACGCAGGGGTCCCCCTACTAAATAATAAAGGGTTTCTCGCTGCGTCTGTCACCGGCAATGATTTCTAAAGCAAGTTGAAGCCTTTTGACGGCTGGCGGCATCGAACTTTTAGACGTTATGAAATAGTCGTTGTACCAAATATTGTCAAAAGGAGCTCTTAGCATGCCACAAGTCGCAACACAAACCACCACCACCGTTACACCCGCCACCTACGTGATCGATCCTGCCCATTCGACCGCGGATTTCCGTGTGCGGCACCTGATGATTTCCAATGTCCGGGGCGAATTCTCCAAGATCTCCGGCACTGTCGTTTTCGACCCAAAGAATCCAGCGAATTCGAAGATCGACGCGACAATCGACGCCACCACCATCAACACACGTGAGCCGCAGCGCGACGCACACCTGAAGAGCGCGGACTTCTTCGACGTGGAAAAGTATCCCACCATCACCTTCAAATCCAAAAAGGTGGCCGCGGCCGGTCTGGGTGAATGGAAGGTCACCGGCGATCTGACGATACACGGCGTCACCAGGGAAGTAATTCTCAATGTCGAAGGTTCATCGCAGGAGGTAAAGGATCCCTGGGGAAACATCAAGACGGGCGCGTCGGCCACGACTAAAATCAATCGAAAGGATTTTGGGTTAATGTGGAACGCAGCGCTCGAAACGGGCGGGGTTGTTGTAGGTGACGAGGTCTCGATTAACTTGGATCTCGAACTCACAAAGCAGGCGTCGTAAGAAACGCCTCGGTCACCCGGACGAAATCTTCCGGCTCTTCGTAGAAGGGGATGTGGCCGCTTCGCTCAAACACGGTGAACCGCGATCCGGGGATTGCCTGGTGAATTTTGTAGGCGACTGAGGGCGCGACGTTGATATCGTAGCGGCCGGTGATCACCAGGACGGGGAATTTGAATTTGCGAATCTCCGGGTTCAGGTCGAAGCGCGCCATGTCGCGGGCGACCACTTCGTTCACTTCTTTGTTGAACGCGTCCGGTGGCATGTTCTTCACGAATGCGTCACGCTTCGCCGGCGAATAAAACAGCATGGAAAAATAGAGAGCGAGTGACTCGCGCGAAGCAGACGTGTTACCCATTTCGCCGGCGAAGGCGAGTGCATCGCGCCGTTCGCTCGTGTCGGGAAACACGTCTTTGAAGAGAATCAGCGTGTCGCTCCAACGCGGCGCCGCCGAATCGATGATCAGCATTCGCTCGACGTGCTCTTTGTGGCGCGCCGCGTACGCCATCGAAAGATAGCCGCCGTACGAGTGTCCGAAGAGTACAATGCGCTCAAAGCCGAGGTGCGCGCGCAAAGCTTCCAGATCATCGATCTGGTCTGCCAGCGTACACGATTGCCCCGGTTTGAGAGCCGGAGAGCGACCGTTCCCCCGCTGGTCGTAGAAAACGATCCGGCGATCCTTCGACAGCGGCTTCCACACCGGAGAAAAGTGCAAATATGTGTGATCGAAGCCGGGGCCGCCGTTGACCACCACCATCGGCGTCCCCTGCCCCGATCCAACTACCTCGTAATAGATGGTCGCGCCCGGAGCATCAAAAAGTTTTCCGCTCTCGGGATCGGCGGCCAGCGCCGCGATCGAAAAACACAAGCAAAGCGCCGGCGCAAATCTCATCACCACTCCGCGACTGAGCCATCCTGATGGAACACGCGCGCCATCGGCCGCGTTCCACCGAACGGATATTTCAGCAAAGCTTCCTCGGTCAAGTCGAAGCCCAGTCCCGGTTTGGTGGGTAATGGGAACCGGCCGTCCACCATGCGCATGACTGGAAAGCCCATCCATTCCTGCCAGATTTTGTCCGCGCGGCTCTCCTTCACGAAGCCGCAAATCTCCTGCACCAGAAAATTCGGCATGGCGGAATCCACGTGTAGACTGGCGATTCCGCCGATGGGTCCTTCACATGCGTGCGGCGCCATGGTGATGCCGGAAGCGTCCGCCATCGCTGCGACCTTCCACATCGCAGTGGGACCGCCCACATGGTTCATGTCGGTCTGCAGAATATCCACCACGCCCATTTCGATTAACTGGCGGCAACCGTAGGCCGCGATCAACCGTTCTCCGGTGGCAATCGGCGTCGTCGATCGCTTGGAGATCCGTGCCATTGCCTGTACGTTCTCCGGCGGACACGGCTCTTCGATGAAGAGCAGATTCAGCGGCTCTGCCTCCTTCACGATCACCGACGCCACACTCGGGCTGGTCTTAGCGTGGAAGTCGACCGCGATGTCGAGTTCGGGGCCAAGCGCTTCGCGCAGTATTTGAAGCTGCTTGATGGCGCGGTCGATTTTGGCGTGCGTGTCGATCCATTCGTAGTAGCCGGGAATGCCGGTCTTGAAGCAGGATACGCCCTGCTGTGCGGCGTTCTCGCGAAGCTGCATCAGTTGCTCGCGATTTGAGCCGTCGGCGTGATAGTACCCGCGAACGCCCCGCGGATCGTACGGGCCGCCCATCAGTTGATGGACGGGCATTCCCATCACCTTCCCGCGAATGTCCCACATCGCCTGGTCGAGAGCGGATATCGCCGAACCGATCACTGGCCCGGCGCGATAAAACGAGTGTACGTACATCGACTGCCAGTGATGCTCGACCTGCATCGGGTCACTTCCAATCAGAAAATCGCGGAAGTCGTTGATGCAGGCCATTACCGCGCCGGCCTTGCCTTCGAGCGTACCTTCACCCCAGCCGATCACTCCTGCGTCCGTTTCAATCTTCGCGAAAACGTAGGGACGATCCGATTCCTTGGTCAACGAAACGCCGAATACTTTCACGTTCGTGATTTTGATCTTCGATCCGACGTCACGAAATGCGTCTGCGCCGAGAGCGGCCAGCGGCGGCGCCATCGCGCAACCGCAATCGACGCCCGCCGATACCTTCTTCGCCAGCAACGCCACGCCGGCGGTCTTAAACAAATCGCGCCGTTTCATGCCGCACGCTCCGCGTACTTCGTCAACGCTTGTTCATTCACTTTGATGCCCAGACCGTCGCCCGTGAGCAGCGATGCAAAACCATCCTTCACGGTCTCGATGGCGCCGCCCGCAATTTCAGCGCGCATCCGTCGATCCTCCTCGGCGTCCGGAAACGGAATCTGTTGAATGACGAAATTGGGCAGGCTGGCGGCCAGATGGAGTGCGGCGGCCGTTCCAATGGGGCCTCCATCGTGATACGGCGCGACGGCCGTGTAGTAGGTTTCCGCCATCGCGGCCATGCGTCGAATCTGTGTGATGCCGTTGCGCGCCAGATCGGGGCGCAGTACGTCGATCGACTGGTCACGCAATAATTCCTGAAACGGAGTACTGCTGTGAATCGCGCGGCCAAAGCCAAGCGGCGTCACGCGTTCGGCCGACACCTTTCGCAGCGCTCCTGAGTTGACCATGGCGCAGGGTTCGTCGAACCACATGAGATGGAACGTTTCAAAAGCCGCGCTAATAACGCCGGCATCGCTCGGCGAAAGCAATCCAGCACCGTCGAGTATGAAGTCGACGCCCTTGGCCCGAAGCGCGTCGAGCCGTTTCCGGGTTGCGCTCACGAACGCCTGCCCCTGATTCGCCGAGCCAATTGTCGGGAGCGGAACGTGAAACGCCAGATATCCGTGCTCGCGGGCGCGCGTCATGGATGCCACCAACGCGGCGTCATCGCTGCCGGAAAGCCGCGTCATAGCTCGCGCTTTATTCCGCGTGGGCCCGGCCAGCACGCGGTAAACCGGAGCCTTTGCATGCTTGCCAACAATATCGAGCAGCGCGATATTTACGGCCGCCTGCATCCCGGGCATGACGCCGAGTTTTTTTCGAACGACTTCATACGAAGTCGCCGGCATTCCCTGGATCAATGAAGCCGTTTGGGCGATCTGCTCGGCGGGGACGGAACCGCATTCGCCGTACCCGAACAATCCACCTCGTGTTTCGATCTTCATGATTGTGTAAGCGCGCCGCGAGACTGGCTCGCGCACGGGGAACATGTGCAGGCGGGTGATTGCCAGCGAAGAATCCGAAGCAGCCGCGGTTTGAAAGGCAGGCAGGCGCGCAGCGAGGCGCGAGCGCCGGAGCATCACGTGATTGGTTGCCATACCCGCATAGTATATAGTTAGCCGCATGCTGAGTCGAAGACAATTTTTGGGCACGCTGGCCGCACCCATCGTCGCGCCGGTCGTTTTCTCCGCGTTGCAAAACATCGCCCGGGCTAAACCGCTGAACCTGAAGATCACCGGCATCAAGACGTTCGTAGTGAACGCCGGTTCCGTCAATTGGGTCTTCTGCAAGATTTATACGGATCAGGGCCTCGTGGGTCTGGGCGAAGGTTCTGTCACGAGTAAGGAATTGACACTCGCAGCGGCCATCATGGAGCATGAGCGGCTGCTGATCGGCAAGAACGCGGCCGACATCGAGTGGCTGTGGCAAACCATGTTCCGTATGCCCCGGTGGCGCGGTGGACCTATCCTCAATTCCGCCATCAGCGCGGTGGAGATCGCGCTTTGGGATATCGTCGGCCAAGCCCTCGGTGTGCCCATCTATCAGCTTCTGGGCGGCGCGGCTCGAAAACGCATTCGGATGTATCTCGACATAGGGGGCCGGCCGGAAGATTTTCTGAAGGCGAAAGAACTGGGTTACACGGCGGCAAAAACCACGTTCACCGCCGTCCAAAATGAGTTTGTGGTCCCAACGTGGGCAACGCGTGAATCGGCCAAGAGGCTGGAAGCCGTGCGCAAAGCCGTCGGAGACGATTTCGATATCGCCGTCGACGCGCATGGCCGCCTCACAACTTCCATGGCCATCGACTTTTGCACGCGCGTCGAAGATCTGCGATTGTTGTGGGTAGAGGAGCCGACACAACTGGAAGACCTTGGCGAACTGGAATTGTTGCGACAGAAAACGAAGACTCCGCTGGCCACCGGAGAGCGTTCGTTTACGAAATATGGCTTCACCGAATTTTGTACGCGGCACTTGGTGAACTATCTGCAACCGGATGTCTGCCACGCCGGAGGCATCATGGAGCTGAAGAAAATCGGCGCGATTGCTGAGGCGTACCGCGTGGAACTGGCGCCTCACAATCCGCAAAGCCAGGTAAGCACAATGGCATCTCTTCATGTCGACGCAACCACGCCGTCCGCGACGATTCAGGAATCAACTCTTATGCGGGATCAGTGGATGATCGACCTTTTCGAGGGTAGCGGCGCGGTAGTCAATGCGGGATATGCGGACCTGCCGTCGAAACCCGGCCTTGGCGTGACTCTCAACGAGAAAGTGGCGGCGGCGCACCCCTACAAACCGGCTGGCCGTGGAAACATTCTGTTCCCGGATGGTTCAGTGGCCGACCAGTGAGTTCACTTTGGAGTCCGCTGGGACTCGAACGCCTGCTTTGGCTCGCTGGAATCTATTGGGTTGTTTCGGCCATAGTGATTTGGCTGCGGCCGCGATGGTTCCTGCCCATTTGCGTGGGACTCGCCGTAGCTTACACGATATTTGCCGTTGGCGTTCGCGGTCCTGCGGCCGTGTTGTTTTTCCTCGTCTCATGTTGGGCAATTGCTGAAGACATACTGCTCGGGATCGCAATCTGGGCCACCGTCGTCACTGTTCTGGTCCACTTCCCGGTCAACTATGCCTGGGTCTACGCGGCGCTGTTTCTGCTGCCGCTGATCATACGGCGTCCGCGATGGAGTCCTCGTCCCCCACCAGACCGGACGCGGCTCGAATTCACAGCGCTGGCTGCCCTTGTCTTTGTTCTGGCGCTGCAATGGTTGGTGGCATTGAAACCTGAAGTAGGCGCCGACGCACTGGCGATGCATCTGGCCGCACCCGCGCAAGTGGCTTACCTCCATAAATGGCCATTTGATGTTAGACAGTTCGTCTGGGCCGTGATGCCGATGGGTGGCGATTGGGCCTACACCGCCGTCTATCTGCTGGGCGGTGAATACGCGGCGCGCCTGCTGAATTTCGCGCTGGTCGCCCTGCTATCAATTCTGCTGTACGAGACTATTCGCCAATGGCTCGGAGTCACCGCATCGTTGTTGATGACGGCGTTATTTGCGTCCACACCCCTGGTGCAATTGGAAACGGGATCGCTGTTTGTTGAGAACTATCTGGCCTGCATGGTGTTCGGCGCCGTGGCCAGCATGGCGCGGAATCGTCCATATCACGCGGCTATTTTCTGCGGCGCCGCTTTGGCGTCCAAATTCGGAGCGCTGGCGTTCGTTGTTCCCATCGTGATTTTCGCCCTGCTGAGAGGCCCGTGGAAGCAGCGGCTCGCCTTCGCCGGGTTGGTGATTCTCTTCGGAGCCTGGCCGTATGCGGAAGCTTACGCGCGGACTAAGAATCCCGTCTTCCCGTTCCTCAACGCGAGATTCCACTCGCCGCTTTACGACACAACAACTGAGCTGCGGAATCAGCGCTACACCACACCGCTCACTTGGAAGACACCGTACGAAGTGACATTTCACTCCAGCAAATATTTGGAGGGGCAGGACGGAAGCATCGGCTTCGCCTATTTCTACCTGTTGCCGCTGGCGCTGCTCGGGCTGCGCCGCAGAGACGCCTGGATCTATTTCGCCGTGGCGGTGATCGGCTTCTCCGCGGCGTTTTCCGGACAGTCGTATCTGCGATACGTCTATCCTTCGCTGCCGTTGTTCATAGTGGCCATCGCCGCCGGCGCGGCCATGATCGAGCCTGTTGCGTGCGTGCTCGCCGCCGTGCTAATGGCGATCAACGTCTACTTTCTTCCGGCCTCCGGCTCGTATCACAAAGATTTGTTCATCAACTATTTTGATCGTGGCGAGGTCGACCGGTATCTCGCGGCGAACGCGCCCGATCGCCGGGTGGTGGAATACATCAACCGGAAGAACGCCAGGCCGCGCGTAGCGTTCCTGGAAACGGTGGGCTCAGATGATCTCCAGGGCACGCCGTTCTTGTACTCCTGGCACAACGATTCGTTCTGGCGCTCTCTCCAGCAGTCGCAGTCGCCGGAAGACGACCGGGACCTCATGCGCAAGTTTGGGATCGACTATTTCGTCGCCGCGACTTCTCCGGTCAAGCGTGTATACACCGGCCCTTTTCTCAAGCGATTCACCGAGCCGGAGTATACGTTCGGCGGTTACGCGGCGTATCGCTGGAAGGCCATTCCATTACCGCCTCACCCCCCTTCGTCCGCGGCCAAAGGCGACTATGACGATCTGAATCCAAGCGTCGAATACCAAGGGATCTGGACCCGCGATACGCACTTCGACAAGCCCGCGAGCGGAACGCTCGCTTACTCCAACCAGAGGGATGCATCGGCGACGTTCTACTTCACTGGGAAGACCGTGACGCTGGTGTACACAAAAGCTCCGAATCGAGGCCGCGCGGCAATCACGATCGACGGCATAAACGAGGTCATGCTCGATCAGTACGATCCGGAAACGCACTGGCAAGCCCGATGGAAGGTCTCGGTCTTCCAGGCCGGCGAACACCAATTGAAGATCCGCGTGCTCGGTGAGAAGAGCGAAGAATCGTCGGACGTCTATGTCGATATCGACCGGTTCATTGTCGAGTGATCGTAGAGAGTTAGAATGAGGGCATGTCGGACATTTTGAGAATCGCGGACCGCGAGTTCCGCTCGCGGCTCTTCGTGGGAACGGGTAAGTATCGCAGCTTCCAGGAAATGGCGCGCTGCCACTCCGCATCGGGATCTGAAGTAGTAACGGTAGCGGTTCGGCGCGTGAATCTTACCGACAAGACGAAGGAATCATTGATCGATCATATCGATCGCAGCCGCATGTTTATTCTGCCGAACACCGCAGCCTGTTATACAGCGGACGAGGCTATCCGCACGGCGCGCCTGGCTCGGGAAGTGGGGCTTTCGAACTGGGTGAAGCTGGAAGTGATCGGCGACGAGCAGACGCTTTTCCCGGACAACGAAGGTCTGATCGAAGCCACGCGTGTGCTGGCCAAAGAAGGATTCGTTGTACTTCCGTATACCAATGACGACCTGGTGAATGCGCGGAAGTTGATCGATGCCGGTGCGGCGGCCGTGATGCCGTTGGCAGCCCCCATCGGCTCGGGCCTTGGAATCCAGAACATGACAAATCTGCGAATTCTGCGGGAGCGAATCACGCAGGTACCGTTGATTGTGGATGCCGGAGTTGGTACGGCGTCGGACGCGGCAATCGCGATGGAACTCGGCTACGACGGCATCCTCATGAACACCGCGATTGCCGCCGCTGAGGACTCCGTAAAAATGGCGGAAGCCATGAAGTACGCGGTGGAAGCGGGACGGCTCGCCTTTCTCGCCGGACGCATGCCGAAAAAACTCTATGCGACTGCCAGCAGTCCGGTGGAAGGCGTTGTCCGTTAACTACGGTCGTGGACGGGGAACACGCCGCGTATCCATCGACCACATGGACAGCAGCGCCCATCGGCACAACCCGACGGTGAACGAAACTCCGTTATAGAAGTGATAGAGCAGGTGAAACGGAATCGCCGCGACGGCAAATAATCTGCCGCGCTTGGCTGCGAGGAAGAGATAGAACTGGTTGTTCAGCAACACCAAGCCAATGAGCACCACGAACAGCCCAAAGATCCAGCGGTTTGTCGGCAGGTAGGTCAGTGTTACGAGGATGGATAGCCCTACAAAACTGCCGAGAGCGAGGCTTACCCATTTTCGCCGCGTCTTCCTGCCCTGCGAGTAGCGGTGACGGAGAAACAGCAGCAGGAAGCTCAGTAATAGTGGCGGAATGATGCCGGGCATGTCGTACTTGTAAGCCAGGGCCACCACCGAGAACAATCCTGCAGTCATGAGGATAGTTGCCGACGCCGGCCGCGTCGAGCCATCCATCCAATAGCGCCCAAGAAGAATAAACAGAACGGCAAATAGCGGTGTCAGGAAGTAACCGCCCAACAGAATCGCGCAAATCGCCGCGAGGCCCAACAGCAGATACACCAGCGCCACGCTCACTCGCTGGCTGAGTTGGAGATTCAGGTCGTTGGCCATGTGCTGATCGCGCAGAATCAGCTCGGTCCACGGAATCCCCCGGTCCAGCACATCCGTTTTCACCAGATTCCAAAACGTCCACCGTTTCAAATGTTTGACCTGCAGGTCGGGATCAAGGATCAATTTCCGGCCTTCGGCAGCCATGCGGTATCCAAGCTCTATATCCTCGATCGCAGGACGGTGGTAGCGTTCATCGAAGCCGCTGCATTGCAGGAACACCTCACGCCTGACCGCTCCGCAACCGCTCCAGAACGTGAAGGCTTCGCGGCGTCCGGTCTGATGCACGAAGCAATGCATCAGATTTCTGTATTGCGAGAGGAAATCCTGGCTGGAGGGATCGTCGTCGTACGAGCCGATCAGTGCGTCGAGCGCGGGATCCTCGGAAAAGGACCGGCTGACGCGTTCGAGTGTTGTTGGATAGACGCAAACATCGGCGTCGAGGAAATAGAGGATGTCCCCGGTAGCCAACTGCGCTCCCAGATTTCGGGCGGAAGCCGGACCTTGGCGGCGGGGCGCGGAAATCACACGAGCGCCGAAATCGCGGGCAACCTGGACAGATCGATCGGTGGAAGCGTCGTCCACAACGATTATTTCCAAGGGCAGCTGCGTGGATGCGCGGAGATGGGCGAGGCTCTGACGCAGATGATCTTCGGCGTTAAACGCAGGAATGACAACCGAAATGGAAGGCTGGCCCGGAAACATTACGATCCCTTATTGTATCGGCTCCGGAGTGGAAAATCTCCGTCTGATCACTAATAAACACGAGGCCACCAGAACAAGTTCTGAGGCAACGGAGGAAATTGCGCAACCGGCCGGCCCTAAGTGTGGAATTAGCAAGATATCGAGGACAGCATTTGTGAGCACGGCGAAGGCCATATTTCTCAGATCTAGCCGCTGCAAGTGAAATGCAAACAGTAGGGGACGGAGCACGGCCCGCATGCCTTGGAGAGGCAAAACCCAAACAACCACGCGAAGAATTGACGCGCCATCCTGGTACCCAACGCCATAGAGGAGGCGGAGGACCAATGCCGGAAAAAGCGAAAGCACCAAGGCGGCCGCACTGAATCCGACGAATGCGAGTGATCCGTAATGGACGGCGTTCCGGCGCATGGCTGCCAGATCGGGATATCCGCGCGAGAATCCCGGCAGAACAACCGCTGAGACCGCGCTGATGATCGGCCCGAATACTGTTGTGCAACGAAAAGCGGCCAGATAAAGACCGACCGCGCTGTCATTGGTCATGGCTTTGAGCGCCATCACATCGAAATTGCCCATCATGCTGGCCAGAAAAACACCCATCGTAATGGGGGCCGAATCCCGAACAATCCACCACGAGAATTTCCAGTCGAGAATCGGGCGAAATAATCCGATCCGCCTGGTGAGTTTGAAAGATAGAAAGCCGGCGTTGACAAATTCGCCTGCCAACTGCGCGGCTGCGATCCAGTAGACCTGCGATGGAGATTGAATGAGCAGAACGCCGGTGAAAAAACAGCATTCCGACATGAGGGTCCCGATCGCCAGCGGTCTCGTCCTTTCTTGCGCGATGAAAGTCCATTTTGGACTGATCGCGTTGGTGACGTAGGAGAGGCTAAGGATGGCCAACATCAACCCCAGTGGATGTTCCGGGTGGAACAGATTCACGTACGTCCACATTCCGGCCAACCCGAAGACGGCCAGAAATAGACGCAGTCCGATGATTCTCTGAACGTACTCCAGAATTTTCGACGGATCACGCGACGTGTCCCGGGTCGCCGGAGTGTCGAAGCCCTGTATCACCGCGATCAACACATAGGTGTTGACCGCGGCTGCGAAGCCAAATACTCCCAGTGCTTCTTTGCCGACGCGGCGCGCCAGAAACAGGAATGCGATCGCGTGAAGGCCGCGAGCAAGAATCTCGCCGGCGCCCAAGGTGAGAAAGTTCTTGAGCAATCTTCGATGCTAACATGCCCTAAGGATGCAAGACTTCGAAAAGCTGGGAGCCTTTTACCTGGGCCGTTCCGGCGAGAATTTGGTCCTTTACGACAGTAAAGATCTGGTGACGCACGCGGTTTGCGTCGGCATGACGGGCAGCGGGAAAACGGGTCTTTGTATCAGCCTCCTGGAAGAGGCCGCCATTGATGGAATTCCGGCGCTGGTTATCGATCCGAAGGGCGATTTGACCAATCTTTTGCTCCAGTTTCCGGATCTTCGGACGGAGGATTTCGCGCCTTGGGTGAATGAAGGGGAGTCCGCCGAACAGCAGGCTCAGATTTGGCGCGATGGCCTGGCGAAATGGGGCGAAAGCGGCGAGCGAATCCGCAAGCTGCAACAGTCGGCGGATTTTGCGATCTATACGCCGGGCAGCAACGCTGGGCTTCCGCTTTCGATTCTGAAATCGTTCGCTCCACCGAAAGCCGACGATCCGGAAATCTGGCGCGACCGGGTGGGGGTCACTGCGACGGCGATCCTCTCGTTGATCGGCATTGACGCCGACCCGGTGAAAAGCCGTGAGCACATTCTGGTTTCCGCGTTGTTCAACAACGCCTGGAAACAGGGAAAAGAACTCGATCTTGCCACGTTGATCCAGCAGATTCAGAACCCTCCCATTCAGCGTGTGGGTGTGATGGAACTGGAATCGTTCTTCGCGGCGAAGGACCGTTTCGATCTGGCGATGAGCCTGAACAACATGCTCGCGTCGGCGGGATTCGAAAGCTGGATGCAAGGTGAGCCGATCGATATCGATCATCTCCTTCGGACGCCTGCGGGCAAACCGCGCATCTCGGTCATCTCGATCTCGCATCTGAGCGATACGGAACGCATGTTTTTTGTGTCGCTTCTTTTGAATGAAGTCTTGAGTTGGACGCGCAGCCAGAGCGGCACTCCCAGTCTGCGGGCGATCGTTTACATGGATGAGATCTTCGGATACTTTCCTCCGGTCGCAAATCCTCCATCGAAAAAACCGCTGTTGACGCTGCTGAAGCAGGCGCGGGCATTTGGTGTCGGCATTGTGCTGGCAACGCAGAACCCGGTCGACCTCGATTACAAGGGACTGGCCAATTGCGGGACCTGGTTCGTCGGCAGATTGCAGACCGAGCGCGATAAGAACCGTCTGATGGATGGTCTGGAAAGCGTGTCGGCGGATTCCGGCGCGCATTTCGACCGGCAGCAGATTTCGGCCACCATCGCCGGACTCGGAAAGCGGATGTTCCTGTTGAACAATATTCACGAGTCGCAGCCGTTGATCTTTGAGAGCCGGTGGGCACTGTCGTATCTGCGAGGTCCGCTGACGCGTGTTCAGGTGAAACAGCTCATGGATCCGCGGAGAACATCCGTTGCCTCGAAAACGGCGCCGGCATCGGTAAGTGCGGCTCCTGTGCTGCCTCCGGAGATTTCCCAAAGTTTCATACCGGCGCGGGGAAGCGGGGAGATCATTTATGAACCCTGCATTCTCGGCGCCGCACAGGTTCGCTTTGGTGACAAACCCGTCGATGTTGTCTTTGTGACTCCGATCAAGGACGACGGGGTGCCGGTGCAGTGGGAAGAGTCGACTGCGGTTCAGGTGGATGCAAATGATTTGGAGAAATCGGCCGCGGCCGGCGGGCAGTTTGCTTCCCTTCCTCCGCAGGCATCGGTGGCGAAAAACTACTCCGGTTGGAGCAAGGACTTCGTCACCTGGCTCTACTGCAACCAGGAAATGAAGCTGTTCCGCAGTCCGAGCACCGAACTGGTTTCGAATGCCGGGCGAGAGTGAGCGGGACTTTCGGGCGCGCATCCAACAGGCGGCTCACGAAGAGCGCGACCGGCAGGTGGAAGCGCTGCGCCAGCAATACGCGCCCAAGCTTGCGGCGGCGCAGGAAAAGCTGCGGCGTGCTCAATTGGCTGTCGATCAGCAAAAGCAGCAATCGCAAGCCCAGACGGTGCAGTCGGCCATTGCCGTCGGGGCAGCCGCGCTCGGATTTCTGTTTGGCCGGAAGACGATCAGCAAGACTTCGATCAACAGCGCGGCAACGGCGGCGCGGTCGGTGACTCGGGCTTATAAGCAGTCGCAGGATGTCAATCTAATCGAGCAGAATGCAACGGCGGCGCAGCAACAGATGAACGAATTGAACGAGCAGTTGCAGACGGCAATCAGCGCGATCCAGGCGAAGATCGATCCGGCGACGGAGGCTTTCGAACCGATTTCGATCAAGCCGAAGAAGACCGACATCTCTGTGCGAGTCTTTACGCTGGCTTGGGCTCCGTATCGACCGGACGCGCAAGGCCAGATGACGCCAGCGTATTGATTACCGCCAGCGCCGCGATGGCCGCTGTTTCCGCCCGGAGGATTTGCGGTCCTAGGGAGATCGCCGTCCAACCGGCACTCGAAGCCTGTTCGCGCTCTGCATCCGTCCAGCCGCCTTCCGGGCCGAGCATTAGCGCATAACTGGAGCATTGGCCGATGGCGGAGACAATTCCAATTCCGGTGCGCTCTTCATCGAGGAACAGGCGGCGTTCTGCTTCCGCCTTCAACGCTTCGCGGAAGCCGATCGGCTCGGCGACTTCAGGCAGACGCAGACGCCGGCTCTGCTGGCTGCTCTCCAGCACGATCCTGCGCCAGCGCGTCAGCCGTTTCGGCGCAGCCTTCTCCAGTCCTCGCTCACTGCGGACTGTCTCGACCGGCGTGATGCTTTCCACGCCGAGTTCGGTGGCCTTTTCGAGAATCCACTCGAACCGCTCGAACTTGATCAACGCGACGTAGAGCGACACTCGCACAGCGGGTTCTTCAGCCGGCAACTTCTCCAGCGTTCGGAAGACCACGCGCTCTTTTCGCGATGTCTCCACCTCGGCCAGGTATACATCGCGGTTGTCGGAGAGCTCGTATTTCTGTCCGGCTTCGACGCGTAGCACCTGCGAGAGATGCCTGGCATCGTCTCCGGTGAGTTCAGCGTGATGATTGTGTACTTCGTCTACGAAGAATCTGCGGCGTGCCATGTACGATAAGTTAACTTCTTATGATCGCTCATCTGCGCGGCACGCTGTTGGAGAAACATCCGAACCAGGTAATTGTCGATGTGCAAGGCGTCGGCTACGACGTGGTCATTCCGGTTTCCACGTTCTCTGCGCTGCCGGATGCCGGCGCGGCGGTCCAGTTGCGAATCCATACGCATGTCCGCGAGGACGCGTTGTTGCTGTTCGGATTTCATTCGGCCGAGGAGAAGGCGCTGTTTGAGAAGCTGATCTCGGTCAGCGGCATTGGGCCTTCCGCGGCGATTAAGGTGTTGTCCGGAATGGCCAGCGCCGATCTGATCAGCTGCGATTCGTAACAGCCAAGTAGAACGGCTGGTGAAAATTCCCGGCGTTGGCAAGAAGACGGCCGAACGCATGATCCTTGAACTGCGGGACAAGCTGGAAGGCATCGGCGCAGGGCCCGGCGCCGGCTACAGCGGAGAAGGTTCCTCCGATGAGCGAGGTCGAGCATGACGTACTTTCGGCTTTGGTCGAATCTGGGCTGCAATCGTCCGGCGGCCGAGGCGGCGATTCGCAAGGCGAAGACGGCGGGCGCTCCGGCCGAATTCGAGCCGCTGTTCCGGCGCGCTCTCGAGCTGGTCCGGTAGGAGCTACTTGCCTTCGAGGATGAACGTTGGCGCGAGTCCGGTGATGGTCGAGAACTTCGACTCGACCGCGGGCCTGAGCCAGGTGGAGCAGCCGTTGACGCGGCCCAGGAACGAGTGCGGCTGCACGTCGATCTGCATTTCCTGCATCTCCACGGCGCCGTAGCGATGAAGCGGGAACATGGCCTTGACCGGCGCAAGAACTTCCTGAACCACGTAGGCTCCGCGCGACGCGAGTCTTGGTGGCACGCTCCCACGCGGTGGTGTCGAGATCGGCTCCGCGGAAGGTATCGAGATCGCCGGAATCGTCGTTCGGCCTGAGCACCAGTTTCTCTCTGTGCGATAGGATAAACTCGGGCAGGTCGATAGTTTTTTCCGCGTACGTAGTTTTGTTCGCACCGACGACGCGGGTCCATGGGATGAATTCCCGAATCGCCTTCCGTCTCGTTGGCAGGGAAGCTCGCAGTGATGTTCGAATCCGTCAACAGATCGAAGATTGCCCGTTTCTGCGCCAGTTCGGAACGGAAGCTGTTCACCACGCAAACGGTGCGATCGCGATAGGCCCGGACGAGCGGATGAGATAGATCGAACCTGACCAGAAATTCCGAAACCTTGACGCGGCGATATACGAGGTCGATAGTGAAGTCGCCCTTGCGGAGGACGCCGTCGCGATATTCCAGTTGATCCGGCGAAACGATCTGGACTTTGAAGCCTTCGTTGCGGAACAACTCCATGATCAGAAAATACTCGTCGGAATCGGAAGTCTGGAAGGGCTGACGAAATTCCAGAATCGCGATCTGCGGCTTCTTCTTGCCGCCGAATTCCTTGTAGGCCTTGAGCAACGATTGTAAAAATGGCTTGGCGCCGCTCATCTTGCTCAATTTGTATTTCTTGCGGAATGCCTTCACCGGCTCGCTTTCGTAGAACAGGTTATTCAGCGCCTCGCCGTAAATGACTCCCATCGGCGTGTCGGCGGTGTAACCGGAAAAATGGAGAGTTCCATTATTCAGATTCGTGTCGAGCAACGAGGTTACCGCCATGTAGGAGTAACCGGGATTCAGCGAAGCCAACATCTTTTCGGCCGGCAACATCCTGCATGCGGGCCATGTAGGATGGATTGGTGAGGGCCAGTTTTTCGACACGATCGATAGCGGAATAAAGCGCCTCGGCGGCTTTGACCAAATTGGCGTATTGCCGATTGGAGACAAAGTGGGGCCGAAGCACAGGCGAGATCGGCCGTCCGCCTATGGTAAGATGCTGCTCCTTCATCTTGTCCTGGAGTTCAGAGGCCCAGGAAAGATCTTTCAGGTGGTCAGCTTCGAGTAATTTGTGATAACGGGCAATCGCCTCGTCTAACTGCGTCATTTCCGGTTCAGATCCAGTCTCACTACCCCTCAGTATCTCATAAAGAATGTAAATAGGGAAGTTCTGTGGGTACTGGATTTACTTGTAAGTCGTTCTATATCAGCTAGATACAGTCGCCAATTTGTCAAAGAACTTCTTGATCAACATCTTGGATGTTGAGTCGATTAGGCGTTGGCCTACGGCGGCGATAGTACCGCCGACCTGAACATCACCTTCATAGTTCACCGTGGTGGTCTGGCCGTTCGGCTCCAGTTTCATGAGGCCTTCGCCTTTCATGAAACCGATTTTTCCGCTGCCCTCCACAATGATGCGGAAATTGGCAGGAGGCTGCTGATCCGTGAGGCGGACTTTGCCGGTGAAGAGCCCACCCATGCTGGCGATGGACAACTTCATATTCATCTCGTACTCGTCCTGGCCGACCCTGGTCAACGAGTCGATTCCGGGCATGCATTGCTGGAGAACTTCAGGGTCCTGCAAGAGCGTGTAGGCACGCTCCTGCGGAACCGGCAATACGTATGATCCGTTGAGCTTCAAGAAGCCCTCGAGAACGCGATGGCCAAGGCGCGCGCCGCGTAGACCTTGACCATGTGCCCCCGGTAGGCGGCGGATGCATGCAGATCGGAGTTGGACTCGACTCCTTCGGCGACGGCTGCCGCGGCTTTTTCGATATCCGATGGCGAGGCACCGGTCCCTTCCAGCAAGCCTTCGGCTTTTTTGGCGCGATATGCCTTGGGTCCGAATCCAGTCACGCCGATGCGAGCCATGGCGATTTTCGCGCCGGAGATTCGAAGGCGCGCGGCCACACCGACGATGGCAAACCCGGAAGCGGGTTGGACCATCTTTTGATAACTGGCTCCAACGGACTTGTCCTCTACGGGAACGATTATGTCCTGGATGATCTCGCCCTCTTCGAGCGCGGTGGTGAAGGTATCGACGAAGAAATCCTCGACGCCGAGCACACGCGAACCTTTCGCGCTAACGAGGGTGACTTGGGCTTCGAGGGCCATGAGCGATGCAGGATAGTCCGCCGATGGATCGGCATGGGCGGTGCTGCCTCCGATGGTACCCATGTTGCGGACCTGGACGTCGCCGATATTACCGGCGGCTTCGGCGAGCAACGGACATCGGGATCGGACTAGCGGCGACGACTCGATTTGGAAATGAGTGGTCATGGCGCCTATGTGAAGTTTGCCCCCCTCTTCGTTGATGTAGTTCAGCGAGGGGATGCGGCCGAGGTCGACCAGCGTTTCCGGGGCCGCTAGCCGGAGCTTCATCATCGGGATGAGACTCATGCCTCCGGCCAGGGGTTTGGCTCCGGCGGCGATCTGATTGAGCGCGTCCTTCAGGTCTGTGGGTGCGGCGTAATCGAAACTTTGCGGAATCATGCTTGCGCTCCTTCATGAATGATTTTCCAGATTTTTTCCGAGGTCAGGGGCATGTCGATGTGACGCACTCCGAATGGCTTTAGCGCGTTGACCACGGAATTCACTACGGCCGGTGAGCAACCGATGGTGCCTGCTTCGCCTACTCCTTTTACACCAAGCGGATTTACGGGTGACGGCGTTTCGGTGTGACTGCTCTCGATCCACGGCATCATGGACGCTTTGGGTATGGCGTAGTCCATCAGTTCACCGGAGACGAGCTGCCCGGTTTCGTCGTAGACGCCGTGTTCATAGAGCGCCTGCCCCAGGCCTTGCGCGACGCCGCCGTGCACTTGGCCATCGACGATGAGGGGGTTGATGATTTTGCCGCAGTCATCGACCGCGACATAGCGCTTAATCTCGATGGCTCCAGTGTCGCGGTCAACTTCCGTGATGACGATGTGCGCGCCGAATGGGAACGTGAAGTTCGGCGGTTCCCAGAAATGCGTCGCGACCAGGCCGGGATCGGTGTTCGGCGGCAACTTCAATGCGCGGTACGATGCTCCGGCGATTTTCGCGAAGGAGACGGTTTTGCCGGTCTTGTTGCAGACGCATTCTCCATTGGCGAAGCTGACATCGTCGGATTTAAGCAGCATGGCGCCGAATTTCTTGATCTTCTCTTTCAATTCCTGGAGGGCGAAGTAGAGAGCGGTTCCGCCAATGGCAGTGCCCCGGCTTCCGAACGTGCCGATGCCGTATTGCACTATGGCGGTGTCGCCGTGGAGGACGAGAATGTCGTCGATGTCGACGCCGAGCTCGTCGGCTGCGATCTGCGCGAAGGTGGTTTCTTCTCCCTGACCGTGAATGGAGATTCCGGTCATGATGGTGACTTTGCCGCTGGGGTCGATTTGTACGGTGGCGCTTTCCCAGCCGCCTGCGGGTGTGGCGGGCGAGGGGCCCATGGCGCAGATTTCGCCGTACGTGGAAATGCCGACGCCCATGAGACGGCCCTGGCTGCGGGCTTCCTGCTGTTGGGCGAGCAGGTTTTTGTAGTCGACGATTTCGAGGGCTTTGCGAAGCGGCTTGGCGTAATCGCCGCTATCGTAACTGAGGCCCGTGGCAGTGGCGTAGGGGAATTCGTCGGGCCCGACGAAGTTCTTTAGCCGGATTTCGGTTGGATCCATGTTCAGTTCGAGCGCCAGGATGTCGACCATCCGTTCGATGGTGTGCGTGGCCTCAGGACGGCCGGCGCCACGGTAGGCGTCGGTTGGGACGCAATTTGTAAAGACACCGATGATATCCGCGCTGATGTTGGCGAACTTGTAGACGCCAGGCATCATGAGCACGGAGAGCGTTGGGATGGCCGGCGTGAGGAGTTGATGATAGGCTCCGAGATCCTGAATCAATTTGAGCTTTAGTCCGAGGATGGTACCGTCTTTTTTGGCCGCGAGTTCGAGGTAATCGACGTGACCTCGACCGTGGATGGTGCAGAGGAAATTCTCTCGGCGCGACTCGATCCACTTCACGGGCTTATCGATTTTCATGGCGATGAAGCCCATCAACGCCTCTTCGGCGTAGACGTTGAGCTTGCTGCCGAATCCGCCGCCGACTGCGGGTGTGCTGACGCGCACTCGATTTTCAGGGTGTCCGAGCATCTGCGCCACGAGGGTTCGCATGAGATGTGGAACTTGCGTCGAGGAATAGATGGTGAGCGCCTTGTCGCCGCTTCGCCAGTCTGCGACTACGCCTCGGGTTTCCATGGCGGTGGGGATGAGACGCTGGCTGGTGATGCGCTGCTTGACGACGACGTCTGCTTCGGCGAAGGCTTTTGCCACGTCGCCGCCATCCTGATGGAAGGTGAACGCGGTGTTATCGGGCCACTCGGGATGGACTGCGGGGGCGCCGGGTTCGAGAGCTTTTTCGGGATCGGCGACGGCGGGCGTTGGGTCCCAATCGACTTCGACGCGGTCGGCGGCATCGCGGGCTATGTAGCGATCGGAGGCGACGACTACGGCTACGGGGTGTCCGACGAAATAGACGCGATCCTGGGCGAGGATGTAGTGGTGCGGAACGCGGAGTCCCGGGAGTGACGCGCCGCAGGGGACGGGCCCGACATCCTTCACGTCGGCTCCGACGAACACGGCCATGACTCCAGGGAGTTCGAGGGCCGGCTTGGTGTTGATTCCTTTTATGCGCGCCGCGGCGTAGGGGCTGCGGACGATGCAGGCGTGCTGCATGCCGGGCATTTGGATGTCGTCGACGTAGGTGGCGGTGCCGGTGATGAAGCGGGGATCTTCGCGGCGGCGGATTCGTTTGCCTACGAGTTTGTCGGTTTTGGTGATGGTTGGGGTGGCCATGGTTATGCTGCGCTCCCTATGGACGCGGCTCGGGCGGCCGCTCTGACTGCATTCACTATGTGTTGATATCCCGTGCACCGGCAGAGATTGCCTTCGAGGCCGTGGCGGATCTCTTCGTCGGTTGGGTTGGGATTGCGTTCGAGGAGTTGGCGGCAGGCCATGATCATTCCGGGCGTACAGAATCCGCACTGGAGTCCGTGCTCGTTCCAGAAGGCCTCCTGCATGGGGTGGAGATTTCCGTTGGCTGCCAGGCCTTCGATGGTTAGGATCTGCTTGCCTTCCGCCTGGACCGCGAACATGGTGCATGATTTGATCGCGTTGCCATTCACCGTTACGGTGCAGGCTCCGCAGATGGATGTTTCGCAGCCGATGTGGGGTCCGGTGTGGCCGACTATTTCTCGCAGGTAGTGGATGAGGAGCAGCCGCGGCTCCACTTCGTCGGTGCGTGGTTTTCCATTGATGGTGAGGGTTATTTTTTGTTTCATGGAGGGTATGGGGTGAGGTTATCAAAGTGGAAGAAAAAATGGAAGCCGGGGAAGTCTGCGGGTTGAGGTGTTCGGCTATCGCGTCGAGAATTTGCGCCTCTTGTTTTGCGCCTCTGAGTTTTATTTGGATTTGGCGGCGGCCTTCGGTGGTTTTTTTGAAGGTGGTCTTGAGACCCTTTGTTTTGGCTAGTTGGACGGCTAGGGCTCTCGGCGTGATGTCGAGATCCAGGGCTTGGACCAGTTCTTTTGCGGTTCCTGTCCAGGTGGTTTGGTTTTGGAATGGTGATACAGGTTCCTGGGGGTCCTTTAAGTTTTCGCTTAGCTTGGTGCAAAGGGCTCCCAGGATTGCCGGATGTGCTTCTTTGAAGGCTTGTTCGAGTTGGGCCGTGGGCCGGTAGTTTTTTGGTTTGGATAGATTTATTGTCCAGAGGCGCGACGCCAAGTCGGGGCGCGGGGTCCAATTGGATTCGCTTGGGATGGTGAGGATTATTGGTCTTTGCTGGTTCCATTGGAGGGCTTCGCGGTCGTCTCTTGGCTCCTTTTGGAAATAGGCTCCTCCGGTGGCGAGGCGGCAGAGGGCGTTGGACATTCTGGGGGTTAGTCCTTCTATGTTGTCGAAGGCCAGTATCCAGTGGTGGTGGGCCAGGGCTTGGAGTTGCTGTTCAGATCGGGGGAGTGGGGCGGTTGGGGCTATGGCGGGATCGATGGTGGAACGGAGGAGTGCGGCGGCGGTGGATTTTCCGGAGAGCGTTGGACCTCTGAGGAGCAGGATGGGATAGGGGCCTTCTGGTTGGAGGGCGGCCAGGAGCCAGGCTTGGATTCGGGTCCAGTCGTCTTCGGTTTGTAGATTTAGCAACGGGCGGAGACGCTTGAGGGCGTTTTCTTCGTGGGTGGGTTCCGGGAGCGGGAGATTGCCTCGGCTGACGAGGAAGTTTTCGAGTGTGGAGGCTCGGAGGGTCCAGCCTTCGGGGGTAATTTCGACGGTTTGCCCTTGTGGATCGGAGAGGTGGAGGACGAGTTCGTTGTGAGATCTGGCGATGCGGCGGGAGACGGGTTCGGGCATGCGTCCTTCGGCCAGCGCGCGGGCTTCGAGCACGGTTAGGGCGTAGCGGAGTGCCTTGGGATTGGGGATGGCCTGGTGGGTTTGGAGGTAGCCGGTGAGGAGCCAGTCGCGGAGACGGCTGGAGCGGAGAGGCCAGACCTGGTGGGTGTGTGGGCCGATGGGGAGGCTGATGCAGGCTTGGCCGTTGGTGGCGACGAACGGGCCGGCCATGACGGCGCAGGCTAACAACTGCTCGACTTGCTGATCGAATTGATTGACTCGGGGCATGGGTTTTCTCGGTTTACTTATAGCAGGGGTGGTGTGGGAGTGCGGGTGGGGATTTGGTTATGTTGTTGTGGGTTGGGGAGTTGTTTTTGTTATTTTTGTGGGACTCGTGTCTTCAGAATAATTTGGGATAGAAGTTTCGGCGCGATTTGGCGCCGGGGGCCTTTGACGGTCTTTTTCACCTCTGGAGACGATCTCAGTGATCGCGACGTGCCCGTGAGGCGACAGTTTGGCCTGTCGTCCGCCATCGCAATTACCTGGGCGAGCGTCGGGTTATTGCCGAGCAGCTTGCGGATCGCGTTCTTATCGTTCGGGTCCACATTCTGCGCCATGTAAGCGAGCTGCTTGCGGATGGACCACTTCGGAGGCCCCATCTTCGTAGCCTTGCGCGGATCACCACCGTCGGGATCTCCGAAGCGATGGCGGTCCGCCGCCTCAGGCCTTAAATTCTTGCCGCGTGGCATCCAATGTACTCATTGTGTAACTTTTTGAAATACTAAATTGTTCAGTCACTTTCTTGTTTAACCGGTAATTAGAAGCTAGAATTGTTCAATGATTGTGGCCGCGCCGTCAGCAGATATACTCGCCGTCGGCTTAAACCTCGCAAAGGACGGCGCCACCATTCTGGCCGCCGTCCTTGCTGCGGTCTGGTTCTGTAAGAAGTGGCAATTCGGACGGCGTGCGACTATCACTGTGGACTGTGCGTTCTTCCCACTTGAGACCGGAGACCTCGTTTTGGCCGAAATAGCCGTAAAACTCAAGAATGCCGGGGACGTCAAGCAGGATCTCTATGGCTTCGATATGTCAATTAGTTCGCTGGATGAGTCAATCCTCACTGGTACGCAGGGAAGCAGGCAGCTCAGTTTCACTCGAATTCTGGTTCCCAATGGCACCGTAGAGGTTCGGGATGGAGATCTCCGTCCGGGCGTCGAACGTCTATATACATTTCCCTTCGTACTACGGCAAGCGTCACCCTTGATTCAAATAAGCGTTGCGATCCGCTACCATTCTGACAAACCGGCAATTAACAGAGTCGATAAAATCTTCATACCAATGCCGCGCGTTGACCTGCGAGAAGCGAATCATACAACCCGATGATTGCTTCCAAAGATCGAATCATTTCTTCTTTTTCTTCTTCTCCAGCACGCTGAATTCGTGCTTGCACTTCTGGCATTTTGATGATGCGGTCGTCATCGGATTCGTCGCCTTCGGCACTCTCGCCGGAGGTTTCCTCTTCCTCGCCCGGCTGTCCGAGCCGCTCGTCTTCCGTGAATCCCCAAGCAACCAGCCTCGCGCGGGTCATACTTCAGCTCTGAGAGCTTGCGCGTCTCGACAGTCCACTTAATCACAAACCGATACCGTGAAAACTTGAGTTGAAGGGTACTTGTTATAATCATCGGCTGACTTGCGCGTCCGCCCTATGCCGATCTCCATCTTCGTCAGCCACTATTCCGGTGATAAACACCTCGTCAGTCTTTTCGTAAAAGCCCTTGAGGAATCTATCGTAATTCCAGAAGGTGCCATCCGATGCACCTCATTGCCCGGCTACCGGCTTCGGGCCGGAGCCCATACAAGCGTTACCTTGAGGGCCGAAATTCAACAAGCTCGCGTCCTAATCGCCATTCTTACGCTTCATAGCCTCGAATCGGGCTGGGTTATGTTCGAGCTTGGTGCAGCATGGGGCGCCGGGAAGATCGTGCTTCCTGTAATCGTTGATGTTGAATATGAATCTCTTCCCGGCCCACTTAGGGAGATAAATGTTACGGACGCGACGTCTCGATCTGAACTTGAACAACTATTCGAGGAGTTGCGTGAGGATCTCGCTTTTGAGAAACGTAGGGCAGGCCGCGCTACCGCTATACTCGATGAGCTTGTTGAGGAGGCCGTATCGTATTTGGACGAAGATGACGAAGAAGATGAGGACGCTGAAGATGATGGTTCGAGCGATTAAACGTCGATTCGTATCGTAGATGGGGCTACTCCGAATCACTCGATAACACCGACCTTCTTACACCACTTCGCCCGCTCGCGTGCGTAGGCAAGCTGCCTGATGTCACATTCCTCTCGCGTCATCGTGAGTGGGGCGGATTCTCTGGATAAAACCGTGAATATGCGCTGCGCCTTGCAGGAGCCGGGATCTAGTCGCATGGGAGGGAATGGGATTACGGACTTGCATCAATGTTAATCGACATCGATTAACGTTGATTGATGTTCATCAGAGGAGGATACCTTGAGAGCGGCAAACATCACGATCAATCACATCACACTCACCAAAGCTCGCGTCAATCTCGGCGCTGTCATTAAACGCGTCCACCTCAAGGGCAGTACTTCATCTTGGAGTGTTCCGGTTCAGTTGGAAATGGAGAAGGCGTTCTCCCAGTAAGTAAAGGAGAGAACGCATGAAGAAGCAACGGAGCCACTACGCGCCGGAAGAGAAGGCCGCCATTCTGAGGCGGCATTTGCGCGGCGGTATAATTTAGCCTTCAATAACCGGCCAGACCGCAACGCAAGGAGTTTTTACATGGCTGAAAATCACCGTGTGGGGTCGAACCCACTCTTCACCCGGCGTGAAATGCTGGAAATGTCCGGTACGGCGGCTTTGGCCGGCATCGCAGCCGGTACTGTTTCGCATGCTGCGGACAGACGGCCTCGTATCGCCTGTGTCGTCACCTATTGGGCTGCTCCGGGATCACATGCGGACTGGATCATAACCAAGCTGTTGGACGGTTATTGGTGGAAAGGCGCCCATACTCCTTCGCGGGTGGACGTTGTGTCCGTTTACATCCATCAGCTTCAAGAGAGCGGATTGGGTCAGAAAGTGTGCAAATCGAAAGGCATTCCGATCTTTAACACAGTAAGTGAAGCCCTCACGCTCGGAGGGAAGGAACTTGCGGTGGATGGTGTTGTCCTAGTCGGAGAACACGGGATTTATCACAGCAATCTCATAGGGCAGAAATACTATCCGCGGTGGTGGCTCTACCAGCAGATTATCCGGGTTTTCGAGCAGAGCAAGCGCTCGGTGCCGGTCTTTAACGACAAGCACCTCTCCACCAATTGGAACGAAGCCAAGTGGATGTTTGACAAATCCCGCGAGCTGAATTTTCCCTTGTACGGCGGTTCCTCCATACCGTTCTACTACCGCAAGCCCGAGATAGAACTCGATATCGATACGCCCATAAAGGCATCGGTCGTGGCTGGAAGCGCTGGAGATGAGGGAAGCCTTTTCCATTGTGTCGACGTGCTCCAGTGCTTTGTGGAACGCCGCAAGGGCGGTGAGACAGGCATCGAGGCGGTGCAGTGCATTCAAGGGCCTGAAACATGGAAGTGGACCGACCGTAATCCTTGGGCGGGCAATCTGCTTGATGCAGTGCGGACAAGCTTTAACGTGAAGCCGGGACACTTTCAGGAGACCGGCGGCGAATCAACCGTCTCTATCGTGGACTATCGTGACGGGACGAAAGGGGCGGTATATTCGGTCCGAGGTGTGGGGTGGACCTACGCCGGCGACATCGAAGGGCGTAAGGACCCGACGATCATCTCGATGCTTGGCTGGCCCGGGCCCTACTCCCAGTACCACGCCGCGAACGCGTACGAGCACTGGCTTATCGAGATGATGCTGACCAGAAAGGAACCATACAATGCGGAGCGACTGCTTCTGTCCACCGGGATTGTATCGCACAACATGGAATCAAACTGGGAGAACGGCCGTCACTATGACATCGGACGCCGCATCAAGACGCCGTTCATGGACATGACCTACCGCTCGACACGGGGACCGCTCTTTAACACGGGGCCGCGGCCGCCGGTCATCCCATACATACGGGGTTTTGAAAAATAGACTCTGCGCGAGAATGTGGCGGACGACGCATTTTGAGCCGCTTTTTGAAAAACCACGAATTCGGTCTTGGCTGCGGCAGGATGAGTGACGTAAGGATAACGATGGGCGAGATATACCACGGCGCAGTTAGCTCCAAACGTGGAACACTCGGAGGGCGCGAGCCCCTCGTCTGCGGGCTGCGAGAAGGGCTGCGGCCAACCAAAGGCAACACTCGCGAGTATGCGCACGACGAACAGTGCACCGGTACGCGAATCGGACTTGCGTTTGGTGGTGAAAATGGCTTCAGGGTATTGTGTTTACTGTGCATGTTGAGAGGGTAGATCGTGGTGGCCGGTTGACTCCGGTAATTGAGACGGCTCGGCTGAGAATGCGTGGACACCGCGTTGAGGATTTCGGTGATTGCGTGGCGATGTGGAGTGATCCGGACGTTACTCGCTACGTTGGCGGACGGCCGCTTTCCGGGGAGGAGGTTTGGGCGAGGTTGTTGCGTTTTGCCGGGCACTGGGACTTGATGGGCTTTGGTTATTGGGTGGTTGAGGAGAAGACTACGGGGGCTTTCGTGGGTGAGATCGGATTCGCCGATTACAAGCGGGATATCGAGCCGCCGCTGAATGGGGTTCCGGAGATCGGGTGGGTGTTGGCTTCCGGGGCGCATGGGATGGGTTATGCGACGGAAGCGGCCGGTGCGGCGATTGCTTGGGGCGATGCTCGATTTGGGGCCGCAGCGACGGTTTGCCTAGTGCATCCGGAGAATGTCCGGTCGATTCGGGTGGCGGAGAAATGCGGGTACCGGGAATTGCGGCGAGGGAGTTATAAGAGTGTGGATACGATTGTGTTTGGGCGGGGATAAACGGGCCGCGCTCAGTCACTCTTCCGCGACCTCGCGGTGGCGCGGGCCGATGGCGTCGATGTTCTGGTCATCGAGGATTGGGCGATGGCGCCGTTGCCGGAGCCCGAGCGCGGCGACTTATGGGAGATCTGTGAGGATCTCGAAACTGCTGGTCTCGCGGTGGCACGGACAGATAGGAGATCCCACGCTGGCCGATGGGATCGTCGACCGACTGGTTCACAATGCACATTGCATTGAAATGCGCGGCGAATCGATGCGTAAGAATGGTGGGAAGGCGAGCGGATCGGGGAGACCCGTTTAGGTACTTTTTTGTGAACCTTCGTGCTTGTTGCTCGCATCCAGGATTAAGTTAAGGAAAACGTTCAGATTCAAGGAATTGTCGATGCCAGAGCCTAAAGCAAACATTCTCATTGCGTTTTACTCTCGTGACGGCTCCATAGAAGCGCTTGCTAAAGCCATCGGTGAAGGAGCCCGTGAAGCCGGAGCCGAAGTCCGGCTCCGCCGCGTGCCCGATATCGTTTCTCCGGCGGTTATGGCCAAAGTGCCCGGCTGGGAGGAGCGCAGCAAAAGGATGCTCGCCGAGTACGGTGCCCCAACGTCAGCCGACGCAGAGTGGGCCGATGGAATCATATTTGGCACCCCGACGCGATTTGGTAATACGTCGGCGGAGTTGAAGGCATTCATAGACAGCCTTGGTGGTCTGTGGTTCCAAGGTAAATTGAACGGAAAAGCGGCTGGTGCCTTTACTTCCACGGCAGGGCCGCACGGCGGAAACGAGACGACAGTGGTCTCGCTGTACATCCCGATGGCGCACCTTGGATTCATCATCGTGCCGAACGGCTACACTCACGAGAAAGTTTTTCAGGGCCACGGGACGCCGTACGGATCGTCATCGATTTCCGGACAGAACAGCGCCCCGCCGACCGCGGACGAACTTGTCGTCGCGAAGCATCAGGGTGCACGCATCACGCAGGTGGCCGCAGCTCTGAAGGCTGCGCGGTAATGCGAGTCCTAAACAACCCATCCAAGTGTGGTTCCTGACCAACTTGCGATAGTTGGCCGATAACGCGCCAACCGGAGCTTGGGTGCGGCGTCAATCCGGTCAACCGCGATACGGAGCGCTGGGCGGGGACGAGGGCTGCCGCCGGTGCTAACTGTAGAAATTTTTGTCCCAGGCGTGGTGCTTTAGTCTGCTCAACAGCGTCGGCAAGGGTCCTTTATCAGAGGCTGCGCAGTTGCTTTCTACGTTGCGGACTTTTCTCATTCCTGGGATTACGGTTGAGACGGCTGGGTGGGAGAGACAGAAGCGGAGGGCTATTTCCGGTAGCGTTCCTTCTTCTCCTTCCAGATCCTTCTTCAGTTTGTTTACGTGCTGTACGACCTGTTTCTTGTGGTCGCCTCGGAAATAGTGGGCTCTGAATTCGTCGTTTCCGAAGTTTGTTTGCTCGGTGATTGTTCCGGTCAGACTGCCTTCATCGAACGGGACTCGCGCGATCACTCCGATGTTGCTTTGTTGCGTTAGCGGGTAGAGATTTTGTTCCGGCGTTTGGTCGAAGATGTTGTAGATTACTTGAACTGTGTCGATGAGTCCGGTCTTTATGATTTCCAGCGCAGAGTCAGGTTGATGATCGTTGATGGAAATTCCCACGAAACGGACTTTGCCGGATTTTTTGATGTCTTCGAAGCCCCGCTTCCAGTCGTCGTTGTCGATCCATTCCGGGTTCCATACGTGCAACTGCTGTAGGTCGATGGTCTCGACCCCTAAGTTTCTGAGGCTTTCATCAGTGCATTGAAGGATGTAGTCTCGCGGGAAGACGTCTTTGATTTTGGTGCCCGGCCGGGCGGGCCATAGACGATTCTTGGGGGGAATTTTCGTGGCGACGTAAATGCGGTGCGGAGCCTGCTTCAGCACCTTCGCGACGAGGCGTTCGCTGTGGCCGTCACCATACGCGAGCGCCGTGTCGATGAAGTTTAGCCCCAATTCGAAGGCGCGGTGGAGGGCACGAATCGATTCGACGTCCGTGCCGCCTTGCCATTGCTTGCCGCCAATGCCCCAAGCGCCGTAACCGACGTCGCCGATCTCGAGGCCGGTTCTGCCGAGTTTGCGATATTGCATTAGTGTCCCGTTGCACGTAACGCTTGCTTACGCGCGCGGCTCGGCGAGTGGCCGTTGTCAAATATGAGACGAGACATCATGTTAATTTGTGATGTCGAAAGTTGTGCTCTCTTCGCGGAGCGGCAGGTAGACCTCGTAGAAATGTTTCTGCGCCGGGCTGTCGACGTAATCCTTCAACGACTTCTCACTTTCGAATTCCATTACGATGGCGTTTTGCTTATCGCCTTGCACCTTGATGGAACGCAGCCAGACGCGCTTGATGCCGGGATACTCTTTCCCTAGCTTGTCGACAGCATCCATGGCTTTCTGGATCTGGTCCTTGGTTGTGCCCTCCTTCCACTTCACTGTGATTACGTGGATGACGGTGTGGGTCTTTTCGGCCGCGAGGACTAGGCTCGCGGACATCAATGTAATAGCCAGAATCAGGTTCTTCATAGCAGGTGATCTCCTTTTTGAACGAACGGGGTTTGCGTTTTCCGGAAACCCGACCACTCTTCGCAGATTACGATTGAGTCGAACGGATTCTTCGGCATGAACTTCAGTGTAACCGGACCAATCAGGGTGGAAAAGTCGGCCGGGAGGAAATCCCGCAAGGCGGTCACGTCCTGTGAGGCAGCAATCTCCACTCCTCTAATGGAATACGAATAAAACAGAATTCCGTCACTCACGTCGGTGATCATTCCATCACCCATGCGGCCGGAATGGTTGACGGTCAGGCGGCGCAGCCGTTCGAGCTCCTGCGGGGTCTTGCGAAAACGGCGTGCAACGAATATGGCCGCCCCAATTCCGGCGGCGGCCACTGCGGCCCAGAGGGCCACTTGCTGATTTTGCGACATGACTGCGCAGGCGGTCTATCTCACCGGCTCTTCGTGAAACACCTTTTCCCAGTCCTTCAAGAATTGTTCGAGACCCTTGTCGGTGAGGGGGTGATTGAACAACGAGTCGAGCGTTTTGAAAGGCATGGTGCCGATGGCGGCGCCGGCTTTGGCCGCAAGGATGACGTGATTCAACGTGCGTAGAGACGCGGCCAGAGGCTTGGTCTTGTAACCGTAGTTGCCGTATATGTGCACGATGTCGTTGACGAGTTGCATGCCATCAAGCCCGATATCGTCGAGGCGTCCAACGAACGGGCTGATGATATATGCGCCTGCTTTGGCGGCCAGCAAGGCCTGCGCGCCGGTGAAGCACAACGTGACGTTGAGCCGGATACCCTCCTTGCTAAGCACGGAGCAGGCTTTGATGCCGTCACGCGTGAGCGGAACTTTGACGACTACATTCTTGTGAATTTTGGAGAGATTGCGCCCCTCGCGAATCATTTCGTCCGATGATGTCGCGACAACTTCGGCGCTGATGTCGCCGTCGATGATGTCACAGATCTTGGCGATCTGGACTTCGATGGGATTGCCTTCTCTGGCGATGAGAGTTGGATTGGTGGTGACGCCGTCGACGATTCCCCAGGCGGCGCCGCGTTTGAGTTCGTCCAGGTTTGCCGTGTCGAGAAAAATTTGCATGTGAATTTACCCTCGGATGACCGGATTCCGGAGCGTCCCGATACCTTCGATTTCGACTTCCACTGTATCGCCGGGCAACATAGGGCCGACGCCAGATGGTGTACCGGTAGCGATCAAATCGCCGGGCTCCAGAGTCATGAATTGCGTTACAAACTCAATGATAACACCGGGCGAAAAAATCATGCCGGTGACGGGAGCATCCTGCTTTACAACTCCGTTTAACCGGGTGCGCACGCGAAGTTGAGAAAAATCCAATTCATCGCGCGGGACGACGCGAGGACCTACTGCACAGAACGTATCGAATCCTTTGCCGCGCGTAAACTGGCCGTCCTTCTTTTGCAAATCGCGGGCCGTGACGTCGTTCACGCAGGTGTAGCCGTGAATGTAGTCCAAAAAATCCGCGGCTTTGACGTGACGCCCTCGCTTGGCGACGATGATGCCCAGTTCGCCTTCGAAGTGAACGCTCTGGGAGATAGACGGGTAAACGATGGGTTCACCGGTTCTGATGAGCGACGAGGGCGGCTTCAAGAATATCAATGGTTCGGTTGGCACGGGGTTGCCGAGTTCTTTCGCGTGGTCGACGTAGTTACGTCCGACGCAAACGATCTTAGATGGATGAATGGTCATAGTTCCGATGTTCTTATTGGAACAAATTAGCGGTGCATCCGGCGAAGTGCTTCGAGGAAATCCTTGCCGGTGAATTTGATAGTAAGATCGTCGATCACCTGAGCGCCGGGCGCGTTGCCGGCGTCGATGGGGAGTGAGTTGCGCGTGGTGTGTTGGATTTCAAAAGTGACAGGCCCTTCGATTTTGTAGGGACGGATTTGTGCGATTTTCCGCATAGAGGCGACGGCGCGCTCGTGGATGAGATCGCGGGCGGCGGTGGCGGAAAGGGTGAGGCAGGTGTAGCGGCCGAGACCTTCTTTCACCTCCGCGAACTCGGCGTTGGGCACGATGCTGCGCAGTTCTTCGACGGCCGCGCGGTCTCCGGAAAGCATGATTACCGGCGTGCCGAACCATCCGGCAATTGCCACGTTCGTCTCAATTTCACCGACGGGCTTGCCGTTCATCGACATTTTCTCGACGCCGAGGGAACTGAAACTGTGGGCCATGACGCCGCCGCGCACATTTCCCATGGCGTGCTGGCCGATGAAGGCGAGGGCGGTGTAACGGCGCTCCATGCTCATGGTGGAACCGAGGGCGCCCATGAGCAGTTTTGCTTTCGGATGAATGGTGAGCGAGGAGAGAGTCTGGCTGCCATCGTGGCCGTCCCAAACGATCACTTCGTCGGCGCCGCCGTCGAGGAAGCCCTGGACCGCGGCATTGATCTCGCCGGTCAGGAGTTGGCGCATTTCCTGATCTTTGGGATCGGTCTGGTCCTGACGGCAGACGCCTCCAACGCCCTCGGCATCGGTGATCATAAAAATGGTTTTCTTCTGCGCGCACAGAACCGCGGCGGCGAACAGGACGCAAACGATCAAACGCATTGGGTCAGTATACGAGAGCGGACTCTTCGATGTTTAGTTCGCCCTTGATGGTATCCAAAGTGGCCATCATGCCCATGGGCAGCGTTAGTTGATCGTCTGAGTGCCCTATGGTGAGACCGGAGAGCACGGGGATTTTGAGTGGTCCGAGAATGTTGTCCACAACTTGACCAAGGGTGAATGTTGCGTCGAACGAGGATTTATAATCGCTGCGGCCACAGTCTACACACTCTCCGAAAATGATCCCGGCGGCGGCTTGCAGTTTGCCGGCGAGGCGTAGTTGGGTCAACATGCGGTCGATTCGGTATGGCTCCTCGCCGACGTCTTCAAGGAACAGGATTTTGCCGGCCGTGTCGATTTCGTAGGGCGTCCCCATGAGCGAGCAGAATAGCGTCAGGTTGCCGCCGGCCAGGGGGCCGCGGGCTTTGCCGGGGTTGACGGTGCGCAGTGTGTGGGATGGGCGCAACGGATCGCTTGGCGGAGGATTACTGACCACGCCGATCGGATTTGTTTCAAACAGAGCTTTCTTGAAATGTTCCTGCGTGTAGGCGGTGAAGCGCGACAGGGGTACCGGACCGTGAAAAGTGACGAGGCCGGATTTCTTGAAGATAGCCAAGTGCATGGCCGTGATGTCGCTATAGCCGAGGAAAATCTTGGGGTGCTGCCGGATGAGATCGTAGTCGATGCTGTCGAGTATTTGGGGTGTTCCGTAGCCTCCGCGAATGGCGAATACGGCGTGCACATCGGGGTCGCGGAACATGTCGTGCAGGTCGTCCACACGTTCCGCCGCTGTGCCTCCAACGTAGCCGGTCTGCTTGCGGACGTTGCGTCCAAGTTTTGGTTTGAGGCCGAAGTACTCTACGGTTTTTAGTGCGAGCGCGAGACGATCGGGATCGACGACGGCGGTAGACGGCGTGATGAGTCCGACGGTGTCGCCGGGCTTCAGCACGCGCGGTTTCAACAAAGGGCGGCCTCCGGTTTGGGCGAGCAACGACGCCCCTAGCAGTGTACCGCCCATCAGTTTCCGGCGAGTCATGGCTCCTCCGGTTTTATTGAACCATGCCGGTTACTGTGAAATGCTGAAGTTCACTGTGATGTCCGTCACAATTTCTATCGGTTTCCCGTTTAGCAGCGTTGGCTGATACTCCCATTGCTCGACTGCGTCTACCGCGGCTTGGATCAACTCCGGATCCACCATTGTGTTGAGCGGCTTGATGGACAGTAGTTTGCCGTTCATGGCGACGACGGCTCGGAGCAGCACAGAACCTTCCGCACCGCGAGCGAGTGGGCCGGCGGGATAGACGGGCTTCACCTGGCGGATCAATTTAACGGGTTGTACATTTCCTCCGATTCGCACGCTGCCGGCGATCGCATTGGCCGGTGGGGGCTTCACACCCTTCGCCACAATGTCGATCGTTTCCTTTACGCCGCCGGGCGCGAGAGCGAGATCTAGAGCCTGGTCACCACCGGCGCTTACTGCAACGTTGTTCTTTTGAAGCACCGCGAAACCGGGGGCTCGCGCTTCCAGCGTATAGCGGCCGTCCGGGATTCCCGCGAAGCTGTACTCGCCAGTGTCGCCGCTTTTCGTGATCTCCTTGTTGTTGCGGCCTGCTGTATTCGTGGCGATGATTATTGCGTTTGGCACGGCGGCGCCGCTCGGATCGTACACGACGCCATGCAGACGCGATCCGGTGTTCTGTGCCTGCATCCGAAGGGTGGACACTCCAGCCAACAGCGCCAGAGCGGCAATTGAAGCGAGCATGAGTCCGCGACGCCCTGGTGTGCGGCGGTCGACGGAGGGATTCAGCAGGGACTTCAGGCGTGACTCTAAATCGGAGACCTGGGCCATGGCGACAGCGGGAATGCGGTTCCGCGTGGCTCCGAGCGAACGGGCCAGATCGAGAAGATGCGCCGCGTAGTCGGATGCGCGGGAGCCCAACTGCAAGACTGCGTCGTCACACGCGCATTCGCGTTCCCGGCGAAAGCGCCCGGCGGCAAGCCAGGCCAACGGATGGAACCAATAGAGCGCGCCGGCGAGATGGGCCAGGATGGAGGTTGCGCAATCGTGCCTCTTGACGTGAATCAGTTCGTGAGTGAGCACTGCGCGGAGCCGGTCTTCCGGCCACGAGACGGCGTCATCAGGCAGAAGCACCATAGGATCGATCACGCCCCAAGTCATCGGCATGGCGACACGGCTGCCTGACTTCACTTGTATGGAATCCGGGATTCCGAGGCGCTCCTTGATCTCCGGCAGGAGATTGCTCCGGAACAATTTCGCGTGGCTGCTGATGGCGCTCAGCCGCGCGGTGCCGAGGATCAGACGGCTTACAACGGCGGCAAATCCGATGGCCCAGAGGAGCGTGATCCATTGCGGCCAATGGATGGAATCCCGCTGGGCGGTTACGAGCACACCGGCCGCTTGATGAAACTGCACGGATGGCGAAGCTGGCACCGTGACCGTGACGGAGGGAGTTACCAGCAGAAGCGCGGGAATGAGTAGCGTGCAGACGAGTGCTGCCGTCCAGAGGATATGACGCCAGGCGGCGGATGCGCTGCCGAGGCACGCATTGATTGCGAATGCGGCGAGGAGAATCACCGTCACTTTGATAGTGACGCTTAGTAGCAATTCCGTTTCGTTCATGATTACAATCCTTCCTTTCGCGCCTTGTCGATGAGTTTCGAGAGCCGATCCAATTCTTCCTTCGATAGTTTGGCGGCCGATCCGTCGAGCAGCGACGCGACTGCCTGCTCGGCCGACCCGTTGAAAAAAGTGGCGAGTAGATGTTTCACCGCCGAGCGCTTGGCTTTTTCGGGCGGTACCGTGGGCAGGTAGATGTAGCGGACATCCTGGGTTTCGTGCCGCAGGTGACCCTTGTCTTCGAGGATTCGCAACGTCGCACGGACAGCCGAGTAGCTGGGAGGGTCCGGCATGCTTTCATGAATCTCCGCCGCGGTGGCCGGACCTCGCCGATGCAGAATGTCCATTATTTGCCGCTCGCGGCGGCTCAGATTCGGTTGCCGTTCTTGTTTCATCGTCTTTGATGCTAAAAATTTAGCACGTGTCGATTTCCCCGTCAAGGGGTATTTGGTGATATTCCTACGGATGATGACGTTGCTTACACGCCGATCGATGCTGGCCGTTTTGGCCGCGCCGCGTCTTATGGCCGAAGAACTTCCCGATATCACGACGGTCCCGCCCGATCTTGTTGTTCCGGCAATCGCCGCCGGAACGCCGGCGCCCGGAAAGCGCGTACGGCAAGTGGATGCGGATTATATCGGGACCGAAGTGCACCACCTGTTGTATTTGCCATCGGACTGGAGGCAGGGAAAACGCTATCCGGTAATTGTGGAATACGCGGGCAATGGAAATTTCAGCAACAAGTATGGCGATGTATCCACGGGCGAGGTGGAAGGTTCGAAGCTGGGCTACGGGATCAGCGGGGGCAAGGGATTTATTTGGGTGTGTATGCCGTATGTGAATTCAGAGGAGAAACGGAATCAGTTGATCTGGTGGGGCGATGTGGAGGCGACGGTCCGGTACGCGCGGAAGACGGTTCGCCGGGTGTGCGAAGAATACGGCGGCGATCCCGGCGCGGTGATTCTGGCCGGCTTCTCGCGTGGTGCGATTGGGTGCAACTACATTGGTCTTCATGACGACGAAATCGCGCGGGTGTGGCGGGCGTTTATTCCGTATAGCCACTATGACGGCGTGATCGCCTGGCAATATGCGGGGTCGGATCGCGCTTCGGCGCTGATGCGCTTGCGGCGGCTGCAAGGCCGGCCGGTTTTCGTTTGCCATGAGGAGTCGATTGAGGCGACGAAGGCTTATATCGAATCGACGGGAATTCGCGGAGACTTCACTTATCAGCCGATTGGGTTTCACAATCACAATGATGGGTGGGCGCTGCGGGATGTGCCGGAGCGGAGGGCGTTGCGGCGGTGGTTGGAGCGCGTGCTGCAAGGATGATGCTATGCACAAGTTACGAGATGTTTTAGAGCACGCGCAAAAAGTGGGAGTGGCGGTTGGGCATTTCAACGTCGCCGATCTGGTTCTGTTGAAGGCGGTGTTTCTCTCCGCGCGGGAATTGAACGTCCCGGTGCTGGTAGGCGCATCGGAGGGCGAGCGCGAGTTTATGGGAGTCCGCCAGATTGCGGCCCTGGTGCGAAGCCTGCGCGAGGAGTTCGATTTTCCGATCTTTCTGAATGCAGATCATACGCATTCTCTGGCGAAGGCGGTGGAAGCGGCAAAGGCAGGGTTTGACGCCATCGTTTTTGACGTTTCGACGCTGCCGTTCGAACAAAACGTCCGGAAAACGCGAGAAGCCGTCGAAGCGCTGAAAGCGATCAATCCCGCGATCCTTGTCGAGGGCGAAATCGGCGACATCGGAAGCGGCTCTGAAATACATGAAGTGGCTCCTGATTTAAAGGGAGGCTTGACGACTCCCGAAGAGGCGAAACAGTACGTTGAGGCTACTGGAGTCGACATTCTGGCTCCCGCGGTGGGCAATATGCACGGCATGTTGCAGAGCATGGTGCAGGGCGAGTCGAAGAAGCATTTGGATATCGAGAGAATCTCTCAAATCAAGAAGACTGCACAGGTCCTGCTTACGCTACACGGCGGATCGGGAACCGCCGATGAAGATTTGCGGAGGGCAATCGCTGCGGGGATCAATATCGTCCACATCAACACCGAACTGCGGGTTGCGTGGAGACGTGGTTTAGAGGACGGGTTGATGACGCAGCCAAATGAAGTCGTCCCGTACAAGATCCTGCCGTTCGCAGTGGAATCGGTGAAGCGGGTGGTCAGCTCGCGATTGCGGCTGTTCAACAGTAACGGGCAACTCTAACTACTTCTTCTCTATTTGCACTTGCAAATCGTAAAGTACTTTGTATTATAGAGTCATGACCTCATTGGACTGGCTCGAGTACTTTCGCTCCAATCGAACCACGGGTGGTTTGCTGCCTTGGCAGACTTCAGACCGCCTTACCGCACAAGAACGCGAGTGTGTGGGTGCATCCATTCAGCAGTTTCAACTGGGCGAAGGATCGGCAGGGGCCGGCTTTCTTCGCCGTGGGGCTGCGTACGCGCTGGCAACGGGCGATGCGGCCTTTGTTCCCGCTCTCGAGTTATTTATTCAGGAGGAGCAGCGTCACAGCGGTTGGCTTGGGCGGTTTCTCGATCTGGAGGGGATTCCGAGGCTGCAGAAATATTGGGTGGATCGGGTGTTCCGGCGCTTGCGTGGTATGGCGGGGCTTGAGTTGTGCGTGGCGGTGTTAGTGGCTGCCGAGGCGATCGCGGTTCCGTACTACAGAGCTCTGCGGGATGCTACGGCGTCGCCGCTGTTGCGGTCGATTTGCAATCATATCCTGCACGATGAAGCGGCTCATCTGGGATATCAGGGACTCACCTTATCGCAATTTCGCCGGAACCCGATCTGGAGCGCGATTAAGTGGGCCGCGCACTGCGCTTTCCTCAGCGTCACTATCACTTTAGTCTGGCTGGAGCATCGCCGCGTTTTCCATCGCGCGGGTTACGATTTTTCCCGCTTCTATCGTGAAACCTTTGAAGCCTTCCACTGCGTTCAGAACTGTACGGCACCCGCGTTCGCTACTGCAGACGCATGCCGAAGCCGAGCTCGCGATTAAGTTGCTCCGTGAGAGCGCGGTCTATCTGAGCCAGCGGAACGGTTCTCTGCTGCTTGTCGGCCGTCACGTAGTGAAGAATTCCGTTATCCACCCAGTAGGCCAGGGCGACCGTGACCTGCCCATTGGGGAAGGCGATCAGGAAATGATCGGGCCGATTGGGTTGTGCCGTCTGCGGGGTATAGGCCGGTTGGTTCGAATAATAGTCAGCCGGCGGGGCGTTCTGATTGATGACAACGGGCGGTGCAGCAGTCCCGTACGAGGGCTGTGAGTACGCGTAAGGATCATAACCCTGGTTGTAATAGCCGGAGCCGTAATAGCCGGGGTCATAGTAGCCGGAATCGTAGTAACCGGGATAATAGTATGGCCATGCGGACAAGCCGAAGCCATAGCCGTAATAGGGCCAACCGTAATAGAAGCCTCCGCGGAATCCATAGCCGTAGCCACGTCCATAGCCGTAGCCGCGTCCGTAGCCGCTATAACCGCGGCCGTAATTGTAATTGCCGCCGCCGTAGCCACGATAGGCGCTGGAGCCTCCACGATAGGCGGAACTGACTCCGCCGCCGCTGTAGCCTCTGCCTACGGAGCCGCTGCTGAAATGACTTCCACCACCAAATGAACCGCCGCGTAGTCCGCCTCCACCACCACTAGCGTGACCGCCACCACCGCCAGAATGACCGCCTCCGCCGCCGTGACCACCGCCATGCTGGGCCAGGAGGACTACGGAAGCCGCAATTAATAATGAGAACGCCTTGATGAGTTTCACAACCGAACCTCTGATATAAGCGTAACGCCGCAAACAGTGGCTGGCAAGCCAGCGTACGGAATGAACAGAAGTGCCTGCCCGTTGCAAAGGGCTTAAAATAAAAGTGTTCATGTGGAAATACTTTGTCTTCGCGGTTGGTGTTCTGTCCGCACAGGACTTCACTAAAGATGTCCAACCGATTTTTGCCAAGCGATGCCAGGGGTGTCATGGGCCGGCTCAGCAGATGGCGGGTGTGCGTTTCGATGACCCTGAAGCGATTCTGAAGGGCGGGTATTCCGGGCCGATTGTGGTGCCCGGGAAGAGCGCCGATAGCAAATTGATTGCAAGAGTGAGTAGCGACAAGAAAGGCTTCTTCATGCCTCCGGTGGGGGAGCGGCTTTCAGCGGCGGAGATCGGCGTCCTGACGGCTTGGATCGATCAAGGTGCGAAGTTGCCGGCGCAGTCGGCCAAGGCAGCTCCGGCGAAGAGTGCGCCGTGGTCGTTTCAACCGATTCGCCACGTGACGCCTCCGGATGTTCGCAACCGCGCGTGGGTCCGCAATCCGATCGATAATTTTGTGCTGGCCAAGCTTGAGGCCGAAGGTGTCGAGCCTTCTCCGGAAGCGACCAAGACGGCGTTGATTCGGCGGCTTAGTCTCGATCTGATCGGCCTGCCTCCGACGCCGCGGGAAGTGGAGGATTTTGTCACCGACAATCGCGCGGATGCGTATGAGCGGCTGGTGGACCGGCTGCTCGCCTCGCCTCATTACGGAGAGAAATGGACGCGGCTTTGGCTCGATCTGGCGCACTATGCCGATAGCGACGGTTACGAAAAAGATCTGGTGCGGCCTTGGGCCTGGCGGTACCGCAACTGGGTGATCGAGGCGATCAACAGCGACATGGGGTACGACCGGTTCACTATCGAGCAACTGGCCGGCGATCTGCTTCCGAATGCCACGACCAACCAGCGCGTGGCGACTGGATTTCAGCGTACGGTGCTGGTGAATCGCGAGGCTGGTGTGGATCGCAAAGAGGACCGGTTTGAGCAGACTGTGAATCGCGCGAACACTGTGGGAACGGTCTGGCTCGGTCTGACGGTGGGTTGCGCGCAGTGTCACAATCACAAGTTCGATCCTATTCTTCAGAAGGATTACTATCAGCTCACGGCGTTTTTCAACAACGTCGAAGAGGCGGATATCGATGCGCCGCTACCGGGAGAAATTGGCGGCTATCTGCGCACGCGCCCGCAGTATGATCGCGATCGGGCGGAGATTCTGAAGAAATACAACATTGCGCAGTTGCAGACGCAGTGGGAACCGCATATGCGGGAGGCGATCGATCATCCTGGCGTGAATCTGGAGTGGGACTTCTCCGTTACTTCGTTTCGAGCGATGGTGGACAGCGCGGCGAAACTGATTCAGACCGATCCTGCGAAGCGGACGGTGAGGCAGCAAGACACGCTGACAAATTATTTTGTTCGTAATCCAGGGCCGGAATTTGCCAAAGACAAAGACCTGCTGGCATCGCTGAAGGAAGCACGCGCGGCGCTGGAGAAGCTGGATGCTTCGTTCACTCCGCTGACGCAGGCGATGACCATCGTGGAGAGCGCGACGCCGGTTCCGACCCATATCGCGCTACGCGGCGATTTTCGTTCGCCTGGAATTGAAGTGCCGCCCGGCACGCTTTCGGCTTTGCCTCCGCTGAAGGCCACGGGAACTCCCACGCGGCTGGATTTGGCGCGTTGGATAGTGGCGCCGGAGAATCCGTTGACTGCTCGCGTGGCGGTGAACCGGTATTGGCAGGAACTGTTTGGCAAGGGCCTGGTGCGCACGTCGGAAGATTTCGGTATGCAGGGCGAGAAGCCGACGCATCCGGAACTGCTGGATTGGCTGGCGACGGAGTTTCGCGATCATGGCTGGAGCCGGAAGCATATTCTGAAAACGATCGTGATGTCGGCGGCGTACCGGCAATCGTCGCATGCGCGGAAGGAATTGTTGACGCGCGATTCGGATAATTCGCTGCTGGCGCGGCAGGTGAGGCTGCGGCTTCCGGCGGAACTGCTTCGCGATTCGGCGCTTGAGGCGAGCGGGCTGCTGGACGATGAAATCGGGGGCCGGAGCGTGCGTCCACCGCTGCCTCCGGGGATTGCGGAACTCGGCTATGCCAACAGCGTGAAGTGGAAGGAAGATACGGGCAAGGAACGATATCGCCGCGGGCTTTACATCCATTACCAGCGGACGACGCCGTATCCGCAACTGACAAATTTCGATGCGCCGGAATCGGTGGTGGCGTGCACGCGGCGCGAGCGTTCGAATACACCTCTGCAGGCGCTGAATCTGTTGAACGATCCTGTGTTTCTGGAAGCGGCGCAGGGGTTGGCGCTTCGTGTTTTGAAAGAGGCTCCAGCCGATGAGAGCAGCCGGATCGATTTCGCCTTCAACGTTTGCCTGGGGCGAAAGCCGAATGAACGGGAGAAAGAGCGGATCGCGAAATACTTCGATGAACAGGCGGGTATTTTCGCAAAAGATCGCGACTCGGCGGCCAAGCTTTTTTCGACTCCGCTTGAAGGCGTGGATCCGGTGAAAGCGGCGGCGTGGGTGGGAGTGAGCCGGGTGATGCTCAATCTCGATGAGTTTATCAACAGGGAGTAGTGCTCAAGGAATGTTGCGATGACATTGCGTGAATTCAGACTGATCCAGAGCCGCAGGAATTTTTTCAAGACTTGCGCGGGCGGCCTTGGCACCATCGCGCTGGCCGATTTATTGAATGGCGCCACCGTTTCGAACGTTCCGGCGAATCCGCTGGCTCCGCGGAAACCACATTTTCCGGGTAAAGCGAAGACCGTGATCTTCATGTTCATGGAGGGCGGGCCGAGCCAGATGGATCTGTTCGATCCAAAACCGGGGCTTGAGAAATGGAGTGGCAAACCGCTGCCGGCTTCCATGACGAAAGATATGAAGTTGGCTTTCATCAAGCCGACTGCGGCTGTGCTGGCGAGTCCTCGGGTGTTCAAGCCGTACGGCCAGAGTGGAATCGAGTTTTCCGATTACCTGCCACACACCGCGCAGCGGGCCGATGATATGTCGCTGATACGGTCGATGTACAGCGATGCGTTCAACCATCATCCGGGCCAGCTTTTGCTGTTTACGGGTTCGACGCAGTTTGGCCGTCCGACGATGGGCGCCTGGACGGTGTACGGGCTTGGGAGCGAGTCGCAAAATCTTCCTGCGTTCGCGGTGTTGAGCTCGGGAGTGGGAACGAGCGGTGGCGCGTCGAATTTTTCCAGCGGCTTTCTGCCCTCTACGTATCAGGGCGTTCCTTTGCGAAGCAGCGGTGAGCCGATTCTCTATTTGAACGATCCTCCGGGCGTGACTCCGGAGACGCAGCGGGCTGGGCTGGATGCGTTGCGGGACTTGAATCAGGAACATCTGATCGACTCCGGGGATTATGAGATCGCTTCGCGAATCCAATCGTACGAGCTTGCGTTCCGTATGCAAACCGCGGGGCCGGAGCTGGTGGATTTCTCCAAGGAATCACCGGCGACGCTGGAAGATTATGGCATGAAGGAAGACGCCACGAAGCAATTCGGCACCAACTGTTTACTGGCGCGGCGCATGGTGGAACGTGGTGTGCGGTTTATCATGCTGATGCACGCGAGTTGGGATCAACACACCAATCTGAACAAGGCGCTGAAGAAAAACTGCGACGCGACAGATAAACCGACGGCTGCGCTGCTGAAAGATCTGAAGCAGCGCGGGCTTCTGGATTCGACGCTGGTGGTTTGGGGTGGCGAGTTCGGACGAACGCCGATGGTTGAGATCCGGAACACTTCCGACCCGGATAATGCGGGACGCGATCATCATCCGATTGCTTACAGCATGTGGATGGCGGGGGGCGGCATTAAGGGCGGACAGGTGGTGGGCAAAACGGATGATATCGGGTTCAACATTCTTGAAGACAAGGTTCATGTCCATGACTTGCAGGCAACTATGCTCGATCGCCTCGGGTTCGATCACACGCGCTTGACGTACCGCCATATGGGCCGCGACTTCCGGCTGACCGACGTCGAAGGAAACGTGGTGAAAAAGCTGCTGGCGTGATCGTTGTAACCGGCGCTCTCAACACGACGTCTCAAACTCTTAACTTCTGCCCATAATAGACCACTAATGTCCAATCGTATACTCACTCGAATTGTTTGCCAGATGGCTGTTGCATCGTTGCTTTTGCCGGTTGTTTGCATGGCGCAGGGATACACGGTGACTACCGTTGTGGGCACGGGTACCTCGGGTTATAGCGGAGATGGCGGGGCGGCTACCAGCGCGCAAATCGCGGGTGTTTTGAGTGTCGCGCTGGATACCGGCGGAAATCTGTATGTGCCGGATCAGTTCAACCATCGGGTGCGGAAAGTGACGACGGACGGGACGATCTCGACGGTGGCCGGGAACGGGACAGCGGGTTTTAAGGGCGATGGAGATAGTGCCACCAGCGCCGAGTTCGCCAATCCCAGTTACGTCGTGGTGGATGGGTCGGGGAACATCTATATTTCCGATACCAGCAACGCGGTGGTCCGCAAGGTGTCCGGCGGGAAGATTTCGACTTATGCCGGGAACAATGGCTCCGGCCCTGGGTATAGCGGAGACGGAGGGGCGGCTACGAATGCTCAACTATTCAATCCTTCGGGTCTGGCACTTGATTCGGCGGGCAACCTATATATCGCGGATACATCGAATAATCTGATTCGCAAGGTGACTTCGGCAGGTGTCATCTCGAGGTATGCGGGTGTTGGCGGTGCGGCTGATTTCGGTGATGGCGGGTTGGCGTTAAATGCCGCGCTCAATAATCCCAGCGCACTGGCGGTGGATGCGGCCGGTAATCTTTTCATTGCGGACGCCGGCAACTTTCGCATACGCAAGATCGCGACGAACGGGATTATCACGACTGTCGCAGGATCCGGAAGCGGCACGGGCTATGGGGGTGACGGCGGACCCGCCACAAAGGCGAGACTGAGTAACGTGAAAGGCATCGCCGTCGACTCGGCAGGCAACCTGTACCTTGCGGATACTAGCAACAGCCGAATTCGCAAAGTCACGACGGACGGCACGATCACGACCATCGCAGGCACTGGAGCCTTCAATTACAGCGGCGACGGCGGACCGGCCAATGCGGCCAAGTTTAACTTCCCATCCGGCGTCACTGTGGACCCGGCAGGCCGCGTTTACGTTTCTGATAACCAGAACTCTCGCGTTCGCCTTCTGACACCCGCCGCGCAGACGCCTTCCATCAGCTCGGGCGGTGTGGTGAGTGCGTCAGGATTCGGCGGCTTCACTTCGATTGCGCCGGGATCGTGGATCGAAATCTATGGGACGAACCTGGCGTCGACGACGCGCCAGTGGGCTAACGGCGATTTCAGCGGTGTAAACGCGCCCATTTCGCTCGATGGAAACAGTGTGACGATTGGTGGTCAAGCGGCATTCGTCGAATATGTGAGCCCGGGCCAGCTTGACGCGCAGGTTCCGTCGGGGATTGGAACGGGGCCGCAGCAGGTCATCGTCACTACGGCACAGGGGCCAACTTCTCCTTACACGATCACGGTGAACTCGACGCAGCCGGGATTCTTGGCGCCCGCGTCGTTCAAGATTAGTGGGACACAATACGTGGTAGCTCAGTTCTCCGACGGTACGTATGTTCTTCCGCCCGGCGCGATAGACGGTGTTGCCTCGCGGCAAGCCAAGCCGGGGGAGACGATTACTATTTACGGAGTTGGATTTGGTGTGGTGACACCGAACATTCCCGCCGGCCAGATTGTGGCGGATTCTAATACTCTGGCGTTGCCGCTGCAGATTTCGTTTGGATCGACATCGGCGACTGTGTCGTTTTTGGGATTAGCGCCTACACAGGTTGGTCTGTATCAGTTCAACGTGGTGGTTCCGAACGTTGCCGACAGCGATAGCGTGCCGTTTGCGTTTACTCTTGGCGGCGTTGCGGGAACGCAGACTTTGTTTACCGCAGTGAAGCACTAGTGTCCCGGCGCACGTAACGCTTGCTTACGCGCGCGGCTCGGCTCGAGCGTTGGTTCAGGGCCGCGATCGTTGACGAGATATCACACTAACCTGCGAACCGGCGCATGGGGAAGCGTTCGGCGTTTCCCTGATGACCGCGCTCGGCGCGAATCACGGCCGTGTAGAGATCGCCGCGATACGAAGTGAATGCCAGTTCCGCCGGTACGTCTGTGCTGGTGTAACTCTGCCTCTTGATTTTCAGCAAGGCCACGGTGCGGTCGATCTCGAGTAACTGCTTCTCCTCGCGAGTGGGCAGCGCGGCGGAGATTACTTCGACGCAACGGGCCAGCTTCAGACCATACCTCTCCTCGAGCTGGTTGTACAGGGACTGGTTGGTCCAATCGAGCTGGTCGAGCCCCGGACACATGCTTTCCGGAATCTGCACTTCCTCAATCGCGATGGGAATGTTGTTGCTCAGCCGGAGGCGGACCATCTCGAAGACGCGCGCGCCTTCCGGCAGACGGAAAAAGTCTCGTGTCTCGAGGCCCGGTTTGATCTGGCGGACTCGAATCAGCCGCGACGACGGAACTTTGCCGGCGGCGAGCATTTCTTCAGTGAACCCGGACATCTCACGCAACGATTTTTCGATCTTGGGCCGCGAAACGAAGGTACCGCGTCCGCGCTGCGGTTGGATGAGATCCTCGCGCTCCAAAACGTTGTATGCCTGGCGCAGAGTCATTCGTGTGATGCCAAAATGCTGGCACAGAATACTCGACGGCGGCAGGGGGCTTTCGGGCGTGAGCGCACCCCCGCGGATCAAGGTACGGATGGCGTCGCTGATCTGCACGTAGACGGGGATAGGGCTGTTCTTGTCGATGCGGACCTCGAGCAAATTGACGTCCGGCATTGTCGATATGGCGATCATAGACACTCCCAAGATGGTACTAGAGAAGGGGGCTTCCGTGCACTTTTGTCACTTCTGGAGGTCCTCAATAGTAATGGACGGGATATACCTGCCGAGTGTTTCACGGGTCCACCAGGCGCCGGTTTTTCGCCTGGTTTCGGAATCTGTGAATTTGTATTCATAAACGACGGCGCGGATGCGGGCGGGCGGTTTTTCGGGGAATGGGTTGTGGTTGAAGAGTTTTAGAACGTCCGGCGATCCCTGGAGCAGGCGGGCGGCGAGAGAGACGAACCAGGGATTCTCGCGATAGTTGCTCAGGGCCGCGAACCACATTTGCCAGTCGAGGCGTGGCTGGTGGGGGGCTACCCATGGCGGCCGGCGGCGAACGTCTCCGGGTTTGTAGGGGAATTCGTATGCGAGCCAAGTGACGCCGTCGTTCGATCCTTCGATGACGATTTCGAGGCGCTGGGTGGTCATGATGGCAAACAGGCCGTAGCCGTTTACGATTCCGAAGGGCGCTGTGAACTCCGTTAGGGTACTGACTACCGGTAGCGAGCGGTGCGTGAAGTTGTCGTATAGTTCGGCGAATCCGAATAGCAGAATGAGGGCGAATACGGCGGCTGGGACCGCGGTGTTCCTTGCTCGCGCCGGAACGATCTTCGGCAGCGCACGGTCGTCAAACAGGAAGAGACAGAAGGCCAGGGCGAGCCAATTGAAGAATGCGTAGTTGCCGGTGATGAGAATGCAGGTCTGCAAGAGGATCAGGCACCAGGCGGCAAAGTGGCGTAGTCTGCGGGGCGCGAAGATCAGGAACGGGATGAGAATTTCGATGGTGAAAACGCTGGCGACGGAGAACTTCTGGAACCACTCGGGGAGGTGTTGTGCGTACCAGGCTACTGGGGTCGGAAGCGGCTGCGTCTGGTAGTGGAAGTTTAGCGCCGTGAGGTTGTGCCAGGTGGGATCGCCGCTGAGAAGCTTGACCGTCCCGGACATCAGCATGAGACGGAAGAGGAGCAATCGGTACAGCCAGACGATTCTCGTTGACGATCCCAGGAAAATGGCTAGAAAGCCCGCTTCGAGTAGCAGGAAGTCCCATTGAAATGACATGAATTCCTGGCCCGCGGCGACGATGGAGAGATACAGAATGTAGAGGCAGACGGCCATCAGCCTTGGGAGGGCTCCGCAGAGTAGCGCTGCGGAAGCACCGATTCCGGCCCAGCATAAAACATGTAGGGCAGCATTGCTGTGGGCGATCCAAAGCAGCGTGGGAACCCGCCACCACGCGGAGGCTCCTAGCGCTTGCGAGACTCGCGCGAGGTACAGTCCGATGGGTGATACTCCCTCGTCGCCGATAAGGGCGGTGGCTTGGAGGGCGAATGACAGGAAGGCGAATAGGTAGACCAGCGCCAGCGCTTTTTCGAATAGCCAGACGATGGCGTTGAATTTCTGGGGATGGACTTCCCTTCCGAATAGTAGAGTGGTTGCGTGGTAGCCGAAATCACGGTGGGCGGCGATGAATCGATAGAGAAGTTCGGTAATGGGCGCGACGCCTGGGATGTTTTTGTAGAGCCATAACGGCAACTTTTTGCCGGGCGCGAAAGCCAGGAGGCGAAATACCGCTTCGGCGCCCTGCATCATTTCTCCGTTGGGGAAAATCAGGTGTACGGCGTGTTTGAATTCCGGGCCTAGTTCCTGGTACGGGGAATATTCCACCGCATCGCCTGTGAGACGCTTGGTGTAGTCGATCCAGATTTGGCAGAATGCGCAGTGGCCATCGTAGACGACTAGGGGTTTGGTCATCTGGCTAGGACGTAGTCGGCTGCTTTGACGCCGCGGAATTGCGCTTCTTCAAAGATGGAGAATCCGCTTAGGTCTGAGTTTGCGAAGACCAGATCTCCGGATGGTTTTGCCGCGCGTAGCCGTGCATCGGAAAAGATGGAGCCGACGGTGGGCCGCGCCATAGCGTGACCTAATCGCATGATATCGATGTGCGACACGCATTGCCGGATGTCCGGATGTGCGCGTTCCAGATCGGTCAGGATTGCTTCTTTCCAGTATTGCCAATCGTGCTCAAGTAATCTGCGGCGGTTGTCGGCGGGCGACCCCGTGGCTAGCGACCAATAGAAGGTCCAGACCGATTTTTCCTGGTGGGTGGCGAGACTCATGTGCGTCGCGTCTACATAGCCTAGCGTAGGCGATTCGTAGATTACGTTGTCCCAGGCGAGTTCGGCCGAGTCTTCGCTTGGCAAGCGATCGAGCGTCAGGTTTGCGGTAAGCCAGGGGGAGTATACGAACGGGACGGGCGGGGCGTTTTCTACAACATAATGTGCGATGAATGTTGGGGCCGCCCAAATCACTTTTTCCGCTATATATTCGATATCGCCGGCATGCACACGGAGTTTGCGGCCATCGCGGCGGGCGCTGTGAACGGGCGCATTCGTCCGCACGTAACGGTTTAGTTTGGCTAGAAGCTTTTTCAGTAGCCAGCCGTTGCCTTCGGGCCATGTTAGCGGTCCTTTTTCATCGTGGGCTCGGGATGCGAAGTAGTGAATTCCGGCCCAAGCCGAGGTGTCGGCTGCGTGGGAGCCGTAATCGTCGCGGCAGGAGTAATCGACGTACCAGCGCAGATATGGGGAATCGAATTTATGCTGTTGCAGCCATGCTTCGGTTGAGAGCGTGTCGAGCGGGGATGGTTTGGCTCCTAGTTCCATTGGAATGGTGAATTGTCCGGAGGCACGGAACTCCTGCATCATGGCGTAGAAGCGCTTGAACTGTTCGCGATCGCTGGATGTGCTTCCGAGGTCGGGTTCGATTCCCTCCTGCCATCTTCCGTGGATGAAGAGACGTTCCTGCGGTGCGAAGCAGAGATAACGTTCGTTGAATTTCCCGTTTTCGAGCACTCCGAATTCTTCCAGGAGTTCGCGGACGTAGACCGCTTCCTGGTTGGGCACGGGCAGGTAGTGGGCGGCCCAAGGATACGCGCTGATTTCGTTTTGACCGCTGCGCGCGTTGCCTCCCGCGCCTGGCTCCATTTCCAGAACTACGAAATCATGAAAACCGCGTTTGTCGAGCCTCCACGCCGCGGAAAGTCCGGCGATTCCGCCGCCTACGATGACGATTGGAATCTTTTCAGTTCGTTTTGGCGGGGGGAATGCAGCTCTATCACGGATTTTGTGGCCTTGCAGTTGCGCCTCATGGACGAATGTTCCGGTGACGGTCCGTTCGGCTTTGCAGGTAAGTCCGACGAGCGCGGCGCTGAGGAATTGGCGGCGGCTCGGCATTTCAATGGGCGATGTCGCGCCACTCGCGGTCGTATAGGCGCACTAGAACCTGGTCGTTCAGCCGGTTGGGTTCCATTTGGAGTGGCTTCATGTCGATGGGAAACTGAAACATTTCCGGTAGAATTTGTGAGCTGAGGAATTTGAGCCCGGCGGGTAGTTCCTGGGGCGGTTCGTAAGTGCTGTGGGTGGCCAGCACGAAGCCCCACTCTCCGAAAGACGGCACGTAGACGTGATAGGGGTACGTGTGAAGCCCGGCCTGTTGAATGGTGGCGGCGATGCACCAGTACGATTGGCGCGCGAACAGCGGCGACGTACTTTGTACTACGAACGCTCCGTGCTCGGGAATGTGGCGGGCGAGCAGCCGATAGAAAACGGTCGTGTAGAGTTTCCCTAGCGAATAGTTGGTGGGGTCGGGGAAATCGACTACCGCGAAATCGAATTGATCGTTGTGTTCGTCGAGCCACGGGAACGCGTCCGCGTTGATGACGGTGAGTTTCGGCGAACTCAACGAGTTCAGATTCAGGGCTGTCAACATCGGGTTGGTGCGGAACAGTTTGGTCATCTCGGGGTCGAGGTCGACTAGCGTGATGTGCTCCACATTCGGATATTTTAGAATTTCGCGGACGGCTAGCCCGTCGCCTCCGCCGAGGACGAGAATGTTGCGAGCCCCGCGAATGGCGGCGAGTCCGGGATGGACAAGCGCCTCATGGTAACGGTATTCGTCGCGCGAGCTGAATTGCAAGTGCGAACTGAGGAAGAGGCGGATGTCGTCCTTCCAGCGTGTGAGTACAATGCGTTGGTAGCGGGTGTCGCGCGAGTAGATGACTTGGTCCGCATAGAGTTGGGTGTCGGCGGCGGCGGCGATGTGATCGGCGTCCACCATGCCTGCGGAGAGCGCTATAAGCACCAAAACTCCGATGGTTCTGAGTCCTGATTTGCGGGTTAGCTGATCGCCGAAAAGGAACGTGGACCAGAGCGCAACCACCGCGTTGATCATGCCGAATAGAATTGCCGACCGCACTAATCCTAGCTTGGGGATCAGAACGAGCGGAAAGATTAGCGATGCTCCTAGCGCGCCTAGATAATCGAAAGTTAGTACGTGCGAGACGAGCTCGCGGAAACGGAAGCGGCCTTCTAAAATCCGCATTAGCAGCGGGATTTCCAGACCTACTAAAATGCCGATCACTATTACGATTGCGTAGAGGAGAAAGCGGAAGCTTTGGGTGTAGGCGAATCCGAGAAACAGCATCGACGATGAAAAGCCGCCGAATAAACCTACCATTAGTTCGATGTAAATGAAGCGGGCTACCAGACCTTTGCCGATGAAGCGCGACAGGAAACTTCCGATTCCCATGGCGAAGAGGTAGCTTCCGATTACCGTGGAAAATTGCAGGACGCTATCGCCTAGCAGGTAGCTGGCGAGCGTGCCCGCGATGAGTTCGTAGATCAGCCCACAAGCGGCTATCAGGAAAACCGAAATGAAAAGAACTATCGACAAAAGTTTTGGGCCGCGAATTAACGCAGATGAACGCGAATAAAAACCACTTCTAGTGAACGGCTGCCGCTATGATGATGCAGACGCCCACTGACATGGCTCCCACCATAATGGCTAGGGCCATGTTTTGTTTATTCACTATCTCGTTCCAGAGATGGTAGGGTGTCATCTTGTCGACGAGCACGAAGAAGCATACGAAGATCAAGATGCCTAGGGCCGCATAGATTACCGCGTTCAAAAGAGCGCCCGGATGAAAGTCAGTCATGTTTACTTGCCTCCTGAGTAATGCGGAGACACGCCGTATACGGATCGGTACACGCCTGGATTGTCCCGCACTGATTTCGGTACGTTTTTCACTTCATTGATACGCGATAAACTCCAGCCGCTATAGTCGGCCATGCCCGCGGCGCCTAGCAACAGCACCCCGTAGAGCGTGAACAACGGATGACCACTCATGCACTACCTCCTGACCCATAGTCGCTTTCCGCCCAGCGCGAGCCCTCAAATTTCATCGCCTGTATGGTGACATAAATCGGCGGAATCAGCAGCAAAAAGAAAACAACGATGAAAAACCAATACACCGGCGGGTCACGCTTCACGATGACTTCGTAACGCAGATTGCGGCCGAAGCGGAGCGTGGGTGAGTTCGTGTCCATTTCCGGCTCGACGCGGAGATAATACTTGCCCGACACGACGGACGGAATGATGACACTGTCGTCTTTCGATCCTTCATCGGAGTACTTGCTTACTTCGCGGCCGAAATCGAAGGCGTGTCCGGTGTCCTGGTTGATAAGCGCGTAGTGAAAGTACGCCCAGTCGTTATCGAGATTTGTGATTGTCTTGATTTCAACGCTCGAGGTGCGTCCGTCGAGTTCGAAAGGTTGCGTTACGAATGACGAATCGCCGTTGGGGTGCCCATCGTACACGTAGTCTCTATCGAACACTTTCTGATTGCGATTGATTATGGTTGGCAACACGATAGCCGCGGCGATGAGCGCGATCAGCAGCAGGAAATAGGTTTTCCAAACGCTGCCAACTTTGCCTTTGTAGGGGGACGGTTGATTTTGGTATACGCCAGAAACGGGCGGCGGACTGCCTGGCAATTGGAATGCCTGCCATAAGGCACGGCCATCGGTGTAAACGGCTGTCGACCACACGACTTCATCCGGCGTGGTTTCCGAAGAGAGGAGGAACGGGGCAGCGACGTAGTCAGCCGCCGACACTTCATCGCCCACGCGTACCTGCCACGGAAATTCACCCAACACGTAGACGGTCTGTGCGTTCGCGGTTTGGAAATGCCGATAGACTTGCGGTCCCAATGTTGCGGTCCGGCGCAGACCCATTTGCATGGACGGTAGTGCGCTCAGCGTTCGGCCGAAGTTCCAGTGGCCGCGATATTCGGTGAGATAGCGGTAGCCTTGAAACGGATTGAACAGCAGATATTCGGACCATTGGTAGGCGACGCCATCGGAAACAATCTGCCGCAACTGGTAGCCGATCACTTCAAAGGTGATCCCGTTGAGTTTGCCGCGCGAACCCAGGGGAATGGCGGGCTGGATGGACGTCTGTTTTTCGAACTTCTGCAGAATGGTGAGCGTGGGCGTTCGTGCGTCGAGAATGGCTCCGCAGTGCGCGCATGCGACGTTGACGGTGTGAAAGTAGCCGCGCAATTCAATGGGCGCGCCGCAACTTGGGCAGGAAAGCGAAACTGATTTGGCGACCCTACCCGCGGGACCGGAGGTCATTGGGTCCACCCATCGAACTCACGAAGATTCTTCAGATGCAGATCGGCGAAATCGATTGCTTCGCCGACGAAAAGGATGGGCGGCGTTTCGGTGTAGTCGATAGTGGCGAAGCGCGCATCGGTAGTGCGGAGATCGACGAACAGACAATCGCTCTTATCCCAATATTTGAACGGCAATTCACCTTGCACGCCGACGTAGTGCGCGGTGGTGATCACGGTTACCTGGTAAGTGGCTCCGTTCCATTGGAAACTCGCCTGACGATTGCAGTTCGACGCCGACGGGAGCGGCGATGGCGGCTGCCAGAGATACGACACGGCGTAATCGAGTTGCGCATCCGATAGCCAGCCGCTGGTGCCGTCGTTGAAAATCAGATGCCACTCGTTCCAATAACCTTGCTGATATTCGTAGACGATGCGCCCGATCACGGTAAACGGGCGGTCGCGATGCGTGCCCTCAGTGCCGATCTGAATGGGCGAGGCATCGAGCGGTAGATCCGCCACCTGACCAACTTTTTCGAGGTCTACGTCGGTGCGGACCAGAATCGACTTACAGAATTCGCAAGTGGTCTGGATCGCGCTCGACCAGAGAAACTTGATCGGCGCACCGCAACTTGGGCAGTTGGAGACTCGCTCGCTCATTGGCGATAGGGCCTGTCGATCATGCGAACAGTCACAGACTCCGCGCCGAACTCACGCTTCAAGTACCCCTCGAAATCCCATTTCGCGTGCGGGCGGCAGCAAAAAAGATTCAAACAGATCGACTGAAACTCCGGAAATGTGTGGCACGCAAGATGCGATTCCGTGAGCATGATGAAACCGGTGACTCCTCCGGCGCCGGGAAACTGATGCCAGGCAGATTCGCTCAGCGGATGCAGATGCACTTCGCGGACGAGGTCGGCGAAAAGCGATTCCAACCTGGAAAGGTCACGAAGCGCATGAGCATTGCAACCATGCGCTTCGACAATCCATTCACAGCCGCCCGCTAAGTCCACCGTCATATTCTACTGCTGTGCCGAGCCGCACTCAGGACAGAACTTCGAGCGCTTCGGAATCGGCTTGCCGCACTCCACGCAAAACTTTGTCTCGGTGGACGGCGCTGAGGGAGCCGGAGCGCCTCCCACGGGGACCACGGGCGATGATGAAGCCGGGGCTGCAGGCGGAGGCGCTGGAGGCGGCGCGGCGGGCGCGGGCGGTTGTGGTTCGGGCGGCCGCATGACATTGGCCATCTGCGAAGCAAGCGTAAATCCGGCACCAAGTCCGACACCGGCGCTGGCCAATCCGCCACCTTCGTTGGCAGCGGCGATCGGCATCGACTGCGCCACTTGATACTGCGTGTAGCGGTTCATATCGCCGATCATGTTCATGCCGATTCGCTCGTCGAGGCGCTTCTGCAGTTCTTCGGGCAGCGATAGGTTTTCTACTACGAACGTGTCCAGCGCCAGCCCCATTTCCGCGAATCCAGGCGCGAGCGCAGCGGCAATTTTATCGCCCAACTCTGCTTGGTTCGCAGCCATATCCAGAAACGGAACACTACTTGCGGCGAACACGTTCGACATGCGGCCGATGATGGTGTTGCGCAGTTGGCCTTCGAGGTCGGCTACGTGATAGATGTCGCGCGTACCGCTGATCTTGGTATGAAACGCGCGCGGCTCGACGATGTGCCAGGAATAAATTCCGAAAGCGCGAATGAGCACCATGCCGAAATCCTTGTCGCGAACGGTAATCGCGTTCGGCGTACCCCAGCGCTGATTCACCTGTTGCCGGGTGGAGAAATAATACACATCCGACTTGAACGGCGACTGGAACATCTTGTCCCAGTTCATGAGGTTTGTCAGCAGCGGCAGGGTGTTGGTACTCAGGGTATATAGGCCCGGCGTAAACACGTCGACCATCTTCCCCTCATTGACGAACGCGGCCATTTGGGACTCGCGGACGGTCAATTTGCCGCCATTCTGGATCTCCATGTCCTGCATGGGAAAACGGTAGGCGAGTGTTCCCTCCCCTGCTTCGGTCCATTGAATGACATCAATAAACTGCTTCTTCAGGAAATCTTTCAGGCTCATTTGGTCCTCAGTCCTTTGAGTATACGCAAGTCAAGTTCGGATTGTTCCACAGGCTAAAATGACCCTATGTCCATGCAGACCGACGAGTTTTATCGCATCAGCAAACTGCCGCCTTATGTCTTCGCCGTTGTCAACGAGATGAAGGCAAGGCTGCGCGCCGATCAGCATGACGTTGTGGATCTGGGAATGGGAAATCCCGATGGTCCGACTCCGAAGGCGATCGTAAATAAAGCGATTGAGGCGCTTCGCAATCCGCGCAACCATCGCTATTCGATGTCCAAAGGAATTCCGCACCTGCGCGACGAGATCGTCAAGCGCTACAAAAAGAACTACGACGTCGATCTCGATCCGGCCACCGAAGCGATTGTTACGATCGGCGCGAAAGACGCGCTGGCACATCTTCTGTTCGCGGTGATTGGTCCGGGCGACGCAGTGGTCTCGCCGAATCCGGCTTATCCCATCCATCAATACGGCGTGGTGATGGCCGAGGGCCACGCCTGCATGCTGCCCATGCCGGATGCGGCCACGTTTATGAATGGTCTGGAAGACCTCTACAGTAAGAGCACACGGAAGCCGAAGCTGATTTTGATTTCGTTTCCGCACAATCCGACGACGCAATGCGTGGATCTCGATTTCATGAAGGAGATTGTGCGCCTGGCGGCATTCCATGGATCGATGGTGCTGCACGATTTCGCCTACGCGGATCTTTGCTTCGACGGTTACAAAGCGCCGAGTATTCTCGAAGTTCCGGGCGCAAAAGATGTGGCGGTAGAGATTTTCTCCATGTCGAAGAGCTACAACATGGCTGGCTGGCGAATCGGTTTCTGTGTCGGGAACAAGAAGATGATCGCGGCGCTGGCACGCATCAAGAGCTATCTCGATTACGGTGTTTTTCAGCCGCTTCAGATCGCTGCAATTATCGGCCTGCGTGAATGCGAAGACGACACGAAGAAGATTTGCGCGATGTATCAAAAACGCCGCGATCTGCTGGTGACCGGGTTGAACAAGGCAGGCTGGCCGACGGAATCGCCGAAGGGTTCGATGTTCGTGTGGACACCGATTCCGGAACGGTACCGCGCTGGAGGCTCGTTGGAATTTTCAAAGCTGCTGCTGGAAAAAGCTCTCGTCGCCGTTTCTCCAGGTATTGGTTTCGGACCCATGGGAGAAGGTTTCGTGCGCTTTGCGTTGATTGAAAACGATCATCGCACGCGCCAGGCGCTGCGATCCATCAAGCAGTTTTTGAGCGCCAGGTAATTGGCTTTACTTCGCGCACGATGAACCCAAAGCTGGCCGCGGCGATGACAGACATGATAGATGCGGCGAGAAAACCGAGGAAGAACGAGCCGGTTCTGTCGACCGCGACGCCGGTTAAGACGGGCGCGACGACTCCGGCCAGATTTCCGATGCCGTTCTGAAGACCGGTCCACTTGCCGGCCGCGGAAGGCCCGGAAAGCGCCTGGGTGACGGCCCAAAGGTTGGAACTGTAGATACCGAAGCAGAGACAGGATGCCATCATGAGCGTCATGGCGATGGTGTGATCTTTAATCAGCGAGACCGGGAGCATGAGGTTGAAGAGCAGCAGCCCGGCGACGACGAATGTTTTGCGAACCTTCGTTATCGAGCCGCCCCGGCGGATCCAATGGTCGGAGACGATGCCTCCGGCGATCGCTGTGGCCGCTATTCCGAGAAAGGGCAATGACCCAAGGACAGCCATCTCCTGCATGGTGAAGCCTCGTTCTCTGACGAGATAGCCAGGAAGCCAGGTGAGCAGGAAATACCAGACGTAGTTGCCGCCGAATAGGCCGATGAACGTTCCCCAGGCGTCGCGCTTGCCGAGTATTTCGACGTAGCCGGGGCCATCGTGCGCGGCCCTCACGCCGGCGCTTTGATTTTTTGGACCCCATGCAAACCAGGGAGGCAGCCAGATCAGACATCCAAACCCTAGCGCGAGGAACAACACGCGCCATCCATAGTGCCCGACAATCGTGGCTCCGATGAACGTTCCCAGAGCCGGACCGCATTTCGAACCGGCGTCAATGAGACCGTTCGCCAGCCCCCTGTGCCGCTCAGTAAAGTTGCCGGCCAGCACTTTCGAGTAGGACGGATAGGAAACCGATTCGCCGATTCCGAGCAGCAAGCGCAGGGCGAAAAGGGTGGCGAAGGTGTGGACGAGGCCTGTGCACGCGGTGGCCAGCGACCAGACCATGAAGCCGATGCCGAACACGATTTTCACGTTGAACTTGTCGACGGCCCATCCGCCGATAACCTGGCAGCAGGCGTAAGTCCAGAAAAAGGCAGAGAGCAGCGCGCCCATCTGGGTGGCATTTAAGTGCAATTCCACCATCAGGTTAGGGGCGGCGACCGAGAGATTGCCGCGGTCGATGTAGTTGATGAATACGGAGAAGACCAGCAGCAATAGCACGCGCCATTGCACGATGTTCAACCGGTTGTTCTGTTGGAGCGCCGCGGAAGTCATGGACTTCGTGATTCTATAACATGGCGGCGTGAGAGATAATCTCCGTATGGCCGCGTTGTCCGAGCTGCGTGCTCCGGAGATTGTGGATCTACGCGATTTACGCGCGGAGGATCTGAATCCCTTGCTCGAGGAGGAAAGCCTGACGTGGCGCTCGCAGTTCAGTTGGGACTCGAGCGCTTCGGCCGAGTTGGTGCGCCGGTTCGTGAGGATTCAGGCGCTGAACGGCTTCGCACTGCTATTGCATGGACGGGTGATCGGCTATTCTTACTACGTTTGCGAAGAGCGCAAGGCGCTGATTGGCGATCTATATCTGATGCGCGAATTTGCTACCACGGAGAACGAGGATCATCTGCTGGCGGCCGTGCTCCAGGCTTTGATGAAAACGCCCTACATGCATCGCGTGGAGGCGCAGTTGTTGATGATGCACGGGCCGTATGACCGCCCGATGCCGTTTTCCCGCTACCTTCGGACGCAATCGCGGATCTTCATGATGCTCGATTTGGCGGATGTGGCCGATCTGCCGGAAGCTCCGGCGGCGAGCCGTTATTTATTTCATTCCTGGAATGAGAATCGCCAGGAAGAAGCGGCGAAGTTGATCGCACGTTCCTATGAAGGCCATATCGACGGCACTATTAACGACCAGTACCGCTCGGTTTCAGGCGCGCGGCGGTTCCTGATGAACATCGTGCAGTATCCCGGGTGCGGGGCGTTTTTTCCACCCGGATCGTATCTGGCAGACTCCGTTCCGCGGCGTCTGGAAGGCCTGTCGCTTACCAGTCTCGTGGCGCGCAATGTGGGCCACGTTACACAAATTTGCGTCTCCCCGGAGGTGCGTCACCGGGGAGTCGGTTATGAGCTGATGCGGCGGTCGTTGCGCGCGTTTGCCGATTGCGAGTGCGAGAAAGCGAGCCTCACCGTTACGGCCGCGAACGAAGGAGCCGTGCATCTGTACCAGCGCATGGGATTCCGCGCCACCCGGCGATTCGGAGCATATGTCTGGGAGGGGTTCTAAATTTGAATCGCGCAAAAAGGATCACGCCCTTCGCGCTTCGGGACTTAGACCAGAACGCGGGTAAGATCGACCACTGCAATCAACGAGGCGGCGAACAAAGCGAGATAGACGATACGATTCATAATTCCTTCCTACTTACTAATGCGAAAAATCCAGGTGCGATCACTCGGATTTCGCACTTTTTTTCTTTTTCCTTGATTGCTTGGATGCACGGATGATTCGTTTCGATACCGAAATCTGCGGGAATTTCAATGCGGGAATTGAGCGGGAGTGGCTGGAGACGAACGGACTGGGTGGATTCGCCAGTTCCACCATCTCCGGGTTGAACACCCGCCGTTATCACGGGCTGCTGATGGCCGCGACAAAGCCGCCTGTAGGGCGGACACTGCTCCTCTCCAAGCTCGAAGAGGCGGTAATTCTGAACGGTAAGCGCTTCGAACTCAGCGCGAACCGATACCCCGGCGCAGTGTATCCGGATGGTTTCCGGTATCTGCACGAGTTCCGGCTCGATCCCTTTCCCGTCTTCACCTATCGCATTGACGACGGCGAACTGGTGAAGACTGTCTTCATGGTTGACGGCGAGAACACGACAGTTATCGAGTATATGTGGACTGGGCCCGCTTGCGAACTGGAAATCCGCCCGCTGATCGCTTTTCGGGACTATCACAGCCTGACGCATCGAAACGACGCGTTGAATCCGGAGGTGGAGGAAGTTGAAACGCGGCTTACAATCCGGCCTTACGCGGACTTGCCGGCTCTCCATTTCCATCACAACTCCGAGATCCGGCAAATCGACGGCGAGTGGTTTCTTAACTTCGAATATCCGTTGGAGGCAGAGCGGGGCCTTGAGTTTCACGAGGATCTCTTCAATCCGTTTGCGATGCGTTGGAATCTGGGTGGCGATCGCGCGGTGGCTGCCACTGTGATCGCGTCGACCGAGATTCACGACGTGACTCACGCCGGCGGTATGCGCGAGCGCGAAATCGAACGCCGGCGGGAAGCTCAGGGTTCTGTTGCAAATGTGAACAATTTCATAACTGATCTGGTTGCCGCGGCTGCCCAGTTCATCGTCAATCGCGACGGCGGTAAGACAGTGATCGCCGGCTACCACTGGTTTGGAGATTGGGGCCGCGACACGATGATCGCTCTGCCGGGTTTGACGCTGACTACCGGACGAACGGAAATCGCCCGCGACATTCTGCTCACGTTCGCGCGTTATACAGATCGTGGCATGCTGCCCAACCGGTTTCCCGAGGCCGGGGACGAGCCTGAGTACAACACCGTTGATGCAACACTGTGGTTCTTCGATGCTATTCGGCTGTTTCTGGAACACAGCCAGAGCGAGGGATTCGTCTACGAGCATTTCTATCCGGTATTGAAAGATATTGTCGACTGGCATGTTCACGGAACACGATTTTCCATTCACGTGGATGAGGACGGCCTGTTACATTGCGGCGAGCCGGGGACGCAGCTGACCTGGATGGACGCTCGCGCGAACGGCGTTCCGGCTACGCCGCGAATCGGAAAACCGGTGGAGATCCAAGCGTTGTGGCACAACGCTCTTAGAATCATGCAGGACCTTTCGCGGCGTTTTGGAGAAGCCGATCCGTATCGCGAGATGGCGGAGAAGGCAAGTGAGAGCTTCAATGCGAAGTTCTGGAACGTTGATGCCGGTTGCCTTTACGACGTCGTGGACGGCGCCGTGGCCGATGCGTCGATTCGTCCGAATCAGATTTTTGCCGTCAGTCTGCCTTATCCGATGCTCTCCACCGATCGGGAACGGCGGGTTATCGATGTTGTGGAGCGGGAACTTCTTACGCCGCTTGGATTGCGCACTCTCTCCCCGCGCGACGCGAGGTATCGCGGACACTATGAGGGACCGCCGGACAGCCGTGATGCCGCATATCATCAGGGCACGGCCTGGGCGTGGCTGATGGGCCCGTTCATCACGGCGTATTTGAACGTGAACGGGCGAAATGATGAGACGCGCCGGCGGGCGGCTCAATGGCTCGAGCCCTTTCGTGAACACTTGCTGGTGGCGGGGCTCGGACAGATATCGGAGATCGCGGATGCGGAGCCGCCGTTTACTCCTCGAGGCTGTATTGCACAAGCTTGGAGCGTGGCCGAGTTACTGCGGGTTTCCGTTCAAGAAGGGCTGGGGCCACGAATCAACACGAATGAACATTGATAAGAACGCTACAGCGCGCGAAGTCCGAGGAGCGTGCAGTCGTCCGATTGCTCTCCTTGTTCAAACATTTGCGCCGACCGCATGGTATTGTCGATCATCGTTTCGAGCGGCAGGTGGCGGGTGGCAAGCGCGACAGAGAGCAATCTTTCTTCGCCGAAATCGTCCCCGCTTTCGATTCCTGCTTCCGTGATGCCGTCCGAGTAGGCCAGCACGGTGTCGCCGGGAGCGATGGCGATTTCGCCGGTGGAACCCTTCCATTTGGGAAACAAGCCGAGTACTGTGGCCGTTGCGGTGAGACGCTCCACGGCGCCGCCGGCCCGAACCAACAGTGGTGGAGGGTGACCGCAATTGATATAAGCGAGACGCCGGGTCTGGTCGTCATAGTGGCCGAAGAAGAGCGTGGTGTAGTGTTCCGGGTTTGTCGATGCGTAGAAGAGACCATTCACGGATTCGAGAATCTGCTCTGGACGGACCGATGCGAGCGATGCCTGGCTACGGAATAGCGCTTGCAGATTTGCCATGAGCATGGCCGCGGCCATTCCTTTGCCCGATACATCGGCCAGGACGAAACCGGCGCGCTCCGGGCCCAGATCGAAGAAGTCGAAGTAGTCGCCGCCGATCTCGCTGGCGGGCTGGCAGCGTCCGGCAAACATTACAGTACGAAGATGTTTGGACCCCTGCGGCAGTAATTTCTGCTGTACGCGGCGCGCAATATCCAACTCGGAATGAGTGCGCCGTTCCTGTTCCAGGCGGTTGTTGATGGAGGAAAGAAGCCGCTTATTGTCCCAAGGCTTCTGGACGAAATCGGCCGCACCGCGCCGCATAGCCTCGACGGCCAGTTCCACATCGCCCCAGGCGGTCATCACAATGATCGGCGTGTCGCGATGGCGCGCGTGCAACTGCTCGAGCAATCGCAGCCCTTCCTCGCCCGAGGTGGTATCGCGCGAGTAGTTCATGTCCATGAGAATCAAATCGAAAGATTGGGCAGAGGCGGTCTCGAGCAACTCAGCGGGTGAACTGGCGGTAGAGGCATGAAAACCCGCACCCTTTAGCAACAGGCGAAGCGCCTCGCGTACATCGGTTTGGTCGTCGGCCACCAGCAGGCGCTGAGCGCGGGACTGGCGGCTTTGCTTGTGCACGTTGTAGTCAATTGCTAAACAGGCAGACACAATAACCTCGGGAGCATCTTGGAGTCCAGCCGGATACTTAGGCCCAAACAGCTGAATCTACGTGGTGTTTACCGGGCCTCCGAAACGATGACGGTACAGAACGCTGTCCATTAATGGGACGGTTCTGTTCGCGAATGGTTAGCTTCGGGAACCTTGGCCACGCTTCCGGGCGCGACCTGGTATCCGACGATAACGGTAATCCGGCGATTCGAAGGATCTGCCGGATCGTCCCTCTTGAAGGGCTGCCGATCGGCAAAGCCCCGGACCTGGGTCACTTGATCCGCACGAAGTCCGTTGGTTTGCAATACGCGCCGTGCCATGTTTGCGCGATCAGTAGAGAGGTCCCAGTTGTTGTATGAATTAGCATCGCCGAACGCCGTGGAATCGGTATGCCCTTCGACGAGAATCGTGTTCGGCAGTTTGCCGAGTTCTTCCGCAAGCCGTGTGAGAACCGAAATACACTGGGCGCTCGGTTTCGGGCTGCCACTTTCGAAGAATGTGCCCGCCGCCGTTTCGAGTAGCTCTATGCGTAACCCTTCGCCGGTGACGGTGAGCCTCACTTGATCCTTGACCTTATCGAGCGCCGGCATCTCTTTGACAGCTTGCTCTAACGTCTCTTTCAGCTTGCTCATGTCGTCTTTCTTAATGGACAGACTTTCGCCGGAGCCAGCCATTCCGCTACCGATCTCCCTTCCCTTCCCCGCCGGATCCTGGAAGAAACCGCCGATCGCTTTCTTCGTCTCGTCACTGGCGCTCATCAACCAAAGGACGATGAACAGCGCCATCATGGCGGTGACGAAATCGGCATAGGCCACCTTCCAGGCGCCGCCGTGATGAGCGGCATGCGCCTTTTTGCGCTTGATGATGATCGGTGGAAGTTCGGCGGTTGGCGTAGACATTGATATCAGGCGGCGACCGCTTCGGCGGATGAGGCTGCTCCTCCCTTGCAAGTCCTTTCCATTTCCTGGAACGAAGGCCGCAAGCCGTGCGGGATGGTGCGCCGCGCGAATTCGACGGCAAGAATGGGCGCCGCACCGCGGATGAACGCCATCAGTCCGGCACGTAGAAACTGGTAATACTGGCCTTCCGCCTCGTTCTGTTTACTAAGATTGCTGGCCAGCGGCGCGAACAGACCGTAACACAACAAGATTCCCAGAAATGTTCCCACCAACGCCGCTGCGACCTTGTGTCCGATCTCTTCAGGCGGGCCGCCCAGTGCACCCATGGTGATCACGACACCCAGCACCGCAGCCACAATTCCGAGGCCGGGGAGTGCATCGGCCATCGTTGTAATCGCAGCCACCGGCGCGTTTGTCTCCTGGTGGTGTACCTCGATATCGATTTCCATCAATTGATCGATATCGAACGGCGTGATGCCACCAGTGATGGCCATACGTATGGTGTCGCAAAAGAACGACACAGCGTGATGGTTCTTGAGAAACTTGGGATACTTTGCCAGTAGTGGACTCTTTTGCGGCGCCTCGACGTCAGCCTCCAGTTTGACCATCCCGTTCTTGCGGGCGTGAATGAACACATCGCTCAGCATCTTCAGATTCTCGAGATAGAAGGCCTTGCTGAACCGGCCCGGCAGGAAAGCTCCCACGAGCCCTTTGGCGACCGCTATGAGAATGGAAAGGGGATTCGCGATGAGTAGCGTTCCGAGCGCCGCGCCTCCGATGATCACCAGCTCAGCCGGCTGCATGAGAACCAGAAGCTTGCCGTGTTCCATCAGGTACCCGGCGATGATCGCTCCGAAAACCGCAACAATTCCGATAATTGCAAACAAGATGCCACCTTTCACTGGCCGCGAATAAACGCGGATGAACGCCGATAAAAACAACGGTTGCCGGCTAGGAAGCTTATCGGCAATGCTCGGAGGCTCTATAGGCTTTCGAAGGACGATGGCTCCCAGGAGGCTGGCACTTTGACCGTGATGTGTCTCGCATTTTCGTGTTCATCCGCGACCGTCTTGGCTGCGACGGGTTTGCCTGCCGCATCTACGACGCCTGCCAGGATTGCTTTGCGCGGCGCTAGTGAGCGAATCATCTCCGGCAAATCCGGGTACTGCAGTATTCCTGGCACGAAGTTCGCGAAGGAGTGCTTGTATGCCTCAGTCTCGAGCAGGCTACGAAAAGAGATTAGGCCGCCTGAGAGATAGACCGATTCGATGCTCTTATCAAGATACGCGGCAATCGCTGCCGGAACTGTCATCTTCCCTTGTGCGCCAACCACGATCCGACGGCCGTACCGTGCGAGAGCCGCGGAGAGCGCCAGTATGTCCGTCACTCGCTGGCCGAGCAATGGACGCCCCAGGATCAACGAGGCCCAGGCCTGATCGTCTTCCGCGTCGTGGCCGCGCGCGTAGTGTTCGGCTCCCCGGCTCACTTCCGGCGTCAGGTCGCCTACCGCACGCAGATCCGGCACGCACACCACGTATCCTTGCTGGGCCAGCGTCAAGTACATTTCGCCTTCGTGCCAACGCGTGGAGCGGCCGCCGGGTTCGAGTAGTAGCAACGACGGCTTCGAGGGGTTCGGCTCTTTTGGCATGAATACCCAGGCCGGAACCCAGACGCCGGGTTCGGTTTGGACTTCAATCGCCTCGATGTCTGCTTTCCGCGAAGGCACTCGCTTGAGCAATACCGGGCGCAGATCGCGCTCCGGACGCACCACGCCACATACCTGCTCGAGCGTTCCCGCAGCGCGCGCGATCTTCCGTTTCCGGGTGAGTTCGAACGGCGTTTCCCCCTTAAAGGAGCTGACCACATTCCCATTTGGCGAAACCCACAGAGTTTCATCCGGTTCCAGATTCACCGGCGGTTCTTCAGCGATCGCTTTGTTCTCGCCCCGTAACCAGAGATTCAGCCAGTTGTATGTCAACAACCGCGTGTCGTAAGAGAGCCCGTGCGGCAGCGGCGTGCTATCCCAGGCGAGACGGTCGCCGCGTTCGAGCGTTTCATAGATCCGTTTGAGTTTCTGAAATTCCTCCCATCCGCTCGAAACATAATTGGGCGAGTACGTTCCGAAGAAATCCCGATCGCTGACGGTGATGAGGAGCGGTTTCGGCGCGAATGGATACAGCAGATCCCAGCGGTCCCATCCGATCGGACCCGAGCCGGGAAAATTCTGCTCGGCGTCATCGGTCGATCCGGGCGCACTGAAATTGCCGCAGGCGAAATTCTCGGTGTTCCCGCTGCATACCACCGCCGCGGCCAGCCGGTCGTCGGCGGCGATGAGGAACATGCTCAGCGTCGCGCCGCCCGATTGGCCGGTAGTGGCGAGGCGTTTCTTGTCCACCATCGGATGCGCTTCGAGGACATCCAGACTTCTGATGGCATCCCAGACTTGCAACCTGCTCGCTGAATCGCCGGCCAACAGCATCTGACGGCCGGCCGTGGAGTGCTCGTCGTCCGGAGAGGCCAGCCGGGTTCGAGTACCGGAAGCATCGGGATAGTAAATTCGCTCGCCCTGGCCCATGGGATCGAATGCGAGAACGAGAAAGCCGAGTTGCACGAGTCCCTGGCAGCAGCTCTGATAGGTAGCCGAGGCTTTGCCGTTCGGCGCGTGCCCCATTTGGAAGACGACACCGGGGAACGGAGGTTGCGTGAATGTCGGGATGTAGAGATTGGCCGAAACGTGCAGGTTCGGCTGGCTCTCATAGATCAACCGCTCCACGCGATACTTGGCGCGGGTGAACGATCCAGTAGAACGGATGTTCAGCGGCGTCCGCTGCGGCTGCCGTCCGATGATGCTCCAGAAACTTTCCCGCGCCCATCGCTGCCGGGCGCCGATGGAATCCGCGGAAGTCAGCCGCGCCAGTTCACGGTTACGCTTTTCGTACGCCTGCTTCGCCAGCCGGGCCAGAAAATCCGGCACGACTCGCGCGTAGTTGCGGTAAGAGACGCCCGGGTATGCGGTTTGGGCGGCCAGTTGAAATAATTCTCGCCTAGTCACGGTAGTTGAAGCTTGTCACAGCATGCGCTTCGATGACAAGTGCTGGGCCGGCATATCCGTCAGACGCCGTGCAATCATTAGGTGAATTGATTTGCCAATGGAATCCCGGCGCACAACAACTCAGATCACTTCGGACGCGGAGTTCGTTACCAGCCTCGTGAGCCGTGTGGAGCGTTATTTCCGGTCTGTGGACGCGTGGGAGGCCGGGTATCAGAAGTTTTACCGGCTCCCGAGCGCTCATCGCCGAGTCCCTCCGGATCTCGAAGATGCCCAGCGGGAATTTACGAGCGCGCGCCAGAGTTTGGAAGATGCGATTCCCCGGGCGCGAAGGCTCTGCCGGAGATTCGAATTGCGTGACCCCTGGCCCGCGCTGCTGCGAATTGAGCTGGGAGCGCATGCTCCTCAGGCGTATCTTGGATCGGCCGTCGGGCGGAACGAGCGCATCGCGATCCGCGATTGTTTACGAGATCTCGAGTTCCGTTGCACGGAACCGGAACCGGACTCGAACTCCAATATTCCGGAAGAAATTCCGGAGCGCCGAAGCGGTGGCCTGCTCCGGCGCATTCTCAATTTCTTCCTTTAGAAGCTCAGGCGGAGGCCGAGGCGGAACATTCTTTCGTCAATCCCCTCTCTTCCGGTTCCCGTGGTTGCGTTAATCACGCCGAAGCCTCCCAGGTTCTTCACGCTTCCATCGGAGTTCAACTGAAGACTGGAAACGTTCAAGTTGGCGCTTGGGGGATTGGCGAAGTGCGGCGTGTTGGTCAGATTGAGCGCTTCGGCGCGGAATTCCGCGTGAAAACGTTCGGTGATCGCAAAGTTGCGGAACAGGCTGAAGTCGATATTGAAAAAGCCGGGTCCGCGGAGGGTGTCGTAGCCGGCCGTACCGAATCTCGCGGTGGTGACGGGCGCAAAAGCGAGCGGATCGAAGTACGATTGGCCCGGGCCTGTACCACCGATGATCGCCACGCTCGATTTAACCTGATCCGCGCGCTGGGTGCTATTAGGAAGGTTCAACGACGTGTTGGCGGAGCTGACGGAGAATGGCTGGCCGGAATAGGCGGCAACAAGAGAGTTTATGCGCCACCCGCCAGCCAGTTTCGAGGCAAATCGGTTGCTATTCAACATTGCCTTCCCCTTGCCAAACGGAAGGTCGGCCACGAAAGACGTGGTGAAGTTGTGAGTCCGGTCGAAAGGCATGACTGCGCGAGCCAGGTTAATGAAGGTGAGTGCACCGGAAGTTGGCGCCCCATCGCTCAGATCGTCGCAACAGATGCCAACGGTCTTGGAGAACGTGTAACCGAATTGAACCTGGAACCCTTTGGAGAACCGGCGCGATAGTTGGCTCTGCAGGGAATCGTATTTGTTGTGGCCGACTGGCGTTAGCAATGCAGTTTGGGCCGTTCGTCCAAAGAGCGGAAAGAACGGCTGACCGGCGGAACCAGCTCCAGGGATCAACCCATCGTTAAGATCCAAAATTCCGTTGATGGCCACCTGGCGTGACGCAACGTATCCCGCTTGGCCGCTGAAGCCCCAGGGGAGTTCGCGCTGCAGTGTGAAGTTCCACGATGCAACGTAGGCCGACTTGATGTTCTGGGCAAGCGATCTGACTTGATAGCCGGATGGAACGTTGACGATGCCGGAGGACGTATCGGGAACGGTTATGGCCGGGATCCCGTTCTTCAGTTGGGTCGCCTGAACAAAGCTGCTCGGTGTATTCACTGAGATGAGCAGATCTTCGGGGTAGTTGGTTAACATATCGCGGACGAAGGCCAGCGGATAAGGATCGTAGTTCATGCCAAATCCGGTGCGGATCACAAGCTTGTCGGTAGGCCGCCAGGCGATGCCCAGACGCGGTGAGAAATTCGTTTTCGGAGTCGAGTAGCCACAGTCGGACGGAACTCCCCCGAGCCCGCACAGTTGCATCTGATTCGTTTGGAAGTTATACCGTTCGAGCCCGCGGGTGGCGCGCCGGCCCACCGGGAAATAGTCCCAGCGAACGCCGTAGTTCAGAGTTACTTTATTTGTGAACTGCCATTGATCCTGCACGTAGAAGCTGTACTCCCACTCGCGGCTGGTCAACAGGTTGTTGTCGAATGGCAAAATATCTTTGCTCACCGACGATGTTTGACCCAACAGAAATGCGGCGTAGTTATTGAACGGGCTTGCGGATTGCGTACCGCCTTTCAGAGTGGTCGGGCCGCCGGCGAAGTTGAAGGTGCCCGCCGAAGACTGCGTCTCAAAATGGTTGAGCGACTGGCGCGCCAGATCGACGCCGAACCGGACCGCGTGAGCCGACTTCGTCCAGGTAGCGTTGACGGTGTATTGATAGTTCGAGTCGCCATAATAAATAGGACCGCCGGTGCCGCCGCTGCCTGGGTTGCCGAGGGTATCGAAGCTGGTCACGCTGAACTGCGGCCAGCCACCGTAAAGACGCGATGTGCCGTTGGTACCTGGAAGACCGAGGAAGGCGAGCCCGAGATTTTCGTCGAGGCGCGGCGGTTCCTGATTGGTGTTCGACAAGGTGAATCCGAAATATCCGTCAATAATGAGATTTGGCCGGGCGACGTACGTGGCGCTGAACGTTGTACTGTAGACGTTGCCAAATCCATTGCCGATCTTTCCTCCGGCTGTATTGACGGGCGGACCGCCTAGTGTGCCGAATGCCGGCGGATCCACGAAGTTGTAATTCAACCAGCCCGTGCGCCCGGTAATCGTCAACTTGTCGGTGGGGTTGAAGCTGAGTTTGCCGTCCACTTTTTGCCGGTCGACATTGTATCCGCCGGTGGCATAGTAGTTGGCGGTGATGCCCGGCACGTTTTGTAGCGGCGTGAGGCCGGCAAGTTTAACGGCAGCCGGGTCCATGCGGTTCTGGGGAATGGTTTGGTTGGGAAACGGCGTTCTGCCGGTGCCGTCGGCATTTCCGGTGCCGGGATCGTAAATCAGCGTCGATGAGCCGGACATATTTCCGGCCTTCATATCGGCGGTGGGCACAGTGAAAAATCCAGCGCCCAGCTCGTGATCGAAGGCGCCGTCATAGCTGCCGAAGAAGAAGAGTTTGTTCTTCAGGATCGGTCCACCGATTGTTCCGCCGGCCTGGTTGTTCACCAGTTTCGGTTTGCCTTGGTTGGTGGGCAGGAAGAAGGGTTTCGCCTTGAGCGCATTGTCGGTGTGATATTCAAAGCCCGAGCCGTGCAACTGGTTTGTGCCGCTCTTAATCTGAACGTTGACCGCAACTCCGCCCGATAGACCCTGCTCGGCCGAGAAACTGTTGGTGACGACGCTCACTTCCTGGATGGCTTCCAGGCCAGGAACATAAGCCGTGACGTGCGGCAGCCAGACGTTGTTGGAACTTGCGCCGTCGATGCGGACGTTATTGGCATTGCGGGTGGAGCCGTTGGAATTGAAGGTGAGCCCGCGAGCCGGGTTAGCTGCGACGGAATGCTGATTGGTGGGCGGCGACAAACCCGGAACGGTGATCAACAGGTTTTGATAATTCCGGCCTACCGGCACGGGAAGGTTTTCCAGTGATGTCGACGAGACCTCGCCACGCACTTCGGCCCGATCGGTTTGCAATGTGGCAGCGGCCGCGGAAACATCGACGGTCTGCGCGACACCTCCGACTTGCAGCTTTGCATCGAGACGAACGACCGAATCGACACCGACCGTGATGCTGCTGGCCGAGAAGGGTTCGAAGCCTTCCTTGGTAACCGTCACTTCATAAGTTCCGCCGGGGATCGTCGGAAAGTTGAAAGCTCCGCCCTCCGTCGATGTTGCTGTGCGAACCTGGCCGGTTTGGGAATGTGTGAGCTTTACCGTGGCTGATGGAACGGCGGCGCCGCTCGCATCGGTTACTTGGCCAACGATTGATCCGTAAAGAACCTGCGCTTGCACTTGAGGCACAGCGACAAGGAGGGAAAGAACTGCAAATGCCGCAGCAAACACCACGCGGTGTGGGTTTCGGAACATTTTGTCACCTCATTGAGACCGATCCGGCTTGGATCGTAAACCCTATTTGTACGAACTGCTGTGACTGTACTACCGGCGGAAACGGGCTGTCAAGTATCGGAAGATCCACGACAGCCACGTCTGTAAGGCGTCTGACAGGCGTCTGGAAGGCGTGTCTGGAAGGCGTTGCGAGCGGTCGTCAATCCTGATAGGCTTGCCTCACGATGGCTGGTCGAGGGCGGGGTGTCTGAGCAATCAGCCGAATATTTCTGATCCCATCAGTGGTGTTTGCGAACGCCGCTGAACTTCAAACACTCACTTCCACGAAGTTTATCTAGACGCAGAGAGGAAATGAAATGCGAACAATCCTAGCAAAGCTAGTTATTTTGGCTATGACGGCCGTGGGAATGTTTGGGGCGGACAACTCCCTCGGTACATGGAAGCTGAACACCGGGAAGTCGAAATATACTCCCCCTCCTTTCCCAATCGGGAGCTTGACAGTGGTACGGGAGGCATCCGATGGCGGGGCAAAAGTAACAGCCACCGGGGAACAGGCAGGTGGTACGGCGATCAACACTACCTACACGACGAAATACGATGGTTCGGCGTCTTCCGTCACGGGTACAAACCCGCTGTATACCACGATTTCGGTTAAGCAAGTGGACGCCAATACCCTGACGGATACACGTAAGAAGGAAGGTGGTTCCTATCAGGCCACTGGCCGCACCGTGATATCAGGTGGGACGATGACAGTGACGACCAAAGGCGTGAATGCCGACGGTAAGAAATTTGTCAGCACGTTGGTCTTCGAAAAACAGTGATCCCGGGAACGCCGCGCAGCGCCGCCGAAATAGCTATGGTTCCGGGTCGCTTTCGGGCTCTTCGGGCGAGGCGGCCTTGGAGAGCCGCCCCGCTTGTTTAAGAGAATTTCGCAAGATGTATTCGATCTGAGCGTTCAAGCTGCGCAGGTCGTCGTCGGCCCAGCGCCGGACTCCATCGAGCAAGGCGCCATCGATTCGAAGCAGGAATGATTTGCGTTCCGCCATCCTTGGGACTGCTTAGTAGATTGACCCGGTGTTCAAGATGGGTTGCGTGCCGCGCTCGCCGCACAGAACTACGAGAAGGTTGCTGACCATAGCCGCTTTCCGCTCTTCGTCGAGTTGGACGACCTTTTTGGCCGACAACATATCCAACGCCATCTCGACCATTCCAACAGCGCCTTCTACAATTTTGGTGCGGGCAGCGATGATTGCCGAGGCTTGTTGACGCTGCAGCATCGCCTGGGCAATCTCCGGGGCATAGGCCAAGTGGCTGATGCGCGCCTCTATGATCTCGACTCCCGCCTTCGACAGACGGTCGGTCAACTCGCTCTTCAGATGCTCAGCGACGACGCTGGTATGGCCTCGCAACGACGTGAGTTCGTCGTCGTGCGAATCGTAGGGGTATGCCATCGCCAGATTCCGTAGCGCTGCTTCGCTCTGTATGTGCAGGTAGTCCTCGTAGTTGTCGACCTCAAACATGGCCTCCGCGGTGTCGACGACTTTCCAGACGACAACAGCGGCGATCTCGATGGGATTTGCGTCCTTGTCGTTTACCTTTAAGTGATTCGTCTCGAAATTTCGGACGCGGAGCGAGATCGGCCTCTTCACATAAAAAGGACTCGCCCAGCGGAGACCCTGCTCGGTCGCGGTACCCTTGTAGCGTCCGAACAATGTGAGAACCACGCCTTGATTCGGCTGAACGGTGAACAAGCCGAACAGGCAAACGACATCAACGATCAAGACCAGAACGTCGAGTGCGATCACCAGCCCTGAAAACCCTGCTCTGGAAAGATAGACCACGCCGAAAAGGGTCCCGCCAAGGACGACAATCATCAGAAACAGCGCAACAAGACCCGAACCGGGGTTCGTTCTTTTTTCTTTTATCATGTACTTATCGCTCCTAATAGCAAAATGATATCACTTTGCTATCGAAGAGACAATAGTACTATTGATGCGGTCGATTCCCCCGTGGAAAACCGGTTCCGGCGCCAGGAGACTGAGGACGAGGAAAGCTTCCTGGCCGAAGTCGTAGAAGAAGCCCGGTTGTACAAGGGTGTTTTGCTCCGCTAACAGCAGCAGAGCCCATTCCTCTTCGGTATGCGTACGCGGCACTTGCACGGTGGCGTACCAGCCGCCTTCGACTTCGAGTAACGATAGAGGTTTTCCGCGAATCTGGCGGCGCAAGTAATGAAAATTCGAGGTAGTGCGGGAACGAATCTGCTCTTGGATGGAATCCGCGCCGGCCAGCAGCGTTGGCAACGCCAACTGCACCGGTGAACTGACAGAGAGAAACGTATCCGCGATCAACTCAAGGCGTGCCAGCGCGTCATCTTTGGCGGGACCATTGGCGATGATCCAGCCCAGCTTCATTTGCGGAAGTGCGCAGACTTTGGACAGGCCGCTCAACGAGAAACTCGAGACGCTATCGGTTCCCACGAGGGTGGAGACTCTGGCGGCGTCGTCGGCGAACGAGTAGCCGGTGAAGACTTCGTCCGAGATGATGGGCAGACCGAACGCGGCGAGCTTATTGAATTCGTCCTGCTTCAAGTAAGAGCCGGTCGGGTTGTTGGGATTGACGATGATGATGGCACGTGTTCTGGGCGTGATGAGCGATTCGAGTGCGGCGGTGTCAAGCATCCAGCCGTCGTGATAGAAGAGCGGGTATTGCACGACGCGAACGGAATCGAGCGCGGCGAGAAATTCGAATAGCGGGTAGGAAGGCCGCGGGACGAGCACTTCGTCGTCCGGGTCGCAGAGGAGTTTGAAGAGATACGAGTAGGCTTCGCTGGTGCTGGCCGTCAGAACGATGCGTTCCGGGTCGATGCCGCCGTATCGGACGGCGATGGCTTCGCGTGCGGAGCGCATTCCTTTGGGCATTGGCTCGTAGTGCAGCGCGCGCGGGTTGGCGAGAGCTTGCGCGATGACATCAGCGGGATAGTCGAATCCGGCGTTGGTGGGATTCGATTCGGTGAGGTCGAGAATTTCCGCGCCATCGGTTCGCTTGCGAGCGAGCAGTTCTGTCAGGCGATTGGTTTGTGTGTCCCAGTGAAGGCGTCGAGAGAATTTCATTCGTGGCGCGACAACGCCAGTGTAAACGATGGAGTCAGTGGTAGAGGTTTGATGCAGCAAATCGCTTGCGGCTGCCAAGCGACCAGGACACTGTGATTAGCGGAGTGAGGCCTCGAGGTCCGATTGAAACCGGCGGAGCGCGTCGATTTGCGATTGCTCGGCGGGCTGGTCGTAGCCTTTGCAGACGAAGAAGGCTTGTGAGCCGCGATGGAGGAGAAAAGCTACGCCGCTTTCGGTGAGGAGTCCGGCGCTTCCGACGTTACCGAAGTCGCCCGCGCGGCGCTCGACCAACGCTACAAAACCGTCGCGCTCGAACAGAAAGTGTGTAGAAACCTGGTCGGCCGGAATCATTTGAATTCCAGCCTCAGTGAGCCGTTCCAGCTTGCCGGCGTTCACAAGCTACATCTTGTAGCGGCCGAGATCCTCATCGTTCAGGCCCTCGAGCCACTTCTTTAGTTCTTCGGTTTGCGCTTTATCGGTGGAGGTAACAGCGCTCTTCGAGTTCTGGAGCACGGAATCGTCCACGTAGATGGGGCAATCAAGGCGAAGGGCCAAAGCAAGCGCATCGCTCGGACGTGAATCGACACTGATAAGTTCGCCGTCTTTTTCCAGCCAAATGATGGCGTAGAAAGTATCGTCCTTAAGTTCGTTGACGACCACCTTTTTCACACCTGTGTTGAGGCCCATGAGGACAGTTTTCAGCAGATCGTGAGTCATGGGACGTGGCGTCGAAACTTTTTCGATCTCCAGCGCAATGGCATTGGCCTCGAAAATTCCGACCCAGATCGGCAGGACGGTAGTTCCGTTCACATCCTTGAGCACTACAATCGGCATCTGCGTGCCAGGATCGATCGTAAGGCCGCGAATCTTCATTTCGACTTCCATGGCTGACTCCCTGGAACCATTATAGGGCGCATTGCTCCGATGCGCGCTTGAGACTCAACTAAAGCTGACGCTATAGCGATCCGTTATGAGCGCGACTGGACGGAATTCCGCCTAAGAGCCGGAGCAATAGCAGGTCCGACTGGTGAAATGCTTCGACTGTGACCGAGGGATCTTCGTCTTTCACAATGTGGCTTCTAACGAGGGCGCGAAGATTTTCCACTGTAATGCCGAGCATTTCCGCGGCTTCTGTTTCTGAATACTCAACACGGAACGGCTTGGTAGGCACTTGGGACATAAGGAGGTTGGTAGTTGTTTCAGTGTACGGTCCGCAGCAGCAATACCCAATCAGGTTGACTGCTTAGATGCATGTGTGGATTCCCTGACGGACTCGTACGGCGGTACGTACTACGGGTTTCGACTAGTACAAGAAAACCTTCCAAATTGCGACCGTAAGTGCGTGCGTGACCATCGAGGCACGAACGCTGCCCGAACGCAAATAGGCCGATCCGCAGAACAGTCCCAGTACCGTGGCAATTGTGGCTAGGGTCCAATTCGGAAACTGATGGAAGCCAAGATGCGCGGATCCGAAAATTATCGACGTAACCACGAGCCCACCGATGTCGCTTCGAAATCGCCGGCAGAGCATTTGTTGCAGGAGGCCGCGAAAAAAGACTTCTTCCAGGGCGGCCAGAACCCAGAGGGTGCCGAAGAACGTGAGCACGACGAGCGCTGTCGCTTTCCACGCCGGGGTGACGGTTTTCGGATGCAGGAATTTGAGTCCCGTGCCGAGGATGTATCCCGCGGGCAGGAAGAGAAGAAAATGTACGAAGCCAATGTTCCACTCGCGGCGTGAAGGCCAGAAACCGAATCCGATGCCACCCATTTTTCGGATGGAGAGAATTGCAAGCAGGCCCGTGCGAATCCACATAGCCGTTCCGAGGACATTAGCGGGCAATCTCGGCGTCACATCGATGAAGATATGCGGAAATAGTTTGCCAACGTAGACCGCGGCCATGAGCGCAAGAAAAGCAAGATCCGCGGCGATAGATTTTCCGGCGATCAAAAACCAGAACGACGCGAGGGCCGCGACTCCCGCCAGCTCAAGCAGTGAAATACCTCGAAAGGTGCCGGTGGAGAGCGCGTAGAGGCAGTAGGGAATGATCGCTGAGATGGTCATCCAAGCGGCCAGCACGTGCGGCGGACCGATGCGTTCAAAGCGGTGGCGTACATCTTCGACGCCCGCGCTGACGTAGAAAGCTGCTTCGAGCAGAAAGGCCGGAAGCACAGCGGCGGCGATTCGCAGCGGAATATCTTTGAGCTGCGAGTAGAAAACTGCTACGAGCGCGAGAGCCGTCCAGAGGGCCAGCAGTGTTAGGAGATACCCTCGGAGGGATTCCCGCATCGCGTTCATCTTAGCATTGGGGTTCAGCAGAGGCGGTCGGCGCTTCAGGAGACATGCAACGCCGGAGCGTTGCCTTTGTCCCGACGTGGTTTTACGATGATTTCAACATCTTGACCAGCGCCACGAGAAAGCGGAGTAGCCGCTCGACGGAAGACTGCCGGAAATCTCCGCGCAGCATCTTGGATATGTCCGGCTGACAGACGCCGAACAGATCGGCGGCATCGGCCTGCTTAAGGCCGCGCTCTTTCATGATGCTGTCGATTTTGAACACGAGCTGCGTCTTGATCATGTGCTCGTCTGGATTCGGGACGCCGAGATCCTTGAACAGATTCGGGCTGCCGGCTTCGTATCGTTTTTTGCTCATGATTATCTCGCTCAATACAGGGTTGTGTGCAGTGCCTTCAATTGCGGCCGTGACGTTGGCAGCACTTCCAAGTGAGTGAGTTGCCATGACGGCAGGCAGCGCGGCAACTCGACCGTAAGACCTCCTGTCGGAATTCGTTTGTCTCAAATTCGTCTCTAATATTCGTTACGCAGCTCCGGGTGACTGTCATCGGATTTTGCGTGGTCATGGCTTCCCAGCGCCTGGTACTTCTCGACGAACTAGATTCATTAGGTCGAAAGGAAGCAGATGCTCTATTAACTCCCGTTCAATTTCTTGCGCGGAGGGTAGTGGGACGAGCTCCTCAATGGGTTTCTGCTTCGATGCCATTCGGACTTCCGAGGTACACATTCGCATCCGCTCGATTCCAGACAAACAATGGCACAAGCCGGTTAGTGCCTCCGCGAAATAATCGAAGTTCGTCCAATTGAGGGAGCGAAGACCAGCGTTGTTTGGGCGCTCGCGGTAACTGAGATGAGGCAATAAATCGCTAGTCACGCGATTCGTTGCGTTGATAACGCGATCTTATTGCGATCAGACCTTACGTTCATGAGCATTCCTAGTGATATCACCACATCGCGGTTCAGGAGTGCCGTCCAGTTCCACAACGTTATATTTTGTAAGAGTGAGGCGAATGGTTCTAGCAGTCGCGTGCTGTTGCGCCGTGGCATTGGCGGCGGATCCTCCAGTCAATCTCGCGCGCCGCGTGGCCAAGCGGGAGGCCGAGACGGAGGCGATGCGCGCGAACTACATGTACCGCCAGACTGTGGTGCTGGAAGACTTCGATCAGCGTGGTTTGCAGGGCGGTGAATATCGCGAGGTGCGCGACGTGATTTTTTCGCCGGGTGGGGACCGGACTGAAAAGATGATCGGCAAGCCCTCGAATACGCTGACGCGCATGAAACTGACGGACGAAGATTTTCGAGATTTGCGTGAGGTGCAACCGTTTCTCTTCACGCCTGATGAGTTGTGGGCCTATGAGACGAAGTTTCGCGGCGAGGAGACGATCGACGATGTGCCGTGTTGGGTGCTCGGCGTGCGTCCCCGGCAGATTTTGGATGGGCAGAGGCTCTTCGATGGAATCTTCTGGATCGATCAGCGGGATTTCTCGATCATCCGGGCGGCGGGGCAGGCGGTACCGCAAATTTTGAGCACGAAGGCGGAGAAGGAAAATCTCTTTCCGCACTTCACGACGATTCGCGCGAAGGTCGGCGACTACTGGTTTCCGATCCATACGTACGCCAACGATACGCTCCAATTCATGAGTGGGCCGCAACGGATGAAGATGACGGTTCGCTATACCGATTACAAGAAATTTGAGGCTGAATCGAGGATTGTGCCGTGAAGACTTTTATTCTCGTTGTGCTTTCGATGGTACCTGTGTTCGCTCAATTGGCGGTCGACCGGGAAATCGCTATTGGCAACGCAATGTCGGCTCAGATGGGCAAAGCTCTGGACGATGGCGCCGCGAATCAGTTAATGAACCGGATCGTGGAACGGTTGTCGCGGGGGATCGTTCTTCGGCTTCCTGTGCGATTGAAATTGATCGCGCCGGAAGAGGCGATCGCCTCGACGCTGCCCGGCGGAATTGTAGTTTTTAGCTCCGGTGCCATTGCGCGGGCGGATAGTGAAGCGGAACTCGCGGCGGAAATCGCGCATCAGATTGCGCACGTTCAGGAACCGTTGGATGCGCAGTTGGCTAGCACCGTTGGACCGATGCCCATCGTTATCCTCCCCTGCCTGCGCGTTTCGACAAACCTGCTGCCTCTGCGCTTTGTGCAACAGGCTGCCGACGGGGAAGATCGTGCAGACCTGCTTGCCGCCGGATATCTGGCGAACGCCGGATACGAGCCGGGGGCATTGTTGACGATCTACGATCGGACTCAAAAGCGTTTTGGTCCGAATGCTGAAGTCCGGCGGCTGGTGGGCGAGCGTTCGGTGGCGATGACCGACGCAGTTCTCGATACGCACGAGTTCCAAGAGATCAAAACCCGGCTGATGACGGCCAAGCCGGTTCGTCGAGCACCTACGTTGTTCCGATGAGGCTCAGACCTCGAACTCGATCGAATGATCGAACGGCGTGAAGCCGGTTAGATAAACGCTCGGACCGGCGAGTTTCGGTTGCGCACCGCGGACGGCGGTGTATACGTGCTGCTTCAGGCCGGGACCGAAACGCACTTCGTCATTGCCGGCTCGAAAAACGCCGGTGGCTCCCGAGGGCAATATCCAGGCCTCTTCCGCTTTGTACGCGGGCTCCACGCCTTCGAATTTTCCACCTGGGCGGAAGTTGATCTCCACCGCGACAGGAACGTCTTTAGTGCCGTGAGACTGCACACGAACGCGAAAACCCTTCTTCGTTTCGGTGATGGTGGCGATTTGCTCGAGACGGCAAATCTGGCTTTGCTGCCGATCCTTACGGGTTTTGTTCCACTCACCGGCGTGAATATCGCGCGGTGGCGTGAAGGGCTGGAAGTACGGGCCTTCCAAGTGTTGAACGAGTTTGTACGACCCGCCTTCTTTGCTCCACTCGTCGCTGGTGAATTGACCTTTGCCGAAGAATGCGCTGGAGAAACGTACTCCGTTGAGCACAGCTTCCCCGTGCCGGAGGGTAAAGAAGCGGCTGTAATCTTTCAGTATGGAAACGCTCGTTTGGCCTCGGCGGATGCGGCCGAGTCCCAACCCTGGAAATGTCTTCTCAAAGTCTTCGGGCAGTGGGGCCGATGGAGGTCCAGGTTGATTCAATTCGGGGTATTCCATCAGCGCGGCAAGCGATCCGGCAGTCAGAGCAAATTCGCGGCTCAATGTGAGATAGCGCCCGTTCGAGTCGTGCATGCCGAGGTAATGAAGCGGGAACCAATACGATCCGGCATTGCGGCGTTCGTTCAGATCCTGGCGGTGCGAAAATTCTGTGACCAGCTCGTGGTCGGCGTGCAGAAGATAGAGAGTGGCATCGAGATTGCGGCGCACATAATCGAGCAATTGCGGACGATTCAGCTTGGCAGCGATGGTGACAAGCGCGGCATCGACGATGGGCGCGTACTGGCCGGTGCTCCGTTCGTCGAACTGGCCTTCCGCATCAATATCCATGCCTTCGGCGAACCACTGATCGATGCGGCGAAGATATGAGGCGTCGTTGTAGATCTCATACAGCTGCGATAACGCAGCGCTCACCACCCAACGGTGATTCGGAGTATGGACCCCGCCGTTGGTTAGAGCGCGCCCGGCCGTACGCAGGTACGGGTCCAACAATGCGAACACTTCCTGTTGGTTGTTGCGCTTCAGAAGAGTTGCGCCGGTGGCCATGGAGCGGATACAGAACGCCGTGTCGGGCGTAGAATTCCAGTTCGTGATGGAGAGATTAATGTTGCCGTCCGGCGTCGATTCGCGCTGCAGAAAATCGCAGGCCAGCGCGATTCGTTGGACCATTGTCTTGTCGTGATAAAACTTCGAATCGGGATGCAGGAATGCCGTGGCGAAGTGCGTCGACATGCCGCCGGCGGGTCCCCAGGCGGGCAGCCCATACTCATCTTTCAGCGATCCGCGCCATCGATCGGACGGATCGGTGATTTGCGCTTTCAGATAATACTCGACGCCTTCATCATGATGCTTTACGATCGCGGGAATCAGCGGCGACGGCCCTGCTTTCAGAGTTCCGGCAGCCGCCGTGGCAGCAGCCAGGAGGGCTCTGCGGGAGATTGGGTTGTTCATTGATACCTCATTGTATCGAGAGACTATCCTGATACAGAATGAGTCTTCTGACGCTGGTTCGCCACGGCCAGGCATCTTACATGGCTGAGAATTACGACAAATTATCTCCGATGGGCGAACGGCAGGCGCGGAAACTCGGCGAATATTGGCTGCGGCAGCAGGTGTCGTTCGATCGCGTGTTTTACGGACCGGCCCAGCGCCATATCCGGACGGGGGAGATTGTCCGCGATCTGTTTCGTGAAGCGAATATCGATTGGCCCGAACCGGTGATCGTAGAGGATCTGGATGAATTCGACGCCGCGAAACTGATGGGCACACTGATGCCTGCTTTGGCGGAAGAGAACGAGGTAATACGGAGCCTGCACGAGGCTTACCAGGTGGGAAAGGATACGCCGGACGTTGGGTATTTGCTTGAGCGGCTGTTCGAACACGTAGCGCGCATCTGGGCGAGCGGGCACGAGCATCCGGAACTGGAATCGTGGGCTGAGTTTCGGGCTCGCGTGGTCCGGGGAATCGGCCGGATCCGCGCGGCCAGCCCGAAGTCTTCGAGTGTGGTGGCGTTCACGTCGGGCGGTCCCATTGCGGCGACAACGGGGTGGGCGCAGGAATCGCGGCCTGAAAAGGCGATGGAGTTGGTGTGGGTTTCGCGGAATTCCTCCTATTCGGAATTCCTTTTCTCTGGTGACCGGTTCTCCTTAAGTTCGTTCAATTCGATTCCGCATCTGGACGATCGATCCCTGATCACCTACCGCTGAGGCTCCGGTGAAAGTTTTCGTCTACTACATTGGAAAGGCACGGGATGTAAACGCCAACGGATTCGCCGCGGAGTTCATCAAGCGGACGACACGCTATTGCCAGTGCGAGATGCGCGAAATTCATCCGGACCGTGTGGACATCTGGGCGAAACATCCCTCGGCGGCGAAAATCCTGCTGGACCCGGCCGGAAAATTGATGAAATCGGAACAGATGGCGGATCTCTTTACGAAAGCCGAGCGCGAGGGGCGCGACCAGGTCTTCGTAATCGGCGGGGCGGATGGCCTTCCGGAGGGGTGGCGGGCGCGGGCCGACCTGCTATTGTCTCTTTCGCCAATGACATTTCCGCATGAACTGGCCCGCGCGATTCTGGCAGAGCAGATTTACCGGGCATTTGCAACGTTGCGAGGCCATCCTTACCCGCGCTAACGTAGGACGGGGATCACGAAGTAAACCGCAATCATCGAAATGGGTTGGTGGACACGCCAAAAACCGCCGGTCGGACCGAACGGACCGGACGACGGGAATCGTAACGTAAAAACCGAGGGCCTTTGGAGCAAGTGTGAAAAGTGCGGCCAGATCGTCTGGCGCAAGGCGCTCGAAGAAGGGTTGCACGTGTGTCCGAAATGCGGCCACCATTTCCGGATCGACGCGCCGACCCGCATGCAGTACCTCTTCGATGGGCCATGGGAAGAGTTCGACCGGGCACTGGTCACTTCCGACCCGCTGCAATTCGTCGACTCGAAGCGATACAAAGATCGCCTGGCCTCCATGCAAGAAGCCACCGGGATGCAGGATGCATTGCTGGCCGGCGCGGGACTTCTGAAGGGCCGCCAGGTGAACATCTGCGTGCTGGAATTGAAGTTCATTGGCGGCAGCATGGGCGCGGTGATGGGCGAGAAGATCACGCGGGCGATTGAGCGTTCCATTGCGCACAAGATACCGCTGGTGGTAGTGTCCGCGTCAGGCGGCGCGCGCATGCAGGAAGGCGCGGTGAGCCTGATGCAATTGGCCAAAATAAGCGCGGCTCTGATGAAGTTGGACCAGGCGGGGGTGCCGTACATCAGCGTGCTCACCGATCCCACGACGGGCGGCGTGACGGCCAGTTTCGCCATGTTAGGCGACTTGAATATAGCCGAGCCGGGCGCGCTGATCGGATTCGCCGGACCTCGAGTTATCGAGCAGACCATCCGTCAGAAGCTGCCGGACGGTTTCCAGCGCAGCGAGTTCCTGCTGCAGCATGGCTTTCTGGATGCGGTGGTGAAGCGGTCTGAGTTGAAGGATTACATCTCGCAGGCATTCGATTTCTTCTGCATTTGACCGGAACCCTCTGCGACAATAGAATTTCATGCTCCGCGTAGTATTTCTATCCTTGTTTGGGCTGTCCCTGCCGGCGGCCGATTACGACATCGTGATCCGAAATGCGCGCGTGGTGGACGGCACCGGAAATCCTTGGTTCCGCGCGGATGTGGGCGTTCGCGACGGCAAGATCGCGGTGATCGGCGCCTTATCGAAGGCCAGCGCGGATAAGGTAATTGATGCGAACAACCGCGTGCTGACGCCCGGATTCATTGATGTCCACACGCACATTGAGGGCGGGATCGAGAAGGTTCCACGCGCAGACAATTACATTCTGGATGGCGTGACGACGGTGGTCACGGGTAATTGCGGCGGTTCGGAAATCAATCTCGGAGACTGGTTCAAAAATCTCGAACAGCTCGGCCTCGGGATTAACGTCGCGTCGCTCATCGGCCACAATTCCGTGCGCCAGGAAGTGATGGGCACCGCCAATCGCAAGGCTACACCCGAAGAGATCGAGAAGATGCAGGCGCTGGTGGAAAAGGGCATGCGCGACGGCGCGGTCGGCTTCTCCACCGGTTTGATCTATATTCCGGGGACGTATTCCGATACGGCGGAAGTGGTGGCATTGGCGAAGGCCGCGGCGAAATTCGGCGGCGTGTACGCGAGCCACATGCGGGACGAGGGCGTGCACGTGATCGACGCCATCAACGAGGCGGTGACCGTAGGGAAAGAGACGGGTTTGCGCGTGGAGCTATCGCATTTCAAGATCGATAACAAGAAACTGTGGGGATCGAGCGACAAATCACTGGCACTGGTGGAGAAGTACCGGCGCGAGGGCGTGGATGTCGTGGTGGATCAGTATCCATACGACCGGTCGAGCACGAATCTTGGAATCGTGCTGCCGAGCTGGGCGCTGGCTGATGGAAAGGAAAAGATTCAGGAACGCCTGAACGATCCGGAAATCCGCGCGCGCATCGTGAAAGAGATGAAGCAGATGATCGCCGACCTGGGGCACGACGATTACGAGTACGCTCTCATCGCCGGGTTCAAAGCAGATCCCACTTACGAAGGGAAAACGATTGCCGAAGTGACGACGGCGAAAACCGTAGATGCGCAAATCGACACAATCCTCGACATGATACAAAAAGGTTCGGTGCAGATGATCTACCACTCAATGGGCGACGAAGACGTGGAGCGCATCATGCGTTATCCGAACACCGCAGTGGCGAGCGATGGCGGCGTTCGGGAGTTCGGGGTGGGAATGCCTCACCCGCGGTCATATGCCACCAATTCGCACTCGCTGGCGGAGTATGTGCGCAAGCGTCATGTGTTGACGCTGGAGGATGCGGTCCGGCGGATGACATCGCTGCCCGCACGTACGTTCGGCTTCCGCGACCGTGGGCTCGTTCGCGAGGGTCTCGCCGCCGACCTGCTATTGTTCGATCCTGACAAAGTGGAAGACAAGTCGACGTTTCAAAAGCCGCATCAGTATTCGGAAGGATTCGATTTCGTACTGGTGAATGGCGTGCCGATTGTCGAAGAAGGAAAAATTCTCGATGTCCATTCGGGCAAAGTGATCCGGCAGGTTTATTGATTCATGCTGCAACTCGCTGGCGCCGGCAAACGTTATGGCCATAAATTGTTGTTTCAAGGAATCGACTGGCTGATCACGTCGAAGGACCGCGTCGGCCTGGTGGGCGCGAACGGTACCGGTAAATCGACCGTGCTGAAAATTCTCGCTGGTTTGGAGACGCTCGACTACGGAACGCTGAGCATCACCAAGGGAATGGCCAGCGGATACCTGCCGCAGGATGGCCTGGCGCTCTCCGGACGAACGGTCTTCGCCGAGTGCATGTCGGTATTCGCCGATCTGCAAGCAATGGAAGTGGAGCTCGAGCAGTTAACGCATCGCATGGCGGAAGTGGACCCAGCGAGCGACGAGTATCATCAGATCGCCGAGCGATTTCAGCGCGTGGACAGCGAATTCCACACGCGCGACGGCTATGCGCTCGAGGCCAAGGTAGGCACGGTGCTCGACGGTCTCGGATTCCGCAAGGAAGAATGGACACAGCGGACTGAGGAGTTCTCCGGCGGCTGGCAGATGCGCATCGCGCTGGTGAAACTGCTGTTGCAACAACCAAATCTCCTGCTTCTGGACGAGCCGACAAATCATTTGGATCTGGAGGCGCGCAACTGGCTGGAAGAGTATCTGAAGGATTATCCGAACGCGTATGTTCTGATTTCGCACGACCGTTATTTCCTGGACGTGACGATCAACAAGATCGTGGAGTTGTGGAACAAGCAGGCGCATTTCTACAGCGGCAATTACGAAAAATATCTGACGTTGAAGACCGAGCGCCGCGCGCAGTTGGAAGCGGCGTATCGAAATCAGAGCGAGCGCGTGGAGGCTTTGGAAGCGTTCATCAATCGCTTCCGCGCCCAAGCGACAAAGGCGAAGCAGGTACAGAGCCGCATCAAGGAACTGGAGAAAATAGACCGCATCGAGATTCCGCCGGATGAAGTGGCGATCCACTTCACCTTCCCGCAACCTAAGCCGAGCGGACGCATTGTGGCCGAGTTCCAGAACGTAGCCAAGTGGTATGGCGAGAAGAAAGTTCTGGAGAAAGTGAACTTCGTGATCGAGCGCAACGACCGCATTGCGCTAGTGGGAGTAAACGGCGCCGGAAAATCAACGCTGATCAAGTTGTTGTCCGGCGCGGAACCGTTGACGAAGGGTGAGTACAAACTGGGACACAACGTCAGCGTGGATTACTTTGCGCAGGATCAATACAAGGAACTCGATCCGGACGCGCAGATGATCGACGACCTGACGGCAGCCGCGCCGCGACGCACGCAGACCGAATTGCGCAGTCTTCTGGGCTGCTTCCTGTTCTCGGCGGACGACGTGTTCAAGCGCATCGGAGTGCTGTCAGGCGGCGAACGCAACCGTTACGCACTGGCCAAGATGCTACTCTCGCCGTCCAATTTCATTCTGCTCGACGAGCCAACCAACCACCTGGACATGCGCGCGAAGGACGTGCTGCTGGAAGCGCTGGAATCGTACAGCGGGACGGTTGTGCTGGTATCACACGATCGCTACTTCATCGACAAGCTGGCTACGCGGATCTTCGAGATCGGCGAGGGGGAAGTGCGGGTGTTTCCGGGCAATTATGAAGATTACATGTGGCGCAAGGCCGGCAAGCCGCTCGATCTCCCGGTGGCCACGAACGCGCCCACGCTGGCCGATGTTCCCGGACTTGCACCGCCGGTCAACGATAAACCGGCGAAACGTCTAAACCCGATGAAGCTGCAAAAATTGAAGGACCGATGTTCCGCCCTGGAAGAGGAAGTTGGAAATCTGGAAGCGGAAGTGGCCGGAATCGAGGCGGATCTCGCCGACTTCAGGAGCGCCGAAGAAACCCTTCGGCGCACACAATTGCTTGAACAGCGCCGAGCTTTGTTGAGCGAGCGCATTGCCGAGTGGGAACAGTTGTCGGGCGAACTGGAAGCGTCGGGCGCGGCGGTTGGTTAGACTGTGGATGTATGAAGAACCCGGTGATTCTGGAAGGAACCATCGACGAATCCGGAATGTTGCACGTTGACACACCTGTGGAATTGCCGGCCGGAAAGGTGAGGGTAATTGTGGAGGAGAAAGAGAGCCTCTCCCCGTCAGTTTCCTCTCTGTTTGATCTCGTGCGCTCCTACCAATTCAATCGGCCAACCGAAGAACTGATGGCGGATCTCAAGGCGCTCCGTGATGAATGGGAGCGCTGAGTCGGCTTTCTATATTGACTCATCGGCTTTAATTCTCTTTGTTGAAGGGACCCTCATTGTACGAGAGAGAATCATTCAGCGCATGACCGATTTGAGTTCTGGCTCGTTCAGCTTGGTGATATCGCCGCTGACAATGCTCGAGTGTCTGGTCAAACCGCTCCGGACAGGTGACCAAGCGTCCGCAGAAGCGTACGACGGGCTCTTTCAACAACCAGCCGTGAGAATCGCTGAAGTAGATCTCCGCTGCTGGCGAAAAGCTACGGAGGTCCGTGCACGATACGGCTTCACGGTCCCGGATGCCCTGCATCTGGCGACGGCGTATGTCCATAACTGCACCGGAGAACTCACACGGGACCTGCGCTGGCAACGATTCCCCGATATTCGAATTGAACTGCTCTAGCCCTACCAGTAAAGCTTAAGCGCCACCTGCATCTGGCGCGGCGTATTCGCCTGGCTCGTGATTACACCAAATGTATTGCTATCCAAACTCGCGCTCGGCGATCCGAACACAACGCGGTTAAACAGATTGAACGCTTCGCCGCGAAGATCGAGCCGGAAACGTTCACCGATGCGGAAGGTTTTCGCCAGGCTGATGTTTTCGTTCAGATTCGCGAACGTGCGCAGCTTCGGGTTGAAGCGCGTTTCGTTTCCGAAGACATAACTCAACTGAGTGGGGAAAACACTCTTGTCGAGATACTTGTCTACCGCCGGATCGAAACTTCCGCCGACGGTGGCCGGACGCCAATTGTCGTATGTCGTGATTGTCGGCCGGTCCTGGCCGTTGAAGATGGGCAGCGGATTGTTCCGCGTCACAGCAATCGGCGTTCCGCTGGAGTACGTCTGAATCCCGGCCACGCGCCACCCTCCTACCACCCACGTAGCCCATCCGTGCGAGACCCACTTTCGCCCCTTACCGAACGGAAGTTCATAGAGCGTGGATAGCTTGAGATTGTGCGTTTGATCGTAAGCGCCGATCGATTTCTCAAGCCCGCGGTTGTACTGATCCTCGGCCGAGGCGGAACTGGCGAAGTAGGTGTCCGAATCGGTCAGCAGTTTCGAAAAGGTGTAGTTCCATTGGAAGGTCAGATTCTCGGAGAAACGGCGTTCCGCCTTGATGACCAGCGCGTGGTACGAGGAGTGGCCACTCTTGTCGCCGTTCTGAACTCCCGTGCTGAGAGTTTGATATTGGGGGAAAGGCCGCAATGCCTGATTCACGGTGCGCTGCTGCTGCACGTTGGGATCGGTAAAATTCGGATAAGGAATCGGGATATTGGCCGCGCGCGCCGTGGCGCTGCTGATATCGGCTCGCAGAATGTTGAGCGCCTGTGTCGGCCCGTATTGCGCGAGAAGCTGATTGTAAATCGGCGTCGGTACCTGATTGTAGTTGAGGACGCCGGTTTGCAGGTGCGTGCCGATGGTCGCGTTGTAATCGGCCTCGATGAGCGTCTTTGAGGTCAACTGATGCTGCATCGAGAACGTCCACGACAGCGATTCCGGCGCGCGCGTCGCCTGCTGGCCTTGCCACCAATCGACGCTATTGTTGTTGGCGAACGACGGATTGATCTGCGGTGGTAGCGGATACGACGGCAACCCCTGATCCACATTAAACGCCGGCGTGATGCCTTGATCGGGAGAACTAAACGCATACTGCCCGATGAAACCAGCGTAGTGGCCGCTGCCTTGAACCGCGGTGACGCGGCTGAACGAACGGCCGAAGCCGGTGCGGAACGTCGTCTTCTCGGTGGGTGCATAGGCGATTCCGATCCGTGGACCGATACCGCCATACCATCCAGGAACAAGGCTGCGATTACCGGTCCTGCCCGGTCCGGAACCGGCGAAAATGAGAGCTCCGGGGAAGCCGTTGATGGCCGGATTCGGCGTGGTCGGAGAAAAATCGGAATACTGATCGTTCAGGGAAACGGGCGGGGTAGTGACATCGTAGCGGAGGCCCAGGTTCACTGTGATCTTCCGAGTGACATGCCAATCGTCCTGTGCGTAGACGCCGTGATAGTCGTACAACTGCGGCACGAAACGTATCGTCTCGGTATTGCCGCTATTGGCGACGCCGAGCAGGAACGAAGCGAAGGAACTTCCGCTGGTGAACGACGTGACGCCGGGGACGCCGGTGCCAAGGAAGCTGAAGCCTGCTGCGCCGGAGATATTTTGTTCACCGAAACCGTTCGCCCGCTGGCTCTGAAACGCGTAGCCGAATTTGAAAGTGTGCTTGCCGTGAATGTAGCTCAGATCGTCTTTAAGAGCCCACATCGGTTGTTCCGTACCGTTATAGGTTGTATCGCCCCACTGCTGGAATTCGGAAAAACTAATGACGGGGAAGTTCACATTGCAATCGACAACGTTCTTGAGGCAGACTTTCGACTTCCAGTTCCCGCCGGAGTTCGGAGAAAAGCTGTTCTTGATAAATGTGTTGCCGCCGATGGAAAAGTGATTCAGCAGATTCGGCGAAATCGTGAAGTCGTGGCTCAGACGGTATACCGACGCAGCGTAGTCGAGTTGCTGGCCCGTATAGAGCGGCAGGGGAAGTCCGGGAGGTCCACCAGGCCCCGGATCCTGGTTGAACTGAGTTTTGTTGTACAGAAAGCCGATCCGCTGTTTGCTGCCGAGATTCTGATCGACCTTCACGCTACCTTTGTCGGTGGGCGAGACAAGTGAACCGCCCGTCGCGATGTAGTTGTTCCGGACGTATGCGCTGGTGCCGGGGACGCCGCCGCGATTCGGCTTCACCACGGAGCCGAAGGGAAGAAGCGACTGCGAGAATTGGGCGAAACGGTTTTGGGGAATAATGTTTCCGGGGAACGGCGTTCGAATCGTTCCACTGCCCGAAGGATTCTGACCCGTCGTGGCAGGATCGTAAATTTGAATCAGCTTGTTCGATGAATCCACCCACTTCGAGAAATCGCCCGTGTACATCTCTGGGGTAGGCACGCTAAAAATCCCGTTGTTCGAGCCCGCGCGGTTTCGGAAGCCCTCGTACGAGACGAAGAAGAACGTCTTGTTCTTGCCGTTATACAGCTTGGGAATCAGCACAGGGCCACCGATGGTGGCGCCGAAATCGTTCTGCTTGTAGACGGCTCGGGTGGGCGCGAAGAAGCCGCGCGCGTCCATGTCGTCGTTGCGAAGGAAGTCGTACGCCGAACCGTGATAATCGTTCGTGCCCGACTTGGAGACGAATGTCATCACGCCGCCGCCGGCCTGGCCGTATTCCGCTTTGAAACCGTTTGTGTCGATGGTGAACTCCGTGATGGCTTCGACAGACGGCGCGTTGTAGGCCGCCTCAGCGGTATCCGCCGAACGATTCGTGCCAACCGACAGACCGTCGAGCGTGGCGTCCCATTGCGCAACTTGTCCGCCTCCGATGGCTAGCTTCTGGCCAGTACCTTTGGATTCCGGCGTCACCGAAACGAGGTCGAAGGGACTACGCAGCGCGCCGGCGACAACCAGCGGCAACTGATCGACGAGTTTGTTTTCGACGCCGGTAGAAATTTTGGCGCTCTCGGTTTGAACCTGGGAAACGGCCGACGATACTTCGATACTTTCGGTCACCTGCCCAACGCTCAACTGGACGTCCACGCGCACCGTAATGGATGCGCTCACGTTCACCTTGTCGCGAACGTAGCGTTTGAAACTTGGCGCGCTGACGTCGATGCGGTACTCGCCGGGCGTCAGACTCGGCGCATTATATTCGCCGGCCGAAGTGGTCGGCACGTTGAGCGTGGTATTGGTGGCGACGTTGGTGATCATGACTTGAGCGCCGGCCACCGCGGCGCCAGTTTGATCGGACACAACGCCGGTGATATTACCGCGTTCTGTTTGTGCCAATAACGTGGTCGCCGTCAACAGCGACAGTAGAACCTTGCGGAACATGGTTTTCCCCCTGAAAAAACTGCAACCCAATGAGCATATAAAATTTCAGTTGGCTTTGGTAGGGGGCGGCGAGATTTTAGCGCGGGCGTTCCTGGGGCCGGTGCCAGGCAAAAAGCTGGTTCCGCAGTTCCTTAACTTTACCTTCAAACTCCGGCTTCGACGCAAGATTTTGCATCTCATCCGGATCGCTGCGCAAATCGTAGAGCTCCGCGGTGTCGTTCACGTAATGGCAGAATTTGTAATCTCCGGTCCGAATCATGTACTTCGCATTAGGGGTCTGGAGCGCGTATTCCGAATAGACGGTCCGCTCTATCTGCGCCGCCGGATTGCGAAGGGAATCCGCCAGACTTCCTCCGTCGAGATGGCCGGGAATTGCGACTCCACATAGGTCGGCGAGTGTCGGCAGGATGTCTACATTACTGGCCAGAGTCCGGGTTCGCTTACCGGCGGAAACGGTTCCGGGTATACGAAAGATCATCGGGATTCCAGCCGAGGCTTCATAGAATACGAACTTCTGCCACATTCCGTGCTCGCCCAACATCTCGCCATGATCCGACGTATAAACAACGATGGTGTCGTTCTCCAGTTGAAGATCGCGCAACGACCGGAGCACCTGGCCGAGGCAATCATCCATTTGCGCGAGATTGGCGTAATAGAGCGCGATCCGCAGTTTAGCCTGATCGGGCGAACGCAGTTCCGGAGTGGGACGGTTGTTCTCGATCGAATCGCGAATCTCGCGCGGGACAGTGTTCAAATCAACTTTTCCCCAAGTTGAGGGCAACTTCATGTCCTGCGCGCGGAACATGGAAGCGAATCGTTCGGCGGGCATGAAGGGATCGTGCGGCTTCAGGAACGACGTGATCAGAAAGAATGGCCGCTTGCCGAAGTTCTTCAGAAACCGGGAGGATTCGCGGGCGACGAAACTTTCGAAATGATCGCGCTCTGGAATTTTCGAGGCATGGCCGACGGCCACCGCGCCCTGGCGGTCGTCGAGATCGCGCGCGCCCTTCCAGGGATCGCCGGAATCGCGCCAAAGATCGTCAATCTGCGGCATGCCGGAACCGGAATTCGGGCGGCTGAGTTCGTCGGCGTAGAGCTTGGTTTTGGGGCCGAGCGATTGCCACCAGTCGTTGAAGTCGAGGCGGTAGTCGAAGCCGTGAGTCTGCGCGTCGACGAAATGCATCTTACCGATAAGGCCGGTCATGTAGCCGGCGCGATGAAAGTAGTGCGCCATGGTTTGCACTTCGTACGGCCACGGGACGGTGTTGTTATAGGCGCGGTGATTGTGCGTGTAGAGACCGGTGAGGAGCGACGCGCGCGAGGGAACGCAAACAGGATTCGAACAGTAGGCGCGGTCGAAGCGTACGCCGGAGCGGGCCAGCGCGTCGAGATTAGGAGTGCGCGCCACCGGATCGCCATCGATACCGAGGCAGTGAGGTTTGTGCTGATCGGACATCAACAACAGGACGTTCGGCGGGCGCTTGGCCGGTTGCGAGAACGACACCGCGGCGCCGGCAGCGGCGGCTAGAAATTGTTTGCGCGTGATCTCCGGCACTTGATTTGCGATCCTAATATACTCCAGGACTGACGGCTATGAACGTTATTATTTTCGGCGCGACCGGCATGGTGGGGCAGGGAGTTCTACGAGAATGCCTGCTCGACCCGGGCGTGCAACGGGTCCTGTCGATCGGACGAAGCGCGACAGGACAGCGGCATGAGAAACTACGCGAACTGATTCGCGCAGATCTGTTGGATTATTCCGCTGTCGAGAATGAGTTGCGCGGCTACGACGCGTGCTTCTTTTGTCTGGGTGTGAGTTCGGTCGGCATACCGGAGGAGCAGTACCGGCGCGTGACTTATGACGTCACGATGGCGGCGGCGCGGACTTTGGCCGGGCTGAATCCCGATATGACGTTCATTTACGTTACGGGCGCGGGGACCGACAGCACGGAGCACGGCCGTACGATGTGGGCCCGGGTGAAAGGCGAAACGGAGAATGCGTTGCTTCGGCTTCCGTTTCGGGCAGCGTATATGTTCCGGCCCGCCGCTATTCAGCCGTTGCACGGGATCACTTCGAAGGCGAAGTGGATCCAGGCTGTTTATACAGTGACGAATCCCCTTCTTACCTGGATGCAGCGGTTTCCGAAGTTCATCACGACGACCGAGAAATTGGGACGCGCAATGATCAAGGTTGCACGGCAAGGGTATCCCAAACGCGTGTTGGAATCGGTGGATATCAACAGCGTTTGAAGATTATCCGAGGAACTCGCCGATGGCCTCGACTACGCAATCCAATTGCTCGCGGGACAAATCGGGATGGATGGGAAGACTCAAGCACTCGGCTGCCAACTGCTCGCTTACGGGCAAGGTGTCCGTCGCGGGTGCGAAACACTCCTGGAGGTGCAACGGAACCGGATAGTAGATCTCCGACCCGATCCCACGGCTAGCCAGATGGGCCTTCAGGCCATCTCTCGCGCCGTCTGTGACGCGCACCGTGTACTGATTCCAGATATGCCCGTTGTGTTCGCCGGCGCGTGGCAGGATAAGCCGGGTCACCCAGGCGAGACGTTCGCTGTAGTACGCCGCGTTCCCTGCCCTTCGCTTGGAATACTCCGTCAGGTGCGGCAACTTCACGGAAAGTAACGCCGCCTGCAGCGCGTCGATGCGAAAATTTCCGCCCACCCGCTGGTGATAATACCTCTGCTTGGCCCCGTGGTTTCGGAGCAGGCGCGCGGTCTCGGCCAGCGCATCATCGTTAGTGGTCAGTAATCCCGCATCGCCAAAACCACCGAGGTTCTTTGATGGAAAGAAACTGAATGTACCGAAGTCGCCGATGGAGCCCACTGGTTGGCCGCGATATGTTGCGCCGAGGGCCTGCGCCGCGTCTTCAACGACGCGCAGATTGTTCGCCAGTGCCAACTCCATCACTGCATCCATGTCGGCGGCCTGACCGTAGAGGTGAACCGGGATGATCGCCTTGGTCCGCTCCGTGATGCGCCGCTCCGCATCCTCTATGTCGATGTTGAAACTCTCAGGACGTGAATCTACAAATACCGGGCGTGCCCCGACGCGCGTCACGCAACCGGCCGTGGCGAAGAAGGTGAACGATGGACACAGCACCTCGTCGCCCGGTCCGATTCCCAGGGTCATTAACGGCAGAAGAATGGCGTCAGTTCCCGATGAGACGCCAATGGCATGCTTAGCACCGATGAGTTTGGCTGTTTTATGCTCGAACTGCTCCACCTCAGGACCGAGAATGAACATGCCGGACTCCAGGACGCGCTGAAACGCTTCCTTCAGTTGCGCCGCCAGTGCGCTGTTCTGCGGTTTAAGATCGAGCAATGGAACTTTCATCGTAGAAATTCGATGGTAGCAACCGCCGGTCACAGATCACAGGGATATTTCTATCTTCAATGAATCTTTAGGCTTACAGCCGAATGCGCCACAGAGCGGCCCCTGGCTTTTTGCGCCCACCCTATAAACTCCAATCAGAGAGAAGTTACTTTTTGGGAGGGACTACAGGATGTCCACGCACGCGCAGACCGGAGCCAAGGCGGGTGAGGTTTCAGCCGAATACAAGGCTCATGTCGATAACTGTATCGCGCGGCACGAGCCCGCGACCGTTGAGGAAGAGTTGCTCGTCCGAACAATGGCGGATGCCTTGTGGAGCGCTCAAGCTGATTCGAATTGCTACGAGAAATGGATTGAGATCTATTTCCGTGCTTACAACGAACTCCGTGACATCCGCAGGAAGGAAGAACGGGAGATTCGCGAGTTACACCGAGTGCAGGCGGCTGACTTCAGTGCTTATCTGAACGCGCGCCTGCTGAAAGACCGCTAAGAACATGGGCTCGGTCAGCTTACCGGTGGACGTATTTTGCTGGCTCGGATGGTACGAACTGATTAGAACCGGGCTTGTTGACGCGATTTCGTGCATCCGGTTGTGGGCGAAATGAAACGTGGAACGGCTCCGAATCTCGCCGCGATCCCGCAGGACCAGGAGATAGTTATCGAAGGCGAGTTTTCCCAACGCGACGACCACTCGGACGTGTTTCAGGAGATCAATTTCGCGTCGAAGGTATGGCCGGCAATTGGCGATCTCGTCCGTGGACGGCTTGTTGTCTGGAGGAGCGCAGCGAACCGCCGCTGCAATGTAGGCGCCTTTTAGCGTGAGGCCGTCTTCGCTCGACCTGCTGTGGGGTTGCGAGGCGAAACCGGTTTCATACAGGACGCGGTAGAGGAGGTCACCTGAGCTGTCGCCGGTGAAGACTCTGCCAGTGCGATTTGCTCCATGGGCGCCCGGTGCGAGGCCGACGATCAGCAGCCGGGCGTCGGGGTCTCCGAAGCCGGGGACCGGTTTGCCCCAATAGGTTTCATCGCGGTAAGCGCGGCGCTTCACGCGCGCCACTTCGCGGTCGTATTCGATCAATCGCGGGCATCGCGTGCACGCGATGATTTCCTCTGCTATCACTCGCAGGCTCAAGCAGATTTCAGGTTACTGCATTGCGGCCAGGATATTGGCGACGTAGCTCTTGGTTTCGGGAATATCGGGAACAACTCCGTCTTTATCGACGCGTCCCGATCCGGCATTGTATGCCCCCAGGGCGAGTGCCACATCGCCCGAATACTTGGTCAGAAGTTGCTTGAGAAACTTTGTGCCGGCATCTACATTTTGCTTTGGATCGAACGGGTCGGCGACCTGGAGAGTCTCGGCCGTTGCCGGCATGATTTGCATCAGTCCTTGCGCCCCTTTGGGTGACACGGCGCATGGACGGCCACCTGATTCCTGGTGAATTAGTGCGCGTAGCAGCTTGGGCTCCAATTTCTCGCGCTGGGCAGCATCATTAATTAAGGAGGAGAGCTGATCTTCCGGTAACGCTTCGCAATCGGTTATCGCGGCCACTTGAGCTACACGCGGAGGATCGGGGAAAGGAATGGTGAAAAAGCTCGAATCCGGGAGAGGTTTGGCTTGACTGGCTTGTAGCCGTACCGAGATACGCTGCTTTTCAAGCGAAGCCTGTGTCTGAGCGAAGGCACAGAAGGCGAACAGGATAAGTAGGAAAAACCTCACTACTTGCTTATCGGGATGGGCTGGGAGGTTCGATAGCCAAGATTTCTCTGAACTTGCCGTTCGAAAACACAAGAGCCTGACGGAGAACCCTCATGGGCTCCGTCAGGCTCAATTTGCTTCATTGCTAAACCGTTGAATTACTTCGCCGGTTTCGCATCGGTTGCCACCGGCTTCGCGGCCGCAGCCGTGGTGCTGTTGTGCTTCTTGTGTTTCTTCACGACTTTGGTCGCCGGAGCTGGTGTGGCTGGCGTGGTGGTTTTGGCGTCCTTCGGCGCGTCGGCGGCAAAGGTCAGCGGCACTGCAACTGCCGCGGTCAGGAGCATCATTGTAAAGTTTTTCATGGTAGTAGTTTTCCTCTCGTCTGTTTTTTGAGGGGCTGTCCCTCTTTTTCTCGCAACTCCATCTTGCGGTAGATCAGAAGTAACTTCGATAGCCTGGAGAAGGGATGAACAACCACCAGTCTGTGGGGGATGTGGAGTGTAAAATTTCATTAATATCCACGTACCGTCGATTTGCCCCGAATCCTCGCTTCGATCCGCTATGGCAGTTTTTCTGGATCTACGGCAAACTTAAGATGGACAAGATGTTAACCCGGGAGATCAGTCAACGCCGGCTTCTGTGGATCCTGATCCTCGGATTCGGACTCGTCATCCTTCTATTGGTCGCGGCTGGTTTCATGAGTGTGCAGAGCGTCCGGTTAATCCGGGAGAGTTCGGGGAGCCTGGTATCCGAACAACTGCTCACCACCCGGCTGACGCAGGAGCTGCAGCGCGAGCAGCAGACGCTGAGCGCCGTCTTCTACAATCTGGCGCGGGCGCAGCAGCGCGTCGACTCCAACGAGATCCTCCAGGAGTTGAAGGAATCCGATGTCGCGATTCAGCAGATCATCCAGGATTCGCGCGGCACCTGGGAAGAGCCCCTGTGGCGCGAGATGGCCGGCGCTTCCTCGCAGTTCGCCAAGGAGGTGCGGCGCGTTCTGAAGCTGCAGGATCCGGACATCTTCGCTTCGGAGAACCTGTTGCTCCAGCACCAGCAGGCGATGTCACTTACCGCGCAGTTACTTTCCGACGGGTACCAAAAGGCCACTGAAGCGCAGCGGAACATAGAGGAGCGGTCGTCCGAGCTCGGCCGCGAATCATTGCTCCTGCTCGGAGCTTCGTTGCTGCTGGCGCTCGCTTGCGCGGTGCTGACTGTTCGAGTGACGCACGATCTTTCGCGCCGCATGGAGTCGCAGGCGAACGAGTTAAGCCGCGTTTCGTGGCAAATGCTGGAAGCGCAGGAATCGGTTGCGCGGCGGTTTTCGCATGAGCTCCACGACGAACTGGGACAGTCGCTGACGGCGGTGAAAGCGAACCTGATGGCGCTGGAAGGGAGCGGGGAGGTGGATCAGGGCAGGATTCAGGATACGCGGGAACTGGTGGATGAGGCGGTACAGAACGTACGGGAGTTGTCGCAATTGCTACGGCCTGTGATCCTCGACGATTTTGGACTGGATGCGGCGCTGCGTTTTCTCACGGAGCGCTTCGAGGAGCGGACTGGAATTGAAGTGGATCACCAGTCGGATTTTGATGGACGCCTGGCCGATGAGACCGAAACTCATCTGTTCCGGATTGCGCAAGAGGCACTGACGAATGTTGCGCGGCACTCCGGTGCGAAGCATGTCCGGGTTCGCCTGCATGCCGATGGGGATAAGCTGAAGTTGTCGATTCGCGACGACGGCCATGGTCTCCAGCCCAACCAGAAGGACGGGCGGCGTGGGCTCGGAATGATCGGCATGCGGGCGAGGGCTCGCAGCATGGGCGGTGAACTCAAGGTGGATTCACAGAACGGGGCCGGCGTCACGGTCGAGGTGTGGGTTCCCATGCAGAGCAATCGGGTGGCGCAATCGGTGGAAAATGATACGCATCTTGTTAGCTGACGATCACGCGATGGTGCGGCAAGGTTTCCGCATGATCCTTGGTTCGCAGGTGGACATGGAGATCGTGGGCGAGGCCGGCAATGGCCGGGAAGCGGTCGAACAGGCTGAAAAGCTGCAACCGGACGTGATCGTGATGGATGTGGCGATGCCGGAACTGAACGGGATCGAGGCGACCCGAAAGATCACGGCGGCGCAGCCACGGTCGCGGATTCTGGCGCTGAGCATGCACAAGGATTCCGTTTATGTGCGGGAGATCTTGCGAGCCGGCGCACGGGGTTATCTGCTGAAGGACTCCATCGACCGTGATCTGCTGGCGGCGGTTCGCGCGGTGGCTAAGGGCGAAGGCTATCTGAGTCCGGCGGTGTCGGATGCCGTATTGAGCGACTACCGGAAGCATGTCACGGCACCGATCGATCTGCTGACCAGCCGCGAGCGCGAGGTGCTGCAGATGATCGCCGAGGGCAAGACGAATAAGGACATCGCGAACACGCTTAAACTGAGCGTCTATACGGTGGACGCACACCGCGGACGCATCATGGAAAAGCTGAACCTCCATAGCACCGGCGAACTGGTACGGTTTGCCGTTCGGAATGGGCTGGTGGATTGAGCTAGGCCATTACCTTGAGTAGCGCTGCCTGGAACTTCTTCATGTCGTCTTTCGACCCGATCGTTACGCGTGATTTGGTCGGCCAGGCCGGCCAAGTCCTGCCGATCATCACCTTCTCTTTGGCCATCGCGATGGCCAGTTCTTTGCCCGGGCGATTGGCTTCCAGCATGAAGAAGTTCGTGCCGGAGGGGATGTAGGAGAACTTCTTTTGCTCGAGGAAATTGAAGACGCTTTCGCGGACCTCGGCGTTGATTCTTCGGCGTTCCGGCATTAGTTTCGGCAGGCGCATGCTGGCTGTTGCCGCGACGATGCCGGTCATCGGCAGACCGCCTCCGGCGGAGCCTCCGAATGACATCATCTTCTTCGAGTAAATCCGGTCGCGCCAACGTCATTCCGACTCTAAGACCGGCCATTCCGTAGGCCTTGGAGAATGTGCGGAGCACGATCACGTCCTTACCGGCGGCCACCAGCGGCGAACCCATTTCGGCGTTCGAGAAGTGGATATAGGCTTCGTCGAGAAGCAGAATGGAGCCGGCCGGCTTGTTGCTCAGCAGCCACTCGATGTCTTCTTTCGAAGTGATGGTTCCCGATGGATTGTTTGGGTTGCAGATGTAGAACAGGCCGGCGTTCGGGTCGGCCGCTACCATGGCTTTTACGTCGTGCGAAAAGTCGGATCGCAACGGGACGCGATGTATTTTGGAGCCGATGTATTCTGCGGCGCGGCCAGGGGCCTCGTAACCGGGGTCGCCCATCACCAGGCTTCGCGTTGGCGAGGTGAAGGCGCAGGTGATGCGGTGGAGGGGATCGCTGGAACCCGCGAAGGGAATCACGTTCTCCTTTTTGAGGCCTTCCATTTCCGCCGCGGCGGCGACGAACTCCTTCCTCTCGTTGCCCGGTTGGTACCGGTTGAGACGCCCTATGATTTTGCTGGCGGCTTCGATCGCTTCGGGACAGGGACCGATCGGATTTTCGTTGCCGCCGATGCGGACGGCGTCCGGTGGAAGGTCGGCGAACATGCCGCCGGCCATGCCGGCGGACGCCCGCTGGGCCAGGGCTGCTTCATTGTAAAAAGGAAGCGACGCCCCCGCCGCCAGCAGGCTGGAAATACGGACCAATTGACGGCGTGAGAAGCCACGCTGAGGTAAAGTGGACATTTCTATTTCTCCTTATAAGCAGACGATTTACAAAACGAACCGAACGCCGAACTGGATCACGCGTGGGAAATTTGCCTGACTGGTGATCTGTCCGAACGTTGCTGTTCCTAGCTGTGTATTTGGGCCGTAGAAGGAGGGCGTATTAGTGAGGTTGAACGCCTCAGCCTTGAACAGCATTTTGAAACCTTCAAACAATTGGAAGGTCTTGGAGAGCGACACGTCGGTGAATGCCTGGCCCGGTCCGCGCATGGGAATGGTGCGGGAGACGTTGCCGAACGTGAATTGCGGCGCCGTGGAGAAGGCGGCCGGATTGATGTAATTGCCGAGCCGCGATTCGAGCTCTCCGCTAGTGGCCGGTGAGACTCCTGTAGCGTTCGGACGCTGTTGGGTGGTTCCGATCCCGGAGTTGGAATTCACCTGGTAGATGGCCAGCGGGAAGCCGGACTGCATGGTGGTGTTGAAGCTGACGCTCCAGCCGCCTACGGCAGTGTCGACGAGCCGGCTGGTTCCGAGGAATTGACGCCCTTTGGCGAACGGGAGCTCGTAAGTGATCCCACTGGTCCAACGATTGGGCGTGTCGATGGTGGCGCGCGCGTATTCGGCCGCCATGTTGTAGTTGTCCTGGGCACCGGTGGCTTGCGAGCTGTAGCTATTGCCGGCGGAGTTCGACCCGTCCATGTTCCGCGACCATGTGTATGTGCTGAGTACGGTGAGCCCGTATGACATGCGCTTTTGCACTTTCGCGTAGAACGAGTAGTATCGCGCGTGATTTAGATCCGAGTTCGAAAGCGCAACCGAGCCGAACTGTGGGAAAGGCAGCAGGAGTTGTAACGCCGGAATGGTCGGCGAAGCCAAATTGATGATGCCCCCGCTTGTGCCGTAGAAGGGATTGGCTACCTTGGCGTTCAGCGCGCTGCCCATCGGAAGATACTGATCGGGCAATTGGTTGATGTTGATGCTGGCCGTACCTTGCACGAGATGGCTGGTGGACGAGCCGGTAAAGCCGCTGGCGAGAACGAACCCAGAGGGCAGCTCGCGTTGAATATCGACCGAATACTGCTGCACCCTGGTGGAGCGCGAGTCCTTGTTGTAGATCGTGAAGCTTTGTCCGCCGATGCCGGCGAGCAATCCGGCGCCGTTGCCTACCGGTGCGAGCAAACCGTTGGGGAACGGATTGCTGATGGAGCCTGCGGGCGTTGCGTTGTTGTCGTTCGTCGCTACGTAGGGCGTCGCGTTGGTGTAGCCGAGCGGGGTATAGAGCCCGAACGGAATTGGCGCCCAGAAGATTCCATATCCGCCGCGAATGGTTGTCTTGGAATTGAGCGAGTACGCGGCGCCGATGCGCGGTGAGAATTTGTCGAGATTCGGATTACCCGATTGGGTTCCGTAACCGTTCTGACCGGCGTACATGATGACACCCGGCGTCTTGATGGAAGGGACTTCGCTCTGAATCGGATTCGTTCTGGTGGTATCGAAACCTACGATGAAACCGTCGGTGGGGGACTGGACGCCAGTCTCGTACTCGTATCTCAGACCGAAGTTAATGGTGAGTTTTGAGTTGACCCGAAAATCGTCGTGGATGAACGCGCCGTAGTAGTGAACAAAGTTGGATAGCGGTTCGGAAGTGGTGACGCTGCCGCTGGCCGGATAGCCTAGCAGCATACTGGCGAGGCTCGCGCCCTGGCCGGCCACCGTGACGCTGGGCGATGCCTGCGTGAAGGCCGTGGTGAAGCTATACGTTCCTGGATTGATGGATGGCGTACCGGCGCTGTGAATGGCCCTGAAATCGAAACCCCATTTCACGCTGTGACGGCCCATGAACTTCGAGGCGCTGCCGGAGAAGCTCCGTGAATAGTACGTCGTCGAGGAATAACTGCTGCCGCCGTAACTCTGCAAATCGCTCATGGTGAGAATCGGGAATGCCTGAACTGGGAGTTGTTGCACCAGCGACGATGGGAATCCGAGTCTTGTCTGATCGAATTTCAGGCTGTCGGGGAACGAGATGTTGGGGTAGCGGTTGAATCCCCAGCGAAGCGAAATCACCAAGGTGGGCGACGGCGCGATGGTCGTATTGGCCTGCGTTGCGTCTACGTGGCGGACCAGAAGGCTCTGATTGGGAGAGGCGACGAGATTGGGAAACCAGGCGTTGCCGGGCTCGCGGCTGCCGTAGTGCAAGTACGACGCGCTGGCGCGCCACCACGACGTTATTTGATGATCGAGCTTGGTGGTAACCTGATCGGCGCGGTCGTATTGAACAGCGGTCGCGGCGTAGTTGTTCGCTCCGTAGTAGGGCGACGGCAAATTCGGCAGCGGATAGTAGGAGGCTAGTGCGAGACCGATAGAGCTGAGACGATCGGACGGAATGATGCCGCCCGCGAATGGAGTGCGGGTGAAGCCGCCGCCGGTGGTTGAGACGGTGCTCTTCGGATCGTATATTACCTGTGCTCCGCCCTTGGGTGAGAGACTCTGCGAGAAATTGCCCAAGCGCTCCAGCGCCGTAGGAACGGGGAGTACTGTGGATGCCGCTTCCTGCTGGCGATAGGCTTCGCCGGTGATCCAAAAGAACGTGCGGTTGTGACCGTTGTAGAGTTTGGGAACGACGACTGGTCCGCCTACGGAGCCGCCGTAGTTATAAAACGGCTGGTTCGAAACCGGAGTCCCGCTGGCGTTTCCGAAGAACGTGTTGGCGAGGCCGAAGTGCGGCCAAAAGTAGCCGAATGCTCCGCCATGAAGCTTGTTTGTGCCGGACTTGAGGAAGGTGTTGAATGTGCCTCCACCGGTCCGGCCTACTTCGGCGTCGTAGGTATTGGCCTGGAGCTTGACTTCCTGTACCGCTTCGACGGAAGGAATGATCACGGCGGTGTTTCCCGCGGCGGTGATGGAGATGCCGTCGAGCAGATAATTGTTCCCGGTGATGGGGCCGCCCGAAATGGAGATTTGCGCGGAGCCGGACTGGTCTTCCATGCGATTGAACTTGGGGTTGCCTCCTGGCGTCACGTTCTGAGAGATGCGGACGGCGAGCATGAACGGATTGCGGCCGAGATCGGGGAGGTCCTCGAGCTTCTGCCGGTCGATCACCTGTCCGGTGGAGGCATCGGCGGTCTCAATCAACGGTGTCTCTTCCGTGACGTTCACACTTTCCGTCACTTGGCCGACTTCCAGTTTCAGATCAAGCTCGATGAATTCCTGGGTGCTGACGACAATACCTTTGCGGTCGAGCTTTTTGAATCCGGGTGATTCGACGATCACGGTATAGGTGGCTGGGGTGAGGGAGTTGAACACGAAGCCGCCGTTAGCTCCGGTGATGGTGGCGCGCGACACGCCGGTGGCTTCATCGACGAGAGTAACTTTGGCGATTGCGACGACGCCGGCGCCGGTGTCCGTCACGGTGCCGCGGATACCTCCCTGGAATGTCTGAGCCCAGAGGCTCGAAGAGGCAAGAACGATGCTGCCGAGAAAAAACGCCAAACACTTCTGTGTTCGCATGCTGCTCCCCGTTGAGTGATTTGGTGTGAAGGAGGCCCACGGACCGGGGCAGTTCACGACCGCGTTTTGCGGTTGTGTCCGCTCTGCTCATCGAGCGGTGAAGGCGGCTACGTAGCGGGATGCTGAAGCAGCAAAAGACGAGATGCTTACGAAAGACAGTAACGTAAGAATTGCGAGAAGTCAATCTAATCTTTTGGCGCCGGATCAGGCTGGTCTGGTGGCTGGCGTGTGGAGAGAAACTGATAGGGCTGACGTTAGGCATTTGGGGATTTCTTCCGTTTGTGGAGTCCTTTGGCTCTGAATTCTTCGATAATTGCTTTGATTTCAGGATGATCTTCCATTTCTCCGATGAGGCCCAGCCACCAGGGATCGGACCAGGTGACGACGGTCTTGTTGGGGCGATCATAGCCTTTGGCTCCGCGCCATTGGATGAGGCGGATATAGTCTCCGAAGCTGAGACGCAGGTCTCCCGTGAGCATCTGCTTTTCCAGGACTTTGCAGAGATGACGCGTGCGTTCATCGAGAGTTGTCCCGATGGCGGCGTCTTCGATTTCGGGCGTCGGAGTTGGTTGGGTATTCTGTGTGATTTTTGTCATAATTGGCCGGCTAGCGGAGGTCCTCCGGGAGCGTTTCTGGCAAATCGAGGTCAATTCTTGGTCTGGTTTTTCCTTGGTCCAGGCGGGCGAGTTCTTCCTTGGATATCAATGAGCGGAAAGAGATTGGCTCGGGCACGTCGATTTCGGGGACGGGGGCTGGTTGTGTGATTCTGGCCGGTTGGGGCGGTTTCGAGGTCCTGGCGGTTTGCAGGCGGTCCAGGTCGCGGCGGGCGCGTTCGTGTAGACGGCGCATCCGGCTTTCGTAGAGGCTGACCAGACCGAGACCTTTGAGGAGGCCGTGATCCTTCAGGAGGGCGAAGGCAATTCGGGCTTCGGGGTCGATTTCGGAGAATTTTTCGTCGATGGCTGGTGCGTTTTCCAGGGCGGAGAGATCGAGCATGGCCGACTCGATGTCCCACCAGCGCTCCTGACGCCACTTTCCGGCGACAATTTCCCGGATGAGATCGTTCTCTTCGACGTTTGCTGGTTTGAGTAAGGCTATGTAGTCGTCTAACATTTCGTTGAAGAGCGCTTCTTCTTCGGAATTGAGGACGAGTTTCTTTCCGGTTAGGGAGTGACGCCTGGAATTTTGGGCGCAGATGGCCTTTCCTTCTGGCGTTTTCGGGCCTCCCTTGGCCCCGTTGATCCGGTTTACTTCTCTTCTTTGACGCTTGGACATTTAGTCCTTCCTTTTGCTGCTAAATTAGGCGGCTCCCGTTTGGGAATCCCTTTCCTGATTGGAAGATACTGTATGGGGGATCGTGGTGGGTCGTGTTTTCTTGCTATTTTCTTTTATTTTGTTGGAGTTATGGGGTTTGAGATCGTTGTGATCGAAAGTTGGGGAGTGCAGATTTCCCGCATCCGGCTCTCCTGAAAACGCTCGCCTGGGGCATGCACAGGCAGTTGTGCGGTTGCCAGCTTATGAATAGATCAACCCAGAGTGATGCGCCTTTTAGTAGAGGCTGGTGCGGTTGCCTCGCAGTACCAGGACGACGTGTTCCGCAATCTTTCCTGTCAGCGAATCCAGGTCGATGAAATGTGGGCTTTTATTGGGGCAAAACAAAAGAACGTCACGCCCGCGATTGCCGCGAAGAACCCTAGCGCTGGCGACATCTGGCTATGGGTCGCAATTGATCCACAAACCAAACTGGTTCCGTGCTGGTCGCTTGGTGATCGCGGAGCGCAAACCGCGAAGCACTTCATTGACGACCTAGCGTCACGCCTCATCAGCCGCATTCAGTTAACGTCTGATGGGCATAAGATGTATCTCAACGCGGTCGAGAACGCCTTCGGATCAGACGTTGACTACGCGATGTCGATTAAGTTGTACGGCGATTCCAGCGAAGGCCAGAAGCGGTACAGCCCCGCTGAGTGCATCGGTTGCGAGCAACGCCGGATTACTGGTAGCCCTGATCCGAAGCACATCAGCACGAGCTTTGTGGAGCGACAGAATTTGAATGTGCGAATGACCAACCGCCGGTATACTCGACTCACGAATGCGTTCTCACGCAAGATTGAGAATCATGCGGCTTCCGTTGCCCTAGGATACTTCGCCTACAACTTCATCAACATTCACCGCACACTTCGCATGACTCCCGCGATGGCCGCTGGCGTTACTACTCGGTTGTGGGAAGTGAGTGACCTTGTGGCCCTTCTGGAGGCCTCAGAACGGGGGCTGGAAAGAGCAGCGTAGGTGATATATGATTCCTGCATGAGAACCCGACGTAACGCGATCCTGTCCATAGCCGCTGGCATCCTCGGCGGCGTCATGCTCCCCTCCTCGTCAATCTACGCTCAGTCAACACCAGTTATCAGCCTCACTAAAGAAGGCAGGCTATATCTCAACAATAATCCTGTGAACATCAATCGTCTGGCGAATGAAATCAGGCGCGCCTCCCCGACGGCTACGGAAATCTATTTCAGGCCGGACAAGCAAACATCCTTTGACTCCGTGACACAGGTTCTGGCGGAATTGAAGAAGATGGCTAAGCCACCAATCTCTGTGAAATTACTTTCGACGGATTCAAAGTAGCCCACTACCGATCATCGGCATAGCGCACTAGCCGGGCCTTCCCCCATTGCGCCGGTCCGTCCGGCCGATAAAACCCCTGTACGTCGAAGTGAATTGACCGCATTGAGCCAAGAAGCGTATCAACTCCCCATGTGGGATCGGACTGGCGAAAACCAAGTGTATGTCCGACAGCAAGAAGCAGCAGAAGAACGGCTGCGATTCGATAAAACAGGGAAGCCTTCATGTCTTGAAGATAACGGCGGGAGTGTATCACAGTGCCCGCCCGGCATGGACTACCTAGGCTAATTGTTGGATACAATCTTCGCATGCGTGGATTGTTGCTCACTTGCCTATTCGCCATTTCGGCTTTTGGACAGAACGGAAAGGTGGGCATCTTCAGCAATTCCGATGACGTCGGCGCTCCTCCCATCAAAGGGTCCGCCGAGTTTGATGCTTCTACTTTGCAGTACAAGATCACAGGGTCCGGGACCGATATCTGGGGCAAAGCGGATCAGTTCCACTACGTTTGGCAAGAGATGTCCGGCAACTTTGCCGTGACTGCCACGGCGAAATTCCTTACTGAGGGAATTGGGCACCGCAAGGCCGTTATTATGCTCCGCAAGAGTCTGGACACCGATTCGCCATTTGTCCACCTTGCTATCCACGGCGATGGCACGCCTTCGGTTCAGTTCCGCGATACCAAGGCCGATAACACCAATACGGTTGATTTTCCTGTCGAAGGGCCGGGGGTATGGAAGCTGAAGCTGGTCCGCCGGGGCAGTACCATCACCTTATGGATTGCCAAGGACGGAGCGCCATTGAGGGAACTGGGACATACTACGAATCAGTTGGGCAGCCCGATATTGGTTGGACTTGGGGTTAGCTCGCATACCCAGGAGGCGGTCAACACTGTGTTGTTTTCGGATGTGTCGGTAGAGCAACTGCCCGCGCGGTAGGAAACATATAATGTCTACCATGCGTCCGCTATTGCTTGCCTGCCTGTGGTCTGGTTTGGCTCTCGCCCAGAGCGGAAACTTCGGCGTCTTCACCAATTCCGGCGATGTCGGAGGTCCCACCACCAAAGGGTCCGCAGAGTTTTCCGACGGAAAGTACCGGATCACCGGCTCCGGCGCTAACATCTGGGCCAGGCAGGATCAGTTCCAATTTGTCTGGAAAGAGATGCCGGGTAACTTTACGGTCTCGGCCACGATGCAATTTCTTGGAAAGGGCGCCGATCATCGTAAGGCCGGAATCATGGTCCGCCAGTCTCTGGATACTGATGCCGCCTACGCCGACGTATTGATCCACGGCAACGGTATGCCTGCGCTTCAGTGGCGGAGCAAACAGGGAGAAGACACCAACACGTTCGATCTCCCGTTCGATGGGCCGGCCACGTTTAAGGTGAAATTGGTCCGTACTGGTGTCCGGATGTATATGTACCTGGGAAAAGACGGCGCCGAGGCGAAGGAGATCGCGCACACCGAGGTTTCCCTGCGGAACCCTGTGCTGGTGGGGCTTGTGGTCTGCTCGCATCAGGCGGACGCATCGGATACGGTGATATTTTCGGACGTGTCGGTGGAGGCGCAGGCGCCGCCGGCTCCCCGAGCGCAATAGCCTTATGCCGGCTCGAGAATTCTTCCGATGGCCGCCGATACGCACCGGTATTGCTCAACTTCTCTGGCCAGGTGCTTGCGGCCGGCTGGCGTGAGCTCATAATACCGGGCTCGCCGATTGTCATCGGTTCTGCCCCACTCACCGCTTACACAGTTCCGAATGAGCAACCGCTGGAGCGCCGGGTACAGCGATCCCTCTTCGACGAACAGGACATTTTCGGACCGCTCCTGGATGGAATTTGCAATTTCGAAACCATGCAGCCGGCCGCGTCTCGCCAAGGTTCGCAGGATGAGCATGTCGAGGGTCCCCTGAGGAATCGGTTCGTGAGTCTTACCCTGCTGTTTACTCATCTCGCAAAGCCACCATGGGGTCGACCAAGGCTGCTCGCCGGGCGGGGAGCGCGATCGCGATTATGGCGACGCAGAGCAAGACGGCAGAGGTCATTATGAGCACATTAGGATCGGCGGGGCGGATTCCATACAGCAGGCTCGTTAGAATCCGGCTGAATAGAAATGTACAGGCGAGGCCACCAATCATTCCGATACAGACTGGAACGCCGCCTTGGCGCGCGACAAGGAAAAGCAAATCGCGTTGTTGCGCGCCAACCGCTTTTCGTAGACCGAACTCGCCCGTGCGTTGGACCACCAGCCGGGACAGCACGCCATGCAGACCAACAGCGGACAAAACCAGCGCCGACAACGAGAAAAACCCCAGGACTACAGCACGGAATCGCGGATAAGCAAGATCCTTGGAAATTTCCACGCTTACTGCTTCGACCGGATGGATGGGAACGGATTCGTCGAGAGTGGAAATTTGCCGCTGAATTTCATGCTCCTGGGACTGGGCGGCTGGGGATACGCGCATTGCAATCTGTACTGCTTGCGGCGGCGCTTGCGATAGGGGCCGGTAGAGAATTGGCGTCTCTGCCCATGTCATTTCGTTCATCAGCTCCTGATGTTTCAGATTGCCCACGACGCCGACAATGGTCATCCAGGGCATTTGCTGGTCCGGCGAGCGCGAAATCTGAACCTGCTTACCCAGGGGATCGGTGCCGGGGAAATATTTCCGGACTAGCTCTTGATTGACGATCGCTACCGGGGGCGAGCCATTCCCGTCCGTTACTTCAAAGCTCCGGCCCTGACGCACCGGGATGTCGACGACTTGAAAAAAGTTTGGACTTGCAGTGTTTACGCCGATGTCGTGACGCTCGAGGCTGGGAGGCACGGGGTGGCCCTGAATTTCGAGCGCTTCGTTGCCCGCATCCACATAGTAGGGCGGGACTTTGGATGTCAACGCAGCGGACATACCAGGAATACTATTCAGACGATCGAGCAAGGCATCATAGAACCGCACACGGCTCGCGGGGTCCTTGTAGCGGGCCGCCGGGAGACTCGTTTTCGTCTGAAAGAGGCGATCCGGACTGAAGCCGAGCGGCTCAGAGCCCATCCGCAAGGCGCTCCGCAACAGCAATCCGGCGCCAATGAGCAATACGAACGTTAGTCCCATCTCCACCGCGATCATAATCGTGCCGGTACGGTGCCGGAATGCTCCGCCGACGGCTCCGCGGCCGGCGGATTTCAATCGTTCGATGACATCGGTACGAGAGACGCTGAGAGCGGGAAGCAATCCAAAAAGCAGAGTTGTGCCGAGCGCGACAGCAATCGCGAAAAGAAGGACGGGCAGGTCGATGGTTACTTGCGCCCCGGTGGTCAAATTGATCGGACTTGCAAGCCGAAAATACCGGACCGCGGCGAATGCGATCAAAATTCCGCCGAATGTACCAATCGCTGCAAGAAGCAGACTTTCGGTGAGAAGTTGGCTCACGACGCGTGCCCGCCCCGAGCCGAGGGCGGCGCGGACCGCAAGTTCTCGCTGGCGCTCGGCCAACCGGGCAAGCAGAAGATTGGCGACGTTAAGGGCGGCGATCAGCAACACGAGGAGCACCGCGGAGAACGCCGCGATCAGCGTGATGCGCAAAGTACGGCTGGCCAGAAAGGTGAATTCTCCGTGCAGATCGTAAATGGCGGGTTCGAAGTCATGCCAGAAACCGCTCGGATGCGCAGCGCGATGTAAGGCGGCGATCTCGGCCTGAGCTTGCTCCGGCGTCACGCCGGGTTTCAGGCGCGCGAAAATGCCAACTGTGGCTTTTTCACGCGGCGGCTGAAAATCCGGCCCGAGCAAGATCCACAGATCCGACTCGGGCGGGTAGAAACTGAAGCGGGACGGCATCACGCCGACGACCGAGCACTCTCGCTGATCGAGGGTCAGGCTGTGGCCGACGATCGATGCGTCAGCACCCAGTTGCGTGGTCCAGAGGGCGTGAGACAGCACAACCGCACAGCCGTGGCGCTCATCGTCCGGAACGAACGTGCGGCCGAGTGCGGCGGGAACGCCGAGCGTGTCGAACAGGGTTGCACTTGCGGGAATTGCTAATAGTTCCTTGGCGGGACCCCGGCCAGTCAGGATGCGCGACGGATGATAGGCCCAAGTCAGGACTGCGATGCTTTCGAACGAACGTGCGCTGCGGGCCCATTCCTGGTAGTCCGTGTAGGGGGCGAATACCTTTGCGAAACCTTTCTCACGGACACTTCGATCCCAGATTGCCACAAGCCGGCTGGGATCCCGGTAAGGCAGCGGCCGCAGGAGAACGGCGTCGACAATGCTGAACACCGCGGTTGTGGCGCCTATGCCGAGAGCCAGTGTAGCCGCGGCGCTGATTGTGAAACCGAGGTTTTTCCGGAGGAGGCGGGCAGCGAACCGAAGGTCTTGCCAGCCGGCTTCGAGCCATCGCCAGGTCCAGACTTCGCGGCTGGTTTCACGCAGGAGCGTGGCGTTGCCGAACCGGCGGCCTACCGCGCTGCCCGGCTGGTTTCGAAGCTGCTCGGCTCGCAGGTCGAGGTATAGTTGCATCTCGTCCGCAAGTTCCTGGTCGAAGCGAGATCGACGAAAGAGAAACAGGAGTTTTCGCCAGAGTGTTCCGATCATGATTCCCTCCGGAATAGCATAGACATTCTATGTCACGGGCGCAAGGGGTGTGTGCATCGCGGGGCCGGCGCCACGCCCCCTATACGTGATACTAGGGTTTAGCTTCCCGCGTGCCGCACCAGGAGACACCGAATGCCGACACGGCTTGCCGCCTTAACCCTGCTCACGCTTCTTCCGGCATTTCCTCAAAGCCCATTGAGCGCCGCGACCTTTGGAGGTTCCGGCAACGATTCCATCAGGAGCATGACGGTTGACGCCTCGGGGAATATCTGGGTTGTAGGCACGACTTTCTCGGCCGACCTTCCGATGCTCAATGCGTTCCAAACCGCAAACAGCGGGACACAAGTTGTCGTTAGCACCGATGCAGGCGCGACATGGAAACCCCTTTCGAGCCCGTTGTCAGACGTGACCCAGCGACAGCGTACGGCCATGGCCGTGGACCCGGCGAATGCGTCCACGGTCTATGCAGGTTCGGGTAACGATGTCTGCAAGAGCATCGATGCGGGCCGCCATTTCCACTGTGTGGCGCTGCCGTCGGCATCGTTTGCAACTCTCACTTCACTGGCGATTGATCCGCACCAGTCCACTACCGTATACGCCAGCCTGACGAATCCCGGGGGGTGTTTACAAAAGTACGGATGGCGGGCAAACCTGGACCAACGCCAGTATGGGACTGCCAAGCCCCTCCGTCGATTCCGTTGTCATAGATCCCTTCCATTCCAACGTTCTTTACGCCTGAGTTCGTGCTGGCGTCCTTCGGCTCTTACCAGCAGCAGGTTTGCGACGTTCGCGCAGGCGATGCAGAGTACGATTCCTACCGTCCCGAGCAGCACCCACAACAGCCTCCCGGCATCGCCGACAACGTCGCGTTTGAGGGGCCGAACGCTCGGCCCGAGGCGCGCCTCGTCAAGCATCTTTCCGGTCATCCCGGGAGCAGGCGGGAATTTCCGAATCATCATCGGAATCATGCGGCCCACATCGCCGTTGGCTTGGGCGATAGTCACTCCCGGCTTGAGTCTCGCCACGGCCCTGTAGCTGAAGTTTCCGACGAACGTTTTGCCACGGTCGAGTTGAAAGGGCACAATCAAGGCGAGACGGCGATTCATGAAAGTGAATCCCTCAGGCATCACGCCGATAATTTCCCGAGCCTTGCTGTCCACCGTGATCCTCCGCCCGATCACCTGAGGGTCGCCGCCGAATCTGCGCTGCCAGTAACCGTAACTCAACATCACCGTCTCGGGGCTTCCCGGCAAATCGTCCTTGCGTGTAAACCAGCGTCCAAGGATCGGCTGAACGCCCAGCACCGGAAGCGTGCCATCGGTCACAGACAACGAGGGCACTTCCTCGGGCTCGGCCATTCCAGTAACGCTCACCGAGTCGTTGCGCCAGAGACCGATGTCCTGGAATGTTCGGCCTTCCTCCCGGTAAGTGAAGTAGCTGCTAGGCGATGCATCCAGTTCGGGGAGGCCGATACCTGGAGCAGTCTGCCATACAGCGACCAGATTCTCGGAATCGGAATAGGGCAAAGGCTTCAGCAGCACTCCGCTGACCACGCTGAAAACAGCACTGTTTGCGCCGATGCCGATGGCAAGCGTAACGAGAGTGATCGCCGTGAACATAGGCGAACGCATAAGCCTGCGAAAGATGGGCTTGAGCAGATTTGCGAACGATCCCATAAGAGGTAAGTACGTTGTGATGGAGTTCTGGTTCCGAAATATTTTTGATCTAAGCCCTTACCCGCCTCGATTGGCCATCCGCAATTCGGAGATGATCCGCAATCCCTCCTCCTCCGGCCGGTTTCTCACCGTGCATGGCGTATCGAAATACATGGTCGGCCGCTTGTCCGCCGCAAAAACAGGCCACGGCGGCAAACCGGAGTGATTCGGATCTCCGCTCCTGGCGAAATGTATCCACGCGCGATTCATGTTCCCGGCCAGTTCCAGCGCCTCGGGCAACAATCCGCTGTAGTTCTCGCACAGCACGGCGTTGTTAAAGACGAACGATATTTCGGAGCTGTGGAATGCCCGCGGCCTTCCATCCAGCATCGGAGTGTGCCATGCGTACACATACTGGTACGCAGGCGCGCCGCCGAGCGCCATTTTTCTTTCCGCCACAGTCACTGAATCCTGACGAAGGCCGGAGGCGGAGGCGACGGAGAGAATATCGAAATTCTTGGCCTTCGGGTACTCGCGGCGATATGCCTCAACAATCGCGTCGGCTTTGTCGCCAAACCTGCCCTGAATGCGTGTCTTTAAATCCTCCGCGGTCAAAGCGTCGGCATCGGGATTGTCAACCCCGTTAACTCCCTCGTTCAGCGTCGTTCCAATCAGCAATGGAACGCCTTTGGAGATGGCCGGGGCCGACGGATCGAACGGGTCCGCCGGGAGAATTTTCCCGTCGACCGAAGGTCCCCAATCCACTCCTCCGGCTCTGCCTGCTCCAGGTGCGGCCGGCGCAACCTTCCGCATCGCCGCATAGAGACTCTCCAGCGGGATCGTTTGAATCTGGTCGATCTGCGATTTCGAAATGTTCAGCTCGGACAGGATCTTCGCCGCGTTCGCCGCCGTCGACTCAAGACTACGTGCTCGCAGCATCGGACCACTCTGGACCACAGCCCGGTGGATCAGACCCTTGGCCCCCGGCATCGCCAGCAGCGCACACACCTTCTGCCCTCCGCCGGATTGACCGAAAATCGTCACATTACCCGGATCGCCGCCAAAATTGGAAATGTTGTCGTGCACCCACTCCAGCACAGCAACCATGTCCAGCAAACCTGCATTGGCGGAATCCCGATACTTCTCGCCCCCTGCTTCGGCAAGATTCAGGTAACCGAGCATGTTGAGCCGGTGATTGTTGGTGACCACCACCACATCCCCGCCGCGGCTCAGGTTCTCTCCATCGTAAGAGGCGAGGTCATTGCCGGATCCACCAGTCCACCCGCCGCCATGGAACCAAACCATCACGGGCCGCTTCTTTCCGGAAGACGGACTGATCGAAGGAGTCCACACATTCACGCGGAGACAATCCTCCCCCGCGCCCGGGTGACCCGCGGAGCGGTAGAGCAGGAACAAATCCTCATCCCGGTTAGAAGCGTTATTGCCCCCAGTCACCATCGACGTTCCTGGCGGACAGATATGTCCCCAGTAAAGCGAATTCCGAACGCCAGTCCAAGGTTCCGGTTTTACGGGCGCCATAAAGCGCCGGACTCCGCCTGTAGGCGCCGCATAGGGAATGCCTTTGTAAGTGAAAATTCCCTTGCGGCTGTAACCTCGGACCTTACCTGATGTCGTTTCCACAACGGCGTTCGTTTGCGAAGCGACAATGCTCTTGGGCGATGCCGCTTGCGATCGTGCTTCCCTATCCGACGGCTTGCTCGCCGCGCCCGCCGGCGAGATGGCTGCACCGATCCCTGCCGCTGTCGTCAGACTGCGAAACAGCAGCGATCTGCGATTCAAAGAATCCGACTTTCTATTCATAGCGTCCTCCTATGCGCGTAGCGGGGATTGAAGAAACAGTCAAATGGCCTGAAGCTGCGCAAGCGTCATCGTTGGCACAAGATGAACAGCCGCAATCCGGTAAACAATGGGATGTCCCCCCTGAACCCACACTTGAACCGCATAATAATCGCCATTCGTCGTGAATAGACCCCATGTTTGGCCCACCTGGTCTCCCGGTTGCGCAGGGGGATGCGCTGGGACAGTAGCACCCGCCGGGTTGAAACCGCCGATAACGTCTGCAGGATGTGCATTCGCGAATCCATTCCAGAGAGCTTTCACGTTGGTATTGATCGTCGCAGGCATCGTGGCCGTAACCGTTATCGTCCCGATATGCCCAGCCGTAATGACGCCACCCGATCGATAGGAGACGAGAATGCATCCCGACATCGGTCCAGTCAGGACATCGTGATCCAGAACCGTCTCGGAAATGTCCCCCTGATACCACGGAAGCCATTTAAAATTACGGTGAACTTTGTTCGGGTTCGTCCCCGCAACCACGGCGCTTTCACGTTGGCCGCCGACATTTCGGAAGGGATTGAGCGCCGCACCCGGATTTCGCCGCGTTGATTCCTGAATTGTCAGCGTCGGACACATAACATTTACAAAAGCCGGGGGAGTCCCTTGGGGGGCGCGGCTCGGCGCCGTCGTCACCTGAAGATATCTGCCGACAAGTAGCTTGGCTTCAATCATGTTTCAATCTCCTTCCCATCGAAATTACAACAGCATTTTGGTCGCAACGTTGCCCGCCACGTCGGTCAGCCGGAACGGACGGCCTCCGTACAGAAACGTCAGATTCTCGTGATTCAGACCCAGCAGATGCAGCATCGTCGCATGCATATCGTGGATGTGCATTCTGTCCTCCACTGCGTAATAGCCGTACTCGTCCGTCGCGCCGTAGATAAATCCCTTCTTCACGCCAGCACCGGCCATCCAGATCGTGTACCCATACGGATTGTGGTCGCGGCCATCGCCTGACTCGGCAACCGGCGTCCGTCCAAACTCGCCGGCCCATACGACGAGCGTGTCCTCCATCAGTCCGTGTGCCTTCAGATCCGTCAGCAATGCCGCAATCGGCTGATCCACCTGTAGTGCCGTCCGCGTATGCAGCCGGATCAGCTCATTGTGCGCATCCCATCCGACTTCATTGCCCGGCCCATATTCATGATTGATCTGAATGAACCGCACGTTCCGTTCCGCCAGCCGCCGCGCCATCAGACACTGCCAGCCGAAGTCGCTTGTCTCGGGCGCATCCAGGCCGTAGAGCTTCCTGGTGGCAGCGGACTCCTTGGAAATATCAAACGCCTCGGGCGCGACCGTCTGCATCCGGAACGCCAGTTCGAAGCTCTGTATGCGAGCCTCTAACTCCGGATCGCTCTGCCATCGCGCAGCACTGGCGCGGTTCATCTTCTGAATCATGTCCAGCTCATAACGCTGCTGCTCGCCCGTCAATCCCTGGTTGTGCAGGTGTTCGATTGGCTCGGAGATCTTCTCAAACGGCATGCCGCCCAATCCCACGGCCGTTCCCTGATAGGCCGCCGGCAAAAAACCGGAACTCCACTTCTTAGCGCCGCCGTGCGACAAGCCGGGCTTCAACGTAATGTAAGCCGGCAGATTCTGATTTTCCGTCCCGAGCCCATAAATCACCCAAGACCCCATACTCGGCCGCGTAAACGTGTTCGACCCGGTATGCAACTGCAGCGTAGCTCCTCCATGTGCAACGCTATCGCCAACCATCGATCGGATGATGCACAAGTCATCGGCATGTTTCGCGACATTCGGAAACAACTCGCTGATTTCCACACCGCTCTGCCCATACTTCCGAAATTCCCAGGGAGACTTCAGCAGATTCCCCACGCTCCCCTCGGCAAACGTCAATGGACGTTTGAACGGCAGCGGCTTCCCATGATCCCGGATCAACAGCGGTTTCGGATCGAACGTATCAAGATGCGACGGCCCGCCATGCATGAACAGAAAAATCACCCGCTTTGCCTTCGCTGGAAAGTGCGGCTTCTTCGGTGCCAGCGGGTCCGCCGTCTCAGCGGCCAGCAGGGATGTAAGACCCAACATCCCGAACCCGCACGCCGCGCGGCGCAGAACAAAACGGCGGGAAGGAGTTGGTGGGATGTATGCCATCGTTCTTCTCAATATATGTAAACGAAATCGTTCGAAGCTACCAGCGAGCGGCAAAAGCTGGTCCACGCCAGGATTCGGCCTTCATCGCCTGGCGCCGTTGCCGGAAAATCCGCAATGTAACGCAACCCTTGCTGCAACTCGTCCGCGTTCGGAGCACGGCCTAGAACGCTCAGCCACGCCCGGTTCACCCGCCCTTCCCCGGTTGCCTCCTGCTGTAGAATCTCCTTTGCCAAGCCGCGCGACCGGTCCGCCACAAATTTGCTGTTCATCATATAGAGCGCCTGTGGTGCGACGTTGGTTTCCGATCGGATCTCAGTGCTGGTGGTGGCGTCACCGAAATCGTAAAGCGTGAATAGCGTTGCCAGATTCGAGCGCCGCAACGCAAGGTACACCGTCCGCCGTTTGGAATCGTCCGGATGAATACTCTTCCGGCTGTCGCTGAATTCGTTATCGGTGCCCTCTCCTTTTTGCAGCGTGCCGCCCATCGTCAAGTCAAGGCTTCCATCCAGCAACAACAGCGAATCCCGAATCTCCTCCACCGTCTTTCGCCGTATCGAGAATCGCGACAGCAGACGATTCTCCGGATCCTTCTCCCGCTTCGCCGGCGTCACCTCCGCGCTCATCTGGTAAGTGCTGGAGAGCAGAATCAATCGGTGCATTTTCTTGATAGACCAACCCTGCCGGATGAACTCCGCCGCCATCCAATCGAGCAGTTCCGGATGCGTCGGCCGTTCGCCCGCGATTCCAAAATTGTTCGGCGTGCGGACCAGCCCTTGCCCAAAGTGTCCCTGCCAGATGCGATTCACCATCACGCGCGCCGGTAGCGGATTGCGCTCATCGGCTAGCCAGTTCGCCAGTTCCAATCGGCCGCTTCCCTGGCGAATCGGCTCCTGCTCCTCCCCGGCCAGAACAGTCGGAAATCTCTTTGCCACCGCGTCGCCCTTGGAATCCGGATTGCCGCGCAGAAACACGCGTTGTTCCACCGGCTGATCTTCGGCGACCGCGCAGGCGAACGGAGGTTCGGGAGGCCCGGTGCTTTTAATCGTCTGCAGCTCCGCCTTCAGAGCGTCAATCTTCTTGCGCGCCGCTTCGGTATATACCCGCTCCGGCTCCTCAGCCGGAAGCGTCAACGGTCCCTTTGCCGTAACGCACTCGGTGTAGAACCGGTTCTCGCCCGCCAGAAATTTCGGTGGCGCGGGAGGCTTCTCGCCGCGCGCACGCGCCGCCTCGGATCGCGTCACGAACTCCTGCTGCACCCGCGTACGCCTGGCCGCTTCGGCAATAAAATCGCGCTGGTACCCGGCGGCAGACTCCTGCACCGCATCCGCCTTATACCAAGGCTCCAGATGCGGACGGCGTTCCTTCGTAGGTTTCAGATACGTCACCCAACGTTGCAGCAAAGGCCCTTCCAGAGACATCTGCTGAGCCACAATAGCGGCATCCTCCCCACCCAAATACACGCGCCGGGCCGCCACCATGTACTCCGCCATTCGGGGCGCCAGTTGATCGCGATAGCGCATGGCCTCCCCGCTGATCGCATCATCGATTTCCTTCTGCTTACCGGCAATCTTCTTTTGGTGAGCTTCATACTCCGCTGCAACATCCTTCGCTACCAGCGGAGCAAAATACAGGTTCGAAACCGTCCCCTCAATCTGAGCCAACTGCTTCGTGCTGGCGAAAATCGAAGCCAGCGAATAGTAATCCTTGGTCGAGATTGGATCGAACTTATGGTCATGACACCGCGCGCAGGAAATCGTCAGTCCCAGAAATGCTTTTCCCGCGACATCGATCTGCTCGTCCACGATGTCATAAAACATTTTGACCTTGTCCTGTTCAGCGATCAATTTCGGACCCAGCGCCAAAAACCCGGTGGCCACAATGCCGTCAGTGTTGACGTTGTGACCCGCCGGTGGCGGCAGCAGGTCGCCTGCAATCTGATCGCGGATAAAGCGGTCGAACGGTAGATCGCGATTGAAAGCGTCAATCACGTAATCCCGATACCGCCACGCATACGGATACCGGTAATCTTCGTCAGCCCCGGTCGAATCTGCGTAACGTGCAACATCGAGCCAATGGCGCCCCCACTTCTCGCCGTACCGGGGCGATGCCAGCAGCCGGTCCACCACTCGGGCAAAAGCTTCCGGAGATTTATCCGCCAGGAAAGCGCGAACTTCGTCCTCCGAAGGCGGCAGACCCGTCAGATCGAACGTAACCCGGCGAATCAAAGTCAGCGGGTCGGCCGGTGGAGCAGCCGATAGCTGGTTAGCTTCCAGGCCAGACAGAACAAATCGATCGATCGGTGACCGGATCCACCCTTCGTCTTTCACCGCGGGCAGTGCAGGTTGGCGCAGCGGTCGAAACGACCAGAATTCCTTTTGTGCACGCGAGTACCCCTTCTTTCCTACATCGCCAGGTTTGGAAGGTGAGGCTTCATCCGCCGGCCACGGTGCCCCCATCTTCACCCACTCACGAAGGACGGAAATCTCGGCCTCGCCGATTTTCCCCGTGGGCGGCATCTTGATGCGCTCCCGGTAACCTGTCACCTGCAGCAACCGGCTGTTCTCCGGGTCTCCGGGAACCACAATCGGACCCGTGTCGGCGCCTTTGTGAAACCCCGCGGAATTCGTCAGGTCCAACCCCGCCTTACCCGCCCTCGGATTGTGGCATCCCTGGCAGCGCGCCACAAGAATCGGCCGCACGCGCTTTTCGAAATACTCGCCGTGCTCCGCGGACACAGACTGCCCGTGCGCTACCGACGCCAACAACGCCGCCGTGATCGAAGCCGCCGCAATACAACGCCCCATACTTTAGCTCTGCGTGCCTTGCCCCTCGATCCTTATGCGATGATCTCGCCGAGCACCTTGGCTGGAAACTCGTCCGTGATCCGCTCTCCGCGGCCCTCGCGGCGGAACACAAGCTTCCGGTGGTCCAAACCAAGCAGGTGCAGAATGGTGGCGTTGAAGTCATGTACGCTGACCGGGTTTTCAACCGCCTTATAGCCAATTTCGTCGGTGGCGCCGTATACGGTGCCACCCTTGATGCCGCCGCCCGCCATCCACGTGGAGAATCCCGCCGGGCCATGGTCGCGGCCCGCCGTCGGCCCCGGCGATTGAGCGATGGGCAGCCGTCCGAACTCGCCACCCCAAACAACGAGAGTGCTATCGAGTAGCCCTCTCTGTTTGAGATCTGTAAGCAGCGCGCCGATCGGCTTATCCGTCTTCTGACAGCAATAGGAGAGGCCTTTCCGAAGATCGGTGTGATGATCCCAGACGTTGCCTTCGGTGAACACCTGAACCATGCGCACTCCGCGCTCCACCAGCCGCCGGGCCATCAGACAGCGCCTGCCGTAGGATGCGGTCGCGTCTTCGTTCAGGCCGTACGCTTCTTTCGTGGCATCGGTCTCTTTCGCCAGGTCCAATGCGTCGGTGGCTTCCATCTGCATCCGTGCCGCGAGTTCATACGTGGAAATACGGGCATCGAGATTCGGTTGGTACGGACGCTGCGCACGATGTGCTTCGTCCATACTATGCAGCAGCGACCGCCCCAGGTCTTTCACCGCCGCAGGATACTCATCCTCCGGCTGCAAATTGAGCAAAGGCAGACCTTCCGAACGAACACGCGTCCCCTGATAAACACCCGGGAGATAGCCAGCCTGCCAGTTCTGAATGTCATTTATGGGCAGGCCTTTGGGATCGTCCAGAACCACATACGCGGGCAGATTTTGATTCTCGGAACCAAGCCCGTACACCATCCATGCGCCAAGCGTGGGCCTTCCGGGCAGCATACGTCCGGTGTGGATGATGAATAGCGCGAAATCATGCGCAATGTGCGTGGTGTACATCGATCGTATAACGGCGATGTCATCCACACGCTGCGCAATGTGCGGCAGAAGCTCCGAAACTTCAGTTCCCGATTTGCCGTAATGCGCGAACTTATAAGGCGAGGGCATGATGCCGCCTGCATCTCGCACCTGCCGGATCTGGCTGGCGAGATCGCGGCTGGGGGGCTGGCCGGCATACTTTTCCAGAGCGGGTTTTGGATCAAGCAGGTCCATCTGACTCGGACCGCCGTTCATGAAGAGCTCGATGACAGACTTTGCTTTAGCCGGAAAGTGAGGCGCCTTCGGTTTGAGATCGAATATCTGCGGTTGTCCCTCGGACGCCAACAATTGCTCGGGCGACAGGAAATCTCTGCCCAGAAGATACGCCAGGGCGGCTCCGTTCAAGCCATCGGCAATTCGGGAGAAGAAATCGCGTCGTGAGTTCGTTTGTCTCGCCATGGTGCTCCTAATCGACGTACAGAAATTCAGCCGAGTTGAACAGCGTATGAGTTAAGCTTGCCAAAGCCATGTGTGAAGCCTTGGCCGCAATCGGATCGGCCGGTGGCGCGGTCTCGTAGAATTCTTCCCAATGCTTGCGCATGCTCAAAAGCACGCGCTCGGCCGCCTGCACCTCCGCCGTCGTGGGCATCCGCGTCAGGACCACGAGATAGAGCTGCTCGATCTGTTTCCGGGCATCCATCCCGGCCACGTCGATGATACGGCCGGCAAGATAACGCGCACTCTCGCGAATCTGATCCCCATTCATGAGTTGCAGCGCTTGCGAACTGACGATCGACTCGCCGCGCCGCACGCAATTCGGGCTCATGAAAGGCGCATCGAACACATCGAGAATCGTGACAGGCGTAGAGCGCCGCTGCTGCAAATAAATGCTCCGCCGGTAACCCAGCTTTCCGGCCGTCGCCAACACCGATCCATCTGGCTTCACTTCAATTGCAGCAGGAGCGCCGAACGGTGTTTCGTCCAGCCGTCCCGCTATTTTCAGAATGGAATCGCGAACGGCTTCGGCATCGAGACGCCTCAAAGGAAATCGCGACAGCAGCGCGTTCGATGGATCTTGTGCCTCGGCCTCAGGGGTAACGGCGCTGCTCTGCCGGTAGGCGGCGGACGTCATGATGAGGCGCTGCATTTTCTTGACGCTCCAGCCGGATTCCACGAATTCCGTCGCCAGCCAATCGAGCAGTTCCGGATGCGTTGGAGGAGTTCCCATTTTGCCGAAATTGCCCGCGCTTTTCACAATTCCCCAACCGAAATGCTGCTGCCAGATGCGGTTGACCATCACACGCGCGGTCAGGGGATGCTGCGGCTGCGTGATCCACTTGGCGAAAGCCAGGCGGCGGCCGCTGGTTCCCGTCTCGTAGGGAAGCTTTTCCACCTGATACGGAGGCAAGCCGCTGGAAAGAACCGACAGCGGTCCGGGTTCGACCAGCGGTCCCGGATTGTTTACATCACCGCGTAAGAGGATACGGACCGGGGTGGGCTCGCCACCCATATCAAAGAGCGCACGAATACCCGGCGTCGGCTTCAACTTAGCCTTCGTCTGCGCTAGACTCTTCCGAAGATCGGCGATCGACTTGCCAAGCGGTTCAAATTCTTTGGCGAGCTCTTGCACGGTCGCATTCTTTTTCCCCTTTTCCCGGTACGGAGCCGCGGCCTCCTCCATCTTCCTCTCAAGATCGGCAATTTGCTTCTTGATCGGCGCGTTGAATGCCTCCGTTTCGCGAACAGCCTGTGGATCGGGATCGGGCAGGACACGAGTATCTTTCTCTTCACACTTCGAACCTACGCCGACACATTTGAGCGAGGGAATCAACCAATCATAGGGATCAAGCGCCGTCTGAAAAACCGCACTGACCCGGTAATAGTCTCGTTGCGGAATCGGGTCGTATTTATGGTTGTGGCATCGAGCGCAGCCAAGCGAGAGTCCCATTACAGAAGTGCCCAGGATTTCCATCTCGGCCGCCACTGCGTCGAAACGCTCCGGAAGGAAGTTCTGCTCCGTGCTGTAGGTCGAATCGGGAGCCAGCCGCAAAAAGCCGGTGGCTTCCAGTTTCTCCACCTGATCCGGCGAGTAGGTTTTCTCTGCCTTCCAGTCAAACATCTCGTCGCCAGCCAACTGCTCCTGCAGGAATTGGTTGTACGGCTTGTCCGAATTGAAAGCCCGGATCACGTAATCGCGATAGCGCCAGGAAGTGGGCCGGGGTTCGTCTGCCGAAACACCGCCTTCGCTGTCCGCATAGCCAACGGCGTCAAGCCAATACCGCGCCCAACGTTCGCCATAACGTGGGGACGCCAGCAGCCGGTCGACAAGCCGCTCGTACGCATCCGCCTTTGTGTCGGCGAGGTAGGCCCGCACCTCCGCAGGCGATGGCGGCAATCCGGTCAAATCGAAATAAACGCGCCGCATCAGGGTCAACCGCCGGCCTCGGGCGCGAAAGTGAGATTCTTGGCCGCCAGGCGTTCCAGCAGGAAAGCGTCAATGGGATTTCTAGCGGCCGAAAATTCCGGCACCTTCGGCCTCACGGGCTTTCGGAACGACCAGAACTCCCGCGCTGATGCCTTCACCATCGGATCGGCATCCGGATCTACCGCCGGCGCTTTTTCCAGTTCGTCCGGCGCACCCTGCCTGATCCACTGGCTGAGCTTTTCCATCTCGGCCGAATCCACTGTGCGGACCGAGAACTGTTCCTGCAGTTGGGGCGGCGGCATCTGCTGCTTCGATATGCGTTGCAGCAGCAAACTCGCTGCCGGGTCGCCGGGAACCATGGCCGGCCCCGACTTTCCACCCTTGAGGATACTTGCCCGCGTCCGCAGATCGAGGCCCGCCCGCTGCACACGCCGTCCGTGACAAACCAGACATTTGGCGCCGAGGATGGACGTGAAGATCTCTCGCGCCGGGATCTGCCTGGTGAGAACCTGCTCGCCATTTTTCAAAGCGCCGCTGTCGATCCAGGCGCGAATCGGCGATATCTCCGTCTCCGTGAGAGGCTTTCCGCCGAGAGGCATTTTTCCCGTAGAAATCATCCCAATCAAGAGGCTCTCGACAGATCTGCCGGGCACCACAGCCGCTCCGGTCTTACCACCCGTCAGCAGATCGTCCCGAGTCTCCAGCGATAAACCGGCTGTTCGGGTTTTGCTGTTGTGACACGACACGCACTTGGCTTGGAGAAGAGGGAATACGTCGGACTCGAATCGCGGAATCGGTTTCTCTTGCCCGTAGCCGGGCACGGGCGTCAACACAACGGCGCCGGCACAAAGTATCGCCCATGAGAAACGAATCATCGATCCTTCCTTAACGCCTCGATAATATCAGGCCCATTGCTGGTATGTTAGACGGAGCATGAGACAAAGACAAATGATAAGACTCGGATTTGCGCCTATTCTGCTGCTGGGTTGCATGGGTCTTCAGGCCCAACAATCCACTTACGACTTGCTGTTGAAGGGCGGACACGTCATCGATCCCAAGAACAACATCAGCAAAGTGATGGATGTTGCGGTGAGTGGCGGCAAGATTGCACGCGTGGCGGAAAACATCCCCGCAGCGCAGGCAAAGAGGGTAGCCGACGTCACTGGACTCTACGTGACGCCGGGGCTGATCGACATCCACGTGCACGTTTACAACGATACGCCGGTGACATCAGCGGCGGCGCGCTCGAATTCAGTGTGGCCGGATGCTTTCTCGTTTCGCACGGGCGTCACAACGATGGTGGACGCGGGCACGTCCGGATCGGCGAACTTCGAAGACTTCAAAGAGCATGTGATCAAGAAGTCGAAGACGCGAGTACTGGCATTCGTGAACATTTCCAAGCAGGGAATGACGGATTTCGGCAACGAAGATAATGTGGGCGATCTGGATCCCGACGGCGTAGTGAAGACCGCCAAAGCAAATCCGGATCTGGTGGTCGGGATTAAAAGCGCGCACTATGCGGGCGCCGGCTGGTCCTCCATCGACCGGGCGGTAGAGGCATCGCGCAAAACGAATCTGCCGGTGATGGTCGACTTCGGCATCATCACGCCCGAACGGAATCTCGACGGGCTGCTGAGGGATAGGCTGCGCAAGGGCGACATCTACACACATTGTTTTTCCGGAAATCGCCGCGAGGTGGTAGACAACAAACTCAATCCGGCGATGGAAGCGGGTAGGAGCCGCGGCATCTTCTTCGATCTCGGTTTTGGCGCGGGAAGCTTCTACTGGTGGGTAGCGGTTCCGGCGTTCGATGCCAAGTTTTATCCGGATTCGATTTCAACCGATCTCCACAAAGGCAGCATGAACGGAGGCATGAAAGACATGCTCCAGTCGATGGCGAAAATTCTAGCGCTCGGTTCGTCCGTCGAAGACGTGATCCGAATGTCCACAAGGAATCCAGCGATGGAGGTGAAGCATCCGGAACTGGGCACGCTCGACGTCGGCGCGGAAGCGGACATCGCCGTATTGCGTCTCGATCACGGCAAGTTCGGCCTGACCGATTCAGCCGGTGCGCGCAAGATGGGCGACAAGATGCTGTCGGCGGAAATGACGGTCAGGAAGGGTGAAGTCGTCTGGGATCTGAACGGCCGCGCGGCTCTCGATTGGGAGAAGTTCCCCTACGAGAAGACGAAGTACATACGCGGGGAGCCGGCGAAGAAATAGTTATACTCGATTACCTAGCGGTAGAACGGAGGTGTTTATGCCAGGCGCCAAACCCTGGATCTCTCCCGGCACAATTCGCGCGATCCTCTACGTCTGCCTGTGTGCTAACACACTGGCCGCCCAGGTCCCGGCAAAAGTGGACTTCGCCCGCGACATTCAACCGATCCTGAAGGAGCACTGCGTCGAGTGCCACGGGCCCTCTCAGCAAATGCGCGGACTCCGTGTCGACCGGCGCAGAGACGCAATGCCGAACCGCGTGGGCGCGAATGGCGCTCGCATCGTCCCGGGCAATAGCGCCGGAAGTCCCCTCTATCGCCGTGTGAGCGGAACGCAATCCGGTGCGCAGATGCCGCCGGCCGGACCCCTGCCGGCGGAGCAAATTAATATCATCAAAGCCTGGATCGATCAGGGCGCCGACTGGCCGGACGCGCTGTCTGGCGACAGAGACGCCGCGCCCGGAGATCCCGCTGTCGTAAAGATGATGAACGCGCTTCGCGACGTTAATCGACGGGAATTCAATCGTGCGCTGCACGAGAATCCAAAATCTGCGAATGCCAAAGGGCAACGCGGCTGGACACCAGTCATGTACGCAGCGCTTTACGGCGATGCCGAAGCTGTCCGCCTGCTGCTGGACAAGGGCGCGAACCCGAATGCGCAAAACGAGGACGGCGCAACCGCTCTGATGTACGCAATCGACGATGTGCAGAAGACGAGATTACTGCTCGACCACGGAGCCAATCCAAACTTGCGCTCCGGCGAAGGCCGCACTGCTCTTCTGATCGCCGTCGGATGGACCGGATCATACCCCGTGGTGAAGCTCCTGCTGGAGAAAGGCGCTGACGCCAAGGTTCGTCTCTCGGATGGACGCGGCGCGTTGGCTCTCGCCGTGGGCGCCCGCGACGCAGACCTCCTGCAGCTTCTTCTGGATCACGGTGTCGACAAGAAACCCCTACCCCTCGGCCCCGCATTGACGGACTGCTCCGCGTGTCTCGACTTGTTGCTCAAGCTCGCAGAACCCGGCGATTTGGGCGGCGCGTTGCTGGGGGCGGTTCGGTCGGGTAACCTTCCCTTGATAAAAACGCTGCTCGACCGGGGCGCTCGATCCGGCCCCTTTCTGCTGCCGTTGGTCGCCCTCTCTCCTGCAATTCCTATTGAAACAATCAGGACTTTCATCAGCCGGGGCGCGGACGTGAACGCCAAAGCCCCCGGAGGCGCGACCATGCTCGACTTCGCGAAGCGTCAGGGAAACGCCACGCTGATGGCGGCGCTGACCGAGGCGGGCCTCCGTGATGAAAGCCCCACTCCGTCGCAACTACACGCGAAGCCGGCGGAATCCGTTCGAGCCGCAATCGAGAAAGGTATCCCGGCGCTGCAGCGGTCAGACGTGGCGTTTCTGGAGAGGGCAGGATGCGTCTCCTGCCACAACAATTCACTAACCGCAATGACGGTGTCCGCCGCGCGCGTCAAAGGCGTGCCGGTGAACGATCAGATCGCAAAGGATCAGTTGCGGAGGATTGCCGCGTTCATGCAGGAGAACGGCGAACGCGCGCTGGAGAACGAAGGTATCCCGGGCGGGCTCGATACAGTCAGCTACATTCTGTTGGGCATGGCCGCCGAGAAATATCCAAGCGACCCAATCACGGACGTCTGGGCGCGGTACGTGAAGAACAATCAGTCCCCCGATGGCCGCTGGAAATGTCAGACATTGCGGCCTCCACTCGAAGCGAGCGACTTTGAAGTTACGGCGGCATCTATCAAATCGGTGCGGACCTACGGCCCGAAGAGCCAGAGGCCAGAGTACGACAAGGCCGTTGAGCGCGCGGTTCACTGGCTCGAAAAGACCCAACCGGGAAGTACGGAGGATCATGCCTTCAAGATCCTCGGGTTGATCTGGGGCGCAGGGAATCACGAGGCGGTTCGAAAGACCGCGCAGGACCTGTTGGCGCTGCAAAGGTCCGACGGAGGTTGGGGGCAGGTCACGACGCTGGCCTCCGATGCGTATGCCACCGGGCAGGCACTTGTCGCGCTGCGCGAGTCGGGCGCGATTGCGGTCAGTAATCCGGCCTACCAGCGAGGCGTTCAGTATTTGCTGAACACCCAGCTCGAAGACGGATCATGGTACGTCAGGACCCGGGCGCCGTCCTTCCAGCCTTACTTTGACAGCGACTTTCCCCACGGGCCCGATCAGTTCATTTCCGCCGCAGCGAGTAACTGGGCTTCGATGGCGCTCATGACTGTCGCGCGCTAACCAAAAGTCCGGCCAGCCATGCCCAAGGAGATCTGAACCAGTTTTGTCACCGTCCTGAAATCATTTCGTCGCTCATTTTTGACACCCGCTTGATAAGTTTAGTCTTTGACTCCGGTCAAGTGAGGGATAACAACGTGAGTAAAATTGGGAAATCGACGAAACAGACAAGATTTGGCATCATGGCTGCCTTCGCCATACTCGGAGGGATATCAGCGGGCGTGTTCGCCCAAACGAACTCGTTCACCGGCTTCACACCGGGCAACCTGGTGGTCTCCCGCACTGTCTATGGCGGTACCGCCTCGACTCTCGCGGTCGGCCAGCCGCTGCCGCCAGTGTGCCCTTCCACCGCCGCCTGCGGCACGGGAAAGGCTACCGACAACGGAGCGTACCCCGCCGCTGGCAGCACGAACAATGTCTTTAACAATGATCAGATCGACGCTAGTTTCGGCATCACATCGCCGATTTTGTTGGACCAGATCACGCCTGCCGGCACCGTCGTAAACACCCTGGCCGTACCCACCAATCTCATCACCACCAGCTTCAGCTCGAAGTCGGAATTGGCTCTAAACTTATCGCCCGACGGGACAGCGCTAACGTTCATGGGCTATGTAGCGCCTCCGAATATCGTCGACGTATCGAACTCCAACACCCCCGCCGTGTACGATCCGACGAACCCGGCCGGAGCGAGTTACTATCGCGCCGTCGCACAGGTTGGCGGGAACGGGGCAATCCAGATCACGTACACCAACGCCTACAGCGGCAATAACGGACGCGCCGCGGTCCTGGCGAGCGGACAATATTACATGGCCGGCAATTCCAACAACGGAGGCGGGACTCCGGCGAACGTGGTTGCGTCGACTGGAGTACAGATCGCCACCCCGGGCCAGAGCGCCGCGACACCGCCGGCCAATGTCGGCACCTTCTCCATCGCGCAGGTGAACGATCCTGCAACCGGAAACGCCTACGCGGCGGACAAACTCGGCAAAGACAACAATTATCGCGGCCTGACCGTGTTTAATAACACTCTTTTCGTCACCAAGGGAAGCGGGAGCAACGGCATCAACACCGTTTATCAGGTTGGCTCCGCGGGTACACTCCCAACACTCGCAAACGCAGCTTCCGCGCCGATTACAGTGCTGCCCGGATTTCCAACGATACTCGCGAAAAACGCGGCTGCGGCGAATCCTTTCGGTCTGTTTTTCGCTAATGCCACTACTCTCTATGTGGCCGACGAAGGCGATGGCGTGATCGCAGATGCCGCCGGCAGTAAGATTGCCGGCCTGCAGAAATGGAGTTTGGTGAGTGGAAAGTGGCAGATGGATTATGTGCTGCAAGCCGGCTTGAACCTTGGCCAGCAGTACAGCGTAACGAACTACCCCACCGCGCTCAATCCGGCGACGGATGGCCTGCGCAACATTACAGGCAAGGTCAACAGCGACGGCACCGTCACCATCTATGGCGTGACCTCAACGGTGAGCGCGAACGGCGACCAGGGCGCGGATCCAAACAAGCTGGTTTCCATCACCGACACCTTGGCGAATACAACCGCCGCCAGCGCTGCCAGCGAACAGTTCACCACTTTGAAGACTGCTGCCGCCGGTGAAGTTCTACGAGGCGTATCGCTAACTCCGGCGGCGGGGACCACACCAGCGCCCAACATTCCATCGATCATCTCCGCAGCCAGTCCGAGCGTGATCGGGTTGGCGCCGGGATCCCTCGCGACCGCAAACGGACAAGGACTCTCCACCGGAACTCCCGGCACGATCTCTCTGCCGTTGCCCACCACATTCGGCGGCACCTCAGTTTCCATCGTCGATTCGAAGGGCGCGACAACCGCTGCGCCGCTGCTTTTTGTTTCGCCCACGCAGGTCAATTTTCAGATGCCGGCCACCGTAGCGGCAGGACTGGCAAAGGTGACAGTCACAGCAGGGACAGCGACGCAAACAGCAAGCAACATACAGATCGCAACCGTCGCTCCGGGCCTGTTCACACTCAACAACGTGGGGCTCGCGGCTGCATACGCGGTTCGTGTTGCCGCCGGCGGCGCACAGACATCAGTTCCAATCTTTACGATGACGAGCGACGGTTCCATTCTCGCGGCTCCCATTAGCTTGGGCACGGCAACGGACCAGGTCTATCTGATTCTCTTCGGCTCGGGCTTGCAGGCAGCAGGAACCAGCGGCGTGACAGCGACGATCGGTGGAGTGAAGGCTTCGGTTTCGTACGCGGGGCCGCAGGGCGGTTTTGCCGGATTGGATCAAGTGGATGTTCTCATCCCGGCATCGATCGCAGGCAAAGGGAATGTGAACGTGCAGTTGACAGCCGGCGGCATCGCGGCCAACCCCGTTCAAATCAGCGTGCAATAGGAGCGCACGATCTCTATGCAGACGATAGAACTGGATGCAAAACTTTGGAACAAGCCGAGCAAACGCACGTTCCGGCGGGTTCAGTTCTGTCAGAGCTTATATCGAGCAAATCCTCGAGAACGAATTCGCAAAATCAGCAGCTGATTCCGGGACCGAAACCTGGACGAGGAAATTGTTCGGAAGATGGAGCAGGCCGGATATCTCGACGAGGGCCTCGACATTTAACGCATCAAGACTGAGGAAGCATCCGCCCTAGAAACCATCCCACAATCAGCGCGCACGCGACGACACCCGCCAGACTCCAGCTAATCGCTGGCAAACTCCACGTGCCTCTGAGCCAGCGGGGTTGCGATCGCCAAGTAATACGGCGAGCGGTGATCCCGATCGAACACAACGCTGGCCCGAATCAGGAACGCATTCCGTTTGAACCAAAATACTTTGCCCGCCTTCACCCGGCTCCTGATCTGCAATGGAGAATCGATGCCGATATTATCAAAAGCATCCGACACCTGAAGCACCCGCCCCGTGGAATCGGCCAGCATAAAATATCGCTGGAGATTCCGCACGTTCGTGGCCTCGTCCGCATCATCGCTGTCGTAATACCAGCGCACCTGCAGCGGTTCAGTCTGGGCATCATGAGCAACACGTAAATATCCCTTCATCGCCACCCACTGCCGATCGAGAGTTTCACGCGCTTGATTGTCCAGCGCCGCTACGACGCTCTCGTGATGCCACACTACGGCGCCCATCAGCAGAGCCGCGAAAATCAACGCGCCGCCAATAGAGACCTTGTGATGGAAACGAGCATCTCCAAACATCCCTCACCTCCGCGATTCGCCACCCAAGAATACTCCACGATTGATGAAAGTGTTCTGAAGTTGCGATTAAAATCCGTAAACATAACAGCAACCCAAGCGAATCGGGACACGTCTCAACTTGGAACCGTGTCTCATCTTAAGAGCCTCTCAAAATCACTGCGCCCGTTCGCCGCCTGCTTGCTCCTGTCCGGCACTTCCCTCGCGTTCGCCCAGCAGTACACCATCTCAACCGTCGCCGGAGGCGCACCTCCGCCAACTCCGGCCGCCGCCACCAGCACCTCGATAGGGTCTCCGCAAAGGGCCACCACCGACGCCGCCGGCAACCTCTACTTCAGCAGCGCGAATACCGTTTTCAAGATGGACACGCAGGGTAATCTCACCGTCGTCGCGGGAACTTCCAGACCCGGATTCTCCGGCGACACCGGAGCCGCCACCAACGCCCGCCTGAACAATCCGCAGGGCATCGCGCTCGACTCAGCCGGAAACATCTACGTCGCCGACGCGGGAAACAATAGCGTCCGCATGATCTCTCCGGCCGGCATTATTACGACCGTCGCCGGCAACCAGACAGCCGGTTATTACGGCGACGGCTTTCCGGCCACGTCAGCGGCGCTGCGTGTTCCCAGCGGCGTAGTCCTCGATTCGTCCGGCAATCTCTACATCGCCGATTCGGGCAACCACGCCATCAGAGAGGTTACGCGCGACGGAAATATCACCACGTTCGCAGGCTACGGCACGGCTGGTTTCTCCGGAGATGGAGGTGCGGCCACCTCCGCTCAACTCTTCAGCCCGTCCGACGTCGCAATAGATTCCAGCGGAAATATCTACATCGCCGACACCGGAAATTCCGTCATTCGCCTGATAACTGCCTCCACCGGATACATCAGCACCGTGGCTGGGAATAACGGCGTAGGCTCCACCGGAGACGGTGGCGCCGCCGTAAAAGCCTCGCTCAACGGTCCACACGGCCTGGCCGTCGATTCAACCACCAACATCTACATCTCCGAATATGGCGACAGCCGCATCAGAAAAGTTTCCAAGACCAACGGCAACATTTCGACCATCGCCGGCACCGGCAGCTTCGGCTTTTCCGGCGACGGCGGCGCGGCCACCAAAGCCAATCTCGCGAATCCGTGGGGCATCTGCGTCGACAGCGGCGGTAACCTCTACTTCGCCGATCAGAGAAACAATCGCATCCGGAAAATTACTTCCTCGGGCACCATCAGCACAGTCGCTGGAAACGGGATCCTCAGCTATTCCGGAGACAACGGTCCCGCCCTCCGCGCGCAATTGAACGGACCGCAAGGCGTCGCCACAGACACAGCAGGCAATGTCTACGTCGTAGACGGTCTGAACAACGCAGTCCGGAAAATCTCCACCACCGGCGTCATCACCACCATCGCCGGAACCGGCACCCTCGGTTTCTCCGGTGATGGCGGCCAAGGCACAAGCGCCCAGCTAAACAGGCCGCAGGCGGTGGCCGCGGATGCCGCCGGAAATGTCTACATCGCCGACACCGGAAATAATCGAGCTGCGGCAAGTGTCACCGAATGGTGTCATCTCCACCATATCCGGCACCGGCGCGTCCGGCTTCTCCGGCGACGGCGGGCCCGCATCCAGCGCGCAACTGAACGCGCCTCAGGGTCTGACTATCGACTCGGCCGGCAACCTCTACATCGCCACCTTTAACGACAATCGGGTCCGCAAAATCTCCACTTCCGGAACCATCACCACCATCGCCGGAAATGGCGGTTTCGGATTTTCCGGCGACGGCGGACCAGGCCCCAAAGCGATTCTGAACGCGCCGCAAGGCCTCGCTGTGGATGCCGCCGGCAACGTATACATCGCCGACGCCGCCAACAATCGGATACGCGCCGTTTCCCCCGCCGGCATCATCACTACGATCGCGGGCACAGGTGTAGCCGGCTATGGCGGAGACGGTGGCCCGGCCACACAAGCCCTCATCGCCGCGCCCAATGGTTTGGCCATCGATGCGACAGGCAATCTCTACTTCGCCGACGCGAACAATTACATCAGAAAAATTTCGCCCGACGGAACCATCAGCACGATCGCCGGCAACGGCTCGACCGGCTTTCTCGGCGACGGCGGAGCCGCCACCAGTGCGCAACTCAACGGCCCAGCGGGCATCGCGCTCGATAGCGCCGGCGACATCTACGTCTCCGACACCTTCAACAACGCCGTCCGTTTGCTGAAACCCGCCGGCTTCGGTCTCACCATCAGCGCCGTGGCCAACGGTGGCAGCAACACCACCGGCGCCATCGCTCCCGGCGAGATCGTCGCCATCTATGGATCGGGACTTGGACCAGCCACGGGCTCGCAATTCCAACTGGACAGCAATGGCCTCGTAACTACAAGTCTGGCCGGGACCCGGGTTCTATTCAACGGCACGCCAGCGCCGGTCATATACGCGGGCGCCACGCAAGTCAACGCAGTCGTGCCATTCGGAATCACCGGTTCGCAAGAGCAAATCGTCGTTCAATATCAGAGCCAGACATCCGCGCCCACCACGGTGTCAGTGAGTCCCGCCGCGCCCGGTCTGTTCATTTCAAACCCCTCCGGACAAGCCGCCGCAATCAACCAAACGGGATCCATCAACAGCGCATCAAGTCCGGCGAAAGTTGGAAGCATCATCTCGCTATTTGCGACCGGCGGAGGGCAGACATCACCGGCAAGTGTAGACGGCAGTCTCGCCGCCGTGCCTCTACCGCAACCCATTCTACCAGTCACAGCCACCGTCGGCGGACAACCCGCAACAGTACAATACGCTGGCGGAGCGCCCGGCCTGGTCGCCGGAGTGATGCAGATCAACGTACAAATCCCCAGCGGCGTCACACCCGGCAGCGCGGTCCCGGTAGTCGTGCAGGTAGGCACCGTCACCAGCCAATCCGGAGTGACAATCGCAGTTTCGGCAAACTGACCTTATCCTGGTTCAGTGGGATCGGCTCTTCTCGAACTGCTAAAAACCTCGCTGCTAATCGTGGGAGCCTTATTCCCCATCGTCAATCCGCTCGGCAGCGCCCCGATCTTTCTAACACTGACCGAAGGCCTGTCCAGCGCCGCCCGCACGATTCTGGCCCGGCAAATCGCCATCAACGGATTTCTGCTACTCATCGGATCCATCTACACCGGCACCCACATACTCGCCTTCTTCGGAATCTCGCTTCCCGTAGTACAAGTCGGCGGTGGAATGGTCGTAATCGCCACTGGCTGGACGCTATTGCAGCGAAAAGACGAAGACCTCGCCCGAGAAGGAAAAGAGCGTTCAGACAGTTGCGCCGAATTATCCCGCCAGTCGTTCTATCCGCTGACCCTACCCCTCACCGTCGGCCCCGGCTCCATTTCAGTAGCGATCACCCTGGGCGCAAATCACCCCGAAGGCCAGCAAATGCGTTGGCCGCTACTAATAGCATCGATCATCGGACCGGCCCTCGTAGCGCTGACAATCTATCTGAGCTACCGCTTCGCGGAAAACATCGCGCGCGCCCTCGGCGACGCCGCGATGAACGTCATCCTCCGGCTCTCCTCGTTCATCCTGCTCTGCATCGGAGTCCAAATCCTCTGGAATGGCGTCCACACCCTGCTCCACTCCTGAACTTCAATCCAAACGAGCTAAGAATGAGCGCAACTCACTAGGGACCGATCCAGTCAACGGGCACTATCCCGCACCGGCGGATTTCGGGGTCGCCCGTAATGATGCTAGCCTCTTCAGCCTGCGCGAGCGCTATCGCGAAAGCATCCCCAAAGGCGACCGCATGTGCGGCTTTGATCCGCGCCGCACGCATAATGGCGTCCTCATCGGGCAGAACGATACGGATGGGCAGCGACGGCAAGCGCCTCAGGAATTCCTCGGCGACATGCGGGCTTTCTCGTTTCGCCAGGATATAGAAAGTTTCGGCAACATTCAGCCAGCTCATGAGCAAGTCGATGTTACCCGAGTCGGCATCCTGTAGGAAACCCTCCACCGCGGGTGCCGCCGGTTCGTCTTGAACCCACGCGACCATCGCCCAGGAATCAACGACCTTCGTTGATTCGGGCATTATCGTGGGCCAGTTCGGCGGCGCGTTCCTTGCTCAAGGCATCGGTGAGGCTCTCGCCTCCCTTGGCCATCCCACGCATGGTGTGCCAGTCGGGATACTTGAGAACTATCGGTTTCATCACCAGCGCTTCGCCCTGCACGTCGATCATGAGTTCAGTTCCGGCCTTAAGGTTAAGGCGCTCGCGAACCGCCCTCGGAATAACGATTTGCCCCTGCTCTGAGATGGTCGCTTTGGTCATAACTGGCCCTGTGTTACCAAGGTACGGCGGATTGCATCCCTCTGCAACCTTGGGATTCTTCAAAATCGGCTCTGCACAAAAGAAAGCCAAGTCTCAACCGCAGTCGTTCGCAGCCTACCCTTCGGCGCCAGCAAACCAATCCGGCGGAACTGCCGCGGAGTCAAACGAAGCGTGCGAACACCTTTCGGAGCATTCTGCACCGCCACCGCCGGCACAACACTCACCCCAAGTCCCTCCGCCACCATCGCATGAATCGTGCTCATCTGTTTCACCATAAGATGAGCAGGCAATCAAGCCGAAGAGTCCTACTACTGCAATTTCGGACTCAATCCCGCCCACCACGACAGCCTGCAAGCAGCAGGTCTCCGCATCGCCGGACGGGACGACAAACAAGAAGCGCGAATCGTCGAATTGCCATCTCACCCTTTCTTCATGGCGACGTTGTTCGTACCGCAAGCCAAATCAACGCTCGAGAAACCGCATCCATTAATCATGCGTTTCTGTCAGGCGGCCAAGGCAGGCGGCCACGGCCATTGAATTCCCGGTTAAGCGAAGCAACAATGTCCTCCAACTCGAGCCGGGCGCGAGCGACCGCGACTCGTTCTCCAACAAAACCCGTCCGGCTGGACCACCGATCCCACGATTCCAGACGCCGCGCATGCGCCCCCGCCTCGGCATGGAATTGTTCACTGTAAACCAGAAGGTTCGTTTCCAGTTCCGACGCCGCTTTACTAACGCGGCGATCCGTCTCGACCGCCTGGCCATCCACCTCCGCCAGCAACTTGCAGGCGTCCGCCGAAAGGCGCTCCAACTGCCACGGCTGCCGGGCGCGCCCGATTGCAACCACAGCCGGCCAAAGCGCCCTGTGGACATAAGTGATCTTGCCCGAAATCAACTTGCACACGAGCACATCCGGGTGTTCCGCCAACCCGCAATTCACGCGAAAAATCTCATGACTACGAGGATGCGCCCACCACGACCCACGCACCGCCGCGCCCACCACCAGCGAGCAAACACTCGGCAGGTTAGCATCGGTCTGAAGTAACAGCCCGTATTCTTTCAACCTGGCAAGCTCCGAAGCCAATTCTCGTTTAAGCATTCGCGTTTATCCGCGTCCATTCGCGGCCATTGAACTAAGCTAACCCGTCTCTAGCTGCTGGGCCATCACCGCAACCACAAGCTGCCATCCTTCAATCGAGATTCGGATAATATGCGAGCGTCGACCGTCAAACCCAACATGTTCTCGCGCCGAAATCTGTCCAAAATCGCTTCGGCCCGCTTCTTGGCGCGCCTGGCCTCGCTTTTGTGATTGAGGTGAGAAAGCGCCTCCGAATAACCTTGAAGGATCGGGGCCAGTAGATAGTGATTGGAGCCGAACGTTTCCTCGCACAGCGTCAAGGCTTGAGAGTAGAAGTGCTGAGATTCCTCCCACTTCCGCTCGAGCATGGCCATACCGCCCGCATTCGCAAAAGTCTTGATCACGAGATCCGGCGGGGGATTCTTGATTTCGCTTAGCCAGCTCCGGGCTCTCTGCGAATTTTCATGCGCATCGGAAATGCGGCCAGTTGCGGAATCGATGCTCGCAAGATTGTCCAGCGTTTTCACTATAAGTAGTAGTTCGATTCCATCCTTCTCTAGCATGGCGAGAACCTCCTCGAACTTGAGCTCCGCCTGGCGCAAATCGCCTTGCCCTGCGAGAGCACAGCCGAGATTTGCCAACAGCATGGCTCTGTCTAGGGGCAGGTGAGCGGCATCTTTGCTCAAGAAGCGCTGGATCAAAGACTGCGCCTTTGAGATTTCGCCGCTCTGCAAATAGACGCTGGAAAGGCCGATCACAACCTCCGTGAGCGCCCGGCTATCCGGCGCTTTGCGCGTGAAAATGTCGAGAGCGCGACTATACATCTGGCTCGCTTCTCTCAGCTGCCCAAGTTGCTGAAGGTGAAACGCATTGTGGTCGAGGACATCGGCTACAGGTAGTTCTTTCCGCCCCGATTTCTCGGCTTCCACGAGAGCTAAGGAATACTTTTTTTCGGCATCTGTGTGCCGGTTTTGTAGCGCGAGCTCTTCAGCCTCGGCTAGTAAGAGCTCCCACCTTTGCGGGGCCACTGGCATTCCGGCGAGGCTGGCGAGCAGGATGATCGTGATCATGGTGACTGAGCTCTGTGATGATGCCGTATATTCTTTGCCATCGCGGCCACTACGGTTTCGGGGCGGGCGGACCGATCAGCGACCCAAGCGGAGCCAGGGGAGCGAGTTCCACGTAATCGTCATTCACGACATTTGCCTTCGCGAGCGGAAGTGTTTCCATTGTGGCCTGGGCTTCCGCTACCGATGTTGCGTTCAGGATGAAAATCACGCCTTTCCCATCGGCTCGTGAATACCACTGCCGGATCTTGCCATCCAGATAGAGGCGAACGGTCGACCGGACTTCGTCGGGCATCAACTTGGAGAGTTGCGCCAGTTCGATACCGGGTTTTTTCGTCATCACTACCATCACCTCAGTCGTCTTTCCGGGCATTGGAGCCTGCGCCTCAAGCCGGCCAGCGAACTCCGAGGCGGTAATCAGGAACAGGACACTGCCGAGCGTTTTCCATGAGTTGTTCATTGATATTCCTTTTGAATCGAAATGCAAACGGACCTTCTGTCCTGGTCTTTGCTCCGCGCTGAAATTGTGTGACACATTTTCGGTAGTAGTTCCTTCGGGAAAGGCCAGGCGCGAAAAATTGTCACAAATAACCTGCCAGTGGCAAATAGTCTGATAGTGGGCAAAGACGAAGAGACGCTTCGAAACCTGATGATGAAATATCAGGGCGGTTCAATCGACGCGTTTCAGGCAATCTACGCACATCTTGCACCGGGATTGCAGCGATATCTGCGGCACCTGACGCGTGGAGCTGACTCCGCGGACGATCTGTTGCAGGAAACCTTTCTCCAGATTCATCGCTCACGGGCGGCTTATAATCCGGCGTACGCGGTCCGGCCCTGGGCGTTCGGTCTCGCGCGCAACGTATTTCTAATGGACCGCCGCGCCGCACATCGCCGGAGTACGGTTCACGACGAGACGGTGGAAATGCCCGATATGGCTGTGGCTCCGGAGGTCGAAAAACTGGGCTCAGCAGATGAAATCCGCCGCTGCCTCGCTGGGCTGCGCGCAGACCAGACGGAGACTCTTCTGTTGCGCCACGAGTGGGGATTCACTTTCGAAGAAATCGCGGGCATGCTCGGTATCAGTTCCGCTGCGGCGCGCGCACGTGCCAGCCGCGGCATTGCCGATCTTCGCCAGGCACTAATGAGTCTCCAGCGGGTACGCGCATGACGCCTGATTCTCTGCGATCCCCCGAGGCTCTTCTCCGCGAAATCTCGCGGGATATGCATCCCGTCAGACCGGCTCCTCTACCGTCGCGTATGGCGCTTCGCATGGCGCTGGTGGCAGTGCTGGCTGCTCTTGCGGTATTGACCGTCGTCGGACTGCGAAAAGATGCAGGCGCACTTGGTCCTTTTGTGACGTGGGGAGCGTCTGCCGCACAAATTATACTGAGCGTGATACTGATCTGGATCGCCGTCCGTGAAAGTACTCCGGCGCGCCGCCTCTCCCGAATCGTTGTTTACTCCGCTCTTGCCGCAGCCTGGCTGGCCGTGGTTGCATTCGCCCTGTGGACCTTCACTGTGAGCCCGGCTCTGGTGCTGTCCACCCGCTTTGCGCGGATTGCCTGGCTTGTTTGTGCAATCGGCGGCACGGTCACGGGCTCATTAGTCGTTACCTCCTTTGCCTGGCTGTTTCGTTACTCGCTGGCGGCACGGCCTGGTCTTACGGGCGCGCTCTACGGGCTGGGCGCCGGCATCACCATAAACGCCGGATGGCGGCTCGCCTGTCCGATTTCCAGTCCGTGGCATTTCGTCACGGCACATGGACCCGCGATACTTGCGACATCGTTGATCGGCGCTATCGCCGCCCGTGTTATTGCCAAGCGGGCTCGCGGTTTGAAGTGATCCCATTGACCGAGATACGAACGAGCTTCGTCCCGGTCACTGCGGCAGCAGCTCGGTCTTTTCCGCGAACACGGATCGATCCGATACGGCCAAGCATATTAACGAAAAAAGGAGTTGAACCATGAACCATCTAATCCCCAATTACCTGTCGCCGAGCGTTCTAATTGGAGCGCTGGCGACCACCACCGCAATTCTGTTTGGTATACACAAGGCGCTCCAGCTCGCCGGATGGCCGGCTTCGGAGCGCAAGCGAGCGGTTTGGAACAGCACGGTACTACTCGGAGCGTGGTTCATCGCCGCGCTGGTGCCGTCCTGGCTGGGCTTTTATGAGAGACCGTTGTTCGGACTGCCGACGATTCAATATGGCATGATGATTCCGCTCATCGCCGGCGTGATGTTGTTTCGCGGATCGGCTACGCTGAGACGCGTGGTTGAGGCTGTACCCCAATCGTGGCTCGTCTACGTGCAGGTCTATCGAACGGAGGGAGTGATCTTTCTTGTGCTCTATGCGACTGGCCATCTGCCCGGCGTATTTGCTTGGCCTGCGGGCGCGGGCGATAGTCTTGTCGGGGTCCTTGCTCCGGTTGTTGGCGCTGCGTATGCGCGCCACTCCCGCAGCGCCGCCGGTTGGGTGCGGGCGTGGAATCTACTTGGCATTGCCGATTTCGTTGTGGCGGTAACAATCGGTTTCCTTAGTTCGCCTGGGCCACTACAGAGGTTGTCGCTTGAAGCTCCCAATAAACTCATCACCGCATTCCCGTTGGCTATGGTTCCGGTGTTTATCATCCCGCTGTCGATATTGTTGCACTTGGCATCGCTCACCAAAGTGCGACAGAGGCAGATTGAACGAGAGATTCGCGACCCGCTTCTCGCTTAGCGTACTTTGTTTTTCCGTTTCATGAGGCGACCACAAGCGGGGCAGCCCGGAACGAGCAGCCGCGCTGGAGAGCCGGAAGCGAGTCTGCCGTACGAGTCCCAGCCCCTCGCGGTTGATCGCACCGACCACCTAATCGCCCTGGCCTTCGACCGCCACTACCGCGGTGGGGCGTTTGCGGACCGGACTCGGCCAGGGCCGCGAAACCGGGCCAACCTTTTTCAGTCACAGCGATGTTTGCCTGAATCTCCCCTGTTTGCAACAAATCCCCTTCCAGAGCCAGATCCGCATGCCACGATCAGCATAGGAGATAGAGAAATGGCTAGCGCATCACAGATAGCAGCAAACAGAGAAAACGCCAAGCGTCCTCGTACGCTTTCAGAGGAAACAAAGGAATCGCTAAGAACGCGAGCCCTAAAACACGGGCTAACCAGCAAACGCGACCTCGACACCGTACTCGAAGGCGAAGACAAACAGGAATTCGAAACAATTCTGAACGCCCTGCTCAGCGAAGCGACGTTAGGCACCGCCCAGGAAATCCTGCTCATCAAAATGCAAGCCGAAAGCTTCTGGAAATCCCAACGAGCGGCCCGCATGGAAGCAGGAGCAATGGACGTCAGTGTCACCATCGCGCGACTCAAGGACAAAGTACCCCAAGAGGTGACCGAAGAAGGATACGGAGCCGTCCTCGCCGTCGCCTATCGCGAAGCCTCCCCCTGGTTCGACAAACTCCGCCGCTACTCCACCACCGCAGAGCGCACCTTCTTCCGAGCCACCCGCGAATTGGCTATGATTCGCAAAGCCGGTCCGCAGGAAGAAATTGGCTATGTTTCGCAAACCACGAAAGTTGAAGAATCCAAGGAACAAGCAGTAGAACAAGCAGCGGAACCAGCCCCGGAAATTGGCTATGTTCCGCAAAAGCCACCCATCCACCGTCCTGAAACCCCGGAATTCCTAGGCGACGTCGATATCACATCCGACGAGGAGGCGTTCGCCATGCTGGACAAGCTCACGGCCCCGTCCATATCACACGCTAAAGCAAAATGACCGTGAACTCATCACGTTCATTTCTTGCCAAAAAACCCGTCCAGCAGTCCTTTGGCTGCCTTCACGCCATCGCTCTTCAAGTTGTTAACTTCGCTCTTCGCCATCCCCTTCACATCCGGAACAAAGCTCGGATTCGACGCGGTGCCTTTAATGAAAAACGGCACGCTCACCTCACCGGTCTGCGAAACCGCCGAGAGCAACCCGCCGGAACCGCGAAGCTTCACCAACATCTTGAAATCCAGCGCGCGGCTTTCGCTCACCGTGCCGCTACCGCTCAACTCGCCAATACTAGGCGCAATAAACGACAGGTTCTGCACGCCGATCCCGCTCGGGTCCGATCGCACATTCGCGCTGAATGTCTGGATATCGGTATCCGTCGCTGCATTGATTCCTGCCAGCGACGCGATCGTTTTGATCTTCGATCCCAAATCAAAACCAACAAGCTTCGTGTTACTCAACCCCAACGTTCCCGTGGTCACCAACCGTTCCGTGGAACCCTCGGCAACCATATCGACATGAGCGGTTCCGCCCTGAAGGGACGATCCCGAAGGAAGCACAATTCCGAACGCCGGCAGCATCGCCTCGAGCTCCTGCAACGGCATGTTCTGTCCGGCCACCTTCATGTTCACCACTGCAAACTGCCCTTGCAAATTGTACGTTCCCGTCACCCGGGCTTCCGCTTTGCCAATGTGTACGCTGCCTGTACTCAGCACGCCCGAATGCTTTTGCAAGTCGTAAGAGTTCGCGAAATCGAACGCCTCTGTCCGCCCTGCCGGCGTTCCATTTTTCGCCAGTTTCAAACGATCGGCAGTCAGGCGGCCCTTCGACCGCAGCGTCCGCCCGTCGGAGGAACTGGTGCCGTCGAGCGAGATCACTCCCCCGAATCCGGAAGCCGGCTCTACAAATCCGGCCACCACCAGATCGACGTGTTGCAGGTTCAGATTGGCTTCCACCGGCGTCATCGCAGTGTCCGTGGAGTGAATCGGACCGGCCTTTCCATCAAGCTTCAACTGCCCGCCTCCCGGCACGTCCGCCGTCATCGAGAACGGAAAAGCCGACGCAGGCGAGAAATCCCGCACCTCCACATTGACCTTATCGAACACCTGAGGTTTCACCGCGCTCTTGGTTCTCCCCATCGTCAAACGGCCATCGGTGATCTTCACCAGCTTCACCGACATGTCGAGTGCCGCGCTGCTGGAAGGCGCCGGCGTCGCATCGCTCTTCGCGCCTTTCGCGCCAAGGCTGGAGTAGTTCCATTCGCCGGAAGGAGCCTGCATCAGGACGATCTCCGGCTGAGCGATCGTGAGTCCCGTCACGTTGAGTTTTCGCGAGAGAATCAGCGGCCCCAGATCCACTGAGATGGCCAACGACTTCGCTCGCAAAAACGGCCCGTTACTGAAAGCCGGATCGTCCGCTACCGAGAGATCGTCCGCCGAGACGCCTCCCGAAAGAAGCGCCAGTCTCAGGCCGCCCAATTTAACTTCTCTGCCCAGTTTCCCGCTCAGCTCCGTTTCCAGCATGGGACGGAAGTCGTTCACATTGAAGAACAACGACACTCCGGCCACAGCCAGCAAGAGAACTGCAGCGATGATCACAACTGCACGCAAGAGGTGTTTCATACTACCCTCGAGTGTATCTCCAAAGCCGATTGCGGGGCCGATGAAACACGTTAGTAAGAATCTATTGACGGTCGCCATTGCCGGGCTGCTCATCGCCTGCGTTCTTGCCGCCTATCTCACCCGCGGACCCGGCCGTCCCGCCGCCAGGCAGCCTGCTCAAAATACGTCATCGCCCATCGACGAAAGGCTTGACCAGACAGCGCGTCAAATGGCCGCAATCGCCGATGTCCCCGACGAACAAGCCTTGGCGCGCGAAGCGTTGCGGCTCTCCGATCACGAGTTCGATCAGGCGTTCGCGAGCGCCCTCAGGGAGGCGACGGCGAAGCCCGCCCCGGCCAGTGGGCCTCTCAAGACGTTGACGGACCAAATCGAGGCGCGCAAGGAACGCGTGGCATCCGGCAAGGAGCAAATAGCGAAGCTCACCAAGGCCGCCGGTACCAGCGATTCCGCCGCGGCCCGCCTGGAGTTGGCGGAGGCGCAACTCGCCCTCGATGAAGATGAACTCGCAGACGCTCAGGAAGATCTCGCGCGTGACGGTGGCGACCAGCACGCCCAGCTCCAGCGTGCGTTTCAGGAACATGAGGCGGCGCAACACGGACAACAAATCCAGTTCCCGGCCGCGGAACGGACCGGCACTCTCGGCGAGCAGATCGCCGTCCTGCTTTCACTTGGGCGCCGGAGGAGTCAACTGGAGGCCGCCCGGCAACAAGCCGCCGATAAAGCTTCCCTGTTGGGACGCGAACACCAGGCGCTCGAGCAGCTCATGGCGAACAAGGCGCCTTCTCCCGCCCCAACTTCTGGCGACGACGACGAAGAGGAAATGGCTGCCATGGTCGCCAGGCTCCGCCACCTTTCCGATCAGAGTAAGACCCTCGCCGAACTTGACCGGAGGAATCAGGACAGCCAACAGCTCGCCGGCGTGTACAACCGTTGGATCGCCCTTGTCGACGCGAGGCGGCGCGCCGTTCTCCACTCATGTCTCATCGCCTTCGCCGCCGTTCTCGTTATTCTCCTCGCCGTGGTGGTCATCGATCGGGCCATTCGCCTCGCCTTCGCGCATCGGAAGGATCGAAGGGTGCTGCACCAGCTTCGCATCGCGGCCACCCTTGCCGTCCAGTTGATCGGCGTCGGATTGATTCTCGTGATCTTCTTCGGACTTCCCACGCAAACGTCCACCATGATCGGCCTCGCCACCGCCGGCCTCACCGTCGTACTGAGAGACTTCATCGTCGCGTTTTTCGGTTGGTTCACTCTGATGGGAGAGCACGGGATGCGCGTCGGCGATTGGGTGGAAATTGAAGGCGTAGGCGGCGAAGTGATAGAGATCGGTCTCATGAAAACCGTGCTCCTCGAGATGGGCAGTCGCGCCGACACGGCTCACCCTACCGGACGCCGCGTCGCCTTCGTCAACAAGTTCGCCATCGAAGGCCACTACTTCAATTTCTCGACCACCGGACAATGGCTCTGGGACGAGTTGCAAATGACTCTGCCGGCGACGGGCGATGCCTATCAGATGGCCCTGCTAATCCGCCAGAAGGTGGAGATCGAGACCGAATCCGATGCTCGCGAGGCCGAGAAGGATTGGCAAAAGGTCCAGACTCAATACGGCGCCCCCGTGTTCTCCGCAAAACCCCTGGTCGACCTCCGTCCATCCGGGAACGGACTTGACGTAATCGTCCACTACGTCACCCGCGCTCCCGAACGATATACAGTGAAGTCAAAATTGTTCCAGGCAATCGTGGACCTCATCCACAAACCCGCCCTCAACGCCGGAGGCCAACCGTGATCCGATTCCTTCCCGTATTCCTTTGCTGCTGCTCTCCTCTGATGGCCAAGTGGGGATCAGGCCAGGACGTTCCTGTCGACCGCCTCCTCGCGAACGCCACCGAAGACCTGCGGCAGCACCCGGACGACGCGGCTCGTGAATATCTGGTCGGCCGCCTACATAGCCTCAAGTTTTCACAACAGAAAACGGCGTGGGTAAGCGGCACCTCAGTCACCAATTCCGGACATGTTCCAAGAACCGCTCCAGGGCCGCTTATGCCTGAGGACATGCAGGAAGCCGAAGAGTCCATCGCACACTACCGGCGCGCGGTAGATCTCGATCCGAAAACCGCGCTCTATCACTTCAGCCTCGCCTGGATGATGCAGGAATATTCGCGCCATTCCAATGAGCACGCCGCACTGGTCGACGAGGCGCTCCCCGAATACCGGCTCGCGTATCGGCTCGGACTGCAAGAAGACCTGAAGCAGAGCTACCACGTGTCCGCCCTTCTCTCCGAGCAAGCCGGTACGGCGATCGTGAACATCCTGAAGACGCGAAAGCCGGACCCCGCGATCCAAAAGGAAATCGCAGAGGTGTCGCGCAATGTAAAGGTCCTGCACGACAAGCCGCGAGCCATAACGCCGATGATCTTCGCCCCACGCCCCGGCGCACGCCTCGAGGAACTAACCTCGCCCAGCACCCGAGTCCGCTTCGACATCGACGGCTTCGACGATCACCGCGCCTGGACCTGGCTCCAACCAACCACGTGCATTCTCGTCTGGGATCCGGAACACACCGGACGCATCGTCTCCGGACGCCAACTCTTCGGCAGCGTCACCTGGTGGATGTTCTGGCGCGATGGATTCGAACCATTGGCCGCCCTCGACGACAACCGCGACGGCAAACTCACCGGCGCCGAGATCTCGGGCATCGCGGTCTGGCGTGATGCCAACGGCAACGGCGTCTCGGACCCCGGCGAAGTGATCCCGGCCGAACAATTCGGCATCGTCGAAATCGCGGTCCGCGGCGGAGGAATCACCCTGCGCGACGGCACGGTTTTACCGATGTTCGACTGGATTCCGCAAGGCAGCCACAAGGGCCCGTACTAACGGATGAACCTCACCCCTAAGCGCGCGCCGTTCCGGCTGAAAAAGAGTTGCCAGGAAAAAGGGATGTCCGCCCAGTTCCACCGCACGAACCTCGCCCTGCTCATCCACGCCGCTCACCCGCAGCGGTCCGGTGTTCAGCAGCTCACGGTATCGCGGATTGAGACCGTAACTGCAGTGATACATCTCGCGCGCCTCCGTGGCGCCGTAAATCGCCGCCATTCGGCTGTCCGGCTCGAAGCGGATAATGCCCTCAGCCTCAATCAGCGAACAGGTCAGAGGAGCAATCAGCCGGATCGTCGCTTCCGGATTCACCTCCGCGTGGTCCGCCTCCGCCATTCCCCAAACGTTCCGCGCGTATTCGATCATCGCGTGTTGAAACCCGCCGCACGTCCCAAGAAACGGGCGGCCGTGCTCGCGTGCAAAGCGGATTGCACGAAGCGCGCCATCCATGCTTTCGTAGGGACTGGCCGGCACGCACCAGAATCCCGCGAACTCTTCAAGCGGCGCGTCCAACAGTCTGGGCGTACCCAACCAAACGGCCTCGGCAATCCCTGCAAGCGATCTGTCAATCCCCCGGTGTGCGGTCACGTCCGGGTCGTAATCGCCGATCATACAGATTCGTCCAAGCATCACTCTTCAGCATAAGATGGACTTGCGGATGACAAGACTCAAACTCGTAGTCGCGCTCTTACTCGCCGCCCAAACCCCGGAGCAGCGGCTGGCGAAATGGAAGCCGGTTGAGATGCCCTTGCGCTCGTCCGCCCTGTCTCCTCGCGAACGCCAGATGGTGGAAAAGCTGGTCAAGGCATGCCAGCTTCTCAACCAGATCTTTTGGCGACAGAGCGACAGCGGAGGACTGGGCATTTACCAGTCCTCCAAGGACCCAGTTTTGAAGGCCCTCTTCGGTATCATGGGCAGCCGCTGGGATCTCATTGATGAAAACCGTCCGTTCTTCGGCGGAGCGCCAATGCCGCCCGGCCACGATCTTTACCCGCGAGGAATCACCCGCGCCGCAATTGAGCAGTACGTCAAGCAGCACCCCGAACAGAAGGCCGCAATCTACAGCCCTTTCACGGTAGTGAAAGCGAACTTCGCCGTTGTCCCCTACCACGAGGAGTACAAGCAGTTCCTGCAGCCGATGGCCCAGGCCCTTCGCGAAGCCGCCGCGCTCAGTAACGACGCGGCCTTCGCAAACTTCCTCCGCCTCCGGGCCGATGCCCTGCTGACTGACGACTACTACAAGAGCGACCTCGCCTGGCTCGATCTCAAGGACCCCAAGTTCGACGTCATCTTCGCGCCGTATGAAACCTACCTCGACGATCTGCTCGGAGTGAAGACCTCGTACGGAGCCTCCATCCTCATCCGCAACGAAGAAGAGAGCGCCAAGCTCGCCGTGTACCAGAAGTACGTGCCGGACATCCAGGAAGCGCTACCGCTCGCGCCCGCCGATCGCCCGTCCAAACGCGGCCACCTCACGCCAATGGAGGTGATGGACGCGCCATTTCGAGCCGGTGATCTGCGCTACGGTTACCAGGCCGTCGCTGACAACCTCCCGAACGATCCAAGAATCCACCAGGAGAAAGGGACAAAGAAGATCTTCTTCAAGAACTTCATGGATGCGCGCGTCGCCAATGTAGTCCTGCCGATCGCCAAGAAGCTGATGCAGCCAGAACAGGCGGCCAAAGCATCGGGTGAAGGCTATCTTGCCTGCACTCTGCTCCACGAGATCTCCCACGGCCTGGGCCCCGCGTTCGCTCGAAAAGATGGTAAGCAAGTCGATATCAACGAAGCCATCGGCCCAGCCTATTCCGGGTTGGAAGAAGCGAAAGCGGATGTGTCCGGAATGTTCGGCCTGCAGTGGTTGATGGATCACGGCGCACTGCCCAAGAGCCGCCTGGAAGAGTACTACGCCTCTTACGTAGCCGGCATCTTTCGCACGTTGCGCTTCGGAACCGGAGAAGCGCACGGCCGTGCGGAGATGATGGAGTTCAACTACCTGCTCGAGCAGCAGGCGCTCAAGCGGACCTCGGACGGAAAGTACATCATCGACTACAAGCGCATCCCGGCCGCACTGGCGCAACTTGCCAAGGAACTGCTGGAGATGGAGGCAACCGGCGGCCGCAACCGTGTGGAAGCCTGGTTCACCAAGTACGACCGGATGCCGGACGACCTGAAAGCTGCGCTCGCGGCCACAACCGGAGTCCCTGTCGACATCGAACCCGTGTTCTCATTTCCCGATCTGGGTTGAACATTGACGCTCGAAACCGTTCTCCATTGGATCTCGGTGTACGGTTACGAGGCTATCTTCGTTCTGCTGGTCCTCGGTATCGTCGGACTTCCTGTCCCCGACGAAACGCTTCTCACCTTCACCGGCTATCTCGTCTACAAGGGGCAAATGACCTTCGAAGGCGCACTCACCGCCGCATGCCTGGGCAGCGGCTGCGGTATCACCATCAGCTATTTCCTCGGCAAGAAACTCGGACTGGCGCTCCTCCATCGCTACGGGAAATACGTTAATCTGACTACGGAAAAAATAGATCGGGTCCACGCCTGGTTCCACCGCATCGGGCGATGGACGCTGACGTTCGGCTACTTCGTCCCCGGCGTCCGCCACTTCACCGCTTACGTCGCCGGGACGGCCGAGTTGCCCTACCGCGAATTCGCCGTGTTCGCCTATTCCGGGAGCCTGCTATGGTCGCTGACTTTCATCTCGCTGGGCTACTTCTTCGGCGAACAGTGGAACTCGATGCTGGAGTTGGCCGAGCACTATATCAGCCAGGTCAGTATCGCCGCGGCCATCTTTCTTGTAGGCTATTTGCTGTGGCGTTTTCTGCTTCGCCGCAAGGCCTAGAATAAAAAATGGTAGAGAGATTCCTGGCGTACTCAGAGAAGCACCGGCTCCAGGCGTGGAGCGCGGCCGGGTGCATGATTCTGCTCATCGCCTACCTCGACTGGCGCTTCTTTGAGAACATCTCCATCGGCTTCCTCTACATCCTGCCCATTCTGCTCATTGCCGGTTCATTGCGGCACTACCAGATCTTCATCCTCGCAACCGGCTGTGCATTCTTGCGCGAAGCATTCAATCCACTTAACGGCGAACCAGGCGTCGCCGCCCGCATTGCGGTCGCCAGCGGAGCGTTCGCACTGGCCGGTATGTTTGTTCGTGAGTTGAACGAAAAACGCCGTTTGGTGATGCGGCACCTGGTGGATCTGGAAGAACAGATGCTACTTCGCGCCGAAGCGGAACATCAATTAAAGGTGCTGATCGAGACGAGTCCGCTGGCCATCTTCACCCTCGACCGCAATGGAACAATTCTGATCGTGAATCAATCGGCGAAACAACTTCTGGGCATCGAAGGAGACGGTCTGGAGAGGGAAGACATTCGGCCGTTTCTTCCCACGCTCGACCATCTGCTCGTTGGCCCGGATTCGTCGGGAACTTTCCGGACCACCATCGAATGTAAAGGCCAACGAAAGAACGGCGAGATCTTTCTCGCTCACGTCTGGGTATCTACATACCCCACGATGTCTGGCCGGCGGCTGGCGGCTGTCGTTTGGGACGCCTCGGAGAACCTCCGCGACCGCGAAGGTACCGGACTCGATTCCATGATGTCCACCTCCCGGATTCTGATCGGCGCGATGTCGCACGAGATCCGGAATCTTGCCAGCGCAGCGCTATCCGCGCTCGACGGCTTGTCGGGCGTCGCGAAGGTCGAAACCACGCCACAGTTCCAGGCTCTGGCGAGCATCATCCGTGGGCTGGAAAAGATCGCATCGTCCGGAGTGAGGTTGGCATCGAAGCGCACCTCCGTTGTCGCGGACCTGGGCATTGTGCTCGACGAAGCGCGAGTAGTAATCGAAGCGCCCATACGCGAAATTGGCGGCGGCATTCACTGGAACATCGCTCGCGACTTGCCGCTGGTGCAGGCGGACCACTATAGTTTGCTTCAGGTGTTCCTCAATCTCGCCCGCAACAGCCAACGCGCGATCGAGGAAACAGTAACGAAAGATATCGACGTGGAGGCCGCTTTGGAAGATAACATGGTGGTTGTGAAGTTCCGCGATAGTGGGCCGGGCATTACGCGGCCGGATCAGCTCTTCCGGCCATTTCAGCCAGGCGCTCACTCTGATGGCCTCGGGCTTTTCATTTCCAGGGCAATTCTCCGTTCGGATGGCGGCGATCTCCGCTATGAGCCCCAACAACAAGGGAGCTGTTTCGTGATAGAACTATGGCCAGTAGGCAACGAGAGGACCAATGATTAGCGCTCTTCTTGTTGACGATCATGCACTGTTTCGCGAGAGCCTTTCACGCGCGCTGGAAGGCGAACCGGACCTGACTATCGAACATTGCGGAACCATTAAGGAAGCCTTAGAGATCCTTGAACAGAAGCCTATCGGGATCGTTCTGCTCGATCACGACCTGGGAGCCGAGCGGGCATCGCAATTCCTTCCCTCGGCGAATCTCAAAGGATTTTCGGGACAAGTTCTCATTGTGACCGCCTGGGTCAGCGATATCGAGGCGAAGCGGCTCATTCGACAGGGAGTCTCGGGAATCTTCCTCAAGGAAAGTCCGTTGAGCACATTGGCCGAAGGTATCCGCACAGTAGCAAGCGGAGGCAGATACCTGGATAAGCGGTTCGCACATCTGGTGGGCGAGGAACTCGAACCGGATGCCAGACCGATGTTCAACGAGAGGCAGCGGAAAGTTCTGCGCTTTGTTCTGGAGGGATTGTCGAACAAGGAAATTGCCGCTCATCTGCAGATTTCAGAAAGTTACGTGAAGGCGATCCTGCAGAGCTTGTTCAAGAAGACAGGCGTTCGAACTCGCGGCCAACTGGTGCGAGTCGCCCTCGAGCAATACGCGAACCACCTCTGACATGCACCGCCGCGAGTTTCTTCTCCAGAACGCCGCCCTGGCGTCTCTGGCCCAAGCTCAATCGGCCGGTTCTGTCATTCACATACTGCCGACCGTGAATCATGAGCGAATTCTGCTGAAGGCGAGTTTCCGCGAGCCGGTTCGATCTCCGCGATTGCGAATTGGACGGAGACTGGTCTCGGGCACGCACACGGACACTGGTGGGCGCTTCGCTTCGTTCGACGCAGCTTCGCTTGAGCCCGGGACAACCTACGACCTGCAATTGCTCGATGGCACGACCGAGCTCTGCGAGAAATGGAAGCTCAAAACCTTTCCGGCTCTTGACGATCGGCCTTCTGCATTCCGGCTATTGATCTACACCTGTGCGGGCGGCCATCCGGTTCTCAAAACGCCGGACGGCGAACCCCGATTCCTCTCGCTCGAGCGCCGGCGCCGTATGCTCGCGCGGGCGCTTTCGTTCCGCCCCGATGCGGTAGTCGCGAATGGCGATCACGTGTACTGGGATTTGCGTACTTCCGGTGCGAAGTCGCAAGGAGAGTCACCAGAAGGCACCGCGTACGCCGGTCGATTCCGCCGCAATCTGCCGATCTTTGGCGGCGTCAACGAAGCGGTTCTGCAGAAAGCTGCCGGCCCTCAGATCGCCGCGCTTTATGGAACAAGTTTCCGCGAGACGCCGGTCTTCTTTATCACGGACGATCACGACCACTTCGACAACGATGAAGCCGACGACCGGCTGGTGAGCTTTCCGCCCGATCCATTCATGATGCGGCTGGTACGGGCGACGCGCCGGCTTTACTACCCAGAGTTCTTACCCGATGCGAACCGCCCTTCGGGGCTTGCCGGCGCTTCGGAGGCCGACACTCCGCTCGAAACCGGCGAGGCGTTTGGAACGCTCCGCTATGGCCGGCTGGCGGAAATACTACTCTACGATTGCAGGCGCTTTCTCACGTTGACCGGTCCGAGCGCTACCGTGATTCCACCGGAAACGGAAGATTGGATTGTCTCCCGATTGGCGGACCAGAGGGTGGATCACGTTGTACAGGTTCCTTCGCTGCCCATCGGCTGGAGCGCCGGAAAGTGGGGCGATTGGTATCCCGATTTTCTGGATGACGCAGGAAAGCTCGGAATCAAAAAGCCCAAGCCGTATTGGCAATCGGGATGGGCCGCGCAACACGACCGGCTATTGCGTGCAACATCGGGCATGCACGGACGAATTCCACTCTTCCTTTGCGGCGACATGCACGCCATCGGAGAAACACATATTCATCGCACAGGAAAATTGGACCTCTCTTCAAACCCAGTGGTCTCGGTGCTCACCGGTCCGGTTGGTACAGGACGAACTGGATGGCCGTCTGTCGGGCGCGGGACCAAGCCTCTGCCGCCGCAACACGTGGATACCGAGGAACGGTTGCAGGCGGAAGAACGCAACGGATTCCTGATCGCGGATTTTACTCCGGCCGCCATCAAGCTGCGGTTCTTTCACTGGAGCACGAATGAACCTGACGCTGCCATCGATCGGATGGAACCGTTCCGGGTCACGGACTTGCAGCGGTGATACGATAAAGGCGATTGAAGTGAACATGTATCGTTTCAGTGCACCCTGGTGGGCGCTGCTGCTTGCATCCAAGCTCGCGGCGCAAACCGCCGATCCAGCCTTTTTCGCTACGAAGCTCTACCCGGTTTTCGAAAAGGCGCAGTGCCAGCTTTGCCACAACGACAACGGCGTTGCTTCGGCAACGAGGCTTCATTTTCCACCTGAACACGCCAACGCAGATGAGATCAAGGGGTTCGGACTGCGGCTGAGAGTGCTGGTGGACGCGGCCCATCCGGACCAATCTCTGCTCTTCCGTAAACCAACTAACCGGATTGCCCACACAGGCGGTGAACGCATTCATCCCGGTAGCGAAGAGGAACGCATTTTGATGGCGTGGGTCAACAAGCTCGCGACTTCTCCAGAAACTACGGCCGCCGAAGCCGCCCCCGAGCGCCATGCCGTGACAATCCTGCGACGCCTTACTCACAGCCAGTACAACCACACCGTGCAGGATCTGCTGGGCGATCAGACGCGGCCGGCGGATCAGTTTCCGAACGAAGACTTTACTCACGGGTTCACCAACCAGGCCGAGGCGCAAAGCATTTCACCACTTTTAGCGGAGGCGTACAGTCACGCCGCGGAGAAACTGGCGCGCAACGCGTTTCGAGGCGGCGACACGCGTGGTTTGATTCCCTGTAAACCGTCGGGGCCTGGCGACGGCGCCTGCCGCATGCAGTTTATTCGCAAGTTTGGGCAGCTCAGTTTCCGGCGTCCGCTTTCCGATGCCGAATCTCATGCATATGAGAATCTGTTTCGAGGCGAGGCGGAGCGAAGCAAGGATTTCCTCGCCGGCGCTCAGGTGGTGGTGGAAGCCATGCTCCAGTCGCCTCACTTCCTGTTTCACCTGGAAGGCGGACCAGACGGCCGATGGACCCAGTATCAGATCGCCAGCCGCCTGTCGTATTTTCTGTGGGACACCATGCCCGACGAGGCGCTTTTCCGCGCGGCCGCGAAGAATCAACTGGCGGACGCCTCGGGGATCGAGAAGCAATCCCGCCGCCTTATGGCCGATGACAGGGCGCGTATATCATTCGGCGAGTTTCTGGCGCAGTGGCTGCGATTTGACCGGTTGAAGAGTGCGGTTCGCGACCGCCGCCTCTATCCGGAATTCAGTCTTGAACTTGTCGGGGCGATGACGGAAGAAGTGCGCAGGCTATTCGACCATCTGGTGTGGGATAACGAATCCTTTCTCGACTTTTACACGGCCAACTATTCGTTCCTGAACAACGACCTGGCCAAAATATACGGTGTGCAGCCGCCGCCTCAGGAGTTCAGCCGCGTAAATTTCCCGCCGGACTCCGAGCGCTCTGGAATCGTCGGTTCGGCATTATTTCTTTCCCTCACGAGCAAACCCTCCGATACCTCACCCACTGAGCGGGGTCTGTTCGTGCGTGAACATTTTCTTTGCCAGATTGTGCCGCCCCCTCCGCCAGGCGTGAATACGAACCTGCCGGACCCGACCGCCGAGAAGGCTCTGACAAATCGCGACCGGTTGGCCATGCATCTTACCAGCCCGACCTGCGCGGGATGTCATCGATTGATCGATCCTATCGGCTTCGGTCTTGAGCATTACGACGCGATCGGCAAATACCGGGCAAAGCAAACGGTCACGATCTTCCCAACTCGAGACGAATTGAAGACAAAGCCCAGAATGAAGCCGACGGTGCATGAACTAGCAATGGATACGACGGCGTCAGTGCGCGGGATCCCAAATTCTGAATTCCAGTCACCCAAACAACTGGGCGCACTTTTGGCGGCAACTCCAAATTGCCAGCGGTGCGTGGTCAAGCAGCTGTTCCGTTATGCAATGGGACGTCCCGAAACCGAAGCCGATCAACCGGCGATCGACGCGTCATTCAAGGCCTTCCGCGAGTCGGGATTCCACTTCCAAAACCTGATAATCTCAATAGTAGAATCCAAGGTTTTCCTTGGAGGACCAGCCGAATGAAAAAGCCTCTATCTCGTAGAACATTCCTGAGTGGCATTGGTTTGGGGGGCACGGCCGTACACGTGGGTCTACCGGCGTTGGCGGCCATGTTCAATGCGAGCGGCACCGCGTATGCCGCCCCGGTCACCAATGGCTCCCGCGCAATCGAGACGCGATTCGTCTTCTGGTTCAATGGCAACGGAATTCCGGAGAAGTATTGGATTCCACGGCAAACCGGCGCCGATTTTGATTTCACGCCTTGTCTCGCCCCGCTCGAACGCTTCCGTAACGATATCCATGTGGTGACAGGTCTGGATAGTCCTGCCGCCAGATTGCCTGGTCCGGGGAACAGCCACTATCCTTCCATGAGCGCGCTTGTTTCCGGCGAGGTTTACACCGGCCGCGGCGCCGGCGGCCCTTCTATCGATCAAGTAGTCGCGCGCACGATGGGTGGGGACTCGCGATTCCGTTCGCTGCAGGTCGGCGTGTGCCAGGAGTCATTCGGCGAGGCGATTCAGCGCAATCTGAGCTGGGTGGATCGGGACCGGCCGCTGCCGCCGGAGATGATCCCGCATCGTCTTTTTGACCGCTTGTTCGGCGGCCGCGAACAAGGTTGGGTGAATCGGGAAAAGAGCATTCTGGATTCTGTTCGGACCGAGTCAGCGGCGCTCGCGACGCAACTTGGTTCCGAAGACAAGCAGCGCGTGGATGAGTATCTGACTTCGGTGCGCGAACTGGAACGCTCCATCGCGAGTTTGCCTCCGGAGTACAAGCAAGTTGTCGACCGTCCACCTGAGGGCGGCGATCTGAAGGACTGGCCGCGCATCGCCCGTCTGCAGAGCGATCTGCTGGCGCATGCGCTGGCCTCGCGCCAAACTCGTGTTGCCTCTTTTATGCTCTCGAAGTGCCAGGGACTTTCGCGTTTCCCGTGGCTTGGGCATACTGCGCAGCGCCATCATGAATACACGCACGGCACGGTGGAGACATCTGAAGGAATGCGCATTCTGCGGGATATTTGCCGCTGGCACGTGGAAGAATTCGCGTATCTCGTCGGCAAGTTGAAATCAATGCCCGAAGGCGAGGGTACGCTGCTGGACAATTGCTGCCTGGTGTTCGCGCATGAACACGCCGAGGCCAATGCGCATAAGAATAACAACCTGGCCGTGATTCTTGCGGGCCATGCGGGCAATATGAAGACCGGGTTGCATACGCGCACGACCGGCACTATGGGCGACCTCTACGTGACATTGGCGGATGAGGCGCTCAAGGCCGATATCAAGAAATTCCCAACCGCCGAGAAGAAGTTGAGCGAGATTGTCTAACGCGCTGGGATCTTCGCTCGCTCTACATCGCTGATTTTCGTTCCAGCGATGTAGACCGCCTTCAAACTTTTCATCTGCGCCAGCACTGGTACCGCGGAATCGTTGATATTCGGAGCCATTCCGAGCCGGATTTCGCGCAGCTTCGGCAATGCTCGAAGAGGCTCCAGGCTTTCCGCCGATACCGGCGTGCGGCTGAGATCGAGCCGCTCAAGGTTAACCATACCGGCGAGCGCATTCAGGCTTTTCAGTTCGGTTCGTATCGCTTCCGGCTGCCCAGGATAGTCCGCGCCGCGATCGGTGATGTTGGCTCCGTTCAGACTGAGCGATTTCAGTTGTTTCAACGCGCCGATCTGGCGCAAATTTGCTTCGGTCAGCGGCAAGCCCCAGGTACCCGAATCGACCCATTGCACGCCGCCGACGTCGAGGTCAGTGAGTGCCCGGAGAAGCTTCAACGAAGCGAGTCCGGAACCGTTCAATCGATTTCCTCCGATGACCAGGCGTTCCAAGTTAGTTAGTGAAGAAAGATTCTCGAAACCGTCGTCATCGATCTGCGTGAACCCGAGGTCGAGCGATTTCAAACCGGTCAGACGGGCGATATGTTCAAACACCTTGCTGGTAACTTTTGTGCCGTGCAGATCGAGACGCTCCAGCGACTTCCACTCGGCCAAGTGAGCGATGCCGCTGTCGCTGAAGTACTCGGCGTAATAGAGCGACAGACTGGTGACACGGCGAAGCTTTCTCAGATGCTCGAGGCCCACGTCGGTAATCATCGTATGCGAGAGATCGAGTTCCCGCAGATACGCCAACTCGCCGATTCGCTGCAGATCGACGTCGGTAATCCAGGTGGAACCGAGATTGGCGGAGATCACGTGCCCGGCCGCGTCGGTGGCCGCGTGACCGCCCTGCGCAGTAATCCAAGCGGCGGTATCGGCATCGGGAGTTGCCGCAAAAAGTGAGCAAGCGATGAATAGTGCAGACAGTGTCTGCATAATTTAAGTCCTCCGCCGATTCGGCAACGACGACTCCGGGTCCCAGATAATCTGGCATTCGGGAAGCGTTTTTTTCAACTCAGCTTCGCCCTTAGCCGTCACGTACGTGTGATAAAGATTCACTCGCCGCAGATGAGGGAAGGCGCTCAGGTCTGGAACAACTTTGTCCGTCACGTTGGTGCTGTCGAGGCTGAGATCTTCCATCGACGCGAGCGCTTTCAGGCGGCTGAGACCTTGGTCGCTCACTTCGGCGTAATCGAGAATCAGCCGCCGCAGGCTGCCCAGTTTCGCCAGTGCATCTAGGCCGGCGTCGGTGGTGTGGCCGCGGAAGAGATCGAGTTCTCGCAGGTTCCGAAGGTTGGCAAGATGCTGAAGACCGGTGTTGCCGAAACGGCCGTCGCGCAGCCAGAGCGCGGTCAAATTCACCAGACCTTCAAGCGCGGAAAGCCCCTGATCGGTGATGTCCACGCCGCAGAGGTCGAGTTCCGTCAGCGAATGGAGGTCTGCCAGTTGTTTCAGTCCTTCGTCGTTGAGATCGGTGTAGGCGAGCGACAGATGTTGAAGCCGGGGGAGTGCAGCGAGCGGCTTGAGCGAGCCGTTGCGGATGGGAGATCCGGTCAGACTCAGTTCCTCGATGTTCTTCAAACCTTCGAGCGACTGAAGACCTGGCCCTTCGATGTAGGTGTTATTCAGGCTCAGCTTTCGCAGCGATTGCAAACTCGCGAGTTGCTTCAATCCTTTGTCCGAGACTGCCGTTCCATTCAGCGAAAGATCGGCAAGCTGGGTGAGCGCCGTCAAGTGAATCAGTCCGAGGTCTCCGATTTCCGTTCCGGACAAATTCAGTTTCTTGAGATGGCCCAGAGCGGCGACATGCTCCAGGCGGGCATCTGTGACCGGCGTCGTACTGAGAGAAACGGCGACCAGCGAAGTGCCTTCCAGAGTGGCATTGCCGCCGAGAGCGCGAACCCACTCCGCAATGGCCGCATCGCCCTTGCTCGACGGTTCGGGAATGGTCCGGGCCATTACTGGGGCGGAGTCGATGAAGACGAACAAAGCCTTCGGAATAGCGGCGCGCAAGCTGTCGATGCCGCCTCGCGACACTCGTGTGTAGCGCAGATCGAGTTCGCGCAGCGCGGTGAGCGGTTTTAGACGATCGAGACCAGCGTTGGTGACTTTGGTGCGGTAGAGATTGAGGTATTCCAGACCGCGCATGTCGCGCAGAGTCTCGAGCCCGGCATCGGTAATCGCGGTGCCCATCAGATTGAGCTTGCGGATGCGTTTCAGCTTCGATAGTTGCGCAACACCGCCATCGGTAATCGCTGTGCCGTGAAGATCGATGTCTTCCAGATTTTGCAGTCCGCCGAGCGCGGCCACACCGGCATCGGTAACGAGCGTGTCGCCCGCCCAAAGCCGGCGCAGATTGGCCATGCCGGCCAGATTGTTCATGCCAGCGTCGTCGAACGGGGTAATGGAAACGTCGAGCGCGACCATACTCTTGAAAGGCGCGAGCGAGCGTCCTTTGATACCTGTTTGACGGATCGAGAGTTCCCGAAGATCGGGGAGGGTTTGGATCGTTTCAAGTCCGGAGTCGTGAAAACGCGTGCGGTCGAGAAAGTGATAACTGAAGGTCAACTTTTGCAGGGTCTTGACGGAGGCGAGAAAATGCAGATCCTTGCTGTGATCCTTGCCGCCGTCGACGTTTCTATTCCAGGATGGTCCGGCGAGGTACAGTTCGCGAAGTGCATCAAGGGAGGAAAGGCGCGCAAAATCGGGCGGTTCGATGAGCGTGCCGGTAAGATCGAGGATGCGAATCCTGAAATCGCCGGCCGGTAGTTCGGAGATGTCGTGAACGCGGCGATCACTGCCTTCGAGAACCAGTTCGCCACCCGAAAACAGCGCCCACTCGGCTACTTCGCGATTCGAATCGTTCATTACGCCAGTGCTTCTTTAATAATTTTACCGCCGGTATCGGTGAGGCGCATGTTACGGCCTCCGCTGTAGTAAGTGAGGCGCATGTCGTCGAGACCCATCTGATGGAGCACGGTGTCGTGAACGTCGCGCATGCGGTAGATGTTCTCGACTGCTTTGAAACCGAGTTCGTCCGTTGCGCCGACCACGGTTCCTGGTTTCGTGCCCCCTCCGGCGAACCACATGGTCATGGCGCGTGTGTTGTGGTCGCGGCCTGGCTTGTCGCGCATTTCGGCCGGATTGTCCGGTGTGCGGCCGAACTCGCCCATGCAAACGATGAGCGTGTCGTCGAGGAGTCCGCGCTGCTTCAGATCTTTGATGAGGGCGGCGATCGGCTTATCGGTTTCACTGGCGTTCTTCTGGTGGCCCTTCAGAATGTCGGTGTGGCTGTCCCACGATTGGCTCGGCGTGTAGATCTGCACGAAGCGCACGCCTTTTTCTACGAGCCGCCGGGCCATGAGACAGCGCTTGCCGAACGACTCAGTCGTCGGGTCGTCGAGGCCGTACATGGCGCGGGTCTTCTCGTTCTCTCCGTCAATGGAAATGACGCCGGGCACTTCGGTCTGCATGCGATAGGCGAGTTCGTAGGCGTCCATGCGCCCCTGGAGGTCGGGGTTGCCGCTGTGCTGCTGAATGTACTGACGATTGAAGACGCGGAGCGCCTCCATCTCTTGGGACTGCAAGGCTGGGGTCACGTTGGCTGGAGGTTTGAGATCGTGAATCGCCTCGCCCTTCCAGCGCAGGACGGTGCCTTGATAGGCGGCCGGCAAAAAGGCGCTGCCCCATTGCTGCGAACCACTGAAGGGAAGCGATCGGAAGTCCGGCAGGACGACGAAGGCGGGTAGATTCTGATTCTCGGTGCCGAGTCCGTATGTCACCCACGCGCCCATCGAGGGGCGTCCTGGGATCACCGAACCGGTATTCATCAGGAAGACCGCGGCCGGATGATTGCCGTTTTCCGCCTGAACGGAGCGGACGAACGTCATGTCGTCCACGCAGCCGGCGATGTTCGGATACAGAGCGGAGACGTCCATTCCGCACTTGCCATATTTCTTGAATTCCCACGGGCTCTTGAGAATCAGACGGGGCTTGGCGAAGAGGTTTGGCTGATCGGTATTCTTCTCTTTGCTCCAGTCCATTACGGTGTTGTCGAACTTGGCCAGCGCGGGTTTCGGATCGAACGTGTCCACCTGGCTGACGCCGCCGAGCATGGTGAGAAAAATACACGACTTCGCTTTCGACGCGAAGTGGGGGGCCTTGGGCGTGAGCGGATTGGACGCAGCGATGGAGAGATCGCGATTCAGCAGTTCAGCGAGCGCGACCCAGCCGACGCCGGTGAAGCTCTGGTACAAAAAATGTCTGCGCGAGTCCATGGGTTACTCCAGATAAACAAATTCGTTCAGGTTGAACAGCACCACTCCGAGTTGTTCCAGCGGTAATGCGGCGGCTGTGGTCTTCTCTTCGGCGGACGGCTCTCTGCCCAGTGCCAGCCAGAATGCGCGTTCCACCTGTTTAGGCTTGTCGGGTCCGACTTCTTCAATCACGCGCGCCGCAAAGTATTTTGCTTCGCGGTTGGTGAGTTCCCCGTTCAATAAGGAGAAAGCCTGCGGCGCTACTGTCGTGACGTTGCGGCGGGAACAAGATTCGTTCATGTTCGCGCCGTCGAAGACTTCCACCATTGGCAGCATCACGGACCGGCGTTGAAATGTGTAGATGGTGCGGCGCAACTGGTCCTTTTCATCCGATGGGAACCACTTGAAAAACTCGAATCCTTCCGCGACGTCTTCCGGGATATTCAGGAAGACACCCGGACCGCCGTCAGATTTCTGCAATCGGCCGCTGACGGAGAGAATTGAATCGCGCACCACCTCTGCTTCCAGCCGCTGCCAGTGCACATATCTCTCTGGTTGCGGGTCGGCGGTCGACTGCTGGTATGTGTTCGAAAGGAGCATGATTTTCTGCATCGCTTTGATGCTCCATTTCTTTTCGACAAACTGCGTCGCGAGCCAGTCGAGCAACTGCGGATTTGTTGGCCGCTCGCCGTTCATGCCGAAATCGCTGGGGGTTCCCACGATGCCTTCACCGAAATGATGCTGCCAAAGCCGGTTCACCATCACGCGAGCCGTGACCGGGTTATCCGGGCTGGCGATCCAATCGGCCAAGGCTCCGCGCCGGCCGGAGCTTCCGCCCGCAAATGGAATTTTGGCGGGATCGCCGTTGCCGGTGATGCATTGAGGAAATCCAGGCTCGACCTTCTCGGCTTTACTCGCCAGTTCCCCGCCCGCCAGCACGTACGTGTCGGCGATGGCCGAAACCTGCGGCGGGACGACATCCGAAATCGAATAAGCAACCGGGCGGTAGCGCGGTGCGGCGTCGGTAAGCTGACGGGCATGATCGCGTGCGGTCTCATAGCGCTTCCGCTCTTCCTCGGTGAAGGCCGGATCTTTATGATCTTTGATGACCTTGGCGAAATCCTTCGGCGCTTTCTTTTTCAGCTCCGCTTCGATTTTCTTGAACTCATCGGATGCGATCTCCGCGTCGTCTTCGTAGCGGCGTGCGAGCTGCTTCATCATCTTCGGATGTTCGGACTCAAGGAATGCCGCCTGCCGGTCTTCTACGCGCATTGCGCCGAAGAAGGCTTGCATGCGGTAGAAGTCGCGCTGCGGAATGGGATCGTACTTGTGGTTGTGGCAACGTGCGCAGCCGACGGTGAGGCCGAGGAAGACCTGGGCCGTAGTGCCAGTGATGTCGTTCAGCACATCCTGGCGGAGTTGGGTCTTGAAATTTGCGTCTGCTTCCCACGTGCCCATGCGCATGAAGCCCAACGCCACGAGCCGCTCGGAGCGATCGTCGGCGGGGCTGCGTTTGTCGTTCATCTCGTCGCCGGCGAGTTGCTCTTTGATGAACAGATCGTACGGTTTGTCCTTGTTGAACGCGCGGATGACGTAATCGCGATAACGCCAGGCGGTTGGACGCTCGCCGTCGATAGCGAATCCGTCGGACTCGGCGAATCGCACAAGGTCGAGCCAGTGGCGCGCCCAACGCTCTCCGTAGCGGGAGTCAGCCAGGAGCTTGTCGACGATTTTTTCGTAGGCTCGGGGCGACGGATCGGCAGTGAACGCGCGGACTTCATCGGGCGTGGGCGGGAGACCGATTAAGTCGAAGTAGACGCGACGAATGAGCGCTCGTGGGCTGGCGGGCGGCGCCGGGGCGAGGCCCTTTTCCTCCAGCTTGGCTAGCACGAATGCGTCGATCGGGTTCCTGACCCATTCCGATTGATGAACTGCGGGAACAGCCGGCGTAGCGGGCTTATGGAGCAGCCATTCGGCGTACGCGTTTTTCGGTTTTTCGGCGGCCGGCTGCATCTGATCGATGGCGGCCACGAGCGTCGCGACCGCAGATTCGGACACCGATCCGGCCAGGGGCATCTTTGGAGTCCGCTGGCCGCGGATGTATTGAATGATGAGGCTATCGGAGGAGTGTGCGGGAGCGATTGCGGGGCCGTGCTTCCCTCCGCTTAGAACACTGGCGAGGTCGTTTACGTTCAGCCCTCCGGCGGGCGCGGCGCCTGCGTGACAGCTCGCGCAGCTTGCCTTGAGAACGGGCAAAATGCTGTCGCGAAAGATGACGTCGTTAGCGGGAGTAGCAGCTAAGCACAGGGCGGCGGGCAACGGCAACAGGCTTAGGATTTTCCAGCGCATAAATATCAGTGGCTGGACAGGATTTTATCATTGTTCGGCCATCACCTTCTTGATGATCGCCATTCGCTGGCCTTTGCTCCATGCTTCCTGCAGCTCTGCTTCCTTGAGGCCTCCAGCGCGTCCCATAAGGATATAGGCCGGCAACGCGTGGGCGAGAGTTTTCCAGGCGGCCATTTCGGCGAGGGCCGGCATAGCGCGCTCTTTGATGAGGCTCAGCGTGTCGGCATCGCGGTTCTCGGTGATGGTGACTAGCGTAACTGCGGCGGTGTGGCGGTCGCCCCAAACCAACGAATTGAGGAGCGCGACGAGCCAGATGGGCTCGATCTTCATTTCCACCGTGGGGTCCTTCTGTTTAAGGACGGCGAAGGCGGCGAGGCTGCGCATGGCGTTGTTGCGAACCGTGTCGTCGGGATCCTGGAGGGCGTATTGAAGGTCGTTGACGACTCTCATTTTGTTGGGAGCGTAACCGATGATGTAGGCTGCCATGGCCCGCTGCTCTTCGTTGGCTCCTTCACGAAGCACGTTGCGGAGCTCGGTTGGGTAGGTGGTGGCGATGTCGACAAAGGCCTCTTGCAAGGCCCGCACCCTTGGGTCGGACATGAAAGAATGGCCGCGGGTGAGGTCTTCAGAAACCGGGCCTTTCTGGCCGGCGGCGGCTACGGCTCCGAGAAACCTAGCGTAAATGGGCGCGATCTGGGCGGGAAGCTGGACCTCGCCTGATGGGGGCGGGCGATAGTTGAAATGTGGAGCGCCCTTCTCCTCGATTCCGACGTAGAGAATTGCCTTGTGGTTCTGGTCGCAGCAGACGGCCTCCAGACGCGCTTGGGTGACACCCGGGATTTCTTCGATTCGGTCTTCAGTGCCACCCTTCGAGCGGGGAAGCATGTCGCCCTCCTTGATTCCAAGTTCCTTTCGGATTTTGGCTTCAGGCGTCTTGTGGAGCCCGTAGAGGTCTATGACACCGACGCGGGGCGGTTCCTGGGCGGACAGTTGGGTACACGACAGGCAGGCACTCAGGAGGCAGGTGAATAGGAGTCGCAAGATAATTGGACGCAACACCGCCGTTTTAAATTACGATTGCTTTTCGGCGATATCCCCGATGATCGGGATCTTGAACCGCTGGTTGTTATAGGCCTGGTACATGAGAAAGAGCCAGAGTCCAACACCGCCAAGCCAAACGCAAAGGCTGAGCAGGTGGACCAGCGTGCGGAGACCCCACGGCAGAATGACGCTCACGATGGTCAGGCCGATCAAGAAGACGATAAACGCGGCGTGAAAGAAGATGGCCTGGAAGGCGTGGAAGCGGACAAACTTGCTCTTGTTATAGGGATCGAGCACGAGGAAGAGAATGCCCGTGATGAATCCGATGAGATAGCAGAGGGCTCCGGCTACGTTGTCGGTCATCCCGCTGGCACCGGCGGCGGGCTGGTAGCCTGGTTGCGCCTGGTAAGGCTGTTGGGCCTGATATGGGGGCGGCGCCTGGTAGGGCGGCGGGGCAGCGTTACCGGGCGGGGGAGCTCCAGGGGCGACACCGATCGCCGCGCCGCACTTCGGGCAAAACTTTCCGTCCGCCTGAGTTCCACAATTTGGGCAAAACGCCATTTACCACCTCCCAGAGTTTCCACTGTAACGCGGGTATTCCTCCAGCAGCAAGTACACTCGTGAGATGCGGGTCTTTGTTCTTTTCGCGGCGAGCGCTTTTTGCGCGCTGAGCCAACCGGTGACGGCAATCACCGGCGCCAATATTGTGGACGGCACGGGCGCGGCGGCGTACAAAGGCGTGGTGGTGATTCGAGGCGGCCGCATTGAGGCTGCCGGCCCTGGTGTGCAAGCACCGAGCGATGCCCGGATCATTCAGGCGGAAGGCCTTACTCTGATTCCTGGGTTATTCGACCTGCACACCCACCTGCCCTACTCGGCCGTGTCCGGTGTTTCGGGAGATTGGGCCAAGACGCTGGCCGCGTATCTCATCTGCGGCGTAACCACGGTGGACGATTTCGGCACATATCCTGAGACGTTTGCGCCGATGCGCCGGTTGCTCGAGAGCGGACTGGTGATTGGACCGCACATCAATCTTGCCGCGCGCTTTACTACACCGGGGGGCCATGGCGCAGAGGCCGGCCGGGGGGACTTCTTTCAGCAGCAGGTGCTCACTCCGCGGGAGGCGCGTGCTGCCGTTCGCCGTGTGCTGCCTTACAAACCGGATGTGATCAAGGTGTTTACCGATGGCTGGCGATACGGGACTGCTCCCGATATGACGAGCATGGATGAGGGCACGCTGGCAGCGCTGGTGGATGAGGCGCATCAGCATGGGTTGAAGGTGCTAAGTCATACGGTGACGCTGGAGCGGGCCAAGATCGCTTCGCGCGCGGGCGTGGATGTGCTGGCTCACGGCGTCGGTGATCTTCCGGTGGACGCTCAGCTCATCGATTTGATGAAGGCGAAGGGGACCAGCTACGTTTCAACGCTGGCCGTTTATGAACCTCGCGACCGGGCGATTTTGTCGGACATGCTGGCAGCGGTTCTTGAGCCCATCGCGCGAGGTGGTATACGCCCGCCGCTGACTGTTCCGCCGGCGGTCCGAATGATGCGAGGTGATTTCGTACCATCGCCGCGAGTCCGCAGATTCAGCGTGTTGTTGGAGAACGTGGCCGCGCTGCAAAAGGCAGGGATTAACATTGGCGCGGGTACGGACGCCGGCGTTACGGGGACTTATCACGGATGGGCGACTCTGCGGGAGGTCGAGCTCACAGCCCACGCGGGGCTAACTCCGCTCGAAGCGATCACGGCGGCAACCGGGAGCAGCGCACGGGCGATTGGGCTGACGGATCGCGGCACGATTACAGCGGGAAAGCTGGCGGACTTGGCGCTGGTGGAAGGCGACCCGCTGAGCAAGATTGAAGACATCGAGAAGATCCGGCGCGTATTCCTGGCTGGACGCGAGTTGGATCTAGGCGCTTTAAAGCAACTGATCGCTTTGCCCGGCGTCAGTCCGTTGGTTTCGGTGAAGATACCGGAGAAGATTGACGACTTTGAAAGTGCGAATGGCCGGAGCAGCTTGGATACGCGGTGGGTGAACGAGACCGATTCGGGACAGGATTTCTCGCAGATGATGTTCGGCCGCATATTGAGGGAAGACCACGGACACGCGTTATCGGTGATGGGCGCCATGTCGGAGAAGGAGCACCCGTTCATCGAGGTGACTGTTCCGTTGAGGCCCGGCGGGATTGAGCCGGTGGACATCAGCGCCTACAAGGGCGTGCGGTTCGATGTGCGCGGCGAAGGTGACTATCATCTGATCGCGGTCACACGTTCGGTACGCAACTTTGAATATCCCAGCGCGGGATTTAGAGCGGATAACAAGTGGCGGACGGTGAAGGTTCCGCTGCCCGCGTTGAGAGATGCGTTGACGTTGAGCTTTCAGGCGGCGCGGCCGGCTGGCGCTCAGGTTTGGATCGAATTGGACAACGTCGAGCTTTACCGGTAGATGGCGTAGAAGTCACGGATTTCGCGCCCTATGGCCATGAATTCATCGAGTGTGATGGGCTTGCTGATGTAGCGAGTGCGGCCCAGTCCTTCGGCGCGCAGCCTGTCGTATGGCAGGCTGGAGGAACTCAAGACGACCACGGGGATGTCCGCGAGATTCGGGTTGCGGCGGACACTCTCGACAACCTCGTACCCGTCGATTTTCGGAAGGTTGAGGTCGATGACGATGAGGTCCGGCTTCGCCGCGTCGCGCAGGGAAATCAACGCATCCTCTCCGTCGCCGAGAACAACTGCTTCGTACTGCAGGCCGGCTTCGTTCAGCGATTCCTTGATCATGAAGACATCGGCGGCGCTATCTTCTACAAGCATGATGCGCAACATAGAATTATCTCTTGCGCAGCAAGGTGAGGCCGTCGCCAATAGTTATCAGGCTGAGATCGACTCGCTCGTCGTTCAACAGTTTCTCGTTGACGCTGCGGATGGCGGCGGTGTCGGCGTCGTTCACCGAAGGGTCGATCACCTTGCCATGCCAGAGGACGTTATCGATTGCGATAAGTCCACCAGTGCGCAAGAGAACCAGAGCGCGATCAATGTAACGCTGATAATTCGATTTGTCGGCGTCGATGAAGGCGAAGTCGAAGTGGCCCTGGCGGCCGGCGGCGATGAGAGCATCGAGAGTCTCGACGGCGGGAGCCAGGCGGAGGTCAATCTTGTGGGCGACTCCGGCTTCCGACCAGAACTGGCGAGCCACCGCCGTGTAGTCGGTGTTGACATCACATGCGGTGACTTTGCCGTCGTCTGGCAGGGCGAGTGCGACGACAGTGGAACTGTAGCCAGTGAAAACACCGATTTCGAGCGTGTTCCTCGCATTTATGAGCTTCATGAGGAAGGCCAGGAACTGACCCTGTTCCGGTGCGATTTGCATCCTGGCCTCCGGCATGGAAGCCGTTGCTTCTCTCAAGCGTAAGAGTACATCCGGTTCGCGGAGAGAAACCGCGCGGACGTAGGCGGCAAGCGCGTCGTCGATGGGCGTCTGGGTTTTCGACATGGGTTAGTCTGTCATCATTCGATCATAGTTCTCGGGCAATCCGGATTTCCAGATCCGGTGGCGAACAGGTTCGGCCAACTTGTCGATCTCGTCGAGCAAATTGAGATCTAGCGTCGCGTCGATCGCGCCGATGTTCTGGAGCACTTCTTCCTGCGTCGAGATGCCAACAAATGTCGATGCGATCGCGGAAGGGGCGCTGGCATAGTGTAGCGCCAGCGCGGAAGGGGAAGCACCGCGGCGCTTGCACAGTTCGACCACCTGACGGCCGACTTGGCGCAACTCCGGCGATGCCGGATGCCAATCGAGAGGACCTTCCGGAGTGAGTACGCGCATATAAAGCGGGGAGGCGTTCATCAACCCGATGCCCTGTTTTTCGACCAATGGAAAAAGGACCGAAGCCATGTCGGTATTCATGAGGTTGAATCGGCAGTAGGAGAGCAGGCAATCGACGTCCGCTTCCTCGGCTATATCGCGGAGCATGCAGACGGTGAGGCCGGTGATGCCTATGAAGCGAGCCTTGCCTGCGGCCTGGATCTGGCGCAGGGCCGGGATGGTCTCATCGATCACCTGGCGTTTGTGGGCGAACTCGATGTCGTGGACGTGGAGGATGTCAACGTAGTCGGTCTTCAAGCGCTGCAAGGATTCATCGATGCTTCGGGTGACGCGCCCGGCTGAGAAGTCGAAGTCGTCCTTGCCATAGCGAGCGCATTTCGTTGCAATGATGACTTCCTGGCGGCGGCCCTCGAGCATTTCGCCAAGACGCGTTTCGGCGAGCGTGCGGCCGTAGTAAGGCGCGACATCGAAGATATTGATGCCCCTATCGATAGCAAGATTTACGGCGCGCCGGCTCTCTTGCGGATCGGCCGTACCGTATTCGTTTCCTAGCGTAGCGGCACCGAACCCGAGGCGGGACACTCTCAATCCCGTCTTTCCTAAAGTTCTATATTCCATAGTTTGCGAGGGCGGCCGGAATGGACGCCGGGTACATTAGTGATGGTAGCAATGAGGGATGGCGGGGCGCGAATCAACGCGAATTCACGCGAATGAAAAGACTGTTAGAACGTGAAGCGGGCTTGGAGTTCGACCACTCGACCGGCTCCTCCTGCGGGCGAGAGGCCGAAGGTGGGGTCTTCGATGTGGGCCTGGTTGCTTCCGAAGGCGATTGGCACGAGATTCAACTTATTGAAGGTGTTGTAGAGATTCGCCCGCAGGTCGAGCTTGAGATTTTCCCGGATCTGAATTTGTTTGGCGACGGCCATGTCGATGGAAAAGAAATGAGGTCCTCGCCAACTGTTTCGGCCGATTCCTGGAAATCCGCCACTGGTGATGTCGAAGTATTTCGAGCCTCCTAGCGGGAAATTCGTTCCGTTGATGAACGCGTCGTTGGACGTGTCGTGTCCTGCATTTCCGAAGTAGGCGATTGGGCGGGTGGGCGAGAGGCTAGGTCCACCGGGTGTCTGGACGGATTGACCGGTTACCGGTGTCCATGGGAAACCGCTGTGCGCTGTCAAAACTCCGCTTAGCGTGAAGCCTCCGAATATGCGGCCGGCCCAGCCTGGCTGTTTGTTGCGATAGAAGGGCAGATCGTAAAGCGCGGTGGTCGTGAAATAGTGTGTTGTGTCGAAATCGGAGGGGCCTCGCTCGGTGGCTTGGTTTTGCGGGTACGTCTGGTTGGTGACGAATCCGGGTCCTTCGTATGAGAGTGTGTCGAGGCTCTTGGAGAAGCGGTAGTTGGTCTGGAATTGGAAACCATTAGAGTAGGCGCGGCGGACTGTGATGAGCAAGGCGTTGAAGTTCGTGTTGACGTCAGGTTGCGGATTGTAAACCGTGCTGAACGGGAAAGTTGCAACATTGACGGGGTAGAGGAAGTTCTGGTTGACGAGACGGATCTGTTTGCGGCCTGCGCTACCGGAATATCCGATGGTGGCGATCACCTGGTGTGGTAACTGGTATTGAAGGTCGAAGGAATAGATCTGCACATACGGATTCGGCGTGTCGCGCTGAGCCATGTAAATTCCCACTTGAGGCGCCGTGGGGTTGGACGGTCCGCGCGGGGCTCCGGTGACCGGATCGATGCCGATGGCGAGCGCCGGGTTGCTGGGGTAGCCGTAGATGGTTCGATCGCTGCCGAGAGAGTAGACGATTTGGTTGTTGTCGAATGGGCTTCCGGTGTTTCCGCAGCAGAGAGTGAATCGCGCAAAGTTCGGAGGATTACCGGCGGAGTTTTCGAAGACAACTCCGGGAATCCGGTTATAGAACCAGCCGTAGCCGCCGCGGACGACGAGTTTGCTAAGGTGAGTGGGATTCCAGGCGAATCCAAGACGCGGAGCGAAGTTGTTTTCATCGCGTTTGTAGAGCTGATCGACCAGCCGAATGTAGGAATTCTGAAAGTTATTGTCCGGTCCGAAGAAGAGATTGCTTAGTGCGTTGCGCGTGTCGCTGAGAGGCGAGTAATATTCGTAGCGCAGACCGAGGTTGATCGTAAGATTCGGGAGGAGTTTGAAATCGTCCTGGAGGAAACCCGAGTAATCGCCGCTGCGGAGGTACCGTTGCGCGTCGGCGGGCGCGCCGTTGTTGGGATTTGCGTTAATCTGCTCAAAGATTGGCGTGCTGTTGGCAAGATTCCAAAGACCTTGAAACGTATAGAGAGGCCTAGCGCCGCCGGCCAGATTATCGTTATTTTGCTCTTTGCGAAATATGATGCCTGCTTTAAAGGCGTGACGGCCGAGGACTTTGCTCAGAGTGTCGCTGACTTCAATGGTATTCTGCGCGAAGATTGCCGGCGTGGCATCCGATTGCGGAGCGCCGAAGCGGATGCGGTCGAAGGGGAGATCCTGGACCTCGATGCGCGGTATTCCGAAGTTCACATTGCTAGACGCGGAGAGCTGATTGGAGGTGAATCGCGTGAGGTTCACTCGCGCTTCATTGAAGAGCGTGGGACTGAGAATGCGATTGTACGTCAGGGTGTAAGCGCTGTTGAACGGCTTGTTGGCGAGGTCGGCCATGGGGCGACTGGCGGCTCGCGGTATCGGCTTGTGACCCGCTGAACGGAGTCAGATAGGTACTGAAGGCGAAACTATCGTTGCCGCGCGTATAGTCTACGCGCGCATTGTACTGATTGCCGCGCGATGAACGAAGGCGCGGCAAGCTGCGCGAACTGGATGTCGGGAACGCCGTCGAGGCCCGCTCCGGTAGGATTCTTGCCGATATCAATATATTGATTCGTGGCTCCGCTCAGCGAGCCAATGTCGACGCCCCCGTTGACTACCTGACAGGTTCCGGCGGCAAATCCTTTTGGACATGGGGAGTTGAGCACAGCGATTATCCGGGGATTGACGCCAGAGTCCTGCAGAATTTTTGCGTTGATGCTCCCGGGGCGCGCGGCGATGACGGCCTGGCGATATTGCGAGGTCTCGATCCAGGCGGTATAGGGATTGTCGGCGTGGTTGGTGAGGCCTTCATAACTGGCGAAGAAAAACAGATGGTTTCTGACGATGGGGCCGCCGAGGCTTGCGCCGTATTGACGGAATTTGTTTTCTACTCGAACCGCTGGTGCGTTCAGGGGTCCGCCGTAGCGATTGAAGGCGTTGAGACCGGGATCGTTGTATTTGAAAAATCCGCTGCCATGAAATTGATCGGTTCCGTTTTTTGAGACGACTTGCACTTGCGCGCCGGAGTTGCGGCCGTATTCGGCGGAGTAGGATTCGGATTGAACAGTGATCTCTTTTATCGATTCCTGGTTTGGAGTGAGGACTGCGGCTCCGCCCCAGTTGAGACTGTTGACGGTGACGCCGTCAACCATGAAGTTGTTGTCAGAGAGACGCTGTCCATTAGCGGAGATGGCGACCTGGTTTTCGGTTTGAAAAATGGATGCGTTCGAACCGCCTGGTCCGGTGGTATTGGGGAGGGCAACGGCGTTGCCGCTGCTGTCGCGGGCTCCGTTTCCGAATATGCCGGGCGTGAAGCGCAGCAATTCATAAGGATCGCGGTTGAACTGTGGAAGACGCTGGATCTCGGTGCTGGTGATGGTGCGTCCGATGGCTGCATCTTCGGTGCGAAGTCCCGGCCCGGAATCGGCGTGAACCGTAATGGATTCCGTGACTGCCCCGGGGGTGAGCGTGACGTTGACGCCCTGCAACTGTTCGGCGCTCACGGTGATGTTCTCGCGGGATTCCTTCTTGAATCCGGAGGCCTCGATGCCAAGGGAGTATCGCCCGGGGGCGAGACCGGAGAAGCGGTAGAACCCGGCGCTGGAGGTCTGGGTCGACTGCTGTATTCCGGTTTCCTGATTCGTGAGAGTCACTTTGGCGTTAGGGACCGATGAATTCGTGGGATCGGTGATGGCGCCTTGGACTGCCGCGTTGAATTGGGCTGCCGTGGGGGATACGGCTAACAGGAAGATGAGAACACTTCGAGTCATGAGACCTCCGATCGAAGCTTCGTGGCCGCTTACCTGCGCACTGTTTCTGACAGGTTTGATTTGGGTGGAAGCGAAAACATTTCCAGTAAAGTTGGCAGCGCCCCAATGGTGCTGCTCTCGCGCCGGAGCGAAAGCGGAAAGAATGGAAAACTTACACTATGTGAGACAGTACTACCGGCACCTAGCAGTCAGGTGAGCCTTTTTCGGCGGGGGACGGAGAGGGTGCATAGCCCAAAGCCGTCCTGAGGCTGTCGTCCGCACTCTTCAAACACGTTTCAATTTCTTCCATGGAAGGGATTTTATCCTCGTCTACCCAATCCAACGAATTGCGCGCCGACTGAATCTTTAGCATGCTGTCAGTAATTCTTTCACGTTCGGAGAGCGTTAAAGGTTTCATAGTCGTGTGAGCAGCCATGCGCATCCAAATGGTTGAGATAAGCGTACTTGGCACTCTGCTTACTCTCCATGGCGTCGTGGATCAAGAGATCGAAGCGGCTGACATTCGAGTCCCCCTCGACAGTCGCAAGAAACTGCTGTTCGAGGAGGATCAGGACGGCTTGCACCGCTTCACCAAACGTATCCAGGAGACGCCTGGCAGTCTCGCAATAGGCAACGGACTGGTTTGGTGGTTTGTTTGTTTTGGGTTCTTCTTTACACATGCTCAGGCTGCTAGCCTCGACTGTGACAGAGCACCTAAATTGCCATTCCGATTGTGTAGGTATGCGTACAATTGCTCGGTTGGCTCGGATTGGCTAAAAGGCGCTGGCCGGGTTGATTTGGGGGAGGTGCCGCGGGCTCGGAATTGGTAAACTATGGGCTACCCGTTTCTTCACCTTATGCCTTCCGTCTTGAACCATGACATTTTCATCGAGCGCGTCAATGAAATTTTCACTGTCCACGCCGATTCGCTATCTATCGATTTGGAACTGATCGAGTGCCGCCGGCTAACGCCCCATTCTTCGGGAAAGGAAACGCGGGAGCCCTTCGCTCTCACGCTGCGGGGTCCGGCGCGGCCCGTGCTTCCGCAGCGGACCTATTCGCTGCGGAACGAGCGCATGGGCGAATTGCAGATTTTTCTTGTTCCGATTGGACCGGATGAGAAAGGTATGAGATACGAAGCGGTTTTTAATTAGCGGAGTTCCACTCCATCAACCAATAGACTCCTTTGTCTTCGATTGAGTGGAAACCTAACCGACGGTATAACGTGAGTGCTGGGTTTTGCTTTTCGACGTGAATCGTGACGGTCTTGCCGGCCGCACGCGCTTCCTGAATGATTTCACTCAGCAATAGGCCGCCGATTCCCCGGCCCCGAGCGGCGGGAATCAAAGCGATGTCGATGACGCGGATTTCACGTGTCCAACGCGCGAGGTAGAGCCGGCCGACGGGCTGGTTCCCGGATTCGATAATGGAAAATTGCGCGCCTGGATAGTGCTCGAAGTAGTGCTTGGTCTGCGCATCGAATTGCATGCGGAGGAAGGCCTCCCTGACGCCCTCCTCCCACCGCACCTGATCCAGTTCTTCCCGGCGCGCCTCGGCGTAAACCAGACGCAGGAACTCGTCGTCGCCCGTCTCAATGGGGCGGAGAGTTACGGTTACCGCGGACATGAGAAACGCTACGTACGCGGCGGATACACGCCCTGCAAAGCAATGCAGAAATTCAACGTTAGATAAGGCTGCATGTTGTTGTGGGGCTGGTCCCCGCCGGCCGGCGCCACCGTCTGGTCTGCAAACTGAGACGGGCTAGCATTGGTGTTTGTGATGTAAGCGAACCCGCCACTGGAACGGGCCAGCGATCGATTCGGAGCCGGCGCATTCAGAGCCGCGGGGTCCTGGTTATGGACGCCCAGGGGGTGGCTATGAGCCGGTATCTCCGACTCGAGGAGAGTTACGGTCTCGGAACCGCCTGTTTCGCCCAGGTCGTGAAGCGAAAGCCCAGGGCCCTGACCAGGGTGCATCGTAGCGCGCCCCTGCACGTTGGGAAGAGCGAAATTGCTCTTTCCGTCGCCGCCATAGGTGGTGCCAAGCAGCGAGAACAACGCTGTGTTCTGGGAAAGGGGAAGGATTTGCCCGTCACAGAACGCCCAGCCTTTCGGGGCGAAGTTGAACGGGAAGATGCGAATTTCAGCGACGAATGGATCCATTTTGTCCTCTTAGGTTTGTGACGGGAAAATCCCGAACAGTGAAATAATAAAGTCGACGCAAAGGTACGGCATGAAGTTGTCGTGGGGTTGACTCCCGCCTGTAGTTGAGATTGCGGCGGGCGCCATAGTGCCGTCCGGCACGTCCTCGATATACATCTTGATCTGCGGCGATTGAGCTACGACCTGACCATTCAGGTTGGCCTGACTTCCGACATTTGTGGTGGCCAGAAAGGGGTGGGTGTGTGCGGGAATCTGGGCTACAGTGAGGGTGATTGTTTCGGCGCCGCCTGTTTCGGCGAGCGTGAAGCCGTTGCCCATGTGCAAAGGGATGCGGCCGCGGAGGTCGGGAAGTGCGAAGGTGCTCTGACCGTCGCCGCCGTAGGTGGTGCCGATGAGGTTGAACAGAGTTTCGTACTCTGAGATCGGCAAAAGCTGTCCTCCACAAAACATCCAACCGGCCGGCGCGAAATTGCCGGCAAACATTCTGATTTCTCCAACGTAGGGTTGTGCCATGGTGTCTCCTGTTATTGTTTCTGCCGTTCGGGATTAAGTCTGGCTCGGGAAGATACCCTGCAACGCGATGCAGAAGTTGAGCACCAGGAAGGGTTGCATGTTCAGGTGTGCCTGACTGCCGCCAATGTTCCCGAGAGTCTGAGGGGTGAGGCTCGTAAGATTGGCAGGCGCGCCATAAACATTGTTGGCCGAGGCGAATATTGTGGCGGCGGAAGGTGTATCGGCGTTGGCCGCAGATCCCTTCGCCGTATGAACGTGCGTGGGTATTTCTGAGATGGACAACGTATGGGCCTGCTCGCCGCCGCGTTCCCCGAGGGTGTGGCCTTGACCGAAATGAGTCGCCGCCCGGCCTTGAAGGTTCGGCAGGCCGAAGTTTACTCTGCCGTCACCGCCGTATGTGGTGCCGAGCAGCGAGAACAGCGCTTGATTCTGGTTGATGGGCAGCAACTGACCGTCGCACAGTGCCCACCCTTTGGGAGGGAAACCGAACGACATGATTCGGATTTCGCTTAGAAATGGTTCAGCCATTTTCGTGAATACCTCTTTCGTCTGTGTATTAACTGCATCTGCAACTTTTGCAAAAGCTACGGCGCTTGCGCGCAGGCCGCTCCGCCATTGTTTCCAAATGTTCCAACGGTACTTACGGTCGGGCTGCCTGTATTACGACCGGAAATGAAGGTGGCCGCTGTTCCGGTAAGGCCGGGCAACTGGACTACGGAACTGTTTAATTGGCGGACCCGGATATCGGTTGCCCCGTTGCCACCCGATCCGGCAACGTCGTTGGCCAGCGTACTCGCCCCGCCGATGTCGAGGCAGGCGGCAACGGCACCCGCGGAGGTGGTGCCTATCTCGGCCTTGATTCCCTGAAGTGCGTTGACGCTAAACGGTTCCTTGACGGTGTTACCGGTCACGGTGACGTTTAGATGGGGACTGGTATCGCCTGCCGACATCCCGATGCCAAATTCCGCATACTGCCGGATGTCGTTGCCGGTGACGTTCATGGTGATGGTGGCAAGGCCGGTGGCAGTGATGGTTACGCCATCGCCCTGGGCCGAGCCGGAACCCACCACGCCCGTGGCGCCGACGAAATTGTTCCGGAACTTTCCAATGAGCGAGGCGGTGGCAGTGGTGGTGTTGCTCTGGAAGAACGAATAAGCGCTGAGCTTGGCGCCGGTGATGTGATTGCCATTGAAATCGACGGTCACGTGGCTCGAGTGGCTGTCGCTGACGAGAACCGTGTCGCCCAGGGTGGTCGTCTCCCCACCGGTCAGTGTATTGTTGCTGAACACGATATCCATGCTGGAAAGCCCTTGCGCGTCGGTATCGAGATGGTCGCCGCGATGGTGCTGGAAGGTGCAGCCGGTGACCGTCAAATTCATCACAACTCCGCTGCCTGCGGCCGGTGCGAAGATAGTGGCGAACCGCAGGCCATCGTTGCCCGTTGTGGTGTTGTTGTCGCGAATAATCGTGTTGGAGATGGCGAGGCGGTTGAGGGTGCCTTGCGTGTTCTCGACATGAACGTTGTCGCCAGAGGCGCCGAGAATTTCGCTATTGCTGATGGCGCCGCTCGTGAGCCAGTTCGAGACAAAGAACGTCCCTTCGGTGGAACTGGCGCCGCTGGTGCCATCGAACACGGATGTGTCGACGCTCAGTGCGGACACAGTAGTGCCCTGAAGGCCGAAATGCGTGCTGTTCTTGATGTGCATCCTGGTTAGCGAGACGTTGTTCGCGTTGCTCAGACTTACGCCGATGTTACTTGAAGTCAAGATTGTGCCGCCGGTGCAGGTGGTAGTGGCCGCGGTACAGGTTCCGCCGCTGCCGGCCACGGTGAAACTGCCGGTGGACGGGTTCAGGTTACTGAGGTTGATTCCAATATCGGCACTGGTTGCCGAGACTTTGACGATGTTAAACGTGCCGCTGACGTTGTTCAGGTTCACGGCGCGTGCGCTGGTTGTGGTGATGGACGGGATGTCAGATACCACGAGACCAGTAAACGGTCCCGTAAGGGAGGCCACGAGACCGGCCGATGAAGTGGGTGGCTGAAGGGTGAGTCCAAGAACCTCGGTGTTGCTGCCGTTCATGTTGACGGTGCCCTGAATGATGGGCGAGGTTCCCGCGATGGATGGGCGCGCGATGGTTCCAGCCGGCGGAGTGATTCCCATGACGGTATCGAAACTTGTTCCGGTAACGCCCTGGCCTACCAACCAATCGCTTCCGAGCAGTGTGACGTTGGTACCTGATGTCGTGGTGCCGGAGAAGACGAATATGCGCTGATTGGTGTTGGTGCCCAAGGCGGTGGTGGCCGCGGACAGCGTATTAAACGGATTGGCAAGGGTACCCGTGCCATTCGAGCCGAGCGCGGGATTGGCGAACCAGATTACGGGGCCGGCAACATTCACGGTTACGGTTGCGGGCGAACTGCACATCGACGGCAGGGGATTGCCGTTGTCGCAAACTGTGTAGCTGAAGGTGACGTTGCCGGTGGCGCCGGGCGGCGGGTCGAAATCGAACGCACCGGTGGCTGCAGTAAACGCCACTGTACCGCCGGCGGGAGAGGTTGCACCCACTACTCCGACGCTGAGGACCGAGGTGAAGCCGGCATCACCGGAGTCCGGATCGGTAGCTCCGATCAGCAATCCGCTTGCCGCGGCGATGGAGACTTTCATGTTGGCTTGCGCCGTGTAGCTCTTCGGCAGAGCGACGGGTGGGTCGTTCACCGCGTTAACCGTGATGCTGACCGTGGCGTTGGACGTGGAGTCCAGCGATCCATCGTTGACTTTGAAAGTGAAACTGTCGGCGCCGTTGTAATTCGCGGCCGGTGTATAAGTGACATTCCGGGTGCAGTTGCTGGGCGTGCCGGCGCAACTCACCGACCCGAAGGAACCGAGCGCTCCATGGGCAGGACCGGTCACGATGACGAATGTGAGCGGATCTCCGTCGGGGTCCGATCCAGCCAGGGTGATGACCTTGGCTGTGTCTTCATTTGTGGTGACGGATTGGCCCGTGGCGGTGGGCGGGCGGTCAGGAACGACGATGGAGCAACTGGCCGTGGCGGTCTGCTGGATGGGCGACGTGGAGTCGACCACTTTGCCTACGAAGTTATAGGTTCCCTTGGTTGTAGGAGTGCCGGTGATCGCGCCGGTGGTGGGCGACAGAGCCAGCGGCGGAGGCAGGGTGCCGGATTGTAGGGAATACGTGTAGGCCGTGGTTCCGCCAGATGCCGTGAGCGACGATGAGTAGGCTGTCCCGATGGGGGCATTGGTTGTTGCTGGACAGGTTAACGCCAGAGAGGTGACAAAGTTGGCCGTCACAGTAATCGGTGCTGTCATGGTGACGGTTGTAGACGCGCTGATTGCGCTGGCCACGGGACCGGTCCACCCGCTGAAGGCGAATCCGGTGTTGGCGGTGGCCTGAACCGTCTGTATTGATCCGGAAGCGAAGAAACTTCCTGACGCCGGAGTCACTGTGCCATCGGCTGCAGGAGAAGCCGCGGTGGTCAACTGAAATTGCGTGTCAAAGCTGGCTGTGTATACGGTAGCCGATGCGGGCCCTGTGACTGAATGCGCAATGGCGCCGCCGTCCGACCAGTTGTTGAAAACGAAATGTGTGCCCCCGCTGGTCTGGGGTGATGTCGTGGAAATAGTATGCGAACTTCCGGGCACCCAGTTAAGCGACTGTGCGGTGGAGGTAGTTGTGCCGTCTACGGTGATGCTCTGGCCGGGCGGCGAGGTCTGCACGGTGATGGCGACGGTTGCGGCAGGCGCAATCCCGATGTTGCAGCTGGCGGTCATCGTCACCGGGGTGCCGGAGGTGGAGTCGACCACTTTTCCGGTAAACGAGGCGGGTCCCGCAGTGTCCGGAGTGCCAGTGATCGCTCCCGTGGATGAATTCAAGAGGAGCGGCGTTGGCAGCGCACCGGTGGTGATGGAATATGTATACGACGGCGTGCCGCCGGAGGCAACGAGTGACGATGAATACGCCACTCCAACCTGGCCCGAGTTGGCTGGACAGGTAAGAGTGAGCGGACCGACCGCCGGGCTGATCGTGATGGTGCAACTTGTGTTGGCCGTGCCGCTCGGAAGGCCAGTGGCGTCGGCGTCATTCGCAGTGAAGGCGAAAGGCCCGTTAGCGCTGGGAGTTCCGGTGATGGCTCCTGTATTGGGATCGATCGTCAGGGGGGTGGGCAGAGTGCCTGGGCCGATGGAATACGTATAGGGTTGAACGCCGCCGGCTCCTACGACAGACGAACTGTAGGCGGTCCCGTTAGTGCCGGTGCTGGCCGGACAGGTTAAGGAGACCTCCGCGGGCGGGAACGTACCGGAATAGGTCACTGGTGTAAAGTCAATCCGAACGTTGCCGGGGTTGCTGAGAGTGAGCGTGAGAGTCGCCGATTGGCCGGGGTTCAAAATGGTTACGCCGGGTGCGACCAGATAGGGATCGCCGTTGAACGATCCGTTGCTGTTCGCCAGGGTGACGCCGGCGGTGAGAACCGTGAGAACGACGTCGATAGGACCGGCGATGGGCGAAGCGCTCGTATTGGTCACAGTCATTGTGCCGTTGTAGGTTCTGGCAACACGGTTATAAAGGAACCCGCTGGTAGTGACGCTGACTTGATTTGAGACGTTGAGGATCGGCGCCGAACCGCTGGCGAGCGGAAAGCTGGTGGTAAGCATGACAACCGACCGGGACGTTTCGAAAGCAGCGTCGGCGCGCGGGCCGGGGACGGTCCAGAATCCTAAGGGGTCCTGGCGATCGATTAGCGCGCGGGCAGTGTCGGCGGACAAAGCGCCGGGTTGAGTCCTGGCGGCCAGACTGGTACGATAGCCGGGGTTCTTGGCAGCGATTGCCTCTTGCAAATCACTATTCCGTATGGAGGCGGTCGACGACGGATCGAGCACCGTGTTCATGGCCCGCGCAACGGTTTCGGTGTAGGGGTTGCTGGGATCTCCAGAAGGAAGGAACCCGCTCGATTCAAAAGCGAGGACGTTAGAGGCGTTGACGGCTCCCGTATCGTCACAGGCAAATCCGCAAGTTCCGCTCCATCCACCGGTGTCAGAAGCACCCGACTGCGTGCGATTCATGGTCTTGTGGAGATACCAAAGCGCTTCGTCCAGTGCAATGCTAACTTCCGTTTCGACGCTCTTTTCGCGTATGCCAACGCGGTAGACGGATGACGAGGATTCGCCGGTGCGTGTGTCGAGGACTGTCAGCGTGGCGGCGAAGATGGAACCGGGGGCGCCGGAGTAGGTATGTGTGGTAGAGACGTCGTACTGATTGGCGACGTTCGAGACAAACGGGCTGGAACCGTCGCCAAAATCCCAAGTCGCCTGAATACCGGGACCCTGGACGCTGGATGTGCCTTTCAGGGTGACGGCCTTATCGGGAAGCGCGTCGTGTGGAATCGTGGGATTGTCCGCGATTGCCGGTACGGTCTTCACCACGGGCGCGATAGCAAGCACCGGAGTGGTCATGAATATTGCCAGAAGAACCGTAATTAAGTCTTTCCTACCAAGCATTTCCGATTCCTTAATCGCGTCGATCCTTCAATTCAGCGACTGTTTGATTAAATTTAAGTATTTGACTTGCGATGCAGGGCGATAGCGCCCGCAATCGCTAAGAAAAAAGGGCAAATAAAACTAAACGTAGAGGGTTCGGGTACAACCGAGGTGGAGAATGTGACGACGGGAGGTCCGCCGTTCGCATTAGACGGGAAAACCGTGGTGGTAACTTTGCCATCGAGGCCAACATCGCCGACGCCAGCAAACCCGTCGGGGTTGGTAGTGAGAAAGGTGGCATCTCCGGCAGAATTGAATAACGATAAACCAAAGGCGCTGCCGGAAGTGGACGTGCCATCGGGCGACGTAATAGCGGGCCCTCCGAACAGCAATTGAAACTGAAACGACATGCCGAACGTAAAGGGTTGAAAATAATCGTTCAGAGCCGCCGTGTTGTTGATCGTGACGGTGCCTGGAAGGGTTCCGGATACGTCACCGACGGTCAATGGCGCTCCTGTGAGAGTGCCGCCGACGGAAGAAAACGATGAGATGGACACGAACGCTGATTGGGAAACGCCGCCTGGATTAAACTGGAAATCGATGTTTCCAGCGGTTCCGCCGATTGCGGTAGTGTCGACGGTCACGAAGTAAATCACGTCGGCAGTTGCTGGTACGGCGTATAAAAGCAATAAAAGCAGAACGATAAAACTCGATCGTCCGACGATCACACGAGGTCCCGAGTTGGACAATACACACCTCCGCTAGACAAACAGCCGCAGGAGAAACAGCACTCCATAAGCCGGTAAACGACCAGAGCTATTTACACGTTGGAAACAATCGAAGATCTTTTCTATCTAAACGCTCAGGTAGGATACTTCTTTTTGTGCCGCAAGTAAAGTATTAATTAAATTCCTTACTAAAGACGCGCTCCGCGTGGTTCTTGGCGTACAGCAAAGCACGCATATAATGACGGGCGTGCCGGTTCAAGCAGAAAATAAGCGTTGGCTGATGATTTCCCTGGCCTTTTGGGCCACGGTAATCAACTACCTGGACCGGCAAACTCTCTCCGTTGCGGCCCCGGTGTTGCGCGAGCAGTTCCATATGAGCAATGTGGAATACGGGCGGGTGGTGTCCGCGCTTCATGTTTGCTTACACGATCATGAATGGCCTGTCGGGGCCGATGATCGACCGGTTGGGCACGCGGCTTGGATACGCGCTTTGTATTGCCTGGTGGTCGGCGGCGGCAGTGCTGCATGCGTTTGCGCGGGGAGCGGTGAGCCTGGGTGTTTATCGCTTTCTTTTGGGAATGGGCGAGGCGGGCAATTGGCCGGGCGGCGTAAAAGTGGTGGCCGAGTGGTTTCCGGAGCAAGAGCGCGCCCTGGCTTCGGGGCTGTTCAATAGCGGGTCGTCGGTCGGGGCGATTCTTGCGCCTCCGATTGTCGCTTTTGTGCTGCTGCGATTTGGATGGCCGACGGCGTTCTTCGTGGTCGGCCTGGCCGGCTTTGTCTGGCTGCTGTTTTGGTGGCCTACCTATTACACGCCGGCGGCCGTGCTGCAGGAAGCGAACGCTACTCCGATTCCGCCATGGGAACTTTTTCGGACTCGATTTGTGTGGAGCTTTACGGTGGCGAAGATTTTCATGGATCCGGTTTGGTATTTCTACATTTTCTGGTTTCCGGAATATTTGAAGCGCGCGCGAAATTTCGACATGGCCGCTATCGGAAAGTACGCGTGGATTCCGTTCGTGGTAGCGGGACTGGGAAATCTTTTCGGCGGAATGCTATCGGGTGCGTTGTTACGGCGTGGATATTCGGTGACTGTGGCGCGCAAAGGAGCACTGACTTTTTTCGCGGTGCTGATGACATCGGCGATTCCGGCGGTGCTGGTGCGGGATGCGTGGTTGTCGATTGGTTTGGTGTCAATCGCGATGATGGGGTACACGGGGTGCCTGGCGAACATGCTTTCGATGCCGGCGGATGTGTTTCCGAAGAACGCGGTGGCGTCGGTGTGGGGACTGGCGAGTATGGGATCGGGATTCGGCGGGATGGTGTTCGCCCTGATTACCGGATGGGCGGTGGATCATTACTCTTATACGCCGGTATTCTTTGCGTTTGGATTGATGCCGCTGTTGTGTGCCGGTTTAATTTGGGGACTGCTGGGGCCGCTGCGGCCGGGCGCAGCGCTCAACTCCGCAATTCAACCTTGACCTTCAGATGGCCGCCGTGACTTCCGGCGCTGCCGCCCGCGGCACTGGGCGATAGGATGACCTCGGTTACGCTGAGACTTGTTTCCCGTTCAAAAGCTAAAATCGCCTCGCTGAGTTTTTGTTCCAGATCGCGTTTCCGGGCGCGAAGATCGTTTTCATTTGGGGGCATGATCTCATCTTAGTTGGTTGAATTAATTGGGGTGCCTGAAAGATCCGCTAGTGAAAACCCTAGGTGATATTTATTCTGGTATACTTGGGCTTCTTTCGCTCCTCTTGGGAAACAGTCCGCTCTCCTTCCTTCTTGGATCAATGCCCTGCTGCGGAAGACTGATGGAGGAATGAGAACGAATGACTGTTCACCTAGTGAACCCAAGCGATTTTTCCTTTGGCGTCGGCGTGATCACGCCGCGTTGGTTGTATGTGCTCGCGGCAGCAACGCCGGAGCGCTTCGGTGCGCCGATCATAACCGACGAAACTCTGGAGCAGATTCAGATGGATCGGATTCAACCGGGCGATGTCGTCGGTATCGGAATCCACACCGGTAATGCACATCGCGGGCACATTATCGGCCGGATGGTGCGGGAACGCGGGGCGACGGTAATTTACGGCGGGATTCACGCGACGCTCTATCCGGACGAGGCGCACGAAATCGGCGCAGCGCATTCGGTGGTGACGGGCGATGGCGATGTGGCGTGGGGCCGCGCGCTGACGGATTTCGCGAATGGCAATCTGCAGCGAATCTATGACGGCGGGCGGGTGCCGGCCGAGCAATTTCTGAAAGCGCGATGGGACCTGATGCCTCGGGAGAATTATATGTGGGCGTCGGTGCAGACGGTTCGCGGATGTCCGAAGCATTGTTCCTTCTGCTCGGTGTGGCGTACGGACGGACAAAAGCCGCGCCAACGAGGGTCCGACGCGGTGATCGAGGAGATTGTTCAACTGCGGCGGATGGGCTACCGGTTTATCGCGCTGGCCGACGACAATTTTTATCCTGTGACGCTGACTGATTTGAAACTGGCCGAGCGGCAGAAAAATGCAGCACGGGTGGCGGAGTTGCAAGCGACGCGCGCGGAACGCTTCGAACTGATGGAGCGGCTTTCCGAACTTCCTTCCGATATGGTTTTCTTTACGCAGATCACAATGGAGGCGGCGGAAGATCCGGCGTTTCTGGAGGCGATGAAGAAGGCACGGATTAAGGGTGCGCTGGTAGGCGTGGAGTCGGTTACGGAAGCGGGACTGAAGGACGTTTTCAAGGAATTCAATGCGTCGGGTCCGAGCCTGGCGACGCAGCTTCAAACATTCAGGAAGCATGGCGTTCATGTGCTGGGCTCGTTCATCTTTGGCCTGCCGTCGGATCGCGCTGATACGTTTGACGCGACGGTGGCGCTGGCGAAGGCGGCCGGCGTGACGTTCGCGCAATTTGTGATGATGACGCCGTTTCCGGGGACGGTGGATTTCAATACATGGGAGAAGGCTCAGACGGCCAACGCGGCGAATGTCGATGGTGTTCCGCTGACTCGATACTGGCTGATCCCGAGCGCGCAACGGCCGAAGATGTTTACGCCGCATCCAACGATGTCGACGGAAGAGATTCGCGTCAGGACGCAGAAGGTTTGGGATAACTTCTACGGATTGCCGGAGATTTGGAAGCGGTCGCGATGTGTGAAGTCGATGAAGGCGCGCTTGGCTTTCATGATCATTTCGAAGCTTTACCGGCTGATGTATGCGAATACGGGGATTGCGACGGATAGCGCGCGTAAGTCGAATTCGAATCAATGGGCGCGATGGCTGGTGAAGCCCTGCCGCAAGCTATTTCAAGGTAAGCCGATGCCGGACCTGGAAGTACCGCAGACGGCTTCGCGGGCTCCGGAACTCGTCAATCTAGTGAATATCGGCGGCTAGAAGTTACTGTTTCGGCGGTTGGTGAGCCTTGATGTAGTCTTCCATTTCCTGACGCAGAGCCGGGTCTCGCGGCGATCCATAGAGATCGCTGGATTTGTACTTTCGAGTGTCCATTTTCTGTTTGATCCATTCGTCGCGGGCCTTCGTGCTGTCGGCGGCGTTCAGCGCACCTTGTACCAGGTGCGGCGGGATAAACAACAGACCTTCCTCATCACCCAGCACCACGTCGCCGGGCATGACTGTTGCATTTCCGATGCGGATCGGTATGTTGATACCGGTGAGCATCACATTGCTCAACGAATCAGGAGAAGTGCCGCGATAGTAGGCGGGCATGCCCGTCGGGATGATTTTCCCGAGCCAGAACATTGCGCCATCGACGACCATTCCGGTGCCTGTCGTTTTCCAGATGTAGTAGGCGAGCTTGTCGCCGACGAATGTACCGCTGTCGATTTTGCCGAATAGATCGACGACGATCACGTCGCCCGGTTGGAGCATGTCGATGACGGTCTGATTGCGGAGCCGTCCAAGGCCTTTGCTCTCGGCTTCGGCCTGCATGGCTGAGGCGACGTCAGGCCTTGTCGGCATGAATTGCACGGTGAACGCCCGGCCCACAAGTCTCTTGCCGGGGTTCAGAATCTTCCAGTCTCCCGCGTACTGATTGGGGAAGCATCCTCCGCCTGGAGGGGCCGCAGCCGCTCCGCCTGCTGCCCGCACTGCCCCGCCGCCACCGGCATTGCCGCCACCGCCGCGCCCTGCGTTGCATCCCTGGCGAACGGCGCCCCATGCCTCTTCAATCACGAGTCCCTTCACTCTCTCCAGCAGGGCGTCGGGCACTTTGGGACGCCCATCGGGAAAACGCTCGTAAGGATTCATGGCGGTATAGGCGGTCATCTGTTCCTTCGTGAGCGTCCACTGCGCTTGAGCACAGAAGGGAACAAGCGCAGTAATCCCGAGCGCGAGGACCATGGCTTCTAATCTTCTTGTCATAGGAACGTTCCCCTTCGTCGATTCAGCGTTGGGCTGCGCCGCCGCGGCCCATGATCGGCCACACGTCTACGATCTTGTCGCCTTGGGCGATGTAATAGCGATCGAAAGCGTTGGTGCTCTGGTCGAGGTTCGTGCAGTAGACGTCCAACCGGTCGCCCAGCTTCGGCGCCTTGTCTCCGTCTTTCCATTTCAGAGAACCGTACTCCGCTCCTCCGGACCCTAGTTCCAGCCACGGCATACCTTTCACTTCGTCCGTCTTCTTCACGAGGACTTTGTTGCCGTAGTCGGTGGTGATGATGTTGGGATGATGCTGGCTATCGACGGTAGTGAGCACCGTCAGCGCGGCTTGCCAATCGTTGTAGCGCTTCGTGTCTCCATCCTGTCCACCGACGATGAAATATTCCGTGTCCATGAAGACGTAGGTACCGGATTCTAACTCGGTCAATCCGGTTTCGTGATCGATATTGTAGGTTCCGGTCGAGCCGCCGCTCATGATATTAACCGGCAATCCGGACTTCTTCGCCAGGTCTCTGCTCTCGCGAACTCCCGCCAGAACTTCCATGGAAAACTTCTTCGCGCTCGTCGAAACCCTTGGTGTGCGCCGCGCGTCCCGAGTAGGCCATGAAGCCTTCAAACGTCATGCGCTTGGACGACGACACTTTTTGCGCTAACTCCAGCGCCGGCTTCCCGCCTTCGATGCCCTGCCGCGCCATGCCGGCGAATACCGATACGACAATCTTCACCTTCGTGTTGTGGGCGGCCGCCGCGTCTTCCACCCAGTCGACCACCTGCGCGTCGTCCACGACGAACATGAAGGTGGGGTCTTTCTTCGACAGCAATACGGCGCGCTGTGTGTTGTTGATGCCGACGGGCTGCTTGGTCCACAGCACGCCCTTGATGCCGGCGCCGGAGAACAACTCGGCCTCGGCGATGGTTGCGACCGTCAACCCGACCGCTCCGTGCGCAACCTGATGCTTGGCGACGTCCACGCTCTTGTGGACCTTGACGTGGGGTCTGTACGTTGATGCCGTTTGCCTTCGCTGTGTCGGCCATGTGTTTCACGTTGGCCTTGAACATGTCGAGATCGACGACCATGCAAGGCGTTGGCAGAAGGTCCTTGGTCATGTCACGGAAGTCCCGCTTGGCGATGCGCGCCTCGAACTCCGCGAACGGATAAACGTCGGGTGTTGTTCTAGCAGCTCGAGCCCGGGCTGCTGCGAGAAAGCTCATACTGGCGGTAGCGCCTAAGAATTGACGGCGTGATGTCATTGGAATCTCTCCCTCATTGGTTTAGCACAATCAGAAGTTGTATTTCAGGGCCACTTGAACTACGCGGTCACAAGACGTTTTATAGCGTCCCACTTCGTGTTTGATTTTGATGGACGGCAGCCGAGGAAAATGTCCTCCTGCTAGATTTCACGGCCCCCGCCGCCGCGTTGCTCCTGCGTGTATTGGTGCTTTTTGGCGCTCCATTTGGCTGTGAGATATTCGCCCAAATCGAGATCTCCTGACATTGTGTCGCCGCTGACCGTGCCCGAGAAGGTGTAGGTAAGGGCGTTGCCGACCTCGCGTTCCGGCACACTGCTGCGGAACTGAACTCTGTCGCCGTTCATCGTTCCTGCCAGATCGCGTGCGAGAAAATCACCCTGATGAATTCCCTGAATGCGCGCTCCCTGTTGCTGGAGCGACAAGGAGTGTTTGCTGGTGCTCGCGGCGTATTCGATGTGAACGTCCCACTGGCCGCTGAGATCGGAAGCCGGCGGCTTCGGCGCTTCCGGGGTCTTCAACGTGTGTTTTCCCGAAAGGACTTCAAAGAGGCGGTCGGCAACAATTCGCTCGTGTCCGGGGCCGAGGTTGAAACCGGAGATCGAAATCCCGTTTTGTGAGCCGCGTCCGCCGCCTACCAGAATGCGCGGATCGGTGGTATTGAGAATGTGGACGACCTCTTCGCCTGTGATTCCCAACTTGGCCGGCTCCCAGCGCACACTCAGCCCGGCACTTCGATTGGAAAGGCCCGCTCCCGGCTGCCGCGCCTCATAGGTGACGCTCGGAATGGTGGAAACGCGCTTGCCAATGACCGTGAGACGATCGACCATGTCCTGCCAATAGGCCTTTTCGTCACGCTTTACGAATACTTCGACGGCTGCCAGCAATCCGATAATCTCTTCCTTGCCAACTTTCATATTCCGCGAAAACCCGTGATGCGGCGCACTCGATACCCATGCCGCTTTTACCAGATCTTTGCGTCCCAACAACAAGCCGGAGCACTGCGGTCCACGAAGTTGCTTACCGCCGCTGTAAGCAACTAGTGTTGATCCGCGCTGCAGATGAATATTGGGGATAGTCAATCCTTCGGCTGCGGCGTCCGTCAGAACAGGAACATTCCTCTGCTTGGCGATGCGTGTGATCTCTTCGAACGACGGAGATCCCGAGTCTGCGCGCGGGCCCGCGAAGATATAAATCATGGCGGTCCGGGGGCCGATGGCGGCCTCCAGTTCCTGGGCGCTTTCGACTTCGATGATCCGAACTCCCGTGGCACGAATGGCGGCATCGTAGTTATTGCGCGAGTGCTTGGGAATGATCACCTGGTCTTTCGAGAGAAATTCCGGGTGCGGCAGCTTGATATGTTGATCGGGATTGCCGCCCACGAGACATGCGGATGTGGCGTGAGTAATGGCTGCCGCGCAGCCCGCGCTAACCATTCCAAATTCTGCTCCGGTCAGTTCAGCCAGGCGTTTGCCGACCGCGTCCATCAGCTCATCCAACTGGACCATGTGTTGGGTGGCGGCTTCCATGGCCGCGCGGACCTCGGGAAGTTCGAGGGTTCCGCTATTGACGGTCAACGTACCTGTGCCGCAGATAAATGGACGAACTCCGATTGACTCGTAAATGTTCGGGCCGACCTGCAAGCCTCCAGTAGTGGGAGGCGCCGCGGCGCGGCGGTGGCCCGCTTGGCGGAGAGCGCCGGGATAGCGAGCAAGCTTCCGCTGCGGAAAAGATCGCGCCGGGTGAAATTGCCGGCGTATTGTTTGAACGAAGCCACCAAGGAATTCAGGGACATCAAACTCTCCTTTTTCGGCGGGCCCGCGGTCTCTCCGTCCGAATAGCCGGATTGTACACCGAAATGCGCCCGGCTGAATAGCGAAATTGTACGTCACAATCCGCAAAAGCGAGTGACCTGCCGTCGAAAATCCGAACCAAATTTTTCCTTGTAACGCTGTCGTAGCCATGCTACTATGCCACTCGTAGCTCTGCTACCACACCATCGTAGTTCAGCTACCACGTCACGTCGTAGCCACGACGCCAGAGAGTCCACGGCGGTCCGGAGGTTAGAGTGAAGGTTTACCACTATAGACTGCTCGTTCTTATGTGCCTCATCGGTGCGTCATCCCTGATGGCCGATGTCACCGGCACGATTCTTGGGACGTGTAAAGATCAATCCAACGCGGCTGTCGCCGGCGTCACGGTTGTCGTCACAAACCAGGAAACTAATTTCAACCAGACAGTAACATCGGGCGCTGACGGTCAATACCGGGTGTTGGAATTGCCCATTGGAAAATACCGTCTGGTGGCTACAGCAGCGGGCTTCCAACGATTCGCAGTCACCGACATCGTGTTGGAAGTGAATCAGCAAAGCCGGATCGATGTCGCCCTCGTGGTGGGCAGTGTGCAGACCGAGATTTCGGTGACGGCCGAAGCCTTGGCCGTCGAGACCACCAGCTCCCAACTTGGTGAAGTGATTGGAGAGCGTAAGATCATGGACCTCCCGCTGAACGGCCGCAGTTTTGTTGACTTGTTGGGTCTACAGGCCGGTGTTGCCGCGGCCAGCGCGGGTACCATCTCGGGCACTCCCGTGTCCGGCAGTCTCGCCGCCGGCAACCAATCCGTGAACGGACAGCGCGAAACCACCAACGCGTTCATGGTGAATGGCGCCGATGTCAGTGAAGGCCGCAGCATGGGCGCCTCGGTGATCCCGAATCTGGATTCGGTGCAGGAGTTCCGTCTGATCACCAACTCGTTCGACGCCGAATATGGCCGCTTCAGCGGAGCCGTCATGAACGCTGTGACCAAATCGGGTACGAACGCCATCCACGGATCGCTGTTCGAATTCCTGCGGAACGACAAGATGGATGCCCGCAACTTTTTCGATCCGGCGCACAAAGGCGTGCTGAAGCGTAACCAGTTCGGCTATAGCGCCGGAGGCCGGATCATTAAAAACAAATTGTTCTGGTTCAGCGATTATCAGGAAACGCGGCAAGTGTCAGGCATCAGCACAGGCTTGGTGCCCGTGCCGACAACCGCACAGCGCGCCGGCGATCTCTCCTCCGACAGCTCTTTCATGAAAGGCGGGGCCACGGTAAATGGGACCTACTGGGCACAGATTCTGTCGCAGCGCTTGGGCTATACGGTATCGAACGGCGAGCTATACACGTCGGCTACCTGCGTCACAACTACACAGTGCGCTTTCCCCGGCGGCATCATTCCAACTCGCGCGATCTCGCCCGCCGCGGCAGGGACCCTGCAGTTCATTCCTTTGCCGAATTCCGGCGCTTCCGGCTATACGACCTCGTCGGCAAATAGTCGAATCAACGACGGCAAGTTGGGTGAGAAAGTCGACTTAACCACTCAGAAGTATGGGAACTGGAATGCTTATTATCACCACGATAGTTCGACTATTTTCAACCCGCTACAAGGCTCCTCCTTCCCCGGATTTGCCGGCTCCTCCCCGACGGCCGCCCAGTTAGCCGTTCTGTCCAATACCAAGATCATCGGGCCGACCACCGTGAATGAAGCGCACCTTAGCTTTACTCGGATGCACAACATCACCAACATACCGACGAGCGGATTCGCGAAGGTCTCCAGTTTCGGCTTCATGGAAAGCTCGGGCCTCGGCATATATCCTTCTTCGGACTCGTTCGAAGGCGTACCTCGCATCGGCTTGAACAATTATTCTTTCGGGCTGAATGGAGGCCGCATCCAGGCAGACAATACCTGGATGGCGTCGGATACCCTTTCGAAGATCATCGGGAAGCACGCTTTGAAGATGGGAGGCGAGTTTCGCTATCTGCAGATTAATGAGCGCAACGTCACGGCACAAAACGGAAGCTTCACTTTCAACGGTTCGGAAACCGGAAGCGACTTCGGCGACTATTTGTTGGGCGCGCCCACTTCCTACATTCAGGCAAGTCTGCAGCAGATGGACAACCGCACCCACTACGGCGGCGCATTCATACAGGATTCCTGGCGAGTCTCGTCGAACCTGACCATCAACATGGGGCTGCGCTGGGAAGTCAGCCAGTTCTGGTACGACACGCAGGACAAGCTTCAGACCCTGGTTCCCGGACAGCAGTCGACTGTATTCCCGAATGCTCCCCTGGGATGGGTTTTCCCCGGCGATGCCGGGATCCCCAGGACCTTTGCGCCGACTGGGTATAACAACTTCTCCCCGCGCCTCGGTTTCGCCTATTCGCCCTCCGCTACCGACGGTATCCTCGGCAAGTTGTTCGGCGGACCGGGCAAGACCAGTATCCGGGCGGGTACCGGCCGCTACTTCACGGCGGTCGAGGACGCCGCAATGTTTAACATCATTGCCGATGCGCCGTTCGGGTTGTACTGGGTGTCGCCGACCCCTCCGCTTTTTGAACAGCCGTTCCTGACTCGCTCGAATGGAGTCTCTATCGGACAGCGCTTCCCGTTTGTCCTCCCCAACGCCGGCGATCCGGCAACCAAGAACATCAATTTCGATGTCTTTCTGCCCATTTCGAGTTCACCGGTCGTCGACACCCACGCTAAATTGCCGTATGCGCTGCACTACAACTTCACCATCCAGCGCGCACTTGGCAAAAATACCGTGCTGTCTATGGCGTATGTGGGCACGCAGGGCCGCAAACTTCCGGTGTATCTCGAATCGAACCCTGGAAACGTGGCTCTCTGCAAGAGCCTCACCGGATCGGGCGTAAAAGCGGGAACCGTTCAATGCGGACCAAACCAGGAGGACAATGTCTTCACCCTGCCGAACGGTTCGCAAATCTATGGAACTCGACTCCTGAACAATGTTGTGGTCAATGGCCAGGCGGCATACGCCGCCACGAACGCGTACACCAAGACGATGGGGAACTCCAGTTACAACTCAGGCCAGATCACCTTGGAACACCGGGCGGGCGATATGACGTTCCTTGCCGCATACACTCGCAGCAAGTCGATCGACGACGCTTCCAGCTTTGGCAATTACGTCAACTTCACCAACTATGCGCTGAGCCGCGGACTTTCGCGGTTCGACGAGGCGAATAACTTCGTCATTAGCTACGGGTACGCCCTGCCCTTTGACAGGGCATTCAGCAGGGCCCCGAAGGCTTTGACCAACGGCTGGACGATCAACGGAATCACGCGATTTGCGGGTGGGTTTCCGATCTTGCTCACCCAGAGCGGCGACCGATCTCTGACCGGCACCTCCGGGGTGGATGTGCCTAACTTTATCGGACCGCTGGTAACGCAAGACCCGCGGCAGAAGGGTCCGACGGGCAAAGCTAATATGTTTTTCAATCCGGCGGCTTTTACCTCCGAAGCGCTGGGGACGTTTGGGACTGCCAACCATACTTTCTTTCATGGCCCCGGGTTTAATAACTTTGACTTTGCGGTTCATAAGGACACGAAGATACGCGAGCGGATGACGCTGCAGATTCGCGGGGAGTTCTTTAATGTCATGAACCATGCTCAGTTCAATAATCCTAATGGGAGTTTTACGAGTAGTAGTTTCGGGTATGTGACTAGTGCCCGGGCTCCGCGAATTGGGCAGGTTGGGGCTAAGATTCTCTGGTAACAGTTATTCAACCGATAGCAGCGGCTGGGACGGGAATATCGTATGGGCTTCCGGCAAAGAGAGCCAGGGTACCCTCGGCTGGAACGGGCCCGCCGAACATCACGCCTTGACCTTGTTCACAACCCGTATTTCTCAGCGAGGTTCCATCGTTCATGTTGGCGACACCGTCGGCGCCCACAGTAAGTCCTAGGCCATGCCCTAGTCCGACCAGAGCATTTATTATCTGATGGCTCTCCTTTTTTGATGTCAACGATTCAACAAAGCTGCGATCGATCTTGATTTTATCGAGCTTGAAGTTCCGCAAATGATACAGGCTCGAGTACCCGGTGCCGAAGTTAACCAGCGCGATCTTTATACCGACGTCACGAAGAGAGCCGAGGGTATCTCTCGCGGCCTCGAGATCATCCACCAGGGCCCTTTCCGTGATCTCAAGTTCGAGCTGGCCCGGAGCCATACCGGTCTTCTCTAGAATGGAGACAATTCGAGATCTCAGGGCGCGATCCCTTAGTTGGCTCGGAAAGATGTCGAACGACAGTACAACATCGCTTGGCCACTTGCTAGCGGCGGCGCAAGCATGGCCCAACAGCCGTTCCGACAATTCGTGGATCGATCCATTGTCTTCCGCAAGTGGAATAAAGCGCTCACGCGCGATTTCGCCCAGGGACGCGTGCATCCAGCGAGGCACGACTTCGAAGCCTACTATCCGCCGGGTGTTTAGATCGACCATAGGTTGATAATACGGACGGATGGTATCCTGCGCGATCGCAATGCGGAGTTCGCGTTGCAACTGGTCACGCTCACGAACCCGCCTGTCCATTCCCTCCTCGAAGAACCGCAGTTCGGATCGCCGTTCGGCTTTGGCGCGATAGAGGGCAACGTCGGCTTTTCTCATGGCTTCCTGCAGTGTACTGGCGTCGCTCGGCAACAGGGCAATTCCGATCCCGGCACCGATCTGATGCTTGTTCGATCCGGCCAGAATGGGTTCCTCCAGAGCTGCGATAATTCTCAATGCGATGGTAGTGGCTGCTTCTGCTCCGGTCAGATGCCGCGCCAGGATCGCAAACTCATCTCCCCCGATCCGAGCGACCAGATCGGCTTCCCGAACCGAACTGAGCAGTCGTTGCGAAACAATGATCAGCAATTCATCGCCCACGCCGTGCCCGTGAACATCGTTGACCTGCTTGAATCTATTGAGATCAAGAAGAAACACGGCATGCGTCGCTCCAGCGCCCGGGAGAGCGGCCATGGCTGCTTTGAGCGCGTCGTCGAACTGCCGTCGATTGGCTAAGCCAGTCAGCGGGTCCTGGAAGGCCAGCTCACGGGCATGCTGTTCGGCGGCGATGCGCCTTCGTGTCTCGAGTTTTTGCTCTTGGTACCGCCGTGCCGCGAAGATGAGTAAGCCCACAGCAAGGAGGCCTCCAAGAGTCAACGCCTCGTCCAACTCGACAGTCTGTTCGTGCTTGCTGATGCCGTCCTGGTTCGTGAAGATATCGACTTCGAAAGCGATATATAGACCCACCAGCAATAGCGCTATGAGAAGCGAGAGATCCTGAATGCTGGCCCGATGCCGCATGGCGAAACTCTTTAGGGCGGACAAAGCGAGCGAGGCCGATTTATCGGCGGTCTTCGGCGGCTCGACGTCCGCCGTCGATATCACTGTGGACTTCATGCTTCTTTACATGTCGGCGTAGCGCACCAGTTCTTTAACTTATGCAGTTTGACGCGGACTCTTGGCTACGGTGACGTGAGGGGTGTTGTTAACCTGCTGACGCGGCTTGAACCTATTTGCTGGCACCCGGAACAAAACCGGTGGCTTTTGCTTTCATGCGGTACACCGAAGTTCTTGAACCGAAGTAAATCGTGCCGTGGTCGGCGTCTCCCCAATTGAAATTGGCGGTAGACTCCGGAAGCATGATGGTGCCCAGGTGGTTGCCTTCGGGATCCCAGACCCAGACGCCTCCCGGTCCCGTGCAGTAGACATTGCCCTTTGTATCTACGCGCATTCCGTCCGGAGCGCCGCGCCCACCCTCTTCTTTTCCGAATACGCGTCCATTGCTGACTTCCATGTTCGCACCGACGTCGTAAACCCGAATCTCGCGCGTTTTGGTGTCATTTACGTAGAGACGCTTGCCATCCGGGGAAAAAGCCAGTCCGTTGGGCGCGGTCATGTCCTTCACCAACAGGCGGAGCGACCCGTCGGCTCCCAGGCGAAACACACCCTGGAAGTCCAGTTCCTGCTTCTCTCCCTTAACCAAATCCAGAGTGGGATCGGTGAAATAGAGAGCTCCGTCGGGGCCTAAAACGATGTCGTTGGGACTGTTGAATTTCTTTCCTTCGTACTTGTCGGCCAGGACTTTGTACTGCCCGTTCGGCTCAACCTGAATGATCGCGCGCAGTACGCTCGCGGTGGTGATGAAGTGGCCTTGAGCGTCGAGAGTGCTTCCATCAGGGTCGCCGATTTCGAGCACTGTTTCGACGCGGCCGTCCGGGTAGACCCGCGAGAGTTTATTCTGTGTCTCGTCACTGATCCAGAGGAACCCCTTGGGGTCCCAAACCGGACCTTCGGTAAACCCAAAGCCTGTTGCGATCTTCTCCAACTGGGCACCCTGGTTGAACAGGTCCCAGAACTTCGGCGATTCCGCCTTCAATTCAAATTGACGCGGAGGGGTCTGGGGGGCCGCAGCCGCCGAGGAAAATCCGACCAGACTGAATGAGACGACTGTTGACCCTGCCGCCACGCCAATATATTGAACGCCGTCGGCCGTGTAGGTCATGGGACCGGCCTTCCAGCTCTGACCCGTGTTGAAATGCCAAAGCAGCTTTCCATCCTTCGCGTCAGCGGCTATGAAAGCCCCGCTGCCGTCCCCATAGAAAATCAGGGCGCCGGCTGTGGCCATTAAACCGCTACCGAGAATTCCTCCGCCGATGTCGGGTATTTCCCACGCTGTCTTTCCGGTTTGGATATCGATGGCCTTGAGGGATTTCGCGCTGATGTTGTCCCCAGGAGGCCGGCGGGTGCCGCCACCGTAGAAGGATTTTCCCGCCGTCCACCATTCGCCGTTCTTGGTGTAGATGTTGCAGGACTCTTCTCCAAACATGTAGTAGAGCTTGGTAATCGGGCTGAAAGCAGTTGACGGCCAGTTGGCCGCGCCAGCCACTGCGGGGCAGACCAACTGGCCTTCCTCAGTCGGCTCATTTCCCGGTAGCAGTTTCGGCCGTCCGTCAGGGCCGATGCCGCTCGCCCAGGTGATTCTTTTGACGAAAGGCTCGGCCACGAGGACCTTGCCGGTGACACGGTCGAGCACGTAGAAGAAGCCATTGCGATTCCCCTGTAACATCAGCTTTCGCGGCTCGCCGTGGAATTCCGCGTCTACCAGAGTAGGCGTTTCGGTAGCATCCCAGTCATGAAGGTCATGCGGGGTGAACTGGTAATACCATTTCAGTTTTCCTGTCGGAGGATCGAGCGCTACCACTGAGGCGGTGTACAGGTTGTCGCCCTTGCGCTCGTCGCCGTTGTAGTCGGGGCAGGGGTTGCCGGTCGGCCAGTACAGCAATTTGGTCTCCGGGTCGTAGGTGCCGGTGAGCCAGGTGGCGCCGCAACCGTGCTCGAGTGCCCGTCCGACCCAGGTTTCTGACCCGGGTTCACCGGCTGCTGGAATCGTCCAGAACCGCCAGACACGCTCTCCAGTGGACGCCTTGTAGGCATCCAGGAACCCTCGGACTCCTTCATCTCCGCCTGAGACTCCCGCAACCACCAGGTCGTCTACCACAAGTGGCGCGCTGGTCGACCCGTAGTTCTGGCTGGAATCCGCCATCTCGACGTCCCATATAAGCTGCCCGGTGAAGCGATGCAGCGCAATGACGTGGGCGTTGTCGGTGACCATGAATACGCGGTCGCCGAGGATAGCTACTCCGCGGTTGATCCCGCTGGCCGCGTCGCCGGCAAGGCCCTGGGAGCGTGGCCGGCTGTAATGCCAGATCTCGCGGCCGCTGCGGGCATCGAGGGCGAAGGCCTCATTCACCGAGGTGACGTACATCACGCCGTCAACGACGACGGGGGTCATTTCGAGAGAGCGGGGTGCTCCCGGAATGGTAAACATCCATTTGGGCGCGAGGTGTTCGACGTTGGTCGTATTGATCTGGTCAAGTGGGCTGAAACGGTTTCCGCTTTCGTTGCCGTGGTAGGTGGGCCAACTGCCTGGCCGTGGGTACGCCACGTCGGCGAACGGCACTCCCGGGCCGAGTTCGCCTGTGGCCAGGGTGGACTTGGCGCCTGGATCGGGCGCTAGTCTGCTGAGGTATGCGATAAGGTCACGCGCTTCCGCCGCGGTCGCCTTGAGCGGCGGCATGAGTGTCTTCTCGTGGACTACCTCAGTCGAAGTCAGCCTTCAGTAGCAGGTGCAACTTGCCATCGAGGCTTAGAAGTTGTAAGTCGAAGGTGCTTTCGTTTTTTGCGATGCCACGGAGGGTCTGGCCGTTGCGGAGCCGCACTGTCACGGCTTGATAGGAAGGCGCGCCTGCGCCTCGTCCTCCCCGCCCACGACCTCGATTGGCAGGCGCGTTACCGGGATCGCGCAACGTCTGTTCGATTTGAGCCGGCTTGCGGTCTCGGCCGATTGCCGAAAGATCGGGGCCAAGCACGCCGCCCTTTCCGCGCACCATGTGGCAACTTGAGCAGTTCCCTTTTCCGGAGAAGAAGCGCTCGCCGGCTTGCGGGTCGCCCGGTGCGGCTTCACTTGTGGCGGGAGCGCTCGCCGCTGGAGCTTTCAATGTCATTACGAAAGCCGCCATAGCATCGGCTTCCCCGGCGGAAACTTTGAAGGCCGGCATTCCTCCGTCCGGAATGCCTTTGAGGATGACATCGCGGACAGCTTCTTTCGTCACAGCGCGGGGCCGGCGGACCTCCACGATGTTCGGGCCGTGTCCACCGCCAAGGCCGTCCTCGCCGTGACAGCCGACGCAGCGTGACTGATAGAGGCGCTTCCCGGCGTCAGCGGTCTGCGCGCTGGCGTGGATCGATAAAAACGCTACGCAAACAGCAACAACAGAGATTCGAATCATGAGCCACGCCAACCAATCTGCCTAGAGTAGGTTTCTACAAATAATGGCACGGATTCATGGCGGATTCAACATTTATGCCCCTATAATGGGGACCGGATGGTTTGGGGAAGACGAATTGCGGGAGCGTTGTGGGTGATTGCTTCGACTGTCACCTTTGGGCAAAATTACACAGCAGCGCGGATATCTGAGCAGGGCGTCGATGTTGTTCGTCTTCGAGACGCCGCACACGACGTGGAGGTTTCCGTCGTACCATCGATCGGCAATCGCGCCTGTGAGATGAAGGTACACGGGAAGAACATTTTGTACTTCGCGTCTACCGATGTTGGCGATTTCAAGGAGCGCCCGAGGCTGAGCGGTATCCCGTTCCTCGCGCCGTGGGCCGACCTGTTGAACGAACCGGGCTTCTTTGCCAATGGCAAACACTATAAATTCAACATGGAGCTTGGAAATGTCCGCGGAAACATGCCTATCCACGGACTCCTGGTTACATCACCGTACTGGCATGTAACTGAGGTCGGGGCTGACGCAAAATCGGCGCATGTTACCAGCAGGCTGGAGTTCTGGAAGTATCCAGACCTAATGGCGCAATGGCCGTTCGCGCATGAGTACGAGATGACTTACAGCCTGGCCGACGGGATGTTGGAAGTTAGAACTACGGTCGTCAATCTGAGTGCGGAGAGCATGCCTTTGGTGCTCGGATTTCACTCGTTTTTTCAAATTCCGGACATCCCGCGCGATGAGTGGACGGCGCATATCCCGGCACGGGTGCACGTGATTGCGGACGAGCACAACATTCCAACTGGCGAAATGCGGCCTCTCGATATTCCCAACCCATTTTTGCTCAAAGGACAACGCCTGGATGACGGCTTCACCGATCTGGAACGGGACGCTGACGGCCGCGCACATTTTTCGATCGAATCGGGCGGCAAAACAGTAGAGACGCTATTTGGGCCCAAGTTCAATGTCGCTACGATATGGCTGCCTTCGGGCCGGGACGGGCAGCCTCGGCCATTCATCTGTTTTGAACCGCTCACCACGATTATCAGCGGTGTAAATCTAACGGACAAGTGGGCGGGCTTGCAGACTGTCCCTGCCGGGGGCAAGTGGACCGAAAGTTTTTGGATCCGGTCCAGCGGCATCTGATAACGTCTCTAAATCGTGATTCCGATTTGCCAGAGCAGGTAGCCGAAGGACTGTTTGATGTAGAGCCACTTTTCGCGCCAGGTTTCTTTGGGGACTGAGGGGCGGGGCGAGCCGTAGACATCGAGTCCGCGGAATTCCAGCATTTTTTTTACCCGGAAGATGTGATAACCGTCACTTACTACGATGCAGGACTTGAGACCCATTCGGCGCATGATTTCGGCTGCCGAGGCGGTGCTTTGGACCGTGGTTGCGCTTTCGTCTTCGACGATGATGGCTTCCGAGGGAACCCCTCGCTCGACCAGATAAGCTCGTCCTACATCGGCCTCGGTGTACATGGGATCTCCTCCCGCACCTCCGGTTGTCATGATTCGCGGGGCCATCTGTTTGTAGTAGAGCCATAATCCGTGGTCAAGGCGAGCCTTCAAGGCTGGCGAGGGTTTGCCACGGTACTCCGCCGCGCCCAGGATCAGGATTACGTCGGCTGGACGCGCTTCGTCAACGTTCGACTGGCGGTAGATCTCACTGACGATTTGTCCCAGGTAGATGGCGAGAAGCACAACCGCTATCGCCAGCCCGAGCCCTACCAGTTTTCGCATGGGGCGGTCGTGATCTTCTACAATTAGATCCTAATAGAGTACACCGTGCCTACCGTTTCAACCAAGACCGAAATTCTTACCAGCCTGAGAAATCCGTTGTTGAAGAGTGTTCGCCGGGCAGCGGCTCGGGGGACGCTTACGGACGACGGCCTTTGCGTGGCTGAAACGTTTCATCTGCTGGAGGAGGCACTTCGCAGCGATGCTGAGATCCGCACGATCATCAGCGCGGAATCGGTCTACCCGACCGTCGAACGGCATGTGAAGGGACTGAAGCAGGCACACGTGGTGCGGGTGCCGGATGCGTTGTTCGACGAACTGTCGGTTACGGAATCGAGCCAGGGTGTGATGACGCTGGTGAGGCCTCCGGTCTGGACGCTGGAGGATCAGTTCCGGGGTCAGTCGTTGGTGCTGGTAATCGACGGCATCCAGGATCCGGGAAATGCCGGGGCGATTCTGCGAGCCGCGGAAGCGTTCGGCGCTACGGGTGTCATCTTTTTGAAGGGGTCGGTGAATCCTTACAATCCGAAAGCAATTCGGGCATCGGCGGGTTCGATTTTCAGGCAGCCTTTGATCACCGGGCTGGATGACACGTTGGTGAGCGCGACGCTCGAGCAGAAGCGGCTGGACGTTTACGCCGCAATGCCGGCCAGCGAGAAAGTCCTGGGGACTGTCGATCTGGCGAGGCGATGTGCGCTGATTATCGGGGGAGAGGGCCGCGGCGTGAGTACGAAGTTGCGCTCGATCGCGTTCGATTTGCGAATCCCGGTTTCGCAGGTGGAATCGTTGAATGCGGCGATGGCGGCGGGCATCTTACTGTACGAGGCTCGGCGGCAACGCCAGATTCAACCATGAGTTTATTTGAAGCGAATCCGCTTGGGGGGCATGAGACTTCTACCGATCTCAAGAGGCCTCTGGCGGAGCGGATGCGGCCCGAGAGGCTGGAAGACTTCGTTGGTCAGGAGCATATTCTTGGTCCCGGGAAGCCGCTGCGATTGCAGATTGAGCGGGATCAACTTGGGTCTATGATCCTGTGGGGTCCTCCTGGTGTTGGCAAGACTACGCTCGCCCGCTTGATCGCAAAAATCACCAAGTGCGATTTTATTCCGTTCAGTGCGGTAATGAGCGGGGTGAAAGAGATCAAGGCGGTGATGGTGGACGCTGAGCGCAGCCGGCGGATGGGCCGGCGGACGATCGTGTTCGTCGATGAGATTCACCGGTTCAACAAAGCTCAGCAGGATGCATTTCTTCCTTACGTCGAACGCGGCGATATTATTCTGATCGGCGCGACGACGGAGAATCCATCGTTCGAGGTGATCTCGGCACTGTTGTCGCGATCTAAGGTGTATGCGCTGGCCGGGCTGAGCGTGCCGGATCTGGTAAAGATGCTGCGCCGTGGGCTGGAGGCGCTAAAGGTTCGAGCATCCGAGGAGATTCTCGAGCAGATCGCGGTGTATGCGAATGGCGATGGGCGGTCTGCGTACAACATATTGGAACTGGCAGCCGTGGCGGCGCAGGATTCCGAGATCACGGCCTCGGTGGTGGAAGACGTTTTGCAGCGGAAGGCGCTGCTCTACGATAAATCCGGCGAGGAACACTATAACCTGATTTCGGCGCTGCATAAATCGGTCCGGTCGAGCGATCCGGATGCGGCCCTGTATTGGCTCGCGCGGATGCTGGAGGCGGGTGAGGATCGGATGTACCTGGCGCGGCGCCTGATGCGGATGGCAATTGAGGATATCGGGCTGGCTGATCCGCGGGCGCTGGAGCAGGCTGTGGCGGCGCAGCAGTGCGTACACTTTCTGGGGATTCCGGAAGGCGACCAGGCGCTTGCGCAACTGGCGATTTATCTGGCAGTTACGCCAAAATCGGACGCCGCGTACCGCGCGTTGAATGCGGCTCTCGAAGAGGTTCAAAGGGGAGTTGCCGAGCCGGTGCCCATGCACTTGCGCAATGCGCCCACGCGGGCGATGAAAGATTGGGGATACGGTGAGGGTTATCAACACGCGCATGAGTTTGAGGATGCCGTCACCGATATGGAGTGCCTGCCAGAGTCGCTAAAAGGTAAGGAATTTTACATACCAACCAGGCGAGGTGTAGAATCTAGGTTCGCCGAACGGCTGGCTGAGCTCAAGAAGTTGAAAGAAGGGGGGTAGATCTCAGGAAAAGTACCACAGTACTAATGCAACTTACCTCAGACTCTCGAGGGTTCGTTCTAATTGTGGCTTGCTCGTTTAGGCAGCATGCTAGGGATGGAGAAAAACTAGTGTTCTTACAGACCCAGGTTTCTGAGCATTTAAGCAGCGGGATGGTGGAGCGCCGGAGTTCGGACCGGTTTCCAATTGAGCGTGAGGTTCGCTATAAGCTTCTAAGCAAACGCAGCAACCATGAAGAAGGCACTGGTAAAACGATCAACATCAGCAGTAACGGCGTCTTATTTACTACTGACCAGATTCTTCTCCCCGGAAAAAGGCTTGAACTTTCGATCAGTTGGCCTGCACAATTAGATAATAAGTGCCAGCTCAAACTGGTAGCTCGGGGCCGGGTGGCTCGCCTCGAACAAGGACGCGCAGCCGTCGAGATTCAGCAGTATGAGTTCCGGACCTCGGGTACAAAGGGGTTTGCGGCGTAGTTAATTCCTCCGATTCACTGCGCGGCATAGGGGCGTCGGCTTAGGCTGGCGCCCTTTGCTTTTTGATACACTGGTTTTGCGCTGACGTAATGCAGCGACAACCGAACTTTGCTGCCCCCCAGGGCTGTATGTAAGTCCGGGACTTGATCATTTCTTGACAGGTACCAAGGCCATGCCGACCGTTTCTTTTCACACTTCCCACACAACAGACTTTCAGCGCGCGAAAATCGAGAGCCGGAAGCTTTCGATGGTTACGTGCTACGACTACACCTTTGCCCGTTTGCTTTCCCAGAGCGCGATCGACGGAATTCTTGTCGGTGATAGCGCTGCCATGGTGATGCACGGTCATTCCTCTACGCTTTCCGTGAACGTCGAAGTGATGCGGCTTCACACCGAGGCCGTTGTGCGCGGCGCGGCCGGGAAATTCGTCGTCGCGGACATGCCGTTCCTGTCTTTCCGGAAGGGTTTGGCCGCGGCGCTCGATTCGGCGCATGTCTTCATGACCGCTGGGGCGAACGCGGTGAAGCTGGAAGGCGTTGACGGACACGAGGATGTGATTCAACGAATGGCTCAAAGCGGGATACCCGTCATGGGCCATCTCGGACTGCAGCCTCAATCGGTCCACGCTTACGGAGGATTCAAAGTCCAGGGCCGAAGCGACGCGTCCGCCCGGGATATCATCCGCCAGGCAACGGCTCTCGAAGAGCTTGGCGCTTTCGCGGTGGTGCTGGAGTGCGTCCCCGCGAGTCTGGCCGAGGAAATCACTCGGGTTCTTCGTATTCCGACGATCGGCATTGGCGCCGGCGCAGGATGTGACGGACAGATCCTGGTGCTTCAGGATCTCCTTGGCATGAACATAGATTTTCATCCAAAGTTCGCGCGGCCGTTTCTTGATGGGGCGCGTGGCATCTTGGATGCGGTTGCGCACTTTGACGAAGCGGTGAAAGCCGGCACTTTCCCAGCGGTCGGGGAAAGTTACTCATGATGCGGGTTTGGAACAGCCTGGCGGAGTGGCTTCAGCGGCGCCGGGTTTTGGAAGGGTACCGCATTGGTTTCGTTCCGACGATGGGGGCGCTTCACAGTGGACACGCGTCGCTGGTGGAGCGGTGCCGGGCGGAAAATGAAATCGCCGTCGTAAGCATCTTCGTAAACCCATCGCAATTCAACGATCCGGGGGATCTTAACCGCTACCCGCGCACGCTCGCTAGTGATTTGGCGCTTCTGGAGGGCCTCGGTGTAGATGAGGTTTTCATGCCGAGTGCAGCGGACATGTATCCGAATGGCTACCGTTTTCGAATAGAGGCCGATGATCTAACGAAGGTGATGGAGGGAGTGCACCGGCCTGGCTTTCTTCAAGGTGTTCTGACTGTCGTTTTGAAGCTACTCAACATCGTTCGGGCCGACCGCGCTTATTTCGGGGAGAAGGATTACCAGCAACTCAAGGTTGTCGCGGAGATGGTTCAGGATTTTTTCATTCCGACTGAGATCGTTTGTTGCCCGACTGTGCGGGAGAAGTCAGGGCTGGCGGAGAGTTCGAGAAACATGCTGTTGTCCGCCGCGGCGCGGGATAAAGCGGCGTGTATCTTTCGCGCTTTGACCACCGCCGCGAGTTCCAAGGAAGCACGGGCGGTTCTTGAGGCCGAGGGTCTTACAGTCGATTATGTGGAAGAGCATTGGGGAAGGCGGTTCGGCTGCGGCATTTCTTGAAGGAGTGCGGTTGATCGACAATGTGCCGCTTTCCTGAGGGCTATCACTATGCTTCTCTGTCTTGATGCGGGCAACAGTCAGCTTTTCGGCGGCGTTTATGATGGCGAGGAGTTGAAGACTACGTTCCGGCGGACGTCGAGCATTCGGGGCTCCTCCGATGAATTCGCCACGTTCTTTCGCGCCGTGCTTCGTGAAAACGGAATCGATCCGGAGGAGATCGCCATGGCCGGTATCTGCTCGGTAGTGCCGGAGGTGGTTCACTCGCTTCGAAATTGCTTCCGCAAGTATTTCCGGTTCGAGCCGTTTCTGCTTCAGCCGGGCGCGAAGACCGGTCTGAAAATCCGGTACCGCAATCCGCTCGAAGTAGGCGCGGACAAGATTGCGAACGCGATTGGTGGAGTTGCGCGGTTTCCCGGCCGGAATTTAGTGATTGTGGATTTTGGCACCGCGACCACGCTCTGCGCGGTTACCAGTGAGAAAGAGTATCTTGGCGGGATTATTACGCCGGGGATGCACACGTCGATGGCTGCGCTGGAATCGAACACCGCGCGGTTGCCCAGCGTGGAGATCGTCCGGCCTTCGGCGGTGTTGGGACGATCTACTGTCGAGAGCATTCAGTCGGGGTTGTATTATGGAACGCTGGCGACAGTACGATCGCTTGCCGCATCGATTGCGGAAGAGCATTTTGCGCGGGAGAAGCCGGTGGTTCTCGGAACGGGCGGATTTGGGCGGCTCTTCGAAGAGGAAAAGCTATTCGATGCGTTTCTGCCCGAGCTTCCATTGATGGGTTTAAAGCGGGCAGTGGAGCTTTGGCAATTGGAGACAAATCGCCCTCATTAAGATCCTTGAAAGATAGAGCCGCCGTTTAGCCTAATGCAGCAGACCCATCTTTTCCAACGGCCAGTAAACAAAGACTGCTTTGCCGTAAATGTAGTTTCGCGGCACAGTGCCCCAGGTTCGGCTATCGTTGGAAGAGCTTCGATGATCTCCGAGCACAAAATATTCCCCTGGTCCGATCTTAAAGGGCGACATCGATTGATGGTCGCGGTACTCGTCGTTGACGTACGTTTCATCGAGCCTGTGGCCGTTGACACTGACGGCGCCGCTATCGACTTCGACCGTGTCGCCGGGAAGTCCGATGACGCGTTTGATGTAGGATTTTGTGGGGTCCTGCGGGAACCAGAAGACTACCATGTCGCCCCGGTCGATTGCTCCGAGGCCGAAACGATAGACGAATTTGTTGATGAAGATGCGCTCCTGATCGACCAGGGAGGGCATCATACTGGTGCCTTCCACCTTTACGGGCTGATATAGGAACAGGATAACGACGATGGCCAGAACGACCGAGATGAAGAGATCGCGAATCCAACTCGCAATGGTGGTGAGAAAGGACCTTTGGCCCAATGTGGCTGCGTTCTCGTGCGCAGGCGTCAAAGGTGCCATCGATTGCCAGTTAGTCTCCATAAACCAGATTACAGCATGACTCGCGTTCCCGGCTCAACCGCCGCCCTCATCATTCCCGCATTGAACGAAGAACCCGTTATCGGCGCGACCCTCCAGGCAATTCCCCCGGGCCTTTTTCACACGATTATCGTCGCCGACAACGGATCCACGGACCGGACCGCGGAGATTGCCCATGCGCATGGAGCGATGGTCGTTCTCGAGCCGGAGCGCGGTTATGGAGCCGCCTGTCTACGCGCGCTGGCCGGGCTTCCCTCCTGTGTGGACACTGTCGTGTTTATGCAGGCCGATCTTTCGGAGGACCCGGCCGAAGCGCGCTCGCTGCTAGCTCCTATTTCCGATGGACGGGCCGATCTGGTTCTTGGTTCCCGAACAATGGGGACGGCGGAAAAGGGCGCGCTGCTGCCGCACCAGGTTTTTGGAAACTGGCTGTCGACATCGCTCATTCGGCTGTTCTATGGCCATCGCTATACAGACCTGGGACCGTTTCGCGCGATCCGGCGGGAAGCCTTGGAGAAACTGCAGATGCGCGAACGGAACTATGGCTGGACCATCGAGATGCAAGTCCGCGCGCTCGAGCACGGACTGCGCGTGATGGAGGTACCCGTCACTTATCGCCTGCGTGCGGCCGGAGAGAACAAAGTGTCTGGGAACCTGCGCGCGAGCATCGCCGCCGGAACGAAGATCATTTCGACCGTTTTCCGCTTACGTAGCGCTTCCAAGTCAGGAAACCGATGATGGTCTTGGCGTCGACGATCTTGCCGGTCCGCACCATCTCGTCGAGTTCACGCGAGGAAAACCACTTGGTCTCGATGCGTTCATCCTCCATGAAATGCGTTTCGCCTTCGGCGAGATCCTGGACGAGATAGACGGTCATTTTTTCTTCGAGGAACCCGGGGCTGACGAAGAAGGACGCCAGCTTGGTCCACTTTTTTGCGCGGTAGCCAGTCTCTTCCCGGAGTTCTCGCTTAGCGCCTTGCAATACCGTTTCGCCTTCGTCCACTCGTCCGGCTGACAGCTCCCATAGTTTTGCGCGCGCAGGAAGACGGTATTGGCGAACGAGCAGGACGCGGCCCTTTTCGTCCACGGGCATGATCACCGCCGAACCGCCGTGGCGAATGATGGCGCGTTTAATCTCGAAGCCGTCGGGGTCGACGGCGAGGTCTTCGGTGACGCGAAAAATGGAGCTTTTGTACTTCTCTACCGATTCGATTAGTTTCATGAGTGTTTGATGGCTTGGGCGAAATCGTCAGCGGTTCTGGTGTTGAGCACGTCGTCTTTGGTCAACCATCCCCGGCGCGCCATGGTGACTCCGTAGCGCATATTGTGCAGATGCTTGGGATGATGCGCGTCGGTGGCGATGGTGAATCTTGCGCCCTTCGATTTGGCCACGCGAATCAAGGGGGCGGACAGATCGAGACGCTCCGGACTGGCGTTGATCTCGAACGCGACTCCGCGTTTTACAGCTTCGGTGGCGATGCGTTCGAAGTCGAAGGAGAAAGCGTCGCGGTGCAGAAGCAGCCGTCCGGTGGGATGTCCGAAGGCACGCAACGACGGGCATTCAAGCGCTTTGAGGAGACGGTCGGTCATCTCCGCAGGCTCCAGATTCAAGTAGCTGTGAACGCTTCCGATCACAAAATCCAGTTCGGCCAGCGCATCGTTTTCGATGTCCATGGTGCCGTCGCGGCGGATGTCGCATTCCAGTCCGGAGAAAATTCGAATGCCGAGGTTGCCGTCCTGATTGCGTTCGCGGACTTGTTTGGCGAAAGCGACGACGCGGGCCTCGTCGAGACCGTTGGCCATGGCGAGCGCTTTGGAATGGTCAGTGATGGCGACGTATTCGTGTCCCAGCGACTTCGCTTCGGCGGCCATCTCCTCCAACGTGGCGCGGCCGTCGGTTTCGCGCGTGTGCATGTGAATGTCGCCGCGGATGTCGGCCAACTCGATCAGATTGGGCAGCGCTCCAGATTCGGCGGCTTCGATTTCACCCTGGTTTTCGCGCAGCTCCGGCGGAATCCAAGCGAGACCGAGGGCGCCGTAGATCTCCTCTTCAGTTGCGCTGGCCATAAGTTGGCTGTCGGCCACGCGAACGAGTCCGTACTCGTTGAGAGTGAGACCCTTCTTCTGCGCGCGCATGCGGATGTTGATGTTGTGTTCCTTGCTGCCGGTGAAGTATTGCATGGCGGCGCCGAAGCTTTCTTCGGGCAGCGCGCGGACATCGATCTGAACGCCTTCCAGGCCGACGCGGGCGCTGGCTTTGTTTGGACCTTTGCCGAGAACTTCATGCACTTTCGGAAACGCTACGAAGGCGTCGAGTGCTTTGGCGGCGTCGGGCCCGGTAACGATGAGATCGATGTCGCCGATGGTTTCCTTGCCGCGGCGCAGACTACCGGCGGGAGTGACGCGGCTCACTCCAGGCACCGCCAGGAGCACGGAGGTGACCTCATCTGCTGTCTGGGAGGCGAAATTCAATAGGAAGCGGCCGGCGCTCTTCCGGTACTGCTCGATGGAGCGGAGGACTTTCTCCTCGAGCTTGGCGCCCATTCGAGGTAGTGTTCGAATTTTCTGTTCCTTGGCAATTCGCTCGAGATCGTCGATGGTGCTGACGCGAAAGTGTTCGAACAGCAGGCGGATGCTTTTTGGTCCGAGGCCTTGGATCTTGAGGAGTTCGAGGGCGGTGGGCGGGTACTTGGCGAGCATCTCGTCGCGGCGTTCAAACGAGCCGCGATCGAGGAGTTCCTGGATGACGAATGCGATGCCTTTGCCGATGCCGGGGATGTCGGTGAGCTTCTTTTCAGGATCCTTCGCGATGGTGGCGATTCTTTCCGGATAGCCATCGATGACCGAGGCGGCGTTGCGGTAACTGCGGATGCGAAACGAATCTTCTTCGGCGATTTCCATCAGGTCGCCTGTTTCGGACAGCATCCTCGCGATCTCTCGATTTTCCATGGGCTCTTCCATTCTAAGCGCTGATTTTGGCCACGCATGAACGTGAATAAACACGAATAAAACTACTGCCCGGCTTGGCCTTTGGGGTATTCGAATTCGTTTAACGATTCGGACTTCATGGTGATGCTGTAGCCTGGGTTGGCGGGTGGCATGTACCGGCCGTTGCGCATTTGGACTGGATCGGCGAAGTGCTCGTGAAGATGATCCACGTATTCGATGAGACGGTTTTCTAGCGATGCCGTGACTGAGATGTAGTCAAAAATCATCAGGTGCTGAACGTGCTCACAGAGTCCGACTCCACCTGCGTGGGGACAGACGGGCACTCCGAATTTCTTCGCCATCAGTAGCACCGCCAGGATTTCGTTGATTCCTCCTAGACGGCAGCTATCGATCTGGCAGAATTTAATCGCGTTGGCTTGCAGAAGCTGCTTGAAGATTACGCGATTCTGGCAGTGTTCGCCGGTGGCGACTCCGATTGGAGCGATAGCTTTGGCGATGGCGGCGTGGCCTAAAACGTCGTCCGGGCTGGTGGGTTCTTCGATCCACCACGGGTTAAATTTTGCCAGGCTCTGCATGTTGGCTATGGCCTCGCCTACATCCCAACGCTGGTTGGCGTCCATCATCAGTTTTCGATCAGGGCCGATTTCCTGGCGGATAATAGTGGCTCGGCGGATGTCGTCCTGGATGTCGGCGCCGACTTTGATTTTGAAATGCGTCCAACCGTCGGCTAGAGATTCGCGGCAGAGCGAGCGAAGCTGATCGTCGGTGTAACCAAGCCAGCCGGCGGATGTGGTGTAAGCGGGATAGCCGTCGCGTAACATCTCGGCTTCGCGCTGTGGTTTGGTGGCGGCGTTTTCTTGGAGGATGGCCAGAGCTTCAGCAGGCGTCAGTGCGTCGGTGATGTAGCGGAAGTCGATGCAGGAAACGATCTGCTCCGGTGACATGTCCGCTAGTAGCTTCCACACAGGCTTGCGTTCCGTTTTGGCGTATAGGTCCCAAACCGCATTCACTATAGCGGCAGTGGCGAGGTGGATGACTCCTTTTTCGGGACCGACCCAGCGGAGCTGGCTGTCTCCAGTGATGTGACGCCAGAACGCTCCCATGTTGGACGTGAATGACTCGAGTGTGCGGCCGACGATGAGTGGTTTCAGCGCTTGCTCCGCGGCTACGCAGAGTTCGTTGCCACGGCCGATGGTGAAAGTGAGACCGTTGCCTTCGAGGGGGCCATCGGTTTTGAGAGTGACATAGGCGGCGGAGTAGTCGGGGTCGGGATTCATCGCGTCGGAGCCGATGTGATGACGCGAGGTGGGAAAACGGATGTCGCGGGCGATGACGTCAGTGATTCGAATGGACATGTGGGAAGGGGCAGGTGATGCGCCTGCCCCTCCACAGTTTAGCGGATAGCTACGGTGATCGCGCCGGCAGGACTGACGAACGTGCCGACTTGGAGGTCGACTGGTACGGCTGAGCCGGATGGGGCGGTGGCCGGAACCAGCACGTTGACCTGAAGCGCGCCGGAAACGAGGGTGGGCGCGGAACCGGCGTACTGAACCTGCGCGTCAATACCGCCGATTCGAACGGAGACAGGCAGCACAGGTTTGCGGAGATCGCTGCCGATGATCTTGCCGTCGATTCCAACGGGGTTAGTCTGACCTTCGCCAGTGGCGTAGAGGACGATCACTTGTCCCTTGGTGATCGGGTTGGTGGGCCGATTAATTGAGTTGTCCTGGTTGAGAATGGCACCGGGGCCTTTGCCGGTGGCATCCAACGCGAAGATGGCGGGACCTGCGTTGTCGACTCGCAAGACGATTGCGTTCGACAACACGCCGTTATTCTGGACCTGGACGCTTGTGCTGAGGCGTCCGGCCAATGCGTAAGGCGCGATGGCGTTTACCTGGTTGTTGGAAACGTAAAGTACGGGAGCCGGCGTGCCATCGAAGAGTACTTGGACGTTCGACGCCGTAGTGGGGAGAAAGCCGTTCGCGACTGTGGCGCTAACGCCGGTAGCGGGTCCGAGATTCGCGCCGCCAAGCGTGACAATCATGCCGGGCGAGACGCCTCCTGGAGTGAAGCTGGCCGCGTTCAGGAAGGTGGTCAAGCTAGGTACGCCTTGCGCCGATACGGTGAGGGTTACGCTGGCCGTACTGGTCGCCCCGACCGAGGCGCCAGTGCCGTTGAAAGTGATCGTGCCGGTGTATGTGCCGGCGGCGAGACCGGTCGGAGTCACGCTCACCTTAACAGTTTGTGGAGTCGTGCCGGTGGAGACATCGGTGCTCAGCCAGCTCCCTCCCGTCGTGGTGACTGGGGTCACTGAGAACGTTAGTCCCGCGGTGGAACTAGCTACGGCTATTGGTTGGGCCGCGGGAGCTGTACTGCCGGGTTGGGAGGTGAAGGTCAGTGTGTTCGGCGAGAGAGTGATCTGCGAACCGGCGGTAACCGTCAGGGTAATCGGGATCGCGAGTGTGGGTGCAACATTACTAAAGACTGAGATGGCCCCAGTGTAAGTTCCGGGCGCCAGTGTCCCACCGTTTACGGTGACCGCCAGCGTTGCCGGCGTCGTTCCTTGATTTTGAGTTACGGTTAGCCAAGGTGTGTTAGTTGACGTTACGGCGGCCTGGAAAGACAACGTAGCGGGGCTGCCGGTGAGTTGTATGTTCTGAACGGCCGGTGGGGCTCCGCCAAACACTTGCGAGAACGAGAGCTGCGCGGGGTTTGGAGTAAACGCATTCTGAGCGGCAAGTGCAAGGGTGACTGGAATGTTCACCGGAGTAACGCCGTTGTTGGATCCGGAAATGGTGATCGTTCCCTGGTATGGGGTGGTGCTCGGCGTGACTGCGGCGGGATTTACGTTCACCGTGACATTCGTCGTAGTGGGCGTAATTGTCGTGGGGGGCAGCACAATGAGCCATGGTGCGCCATCGTTGGTTGTGGCCTTGAGGTTGAGAGTTTGGGCGGAACCATCGGAGGCCGTGATGCTGAATCCTTGCGCGGCGGGTGGAGTACCACCCGCTATCGCGTTGAATGCGAGGGCCGTGACACCCTGCCCGTTTTGGGAGACGTTCAGCGTAATGGCAGGGGAGACAGTCAAGGTGATATTGATGACTTGCGGGGCGTTCCCTGCGCCCGGCGAATTGATCGTGAGTTTTCCGTTGTACGTCTGCGCCGCAAGGCCGGTTGGATTTACGCCAACAGCAAAACTGGTGGGCGCGAGAGTCGCGGTGCTGCTGAAGACGCCCGGGATGATCCAGGAATCGGAAGGCGTGACCGTATAACCGAGGTTGGTTCCTGTTGTCGAAACCGTCACATTCTGCGTTGGAGGTGGATTCGCTCCAGACTGTGCCGAGTAGGTGAGATTTAGGGGCGTTACGCTCAGCAACGGCTGATTGCTGATGGTCAGGGTGACGTTAAGGGTCGCGGCAGTGTACCCGGACGCAGCCACCACGATTGTTCCGGTGTAGGAACCGGTTGCGAGTCCACTTGGATTCACCGTGACGGAGATTGGCGCGGGCGTGTTTCCGCTGAGCGGAGTAACCGTCAGCCAGCCGATGGTAGCGCCCGTATTCACGGTTACGGTGTAGGGCACCGAGCTGGTTCCGTTGGTGGAAATCTGAACTGTCTGAGCGAGAGGTGTAGCGTTACCGACCTGATAAACAAAAGAGAGCGACGATTGAGATGCCGTTACCGTTGGCGTCGCCTGCACAGTGAGAGTCACTGGAATTACCAGGGGCGAGTTGCCCGCGGACGGGGCTGTGATTGTGACCGTGCCGGTGTAAGTACCTTGCGCCAGGCCCGTGGGATCCATAGTGACGGCGATAAAACCCGAGTCGGTAGTGCCGGTGGCAGAGGCTGCTCCGTTCACCTTCAGCCATGTGCCCCCGGTTGGCAAAGTAACAGCTTCGGTTGCAGTGAAGGCCAACGGAGAACCGGAGCTATGGACGGACAAAGCTTGCGTCTGCGCACCCGCTCCGACGGTCGTGGTGACAGTCAGCGGATTGGGCGTGGCGGAGAGTTGCGACGTGGCTGTTACGTTCAACGTGACTTGAATGTTGATTGGACTATTCGTCACACCCGAGGCTCTGACGTTGAACGTAGCTATGTAGGTGCCGACACCGAGTCCCGAGGTGTTGACGTGCAAATTGATGACGGACGGGGTATTCGTGCTGGTGGGGGCGGTGACGAAGAGCCAGTTGCTGCCTCCCTGGTAGACGGGTGAGTCGATAGTGAACGGAACACTCGCGCCCGTGCCGAAAGTGGTGACACTGATAGGTGTGTCGGACGGCTGCGTCGTCGAACCGAACTGATAAGAAAAATTGACAGATGTCGAACTGACCTGCAACTGATTCTGCGCCAGCAGAGTGCCGCTTGAACTTGTCACCAGACAAGTAACCGCAGCTAGTAAATATCCCGAAATCGTCTTCTTCAGCAACACGTTTTTCCTCCCAACTGAGATCCTTGATCGTTTTAATGCCAACACGTCACCTGTATTGACGGCGGCCAACCCGATAAAGTGTCTTTATTATTTTGCACTTAGAGGCGTCTGGACGCAATCCGGCGCTGCTTCCGGGAGGGAAACAGTATTGATGACGCGATGTGGTGGGTGCAATCTTGAGACCATGTGGCATACGCGAATTATCAGATGTTTGCAGGCGCGGAGGCCGGTGCACGTGAGTCAAATCGATACAATGGTGTGCTTATGGCGATGCCCGAATCCGCTGCCGCCTTCCTGGCTGAGCAGATTGAGCGTGTACGACGGCTCAAGAGACGCAGAAGAATCGTATTTCCAGAGGGGAAAGACGCGCGCGTAGTGGACGCGGCCAGGAGATTGAAGCGGGACGGTCTGGTCGAGCCGATTCTGGTGGGGAGCGATGGATCGCCCTGGAAGGAGAAATACGCAGCCATCTATTTTGAGCGCCGGCGGGCGAAGGGCATCACATCGGTGGAGGCTGTGGAGATATCGAAACGGCCGTTGTACCAGGCGGCGCTTATGGTGACAGCGGGAGACGCTGACGGGTTTGTAGGCGGAGCGGTGAACACTACCAGTGAGACTGTACGCGCGTCGCTTCAGTGCATTGGCGTGCGTCCGGGTGTGAAGACCGTGTCAAGCGTGTTCATTACCGCGGTGCGGAACCGGTCGTTCGGTCAGAATGGGCTACTGGCATTCGCCGACTGCGCTATAGTCGTCAACCCATCGGCGGTTGAGTTGGCCGATATTGCTATTGCGACGGCGGCGAGTACCAGGACGCTGCTACATGTAGAACCGGTGGTGGCGCTCCTTTCGTTTTCGACGAAGGGGAGCGGGGCGGATGCGAGTGTGGACAAAGTACGCGAGGCTCTGCGGATTGTGCGGGAGAAGGCGCCGGAGTTGAATATCGACGGCGAATTGCAGGCGGACGCCGCTTTGGTTATGGCGATAGGGCAGTCGAAGGCTCCGGGTTCGACCGTGGCGGGGCGGGCGAACACGTTGATCTTTCCGGATCTGGCCTCGGGCAATATTGCTGTAAAGCTTGTGGAACGGCTGGGCGACTGTGCGGCGATCGGACCGATTCTTCAGGGACTAGCGAAGCCGGCCAACGATTTGTCGCGCGGTTGCTCGGTGGATGACATCTACACGATGGCATTGGTGACGGCTCTACAGGCTATTGAGTAATGCTTCCATTTAAATTGGTGTATCACGAAGACTACGACCTACATCTCGGCACGCACGTGTTTCCGACGCAGAAGTTCCGATTGATCCGCGAGCGATTGCTGAGTGACGGATTCGCCGATGAAGCAGACTTCGTGACGCCGGAGCGAGCAGCGGATGAAGACCTGACGCTGGTGCACACGGTGGATTGGGTGAGGCGATTGCGCGGCGGGCAATTGCGTTTTGAGGAAGTGTTGCGGCTGGAGATTCCGTATTCGCAGGAGATGGTCAACGCATTTTGGCTGGCGGCCGGCGGCAGCACTCTGGCCGCGCGAAGGGCACTGCGGGATGGAATCGCCTACAACGTGGGAGGCGGATTTCACCATGCGTTTCCTGGGCACGGCGAAGGCTTCTGCGCAATTCACGACGTGGCTGTGGCGATCCGGCGGTTGCAGGAAGATAGGTTGATCGAGAAGGCGATGGTTGTCGATTGCGACGTACACCAGGGAAATGGGACGGCGGCAATCTTTGCGGATGACCCGTCGGTATTTACGCTGTCTATTCATCAGTACAACAACTATCCGTACGAAAAACCTCCGTCTGATATCGATGTCCATCTTGAGGATCAGGTTGGAGATGAGGAATATTTGGCGCGATTGGGCGACGCTTACGCGCCTGCGATCGAGCGGTTCCGGCCGGATTTGGTGATGTATGTGGCCGGCGCCGATCCTTACTTTGACGATCAGTTAGGTGGACTGGCGCTGACGATGGAGGGATTGCTGGATCGCGACCGGCTGGTGTTGGGTACCGCTGTGAAGCTGGGCGTGCCGGCAGCGGTGACTCTGGCTGGCGGGTACGCGCGGATTCTGAATGATACGGTGACGATTCAGAGTGGGACGGCGAAGGTTTGTTTGGAGGTTTTGAAGTCTTAATGAGAATTATCCGCTTGTGCCCGCACTAGCGGTTAGTTGCAACCGCTATCGAAACCTTATGACCGGCTGTTGAAGAGTTTGGCGGACGACGATCCGCGGAGCCTGCTGCACCTTTTGGGTATCGTGCCGATGTCGGCGGAGGCCACGGTAGAGACGTTGCCGCGGGCGGTGTCGGCTCCGCTGCTGGAAGTGGATCATCTCTATGCCGTTGGCGTGGGAAGTGAAAAACGGCTGGTTCACCTCGAGTTTCAGACTCATTACCGGCGGGATTTGCCGGACAGGCTGACGCGCTATGCGTTATCGCTGCAACTGCAATACGGATTGCCCGTTCAGTGCGTGCTGGTGTTACTCGTGGCGCGCCATGCGCCGGCTGAAATTCCCGTTGAGCACCAGATTCAGCTGGGTGGCTTGAACGTCAGACTGGAGTTTCAGGTAGTACGGCTCTGGGAAATCCCGGGACGGGAAGCCCTCGAGATGGGCGAGGCGCGGATTCTGCCGTTGATTCCGCTATTGCAGGTGTCGACGGAGGATTTGCAGGAGGCGGCCCGTCGAATTGTGGAGAGTCCGGATGAGGCGCGTGCTGTCGAATTTCTGACGTTCAGCGGTCTACGTTATGATAAGAATCAATTCAACTATTTGTTGGAGGCGGCCCGAATGAGAATCCTGACCGAGGAAATGCTTAAGGAATCCAGCTTCTACCAGATGATTCTGGAAGAGGGCATCGAGAAGGGGATCGAGAGAGGGACGGCTGATCTGCGGGATGCAATTCGGGAACTAGTGGCAGCGCGATTTCCCGAACGAGCCGACTTGACTGGACTGGATCAAATTAAGGACTTCGACCGTCTGCGGCAAATCATGAGCATCGCGATCCACGCCAAGAACGTCTCCGAAGTCACTGTGGCAATCTAGCCTACGGCTGCGGAGGCTGTGCGTAGATTAGCAGTGAATCTTCAAACTTATAGTTAGACGTATTCTTTTCGTGGTGACGCAGGTACCACCGGTAGGTCTCTTTCAGTCCCGTCTCGAAATCTGTTGGGTGAAAAGCTAGGATCCGCTGCGCCTTCGTGACGACCTGCGTAATTGGCGGCATGTCCAGATAGACACCGAAGTAAAGATTCGGGCCCATGGGATGGCCGCCTTGCTGCAGTAGCCGGGCGCGAGGGATTCGCACCAACTCGGGTTTCTTGCCGGCCGCCTCTCCGAGCATCTCCACGAACTCCACCTGCGTAATGGGTCTGGCGTTGGCGATGTTGAACGCGTGTCCGATGGCTGCAGGCTCCTCAGCCGCTTTCAGACAGGCGGTAACAACATCCTTCACATAAGCGAACTGCATAAGCCGCCGGCCATCTCCGGGGACGATGACGGGGCGGTGATCGCGAATGCGGTCCCAGAAAAATGCCTCGCGATAGTAAGGATTGCCGGGCCCATATATGAACGGAGGCCGGATGGTCACAATCGGAAACTTACTTCTTTGGTGAAGACGGAAAAGAGCGCGTTCGCTCATCGCCTTGTTCCGGACATAAGCTTCGGCGTGCGAATCCGGCGCCAGCGCGTCTCCCTCATGATGATTCAGCCCGTCACCGTAGGCCGCGACGCTGGACATGAATACGTAGCGCTGCAAATGGTCGGCGCAGAAACGGGCAGTGGCCTCAACTTGAGTTGCGGTGGTGCCGCGCTCCCAATCGTAGACGTTGTCGAAAACCACATCGAAACGATGTCCGGCCAGTGCGCGGCTCAGAGCTTCGGTATCGTTGCGGTCCGCCTGGATTTCCTGGACGCGTTTACCGAGGTCGTGTCCATGGCGGCGGTGCAAGATGGTTATCTCATGATCGGCTTTTAATAGCGCACCAACCAGTCCGCGGCCAATAAAATTGGTGCCGCCGATCACAAGGACCTTCATTCGGGTTTCAGGCTCCTGAAGTCCGAGTTAGTCGTAATATTCGAGGCCGAGATGCGTGATGAGGTTCTCGCCTCGCATCCAGCGTAGCGTATTCTTCAGCTTCATCAACTGGATGAAGAGGTCGTGCTCGGGATAAAGCCCGGGAGCGGTCATGGGCGCTTTAAAGTAGAACGACAGCCATTCCTGGATGCCCTTCATCCCCGCGCGCTGAGCGAGATCCATGAAGAGGATCAGATCGAGGACCAGCGGCGCGGCCAGAATAGAATCACGGCAGAGGAAATCAATCTTGATCTGCATGGGATAGTTCATCCAGCCGAAGATGTCGATGTTATCCCAGCCTTCCTTTGCGTCGCCGCGCGGTGGGTAATAGTTGATGCGGACCGCGTGGTAGAGATCCTTGTAGAGATCCGGATAGAGTTCCGGCTGAAGAATATGATCGAGCACCGAGAGCTTGGTCTCTTCCTTCGACTTGAACGAGCCCGGGTCTTCCAGCACTTCACCGTCGCGATTTCCCAGGATGTTAGTGGAGAACCAACCGCTCATCCCGAGCATACGAGCCTTGAATCCAGGCGCCAGCAGTGTCTTCATGAACGTCTGGCCGGTTTTGAAATCCTTGCCGCAAACAGGAATGTGGCGCTCGCGGGCGAGTTCCAGGAGGGCCGGCGTATCGGTAGTCAGATTGGGCGCTCCGTTGGCGAAGGGCACACCGCACTTGAGCGCGGCGTAAGCATAAATCTGGCTAGGGGCGATTTCAGGGTCGCTCTTACAAAGGCCGTCTTCAAAGGCTTTTACGTTTTGATGAACGGGAGCAGGCCGGTGGAAAACTTCCGTGGACGCACACCAGATCATCACCGTTCGAGAGACGCCGTTGTTCTTGCGGAACTGTTCGATGTCGTCGATGAGTGCGTGGGCGAGATCCATCTTGCTCTTGCCCTGCTTCACGTTTGGACCGTTGATACGGCGGATGTATTCCGAATCGAAAACCGCCTTCATCGGCTTTACAGCGGAGAGCGGTCCTTTGAGAAGGTCGAGTGTCGGGCGTTCCAGCACCTTTGCTTCGCATGCGGCTTCGTAGGCGTTATCTTCGTAGATGTCCCAGCCGCCGAAAACGAGGTCGTCGAGAGTAGCGAGCGGAACGAAATCCTTGATGCGCGGCGTGTTGGCATCGGTACGTTTCCCCAGGCGGATAGTCGCCATTTGCGTCAGAGAGCCAATAGGTTTCGCCAGCCCCTGCTTGATCGCTTCGACGCCGGCCATAAACGTGGTGGAAACAGCGCCGATACCCGGGATGAGCACACCCAGCTTGCCCTCAGCAGGTGCAATTTTTACATTATCATTCGTGGACAAAACCGATCTTCTCCTTGTTGCGGGACCACTGTTAATAGAGGCTAAATGTTATACTAACACCTAATGTCTGCGCGTGGCACGAGCTCTATTGCGGCAGGAATAATCAGCGCACTGGTGGTAGACGACGAACCTCTTGCCCGCAACGAATTGACCTTCCTTCTCAAAGACTTCCCGGAGATTGACGTTGTCGGAACGGCCAGTAACGGACTGGAAGCGGTAGCACTGATCGAAGACCTGGAACCGGACCTTGTTTTCCTCGATGTGCAGATGCCGGGTCTCGATGGGCTGGGCGTGATTCAGAAGTTGGAAGAGAACGATATACCGATGCCGCGGTTTGTTCTTGCGACTGCGTATGATAGCTACGCGGTGCAGGCCTTCCGGCTGGACGCACTGGATTATCTGCTGAAGCCCATTGAGAAAGAACGCCTGGCCGAGACGATCCTTCGTGCCCGGAAAGAGATTCAAGAGAAGATTCCGGCTCGCGTGGTTTCGGAGCCGGCCCCTATCGCGAGGTCGAATTTTCAGCGGGCCAAGATTTTGGTGAAGAGTGCGGGCCGGAATTTTATCGTCGATGCGCAGGATGTGATCTACGCGACGATCGATGATGGCCTGATTACAGTCGTGACGGCGTCCGTTGAAGGCGAATCGAATTACCGGACGATCGAGGAGTTGCAATCGAACCTCGATCCTGAGACCTTTTGGCGCGTTCATCGCTCGTACCTGGTGAATATCAACCGGATTCGTGAAGTGATTCCGTGGTTCAAGTCGAGTTACCAGATCCGTATGGACGATAAGAAACACACGGAAATTCCGGTTAGCCGCGTTCAAACGAAGCGTTTGCGAACTCTACTCAAGCTGTAAAGACCTTTTGCCGCAAATGGACGCGAATTTACGCGAATAAGAAACAGCCTTTTATGTTTACTTTGCAGGGCAAGTCGGCGTTGGTTACTGGTGCGGGCCGCGGGATCGGCCGTGGCATTGCTGTTGCTTTGGGTGCTTGCGGCGCTCGTGTTGTTTTGAACGATTTGGATGGCTTGGCTCTGGGCGAGTCCACCGAATTAGTTAGGGGCTCCGTTGGTGTGGCTGGGGATATTACTGATCCTGCTGTTCCTTCCAAGTTGGTGGATGCGGCTATTCGTGAATTTGGTGGCTTGGACATCATTGTCAATAATGCCGGGTACACTTGGGACAACGTCATCCAGAAGATGAGCGACGAACAGTTTCAGGCGATGCTTGATATTCACCTGGTGGCTCCGTTTCGCGTGCTGCGGGCTGCGTCGGCTCATCTTCGCGAGGCGGCTAAGAGAGAGATTGCCGAGGGCCGGCGGGTGATGCGCAAGGTGGTAAATATCACTTCGATTTCGGGTACAGATGGCAATGCCGGGCAAGCCGGGTATTCCTCGGGCAAGGCCGGAGTCATTGGGTTGACTAAGACTTTGGCCAAAGAGTGGGGCCGCTACAACGTGAATGTGAACTCCGTTGGATTTGGTTTGATCGAGACTCGGCTAACGCAGCCTCTGGCTCAAGCAGGAGCTTCGATTGAGATCAAGGGCCATCAGATTCCGGTGGGCGTTCAACCGGCTGCACTCGAAGCGGCTAAAAAGATGTGCGCGCTCGGGCGGCTGGGCACGGTGGAAGAGGCCGCAGGCGCAGTCTTGTTCTTCTGTTCTCCACTTTCGGACTACGTCACCGGCGAGGTGTTGATCTGCGGTGGCGGATTCCACTTCTGATCGTGTTCCCTGATTGGAGAAGTAGGAAGTCCGCGGCGTTCGTTAACGGAGATGGAAGCGTAGGGCCAATCCGAGGACGAAAGTCGCAACAAACAGGATATGAAAGCAGACGTGCAGAAGATTTGGACAGGGATTGTCACCGCGAGGAGGGAGAACTTGCAAGGTGCCTTCGTACATTTTCGCGTAGTCGCGCTTGGTTTGCTCGGTGGTACCGAAGAAGTAGGGGATGTACCACATCGCAATCGCCGACCCCAAGGTCACGGCGCAATAGGCAACCCAGTAATCTGTGACGAACTCGGGTTTAGGCCTGTTCCAGAAATAGATGGCGAATGCGACAGCAAGACCCGGAAAGACTGCATTGATCAATCGTCGCCAGCCACAACTTGCGCCTGCCAACAATTTCCTGAACCTGGCTGCCGTGTGCCCAGCCGGGAATGTCGACCCAGTCGTGGAACACCACTAATACAAACTGCAGCGTAATGAGGCACGCGAATAGCGCCTGCATATTATCGCTCCAATGCCGGAACGTCGACCCAAGCGCGCTTTTTCCAGGACTCGATTCCTTTCTCGGCGAGTTGGACGCCCTTGGCTCCTTCGAGGAGTCCCCAGGGGAACGGCGCGTCCTTAACTACGTGCAGAAGGAATAGCTCCCACTGTCGTTTGAAGGCGTTGTCGAAGGCATCCTGCTGCGGCACTTTCTGCCAGTCGTCGAAGAAGTCGAGAGGATTATCGACGTCGGGATTCCATGTGGGCCTAGGTGTAGCCCCGTAAGGTTGAATCCAACAGTGGCGGAGGCCGGCAACCGCGGAACCCTTCGTCCCGTCCACCTGAATGGTCAGCAGTTCATCGCGCCGCACACGTACGCACCACGAGGAGTTGAAGTGAGCGATCACTCCGCTTTCGAGTTCGAACGTAGCGTACGCGGAATCGTCGGCGGTGCAGACGTACGGCTTCCCTGCCTCGTTCCATCGCTGCTTGATGTGGGTTGCGCCGAGACACGATACGGACTTCACATTGCCGAAGAGATCGTCGAGCACATAGCGCCAATGGCAGAGCATGTCGACGATGATTCCGCCTCCATCTTCCTGGCGATAATTCCAGGAAGGCCGCTGGGCAGGAATGGTATCGCCTTCGAAGACCCAGTATCCGAATTCTCCACGCACGGAAAGTATTTCACCGAAGTAGCCGATGTCGCGCAGTGTCTTCAATTTCAGCAGGCCGGGCAGCCAGAGCTTGTCCTGAACAACTCCGTGCTTGACGCCCGCGGTCTTGGCAACCTTGTAGAGATCGAGCGCGACTTCGAGACTGTCGGCGATCGGCTTTTCGCAGTAAACGTGCTTACCGGCGGCGACGGCTTGGCGGACCGCCTCTGCGCGGCGGTCGGTGGTTTGCGAATCGAAGTAGATGTTATATTGCGGATCGGCCAGCGCGGCGGCGAGATCAGTGCTCCAGGGTAACCCGCCGCATTCTTTCGAGATCTCTTCGAGCTTGTTGGCATTCCGGCCGATCAGCAAAGGGCGCGGCATAATGACTTCGCTGTCGCCGACTTTGAGGCCGCCCTGCTGCATGATGGCGTAGATGGAGCGCCGCAGGTGCTGATTCAATCCCATGCGTCCAGTGACGCCGTTCATGATGATGCCGACGTTGTGAACAGTTTTCGAACTCATGGTTTCCTCGTGCATTGGGGCCGTGCGCCCTTTGGGAGGGGAGGTGCGTCGACGCCTGCACGCGGAAGCGTACCCTCCAGTTCCTGACGCCAGTGCGCGACATCGCCGGCTGGGCCGTAGCAGTAAATCATACGCAGGGGTGTAGACCCGATGTTGGTCAATTGGTGGAAGACGGTGGGCGGGATGTAGACGGCCTGCCCACCGGTCATCGTCATTTTCTCTTCACCGAGACACATCTCTCCTGTGCCTTCGACGACGAAGTAGATTTCTTCCTGATCCTGGTTATGCCACGGAACCTGGCCGCCATTTGGCTCGAGCGTGACGTTGCCCATGGAGAACATTGTTGCCTGGATCGGGCTCATGCCGCCTACTAAATTCTGCGTACGGCGACGGGCCGGATAGGTTCGTCCGGCGATTTTGGAGAGGTCGGCGATGATCATTATTTGCTCCAGAATGTCAGGTACGGTTTCTTCTCCGCATGGCGCAGGACATAGAGCGCGACTTCGCGGGCGTGATAGTCGCCCCACATGCACGATTCGCCGTTCGGAACGGTCTGGCCTGGCCGAATCGCATCCCAGCCGTTGGGCCGGTGATAGACGGAGTGCAGGATCAATCCCTGATGGTTCAGGTCCGTACTCAAATATGGCTCCGCGAACACGGCATCGCAGACGGTCAGTCCGGCTTGCCAGTATTTTTGATTCCCGAGACGCTTGCCTAAGCGCAGCAGGCCTTGGGCGGCGATCACCGCCGCGGAGCTGTCGACGGGCTCGTGCTGGTTGAACGGATCGGCGGGTCTTCGCCGCCCAGTCGCCTAGCTTGGCGAGCCCGGGCGCTCCGGTGTCCCAATAAGGGATGCCGTCGGCCGGCGAATGATCGATATAGAAATCGCAGGTGGCTTCGGCGGCTTTCTGAAACACGCCTGCAATCGCGTTTCGGCCGCCGTGTGAAGCGAGTTCGCCGTCGGAGAGCGTGTCGAAGAATTCAAGCTGCTCGGCGAATCCGCACATGGCCCAGGCGAGCCCGCGGGTCCAGGTGCTGAACGGCGAATAGCCTTGCTGAGAATTAGCGCAGCGGTAGTTTCCGTCGTTCACGTTGAAGATGCTCTCGTGCGCGACGCGTCCACGCAGGTCGTAGGCATCGCGCCCTTCGCCGTAATAAACGCCGTACTGGGCGGTGGCGCGAGCGTGATCGATCAGGCGTCCGAGCAGCGAGATCGGTTTGTCGTTCTCGCCCATCAGCGCGTGTCCGAGCCGGTGGCCCAACGGCGAGCGCGCGGAGAGAGCGAATGGTATCGACAAACAGCGAGTGCGGACCGTTGAACGAGTAGATGTATCCGCCGCCGGTCGCGATCGGCGTCCAGCGTGCGGCTTGCACCGCGCCGGAACACTTCAGCGCGAGTTCGTAGAAATTGCGCTCCCAGGCATTCTCCGCGATGCGGCCTTCGGACATGAGACGCAGCAGGTTGCCGTATGTGCTGACGTTGTTGAAGCCGTGATCGTGCACGCCCACGTGCGAGACGTGCGGCGCCATAAGAGAGACCGTTCGTTCGCGGCCGGTTTCGAGGAAAGCGGTGTCGCCGGTGGCATCGAACTGGAGAATGGCGGAGCCGAATTGGAAGCCCTGGGTCCATTCGGTCCAACCGCGGCTGGTGTATTTTCCGCCGACAGTGAAAACGGGGGCGCCCTTGGCGGAATTCCAAACTTGTTCGAGAGAATTAATCTTGGCGGCAGAGAGTTCAAACAGCCGGTGGATTTTGCTTTTGAGACTCTCGGGAGAGAGATCGGATCGGACCTGGATCATTATGGGCTCAGATTCGTTTTATAGCACGAGCAGCGGCGCCATTGACGGGATTGTCCGTTTTGCACGACAATCGTAGCTTATGCGGATCGTGCAAATATTCGCGGCGATTGGGATCTGCGCTGGGCTCCTTTCGGCTCAGGCCACGCTCAGTATTAGCGGAGATATTCCGGCGCCTTTGGTGCTCAAGGCGGATGACTTGGCCAAGATGCCTCGCGAAACGGTGATCATCCCGGATCAGGATGGAACCAAGATCGAGTACGAGGGCGTGCTCCTCCGCGAGATTCTGAAGCGAGCGGGCGCACCGGCGGGCAAAGAATTGCGAGGCAAGGCTCTCACCGGTTACGTCGTGGCTAAGGCGCGAGACGGGTATCAGGTGATCTTCACTCTGGGCGAAGTCGATCCGGCCTTCGCCAATGAGCCGATTCTGGTCGCGGATAAGCGGAACGGGAAGGCTCTATTTGAATATCAAGGTCCTTTCCGGCTGGTGTGCGGAAACGATAAGGCCGGCGCGCGCTCGGTGCGGATGCTGGAATCGTTGGAAGTCGGGCGGCTCCAGAAGTGATGGCCGCGAAGATAATGCCTAGAGCCGCCGGATTTTGAGATTCCGGAACCAGGCGTCGCTGTCGTGATTCTGGAGCGAGATGTGGCAGTCCTTCTTGCGATGCTGGGTGAGCATATCGAACACCGTTGGCGATTTCCCCCAGCGCTTTACTGAGCGATCCCCTAAAAATGTCGGCTCCAATATCGCGTCTACGACCTTCTCTCCGTTGAGCCAATGTTCGACATGATTTCCCTTGAGCACTATTCGGGACTGATTCCATTCGCCCACCGGCTTAGTGGCATCCTTCAGTGGCGGGACGATATCGTATAGGGCGCCGGCGGTGTGCGTGGTGCCGTTGTGGGCATCGCTGTTCGCAGCGTTATCGATCATCTGATATTCGAAGCCGATCACGTAATCCTGGCCCTTTGATTGGCGGGCTGTCTCACGATGATGTAGCGCGTATTCGACAGTATCTTCGAACCGTTGACCGGGCTCAGGCTTCTTTACGAAAAGATGATCCTGAATTAGGTATTTCACTCCGCTGTTGCCGGCAGGAGAGATCTTCCAGTCGAATACAAATTCGAAGTCGGTGTAGGTTTCCTTCGAAAAGAGATCCTCAGTGATCTTCGGCTTCGCATTAGCCTTCAATGAGCCATCTTCAATGCTCCAGGCGTCACCGGCGGGGTGCTTTTGACGCGGATCGTCCCAGTTCTTCATTGTTTTGCCGTCGAAAAGTAGTTTCCAGCCGGCGGCTTTTTCTTCCGCGGTCAGGGTATTAGGCGCAGGAAGGGCCGCTGTGACGACGGCGAAATTCAAAAGTATGGCGATGGTGGCAGAGGTCATATTTCAACAGCAGCATATCGCATTCTTGAACGCGCATAATAGATTATTGCCGAATCGACTGAATCGCCGTGCGTTCCTTCTCTCGGGATTGATGGCCGCGGGCTGCTCGCGCCAGCGCCGCCCTCCGGTTGAGAGTCCAGACACTTCGTTCGACCGGTCGGCGAACGGCACGGCGCGGTTTCTGGCCGGTCTAAAAGGCCGTCCGGGAGGCCCGTTCGCAGAGCTCGAGGATACGGTCGAATGGCGGGAATACGCCCGCACAATGGATGCTAGCTGGGCTCGCCTTGATCAAAGGCAATTGGCTTCCGTAAGAGCGTTTCAGAAACGGGAATTGAGTTCGGAAAAACATAATAGTTCTTTTGTGTTTTACCCGTTCAGCGGACCAGATGTCCTCTATGCGACATCTTTTTTCCCCGACAGCAAATTGTATGTGCTGGCCGGACTCGAACCGGTCGGGCACATGCGAACGTCCGCCAGCTACCAGAAAGAAAAACTCGATCGGGACCTCAGTGGCTGGAACCAGGCGTTAGCGTCGATCCTGGGCCGTAGCTTTTTCGTAACCAGCGAAATGGATCGCCAGTTTCATGGCCGGGTGGCCGATGGCCTGCTGCCGATGATCCTTCTGCTTTTGACGCACAGCGGATTCGACATAGAGGGTTTTCGCTACGGACATCTGAGCGAAATAGGCGAGTTTGTGATGGACTCGCCTGAGCCTTTGGGGAAGCAGAAACATATGGGCGTGGAAATCCGATTTCATCGGCCAGGCGAAACGGCGTCGAGGCAAATGTTCTATTTCTCCACTGACCTGGGACCTGCTTTTCAGCGCGATCCTGGGTTTTCCCGCTTTCTTACGCACTTGGGCAAAGCCGAGACGCTGGTAAAGTCCTGCTCGTTTCTGCTCCACTGGGGGACGTGTAACGCCATTAGAAGCCATATTCTGAAGAACAGCACTCTGATTCTGGAAGATGACACCGGAGTACCGTTCCGCTACTTGCAAAGCGCGGATTGGCAAGTTGAACTGTTTGGAGAATACAGTGCCCCGGACCGGCCGTTCAAGAAGCAATACCAACAGGACCTGGCGGAAGCCTTCGCAGAGAAAGCGAAGATCAAAAAGCTTGGATTTTCGCTTGGCTACGGCTATAACCGGCGTCCGTCGAGCATGATTCTGGCGCGGAAAGTTGTGGGCTAAAAACAAAATGAGAGCCCTGGAGAGCTCTCATTTGCTGGAAGGTTTGAAGTTCAGCCTAGCTGCGGCGGCGGAGCAGGAAAATCGGCAGAAGGCCAAGGCCGCCTAGAATCAAAGCGGAAGGCTCTGGCACTCCACCAGTCACGCCTGTTAACGTAACGTTATCGAAATCGGCCTGGCCAGCAATAAACGCAATCGCCGACGCATTACCCGTAGCCGTCAACTCGATGGTCAGGTTTCCGGCAGGGGGGAGCACCCGTGGAAGTGTAAACCAACGAGTCCGCCAGGAAATTGCCTGCTGTCGGAACGACCGGCGTATTGTGGATTGCAAGCTGAGTGGCCCCAGCGAAAAGAGCGATCGAATAGTTCGACAAGGCGAAGTCGGCGCGGTGAAGGATATCCAGCGTTAACGTGTAGGTAGTGTTGGCCACCAGGGAAACACCGGTATCCTGCGACGCAGTTCCTGCATTTCCGTTCCCAAGCGCGAGAACCTGGACGCCATCCGGGATCGCGTTCGCCTGTCCCGGTATAGCGGGTTGGAATGTAGCCTCCGCACCACCTGCAACCCAACTTGGAACCGTTGAAGTAAATCCGCCGGGAGTACCTAACACTGGGGTCTCAAAGCTGAAATTTGCGACCGGGATGGTAAACGCCCCCAACGGTGCTGCTAGTACTAGACCAAAAGCTAATGACGATAATTTCATTCTTAATCCTCCGATAAGCAAGTATCGCTGTAAAGAGATGCGGAGTCAAGAATTTTCCTAGTACTAGAGAATTTACGGAACTACTTGCTAATGCTCGCGGAAGAAGGCTGATGGTACTAGTACTTTAAATGCCTCTTGCCGCCGGAAGTGCCCGGCTTAACTGCGACGCCGCCGGAGGAAGAGAATCGGCAGAAGGCCCAGACCGCCCAGAACCAAAGCGGAAGGTTCCGGAGTACTGCCGCCGTCCGTGGATGTAACAGCCGTCAACGCTACGTTATCGAAATCCGCCTGTCCGGCACCCACGCCTGCAATCCCGCCGTCGGCGGTGATCTCGATGATCAGGTTCAGAGTCGGGTCGAGACCCGTCGAGGTGTAGGTCAGTGTATCCGGCAGGAAATTCCCAGCTGTCGGAATGACCGGCGTATTCTGGCTTGCCAGCAAAGTGGCCCCGGAGAACAGACTGATTGTATAAGTCGAGAAAGCGACATCATTCCGAGCAATTACGTCAAGCGTCAGCGTGTAGAGAGTGTTGGCTACCAAGGCAACCCCGGTATCCTGCGACGCAGTTCCGGGAGCTTCCGAACCCGAGCGCGAGAACCTGTACGCCATCCGGAACGGCGTTCACCTGTCCCGCTATAATCGGTTGGAAAACGGCTTCCGTGCCAGTTGTAGTCCAACCAGGTACTGATGCAGTGAATCCGCCTGGAGCTCCGAGCACAGGGAGCTCAAAGCTGGGATTGACGATTGGAATTGCGCTCAGCGGTGCAACGGCTAGTACGATACCAATGGCTATCGATGATGCCTTCATTCTTCTTATAAATCCTCCGATGGACAAGTATCAGCTGAAAGGGTCGCACAGTCAAGAATTATCCTAGGCTGTGGGCCTATGAAAGTACCTTAGTTTTTAATAACTTAGGGTTTACCTTAGATCTCCCAATGACACCCGGCATTGGCTAAGGGAAACACGAACTTGAACTACAGCGATCCACCCGAGAGCGGGGCCTGAGAGTACCGGTACTGCCATTGTGGCTATCGGCTCGTCAGCTTCTCAACATACTTGGCAAAGATATCCACCTCGAGGTTCACGCGGTCTCCTGGTGCATGCTCGCGCAGTGCGGTGGCGTGGTAGGTTTGCGGGATAATCGCCGACCGAAACGACCTCTTCGTCCAAACCGGCGACCGTGAGGCTGATACCGTCGATGGAGATAGAGCCTTTGGATACAACGTATTTGTCCAACTCCTTAGGAATCCTGACCTTAAGCCACCAGTTGCCATCACCCAAAGCTTCGTAGGAAAGAAATTCGCCCGTCCCATCGACATGCCCTTGGACTACGTGGCCGTTGAACCGGCCGGTAGCGAGCAGCGGTCGTTCCAGATTCACCAGGGAACCGGTATGCAGACCGCCGAGATTGGTGCGGCTGAGGGTTTCTGGAGAGAGATCGGCGGCGAACGAATCCGGCCGAAGATCAAGGGCTGTAAGGCAGCAGCCATTCACGGCGATACTCGCACCCTCGTGGGCATCGGAAAGAACCTGCTGACAGCGAATTCGAAGGCGAGCCCCGGCCATCTGCCGCTGAATGGATTCGACCTGTCCAACTTCCTCGATGATTCCCGTAAACATTACTTGATCATCCACGCTTCGACCGCAAACTCGTCAGGGGTGATGGAATGGAGCGTGACGTCGCGGAAACGTATGGCATCGACACGGCGGAGGCGTCCCGGACCGCCGGCGACAGGCAACGACTGCAGGCCGCCAAGGATTTTCGGAGCATAGTAAAAGAAGATTTTGTCCACAATTCCGGATTCCAACGCCGCCCAGTTTACCTTGCTTCCCGCTTCAATCATCAGCGAGAGATACCGATTCTCGCCGAGCCACCGGACAATCTTTCCAAAGTCGGTACGGCCATCCTCGCCGTCAAAGTCGATTACTTTCACGCCCAGGCCTTCAAGAATCCGGCGGCGTTCCGGAGAGGCTGCCGACGTGGTGATCACTGTGAGATCGTCTTGAAAGCTGGTGACAATTCTCGCGTCGCGCGACAGACGAAGTTGCGAATCGGCCACAATGCGCATCAGCGGCCTGCTTCTTGGTTTGCCGCTGCGGTCGGTGAGAAGGGGATCGTCTGCAAGAATCGTGCCGATGCCGGTAAGGACGGCGTCGTGCTGATGGCGGATAGTTTGGACGTGCAGCCGCGCCAGTTCGCTGGTGATCCAGCCGCGGTTATCCTCCGGCGCGGCGATTTTGCCGTCAAGCGTAACTGCGGCTTTCATGGTGACCAAAGGAAGCCCGAGGCGCATGAATTGGATGTAGCCTTCATTCAGTTTTTCCGCCGCGCGGGTGTGTTCGTTGTCCTTCTCGACAATGATCCCGGCGTCCCGCAACCTGGCGAATCCCTTTCCGGCAACTTCGGGATTTGGATCCTGCATGGCCGCGATCACATGTTTTACTCCGGCGGCGATCAGCGCCTCGGCACACGGTCCGGTGCGGCCGTGGTGGGAGCAAGGTTCGAGCGTTAGGTACATCGTGGCGCCGCGAGCACGATCCCCAGCCTGCTCCAACGCGACAATCTCAGCATGCTTTTTTTCGGCGTAAACGTGATAGCCGCGGCCCACCACTTCGCCGTCGCGAACCAGCACCGCGCCAACCGCCGGATTGGGGCTCGTCTGACCGGCTCCTTGCGCGGCCAGCGTCAGAGCTTCGATCATTAAGCTGGCGTTTTGGTCATTTTGCCGAGGTGGCGGGCCTTGTCTCGAAGAGCGAAGTAATGAAGGTGTCCGCATCGAAGGGAACGAGATCAGTGACCTTCTCGCCGACACCTACGAAGCGAATGGGAAGTCCGAGTTCCCGTGTGATGGCGACCACGATCCCTCCCTTGGCGGTGCCATCCAGCTTGGTGAGGACGATGCCGGTGACTCCACTGCTTTCGGTAAATTTGCGGGCCTGCTCCAAGCCGTTTTGCCCCGTAGTTCCATCCAGCACAAGGAGGACTTCATGCGGAGCGCCGGGGACCACGCGGGAAGCGGTTCGGCGCATTTTCTCCAACTCCGCCATCAGGTTTTCCTTCGTGTGCAGACGGCCAGCGGTATCCACGATCACGTAGTCCACTTTTCGCGCCTTGGCGGCTTGCAGTGCATCGAACAATACGGCACTCGGGTCAGCGCCGGCTTTTTGACGAATGACGTCGGTGCCTGTGCGCTCCCCCCAAACTTCGAGTTGTTCGATAGCGGCAGCGCGGAACGTATCTGCGGCGCACATCAGAACACTGCGGCCTTCGTCTTTGAATCGTTGAGCAAGTTTGCCGATGGTAGTGGTCTTGCCGGCGCCATTGACACCGACCACCATTACGACGGCCGGAGGTTCCGCGACGCGCGGCATGGGCCGATCATTCGCCTGCAGGATTTCGAGCAGGTGTTCCCGGATCAGACTCTTGATTTCCTGGGCGTCTCCCACCTGATTGCGCGCTACGCGAAGGCGGATCTGTTCCAGAATCTCTTCCGCGGTGCGGACGCCGAGATCGGCCGTAATCAACGTGTATTCGAGCTCATCGAGAAGATCGCTGTCGATCTCCTTACGGCCCGAAAGTGCGTCTTCCAGGGCGTCGACCAGACCGGTGCGGGTCTTTTCGATACCGGCTTTGAGCCGATCCAACAATGACGGTTCTTGCGGAACCGAACCGAAAAGGGTTTGTATCATCTGTGTGGGTTGTCATCTCGATTGTATCAACGACGCTTAGGGATGGATTTTTCGAGCGCGATACCTCCGATCGTGCGAACATCGCGTCCGTTGCCGGTGAGGTGACGGCCAAGTTTCCAGCAGCTCAACCGATGGTAGACTATTCTGGTGAACCGGTTCACAGTGGAATTGGACCGTTTCAAAATCCAAATGGCTATCACGATCCGAGAAGTGGCAAAAAAAGCACGCGTCGCCGTAGGCACGGTTTCGCGCGTGATCAATGGAAAGGCCGATGTCGATCCGAAATTGCGAACGCAAGTGGAGCGGGCGATTCGCGATCTTGGCTACCGTCCCAACGTGCGCGCAAGGAATTTGAGCCGCAATTCGTCACCGATTCTGTCGTTCATTCTTAGCAATCGAAGCTTCGTGCATCTCTTCCATTCGCATATTCTTCAGGGCGTGGAGGAATACTGCTCACAGAACGGATACTTCGTGATCTTCACCAAATTCGATTATTCCCGCCACACCAAACCGGACGAATTGAGGCTGCCGACCGTGTTGCAGAGCCATGGCGTAGCCGACTGCGTGATAGCAGCAGGCACCAACTATGACAACTTTCTGGAAGCCCTGGACACACTGCACATGAACTACGTGCTGCTGGCGAACAATCTGGTGAGCGATCATCTTCGGCCGCCTTCGGACCAAGTGCGATTCGACGATGTAACCGGAGCGCTGGAGGCAACAGAACATCTGATTCAGCTCGGACATCGCGATATCTGGTTTGTCGGCGATACCACGCTGCCTTGGTGCAGGGCGCGAAATGCCGGATACCTTCGAGCTATGAAAGCGGCGGGGCTGGAACCGCATTCCTTTACCGCGGGCCTGGCCGACGATCAGTTCATGGACGGTCTGCGCAGCCTGGAGTTCATGATCGATCAAAAGCACAACATCACGGCTGTTCTGGCGGGTACCGATGACATCGCGTACGGCGCCTGGGAAGCGATCCATCGGGCTGGATTAAGGATTCCGGAGGATGTCAGCCTGATCGGCTTCGATGATCAATACGGGACTCTCCGGTTTCCACAACTGACGACGGTGCGCGTGAAGACAGAAGAATTGGGCCGCGAACTGGCGAAGATGGCGATTGCGAAAATTCAATCCGGCGGTGGAAATATTCCGGAGGTGGTGATCCCAACGCAGCTTATTCGCCGCGGGACTTGCCAGCCTTCCTTGATCAGTGCCGCCCGCGCATGAACGCCCTTTATTTCATCAGGGCTACGCTCGTTACCGACCACGGGATGTTTTTTAGCTGGTGCAACACATTCCCTTTGGCGTCGAATTCTACGATGCGGGTGCTCATGTAATCGGACACAATCAGCCCGCCTTCCGGCGTCTGAGTGAAACCGGAAGTCCAGGCCATTCGTGCTGCATTGTTTGCTCCGGCAAAGGTGAGAACGGTCTTTCCGCTGGCGTCCACTCTTCTCACTTCGCCAGGTCCAGCCAGTCCGATTAACATTCCGCCGTCAGTTAGCGGCACCGCAAGGGCCGGCATCCGATGAGGAAATTCCATCTTGCGTAGCACGTCGCCTTTGGCGTTTAGTTCCAGTAGCAACCCGGCGTCCTGAATCGCCACCATTGTGGTGCCGGCCGTTGTTCGTCTGGCGCGGCGCATGGACTGTCCCTTGTATTCGGGTTTCTCGACGCTCCATACGACCTTACCGGCTGGCGACACTTCGAAAATGCGCGGCTTGGAGTCGTCCACCAGGAGCGTATTTCCGTTTTCCAGCCGCTGGATGCTCATGATGCTGGCATTTTCCGTTTTGTACTGCCAAACCACCTTTTGGTTGGAATCGAGTTCCGTTACTACTCCTTTCGGATCCTCAATGTACAGCACATTTCCGTTCGGGATCACGGCGACTTCGGTCGCACGATGATTGGGCCTGCGCCACAGGATTCGGCCCGAGGGCCAGGCGATGGCCAGAATTTCACCGCCCGGACCGTGATCGTTCACCATCAACCGCCGCGTCTCCAGCAAAGTAGGTTTCAGTTTGCGATTCAGGAAATCGATCGCGCGGGCGAAGGCCCGCTCTTCATCGCCGCCTTTGAAGCCGTGGCCCGCTTCGGCAATCGTTTCGAGCTCCGCCTCGACTCCCATACTTCGCATTCGATCCACCAGGTAAACCGATTGCTCGAAGGGAACGTTTTGATCGCGCGTGCCGTGGACTGCCAGGATGGGCGCCGAATCGGGCGTAATCCAATTCAAGGGGCTGCCGCGGAAATGCGCGTCGAGCGCGCTCATGCGGTCGCCACCCAGGAGCGGCGGCAGAGCATCGGCGGCATTTCGGCTGCCTTCATAGGCGCGCCGCATATCCGACCGCCCGTAAAAACTAATGGCGCAATCAACGCTGCTCGATTCTTCCCGATGCGGTCCGTTGCCTTCAAATTGCGGCATGTTGCGCGTGATGGCGAGAAATTGCGACCAGGTGCCACCTGCCGAGGCTCCGATAGCCGCCATGTGTTCCTTCTCGATGTTGAATCGTTCTGCGTTTGCGCGCAGAAAACGGACGGCGGCCTTCAGGTCGTAGAGCGGCAGTGGAAACTGAAACATCGGCGTAAGCCGGTAGCTGGCTGTGGCAGCGACGAAGCCGTTCTGCGCGAGTCGGATGGCCATCGGCAGATAGCTTTCACGCTGTCCGCCGCTGAACCCGCCGCCATGGATCAGGAGAATACCCGGATATTTACCGGGTGTCTTCGGACGTACAACGTCCATGGCGAGTTTGCCGTGCGGAATCGACGTGTAGTCGATGCCCCGCTCCACGATCACGTCAGACGGGATTTCGAGTTCCGCCGCCGCGCACGTTAACGCCGTTAGAAGTAGAATGGTCAATCGCATAGGAATCTATGTGAGGATATCGCATCGTGAACCTGTCCATTTTCTTCTTTTTTAGTGCCGTCTTGCTTCTCGCCGCCGACCGAACCGATCCGGCCGTGCTGCGGGGACAGAAGGCGTTCGTCTCCGCGTGCGGCTTTTGCCACGGGAACGATGCGACGGGGAATCGCGCGCCGGATTTGATTCGTTCGGCGCTGGTCAATCACGACGACCACGGCGAGTTGCTCGGTCCCATGATCCGGAACGGCCGGCCCGATAAAGGGATGCCCGGCTCTCCGATGACAGATGCGCAAATCGCGGACATCAACGCGTTCCTGAAGGCACGTCTGAAAGAGTCGCTGCACAGCGCCAGTGTTCCGGGCGATTATCCGTTGGAGAAACTGCTGACGGGCAACGCCAAGGCCGGAGCGGCATATTTCAACGGCGCCGGAAAATGTCACTCGTGCCACTCACCAACTGGTGACATGGCGGGCATCGGAAAGAAGTATTCGCCGGTCGAATTACAATCGCGATTTCTTTATCCGCACGCCGTCGCGCGTACAGCCACAGTGACGTTTCCTTCGGGCAAACAGGTTTCCGGGAAGCTGGAATTTCTGGATGAGTTCGATGTGGCGGTGCGTGACGCGTCCGGTGAATACCATTCCTGGCCGCGAGACGGACTGAAAGTGGAGGTCCACGACCCACTCGCGGCTCACGGTGAACTGATTCGCCAATACACCGACGCCGATGTTCACAATATTTTTGCGTATCTGGAGAGCTTGAAGTGAAACTCCACTCGATTCTGATTTCGCTGGCATTGTTGCCGGGCGCGCTCGCGGCACAGGGACTCGATCCAGCAGCGCTGCTCAAACTGCCTACCGATACATGGCCCACTTACAACGGCGACTACTCAGGGCGGCGCTTTAGCCCGCTGTCGCAGATCAATTCCGGAAATGTCGCATCACTGGCGCTGGCCTGGGTGTATAAGGCGAACGCCGTCACCATCAAATCCACTCCGCTCGAGGTAAACGGCGTCCTCTACTTCACGGTTCCCGATAATGTTTGGGCAGTGGATGCGCGGACGGGCCGCGAGATCTGGCACTACAAGTACACCTCGAACGGCGGGGATCATATCGGTAATCGCGGCGTTGGCATGTACGGCAACTGGCTGTATTTCGAGACGCCGGATGGATTTCTCGTTTCGCTAAACGCATCGGACGGGAAAGAGCGGTGGAAGGTTGAGTTGGCCGATGTGAAGCTCGGCTATTTCGCGACCATGGCGCCGTTGATCATTGGCAATCATGTGATCGTTGGCGTCTCGGGAGATGTGACAGATGTTCCGGGATTTCTGGATTCGCGCGATCCGGAGACGGGAAACCTCCAGTGGCGATGGTTCACGCAACCGAAACCAGGTGAGCCGGGCTCGGAAACGTGGCCGAAAGACAACGACGCCATCACACACGGCGGCGGTATGACATGGATGACCGGCACGTACGATCCGGAATTGAATCTTCTTTACTGGGGAACCGGAAATCCGAATCCCGTGCTGGCCGGAGCGGGCCGCAAGGGCGACAATCTTTACACATGTTCGATTGTCGCGCTCAATCCGGACACGGGGAAGCTGGCGTGGCATTTCCAACCGTCGCCGCACGATGTTCATGACTGGGACGCGGTGCAAACGCCAGTGCTGTTCGACGGCGAGTTTCAGGGCCAGAAGCGCAAGTTGATTGCGCAAGCGAGCCGAAACGGATATTTCTTCCTGCTCGATCGGGTGAACGGGAAGAACCTGCTGACCTCTCCGTTCGTCGACACGAATTGGGCCCTCGGCATCGACAAGGCGGGCAAACCGATCCGCAATCCGAAGAAAGATCCCACGCCGGACGGTTCGCTCGTTTCACCCGGGTCAAATGGAGCGACGAACTGGATGTCGCCGACATACGATCCGGAAACCGGCCTGTTCTACGTGAGCGCGCGGCGTCAGTACAGCATTTTTTATTTGACGGTGGGAGAAGACGAAAAGGCCGAAGGATGGGGCGGACGCGATCGCAACCTGTCTGCCGATTCGTTGATTCAGGCAATTGATTACCAGACCGGCAAAATCCGTTGGAGCCACGAACTCGGCAAGGGCGACGATGTGGCTGGTTTGCTCAGTACCGCCGGAAAGCTGATCTTCACGGCAGACAATTCCAACAACTTGATCGCGCTCGATCCGGCGACTGGCAAGACACTCTGGCATCTAAATATCGGAGGCAAAGTGGCTGCGTCGCCGATGACCTATGAGCTGAGCGGACGCCAGTATGTTGTGTTCCCGGTCGGCGATGTTCTTTACACTTTTGCTCTGCCGTCGACCCAGCGGTAGGCTGCTTTCGAATTTTTCCAGAAGAACTTTTCCGTGGCTTCCGGGCCTTTGGTGGCGAAGTACGCTTGTACAAGTTCAAGGACATTCTTGTATGGTGCGAGCTTGTCGCTGACCGGCCAATTACTGGCGTAGACAAGACGATCGACACCGAAATTCGTCCAGAGTTCGTCGAGTGATTTTTGGTAGAAGGCCAGAGTCGGTCGGAACACGCGCGCCGGCTTGCCGTAATACTCCGGAGACCTTCCCGTAGACATTGGACCGTCGGCCTATTTCGCGAAACGCATCGTTGTTCTGTGAGTCGAAGGGCAGATGATCGATAACGATTCGCAGATTGGGAACCTGATCGGTGAGCCGGACTGTGTGGGCGAAAATCGCTGGGCTACCGATGACATCGACTTCGAGATTTGCATCGGCCATGCGCTTCATGTCGGCGATGAACGGCGCATCAAGGACACCTTGCCCGAGCGGCCGCTCACCGATGCGGATGCCGAGGAATAGCCGGTTTTTATGGAATCGCGCCAGATGTTCTTTGAATTCGGGTTTGCCGGGTTCAAGGTGACCGACGAAGCCAACAATGATCGGATTGTCCTTGGCAAGGTCAAGCACCCACTGATTGTCTTCGAACAATGCGCTTGCTTCGATGACAACCGTGCCCGTGACCCCAAGCGGTTCGACGATCTTTTGGAATCGATCCGGGAGTGTAGTCTTGTAGAGCACCGGCTCGGTCTTCGGCGGCCACGGAACCCCTTGCGGCCGGGATGGATCGTAAAAATGAGTGTGCGCGTCAATGATGCGATACGGGAGTGTGGCTGACGTTAGAAACGGTGCGGATACGGCTGCGGCCAGGAATTGTCTGCGGCTTGTCATGGTCTTGCACTCTTGAATTCGTCCCTGGCGCCGTGGCGGACGTGGACCACTTGCACCTTTTTCTGCCTCTCCAGCACATGGTAGATGATGCGATATGTGTGCCTCTTGTCGCCGTATAGCAAGTGCCTGAACTTGCCGTTGCCCATAGTCATCGGGCAGCGATTCGGATTTTCTTGTAAGGTCGAAATGGCTGTTTGGAGATTTCGGAACCACTTGAGAGCCGCGTCGGAATGCTCCGCGTCGATTTGTCCGTAGATTGCGGCGAGGTCCAGCTCAGCTCGAACCGAGATCCTAACCAGATATGCCATGCTTGGCTTCGAATTCGGCGAAGAACTCCTGGACGGGCCGGCTCCTTCCGTTTCTCGCATCCTCCATGCCCTGGCGGATACCCTCGTTTTCATCCTGTAGTGCGGCAAGATCAAGAAGCCGCTGATAACCGGCGGCGCTCTGCACCACCAATTCAGGCTTACCCTTGTGTGTGAGCACCAGAGGCCGTTTGCTTTTCTTAAGGAGTTTGGCGAAGGTTGCCGTCTTACGCCGGAAAATGGTCAACGATTGAAAATCTTTGGTCAAGTCCAGCATGGTTATATCCTCGCCTTTGAAGGTAGCACTCTTTAGGGTGCCAGTTAACCGCCCGGTGTATCATTGGGGAAAACAAACATGAGCATACATCCACTGGCGGGCAAACCGGCCCCGAAATCACTGCTGATCGATGTCGGCCAACTGGAACGCGATTACTACGGAATCAAGCCGGACGCAGACAATCCAAATCAGTTGGTTAGCTTCGGTACGAGCGGCCACCGGGGCACGTCGTCTAACGGTTCCTTCAACGAGGCGCACATCCTGGCGATCACTCAGGCTATTTGCGAATACCGGCGAGGTCAGAGTTTCAGCGGCCCGCTGTTCATGGGCAAAGACACCCATGCACTTTCTTCGCCGGCACAGCGAACGGCTTTGGAAGTCCTGGCCGCGAACGGCGTCGATACTGTGATTCAAGAACGCGACGGTGTGACGCCCACACCAGTGATCTCCCGGGCGATTCTGGTTTACAACCGCGCGCGCGAGGATGGTTTGGCCGATGGAATCGTCATCACTCCTTCCCACAACCCTCCGGCGGATGGCGGATTCAAGTACAACCCGCCGAACGGCGGGCCCGCCGACACGGACGTCACGAGCTGGATGCAGAAACGCGCGAACGAGTTATTGCGCGCGGGCAATGTAGAAGTGAAACGAGTTGCGAATCCATCCGCGCGCCAGCATGATTTTGTGACTCCGTATGTTGAGGATCTGGCGGGCGTCATCGACATGGAGGCGATCCGGTCGTCGGGAATCAAGATCGGCGTCGATCCGCTGGGCGGTGCCTCGGTGAACTATTGGGGACCGGTGGGCGAACGTTTCGAGTTGAATGTCACGGTGGTGAATCCAAAAGTGGATCCCACATTCAGTTTTATGACTGTGGATCACGATGGCAAAATTCGAATGGACTGTTCGAGTCCATACGCCATGGCGAGCCTGGTCACGCTCAAGGACGATTTCGACATTGCCTGGGGCAACGATCCGGATGCGGACCGGCACGGCATCGTCACGCGGTCGGCGGGATTGCTGAATCCGAACCACTACCTTGCCGTGGCGATCCGTTTCCTGTTGACGCATCGGCCGGATTGGCAGGCGAAATCAGTGGTCGGAAAAACGCTGGTCAGCAGCGGCCTCATCGATCGCGTGGTGAAAGACCTCAAGCGCACGTTGTGGGAAGTGCCTGTCGGCTTCAAGTGGTTTACACCTGGTTTGTTCGACGGTTCGTGCTGCTTCGGCGGCGAGGAGAGCGCAGGCGCGAGTTTTCTGAGTAGGGACGGGTCAGTCTGGACCACCGACAAGGACGGACTCATTCTTGGCCTGCTGGCCGCGGAGATTACGGCGCGTACAGGCAAAGATCCTGGCCAGCACTATGGCGAACTTGCGGCGAAATTCGGAACTTCGTTTTACACGCGGATTGATGCGCCGGCTACCCGGCAGCAGAAGGATAGGCTAAAGGATCTATCGCCAACCGCAGTGACTGCAACGGAAATGGCGGGTGAGCCGATCCTGGCGAAACTCACGCGCGCTCCCGGGAACAATGCCCCTATCGGAGGGCTGAAGGTGACGACGGAAAACGGCTGGTTCGCGGCACGGCCTTCCGGGACGGAAGATATTTACAAGCTCTACGCAGAGAGTTTCAAAAGCGAAGCCCACCTGACCGGGATAGTAGAGGAAGCGCAGCAGATCGTTGCGCGGTCGTTGTAGATCCTACGGAATGTCGGCCGTAAAGACGTTGCCTCTCGATTCGTTGAATTCGAATATAGCCTGATCGGAAGCCGGAGACATGACGGGATATCGAACGTAACTGCGAGCGGAGTGGTAGTTGGTTAACTGTTGAACCTGATGGGTCTTGCACGAAATCCAATAAACGTTCCAGACTCCCTGCTGCAAGCCCGCGAAAAGAATCTTATCGTTGTCGGAAGTCCAGCCGCCCGAGAACTGAATTCCAGGAGGCGTAGGAAGAGTTTCCGGCTCGCCGCCGGGTACGGGCATGCGGGCAAGTCGAGACCCACCCACGGGCAACGCCTGAACCGACATCCACTTACCGTTAGGCGAATAGTGCGCGAACCCCACTCCGGCGGAGCCGACGCTGATCTGCTTGCGTTGATGAGTGTTCAGATTCATCGTCCAAACTTGCGTAATAGCCCCGGTGAAACTGTTAAATACGACTTCTGTGCCATCCGGTGAAAACGCGGTGAATTCTGCATTGACTCCAACCGGCGCCACCAGCCGGCTTGCTCCGTCTTCCAGCGAAAAAACTTTGATGCTCTTAAATCCACGCTCATTGGCAACGTAGAAAAGCGACTTCTTGTCCGGAGCGAACCATGGGAACGACGATTCTTCCGAAACGATCAGACGCGAGTCGCTGCCGTCGGAGCGAGTGAGCCAGATGGCGGGCTTTCCTCCTTTGCGCCAACTAACGTAGGCAACAGTCCGGCCGTCCGGCGAAAAGGCGGGTTGGGAATATCGAAATTGGGTCTCGGTGGTGAGGAGCTTGGGTTCGCCGGCTGGGTGCAGGTCGCGAGGATTCACAGCGACCGAGCCGATTCCGCTGGTGGAGAGAATGACGCTGTAAGCCAGATGCTTGCCGTCGGGCGAAATTGCCAAGTCTCTGGGAACTCCTAAACTGGGCCGGAAGACGTAGATCGGCTCACCGATGGGTTTCAGCGTCTCCGGATCGAGCGTCTGCTTGCGAATTCCGATATCGCCTCCGAACGTGGCGCGGACATAGTACATGGCTTTGTTGTCCGGCGTGAACCGGAAGCCGCCAACATTTCCGTCGACTGCGTCAAACAATTTGCGCATCTTGCCCGTGGCAATCTCATACGCCCATAGGCCAAAATGCCCCAAGTAGAAGTTAATGAAGCGGATTTCCTTACCATCCTGGCTCCAAGCGGGAAATTGCTGAACCCCTGCGGGATTGGAGAGCGTTGTGATCTGACGAAGTTGCCCTCCGTTCGCCGGCACGGTCCAGAGATTGGATTCCGTGGGATAGTAGACGTCGGTCGCGGCCACGCTGGTGATCACTGCGGAACGAAATACAATCGTGCTGCCGTCTGGAGACCACGAGGGGTACGTGCCGAAGCCGGCAAGCTTGTGTACAACGCCGCCGAGTGACGGGACCCGGTAGATCCCACCCTCCATCGAGCAGAAAACTATCGAGCTGCCGTCGGGGGAGAAGGCTGGTTGCAGGTACTGCTTACCATCGTTGGTCAGCCGCAGTTCACGGCCTTCCTCGCCACGCGCACGGACATAAATCTCGAGCGAACCGGTGCGGTCCGACGCGTACGCGATGAGGGTCCCATCGGGTGAGAATGCCGGCGAAAGGTCGAGCCCGCTGCTGGTTGAGAATTGGACCGATTTTAGGGCGAGGTTCGGAACGGCCTGCGGTGTAGCGGAGCTTTTGCGGCGAGCCCAGATTCCGCCGCCTAGAAGCGCCGCGCAAATTAGCAGGCTTCCAAAGATAACTGCAGCCTTATTGAATCCCGCGTGATTTTCTTGTGATGTTGTCGTCTGTATTACATTCGCAGGCACGTTTGTAACGTCTGAAATGAATCGATACCCGACCGTCGGGACCGTCTCAATGTATCGGGCTTGCTTCGGATCGTCGTTCAGAACCTTGCGGATTTGGGCGATGGTTCGAGTCAACGCGTTGTCGGTAACGAAAGCGTTAGGCGAGACGGCCCGGATCAATTCTTCTTTCGACACCACCTTGTCGCGATTTTCTATGAGATAGACCAGCGCTTTGAAGGATTTGGGCTCCAACGCGCACGGTTTTCCAGCCTTGGAAACCCGGAGATTCCTGACGTCGACTGAAACATCGTCGAACTGATAGAACTGCAAAGCTTCCTTCGTCACGATTCCTTATTTAGCTGAACGGCGAAAACATCGCCATGCCATCACGACCGTCATGGCAAGCGGGCTTTACTCTGCTCGCATGCCGCAAGATAGAAGACGTAGCGGGAAGGCAAATTGTCCCTTCGCGCTGGCTGTTTGTGTGATTATAGCCGTCTGCGCAAATACGGTGGTTGCGAACGCGTCCGAACGGCTGGCGCTGACCTTCATCAAGGGCTTCCCGGTGATCGATTCCGTTTTCATCAACGGAACAGGTCCGTATCGATTTCTGCTCGATACGGGCGCATCGACAAATCAGATCGACGAAAAACTGGCAATGGAGCTGGGGCTGGTCATGAGCTACCGAGTCGAGTTTGTGACAGCGAATGGCCGGGGTTATCTTCCTGGGGGTCAGGTGCCTGAGATCTCCGTGGGCGACATGAGCGTGCGAAACGCCGAAATGATCTGGACATCGGCGACTGCCGGCCTCCCGTTGGGTGGGATTAGCGGCGTGATCGGCCAGGAATTCCTATCGCGGTTCAATTTCCTGCTCGATCTGGAAGGCCATCTCCTGATTTTCAACCCGTTGATTCATGGGGAGCGGACTCCGATAGAAAGAGTGAACCAGATGGACGTGGTCAAGGTTCCGGGGTTAGGAAGGTTGGTGTTAGATACGGGTGCGTCGTCGGTATGCATGTACCGCGCCCCGGGCGTTGTACCTGGCGTGGTAGCCGGCGATCTGACCGCCTCCTATCTGCAGACATCGTCCGGTGAGACGAAAGTGCGCACCGGAAAAATGAAGGTACTGCGGGTAGGCGGCTACGAATTCAAGCAAGTGCCATTTGTGGTGAGCCCGCAAGCAGACGTCGTGGATGGGCTCCTACCAGTGCGGCTGTTTCGCGCGGTGTATTTTAACAACGCGGAAGGGTACATCGTGCTGAACCCGGATGTGAATTAGAAGCCGCTCGGCTTTACCCAGTAACTCTCCTGCCATTTCGCTCCGGGCGCGATGCTTTGCAGGTCCTTATACACACCATCGTGCGCGGAATTGAAGGCATTAGTAGGTGCGGACATCGGCTCAAAGCAGATGAAGTCCCGGCCCTTGGGCGCATAAACGACGGCCACGGGAAACTTTGGACCGTAGATCACCGAGACCTTCTCTTTCTTCCCTTGCACCCAGAATTCCGCCTTACCATCGGTGCCTCTGACGAGACCCGTGTACACGTCGTCAAACTGAATTCCCTCCAGCGGCTGCGGATCGGAGATCGTCAGCGGTTTGGTTTCACCGGTCGGGATCAAAACGTTCGAAAGGGTCATGTGTTCTTTAGCCGCGACGTGAACTTTCCATTGGTCGCGCGGAGCATCGTGGAGGGTGAAATAGGGATGGAAGCCGATACCAACGGGCATTGGTTCGTTGGACAGGTTTTCGATCACCGTTTCCACTTCCAGCGCGCCGTTCGAGAGGCGGTAGGTCATCTCGATTGCATGAGCGATAGGAAATTGCGCCACCCAATCGGGATATTTCCAAAAGTCAAGGTGGCTGGTGACTTCGGCCCCGTGCGAGGAAGTTTTGACACCAGCAACCGTCCACCTGTCCGTATAGATTACTAAGCCGTGAATCGGGTGTTGATTGCCGTCACGCCGGATATTCTGGAGCTCGGCATTGAACGCGTATTTCTTGCCGTTGGCCCAGAAATAATCGCCTTCCAGACGATTTGCCCAAGGCGCCAGGAACGGATTGCCGAGGTTCACGGGCTTAGCTTTAAATTCACCCACCGAATTGTAAGGCGACCAATAGACGCGTTTCCCGTTCACCGTCATCTCGTAGGCATTGTTCCCGACGGAAGGCGCGATCCACACTTCCGTTTTGTGGGCGGCATCGGCCAGATGTATCACTTCAATTCCGTCGACAGTGCGTTTCTCGGCTGTATAGTTAGCGGCTAGTGACATGAGTGGGAAGAGTAGGGAAAGCAGAGACGCGGATTTCATTACTTGTCGACTGTAGCAGGGTCTACGGGGTCAAGTTGGGTATCCGCCTGGCAGCACCAGCATTTACCTGGAGCGAAGGTGCGGATGTAACACACGTCGCACCAGTAAGTGACCATGAGTTTCTTGGCGTTTTGATAGACGAACAGCGCGTGCGTATGAATGGGGTCGATATCGAAATGCTGGGGATCTGAGTAGTGGCCAACAGTTTCGAAATCGGCGTTGGCCAGGCGCGGGTCGCGCAGGACAAGCATCGTAGGATCGTCGCCAGAGAGCAGAACCTGCTTTCCGTCCTTTGTTTCAAGCGCTGGTCCTTTGATCAGCTTGCCACGGACGGCCGCGGTCTTATTATCAATGGCGAAGGCCGGGATAGACAGCAACAGGATTGGAAGAAATTGTCTGCGCCGCACAACTCCATTGTAGCGAGGTTGGCCGGCCGTTTGTGCTTCTCATGAGAGCGTTGTTCGAGGAGAAGCTCCCCTGACCGCCAGCCGCGATAGAATGCTACTTTCATGCCGAGCGTCGTCTCCCTGTTCGTCACTTGCATTGTGGATCAACTGTTTCCGAAGGTCGGGATGGCGATGGCCGACGTCCTGGGGTGCATCGGATACGATGTCGATTTTCCCGAGGCGCAGACCTGCTGCGGGCAACCCGCCTTCAACAGTGGATATCGCGACGAAGCTCGCGCAGTAGCTCAGCATTTTCTCCGGGTGTTCCGTGAATCGGAATACATCATTGTTCCTTCCGGATCGTGTACCTCGATGATCACTCATCATTTCCGCGAACTCCTGCCAGATAACGCGGAGGTACAACGCATCGAAGCCAAGACTTGGGAGTTCTCGCGGTTCCTTCTGGAGGTGGCGAAGGTGGAAGATCTGGGGGCGCGAATGCCATGCGTCGCTACATATCACGACAGTTGCCATGCCCTTCGCGAGCTGAAGATCAAGTCCGGTCCGCGCCGGTTGCTTTCGCATGTGAAAGGCTTGGATTTGCGCGAGATGGACACATCCGAAGAGTGCTGCGGGTTTGGGGGCACGTTCTCAGTGAAGTTCGCCGAGGTTTCGGGCGCAATGGCACGGGGAAAGATCGAGTCGATTAAGAAAACAGGTGCGAGCGTCGTCGTTTCCATCGATTCGAGTTGCCTGATGCAGTTGCAAGGCGCACTGCACCGCGCCCAATTGCCGATTCGGACAATGCATCTGGCGGAAGTGCTGGCGGCTCGCTAATCTCATGGAAGAAACCAGAACCATTCCGGGCGCACTCTCGAACGAGAGGCTCCAGCTTGCGATTTACGCCAGTACCAAACGGCTGATGGACCATCGCAGTGGCGCCATCACTCCGCAACTCCTCGGCGACTACCAGGAGTTGCGGACGCAAGCCAACGCGCTCAAAAAACATACGATCGACAACCTCGATTACTACCTCGAGATGGTGGCAGAGCGGGTAACGGCGCACGGCGGCAAGGTGGTGTTCTGCGAAACGGGTGTCGAGGTCTCAGATTTCATTCTCAAACTGGCGAAGGAGCGCGGCGCGAAACTGATCGTGAAGTCGAAGTCGATGACCACCGAGGAAATCGACCTCAACGAGCGGCTGGAACATCACGGCTTGCAGGCGGTTGAGACCGATCTGGGAGAATACATCATCCAGCTAATCGGCGACACGCCATTCCATATCGTCGCGCCCGCACTGCATCTGACGCGATACGAGGTCGCCGATGTCTTTCAAGAAAAGCTGGGCGTCGAGAAAGAAACGGTGCCGGAAAAGCAGACCATGATTGCCCGGGCTGTGCTGCGCGAGAAATTTCTGGCGGCCGACATCGGCATTACCGGAGCGAATTTCGTGGTTGCCGATTCGGGTGCAGTAGTCGTGGTGGAGAACGAAGGGAATGCGCGGCTGTCGTCGAGCGCGCCGCGGATTCACATCGCCATCGCCGGCATCGAGAAACTGATTCCTCGAGCGCAGGATCTCGGCGTGTTTCTGAAACTGCTCGGCCGTAGCGCCACTGGACAACCGCTCACGTCGTACACATCGTTCCTCTCCGGTCCCCGGCGGGGTGACGAGATCGACGGACCGGAAGAATTCTATCTCATCCTTCTCGATAACGGGCGCACCAAGCTTTTGGAGAACCCGGACCGGCGCCAGTCGCTCTACTGTATTCGCTGTGGCGCGTGCTTGAACCACTGCCCGGTGTACAGGAAGATCGGCGGGCACAACTATCCGTGGGTTTACTCAGGGCCGATCGGGGCGATTATTACGCCGCAGTTTCATGGCGTGAGTAAGGATCCATGGTTGCCGTTCGCGTCGAGCCTGTGCGGAGCGTGCGCGGAAGTATGTCCAGTGAAGATCGATATTCCCAAGCTGCTGCTCGATCTGCGGGCCGATGTTACGAAAGATAAGGAACAAAAAGGCAAATCGGGCTCGGAGCGCATCGCTTTCCGGATATTCGCCTGGATGATGCAGCATCCAAGGGCATATGCGATGGCCGGGCGGATAGGCGCTCTATTTGCGCCGCAAGGGTCGCCATGGATTTCGCGCGTCCCGTGGTTTATGAATCTTGCACCAATACGGGGTTGGTTGAGCCAGCGGGACCTGCCGCCGCCTCCCCAGAAGAGCTTCCGGCGCATGTGGAAGGAACGATAGTGTCGCGCGAAGCGATTCTAGGACGCGTGCGAACGGCGTTAGCCCGGAAAGCAGGACAGTCGCCGGAAGCGATTCCGGACGCCTACCTGCGCCCCCCTGTGATCGAGGACCCGGCTGCAGTGTTCTGCGCGGTTCTGGAAAAGCTAGGCGCCCGGGCATACCGTGTCTCGTCCATGGCCGGCGCGAGAGCGCAAGTGTCTGTGTTGGTAACGGAAAAGACATCCATTGCGTCGAATTCAGCAGTGCTGACAGAATGCGGCGTGGCCGGCCTGCCCGGTGTGCGAAGCGGCATCACGGATAAGCAGGAGCTGCGGGATCTGTGCGCGTCGGCCGGCGTGGGAATCACGGGCGCCGATTATGCGCTGGCCGACACCGGAACGCTGGTGATGCTGTCCAGCGGCGAAGAAGCGCGAATGATCTCGCTGTTGCCGCCTGTGCATGTCGCCGTGGTTCCCGCGTCACGTATTCTCTCCAGCCTGGATCAATTATTGACGACGTTGCCTCTACCCGCCGAACGCACCAGTTCCATGGTGTTGATTACGGGAACCAGCCGAACGGGAGACATCGAACAGATTCTTGTTCGAGGAGTCCACGGGCCCGGCGAGGTCCACGTGGTGGTGGTGGAATCAGCGTAAAATGGTGAAAACATAATGAAAAATTGGATCTTAGCGGTCGCCCTGTTTGCCGGTTCGACCACCCTTTTCGGTCAAGCCGCCGAATTCACTTTGAACGGCGGTCTATCCCATATTGGCAACAGCGACCTCGGCTCGGGATACAGTCTGGACAACGGATTTCGTCTGGACTTTCGCGTCACGTTGAACACTCAGCGCTTTTTTGGTCACGAATTCGGATACGCGTACAATCGCACACATCTGCTGCTGGGCGGCGTGGACCAGGGCGGCATGGCCATCCATCAGGGCTACTACAACTACTTGGTTTATGCAGTGCCTGAAGGAACTGCGAAGATCCGGCCCTTCGTCAACGGCGGAGTGCATTTCGATAACTTTGTTCCCCCCGGCAGCTCCGCGCAATACGGAGGCGGCAGCAACAAATTCGGCTTCAATTATGGCGGAGGCGTGAAAGTTCGTTTCGGCGGGAAATGGATTACGCGGTTGGACGTCAAGCAGTTCATGACCGGCAAGCCATTTGATTTGCCAGGCGCGTCGGGGCTACTGCGGCAGACGACATTCACGGTTGGATTTGGGATAGGAATTTAGAAAGTAAAGCCGACCAGAAACTGGCCCTCATTCTGGCCGGCCTGGAACAGAATGTTAGTGGCATCTTGAAATTTCTGTATTCCCCAGTGCGTGTAGCGAATCTCCGGCGCCACGCGAATCAGCAACAATTTCAAACTCACGCCGGCTCCGAGAACGAAGCCCGTCCCGTTGGAGTCGTCGATCTGTTTCGGATTGAATCGCAATACGCTCTGGAACGTACGGAACGAAAATCCGCCGGAGACGAAGGGGTGAATCGGGCCGAACTGGGCGAGGCTGTACTTCAGAAGAATCGGGATTTCCCAGGAGTTTGAGTTGGAACGAGCGCTGGTGCTGACAAGATTCTCAGAACTGAAGTTAAAGCGGTTGTAGAGGAGGTCAGCTTCGACACCGAAACCCAAAGGCAGCCGCAGATCCACCTCAGGGCCGATGGTAAACCGGCCGTCGCCCGAAGATGGTCCACTGAAGGCATCGTTCAAGGGGACGCCGAGCTTCACGCCGAACCCGAGCTGGTTGCGCCAGGAGCGAGGAACACAAGACAAACAGGAGTAGAAATGTTTTAGACATTGCCTACTCCTATTGAAGCAGACTATCAGTAGCGCCGGTCTCGTCCGCCGCGGTTAAAATCACGATCTCCGCCAGCGCGCTTGCGGCCATAGCCTCCGCCATTGCCGCCATTGCTTCCTCCGCCTTCACCGAATGTCCGTCCGCCGCCACTGCGCGGAGGGCGCTCAGCCATGGGCCGTGCCTCATTAATGACCAGGGGACGGCCATGAAACTCCTGTCCGTTGCACGCTGCGATCGCCTTGTCTGCATCGTCTTCGGGAATTTCCACGAATCCAAATCCGCGTGGTTGGCCCGAAAAACGGTCGCGCACCAGACTGACTGTGTCCAGACTTACGCCTGCCTGAGAAAACCAACTCTGGAGTTCGTTCTCACTGGCTTCATATGGAAGATTGCCTACAAATAATCTCTTCAACTTGATAGCTCCGTGTTGACCGCCGGTTTACGACTCCGCAGTCTCTCCCGGTAGACGTCAGGTGACGGAGATGATTTCAAACTTTTTTTTGCAAGTACTACAACAATTTGGCGGCGTCTTTGGCAAAGTAAGTAAGAATGATTTGAGCTCCCGCCCGGCGAATCGAAACCAGGGTTTCCATCATTGTCCGTTCGTAATCCAGCCAACCATTCCGAACGGCTGCCATGATCATGCTGAACTCGCCGCTCACCTGGTAGGCGGCGATGGGAACATCAAAGCGATCGTGAGCCATGCGAATGAGGTCGAGGTAGGGCATGGCCGGCTTCACCATGATCATATCGGCGCCTTCCTCGATGTCGAGCTCAATTTCCCGCATGGCCTCACGGGCATTGGCGGGGTCCATCTGGTAGCTGCGGCGATCGCCAAATTGCGGCGCGGATTCCGCGGCTTCGCGAAACGGGCCATAGAACGCGGAAGAGAATTTGGCCGCGTAAGCGAGGATCGGTGTTTTAGAGTATCCTTCGCGGTCGAGCGCCTTCCGAATGGCGCCGACCCGTCCGTCCATCATGTCCGACGGAGCCACGATATCGGCTCCCGCCCGCGCGTGCGAAAGGGCCGTGGCGGCGAGCCACTCGAGGGTGGCGTCATTGTCCACATCGCCATCCACGACCTTGCCGCAATGGCCATGACTGGTGTATTCGCAATTGCAGACGTCTGTGAGGACGAGCAGTTTGGGCACTTCGCGCTTGATCGCACGGACCGCGCGCTGAACAATGCCGTTTTCGGCGGAACCACCGGAAGCCATTTCGTCCTTTTGATCCGGAATTCCGAACAGGATTACGCCCCCGATGCCGAGCGAATGGATTTCCCGGCATTCGTCTACGATGCGATCGACGGACATCTGCGCATTGCCCGGCATGGACGAGATCTCGCGGCGCACTCCTTCGCCTTCGCAGACAAAAAGAGGGAGCACGAACTGCGCCGGTTGGAGATGGGTTTCGCGAACCAGATTGCGCATGGACTCGGAGGAGCGCAAACGGCGCAAGCGGATTTCAGGGAATGGCATACTTTTCTCATGGTAAAGCAAGCGCGCCGTTACATCGTCCGCGGGCGTGTGCAGGGCGTTGGGTATCGCTACTTTGCGCAGAAGGCGGCATCAAGCTTAGGCGTAAGCGGGTACACGCGGAATCTGGACGACGGCACGGTGGAAGTTTATGCGATCGGCACGCAGGACCAGCTCTCCGAGCTGGCGGGATTGTTGTGGAAGGGTCCGCGGTTCGCGGAGGTACGGGGAGTCGACGGGATCGAGGCGACGGTGGAACAGCGGACAGGGTTCGAGATTGAGGGGTGATGCTACACTACTTAGTTTCGCATCGCATCCAAATGATCGATCTTAAAAGTCTTATCCGCGAGGTGCCCGATTTTCCCAAGCCTGGCATTCTCTTCTACGACATCACCACGCTTTTGAAAGACGCCGCCGGCCTGAAGCAGGTGATCGACAATTTCTCCGATCATGCCCGCGGGCAGAAGATCGACATCGTGGTCGGAATCGAAGCGCGAGGCTACTTTTTTGCGCCCGCTGTGGCGGTGGCAATCGGCGCGGGATTCGTGCCGGTGCGGAAACCGAAGAAGCTGCCGTGCGCAATAGAGTTCTGGGAATACGATCTGGAATATGGAACGGACCGGCTGGAGATCCACCAGGATGGAATACTTCCCGGACAAAATGTACTGATTGTCGACGATGTTCTGGCTACCGGTGGTACCGCAGCGGCGGTAGCGCGGCTGGTGGAAAAGCTCGGCGGTCATATCGCCGGGTATCAGTTCGTAATCGAGCTCGATTTCCTCTCGGGGCGGAAGAAACTACCGCACTACGAGATCCAATCGCTGATTCACTACTAACGCATGGGGCTCCGTGTCAGAGCGCTGGCGAAAATCAATCTGACGCTTGAAGTTCTGAACAAGCGGACCGACGGTTATCACGAACTGCGGACCGTGTTTCAGACGATTTCGATCGGCGACACGCTGGAAATCGAGTTCACTCCCGCGCGGAAAACCATCCTCGAGTTGGAATCAAGCGTCGATATCCCGAACAATCTTGTGCTGCAGCGCGGCCGAGGCGGTGCTGGCCGCGATTCGCGTGAAGGCGCACGTTCGATTCAAGCTGACAAAGCGTATTCCCATGGGCGGCGGACTCGGCGGCGGATCGACCGACGCCGCGGCGGTGTTGATGGCGATTCCGGCTCTGGCCAATCGTCCGGTTCCGTTGGAACGCCTGATTGAAATCGGCGCTCAGCTCGGCAGCGATATTCCGTTCTTCTTGATAGGCGGGTGCGCGTTAGGGCTGGGGCGCGGGACGGAATTGTATCCACTACCAGATTTGCCGCGAGCGCACGGTTTGTTAGTGACCCCGGCAGTGCATTCTTCCACTGCGGAGGCTTACAAAGCGCTGAATCGAACAATGGAGGCGCCGCTACGGCCGGACCTGACGCGAAAGATGCTGCTGGCCGCCGATTGGCGCACGTGCGCGATGAACGATTTCGAGGACGCGGTTTTCGCGCAGCATCCCGAGCTTGCGGCGATCCAGCGGAAACTGGCTAAAATCGGAGCGAATCCAGCCAGGATGACCGGCAGCGGCGCGGCTGTGTTCGGGATTTTCGAAAGCCGCGAACTGGCGATGGAGGCCCGGGAGGCACTCGCCGCCTATGAGTCGCAGCTTTTTTCGTTCGTCGGCAGGCAGCAGTATCGGGCGATGTGGGCGAAGCGACTCGGTTAGGGCTCTTCGGCTTCGAGGAGGCTTTAGAGTTCCGGGAGAACAAGCAGATCTTTGGGCCTGCCGGCCGCGCGCTTCGCCTGAATCAGGCCCCGGAGATTCAACCTCACCCAATAGGTCGATATCCCCGAGATCTGTTTTGAGTGTGAAGAGCGATCCGTTGCGCAGAGTGCTCGCGTCCCAGATGAATGGCAGGTGATCCGGAATACCTCTCAGGCGGGGAAAGATTGGTGGCTTCCCTCGAATAGCAGATGTCCAGATCGAAAGTGATTGAGGCGCTTCCGTGAAATGTCGCCGCCAGTCCACCGATGATGACGAATTCGACTTCCGCGTCGCGTAGCGCCCTCACTGCGCTCTCGAACTGCATCAGAGACGCCGCCGGCGTGCAATTCCCCTCAGCGGTTCCAGGCCTTGAGCTGCCTCCTGAAGTTTTTGGGCGCGCTCGGCGGGCGTGAGTCGAAGTTGCTCGATCAGCAGCGTGAGATCAATTCCGAATTCCTTCGCCGCTTCGATGCGGCTTCCCGGTGCAGGATTGCGGAGGCGCTGCTCGGCGCGTGCAAATTCTTCCGGCGTTAGGGCGCGAAGCTCGCTCACAGTTCCAGTCTAGCCCCTAACCACTCATCCAGTTCGCACCTAACCGTTCTTCCGGTGTGCCGAAGGCCTATTCCGCCGCATGCTGGGATCAGGAGAAATTACTTTGGCAATCCTTCAAGAGCTTTCAAACGATCTGGCCGCGGCGGTGGAGCGTGCAGGGCGGTCGGTAGTTGCGGTCAACGGGCGTCCACGCACGCCGTCGAGTGGCGTCCATTGGCGCAAAGGCGTGGTGGTCACAACCGACCATACGTTGAAACAGGACGAGGACATCACCATCACGATCACGGGCGGGACCAACGTTCCGGCGAAGGTCGCCGGCCGCGATCCAGGAACAGATCTGGCCGTGCTGCGAGCCGACGGCCTCGATTCACCTGATTCCGAATTCGCCGATGCAGCATCTCTGAAGTTAGGACATATTGTGCTGGCGGTTGGTAGGGGTCTGTCGGCAAGTCTTGGAGCCATCAGTTCCATCAGCGGCGAGTGGCGAACCTGGCGAGGAGGCGTAATCGATCATTTCATCCGTCCCGATGTTTCGATCTACACCGGATTCTCAGGCGGTGCACTGATCGATGCGCAGGGCCGCATCGTGGGCATCAATACTTCCGGACTTTCGCGCGGTGGCGGCGTAACCGTGCCGGCCGGAACCGTGAAGCGAGTGGTGGACGAACTTCTGCAGCGAGGCCGCGTAGCGCGTGGATATCTGGGCATCGGCATGCAGCCTGTTCGGTTCGCGGCGGCGCTGGCCGGGACCTCTGGATTCGGTGGAGGCCTGATTGTATTAAGCGCCGAGGCCGGAGGCCCAGCCGACAAGGGCGGCGTGATGATCGGTGATGTATTAGTGTCGCTCGACGGCAAAGCCCTTTCCGATATCGACGATCTGCAGGCCAGACTCGGCGGCGACCGGATCGGTCGAAACACAGAGTTGAAACTGGTGCGCGGCGGTCAGGTGATAACGCTGAATGTGACAATCGGAGAGCGGCCGTGAACAGCGCGTTGGCGGCAAACCTGGCTGATGTCGCGCAGAAGTTGCGGCGTTCCACGGTGAAAGTGCGCGAGGGCCGGCAGGGGATCGGCTCGGGCGTCATTTGGGACTCGAACGGTTTGATTGTGACCAACGCTCATGTCGTCCAAAACCGCACCGTCAGCGTCGAGACCTCCGACGGCCGCCAATTTCCGGCGACGGTCAAGGCGCGCAATCCGCAGAGGGATCTGGCGGCGCTCGAAGTAAAAGCAAGCGATCTGCACCAGACTACCACAGGACATTCCGAAAGGCTGCGCGTAGGTGAACTGGTGTTCGCTCTGGGCAACCCGATGGGCATCACCGGCGCCATTGCGACCGGCGTGATCCATGCGCTCGGACCAGTGGACGGTCTGGAGTATCAGTCGTGGATCCAAGCCGACGTGAGGCTTGCGCCCGGCAATTCCGGAGGACCGCTGGCCGACGCTCGGGGGCGCCTGATCGGCATCAACAGCATGATCGCGCGCGGTCTCGGCCTGGCCGTACCGGTCGATTCGATTGAACGTTTCCTGCGGGGCGAAAAGGAGCAACCGGAGTTGGGCGTCACAATCGAACCGGTGGCTGTACCGGCCAGCGGCAGAAATATTCTCGGGCTGCTGGTGGCCGAAGTCGCTCCCGGAAGCGCTGCTCAACGCGCGGGCTTACGGAGAGGTGACGTACTGGTGAGTTCCGGACGGCGCTTCTTCGAACAGCCTTTCGATCTGCTCACGGCGATTCGCAATTCCCCGCCCCCAGGGCGGCTCGAGCTGGAATTGCTGCGCGGCGGGAAACAGCAGTCGGTTGAGGTGACGCTCGAATCGTGACGCGCGTCTTCGTGGTGGCGTCGTCGGAAGTAGTTCGCACGGGGTTGGCAGCCATCGTCGAGAGCAATCGTGAATTGCAAGTCTCCGGTACCGCCTCCGATGCTGGGGCATTCGAGGAGGACGAAACCGACGTGGTCCTCCTCGATCTGGAATCAAATGAGGCACTGACCGAATATCCGCGCGAATTGCCTGCCGTCGTGCTGGCTAATAGCTTCGCGGCGAGTGGCATCGAAGACAATTGGGTGGCAGATGCGCTTCGCTCCGGAGTGCGCGCGATCCTGCCGCGCCGGGCATCGGGGCCGGAAATCATTGCAGCGATCTTCGCGGCCGCGGCGGGGCTGGTCGCATTCCATCCGGACTATCTATCGCACAATGTTCCGGCCGTCACACCTCCATCTCCGGCAGCACTCGCCCAGCCCTTGAGCCCTCGCGAAGTGGAGGTACTCCGGTTGCTTGCGGAGGGCACAGGAAACAAGCAGATTGCCTGGCGGCTGGGCATCTCCGAACACACCGTCAAGTTTCACATCTCCTCACTTTTCAATAAGTTGAACGCCTCAAGCCGAACCGAAGCCGTGGCCATCGGCGTCCGGCTAGGCCTTGTGCTTCTATAGTTTCATTCCGCTCTTACATTCATTTACAAGCCGCCCGGTTACATTTGCAAGTTTGCACTCGTCTTGATCTTTCGAAGGCCCTGGGGCAGTGTTTTCGCTCATTTCCCAAGTTGCTCTGACAGGAGTTCATGTTTCGATGCGTAAAGTATTGATGGCCGTAACCCTATTGATGTTCCTGGCCGCGCTGGCGTTCTCACAGGAAGCACCGGCGGGGCAGACGGCGAAGGTTGCACGCACCATGGGAGAGGTGACCGCGATCGATGGCGGTTCCATCACCGTGAAAGCGGACAACGGAACCACCAATACGGTCACCGTGGAAGAGAAGACGCGGTATATACGCATTCCGCCGGGCGTAACGGATATCAAAAAGGGCACCCGAATTGAATTCAAAGACATTCAAGTGGGTGATCGTGTCCTCGCCTCCAGCCGGATTGTGGAAGATAAGCCGGGACCTGTGTACTCCGTCGTCGTAATGACGAAATCCGACCTCGAGCAGAAGCATGCGGCCGATGCTGCGGACTGGCGAAAGCGCGGCATAAATGGCCAGGTGACCGGAATCAATCCGGATAACAAGGAAATCACCATTAGCGTGGCCGGACGCGGCGGCCCGAGGAAGTCCGTCGTCATCGAACCATCCGACAAAGTTCAGTTCCGCCGCTACGCCCCCGACTCAGTAAAGTTCAGCGACGCGAAAGCGAGCCAGTTCTCGGAGTTGGCGATTGGCGATCAAGTGCGAGTCCTGGGCGATAAGAATGAAGATGGTATGCGCCTCAAGCCGGAGATTATTGTTTCCGGAACGTTCCACAATGTGGCTGGGACCATCGTCTCCATTGACACAGCGGCCAACGAAATTAAGGTTACGAACCTGGAAACGAAGAAGCCGATGGTAATCAAGCTCACGCCGGACTCTTCAGTAAAGCGGCTGCCGGACATGATGGCAACGATGCTGGGCCGGACGCTGCAAGGCGGTGCCGGAGGTGGTCCTGGTGGCGCAGGTGCAGGCCGCCCAGGCGGTGGCCAAGGTGCTGGCCAAGGTGGCGGCGTCGGTGCTGGCTTTGGAGCGGGCGGTGGCGGCGGAGAACGCTCAGTTGCCGCAGGCGGCCCGGGTGGCCCCGGCGGCGGTATGGGTGCCCGCGGCGGTGGAGATTTTTCGCAGATGTTGGAGAGAGTTCCAGCGCTTCCAGTGAGCGAACTGAAACCCGGTCAGGCCATTATCGTGGCCGGAACGAAAGGCGCCGATGCGGCTAGAATGACGGCCATTACGGTGTTGGCCGGTGTTGAACCATTACTGACTTCGCCGCAGCAGGCGAATCGCGCGCTCAGCGGATCCTGGAACATGGGCGATATCAATATCCCCCAATGAGAAACATAAAAAAAATGAACAAGAGTCTAATTCATACATTCACCATCCCAGTTGTTCTCTTCTTGGCGCTCGCGCTAACGGCACCTGCTCAGACGGTCGGCACATTGAAAGGCACTCTCACCGACGAGACCGGCTCGTTAATTCCGGGCGGTACGATTACGGTGACCGGATCGGGCAATGTCAAGAAGAGCACGGGGACTGATGCCAACGGCGTATATAGCGTTGCCGGCTTGCCGCCCGGAACCTACACCATTCATGCGACTTCAACCGGATTTGCACCAGCCGACAAGAAAATCGACCTCGCGACGGGCGCGGTGGCAACGGTCGATTTCGCGCTGAAGGTTGCCATGGCGAACCAGCAAGTGACGGTGCAGGGCGAGGTGGTGAACACAGTCAGCGTGGATCCTTCGCAGAACGCCGGACAACTCGTTCTGAAGGGCGACGATCTCCTGGCGCTGTCCGACGATCCGGACGAACTTGCCTCGGATTTGCAGGCACTGGCGGGACCGGCAGCCGGCCCGAACGGCGGCCAGATCTACATCGATGGATTCAGCAACGCGCAATTGCCGCCGAAGGAATCGATCCGGGAAATCCGCATCAACTCGAATCCTTTCGCAGCCGAGTACGACCGCCTTGGATTCGGACGAATCGAGATCTTCACTAAACCGGGAACGGACAAGTTCCACGGATCGGGACAGTTCGGTTTCAGCGACGATTCGATGAACTCGCGGAATCCTTACTCGGACAATAAACCCGCCTATCAATTGCGCCAATACGAGGGCAATTTGGGCGGCCCGCTAAGCAAGAAATCATCGTTCTTCCTTTCGCTGGAGCGGCGCGAAATCGACGACAACGCGATCATCAACGCTACGACTCTTGACAGCAATCTCAACCCCACCACAATCGCTCAGGCTGTGCTGACTCCCAACCGGCGCCTTTCCATAGCGCCGCGCATCGACTATCAGCTCACTCAGAACATCACGTTAGTCGCACGATACAACTTCACCGACATGAGTCAAGACAATGCGGGTGTCGGAGGACAGCGCCAGGCACTTCCAACGCAGGCTTACAACAACTCTACTCAGCAACACACATTTCAACTCACGGAGACGGCTGTTCTGAGCCCCAAGGCAATCAACGAGACGAGATTCCAATTCAGTCGTACATCCACGGCTCAGGAGTATCTGACGCCCGGCTATAGCGTGAATGTGATTGGTAACTTTATCGGGGGTGGTTCCGGCGAGTTCGGCCATAACGGAACAGACACGAACCACTACGAGGTAACGAATACCACATCGATCGCAAAGGGGAAACATGCAATCAAGTTCGGCGCGCGCTTTCGATATTTGACTGAAACCGATACCTCCCCGACTAATTTCGCGGGAGCGTTCACTTTCGGCGCCGGAAAGGCTCCCCAGCTCGATGCGAATAATCAGATCGTCACCGATGCTTCCGGAAATCCGGTTCTTGTCAATATCACCTCATTGGAGCGCTACCGGCGCACGTTGCTGTTCCAGCAGATGGGGTTGACCGGTACCCAGATTCGGACGCTCGGCGGTGGCGCAACGCAATTTACTCTGGCGGGCGGCAATCCGCTCGCTTCGGTAAACCAGTTCGATGCCGGTCCATTCGTGCAGGACGACTGGCGTGTAAGGCCGAATCTGACCCTGAGCCTGGGTCTGCGGTATGAAACGCAAACCAATATTCATGATTGGCACGATTTCGCACCACGCATCGGCTTCGCGTGGTCACCCGATTCGAAAGGGGCAAAGAACGGCAAGACGGTCATCCGCGGCGGCTTCGGAATGTTCTACGATCGCTGGAGCGAGACCGCAACGCTTTCCGCCGAACGCTTCAATGGCGTCACCCAACAGCAATACGTCGTAGCCAACCCCGACTTCTTTCCGAATGTGCCGTCAATTTCGTCCATCGGATCTGTAGGCGGCGTAGCGCGAGGGCAGACCATTTATCAAATCGATCCAAATGCGCGCGCGCCTTACATGGCGCAATCGGCGATCGGTGTTGAGCGGCAATTGCCGAAGAACACTACCCTAGCGGTGACATTTACGAATTCACACGGCGTGCATTCATTGCTCACCAGGAATATCAGCGCGCCGTACGAGGCTCCGGGGACGATTCTCACGACCGGCACCGCGTTTACCCCGCTGTCGCCCGCCCTCGCTAATATTTATCAATACGAGTCCGCCGGCCTCATGAATCAGAACCAGCTCATTACGAACGTAAACAGCCGGCTCACTCGCAACTTTACGCTGTTCACGTTCTATGTCTTCAATCACGCCAAGAGCAATACGGACGGCATGGGCACCTTTCCGGCGAACCAATACGACCTGGCAGCCGAGTATTCGCGAGCCCAGTTCGACATCCGGCATCGCTTCGTGTTGGGCAGCTCGTTTACCACGAAATACGCAATCCGGTTCAGCCCGTTCATCATGGCGAACTCGGGCGCTCCGTTTAACATCACGACGGGCACGGATTTGAACGGCGATAGCCTATACACCGATAGACCTGCATTCGCTTCAGACCCAACGAAACCGGGCGTGGTCAGCACGCCATGGGGCCTGTTCGATCCGAACCCGACGCCGGGAGAGAAGATCATCCCGCGCAACTATGGCACTGGCCCGGCATACTTCTCGGTGAATATGCGCGTCAGCAGAACCTGGGGTTTTGGCGAGCCGCGTAGCGGCAATCCCAATGCGGCGAACAATGGTGGAGGCGGTGGCGGCGGACGCGGCGGTGGACGTGGCGGCGGTGGTGGCGGTATGGCTATGGGTGGCGGCGGTATGCGCGGAATGTTTGGCGGCGATACTACCAACCATCGTTACAATCTGACGTTATCGTTCTCAGCGCGCAACCTGTTGAATACGGTAAATCCCGGTCCTCCCATTGGCTCTCTCAGCTCCAATACCTTTGGCCAATCGAACGGTCTCGCCGGTGGTTTCGGTCCTGGCGGTGGCGGTGGCAGCGCGGCGAACAACCGGCGCCTGGAAGTGATGCTGCGATTTTCATTTTAAAGGCTGTTTAGAACAAGCAGCACGAATAGGGCGGTCGGTCTTTGGACCGCCCTATTTTTTGCTTGTGATAGTCTGGTAGTTTCCCTCACCGCAAGATGGATTCTTTTCAGCAAACACTGTTTAAGCTCAAGAACTACTGGTCTGAGCGCGGGTGCATTATTCAGGAACCGTACGACGTGGAAGTCGGCGCCGGCACCATGTGCCCGGAAACATTTCTTCGCGTCGTCGGCCCGAAACCATATAGCGTTGCGTACGTGCAGCCGAGCCGGCGGCCGGCCGACGGACGCTACGGCGAAAACCCCAATCGCCTGTACAAACACCAGCAGCTTCAAGTGATCCTGAAGCCGTCGCCGAACGACGTCATCGATCAATATCTGGGTTCGCTGGAAGCCATCGGAATCGATCTTCGCAAGCACGACATCAAGTTTGAAGAGGACAACTGGGAGTCGCCGACATTGGGCGCGTGGGGCATCGGGTGGCAGGTGATGCTCGACGGTATGGAGATTACGCAGTTTACATATTTCCAGCAATGCGGCGGCGTGGATCTGGACCTGGTACCGGCGGAAATCACTTACGGGCTGGAGCGGATTGTCGCCTTCCTTCAGGGCAAGGAAAGTGTATACGAGATCGAGTGGACGAAAGGTGTTTCCTACGCCGATGTGCGGTTCGCCGACGAGTTGCAATTCTCGGTCTACAACTTTGAACTCGCCGACGTCGCGACGTTGTGGAAACTGTTCGATTTGCACGAGGGCGAGTGCCAGCGGCTGCTCGACTTGTTCAAGACTTACGAGCCCAAGAACCGGTTCCCGGTGCTCCCTTCGTACGACCAGGTTCTAAAGTGCTCGAACATTTTTAATCTGCTCGATTCGCGCGGAGCGATTAGTGTGACGGAACGCGTGGGAGTGATTGCACGGGTACGGAAATTGGCCGTTGGCGTGGCGCAGGCCTGGATGAACCAGCAAGGGGCCGCCGCCTGATGCCGCTCCCCTTTCTACTCGAAATAGGCACCGAAGAAATTCCGGATTGGATGATCGAACCAGCTCTGAAAAACCTTTCCGAGTTGTTCAACACGGTGCTGGTGGAAAACAAGTTGGGCGGCATGGTGACGGGAACGGACGCCACTCCGCGGCGTCTCGTGCTGCATGCGGATGGGCTCTCGCTAAAGCAGGAAGACTGCATCGAACTGGTCACCGGACCTGCAAGAAGTGCGCCCCCGAAAGCAGTCGAGGGCTTCGCCAAGAAGGGCGGCGTGACACCGGATCAACTGGTGCTGGCAACGAGTGAAAAAGGCGAATACTGGACATTTTCAAGGAAAGTGGCGGGCCGCACGACTCTCGGTGTGCTCGCCGAAGCTCTGCCGCAGATCATCGGCCAGATCTATTTTCCGAAAACGATGTATTGGACCGGCAAGGGTGGGGCGCGCTTCATCCGTCCCGTTCGATGGCTGGTCGCACTGCTGGGCCCGGACGTCGTCCCTTTTGAATTCGCTGCCGTAAAATCGGGTAACACCACGAACGGGCATCGAATTCTCGGCAATAAAAACATTCCAGTCTCGATTGCCAATCACACTGAGGAATTGCGGAAGAATTTCGTGATCCTGTCAGCGGCCGAGCGCCGGGCGATGATTGAAAAAGCATTGGACGATCGCGTCCAGAGCGACGAAGCGCTAGTAAACACGCTCGTCTACTTGACAGAATATCCAACGCCGATTCGCGGCGCCTTCGATCCGAAGTATCTGACGTTGCCGCGCGAGATTCTTTCCACCGTAATGCGGCACCATCAACGGTATTTTTCCGTGACGGACGGCAGCGGCGGCCTCGCACCGGAGTTCATCGCGGTGATGAATACAAGCGCCGATCCGGATGGCCTGGTGCGCATGGGCAACGAGCGCGTGCTGCGCGCCCGCTTCAACGACGCGCGGTTCTTCTGGGATGTGGACCAAAAGAAAAAACTGGAAGATCGCGTCGAGGATCTGAAGCACGTCACATTCCAGGCAAAGCTTGGCTCGTATTTTGACAAGACTGAAAGATTAATCCCAATAGTCGCGGCGCTCGCTCACAGCATCGGCGCCAAAGTCCCAGCCGCCCAGCGTGCGGCGCGCCTATGCAAAGCGGATCTCACGACCGACATGGTGAAGGAGTTTACAGACCTGCAGGGAATCGTCGGCGGTCTGTACGCTCGCGCGCGAGGCGAGTGGGAAGAGGTGGCGCAGGCGATCTACGATCACTATCGGCCTCTCAACATGGATGGGCCGCTGCCAACCACGCTCGAGGGACTCGCGCTTTCGATCGCCGACAAGATCGACACATTGGAGCAATGTTTCGGCATCGGAATGGCGCCGACCGGATCCAAAGACCCCTTCGCCTTGCGGCGCGCCGCGCAAGGTGTCGTTCGTATGATCGTCGAGCGCAAGCTTCCACTACCGCTGAACCGCCTCGTAAAGAAAAATACGCCGGTCGAAGCCTTCCTGCTCGATCGCGTTCGCTATTATTTCAAAGATATTCGCGGATTCCAGTACGACGAAGTGAACGCGGTGCTCGCGTCCGGAAGCGACGACCTGGTTGACATCGACAACCGGCTCACCGCGCTCGCAGAGGTGCGGCCCACGGAGAATTTTGAGCCACTGGCGGCCAGTTTCAAACGAATTCAGAACATTCTCCGCCAGGCAAATTACGTGGCCGGCGGCACACTCGATCCGAAGCGTCTGGAACCCGGCGCTGAAGCGGATCTGTACAACGATTTCACGCGTGTTCGCGAAGCCGTGAACGCGGATCGTTCGAAGCACAATTACAAATCGGCGCTCGAGGCCATCGCCTCGCTGCGGCCGAAAGTCGATCTATTCTTCGACAAAGTTTTGGTTAACGCACCGGACGAAACCATCCGGCAAAACAGGCTGACCCTGTTGAACAGCCTGCTCACCGAGTTCTCCGCCATCGCGGATTTCTCGGAGATAGTCACCACGCATTGATTCCAAGGAGATCATGATGAGCACAAAGTACGTTTATTACTTCGGCGGAGGTACGGCTGAAGGCGACGCCAAGATGAAGGACACGCTCGGCGGCAAGGGTGCCAACCTGGCCGAGATGTGCCGTATCGGCGTCCCTGTTCCCCCCGGTTTCACTATCGCGACGGACGTCTGCAATATCTACTTTCAGAACAAAGGCAAGATTCCAGCCGACATCGACGAGCAGATCAAAGAAGCTCTGGCGAAAGTAGAGAACGAGAAGGGACAGAAGTTCGGCGACACCACCGATCCGCTGCTGCTCAGCGTGCGCTCCGGTGCGAAATTCTCCATGCCGGGCATGATGAACACGATTCTCAACCTCGGACTGAACGACGCCACAACGCAGGCCCTGGTGAACAAGACGAACAATCCACGCTTCGCCTACGATTGCTATCGCCGGTTCATTCAAATGTTCGGCGAAGTCGCGCTCGATGTCCACATGGAGAAGTTCGACAAGATCTTCGACGAGCGGAAGAAGAAGGCAAAGACCAAGCTCGATACCGACCTCACCGCCGACGATCTGAAGGCGATCATCGAGGATTACAAAAAGCTGGTAAAGGCCGAAACCGGCAAGCCGTTTCCGCAGGATGTGATGCAGCAACTCGCGCTGTCTCGCGATGCCGTTTTCCGGTCGTGGAACACGCCCAAAGCGATCTACTACCGCAAGATGGAACGCATCCCGGACGAGATCGGTACCGCAGCGAATGTGCAGGCGATGGTGTTCGGCAACATGGGCGATACGTCGGCCACCGGCGTCGGTTTCACGCGCGACCCCGGCAGCGGCGAAAAGACGTTCTACGGCGAGTTTCTGGTAAATGCGCAGGGAGAGGATGTCGTCGCCGGCATCCGCACGCCGCAACCAATCTCCGAACTCAAGACCGTAATGCCGGCCGTGTTCAAACAACTCCGCGAGATCACCACGCGGCTGGAAAATCACTACAAGGACATGCAGGATTTCGAGTTCACGGTGGAGGACAACAAACTCTACATGCTGCAGACGCGCAACGGCAAGCGCACGGGTCCGGCGGCTGTCCGCATCGCAGTGGAAATGGCCGAAGAGAAACTCATCGATAAGATGACGGCCGTGCAACGCGTAGCCCCGAGCCAGCTCGATCAACTGCTGCACCCCGTATTCGACACGGCATCGCTACGCAGTCTGACAAAGCTTGCGACCGGCATTGCCGCTTCGCCCGGCGCGGCCGTAGGACGTATCGCGTTCACTGCGGAAGACGCCGTGGAGATGTCCGCCTCTTCACCGGTAATCCTGCTGCGCAAAGAGACGACGCCCGATGATATTCACGGCATGGATGTGGCCAAAGGAATCCTCACCGCGGTCGGCGGCGCATCGAGCCACGCAGCGGTAGTCGCGCGCGGCATGGGACGCCCCTGCATCGTCGGCGCCGGAGCCATCGACATCAACGAGCACAAGAAGATTGCAACTGCCCAGGTGGGCGACAAGCTGGTAACGCTGAAAGAAGGCGATTGGCTCTCTCTCGATGGCACGTCCGGTGCGGCGTATCTCGGCCAGGCGACCACCAAGGAACCGGATCCAAATTCACCTGTATTCGCCAAATTCATGAAATTCGCCGACGCATTCCGCGGCAACTTCGGCGTGCGCGCCAACGCCGACATTCCGCGCGATGCCAAGGCCGCCCGTGCCTTCGGCGCGGAAGGCATCGGCCTCTGCCGCACGGAACACATGTTCTTCGCCGAGGATCGCATTCCACACATCCAGGCCATGATTCTTGCGCGCGATGAAAAGACGCGGCGCAAGGCGCTGTTGAAACTGCTGCCTCTCCAGCGGAAAGATTTCGCCGGTCTGTTTACCGCGATGAACGGATTCCCGGTGGTGATCCGCACGCTCGATCCCCCCCTTCACGAGTTCCTGCCGAAACGCGAGAACCTGATGGTGGACCTTGCGCGGTTGCCTTACGTCGGAGCGAAGGACAAGAAAGAAATGTCCGAGCGCTACAAGATTCCCGTCGGCGAGTTGAAAAAAGCGCTGCCAGTGTTGCTGCAGCGAGTGGAGGAGCTACACGAGTTCAACCCCATGCTCGGCCATCGCGGCTGCCGCCTGGGCATCACCTATCCCGAGATCACCGAAATGCAGGCGCGCGCCATTTTCGAAGCGGTCGTACAGGTCGCGAAGAAAGGCGTCAAAGTGATTCCGGAAGTCATGATCCCGCTAATCGGCAGCCGCGCCGAATTCGCCAATCAACAGGCCATCGTCGATCGCGTCGCCAAGGAAGTGCTCGCGGCGGCGGGCCTCAAGAAGCAGCATTACCTGATCGGTACCATGATCGAGATCCCACGCGCCGCACTACTGGCGGAAGACGTGGCGAAGGACGCGGAGTTCTTCAGCTTCGGCACGAACGATCTGACGCAAACCACGATGGGCTTGTCGCGTGACGACTATACGAAGTTCTCGAAAGAATACATGGAGCTGAAGATCTTCAAGGACGACCCGTTCGCGGTGCTCGACCAGGAAGGCGTAGGCATGCTGGTCAAGTACGCGGTGGAAAATGGCCGCAAGAGCCGGCCGGATCTTGAGATCGGGATCTGCGGCGAGCATGGCGGAGAACCCAGCTCAGTGGAATTCTGCTATCGCGTGGGCATGAACTACGTCTCGTGCTCACCGTACCGTGTGCCCATCGCCCGGTTGGCGGCGGCGCAGGCAGCCATCAACTCCGGCGCAGGCGCAGACAAATCGGAAGCTGCCCGCACGGCGTAAGCTTCACGCGCCGGCGGCCAGTTTCTTATGACGGCCGACGCGATCTACCCGCAGGACGAGATCGCCGCTTTCGGCGATCTCGAATGCCTGCTCGAAGCGAGCGTTCCAGACGATTTCATTGTGCGGATAAGAGTATCGTGCGTGAACTGTCTGGCCGAACGTGTCGTCAAAGCATTTGATCAGGATAATCAGTTCCACTTGCAGGTTCGTAACATCTTCTTCCGTCTTGCCGTAGAGAGGACTGTCGGCATCAATGGGGTGCACAATCGTCCATGTCAGCGGCAGGAACAGAACTCTTGGGCGCTCCAACTTCAATTCTTTGAACTTGCGTTGGAGGGTGCCATTTTCTCCGAACTCAACGGTCATCAGCGTCACAGTCGCCTCCAGTTCCATGAGAATGTTCGAGCGCTTGTTGGCGATTCGAAACTGAAGGCTCAGGCCGTCCTGATACGGAGCCACGAGCATCTTCTCGCTGAACAGCATCCGCGCCGTCGGCTTGGAAAACCGGCCGTACAGCAGGCCGGTCGCAATGGCAAAACCGAGAAGCCCCGTCATGGCCTCAATCGACGAGATGCTGTTCGTCAACAGGCCCTCGGGCGTGACATTTCCGTAGCCCACCGTCGTCAGAGTGTGTCCGCTGAAAAAGAATGCGCTGGCGAACTCCATAAACGGCGTCGACATATCCGCGCCCTTGAGATGTTCCATGCCCGCTGCGTAGTAAAGCACGGCGAATACGCAATTCACCAAAAAGTAAGCACTCAGCAGCAACCCCAGAAATCGCAGCCACGACATGGAAACCAGATTCAAATAGTAATTTGCGTTGCGCAGGTCGAGACCTTCGCGGCGCACGTTGAACGATCCATCTGGATTGATTGCCCGGCGCAGCCTGTGCCCGTATTGCTGCGTTAACCCTGGATCGAAAGTCGGCTGCTTCATATAGATTCCAGTATCGCTGCGGTGTGCAGACGTCTCTCACTGTGCTCTTGAATCTGGCGCACCAGGGCGCGGCGGAGATCGGTGGCGGTATCGCGTGTCCACTCTCGCGCGCTGAGCTGGCCGATCGGCATAGTGAGGATCTCCGCGGCAATCTCGCGCGATTCTGCATTAAGCCGGAGGTCGGGTAGAAATCCGGAGAGCTTCACCGCCCAAAGAGTAAAATAATGGATCGCAGGCCAAACTCCAGTGTCCGGATTCTCGCGCAGGTGCTCGAGCACGGCCAGCAGCAAGCGGAAAAATCGTTCATTGGGCTCGAGCGGAGGAAGCAGATCGTCGGAGACTTCGGCGATAAAATCTAGTGCGACACTCGCGCCGTAGTGGTTCGCCAGTCTGAATTGCGAATGCAGAATTTCACACGTGTCCAGATTGACCAGTTCACGATTCTCACGCAGAAAGTAGAACATCGTAACGTGGCCGAGCCGCTCCAATCCCGCCCCGAAGCTGCTCTTAGGCCGGCGCGCGCGCTTGGCCACTCCGCGCAATTTGCCCGAGTCGCGAGTGAGAAAACTCACGATAAGATCGGCCTCTTGCAGCGGATAGGTACGTAGAACTAGGGATTCGCTCTGATGAGCGGGCACAGTGTTGATCTTATAATGACGGTTTGAGCACTCCACTCATCTGTGCGGCGCTGCTCATCACCGCGACAGCTCTGTCCCAAGACACCTACTCGGTGATGAGCAAGGCCAAGACTCCGCCCAGCGGCAGCAAGCACGACTACATAAGCCAGGCTCCCTATTGGTGGTACGACCCGGCCAAGCCCGGGGGAATCCCTTACATTCGGCGCGACGGCGAACACAATCCGGAAGTTGACGAGATCACCGACCGCGCCAACCTGGGCCGGATGATTGACGAAGTAGTGTCGCTGGTAAATCAGGGCGACGACGAATCGACCAAGCGCGCGGCGCTGCTGCTGCGCACCTGGTTTCTCGACCCGGCCACGCGGATGAATCCGAATTTGAACTTTGCCCAATACATTCCCGGCGTCAACAACGGCCGCGGTACCGGCATCATCGAAACAGCCGGGTTCACGCGGCTGCTTCCCGCGGCGGAAAAGCTGAAGGAATGCAAAGCCTGGACGCACAAAGACCGGCTTGGGTTCGACTTGTGGTTCAGCCAGTATTTGCAGTGGTTGCTCGAGAGTCCGAACGGCAAGGAAGAAGCCGCGGCAAAGAATAACCACGGTACGTGGTACGACGCGCAGGTGGCCGCGATCGCGCTGTTTACGGGACAAAAAGAATTGGCGCAGCGCGTCATCAGCCAGGCGCGTGTGAAGGACATCGCGAGGCAAATTGAGCCGGATGGTCAACAACCGCTGGAACTGGCGCGCACGAAAGGATTCTCTTACAGTGTCTTCAATCTCGAGGCGCTCTTTACCCTTGCGTCGTTAGGCGATCAGGTGGGCGTCGACTTGTGGAATTACCGGACTTCCGATGGCCGGCGTATGCGGAAGGCGGTCGACTGGCTGATCCCCTTCGCCACCGGACAGAAGAAATGGGAGCTCGATCAGATTGCGGACGTGAACATGGATTCGTTCAAACGGCTGCTG
>CAVYPH010000010.1:0-816254 GCA_963770345.1 Bryobacteraceae bacterium | reverse complement strand
TCTATTTTTCGGGCTCTGGTGCGAATTCAAGGTAAACCTGAATCGGTTCGTTCTGTCGTTCAATTTTAGGTAACTGTGCTTAAGCAGCAAACGCAGCTCGCCAGATTTCCGGTATCATTGCCGTACGGCCGCCACGATTGCGAGCTTGAACTGTCCCTTCTTGATCTTCTCTGCGCCTATGGTGCAAACGGTCGCAGAACTACCGGTGATGAATAGATGTCGCAATTCGTACCACAGTCCCTGGAAACAACGATGCGGTATCTGGCGCCCGCACCAGTGCGGGGACAAACACTGCTCGGAAGGAGGCTGAAGAGACTAGAACAGCGAAAGGACGACACGAAGCATTACTTTGTTCTTCTCATGTTGACGTCTCTAAGCTCTTCGAGGAGTGAGCAACCTCGAGCAACAATCCTCGCAAAATCGACTGGCAGCGTGGCATCTGAGTGACGCGACGGTTCGGTGACGTCACTTGGTGAGCCGTGATTGCGTCCAAATGCTCGTATGAGTAACGAGTTTGAAGTTGGACAGTTTATATTTAGCGGCTAAGCCAGCGTTTCTAAGCTTGATACGACCTTTAGCAACACTAGCTACATCCTGGAAGTTCCTTGACGCGGGCCTCATGCTTCCATGCTCTCGCGAGTCCCATCGTGCCGTACGAAGCGGCCCCAACCATGTCTGGTCGCGTCGTCGACCATACGCACCATATAGCGCACTACGTATCCCACTGCACCAACTCGCCGAAGCAACTGCGTCGCGGACGCCAGCAATGCACCTGTTGCAGAGCGCGCGGCCGGCTCTTCCACAATCCGGTCTCGATCATCCAAGTCCGCACCGTTTCTTTGCTCACCTCGATGTTGTGCCGTTTGGCCAGTTGCTCGCTGGCAAACGTTGGTCCGAAATCGTGCCAGTGCGGATCTCTCAGGATTTTCGTTGCCTTGCCCTTGATCTTGTCGGTGATGCGCCGGTTGGAACGCCGGACACGCAGACCATGCACCACTACCCCATCTCCTTCTTCCTCCATGCGCGCTGGCAGCTTGCGTACCCAGCGGTCCGTCATGTCCAACTTGGCGGCCGCTGCCTTCTGCGTCACCATCCCGTCCCGAACTCTGTTCAGCCACTCCAGCCAGTCCCGTTCCTTGGCTCATCGCGATTCGTTCTATCCTTCAGCCTTACGGCCCTCAAGCGGAACTTTCTACTTTGCCCAATTAGGAACTTCTCACATTGCCGCGACATGAGAAATCTACCCCTTTGCTACGAAATTTCCCTGTGATATAGTCACCGCATTATGCTGCTGAATCTACGCCGATTCGCTTTTTGCCTCGTTTTTCTGGCGATTGCGATGTCTCCGTCGCTTCTCGGACAAGCCAACACCGCCAGCATTCGTGGGATCGTCACAGACCCGAGCGGCGCCGTCATTGCCGGCGCGCAAGTTACGCTCACCAACACGGGAACCGGGGTTCAAACCGCAACAAAGGCCAATCCATCGGGGGAATATTTGTTTGAATTCCTCCCACCGGGCACGTACAGGATCGAGGTCCACTTCGCAGGCTTTAAGACATTCGCGCGAGAAAATACGACGCTGGATCTGGCGCGGCAACTGCGAATCGACGTCGGTCTGGAACCCGGGCAGGTAACGGAAACGGATCGACGTGTCGGCGCAAGCCCCGCTAGTCGATACCGAAAACGGCGCGCTTGGGACCACGGTCCAGAATCAGATGGTCACCGAGTTGCCGCTCTTGAGCCGGAACCCTCAGAGTCTGGTCTTGCTTGGCGCAGGCGTCGTGCAGACCGTGGACGGAAACATCACCAACGGCGGTCTCATCCGCATCGACCCCTACTACATCGATGGCGCCGATAGCAGCAACCACGTCTGGAGCGGGACGCCGATCAATCCCAATCCGGATGTGATCAACGAGTTCCGGGCGATGACGAACGCCTACTCGGCGGAATACGGGGAAACCAGCGGCGTGACGATGATCGCGACGACGAAATCCGGAACCAACTCGTTCCATGGATCGGCTTTCGAATTCCTGCAGAACGACGACTTGAATGCCGGCAATTACTTCACTCACAGCGTGCCCGTGCTCCGGTTCAACCAATTCGGCGGCACCTTGGGCGGTCCCATCAAGAAAAACAAGCTGTTCTTCTTCGTCGACACGCAGTTGACGCGGCAGAAGAACCCGCAACCGATCACGAACATTACCGTGCCGACGGCAGCCTTTCGAACCGGGGACTTCTCGAGCCTTCTCGGGGCCAACGTCGGCACCGACGCCCTCGGAGCGGCGGATCTGAAATACGAGATTTTCAACCCGTTTTCGCAACGCCAGATCACATCCAGGCGGAAGTTCGGTCTGGGTGCGCGATCCATTTCCGGGCAACAAGATTCCCACCAGCATGATCAGTCCGGCGGCATTGAAGGTGCAAGCCTTATACCCAAACCCGCAAGTTAACCAACACTTCAATAACTTCAGCGTGAATGGGGCCGCGTTGTCACAGAACAACGAATGGGACGCCAAGATCGATTACGCGATCAACGATTCCGATCGGCTAATGGTGCGCTATTCGGACAAACGTGGATTTTCTCAACAGGCGTCCGCGTTCGGATACGCGGCTGGTGGAGGCCCGGTTCCCGGAACGCTCGGCCCCGGGAACTCTATCGCAGCCCCGGGGCGTCAGGCTGTCGTCAACTACGTTCATGTATTCGGCGCCACTGCCACAAACGACTTGAACATTGCCTGGCAAAATCAATTTCCCAGGCGCGTGATTCCGGGCTATGGCGACATCAGCAATCTTGACCTCGGCATCCATGGCATGCCCAACGCGGGTCAGAAGCTGGGCACTCCGTACTTCAACTTCTCCAACTTCGAAGCGCTTGGCGCGACCACGGACACAACCTTCCAGGAATGGCAGACGCAGGAAACCCTCACCGATACGTTTTCCTGGAATAAAGGCCGCCACAATGTCCGAATTGGCGGCTGGATCCGCAAACTGGCGACGAACAACCTGCAGCCGGGAGCCCTCAACACCGCCTGGACTTTCAGTAACGTCTTCACCAATCAGCCGGGAAACAACAACACGGGCTTCGATTACGCCAGCTTTCTGCTCGGACTGCCCAATGCCCTGACTTACAGCATCTACCCGCGACTTCTTCCGTACGCGGGCGAATTTATATGCCATATTCGTTCAGGACGACTTTCACATCAGCCGTAATCTGACCGTCAATCTCGGTCTGCGGTGGGATGCTCCAAACTATTATCACGAGGAACAGAACCGCAGCGGCGTCTTCGATCTGACTCAAGGGCAATACGTTCAATTTGGAGTAAACGGCTTCCGGACCACACCCTGGAACAACGTCTGGAATAATTTCGATCCCCGGTTCGGCATCGCGTACAGCGCGCTCGGAGGAAAGCTTGTTCTGCGCGGAGGCTACGGCATTTTCCTCGCTGGCGTCAGCAGCGCGGGGGCCAACGGGTACATGCTGAATGCGCCAATCTTCGCCGACTCCGATCAAGGCCGGTACACCACGACGGACCAGATTCACTGGCTCGCCACACTCGACAACATCCCGTATCAGCCAACCGACCCGACGGGAAAAAATTCGAAGAGTGTCAGCGTGTTTCCAGCCAGCAACCCCTTGGCGTACATTCAGCAGTACAACCTGAATGTTCAGTACGAATTCAAGACGATTCTCTTCCAGGCGGGCTATGTGGGCACCCGCGGGTCTCACCTGACTTACGGCTCGTATAACGCCAACGCCATACCGGCGGCGGTTTCGGCGACGGCCCGTGGACAGTTCGTCGCGCCCTACGTGCCCTATCCTCAGTACCCGCTCGGCGTCACTATCAATGACTGGATCGGATCTTCCGATTACAATGCTCTGCAGTTGAAAGCGGAGAGGCGCTTTGCCAACGGGCTCGCATTCGTCGTGAATTTTACTCACTCGAAATTCATTGATGTCGGCAATGCCGGCTATCGCGATCCGGTGGGCAATCGTAACCTGGATCGCGGCATATCGCAATACAATGTGCCAAACCGGCTCGTCGCGGGTTACAACTACCAGCTTCCTATCGGTCCTGGCCGGAAATTGCTGTCGAAGGGCATCATCGGCAACATCATCGGCGGCTGGGAATTCAACGGCATCACAACGTATCAGACCGGCATTGCGCTTTCGCCCGGTTTGGCAACCAACAGTTGCGTGTGCGGGAACAACCGCGCTGCGCCGAACGTCAGTGGCGACCCGATGACCGGGCCGCAGTCTCTCGCTCAGTGGTTCAACACATCCGTATTTTCGCTTCCCGCGCAGTACACGATTGGGAACGCCGGGCGAGGGCTGATTTACGGACCGCATTTGTTCAGCACGGACCTGAATACGGGGAAGCGGTTCGCTCTTCCGTGGCGTGAAGGGATGAATATCGAATTCCGCGCGGAATTCTTCAACGTGTTCAACCACCCGAATTTCGCTGCGCCGGATGTGAATCTGGGTGACGCGAATTTTGGGAAGGTCACGGCCTATTCGTCGTTCGTCAGTCCACGTAAAGGGCAGCTGGCGCTAAAGTTTTACTTTTGACCAATTGGCGCAAGACGAACTCGCTTCCGGCGGCCGTCGCGCTTCTGACCTGCCTATCTACGGTCGCTCTTCGAGCTAACGATTTCGTTGGGCCGGAGCAGTGCGGTAAGTGCCACCCTCGCGAATTCGCGAAACAGTCGGGCAGTAATCACGCGAAAGCACTTTCGCCGATTGCGCGAAGCCCCATCGCGGGAAAGCTCCGGCCATACGGTCCGGGAGAAAAACGGACTCCGATTCGAATACTCGCAAGCACCCAACGGAATCGAAGTCGCCGCGGAACGTGGCGGCCAAAGATCCGAGGCATTGCTGGAATGGGCTTTCGGATCTGGGGTGCGTGGTATCACACCAGTCGGCTCGATCGAGGGTCATTATTTCGAGCATCGGATTTCCTGGTATACGGACGGCGACCGGGCCGCATTGACAATGGGTCATAAGACCGATCCCCCGAGCGATATAGTTTCCGCGCTTGGCATGAAGCAGTCCGCGGAAACCATCTTTCAGTGTTTCAATTGCCACGGTACCGGATCAAAGACTGGCCCGGACGTCTCGGAACTCCGGCCGGGGATACAGTGCGAGCGATGCCACGGGCCGGGCGAGGCGCACGTGCGGGCGCCTTCCGCGAAATCGATTTACAATCCCGGGCGTCTCTCGCCATCCGCTTTGGTTGAGGCGTGCGGCCAGTGTCATCGTCTGACGCCACCTGAAGTTGACGACCGCGAGTCGATCCGGTTCGCTCCGGTCGGGCTGACGGCGAGCCGGTGCTTCCGGCAGAGCGGTAAACTATCCTGCTTGACCTGTCACGACCCACACTCGGACGTGAATCGCGATGCTGCGTACTACGTCAATAAGTGCGTCGAATGCCACTCGGGAACGACGCCGGCCGTGAACTGCCGCCGGGCCGCCCGCGCCAATTGCCTCCCCTGTCACATGGCGAAGTCGAACACAGCGCCGTTTCTCACCTTTACCGACCATCGGATTCGCGTATCGCATTTGCTTGCGTCCCAAACCTATCAGGTATCTGGAGACCCGGCCAAAGCGGTCTCGGAAGCGCAGAGTGAGATCTCAAGCAATCCTTCAAGCTTGGCTGGCTATTTGCAACTCGGTCAGATCTTTCTCGAATACAATACGCCGGAGCCGGCAGTCGAGATCTTCTCCAAGGCGCTGCCGGATCGCACCGGACTCTCTGCTCGCCCACCTCGGCGAGGGACTGGCGCTCAAAGGCATTCAGCGCTTCGATATAGCGGAGAAGGAGTTGAGCCTGTGCCTCAAGCGGAATCCACAAATGGCCGTGGCCTTCGATGGACTGGCCGGTTTGTATATTGAGGCAGTTGAGTATGAAAAGCTTGCCGGAGTACTCCCGGCAGTATCTGCAAACGAATCCATCGGACTATCGCGGCTACTACTATCTGGCCACCGCGCAGGAGCACGCGGGGGAAGACACCGACAGGTGACGGAGGCTTTGCTGCGGAAAGCGATCGTTCTCAATCCGGGTTTCGCGGCTGCGTCCCGCATTGTTAGGGAAGCTGCTGTTGCAGGGGGATCGTGCGGCGGAGGCAGTCGCGGAGTTGGAACACGCCATTCAGCTTCGGCCCGATTATCGACCGGCGCATCTGTATCTCGCTAATGCATATAGGAAGCTGGGAAAAAATGCGGAGGCTGCGCGAGAGGCTCAGAAGCTTCGCGATCTGAATGAAAAGGAAAGCGCTAAGCCAACTTTGCGTTACCACCGCGATGCGGCCGTTAATTAATTTCGGTTAAGAACAACATGGACTCAACGCGGTATGCCAGGGGGAACAGAATCGTGGAATCGCGTTGCCCGCTGCGGACTGCGTGAAGCTGCGTAAGACCTCCCGGCAACCAATTGTCTCTCCGTGATAACAACCGTCGACATCACAGGTGACTTGCATGGGCTGCGGGTCTCGTCGGTACGGTGGTCGGCGCGGCGGCGTTCCGGCAGGGAGATGCGGCCAGGTGCCCGGCGGCCACGGAGTAAACGAGCCGCGCGGAATAGGCGCGGCCACGAGATACACGCTCGCTTAAATAGTCTGCTTCATTTCGCGCAGCCGGTATCGGCGGAGACTGCGCAAAGTCAAACTCTTCCATGGTCTTGATCCGCGGCAGTTGCGCATCGCGAATCCGATTCTCGATCGCCTGAAGAATGATTCACCAACAGGGTTGTTTCAAGGTCCGATCGAAAAGCTTTTAGACTTGAAACTCGTCATGAAACCTGAAGAATTAACATTCGCAAGCTGACGTCCAGCGCCTTGCGCGAGCTCTGCGTTGAACACCTCGGTCAGCGGAGGAATGGAAGCGCGGACAAGTCGCCCTGGAAGTGGCTCATGGAAGTGGAGGCGTCGCTCGATTTTGCAGTTCAATTGCCTCGACCTGCATAGACGCCGGCATTGTTGGGGCTTGGCCCCCACATCTGCGGACCTCCCGACGCAGGCTGCCCGCGCGAACTCTCGAAATCGGATTCCAACGCTCGGCCAGGATGTCCTTGCGGGGATCGATTGTACCTTTGGACCGGCGACTCGGTTGGATTCCGTGGAAAGTGTACGCGCTGAGCAAGAGAGAAGTTCGGCGACATCACAAAACGCGCTCTTCTTGGTTGGCGTTAACATCACTCGATTCTACGATGCTGCGCCGCTGGCCAAAGTGCTAACCTCCGAGCAGCGATCCGCGAATCGCCCAGAAGGCCGTGAACACCAGATGGAAAGACAGCGAGGGATGAAAGAAAATAGTGCTGAGCATTCGCGGAGATCAAAACAGCATTGGGTGAGCCTACCAAATGAGTAAACATTCCCCAGCGTCGTGGGGCTCTCTGATTCCTGGCCAGACATTCGTTGTGATGGACAAAGGTGGGATGCCGTGTTGGCGCGAGGCGCAGCACCAGCGCGCCAAGATTTCATCAGGCTCGAGAATCACAGTTCTTGAACCGGCACTAGGATCGGAGGACGTGCGCTTCGCTGCTCGCCGTGAAGCCGAGCAGGAAACGTTCACGACCTCCCGACCAACATTCGAGCGATGCTGCGAGAGAGAGTAAAGGAAAGCAGCCGCGGTCGCCCGACCAGTCCGGTTGTTTATCCAAATTCGGCAGAGGCAACACGCTCAGACCGTGTCCAGTGTCGGTTCGAATCCGACCGAGCCTACCATGCGCCCGTAGTCAACTGGTAGAGGTTCGAATCCAGCCGGGCGCACCATACGCCCCGGTTGCGATGGTGAGGCGAACGGATTCCAAACCCGCGATTGGGTGTGCGAATCACCCCTGGGGTGCCAATGCGTCGCAACAGCAAGTGGCGAGCGGCCGAGTTGCAACCTCGGTGAGCGCCGCCGCGGAATCGAACCGCGCACGCTAAAGTCACCAGTCCCGAAAACTGGCGTGAGTCCGTAAGGGCCACCGAGGGTTGAATTCCCTCCTCCTCCGCCAGATTCGCAGAGATAGGTCGATGGTTGTGACGTGAAGAGTACATTAAAGGGCTTGAATATTTTTGAAAGGTAGATTAGGATTAAACTGCGTGACACATATATTCCAATTCGGAACCGAACCGAAAGGTACGGCGAGACCCGTCAATATTGACGTGCGTGAGGTGACCTGACCGTCTTGGAATAACTATACCGGTTTCAAGAAGCGGGCGGCCACCAGAACTGGCCGCCCGCTTTTTTTGTTTTATCGGTAATTTGAGGCATTTTGGCTAACTCGCTTCCGCTTGGAAGCGACGCAGTAGAAGTGTGTCTCAATGCGGGTCTTTGACAACTGAATGGCATCACGAAATTTGTGACTGAGCGGGCGTGGTATATAGGGTGTGCCCTGGGCCTCCAACCCAGAGAAGAGATTTCGATTATCTCCGTCCGCTCCAGAGTTTCTGCGGGTGTGGCCTATTGGTTGGGCATCGGATCGCCAGTCCGGTCAACGGAGTTCGATTCTCCGCACTCGCTCCACGCCGGAGTAGCTCAAGTGGAAGAGCGCCGCATTCGTAACGCGGAGGTCGGGGTTTCGAATACCCCCTCTGGCTCCAGCCGATGTAGCTCAACGGGAGAGCAGTTGCATGGTAGGCAACCGATGAGCGTTCGATTCGCTCCATTGGCTCCAGAATTTGTGGGCCCTGTAAGCATAGTCGGCGATGCGCCGGACCTGTAATCCGGAAAAGCCAGTTCGAATCTGGCACGGGGCTCCACTCTTTACGTGAGTAGCACAACCGGGAAAAGCTCAGCGTGGTTTGAGCACTCGATCGATAATCGAGAGGCCGCTGGTTCGACCCCAGCTTCCCGGACCAACCTTTCGATGCGGGCAAGTGAACCGGTGTCATGCTGGCCTCATAAGCCATGCGAGTGGCGTTCAACTCGCCAGCCCGCAACCAAGTTTTTGGGGGAGTCGTTCAACGGGAGGACCGCTGGCCTGCAACCAGTCGGCCAGAAGCGAAGAGGAATGTCGACCTTATCCGCGGACAAGGTGACCCTTGCGGCTTCGCCTCTGGTCAGAGGGTTCGATTCCCTCCTCTTCCACCAAGTTCGCCAGGGAGGCCGTTGCGGTCAAGGCGCCGGTCTGAAAAGCCGGACAAGCACGTTCGACTCGTGCCCCTGGCACCAAGTGTGACCGTGGCCGAGTGGCTTAGGCGGCAGACTGTGGATCTGTCCACGAGGGTTCAATTCCCTCCGGTCACCCCAGTTGTGGGCGTCGTTCAATGGATGGAACACTTCGGTCCTAACGAAGAAATGCCGGTTCGATTCCGGCAGCCTGTTCCAGTGTTTTGTGAGCGTAGCTCAGTTGGATGAGAGCGCGGGCTTCCGAAGCCCGACGCCGCTGGTTCGATTCCAGCCGCTCACTCCAAGTTTTAGATTTCGGGGACTAGGAGCCTGTCCGATTAAACCGCAAACTTCGCGGATACGAATGGAACAGAACCGGCGCATAATGTTTTATGCCAAAGGGCTACCGAACGTACCTGCCGGAACAAGACCTGCTGTTGCCGCCGAGCCTCCGCGCATGGTTGGAGGAAGATCACCTGGTGTACTTCGTGAGCGATGTCGTCGACCAACTCGATTTGTCGGCCATCCACGCGGTGTACGCAAAGGAAAAGCGGGGTCAGCCGCCCTACGATCCGCGCCTGATGACGAAGTTGTTGGTATTCGGCTATTGCACCGGCGTGTTCAGTTCGCGCAAAATTCAGAAGCGACTGCGGGAAGACATTCCGTTCAAGGTGCTGGCGGCGGGCAACGAGCCGGACTTTCGAACCATCTCCGACTTTCGTAAGATCCACGTCGAAGCACTGGAGAACCTGTTCGAGCAGGTCCTGGCGATGGCGCTGGAATGTGGGGCGATCAAACTGGGCCGAGTGTCTTTGGACGGGACGAAGTTGAAGGCCAACGCCAGCAAGCACAAGGCGATGAGCTACGACCGGATGAAGGAGAAGCAACAGCAACTCAAGAAAGAAGTGAAGCAGTTGTTGGCCGCGGCCGCGGCTGCCGACGAGGAGGAAGACTGCCAGTATGGCAGCCAGCGCGGCGACGAGTTGCCGGAAGAACTGCGGCGGCGCGAGACTCGGCTGGCCAGGATCAAGGAAGCCAAGAAAGTCCTTGAGCAACGAGCGCGAGACAAGGCCGCCGCGGAAGGCAAGAGCGCCGCAGCGGCCAAGCCGGAGGACAAGGATCAATACAACTTCACCGACCCGGAGTCGCGGATCATGAAAGGCGCCGACGGCATTGTGCAGGGCTACAATGCGCAAGCGGCGGTGGAGCCGACTTTGCTGCTGATCGTCGGGCAATCTGTGACCGAAGCCGCCAATGATAAAAAGCAACTGATGCCGATGGTGGAACTGATCGAACAACAGTCGGGACAGCGTCCGGAAGTGATTTTGGCCGACAACGGATATTGTTCGGAGGAGAACCTGGAGCACCTGGAATCGGCCGAGCAACCGGAGCGTCGGATCGAGGGGTTCATCGCGACGGGCAAGCAAAAGCATGGCGAGCATCGATTACCGGCCAAGCGCGGGCCCTTGCCGCAAGGCGCGACCAAGGTGGACCGGATGAAACGGAAACTGCAAACCAAGGTGGGCAAAGCCGTCTACGCAGCGCGCAAATGCGTGGTGGAACCGGTGTTCGGGCAGATCAAACAGGCGCGCGGGTTCCGTCAATTCTTGCTACGCGGAAAAGCGAAAGTGAAAGGCGAGTGGGCGCTGCTGTGCCTGACGCATAATGTTCTACGGCTCTACGCCGCCATGCGGTACTGACGAGCGGCCGCGAGGGATGATTTTCGATCAAAATCGCGGCTCCGAACGGTCCTGGACCAACATCGACCCCGTCGGCGTCACTATTTTGCTGCCCAGCGAAGATTTCGTCCTACTCAACCACTCGACTTTCAAGCCCTTTGAGTGTTACTCGGACAGGCTCCTAGGGAAACGGATCAACCCGCTTGGCCTGGGACCAAGAGAATCTCGGTTCAAATCCGAGGTCCCCGACCAGTTTTTGTGGGGTAGCCAAGCGGTAAGGCAGCTGGCTGTTAACCAGCTTACGCGCAGGTTCGAATCCTGCCCCCACAGCCAACAATGCCGGGGTCGCCTTCTGGTCGAGGGCCCCTCTCCTACAAAGAGGTGCAGTAGAGTTCGATCCTCTACCCCGGTACCAGATGACTACGCGCCTGTGGCCGAGGGGATTCAGGCATCGCTCTTCTAAAGCGATCCACGCTGGTTCGAGTCCAGCCAGGCGTTCCATGCCGAGGTCTTTCAGTGGAAGGACGAAGGTCTTGAAGCCTTCTACGTTGGTTCGATTCCAACCCTCGGTGCCAAGCTCGTGCTGGCGTGGTGTACGGTGCACCGGCGGAATTATAAACCGCTTCGCTCCAGATTAGAGCATGGACTGGGTTCGACTCCCAGCGCCAGCACCAATGCGTTCGAAGCTCATGAGGATGAGCAGGTGGTTCTTACCCGTCAGGCAGTTGGTTCGATTCCAACCGGACGCACCAGATTTGGGAACTGTGGCCGAATGGTGAGGCGCTCGACTTTTAATCGAGATGGCGAGAGTTCGATTCTCTCCAGTTCCACCAATGAAGTTGTTTTGCCGGCGTCGTCTAGTGGCTAGGATTGCTGACCTTCAATCAGCAGACGGGAGTTCGATTCTCCTCGCCGGCGCCATATGTCCCGTTCGTCCAATGGATCAGGACGGAACGCTACGAACGTTCAGATTCGGGTTCGAGTCCCGAGCGGGATACCAGGCTTTGAAGTGGTGGCCGAGCGGCACAGGCACCTCACTGTCTATGAGGATCAGGTGGGTTCGACTCCCATCCACTTCGCCAACCTCGAACGAGCCTGCCATGATTTTGGCGACAAAAGATATCAGCGGCTGGCCGAGCTTTCGGTAACGCATTTGTACCGTCTGCGGGGGACTCGCGCGTATCGGGAGCGGTGCATCGTCTATCAGGCGACGCGGCCTACCAAGGTGTCGATTGGCGAGCGGCGTCGACCGGAGCCGCTGGTCCGGCCCGGATACTTGCGGGTGGACACGGTTCATCAGGGAGACTTGGACGGAGTGAAGGGGGTATATCACATCAATGCCGTCGACGAGGTCACTCAATGGGAGATAGTGGGGGCGGTAGCGCAAATCAGCGAAGCCTGGCTGGAGCCAGTGCTGGCGGCCATGCTGGAGCAATTTCCATTCCCCATCCGAGGATTTCATTCCGACAACGGGAGCGAGTTCATCAACCACAACGTGGCCAAACTATTAAACAAGTTGCTGATCGAACAGACCAAATCGCGGCCGCGGCGGTCCAATGACAACGGGCTGGCCGAAGCCAAGAATGGCGCGGTGGTACGGAAGCACATGGGGTATCTGCACATTGCGTCGCCGCATGCCGAGGCGATCAATGTCTTCTATCAAGACCACCTCAACGACTACCTGAATTTCCATCGGCCGTGCGGAGTTCCAGAACGGGTAATGGACGAGAAGGGTAAAGAGAAACGAGTGTACCGATGGTATGCGGCTCCAGATTCTAAAAGACCAGTTAACCAATCACCAACCCTCGCCAATGCTTCTTAGCCAACTTCCCTCGTTCGTTTTCCGCTCTTGGCGAGAAACCACAAGACCACGATCAGGACAAATGCCGGAACCAAAATAAATCCAACGGCGCGGTGAACGTTGATTCCGCTCGCAGGCCACCAGAGCTCACGCCACCAGAAGCCTCCGATTCCGAGCAACATGATGCAAGCAACGACAAGTAGTCCGACCGTCATCCATTGATACTCCGGAATGGTGCGCTGGATGCGCACGAAACTGTAGGTCGCACGCAAAGGCAGGTCAAGACCGAATTTGAACACTGGGTGAGAACGGATCTGCCGGGCGCGTTCCGGTCCAGCGATGGCAAGGAGACAGTTGCGAAGCACCAGCATCGCGTTCGTTGCGATCTCCAGCATCACCGGTAGCGGGATATCCCGATTCCATGTCTCGCTTCCGACCGCATATGTGTTGCCGAAAAATACGGGCCATCCGGCGTCCGGTATAGAGCCGGCGATGATCTGCGCGGATGCGAATTCGGCCATGGCACGGTCCACCAGGCGAGTTCCCACTGACCAAGATTGTTTCTCCACGGAGAATGGCACAATGCTCTTGGTCGAGACCTTGTAGTGATTCCAGTCCACCTGCTGGTCGATTGCCGCTTTCAGAACCTGGGGAACTTCCTCTTGAATGATCTGGCTTTGGGCCGCGGCCACGAGCAGGTCGAGCAGTTTCTCGAACGCCTGGTCATCGCCTGCCGCAGCGCTGCTTTGTGCATTCGCAATCGCCGCCGATAACGCAGCGATATCCTGTGGCGAGGACTTTGGAAATACTCCCGGGAGATTCGCGGCGGCGCGGGCGAAGGTAGAAGGATCTACTTTTTTCAGACGTTCCGGGGTGAGCAGACATTCAATCAGTTGGCATACCGCATCGAGCCTGCCCCACATCATGTCGTTCACGCGCCAGGAACGTTTGAGGAATCCGCCGAAGTGTCCGAGCTCTTTACCGCAGAGCTTTTCCGCCAGCGACTTTGCGCTGAAACTTCGCTGCGCGTCAATCGGACTGATCCGCACCGTGTGGATGACGTCCTTCGATACCAGGCCGGCGATTTGCTCCATAGGGAACATATACGAATCGATCCGAGAGAAACGGCGATATTCCAAGGTGATGACGTCTTGTGCTCCTCCCGGGGCGTAGCGGTTGAGTATTTCCATCTCGATGCGATCGGTCTCATGAAGGAGATTGCCCGAAACCGGCCACGGCGGCGGGGTGTTTGTGGAAAGGAGGGAAGTGCGCTCGCGGAGAGCCTCCATCAGCGTGTCCCGCTCTTGCCTCTGCGCCACAAGCACGTCCGGCCATTCCCTTCCCTTCCAGTCGCGCGATCCGCAGTCGAAGGGTGGCAAACCGTCCGTACTCAGAAGAGCCCTCATCTGGTTCTCTGCCGCGAGCCACTTTCCGAGCGCAATCTGATCGCTTGCAGTCTGGTCCTTCAAGTCGCGCCATTCGATGGGAGCTCCATCTATCGTGGCTTCCATGGCGAATTCGATCATCTCGAGCAGTTGAATCTGATGATTCAGACGCCGCCACAAGTCGCGATATTGGGTGCGCGCGTCTTCCGGTAACGGCGCCGGATCGTCATACACGCGGCCCTTGATCTGGTAGACCAAGTGGTACAACCTTCGCATGCGATAGTAAACATCGAAATCAGTTAATGTTTCGGTACCGCTGCCGGGCCACTTTTCAAAACTTTCGATTAGAATTCTTGCCGCACGCCGGTCCTCCTTGCTTCGCAAGATTTGCTGCCGGCCGTGATCCTTGAGAATTCCGCTGACTACGGCGTCTCGCAGTTGCGCCAGGCGGGATTTCAGGTAGATGGTCTGCTGGGCCGGATCGGCATCGAGCGCCGGAGAGTCGGCTCCGTCTGCCGGGATGGAGTCCCTAAGTTCCCGATAGTGTACGACGCGGTCATTGTGTTCGGCGATAGCTTGCAGGTCGGCGGCAATGCTTTGATAGCCGGGAATGCTGATGAGCGCGTCGGCTGCCGCTTGAACGACGTTGGGAGCGGCGGTTGGAGGATCGTCTGTGAAGTGTTCCGGGTCGGGCTCTACGTAGAAGAGCATACGCTCTACATCGCGATCGGCGGTGCGGCGAAAAATGGCATCGATCGTATAAGAGAAGGGTTTGTTGTTGAGTAGACCGCCATCGAGGAAGTAGGCTTCATGTTCCAACTTGCCCCAGCGTCTCAGGCAATCGTCGCCTGGTACTGCCGGTTGCTTCTCAGAGACAACGTGCACCGGCGCGAAGGCCACAGGAAAGCAGGAGGTAGCGCGTGCCAGTTTTCCGAGCGCGGCGGCATCGGCGGTCCGGAACTCGTTCTTTCGTCCCTCACGATAGGAGAGTACGAAAACCTGCCGGTGATTCTTCACGTCGATCGGATGTCCTTGATCGTCAAACTCGGTGAATATTCGGCCGTGCACATCGGTCGATGTAACGAACAAGTCCAGTTCTTCCACGCGGGAACTGGCGGCTGGCGGTGTGTAGGGCGGCATCTTCTCGAAGGCGCCCTGGAGCGCCGGCTGATAATATCCCTCGCTGTCGAGAACGGACAGCGTGCTCGGGTCGTCCGGCGAGCGTAAGAGCTTCAGGATGTCGCCGCTATCCCGCCAGAGATTGGAACACGCGCCGAAAATCCCTGTTGTTCGTCAGCGCGTACGCCAGAAGGATTCCGTTTATTCCGCCGGCCGACGTTCCGCTGAGGATATCGACGACAATGTCGGAGTCGATCAGTTCCTTGAGCAGCGCATACACACCTTCTCCGTTCACCGCTCGAAAGAGTTCCTGAGCTACTCCGTTCTCGTATACGGCGAGGGAAACACCGCCGTACATGACGATGCCAAGCCGCACTTCTCGCGAGTGTTCCGTGCCCTTCGCTATTAACATGTAAATCTTCCCCGATCATGCTCCGGCGCTGGTTTGTTGGGTCCCAGCGATAGGATCCGCCACCAGCCGGCTGCCAATCTGGAAGGCGGAGGTGAAGCGGTCCAGACCATTACTACCACCGTTTACCAGGCGGCGGGCGGTTGCCAGATCGTTCTGAAGCAGAGCTTGCTTGATTTGCATTTTCTTATTGTCGAGGAAGCTGGTGAGGAGTTTGGCCGCGATGTCCGGATCGTTGGCGCGTTCGGGAGAATCGATGAGGCCGGCGCCGAGGCCAATCGCGTTGCCGTGAAATGTGTAATTACTTCGTCCTGTGAGCTGAATGAAGCCGCGGCCGCGGAATTTCGCGCCGTCGCCTACGGCGTTGTTTCCGAGATCACGACGGAAGTCATACAGGTCGAAAGGGGATCCATTCGGAGAGGTATTGAATCGGGATTGTCCTTCACTGATGGGGAGAAATATTTCGGTTTCGGCGCGAATGGTGGCGAGCGCCATAAGCACCATGGACTTCTCTGTCAAGTCCCGGTCGACCAGAGACCCCAGCACGACGGGCAGGTTCGCCTTGATATTCCCCAAGGGAGTGGCCGGGAACATTTGGGAGACAACCGTCACGGAGAACGCCGGAATTACAGAGACGACGTCCGGTGGAATGGCGAGCCCCAAGCGACTGGCTGTGGTGGCGCCGACCACGCCGTCCGGGAGCAGACCCTCGCTTTGCTGAAAGGCGATGACGGCTGCCTGTGTTCCGCTTCCGAAATTGCCGTCGATGTTTCCGGGATTGAAGTGGGCATTCAGCAGGGCGCGCTGGAGCGCGACCACCTGGTCACCCGAACTGCCGAACTTGAGGCTCATCTTTGGTCTCCTGTGGAATTGACTATGGCTTCAGCCATTGGATTGCTGTCCCCAGCGCAGCGGGTATGGGCGGCGCGAGGACTGCGAGTTCTTGAATGAAATCGCGAAGCTTGAACGAAAATGTTTCGGCGGTGGATCCGGTCCAGGGCTTTTGCTGCCCCGCTTGCTTGAGGAAAAATTCTACCCAGGCGTACGCGCCGTCGGCGGTCTGAACCCGCGAAAGGTCCTGAAACAGGTACGGTTTTGGAAGAGGCCGGCCGGGATCGATGGGAGCGCCGAGGCGCGAAACGAAATAAGGCCCGTGCAGAAGAGTGCCCGGCAGCGATTGCAGGATGCGCTGCGCGCGCGCGTAGTCGTAGTCTTCCAGGATTTTTGCGGGGAGTTCCTGGTCCGACAGCCCGATCGGGGGCATCTGGCGGACGGGAATGTACAAGATGTTGATTTGTTTTCGTTCGAAACGGAGTTCGAGGTCCTTCACTTCTTCCGTCTTTGCCAGACAGGCTTCGATCACTTTCAGGTATTGCGGCTTTTCCGCCGGACTGGGTTTCGAGCCGAGCAAAAGATAGCTGTACAACCCGTATGGATTTTTCCCATTTGGCCCGGTGTCCTCTTTGTCGTGCGGTCCCAGCAGTTGATGACCCGTATAGTGGTCGAGGCCTTTGCCGGTTTCACCTTCGTCGCCGGAGGGAATTACCTGTACTTCGAACTGCGCGCTGCTGGATTGGCCGGACCGGTTGTACACCGTGATCGTGTAGGTGGTGGTGTGATCCGGTTTCACCGTCACGCTTCCACTGGCGGCAACCGCGCCCACATCTGGTTCGATTACGGCACGCTCTGCCGACGAACTGGCCCATCGCAGCGTCGCGGGTTGGCCGCGCACGACGCTTTCGGGATCCGCGCGCAGCGACACGCTGAGTTTTGGAGGCGCTGCGAGCAGGAGCGCTGCCGGCACAAGATACCAGAGCTTCAACGCCATCAGTGCCTCGCCTTCCTGCTGGATTTCCAGTAAACAAACATCCGGTGCAGCCCCCATCCCGCGATGAGCCATACGGCGCCGACGACCACTAAGCTGGGTGGGTCGAGCGGGTAGGAGACGTAATAAAAGTACAATGCGGTGATTAGCGTCAGCGCAGCGGCGAAGGCCAGGAGCTTCGGAGAATCACGGAAGGATAGGCCGGTTGGCGATGGTGGCGGGCTATCGGGCACTGGGGGTTGATCCGGCGGCGGATTCGGCTGATTGGCATCGGGTGAAGGAGACATCTTGCACCTCACTAGAACGCCGCGTTGCAGCGTGGAGCATTTCGAATATCGATTGGTCCGAACTCGGCGGTGGAGCCCACCGAGTTCGTTAGAGTAACGAATAGGGAGCCGAGAGCGGCTGGCATCTCCCTGGACCGTGATCGGCTGAACGTATGTAAAATTGCTGCCGCCGAGCAACGAGTTCGCATCCTGATACCAGGACGCGAACGTTCCTGCTACGTCATGGGGCTCGGGTGGAACACGTAGATTCGCCTTGTCTGCGGGAACGAAGCGGAACGCCGCGGTGGTCATGTCGCGAGGGGTTGAGAAACCCGGAATGCAAACCTCGAATCCTCCGGCAATATTTCGTATTGAGATCTGGGCGGGGTCCACAGACGGTATGAGCTTCGGCATTGTTATGGTTTGATCATCTGGTGTCAATAGGCCGGGAGGCAGATTCGGGTCGCTGGTAGTGAGACTCGTTACGTGCATCGTGATGGACCCTGCGACGTTGCCCGCTTGCAGCGTGAGTGGTTGTCCACAATTCGGCAAAGCACAATTCGGCGGAACCGAATAGCTGTGTGTGGCCGAGATGGTGCGGCCTTCGAGAAAGCCGACTTGCGGGTTCGAATTCGACGGGAGTGGAACTCCCTGGTCCGGGTTGAAGCTCAGAGTTACGCTGCCGGTAATGTTGAGTGACGAGGGTTGTTGGACGCCGAGGAGAATGGATAGCTGGTCGGCCGGGACCGCCTGGTGGTCCGAGGGAACGTTGAAATACTGGAGCGCTGGACAGGGGTTCAATCGCGACGGTTGCTGGCTGCTGGACGGTTACTGGCGTGGCCGGTGCGCTGTCCGTGACTGCGACGTTGAAATTGAATGTCTCAAGCGATGTGATCGCTGGCGACGGCGTGCCGGAGATCGTTGCGATCGAGTCGTCCAAAGGCGAGACTGTGAGAGTTGAAGCCGGGCGGGAGCCCTCGTGGGAACGGACCACCGCAACGGGTGCGTTCCTCCTGTCGCCTGCACCGTCTTGGTAGCGTATCCCTGCGAGACATAGCCGTGCTCGAACGTGGGCAGCGTGAGCGTTGGACGAGGGTTCACAGTGGCGGTTACGCCGTTAATTGGCGCGAAAGCCGCAAACAACAGGTTGGCAGTGACTAATGGCGACAGCGTCAGGGTTGCGGGATTCAACAGCGCTGCCGCCGGAAGCGTGACGTCTAAAGCCGTGCCGCTCGGGTCCGATGATAGCGTTCTGAACCGAACCGGTTAGGGTTCCGTTCGTCCAACTCACCGCGACTCCGGACAAGCCCGAGCCGTAGATCCTCACCGGAAAAGCTGCCACGCCAGCAGTCGTCTGGGCGGGATCGAGCGCGCAGAATTGAGTTGGAAAAGAGCCAATCAGAATCCGAACGATCGCACTCTGAACTCCGCCCACGGAAACCGCTACGGGTATAGGCAGGAATGCCGAAGATCTGACGTTTGCCGTAGGCAAAAGCGTGGTGGGAACAACGGCTCGTATGACCGTGGAACTGACGAAAACGGGTGTTATTTGCAGCGGGGCCGCAGTTCCAGCGTCCCACAGGACTATGGCGCCAGGTTGAAATCCCGAACCGAGGATTGTCAGATTGAAATTCGGAACCTCGGCGGGCAACGTCCCGACGGATGCCGGACAAATGGTCGAGATCACAGGTGGATTCTGCGCTTGCGTTTGGCAGAGGAACGTCAATCCCAGGACGATGAAAGTGGCCGCCCGTTTCATTGCACCGGCTCCTCGGGAATCATCAGAATGCGCGGCTGCGCTTTGGAATCGTCGAGCACAAGAATCGAACTCTGTGTGAAATCTGTTAATCGAAAATATGCTCCCGGACCCATCCGTGCCAGTGCGTTTGGCGAGAGACTACAGGCCAGTGAACGCAGCAAATGCGATTCGAGGTCGATCGAGATGACGCTCTGCGATCCCGTGTTTGCTACCCAGACCCGTCGCCCATCGGCCGAACCGGCAATCGCAGCGGGAGCCGCTATGCCGTCTGCTTCGTAGGCAATCGGAATCCTGGATATCCCGCCTGCTGATTCGCGGATCAGGAACACTTCATTGCGCAGCGGGTCGGCGACCGCAGCTTCGCGGGTCCCCAAAAATTGTGCCGAGACGGCAGCGCCCGCTTGTCCGAGGGGTGTCTGTGTTCCTCCGTCGCCGAGCATCGTCAATGACGCGCCGCCTTCCGCGGAAATGACGGCCAACAGGCGCGCGGCGTCTTCGCTGAGCGCCAGCAGCCGGACCGAACCTGCGAATTGGGAGGAATCATACTCTGCCATGACCACGGGCGAGAGCGGCAATCCGGTTAAAATCAAAATCGTGTTTGAACCGTTATAGCTAAGCGCCGCAGCGGATCCTTTAGGGGACAGCACCCACGAGTCGGGGGCGTCGGCCACTCCGGGGATCGCCACGCTTTGCAGCAACGATCGGCCCAACACCACCTGCCGGCGATCTCCTTTCAAGGCCAGAAAATAATCCTGCTGAGGGGAGATGAGGGCGTCGGACACTGAGCCGGGGTCGAGGGGGCCGCTGAAAAAGGCTGCTCCGGGCGTACCGCTGATGGTTCGAATCGCGCCGTTTACCGAATCGAACAGAAATCCGGATGCGGGCGCGGCGACACGTGCGCCGCTGGAGTCCGCGGGAGCCGAGAATCCTGCTACCGCTAGAGCGAAGGTGAAAAGCGCGTGTCTCATCATTGGATGGCCTCCTAGCGACGCGGAACACGGAATGAGGCGGGACTCACCGGGGCCGTCCCCACTCGTGCGGTGCCAAAGCCGATGGTTGCTTGTGGTTGTTGCGAACCACCGCCGCAGCAGACTGAGCCACCAATAATTCCGCCGGCTGTAATGCCCATCAGGATGAGGATTTTACCTGAGAACACCGGTATCGGCATTCCGTTGCTCCGCTGGATTGTGGTTGACCCGGCGAGCAGATTTCCGGCTTCGTCGGTGAAGCTCACCGTCACATTCACTTGATATGGGCCTGAGCTATTGTTGGCCTTTAGGCCGTTCGCCCTGGCTACGCCCTGCTCATCCGTTGGGAATTCCATCTCGGTTGCGCCATTCGGGAATGTTGCACCCGGTCCTGAGTTCGGAACACTGAATTTCACCAGCACTCCCGCGGCAACCGGTTTGCGGTTTCGATGCGTTACTCTCACGGCCGGTGGATTGATCAGACTTGTGCCGGGGCGGTCGGTGTCCCTGACGTCTTTCAGCAGATTTTCAATGATGACGTCTTCCGTCACCGGGCCGGTGGAGGGTGGCTGCTGCGCAATCCCTTGACGTAACAAGACAAATACGATGAGGACCGACGAGATAGCCTGCGAGCGGGGCTGCACGGCATACCCTCCTTGAAATTTTAAGAGAAGGACGACACCATAATAGTGCTCCGGCATTTAAATCCGTTACAGGGGACAGAAAAGTCGTGAATCATTTATTCCGGCCGGTTTTCTTGCTCGTGTGTCTGTGTATTCCGGCTAACGCAAGCAATTTTGCGATAGTTGTCGGGATCGCGCGGTATGGAGACCGGCTGGGACTGGGATCGGAGGGCGAGTTGTGGTACGCAGAAAAGGATGCTCAAGAGCTTTACGCAATCTTGTTGAGCAAGGAGGGCGGCGCGTATCCTCCCGAAAACGTTAGGAAGCTGATTGGGGCCGATGCGACTCTCGCGCATCTCCGCGACGCGCTGGAGACTTGGCTTCCGGCGAAGGCCAGCAATCCGAACGATCGCGTATTGATCTTCTTTTCCGGTCATGGAGTGCTGGAGAACGGCCGCGGCTATGTGCTGCCGTTCGATGCCGACCGGCGGGATCTCCCGAAGTCGAGTTATTCCATGGACGATCTTCGCAGCGTGCTGCGGGGACGGGTGAAGGGTCGAACAAAAATTCTGCTGACCGATGCCTGCCATAGCGGTTATGTCAACACCGCGGCTGTTAGTGCCTCGAAGGCATTGACGGGTCTGGACGATTCCATCTTTTCGCTGGCTGCGGCGGAGGGCGTTTCCATCGAGCAGCCCATGCCGGGAATGCGGCACGGCGTCTTTGGAACGTTTTTGCTGCAGGGTCTCAAAGGTTGGGCGGACTCGAACTGCGATGGGATTGTGACTGCGCAAGAGCTCGCAACATATACGCAGGATCGTGTGGCGAAGCAAACCGGCGGGCGCCAGAAATCCACTTACCGGCTGAGTTCGCAGGGACCGGATATGGTGCTGGCGCAGGTGGGTGCGGCGCGCTGCCGCGGGGGCGCGAACCGGTATGGGAATCTGCAGGTCGCTGTTACGGGAGTGGATCCGAGCAAGCCGGCCGTTCTGGTTTTCGATGGAAATCCGGAAGGAGACATTTCGAACGTCAAGCCATTCAGCCTGCCCGGAATTTTCGAGGGCGCTCACGATGTACGAATTTTCGGAAAGGGCTTAGCGCCGGCGGGACAGACGGCAAGCGTAAAACCGGATGCCGACGCGACGCTTTCGATTCGAATGGCTGCTGCACCGGCGCGCCCGCCAGATGTCGAACTGCTGCTGCAAAAAGAATGGAAAACATACCAGGATGGAGGCTATCAGCGAGCCTTGGATCCGTTGCAGAAGGCAGTAACCCGCGTGCCCAACGATGCTGAGATTCGTTACAGGATTGGGCTGGTGAATCGGGCGCTGAATCACCCGGATGATGCCGTGAAGTCGTATCTCGAAGCCATGCGCATCGATCCTTCGTTCACCGACGCACGGTTGCAATACGCGGGCCTGCTGCTCGATCCGGGGAGAAGCGATCCGGCCGAGGCCATCCGGCAGCTATTGGTTCTGCGCGATGGTCTGGCCAATGATTCGCGGGCTTATCTGATTCTTTCATTGGCGTATCAGCGGGCGTCGCTTTGCACCGAGAGTGTACAAGCCGGAGCCAAAGCAGTGCTGCTGAACCCCGAGCCCGGCAGTCAGCCTCCCGAGGCTTACTTCGAACTTGCGGAGAGCCAGCGCCTTTGCAAGAACTACGAGAATGCGGTGGACGCATACAAGGAGTACTTGCGTCTGAGCGATTTCCAGACTACCGCCGCTGATGAATTCAACTATTGGGTCTTGGGAAGCTTCTTCGGTATCGGTAGAAAGTATCTGCCGGCGAGGCGCGATCAGTGGGAGAAATTCCGGCTTGATGCGTACCTTGGAATGTGCGAGTGCCAGATCGGCGGAGGGCATGCTTGCGATGCGCTTCAATCCTGCGAACAGGCGTTGAAATTGAAGCCTACTGAACCCTACGGCTTTTATTTTTCTGGAATGGCGGGCGTTTACCAGGCCGAGAAAGCGCTGACGTGTGCGGGCAAGCCTCCAGATTGGAAAGCTCCATGCGCGAGCTTTCGTCAGGCATTGCGAAATAATCTGCCGCCGGCCGAAGCTGCGAAATCCCGTAAATGGATGGACGTGATCGATAGCAAATTGAGCTCGGAGGGCGGATGTAAACCCTAGCCGCCTGCTCCGGCTTTTTGTGGCGCGGCCACCGGTACCGCCGGGGTTTTGACCCTTACGCCGTCGGCGAACTGTAGATGGACGTCGAAGCTGGCAGTGAGTTGGAGTTTGGCTTGCGACTCGCTGACATCCAGGACCAGCGCCAGATTTTTGATGATGCTCTTCTGATCGCCTTGAACGCCGACGGCGACGTGAAGGTCGGTAGCGCCTGGTTGGTTCGTGTATTCCACCTGGAACGTCAAATTCAGGTTCGAATAATGGAACGTGCCCTGAAGCATCAGATCGTATTGGTTGCCGTCGGCGATCAGCGCTTTGAAGATGAGCATGTTGTTGGCGCCGAACGAGTATTGCGCGTCGAGCGACAGGTCCATGCTTGTTTTCCCACCGGTCTCCTGCATCAGGGTCAGACCGCCCTTGATGCTCAGAATCTGTCCGGCAGCGAGAGTGGTCACGCTACTGACGGCTACCTGAGCGGAGAACGTCTTCCCGGTGAATCCGATTGAGGATTCCCACGACAAGTCGGTCTGCGCTTTGCCGGCCTTGAACACGTGCTGCCCTGTGATGTTGAGTGCGGCCTGCGTTTTGCCGGCGTCGGCAAAATAAACGAAGCCCGCGGTGACCCCAGCCAGTTTCCCCGCGAAGCCGATATTGATTGCACCTGCGCCGGGTGCGCTTTTGATGTTGCTGAGGAAGACGAGGCTGCCGTTTTGAATATCCCAGCCGCCGGGCGAATTGTATCTTGGCGGGGATTACCACAAGGTCTTCCTGGCCAGGGATTTCGTTATCGGTTTCCGCTTGGAACGTCAGCAAGTCGTCGGCCTTAAAGGCGGCGATGTGGTTTTTCTCGGCCTGAAGACTGGTGACGCCGTTCAACCCTTGGATTGCCGTTTGCCCGCCGCCGGTCAAGGCGATAGCCAGGTTGTTGGTGTCCTGCGCAAATTGCAGGTTTCCATAGACTGTGATTTTCTGGCCGGTGGGAGCTCCCGTGTTGTCCGTCAAGACGTAGTTGAGATTGTGCTTGTCATCGATTTCGATACCTCCGATGAAGACGAACGGATCCGAGAGTTTTCCGTCCGCTGCACGAAGCTGCATCTGGAGTTGGTTGGTGCCGTTGAAGGAATAGATTGCCGGAAGCGGCGTCTGGTCGGCGCCGCCGATCGTGTACCGGACCTGATTATCCTTTTGGTCGGATTGCGAGCGCCATGCGCCCAATGGGTTTTGCGAATTTGAATCGGCGACCGTGCCATCGGTGGCGAAGAGGAGCTGCCGCCCCCCGGTTGTGAGTGTGATGCCTTCCATGTAAAATCTCCTTCTTCTGACGTTGGTTAAAAGTCTATTGAAAGGGAGCTGATGAAGACTCCCTTCGTATGCAAAATGGATTCGGGCGACCGGGCATAGCCCAGGCTCAAATTGGCACGCTTGTTTTTTACGCGGAGGCCCCGGAACTCGACGTCGAAACCGGCACCGTGCATGGAATGCCGAAGGTCGAGCAGATCTCCGAGAGAAGTTATATCGATCACTCTTCCTCGATCGTAGAAGCCGTTGAGAAAAATGCTGGTGATCCCGAGACCAGACAGCAGCGTGTTCAATTGCGGGGCGGCGGATTGGCCGGCTGCGGCGGCGGTCTTCGACTTCCGCGTGACCCACTGCCATAGAGACTGCGCGTTGATGCCGAACTCCGATTGATCGAAGACGATATTTCTGCCTACGAATTCCCCTTCTTCAATACCGCGAACATTCGACGAACCTCCGAGGCGGAACAGTTCGAACAATGGGGTGGCGGCAGTGGAAGTGCCCAGGCCCCGGGAGTAGCGGACGAGAAAATCGTTGGTTCGTGTGATACCCCAGAAGATCTCAGCTTGGGCTGTAGCCTCGTAACGGTCGAAGGTGAAAGTTCCGCCGAGACCGGGGCGCGCTAAGGCCGCATCACCCGTGAATAAGACTTTGACTTCCCCCAAACCTCCGCGCGGGACAGCGTTCGGTCCGAACCGCGAGAAATCATATCCGAGCAACTGGCGGACTGACGGAGTGAAGGCCGTGACCCAGCCGCGATTGAGAAGTAGCGGATAGGCTTCCGGCGCCTGGATGCCGAAGTGGCGAAATTCCAGCGGGATGTCGATTCGAGTGTCAGAACTGAACTTGCCGCTGGCCGATACGGGGATGAGTTCGAAAAACAGTTTTGGCGTTGGACCCCATTCTTCGTCGATAAATTTCGGACCGGCCAGATAACCGAAGCGCTGATTCTGATCGCGAAGATAAGTGCCGTTCAGATGGAAGCCATAGGTAAACTGATCGTGGCCGCCGAGGGATCGCGTGATGTCGAAGTCCAGGTTCGATTGCTGCAGTTCGGGTCCGCCGTGAAGTGTCAGCGCGGTGGTATGAACGAATCCGCCGAGGTTCGATTCGCTGAACTGGGTGTCTCCGCTGATGAGTTCATGAGGATTGGCCGCCAGCCCTATGTCCCCCTTCGCATCGAGACTACTGAACATCCAACGGTGGTCGCCTTGGAACTCGAGGTCGCCCTGGTTGGCGAACGGCACGACCGCGCCAGTGATCTCCGGCGCCGTGGCAATCTGGCGGGCGACCTTCCATACCGCATCGTTTGTGGGAATGACACCTTGCAAGGAATTGAGCGAATCCTGGAAGCGGTGGTCCACCTGCTTACTCGCCTGGCTGAGTTTGGCTTCGATCTGGGCGGTATTCACTCCGGTCACCGAGCCGGGCGTGGCGACGACTCGGGCGCTGCCAACGAAATGCAAATCCTTGATGGTGAGTTGATAGTCGCTGCTGTTCTCTTGTATGGGACCGTACGTCACCTTCGGCGCGGGCCAGTTCGAGTGATCAATGGAATAGGTGGCAAGAATCTGATTTTCGGCTTTCTCTTGGCGTGCTTCCGGGTTCTTGGCTCCAGGCAGCAGATCGAAGGATTGGGCTACTTTGAACGCGGCGATCGCGACGTCCTGCAACTGCTGCCGCATGCGGTCTTTCGTAAGAGGCTCACCTGGTCCGTTCGTTGCGGGGTTGGCTTCCGGCAGGTGGATGCGGATTTGAATCTTCTGGATTTCTGCGGACAGGCCGCTGATTCCGTACGCTGGCGCGAGCGCACCGACGGTTGTGGATTCCGAGGATGGATCCGGATTCGAACACACTTCCGCTTGCGGTTCGGTGGTGACCACCAGGCACAAGCTGCTAACGACTCGATCGGGATTTGTGAGGTAGCTGGCTCGCAAAACAGCTGAGGCTGATGGCGTAGCTTGACTCGGGAGGCGAATGAGTGGCACGGCCGGCGCGGTGAATTCGAACTTGGTCCCGATGGCGGCGAATTGCAGCGTTATGGCGGTTGTAAAAGAGCATTGATTGTTCTTTTCCAAAACCCATACATGGCATGCACCGTGCTCCGGCCGGTCGTTGAGCTTCGGAATCATTTCGATTAACCGGGCTTTTACGGTGGGGTCTGTGATGAGGACATCGTCTGGAGTCGGCAACGCATCGAGGACCCAGTGGAACGCCTCGGGTGCGCCGTTTTTTTCACTTACCGCTTTGCCAGTGAAGGCGGCGCGAAGGGCATTCTCTGCTTTGCCCGGCTGGGGGTATGCCGGATTTGTATATGCGAGCAGCAAGAAAAGCCCAGCGGCCTGACCGACGCGGAGCTTGTGGTGTGAGGGCATGGGCCGCTGCTTCTAATGTGACGTCACGAGGAGTTTCGTTTCAGTGTCGACGGTGGTGGCGAGGGTTGAGGTGTGTTCCCCGCCATGCGCATGTTGATCGCCTTCCCCAGCAGATCAAACCAGAATGGCGCGCCCAAAGATGCTGCCACGGCCGTCAGCAACCAACCGCAGATGGCCATCAACCAGAAGGACCACTCGGTTTGCCAGGCCGAGGGACTCCAGTGGCTGCGAGTTTTCCGATCCCAGCCGATGGGCAGCGTGTTCAGTTGCGCGCTCGCTTGGCGCAAGCCGGCAAGCCCATCGTTAAACTGCTTTGCCAGAGCTGCCGAATCGGATGGGGCGCCTGGCGGGGTAGCTATCGGAGCGGCCGGCGGCGAGTGAAGGACATCTGATGCAACAAGAGTGATTTGATCCCGCAGGGAGGAATCGCTCCAAAGCCTGGTCGCCACATTAAGGCTGTCGGCATTCAGCACAACCGCAACCACAACTCCCACCGCGAACAGGATGACCTGCGACCAGCGCTTGTACCAGCCGCCCACGCGATCCATCGCTTCGTTGAACCAGGTTGCGACCGCAGCACGGCATTGGACCGGATCGTTTTCGATGCCGCGGAACACCGCGCTCAAGCTCTGGGCGAGAGCCGAATCGCCGGGTAGTTTAGCGAGGATGTGGCCAAAGTCGGCCTCAGTGCCCAGTTTTTCCGCCAACACCGACTCCATGGCTGAGACGAAAGTGTGGTCAGGGATGTATGTCGGCTTTTTTTTGGCGCTTTGCGACAGGGACTGGATCAGCGGATGATCCCGAATGCTCACCACCAGATTGAAGATGTTTCCGTTTTTGTCTTTGAGAGCCTGCGCTTCGGCTTGGAGCATTCGCTGCAGTCCGAGTTGCAGAAATTCGGCGCGCAAACCGAAGGCGGCCGCTATCGCTTCGTTCAGATATGAGCCGAGGATGCTCATCAGCAGAAACAACAGACACAGGCCGATGGCGACTCCGATGAAGTTGGTCATGCTTGTCCTCCGTTTAGATCGCGATAATTATATTCCGAGTCAGCGACGAAATGAAACGGATTTAATCGAACGGGCACTAAACTACGCAACATCGATGAAATTCAGGAGGAAATCGATGAATCCGACAACCGCCCCTGACGATCAAGCCCAAGGCGACGCTGGAACAGGAACCGCGCCAAGTCTCGTATTTGGAGGCACCGGCAGCGTTTTTCCCGACAAGGCAATCATTCACGACAACGCCACGTTCGCGGTCCAGTGGTCCGCACTTAATCAAGGTTCGACGGACGCACCCGCTTTTACTGATTTGTTGGTCATCACACAAATACCGGAAGGATGCCCGGGCTCCGACGACCAGGAACATCCGGTGGTGTACAACAGCCAGAACGACGGGAATCCGCAGGATTACATGGAGGGGCCGCTGGCCAAGGGCACGGAAGGACCGCTCATGCAGCCTACCGTCGGACCGTTTCCGGCGGGATTCTACCGGCTGACTGTAACTATCGCGGCCGGGCTCGCCGACGTCACAACGTTCAACTGTGTGGAAATTGTTCCACAGTAAATGCGGCCGGCTGTAACGGTTTCGATACCCTTGACTTCGATTTCAATTTAGTACACAGTCTGATTCCATAAGAGGTGTAGGAAATGGCACAGGTAGATTTTACAGTTTCCGGAATTGTACCGGCAATTCAACAACCGACGCCGAATAGTTGTTGGGCGACCGCGGCGACAATCCTGTATTCGTGGAACAACAATGCGTCCTCCGATAGACCGGCGGTGCTCTCGACAGCGGCGCCGTCCATTGTCGATCCGGGAGATGGGACCGAGTACACCGAGAGCGTCACGGATTTCACGCAGAAGTTTGACGATGCCGCCCGGAAGGATCTTGGCGATGGCGCGGACTTCCGGCCCCAGGTTGTACATTACTGAGTCGCGTGCATTACTCCCATGCGCTACTCCTTTGATGACGTTTATCTCGACGCTTTGAGGCGTCACGATCCGGTAACAGAGGATCATTTTGTTTGTTGCTTCTCCCGCGCTTTGCAGGCGCCCCTGCGCCGGCGGTTCCGCAGTACCCAGGTGATAGAAGACATCACGCAAGAGACCTTGTTCCGCGTGCTGAGCTATTTCCGGACCGGAAAGACGCTGCGCGCCGGAGGCAATCTTCCAGCCTTTGTCATATCCGTCTCCGTGAACGTTTCGCGCGAAACGTTACGAGCATCGGCGCACTACGAGCAACTGGCAGAAAACTTTGACGACACCGTAGACGTTCGTGCAGATCCGGAGCGGGCGGCCATGGAAGCGGAGCGGTCTAGAATGATCCGGCGAACGCTTGGCGAACTGACGCGCAAAGATCAATGCGTTCTGACGTCTGTCTTCCTTGACGAAGCGGACAAGGACCAAGTCTGCCGGGAGCTGCGTACCAATCGGGATCATCTTCGGGTTGTGCTGTACAGGGCGAGGCTCCGTTTCCGGAAGGCTGCCGAACAACGCGACAACAGTCCTGCCGCCGGGACGGAAAAATGTTTGGCCCCCCGAAACGGTAATCGCGCAGATATCACTTTCTAACAGGCCGCACGTGAAACCCGGCGGCCGGAATTCAACCAAGGAGTCTAGACATGCCAGATATCGCTGGTTCGATGCAATCCGCCGGTGCGTTATCAGACGCGCTGCAAGATCTGTTGAGACAGATCATCGAAAAAATTATTGGGGGACCGAGTAAGGGAAAGGGCGGAGAACCTTTACGCGACGTCGTTTACGCGGTCATGCCTCTTGGCTTCCCGATTAATCCGGGAGACTATTCCTTTGCGTGGGACCCGTCAGGCGGATCTGTCGCCGGAGACGTTCAGGACGACGGGAAAATGGGGACGGCGCCTTTGGTAGCGGCGACGCAACCCACTGCCGCTGCCGCCGCAGGCGCACCGGCACCCGCTCCTGTTGCGGATAAGAAGCTGCAACATTCGCTGGCGAGCGCCAGAAAGACTGCAGAGCTATTTGACCAGATGCTGCGTATCACGCAGGATGGGACCTACCGGCCGTTCACCAGCGCGGGGACGATCAGCAGCAGCTACGAGGCCGTCATCACCAAGGCGCAGGGCGTGCCAGCGCCGCCTCTACCCGCGGATATCCAAAAACAGATCGACGATGCGATGCACATCCTCTATGTATTTGACGATGCCGGCAACCAAAAGGGAAAGACGAAGGATTTCAAGAATTACGAAAATCTGAAACAAGCGTATGCAGATGCGGAGACGGCGTTCGCCAATGCTCAGGCTTCCGCTATGACCAATGCCGCGCTGGGACAAGTGTGGCCGGTCGCCTCGAAGTCATACAAAGCAGCGGTGGACAATGCGTACGACGATTGGCGTTCCTCTAACGCGGAGAAGATCGAGAATGCGCTGGAAACGGTGAAGTCGATCGGAGGATCGATCGGAAACCACTTTCTGGCGCAAGCCCGCGCGATGTTCGATGCCTGGGGTCTGGGCCTGGCGGGTGCTGTGGCGGTCAACATTCCCTACACGGAGGTTATGCCGAGCACCTGGTGGGATCCCAACGACGACGAAAAGGGATTCACCACGATTACCGCATCGAACACGCAATATCAGTCGCACAGCCAGGCGCAAAGCGCGCAAGCGGCATCGAGCTGGTATAAGGGGCACAGCTCTTCCACGGGCGGTTCCGCCGGTGGAATGGTGTTCGGCATTACGTTCGGCGGAAGCACGAGCCACACAGATACCAACCAACAATCCGGAGCCGACGCATCGGGAAGCCAGAGCAGCAGTTTCAGCAGCTCGATGAGCAATGTCACGATCAAGGTTAGTTTCGGGCTTTGCAATATCTACAGGCCTTGGCTGCTACGGGAACTGTTCGTCATCGATGGCTGGTATTTGCCGGGCGAGAAAGACAAGATCGTCAGCGACGGAACGATCGCCGGGCAGAAAGGCGATGACGACTCCCATCTGTTGCCAATGATCCCGACCCAGTTTCTGGTGCTCAAGAATGTATCCATCACCGCGGACGGATGGGGATCGGCCGGCGATCAGATGAGTAACTATGTCCGGCATTCCGACCAGGAAAGTCAGTCGAGTTCCAGTAGCGTGAGCGGTGGCGTCGGGTTCCTTTGCTTTGGCGGTACGGCAAGCCACGGGAACGCGGACTGGTCCGGCGGCCAGGAAGCAACCGGCAGTGGAGCCCAAAGCTGGGATTTTAGTGGTAACGCCAATCATGGCACGCTGACCATCAACGGCGCCCAGATCGTCGGCTACGTAGGCGAAATCTTACCAGCATCGCCAAAGGTGGACGGCACCAAGAAGACCGACAGCGCCACGACGACGGACGCCACCGGCACGAAGACGACAGCCGCCGGCACCAAATAAAACGGCAGCTGCGAAAAACGGGAGATGATCCATGGACACCTCGGCTATCACTTTGCTGGGCCAGCAACTGACAGATTTTTTGGTGAAGCAGTTTGCGCCTCCACCTGGGACGAAGACCTCACTGGGGTTTCTGGGTACGGGTGTGGCCGTCGATCCGAATTCATTTCTAAGCGGCGGCCAATTTAATCCGGCGCTTGTAAACAAGTGGCTTGACATTGTAGTTGACCCGCTCGGCGAAGTGATTACCAGCGGCAATCAGGTGGAGTTCACGCCGTGGACCGCCACCCAACTGCTGGAGGCTATCTACAGCCAGGCGATGAGCACAGCGCCGGCGGACAGCGATGCTCAACATGGATTTGCCAAGGCGAAGAGCCAGGCCATGGAAGGTTTGGGCGGGGCGACTACGGTGAGTACCGCCCCGCTCGACTGGTATGACCCGGCGCACGTGCCCCAATGGCCGAACTGCAGCCTGACGGCCAACACCACGAGCAGCAGCGGCACAACGGTCAGCCTTGGAGAGCCGCCGCCTGCCAAACCGTTGTGGGCGTGGCGAACGCTGCAGATGATGCCTATCCAGGCCACCACCGGGAACGTTGAGAAAGTCACACCAATACAGACGGGCGGGGTGGCGCTGCACACTTTCAACACGGTCCAGAATCGCCGCATGATGTTTGCGGCGAGCCCAATGTTAGCGATGCGGCAGGAATCGTCTCCTATGATGAGCGCGCGTTTGGCGCCGCTTGGCCAAGCGGCCGCGACGGGGCAAGCGGTGCAACTCTCGAAAGTCAGCACGGAGTCCCGGATTTCCATTGACCGGATTCCCGCCTCGGTCATCAGCGAACAAGCTGTCACGCCGGCTCAAGCGCTGATGGTATCTCATGCAGTTTCCACCGCGGCCAACCAGGCCACCACCAGCTCAGTCGCCAGCAATTCGTTGTCGCTGCGTCTGAAATATCAAGTGGTATCGCTATCGCGCGCGCCGTGGTGGAACGAATTTTTGATGCTCCTGGATAACTGGTACATCCCGAGCTGCAGACGTGCCTCGATGATCGAGGATAGTGATGCGCAGAAGGTGTTTGGAGTGCCAATTGCGCTGATACTCACCTCCGACGTCAGCATTCAGTCGATGTGGTCGGAAGCCGACCGTGCGGCCGCCACAAGCAATACGCATTTCGGACCCTGGGCGCTGAACTCGGCGCAGTTCACGTCCACGAGCAATGCGGGAGAAGCCATTCTGGCCATCCCGGGTATCCAGGCAATCGCGTGCATCTATCGCCAATTGCCGGCATTGCCGCCAAAAGCGGATCCCGGCATTCCGGTTCCGGCGGCCAACCCGCCGGCGAGCCCATCCACACCGTAATTAACAAGGAGCCACAATGTCCAGCCCAACCCCCAGCCCCACCGATACTAATTCGTTCGACGATGCCGATCAGCTTGATCAGTTCACCAGCGACATGCGCGTATCGGACACGAAAAAAGTCTCCGATGCCGATACCGCGTCCCAAACCATAGATACCTTCGCGGAGGAGACAGACGCCGGCGCATGGCCATCGCTCGACCGCGCCACTGTCGCAGCGCGCCTCAAAGAGCTCATTAGCGATCCGCGATCGCTCGATCAGGCAACGCTGAATCTGTGTGGACCCGCGGCGCTTTTCATGGAATGGATTAACCGGGACCCGGAAGCATTCGCCACCTTCGCGACTACTCTGTTCGACACGGGAGACGCGTCAATAGGCTCGCTGGACATCAAGCCAGACCAGGATCTGGTGAACGCCGACTACAGCACGCTGGTATCGAAAGGGAGCGGTAATCCCCCGGGGCAGGCCGACTGGATGATCCTCGGCGCGCTTCGGAATGCCCACCAAGTCTTCTGGCAGCCGAGCTGGGCCGGCGATCCCAAGCAGGAACTCGCAGCGCTCACTCGTCCGGAGGAACTTACCGATTGGTTCAACGCCACCGGGATCTTTACGAAGGTATCGAACGAAGCCAATTGGGCGACTGCCGCTGGTATCCCGCACGCCACTTCCATTACGCTTGGCGAAGGAACGGCCGCGGTCCTGCTCATTCACATGAACCTGATCGCTAAAGCAACAATCGATGGCAAGCCGGCGTCCGAAAACCTGGGGCAGGACAACACGTTCCTGCTGAACCAGTTCCCGAATCACTATGTCCACCTGCTCAGCGAGGTCACTCCGTCGATCGATAACAAAACGGTGCGGCTATCCATTTGGAGCTGGGGCCATTCGTTCTTGAATATGGATGTTCCGCAAGACGCGTTTGTGAGCAACTACTACGGCGCCGTTCGTACGTATATCGGTTGAGGCATGTCGCCTAAGGGTTGAACAGAATTCATGGATGGAATCGATATTTATGAACTAAACACAGGTATGCCGTCCTGGAGTGACATCCTGGACGCCGGCTTCGTGTTCGTGTTTCACAAAACGAACGAATTCGGTCCCGGGAACGCCCATCAGACCGACGCACTGTTTGCGCAGCGATGGCCAGAACTTCAGGACGCGGGCTTCATTCGCGGCACATTTAATCTCGTCCATTTCAACGCCGGATCACCTGAAGATCAGGCCATGACCGCGGTTGGCATGGTGAAACGCTTAGTGCCGGGCGATCTCGGACCAAGCCTTGATATGGAAGACCGCGATGCGAATCATACGGCTGCCAAGGCTCCGGGTTTTTGGGTCGATTTCGCCAATCGATACCTGGACACGATAGAAACTGCTCTGGGCCGGCAGCCGCTCATTTACACGAGCAAGTCTTACTGGACGGAATTCACGGACGACTCGCCGGACTTCGCCGATTATCCGCTTTGGGTGATCGACGTCAACCATACCGTTGCCGCGATGCCTACCGTCTGGCCGCGCTGGACATTTTTCCAATGGCACACCGAGCTTAACAAGTCTGCCATGCCCGCTCCGTTCAAGGCATCCGATGCCGGGGTCGATCTTGATCATTTCGACGGCGCCATCTATCAACTTCGCGGCATGGCGGATCTGGAACACACCGCTCCTCATCTCGTGGATGATATCAACTACATTGCGTACACCGCGCTCGATGGGCACATCCATGTGATGGTCAGGCTCCTGGGGAAGTGGGAGGACACCGACGTGTTCGACGACCTGACCGACGCGCCAGTGGCAGCCGGCGATCCAGCGGCGGCCAGGAGCCGGAAAAGAACAGGTGATTATCTACCGCGGCAAAGACGCCCACATCTACGCGCTGAGCCGTCCGGGTACAGATTTGACGGATCATTGGAGTGTCCTCGACATCACAGGATTGGAAGCGGTGGATGACCCGCGTCTCTGTGTTCTGGGGAACGACATTCACGTCGTTTACTGGAACAAGTTCGATTCCCAGTCCCACATGATCCGGACGGCGGGTTCCTGGACACCCGAGCGGCTCAGCGGAGTCCCCGCATCGGGAAGCGCCACAATTCTCGTCTACGAGAACGTGGTCAGGGCCGTTTCGAGAGGTGGGACTGACGGTCATCTTCACGAGTACTCGCGGCAGAACGACACAGAGACGGATGTCGACCTGACCGCGGGCGCGCACGATGCGAACGGCAGCCCTCCACCAGCCGCCACCTATCGGCCTTCAATTTGCTTTCCACGTGGAAAGGCCCCCCGGATCGTATATCGGGCCTTACGCGGAACCACCTGGATGATCGAGCGCGACACGCTTCTCGCGACTCCTTTGACTGCGGCTGGAGATCCGGTCGCAGTGGGGAGTCCAACCGCGGTCGTTGCGGAAACCATGCACGTGATTTATCGCACGGCCACGGGGGACCTGATCGACCTCTTCGATGATTCGGGCACAATCCGCTCGCAGACCATTCCGTGTGGCGTTGCCGCCGCTGGCGATCCGACAGCGTTTTATGACGGAAGCCGCGCTTGCGTGAGCTTTCGAGCGGTCGATGACGCTATCCATTTTGCCCGGTATGTTGACGGGACCTGGGTTTGTGAGGCCGCCGCGCCGAGTTAGCCCGCGAAACAGCAAATCAAGCCATGCGGGGCGGGTCGCTACGGAATTTAATTGCGGCGCGAATGGTCAGTGCGGTGAAAAGCAACAGAGCGGCGAGCTGAGCAACCTGGAACGGCGGCTCGGATTGAGTCGGCGCAATCGCTTTGAGCGAGGGCACCTTCTCGAAAAGCTGAACGATCAGGACAAAGACATTGAAGTAGAGAGCGATTGCGGCGGTGATCACGTAGGTCCGGCGCCAGGCGCCCACAAGACGATAACGATAGCGTGCGAGGATTGCTATCGCCAAAGCGATCAGGGACAGAATGCCCAGTGCATGAGATGGCAGGAACTGATGAACAGGGAAGAGGAAGCCAGTTACGCTGGTGGCCACCGTTGCCGCCAGAAAAACCGCGGTCCAGCCGTCCAGGCGTTTCGAAGCGAGGAGCCCGTAGACGACGACAAAGCCCGAACCTATTCCGATCAGACTCAGTACGACGTGAAAGAGAGTGAATGCACTTAAGATCATGATGTTCTCCTGCGCCACGGCGACGGTCACCGCCGGCTATTGCCCACGTATTCACTATGTGGCGTCACCAGTCCGAAAACCATCACGACATCGGAGGATCTTTGAGTGCCACGGTAACCAGTGCGCCGGAGTACCACGATGGTGTTACTTATGCTGCGGAGAGCCTGAACGAGGAATAATGATCTCACGGCGTCCGTACATGCGAGCATCGATCGAGAAGGCTCCTGGACCCAGGAGCATGATGGCGATCAACATCGATGCCGCAAGGATGATGGGAAGCTTTGCATCGAACAAAGCCGGCGTGCAAGGCGGGAGTAATGAAAACCCGAGACCTACTGCGCCCAGCACTCCAACTGCGCCGGCAATTGGCGTTAGAAGGCCGATGACCAGCAATGTACCAACTATTAGAGCCGCGAAGCCGATGAACCACATTTCAAGCGCAGGGTTCGGCTCACTCAGATAGAATCGGCCCTGGACGACGAAAGCACTGCCAGCCACGGCTCGCAACAACAAAAGGGCGATTCCTGGCGACCCGACTGGAAATCCGGGAAATAAACGATGCAGCTGGTGTCTCCTCGTATTCTCCGGCGCTGTTGAAACGCACCTGACTGTAGCGTAGTGAATGCCGCCACAACTTAAATCACCAGCTCACGGGATCTTTTTCTACCACTTTCGGGGAAGAGACTGAATCACAACTGAATAATTCCGCGGCGTACGGCGATGGCGATTGCCTGCGTCCGGTCTTTAGCGCCGAGTTTTTCCATGATGTGTTTGATGTGAACCTTGACCGTCTCCTCAGAGATAAAGAGGAGCTCCGCGATATCTCGATTACGATTTCCTCCGGCCACCCGGCGGAGCACCTCAGTTTCACGGGCAGTCAGACCCTCATCGCCCATATGCTCGGCAAGGTGGGCCGCGACTTCCGGTGGGACGCGCTTCTTCCCTGCGTGTACCTGCCGGATGACATCGACCAACTCGCTGGGAGGCATGCTCTTGAGTAGATAGCCCCGGGCCCCAGCTTCCAGCGCCCGCTGAATCTCAACATCACCCTCAAACGTTGTGAGCATGATGATGCGGGCGTCGGGGAACTCCCCGCGGATGGCGATCATTGCGTCGATGCCGCCTAGATCCGGGAGTCTGAGGTCCATAAGCGTGACGTCAGGCTTGTGCTCCCGATATTGCCGAATGGCATCGGTGCCGCTCGCTGCTTGAGACACAAGCAACATGTCGGGCTGGCTGTTGATGATGATGGAAATCCCCTCCCGAAGAAGGGGATGGTCATCGACGCTGAGTACTCGGATGCGGGCCTGGTCGCTCATTTCCTCGTTCCATTATGGCCGTCTAGCGAACACCTCAGCAGCCTCGAATCGGACTGGCCCTGGAGATCTACATGAAGGAAACCGTATCCTGAACTATTGTTTTACTCAGTTCGTTTCGTTTCGATAGAGTCGTGCGCTTCCCATGCGGCGAGCACTGATCCGTCCGGCAACGCGACAAGATTAACAAATGCCCCTTCTGGCGACAGCACCTGCGGGGCACTTGCTTTCGGGGTCAGGATCTCGAGGGCTGGCCCTTTCGTCCATGCGACGTAGGCGCCACGGCTGCTTCGTGCAATCGCGACGTCTTTGCCGGTTCCGATCCGCTTTTCGGAGTTGTCGGGGCCGGTGAGAAAGATATCCCCTTCGCGGCGCCAGGCGGAGAGGACTTTTCCGTTGTCGATCACAAGGCCGCCACCGTCCATTGGGCACGCGTCAAGCTTCCAGGTGCCTGTTCCCAGCTTCGTCGCGGGGGAGAATTGAAGGCCGTCGAGGGAACTAGCCACGTAGAAATCGCGCGATCCATCCAGGGCGTTTCGCCACATCGCCGAGACGCGGCCGTTTTCGTCGATCGCGAGCGCCGGGTCGCAGCACTGGCAGATTGTTCCGCTGGGCGATGCATAAACCAATATATTCTTCGACCATGTCACTCCGCCATCCGTGGACCGGGCTCCGTAAAGCTTGGTGCCTTTGGACCGCAAGTCGAGCCAGACCGCGAAGAGGTCCCCGTTGGCATCGGCCGCCATCGCGTGCAAGCCTTCCCGGGCTGAGTCGGGAGCGTCGTTCACTACACCGGCGCGGGTCCACTTCTTGCCGCCGTCTATGGAACGCCACGCCGTCAGATCTCCGCCGCCCTTCTTCTCGCTAACAATCGCGCTGATGACAATCGCGTTCTTGAGAATCGCGATTCTGGGTCCCCGGTGACGTCCCAGGGCCAGCGCGCCTGATTCGGCGACTTTGGAGGGCGGCCCGAACGTCTTTCCGTGATCGGTGGAAGAAGTGAAATAGATGCTGGAGCCGCCTCCGAACGTCATTGCGATCTGACCATGCGCCGCAGCGAGTTGGGGTTGGCGGAACGGAACCGTTGCCGCCTGGGGCGCTATGCGCGTGGTCATCAGAAAAAATATTGGTAGCAGCATTGTCTCCTCCTATTAGAACCTCAATCGCAGAGCCAATTGGAGGACTCTGGGATCGTTCACCGCGGTGATCTGGCCGAACGCCGGTGATGGATTTGCCGGGTAAGCACCCGCACCGAACGTACCGTTCAGCGTTAGATTGTTGCGGTGGTTGAGCACGTTGAATGCCTCGGCCAGCGCTTCCAGATGCAGACGCTCTCCGAGCGCAAATGTCCGGCTGATGCGGGCGTTCAGATTGAAGAAGTCGGGGCCAATTCCGGCATTGCGGTTGATGAACGCGCCGTTCACCACCGGCCTTGCGGCGGTGCCTTGAACGGTGTTCGATCCTGTGGTGACATTGAACGGTAGTGCCGAGTAATATTGCACCATGCCGGTCAATTGAAAGCCATGGCTGATACGGCCCCAGGCGCTGTTGGCCGGGCCCATCAAGGAATGAATAGACCCGTCGAAGACGACGCGATGGCGCTGGTCGTCATCAGACCGTCCGTAATCCAGCCAGATGTTGTGTTGGTCGATAGGCGAGCTGAAAAAGAACTCGCCGACGTTGTCCAGAGACTTGGAGTACGTGTAGGAAATGCGATAGTTTCCCCAGCTCACCGGCCTCTGCAAGAACGAAACATGCAGGCCATCGTAGTGAGAGTCGGCCAGAGACGAATACTGGCTGTTGTTCGCATAGTTGGGATTTGGACGGCATCCGTTATTGTTTCCCGACGCTGCACAGGCTGGCACGTTTTGATTGATGGAGGCTACGAGATGGAGTCCGCGAAGATGCTGGTAGCCGGCGCTCAACGTCGTGCGCGCGCCGAGCTGTTGCTCGATCTCAAAACTTCCCTGCTCGGAGTAGGCATTCTGCATTTTCCGGTTCATAGTGGAGAAGTTGACCAACACCCCCGGCGGCAGCGTGGTGAGGATGTTGGGAAACACCGGCGCTCCAGTTTGCGTGGGCGACAGGCTTACGCTGACCTGGCTCGAGCTGGTGACGTCTGTCGTATTTCCGCTCGAGAGAAGCGCGTTGGCCAGAGCGCGGAGCGGGACGCGGTCGTAGAACAATCCGAAGCTGCCGCGAACGACGGTGCGCCGCGAATCGAACGGCGACCAGGCGAACCCGGCGCGCGGCGCGATGTTGTTCGTGTCGGTGTTAATGGTTTTCAGGAATTGCAGATCGTAGCGGACGCCCAGATTGAGAGTCAGACGCGGGCTAATCTTCCATTCATCCTGCGCGTAGAAGCCGACGTTTGGATTGGTCTGGCCAATAACGGTGTTGCCGAAGGTCTGGGTGAATCCGGACCCGTTGTAGACGCCCTGCAAGAAATTCGGAAGCGAGGAAAAAGAGTAGCTGCCTCGAATGGTTCGAGGGAAAGTGATGGTGACATCGTTGTAAAGAAAATCGAAGCCCACCCGGAGGGCATGTGCTCCCATCTGGCGCGAAAGGTTGTCCACGACTTCGTAGAGGTTGTTGACGCGTCCGGTAGGGGAACCGGAGAGCGTACCGAAAGAAGCGACACCCGAAATCGAGACCGCCGGCCCGATGGAATCGCTCGGGAGCGCACTTAGATTGCTCCGGGTGAACTGCGCCCGCGTTTCATTCACCATACGAGGCGACAGTGTGAGGACGTTGCCCACAGCAATTGTCTGGTCGGTGTTGCCTAAGCCCGCGGAGGCACTGACGGCGCTCAACGCTCCGGCTCCTCGCGAGTTGCTGCTGTTGACATCGTAGAGGCTGTAGCGAATGCTGAACTCGTCGTTGCGGCTGAATTCATGATCCACTTTCGCCAGAAAATTACTGTTGTGAACGGGGTTTGGAAACAGGCCCGTTCCAATCAGGGCTCCTTGATACCCTGTGGCCACGAGCCTTGCGTCGATAGCTGTAACGTTGGCCGGAGAGATGGTGATGAGACCGCTTTGGTTCAGCTCCCTTTGCTCGAAGTTTGCGAAGTAGAACGTGCGGTCATGAATGATTGGTCCGCCGAGACTGGCTCCATACTGCGCCTGCGTCGACGGGAGTTTGGTATTCGAGAGCGGATTGGCTGCGTTGAAACGTTGGTTGCGGAAGTAGCCGTACAGATCGCCATGCAATGAGTTCGTACCGCTCTTGGTGACCATGTTGATGTAGCCGCCGAGGGCGCGCCCAAGTTCGGCCTGGCCGCCTGACGTCACGACTTGAAACTCATGCACCACGTCGAGGCCGTAGAAGATTCCGCTCAGGCCGGCGGCATCATCGTTGGCGGAAAGGCCATCGACGATGAAGCTGTTCGAGAAATTCCGTTGACTGCCTACAGAGATACCCTGACCGGGCACGGCTGATGTCTCGGCGAACAGTTGGTTGCTTCCGGTATTAGTAGGCGATACTCCGGGAACCAACAAAGCCAAGTCAAGGAAGTTGCGCCCATTCAGCGGTAGTGTACTGATTTCGGTCTGCGAAACGGTGCCTGCGATTTCCGTCCGCGCCGCCTCGAGAACGGCGGCGTCGCTGCTGACAGTGATGTTGGTCTCGGTGGAACCCACCGCGAGCGAGATGGGCAGCTCAAACGCGGCTCCGACGGTCAGAGTCAGCGAGCGTTCGACGTCGGCGAATCCCTGCTGATGTGCAGTGATCTTGTATGGGCCGACCTTGAGATACGGAAATCGAAAGCGCCCCTCTTGATCGGTTTTAACAGTGCTGGTGAGGTTGGTGTCCGTTTGACGTACAGTGACTTGAGCGCCATCAACTGCGGCGCCTGTCTGGTCAGTCAGGCGTCCGCTTATACTGGCGGAGTTGACGGATTCCTGCGCTGAAACCGTCAGCGCGGCTAAGGCTAATGTCAGAAATAGTTTCAATTCTTCCCTCCTGGTTGGGTTCCGGGCAGCGAGTCTGTCCAGAAGTGGGAGGAGGCCGTTCGAAGAGCGCGAATTCAGTTGCCATCCGATCCGCGAGTGAGTCTGCGCGGAGCTGAATCGCCGTAGATTGCAGAGTGAGGCCAACGTTGCAATGGCAGGCTATGAAAGTCGGCGACGATGACGCCGAGAGGCTGAAGTGTTGGGCACACCCCGACGGACAAGGAGGCGGCGCCGTCCAGTGCTGGGCCGCCAACTTTTCCTTGGTTTTGTGACAGCAGGATTTCGAGTTCTTGCAGCAAGCCATGCTGCATGAGCCGCCGTCCTGCACAAGAGGCGCAAACCCATTGAGAAACGGCGTCAGCAGGACGAGCGCTAGCACGAGTCTCATCGTCGAATTGGCTTTAGTACCGATCAAAAGTAAATCTCTGGCCACGAATGGACACTAATAGACACGGATAAAAAACAGAATCGTTAATTGCTACGCGAGTGGTGACGAGGGAGGAGGGCGCTGGTGGAGTTCGGGCGCGTAGAGAGCAGACCGTGAAAATAATTCACCCCGGCGGGTTCGGCCCGAAACCGATAGCAACGGAATACGGTGATGATCCCGAACAGGAACAAAGCCTGCTGCGCTGACGCCAGCGAGGGTTACGCGGCCACAATCGCTTCGGCAGGATCGAGCCGAGATTCCGGTGCCCGAACTTGCATCGTCGCTCTTGTGGCAACTGCACTTCCGTTTCGTTCGGCAGCAAGCCATCGCCGCCGGGCCGTCATTCAGAGATTGAGCCGCTAGAGATACAAGTGAAGAGAGCGAAAAGAATACAGCAAGGCACGCGGCCAAGAGGCAGCGCGTGCCGCACGATTTTCGCTTCAGACTTAACATCTCTGTCTTTTACCTTAGCAGTTAGTCACCACAACAGGGAGCGGCAAACTCAATTCATGCCAGCGACCAACCCTTACGGAACGATGGTTTGAGGTACTTGTTGGCTTGCGCATTGTTGGTGATTCGCATCTTGGCCGAGTCCCATTCGATTTTGCCTTCCACCCGGAGCGCGATAACGCCCAGCAGCATCCATTCGACAAACGGGGACGCGACGTTGAAATTTGAAGAAGCCGGGTCGCCGCCTTTGCAGGCTCTAATCCAGTCGCGATAATGGCCGGGCGACCTGGTGAGGTACTCGGCGGGGAACTTGTAGTCTCTCATCTTCTCCACCGGAATCAGGCGCGTTTGCTCGCCGTAGGTTCCGGTGGTCATCATGCCTTTGTCGCCGATGAACAGGCTGCCATCGGGTGTCGGAATCTTGGCATCGGGATCGTTCTTCACCGATTCGAAAGTATCCCAATCGAAGACGCGGCCCACGAAACCTGACGCGGGCCGAGGCCGGGCGGCGGGAGCGCTGCCCTGCCTTTCGGGGCGCGGTACCGGCTTATAGGGCAGGTCGCCGAGTAGTTCGCCCTTGGGCACTCCTTCAATCTCGGGCGTTTCTTTTAGGCCGTCGTGCCAGAAAAGCTTCACCGGGGGCATGGAACCGCGCGCCGGAAAATCGTACCGGATAACCGACGCTTTCGGAAACTGGAAGTCGCTGGTGCCTTCCTTTTTAATGCATTCGACGCTTGTGGGCGCGCCTAGCTGCAGCGCCATATTGGGCGCTCCGAGGATGTGGCAGGCCATATCGCCCAGCGCGCCACAGCCAAAATCGTAAAATCCACGCCAGTTGAAAGGCTGATAGAAATTCCCATACTTGTTGTAGTCGGGTCCGCCGGACGTGTACGCTCGCGATTCGGCGATGCCGAGCCACTGGTCCCAATCCAAGGTATCGGGAACAGCGTCTGGCGCCGGTATTTGGGTGACGCCTTGCGGCCAGAGAGGACGATCGGTCCAAGCGTGAACTTCGGTAACGTTGCCAATTTCACCGGCCCAGATCATCTCGGCTGCCTGGCGTGTACCTTCATTCGAGTAACCCTGGTTGCCCATCTGCGTGGCAACCTTGTATTTGTTGGCCGTGTCCATCAGCGACCTGGCTTCCCAGATGGTACGCGTCAGTGGCTTCTGGACGTAGACGTGCTTACCGCGTTCCATGCACCACGTGGCTGCAGTTGCGTGCATGAAATCCGGGATAGTCACGATTACAGCGTCGATGTTCTTGCCTTCCTTGTCGAGCATCTTGCGGAAATCTTTGTACTTCGGGACGCTCTCGTATTGCTGGAACTTTCGGGCGGCTTGTTTGTCGTCGACGTCACAGAGCGCCACGATATTCTCGTGGGCGCACCCGTCGATATCGCTGGAGGCTTTGCCGCCTGCGCCGATGGAGGCTATGTTGAGCTTCTCGTTAGGCGATTTGTAGCCCAACGATCGCAGCGATGCCACGCTGCCGAAACCGCCCGTGGGAATCGCCCCGGCAAGCAGTGTTCCATAGAAGAAATATCGTCTGGTGTATGCCATGTTTATGCCTCCGTGTATTTTCGTACCGCTCTTCGCAGTTCCGCTGCGAGCTGAGGAACGGCGGTTTTTGCGTTCTCATTTTCCTCGTACTCGAGCGAAACAAACCCTCTATAGCCGCCGCGCGCGAACATTCCGAGCAGGCGGTCCCAATCCGCTTTTTCTTTCTTGCCATCCGGGCCGGAGATCTCCACTTTAAAATGGACGTTTAAGGCATACGGAATGCACATCTCCACTTGCGAATAGCCGTTCTTTGGGAAATTGCCCGTATCCAGATTGATGCCGACATTCGGGGAATCCACTTGTTTGACGATGGCGACGGTGGGCTCGGCGTTCGTCGATAAGCCGCCGTCGTCTTCCACTCCGAGCATAATTCCCTTCCCGGCCGCGTACTCGGCGGAGCGTTTCAGGACTTCGGCCGCCCAGGTGATTGCCTGCGGCTCCGGCGTGCCCTTTGGCACGTTGCCGCCGAAGACACGAACGTGGGTAGCGCCGACCTTTTGCGCAACATCAATCCACTTCTTCGCCTTCTCCACCTCGGCCCGCTGTAATTCCGCCGTGGGTTGGCAGAGGCGGACGCGGACGGCGATGCTGTAGAGACTCACGGCGTTCTTGTAAGCGGTGCGCCGCAACGACGCGAGGAATTGATCCGACGGGTCGTCCGGGAACCAGTAGACCGTGGTATCGATGCCATCGAGTCCCAGTTCGGAGACTAAACGGATCAAATCCTCGTAGGTCATTTCCTTTGCGTCGAACTGCTTTCGAAACGAGTAGGCTACCAATCCTGGGCGGAGGTGAGATTTGGGTACAGTTTCGCCGCGCATTTGCGCCGCAGCCGCCAGCGCCGGGAGAGTCTTGAATAGGTCGCGCCGATTTATTTGCGCCATTACTTCGTTACCCGCTTGGCTGTCATATCGATGTTGTTACCGTTGAAGTCGACCTTGAACTTGATTTCATCCCCGCTCATCTTGCCTTTATAACTGAAGTTGCCAAATGGCCGTTCCGCCGTAAACGAAATCTCGTCGCCGCTGACTTTCCCGTTTTGAATGGGAGTTTCGTCCTGCGCGCCGGCCACGGTGCCAGTCAAGGTGGCGCCGTCAACTTTAAAAGTAAACGTATTTACACGCGCCGTGCCATCGGCGGTGGTGAACTCGGCCTTCCACTTTCCACTGGCATCCGCCGCCGCTGCCGTGACGAGCAGGGTGGCGGCTGCAATCCAAAACAACAGGCGCTTCCACATTCTGATGACCTCCATCTCCTGTAAGATATCACTCGCGCCGAAAGATTGCCGATGACATATAATCACTGCGGATCAAATTGCTACGATCCAATTTTTTGGGAGACGAAATGAATCGAGACCTGATTAGATCAATCTGCACTTTGGCCGGCGGCTCCATTCTGGGGGTGCTGTCTCCGGCCCTGCTCCAAGCGCAACTGTTCCAATTTCCGAAACAGGAACTGATCGATTACACCGCTCAAAACCCGTTCGAACGGATGCCCGATGGGCGGCCGAAGGTGCCGGATGATCTAATTGCACGAGCGCGCGATATGTCGTCTGAAGAAGTCTGGGCGGTTCTGCCCGGGAAGGGATTCAAGAACCAATACGCCGATGGCTTCATGATTCTGCATCCAAATAAAAAACTGGTTGGACGTGCGTTCACTGCCCAGTTCATGCCGATGCGTCCCGATGTCGATGATGTGGCTCAGACAAAGGCAAAGGCGAACGGACTGGTCCGGCTGAAGAACCAGACGGTGCTCGATATGCTGCAGCCCGGCGATGTACTGGTCGTGGATCTGTTCGGCAAGAAAGTGGATGGCACGCTGGTTGGCGACAATCTTTTTTATTACGTGATGAAAGCCACCAAGGGCGCGGGCATTGTGGTGGACGGAAGTGTTCGTGACCTGGAAGGGATTTCGGAAATGGACATGCCCGCTTATGTGCGGTCGGTCGACCCGACGCCGATCGGGAACGTGATGCTCACCGGCATCAATATCCCGGTGAGAATCGGGGGCGTGACCGTTATGCCTGGCGATTTAGTATTCGGAGACAAAGAAGGTGTCTACTTCATTCCTCCGCAACATGCGAAGGCTGTCCTCGACAACGCGGATGTGGTTCACATTCACGATGAGTGGACGCGCAAGAAGTTCGATGAAGAGAAGTACAAGTCGAGCGAGATTTACGGCAGTCCCACCGATCCGGCATTGAAGAAGGAATACCAGGAGTACTTGAAGAAGCGCCTGGACGAGATTCACAAGAGCCGTCAGAAATAAGGAGACTTTATGACTACACAGACACTATTGCGATTTGGTTTGTGCCTGCTCGTAAGCACGAGCATGGCGTTTCCGCAGGCGGCGAAGCGCATCAACAAGTCCATCGACCTGCTATCGGAAGGCCAGCCGATCTACTACACGGGAAGTCACGAGGGGATGGCGGCCAACTACGAAGCGGGCAAGGCGATGGCGAAGACATGGGCCGACTACATTAACTTCGATATGGAACACGCTCCGTTCAATCCCTCGGCGCTAGCTGAGTTCATGCGCGGGTTGTCGGAGGGTGGCGGCACGAAGGATGGCCACCGTATGCCGGCCGTCGTCGTCACTCTTCCCACCGACGCCACCGATGCGGCTACGATGCGCGCGAACGCCTGGATGGTGAAGCAGGTACTCGCGACCGGGATCACCGGAATATTGCTGTGCCATGCGCAGTCTCCGGAAGCAGTGAAGATTTTCGTCGAGTCCGCGCGATTCCCGACGTCGAGAATCGGCGTGGGCCAGGGTTTGGATGAAGGGCGCCGGGGAGTTCACGGCAACGCCTACGCATCGAAGATTTGGGGCATATCCCAACCCGAGTACCTCAAAAGGGCGGATGTCTGGCCTCTGAATCCCGAGGGCGAGATCATGCTGGGTCTGAAGATTGAGGACAAGTATGCGTTGGCCAACGTGGAAGCAAGCCTGAGCGTCCCAGGAATCTCGTTCGCCGAATGGGGTCCCGGCGATATGTCTCTATCTCTAGGTTTCCCGGGCGCCGCCATGGACGACTCGATGCCGGCTCCTCTGCGTGAGGCGCGCGCGAAAGTGCTGGCGGCGTGCAAGGCTCATAAGATCTTCTTCCTGAATTCGGTGAATCCGAAGACAGTCACTTCCATGATTCAAGAAGGTGTAATGATCGGGTCCGGCGGCGAGGCGGCGGCGGACGCGGGCCGCAAGTTCACCAAACGGAAAGAACCCTGGTAGACAGGTGTGGGGTTGATTTGTAAGGGGGTTGTATGTATCGACTGAAGACTCTGTTCGTCTTTGTTGCACTTTCCATTTCCCCGATTTTTGCTCAAAACTTCGGAGAGATTACCGGTACGATAACCGATTCGACTGGCGCCGTAATGGCCGGCGTCGCCATCACTGTTACTCACACAGCGACCAACCAGGCCCGGAAGGTGACCACAAACAACGACGGGGTTTATTCGGCACCCTATCTGGTTCCCGGCGAGTACGAGGTTCACGCCGAGAATTCCGGATTCAAGTCGGCAACGCGTAAGGGAGTGAGTCTCGATGTGGGCTCCGTCGCTCGCATCGACTTCCGCATGGAGGTGGGCGAGGCCACTCAGCAGATCGAGGTGACCGGGGGCGCTCCGTTGCTGAATACGGAATCGGTCGCGCTCGGCACAGTGATTCAGAATGAACAGATCGTGCAGTTGCCGCTGAACGGGCGGGATTACCTTCAACTCGTTACACTGAGTCCAAACGTGACGACGGAGGGCGGGGCCGGTGGCGCGGGTGGTTTGCAAGGCGGCACACGCTCGAATACATCCTTGTCGATTGCGGGACAGCGGCTGGAGTTCAACCGTTACACCCTGGACGGCGTCGAGAACACCGATCCGAATTTCAACTCGTACATCATCCATCCGTCGGTGGACGCCGTGCAGGAGTTCAAAGTGCTGACCGGCATCTACTCGGCTGAGTATGGACGCGGCGCATCGCAGATCAATGTGAATACGAAGGCCGGGAGCAACGAGTATCACGGGACCGCTTTCGAGTTCCTGCGGAATTCGGCGTTCGACGCGCGGCAGTGGCAGGCGGCGGGCGCCAAGAATCCGTTTCGACGCAACGACTACGGCTTCACGCTGGCCGGACCGGTGCAGATTCCGAAACTCTTCAATGGGAAGGACCGCCTGTTTTTCATGTCGAATTTCGAGGAATTGCGCGACCGCCTCACGAGCCAACAGGTAGGATCGACCGCGACAGTGGCGATGCGGGCCGGCGATTTTTCCGGTCAACCACGGCAAATCTTCGACCCTGCCTCGCGCGTGATCAACGCAGCCGGAGTAGCCGTTTCCGCGACACCCTTCCCTGGCAATGTTATCCCGACGAACCGGCTCGATCCTTCGGCTATCAAGATGCTTGACTATTACCCGGTTCCGACGACTCCGGGAAATAACCTCAATCGCAATTTCACGCGGAACGCTGTATCGCCGACGGACACCGACCAGTTCAATCAGCGCATCGATTGGATTGAGAATCAGAAGTCGAGCTGGTTCGGCCGGTTCAGTTGGGGCAGCGACCTGGTGAGTCCGGCTAGTTTGTTTTTGACCGACAGCTCCCACACGGCGACCACGGTCCGTCAGGGGATGATTTCGAATACACGCATCCTCACCAACACGACAGTTAACGAAGCCCGGTTCGCATGGAACCAGTTCAACAACGATCTGGCGGGTTACTTCGCAGGCAACACCAACGTTCAAGCCGGCCTGGGCATCAACGGGCTTTTCGCGGCGAGCCCGCTGGCTTATGGCGTCCCGGCCATCGATCTCGGAGGCGGCGTCAATAGCTTCGGCGGAGTGACGCCCTGGATCACGCGCGACGATATGTTCCAGTTCATGGACAACGTGTCGTTGGTGCGGGGCCGCCACTCAATCAAGATTGGCGGCGAGATTCGGCGCGATCGCTACAATCAGTTCGGCAATCAGAAAGCGACAGGTGAATTCCTGTTTGACGGCCAATCCACTTTCGATCCGGCCAATCGAAATGCTACCGGCTTCATCTTTGCCGATTACATGTTGGGGCTCGCCGGGCAGAATGCACGCGTGGTGGCGATGGCCGACGCGATGCTCCGGCGCACGGCATTTTACGGCTATGTTCAGGACGATTGGAAAATCACTTCGCGGCTCACTCTGAACCTTGGAGTTCGCTATGAGAACGGCCAGCCGTGGCACGACAAGTATCGGGGCATTATGAATATCGCGGTTCCGAGCCTTGGCGTGAACAGCAGCGGAATTATCCCGAACGCACCTTTGCCTATCATCACCAGACCGGGCAGCGGTGACTTTTACCAGGGTCTGAACTTTCATTTTGCCGACGGGCAAATGACTCAGGCGGGCGACCAATACCTGGGACGCAGCCTGGTTCAAGCCGACAACAACAATTTCGCACCGCGGGTCGGCCTGGCGTACAGCCCGAACGACAAGTTGACTATACGGACCGGCGCCGGATTATTCTACGTGCAGGACGAGGCCAATCCTACGTTCGATATGTCGCGGAACCTGGCTGGCCGCGACTTGTTTATTACCAGCATCGAAAATCGCAATGCAATCCTTACCGATCCGTGGGCGCAGGAGAGGCAGCGGTTTGTTTGCACCGGCTACACCGGAACGTGTCTTGGCCAGCCGCAGATTTTGGGCAACGTTCCGAATCTACGCACGCCGTACGTTGCGCAGTGGCTCTTCAACGTACAACGCGAGATCACCAAGAATCTCGTTTTGGAAGTAGGCTATATGGGAAATGAGGGCCACAAGCTCCCGAGGTTCCGCATTTTCAATCAGCCCATTTTGAAGACCGGGCCAACCGACACCAGCAGCGTTACGGCTCGCACGCCGTTTCCCAACTATGGCCGTCTGCAGGAGGTGGATGATGTGGACAACGCCAACTACCATTCATTGAGCGGCAAGTTGACCCAGCGCTTCTCGAAAGGGTTGACGTTCATCGCCGCTTACACCTGGTCGAAGGCGATCGACGGCGGCAGCGCGATTCGTACGAATTCGGGTGACACTCTCTGGCCGGTGAACACCTACAATTTGCGTGCCGAGCGTGGTTTATCGCAGTTCGATGTTCCACGGCGGTTCGTGACCTCCTTTCTTTATGAGCTGCCGTTTGGACCCGGAAAGACATTTGCCAACCACGGCGTTGCTGGAGCGATCGTTGGCGGTTGGCAAATTGGCGGCATTCTCACGTTCGCCGATGGCACTCCCGTCAATGTGGCTCAATTAGGCGATACAGCAGGCCTGAATACGCTGGGCAACCAACCGGATGCAACTGGTATTAGTCCAATCCCGGCGAACCGCACGACGCAGCAATTCTGGAACATCGCCGCCATCAACGCGACGAATCCTGACTTGAGCTGGAGACCCGGAAACATGGGCAGGAACACACTTTTTACGCCGGGCACAAGGTCGTTCGATGCTTCGCTCACGCGGGATATCAAGATCTACGAGAAGCACATGATCAACTTCCGGTTCGAGGCATTCAACGCTGCCAATCATCCCAACTGGAATACGCCTAGTTCGGATGCGCGCAGCCCATCGACGTTCGGCGTCATCACTTCGGCCAAGACGATGCGCCAACTTCAATTGGCGCTGAAATATACGTTTTAGAGGACATGGACGGTGAGAACATTTCTTGTTGCTGGTGTCTTAGCGATGGCCGTGACGGCGGGGGCCGCCGCGGCCGAGAACACGTTGACGAAAAAAGAAGCGTCGGATGGGTGGAAGCTCCTGTTCGACGGCAAGACCATGAATGGCTGGGAAATGAATTGGGCCAAGGATTGGAAGGTTCAGGACGGCGCACTCTCCTGCGACGCCTCGGAACGGAGTTGGCTGAACACGACCGGTAAGTACTCGAACTATATCTTGAAGCTGGAATTCCGTGGCACGGCGAAGGTGAATAGCGGCGTGTTTTTGCGTTCGGAAAAAGAGGGACAGCCGCATATCACGGGATACGAGCTTCAGATTTGGGATTACCAGCCCGCGGGCTATTTGACCGGTAGCCTGGTGGGATCTTTGAAGGCGTCGCCTACGAAGATTCTCGGCGATCAGTGGAATAGGTACGAGATCACCGCTGACGGGGACCATTTTGTGATCGTGCTGAACGGGACTACGCTTTTGGATGCTCATGACTCGAAGCATTCGGCCGGCGTGATCGGGTTTCAGTGCCAGCCGCAGAATCCGATTGCGTTCCGCAATGTGAGACTGAGGGCGATTGGGAAGTAATTTGACTGTTGCGATCTCGCTGCTCCGGGGTGTCAACGTCGGGGGACATCACAAGATCAAGATGGATGCGCTTCGGGCGCTCTATCAGTCGTTGGGACTGCTCGACGCACAAACCTATATTCAGAGCGGCAACGTGGTTTTCCGTACTCGGCAACGGGACGCAGATCGCCTTTCTGAAATGATCGCGAACGGAATCGAGCGCAGCTTTGGCTTTCGGCCTGGTGTCGTTGTTCGAACTCCTTCCGACTTGCGGAGCGTGATTGCCCAAAACCCTTTTGCGGCGCGGCCCGAAATCGAACCTAACAAACTTCTGGTTAGCTTTCTCTCCGGCGAGCCGGATTCGGATGCTCGAGATAGCGTGCTTGGGATCAAGTTTCACCCCGAGGAATTACGCATTGGCCAACGCGAGCTTTATATCTTCTTCCCTAACGGCATGGGAAAGTCGAAACTTTCGATGCCGTTGGTTGAGAAGACGCTTAAGACGTTTGGGACGGTGAGAAATTGGAATACCGTCCTGAAGTTGATGGAAATTGCGGAGGCGCTCGGAGGCCCACTATAGAATAAGAGTCGATGCGTAGATCGAAGGTGATTTATTTGCTCGCGGTTCTTGTTTCCGCGGTTGCGACATCTATGTGGGCCGATACGGTTAGCGATGCTGCGATCGCGGGGTCAAAAGAGGATCCTGCGGCTGTGGCTCGAGGCGCGACAGTTTACGCAAAATTCTGCGCGGGTTGCCATGGGGCGGCCGCGAAAGGTGGACCCGGTGCGCCAGATCTGGTGCGGGCGCTTTTGGTCCTCGACGACGAAAAAGGCATACTGATCGCGCCCGTTATTCGGGATGGACGTCCCGACAAGGGAATGCCGAAGCTTAACCTGACCGAGCCGCAAATCGCAGACACAGTCGCTTGGTTGCATGTTCGAACATATGCCGCGGGGCACCGCGGAACCTACACTTTCGGCGATGTAGTGACGGGTGATCCGAAGAAAGGCGAAAGCTTTTTTAACGGTGGAGGCAAATGCAACACGTGCCACTCCGTGACCGGCGATCTGGCCGGCATCGGCCGCAAGTACGAACCTCTCGCACTACAGGCGCGCTGGCTGCAGCCGCGAAATCCCGGACGCGGACGTAGAGGCGCGGCAGCTACGGCTAAGGAATCTGCTGGAGCTTTGCCCACCGTTACGGTGACGCTTTCCTCCGGCAAATCGTTTTCGGGCAGACTCGATCACATTGACGATTTTTCCGTCTCGCTCCGTGATTCGTCGGGCGACTTCCGTTCGTTCACCCGCGACGGAGATGTCCCCAAAGTGGAGGTGCGTGACCCTCTGAAGACGCATACCGATATGCTGCGTGTTTATACCGACGCCGATATCCACAACATGACTGCCTACCTGGTGACATTGAAATGAACCTTCGCCTTCTCTCGTGCATTTTGTTGGCTGCCTCCGGCGTCTTTCTTGGACAAGGTCTCGATCCGGCCGCGCTGTTGAAGCAGCGTGCAGCGATCGATGAAACGCTCAACCCTGGGCCGGTTTCTTGTGGGCGAAAGCTGAAAGGGATAGAGTGGACCAGAGTCTATGCACACGAAAGTAGTGAAGGACATTCTCGACGTTATTCGTACCGAGCAAGAGCGTAGGCATTTACTGCTCGCGGACGAAGATCCTGAATCTTCCGGTGAACAGTGGGTGACCTCCGACGTTCCCTTCATCAACGAACTGTGCCTAATGTTGTTGACAGTATTGAGGCACCAAATTGAAAGAAGTCTGATCGGTTTCGCCGCACGCGCCAACGACGACGGGAAAGAAATAAGCAGCCAGCAGTACCAAGAAAACGCGAGCAAAATGAGAAAGAAGCTGCGAACGAAGGACGGATGGAACAAAGTGAGTTGTTCACTGAAATTGAAATCCTGCGAGGGCAACGAATTGATCGAGATTCTTCGTCACCTTGTGAACTCGTACAAACACCATCCCTTCGCGGAACCCGACGAAATGCTGCTGAAAGGGCTCAACTTGGAGCACAGTGTCAGTTACGCGGCTCTGCCCGAAAGCGGGGCAGTGAAGAAAGGCCTTGAACTATCAATGGGGCTCGAACAGCACGCCGATTATCTTGCCATCGCTGATCGATTTGTGGATATTGCTGAGAAGTTTCTAGCAGACGTGCAAAGGCAAACTAGGTTGAGTCGGGTCAAGCCGGGGAAAATATCGTTCCGCCCTCAGGATTTCGCTCGTTAGTATGTCCATCAGTGCCGTATGATCGGCACAGAGTCTTCATAGAGTACTGCCAATTGCGCCGCGCTAGGATTTTAGCGGTAATCTGAGGAGTAACTCAGCGATGTCAAGTTCGATTATCCGACGGCTGAAACCAGAAGAAGAGGAGACCCTCCGTAAGCGCGAGGAGTTGTCTGTCATTCGAGCAACTCTCGCAGAGCTTGAGCTAGAGCTTGTCGATCTTCGTAGCCAGCTTGCCGCCTTTGAGGGTCGCTACCTACGGGACGTGGGCACTCTCTACGCTGAGTTGGACGATTGGAAGGCGCAAATTTCTGAATTGCAGACCCGGCTTAATCCTTCCGCTGCGTCGAAGATACGCGCAGAGAAAGCCCGCCAACAGGCACGTCAAACGTACAAAGACACCCACGGCGAGGCAGCTGAAACTCACGACTTCACCCCTTCACCCGAACACAAGAGGCTATTCCGTGAGGTTGCCAAGCGCATCCATCCCGACTTTTCCAGAGACTCCGACGATCTGGAGCATCGCACCCGATTTATGGCGGAGGCCAACCGAGCCTATCAGGTGGGCGACGCTGAGACCCTCCAGAGCATTCTCAACGAATTCCACGACGGCGCGGATGCAGTAACAGGCGAGGGAATCGGCGCGGAACTCGTCCGAATCATCCGGCAAATTAGCCAAGCAAAAGATCGCGTGTCTGCCATTGCGCACGAATTGGCCGCCCTGCACCAAAGTGAAATTGCTCTACTCAAGAAGCAAGCAGAAGAGAGAGAGCAAGAGGGAGGCGACTTGCTGACTGAACTGGTGAATGCTGTTCGAGAACAGATTGAGCTGGCAAAGAAGGAACACGAGGCTCTCGCCAAACAGGAGGTCACGCTCAAGTGACTGAAGAATCTCAACTCCAAATCACGCCGAAGGACGGCGATTCTTCGCTGAGCCTCTCGAACACACGATGCACTCTAATCGCACGCGGTCGGAGGGATGCGGCTATGCTTGCACGACCGTCCTCCCCGGTGGCTAGCGAAGGGGACAAGGCTTCGACCCCGGAAGGGAATTGCTATACATGCGGCGGATTCGAGGGTGACGTAGGGGACGGATACGTCTGCGCCAAGTGTCGCGCCCGCGAGCAAGAGATGTCTAAAATATGGAATAAATGGGGGTTTTGTAGTGCCGGACTACCTCTGGGCTCGATTTTGGACGACGATGCAGTACGCCGCGACGCACAGGCTAAGTTGGAAATTGATAGATTGCTCAAACAATTGGGAGTGCACGAACGCTGGATCGAAACGATGGACCCTGATGGCCAGGGAAAGCAGTACTATCCAACAAGGGGCAAGCTTCAGGCTTATGCAATGGTATTGATGGTAAATGAGAAATGGGGGTTCGATGGTAACGGGGACCCTGTGAGGAACTTTGAAGACGGACCAAAACGACGGGCCGCAGCTTTTGAAGAAGTAAACAAGATACTCGGACATCTGGGGTGGCTTCTACCTAACGACTGGAATATTGATGAAACCTGCTGCCTAAACGCCTTTGAGATGATCGAATGCATACGCGCGTTGCCTACTGCTGGGCGTCGATGAAAAATCGGACATATGCCGCGGGACACCGCGGAACCTACACTTTCGGCGATGTAGTGACGGGTGATCCGAAGAAAGGCGAAAGCTTTTTTAACGGTGGAGGCAAATGCAACACGTGCCACTCCGTGACCGGCGATCTGGCCGGCATCGGCCGCAAGTACGAACCTCTCGCACTACAGGCGCGCTGGCTGCAGCCGCGAAATCCCGGACGCGGACGTAGAGGCGCGGCAGCTACGGCTAAGGAATCTGCTGGAGCTTTGCCCACCGTTACGGTGACGCTTCCTTCCGGCAAATCGTTTTCGGGCAGACTCGATCACATCGACGATTTTTCCGTCTCGCTCCGTGATTCGTCGGGCGACTTCCATTCGTTCACCCGCGACGGAGATGTCCCCAAAGTGGAGATGCGTGACCCTCTGAAGACGCATACCGATATGCTCCGTGTTTATACCGACGCCGATATCCACAACATGACTGCCTACCTGGTGACATTGAAATGAACCTTCGCCTTCTCTCGTGCCTTTTGTTGGCTGCTCCCGGCGTCATTCTTGGACAAGGTCTCGATCCTGCCGCGCTGTTAAAGCAGCGTCCCGATACGTGGCCGACCTATAACGGGGACTATTCCGGACGCCGGTATTCGCCGCTGAGTCAGATCAATTCATCGAACGTCCACAACCTGTCGCTGGCCTGGGCAGCTCGCTACACTTCTTCCAACGCGGGCGCGGGAGTCGTAATTAAGGCGACACCGCTTTTGGTGAACGATATCCTTTACTTCACCGCGCCGAATAACGTATGGGCGGCCGATGTGCGCACGGGCCGTGAACTCTGGCACTACCAATATCCGCCAAATACAGGAAGCACGATTGGGAATCGAGGCGTCGGCATGTATGAGAATTGGCTGTTCTTCGAGACTCCCGACAGCCACCTCGTCAGCCTGGACGCAAAGACCGGGAAGGAGCGCTGGAAGGTTCAGATTGCGGATCCCAAGCTCGATTACACGTCTACTGTTGCGCCGGTAATTATCGGGAATCACATACTCGTGGGGATTGGCGGCGATCATCTCGACAACCCCGGGTTTCTCGAATCGAGGGATCCTGAAACGGGCGCTTTGCAATGGAAGTGGTGGACCACGCCGCGCAAAGGCGAACCGGGCATTGAAACGTGGCCGGACGAATATTCTTCGGCCCACGGCACCGGACAGACCTGGATGCCTGGCACTTACGATCCCCAGCTCAACCTTTACTATCTGGGCACCGGCAATCCGAATCCGGTGATGGCGGAGAAGAGCCGCAAGGGCGATAACCTCTATACCTGTTCGATTGTGGCAATTAATCCCGATACGGGTAAGCTGGTCTGGCATTATCAGGTCTCGCCGCACGACGTACATGATTGGGATGCCGTGGAGACTCCTGTCCTAATCGACGGTGTGATTGACGGACAACCCCGTAAGCTGCTCGCACAGGCTAGCCGAAACGGGTACTTTTTTCTCCTGGACAGGACCAATGGGAAACACATTCTCACCAATCCGTTTATTGACACTGTGAACTGGGCGAAGGGATTGAATGCGAATGGCCAGCCCATTCCCAATCCGGCGAAATATCCTGCCGTGGACGGCGTGATCGTATCGCCATCTTCGAACGGTGCGACGAATTGGCCCGCTCCCAGTTTTAATCCTGATACCGGCTTGTTCTATGTCGGATCGAGCCGTACGTATAGCATGTTCTACCTGACTGATACGGACGACCGGCCGGAGGGATGGGGTGGTCTGGATAGCGTGATCGGGGGAGACGGTGGGGCGCTTTTGGCCATCGACTACAAGACTGGCAAGATCGTCTGGCGTCACGATTGGCCGAGCGGGAGTGGCGTGGTGTCGATGCTGTCGACGGCAGGCAAGCTGTTGTTCACCAGCAACGGAAATTATCTCATCGCCTTCGATCCGGCCAATGGCAAGATCCTGTGGCATGCGGGTCTGACGGCGAGTCCAAATGCCGGGCCGATTTCCTACATGGTGGACGGAAAGCAGTATGTACTTGTTTCCGCGGGCGACACGCTGTTCAGCTTCGCCCTGAATCAGCCCGCGCGATGACTGTTTCGATCGGCGAATGGCGTCCTGCGGACGCGGCGCTGTTGGACGAAGAATTGGACATGCTGGCCGACGTGCTTCATGCCGCCGTACACGCTGGCGTGAGTGTTAGTTTCATATTGCCTTTCTCAGTGGACGATGCGCGGGCGTTCTGGCGGGACCGAGTTCTTCCACTGGCCGCGGACGGGACTGGTGGCACGCTGCGGCGGCCGCATTGTGGGCACGGTTCAACTCAATCTCGCCATGCCGCCCAATCAAAAACACCGTGCGGACGTAATGAAATTGCTGGTGCACCCCGACTTTCGAGGGCGAGGAATTGCTGAGCCGCTATATTTATCGATCGGCTATCTGCTGGCAGGCATCATCCCGGAATATGCACGCGCGCCCGCGTCACCGGTTCTGGAGGCCACGAGCCTCCTGTACAAGAAGCTTGTATGAGATTATTTCCTGCCTTCGAGAAGGGCCAGCGCGGCATACGCGGTCGCAGCGTCACGCATGAAAAGCACCGGCGGATAATCCGCCTCGTACTGCTTGTTTAATGAGCTGGCGTCCCAATAACCGAATTCGGGATCCTGGTGTGACTTCAACCAAGCGAGAGCCCGTACGAGACGGGGATCGGAAGGTGCGGCGCCGGCTTTTTCGAGTATGAATGCCGTAAGGCCGGTAGCATAGCTGTTGCTTCCGGCAGAGCGCGGGGCTTTGGGATGTTCTTTCCAGGTTCCGAGCGCTTCGATGGTCCAGCCACCATCCGGCTGCTGCTTCTGCCAGACTTCATCGACAATGGACTGTCCCATTGCAAGTGGGACCACTTCCGCCAACTTCGTGGAGGCCCAAAGTGCGATGAGGCGATTGTGAAGCGGCTGCGTAGGCAACTCACGTTGAAGGTAGGCCGTGAGCGACGCGACACGTTGTCGAACGTCCGGGCGGTCCCGGTATTCAGCGGGTGCTTCACCCGCCGCCATCGCGGCGAGGGCGGCTCCATAGAACGTCGATTGCGGCATTTCCCACGGATCGAGGTCGAAAGTGTTCCAAGCCCACGCTCCTTTTGCATCGCCGTCGACGAGTTGAAGCGACCACATCCTATCGAATGCCTCCGTGCCGAGAAAGAGAGCCGCGAAAATGGACTCGACACCCGCCGCCTGAGAAGCGTGAGGCTCTTTGGCATTTTCCCCGAACATTTCCTTCGTAGTCCTTTTTCCAACCCTGGAACGGAGACTGTTCAACAGTTCCGTTTCGTATTGGGTGGGTTCGCTTTCGCCCAGCGCTTTGCGGAGAGCGGGCCGAACAAGGAGGTAGGTTTCCCCGGTGTGGCAGGATACGCACGGAACACCCAGCTTGTTTGCCGGCGCCCACGATGCCCACTGCTTTTGGCGGGAATCGAGATATGTTGCCGCAAGACGCGGGTTCCAGTCTGCACACCAGACGGGCAGAGTGGTGAACATGGAAATCATAGCGATGAAGCGAAACATATGTGATTCAGTTTAGCGGAATTCGCGCTTATCGGCCTCGCGCCAGGCAGTGGCACACGGTTTCCCGATGCGGTATGATTAAGGTCTAGCGGCACGGATTCTGGGTGCCCCTGGTGTGTGCTTCCTCGGGTAGCCTGCCGGAAAGTCAAACAGAACAAAGAGGGATTATGTACGCTGTGATCGAAACTGGCGGCAAGCAGTACCGCGTCGCGCCGGGTGACAAGGTTCGAGTGGAAACCATAGCCGCGGAAGTCGGTGCGGAAGTGGAATTCAGCGGTCTTCTGGCCGCCTCCAATGCGGACGGGCAACTGCTGACCGGCACGGATTTAGCACATGCGAAGGTCGTAGCCACCATTTCACGCCAGGGCCGCGGTGAGAAGCTTGTTGTTTTCAAGTTCAAGCGCAAGAAACAGTACCGCCGGACCATCGGCCACCGGCAGAACTTCACCGAGCTCACGGTGAGCGATGTGGTCATTTAACTTTTCGAGGATTTTGAACCATGGCACATAAAAAAGGTTTAGGCAGTTCTAAAAACGGCCGCGATTCGAATGCGCAGCGACTCGGCGTAAAACGGTTTGGCGGTGAATTGGTGACCGGGGGTTCCATTCTGGTTCGCCAGCGCGGTACGCAATTCAAGCCCGGCGAGAATGTCGGACTGGCGAAGGACGATTCTTTGTTCGCGAAAGTTCCGGGCATTGTTGAGTTCCGTACGCGAGGCCGGCTGGGCAAGTTTATCAGTATCCGCACGCAAGCGACCGAGGCGTAACACCTCCCGGTTGTTCAGGATATCTTCAAAGGCCGCCGGCCCGGGAGCCGCGCGGCCTTTTCATTTGTCTGCACTCTTTTCCTATGTTCATCGATGAAGTAAGAATCCGCGTGAAGGCCGGCAACGGTGGCAACGGCTGTCTGGCGTTCCGCCGCGAGAAGTTCGTGCCCCGCGGTGGACCGAGTGGCGGGGATGGCGGACGCGGCGGCGATGTGATCTTTGTCGCCAGCCCGCACCACAACACCCTGCTCCACTTTCGCTTCAACCCCGAGCACGAGGCGGAGCGCGGACGCCATGGCGAAGGTAGTAACTGCAAAGGGCGGGAAGGCGTTACGGCAACCGTTCCTGTGCCGGTAGGAACCGTCGTCTACGACGAGGCCACGGGTGAACAGATCGTCGACTTCATCGAACCAGGCCAGGAGTTCGTTATCGCCAAGGGCGGACGGGGTGGACGTGGAAACGCGCGTTTTGCCACTGCGACGCACCAGACGCCGACGGAACACGAGGACGGTAAGCCTGGCGAAGAGAAGCATTTACGGCTGGAATTGAAACTATTAGCTGATGTCGGTCTGATTGGTTTCCCGAACGCGGGCAAATCGACACTGATTTCCCGAATTTCCGCCGCGAAACCCAAGATTGCCGACTATCCGTTCACAACGCTCGAGCCGAACCTGGGTGTCGTCAGTACGGGCGACGACCGTAGCTACGTAGTCGCCGATATTCCAGGATTGATCGAGGGGGCACATCTGGGGCACGGCCTCGGCATTCAATTTCTAAGGCACGTGGAGCGGACGAAACTATTGGTGCACCTCGTAGATGTCTCGGAAACCAGCGGGCGCGATCCCGTCGAGGACTTCCACATCATCATGGGCGAACTGGCCAGTTTCAGTGAAGAAATGACCAGAAAGCCGATGTTCCTGGTGGCGTCGAAGATCGATGTGGCGCAGGATCCGGAACGAGTGGAACGGGTTGAGCAGTTGGCCAAAGAGCGCGATCTGCCGTTCTTCGCCATCTCCAGCGTCACCGGCCAGGGATTGGCCGAGCTAAAACGCGCCATGGGCGAGATGGTGCTTCACCGCGAGGAGGAGCCGGTTGGCAAGGTTGCCCCTCCGACCGACTTTAACCACTTGGAGCCCGAGCCAGAGGGCTAGTTTCAGCAATTCGACCGCGAGGGCATCGGCAACCTCGGCTGGATCGGCGTGAGGTTCCAGGTAGGCCGCGACAACAAGCAGACGCCGCGATGCACGGTCTCCCTTGAGATCCACGCGCGCGACCAGCCGGTCCCCGAGCAGGAACGGGAGAATGTAGTAACCCCAAATCCTCTTCGGTTTGGGCGTGTAGATCTCGATCCGGTAGTCGAAATCAAAGAGCCGCAGGGCCCGTGGGCGATACCAGACGACGGGATCGAATGGTGAGAGCAGCGTCGAGGCATTGATCTGCTGCGGAAATTTCGCTTCCGGGTGCAGATAGGCGGGATCCGGCCAGTTTTCCACGCGAATCTCGCGGAGTTCTCCGGACGCCGTTAGTTCCGAAAGCCGCCGCCGGGCGTCGCGGAGGGGCATGCGGTAGTAGTCGGCCAGATCGCTCGAGGTGCCGACGCCATGCGCACGCGCGGCCAGCAACAATAGTTGCCGCTGCGCCTGTTCACGATCGACTTTTCGGCCGTGATGCTCCGCCGGGATGACACGTTCGGTCAGATCGAATACGCGAGCAAAATTGGATTGGCGCCTGGCGATGGCTAATAGCCCCTTTCCAAAATGCGCTTCGAGGACGGCTCGCGGGACAGTTCCGAACCAGGCTTCACCGAGACGGCGGGACACGCCCTCGGGTCCGGCTAAATCGGCCGCATCGAGTGGTCCGCGCGCGCGTACTTCTTGCAATACCCAGGTGACGTAATTTGCGTGTCGCTCCATCACAGCCTCAAATCCGGTTGGCCGAAGACGATGGACATCCATTCGGTGACGCAGCAGCGGCCAAGTCTCAACCGGAATGATGGACGCTTCATGCGCCCACTGTTCGGTGAACTCGCGCTTTCTGTAGACGAGTTCATCAAGGAGCGGCATGTCGTATGGACCAACGCGGGAGAAGAGGACGAGGTAATGCGCCCGGACCAGCACGTTCACGCTGTCGATCTGCAGCAGTCCGATTTGCCGGATGGTGCGTGCGATGCGCGAGGCATCGGCTCGGCGCGTTGGCCGGGCACGATCAAATCCTTGCGCTGCCAAAGCGACGCCGCGTGCCTCCGCAAGCGATAGGCTGGAAGAAACGGAAACCCTAGAAGCTGCCAGAAATCATTGCCACTGGGGCGATCGGCTTGGAATTCTGGGTGTAATACTTCTGCTGGGATAGCGCGTGGTAGATTTGGCCGGCTATACCCGATGCCGTAGGACCGCTGACGCCGCGGCCACCAGTTAGCAGCACGACCACGGTCAGCTTCTTGTTCATCACTTCGTTGAAAGAACCGAACCAGCCGAGGTGTGTTGGCGACGCAGTGTCGGTGCAGGTTCCAGTCTTGCCGAAAATTGGCTCGTTCGGATCGTAGCTGGCGCGGCGGGCGGTACCGTACTCAACTGCGCCCATCATGCCCGGCACGAGTTCCGGAATGTCCCTCTGAATGGCGAGGTGACGCTTGATCCGGGGAACGAAATTCTCCGCGTCCGTCTTGCCACTTGGGTGTTGCAGATAGAAGAGCGTTCCACCGTTGGCGACCGCCGAAACCAGCGCTGCCAGTTGCAAAGGTGTAAGTGAGATACCAGATCCGAAGCTGGTCATCATTCCCATTCCGCCGTCCTTCGGAGGAGCGGCTGGAAGCAGACCGGGTTCTTCACCGATGATATTAAGGCCAGCCTTTTCGCCCAGACCGAACAGCCGTGCGTAGTAGCTGACCCGTTCAAAGCCTAGCTTGATTCCGACATTGGCGAAATAAGGATTGTTCGAGTGAGCAATCGCGGTCGTCAGATTCATACTCGTTCGGCCGTAAAGCCGCATCGAAGTGTTCCGATCGATGATGCCTTCCTCCAGACCTGCCAGGGCGGCAACGATTTTAATGGTGGAACACGGTTGAAAGCCGTTTTCCAGCGCAAGCTTCTGGTTCACCATCGTCAGTATCCGTCCGGAATTCGGATCGGCAACCACGACGGTACCGTTATAAGGACCGAGCGCATCCACCGCAGCGCGGCGAACCACCAAATCCTCGCCGTCAATCGTGTCGCCGGCAGTGTTGTCGGGAATGAAGGTGGGTGAAGTCCAATGGCCTGACGCGACCGGATGCTTCTTCCGTTTGCCCAGCGTCTTGGCCGCGTTCGGCGGTTTGGTGATCGGCTTGGCCACGATCGGCTTTTTCTTTTTCTTTCCCAGCTCCGTAGTCGTCGAATTCGCTTCTTGAACGGCGAAAGAAGACACGACAGCGAGGGCAGACACACAAATAAGGGCGGCTACTCGGGGGAGATGTATGAAGTTCACGGTCTTTCCTAACATTCTAACTCAGACCTAAGTAACATTTTTAACACACTTTGTTTCAGGTTGTATCCACCTATTTCTCAGATCGGCAAAACTTGTCATCTTCTTCTTCTTTACGACGCGGAAGAGACGCTGACAGGGTACTGGACCCAAAACAAAAATAGTACTAAGCGGCAGTCCATCCGCCGTCAATCGGCATCAGCGAGCCTGTCACAAACCCTGCCTCGTCGGAAGCCAGATACAGAGACATGTAGGCAATCTCGATTGGCTTCCCGAGACGCCCGATCGGTTGGCGGGCATTCAGTTGTTGCCGCACTTCCTCTTTTTCATGCTTGTGGTACTTTTCCAGATATCCTTCGACAAAGGGCGTGTCGACCGTTCCCGGACAAATTCCATTCACTCGTAGCTGGGTGGGATAGTCGACTGCCAACTGGCGGGTCATCGCCACCACGGCGCCCTTCGTTGCACAATACGCGAAGCGTTTCTTTACCCCGATCAGCCCCGCAACGGATGCGATGTTGACGATAGATCCGTGCGATTCGACCAGCTTTGGCACCGCATGCTTAGTGATCAGGAACATGCCTTCCACGTTGACTCGGAAGATGCGCTGAAAGTCGGAGAGTTCAGTTTCTTCAATTCCGCCGACCAAGCCGATTCCGGCATTGTTGATGAGGATATCGAGACGATCGATTCCGGCAAAGAGCGACTTCACCTGATCTTCCCTGGTGATGTCGCAAACGGCGACGGACGAATCTTTCAGTTCCTTCGAAAGCGCTCCCGCGCGGGTTTGATCGATATCGGCAATGATGACGGATGCGCCGGCTTCAGTGAAGACGCGGGAAACCGCTTCTCCAATGCCGCTGGCGCCTCCGGTGACGAGAGCTTTCTTCCCGTCAAGGCGGAATGGTGTTGGCATCGTTTCTGAGTATATATTGCGCAGCTCTGATTTCTTACTTAATTCTTCGTAAAGACGCGGAGGTGTTCCAGCTTGCGCATCGCGGCGCCTGAATCAATCGATTGCGAGGCGAGCTCCATTCCTTCCGCGAAGTCGTGCGCGCGCCCCGCGGCCACGAGCGCCGCTGATGCATTGACGAGCACGATGTCGCGCCTCGGGCCTTTCTCGGCGTTGAGAATACTGAGGAAGATTTCGACGTTCTTCTGGCGGTCGCCGCCTTTCAGGTCGTCGAGCGTTGCTGCCGGAACGCCGAAGTCTTCCGGCCGCAATTGGTGATGCACGATGACGCCGTGGTTGATCTCCAAAACCAGGGACTCACCGGTAGTGGTAATTTCATCCAGACCGTCCGAGCCATGCACTACAAAACCGCGTTGGAGTCCGAGCGATGCCAGAGCCTTGGCCATGAGTTCGGCGGCGCTCGCAGATGGCGCACCCACCAGTTGCGCCGTGGCTCCGGCCGGATTGGTCAGCGGACCTAGAAGATTGAAGGCCGTGCGCATCTTGATCTCGCCACGCGCCGGTTGTGCGTGTTTCATCGCAGGATGCATGGCGGGAGCGAACATGAACCCGATGCCGACTTCACGAATCGACTGCGCGATGCGCTCCGGTGGCAGCGTGATGTTGACGCCGAGCGCTTCCAGAATATCGGCGCTGCCGCAGGGAGTGGAAATCGAACGATTTCCGTGTTTCGCTACTCGTACACCCGCTCCGGCGCTGACGAATACGGCTAACGTCGAAATATTGAACGTGGCTGGCCCCCCGCCGCCGGTTCCGCAGGTGTCGAGCAACGGCTGTCCATCCAGATTCGGCAGTACCTGCGTGCCCTTTGCCCGCATGGCGCGCGCAAAACCAATCAGTTCGTCCGCGGTCTCGCCCTTCATGCGGAGCGCAACCAAAAAGCCCGCGATCTGAGCAGTAGTTGCGTGACCTTCAAGGACCAATTCCATGGCTTGGCGCGCATCCGTCTCAGTCAGGTTTTCGCGGTTCGCGACCCTGTGGAGGAAGGTGAGAAATGACATGCTATAGTGAGCTTTTGGTTTTCAGTGCGATACTAGCACACCCCAACTCCGATGAAAATTCATGAATACCAGGCCAAGGGAATTTTGGCCAAGTACGGTGTCCCTGTGCCCAGGGGAGAGGTGGCATTCACCGTCGAAGAAGCCGAGGCTACGGCGAAGAAATTGGGTGGAAGTGTAGTCGTCAAAGCGCAGATTCATGCCGGAGGCCGGGGTAAGGGCGGCGGCGTGAAAGTCGGCAAAGACGCGGCGGAAGCTGTGGAGCTTGCCAAGAAGATTCTCGGTATGACGCTGGTCACTCACCAGACGGGTCCAGAAGGACGAATCGTCCAGCGGCTGCTGATTGAAGAGACTCTGCCAATCGCCAAAGAATTTTACGTTGGAATCGTGCTCGATCGCGCGGTGGGCAAAATTGTTTTCATGGCGTCGTCCGAGGGCGGCATGGAGATTGAAGAAGTGGCCGCGCATTCACCGGAAAAGATCCTTAAGGAAGCGATCGAGCCAGGTTTTGGGCTGCTTCCTTTCCAGGCGCGCAAACTGGCGTTTGGAATCGGGATTCCGGCCGCAAGCGTGAATGCGGCGGCTTCCTGCATGATGGCGCTGGCTACGGCTTACGATGCGATGGACGCCTCGCTAGCTGAGATCAATCCGCTGATTCTCACCACGGACGGACGTATTGTGGCGCTCGATGCGAAGATCAACATCGATGACAACGCGATGTTCCGCCACAAAGACTTCGCCGACCTCCGCGATCTGAACGAAGAAGATCCGCTCGAAGTGGAAGCATCGCGGTTTGGTCTGAACTACATCAAGCTCGACGGAACTGTCGCGTGCATGGTGAATGGCGCGGGCTTAGCCATGGCGACCATGGACATCATCAAGTATGCGGGCGGAAGTCCGGCGAATTTTCTGGATGTCGGGGGCGGCGCCAACGCCGAGCAGATCCGCAACGCGTTCCGTATTCTGCTTTCGGACAAAAGCGTGAAGGCGGTGCTGATCAACATATTCGGCGGCATCCTTCGCTGCGACACGCTGGCCACCGGCGTGGTGAACGCGGCGCGCGAGTTAGGTATCAAGGTTCCCGTGGTCATTCGCATGGAAGGAACGAACGTTGAGTTGGGCCGCCAGATTCTGGCGGAATCAGGATTGAATTTTCCCGTCGCCGACGGGATGAAGGACGCAGCGGAAATGGTTGTGAGGCTGGCGCAATGAGCGTTCTGGTAAACGAAAACACACGTGTCCTAGTGCAAGGCTTCACCGGTAGAGAAGGCACCTTCCACGCACAGCAGGCATTGGCTTACGGAACGAAAGTGGTCGGCGGTGTCACGCCGGGCAAGGGCGGCACAAAGCACCTGGATCTGCCGGTGTTCGATACTGTTGCGGAAGCGGTGAAAGGAACCGGGGCCAACGCGTCGGTGATCTTCGTCCCACCTCCGTTCGCAGCCGACGCGATTATGGAGGCCACGGACGCGGAGCTGCCGCTAGTGGTCTGCATTACCGAAGGCATACCGGCGCTCGATATGGTGAAAGCCTGGCGCTATCTCCACGGGAAGGCGACGAGGCTGATCGGACCTAATTGCCCAGGCATTATTTCGCCGGGCAAATGCAAGATCGGTATCATGCCTGCGCATATCCACAAGCAGGGTAATGTGGGCGTTGTTTCTCGCTCGGGCACTTTAACGTATGAGGCCGTGGGTCAATTGACGGGGCTCGGCATCGGTCAATCTACCTGCATTGGAATTGGCGGCGACCCGATTATTGGAACGAATTTCATCGACGCCATTCAGTTGTTTAACGACGATCCGGACACGCACGCGGTCATTATGATTGGTGAAATCGGCGGCACCGCGGAAGAGACGGCGGCGGCGTATATCAAAGCCCACGTGAAAAAGCCGGTCGTCGGGTTCATCGCTGGACAGACTGCGCCTCCAGGCCGCCGCATGGGTCATGCGGGCGCCATCATCTCGGGCGGATCGGGAAAAGCATCGGACAAGATTGCGGCCATGGAAGCGGCGGGCATTACCGTCTGCGCCTCGCCCGCCGAAATGGGAGAAAAGCTAAAGAGCCGCTTATAAGTTATGAGTCAAGAACGTACATTTGCAATTATCAAACCGGACGCCGTGGCCTCCAAATACACAGGCGCGATTCTGGCGCTGATCGAGAAGAGTGGATTTAGGATCGCCGGCCTGAAGCGGATCCGCTTGAGTCAGGCGCAGGCGGAAGCATTTTACAGCGTGCATAGCGAGCGGCCTTTTTACGCGAGCCTGGTGAAATTCATGACTGAGGGTCCGGTGGTAATGATGGTGCTCGAGAAAGAGAATGCGGTCGCGGCGTGGCGCGATTTGATGGGCGCGACAAACCCGGCCAACGCTGCCGAGGGTACCATTCGTAGGTTGTTTGCTACCAGCATCGAGCGAAATGCGGCACATGGGTCGGATGCGCCGGAAACGGCTGCTGTTGAGATTCCGTTCTTCTTTAGTACCACCGAGTTGCTGTAGGGATTACAGAATACTCCTAGACGCGTCGTCAAGGAGGTTGGCTTATAATTTCAACAGGGTCCGTAAAGCTGAACGGACCCTGACGGCTATCTAAGGACCCCTACGGATCCGAAGAGTCGCCGTAATCGTACCCAAGAAGTGGAGTACGACTTTGAGGCAGAGGCTCATCATCATAAACGATTTACCTCCTTTCTGCTTCTAGGTACGTGGAAGGCCCGGGTTCGTGCCCGGGCTTTCCTTTTGAAGCTCAAGTGCTTCTCGAGGAACACAGCCATCCACACAAGAGGCAGAAACTTGGTAGTGGCTCGACCAGGACATTCTTCTCACTCAAAGTTCACTCGATGATCGCTGAGCGCTATATTTAGAAAGATCTGCCCGATCCATGGCCCTCAGCTCCCCTCAGTATCTTTGCTTCCTGGCGCTTCTGTTTTTTCTTTTTTGGCAGGCTGCGCGATGGCGGCTAGTAGCACTCGGGCTGGTGCTGGCGGCCAATTGGTTTTTTTACGCGCGATGGAGTTGGGTGTACCTCGCGGTCATTCCACTCTGTTCATTGATTGACTACTGGATCGGCCGCGGCATTGCAGCGGGCCATCGATGGCTCATCAGTCTAAGCCTTTTGATGAATCTTGGACTCATCGTTTCGACGAAACTGCCCAACGGCATGAGTTTCGCACTGCCGCTGAGCTTGTCGTTTTACGGTTTCCAGGCGCTCACGTACACGATCGACATTTTCCGCAACGACGCCAAGCCCGCACCCAAATGGCTTACCTACGCAGCCTCAGTGAGCTTCTTCCCAACTATCCTCGCGGGGCCGATCACCCGAGTTTCAACCCTCGTCACGCAATGGGCAAAATTCAAATTGCCACTCAGCAACGAAGACGGTGGGCGCGCGTTGTTTCTGATCGGCATGGGATTCGCAAAGAAACTTCTCATTGCCGACTACCTCGGTGAGCAATTAGTAAATCGCGTTTTCGATACGCCAACTCTTTACTCGGGTTTGGAAGTCCTCCTCGGTGTCTACGGGTACGCGTTCCAGCTCTACTACGATTTCTCGGGTTACACAGATATCGCGCTGGGCAGTGCACTCCTGCTCGGATTCAAACTACCGGCGAATTTCAACCAGCCTTACGAAGCCACAAATGTAGCCGACTTCTGGCGCCGCTGGCATATCTCGTTCTCCAACTGGCTGCGAGACTACCTCTATTTCTCGCTGCCCGGCGCGCGAGGCAAGACTCTTCCCTACTTGAATCTCGTAATTACGATGTTGCTCGGCGGTCTCTGGCATGGGCTGAACTGGACCTTCCTGATTTGGGGCGCCTGGCACGGACTCGGACTTGCGATGGCGCGCTTCCTACGAAATCGCGGTAACTTCCCGCGTTGGCTCGCCATTCTTCTTACGTTCCACTTTGTGTTGATCGGCTGGATCTTTTTCCGCGCCGATTCACCTGGTTCGGCTTGGACAGTCTTGAATCAGATCTCTTCGTTTACATTGGGACTGGCAAATGTGACTCCAGGCTTCGCCGGCATGCTCGCATTGGCCGCGACGCTCCATTATTTGCCTGGGAACTGGTATGTGCGCGTTCAACAGACCTTCACAGACGCCCCAGCGCTCGCACAAGCGGCGGTGCTATTGCTGTTAGCCTTGAGCATTGAACATGCCGTCGCGACCGGAGCCGCTCCGTTCGTGTACCAAAGGTTCTAGATCATGCCCAGGAAGACAGCGGCCGCGATCCTGGTGTTTGGATTCACTTTGTGGATCTCCGGGCGCGGTCCAAGCGGCGCTACGATCCTCGCCATTGTGCGGGAACGAGTTCCTGAGAAACCAGCCGCGCCGGAGCCGAGTGGGAAAACAACGGTTCTACCTTCCGTTGGCGATCTATGGGTGGATTCCACGGGCTCGATGCACACGTTCTACGAGTCGCTGCTGCGCACGGAAGAGCACCAGCCCGGAGCCATCACCAGAATTCTGCACTACGGCGATTCACCCACCACTGGGGACCTGATCACCGCCGATGTCCGCGCCATGCTGCAGGCGCGCTTTGGCGATGGCGGCCACGGATTCGTACTGATAGGCAAGCCCTGGGCCTGGTATCAGCATCGCGGGGTCACATTAGTGGCATCCGGATGGACCTATCAGCCCGCCAGCCAGGGTTCGCGCGCAGCCGATTCGCTGCATGGGTTAGGCGGAGTAAGTACTATCGGTAATGCCGGCGCGAGCTCGAGGATCACTTTACCGGACGAGTTGCACAAAACCATCGAAGTGCTCTATCTCAAGCAGCCTTCGGGCGGGACATTTCAACTCAAAGCGGGCGACGAAACGCTGCTCGACGTTTCCACAGCCGCGGATGTGAAGTCGGACGGTTACGCCAAGGCTTCGTTACCGGAACACACAAGAGCGGTGAGCCTAACCGTCACTCAGGGCACCGCGCGGATCTTCGGCGTGACGCTAGAAAAGGATGGTCCCGGAGTTATTTATTCCAGCCTGGGGTTGAACGGCGTCTCCATCCAAACATTGGAGCGATACTATCCCGCGGCCCACTGGACGGACGAACTACGCCACCAAAATCCAGACCTGGTGGTGATGAACTACGGATCGAACGAGGTCAGCTTCGCCAAATACATCGATCAATATTATGCCAAGGAGCTTCGGACTGTTCTGCAGCGGATCCATACTGCCTTACCGAACACGGCTATCCTAGTGATGAGCCCGATGGATCGGGGAGAAAGAGATGAGACCGGTCAAATCGTTACCATGGCTGCGTTGCCAAAGCTAATCGATATCCAAAGGCAGGTATCCCAGGAAGAGGGGTGCGCGTTTTTCGACACGTACCATGCGATGGGTGGCTCGGGTACTATGGCGAAGTGGTACGCGGAGAAGCCGCGGTTGGTGAGCGCCGATTTTCTTCACCCGATGCCCGCGGGCGCGGCCAAAGTGGCGGAGTTGTACGAACAGGCCCTGATGCAGGAATATGAACGCTGGAAGGCGGCCCGGCGGTGAATCGAACAACCTCCCTGAGCCTGGTGGCTCTAGCCGCGTGGACGCTTTGGGCGACGACGCCGGCTGCGTCCGATTCCAGCAGCGGCGCAACGAAGACGAACGCAAAAAAACAGAAAAAGAAGAAAAAGGCTGTGGTCCGGCGGCCTCCCGTGGTGTCGGCCGCCGTGCGCAATGCGGCGCTCGTCGAGGTAAACGAGGCCGTGGATGCGCCGGAGACTTTCGACGATGGCGCTGCGCTGGTACCGTTCTTCGAGCGCTTGTTTCGCATGAAAGAGGAAGCGTCTTCTGTCCACGTGCTCCATTACGGCGATTCCCACACGGCTTCCGACGACCTTCCGAATGCTTTGCGGGTCTTGTTCCAGGAACGCTTCGGCGACGGTGGCCCAGGATTCTCAATGCCTGGCCGGCCATTTCTCGGGTACCGCCGTTACGACGTGAAGAGCAATAGTTCTTTGCACTGGTATACCGAGGGCACACCCTTACGACTTGGCGACGGCCTGCACGGTATGGGCGGCGTGAGTCTGACGGCGACGCGCGCGGGCGAGTATGCGACGCTTTCCACGCGAGGCGACGATGCGGAGTTGCTGTTTCTCCAACAGCCCGGCGGCGGATCGTTTGACCTCTACATGGACGGCGTCCTCGAGGGCGATTTCTCCACGGACGGACCGTTGGGGCCGGCATCGCTCGTTCTTCCAACAACGCCGCCCGCAGAAGCGCACGCTTACCTGATCCGAACGAGGAGCAGCGCACCCGTTCGCTTGCTCGGGACAGTGGCGCAGAACCGCACCGGGGTCACATGGGAGACGATGGGCATCAATGGCGCACAGGCGTCCATGATCAACCGCTTGGACATGAGCGTAATGGGCGCGGAAGTCGCTAAGCGCGATCCGGCCATGATTGTCCTCGCTTTCGGAACAAACGAAGCAAACAGCCCTCACTGGGACGGAGCGGCGTATGGCGAATCGCTGCGCCAGGTGATTCAGCGCTTCCGCCAGATCGCTCCGCTGGCAACGATACTGCTGATCGGGCCGCCCGACTCCCGGATCAAGGCACAAGCCGCGCTGGCGGACGTGGTCGAAATGCAACGCACCGTCGCTGTGGAGATGCACTGTGCATTCTGGGATTGGCGGGCGAGAATGGGCGGTCCCGGGGCGGTGAAGACTTGGGTAACTGCCGGAGTTGGACAGGGCGATTACATACATCTGACGTCAACTGGGTATCAGTTGGTTGGTAAGGCACTGTACAAGGATTTGATGGGGCAATATGAGCGGTTTCTGAAGGTCAGGAACGCGAGTGAACACGCCGAAGGTCAGTAAGCGCGTTGTCGGATTTATCCTAGGCAGGAGTGAAAGTTAGTTCTTGTATACTTAGGTTAAGCAAGGCTGGACCGCTGAACCAGCCTTGGCCGCGAATCAACGAATCTTGTGGATTCGCAGTGTCGCGACAATCGTGCCGAAGAAATTAAGCACGACCCTTATGGTTAAGGTAAGGATCAAGACCCTCACCCCCTTCGGCTCGTAGTATATGGAGGCCCGGCCATGAACCGGGCTTTCCCTTTGAGACCTCGAAGGCCTCTCCAGGAACCCAGCCATCCATACCCGATACCGAAACTCAATTCGTCATAGAAATTCCTTTGTCAGCTCCGCGAAATTCGCCGGCGTAATGAGTTGAAATCGGATTTCCAGCGACGTGAAACGCCGAAGGTCCTTCCGCATTTCGTCCGTCGGAAACTCCGGTCCGGCGAGAAAAAGATTTCCCATCTCCACCTTGAACGGCAACATGCGCCAGTCGCGAATCACCTTGGATGGCAGCGAGCGTGCGACATTCGTCTTCACTTCACTTGGTGACAATCGCCCCGCTTCGAGGCTCCGCTGCCGGCGAACACCTTCGAAAAGCTGACCTTCTGTGAGACACCCCATCTTCACCAGGTGGCGCCCCAACCGCAGGGTGTCCGGCTTGGTTGCCAAGGCTTGCTGCAGTTGCGCCTCAGTGACATATCGGAGGCCGACCAGAACCTCGCCCAACTTCCGCCATGGCCCGCTGAGCGCCGCTTGTGTGGGATACGCATGGTCTGTCTTCAGCCAGACGTGCTGTTTCTTCTGCAATCGCGCTTTCGCATATCGGTAGAGCGCATTGCACGCCGCCAACGAATTGATGCCGTTTGCCCAACAGGTCCGCAGGGGGGTGCCCGTTGCGAACCACCAACCATAAATTCGTGCTGAACTTGCCGCACGGACGATCAAGCGGAACAGGCCTAGCGCAAAGGTGGCCCACAACAAATACTTCAAGTGGGACATGCGGACGATCCGTCCAAACGTCCAATGCGAACCATCGAAGTAACCCACAACCCATCGAGTTAACGCATAAACCGAGATCGCGTTGGTGAGCACGCTCAACGGATTGCCCAGGAGCCCCTTGCGATCGCGCCACAACCAGTATTTGTCAACCCACGAGCCCTGCCAGCCGTGCCGCTCCCAACCCTGCAGCGAAATCCCCATCACCCATCTCGTCCGCTGCTTTACGGCAGAACGGAATGTCTGCGGAAACAACTCGCGTGTGGCCACGAACGAATCCTCACGAAATACCAAAGGCACAAAAATCTGTTTTTCGCCCAGCAGATGCAAACTCAAACCGTTCTCGTAGTCTTCCGTCAGGCAAACCGGCTCGAAAATCTTGCCACCCTTGACCGCCGCCAGACGTTCCAGTGCGGTGCGCGTGAATCCGGTCCCGACCCCGCACGACGGCACAAAACTCCCTGTCCACTGCCTTACGCGCATGTCCTTCGTATGCGATTCTGAGAATTCATCGCAATACACGCCGTGCGTCACTTTCCACCACGGCGTCGGCAGCGGAACTACCGGTACCTGAACCATCCCGTGTGTATCCGCGTAAAAGTTGACCCAGCGCAGCGAGTTGGGATGGACTATATCCTCGGCGTCGTGCGTCATCACTACTTCGAAGTGCTGGCCATGCCGCTCCTCATACCGCTGCATATGTTCGTAGATCCAGTTGAGACAGTCTGCCTTCGAGGTCGGCCCGGGATGGGGAACCAAGCATAGGTGAACGTTGGCGAATCGTTTCTCCAGATCGCGCACAACAGTTATCGTTGGTTCGTCGTTCAGATAGGCGCCGACGAAAAACTGATAGTTGCGATATTGAATTGCGGCAGCATTGTGCTCGATCATCCGCGCAATGACGCGATGTTCGTGCCAAAGTGGAACGAAGATGGCGATCCCGGCTTCCTTCTTATCTCGAAGCTCGTCCTCCGTCGGTAGCCGGCTCCCGGATCGCCGGATGATCGCGTGCCAGACGTACACTATGTCGAGCACAAGATCGTCGAATCCGCTGATCAGTATCCACAGACTGAGCGGCAGTAACATTGCCGCGATCCGGGAATCTAGTGAGCTGAAACACTGTTCGATGAATTGCACTTGCATATAGAGTGGGCGCGGGCCGGAAAAACTCTCACTTCATGAGAGAATCAAATATGGATCGGCCCACGAGACATTGGATCGCCGTGAGTTCGGTCTGTCTGCTGCTTGGTGGATTGGTGGGTCTCCGCGCCGTTACCGAGCCGCGCAACGATTTCCGCTTCTCCATAATTGGTGATCGCGCTGGGGGCGCACAGGCCGAAATCTATGGCCGCGTCTGGAGGGAGGTCGATCTGCTGCATCCGGACTTTGTCATCAACGTTGGCGACACGATCGAAGGCGGCAACGACCAGACAGCCGAGAAGGAATGGATTGAAATGCGCCCGTTCTGGGAAAAATACAAGCATTATCCGCTTTACTTCACCGCCGGAAATCACGATGTGTTCTCCGACACGTCGCGCAAACTGTACGAACGCGAGACCGGACGGCCCGCATTTTACAGTTTTGATTATCAGGAAGCCCATTTCACCGTCCTCGACAATGCGGAACAGAACGAGCTCCCCGATTCGCAACTCGCGTTCCTAAAGCAGGACTTGGAAGAGAACAAAGGCAAGAATCCGAAGTTTGTTTTCTTCCACCGCCCGTTCTGGTTACCTTACGCGAAGTTCAAGACACGCGATTTCGAACTCCACCGGATTGCAAAGCAGTACGGAGTCTCCTACATCATCAGCGGCCATGGTCATCAGTTTGTGCGCGCCGTGAACGACGGAATTGTCTACATGGAGGTTGGCAGTTCCGGCGGATTCATGAAAGGCCTGGCAAGAGGCGAAGGCTTCAAGGAAGGTTGGTTCTACCATCACGTCTGGGCGCGTGTGAAGGGGTCGAAGATCGAGTTCACGGTGAAGGAAATCGACGGCAAGGGTCAGGGCCGGATGTTTCGCGCGGAGGAATGGGGCGACTCCGGGCCTACGTTTGATATCAAGGATCCGGCGAGTACGGACAAACCCCGGGGTTGAACGAATCTAAAGTGACTGGTCCTGCATCTCCGCCGCGACCTCGTCACCTAGTCCCGCGAACCCAATGCTCACAGGACGCGGAATAAACTTGACCGTAGTGCCAAGGCCCGTGGCTCCCATGGCGATCAGGATCACTCCTGCCATGAGCGTCACGATGAGCAGGCCTGACACTCCAAACCTGGCAATGATTCCTGCGACGATCACGACGAAGGCTCCGGTGGGTCCGCCGATTTGAACGCGAGAGCCGCCAAGAGCCGAAATGAGAAAGCCAGCCACGACAGCCGTGTAGATGCCTGCTTGCGGCGGAACCCCGGATGCAATGCCGAAAGCCATCGCCAGTGGCAACGCGACGAGCCCAACCGTCACCCGGCGACCAGATCGGAAAAGAACTGCCGGGCGGTATAACCTCGGAGTGTTTTGAGAAGCATCGGCGCCCAACGGTCAAGTGAGCTCATGAGTTTATTGCCTCGGCTTTAATCTCGTCGAGCATCACTTGCTCTTCGGTGAGTTGTGTGAAGAAATACTGCCTCATAGTGTCCAGAACTTGAATGACGAGCGGATCGCGCACGGAATAGAACACCTGATTCCCAGCCTTCCGGTTGACCAGAATTCGCTTCGCACGCAAAATCGACAGATGTTGAGAGGCGTTCGCCTGTTCCACTCCGAGACGCTCGATCAAGGCGCCAGCGGAGAGTTCGCCATCACGGAGCTGCTCGATAATCGCGATACGGGTGTGGTGGGAGAGCGCCTGAAAGAATTCGGCTTTGAAGCGGCGGAGAGTATCTTGCATTCGTCCTATATATCCTTAGCGCAACTGACGTTCCAGGCCCGTTTCCTTCTTCCAGCGAGACGCAGCCCGCTCGATCTTCTGTCCGTTTGCCGTGAATGCTCTCTGGTGTGCCCTAAGATACTGCCTCTGGCGGCAAACACGATTATGTTGGAGCTATCCTCGCTATCGGCGGCTACGATACGATTCCGAAAACTCCGGCGCAGTCGGGAAAATAAGATCGGATTCCTGCCGTCACACACGTTGACAACCAGTATTCCCTCCGGAGCCAGCGCACTGTAGCAGTCGTCATAGAAAACCTGACTACACAACTGTGGGGGTTGCCCCACGATATCAAACCATCGACCATCAGCACGTCGAACTGACCTTGCTGCCGCCTTACAAAGTCGGCCCCGTCCTCGCAAAAAACCTTGAACCGGTGATCGTCTTTGGAACGCGAAAGCAGTCGCGGAGCGTGATCACATCGGGGTTGATTTCCGCAACGCTGATTTCCGTGTGGGGCAGGTAGCGATGGCAGTATTTCTGGATCGAACCACCGCCCAAACCGATCATCCCGATATGCTGAGGTCGAGGGTTGAACAGGAGAAAACCCATCATGCTCCAGCATTATTCTCCTCAACGCCAAGCTCGAACGGGGGCGGCCATAGCGAGCGAGGTAATACGTACAGGAATTCTGTACGCTACACTGAAGAGCGATGGCAATCGAAACAACGTATACAAATCTTCGGGAGCAACTGGCCTCGTTGCTGGACCGGGTTGTGGACGACCAGGAAGTGGTCATCGTGCGCCGCCGGAAATCGAAGGATGTAGCTTTGATCCCGGCATCCGAGTTGGCAGGCCTGATGGAGACCGCACATCTTCTGCGATCCCCAAAAAATGCGCAACGTTTGCTTACGGCACTGCGGCGCGCCAACAAGGGGCAAGGCAAGGCTCAGTCGCTTGACCAACTCCGGCGGCAGGTGGGACTTGAGCCGACGCCAAAGTAGGGAGGCGGTGTTCCACGCGGAATTCCGGGAAGACCTCAGTTACTGGGTGAAGACAGATCGAACGACCGCGCTTCGAATTCTTCAACTCGTAGAAGCGGCATTGGCCGATCCGTTTACCGGAATCGGAAAACCGGAGCCGTTGAACTACGTACTAGCTGGCGCTTGGTCAAGACGAATCACTCAGGAGCACCGGCTCGTCTACGCGGCGCGGGAAGAACGTATCGACTTTCTCCAAGCTCGTTTTCATTATTAACTTCCCCCCGCATTACGCCGGCTTGCTCTCCATCCGCGTGCATTGATAGACTCACAGTGCGGAATTTATGTCCAAATCGATAGCCAGAAGAACACTTTTACGCGGCGCGGGCGTCGCCCTTTCGCTACCTTGGCTCGAAAGCGTGTCGCGTGCCGCCACCGCGTCCGAATCACTGAAGCTCTCCGAACCGCCGCTGCGCATGGCCTTCATGTTCATGCCGAACGGCGTCCGGCCCGATCTTTGGACTCCCGCGGGCGATGGCGAAGACTATGAGATCACACCTCATCTCAAGCCGCTGGAAAGTCTCAAGAACGATTTCATCCTCCTGGAGAATCTCTGGAACAAGAATTCGGTAGGGCGCAACGGACACTGGCCCAAAGTACCGATTTGGCTTTCCGGCGGCTACGTCCAACGCACTACGGCGGACGACCTGGATACCGGCGCTGTATCGGTGGACCAATTGGCGGGTCAACGCATAGGATCTCGAACGCCGCTTCCCACAATCGAGCTGGGGCTCGAACCGCCACGCAACGGCATAGACGTCGCCGGGGGCGGATTCGCCCGCATGTACGGCTCGTTCATCTCGTGGAGAGATCGGCATACGCCAGTTCCGAAGGAGATCGTTCCACAACTAGCTTTTGATAGGTTATTTCGAAATAATCGCGCCCCAGTGGTTTCGAGCGTGAATCCAAAAGATCCTTCATTGCTATCCGCACTCCAGCGCGACGATTCGAGCGTCCTCGACCTGGTAATGGACGGCGCTAAAACGCTACGGCGAAATGGAAGCGCGGCCGACAGAGTGCGGCTGGACGAATACTTCGAGTCTGTGCGCGCAGTAGAGCAGCGTTTGGAAGCGTCGTTGCGTCCGCAAAAGCGCTGGATCAATCAGGGCAAGTTTCCTCTGGAGCGGCCGGTCGCGGGGATTCCGCAGACTCATCAGGAGCATCTTCGGCTGATGCTCGATATCTTCATTCTGGCGTTTTGGTCCGACTCAACCCGCATCGGCACCTTCATGTTTGGCGATGCACAATCGAGTCAGGACTATTCGTTCCTGCCGGGCGTAAAGGGCGCCTTCCATTCTCTTTCTCACCACGGCAACGACCCTGCAACGCGCGAGCAATACGGAAAGATTATTGACTGGAACATAGAACAACTCGCCTACTTCCTGAACAGAGTGAAGAGTCTCGATGAAGGCGGAACATCGCTGCTGGATAATTCCATGATCATGTTTGGAGGCTCGCTGAAGGACGGGAACCTGCACCTGGTCGAAAATCTTCCGCTGCTGCTGGCCGGACGTGGAAAAGGCACCTTGCGTCCCGGGCGGAGGCTTCGGGCTCCTGAAAGAACGCCGGTATGCAATCTTTATTTGGAATTGTTGAACCGCATGGGAATTGAAGAAAAGTCGTTCGGCGACAGCACGGGCCCCTTGTCCGGCCTTTCTTAGATGCGAATCCTATCGCTCGCCTTCGCCGCGCTCGTATTGCCCGGCGTCGTCCTCTCGGCGCCTGATCCCTCGGAAGAGTTTTCTCAAACGATTCGTCCTGTGCTGGTTCAGAATTGCGCGGCGTGCCACAATGCCGCCAAGGCCAGGAATGCTGCGCCGTTTCTGAAGGCCTCGACGGTCGCGGATATCGACGCGAACCGTGCGTTGTGGCGGAACGTAGCTGCCCAAATGCGCAACCGGACCATGCCGCCGGTAGCGTCGAAGCTGACCGAAGAGGAGCGCTTCCGCATACCAGCTTGGATTGAGAACCGTCTGCGTCAATCCGCTTGCAGCGCCGGTGAATACGCGGGCGTGGCAATCGCGCGGCGGCTAAACCGGCGCGAGTACCACAACACGATCCGCGATCTACTGGGCGTCGATTTCGAAGTGCTCGGGATCCTCCCAGCCGACGGAACCGGAGGCGCCGGATTCGACACCAACGGCGAAACTCTGTTCGTACCTCCCGTGCTGATGGAACGGTATTTGGAGGCTGCGCAGCAGATTGTGGACCGCGTGATTATCACTCCGCCGCTCGCAAAAACGTTGACGGGCGCAGAATTGAAGCCTACTGCGGCGGGCGGAGAGATTCCGGTGAATATTACGGTCTATGCAGAAGGCGCGTATGACATATCGGCAGTTGTCGAAGCAGGTGATTCCGAACCAAAAATGTTTCTGAAGGTCGACGGGGCGGATGTGGGCCAACTCGCAGTGCAGCGCAGGCGAATAACGGCTGGCAAAGTGGTGCCGGGCCCGCGAATCGCTCGCCTGCAGATAAATCTAGCCCGCGGTTCGCGTGCGCTGTCTCTTGCCGCGGGCGAATCTGTCGGAGGTTTGCGCAGTCTGACCATTCAGCAGAAACAGGAGCAGCCTCCGGCCGAGAGGCGCGCCCTGCATTTCCGGTTGCTCGGAATGGAGCCCGGCGAACGCCCGCTTCAGCCGCGCAAAGCGGCGCGGCAAATTCTGGAGGCGCTCGTGCCGAGAGCTTTCCGGACAGCCGTTGAGCCGGCCGAAATCGATCGTTTCCTCACCATGTACGATCGGGCCGCCGAGCGAGGCGATCCGTACGAGGAACGAATCAAGTTGATGCTGAAAGCGGTGCTGGTGTGGCCCGAGTTTCTGTTTCGCATCGAGCAGAAGCATACCGAGCCGGGTATCTATCCTCTGAGCCAGTACGAGCTGGCCACGCGGCTGTCGTATTTTCTCTGGTCCACAATGCCGGACGAGCCGTTAATCCAGCTGGCGGAACAAGGCCGGCTGCAGGATCCGAAAATTTTAATGGCGCAAGTGGATCGGATGCTCGACGACTCCCGGTCGCGCACGTTCGTCAATAGTTTCGTCGGACAGTGGCTAGGTACTCAGGATATCGGCGGACGGGTTGCTCCGTTGCTGACCGAGATCCAGTCGTATTACACACCCGACGTCGCGGCGGATCTTCGGGCGCAACCGGTGCTGCTCTTCGATCGCATCCTCGGCGAGGACCGGAGTCTGTTGGAACTGCTCAACGCCAACTACACGCACCTCACCGCGAGGCTGGCGAAGTTTTATCAAATCGAAGATCAAGTGAACGTTCCCAACGACAACGAATTCCATCTTATGGAGTGGCCAGACAACCGTAGAGCTGGAATCGTGGGTCTCGGCGGTGTGTTGGCCATGACATCGCGTTATCGGGAAACGAGTCCTGTGCTACGGGGCGCGTGGGCGCTCGAAACCCTGCTGGGAACGCCTGTTCCGCCGCCACCTCCAGACGTCCCTCCGCTGAGCGCCTCGGCGGGAGACGGCGTCAAATTGCACATCCGGGAACAGCTCCAGCGACACCGCGCCGATCCATCCTGTGCGGCGTGCCATAAAATGATGGACCCGATTGGCTTGGGCTTGGAAAATTTCGACTGGATGGGAAGATGGCGGGACAAGGAACCGGACGGAACGCCGATCGACGCCAGAGGTGAACTACCTTCAGGCGAAAAGTTCGATGGCCCGGTGGAATTGCGCGCCGCCCTACTCGACCGAAAGGAAGACTTTATACGAAATTTGACCGGGAGAGTGCTGGGCTATGCGCTGGGCAGGAGCCTGCAGGATGGCGACAGTTGCACGGTACAGAGGCTGGTGCAGACGCTCGAAAAGGACAACTATCGAGCCCGGACTCTAATTCGTCAGATCGTGTTGAGCGTTCCGTTCCGGAACACGCAGGGAGGAGCAGTGGCATCCGGGCCCGTGATCACTCAGAAGTCGCTGGATATCTCCGGCCTGAATGCCATGAAACAGGATGCCGCGAGCCATTTGAACCAAGTCAAGCCGGAGAAGATCGCTCCGAAGCGTTGACTATTTCATCCACTTATAGAAATAAAACATCAGCGGAACCTTGCCGGTGTTCACAATTCCGTGGACGTGTTGCGCGGCGCAGTACATCATCGATCCGGCTGCGACCTTGGTAATCTTCCCTTCCACTGAAATCTCGCCGGTGCCTTCCGTCACCACCATGATTTCCTCTTCCGGATGCGTGTGCGGCGGATGCGGGCTCATCCCCGGCTTCAGCAGCAGACTGCCGGCCGTCATCGATTTCAACTGATCTGTCGGCCCATCGAAGTAGATTCGCAGGTCCCCGAACGTTTCCTTCGACAGCTTGGCCTTACTCACATCCATCACGGAATTCGGTAGCTTCGCCGCACCGGCAAGCGCGGGCATCGCACTCAGCGCGGCTAGTTGAAAGATCTCCCGTCTTTTCATTTCCTGTCCTCCAGTTTTCGAATTACATCCAGAACCACTTTTCCCACCACCTCAAAGCTGTCGGCGCCCAGTTTATCGATCGTGTCCTGCGGGGTGTGCCAGTACGAATTTCCCGGCCCATAGTCGAAGTCGATCAAATCGAGCGCCGGAATTCCCTTGTCGAGAAACGGCACATGATCGTCACCCACTTCGCCTTGCGATGGACCAAAATGTTTCGAGAATCCCAGTTCCCGCGCAGTGTCCCAAACCAGCTCGCGCAACCAGGCAGTCGACGCCGTCTCTTCCACAATCTGCAAATCCTGGTCGCCAATCATGTCCACGTTGATCAACGCCTTGATGCGCGGCGCCGTTCCGTCCGCTGCCCATTTCGCCGCCAGGTGCCGGCTGCCGTACAAGCTGTCCGTAGCGGACCACTGCACGAACGCTTCCTCACCATCCAGCCAGACGAGCAGAATCTCGTCCTTGGGCGAACGCTTCGGCAACACTCGCGCCAATTCCAGCAGCAGACCCGTCGACGATCCACCGTCGTTCGCACCCACAAACGGTACTCCGGGCGTCGGCTTGGTGTCGTAATGCCCGCTGATCACCACCGTTTTGCCCGACGTACCCGGCAACCGAGCGATGATATTGCGCATTTGCTTCGGACCCGCCGGAGTGTGGGCTTGAAACAGATCTTCGGAAATCGCCCATCCGAGCGATTTCACTTCCGTCCGCAGGTAGTTTTGCAAATTGTGGATGGCATCGGAATCCGGGGGCCGAGGTCCGAACGCGACTACTTTTTTGGTGAACGTCAGCGCCGAAACACCGCTGAACTCCCCCTGCGCCGCCACCAGCAGAGCAGGAATCGTTAGCAGAGTGCCCAGCCAGAATATTACTTGCGCGCGCTGCATATAAATCCCAGTGTAAAATTACGCTGTTTATCCATCGAATCGAGCAGCGGCAAGTGCCAGCGCTATGGGGGCGAGAAGTATCATCCATTTGGAAAACTGAAGCCCGCCCAGCAATCGCCGCGACATAAGCCGGAAATACCCGCCCACCGGCTGCACGACGATTTCCCGAAAACCAGCCTTCTGCAACAGGTATTCCGCGCCGAATCGGGTGTAACGGTAATAGTCGTGCGGCTGCTGATGTTCTTCCCACTCGTGCGGAACCACCAGGAGTATCCGGCCTCCCTGTTTCAGCGTCCGGTACAATTCACCGAGCACCAGCGCCGGCTCGCGGACGTGTTCCAGCGTCACAATATTGACCACCGCATCGAACGACGCGTCGCGAAACGGCAACCGCTGCAGATCGCCAATCGCATCCAGAGAGCGATAGTCCCAAGCGGTATCGCCGATACCCAGATCGACCGCAACGTAGCGATGCCTGCTGAACCAGCCGGCGTACTTCCCTTCCCCGGCGCCCGCGTCCAGAACCCGGCTCTCGCGCGCGAGCGAGCGCGAAAACGCCATCACCGCATCTTCGATCGAAGCCTCGAAATGAAGAATATACCGGCGCAGCCGCTTCGGCAGCCGCCGTTGGAGCCGCGCGTACATCACGCCCGTTTTCGCGCCTCAATCATCACGGTAGAGCCGGCCCGGCAGGCCGCTTCGAAGAGTGTGAACGGCAACCCCGCCAGAACGAGACCGAAATACGCCGCGTCCTTCAATAGCCGAAGCGTCGGGCTCTCCTTCACACCACGTACGCGCCGAGCCATGGGATCGAGCGATGGCGCAACGCTCGTCGCAAATCCGGCGGGATTGTCCCGCAGCGAAAAATATTTGTGCCGCACAACTTCAAACCCGCAGTAGTCGAGAAGCGAATCCATGTCGTGCGTTCGGAAATCGATCAGATGGCGCGGCACATCGATCCCGTTCCATCCTTCGCCAAAGATCAGAAATTGCCAGCATGCCGCGTTGGGTACCTGTATCACCAACCTTCCGTTGGGCCGCAACAGAGAATGTGCCGCTTGCAGATAGGCCACCGGGTCGTAGAGGTGCTCCAGCACATGGAACATGGTGACTCCGGCGAAACTCTCTCGTGGAAGCGGGGCGGAAGAAAGCGTGCCGCACACCGCCGGCAATAAATTCCGCCGCCACGCGATGGCTGCGGCGTCGCGCGAGAAATCCAATCCGAATACCTTGAATCCGCGCTCCGCCAGCATGCGCCCGAATAATCCGCCGCCGCATCCGACATCCAGCACCGGGCCCGTCTCTTCCGATTCCACCAGCGCCCGCCGTACGAAACGCACATGGTCGAGCAGCACGAAACGCCGGTAGACTTCTTCCAACCGGGCGGCCGCCGCTTCCGACGGCGCGAACCAATAATGCTCCGGATAATATTGTTGGAGTTCTTCGGGCGTCGGCCAGGGGAACAGCCGGATCAGCCCGCACCCCAGACACTCGACCACAGAGAACTGTTTATCGGTTGTGTGATACAGCCGGTCGGTTGCACGAAACAGCGAGCGTGTTTGCCTGCTGCCGCACGCCGGACAGGAATCGCCTTCGGGTGTCTTGATCAAATCGCCTGTTCCATCAGTTCGGTGAGCGGAATCCGATAATGAAACAAAAGACGGCGAATTTGTTTTGGCGTCAGCCGCCGCAACCGTCGCAGTCCCCGGCGCTTGCGCCAGGTCATCGGGATCATACCCAACGCCTCGAGGTTCCCTCTGCACACCGCCCGAACTGCCCGCCATTTACCCTCCACACCCGGAAACCTGCCCACTTCGCCCTTTCCGCGGATCGCCGCCCAGGCTCCCGCGGCAATCCTCAGACCGAAGTACAGCGGATTCAGCAACAACAAACTCATAGGAAAATGTTTTACCGCCAGCAGCACCCGGTTTCGCTCGATCAACTCGAGGCGCCTGCTCGACAAAACTCCGAGCGTCGTCCCGCGCCGATGCAGCACCACCGCTCCCGGCGCATACACGCAGCCCCAACCGGCGATCCTCGCGCGGAGCCCCAGTTCCGCGTCGTCGCCGTAAGCGAACAGATCCTCATCGAATCCCCCGATCTCGTCCAGCATCTCGCGGCGGTACATTGCAGCACAACCGTCCGGCCATAAAACTTCTTCCAGATGCTCGAACTGCCCGTGATCGAGCTGCCCGGAACCGCGTCCCCGGTTCTGTCCATCCGGATAGATCAGATGCCCCACCTTGTCGATCCGCCGCGGGATCGTCCTTCACCAGAATCTTGGACGCCGCCATGCCGATGTCGTCCCTCATCCCGATCGCCGAAGCCAACGCGTCCAGCCAACCCGGCGCCGCCTCCGCATCGTTATTCAGCAGCGCGATCAGGTCGCCTCCAATCTCGATCCCTTGATTGTTGGCCGCGCAGAATCCACGATTCTCCTTGTTTCGAATTACTTCGAGCGAAAACTTCGAGTTTCCTTTAAATTCCGTCTCTGCCATTTCCGCGGAGCCGTCGTTCGATCCGTTATCCACGACAATTACGTTAAATCCTGTACACGTCTGCGCGGCTAAAGACAAGAGGCAAGCCCGCAAAAGCTCCCTCCGATTGAAGTTAACTACAACAACCGAAATCAGTTTCGCTTCTCCCTCCACTCTGTGACTGTAGTATTATAACTTTTAGAACACTTTCCCGGGATCATCCGAATGGACTCCGTCGGCACCAGGCTCCGCAGCGAGCGGGACAAGCAGAAACGCACTCTCTCTGAGATTGCCGAGTCTACTTGTATCTCGAGCCGCTATCTTCAGGCTATTGAAGAAGATGACTTGACATCGCTGCCAGGCAATTTCTTCTACAAGAGTTTTGTAAAGCAATATTGCGCGGCTCTTGGTGTGCCATATAGTTCGCTGGAGAATCTGGTCGATCCGATTGCTTCTACCCGAAGTCGAGGACCCGCTGCCGGTACTAAGTAAATCGTATCAGGTACCGCGATACCCACGGCGCCATGGCTTCTTCCACAGCCGCGCCTTTTGGCCTGCCGTCGCCCTAATCGTCTCGCTCGGAGGCGGATCGGGTATTTATGCCTGGTGGCAGAAATCACAACGCACAATCGCCGATGAACTCCCGGCGCAGAAGGCCGATACGAGAAAGCCGGCTCCTGTGCTGGTGATTAAGGCCCCTTCCGCAGTCTCTGCGTCGGAGCCCGTGTCCGGCGGCGCCACAAGCGTCGACGCCCAGCGTCGAACCAACGCCCATCGCAGGGAAGGTTTCGGTCGACTTAGAGGCGAAAGAGCGGACCTGGGTTAAGATCACCTCGGCCGGCAAAACAGTGTTTAGCGGCATCGTCACCCCAAGCCAGACCAAGAATTTCGACGGATTAGAGGAAGCAAAACTAGTGACCGGCAACGCCGCAGGAATCGACGTCCGCTGGAACGGCAAACCCATCGGCCCGATTGGTAAACGCGGCCAGATTCGTATGGTTGTCTTCACCGCCGACAGCTTCGAAATCGTCGCACGTAAAAAACTGTAACGCGGCCTTACTTCGAAGCCGGAGGAGGCGTGGGCGCGCCGGGAGCAGGAACCGTGGCTGGCGCTGGGCCAAAATAGCGATCGTCGAAAGTAACCGCCGCCTTCTTCCGCGCAACCTCGAGAGCTTCCTTTGCGGCTTCCGGACGTACCTTCTTTTCGATTTCTTCTTTCACATCCGCCATGTCGGTGCCGCTGTGCTTATCGACCAGAATCAAGTGATATCCAAACTGCGTCTTCACTGGCTCGCTGACCTGCTTTATGGGCAACTCGAACGCGGCCTTCTCAAACGCACCAACCATCTGCCCGCGCTTAAACGTTCCCAAATCGCCGCCCTGCTTGCCTGAACCGGTATCGTCGGATTCTGCCATGGCCAACTTGGCGAAATCCTCACCCGCCACTAACTTCTTGCGGAGTTCAGTAGCCTTGGCCAGTGCTTCCTCTTCGGTCAGGTCTTTTTCTCCTTCTTTTAGCGGCACAGCCGACCCTTTGAAGCGCACCAGAATATGCTTGGCGGTTATCGACTCCAGCTCCTGCTTATGCGCGTCGTAGTATTTCTGCAGCGACGCGTCATCGGTGGGAGTGGTTTCCTGCCATTTCTGGAACATCGAACCAGCGAGCAGGTTATCCGTCTGGAACGCCAGTTTCTGCTGGAACACCGGGTCCTTCTCAACGCCTGCTTCGCGCGCGGCCTTAGCCAGAATCTTCACGCGAATCAACTGCTCGGCTACATCGCGTTTCCTGCTCCTGGCCTGCGCCCGGATCTGTTCCGGCAGCGCATCAAGAAATGCATCGAATTCTTTATCCGTGATCTTCTCAGTGTTGATGGTCAGAATCACCGTTCCGTCGTCCGGTTTCTTCGCTGCTTGCCGGTTTGGCTGCCGGAGTCACGGCAGGCTTTGTGGTGGGAGCGGCCGGCTTCTTCGTGGCGGCCGCGGGAGGTGTCTGGGCGGACATTAGGGCCGCGGACACGACAACTGAGAGGATTGCAAATACTTTCACAATTCCATTATTTCACTAGTGGCCGCTACAATAGAGTTTTCCATGCGCATTGCTCTTGGACAGATCAATACCACTGTCGGTGACCTGTCAGGGAACGCGAATCGCATGCTCAACGCGGCCCGTCAGGCCGCGGAACGCGGCGCGGAACTCATCGCTTTCCCTGAATTATCCCTGACTGGGTATCCGCCCCGGGATCTCGTTGAAAAAGAGATCTTTCTCGACCGTACTCTAGAAGAACTGCATCGCTTGGCTGAAGAGACAGCGAATCTCGACCTGAGTATCGTCTGCGGCTACGTCGCCCGTTCGGAAGGCAAGGCCGGAAAATCCGTGATCAACAGCGCTGCCCTGATCGAACATGGCCAGATTGTCTTTCGTCAGGACAAAATGCTGCTGCCCACCTACGATGTCTTCGATGAAGGCCGCTATTTCCTTCCTGCGGACAAGCAATTTCTGCGTGAAGTCCGCGGCGTGCCCACCGCGCTCACCATTTGCGAAGATGCGTGGAACGACAAGAGATTCTGGGAGCACCCGCTCTACAAACGCGATCCTGTAGCCGAACTGGCTCAATCCGGCGCACGCATCCTGATCAGCATCAATGCTTCGCCGTACAACATGGATAAGCGCCAGCAGCGCCGTGAGATCTTCGCCGCCGCCGCCCGCCACCACAAAATGCCCGTCGTCTATGTAAATCAGGTCGGCGGAAACGATCAGCTTGTTTTCGACGGAAGCAGTTTTGCCATGGACTCTGAGGGCCGCGTCATTGCCTCGGCGAAGTCGTTCTCAGAAGATCTCGTTTTGGTCGACACGGACAAGAGCAGCGGGGATTTGAACGGGAATTTTACCGACGAATGTGAAGCGGTCTACGAAGCTCTTGTTCTCGGTACGCGCGACTACATCCGCAAGTGCGGCTTCAAGAAGGTGCTCATTGGACTCAGTGGCGGCATCGATTCATCACTCACGGCGGCCATTGCCGTGGACGCCGTCGGCCGCGAAAACGTTACTGGTGTCGGAATGCCAGGTCCGTATTCGTCGGAGGGCAGCATCACCGATGCTCGCGACATGGCGCGGAATCTTGGCGTCCGTTTTGAACTTATCGGGATCTCCAGCGTCTACGACCGTTTTCTCGAAGTACTGAAGCCCGCGTTCAACGGCGGGGTCATGGATGTTACCGAGGAGAATCTTCAATCCCGGTTGCGTGGAGTCACCTTAATGGCGCTCTCAAACAAGACCGGCGCGCTGGTTCTGACAACGGGCAACAAGAGCGAGCTGGCCGTCGGGTATTGCACTCTGTACGGAGACATGTGCGGCGGTCTGGCTGTGATCAGCGACCTTCCCAAGACGCTGGTGTATGAGTTGTCGAGAATCGCCAATCAGCGCCACCACCGTGCAATTCCCGAGAGCGTTTTCACCAAGCCGCCTTCGGCCGAGTTGCGGCCGGATCAAAAAGACACCGACTCTCTCCCTGAATATGACGTACTCGATCAAATCCTGAAAGCCTACATCGAAGAGTACCGGCCCGCACAGGAGATTGCCGAAATGGTCGGTGTTCCCATCCAACTTGTTCGCGAAATCATCAACAAAGTGGATCGAAACGAATACAAGAGGCAGCAGGCTGCGCCTGGTCTGAAAGTTACTACCAAAGCATTCGGCATGGGCCGCCGATTCCCCATCGCCCAAAGGTTCTCCGAATGAAGCGCTTCCTTCCCCTCGCGCTGTTTGCTACCTTTTTGATTTCTCAGCCAGCTCCGAATGAAAAGGTAGGGCCGTTACCGAACGGAGGGTTCCTGCTGAACAGCGGTTGGCGGATTTCCCCCGCCGGGCGTCAGGTGCCCCTAGGCAATTTCCCGATGGCGCAGGCGCTTTCGCCGGACGGAAAATACCTGCTGGTGATGAATGCTGGCTTCACCCCACCGTCTATCGACGTGTTGGAAACCGCTTCCATGCGAGAAGTGAGCCGCACGTCCGTGCCCGACGCGTTCCTTGGATTGACGTTCTCGTCCGATGGCAAACTCGTCTACGCCGGTGGAGGTTCGCGTGCGTCCGTTTATGAGTTCTCATTCGAGACCGGTAAGCTCACGCCCGCTCGCACCTTCGAAATTGTTGCGGAGAAGGACCGCAAGCATACAGACTTCACCGGCGACGTCGCGATCACGCCCGACGGCCGCTTTCTATATGCCGCAGGCCTGTTCAACAACGTGATCGACGTGATGAATCTGCAAACCGGCCGTGTGATGGGGCACTTCCCAACCGGCCGCCGCCCTTTTCGTATCCTGTTTCACCCGGACGGCAAATCTTTCTTCGTCTCTAGTTGGGCCGACGGCAGTGTTTACCAATACCGCTCGGTCGATGGAGAAAAACTGAACCAGATTCGCATAGGTTCCCATCCGACCGACATGATATGGCGTGCCAAGAAGCCGGACGAAGAAGGAGAGAACCTCCCGGCCGCACGAATTTTCGTTGCTGCCGCCAACACGAATAACATCTATGTGCTGGGTGTCGCCGCTGATGGAGAAGTACGTTTAACGGACACCATCAACGTTGGCATGACTCCTCGCCATCCCCTCGGGATGACGCCTACTGCTGTCGCCATGAATGCCGCGCACGATCGGCTGTATGCGGTTTGTTCCGACGCGAATGCAGTAGCTGTCGCCGACATTTCGGAAGCGCATGGCCATCTCCTTGGATTCGTGCCCACCGGTTGGTATCCGACAAGCGTGCGCGCACTGGCGGACGGCCGTCTCGTCGTCCTGAATGGCCGCGGCGATCGTAGCTTCCCCAGTCCGAAGGGTCCCGGCGTCGACTACGTTGCGAAAATGCAGACTGGTTCGGCTTCCATCGTCGACGCTTTCGATTCCGCTGCTCTCGAGACATACACGAATACGGTTCTGAGGAATTCGCCGTATCGTGACGATTTGCTTGATTTCGTCGACACCGGCAGCGGCAACCCCGTCCCTTCCGAACCAGGCGGGCCTACTCCCATTGAGCACGTCATTTACATAGCAAAAGAGAATCGGTCCTACGATCAGGTTCTCGGCGATATCGGCAAAGGGAACAGCGACGCTTCTCTGGCCCAGTTCGGCCAGGACGTCACTCCGAATGAACACAAGCTGGCGCGCGAATTTGTGTTATTCGACAATTTCTACACGAATGCCGACGTCGGTGCCGACGGCCACAACTGGTCTGCCGGCGCTATCGCCAACGACTACGTCCAGAAGCTCTGGCCCAACAGCTACGGAGAGCGGCGCAAACATTACGACTATGAAGGCCAGGAAATTACCGCGCTGCCTCCCGCGGGATACCTTTGGAACAACGCTATCTCGGCCAACATCCCAATCCGCAACTACGGCTGGTGGGTGACTAATCTGGAAAAGCCCTCGCCCGATGGCCGCCAGGTTGGGACGGTTCGCGACCCCGCCCTGGCGCGATTCACGAATATGAGTTACCGTGGTTTCGATCTTCAGTATCCTGACGTCGAGCGCATCAAACCCTTCTTGAAAGACCTCGCTCAATTCGAGTCTCTCGGAGTGATGCCCAAATTGATCTTTTTGCAATTGGGTAACGATCACACGAACAGGGGGAAAGCCGGCGGGCCGTCCGCGGTCTCAATGGTTGCCGACAACGACTACGCACTCGGCCTTATAGTGGAAGCTCTTTCGAAAAGCAAGTTCTGGCCCAGCAGCGCCGTGTTTGTTCTCGAAGGCGACGCGCAAGATGGACCGGATCACGTGGATTCACACCGCTCGCCCGCATTCGTGATCTCTCCCTACACCCGGCGCGCCGCCGTGGACAGCACTATGTACAACACCACATCGATGCTGCGCACCATGGAACTCATTGTCGGCCTCCGGCCAATGACGCACTTCGACGCCGCCGCGCGCCCGATGTCGGCCGCGTTTTCGCAAACTGCGGATACGTCGGCGTTCACCGCCGAGAAACCACGAGACATGAGCCCCAAGTAGCATTCATGCCCCAGATCTATCTCTGTTTCGTCTGGCATATGCACCAGCCGTTCTATAAGGATCTGGTGAGCGGCCAGTATAAGTTGCCATGGACGCGCATGCACGCGCTCAAAGATTACTACGGCATGGTGAAGGTGCTGGAAGATTTTCCGCAGGTTCACCAGACATTTAACCTGGTGCCATCCATGATGGTACAGGTGGAGGAATACGCGGAAGGGAAAGCCGCTGACCCATTTCTGCAAGCGGCGCTGAAGCCGGCCGAGAGTCTCTCCGAATTGGAGCAGAATTTCATCATTCAGTATTTCTTCCAAGCCAATCTCGCACGCATGATCTACCGCTATCCGCGATATGGCGAGCTTTGGAACAAATGGCAGATGGCCGGAGAGAATGCCGCCCGGACTCGCCGTGATATTGGGATGCAGGGCTTCCGCGATCTACAGGTACTCTCCCAGCTAGCCTGGTTTGACGAAGAGTTTCTGGCTAACGATAAGGACGTGCGCGCGCTCGCCGCCAAGGGACGCGACTACACGCTCGACGATCAGGCGCTGATGGGCCGCAAGCAGCTCGAGATCCTGGGTAAAGTACTGCCGGTATACTCCGAGTTCGCCTCCCGCGGACAAATCGAAGTCTCTACTACGCCGTTCTATCATCCGATCCTTCCGCTGCTTTGCGATTCCAACATCGCTGAAGTCGCCCATCCCTACGTGCCGCTGCCTCCGCGCTTCCAGTATCCGGACGATGCGCGGGTGCAACTCATTCGGGCTCGCGACTACATGAAATCGAGAATCGGCAAGCCTCCCGCGGGAATGTGGCCGTCGGAAGGCTCCGTCTCGGACGAGGTTTTCCATTTGGCCGCCGAAACCGGTTTCCGTTGGGCTGCCACCGACAACGGCGTCCTCGCACGCACCGTGCATCACGCGGGCGATCCGAATCTAACCTACCGCCCCTATCTTTGGAAGCAAGGCGACCATCAGATTAACGTCATTTTTCGCGATCACGTCCTCAGCGACCTGATCGGGTTCGTCTATTCCCGCATGAATGCCGCGGACGCCGTCAACAATTTTCTCGACAGCATTCGGAACAACTGCGCCGGCATTCTTTCCAGCGGGCGCGACGCGCTGGTGCCCGTTATTCTAGATGGCGAGAATGCCTGGGAATACTACGAAGCGAGCGGCCGTCCTTTCCTGCGCGAACTGTATCGCCGCATTCAAGAAGATTCCCGCATGACTGCGCTGACGGTTTCGGAGGCGCTCGAGAAGGTTGAACCAACCATCATCGATCACATCTTTCCCGGCTCCTGGATCGACGCGAATTTTGACATCTGGATCGGCTTCGAAGAGGATAACAAGGCCTGGGAATATCTTCTTCATGCGCGCCAGACCTATGATCGCTTGATGGCGTCGCCCGATTGGGCGAGTCTCCCCGAAGATCGCAAGAAGCTGGCGTTCGAGGAGTTGCTGATCGCCGAAGGCAGCGATTGGTGCTGGTGGTATGGGCCGCAGCACCATTCCGACAACAGGGTGGAATTCGACCAACTGTTCCGGGATCATCTGGCCAACGTCTATTTCGCCCTCGGCCTCAAGCCTCCTGAAGAGTTGTCGCGCCCGATTCTGAAAGTGCAGGTGACGGCGGTTCACGATGCGCCCGCCGGGCCGATTCGCCCTTCCATCGACGGCGAAGAGACGTCGTATTTCGAATGGCTCGGAGCTGGTATATATCGGGTAGACGGCCGCTCGGGCGCCATGCACGGCCAGCGTTTCTTCGTGACGCAAATGCGCTACGGAAGCGACTCGCAGAATCTCTTTCTCCGGCTCGACTTTGTGGAGAACAGCCTTAACGATCTGGAAGGTGCGGAGATGCGTTTGAACATCCAAAGTCCGGGCGATCCGCCCAAGACTTTCCCGTTTCACCTTCAATTGAACGACGAGCAGAATGGGATCATTTCCAGATACCGGACCATTTGCGAAGTGCGGATTGCGCTTGCGCCGCTCGGGATAGCCACCGGCCACGATATCCGGTTTCAGCTCTCGCTATGGCAAAACGGTCTTCCCATGGATGCCCTTCCTCCGCAAGGCTGGATCGATTTCTCCACCGCCGAACCACTCGAATGGGCGCTATAATTTTGTTCGTGCGGTATCTCGCTGTGTGTCTCATTCTGCTTTCGACTCCCGGTGTCGCTCAGGCTCCGAAGAAAGACACTCTTACTGGCTGCGTGGATCAGCGCGGCAACGACTTCGTGCTGGCGGGAGACAAGGAGCTGCACCAGATTGCCGTGCTTCATTATGTGGGAATGTCCGATGACAACTTCGCGCGGGAAGTCGGCCATAAAGTAACGGTGGAAGGTACGCTTTCGAAAGAGGGCGACACACCGGTGATGCGGGTGACAAAGTTAAAGACAATTTCGGAAACTTGTTCACCGGAATAATCTAAACCCTCGAAGCTGCCCCTGAGAGCATCGTCTACACTGTTGCCAGGAGGCCTCAGAAACAATGGCTGCCTTCTTTGACGACTTGAAATTCGCGCTACGCGTCTACCGGAAGAACCCTGGTCTTACCCTTGGTGCTGTCGTTACCCTCGGCTTGGGACTGGGAGCCGCGACTGCAGTCTTTACCGTCGTTAACAGTGTCCTGCTGCGGCCGCTGCCGTATCCTCACCCGAGCGGATTGTGAGTATCAGCACCGTGTATCGTGGGGGAATCGACTACGGGGTTACGCGGGCGGCGCAATACCGCTTCCTACAGGAGCACAGCGAGAGCTTCGAATCGCTTGAGGCAAATGATGTCGTAGCCTCTGGAGTGAACTTATCCGGAGGAAGCGAACCAGAGCAGGTGCCGGGCGCATTTGTCTCTGCCGGCTTCTTCGGGGTGATAGGCGTGATCCCAACTCTTGGGCGTGCCTTCACGGAGGATGAGGACCGCTCGGGTAGTACTTGTGTGGTCATGCTAACCGATGGTCTCTGGCGGAGGCGTTACATCGGCGAATCCTCGATCTTGGCCAGGACGATCACAGTAAACGGAGAGAGCTGCGCGGTCATTGGCGTTCTGCCGCCAAGCTTTCGCTTCCATGTGAACGCAGAGATCCTCATGCCGATACGGATCGCCAGTGCACCGCGTGATCTTGGCCACTATTACAGCCTGTTGGCTCGGCTGAAGCCCGGCGTAACGCTGGAAAAAGCACGGGCCGAGTTGCAGACGCTCTTTTCCCGTTTTCGGGCCGCTCACGGCGATCTCGTCGATCAGGACGAGGTTGGTTTCCAGGTGGGACGTTACCTCGACGGGATCGTTGGCAACGTGCGTCCGGCCCTTTGGGCGCTCTTTGCCGCAGTCGTAGTGGTGGTGTTGATCGCCTGCGTCAACGTCGCGAACCTGCAGCTTTTCCCTCGCGGCACGCCGTGCCAGGGAGATGGCGGTGCGCACTGCTCTTGGAGCGGGGCGGATACGGTTGGCCCGGCAGTTGGTTACGGAGAGTTTGCTACTGGCACTGACAAGCGGAGTCTTCGGCCTATTGTTGGCACAATGGGGCACTCCAACGTTGCTCCATCTGTCGCCAAGTGGACTTCCGCGTGCCGCAGACATTTCGCCGGACTTCCGAGTGGTCGCGTTTGCGTTCCTGACATCGACATTTACCGCTCTGGTGTTCGGCGTTGCACCGGCACTGTCCGCGCGCGGTGTGGATGTGAATGTCTGGCTTAAGGCCACGAGTGGTTTCAGCACGGCCGCCCCCAGCCGTGTGCGGGCCCGAGGTCTATTGATCGGAGCGGACGTTGCATTGTCTGTGATCCTCTTGACCGGAGGGATGCTTTTGATGCGTAGTTTCGTTGCGTTGCGCCACGTCGCTCCAGGCTTTGACCCTGGAAACATTCTCACGTTCAGAATGTCGGCTCATTATGACACTACGCCGATGATGTGGGAATTCGAGCGTCAGTTACTGGCGCGTCTCGATGCTCTACCGGGCGTCGATGCAGTGGCCAGCGCTATCTGTTTGCCTTTGGAGCTTGGACCCTACATGCCGAGCGCTATTCCTGGGCGATCGCCGCCTATCACGGTAAATCCGGCCTATCGTCCAGTCAGCCCCGATTACTTCCATGTCCTCCGAATTCCCCTCGTCCGCGGACGTGCCTTCACGGGTTCGGACACGTCCAAATCGGCATCTGTGGCCATCATCAATGATTCCTTCGCGCGCCAGACGTTCATAGGCCGGGACCCGATTGGGCAGCGGATCCAACTCGGCGCGGGTTTGGGGATTGAGCAGGCCGATTCGCCTCGCATCATTGTAGGCGTCGTAGGCGACGTGCGCGAGACGAGTTTGGAGAAGCCCGCTCGCATCACGGTTTTCATTCCACGTGCGCAAGTTCCGGATACCGAGACCCAAATCGTCAGCCGGTTGTTGCCGATGTCGTGGGCCGTGCGAACGAGGATTCCGCCGGCCCAACTTGCCAGCACCATAAGGCGTGCCATCCTGGCGGTCGATTCGCGGCAACCGGTCGCAGACATGCGCACGATGGAACAAGCGATGTCAACGGCAGTGGATCGCCAAAGGTTCACGGTGCTCCTGATGACGATATTCGCCTTCCTCGCTATGGTAATGGCCGCGGTGGGCATCTATTCTGTCGTGAATTACCAGGTGGCTCAGCGCGAGCGCGAGCTGGGTATCCGCCTGGCGCTTGGCGCGGCACCGAAGTCGCTGGTGCGCATGGTTACCCGGCAGGAAATGAAACCGATCGCGGCGGGCCTCATGACGGGAGTTTTCTCTGCTTTTGGGTTCGCCACGCTGATAAACTCGCTGCTGTTTAACACGAGCCCGCACGATCCCTTAACATTGGCTGCGAGTGTACTCCTCTTGGGGACGCTGGCTAGTTTGGGTTGCTATTTGCCCGCTCGGCGAGCCTCATTAGTGGATCCAATGAAGACTCTTCGCGACGAATAATCGTCAAGGGAAAGAGCGAAGCGCAGGCGCTCACGCCACGCCGGCAACTAGCCCGGATTTCTCACAGACCCTATAGCAAAAAGCCGTCCTTCATGGCATAACTGAGTTTCCACACAACAGTTAGAGCCAAAGAGAGGACGGCCTTCGCTATGACAGAGTGTAACCAATCCAGCTTCGGATTTGAAGCGAGCGGGTCGCGGGAGATTGTGGCCCGCTTTGACGGAGGCACGATCAGTTCCGATGGGGGAGCGTTTCTGTTGCGCCAGACAGACCAGCGGCTGAATCTGCTGCCGCGGCTGGCCCAGTGTTTTCTCGACGGCAGGAATCAGAAGCTGGTCGAGCACTCCGTTCTGGAGATGCTTTCTCAAAGGGTCTATGGCCTGGCACTGGGCTATGAAGACATCAACGATCACGAACAACTGCGGTTCGATCCGGTCTTCGGCATCCTGGCCGGCCGGGATGATTTGGAGAACCCGCTGGCGGGCAAGAGCACGCTGAACCGGATGGAATTGAGCACCAGCACCAAGGACCGGTACAAGAAGATCGTTTTTTGGAAAGATTGGTTGGATGAGCTACTGGTGAAAGTGTTCCTGGAGTCGCACCAGGACGCTCCGGGCGAGATCGTTCTGGACGTGGATACCACTGACCTGCCGTTGCACGGTAAACAGGAAGGACGGTTCTTCCACGGCTACTACGACAACTATTGTTATCTGCCGCTCTACATCTTCTGTGGACAGCATGTTCTGTGCGCGCGATTACGAGAAGCCAACCACGACGCCGCATGCGGCAGCCTGCAGGAAATCCGAAGAATCGTTACGCAGATTCGGGTGGCTTGGCCGGAAGTGAAGATCATCCTGCGCGGGGACTCCGGCTTCTGCCGTAACGAATTGATGAGTTGGTGCGAAAACAATGGCGTGGAGTTTGTGTTCGGTCTGGCACGCAATCAGAGACTGCGAAAGATGATCGGGGCTCAGATGCAGGAAGCCACCAAGCAGTGGAACCAGACCGGCAAACCAGCACGGGTCTTCAGCGAGTTCCACTACAAGACCAAGAAGAAGGCGAACAAAGGCGGCTGGGACGGCGAGCGCCGCGTAGTGGCCAAAGCGGAACATATCGATGGGAAAGAGAATCCCCGCTTCGTAGTGACCTCTTTGACGAGCGAGGAATGGACGGCCCAGGTTTTGTACGAGCAACTCTATTGCGCACGCGGCGAGATGGAGAACCGCATCAAAGAGCAGTTCAGTTTGTTCGCCGGCCGCGTGAGTACCGAGACGATGCGGGCCAACCAGATGCGGCTGTACTTGTCCACCATGGCCTACATTTTGGTGAGCGGGTTGCGGCGCCTGGGGCTGAAAGCGACGGAACTGGCAGAAGCGCAGGTTTCCACCATTCGCACCAAGCTGCTGAAGATCGGCGCGCAGATTCGGGTGACGGTGCGTAAGGTTTGGGTATCGATGGCTTCCAGTTATCCCTGGCAGGATCTCTATCAGCAGGTATGGACGAACCTGCGCTGCTAAAACCGAACAGCTCCACCTGAAGTAATGCTTGAAGCAGAAACCCACACCAGAGGTGGTGCGGAGCCGTGCTTGCAATCGACTTCGGCACGAGCGAAAAGATCTTTCCGTGCGTCTTATGCCCCTTCCGAAGCCGGCTCAGCTCACTAATCCCATTCCAGAACCGAGGGCTGCTCATAGCCCTTTGGAAAACCGAGCCTTGTCTGCGTTTCACGTTCACCACAAAAAGTGTGTGAGATATCCGGGCTAGGTGCCGGTGGCCGGATCGCTCCATTCGCGCTCGAGCATCCGGGAATATTCGCCCGAGGCAAACAGATCGAAATCGACCTCTTCGAGAGATAGCGCCGCGAAGGCGGTCTGCGCCCGGTAACACTGATAAATCTGGTCCGCGTAACGGAAGTAGTTGCGCACAAACTCGTCCGACAGGTCGCACGGTCCGGGAACATTCGCAAACAGCACGTTCAATGCGATCGATCGCGCAAAAATCGACTTATAATCCGCCACACCCCAGTTTCTGAGCTTCTGTTCCACCACGATCGGTGGGCTGTCTACAAGCAAGGTAATAAAACTGCGTGCATCGATATCCCGTCCGCGAAATCGTCCTTCCCGGGCAGCCACTTCCACGCACTGTTCCACCCAGCGCAGAACGTCCTTTCCCACGTAGTAGAGCATCCGGATCTCGCAGTTCCGTCCGGCGATTAACGCGCGCTCAAGTTCTTCAACCGAGAAACCTTCGCTGGGCAGCAACCCCTGCAGCATCAGGCTCGCCCGCGAACTTTCCACCAGCTTTCCAGGCCCGGCAGAGTCTGAAAATGGATGCAGTATCAGGGGCGGCAGTTTGCATACGCATCCTGCTGCTCTTAGGGTGGCCATTAATTCACTCATCGGCAACTATTTACGCTTTTCGAGCAACACTTTAGCGTGCACCGATTGGCCGTTTCGCAATACCTCTACTTCCACCTCGTCGCCGGGTTTCTTCGACCGCAGGACATACGTGAAATCATACAGATTTTGGATTTTCTTGCCGTCAAACTGGACGAGGATGTCACCGGCCTTCAGTCCCGCCTTTCCGGCTGGCGACCCGTCGTGTACGTCGGCGAACCGTACGCCTACTGGTACCTCCGCGAAATCCGGAATACTGCCGAAATAAGGGCCGTAACCGCCGCCGGTGGATGATCCCGTGCCTTCCGCCGACCCCGCAACGCCATGCGCTCCCTGCGGCTCAACCCGCACGTAGGTGGGCCGGCTCTCTTCCACTTCCAAATGCTTCGTCACGTCCGCGATGAACTGCAACAATTTCACTGACTCGTCAGCCGTTATCTTGTCCCAAGTGTCGCTGGGCTTGTGATAATCGCCGTGCAACCCGGAAAAGAAGAATAGAACGGGCACTTGTTTAGTCGTAAAAGACGTATGATCGCTCGATCCGTATCCGCCCTGTTCCGACCAATCGAAATGAAACGGATACTTCGTCTTGAGATCTTCAAACAACGACTTAAAGTTCGATCCTGTGCCGACGCCGCCGACAAATACCTTCCCGTCCCGAATCCGCCCAATCATATCGAGATTGATCATGGCTACGGCCCGATCGAGCGGCAGCTTGGGATGATTCACGTAGTAACTCGAGCCGAGCAACCCCAACTCCTCGCCCGCGAAGGCGAGGAATAGAACACCCCGTTTCTGCCTGGGCTGCGAGCCAAAATAACGAGCCAACGCCATCACTCCCGCCGATCCGGAAGCATTATCGTCCGCCCCGGGATGCACAGTGCCGGCCATGCTCGGCGCAAGCGAATACTGCTCTCCCAGACCGAGATGATCGTAGTGCGCGCCGATCACGACGTATTCGTCGGTCGTGCCGGGCAAGTAACCGGCCACATTGTGGACTGTCTTCACATCGCGGCGAACGTCGGTCTGCAAGTCGACCCTAAGGTCATCCGGAAACGCGAATGAACGGGGCTGTAAATCCTTGTCGATCCCTTCCATGAGGGACTTCATGTCCTTCTTAGCCAGCGCAAACCACTTCTCTGCGATCTCCGGCTTCACCTGGACGAAAGGAATCCCGGGGCTGGCAGGACTGACGTCGGAGGCAAACTTGTCCAGCTCTTCTTCATTGCCGGCATGGCTGTATATGTCGTTCACAAAAACGATCGCTTTGGCGCCGTGGAATTTTGCGTTGGCGGCTTTACTGAAGAGTTGCGAGTGCTCGGTGTAGACGCGCCCTTCAAACACGCTCTTGGCGTCAAACTCCTGAGGCTCGTGCCGCAACACCAGCACAATCTTGTCCTTCACGTCGAGATTCGCGTAATCGTCGTAGTTGTACTCGCGGGCCGTGATACCGTATCCGGCGAAGACGACTGTGCCGTCCACCTTACCAGTCGCCGAAAAGTTGAACGGAAGAAAATCCTGACTCAGCTTAAGCAGATGACGCTCGCTGCCGGACATGTATTCCAGCCGGTTCTGCGATCCGAGGTGCGAGTTGATCGAGACGGTGAACGCTTCGTAGTAACTCTTGCCGAATACCGGCTGCAAGCCTGCTTTGTGGAACTGCTGCGCTATATACTTACCGGCCTTCTCCAACTCCGGGCTGCCGGTGGCGCGGCCGCGCATCGATTCCGCGGACAGATACTTCACATCGTCCAGATAGCGCTCCGGGCTGAAGTCACCCGAACTGATTCGCGCCGGAGGGGGCGCCGCGAACGCCGCTGCGGCTGCGAGGATAACGAAGATTCTATTCATCCAAGATGTTCTCTCTGCATGACGTTCTTTCTAGTGGTTAAGCGGCGAAGGAAGAGTTATTTCACAGCATTTCTCGGCAGCCTTCTCGGCATGCGTCTGCTGGTACCCGATTTCGTAGTCGATAATTTGCTTTAACTGCGGCCACTGTTGCTGGCCAACCAAACGGCGGCCGTTCAGGAACAGCGTCGGCGTGGAATTGACCTGAAGCGATCGTCCCTCGGCCAGCGAACGATCCACGTCGGGCTCCGTGGTTTTCATGGCCATGCAGGAGCCCACCAGGCCGGCATCCAATCCTTTAGTTTTGGCGAACTCAAGAACCTGATCCTTCAAATTTTCCGACTTGATGTCCGTCTGATGTTCATAGATCCAGTCGTGATAGCCCCAGAAGGCGGCGGGATTCTGCTGATAAACGCAGCGGCCGGCGATGGCGGCCGTCTTCGCCCACGGGTGGATTTGCTCCAGCGGAAAATCCTTAAAAAAGACCTGCACTTCCTTAGGGTAGGAGGCCTGAATGTTGTCTCGGAGCATTTTGGCTTCTTCGCGACAAAAACCACACTCAAAATCGCTGAATGTCACGATCTTGATGGGAGCGCTGGAAGGCCCGAAACTCGCCGCGCCATCCGTCTTGATCTTCTTGAGGTCGTTGGCAAACGGACTGCTGTTGACTTCAAAAATATTGCCCTGGATCAGCTTCTGACCGTCTTTGGAAACGTAGAACGTCGCTTCTTGGGACGCGCCTCCCGCGGTGCCGGTTACCACGACTTCATTGAACCCGGCGATTGGCGCGGGCTTGGGGTCGCCGACACTGACCTGGATTTGAGGTCCCCAGACAAACAGATGACGGACATAGTCTTCCATCACTGCTTTGTCCAGAGCAGACTTTTTGGCCGGAGTTGCAGAGTGAGATTGGGCGCACAGAATGGCGCTGAGAAGCAGGAGAGCCCCTGGCAGGGACACAAACAAACGCATCTTTATATCTTAGCGGTCAGCGAGAGGATTGGGAACGGACCGGAATCCGGCGATCGTCTTTGACGGACTCATCCCCAGACCGGCTGCCGGTATCTTCCATCATTAGCCGCGAAACCAGACGGGTAAGATCTCCTACCGAGTTGAGAGCCTGCTCCAACTGAACGCCACAAACCAGACCGTCCGCAGTGGATGAACAGTAGCAGACCTCGCCCAGGAGGACCGAATCGTTGACGTCGATGCGAACGGCTGTGCCCAACTGAATGGGGCAACCGGTGATGAGACGAAGCCCGCGTCCAGACAGGTTCTTCAACGTTGCCGGCACTACTCGGTCAGAGTCACCGAGTATCGTCAACGCCACCGGCTGATTAAGTTCGAATCGAGGTTCAGTTCGCCTGTCCACCTAGAACTTATCGGTGAACGGAAGAGAAGTGTGAGAACGGCTATTTCCAGAGGAATACGAGCCAAGCCACCAGACCCAGCAAGCCGACAATTCCGATCTCCAGCCAGGGACGCTCGGATTTCGGCGGTTCGGCGGCGGACGGCTCCGCTGAGGTCTGCGTGCGGGCCGTTCGAACCCGGACCCGGAGCGGAGTGGGATGTCCTTCGATCGCGCGAACCAGTTCCCGCTGGCCGTTTCGGTCGGCAATCAGAATGGTGGCCGAATTTGCGCCGTTGGTGGACTCGTCAAGGCGTCGCCGCATGGACGGAGGAACGTCCTCTAAAGAACGGTAAACGTCGAACTGGTCGGCGAGAGCGATATAAACGGTCGAACTTTTTACTGTGACGGTGTCCATACTCTACTTCCCTACTACAGATATTCTCGCGCCATTCATCTGGGGTGCGTCAATCCCGGCGTGATCGACAACTACCTGGATGAAACCGAGCGCCGCTTTCGACAGACCCTTGTCTCTACGATAGATCAATCCAACACGCCGGATCATGGGTTCCGGCCCGAGCGAAACGGCATCGAGCTTTCTGGTGGCAATTTCCTCCCGGCAGTGCGACCCGGCGAGGAACGACAGTCCGAGTCCGGCGACCACGAACTGTTTGATCATTTCCGTAGAATCAAGTTCCATAGAAACGTTGATTTCGCTTTCCACCGGCTCCAGCCACGCATTGAGGCGCGCGCGCGTTGTCCCGGATTTGGGAATCAGCAGCAGCTCCCCCAACAGATCGTGACAAGTAACCGTCCTTTTGTTGGCGATCGCGTGGCCCGCGGGAACCAACAACTTAATCTCATCGGAGTGAATCTTGACAATCTGAAGACGCTTTTCCTGAACCGGGAGTTGAGTGATACCGAAGTCGGCCAGATTGTCCATCACCGCGCCGACAACCTTGGCGCCATAAGAGCGGTCCACGTGAAGCTGGACGTTCGGAAAGCGTTTCTTGTATTCCGAAAAAACTCTGGGCAGGACGTAAATGCAGGTGGCTTCGTTTGCGGCGATCACAAGTTCACCGCGTGGCGTGCGCTCCAACTCGTTGATGCTATCCTGCGCCTGCTTGCGCAACTCAAGAATCTGTTCGGCGTATTCGCTGAAGATTTTTCCAGCCGTGGTGAGGGAGATGCGAGTGCCAAGACGTTCAAATAGCGTCGTGTTCAGTTCCTGCTCGAGCTGGCGCACCTGTGCGCTAATCGCCGGTTGCGTCCGGTAGCAGGTCTGCGCCGCCTTTGAAAAGCTTTTCAGACGAACGATCTCTAAAAATGTATGAAGCTGATCGAGATCCATGGGCCTTCAAGAGAAAGGGATACACCCTCCTCTAGTTTAATTCCAATCAAAACTGTTGCGCTTGAATTGCTCTAGATTATAGCATTGGCATAGTGAAAGTCATTCAGAGATTTCAGTGAGGCCTGGGTTGCCCGGAGTGCGGTGGTTCTGGCTGTTGGCTTTGCCGTTGGGCGCGCAGTCTCCCGCCGACGTCCTGGTGGTGGTGAATCAGAGTTCCGCATTGTCCAGGCAGATCGGGGATTATTACGCCAGGCGGCGGCAAATTCCACCCGGCAACGTATGTGCGATCCGCGCGCCCACCGATGAGACGGTCGCCCGCAATGTGTACGATAGTGCAATCGCCAAACCGATTGGCCTGTGCCTGGAGAACCGCAAACTCCGGGAACAAATTCTCTATATCGTCACCACCGCGGGTGTGCCGCTCATTATCAAAGGACGAATGGCTTCCGACGGCGACTACGCTTCAGTGGATTCGGAGCTTACGCTGCTCTATTCCGACTTAAAGGGCGGCGCGCACAAAGTGGATGGGGCTTTGGGCAATCCGTTCTTCGGCCAACGGGATACCCCCTTCCGCCACCCTCAGTTTCCCATCTACTTGGTCACCCGGCTCGCGGGCTATGATTTTGCCGACGCAAAAGGGCTCGTGGACCATGCGTTGATGGCCAGGAACATGGGCAAGTTCGTAATCGACCTTCGCGCGGACAACGCTCAACCAGGAAACGAATGGCTGCGAACCGCGGCGCTGCTGCTGCCCAAGGACCGGGTTTTTCTGGAGGAGACGGAGAAGGTAGTTTACGGCGAGAAGAACGTGATCGGGTATGCCGGATGGGGCTCGAACGACCATGACCGCCACGAGCGGCATCTGGGATTCCAGTGGCTCCCTGGCGCGATCATGACCGAGTTTGTCTCGACGAATGGCCGCACTTTTCGAAAACCGCCGGCCGCCTGGAACATTAGCACATTCAAAAATGAGGACATTTCGAAGTGGTGGGCAGGCTCTCCGCAGACATTGACGGCGGACTACATCCAGGAAGGCGTAACCGGCGCCTCGGGACAAACGGAGGAACCGTATCTCGCGCTGACGCCGCGCCCGGACTACCTGTTGCCGGCATACTTCGTCGGCCGCAATCTGGCCGAGAGTTACTACCTCTCGATTCCGGCGTTGAGCTGGCAGAATATTGTTGTCGGCGATCCGCTGTGTTCCCTAGGGAAGCCCTGACTACGGCGTCGACTGCGTGTGGTAGTGCCCCTTGTCAGGGTTCCAGAAAGCAAATCCCTGCCGGCTGATTTCCAGGTTCGGTTCCACATCCACCTGGTGAAATGCCTCGCGGACCACCGCTGGATCCTCGAAGTTCGAGAAGTCCAAAGTGTGCATCACCTCGAGCGAATTGCCGAAGTTCTTCTTTGTGTTGGTAAGGAATTCGCCCAGATCCCCGCCGTCTATCCGGTGGACATGAATGTCATGATCAATGGCGAACGTTCGAATCCTCCAGGAGTGTTCAGGAGTCAACCACCATTGCAGTGTGTCCGGCGAACCGGCGGCGGGCTCTTCGCGCTTCTGTTGAAAGCTGCTTCGAGTTTTCAGTATGGCAATTACCAAAGTACGTTTATTCACGCACTACTTTGGTAACACACTCAGAGGGGATAGCGCGTTGAATAGGGACTGCGTTGGCTTTTCTTGCTCGGTAACGGGCCTTCTCCCTCGCCGATCGATCTGCGATTGCTATTGGTGTTGCTCGCCAGTTCGTCCTCTTTGAACTGTATGGCCCGGTCGAGAACCATTTCTACGGTGGTCCCTTTGGCCAGCACCGCCTCAGGACCGCGCGTCAAAAGGACTGCTGCCAGTCCGGCGGCTGCACCCGCAGCAGCGCCGATTCCGACACCCATGCCGGTGTGTCCGCCGATGGCTCCGGCAATGGCTCCAACGGAAGCTCCGGTTGCCGCCCCTTGCGCTACCGTTGCTCCATCGCCGCCTTTGTTGCCTTCGCTTTTGACCTTGCCCTCGGCCTTATCGAGTTCCTCGCTGGCACGCCCATCAAGGGCTCCCACGCGGCCGCGGAAATCCCGCAATACGCCATTGGGAAGAATCAGCGAATCGAAACGAAGATAGATCTCTCCCCGCCCCTTGAGGCGGCCCGGACGTTTCACCTGCGTTACCGTGCCTTGAACATAACTGCCCGGAGGAATGACGACTTTGCCGCTGACCAGAATGGGAAAAACGGTTTCCAGATAAATGCGATCTCCCTCGGCGGCAGTCTTGGTGGTGATCGAATTGATCAGGCTGAGGGGAATGCGCGTGCCGGGGTCAACAACGAATTGCTTTTCCTCCTGCGGCGTAGCGGGCGCGGCAGGCGTATCCTCCGCAAACAGTCGGGCAGCGATTCCGAGGCTCAACAGGGCGATGCGCAGACTCATCCTTTTAGTTTAGACGGTAAAAGGGCGTCTAAAGTTGCGGTGGAGCGGGACCAACGTGCAGAAGGATGTGCTCGGGGCTCATTGCGTCGTCGAAACCGATACGGATTTCCGGGTCGTTGCCAACATCATCGGGCAGCTTCAGGTTGACTTGATATAGACCGGCGAAACCTGGCGTCACGCCGGCGTAGTAGACGACCGCGGGATCGAGTTGCACCCCGTTTATGCGGACGCGAAAGTCAGCGATCCGCTGCAGCACGAAGGCCGCCTCCGCAGGGTGTCCGTCGGGGAGATTCTTATCGGTAAGTCCCAGGCCCGTGGCGTAAACGACGACAATATCGCCCGGATGTGCGGGGACGTCCTTGGTCAGTACTGTACCGTCTGCCTGCGTGGCAATCCCATAGGAGCCGTCCACCTGAAACAACGCGGGCGCCGCAGCCACTAAGGTGAGGTGCACGGCGGGTCCGTAGAGGCTATTCAACCCGACCGAGAGATCGACTGGCCCGGGAGGAAGCGAGTTGGGGATAAGCACGTTTATCTGAGTGGGCGAGACGTAGTAGAGATAGCCGCTGTAGCCCGTGTTGCGTCCCGGGAGCCCGATCGAAACGCTCACGCCGGCACCGGCAAATAGAATCGGCAGAATCCCCGCATGAATGTCCTGTGGTGCGAGAGCGTGGGTGATGAACGACAATCCTTGGCCGTAGATCGAGACGAGCATGCCAGGCGCGATGGGTCCTGGCAGATTGCTGGCTGCGTTGACCACGCCGTCGGCCGTATAAACAGGTCCGGAAGCGGTGATGGAGGTCGCCGCTAGCACGGCCATGATGCTGAATTTAAGTGGCACTCTCTACGCTTAGTGGGTTACGGGACCAGAAATTCTCAGTTTGAATTAGGTTTGGGTGTCGTGCGGTCTTCGATCTGTGCAATGGCAGTGGCGAATTCGCCGGGTGAATGGACTGTGAACGTCTTGCCGTGGAGCCTTTTCATCACGGACTGGATGGAATCGGGAAATTCCAGATCGCCTCGGGGAGCCGCTCTGCGTGCCGATAGAACGGATGGCCTGTACTGCAGGTAGTAAAACCCCGGACCCGCGCTTTGCCGATTCTCGAACAGGGTTTTGGGAAGCGTGTCGAGATAGTTGGAGGCCGGCCCGAGAAAGATAATCGCATCGGACGGCTCCTGCGCGTCGAGTTCGTCGTTTACCAGGGCGGCTAATAGAGCAAGGTGGCCGTGCGGGTTCTGAAGCACATCGTATTGCACCAAACCGAGTTGCAGTTCATTCATCGATCTTCCGACTTCCGTCAGCCGGCGCGTCGTAAATTGATCGTCCGTATAGACCTTCTTTTGCTGAGCCAAGTTGAACACGACCAGACGAATCGACGCCGACGGAAGACGCTCGAGAAGCGATGCGAGAGAACCAAGCAATACTTCGCGGTCATAGGCGCGAATCTTGGTCGCACGAGAATAGAGCGGCGTAGCGTGCAACAACACAGTGAGGCGCAGGCTCGTGGATCCCGCGGCCGGTTTTTGAATCGGCTCCCGAGCGTTTGAAGAGTATAGCGACCGAACGCGGCCGGGCGGGATCCGCAAGGTGACGTTCCGTTCGTTTCGGCCGAGCTTCGCCTCCGCGGTCCAATGTTTGCGGCAGCGGCGCCCGGCGTCGTCGAACATCACTAAGTCGACCGTATATCGGCCTTCGCCGATCAGATAGCTTCCCGCAATCTCGATCTCACTCTTAGATTTCGGGATTTCCGGCAGGTTGGTCACACTGATTAGATAAGCGGGCTGACGGGCGGTATCTTCGGGAGTCAGCCTGGTGAGAACGCCCAGACTATGACCCGCGCCAAGGTATAGCTTCAGGGGGACGCGCACGACGTAGCCGGCGTGGAAACGAAAGCTGAAATCGATGGCCGGCTTGACGGCACTGACCTGACAGTTCAACGGGGCCTCGTCCCGGCCAGGTACGAACTCTTTCATTGCTCCGGAGATTTTCGAGGGCGGGACCATGAATTGGGCGGAACAAGCCACTGCGCCGAAAACCAACACTGTCAGGAGAGGGCGCACCCCCTCATTTTCCCTCATGGACACTGTAGACGGGCAGCATTCGCCGGTTAAAATAATTCGACGATGCGTGCCGTCGATCCAGCCGAAACAATCTCAGGCAGGGCTATGGGCGTTCTGTTTTTTGCCGGCTTTGGTTCACTGTGGTTGTGCACCGGCCTATCCGCTATGCACCGGTTGAACTTTTTAAGCGTCGTTGGTGCGGTAGCTGTTCTTGCGTTGCTGATCTTCCCCGCTATAAGGCTCTTGCGTCGAGCGCCAGAGACCAACCAGCCCGGGACAAATGTGGAGCAGCAGCTCGAGATGAAGCGCGTCTTCAGCCGACTGAACATCATTCAGTGGAAGGCTATTGTGGCGGCGGTCATTCTCTTGAACGTGTTTCAACAGTGAGATTTCATCGTTCCGGCGATTGCCACTATTGTGGGCCTACACCTGTTTCCACTAGCTCGCCTATTCCACTATCCCGCGCACTACGTTACAGGTACCCTGCTCGTTCTTTGGTCCGCCGTAGCGGTGATAGCGCTTCGCCGCCAAGACATCGCTTCCGCCGGCGCGCTTGGGACAGCGGTCATACTGCTCACCAGCGCCACGTATACCCTGATTGCCGCTTCGCGCACCGCCCGGCGAGTCTTTGTGAATTAACGGGCAGTTTTGCTATCGAGATCGCTGATGGCCGCTGCAAATTCGCCGGGTGTGCGGATTTTGAAGGTCTTCCCGTGCAGTCTTTTTGTGACGGATTCGATGACATCGGGCAATTCTCCACCCCCAGATGGAAACCCTTGACGCCGCGCGTCGCCACGGCGCTGCATCGGTGGCCGCATGGGCTGTGTCACTCGGGCGAGGTGGGCAATTGGCCGGAATTGCACATAGAAGAAGTCCGGAATCGGACCGGACGGGTCTTCGAGCAAGGATCTTGGGATCGGATCGACGTAGTGCGAGGCTGGTCCGAAAAAGACAATCGCATCGGATCTCTCCTCATCTTTGAGCTCATCCTTCACCAGGCCGGCGAGAAGGGAGAAATGGCCAGTCGTGTTCTGGAGAACGTCGTATTTGACGGAAGCGAGTTCCAGTTGATCCATCGACTCCCCGACTTTCGCCAGGTTCGCCGTGGTGAATCGATCGTCAGCGAAGATCTTCTTCTGCTGATCGAGATTGAATACTACAAGGCGAACGGACGCAGAAGGTAGTTCTTCCAGAAGCGTCGCCAGAGAACCAAGCAGAAGTTCCCGGTCATCGGGGGATATTACAGTCCCGCGCGCATGCAGCGGCGCCGCGTTTAACAACACAGTGAAGCGGCTTTTCGACGCCGTGGAAGTTTTTTTGACAGGCTCGGGTAAATTTGTGGTGGAAACCGGCCAGACGCTGCCAGGTGGAATTCGCGGCCTGATATTGTGTTCGGGGCGAGAGAGTTTCACCTCGGTAAACCATTGCGAACGACAGGTACGACGCGCGTCGTCAAAGAGAAGCAAAGCAATTGTGTAGCGGCCTTCGCCCAGAAGATAGCTGCCTCCGACCTCAATCTCGTCGCTCGATTTCGGAACATCCGGCAGATGTGCCGCACTGGAGAGGTAAACAGGCTGATGCGCGGTATCCTCCGGAGTGACTTTAGTGAGAACGACGAACCCGTGTCCCGAACCGGAGTATTGCTTCAAGGGGATGTTCACGGTGTACCCGGAGTGAAAACGAAAACTGAAATCGATAGCGGGCTTCGCGGGCGTTACCGTGCAGGCCAACGGCGCCTCGTCCGGTCGATGCTCGAATTGCTTTTGTGCACTGGGGATATTGTCGGGCTCGACAACAACCTGACCAAGACCAACCACCGTCCCGAACAATGCTACGACGAGAAAACGCACGTAGTTCTATTTTACCGCCGCCGCATTGTGAATCGGTTCATAGACTAATATTTAGAAGATATGCTCCGCGTGCTGCTCGCGTTGACTGCCGCGTTCCTGGTCTATAAGTTGATGCCCAGCTACCGGGAAATTAATGCTCCCCGGCCTTCACCGGGCGTCCGCATTTCCTCAGATCCGGTGCAGCGGAACGTCAGTAACAGTGCTGCATGGACCTTCGGAAAATATCGGATCACGCCGCTGGCATCCTACGATATCGACGCTGTGGTGCTCTCGACGGAACCATATCGGTTGGGACGTGAATCCGAGCTTTCGCCAATTGACTTCGCGGTCGCTTGGGGATCGATGTCCGATCAGGCGGTGATCGACCAGATTCACTTCGCTCAAGGCAATCGCTTTCTGCGCTTTTCCGGCAGTCAGTTTCCTCTGGGCGCCGACGAGATGAACTCGCATGTGGCGAATATGCATTTGATTCCAGCGACGCCCGATATTGCGTCGCAGTTTAAGACTGCGGTTCACGGCCAGATCGTCACGATGTCGGGGTACCTGGTCAGAGTGGATGCGCAGGATGGGTTTCACTGGGTCAGTTCAATGAGCAGGTCGGATAGAGGCGCCGGGGCCTGTGAGTTGATGTGGGTGGAACGGTTTTCGCTCCGGTGATCTGGCGGCGGTTGCTCTCGTTCCCTGCGTGTTGAGCGCTTTCGCGCAGCAATCTTTTGAGATCCATATCCACGAATACGAGCCGCAGATAAGGCCGCAATTCCTGATCAACCTCGGGTGGGTTTTGATCTCAGCGACGTAGCTCGTGGTATTGTTAGTTGATCGTTCAACTAATGGCTACGACACGGCAACGATTGGTAGAAGCTGGCTTGTTCCTCTTCTGGCAGAAGGGTTACGCAGCCACCGGGATGTCCGAAATCCTGGCCCGCGCCAAGGCAAATTCCGGCAGCTTCTACTACTGCTTCAAAGCCAAGGAAGATCTGTTGTTAGCGGTGTTGGAGCTTTATATTCAATCGCTCCAGCCGGTAGTAATGCAGCCCGTATTCTCGCAAATCACCGATCCCATCGAACGGATCTTCGGGGTCTTGGATTTCTACCGTCGGAATCTGATTGCCACCGGCTGCACCTACGGGTGCCCCATCGGGCGGCTTGCGTTGGAGATTCCCGAAGAGCAGTTCCACGTACACAAACGGCTGGCCGATAACTTCGATGGATGGACCGCAGCCATTGAGAAATGCCTGGACGACGCACGCGACAGTCTTCCGGCCGATCTCGACCGCAAGACGCTCTCGCAATTCGTCCTGACAGTGATGGAGGGTGGCGTGATGCAGTCGCGCGCACACAGAAATCTCGCGCCCTTCGACGCGTCTGTCGAGCACCTCAGAAACTATTTTCGTTTGCTTCACAAACAGGAGAACCCATGAAACAATTCACCACTTGCCTTGCTCTCGCCGCGCTCACGTTGACAGGCGCGATGGCTCAATCACCGAAACCAGCTAAACCCGTGTCCGGCCTTTCCTGGCTGGTGGGAGGCGTCTGGACCGCCGACGCTTCGAAGCTCGGACCTGGAATGCAGCGCATCGAAACTCGCTACCAATGGTCGGACAACGACAGCTACATTCGCTTTACAACCCACTTCGTGACAGCCAAAGGAGTAATGAAAACCTACGACGGGAATTTCTTCTGGGATCCGGCGAAAGAAACACTGGCCATGTGGTACATGGACGCGAGAAACAAGATCACCGAAGGTCCGATGACTCTCGATGGCGACCACTGGCAGATGCAGTTTCACGGCGAGAACTTCGAAGGCAAACCGGCTGACTTGCGCGTGGAAGTACTGCGGAAGAACGGCGATCTCTATCGCTGGTCGCTGGCCGAGAAGCAGAACGAGAGTTGGAAAGAACTGGCGGCTCTCGACTACGCGCGAAAGCCGCAGTTGTAATATTCAGCGGATTCGGCCGTCGAGTATACGAGGGCCAGAATGCTTCTTCAGGATGTGTGGTACGCGGCGCGATCGATGAGACGCGCTCCTCTGCTTGCAGTCGCAACGGTATTGACGTTGGCGCTAGGGATCGGCCTAAACGTCAGCATCTTTACTGTCCTTAATGGACTTCTGTTTCGTGCCCGGGTGGAGAAAGATCCTAAGAGTTTTGTGCACCTCTCGCCCGAGTATAAGGAAACAACCGAAGCAAAGACGCAGCCCTGGGCGATATCGACGAGAGATTTTCGCGCGTATTCGGCCAATCCCCGGACGCTGAGCTGAACTGGCCGCGTGGTCGAACGTTCGGCTGACGGTTGGCACAAGCGACGCCGATTCCGTGCTGGCGTTATTGGTCACCTGTAATTTCTTTTCGCTATACGGGCTTGATCAGCCGAAGATGGGGCGGGTTTTCGCGCCGAACGAATGTTCCACACCCGGCTCCGCTCCAGTAGCCGTGCTCAGTGAGGAGATCTGGCGAGATCGGTTCGGCTCCGACCCACAAATCATCGGGAAGATCGTTCGATTCAATCGAGTTCCGTTTACCGTCACTGGCATCGCGCCGGCCGGTTTCTCCGGACGCCTCAAGGGACCGGGAATCTGGATTCCCTACACGATGGAGCCTATGTTCTTTCAGGGACGGGATCTCTTTCGCGACACGGGAGGATGGCTGACGGTGGACGGCCGGCTCAAGCCTGGATATTCGAAATCGGACGCACAGGCCGAGCTGGCGGTGATCGCGGCGCAGCAGGACAGACTGCAACCCGGGCGCCAAACCACCATGCAACTGACGAATGGATCTCTGGCCGAGGAACCGTCACTGCGGGGCGAGCTCTACTGGATTGGGCCATTGATTATGGGCACCATGACCCTGGTGCTACTCATCGCGTGCACGAACGTAACGGTGTTACATCTGTCGCGAGCCGTAACCCGGCAACGCGAGATGGGAATTCGGCTTTCCATGGGTGCCGGCCGCGGGCGGCTGATGCAGATGCTGTTAACCGAGAGTCTGCTTCTGGCCGCGCTGGCAGGCGGCATCAGCGCGCTTCTGGCCTACCAGGCGCCGGCGGTCTTCTCCAGGACTCTCGCGTCGGCAAGCACACCCGTTTATCAACTGAGCCCGGACTTTTCGACGCTGGCCTATCTAGGCGCAATCGTTCTGGCGGCGGCTTGCATAGCGGGCCTCACGCCGGCCGCTGAATCATTGCGAATCGACCTGGCGACGTCGATGAAAAGCGGCGGGAGTGGGGTAGGTTCCGGTACGGGCGAACGTATGGCAGCGCAACGCCCTGGTCAGCGCACAGGTAGCGATGAGTTTTGTGCTGCTGGTAGGCGCTGGTCTTTTCATACGGGCACAACGTGGCGTCCTCGAAGGGGACCCAGGGTTTGAAACACGGCATGTGATCCTGTTGCCCTTGCAGACCGGGACGGCGACGATCAACGAGTTGGCTCACCGGGTCCGCGCAATTCCAGGCGTCGAGGCGATCGCGTTCGGATCACCGCTTTCGCAGGCCGAACTTATGTCCGAATCGGATGAAATCCGCCTGCCGGGCGAGCCTAAGGGAAGCGGGAGACGGGCCACGGCGACCGCTATTTCCGCGGACTACTTCGACGTTCTGCGAATTCCTATTTCCGGAGGGCGCACCTTCAGCAGAGCGGAAGAGGGCGCTGGAACTCGCGTGGTAGTGGTTTCGCAAGCGTTCGCGCGAGCCTTCTGGCCGGGAAAGGAACCAGTTGGGCAAAGAATCGTCCTGGCTGACGGCCAACCGGCGGAAGTGGTGGGCGTGGCCCGCGACGTTCAATCGGAGCGCATCGGCGCGGTGGACGGTCCGCACTTGTACCGGGTGCGCGATCCGCGTTCCACCGGCGACGCAATGTTGGTCCGATTTGCCGGAGATGCACGTCCGATTGAAGTTGCGCTGCGAAGCGCGGCAAGGGAACTCGATCCGGAGATGATTGTAGCGCCAAAGACCCTGCGGGCCATCATTGATGAACTGGCCGACCGGTTCGGCGCCTTGGTCAGGTTAGTGTCGATCCTCGCAGGATCGGCGGTGCTGCTCGCAACCGTTGGAATCTACGGAGTGATCGCATTTACAGTGAGCCAGAGGACAAAGGAACTCGGGATTCGGATGGCACTCGGGGCGACACGAAGCCTGATTGTAAGGATGGTGTTGGTATCCGGCGGGAGGCCAGTGGTCATAGGGCTGGGCGGTGGGCTGATCGTCGCTGTGTTTGCTGCGCGGGTGACGGCGAGGGTTTTGAAACACACACCGATAGCGCTGAATCCAGGAGACCCCGTGGCATATATAGCGATGGGAGGATTGCTTGCCTTAGTCGCCGTGCTGGCGATGTTTCGGCCCGCGTTGCGGGCGGCGGGGGCAGACCCTGTGCGCGCGTTAAGAGAGGAATGATACGCTACGTGAGCGTTTGACCCTTGATAACAGGGTTTGATAAAGTCGAGTTCACGTGACTTGGCTTACAGCGGCGTGGGTTTGCGCGTTCGTGCCATGCCTTGCCTTGTCCGCGCAACCGGACGCGGAGTTCTTCGAGAAGAAGGTCCGGCCGGTGTTCGCGAAGAACTGCTCAGGCTGCCACGGCGGTTCCAAGATGGGTGGCCTGCAATTGGATTCCCGCGAGCATCTGCTCAAGGGCGGAACGGACGGTCCGGTGGTTGTCCCAGGCGATCCGGATCAGAGTCTGCTCGTCCAGGCCATCCGGCAAACGCATGCGCGCATCAAAATGCCTCCGAACGGCAAGTTGCGAACGGAGGAAATTGACGACGTCGCGAGTTGGGTGAAGTCGGGCGCGGTCTGGCCGGAAGGACGAGTTGCGATCCGGCAGGACCAGAGGGATTTCTGGGCGTTCCAGCCGGTGCGAAAACCCGCAGTACCGCAAGTTCACGACGCCGCTCTTGTCAAAAACAACATCGACCGGTTCATTGTCGCGAAGCTGGAAGAGAAAGGCCTGAAGCCGGTGCGGCCGGCGGAGAAGCGCGCGCTCATCCGGCGAGCGACGTTCGACCTGATAGGCCTTCCCCCGACTCCCCAAGAGGTCGACGACTTCGTGAGCGATTCGTCTCGCCGGATGCGTTCGCAAAAGTGGTCGATCGCCTGCTGGCGTCGCCGCACTACGGCGAACGATGGGGACGATATTGGCTTGACCTGGCGCGTTACGCGGACGGCCAGCTCGGCGCAAGTAAAGATACTCCGTTTCCGAATGCCTATCGATATCGCGACTGGGTGATTCACGCGTTCAACGAAGACATGCCGTATGACGTCTTTGTAAAGGCGCAGATTGCGGGCGATCTTCTGAACGACGACAAAGCGCTGCCGGGTCTCGGGTTTTACGCGCTAGGTCCGGGTGACGACGACCGCGTCGACGTGACTGGGCAGGTGTTTCTCGGGCTCACCGTTGGCTGCGCGCGATGTCACGATCACAAATACGATCCAATCCCGACGAAGGATTTCTACTCGCTGCTCGGCGTGTTCAAGAGCACGGAGAACCACGAGTATCCACTGGCGCCGAAGGCCGACGTGGACTTATACACACGGCTGAAGAAGCAGATTGAGGAACAGAAGTACCAGATTGACGATTTCGTCCAGAAGCACAACACGGAGCTGAGCGAGATTCTGGCGGCGAAGACATCACGTTATCTGATGGCCGCCTGGGCGGTGCTCGACGGCAATAGCGCGGGCATCTCGGCGATGGCGGAAGAAAGGAAACTGGATCGGACGACGCTCGAACGATGGGTGTTGTATTTGAGAAATTCGAAGCACGACCACAAATTTCTTGATGGCTGGGACGAACTCATTGCAAGCGACCCGGGAGTGAATCAGGTTCAGGAATTCGCCGATCAATTCCAGACGTTCGTGCTTTCCGTATTCGCCGATAAGCACGCGATGGACGACCGGAACTACGTGAAGCTGGGCGGCGCGGCGGGAGTTCGAGACGAGAAAACCCGCCAGTATACAAATCTGGAATCGCTTCCCATCGAGAAATATTATCTGTGGCGAGATCTAGCCTCGGAACCGTACAAGAAAGATTTTGTCGATTTCAAAGGTGGAGTCTATTACTACGGTCCTCAAGAGATCGATCGATTCCTGTCGGCCGAGTGGCGCGAACATCACGAAGCATTGGATGCGCGGATGGCGAAGCTGAAGAAGGAGCTGCCAAAACAGTATCCCTTCCTGCACACCATTCGGGATACGAAGGAGCCAGCCGACATCCACGTTTATATCCGCGGCGATGAGAAGAGTCCCGGAGAGATCGTACCCAGGAGATATCTCTCGATTTTGTCGAAAGGCGACGCCGCGCCATTCAAGAATGGGAGCGGCAGGCGGGAGTTAGCGGAGTTGATCGCATGTTCATCGAATCCGCTGTTTGCACGCGTGATGGTGAACCGGATCTGGCAACATCATTTTGGTCAGGGTATTGTGCGGACGCCCTCGAACTTCGGACAATTGGGCGAGCGGCCGACGCATCCGGAGTTGCTGGATTACCTTGCGTCGGAGTTCGTAGAAAAGCAGTGGTCGATCAAGGCGATGCATCGCGAGATGATGCTGTCGGCCACCTACCAATTGAGTACGGACTCAAACGATGCGAATCTGGCTGAGGATCAGGCGAATCGGTTGCTCTGGCGGGCGAATTTGCAGCAACGGCTCGATGCCGAGGCGTTGCGTGATTCCCTGCTCTCCGTCTCAGGCAACCTTGATTGTTCCGTGGGCGGCCCGCCGGTTCCGTTTGACGATAAGAATTTCCGGCGCACCCTCTACGCGTTGATTGGACGAACGAAGCCCGATCCAGTGATGGCGCTGTTTGATTTTCCGAATCCGAACGGGACGAGCGAGCAACGGATGGTGACAGTGGGTCCCATGCAGCGGCTTTATTTGATGAACAATAGTTTTGTGACCACGCAGGCAAAAGCGGCGGCCGAGCGAGTGAGTGCGGCGGGCGGCGACGACGAAGCGCGCATCCGGCGCTCCTATGAATTGTTGTTTGGGCGAACTCCAACGGCTTCCGAGATTGCGCTTGGAATGGAGTTTGTGAAGGAATCCGGATGGCCGCAGTATATGCAGGTATTGTTGAGTTCGGCTGAGTTCAGTTCGGTGAATTGAGGGAGGCGTGATGAATCGGCGTGATGCACTACGAATGCTGGGTGGCGGCTTTGGAACGCTCGGGCTGATCGATCGATTACACGCCGAGGCGGTTGCGGGACCGCTCGACCCTAAGGCTCCGCATTTCGCACCCAAAGCGAAACGCGTGATCTTTCTGTTTCTGAACGGCGGCATGTCGCACATCGACACGTTCGATCCGAAACCGATGCTGATAAAGCACGACGGTGAGCCGATGCCCGGGCCAAAGATTGAGACCGACCGCGCTTCGGGGAACCTCATGCGTTCGCCGTTCGAGTTCCGCAAGTATGGCCAGAGCGGGACGGAAGTAAGCGAGATCTTCCCGCGCGTGGCCTCGCTCATCGATGACATCTGCGTCATCCGGTCGATGTATTCGGATAACGGCAATCACGGCCCATCGCTGTTGATGATGAATTGCGGGCACGGATTAACTGGGCGGCCGGCGATGGGGTCGTGGGTGACGTATGGGCTGGGCACGGAAAATCAGAATCTGCCGGGTTTTGTCGTCATGTGCCCGGGATATCCGGTGCTCGGCGCGCAATTGTGGAGTTCCACATTCTTGCCGTCTGTGTATCAGGGAACCTATATCCCCAGCGGCGAACGCGAGCCCGACAAGATGGTGCAGAATATTCGCAGCCAGACCTACGGCGCGGCGGATCAGAAAAAGCAATTGTCGTTGCTCGACAAGCTAAATCGTTCCTACCTGGATCAAGTGGGACATCAGCCGGAACTCGAGGCGGGCATTCAGGCGATGGAAGTGGCGTTCCGCATGCAAACGGAAGCGCCCGAGGTGTTCAATATCGGCAAGGAGAGCGAGGCGACGCGAGCGCGCTACGGCGACGGCGACTTCGGCCGGGGCTGCTTAACGGCGCTACGTTTGGTGGAGCGCGGCGTGCGAATGGTCCAGGTTTATTTCGGCAACTTTCAACCATGGGACAGCCACGATGACATAAGGGTCCACGCGAAACTGGCGAATGCGGCCGACGGCCCGATTGCCGCGCTCCTGGAGGACTTGAAGTCGCGCGGGTTGTTCGAAGATACGCTGGTGATTATCGGCAGCGAGTTTGGACGAACGCCGATGATTCAGAATAGCGGGCTGGAGAAAGTTGGAAACGGGCGCGATCACAACGTGCATGGATTCTGCACGCTCCTGGCTGGTGGCGGCATAAAGGGTGGAATCACCTATGGCGCTACGGACGATTTTGGATTCAAGGCCGTGGAAAAGCGTTGCCACGTTCATGACCTTCATGCGACCGTGCTTCATCTTTTGGGAATCGATCATAAGCGGCTGACATACCGCTATAGCGGAAGAGATTTCCGCCTGACGGACGTAGCCGGCAATGTCATCCCGGAGATATTGGCTTAGGCACTGGTCCCTGGCTATAAAGCGACCTCTCCGTCGGCTTGTAGGCGATGTTGAGATGCGGTGTTTCGATGCGCCTATGCTCGAAACAGGAATCCATTAATGCGTCGATAGCCCCAGTAGTCAGCAGCGTCCGCTCCACAGGGTAGGCAGGCCGGCCCGTTACCAGCAATTGTTCGATGTAGTAGACGAGACCGCTGAAGTGGTTGTAATATGCCGCGGGCTGTAGCCACAATTCGGTACTGACCACCGGATCCTTCGCGGCGAATGCGAACTGATTGATCTGGCCCTCCAGCATGTAGACGGCTGCCGTCAAACCGCTTCTGTATTCAACGATGAAGACCGACGGTTTCTTCGACTGCTCCTTGACGTCTTCGCAGCGTTTGACTGCTTCCTGCATGAGTTGGTGCGCCCAGGGATTTTTGTCGTTGAACTTCCAGACTTCGTCACCTTGGCGGCATTCAACGGCAGCAATTCCCGTCTCGAATCCTTTCCGGCGTTCCACCATGCACTCAAGCCCTTCGAGCGCGTGAAATCCGTAAACCTCATTGCCTCCGTACCCCACAGCCACGGCCTTGTCGATGTATGCACCCATCTTCAATTCCAGCGCCGGTCTGCGCCATGTCAGCGGGACCGATGAACCGGCCATGAGCGGAAACTTCAGCTCTTTCGATTGGTCATACATCCACTTCGCTTTCGTCCAGTCGTAGGAGAAGAACTTGTCGCAATAAACAGGCACCGAGCGTCCGGATTCCCGGAAAACATCCATGATCTGCTTGTAGAGTTCGTAGCGCGGGTAGAGATGCTGTCCCTTTTCGTTGAATGGATATTCGCCATGCTCGCCGATGAAAACGACGCCATCGACAGCCAGCTTCTTTCCGCCGAGCGTGAGAGCTTCGCGGATGGTGGGATAGATTCGGAATCCATGTTTCGCGGCCAGTCCACGGCTCATGTCGTTGTCGGGAACTTGGTCCGTATACATGGAAACGACGTCGACCTGAGGCTTGCGAACTTCGCCGTTGTATTCGTAACCCCCGATCAAACGCCCGGCAATGACATCGGCGTGAGAGTTCTTGCGATAGACCGTAGTAATGATGGCGATTCGCTTTCGCGCCTCGAATCCGAGAGCGGCGCTTGCCGCGAGTGCCAGAAATTCTCTGCGTCTCATGTTTAGTTATTGAACTCCCAAAGCCCCGGGCGAATCCGTTGAAATGAAAAGCGTCTCGGATTGACCGACGTGATGCCCGGCGTGTCCACAAGAACCACTCTAGCCGAGACCGGTTCGTACGCCGCGCGCGGCGCTACGGTCCCTTTCGCGGTCAAGATCTTCTGACGTTCGGGATAGATGCCGCAACTGATCAACTGATGCAGCGAGAACGGACAGCAGCGTTCCGACGTCACAATGAGAATGTTCAAATCGTCCGGCGTCGAGTGCTCTTCGGCGATCACCGCGGCGTGGCCCATGTCCCAGAACCTGTGCCCTCCATGGCGAACCTCGGGCTCGATGAATTTTCCTTGATGGAGAGATTGCACGGTTCCTTTCACGCGCACAGGCTTACTCACGGTGCTGGCCGACTTTCCGCCAACGTCCATGTCGAAGACGCCATCGATCCCGGCGCATTTCGCAGCGGCGACAGCGTCAGGATCGAAGAGAACCACCACCCATCCACGTGCGCCCTGGCTCAAAAATTCACCCAGCAACGTTGTCTCGTCTCCAGGCGACCCTCCGCCCACGTTGTCTCCGACGTCGAAGAGTGAAACGGGGAAGCGATCCTCCTGCATTGCAGATTTGACCGCATCCGCCGCATCGGGCAATTTCAGGCGAGTGGTTTCGCGGCGATCCCACATCATGTCCGCCAGGCGCTGAGCTTCGGTTTGGGCGCGCTCCGCATCGCCGTCGGTAACCACGATCACCGAAGCTCCGATGTACGGAACATCGTTATATTGATAGCCGCACGCGATGCTGGCTGCAAGAATGCCCGGTTGTTTCTCCATATCCATACTTGCCCGGGTGATGCTTTGCAGCGGTTCCTCGTAAGTATTGTGGAACGGTATCGTCCATAGCATGGGCGGCTTGACGATCGCCTGACTCGGGTGGACTTCTCCAGCCAGCATCCTGCCGAGTATGGACGCCGCGAGCGCTCCCCGTTGGCGCGTATCGAGGTGAGGACACTGTTGATAAGTGACCAGAACGTCGGTCATCGCGACAAGCTCGGGTGAGATATTCGCGTGGAAATCATGGGTGACTACCAACGGAATGCCGTGTCCAATGAGAGTTCGCACCCTGCGCACAATTTCTTCATCGGCATGCGGAAATGTTTCCGAGTACATAGCCCCGTGAAGAGCAAGCAGCATGCCGTCAATGTGAGGAACTGCGCGAATCGCCTCGAGCAGGCGCGCGGTCACTTCTTCAAATGACTTGGTCGAAACGGGTCCTTTTGGAGTAGCTCCCGTATAGATCGTGAGTGCGACGTCGAACCCCGCAGGCTCCGCGCCCTCAATGAAGCCAGTCACCTCGGTATTGCCCCGCGACCAATCGTCCAGACCATCACGATAGTGAAAGTCGGAAACACTCGTCAGTTCGCCATTGAACGAGTTCGATTCGTGCATGATGCTGCCGATAGCGACGACGGGCTTCCCGGAGTTAGCTCTCATACGGCGCATCCTATCAGATCGGTTGAAGCTTCTCGTGTAACCTAGGACAATTCGCATGCCGTATCGATTTCGCGTTCTCGGAATGCTGTTCCTGCTCGTGTTGGTGATGTACCTGGACCGGCTCTGCATCGCCGTGGCCGGCCCGCGAATGCAGCGCGACTTAGGGATTACGCCGAGCCACTGGGGTTGGGTAATCGGTGCGTTCACCCTTGCCTACGCGATGTTTGAGATTCCCAGCGGAATGCTCGGCGACCGGATCGGCGCGCGGAGAGTCCTCACCCGTATCGTGCTGTGGTGGTCCGCGTTCACGGCCATGACCGGGGCCGTATCGAACTTCGGGCTGCTGCTTGGCGTCCGATTTCTCTTCGGCGCGGGCGAGGCAGGTTCGTTTCCGAATTGCGCCTCGGTGGTCGCGCGCTGGGTTCCGGCGAAGGAACGGGCACGCGGAGCCAGCGTAATCTGGATGGCGGCGGCATTAGGCGGCGCGCTCACGCCGTTCCTCGTGGTCGAGATGCAGAAGAGGTACGGATGGCGAATGTCGTTCTATGTCTTCGGATCGTTGGGGATTCTGTGGAGCGTGATCTGGTATCGCTGGTTTCGCGACACGCCCCCTGAGATGGCCGGCGTTTCGCAGGAAGAGCGTGACCACATCGGCGTTCCGGCCGTCTCGGCGCACGCCACAGTTCCGTGGAAGCGACTGTTGCGCAACGGCAACTTCATCCGGCTGTTGCTGATGTATCACACCTATTGCTGGGGCGCGTATTTTTATCTCTCATGGTTGCCGACATATCTGCAATTCGGGCGCGGGCTGACCGAAGACCAGATGAAGGTCGCGTCGTCCCTGCCATCATGGGCCGCCATGGTAGGGCTCATCGTCGGCGGATTGATCAGTGACCGGTTGGCTAAGACGCATTCGCTGCGAATGGCGCGCTGTTCCGTGGGCGCCGCGGGTTTGATCATTTCGGGACTCTCACTGGCTCTGGCAACGGTTACCAGGAACAACTACTGGGCCGTGTTTCTTCTGACGTTTGGGTTGGGTGCGATGGACATGATGCTTCCCGTCTCGTGGTCGATTTGCGTGGACATGGCGCGGCAGCATTCCGGCGCTGTTTCGGGTGCGATGAATACGGCAGGCCAGCTTGGATCTCTGATTTCCTCGGTGGCTTTCGGTTACTGGGTGGAGTGGTTCGGAAGCTACGATCGCGCACTGATGCCGCTGGCGGCCATGCTGCTGGTGAGCGGAGCCCTGTTTGCTTCGCTCAATCCTTCGGAGGAGCTGGTGCCTATTGCACCGGAATTGTTGCCTCGGTAGTGTACGAATCGGGCCCGTCCACGTCAACATAAACGTCGCCGGGCGTAATGAAGGCTGGAACCTGCACGTTAATCTGGTAGAGTCCTGAGAGCCCCGGCGCCAATCCGGCGTAGCTCACAGTGGCGAGGGTTCCTCCGATGTACACGGAAATCGGCTGAGATGCGGTGCTGAGGGGATTCGAAGGTCCGGCAGCCCCGTCGGAAATTGCCGGCTTGACATCACCGAGTCCAGTGACAAATAGAGAAATCGTCTCGCCGCGCTTTGCCGCACTAGTCTCCGTCACCAGGGAGTAATCGGAGTGAAGCGCGGCTGCAGTGCCCACCCCATTCTGCGTCCCTGTGAACACTCCAGGCGATGTCAAGTTCATTACCGTGGTTACCGTGTTGGACGTCGTTCCGCTATTGATCACCTGAATTTGCACATACGACGGATACTCCGTCGCGTACGGGACCACGACACTGAGTTGTCCGGCGCTAACGTAATAAATCGGCGCCGGCCGATTGTTCATCATCACCTGAACGCCATTGAGCGAAGTTGGGAAGGGAGCTTGCGCCACCATCGTGCTGGGAGCGAGATTCGTTCCGTACAACGTGAGCAACTCACCTCGCGCGATACCAGCCGTAAACGGCGCATAACTGGCCGCGTTCACGAACCCGGTTGGATTCAGGTACACTCCACTTCCAGTTAGGCTGGGCCCCTTGATGCCGATAAAAACGCCCAGACCCGGACCGTCCGCGATACCCACAAAACCTATGCCGCCAGCCCCCAGAGCATACTGTTGGTATGTGTCGTCATAAGATCCGTCCGGCTTGAGACTATAGACATCACTCAGTGTGTAGTCGTAGCTGGAGTAGTCGAAAGGCGCGAGGCGCTGATGCTCGACGATAGCCCCGCCTCCGTTGGCGACCAGCGACCCGTAGTACGTGGTGAGTTCGCCGTAGGAAGATGAGATTTGCGAGTCGTCTTCGTAAATGCCGGCCAGGTAGTACAGACCATTGAACGTGCTGTTTGAAACGGTCCCGTTGGCCGCGCGAATGCCGACAATAAAATCGTAGCCGGTCGCCGATCCACCAACAAAGAAATTTCCGTCCGGCGAGACATACGTGATTTTGTCCCCGCTAATAAGGGCCTGCGCGGCCGTTGTGCTTCCAATAGGAAACGTCATGGTCGCGGTACCGTTCGAGAACGCGTAATGCGCACCCTGAATCGTCTGTTTAACGCCGGTGCTGCCTGAAGACCCGATAAAACCGTTCGCAACAATGCTGGCCGGCAGATTCCCATTGCCATCCGCGTTCATAAGGAAGAACGCATCGCGTACTTGAGCCGGATCTCCCGAAGGGAAATCGTTGGACGCCAACCAGTAGTTGCCGTTCAACGTAGCGTTCGTAGCTGGGGACGGTCCGGCCGGCACAGCGACCAATAAATCGTTCACCGTCTGGCTTTCCGTGCTGCTGCCGATGAAAACCCCTTGCGACACGAGCCCCTGAAGAAACTCGCTATCTACCAGCGGACTGTCCATAAATCCGAGTCCACTGGCAGCGATGGTGTATGTACCGGTTACGTTATACGCCTGCGGCTTCGACGCACCGCTGTCCATGATTTGCGCCGTGATCGTGTATTTTCCCTTGCCATCGAAACTGATGGCTCCATACACCGATGTCGCTTCTCCAATATTGCCGTTCGCATCAAGGCCGGAGTAGGCAACCTGACGGAAGTAATAGTTTCCCTGCAACAGCCCGTTACCGCTGGAGTCCCACGGAATTGATGTCTGTGCGCGTGCGTGCCACAGGAGTCCGTAGGCCAAAAGATACAAGCCGACTCGGAATATCCGCATTTGTGTTGTCGTGGGGTGGTTGCCACGCTCTAGATTACAGACTGACCCCAATCCACTTTGGTTTCACTGGACCGGTGAGCGTTTCGCCGTCGTCCACTCGCCGATCCATTCCAGCACGGTGCTGTACCACAGCAACGAATTCTGCGGTTTGAGTATCCAATGGCCTTCATCTGGGAAAAGCACCATTTTCGACGGTACGTGCTGCAACTGCAAAGCCGTGAAGAGTTGCATTCCCTGGCCAACAGGGACGCGATAGTCGAGTTCGCCGTGCATCACAAGTGTTGGTGTTTTGAAATCCCTTATGTAAGAGCTAGGTGAGAGTTTCGCGTAAATGTCCGGATTATCCCACGGCGTCCCGCGGAACTCCCACAGGGGAAACCATAGTTCCTCGGTTTCGCCAAATTCGCTGCGGAGGTCGAAAACGCCAGAGTGCGAAACCAGCGCTTTGAACCGTTGGGTGTGGCCAAGTAGCCAGTCGATCATGTAGCCGCCATACGAACCTCCGGCTGCCGCCATTCGATCCCCGTCGACGTACGGAAGTTTTTCCACGTAATCGGCCACCGCCATGACGTCGTCATACGGCTTGCCACCCCAATCCTGATTAATGTCATCCGTGAACTTTTGGCCATAACCCGTTGATCCTCTTGGATTAGGCATCACAACAACGAAGCCAGCACCGGCGAACACCTGAGCATTCCAACGGTAGGTCCACGACTCCCCCCAGGCGCTTTGAGGCCCGCCATGAATCAGGAAGAGAACGGGATATTTCTTGGTAGCATCGAAGTTCGGAGGCTTCACGACAAAACTCTGCACTTTTGTTTGATCCGGCGAGTCGACCCAAAACTCGTCGAGCTTCGTGAGTTGATACTGCGCCAGCACTCCGTCGTTCAGATGGGTCAGCGGGACAGGTGACCCGCCGGCTGAGGAAGCGCGGAAAATCTCCGTCGGGCGTGAACCGCTCTGCTCGGAAAAGATCATCGTTTTGCCGTCGGGAGCAAATTGAATGTCGTCCATATGGCTATCGCCCGCTGCGGCAACGCGCACTCCCCCGCCGGTCACCGATATCATCTGAATGCTGGCGCGGCCGCGATCTTCGGTGGTGTAGAAGAGACGGGAGGAATCGGTGGACCAGGCGAAGCCTTCCACTGGGCGGTCCTGAAAATCGTCAATGATGCTCATGTGTCCCGTCGCGCGTTCGGCCACAGCCATGCGCCAACGATCGGATTCGTAGCCAGGACGCAGTTGTGAACGAAACGCGAGGTATTTGCCATCGGGCGAGTAAAGCGGAGAGCGTTCGCCTCCCGGATTCAGCGACACTTTTTTGGCCTCTCCTCCTCCGATTGGCACCGTGAAAATGTCAGTGTTGGTGCTGAGCGCCTGCTCTTGTTCAGTGTTGGCCACGTACGCGACCTCAGTGCTGTCCGGCGAAATCGCGTAATCTTCCGATCCTTCAAGCGTAAACGTGGGCACTTCGAACGGGCCCGGCGTGAGATCTTTGGCCGGCCCGCCGGAAATGGCGACTACCAGCAAATGACTCCGCCGTTTGGTCAGATATGTTTTCCAGTGCCGGTAAAGAAGCGAGTTGACGACGCGCGCCTTCGTCGGGCTCGCCTTTTCGGCGTCAATTTTCGCTTTATTGCAGGCGTCATCGGCGCTGCATTCGGGATAGACCTCGCTGGTGAAGAGCAGGAGTTTTCCGTTGGGCGCGACCGTCACGCCGCCCGCTTCTGTGGATAGGCTGGTGATCTCCTTCGGATCCGTTCCATCGGCCTGCATAATCCAGATTTGCGACGAACCGCTGCGGTCGGAAATGAAAACGATTTGCTTGGAATCGGGCGTCCATCGCGCACGTTCGTTATCGGTTCCCTCGTGCGATACCTGAACCGGAGTACCACCCGATATTGGCATCACGTAAATGTCTTTTGGCTTGGTATTTTTTGTTAGATCGACGCGTTCGGCGGTGAAGGCGAGCATTTTGCCGTCGGGTGAAAGTTGGGGTTCGCTGATCCGCACGATCTTCATCATCGCTTCTGCTGTAAAGGGTTCTTTCTGCGCCGATACGGACACACTAATACCCAACAAAACCAGCCAAAATCGCATACTTCGATTGTAGCGCGGGGCCTGTGTTAGCATTGGAAAGTAAAGTCAAATTCATGATTCGTTCCTATCGCGGCGCGATGCCAAAAATCGCCGCTTCGGCTTACATTGATCCCAGTGCGCAGGTGATCGGCGACGTGGTAGTGGGCGAACGGTCCAGTATCTGGCCGAACGCGACGCTGCGCGGCGATGTCAACTTCATTCGGCTCGGAGACGAGACCAATGTGCAGGACAATTCGGTGCTGCATGTGGACGCCATCGAGTTTCCGCTCGTGCTGGGCGACCGTGTAACGGTGGGGCATTCGGTGGTGCTGCACGGGTGCATTGTGGAAGACGATGCGTTGATCGGAATCGGAGCGGTTGTGCTGAACGGCGCGAAGATCGGCAAAGGATCTGTGATCGCCGCCGGTGCGCTGGTACCGGAAGGAATGGAGATTCCCCCGGGCAGTATGGCGATGGGCGTGCCAGCGAAGGTGCGGCGTGAAGTGAGCGAAGCCGAGAAAGACCGGTTTCGCGCCAACGCGCAGCGTTATGTTTCGTTGCGTCAAACCTATCTGGAAGAACAGAATTGATCCGCGCAGTTAAAGGAACACGCGACATTTTGCCGCCTGCGAGCGGTGTCTGGAACCACGTAGAGAGCGTGGCGCGCTGTATTTTTCGCGCCTACAACTATCACGAGATCCGCACGCCGATCTTCGAGGAAACCAGCTTGTTTGCGCGCGGTGTCGGCGAAGAAACCGATATCGTCAGCAAGGAAATGTATACCTTCGACGACAAGGGCGAATCGCTGACGCTCCGGCCGGAGAATACGGCGCCGGTGATCCGCGCGTATATCGAGCACAACATGCAGCAACTTCCGGGTCTGAAGAAGCTCTACTACATTGGTCCCATGTTCCGGCGGGAGCGGCCCCAGAAAGGGCGCTACCGGCAGTTTTTTCAGATCGGTGCGGAAGCGATTGGCTCGGAATCTCCTGCCGTGGACGCCGAAGTAATTGAGATGGTGGTTGAGATCCTGAAGGCATGCGGTCTCGAGGGATTTGAACTGCTGCTCAACTCGGTTGGTTGCAAGGATTGCCGTCCGGTATTTCTCGCAAAGTTGCGCGAAGCGTTGAAAGACGTTGCGCCAACAATGTGTACCGACTGCCAGCGCCGCGCCGTGACAAATCCACTCCGCGTGCTCGATTGCAAAGTGCCCGCGGATCAGCCGGTGATCGATGCGCTGCCGTCGATTCTGGATAATCTCGATGAGGCCTGCCAGAAGCATCTTGAGGCGGTGAAGACCTATCTTGAAGACCGCGGTATCGCCTACACGCTGAAACCGAGGCTCGTGCGAGGACTTGACTACTACACGCGAACAACATTTGAGATTACTCACGGGTCTCTGGGCGCGCAGAATTCCGTTCTCGGCGGCGGGCGTTATGACGGATTGGCCGAGTTGTTAGGTTCGAAGGTTCGGGCTCCGGGAATTGGTTTTTCGATCGGCGAGGATCGCCTGGTGATGAGCGTCGAAGAGAAGGTCCCGCCAATCGATGTGGTGGATCTATTCATGGCTCCGATGGATGAAGAATCCTTCCGGCACTGCGCCTCGCTGGCCCACGAAATCCGCAAGAACGGTTCAGTAGTTGAGGTAGCAGCCGAAGGAAAACCGAAGCGGTCCTTGGAGCTGGCGAATAAACTTTCGGCGAAATATGCACTGATCGTCGGAGAGTCCGAACGGACCGCGGAGCAGTACATGTTGAAGAATATGGCGACGGGAGACCAGGAAAAGTTGAACCGCCGCGAGTTGATTGAAAAGTTCCATGCCTGAAACTCTTGCTCTCGATTTTCTCGGCGAATTGCGCCGCACACACACCTGCGGCCAGTTGCGCGCTTCCGACGCGGGATCGCGCGTCCTCCTCATGGGATGGGTTCACCGTCGCCGCGATCTCGGAAGGGTGATCTTCATTCACCTCCGCGATCGCGACGGAGTGACGCAGGTTGTGTTCAATGCCGGGATCGATCCGCTAACGCACGAGAAGGCCGAGGCACTGCGCTCGGAGTACGTTGTCGCGATAGAAGGAACCGTCGCGCTGCGCACCGGCGACACAATCAATCCAAGTATTCCAACCGGTGAGATGGAAATTGTAGCCGAGAAAGTCTGGATTCTCAACGAATCGCGCACACCGCCGTTCCCAATGGACGAAACAGGGGCGGAAGTGAGCGAGGACGCCCGTCTGAAATATCGCTATGTGGATCTTCGGCGGCCCAGAATGCAACGGAACGTGATCCTGCGGTCGAAGATCGCGTTTGCCGTCAGGCAATATTTGGATTCCGAGGGCTTCCTTGAAATTGAAACTCCGTTCATGACGCGCTCCACGCCAGAAGGCGCGCGCGATTATCTCGTGCCGAGCCGTGTCCAACCGGGACATTTCTACGCGCTGCCCCAATCGCCGCAGATTTTTAAGCAGCTTTTGATGGTCAGCGGTTTCGAGAAATATTTTCAAATCGTGCGCTGCTTCCGCGACGAGGATTTGCGCGCCGACCGTCAGCCGGAATTTACTCAAATCGATCTGGAGATGTCGTTTCCGCAGCAGGAACGAATTTTCGAGGTGATCGAGCCGCTGGTGAAGGGCGCTTGCGAGGTGGCCGGATTTACGGTGGAAACGCCATTTCCCCGTATAAGCTACGCCGAGGCAATGCGCTCGTACGGTATCGACAAACCAGACCTGCGGCTGCCTCCGTTCTATCCGGTAGAAGATTTGTTTCCGGAAGAGCAGCTGACCACGAAGGGACTGCCGTTAGTCGCCATTGTGATTCCCAAAACGGGTCCGTTGAGCCGCAAAGAGCGCGACGAATTGAAGGCATACGGAAGCGAACGCGGGCTACGGGTGTTCGACGATATGAAGCGGCTCGACCGCGATTATCCCGAACCGATGGCGAAGGTCCGGGAGCGCACCGGTGCAGCGGAAGAGGATTTGCTACTGGTAGCGGGATGGGCCGGCGAGCCGAAAGGTCATCGTCCGGAAGAGACAGTGTTTCAGGCTTGTGGGCAGCTTCGCTTGTTCGCCGGGCAGAGGTACAACGACCGCCACAAGCTCCTCGACCCGAAGAATTTCAAGTTTTTGTGGGTGGTCGATTTCCCGATGTTCGAGTGGGACCAGGAAGATAATCGCTGGATGGCCGCGCATCATCCTTTCACATCCGTCCATGACGAAGATCTGGACAAGCTGACGTCCGATCCCGCCCGCTGCCGGTCGAAGGCGTACGACATCGTGTTGAATGGCGTGGAGCTGGGGTCGGGCTCAATTCGTATTCACCGCCGCGACATCCAGGCAAAGGTTTTCAACGCCCTGGGATTCAGCGACGAGGAAGCAAAGCGGCGATTCGGATTCCTGTTGGAGGCGCTTGAGTACGGCGCACCTCCACATGGCGGCGTTGCGCTGGGGCTTGATCGCTTCGTCATGATCCTGGCCGGCGAGACATCCATCCGCGACGTAATTCCGTTCCCCAAAACCGCCAAGGGCACGGACCTGATGTGCGAGGCGCCTTCGGAAGTCCCGGAGCGGCAGCTTCGCGAGCTCGGCATCAGTTTACGGAAGAGTTGACCGGGAGTTTCACCCGGAAAGTCGAGCCACGCCCCAGCGCACTATCGACCTCGATCGCGCCACCATGACGTTCCGCGATCCAGCGGGCAATAGAAAGACCGAGACCCGCTCCGCCGATTTCGCGCGAGCGGGCTTTGTCAGCACGCCAAAAGCGATCGAATACGTGCGGCAGATCCTCCCTGGCGATTCCCATGCCGTCGTCTTCCACTTCGCCCGCTACGAATCCATTCTGCGCATGCAACCCGACATGAACGTGACCGCCTTCGGGCGTGTACTTTATGGCATTGTCGATCAAGCTGAAAAACAAGCGGCGCACGGCCGGCGCATCGCCATGAATTTTCATCGCGTCCGGCGGGATCGCGTAATCGAGCTGGATACGCCGGCTTTCCGCCAGCTTCGTTCCTTCTTCGCAGGCTTCGCGAACGCATGCGGCCACGTCCATAGGGCGGAGCGTCAGGTGGTCGGTGCCCGAGTCGGCGCGCGCCAGCATCAACAGACTGTCCACAAGTTGACTGGTGCGCTCCGATTCCACCAGAACCTCGCGGAGCGCGCCGCGGTATTCCTCCGGGCTGCGGTCTTTTCGAAGAGCGAGTTCCGACGTTGTGCGGATCACGGCAACCGGCGCCCGCAGTTCGTGCGACGCATCGGCGGTGAATTGTTTCATGCGGCTGACCGAGGTCTCGAGCCGCGCCAGCATTCCATTCACTGTCTCCGAGAGGCGCTGAAGCTCGTCGCCGCTGTGCACCACTGCCAGGCGATCGGACAAATTCTGAATGCTGATCGATCGAGCCGCGCGAGTGATTTCATCCACCGGCCCGAGCGCCTTGCGGCTCACCCAGTATCCGCCGCCCAGCGCGCCAGCGATCAGGATCGGAATTAACATGAATAGAAGCCCGCGGAAATGGTCGAGCGACTCGAGCATTTCATGCATGGAAATGGCGATATCGATGACGTATGGCTTGCCGTTCACAATCACTCTTGAGGACGCCACGCGGAAAATTCTTCGGTTCTGGGCGATGTCCAGGAACCGAATATGGTCGTCAACAACCTCGGTGGCCGGAATGGAGAGTCGCGGTGAGCGGTACAGCCACTTCCCCGCCCCATCGCGCACCTGGTACAGCTCACCATCGGGACCGAGCGCCGCATGCTCGCTAAACTCCTCGACAATCTCCGCCGGCGACAGTTTGGCGATTTCCTCGTCCATGAATCGCCTTGACGCCGCGGATACGATCGCGCAGTTCGTGATCGGCCGACTCATAGAGGCTGCGGCGCATGGCGAACCACGAGCCAAATCCGAAGAGAATCAATCCGGCTAACAGAACAGCGCCGTACCACGCAGTGAGCCGGAATCGAATGGACCGGCGTTTCATCGCTCCTCACCTTCACGAATTGCGTAGCCGATGCCGCGCACGGTTTGAATGAGGCGTGAACGACCCGGGGTGTCCACTTTTGTCCTCAGCAGGCGCATGAAAACATCAAGTGTGTTGCTTTCCACATCGCGGTCATAGCCCCAGACGTCCTGAATGAGCGCATCGCGAGGGACGACGCGGCCTGCCCGGCGCAGCAGGCATTCGAGAATCGCGAATTCGGTGCGCGTAAGCTGTGCGAGCGATCCGGCGCGGCGGACTTCGTGCGTTTCCAGATCCATTACAAGGTCGCGGAACCGAAGTTGATTGTGAGGCGGCCCTCCGGTGCGGCGGGCCAGAGCGCGTATTCGCGCCAGCAGTATTTCGAATGAGAAAGGCTTGGTAAGGTAATCGTCGGCTCCGGCATCGAGGCCGCGCACAATGTCGGTGTTGGCATCGCGGCCGGTGAGCATCAGGATCGGCACCGCGTTTTTTGTAGCGCGGAGGCGGCGGGTGATCTCGACGCCGTCGATACCGGGCAGCATAACGTCGAGAACAAGAACGTCGAACGTGTACGACAGCGCCGATTCAAGGCCTCGCAGGCCATCGTGCGCGGCTGCGGCGCCATACCCCTCTTCTTCCAGACCCTTTTGGAGCAGGGCTGCCATTTTGCGGTCGTCTTCCACGATGAGCACACGCATGGGATTCCAGCTTCAGCTTGCCATGGAATCCTGAAGAGTTGGTGAAGGTGAGTGCTTGACTTGCTTCCCTAGTCTGGGCTATACCTAGTCTGGACAAGGGGTAATGACACCATCACCAGAACTTCTACCCGGTACGTTGTACATGTTGATCTTGCGGACGCTCGCTTCGGGAGAGCTACACGGCTATGCGATCGCCCGGCATATCAAGAATTCCTCGGCCGAGACGCTTCAGATCGAAGACGGCTCGCTCTATCCCGCTCTGAACCGAATGCTTGTAAAAGGCTGGGTCGCAGCCGAATGGGGGATCTCGGAGAACAACCGAAAAGCCCGCTTTTACCGACTGACGCCAGAAGGCCGGAAGCAGTTGAATCGGGAGACTAAAGAGTTTGACCGGCTCATTCAAGCGATCCAGATGGTGATGCGGACGGCGTAAGGAGGCATGATTATGCGATGGGCGAAGGAATTTTGGCGGCGCGTACGGCACATCGGTAACGGCAACAAATTTCATGACGAACTGGACGACGAAATCCTGTTCCACATAACAACTCGCGCCGACGAACTGGAGCAAACTGGACTCACGCGGCGTCAAGCGATCGCGCAGGCGCGGCGCGAATTCGGGTCCACCGCCCGGATGCAAGAGGAGACGCACGAGGCCTGGCAGTTCCATTGGATCGAAGATCTGTGGTCCGATCTTCGCTACGGCCTGCGTTCCTTCCGGCGCGATAAAGCGTTCACGGCGGCCGCGATTCTCTCCCTGACGCTCGGTATCGGGATCAACACGACGATCTTCAGCCTGACGATCGAGTTCCTGTTCAGCAAACCATCGGCTAGGAATCCCGAGAAGCTCGTCGACATTCGAATCGGCGGCAGCAGCCATGCACCGATGCGTGAGTTCCGGTTCGTCCGCGATGCGCGCGACTTCAAGGGCCTCGCCGGGCGCCACGAGGAAGCAGTGGCCAATTGGCGTTTCGGCACCGGGACCTATCGTGTGTTCTCGGTGCGGGTGACAGACAACTACTTCGATGTCATCGGTGTTCCGATCGCAATGGGCCGGCCGATTCAACGCGGCGAAGACACTACCGTGGTCCTTACCGATCACTTTTGGCACAATCGCCTTGGCGCTGATCCCCAGGTACTCGGGCGGACTCTGTTTTTCGATGGCAAACCGTACACCGTTGTCGGCGTCCTGCCGCATGATCATCGCACGCTTCTTGGATTCGGTTTCTCGCCTGATGTCTACCTGCCCATTGGACCTCACGACGAAAAACAAACCATCGCGTTGGTTGCCCGTCTGCCGGAGGGAATGACGCGTCAGGTTGCCCTCGAGCGCGTAAAGGCAACGTGCCAACAACTCGACAAGACTTATCCTCCGGAGGATACACGCTGGGCGAACAATATCGAAGTAATCTCTCTGAGTGGCTTCGATCGTTTCGAAAACAAGGGCGCCCTTCCCATCGCGCTTTTCTTCGGGATGTTGATGGTTGTCGTCGGGTTAGTGTTGTTAATCGCTTGCGCCAACGTCGCGAGCCTGTTGCTGGCACGCGCGTCGAGCCGCCGGCATGAGATTGCTGTACGCCTGGCAATCGGCGCCAGCCGCAGCCGTGTCATCCGTCAATTGTTGGCCGAGAGCCTCTTACTCGCGACACTCGGCACACTGGCCGGTTTGTCAGTGAATCTGCTGCTCACCTCGGCCGCAAATCGCATCCAGCTTCCGCTTCCTCTGCCCATCCAATTGATCGTTCAGCCCGACTGGCGTCTCCTCGCCTATTCGACGGCGGTCGCCCTTCTCACGGCGATTATCTCTGGCCTGATGCCGGCGCTGAAAGCGACCCGAAGCAACGTGAGTTCCACCATGAAGCAAGGCGAACACGAGGTCCGCGAGGGCCGCTGGACACTTCGGAATGCGCTGGTCACAGGGCAGCTCGCCGTGTCGATCCTGCTCCTGGCAACGGGCTTCCTGTTCTTACGGAATTTGATGAAAGCAACGTCGATGAATCCCGGCTTTGACGTACAGCACACGGCTTGGGCTCACATGCGGCTGGTGCCGGAGAAATACCCAAAGCAGGAGGATGTGCGTCCCATTGTGAAGACGGCTCTCGGGGAACTGCTTACCATACCCGGCGTGGAGGCGGTCAGTGTCGTGGCAATGGTACCGCTGACCGACAACTACACCATCGGCGCACCCGTACGCGCGGACTCGAGCCAACAATCAATACCTGTGCAGTGGAACTACAACAGCGTGAGCGCGGACTACTTCCGCACAATGGGCATTCCCATTCTCGCCGGTCGCGCGTTTTCTCCCACAGATGACGGGAACGCTCCGGCCGTCGTCATCATGAATGAGAATTTTGCACGGCTGCTGTTCGGGAACGCCAACCCGGTGGGCCATTCCATTTCCTACCTCAAAGGGAAGCCTATGACCATTGTCGGGCTGGCCAGGAACAGCAAGTACTTCACTCTGGGCGAAGAGAACAGGCTCGCGCTTTACGTGCCCTATTTTCAGACGAACGAAACGATGGCGAATCTCAATTTCCTGGTTCGTGCTGAGCGACCGGAAGGCGTCGTCAAGAAAGTGACTGCGGTGCTGGAGAAGTTAGACCCTTCCGCTTCAGTCGAAACAAAACTGATGCGAAACGCTCTCACGTTCGCGCTGCTGCCGAGCCGCATGGGCGCGGTGCTCTTAGGCTCCATCGGATTCCTGGGACTGGCGCTCGCGTCAATTGGTCTTTACGGAGTCTTGGCCTACGCGGTGAGCCGCCGCACGCGTGAGATTGGGTTGCGTGTCGCTCTCGGCGCAGACCGCGCGGCAATTCTAGGGATGGTGGCGCGCCAAAGCTTCTCGTTAGTGGTAATCGCAATCGCAGCCGGATTGGGTATCGCTTTCTTCGCCACCAAGCCCCTGGCGATGTTTCTGGTCCCGGATCTGAGTCCGAGAGACCCGGCTTCGTTTCTCGCCGTCATCGGCGTATTGCTGCTGGTGGCCTTGGCTGCAACCCTTGGTCCGGCCCCCCGCGCACTTCGCATCGATCCCATGGAGGCGTTACGCTACGAATAAATTTGTGTTGACCTGTCACGTTCTTTACTCCACAATCACTTAGGAGTAGGCTACTGACATGGCTTTTTGCGCAAACTGTGGTGCGAATGTAACTGATGGTACTGCGTTCTGCGCCGGTTGCGGCGCGCCGATGGGCGGCGGAGCGCGAGCGGCAGCAGCGGGAAGCCCTCCCCCTCCTCCAATGAGTGCCGCGCCCAGCACCGGAATGACAAGTAATGTTGCCGCAGCGCTGTCTTATCTGCTCGGCGCCATCACAGGAATCATTTTCCTGGTAGTGGAGCCCTATAAGAGCGATCGCTTCGTGCGCTTCCACGCGTTTCAGTCGATCTTCCTCAATGTCGCCTGGATTGTTTTTTGGATTGTCTGGACCATTATCGGCATGGTTCTCACCACCGTAACGGCCGGCATCATGGCATTGGTCATGTTACCGATCGATCTCATCATCCTGCTCGGCGCTGTCTGCTACTGGGTTTTTCTCATGTACAAGGCGAATCAAAACCAGCTTTACATGATCCCATTCATCGGCCCGCTGGCAGCCAAGCAAGCTGGAATGTAAGGGCGGCATTTTCCTCTTGTCTGCGGCGGGGTTCATCGGCTACTATTTAATTAGTACTAACCGATGAGGACATCTCTAGTTCTGTTGTGTACGGTTCTTTGTGCCGGCTGCGCAGCGCGGCACCCGATCGGAACTTACCGGCTCGTCCCCGTCGCCGGACAAAGCCTGTTGCTACCGCCCGGAATCAAGCTTGCCAAAACAATTAACACCCCACTGAACACACCTTTCCGCGCGCCTCGGTGCAAAGTAGAAGGCGCCCGCTTTTCGAGTGCCCGCTCCACGGTATCGTTTCCATCGGCGGCGAGCCTGCTGGCCGAGAGCAATCTGCCCGGCGAATTCGATGCATTTCTGACGCAAATGGAACAGTGCACGGGGTCGCCCGCTCGCACGATACTTCTCTCCGAGAGCGCGCCAAGTCCTCCGGCGCAAACGCTCGCGTATCTCTACAACTACCGTCCGCGCGAGGGTATTGTCGATCTGGGGCCGGGCGCCAGGATCACAATCGTACGCGCTCGATTTACGCCGGACGCGGAAGCGCGTCAGGACTACACCATCGCGAACTACACCGGAACGAACACAACCACCTACGACCTGGCTCGCGCGCATGGACAGATTTCCTTCCACTTGGGCCAGACCGATGCCGTTCGCGAGCAGCCAGACACTCAGCTCGAAGCGCGTTGCCACCCTCTCCCCTATTACCGGCTCTTCTTACTGAGCCAGTTCGTACCGAAGAAAATTCAGCGTCCGGCAATGCTCATCGGTGCGGACAGCCGCGCCAAGCTGGCCGTCCTCACACAGACAATTCGCAACGCGCCAGCGGACGGATGTGCCGTGCTGGGCGGCGCCCAAGGGTCCGAATGCGTCGAATTCACCGGCAGGGTTACGATGAGCGTCCAGATCGGCGTAAATTTGAATGGGAAGATCGAGTATGTTCCATTGGGCGCAACGCTAAGGAGCATACTTACCGCCCAGAAACTGCCCAATCCCGCGGCAGTGCGCGTCCAAAGACTCTTCGATGGAAAGCCAACGGTCATCGAATTGCTCGCGGGCGACCCGCCAGCGATGGACCTGGCGCTGGCCGGTGGCGATCGGGTGTCCTGGTAACTTCTTGCATCAAAGTCACCTTAGACATTGACCCTACATTTTTTCGTGCTTCAAACCGATTAATATAGGTAGAACCCTATGGATGCTTTTCTGTGGATTCTACTTCCGGTCCTGGTAGCCGCCGGCTCCGCGATACTCTCCTTCTACCTGATGCAGGCGAAGCTGGAGGTCGCAATCGCCAAGGAGCGCGAGAACCTCGCCGCCGCGCGCGCACAGATACAGGCGCATGAACAGGGGTTGCAGGACAAGATCAAGGCGGCCGAAGAAACGGCTCAACGGAAAGCATTCGACCAGTTCCTGATGGACTTTCGCGTGGAAGAGCGGCATTACATGCGGGAAACAAAATCGCATTTCCTCACCCGGAAGTCGATGGTGATGCAGGAGCGATTGTACTTCCGCAACATCCCGCTCTCGAACTGGGTAGAGCACGAGATGCCGATTGAAGAAGGTTCCGAGTCCCGCCTCAATGCCGGTGAAGCGTCAGTCTTCAGTGCCAGAGCGTTATCCGATACTTCGACAAAACAAGGACCAAAGTTTCTTCCTCAATAGCGCAAGGCACGCATAGCCGGAACATCGAGAATTTGCGTCTTACCAGGGCCGTGCTCAACCGCCCAAATGAGCGCTCCCACTACTTCATCCAGCGTAAGCAGGCCACACCGAAGCGCGGTTTCGCGTGTCGCCGGAATGAGTTCCATCAGCCCGTACGCGGGTTTTAGCGCGTACGGCCACCGGTGGCCCGGACCGAGCACGTACCAGGGCCGAAGAATCGTCGCGACCAGCCCGGCCGCTTCAATAATCTGTTCACCCTGTTTCCTAACCGCCAGATATTCTTTCATCATCGGCGCGGGCTGGGCTACGCTGACGTAGATGAAGTTCTCCACGCCCGAAACCTTGGCCGCTTCGACGGAAGCTTTCAGAGATGCGAGATCGACTTTACGAAACTGGTCCCCTTTCCACGGTGCGGGATGGGGCGCACCTACAAGTTGTATGTAGGTATCGCATCCAGCCACCGTAGGCGCGAAGGTTTCCGCATCCAGGGCGTCACCGGTCGCGATCCGGCAATCAGGCGGCAGGCGCCCTTCCGAGCCTGGCCTGGCGAGGGCGCGAACATTGTGCCCCCGCGCCAGGAGCTTGGGTAATAGGGCATGGCCGACATAGCCTGTTCCTCCCGTAACATAGACTTCACGACGCGACGTGGACACTTCTTATGGATACGTAGTTGAACCCGCATTGGATGTCTGGCTATTGCCGCAATGTAATCTGAGCCGGCGGGCTACAGACTCTGTTGCCCGAAGCCGTGCCGCAGACCACGATCTGCGTCGTGGTTGCAGCCAATCCGGAGGGTACCATGACATTTATCTGTTGTAGACCCGGGATGCCCGGCGCCACGCCGGCGTAGAGAGGCACCAGGCCCTGGCGATCCTGAATCGTCACGTCGACGGTTCCGCCCTCTGGCGGCAGCAGACCGGTAGCGAAGACTTGCACCACGCTCGCCACCAATGCGGGATTCGTCGCGCTGTTGACAGTGTTGTCCTGATTCAGAATTCCAGGGTTAAAAATCCCCGGTGCGACATCAGCCAACGGTACCGTGAATGCAGCGGTACGCTGAGCGTTGGCAGTCACCACGAGTTGCGCCGAGGCTTCTCGAGGAAGGGTCGCCGGAACCAGAAAATTGATCTGCGTGGCGCTGACATAGACCGTCTTCACCGGAGTACCATCGAGCGTGACGGCCGTGTCGGTTGCCGAGAAGTTCGTGCCCATTAGAGTCCCGAACGATCCTCGCACCAGCGGGCCGGCCTGTAGCGTTGCCGCGTTGATTACCTTGGTGATCGCCGGCGCCGGCGGAACCGCGGCCGTCACGGTGAGCGTTACAGGCAGATCCACACGTCCGGCTTGCGGTCCGCCATCGATGGTGACCGTCGCATGATAAATTCCCGGTGTAAGATTACCGGGCAGGAAGTCGATTCGCGTGGTTGCCTGGCCGATGCCTGACAGTGTATCGACTCGAAGCCAATCGGACCCGTTCTGATAGGCCACCGATAGATTCCAAACCAGCACGCCTCCCCCGTTGTTGAGTACGCGCACGTATTCAAGAGCAAAGCCTCCGCCAGCCACGAGAGTCTGGGTCAACGGTGGAGAATCCACGAAGAGCTTCGGCAGGTATGGACCATTGCAGTCGCCGAGCACCGTGCAATCGCTGGCCGGTGTAGTGGCGGCGAATCGCGGCACCGGCGCCGTTGTCGACCCTGTCGTAACGGTCGAAATGGGCCCAAGGAAGACCTTCTGCTGCGTGACGATGCTGCCGCCGTTACTGATGGGCGCCAATCCGATGAACGCCGGAATTTGAGCAGTCTCCCGCGTAGTGGCGCTAGCGTCCACGATTTCATAAACGGCCTGAGCGGCGCCGTTCACCACGCTCAGTTCGCCGACGCTACCGAAAGTTGGAGCGACGGTCGAACCGCCCGCTCCGTTCACATCGGCGTTCATGACGCGGACCAGCAACAGGGTTCCACTGCCCGGAGCGTATTGACCCGCGGATGGAGTGAGTCCGAAGTCACCCGCGGACGTTGGCTGCGTGGCGTCCGATCCAGCGATGGCATCGGGAACGAACAAGCGCGTGCCGGCCGGGAAATTCGAATATTGCACGACAATGCGCATGCCATTATCGGTCATCGGCTGACGTGCCTGGAATGCGCCGAATGTGGCCTCGGTAACGCGTGTCGTCGCGAATCGCGTGCCCGTGGACATAAGATTGGCAAAGTTAATGGTGTCAGGCAACGGAGAGCCCTGCTGCGCGGCAACATTCCCTGTCAGCACGCTGGCCAGCAGCGACGGCTGTGCGATGCCGACGGAAAGAGTCGGGTTCGTGAGCGACACAGCCGACGCAGAAAAGGAAAGGCTCGCCACCTCCGTAGTTGCAGGCGCCACCACGCGAATATTTGAGATTCGTAACGTCACATTCCCGCTGGCCGGAACGGTAAACGTGAGTCCGTTGAAGACAATCTGATTGGCTCCCAGGATCTGCGGCTGGACGCCCGACGATGAAGCGCCGCTGCCCATATCAATAGTGAGAATGGCGTCCGCAAAACCTTGTGAGCTCACCTTGTTCGTCACGTTGGTGTTCAGAAAAATGCTCAAGTTGCCACTTACGGAGGTTCCGGGAACACCTCCCGAGCAAGCCAGGACGATATCGCCTACCTGTTCGGTGAGCCCTTCTGAACGAAGAGTAGGAGTAGCGGCACTATCGTTGCAAATGAAAGCCGCATGCAGGGCGGTCGACGCGACAAGGCACAACAACAACGAACGCATGGTAATATATCTTACACCTTAACGCGTGAGGTTTGCTCTCAGTTTCACCCAGATTCAGTGTTTTCAACAAAACGCTCGACGGCGACCGCGTAGAGCGCAGGTTTCCCTTCCCGATCGGTCTGAAACACAAGCCGCTGGCTATTCGGAGAGAATGCGATTCGGACAGACGTTGCGTCGGCCGAATGGTGTTCGCACACAGTCAACTCGCGCCGGGTGACTCGGAGGAGGATCAGGATATGTGGGGATGCCTTGTTGCTGCTCACTCCCACGAACACCGATCCGTCCGCGTTAGGCGCAAAGTAGACAAACTGGCTGGTGGGCGCGATGAGCTTGTCGTCGTTGGTATCGGGAGTGTGCTCACGTAGCTGATGTAGCTTGGTGTGGTCGTCCGGATAGAAGAGATAGGTGACGGTCTTTCCATCTGCGGACCACATGGCAGGTCCAATGGTGCCGCCGGGCGCAAGTTTCAAGCGTCTACGATCATGGCCGTCGTAGTTCACCAGCCACAACGCGTTTTGCTGCCGGAACAAAAGGCCGGCACGGCGGGGACGCGGCATCGGGTCGCTGATTTCTTCTTTCGCCTCCGCAATCATGGTTCGCGACTGCTTGGTCACCCCGACGAGTTGCAGCCGCCACGCGGATCGATCGGTTTCGACAAACGTCGCGAACAGGCCGTCTTCGGCAAAACCGAATCCCTTGCCCCGCTCCCATCCCTTGGGCAGCTCATAAATCTGCCGGCTCTGTGCTTTTGTGATGCCCGCGTAAGTGAGGTTTGGCCCATCGAAGCAGCAGACGCTGTGCTCATCGGGCGTATGGGCAAGAGTGGCCGGATCGGGCGCCGTGAGATGTTGAATCAGCGTACTCTCACCGCTCTTCAATTCCATGCGATATGCCTGCATGGCTCCGGAGCGGTCGGAGCAATAAAATACGGAATTGCTGTGACGCGAGATGGGGTGGAGGTGTGCCGGGGGAAGATAGCTGCTGTGCGCCGGATCGGTCAGACGGTTGACATCGAATTCAGTCGCGCCGTCTTTAAATCGCCTGAGCTCCGTGGGAACCATCTCGCCTGCGAGGACGACCGGAACCATGCTCAGAAATGCGCGCCGTGACAATGGCTGCATATATGGGCATGGTATCACGCGTGGGCAACTCTCAGACTGCATCATGGACTTCCGACGCACAACTGTTCTTGATTGCAGCATTCGGCCTGCGTGATTTTCTTGTCATGAGTGCCTCGGCTTGTCCTTCGGGGTGGGAGGCGAAGGCTGTGAGACCGGCTCCCGCAGTGTTTCAGGGGCGGGACGGACGATTTCGAGGGTTGGCGCAACGGGTTTTGCGGTGGCGTTACCTTCGTTCTTGCATATTGGCTCTGGTTCGGATGTGATTGCTTCTTCGGCGGCTTCGGCGGCCTCGTCGGCCCGGCGGTCTTTTTGCACGCGGCGGAGTTCGTCGGCGGCTTGGCGGAGTTGGCGGAAGTAGCGGGCTTCGTAGCGTGATAGGTTAGCCATGGCTTTGGATTCGTCCGACTCTTTTGCGTAGGCGATGGCGATGCGGACGGGTTCCGGGATGATATCGAACTCCTTTTTGAGCTCACCGGAATGGTCCATGCGGGCTTGGCGGAGTGCCAGGGTTTCCATTTCGGCGCCTATGATCCGGTTGAGACGCCATCGGGCGGCCACCATGTCGTTGACGAGGTCGGCTTCGAATTCGTTTTCCGGTTTCCAAAGATCGTAATAGGATTTCCGGGCGGATTCGAAGAGTTCGGGGCTTTCGTTGGGCAGCACGAGCGTTTGTGAAAATGCCCCGTGTTTCAGACTATTTTTTGCGCATTTCTGGCGCGCTTCTTCGGATTTCTTTCCTCTGGCCAGCATTCCGTTGCGGCGTCCGGCGTCGATTCTTGCTTGGGATTTCACGATTTTTCTCCTTTTGCGGTTGAGCGAGCTAGTCTAGCTTCCCAGTCGCGGCGCTGGTTTTGCGCGTCGCGGAGCGAGGCGATGGTGTGGCGCAGTTGGCGATTGTAGCGCGCTTCCGATGCCGAAAATATGCGAATCAGGACTTCTTCCCGGGAGTTGGGGCGGGGCTGATCGCCCTCGTTGGAGGCGGCCACGCAGCGGGCGGCGACTTGGGTTTCGGCGGTCCGGATGCGGGTGAGCCGCCAGCGGGCCCCGACCATGTCGTCGACCAGGCCGGCCTCAAATAGATCCTGAGGCTGCCAGAAATCGTAGTAGGACTTCCGTAGCGCCTCGAAGGTGTCAAGGCTTTCACCGGCCAGGACAAACGCCTGGGCGACGGGTGTACGTTCGGCTGCGTTTGTTACGGAGCTTTGCCGTAATTCGTCGGTCTTTTTTGTGCCGGCCAGCGGATATGCGCTACGGCCATTTATCGTGCTTACGTTTTCGGTCATATACTTCTCCTTTCCTGGTTTGAGCTTATAGGATAGATTTTGTTGGGCGGGTTAATTTCTTGTATGTTGTTGGTTTTGTTGGTGAAGATTTTTGTGAATGAGAAGGTTGCTTCGGCCGGCGGACAAGAAGGTGGCTGGGGCGGAGGAGTGGACGAGCCGCCGGCTGATGCAACCGTTCGGTGAACTAGACCGCTGCGCCCGTCGGCGGAAGGTCGTTCGCAGCCGCTATGGGTTTTGCTTGATGTGGATGGATGGCGCTGGTGCGCCGGCAGCGGAACTTGCTGAGGATTTGCGGGCGGCGGGTGGGGCCAACGTCGTGAATTTCTCCGAAACAGCGGCGTGGCCGCACGATCCTGCGACGGAAGAATACGGAATGAGAAGCTCCGGGACGAGACTCTCCGCTGCGCTGCTGGACAGCAGCGTGCGGGTGAAGCGTTGTTCTCACTGGCTGGCTCATGAGGAGTCGGGGAAGCGCCACGAGGGAGCCACGACGAGAACACGGATCATCTCGCCCTGGCCGCAGACCGGACAGAGCCGCGAGGAATCCGCCGGCATCTGAGGCCGGTTATGGTAGTCAGCGGGATTCGGCAGCAGGTCGTTGAGAGGCGTGGTAAGCAGGCGGCAGAGTGTCAGCCGTGCCTGGCGATGGCAGTTGGCCAGCCAGCCGAAAAACCGGATGCGCTGAAAACCCCGCGGCAGCACGTGCAACAGAAAACGCCGGATGAACTCCTCTGCTTCTAGCGTCATCACCCGCGACTTCTGGTTGTCCTTGGAACGATAGTCCTTCCACTGGAACGTCACCTGGCCGTTTTTCACATCGAGCAGACGTTGGTTGGACAGCGCCACGCGATGAGTATAGCGGCCAAGATATTCGATCACCTGGCGCGGGCCGCCGAACGGCGGCTTGGCGTAGACTACCCATTCGGCGATGGTGAGAGGAGCCAGATAGGCGTCGAATCGATCGGGCGCGTGCAACGATTCCAGCTCTCCGAAGAAACGGAGTTTTCCTTTTTGGAATGCAGTCTGGAGCTGTTGGAGGAATAAGCGGCGGAACAGACGCGACAGCACCCGGACTGAGAGAAAGAAGCCGGATGGACAAGACACCCAATGCCGGCCGTCCGGGGAAAGACCGCCGCCCGGCACCACGCAGTGCAAATGAGGATGATGGAGAAGATTTTGTCCCCAGGTATGGAGCACGGCAAAGAAACCGATGGATGCCCCGAGATGCCGGGGGTCGCCGGCGATGGTCTGGAGCGTTTGCGCGGTGGCGCGGAACAGGATGTCGTAAACGGCTCTGCGGTTGTAAAACGCGATTCGGGCAATCTGTTCCGGCAGGGTGAAGACGAGGTGAAAGTATTCCACCGGCAACAGTTCGGCCTTTCGTGCTTCCACCCACTTGGCTCGCGCCAGCGATTGGCACTTCGGGCAGTGACGGTTCCGGCACGAGTTGTACGAGATGCGAGAGTGAGCACACTGGCCGCATTCCTCGACGTGGCCGCCCAATGCTGCCGTGCGGCATTCCATGATGGCATCGATGGCCCGCTCTTGCTCCTGCAGCAATCGATGGCTCTGGCGGTAAGCCGGAGCGTCACGCCGGAAAATGTCGGCCAGCTCGAAAGCCGGCCGGGACAAACAACATTACCTCTTCGCCCGGCTGGGCTTCCGGCCGAGTTGGTCGAGTGGGCTCTTGGTGGCGGCCACGCGGCGCGGCGAGACTTGGGCGTACCGGGCGGTGGTATCGATGCGGGTGTGCCCAAGCATCTCCTGGATGATACGTAAATCCACACCGCTATCCAGCAGATGGGTGGCGAAGCTGTGCCGCAGCGTGTGGACCCTCACCCGCTTGGCGATGCCTGCCAGCGCGGCCGCTTGCCGGCAGACCAACTGCAGCGTGGCCGCATCCATGTGGCGGCCCGGACAGCAGCAGGGAAACAGCCAGTCCCGCGGCCGCTCGACTTGCCACCAGGCCCGCATCACTTCGAGCAGTCGCGGCGACAGCATGGCGTACCGGTCTCTCTTTCCCTTGCCTTGCTCGACTCGGATCAGCCTGCGTTCCGAATCGATATCGGATACCTTCACCCGCACCACTTCCGAGACACGCAACCCGGCCCCATAGGCCGTCATCAAGGCGGCCCGGTGGCGTAGAGTTCCAACCTGTTGGAAGAAGGCATCCACTTCGGCCGGGCTCGAGCACCACCGGAAGCTTATCCGGCACGCGAACCCGTGGCAGAGCCTTTTCCGGCCACACGGTCTCCAGCGTCACCTGGTACAGAAATTTCGCCGCCGAGACGAACTGATTCACCGTCTGCGGCGACTGTTGTCTCTCGTTCAGCAAATGCAGCTGGTAGTCCCGGATGTCCTCCAGGTCCAGTTGCTCCGGGCTGGTTTGATAAAACTGTCCCAGTCCTTTAATGTGATGGATGTAGTTGCGTTGCGTCTCGGAAGCGAAGTTGCGCAACTGCATGTCTTCGAGCATGCGTCGGCGTAGCGGCGTCATTTGTGTGGGCTCCTTGAAATCTTGGATCGGCTATCGCGAATAACCTCATCCAGTCTTTCTCATCGAGCCCCCTCCAACAACTCTCTCTACCGCAATCTCCTCCCCTCCCTTCACTCGCAGAGCTTACCGCGTAGCGGTTTAGTTCACTGAGAAGGTTGATTCGGCTTGGCGGGCTAGGATATGGCGGGAGTGGTGGAGGGCGGCGGGTGAACCAAGCCGCTGCGCCCGTCCGGGAGTAGTGCTGTCGCAGCGGCTATCCGTTTTCTGGCAAATTTACGGGGTAAACGACGCCGAGATGAAGCCACGGGAGAAGCCGGGCGGCAGGTTCACCATTACTGTTACCGTTGAAGATGCGACTGTTCCGCCGAGGACTCCGCCGTTCGGCACGACAATGTCCGGTCCGTTCTCCGAGTAGATTTGCAAACTCACCTGGGTACCCAGTGGTATGTTCGCGCCTTTGACCACAACCGGGACGGCACCAGACGCGCTAAATGTCACGTCTGGAGTAGTGAAGTTACCCAACGGACTCGGAGCCACCGCGACACCGTTCACGCTTGCTACTGTGAGCTTTGGTGTCGCGCCGGTGTTGGGGACGAAGGTGTTGTAGGGTGAGCCAGATCCTTGCCCTCCGCTGATGCTCCCTGAAAATAATTGATTAAATGCCTCAAGTCGGGCTATTCCATTCTGAGGAGCAGAAGTCCCATTAAGGCAGCCTCCAATGCTTTGGCTTCCCGCAGCAACAGAGATCGACCCGTGACCTTGGATTGTCGGTGCCGCTAAACGGACCGCACCGCCGGCGCCGCCGCCGGCATAACTACCACCTGATTTCCCGCCCGCAGCCGTAATGGTCCCGTTGATGGTAATTGAAACCGAACTGGCAATCAGGATGGCGCCACCTCCGGCCCCCCCACCCGATCCGAATAAACCGTCTTGGTAGTCGTCACCTGCTCCGCCCGATCCCCCAATCAACGGGACCAAGAACTGGTTCCCGGTGAACGCTCCGCCTACACCAAAATAGGAGCCGCCAGATAGGCATGTGATGCCTCCCCCAGGCCCCCTGCCGGCTTCTACTGGATAGGTGCTTGTTGGTCCCCCGTTGCCGCCAACCCCACCTGGAAACCCACCGGGCCCTGGTATTGACGGGGTGCGCTGTGCGATCAGATTGGCTGGTGGATAGCCCGGGCTCCCGCTCAAATCAAGTGTTCCTTCGATATCAACGGCACCACTTGCGAGCCAATAGACTGGGCCACCGAGGTTCTGAGCGGACAACTTAATTGTTACCCCCGTGGGGATAGTGATCGTGGTGAAATTGAAAATATTGTCGTGCGCCGGGTTGAGTGGCGGGTTGAATGTAGTCGGGTCGAAGATGATGGTTTGTCCCGGCTGCGCAGTCGGAAATGACAGGGCGCCATCGGATCCTGTCGATCCGCTACTGAACGTCTGCCCCCAGAGCGCAACATTCGCAAGCGCGCCGGCCAGGACTACGGCGGCGAAGAACCCTCGCGAAGAGCTAGTGTTTATTCGCATAGTTGACTCCCTGTTCTGCAATTTTTGCGCGGCATTTTCGCAGCCGCGATTTGGTTTGATTTCCCGTTGTAGATCGTGAAAGGTTGACTGAAAATCGTTGACGGAACGAGCTGAAGCGGGGACGGGAAGCTTCCCGGGTTGAGCGGGTCGGTCCCGAGCGCAACTTCCAATCCGTCTGGGAAGCCGTCGCCGTCCGTATCCATGCGGAGCGGATCGGTGTGATAGCGCGTTACTTCTTCTCCGTCGGAAAGTCCGTCTCCATCGGTGTCGGCCCTGGAGGGATCGGTGCCGAGGCGAACCTCTTCGATGTTGGTGAGTCCGTCACCATCGTCGTCGTCTTCGGGACGTGCGCTGAATGGATCGCCTTTTAAAATATATTCGATGCCGTCTGGAAGGCCGTCTCCGTCGCTGTCAGCCTTGTACGGGTCAGACCCCAGCATGATTTCCAACGCGTCCGGCAACCCGTCGCCGTCGCTATCAAGCCCCGTAAAATTGGCCCTAACCCTCTGGCGTGCCGCGACCGTGGTTCCGAGGAGGCGTAACGTCATCAGTGACACTGGTCCGTCCCAGCGGACTTGCTCGCCGGTGGAGGAGGTGTAAGTGAAGTTGGAAGACAACAATTTCGTTTGCAACGGTTGAGTGTTCATCGCCGAGAAAATCACCCATGGTTCAAAGAATGACGACTGCTTCGCGCCAGGGTTGACTGTGTTGAGAAAAGACAGGGTGATATTTGGTTGCTCCGGCGTCGATGACCCCAAGCCAGGGTTTATGCTGTTCAGGAAAGACAGTGTCACCGAGGGAACTTCCGGGGTTGACTGATTTTGCCCAGGATTGACGGTGTTCAGGAAGGACAGCGTCACTGACGGGACTTCCGGGGTTGACTGATTTTGGCCCGGATTGACGGTGTTCAGGAAGGACAGGGTCACTGACGGCACTTCCGGCGTTGATTGATTTTGCCCCGGATTGATGGTGTTCAAGAAGGACAAGGTTACCGAGGGTACTTCCGGGGTTGACTGCTTCTGTCCCGGATCAATGGTGTTCAGCATCGAGAATGTCAGGTAGCCGTTGCCACCTCCTGGCGGAATTACGGGGATGCTCGTGGCGTCGAGAGGATTCGACCCAAAGAGCACCTCTAGTCCGTCGACATAGGTGTCGCTGTCTGTATCGGCATTGGTCGGATCGGTCCCTATACTGATCTCCTGTGCGTTGGTAAGGCCGTCGTGGTCCGTGTCCGCGTTGGGATCGAGGTTGTAGATGGTGATGGTGTCTGAAGGATTTGGATCCGACGTGCCAGCCGGACTCGTCGCAACGAGATCGAACTTGCCTGCCGCGTTCGGAGCGACGTTCAAGGTCAGGTTTGCAGAGGTACCAGACGGATCGACGGAGACGACGGTGAACGTGATCGCAATCGGATTCGTGCTTGGAAGCAAAGAGAAAATACTGTTGGCCAGGTTCGCACCGTTCACGACGAAGTTCGGAACAGTGGTGTTCGCGAGGACAGCCTTCTGCTTCAGCGATGTGATCACAGGTTTTGGAAGTACCTTGATGTCGCCGACGTTGATCGTTCCCCCACCGACTGGTGGAGTAGCGACAGATATGCCGCTAACGACGATGCCGTTTTGGGTGGCAATTGCGGTAACGATGATCGACCCGCGTATCGTCGGCAGGCCCGCGAGACGGAAGGTACCGTCGGCCGCACTTGTCGCCGATATTCCAAAGGCGCTCACTGCCGCCCCAGCTACGGGACTGCCCTGGCTATTCAGGACGCGTCCGATTGCAGTCGTCAAAGGATCGGGGATCACTGGGACCGTTACGTTCTGCGCTACACCGGTGTTATTTCCAAAATCGAGTGCGGTGGCCCCGAACGTGAGAGTTGAAGCTGACTGAGGCACGGTGTAGCTGGCTTGGTAGGGTGCACTTGATGTCGCGAGAAGTAGTTGACCGTTTACGAAGAAGCTCACCGAGGCAACAGCTATGTCGTCAGTTGCGTTGGCGGTGATCGTGATCGGCTGCTGCTGAATGAGGGGAACTCCGGAGATCGGGTAGGTGATGGAGACCACCGGCGGTATCCCACCTGTATCGACGATGTTCTGATACTTCAGGATTCGGAGCGTACTGGTTGCGGGTATGATCGCGTACCCGAAGCTGATGTCGACGGCGATGCTGGAGCTGAAGCCAGGGCTGACCAGTGTCCAGAATCCGACGCTGGTCGGGTTTAGCGGATTGGAGATGTTGACGATCGGGATTGCGCGGCCGAACGAATTGTCCGCCGTGATGGCGATGCTGCCGAAGGCGGCGATGTCAACCGGGATTCCTCCGAGATCGGATCGGAGCGACGACGAGAGCACCGGCGTGTCGGGGTGGGAGATATCGACGGCGGTGACACTCCGTTGCACGTCTGCAAGAAGAGCGCCGGGAAATCTCAGGAGCACACGCCGAACGTCGCCGCCCGCGAGAACGCCGCGCAATTTCGGCGAGGCGGGAGTCGAGATGTCGGCGAGTTGAAGTCCTGCCGTGCCCATTGCCACGGCTGCAGTTCCGGTCTGCGGGTCGAAATCCACTCCGAGTGCAGATCCGGGCGGCGTAAGCTTCGCGATCAGGCTTGGGCTGGCAGGATCCGCGATATTTATTAAAGACACTCCGCCGGATTGCGCGGCCACGGCCACCGTTGCGCCGTGCAACGCCAGGGCTGCGGGATTACCTGCAATCGCGAGCGACGAGACGAGTGCGGGTGCATTCGGATTCTGGGCCTGCACGATTCGGAGGAAGCCGTTGGCATCGCCGATGAATACGTTTTGGCTGGAGGCTCGAACGGCTTGTGCGTTGCCGATGCCGTTCAGTGTCCCGCGAATCCGTGGGTTTGTCCTGTCCGATACATCGACGACTGTTAGTCCATTTGTACCCGTGGCGACGTATGCGAAGTTGCCCGCCACATCTACGGCGACCGCGCCTGGGACGTTCAATGTGGAAATTTCGACTGGCGTGAAACCTCCCACCGTGCCGGGCACCGGCACGCTCAGGGTGTTCTGGCTAATCGTGATGACGCAGGTTCCCGCGCCGCCCGAGAAAACGAGCCCTGGCTGGACGCCGAAACTGCAAACGTTCAGGTCGCTCGAACCGTAGTGCGTGCGCGGGTCGGCTGTGAGGTTGAGTGTGGTTTTGCCGTCGATCAGCATAACCGTCCAGGTCAACTGGATCGAAAGAGTAGTGTTCCCGACGCTCGTCTGGAAGTTCAACGAAGGCGGAGTCACTGTCGAAGTTGCCGTCGCCTTCTTCAGGTCGTAGCTGGTGGCGCTTGTGGGGCTGGTTCCGGTCTGAACCTCCACTCCGTCTGGGATCAGATCTCCATCGGTATCGGCCAGTAGCGGATTGGTGTGGTACTTGTTCACTTCGTCGCCGTCGTTCAGACCGTCACCGTCGGTATCAGGATTGTTCGGATCGGTTCCCTGTTGGAACTCTTGGAGATTGGTCAGGCCGTCGCGGTCTGGGTCTTCCATGGCCACCAGTGGATCGGCGGGATTCAGGCCATGGGCTATGGCCCAGGAACCGGGATGCCTCCGTGGGCACTGCCACCCAGGACGACTTGCACCGTGGCGATGCCCGTTGCGCCGTCATTGTTTGCCTGAATTACAACGGTGCCGCTGGACACTGCGGTTACGAGTCCGCCTGCGGTGATCGTCGCGATTGCGGTGTTGCTGATCGTGTAGTTGGTTCCGGTGCTGGCGGCCGTGACGTTTTTCGTGGAGTTGTCCGGGTAGGTCGCCGTGACAACGAGTTGTACGGTCTGCCCTACGGTGGTCAGCGACCCAGAGGCTGGCGCGATGCCTAGCGAAACCGGGATGGGCGTGGTTGCTCCAAGAGTGATTGCCGGCAGATTCACTGCGCCATTCGCCGGAATGGTGAAGAATGCCGATTCGCCGAAGGTGGTAACACCGTTCTGAATGCAGGTAGCTCGGGCTTTCACTTGGCCGAAGTTAGCCGGAACATTTGGCAGCACCCATGATCCATCCGGGTTCACCGGAACGGTACGATTTAACACGCTCACCGTGCAGTTCTGATTCAGTTGGGCTGCGGCGGGGGGAATTCCAACGAAGATCACCACCAAGATCGCCACGGCCGCCGCAGCGGTTCGCAGAACGTGGTATAGGGACTTGGCGCTCATTGGATTCTTATTTTTTGGCTTGTTCTGTTACTGGCTTCTTTACGGTTGCCAGCGCGGCATCCACGTATTCAGTCAAAGTGCGAAGGCTCGGCACCCCGTCGATCTCCTTCCCGTTGACGAAGATCACCGGACTGCCCCGCACGCCCCGCTGGAACCCGTCTGCAAGATCCGCATCCACCCTCGGTGTATATTTCCGCTTCTGAATCGTCTCCGCGAACTTCACCTGATCGATCCCCAGCCGCCCTGCGTAAGCGATCAGATCCTGCTCACGCACCGACTCCTGGTGATCGAAAACGTAGTTCGCCATCTCCCAGAAATGACCTTCGCGCGCGGCCGTCATCGCGGCATCGTGTACGAGCGCTGCTTGCGGGTGGAACGACAGCGGGAAATTCCGGAACTGAAGGCGTACTGCCGCCGGATACTTGGCGATCAACTCCTCCAATACGTAATTGGCGGACCGGCTTACCGGACTTTCCAGATCCGCGAAAAACTCGATTGTCACGGGCGCGCCCGAAGGACCCTTGCTCATTAGCGCATCGGTGATCTCGGAAAGCGCAATCCTGCGCCCGGCATCCGCCTTTATCAGCGCGCTCAGCTCGGTCAGCGACTTTGTTCCCGAATACTCCTTGCCATTGATGAAGAACGTGGGCGTGCCCTGGACTTTCTTCGCATTTCCTTCGGCCTTGTCAGCCGCGATCTTTTCCTTGATGCGGTCGCTGTCGAGATCCTTGGTGAATCGCGTCATGTCCAACTTCAGGGTCTGCGCGTATTTCAGTAGGTCCTCGCGTCCCAACGCGTTTTGGTTTGCGAAGAGCAGATCGTGCATCTCCCAAAACCTTCCCTGCTCACCCGCCGCCGTCGCGGCCTGAGCGGCAAGCTGTGCGAAGGGATGAAAGCTTAAGGGAAAGTTCCTGAACTCCACCTTCGTCCTGACGCCTTCGACGCCCTTGCTCTCCAGTTCGCGAGCCCCCGGCGCGAACACCTTGCAATAAGGGCATTGAAAGTCGGAGAAGATTTGAATGGTGACCTCCGGAGCTGTCTCCTGACCGAAACCGATCGCCGTCAGCAGTGCGAGACCCGGAATCAATCGAAGGGTTGTCACTGTTTTCCTTTGGCCCAACTCGGCGGCCACTCCCGCGCTTGAAATTTCTCGTCCACGATTAAATCTTTCGTCCCCGGAGGCAGCACCTGGAGCGTCTTCAGAAACTCAATCAGCGAATCCTGCTCGATCGCGGGCAACGCCTGAAATGCCTTCCGGGTCTCCAATGCTTCGCCTGCGTGTGCCAGCACGGACCGCCGCATGGTGGTAAACAGGCCGTGGTGAAAGTAAGGAGGTTCATTGGCCGCGCCCCACAAGCGCTTGGTTAGAAACCGCCGATTGCCTTCCTTGAACTTCTTCGACCACACCGTCTGATTCATGTCGAGGGGTTCCCCGGCCTCGGCTCCGGAGATATCGTGCAGCTTGAAATCCGTATACGCTTCGACCCATACGACGCCTGAAGAATCCGGCTTCAGCCTCGGCGCGGGAAGCTCATCGCTCGATAGATCGACATTCAGAGTCTTCGTCTCGCCCAGCCGCAGGTTGCCTGGTGGATTGTAAGGATTCGGCTCCGAATAAATCCATCCGTTTCTATCGAGCGGCAGCCGGGGAATGTGACAGGAAGCGCAACCGATCCGGTCAAAGATCTTCTCGCCAAGCAACACCGCCTGCTCGACCTCGCGATTGCAACGGATGACGCGTCCTGGAACCTGCAAAGCGGCCTGGAAGACGCTCACGGCAGTCACGTCGGCGCGGGTCAGCTCGTTGGTGAAGCCGTCGCCGTCGGGATCGGTATCGATGCCGAAACGCTCGGTGGATTGGATGCCGTGATGCTGATTGAATGCGTTATTCGAGAACTCCCGGATGGAAACAACGTTTGCGGCCTGGTGCCACGGACGGATTACCAGCGTGGGCGGATTACTCGAGATTGTGCCGAGCAGGCTGAGGCGCGGCAACCCTTCGACTTTTGACGCGTCCCATGTACCGGTTTTGGTGAGGGTGAGCTTTCCGAAATGGATACCTTTGGAAACGAGTTCCTTCGTGTGGCCGGGTTTGATGGTTGCGCGGATGGCTTGGAGATCTTCCGTGATTTGACGGGCCAGCATCTCCAGATATCCTGCGCCGAAGAGGCCGGTGGTCGCGCGCAGGTTGGCCATCGTGTCTAGCGATGAGGCGCTGCCATCTTCATCCGCGCCGCCGCGTGTTGGAAGCTTGTCGGATGGATCGAAAGTGGCGAAGTCGAAGCGCTGGCCGAGGACGAAGACGTTCGTGACGAAGTCACCGCCGCCGCCGGAGATTCCGTAGGGAGCGTTGTGGCAACCTGCGCATGAGTTCGCGTCGGGCGCGGAGATGCGGTTGAACGCACGCGAGCCGGTTAGTGGGAGGGAGGGATCGGAGAGCAGGCGGCCGGTGCCTTTTGTGAGCGGGCGACCGCCGCCTTCTTGTTCGGTCCAGTTGGCGTTGAACAATCTCTTACCGTATAGATTGAGTTCCGAAAGAGATTTATCAAACTCATCACTATCTCGGAGATGGGTAACCGTAATCTCCCGACCGATACTGCTCGCCGGCGCCAGCGAACGGGCACCCTGTTGCGCATGTAATTCCAGCGCCAGCGATAATAGAGTGAGACCCATTAACAACGCTGCGTTGCATTGATCGGACACGCTGACCACGATATGTGTTAGTCGTGAGACATCTAATGCCAAGTCAGGACCTCGCTATTATTTGCTAATGGACCGTTCGTTACCGGGCTAACAGGCCCTTGCCCATCGCCTTCGCTGCCAGGAACTATTAAAACAACGCTAGCGCTTTTGTCTACGGTCCCCGAGCATGTTCCAGCATTAACGGCAAAGTCTATCTTGTAAAAATATTGCCATTGAAAATGATGGAAGTACAGAAACTGATTAGTGCCTATGTTTTGAGCAGCCAGCCAAGTCACAAACGTACTCTGATCTCGATAATCGCGAATCGTGACAGCGCCAGACTGATCCGCACAGCTCAGGTTTTTGGCACCCGGTGCATCGTCGAAGAAAGGTGACTGCTGAGAGCCGAAGTTTAGAATCGGTACATTCGGGAATTGAGCATCTAACAGGGGGAGTGTAGAGAAGCGACCTTGGAGGATCGAAGTGGAATAAGTCACATCGAGCGCTGAACTCGTGAGGTTTTGAAGAAATCCGATATTGTATTGTGCTAGAGCTGACGGTGGGCCCTGGACACTGAAGAAAGCCAGTATGCGGACTGCAGCCTGGCGCAAGTTGGTACCGACTGAAAAATGAATCGTATCACTAAACACAGGATCCGAGAAATAGCCACCATTTGGATCGGTCTGCAACGTAAAGCTACCAATCGACAGCTGAGCAACATCAAAAGCAAGATCAGCAGTTCCAATCGCGCCTGAGCTGCTCATATATTCAAAGTGAACGTTGCTTGCGGCTCCGAACCCTATCGCTTTCAGAATGAGGGTTAGTCGTATCGTCGTTCCAGTTGAAACCGGGTTTGACTGAACGAGCGCGAAGATATTGTGATCCCAGTTTACGTTCCCGGTGAAGCTTCCCGGCGTGGGGCCACCTTCGACTTGGATCGTAACGGTATCGCCTACAAGGACGCCAACACTTGACACAGACAAGATTGTCACAAATGCGGCGGGGCACCCCGTGCACTGTCCGTTGCTACAGGTACCGAGGGTGCCACCTTTACATGCACACGTTGTAATTCCCGGATTGCCGCAGAGATTGCAATTGCCACTCGAATCGCATGTGCCCGACACGCCATTGACCGAACATGAACCTGATGTGGCGCCGTTACAGGCGTTCTGACACAGCTGATTTGCCGAGAACACACACTGGTTGTTTGCGCCGCAGGAAGCGTCAATACACGGGTTGGGGCTGCTACAGGTCTGGCCATTCCCGCACATTAGTACCTGGCAGGTTCCGGTGGCGGCATTGAAGGTCAGTCCAGGAGGGCACTGGGGAGGAATGCAACTGGTCCCCTGGCAGCATTGTCCGTTGAAAAGCGTGTAGCCAGGCGGACACGGTGAGTTGTTGACGCAAGTGCCCGTAGCCGGGTCGAATACCAGGCCAGCAGGGCATTGTGGTGGCATACAGGTGGCACCTTGGCAGCATTGCCCGTTGACGATCGAGTATCCCGCGGGGCAAGGTCCACTATTAACGCAAGTGCCGGTGGTCGTGTTGAAGACCTGGCCAGCCAGGCAGACGCAGACCGGCGCCGTTGTCCGCCCGGTGAACTGACAGGTACCGCCGTTCCCGCAGGGGGTTCCGTTGCCCTGTGGAGTGCATGTGGTCCCCTGGCAGAAAGAGCACACCGGGCACGTTGCAACAGTTCCGGGTTGGTTCGGGTTCCCCCCGCAATGCCAACCGGCCTTCAACACCCCCACGCCCTGATTCGACCGGATCACAAGTCCGTCGTCACTTACCGTCCCAGTCCCTATCGCCACGAACGAACCAATGTCATGATCAAACGAATACATCTCAGTCACTTCGCGCGGAGCTAACCCGTCTACGTTTGGTAGCGTGATCGGGGCTGGCGGATTGAACAATGCGCCGGAGGGTTGAATCGTAACAATAAACCGTGGCTGCTGGCCGAAGCCGGGTACCATCGGAACCTTATCGGGATGGACCACGGTGACGCTGACACAACCGGTTTTCGAGCCTCCTGGAAAGGTTACCTGACCTGGCCCGAACGTCAACGAGAAGCCCGGCGCTTCCGGAATCGAGAGTGTGCCGCCGCCTGTCGTTGGTGTGACACAAAGTTGATTGGCTGTCTTGATTGGCAGGAGATAAATGGACTGGCCGACGGTATTGATCTGTCCTGCCACGGTAACCATGTCGTAATCGAGGGTCGGGAACGTTCCCGGTACACTCGCGGTCGAGCCATCGACGAGCAACTTCACGAAACCAACGGGGGCCTTCAATATTGTGAACTGACCTTTTGCGTCGGTTTGCACTGTGGCGGCGGCCTGCACCAAGGTGAGGTTCGAGTTCACCACATTGGTAAGTGCGGCGCGGATTGTCACACCAGGTATCGGCTGGTTGCTGTTATCCAGCACCACACCCGAAATCGTCGTGTTTGCCGGATTGCCGGGCCCAAGGCCAGACGCTGTAAATGTGGCTGCAAAACCGGTATTCCCGGGGAAATCAGCCGTGACGAGATTATTGGAGTTGCCCTCCTGGAATCCGAGCGTCAGTGTCGCCTCCGCACGCCCGTCCGAATCCGTCGTCACAGTGGTGTTGGCCTGTCCGGCAAAACTGCCGCCGCCCTGCTGCACCGTAAAGGTCACCGGAATGCCTGCAAGCCGGTTGTGACCCGCGTCCACCACCACTGAGATCAACGGCTTCGGCAGCGGTTGATTCACCGCTGCGATCTGGTTATTCCCTGAATCGATCACGATCAGCCCCGGTGTGCCCTGGTTGGCCGTCGCGGTAAATACCGCTGTCCCGGTGAATCCGACGGAATAGGCCTGAACTCCATCGCTGCCCGCGCCCGACCGCATGCCAAGGGTCCACGCCGCCGTGGCCTGTCCTTGCGCGTTGGTGGTCGCCATCACGGACGCCGCGGCGGCTCCGCCACCCGCAGTCAGCATTCCGTTGTTCTGCGTTACGGTAAAGATCACCGGCTTATTTGCCGCTGGGTTGCCTGCGGTATCCGTGAGCGCAACTAGCAACGGCGACGAAAGAGCGGCGCCAATGGTGCCCGTCTGATTGTTCCCGGAAATTAACTGGATCTGTCCGGGTTGGGGCGACTGCCGGATCACCGTAATCTGAGTGGTCGCCGCATTGCCCGCGCGGTCCACTGCCACCGCTTGAATCGTGTTGCTGCCCATGCTGAGCGGAACGTTCGTGGCGAGGAACGTCCGGTTGGCCACCTGGGACGTGATGCCGTTCACCTTCACCTGCGCCTGCTGGTTGTTTACGGTTCCGACAACTGTGTCGTTCACGTTTCCGGCGACCGAAATTGCGGCGCTGGTAGTGACGAACTGGTCGGCGGGCGACGTGACAGTGACGTGGGGCGGAGTGGTATCCAGCGTGACCTGCTCGCTTGCCGTGCCAGCCGATCCGCTGGCAGACGTGGCTGTGGCAGTGAGAATATTCGGTCCTTCGGCGAGCGGAATCGTTGCGCTGAAGCTGCCATTGGCCACGGGGACCTGAATGGAATTGATCACGAGGGTGGCTTGGGAGTCGCTTACCGTTCCGGTTACAGTGGTGGGACTGATGTTGAGATAGCTCAGGTTGGCGGGTGAGGTGATCGTAATGATCGGCGGAGGCGTGCCGGTCACGGTCAGGGTTCCGACGGGCGAGAAGACGTGATTGACGGCGCCGCTGAAGGTCGCGGAGACGCGCAGCGAAATCGGTCCGACGGCGAATTCGCTGAATGTGCTCGTTAGCGTGAATGTTCCGTCGTTTGCTTTGGCGTCACCGTTCAGACCGTCGTCGTGGAGAGTTCCGAGGATTGCGAGAACGCGTCCGGAGGAGTCCAGGCGCTGGAGCATGACGCTGCCGGCGTCGGGAGTGCCGCCCGTGATGGGAGCGGTGACCGTTACGCTGGTTGAGACACTCAGCGGGATGGATGAGGGCGTGATTCCTGGTGAAGAGATGGTGCCGGAGCCGCCGCCCGTCACGACGGTTAGGGTGACGGCTGGCGATTTCACGCGCTGGAGAACGCCCTGAAATGCCGCGGTGCATTGAAGCTCGAATTGGCCAGCGACAGTTTCGTTAGTGGTGTATTGAAGGGTGAAGGTGCCGTCTGCGGCCTTGGCATCGCCGTTGAGGCCGTCATCGTGCATCACGCCGATGGTGGAGACAGCGGCGCCGGTGGCTGTTAGACGAACCAGATTGACGCCGCCCGGGAGCAGCGCGGGATCGCCAGTGGCCGTGTTGATCTTGCATGAGGTGGTGATCGGTGTGGATTGGCCCACTGTTAACGTGAGAGGCGTTACGGCCGGAGTGCCGATGGAAGGCGCAGCGCTGAGAATTGAGCAGGCGAGGCTGACCGCTGCCAACGCGCAACCTATTATCGGCGATCCTGCTCGTTTCACCACTTCCCTGTGTTGGTTCGACGCAAAAGCAATCCGGCCAGACCAATTCCAGCGAGCGTGAGTGAGAGGGTTCCGGGCTCTGGAAGGGTTGTGAGGGTCACGTCATCCATGACGAAAGAACCGCCTGCGGGGTCGCCGGTGATGGAGACAGAACTGATACCGCCGAGGGAGCTGATCTGAAGCAACTCATTCGGCGAACTTCCGAGATCTCCTGCCGTGAATGTGTTGTTGGAAAACAGAGAGAGTGCGCTGCCGATTTGCACGTTGAAGTTGTCGAAGGCCAGGAGCGTGAGGGGCTCCAGGTAGGTGAAGTAGGCCGCGAAGCCGTTGATCGGGGTATCGAATGTGATGCCGATGGGACCGCCGTTGTCCGATACGACGTTTATTCCGGAGTGCGGAGGAAAGTCGATCTCATTCACCGAAATTCCCGCGGTTAGAACGACGGTGTTTGTAAATGAGACTCCGGGGATCTGATTCGTGAGGATGTCACTGTCGGTGAAGGTTTCGAAATCGATGACTAAGGTGTCCGATAACAGAGATTGCGGACTAATTAAGCAAATCGCGGCAATCAGACAGCAAAATTTCATGCTTTAACCTCTGCTCCAACGCGGAGTTGATGCAGACTATCACGTAAGGTGACTAGGGTCAAGACCTAATCTTCGTAGGACTAAAGTACCAGTCAACGCTTAATCGATCTTGTGGAGGGCAGCGACGGGTCGTTTGCTGTGGTTCGGAAAATGGTCTGGCGGAAACGGGATTAAGGCTGGATTAAGGCCAGTTTTGCGCACCATGAAAAATGCGTGAAATCTCAACGGCGTTGGGCTTCACGCGATAGACGGCGACGTAGGGTAAAGGAGCGAATGTCAGTTCGCGCCGACCGGGCAAGCGGGTGCTGGCTCGTCCGGCATTGGGGAAATCCTTTAGGCGAGCGCATCCGTCATAGATAGTCCGGGCTACCCGGCGGGCTGCTTCCGGGTTGTCGCGTTCGATCCATTCGCAAATGCGTTCCAAATCCTCGGCGGCGGGCACAGACCAGCGGACCTCCATCAGGGCTGCAAAAACCGTTCCAGGCGCCGGCCGACTTGTTCATGCGTGAGATACTCACCGCGCTGTAAGGCTTCTTCGCCACGGCTCACCGCTTCGATCAAGCGGCTTTCCTCGTCGAAATACCGCGACACGACTTCCTGCACCAGCTCGCTGGGATTGCGGCCTTGCTGAGCGGCGGATTGCGCCAGTTTTGCTTCGAGTTCGGGCGTGAAGTGTACTTCCATGCTTTCAAGATACGGGAAAACCAAGCGTCAGGCAAACGCGGGGGCGTCTCAAGATCCCCCGGTAGGGGCTCGCATTAACGATGGCTGGACTCGTAATGCATCTTCAGCAAGTCAAGACCGAAGTCGCCTTCATAATCGCGCCAGACCGAGTGGATGTGGTTCGCCTTGTCCTGGGTGTCGTCAAATTCAACCAGGAACGACGGCGCCTGTATCCGGTAGTAGTGAGGATCGCCCTTTTCACCGCCGCCCGCCCAGGCGAAATAAATGTTAGAACCCGCCTTCTTGATCTGCTCTTCGCGATATTGCGCAATTTGGTCGGGCATATTGTAGGCATACTCATCCAGCAGGTTCTGCAAAAGCTCGTGCTGCTTGGAGTTCATCTTTGCGTAGGAAAGCCCATTGGGCTGCCCGGTCAGAGCGGCCTTGCGAGACGCCATGGTAAGGATGTCTTTGTACGCGACCTTGTCGACGATCGCAACAGCCTTTTGATCCGACGTGAGCGAACCGAGAAGTTCAAATCCAAGATCGTCTTCACGCCCAAGAACACGCAGACCTTTGCGTGGCCCCTCCTTGATCTCGGCAGGATTGCTTCCGAAGAAGCTGGGACCCGCGCCCACCTTGCCGTTCACGATAGTGTAATTCTGGGCTACGTGGTGCCCCTCCACGCGATATCCCCACACGCCGTGTTCCGATGGTTCACCAAACACGCTGAAGAAGTAGCCATCCGGATTCCGGCGCACTCCGTTGTCGTTCTCGATGATCCGCAGGATATCTTCCAGGCTCATGATCGTTGTGGCCTTGATGTATCCACGCTGGCTGAGCCCCGCGCTCAAGAGCGCCTCGGCCAAATGCTTCTGCGTCGGAGTCATGTCCTTCAACGGAAGTCCCTTGCGCTCCCGCGGAATGAAGTGCCAGTTCATTCTCTCTTCTTTATTCTCGAACGCGAACTCGGCTCTTGACTGCTGCTCCGGAGTCAGCGAAGAGAGGAAGGCCTTCGCGGCGTCTACCATAATCGGTCCGGATTGGGTTCGATAGTAGGCAGAAGTGAGGAGAATCATCGATGCTCCCACAAGGGCGATTCGCAGTTTAAAGATGTCGGGCACGGGGCCGATACTATCACAAGTTTCATGACGGTGAAGCGCCGGAAATCATTTTCGCGGAAGCTCGACGCCAGGCTGGATCAGGGTCTTGATTCCGGCGTAGGGTAGGGTGAGGACTGTCGGTCCCATAACGTATGGCGCGATCTCATAAGAATTGTAATAGAACACCAGACCCGCGCTCGACGGATAGAAGTTCTTGGCCAGAACAAAGCGGTCGTCCGGGAACTGATATCCGCTGGCGTTGAGATCCGCTCCGGGAGCCAATTTCTTCATCTCGCGAAAATGCTTCTCGGCGATCTGCGTCAACTGCGCTTCTGCCTCGGGCTTCAGAAGATCGGTCAGCGGAAGCCGGTCTCCGGACGCGGGATCGAAATTGAGGTACGTGAAGATCGTATTGGGGTGAGCCCCACCAGTGAAACTTTCGTTGTCGCACTCGAAACTCACGACCGACGGAGTCGCGGTAACTAGAGACGCCTTTCGCGTCACAAACCACGGCAGGTTGTAATCCGGCGCCCGAGCCTGAAGCAATCTATATTCATCGGCGAACTGCGCCGCAAGATCCTGCGGCGAATCGATCGGTTTCCCCTCCTGCATGGGAGCAAGTATCTTAGCGCGGATGGCCTCGTTAATCTTCGCCCCGATCTCCGGTGTGAGACCCGAGATGATCTGCGGAAACTCGATATTGGTCGAGATGGGCGGTCCCGCGTTGCTAAACGACACCTTTGCCACTCTGATGGAGAGCGGGGGTTTGTGGATTTTGCATGCCGAAAGCAGCAGGAGAGTGCCGATCAGCAATCGCAGTTTGAACATGGTCTACTGCAAACGAGCCTAACATGGGGTATGGTCAAACTCGAGCAGTTGATGAGCGCGGGTGCGGCGAAAAAGAAGGAAACGTTCAGCGATCCTATCCGCCATCTGCAGGCGTGCCACGAACGGATTGAAGACCGGCTACAAATCCTCGAGCGGGTGGCGGAGCAGTTTGCGGAGAGACCGGAAGAAGCCGCCGGTGTTTTGCGGTCCTGCTTTCATTTTTTCGACACCAACGGAGTCTGGCATACCGAAGACGAGGAACAGAGCGTATTCCCACGGCTTCGGCCGGCACTCTCACCCGAAGAGAAGAACGGCCTGCAGCGGCTGGAAGCCGAACACCAAAATGCCGATCGGCTTTACGCCGAACTGCAGCAATCAGCATTGAGCCTCAAGCCGCTGGAACTTCCCTTGTTTCGCCAGAGGGTTCGCGAGTTCTGCTCTCACTACCGGAAGCACATCCAGGTTGAAGAACCTCTACTCAATGCTGTTGCGGCGAAACTCACACCAGCGGAACTCAATGAGATCACCGTCGAGATGAAGGGGCGCCGAACTATGGCGGCCATGCCAAGAATCCCGCCATAACGGTCCGGGAAGTCATCGCCCCACGGCAGGGTAATCGTCTGAACTCCAGCCACGCCTGGAGCGAAGAAGAATTGCGCCGCAATCGCGCCCAGCACCGGAACGGCAACACCGTTGACCGCCTTGGAGCAGCCGAAGTGCTGGCATTGACGGCGGCAGTGGCGGAAACCAGCAGCCACGGTGTACGCAGGGAGGCAAGGAAACTCGGCCCCCTGTACAGATGACTCCGGCCCACAGTTGCTTTCGCTTCCCTTTATCTCACAACTAGCGGTTTTATCCTCACGTCGCGAAAATCGACGCGCGTATTGTGGCCGAGGAACCCGATGTGGCCGGCAGTGCGCGCGAGTCCGGGATGGCGCTTCAACACAGCGGGATCCTTCACGTCATCAAGATTCGCATCCACGATCACGTGGCCGTTCAGCGTGACCTTGATATGCCGCCCGGCGGCGCTGATCTCTTCCTCGTTCCACTCGCCGGCCTTCTTGAGAAAGCCGGTTTTGGCCGGCACCACGTCGTAGATCGAACCGTGATACTGCGCTGGTTTCAGCCGGCCTTCGTAACGGGGCGAATCATGGTCGAGAACCTGGATCTCCATGCCACTGTATGCGATGTCGCCCTCGAGCGGCGCACGAATGCCGATGCCGTTGTTGGCGCCCTCCGTTAACTTGAATTCAAAGCGGAGAACAAAATCTGAAAACTGTTCCTCGGTGAGCAAGTTCCCGCCGCCGTCTACCGGACAGACGATGGCGCCGTCTTCGACCACATATCCGCGGCCCTTGCCGTTGACCAGAGTCCAACCATCGAGATTCTTGCCGTTAAACAGCGTACGGAATCCCGGCTCAAGTGGGGCATCGGCCGGACGTGCCAGCAACAATAACGCGATTAACGCGAAATTCATCAAACTTTCCGCAGCTTCGTGACGCGCCCGACTTCCACCCACTCGACGACAAATATGTTGCCCTTGTGGTCGAAGCACGCGCCGTGCGGGCAAACAAACTTACCGGGAAGGAAGGCATCGCGGGCCTTGGTGCGGCGCGGACGGGCGGTCTTGGGATCATCTTCGCCGAGATGTTCGATCACTTTGTTATTCCGATCGATAAGAGTAACGCGTGCATCGAGATCCGGAATGACCATCACGCCTTTGCGTTCGCCGAAATGGCAGGGCGAAAGTACGCCTTCCACGAAACTGATGTGCTTGCCTTCGAGAGTGAAATTCTGGATGCGGTGGTTGGTGCGGTCGGCTATCATGACAACCGGCTGCGGTCCGCGCAGATCCATGGTGATTCCGTGCGGGCAAAGAAGCTGTCCAGCTTCTTTCCCCGGCCCGCCAAAAGTGAATTGATATTCGCCCTTTGGGTTATAGACGTTGATGTAGCTGGAGCCGTAGCCGTCGCCGACGTAGATGTTGCCGTTCGGCGCGATGGCGAGATTGGTCGGACTATACTTGATCGGCTTGCCGTCCGGACCCGGCTTAGTGTAAGGCGCAGCATCCTTGGGGTAGCCGACCGTCCAGACCTCTTCCCCTTTCAGCGTTCGCTTGGTGACGATGGCCTTCTTGGTGTCGCAGAGGTAGAGGAACTCCTGCTTGCCTTCTTTATGGATATGAAGGCCGTGGGCGCCGCCCTGGAACTCCGAACCCCAGGAGCGAACAAACTTGCCCTTAGGGTCGAATACGACCATAGTATCGTGGCTCTCGCTGGCGGCGTTCACCGTGTGATGAATATAGATGTGGCCCTGCGAGTCTTCGCAGACACCGTGCGTATTGCCGTATTTGACGGTGGCCGGCAACTCGCCCCAATCGTGATGAGCCTCGTATTTGAATTCGCCAGAACCGAGAATCGGCAGTTGGCTTCCGGATTTATTGGTAGCACCTAGGATCATAGGAGCGCTAAGAGCGGCAACAAAGCCGCGGCGAGTGGTGGTGATGCTTTGCATGACGGGCTTAGTTTATCGCAAAGCGGCCCCGGAAGCTAGAACGGCCCCGCAAACTAGTGAGTTGCCACCTCGTCCGGCAGCGCGGTTAAGAATTCCACCATCGTTTCCATTTCCCTATCGTTAAATTTGTAAGGCGGCATCGGTGTTCCCGGGGACAGCTTTTGGGGATCCGCGAAGTGGTCTTTGATCCACTGCTTGGGATGGCGTTTCGTGGTTCCGTTTAGGGCTGGTCCCATCTTCTGGCCGGCTCCGTTCACTTGATGGCATGCTCCGCAACTGTTCTTGTGGTAGAGCATAGCGCCTTCCACCACTGGTTCCGGAGCTTCGTCGAACACCTTCGCGTTGGCCGTGTTCCACTTCATCAGAAACGAGGTCAAGGCGTTCAATGCTGAGCCGGGCAGGTTCACAGGCGGCATCGGCGAGCCCGGTACCAGCTCCTGAGGATGCTTAAAATGGGCGATCATCCATGCCGGAGTCTTTCGGTTTTTCAGCGCCGCGAGATCCGGTCCAATCGGCTTTGTCACTCCGGGTCCGTGGCAAACTTTACAATTCTCCTGGCGGTAAAAACCAAGGCCGGCCAGTTCCTGTGGCGTGAAAGTCTGCCAATCCGCCGGTGCGCTCTCATCCAGCACCGACATTTCCGCCTGCTTCGGAGTAGTGATGACGGCGGCTGCCGTGAGGCCTGACCAACCGATCGCCACGAATGCGAGTACACCCATCGCGACTGTGCGCTCCCGCACGCGCTTCATGACGCCGCGGTCGATGAACGGCGTCAGCAAGAGAGCCAATCCAGCCAAACCCGGCAGCACCACCGAACCCACTACTTCGAGCGGACCGTTGAAGAACTTCAGCGTCTGAAAGAGAAACAGGAAGTACCATTCCGGGCGCGGAATGTAGCTTGTGTCCGTGGGATCGGCGAGCCGCTCCAGTGGTACCTTTGCCGCGACCGCCAGCGTAAACAGAATCACGAATGCCAAGAACGTAGCCACCGTGTCTTTGAAGACCTGTTCCGGATAGAATCGGCGTTTCGGCGCGACATCGTTGGGCGCCGGCGCGACGCCGTGCTTTCGGACGAGGTAGACGTGAATCCCGATCAACAGCAGCATCAGCGGCGGCAATAGCGTCACGTGCAGAGCGTAGAATCGCGCGAACGTCACTACGCCGACGCCATCGTGCCCTCCCAGCAATCGCGTCAGATAGGGGCCGGCGACCGGCGCGCTTCCGGCGATCTGAGTGGTGACGACCGTGCCCCAATACGCCCGGTTGTCCCAGGGAAGCAGGTAACCCGTCAGGCCGAACGCGAGGGTCATGAGCAGCAACACAACGCCGATCATCCAGGTAGCTTCGCGCGGCCGTTTATATGCGCCGTAGAGAAATACCTGGCAGAGGTGCAGCACTACGACAACGATCATCATGCTGGCGCCCCAATGATGAAGGCCGCGAATCAGGCTTCCGCCCGTAAGTTCAGTAACGATGAATTTGAGGCTGTTATAGGCTTCACCCGGCGTCGGCGCGTAGTTGAACGCCAGCATGATGCCGGTAAACGCCTGGGTCAGGAACAGAAAAAGCGCGACGCTCCCGAAGACCTGATGCCAACCGGCGGACGCGGGGATCTCTTCAAACAGGAAACTCTTAACACCGGTTTCGATTCCGGTGCGGTGTTCCAACCAGTCAATCACACGGCGCGTCATGAGGGCTCCGATTTCTCTAACTCACCGATGAGAAGTTTGGGACCTTCTACTTTCACCTGAAACCGGTCGAGCGGCCGCGGAGCAGGTCCACTGATCACCGTCCCGTCGAGAGCAAAAATGGAAGTGTGGCAGGGGCAGAGGAAGTTCTTATTGCTCTCGTCCCAGTGATACGCACAACCAAGATGAGTGCATTGCGGCGAGAAGGCGAGGATTTTCGTGTCCGGTGTCTTCACCACCCACGCCGTCGATTTTTCACTCGTTACTTTCCAGCCATCCACTCGCGTCCGGCGAAACACCATCTCTTCAGGAGTGCCCGGCCTCAATTGCGTCACGTCGCCGGCCTCCACCCAAGCCGAAGCGGTTTTCGCCTTCGGCGGAAACAACAGATAAACAAATGCGGGAATGGTCAGCGCACCGGTGATCACCGCCCATAGTCCATAGATGAATGCGATGTGAAAAGCTCGCCGGTCCTGACTCTGTAGTTCTTCCATAACACCCTCATTGTATAAGTGCGGTCTCGCGTGGGTTGTGAAGCCGTTGTAAAAAGAGTGAAAAAGAATACCTTCAGCGGCGGGCGACAAACAACAGCAGGCCGAAAATGACGATGGGGATTAGCGCCAGCAGGATGTAGTTTCGAATCCTTGCCGGCCAGGGCGACCGGCGATTCTTCCAGTCGCTCAGTTCAGGACGCTCCGCCACCCCAACTTGATCAAGATGCGCCAGATCCCAGGCAAATTCACGAGCGCTGGCATAGCGATTCTTTGGATCGCGTTCCATGGCGCGATAAATCACTTCCTGCAACGCGGGAGGAATCGCCGGCTCGAGTTCACGCGGTGGAACGGGATTGTTCAGCAGCCGGTCGTTCATGATCACGAAGGGGTTAGGACCGGTGAACGGCACTTTTCCGGTCAGCATCTCATACAACATCACACCGAGACTGTAAATATCGCTGCGGGCATCGCCTCGCTTGCCCTTCACCTGTTCCGGTGAAATGTAGTCGGGCGTACCCATGACTTGCGAAAGCTTGGCGAATGTTAAACGGCGCGATCCTTCGTTACCGGCTATACCGAAGTCGATGAGCTTGATGTGATCCTCGTCGTCGAGCATGATATTTTCCGGCTTTAAGTCACGATGAACAACGCCATGCGTGTGAATGTACTCCAGCGCTTCGCAGATGCCAATGGTAATTCGTATGGCACGATCGATAGGGAGCTTTTTCTGCTCGCTCATCACCTGGCGAAGGAGGCGTCCGTTCACCCACTCCATCACCATGTAAACGCGCCTGCGTTTGTCGTCAGCAAGTACTTTCATCACGCCCGGATGATCGAGTTTCTTTCCGATCTCGAGTTCGCGCTGGAAGCGATCGAACAAGACAGGATCGGATTCCATCTCGGGATGGGGCACTTTGATGGCCACGGGCCGTTCGTCGCGGGTATCGGTGCCTCGAAAGATTGAGGCCATGCCGCTGCGTGCCACCAAGCTATCGATACGGTAGTGGTCTAGTTGATCGCCAGGATGGAGTGGAGTCATCAGCGCAGCTTGTAAGGCCGCCCCCGGTACATGCCCATGCGTTCTACGCCACGAACGCGAATCAGTTGGGTACTAATATTATCGCTTCCGTCCCGCTCCTTCGCAAGCGAAACGAGCTTGTCCGCGGCCGCTTCCAGATCGCTGCCGGGGAGCACGATGTTCTCCAGATCCCGCAAGGCAACAGCGCCGTGCAATCCGTCAGAGCACAACAGCAGCGTGTCGCCGGGTATCACCTGCTGATCCGCGATCTCCACTCCGGCGAATAACGTGTTTCCCAGGCATCGCGTGAGCAGATGGCGAGTGTGTGCATTGCCCGCTTCCCGCGCCGTCATCAGACCCAGTCGGACTTGTTCGGCTACGACAGTATGATCACGCGTCAGCGCCGTCCCGTTGCCATGACGGAACAGATAGCAGCGGGAATCGCCAACATGCGCGACAACCACACGGTCGTACCGGAGGGCGCAGGCGACGATAGTGGTTGCCATCGGCGTACCGCCCGGACTGGCCGCCAGCCCAGTCTCGTATACCTTCACGTTCGCCGATTGCACCAGGCGCTGCAGCAACGGGATGTGCGCCTCGTCGGGCTTGGCGCTGCGAAATCCCGCCATCATGCCTTCGATTGCCATGCGCGAAGCTACTTCGCCCAGATCCTGGCCACCGACGCCATCGGCCACTGCAAAAAGCCAGCCGTGCGATTGGGCCTGCGCCGGGCTGGCGGGAATGACACATCCCAGATAATCTTCGTTATGATCGCGCACCTTGCCGGGATCGGTCAGCTGAGCGAAATCGATTTCTAACATACGTCCCTACGTGGGGAATCGACACACTCGGGGCTCCGTGTCACAGAGCCCCGAGCGCACGCCGACGTATCGATATCAAACAAGCTAAACGGTCTTGGCGCGGGATTGGACCATGGTCGTCCGGCCCGATGTCTTGCTGGACTTGATGAAGTAAATACCGCCGTAGATGCCCCAGACCGCGGCGATACCCAGCGCGAGCAGAGGCTCCATCTTCGTCCCGTAACCCATGAACGGCCCGATCAGGTAGAAGGCCATACAGGCCAGGTTCGCGATCAGTCCGAATCCTGGAATAAGCAGGTGCCGAAGAGCGCTGTACTTTGGATGATTGTGATAGGCAACCATGCAGATGATGCAACTCAGCGCATACAGGACGAACGTCCCGAAATTCGACGCCAGTGTGACGGTGAGCAACGAATTGGGCATGGCCGCCATCTTGTCGTGCGTAGTATAGCCGAAGCTCGACCAGAAGCCCTGGGGCAGCGCTTTGATGGCCGCGTCCGCGGGAGCGCCGGCATCGCCGAAAGCCATGCAGACGCCGATGCAACCGACGACAGCGGAAATCACTGCTAGTGTCCAGATGGCGCGATGCGGAGTGAGGTTTTCCGAATGCAGGAAACCGAAGTGTTCGGGTACTTCCTGATCCTTACCCATCGCGTACGTCACGCGCGCGCCGGTGTTCATGCACGAAAGCGTCGTGCCGATCAGCGCGAGGAAGACGGTAAAGGCTTCGACAAGCATGAACGTCCGGCCTCCTCCCGGGCCAAACACCGAATTGCCGACGACTATCATCATGTCCCCTATAGGCGCCGCCGATCCTGTGGCGCTCTGCATGGTGTAGCCGCTGTTGAGGAAGTAATTTGCCGCAAAATACTCGAATAGGTAGCAGAACAAGCCCTGCACCAGGAGCGACACGATCACCGCGATCGGCACATCGCGCTTGGCGTTCTTCGCTTCGCCGCCCATTGCCGTCACCGATTCAAAGCCGACCAGAATCAAAATGGCCACAGTCGCTTGAATAAATGCCCACGCGCCATTGTGCACAGCCGTGACTGAGCCGGCGTCTTGATGGGTAAGGAAGTTGCCCTTTTCGTCCTTGTCAGGATAGGTGACCTTGAACGGAACCGGCTTCCCGGCTTCGTCGAGTTTGGGTTGCGGCACACCGGCTGCGTCGCGGATGATGTTTTCCGTGGTCGCCCCATTGGCGGTGACTTTCTCGGTCTTGAACTCGTAGTTATAAGCGTCGCCCGAGGTGGAATCGAACTGATAACCGACGCTGCCGGACGGATGGTTCGACGCGGTAGCCGAGTGCGAGCACGGCGAAGACCACGAGCGCGGCGATCTGAATGACATTGATAGCGATGTTGACGGCCGTTGAACCGTTTACGCCGCGATGAGCGATATAGGCGATCGCAAACGAGAATATAACAGCAACAACCATCATGAACGCGGTCCCGGGATTCGAGGCGTTCATGAAGTTCGGCCAGATGGTGCCAGCCAGGTAGCCGCAAAGTACCCCCATAACGCCGACCATCACGCCAGGGTAAATCCAATAATACAAATGTGAACCCCAACCAACGATGAACTTGGACAGCCGGGCATACCGCCATGCCTTCTCATGATTCAAAAACGACTGTTCCGCAAAGTAATACGAACTGCCGGTCCCGGGATACAACTTCGCCATCTCCGCGTAGCAAACAGCGGTAGCGAGGCACAGCAACAGCGCTACTACAATTCCGATCCACATCGACGGAGCTGTTGAGCCGGTGGTCGCCTGGATATAGAAGGTCAGCCAAAGAAACGCTCCCGGGGCGATCAGCGCCATTGCGTTCATTGTCAAACCGGTCAAGCCTAAAGTGGGTTGCATCTGCGGTGCGGTATTGTTTTCCGCCATTTTTGTTTTCTCCTTGTAGTAGGCTCAGCCCCCCTGGAGCAGACAGGGCGACGAGGAGGACTGTGGACAAGCCCACCTTAGGATGAAGCCACGGTGACCGAAAGTACAACGCAAATTTCTTATCAGCGAAATAAGCTTTTTGTATTACAGAGTCGAAACAGTGGTTTCATTGGCTTAAGGCCGGCCAGGACGGCTAGCTTGGAGCTTACAAACATGACGGCGGATCGTCCTTGGCTGGATTTGAGGTGTTTGCGGCTGGCTCGGACGCGATTGGAACCGGTCTGCGGGGGGCGTTACCTTCGTTTGGCAAAATCGTAAGAGGCGATCGTGGGGGTTGGTTACCTTCGTTCTTACGAATTGGCTCGGGTTCGCATGTGATTGCTTCTTCGGCGGCTTCGGCGGCTTCGTCCCGTTCGGCGGCGCGGCGTTCTTTTTGGATTCGGCTTAGTTCGGCGGTGGCTTGGCGGAATTGGCGGAAGTAGCGGGCTTCGTAGCGCGAGAGATTGGCGAGGGTTTTGGATTTGTTCGACTCCTCATCGTAGGCGATGTCCAGGCGGGTTGGTTCGGGGATGATTTCGAACTCCTTTTTGAGCTCTCCGGAGTGGTCCATGCGGGCTTGACGCAGATCGAGGATTTCGCCTTCGACCGCCATGATGCGATTGAGACGCCAGCGGGCGGCTATCATGTCGTTGACGAGGTCGGCTTCGAATTCGTTTTCCGGTTTCCAGACTTCGTAGTAGGTTTTCCGCGTCTCCTCGAGGAGTTCGGGACTTTCGTTGGCTAACACCAACGTTTTTGAAAATAGACCGTGTTTCACGCTATTTTTGGCGCATTTCTGGCGCGCTTCCTCGGACTTCTTTCCTCTGGCCAGCATTCCATTGCGGCGGCCTGCGTCGATTCTTGCTTTTGAGGGCATGATTTATTTCTCCTGGTTTGAGCTTATACCGAGGAGATTGGGTACTTGGCCGGTTTTCGCTGCAAGTGGTTGAAAATGTTATGGCGATTTGTTTGCTGGGGCTGTGACCGGTGCCGGGGCTCGCGATTTTGCTTATTGATCCTCGCACAACATAGTGTCACTATGAACGTGGTACGATCTGGCCACGATGTCTGGTAGTGAGACAGTTTATCCACCGTTCCTCCCGCCGGTTATTGATGTATTTGTTAAAGCGCTCATCCTGGCTGAGGAGGAGAGTGCTCCAGAAATTTGTGTAGATCACCTCTTGGCTGCTCTGGATAGTCCGACAACTGAAAGCAAGCCGGTTGCGCAGGCAATGGGACCCTTTGTACCGGCGCCGCATCGGGACAAGGCTTTTTCAAGCGAAGCCAAGGCAGCTATAGAGGTAGCCGGTGCGGTTGGCCCCTCGGATCTTGAACAACTGACTATAGATTCTCTCCGAAGGGCACTTCTCGCAGCCAAGCGCGAGCACAGGAAGTGATTGAAAAGATTTTTACGATTTGTTTGCTGGGAGCTGTGACTTGGCGATGGTCTCAGTTTCCATCAATCGAGCCGGTACAAACAACCTCCGTTGAGTTCGCGAATGCAAGTGACTCCCCATTCGGGAGCGTTGTGAAACAAGTCTAGTCCCACATCCTGATCGTTTCGGGCGACTACGTAATCGAAGCCGAGCGATTTCAACTCCCTGATGGCGGCCTTGCGGATTCCATTTGGGGCCGGGCGCTTAAGGCGTTCCGTTTTGTCTGAAAGTTCACTCCAATGTCCCGAGGCATCCAAGCCTTCTAAGCGCAGCTTTGGGTACCACTGGTCAGGGGCGCAGACTAAATCCACTTGGTCGATGATGGTTCTGCGATTGAAATCCAAACGGAGAAACATGTTGGGTTCGATTGCCTGCGCAGTGGACCAGGCGGTGATGCTGTTGTTGTCCATCGCTCTGGCCGCATCCCAGGGATTCGGTCTGGCAGATACGCGCCAATCGGCGTGCCTTTGCACGCGTTGGCCTTGACTGGACACCTCCAGTTCAGAGACGCTCCAGAGCTCGTTGGCTCTTGCCGTCTGGACGACGCGGATCGAATTTAGGGACCGCTGCGGAAACCGGAATTGCAGATCCAATGTTGGCTGCATATCCGGCTTGTGGCCGGTCCACAGTGCGAGAAAAGCGAGCTGTCCATCCGCGGACTCGTACCAATGCCAAAGTCGCCGTGTGGTGTAGGCCTGCGGCGCCTGCCACAGCATGAACACGTGGGCATTTTCCGGGACCAGTTCCTGAATAGCGCGGGCCATAGCGTAACCGTCTATTTTCTTTGTCAGGTATGCGTCTTCCGGGACGGCTCGCAGCGCTGCTTGCACGGGAATGTCGTGGAGGCGCCACGCGTATGGGCTCGCGTATTTAGCGACTACGTCCGGCCAGGACAGCAGGCACGAGAGGATCAGGACCAACGGAATCGGTTGAATGTTCAAAAGAGCCAATCCGATTGCCGGAGCCATGAACACAGCGAATGGAAATAACAACCTGGTGGCGCTATTGCCGAGCGCCGGCAAACCAAAGATGACCGCGGCAACAAGCAGCTTTCGACCGCGCGGCTCCACACAAGCAAGCAAACCAAGCGGCGTCAGGAGAAGCCATGGGCCAAAGAGTCCTCCGACATATGCTCCATTGACGCTTACCATATAAGGCAGCTCCCAGTGGCTCTTGATCTCGGAGTAGAGGGCCATGTTTGTCCGGTAGCTATTTTCAAACCAGACGTGGACGTAAGGATTCGGAAACCAACTATTGAAGAAGGGTGAGAGTGGATTTCCAACCCAGATCCAATTCTTGAGCATCCATGGCAGGATGCAAATGGCTGCGGAACCGGCAATGGTCAATATTGGTCCGAAGACGGGCTTCTGACCTCGGAGCAGCGTCCAGCCGACATAGCCAATCGCATAGAGCACTCCGATGCCGCTGGTGTACTTGAGAGCATACCCAAATCCAGCCAACAGGCCCGCGACGATCAGCAACTGCGGCTGACGCGTCTCTCGCCATATCTCAAGGATGTAGAACAAGCCGAACAGGGTGCAGGCGACAGCTACATCAACGTAGGCAGTGGTTCCGGTGATGCCGACTACCGGGCTGACATAGATGAGAACCGCTCCGAGCACGAAGGGACGAATGTGGCCAAACCGCCGTCCATAGCAAACCATCAGCCATGGCAAGACAATGAGAAAAGCGAAGTGAACGAGTGTCGCCGATGAATGCCTTCCGATGGAAAATGCAAAGAGGAAGAGCATTTCCAATCCCTGGGGGAAGTTGGCATACATGCTTCCCGTGTAGCGGATGAATCCGTGATCGTGCCACCACCGCACAACGCTGCCGAGATGGTAGGCGACTCCATCCGGGCTTATTTCCGGCGCGAGTGCGTTGAAGAAATAAAGGACGGTAAAGATGGCAAAGGGAAGCAGGAAGAGTAGCTTCCACCATGACGGCAGGGGATCCAAGCGGCGGGTCGAGGTTTTCAACGCGCCTAGCCGGACTGCCGTCCCAATCACTAACAGTCCAATGCAGACGAATACACCTTTTCTGGCGAGATGCAATGAACACACCAGAAAGACTGCGACACTTAGACAGGCCGATCCGATTAGAAAACCGAAGAGATCCTCTTCAAGACGCGCGAACTCGATTCTGAGCCGCTGCAACAGCAGCCGCCCCGCGCTCCAAGCTGTGAGCAGAGCGAGGATCGCACCCGCGAAGATGGCGGTCAATTCGGACCTGGGCCTGGGGTTTCAACGATGAGCATTCGACTCCCTCGACTGCATAGAGCCGATTAAGCCGCCATTCAACTACAGGGCGCCGCATTTATTTCTCACGCCACCGATCTGAAACGCCCAGATCCGGCGTTATATTTGGCTTTATCAAAGAACGGCCAAATCTTTCCAGGGGAAATAATCCGAAATCCTCACCACGAACGTCAAAGTCTCAGGGTGTTCGAACTCGAATTTATCGAACTGCTGAGTGCTTGAGTGACATCAGCTCGACTCCCTGCATCACCCATTTGAAGAATCACCGGACCGTCTCCGCTCGGAACACCAATCGGTACCTGAACATTGATCTGAATTGCGCCTCCGTGATGAAGGCAATTGGCAGGGAGGATATGGCACGACAAGTGCCAGCTATCCTCAAGATGGGAACCAGATACTTGATTTTTGGTGCGAGTTTGCTAGCGGGAGTGGTATTTGGACCCAGGGTGCGTGGCCAATCGCCCTTCACTGACCTCAGCGCGCCGGGACACGGATCCGAGCTTTACTATTCGCTCAACGTCAGCCGGGCTTTGGGCGGCTTTCAGCTCGCGGCAGCGGGACCGGCTTATCGGATTGGATCCGAACCGGCGACACTTTTGATTTATTCTCCGCCGCCAATCCTCCCCATCAGACCTTTAGATTCGCTGAATATGGCATGGTACATAAGCCCCTACTATTTGCCGTCCGTTCCGCAATTCAGCCGGGATGGCGGGGTTTTCGCCTACACCACGGAGCGGTTCTGCTTCGGGGGCATGGGTTGCTTCGGTACAAACAGCTACATGACTACGGTGCAAGGAGTTCCCGGCACGTTCACGGGACGGGGATTGCTCAGCAGGAACGGACGGTATCTCGTTTTGAACACCTCGGGAGTCTACCAACTCACGAGTTGGATCGATTTGGCGACGGGGCAATTCCAATTCCTTGGAAGCGGGGATCCAGGACTAGGAGGAACTGGGCGCGTGATTGCGGACAATGGAACAGTGGTTTTTGGAAGCTACGCCGGCCTTTCGATTTATGCCGCTGGTTCAGCAGTTCAGTCTCTCGGTTTTTCACCGAACAGTCCGAATGAAATTACGATTGATTCCGCAGGTGAGACGGTGCTCTATTCTTATGTGGATCCGAGTTTTGCGATGGGGTCGGCTCGCATTTATCGCGTCTCGGAGCGCCGTGACGCGCTGTTCCTGCAGGGTAACGGCTACACTCACGCGCCCACTATCAGTTCCGATGGGAAACTTGTCCTGTTTCTCTCGACTGTACAGTTTGGCACGATGAGCCCGCCGGGCACGTCGCAACTTTACGCGATGAATGTCGACGGCACCGGTTTTCGGGCCTTGACGACGGGCGCGGATGAGCCGCTGGGAGTCCAACAATATACGCTTTCCGATGACGGGCAGGTCGCCTGGTATGTGACGGGCGATGGGGGGTTCGTCAAGCTTGACCTAAGTAACGGAGGGGCCGCAAAGCAGACGTTCCGGGCTGCTGCTGTGGATTTGTCCACCACGATGGTTCCGGGTTCGGCTATCCAACTCGACGGTGCGAATTTGGCCGGCGAGGTGAAGGTGTTAGTCAACGATGTCGCTGCGCCGCTGATTTCCGTGTCGTCGAGCACGCTCGTATTTCAGTTACCGTGGGAGACACCGGCGGGGCAGGCGGTGAACGTGAGGGTAGTGACGCAGGCGGGCACACCGCTGGAATCGAGCGCGCAGGCGACAGTAACGCCCGTGTCAAGCGCACAGGCGTTTGTCATGCCGGAAATGCCGGTGGCATTTCATCAGGACTGGAGTGGTCCGGTGACTCCAAGCAATCCGACAAAGGCCGGCGAGATCGTCTACCTCTACGCGACGGGTCTAGGGCCGGTGCAGCCGGCGGTGCAGACTGGTGTGCCCGCCAGCCCAGCCAGCCTCGCGATGCCGTTATCGTGCAATGCTCCTCTGTTGTATGCGGGGCTTGCTCCGGGATTAATTGGGTACTACCAACTGAACGTCCAGATGCCGAAACCCAACACGAATCTTGGGTATTTTCAACTGGCATGTGGTCCCACGCTCGCTGCGAATATTCCCTATACCCTTCCTTAGCTGGCCGCCAGGAGGATATCGAAATCTCGATTGGCAAGGCGATCTACCATTTTGTACAAACGAGCGTTTGACCAATTAAAAACCGTTGCTCTGAGGGCCCCAAACAAACGCTACTATATAAGAGGTTCGATTGAAACGCGCTCCCGATAAGAACGAGCGAAGACAGGTCGTCTACGTGAGCGCTTGCGTTATCTTGAATTCTGATCGAGTGTCTTGAATCGCGTCCCGCCTTCAAGATTTTCCAATCTATGCAAGCGAGCTTCGAGCAACTTCACCCGACCTTCCAGTTGACGGATGCGCTGTTCGGCAGACCGCTGCTAACAGCAGTTGACATAAAACAGCAAACATCCTACCTTTAGGGCATGGAAGTACATTTCTCGCCTGATGTTGAAACACGGCTCCAGCAAGTGGCCTCTGCCAATGGCAAGGATGCTGAGCAACTGGTGAAAGACACGGTTAACCGCATGCTTGAGAACCAGGCCCGCTTCATCGCAGGCGTGCAACGGGGCATTGAGCAAGCTGACCGGGGCGAGTTGGTAGAGCATAGCGAGGTGCGTAGCCGTATCGACAGGCTGTTTCACTCGTGAGGCAGATTCGGTGGACAACCGAAGCCTCCGACCAACTTGTAGCCGCTGTTAAACGCATCCAGGAAGACAATCCTACCGCCGCTCGAAATGTCGCCCAAACGGTCATCGACCGTATTGAACAACTGACCACCTACCCAGGCTTGGGCCGACCTGCAGAAGTTAAAGGAACCCGCGAGCTTGTCAGCGGCCCTTGCGTTGTGGTGTACCGTTATACCGCTGAAATAGTGGAAATCCTGCACATCTGGCACGGCGGCGCGCAGGATTGGCGTTGAAATCGAGCGGAAGGGCATCTAAGGAGAAGCGAACCAGCAACCACCGACCTGGAGGCAGAGCCGCCCCTGCTTTCGTCCGCCACAGTTGACATAAAACTACAACACTTTACCTTTACAGCATGGAAGTGCACTTACCCCAACAGCAGGAAGCTCTGGGCGCATTACGGCGCGTATCACACTCGACAAAATGAGCCATTTCGAGTGTAAAGCGGGAGACTGGCGGCGAGGAAGATGAAACTACTGAACTGCCAGTGTGACATCGGATCGGCTCCTTGCATCACCCACTTGAAGAATCACTGGAACGGCTCCGCTTGGTACGCCGGTCGGAATTTGAACATTCACCTGGATCGCTCCGGAGACCAGCCCTGGGGCGATTCCTGCATAGAGAACCGGCGCATCAATACCACCGATGGTAACGGATACTAGCAGTGCCAATCTTCCCGGCGAATCGGTCGTTAATGCGCCACCTCCCGTTCCGTAGAGCACCACGACAGAACCCGGCGCGGCTGGATTGGTCGCGCTATTGATACTGCTGTCTTGATTGAGAATTGCTCCTTGACCCTTGCCAGAGGCGTCTGTGGTGAAAATCGCGGGCGTCGCTGGCACTACCGGAATCACAACCGGCACCGAACGCTGGATCTGCGATTGGACCACCAGCGACGTGGTCGAGTTCGAAATTCCATACGGCACAGTCGCGCTCAGTTGCGCCGGAGTGACGTAGATCACCTTTGCTGCGATTCCATCAAACAAAACCTGGGTGTTGTCTTGTGGCCCGAAGTTCGCTCCGAAGATAGTGACGATCTCGCCGGGTGAGACCGAATTCCCCGCATAGCTCGCGGCATTCACTACTCCCGCCGCTGAGATGATCGGCGGAGGTGACATCACTTGAAGACTGACTGGGATCGTATAGATACTTCCGGATGAGTTAAGTTGAATTGTCCCGCTATAGGAACCCACAGCGAGTCCTTGTGGATTGACGGACACGAGTATCGAAGCCGGTGCCATTCCGGTCGCCGGCATCACGGCCAGCCACGTGCCATTCGAAACTATAGCCGTAAAGGGCGCGGGACCTACGTTTGAGGCAATCTGAACCGACTGACTTCCCGGCACAGCCCCGCCGATGGCAAAGCTGAACGGCAAGACCGCCGGTGTGAGTGTCAGAGTTGGCGGTTGGACAGCAGGCACCGTGATCTTTGCTAAGAAGCCGTCGAGACCACCTCCTCCAAAAACACTTTGCACGGCGTTCTTTACTGGAAAATCATCCGAGCCGGTCCCGCCGCAAACGTAGATTCCACCGTTGCCGTCGAGAGCAATTCCGAAGGCTTGATCTCTGCCAGTTCCTCCGAGATAGGACGAGAAGAGGATTGATTTTCCGTCGCTAGAGATCTCGGCTACGATCAGGTCGAAGTCGGAACTCTTGTTGCGCTGAATTGCGTTTACCATCGGAAAATCATTGGACTTTGTGGCTCCCGCTATGTAGGCATTACCCGCAGCGTCGACAGCCAAATCTGAAGCGTCATCTTCGCCGGTGCCTCCGAGGAAGGTCGCGTAGATAATGTTGTCGAGGTTAGGTGTGAGCTTCCACAAGAACATGTCGGTGTCTCCTCCGGCGAAGTTCGTTTGGAGGGCGTTCTTGGTTCCGATGTCGCTGTTGGAGGCATGGCCGAGCAGATACACGTTTCCTGTGCCATCGCGGGCGATCGAAGTCGCGCGATTGTTTTCGCCACCAATATAGGTAGAGACAAGAAGCTGGCCGCCAGTAGGCGACAGCTTAGCGACGAAGCTGGCACTGGTTAGGTTCTGTTGTGTTCTGCGAGCCTGTAATGGATTGTTTAGCGGAAAGTCATCCGAGATAGTGAATCCGACGATGTACGCGTTCCCGCTGCTATCCACGACAATCCCGCCTGTCCCGTCGTTTGCGCTGCCTCCTAGAAAAGTGGAATAGAGTAGTTCGCCTTTGGTGGAAAACTTTGCCACGAAGCCATCGACGACTCCACCGAAGGTGCTCTGAAAAGCGTTCTTCGTGGGGAAGTCCGGCGAGTAAGTGGAGCCAACGACGTACAGGTTTCCGCTTGCGTCCAGAGTAATCGCATTTGCGCCATCGTAGGATCTGCCGCCGAAATATGTGGAGAACAGCAACGAGGTCCCGGCGGCGGAAATCTTGGCAACATACGATGTCTCGGCCCCGCCTGGATAGACCGATTGAAGCGCGTTCTTCAAAGGAAGGTCCGGTGAATTGGTTTGCCCTGCGATGTATACGCTTCCGTCGGCGTCAATAGCCAGAGCCTGGCCCTCGTCGTCTCCGCTACCCCCGAAGTATGCAGCGTAGACGAGATGATCGCCAGACGGAGAATACTTGAGTACGTATGCATCAGCCGTGCTGCCGGAGGTTTGCTGGAAGGGGTTTAGGCTTGGCGCATGGGGCGAGATCGAGGTACCTGTGACGTAGACGTTGTGAGCTGCGTCCACTCTTACTGTTTGGGCGGCATCGAATGCCGGTCCGCCGAAATAAGTGGAGAATTCAAGGACTGGATCGATGACAAGAGGCGCCGACACATCAACCCCTTCGAGCACGAACTGAACTCGATTTCCGCTTAGCAGCCGATATCCGCTTGTTAGCTCACGATCAGATTGAAATACGCGTGGCTTGCGTTGTTTCAACTCACGCCCAGCGGCGCGGATGATCAGATCTCCTGCATCGACCCTGAGCGAGTCGGCATTGCTGAACGCAAGCTCAATTTGTTTCGGATCTGCCCCGGGAGCGACGACGAAATCGTATTCGACGCTCCGTTGATTTCCGTAATACACAAGATCGATGCCGGGGTAGAGATCCTTGTAGCGAATCCGTCCATAGTGCGGAATTCCGGTGAACCACTCCTTCTCCGTGTTGCCTGCGAAGTAACTCGAATAACTACCCAGTGGTTCCAACCCTTCAGCTTTCGCTTCACGCGAAGCACCTACCAATTTCATATGCACATTGTGGGTAAACAACGGCCTCGACGGTGGCTCTTTCGGCATCTTCGGCAAGAGAGCCAACACAACCTCCGGGCCAGTGATATAAACATTCGCGCCAGCAGCCCGAGTGATCCACTGCGCCTCACCGGCAACCTGCCCGCGATTCGGTTCGAAATAAAGAGGTATTCTCGCAACCGTCTGCCTCAGACCGGCATTCAGCGACGCCGCGCAGAGATTGCTCGCGAGCAACAGAACGCTACTGAACAGCCAGCGTGACATCAGCTCGGCTCCTTGCATCACCTACTTGAAGAATCACCGGAACGGCTCCGCTTTGGACACCGATCGGGACCTGAAGGTTGATCTGAACCGCGCCGGACACCAGACCTGGAGCGATTCCCGCATAGAGAACCGGTGCGTCGAGGCCGCCGATGGTCGCCGAAACAGGCAGCGCCAGCCTAGCGGGTGAATCGCTGGTCAGTATCCCGCCGCCGGTTCCGTAGAGCACCACAACAGAGCCGGCTGCGGCTGGATTCGTCGCGCCGTTGATACTGCTGTCCTGATTAAGAATCGCCCCTTGACCCTTGCCCGACGCGTCCGTCGTAAAGATCGAGGGCGTCGCTGGCACTACCGGAATTGCAATGGGCGCCGAACTCTGCCCTTGCGACTTAATCACCAGCGAAGTGGTCGCAGCGGGGGTCGCGTACGGCACGGTCGCGCCGAGTTGTGTTGGCGTTACATAGAGCAGCGTTGCCTGTAGGCCGTCGAACAGAACCTGCATGTTGTCCTGAGTACCGAAGTTCGCTCCGAAGATGGTAACAATCTCACCAGGTGAGACGGCTGCGCCGGAATAGCTCGCCGCGTTCACTACCCCTCCTGAGGAGATCTGGGGCGCTGGCCGGCCAACCGAGAGCACTTGGGGAGCCGACGGCACGGACAAGGGATTCTGCACGCTAAACTGAAATGCGTTTGCGACCGTGAAATACCGGTTTGGAATGACGATTTGTAGCGTGGTTGAATTTACGAAAATCACCGGCGTGTCTGTCCATGGCACTTGGAAGAGCAGTACCTTGGAATTTGATGTAAAGCCGGATCCTTGCAACGTAATCGCCGTGTCGTTGGAACCGAGCGCTACAAACGATGGCGTTAGCGCCTGCAACAGAGGACCAGCCGCCTGTACGGTGAGTGCGACGTCGACTGATGTAGGCGTGCCGAGTGCCGGGCTCAAGCTGATGGTCGCCGTATAGTTACCGGGCGCAAGACCGGCAGGATTAACCGTGATTCCGAGCGAGGCAGGAGTGGTCGCCGACACCGGTGAGACACTCAGCCAGGATGCGCTAGGAGTTGCCGTGAATCCGAGGGCTGCAGAGCCGGCGACGGAGACATTTTGCAGTGCGGGCGATGTGCCGCCTTGGACATAGTTGAACACAACGTGCGAATTCCCAGGCGTCAGAGGTGATGCCGAGACCGGAGTGTTGTCGGACATTTTCAGAATGAAACCATCCCAGCGGCCACCGCCGTATCCATGTTGATAGGCAGTACGAATTGGAAAATCAAATTGACTACCACTAGTTCCCACGACGTAAGCATTTCCAACCGCATCCAACGCAAGACCACCACAACCCTCTCCGCCGGAGCCACCTACTAATGTGGAATACACGAGTGCGCCGCTTGCCGAAAACTTTGCCACGAAATCGTCGGTGTTGTTGATGCCTCCACCCTTGAAGTCTTGGAGCGCACCTTTCCCAGGGAAGTCGGGCGAAGAGGACGTTCCAGCAATCACCATGTTGCCGCTTGCATCGATAGCGATAGCCCGCGCCTGTTCGGCCTTACTTCCGCCGAGCAAGGTTGCATAGAGAAGGTGCTGAGCCGTTGAATCGAACTTCGCGACAAAAGCATTCATCGCAAAGAGCGCCGCCGAGGACTGATATGCGTTTTTCGTGATGAACTTGTCTACGGCGGACCCTGCCACGTAAATGTTCCCTGCGCCATCCGTTGTCACAGCTAGCGCATACGAACGCACCGGGCCGCCGATGTAGGTGGAAAAAACGAGCGCTCCGTCCGGCGTCAGTTTCGCCAATAAAGCCGTGTAGTCTCCTGTTGCCGGTGAGATCTGGGTTTGCGTCTCGTTCTTCAGAGGAAAATCGGAACCGTTCGATTCCCCTGAAATAATCACGCCTCCGTCGGGGGCTATGGTAATCGCCGAACATTGGTCGTCCGCGGTCCCGCCAAGAAACGTGGAGAACACCAAGGCACCCGCTGTGGATATCTTGGCCACCATGCAGTCGCTGTCGGAACCTCCGTACTTACTCTGAATCGCGTTCTTTGTCGGGAAGTCCGTCGATCGCGTCAAACCCGTCAGGTAGATGTTGTTCGCGGAATCAAGCACGACGGACATGGGTACGTCATCGACACTGCCCCCGAGATACGTGGAGTACAGGATCGTTTTTCCATCGGAGGAAAATCTCGTGATGAAGCCATTGTCGTAGCCCCCATTGAATTGCGCCTGGATTGGATTTTTTAAGGGGAGGTTAGTAGAAGAAGTGCTGCCCACCACGACCGCGCTGCCTGTACCATCCACGGCGATGGAACTTGCACGTCCGCCGTAGTTGTTATCGATCGTCGAATAGTAGACGAGTTTCTGAACGTCCGCCGTAAATTTGAAGATGATCGGCGTGTAGTTGACGATGTTCTGTTGCTGGAACGGGTCGAGGATCGGCGCGGCGGGTGTCTGCGTGTAGCCACAGACGTACAAAAATCCGTTCTTGTCGAAGGTAACTCCGTACAGGCCATCATCTCCAGGACCACCTAAGAAAGTCGAAAGCTCGATGACCGGATCGATGGTCAGCGGCCGTCGTGCGTCCCGTCCGTTGATCTCCATGCGAACGCGATGGATTCCGTCGAGGACATAACGGGAGTCGAGTTCCATGCCGCCCTGGAGCACTCGCGGATGGCGCTGCCGGATTTCGTGCGCGCCCGCAGCGATTACCAGATCTCCAGCCGCATCGAGCCGCACTGAGTCGGCGCCGTCGAAGGCGATCTGAATGCCGACGGCGTCGGCTCCCGGGGCGACGACAAAATCGTACTCGACTTTCCGCTGATTGCCGTAGTATACGAGATCGATACCCGGATATACGTTCGCATAAGTGACCTTCCCGAAGAGCGGAATGCCCGTGAACCAATCGTGCTCCGTGCGTCCTGCGAAGTGATTGGCATAGGCTCCCATCGCGTCGCTTCCGATTCCGGCTGCATTGCCGCTTGCGCCCACGAATCTCATGTGTACGTTGCGGGTGCGAGTATTTGGGCGCTCCATCAGCTCGAAAACAACTTCGTTCGGGCTGATATACATCGTTCCATTGCGTGACCTGGCTATCCACTGAGTGCCGCCGGGAACGAGACCGCGATTCTGCTCGAAATGAACAGGCATCGCTTCGCGGAGTTGCTCCATTTTGAGATTGAGCGAGGCCGCGGAAAGGCTGGCGGCGAGGAAGACGAGACTACTGAACAGCCAGCGTGACATCGGATCGGCTCCTTGCATCACCTACTTGAAGAATCACCGGATCGGCTCCGCTCGGAACACCAATTGGAACCTGAACATTGACTTGAATCGCCCCAGAAACGAGTCCTGGAGCGATACCGGCATAGAGAACCGGCGCATCCATACCGCCGATCGTCACCGAGACAGGCAGCGCCAGCCTGGCGGGTGAATCGCTGGTCAGTATCCCGCCGCCGGTTCCGTAGAGCACCACAACAGAGCCGGCTGCGGCTGGATTCGTCGCGCCGTTGATAGTGCTGTCTTGATTGAGAATTGCTCCTTGACCCTTGCCCGAGGCGTCTGTGGTGAAAATCGCGGGGGTAGCCGGCACCACCGGAATCACAACAGGCGTCGAACGCTGCCCCTGAGATTGGATTACCAGCGACGTGGTCGAGTTCGCAATCGCATACGGCACAGTCGCACTCAGTTGCGCCGGAGTGACGTAGATCACCTTTGCGGCGATCCCATCAAACAAAACCTGCGTGTTGTCCTGACTGCCGAAGTTCGCGCCGAAGATGGTGACGATCTCGCCGGGTGAGACCGAATTCCCCGCATAGCTCGCCGCATTCACTACACCTCCGTTTGAAACTTGCGGAGCCGGAATTCCAATCGAAAGAACGACTGCATTCGAAACCGCCGACTGCGGATTCTGCACGCTGAACTGATCGGCACTCGCGGAGTTGAAATACTTGCTGGGCACGACGAATCGCAAAGTGCTGGAGTCCACAAACAGCACCGGCGTGTCCTTCCATTGGCTCGCGAATAGCTGCACGATCGTGTTGCCCATGAATCCGGAACCTTGCAGCGTGACGGTAGTGTCGCCGGAGCCGATTGGCACGAATGCCGGAGAAATATTTTGGAGCACGGGTGCCGCTGCCAATATGGTCAAGGTCGCATTGATCACCGTGGGCCCACCGGACTGAGGCGTGATGATAATCGTACCGGTGTAGGTCCCCGGCGCAACCCCAGTCGAATCGAGGGAAACGGTGAATGTGGCGGGCGCGCTTGCAGCACTCGCGGATACTTTCAGCCATGTAGCACTCGCACTAAATGCAAAGCCGCCGTTTCCATTGACGGAAATGGTCTGGGCGGAAGGTAATGGGCCGCCCTGCACGAACTGAAATAGTACGGTCCCCGGAGATGCGGTCAGCGGCGGCGGCGACACGACAGCGGTATCCGAAATTTTGGCGAGAAAACCATCGGTGCCGCCTCCGTAGGAGCTCTGAAATCCATTCTTCACGGGGAAATCCGTCGATGTGGTGAAGCCAGCCACATACGCGCTCCCACTCGAATCGAGGGTGAAGTATGTTGGCCAATCACTCCGCGTGCCGCCAAGAAAGGTCGAGTACACTAACGCGCCGCCACTCGGAGTGAACTTGGTCAAGAACCCGTCATCCGGCCCACTTTGGAACGCCTGTAATGAGTCTTTTGTTGGAAAGTCACCAGATTCCGTTCTTCCATAAACGTAGGCGCTACCATTTTGATCGACCGCAAGATCATATACGTCGCACAGTCCGGTGCCTCCCAAATAGGTGCTGAAGACGACGTTGCGTGAACGATCAAGCTTCATCAGGAAACCACTAAAATACCCTCCGGTGTTCTGGAACGCATTCTTGGTCAAGAAATGAGCACCGTCGTGAATTACGCCTGCGACGTAAATATTCAGGGCCGTGTCAATACTAATCGACGTCGCGAGGGCGCTCACGGGCCCTCCGATGAAACTCGAAAACAAAAGCGCGGACCCATCTGCGGACAACTTCGCAACGTAAGCAGTTGGAAATCCGGTCTTGGGCGTCTGGTCGGTTTGTATTGCGTTTTGCAGCGGAAAATCCGGTGAATTCGAATCGCCTGAGATGTATATCGATCCTTCTTTGTCGATCGCGAGTCCCCAGCAGGTGTCCATGCCCGAGCCACCAAAATATGTGGAGAAGACCAGGGTGCCTGCCGGTGTCAGCTCTGCGAGAAAACAATCGAAGTCGCCATGAGAAGTGGGTTGCAGAGCATTTCGCGTCGGAATGTCTCGGGATTGCGTGATACCTGCGATGATCGCATCGCCCTGTCCATCTAAAATGACCCGCTTCGGGGAATCCCAATACGTTCCTCCGTAATAGGTCGAGTATGCGAGCGACTTGCCATCTGGCGAGAGCCGAGTGACGAAGGTATTGTCGTAGGCAGCTTTGAACTCCGTCTGAATCGCGTTCTTCACGGGAAAATTCGGGTTCCGTGTGCTGCCAAATATGACGGCGCTCCCGCTGGAGTCCACAGCAATGCTGTATGCCGAATCCCACCCGTTCGATCCAATTACAGAAAAGTACACAACTCGATCCGCGTTGGGCGTGAACTTCAATACAAGGGGAGTCAGGAAAACCGTGGCCGGTTGCTGGAACGGATCGAGAGTTGGCGATGCCGGAGACTGCGTCTCCCCAGCCACGTAGATAAATCCGTTACTGTCAATCGCAACTGCTTGCGCTGTGTCTAAGCCAGGTCCGCCGATGTAGGTCGAGAACTCTAGAACGGGATCTATGAGGAGTGGCTCATCGTCACTCACTCCTGCGAACCGTAACCGCACACGCCGGCCATCCACTTCATAGGAGCTCGGTAGCTCCCGGACGCCTTGCAGCACCCGCGGGCGCCGCTGGCGCAACTCGTGGCCCGCCGCATTAATGACCAGATTGCCATCGTCGTCTGCTCGGACAGAATCCACACCGTCAAACGCCAATTCGATTTCGGACGCATCTGCTCCAGCCGACACCTCGAAGTCATATTCGACGTTCTGCGCAGTGCCGTAATACACAAGATCAATGCCGGGGTAAACGTCCTTGTAGCGAACGCGTCCATAATGCGGAATCCCGGTGAACCATTCCTTCTCCGTCTTGCCGGCGAAGTAACTCGAATAACTACCCAGCGGCTCCAAGCCTTCAGCTTTCGCATCCCGTGAAGCACCCACCAACTTCATGTGCACATTGTGAGTAAACAACGGCTTCGATGGCGCCTCTCTCGGCGTCTTCGGCAAGAGAGCGAACACAACCTCCGAGCCAGTGATATAAACATTCGCGCCTGCCGCCCGTGTGATCCATTGCGTCTCACCCGCCACCTGCCCGCGATTCGGTTCGAAGTAAAGCGGCATTCTCGCAACCGTCTGCCTCAGACCCGCACCTAGCGAGGCTGTACAGAGATTGCTCGTGAGCAACAGAACGCTACTGAATAGCCAGCGTGACATCAGCTCGACTCCTTGCATCACCTACTTGAAGAATCACGGGAACAACTCCTGTCGGAACACCCATCGGAACCTGAACATTGACCTGGATCGCCCCGGAGACCAGTCCTGGGGCGACTCCTGCATAGAGAACCGGTGCATCAACGCCGCCGATGGTCACCGAAAAAGGCAGCGCCAGCCTGGCGGGTGAATCGCTGGTCAGCGCGCCGCCGCCGGTTCCATAGAGCACCACAACAGAGCCGGCCGCGGCTGGATTCGTCGCGCCGTTGATACTGCTGTCTTGATTGAGAATTGCTCCTTGACCCTTGCCCGACGCGTCCGTTGTGAAGATCGCGGGCGTGGCCGGCACCACCGGAATCGCGACAGGCACCGAACGCTGCCCCTGAGATTGGATCACCAGCGCCGTTGTCGAGTTCGAAATCGCATACGGCACTGTCGCACTCAGTTGCGTGTGAGCGACGTAGATCACTTTCGCTGCGATGTCGTCAAACAAAACCTGCGTGTTGTCCTGACTGCCGAAGCTCGCGCCGAAGATCGTGACGATCTCGCCGGGTGAGACCGAATTCCCGGCGTAGCTCGCGGCATTTGCGACCCCACCGGTGGTAATCTGCGGAGCCGGAATCCCAACCGAAAGAACGACCGGATTCGAAACTGCCGATTGCGGATTCTGCGCGCTAAACGGGTACGTCCCGGCTGCGGTGAAATATCGGCTCGACATTACCATCCGCAACGTAGTGGAATTCACGAAAACCACCGGAGTGTCGGTCCATGCAGTTTGATAAAGAAGCACCGTGGAATTCGCCGTGAACCCTGAGCCCTCCAGCGTGACCGTCGTGTCGTTCGAACCCTCGGTCACGAAGGACGGCGAGAGCGACTGAAGAATGGGAGCTGCGGCGAGCACGGTAAGTGCTACGTCGATGGAAGCGGTTGTGCCGAGTTGCGGAGCGACGCTGACGGTTCCGTTGTAGTTTCCGGGCGCGAGTCCGGCGGGATTGACGGTGACTGCAAGTGAGACAGGTCCGCTCGCCGAACCTGGAGTGACACTAAGCCACGTTGCGCTCGACGTCGCGGCGAAGCCGAGAGACGCCGGACCAGTAACCATAACTTTCTGCGAAGTGGGAGCGGCGGCAGCCTGGACGTAGCTAAACACCAAACGCGCGGGCAAGGGTGCGAGCGGCGACGGACTCACCGCCGTGTTGTCAGAGATCTTCAGCAGGAATCCGTCTTCGCCGCCCCCCGTCGCCGGTTCAAAAGCATTCTCTGTCGTGAAGTCGGCAGAAAGGGTGTCACCAACCACGAATGCCTCTCCCTTCACATTCACTGCGACACCGAAACCATAATCTGGTCCACTTCCTCCAAATAAGGTTGAGTAGATGAGTGTGCTTCCGGAGGGATCGAACTTTGTTACGAACAGGTCGGCATTCAGACCGCCGCCACCGCGAAATGCCTGGAATGAGCTCTTCACAGGAAAGTCCGCGGAATCGGCCTCACCGGCTAGGTAAGCACTGCCGTTCGCATCCACTGCCAAGCCGTGTGCGAGTGATCGTCCGCTTCCGCCGAGGTAGGTAGCGAAAATCAGGTTCTGCATTCCGGCATCGTATTTCGCTAGGAAGGCGCTTTGGCCGGAAGGATTGGTGCTCTGATAAGCGTTCTTTGTAGTCAGGTTGTTATCATCCACGTAACCGGTGGCGTAGATATTCCCGGCTGTGTCGACGGCCACCGCAAGCGGCTCGCCCGCCACCGGTCCGCCGAAGAAAGTTGCGAAAATGATCGTCTGTCCATCGGCTGAGAATTTTGCGGCCACAGGCGTACCGTACCCGAATCGTGGCGTAATCTGCGACTGGATCGCGTTTTTCAATGGAAGGTCGGTCGATGACGACGAACCGGCCAGAATCACACCGCCGTCCGGGGTGAGCGCGAGAGCGTGGCAATACTCAGTTCCGCTCCCTCCGACGTAGGTTGAGAAGAGGAGCGCGCCCGTGGGTGACATCTTCGCCAAATAGCAATCGCTGGTCCCGCCTCCGTAGTTTGGCTGAAGAGCGTTCTTCACCACCACATCGTGCGATTCGGTCTGTCCTCCGAAGTAAGCGTTACCCTGTCCGTCCACGGCCACAGCCTGAGCACTGTCCGTATTAGTGCCTCCGAAGTAGGTCGAATACGCGAGGGAGCGCCCGTCTGGAGTCATTTTGGCGATGAAGCCGGTCCACAAGATGGAGCTGAATTGCGTTTGGACCGCGTTCTTCAAAGGGAATCGATTCGATTGCGTTTGGCCCACAAGAATGGGACTGCCGGTCGAATCGACCGTGAGACCGTGCGGTAGGTCCCAGCCTCCTGAACCGAGCACAGCATAGTAGATCAGCTGTTTCCCATCTGGCGTAAACTTCAAGACGGCGGGCGCCATGCTGACCGTATTGGTCTGTTGGAACGGATTGAGCGTGGGCGAAGCAGGAGACTGCGTGGCCATGGCCACGTAGACGAATCCTGACGAATCCAGCACGACGCCGTATGCGCTGTCTTCGCCCGGACCTCCGAGATAGGTCGAGAATTCGAGGATCGGGTCGATTGTCAGCGGTTGCTCAGCGTCGAACGCGTCGAGCGCAAGCCTCACGCGCTTGCCATCTACGATTCGATAGCGGCTTCCCAGTTCGCGTCCGGCTTGAAACACGCGCGGCTTACGTTGTTTCATCTCACGTCCAGCAGCGCGGATGATCAGATCCCCAGCATCGACCCGGAGCGAATCGACATTGCTGAACACAAGCTCAATTTGCTTCGGGTCCGCCCCAGGAGCAACCAAGAAATCGTACTCCATGTTCCGCTGATTCCCGTAATACACAAGATCAATGCCAGGGTAAACATTCTTGTATCGAACTCGTCCGAAATGCGGAATCCCCGTGAACCAGTCCTTCTCCGTCTTGCCAGCGAAGTAGCTCGAATAACCACCCAGCGGCTCCAACCCTTCAGCTTTCGCCTCGACGGAGGCGCCCACTAGCTTCATATGCGCGTTGTGTGTAAACCGCGTCTTCGTCGTCAACCCAAATACAACCTCCGAGCCCGTGATGTAAACATTCGAACCCGGAGCGCGTGTGATCCACTGCGTCTCGCCCGCGACCTGGCCACGATTCGGCTCGAAATAAACCGGCGTCCGCGCAACTGTCTGGCTGAGACCGGCGCCGAGCGACGCCGCGCTGAGATTGCTCGTAAGCAACAGAACACTACTGAACAGCCAGCGTGACATCAGATCGGCTCCTCGCATCACCTACTTGAAGAATCACGGGGACGGCTCCGCTCGGTGCACCGACCGGAACCTGAACATTGATCTGAATCGAGCCGGAAAGGAGACCTGGAGCGATTCCCGCATAGAGGACCGGAGCATCAAGGGCGCCGATTGTCACCGAGACAGGCAGCGCGAGCCTGTCGGGTGAATCGCTGCTCAGTGTCCCGCCGCCGGTTCCATAGAGCACTACAACGGAACCTGCCGCGGCTGGATTGGCCGCGCCGTTGATACTGCTGTCTTGATTGAGAATTGCTCCTTGACCCTTGCCGGAGGCGTCTGTTGTGAAAATCGCGGGAGTAGCCGGCACCACCGGAATTACAACGGGCGCTGAACGCTGCCCCTGAGATTGGATCACCAGCGACGTCGTCGAGTTCGAAATTGCATACGGCACAGTCGCACTCAGTTGCGCCGGAGTGACGTAGATCACCTTTGCGGCGATCCCATCAAACAAAACCTGCGTGTTGTCCTGACTGCCGAAGTTCGCACCGAAGATAGTGACGATCTCGCCGGGTGAAACCGAATTCCCGACGTAGCTCGCCGCGTTCGCTACGCCACCAGCGGAAATCTGTGGTGCCGGAATCCCGACCGAAAGAACGACCGCATTCGAAACTGCCGACTGTGGATTCTGCACACTGAACGGAAACGTCCCGGCGTTCGTGAAATATCGGCTCGACATTACGATTCGCAGCGTCGTGGAATTCACGACAATCACTGGGGTGTCGGTCCATGCAGTTTGATAAAGAAGCACGGTAGAGTTGGGCGTAAATCCGGAACCCTGTAGGGTGACCGTGGTGTCGTTGGAACCTTCGGCGACGAAAGACGGCGAGAGCGATTGAAGGATAGGAGCTGCGGCCAGCACAGTAAGTGCAACCTCAATCGAAGCGGACGTACCGAGTTGCGGAATAACGCTGATGGTTCCGGTATAGTTCCCCGGCGCGAGGCCAGCGGGATTGACGCTAATTCCAAGCGAGACGGGTCCGCTGTCCGAACCAGGAGCGACACTGAGCCACGTTGCGCTCGACGTTGCGGTGAAGCCGAGAGACGCCGGACCAGTAACCGTAACTCTCTGCGAAGGCGGAGCGGCGCCGCCCTGAACGTAGCTAACCAGCACCCGGGCAGGCGAGAGCGCGAGTGGCGGCGAACTGACCGTAGTAGTGTCGGAGATCTTGACCAGAAATCCGTCGCCACTACCGCCATACACCGGCTCAAAGGCGTTCTTCGTAGGGAAATCACTCGACAGCGTACCCCCAACCATAAACACGTTTCCGTTTGGATCCACCGCCATTTCGCCCCCGCCGTCTCCCCCAGTTCCTCCGAGGAGCGTTGAATAGACTAGCGTGCTTCCTGAAGGGTCGAACTTAGTGAGGAACACGTCTCCGTTCAAAATCCCGCCGCCACGAAACGTCTGAATCGAATTCTTCGCCGGAAAGTCCCCGGAATCCGCTTCGCCGGCAACATAAACGCTGCCATTGGTATCCACGCCCACTCCATGGGCAAGCGATCGTCCGCTGCCGCCGAGATACGTTGCGGATATGAGGTTCTGCATGCCGGCGTCATACTTCGCCAGGAAGGCACTGGCGCTGGAAGGAATGGTGCTCTGGTATGCGTTCTTCACGGTAAGGTTGCCGTCGTTGACGCCTCCCGCTACGTAGATATTCCCAGCTGTGTCGATAGCCAATGCAAGCGCATCGCCCGCCACTGGTCCGGCGAATAAAGTTGCGAAAATGATCGTCTGTCCATCGGCTGAGAACTTAGCCATCACCGGCGTGCCGTAAAGAGATCGGGGAGTGACTTGGGTCTGGATCGCGTTTTTGAATGGAAGGTCGGTCGACGACGACGAACCAGCCACGACTACACCGCCGTCCGGGGCGAGCGCTACAGCGTAACAAACATCGGTTCCGCTCCCTCCGAAATAGGTCGAGAAAAGGAGTGTGCCAGTGGCCGACATCTTCGCCAGATAGCAATCGCTGGTCCCGCCTCCGTAGTTCGGCTGAAGAGCGTTCTTCACTAACACGTCGTGCGATTCGGCCTGTCCTCCGAAATAGGCGTTGCCTGACCCATCCACCACAACAGACCCGGCATTGTCCGAGTAAGTGCCGCCGAAGTACGTCGAATAGACCAGGGAACGCCCGTCAGGGGTCATTTTGGCGATGAAGCCAGTCCATATGGCGGACTTGAATTCAGTTTGAACCGCGTTTTTCAAAGGGAATCTGCCCGATTGCGTTTGTCCCACAAGAATGGGGCTACCGCTCGAATCGACCGTGAGACCGTGCGGTTGGTCCCAGCCTCCTGAGCCGAGCACAGCATAGTAGATCAGCTGTTTCCCATCGGGCGTAAACTTCAGCACGGCAGGCGCCATGCTGACCGTGTTGGTCTGCTGGAACGGATTGAGCGTGGGCGAAGCAGGAGACTGCGTGGCCATGGCCACGTAGACGAATCCTGACGAATCCAGAACGACGCCGTATGCGCTGTCTTCGCCCGGACCTCCGAGATAGGTCGAGAATTCGAGGATCGGGTCGATTGTCAGCGGTTGCTCAGCGTCGAACGCGTCGAGCGCAAGCCTTACGTGCTTGCCATCTACGATTCGATAGCGGCTTCCCAGTTCGCGTCCGGCTTGAAACACGCGCGGCTTACGTTGTTTCATCTCACGTCCAGCAGCGCGGACGATCAGATCTCCAGCATCGACCCGGAGCGAATCGACATTGCTGAACACAAGGTCAATTTGCTTCGGGTCCGCCCCAGGAGCAACCAAGAAATCGTACTCCATGTTCTGCTGATTCCCGTAATACACAAGATCAATGCCAGGGTAAACATTCTTGTATCGAACTCGTCCGAAATGCGGAATCCCCGTGAACCAGTCCTTCTCCGTCTTGCCAGCGAAGTAGCTCGAATAACCACCCAGCGGCTCCAACCCTTCAGCTTTCGCGTCGGCGGAGGCGCCCACCAGCTTCATATGCACGTTGTGTGTAAACCGCGTCTTCGCTGTCAGCGCAAATACAACCTCCGAACCCGTGATATAAACATTCGCCCCCGCTGCGCGCGTGATCCACTGCGTTTCACCCGCCACTTGCCCTTGATTGGGCTCAAAGTAAACCGGCATCCGTGTAATTGCTCGATCCACCTTTGGACCGCCGACACCCGCCGCGGCGGCAACGGAACAAGACACAAGAACACTTAGCCATCGCATCTCAAAACACCATCCTTAGGGCCAACTGAATCGACCGCGGTCCACCAATCTGATACAGCGGATTCAACCCGCCATTCACGCCCCCGCGCCCCAGGCTCTGGCTCAACATCGAAGTCGAGTATCCAAATTGCGTACTGAACAGCGATCCGGCTGGATCGGCGAATGACGGATGGTTCAGTGCGTTGAACATCTCCGCGCGAAACTGCAATCGCAAACGCTCGTATAACGGAAACTCGCGGCGGATCGTGAAGTTCACTTGCTCTACCGGAAATCCACGGAGCGAATTGCGGCCGAGCGTGCCCTGGCGTCCCGGAAATCCGCCTTGCAGTTCAAACGCATCGATGTTGAACCGCCTGCCGCCTGCAACGTTGGGATCCTCCAGATACAGCGGAACACCCGGAACCAGATCGGGCCGGAAGTTATAAAGACCGAAGCCGAGATCGCGATAGAACGTCACGTCCACCGGAGTCGCCGTTCGGGCGGAAACCACACCATCCAGCGACCAATCCCGCGTGAACCAATGGCGAGACGGCAGGTTGTAGCTGAACCCGGCCGAGAGCGCATGCCGGATGTCGAAGTCTGAAGGTCCACGGTCCTGTTTCGGGTTGATTTGCAGCGCCTCCAGATACGACGACGAGTCGTTCGAATTGTTGTCGAGCGAATGGCCCCAGGTGTACGACACCAGCGCTTGCAGTCCGCGCGACAACCTCCGCTGGAACTGGATCTGAAGCGAGTCGAAATCGGAAAAGGCAGTGTTGCGCAGCAGGTAGGCATACGTAATATCGTTGTTGGGATTCACGAAGTAGTCCTGCCGTAGAAGGTTCCGTCCCGCTGCCGCGACATATCCTACTGACAGTGCGTTGTTCGCGCCTAGCGCCGTTTCCAGCGTCACGTTCCACTGATACGTCACCGGCAACTTGAGTCCGCGGGCTGCGCCGTAGATGGAATTGATCGGCGGATCCAACGAGAACGCCGGTGGCTGTGAAAGAATCTCCGGAACCGGGAACGGCGTCCCGTTCAGATAATTCACCTGGCGATAATACGGATATCCCGAGGCCGTTTGCGAAATGATGCCCGAGCCGAGGTCGTAGAACATCCCGAACCCACCGCGTAGCGTGACCTCATGCCCTGGCGTTTGGACAAGCTGCCATGCCACACCGGCACGTGGCGCAAAATTGTGGTTCGTTGTCGCATACAGTGGCGTGCCTACCGGCGCTACCTGAATGCTACGCGGATTGTCGTAGCCCTCAAACGTGTAGAGCGGCTTCGAGCCGGTGGGCGCGGGGTTCCGCTCCCATCGGACTCCATAGGTCAGCGTCACTCGCCGCGACACCTTCCACGTGTCCTGTGCGTAGAGCGATAGATTGTTGAAGTAGACGCTGATGTCTTGCTGGGAGTCAACTGTCGTCTGGCTTGTTTGTCCGAAGGTTGCACCGCCTGTCCCGACGAAATACACAAACAGGTCGTAGGCGCGCGGACTGTTAAATGTGGCCACGCGCCGGAAGTCGCTGCCGAACTTGAACTGATGAGCGCCGTGGATCAGTGAAAAATGATTCACGACATTGAACTGGCGCTGTGCGTTGGCGACGTTCTTGCCCAGATACCAACTGGAATTGATGCCGCCGAGCAGGAAGTAGCCGCCGAAGGCGTTTTTTGGATCTACGGACGATGGAAAAAACAGGCTTGGGTCGATCGGCTTCGCTCCGCCGAACGAATCGAGGCGGCTGTAGCTCGCGCCGGTCGTGTGGCTGTAGTTGAATCTGGCGTCGTCGCTCATGTGCGGTGAAATGAGGATCGTTGCGCCGGTCGTAAGCGTCTCCGTGTTGGCGATGGTGTCGGTGGGATTGTTCAGCGCATATAGGCGCGCTGTCTGGTTCGAGGGCGCGTAGTTGTAACGGCCGAAGACTGTGAGACGCGTGCTCACAAGGTGGTCGATGCGCAGACTGGTTGCATCGAGCGACGATGAGTCGCTGTAACTCGCCACGAAGGGCGCTAGTCCGAGCTGTCCTCCCGGGCGGTTGGGAATGGGAAACGATTCCAGAAACGGCTGCGTGAACTTTCCGGCTTGGCTCCGTGAGGCAAGTGACGGCACGTCGGTCGATTCCACTCGCGGCTGCCGCAGGCGCAGTCCTTCGTAGGAGAAGAAGAAGAATGTGCGATCGCGGCCTTGATATAGGCGCGGAATTAGCACCGGTCCGCCGAGCACGCCGCCGAAGTCGTGTTGCCGGAGCGCGGGATTGGGTAGGGATTGCGCGTTGGCGAACCAATCGTGTGCGTCGAGTGCATCGTTGCGGAAGAAATCGAAGAGCGCTCCGTGGAGTTGATTGGTTCCTGAGCGAGTGAGGATGGTGATCTGGGCGCCGGGCATTCGGCCATACTCCGGCGAATAACCGGATGTCTGGACGCGGAACTCTTCGAGGGCCTCCACGGAGACCAGAGTGTTGGTGCCTCCCGTGGCGCCGAGGCCGGGTAGCGATCCTGATCCCGATTGGACCAGAGTGAGTCCGGCGCTGACGCCGATGTTCGCACTGACGCCGTCGATCGTAAAGTAGTTGGCGTTGGCGCGCTGGCCGTTCACGCTGAACTGGCCTTGTTCGCCGAAGGTCGCTTTGGTGAGGACGACACCGGGAGTCAGCGCGATCAACGATTGAAAGCTGCGGCCGTTGAGGGGAAGGTTTTCGATGAATTCGCGATTGATCACGGTGCTGACTGTCGCGGAGTCCGATTTCACGAGGCCGGATGCGGCCGTCACCGTCACGGCTTCCCCAGTCGGAGCCAGTTCGAGCGTGAAGTCGATGCGCGCGCTCTCGCCCACCGCGAGGCGTATGTTCGATCGCTCTTCCCTCCGAAAACCTGGTGCATCCACGCGAATCAAATAATCGCCGGGGGCAAGGAACGGGATTGTGTATGATCCTTCGATGTTCGTGGAGGCGGTTCTTTGCTGTCCGGCGTCACCGCGAATAACGGTAATCACGGCATTCGCGACTGCCGCTTGCGAAGGATCTTGGACAAGACCGGTGAGTTGGGACGTTTGCGCGTACAACGAGCCGACGACGCTGACGAAGAAAAACCAGGTTGTGCGTCGCGGTAGAAACGCGATCATGCAAACTCCTCCCTCGGGGTTGGATCGCGGTGTCGCGAGTAGTTTAGCACTTTCCGGCTAGTTAAGATGTCCGCCCTAGTTGCAAGCTTGGTTCGCGGACGCGACGCAACGAAAAAGCCGGCGGATGATTGAACGGATTGGCCGGAAAGCTGCCGCGGACCAACGGCGTTTGCATAACCAGGAAGCAGCCGGTTCGACGTAAATTCACCCTGCAGTATAAATACATCGATTACCTGGTCGGGGAAGAAAGGCCCACGCGGCATAACCCCGATGACTTCGCTTGACGCGAGCATTTCCTTCAGCTCACCGATTCTGACTATCGCGTCTTCCCTCGCGGGGTACTTGAGTTGTATTGCGGGTGGAGTCTTGCTGGTGGATTGTACATGGGTGTGGCAGTATCATTAAGACAGAGATGCAGATGGCGCTCTTCTCCACAGCCCGGCGGGTCGTCACGGTTTTGCTCCTGCTCCTCGCGGCGACCGAGATTTTTGCCTGCCAACTGATCTCGCCCGATACGTGCATTTTTTCAAGCCACTCCACTCAAGATTCCGATCAAGACTGTTCGGGTGACGGTTGCCTCTGCTGCTGTACCCACATTGTGGTCGTCGCGCCGATCGTTCCGCTTGTGAACCTAGGGTTCATTTCGCAAGCCGTACCCGTTGAACACACTCAAGCTCCTGATTTTCCGCCGAGCGGGATCGAGCACCCACCGCGGTGCTCCTCATTAGACCACCCCCAAAACGGAGCCTGGGTCGCGGACTCGCACGGGCGTTTGCTTGCGAATACCGAGGACCGCGACCGGCCTTTGCGGGCTAGCTCCTCCTACCAACTTCAATTTCAATCTGTTTAAGAGGAGATCCCATGAAGAGGAAACGTGTCTTGCCTCTTTGCCTTGGCGCGCTTTTCGTGGCAGTGCCGGCAATGCCGCAGGAGAAAACTTCGATTACGCTTGAGGATTTGGTGCGCGCGAGCGTGGCTCGGAACCGCGGTATTCTGGCACTTCGCCAGCGTGTTGCTCAAGCGCAAGGACTAGCACGGCAAGCGGGTGTCCGTCCTGCGCCAACGGTGGAAGTTGAAGGCGCGAGCGGCCGCCCCTTCGGGAGCGTGGGAGAAGAGCAGTTCTCCACCGCTTTCGTACAGCCAATTGAAACCTACGGTAAACGCAAGGGCCGCCTAAATGTGGCCGAGATCTCAATCGCTCTGGCCGAGGCGGAAGTCGAGGAGCGCAGCATTCAACTCGCCTATGAGATCGAAACCGGTTACCTGTCCGTCGTGTACGAACGGGAACGAATCTCGGTGCTCGATCGGGTGTCGGAAAGCCTGAGTGAATCTCGCAGGCTTACGGACGCACGCGTCCGAGAAGGGGACGCGGCGCCGCTTGAAGCGCAGTTACTCGCAGTCGAGCAAAGCCGTGCGGATGCTCAACGTGCCGAAGCGGCCGGGCGGCTGATCGCGGCGGAGTTGGAACTTCGCCGGCTCATCGGCTTGGCGCGGGCCGATGCACTTCCGGCAATCGGTCCGCCAACCGGCGGCAAGGCAGCGCTGTCGTTGGAGGAGTTGATCTCCCGCGCAAAAGAAAAACGGGCTGACCTGCGAACGGCTCGTCTGCTGGAACAGCAGGGAGGAGCCGATGTGGCCCTTGCCAAGGCGGAGGCCCGCCCGGATGTGACGTTCTCGGCGCGCTACGCACACAACAATACACGGCTCGACGATCAGTACGGGTTTACGGCCGGCGGGGTGCTCACGCCCCTCCGGGAGCAATACAACACTTTGAGCGTCGGGGTGTCGGTGCCGTTGATGACGCAACGCCGCAGTCAAGGCGCCATTGAGGCGGCAGCCGCTGGAGCAGCGAGTGCGCGCCTCCGGCGTGAATACCTGGAGGCATCCATTCCGCTTGAGGTGCAAAGCGCATATGAGCGCTGGACTGCGGCCACGCGTACACGCGACATGCTCCGGGACGGCGTAGTGGGCCAATCGACCAGGAATCTGGCGGTTGTCCGAGAGGCATATCAGCTCGGGCAATTGCGTCTTCTGGACGTGCTCAATGAGCAGCGCCGTCTAACTGATACCGAGCTTTCGTATCTTGACGCCCGCGTCGCTGTCGCGCGGGCTCTGGCGGACCTTGAGCGTGTCACGGGAGGACTATTGCCATGAAGCGTCTAGCGCTTTTGATGGTCTGCGGCCTGATGCTTTTGTCTTGCAGCAAGCCGAAAGCTGAACCGGAGACGAAAACCGAAGCTCCTAAGCAGGAGGCAACGACCGGGGAAAAAGGCGAGGCGGACACAGTGGAGATAACGCCCGAGGCTCAACAGCGCGCCGGGATCGTCATAGCAGCCGCCGCCTCAACTCCTATGACACAGCGCCTTCAGGTCACCGGCACCGTGCAGCCGATCGACAGCGGCGTTGCGCACATTCGTCCGCCCGCCCGCGGCCGTCTGCTGGAGGTACTTGTGAAGGTCGGCGATCGCGTAGCCGCCGGCCAAGTGCTCGCGCAACTCGACAACATCGAAGCTGGGGAGATTTCGGCGCAGTACAATTCCGCTCGGGCCGAGCTACAAAGACTCAAGATCCGGCTTGCGGCGCAGCAGCGCCAAGTTGAGCGGAACCGCCGCTTGGCGGACATTGGAGCCACTCCGCAGAAAGACTATGAGTTCAGCCTCGCGGAGCAGCAGGGGATGGAAGAAGGCATCCGGGCTCAGGAGAGCACCATTGCCGGACTGAGCGCCCGGTTACGCCGCTTCGGCATCAGCGAAGAAGCAAATGCGCCTTCGACCACGGCTCTCAGGGCGCCGTTTGCGGGAGTGATCATCCACATGGCAGCCGCTCCGGGCGATGTAGTTGAATCGGGCGCCGAGTTGTTTTCGCTGGCAAACCTCTCGACAGTTTATGTCCAGGCGCAAGTTTACGAGAAAGACCTGGGCCAGGTTCGAGTGGGCCAGACTGCCTCCATTACTGTAGATTCCTATCCTGGGGAGCATTTTACAGGCAGGGTAGCTTCGATCAGCGATCTCATAGATACTCAGACCCGCACTGCGGCCGTCCGGTGTCAGGTCGCCAATCCCAGCGGACGCTTGAAGCTCGATATGCTCGCGACCGTCCAGTTTCCGGCATCGACGAAGCGGGCCACCGTTTCCGTTCCTTCGGACGCTGTCCAAACGGTCGATGGAAAATCAGTGGTCTTCATCCGCAGCTCGCCTTCGCGTTTTTCTGTTCGCCAGGTGGAAACCGGAGGCATGAGCGAGGGCCGCACGGAAATCGTAACGGGAGTGCGAGATGGTGAACCGGTTGTGTCAAAAGGCGCTTTCGCCGTGAAGTCGGTTCTCTTGGGCAAAGAGCTGGGAGAGGAGAAGTAAACCAGCCATGGTGGACCAACTGATTGCCTGGAGTATCCGCTGGCGGCTCTTCATCGTCGTTCTCGCGCTCGGCCTTGTGGGCGCTGGTATCTATGCGGCGATTGGGCTTCCCATTGATGCCGTGCCGGACGTCACGACGAATCAAGTACAGATCAACTCCGTAGCCCCGGCCTTCACACCGCTTGAAATGGAACAGTACGTCACATCTCCGATCGAAGTTGCGATGAGCAGCTTGCCTCGTAAGGAGGAGATCCGATCGATTTCGCAATTCGGCCTATCGCAGGTAACAATCGTCTTCCCCGACGACGCGGATCTCTACGCCGCTCGACAGCTCGTGCTCGAACGTTTGCGCGATGTCGAGCGTGACCTGCCTCCGGGCGTGGCACCCGAACTAGCGCCAATCTCGACGGGCTTGGGTGAGATCTATCAGTTCACGGTCGAAGACGCGACCGGGCATAACCGTTACTCTCTAATGGATCGGCGCGCACTACTCGATTGGTTTATTAAGCCACAGCTTCGGACAGTGCCCGGCGTGATTGAGGTCAACAGCTTTGGCGGCGAGGAGCAGCAGTATGAAGTGCTGGTCGATCCCGCGAAGCTGACCGGTTACGGGCTCTCTCTGCGTCAGGTCATCGAGGCTCTATCGCAGAACAACATCAATGTGGGCGGCGCATACCTGGAACATGGCGGCGAACAGGAGCTGATCCGTGGAGTCGGACTCATTCAGAGCGAACGCGATATCGGCAACGTCGTTCTCGCATCACACCTGGGGACGCCGGTTTTTGTCAGTTCGGTCGCTGAGGTCCGTCGTGGCGCCCAGATCCGGCAAGGTGCGGCGACGCGTGATGGCAAAGGCGAGACGGTCATGGGAATCGCCATGATGCTGAAGGGCGAAAACAGCCGCGCCGTAGCGCAGCGCGTCTCGGACCGGCTTCAGCAAATCCAGAAAGCTCTGCCGGACGGTGTCAGAATAGAGCCGTTCTACAACCGCGGCACACTCGTGGATCGCACGATTCGCACCGCCAGCCGGAACCTGATTGAAGGCGGCCTCGTAGTCATGGCGGTTCTCTTTCTCTTCCTTTTTCAGATCCGCGCAGGCTTGATTGTGTCCTCTGCAATTCCGCTCGCCATGCTCGTAGCCATTATTGCAATGCGGTACTGCGGTATCTCGGCGAATCTGATGAGCCTCGGAGCCATCGATTTTGGGCTGATCGTCGACGCGGCCGTAATCATCGTCGAGAATTGCGTCCGCAAACTGGCTGAGCGGCGGCGCGAACTGGGTCGAGCACTCTCCGGCGAGGAACGCCGAGCCACGATTCGCGATGCAAGCGTCGAAGTCAGACGGGCGGGCCAGGTAGGCGAAATCCTGATCATTGCGGCTTACCTGCCAATAGTCTCGCTGGCCGGCATCGAAGGGAAGATGTTCCGGCCAATGGCATTCACGGTGATTTTCGCTCTAGCAGGCGCGCTGGCGTTGAGCCTTACGCTGATACCAGCATTATCTGCTCTTATCCTGAGAGAGCCACGGCGCACTTCGAAAGAAGGGGATCAGGAGACCGCGTTCGAGGGCGACAACCCGATCGTCCACTTCGTGCGCCGGTTATATGCTCCCCTGTTGCGGATCGCGATGGGGCACCCCCGCCTTACCGCGGCCGGCTCGATCTTCTTCGTTCTGGCGTGCGGTGCGTTGTTCCCATATCTCGGAGCCGAGTTCCTTCCCAAGTTGGACGAAGGAGCCATCGCGATCAATGTGAATCGACTGCCCAGCGTTGCACTCTCTGAAGCCGTCCGCATGACGACATCGCTGGAGCAAATCGTGCGCGAATTCCCAGAGACCGGCACCGTCGTCAGCCGCATCGGCAGGCCCGAGATTGCGACTGACCCGATGGGTCCGAACATGGGTGATACCTATGTTTTCCTGAAGCCGCCGACGGAGTGGAAGACGGCAAGCAGCCGGGAGGAACTGGTGTCCAAAATCGCAGAGCGCCTCAAAGCGTTGCCCACGCAAGCCTATTCGTTTTCGCAGCCAATCGAGTTTCGCATGCAGGAGCTGATCGAGGGCGTTGGAGCAAGATCCGACGTGGTGATCAAGATCTTCGGAGACGATTTGGACGCGCTTCGGGAGCAGGCCGGACGGACGGCGCGAATCGTGGGGAAGGTGGCCGGCGCCGCCGACGTGAAGGTTCAGCAGATCAGCGGATTGCCAATGCTGCAAGTGAAGATCGATCGCGAGGCAATCGCTCGCTACGGGATCAACGTCACTGATGTTCAGCTACTCATTCAGACAGCGATCGCCGGCACCGAAGCAACACGGGTGTTGGAAGGCTTCAAGCGATTTGGACTGGTTGTCCGCTTGACGCCGGCAGTCCGCCAGACGGCGGAGGATTTTGGCAACTTGCTGGTAAGCGCTTCGAACGGCCAGAGAATTCCTCTTGCTCAACTGGCCCGTATCACCAGCGAAACGGGTCCGGTGGAGATCGCCCGCGAAAACGGCCAGCGTCGGATTTCAGTGGAAGTCAACGTAAGAGGCGTCGACGTTGGAAGCTTTGTTGAGCAGGCGCAGGCCGCCGTCGCCCGCGATATGCAATTACCACCCGGCTACATCTTGCAGTGGGGCGGGTTATGGGAACACCTGGAGAGCGGCCGTGATCGGCTGTTGATTGTTGTGCCCGTCACGTTTTTACTCATCTTCATGCTCTTATTTGCCACATTCCACTCGGTACGGCTCGCTGCGTTGGTTTTCACTGGCGTCCCGTTCGCGGTCACCGGCGGAATCCTGGCGCTGGTGCTTCGAGGAATGCCATTCTCTATGAGTGCCGGTGTAGGCTTCATCGCAGTTTCAGGCGTTGCCGTTCTAAACGGCTTGGTACTCGTCGCCTTCATAGGACAGTTCCGCCGCCGCGGGGAGCCTTTGGAAACCGCCGTCTATCAGGCCACGCTTATCCGGTTGAGACCGGTGTTGATGACGGCGGCAGTGGCGAGTCTTGGCTTTCTTCCGATGGCTCTGTCAACGAGTGCCGGAGCGGAGGTCCAGCGCCCACTGGCGACTGTCGTGATTGGTGGGATCGTGACCTCGACGTTCCTGACTCTTCTGGTGCTACCGGCAGTCTATTCCTGGTTTGCTAAGGCCTCGATTGAAGAACCTGCGACTCATTAAGGTGATGGATATAAGCAACTGGGATGCGGGGTCTGGTGCCGGCGAACGCGCTCGCTTGGCCGGGCCATAACAGACTCCGACCCTTAAGAAGGTCCGATCCCAAGCTTGCTTAGACTGTGGGTCGGGCAAGGGTTACTGTCGCCGGAGGGCGACGATCGGGTCCAGGCGAATCGCTTTCATGGCGGGGATGGCGCAGGCGCACAGGGAAACTGCCGCAAGGATAAGAACCGTCAGCAGGTACGTTGTTGGGTCTGCTGGAACGGTACCGAAAAGTAAGGATCGGATCAGGCGGCTGGCAGCATAGGCTCCAGCGAAACCGAGGGCCGCACCGATCATGACGGGGCGCATTCCGTCGAGGAGGATCATCCCGAACAGGTTCGGTGCGGGCGCGCCGAGCGCCATACGGATGCTGATCTCGGTGGAGCGTGCGACAACGGAATAGGCCAACACGCCGTATACACCTAGCGCGGCCAGGAACAGCGCGGCGCCGGCGACCAAAGACAGCAGCGAAGTGCGGACGCGCTGACCGCTCACGGAGGCCCGAACCACCTCGTTGAGACTGACGACATCGGTAAGAGGGAGAATCTTGTTGACCGAATGCACGGCGAGACGAGCCTCTGCCGCCAGAGCCTGCGGGTCGCCGCGTCCTCGCACGACGAACGTAACGGCACTGGGGATGAGTTGATTCGACGAGATAAAAGCCGCCGGCTGGGCGGGCCGGTCAATTCCTTCCTGTTTCAAGTCGGCGACAACTCCGACAATGGTCGCCGCCCCTCGGCGGCCGAGGATGATTTGCTTACCCACAGTGTTCTTGTCCGGAAAGTATGCTTTCTCGAAAGCCGAGTTCACAACGACGACGAGGGCGGCAGTTTTCGTATCGGATTGCGCCGGAAAGCGGCCCTGTAGCAGGGGCGTTCGCATGGTCTGGAAGTAGCCAGGAGTCACCAGCTCGAGGCGTAGGGTGCGTTGGCGTCCCTGGATGGTGACATCAGGGGCCTCCCCGCCGGAGCCGCCGCCCAATATCGGTCTGGCGGTCGCGCCCACCGCTTCGATTCCGGGCTGCTCCAGGAGGCTACGCTCGATTTCGGCATACTGGCGCGCACGCTCGTCCTCCGAGTGAACGAGAACGCCCAGATCGAGGCGGAAACTGAGAGCGCGCTCTGTACGGAATCCCAGATCTACGTTTTCCAGCCGGACGAAGCTGCGGATGAGGAGCCCTGCGCAGACCACGAGTACGACGGACAGCGCCACTACGCCGCCAACGAGCAAGCCGCGCGCACTCCGATTGGACTGTGTCGAGGATCTACCGTGATCGCGGAGGCTATCAGGGCGTCCAGAGGAGAGAGCCGGGCCAATTCCAAATAGCAACGGCGCCAGCAGCGTAACGACAACGTCAAAAAGAATCACCCATGTGTCGATTCGCAAGTCGGCATAGGGCGGGATTGCCTCGGGCGTGAACCGCAGCAGTGCCGTGCGGGCAGCGGCCGCGAAGATCAACCCGAACAGCCCTCCGAGCACCGACAGCAACAGGTTTTCCGTGAGGAGCTGACGAACCAAGCGGCCGCGGCCCGCGCCGAGCGCCTTGCGAATGGTGAACTCCTGGAGCCTCGAAGCAGCGCGGCCGAATTGGAGATGAGCGACGTTTGAGCATACGATCACGAAGAGGATACCGACGGCTGAAAACAACATGAGCAGGGCCGGCCGGCTGGGGGCGGCGATAGCGGAATGCCAACTCTCAACAGACAAGCTCAATTTGCCGTTCGTTTCGGGGTATGCCTGCTGGAGCCTCGCGCCGATCGCCTCCATTTGAGCGCGTGCCTGTTGGAGGGAAATGCCGGGACGGAGGCGCGCGATCACGCCCTCGTCGTGAAATACCCGGTTCGGCGTAAATTCACCCGGCAGGATAAAGACATCGACTACCTGATCGGGGAAGAAAAACTCGCGCGGCATAACGCCGATGACTTCGCTGGGCACGCCGTTGAGCGTGATGGAGCGACCGAGGATGTGCGGGTCGCCCCCGAACTGGTGTTGCCAGCAGGCGTAGCTGAGGATGGCGACGTGCTCCACATCCTGGCTGCCGAAGTTGCGTCCCAGCATTGGAGCAACACCGAGGACGTTCAGGAGGTTGCTGCTCACGACCAGACCCTTCAAAACGCGCGTCTCCCCGGTTCCGGTCAGGAAGAGATTGATGCGCGCTTTGCCTCTCTCGTCGATACCTACGTACTCGGCTATGCCGGAGAAGACCGTGTTCAGGCGCTTCCAGTCGGCAACGTCCCCGGATGCGACATTCGCACCGGTTGAAGGTGAGAGACGGTTAACCTCGGAAATGCCGACGAGGCGATCGGGCTGGGCATACGGCAGAGGACGCAGAAAAACTGCCTGTGCGACGGTGAACATCGCGGTGCTTGCGCCAATGCCGAACGCAAGAGTTGCGACGGCCACCGCCGTGAACATGCGACTCCCAGCGAGTGATCGGGCAGCGTAGCGGAAATCATAGAAGAACGTCTCGAGCAACGGAAGACCGAGGCGGTCGCGACAGTCTTGCTTGGTGGACTCGATTCCGCCGAGCCTGATGATTGCCTGGCGGCGGGCTTCTTCTGGCGCCATCCCGGCCCGGAGATTGTCTTCGATGTGAAACGCGATATTACTTTCAATTTCGTCCGTAATTTCCTGTTCCCGGCGCGAGCGATGGAACAGACCACCCAGACGGAGCAGGAATGCACGGATTTGTCTCACGCGGTCTCCTTTTTCGGGTTGAAGAAGCACCTGGACGCGATGAAACCTTCGCTTTCGAGCTTGAGGAGGGCGGGATAGATTGTGCCGTAGGGTACTTCGAAAATATTGCCGCCGGTCTGTTCGATGCGGCGGGCGATTCCGTGGCCGTGCAGCGGACCCATCGCTTCCGGCGTCTTAAGGATCATGAGTGCCAGCGTGCCCTGGCGGACTTCAGCATCTTCCTGCCGGCTCAAGTGGCTCCTATTGGTATTCAATAGGAGCGTAACACGAGTTCTATAGGGAAGCAATAGGACACATGATTGTTTTTCAACCTGCGGGAATGCCCTTCCACACGCTTGTCGGATATAATCATTCGGCACCTTTTCCTTAAGGAGGAAACCATAATGAGGATGTTGCTGAGAGTGTCGATTCCCGTGGAGGCTGGAAATGCCGCCGTCAAAGCCGGAACTTTGGGTTCCACAATCGAACAAATTCTGGCCGATCTCAAACCGGAAGCAGCCTATTTCTTGGCCGACGACAACGGCCAACGGTCGGGCTCAATCGTGTTCGACATGAAGGATTCATCAGAGATACCGGGGATCGCTGAGCCCTGGTTCCTCGCCTTCAACGCAAAGGTCTCGCTCCGGCCTGTCATGAGCCCACAAGATCTTGCCAAGGCCACACCATCGATTGGCCAGGCTGCTAAGCAATACGGAAAGTAGACTTCGAGCCTGTACCATTGAACGATTCTTAAGAATCGTAGCCGGGGCCGCGAGGCGACCCGCACTCTTTCCACAGCTTTTCCCAATTCCAGATCCCGGACGCCACCTCGTTCGGCAACGGGAATCCGAGCTGATGCGCGAGCATACACACCTGCCCGCGATGGTGGGCTTCGTGAGAAAGCATGTAGCACAGCATTTCCAGGCCAACCGGCCAAGGCCGAGCCCAGCCGTCTCTGCGAAACTTCTCGACGCGGCCCCCACGACCGCCGAGCGCTTCAGCGAGCATCTCCGCGCAGCGAGCGGCGCTCTCGGCCAATCCCGCACGGGCCTGCTGCGGCGTGCAGTGCGCGCGGTTGAGCTGCGGTGGAACCTTCAGGTGCGGAGCTGTAAGCCTGACCCACTTGGAGCGGACATTGTGCATGTGCGTGAAGATCGCCGCAATGGTGCGGGCCTTGCCGGGCGGTTTGGCTCTCCAGGCGGCAGGGTCAAGATGTTCGATAAGAATCTGGTTCATGCGATCATTGGCGGCAAAGATCCGGACTGCGGTTCGGCCGAGTTGAGTGTGAACCTTGAGTGGACGCGTGGTCACGGCTCGCTACTCCTTGACCTATAATACTTCCGCACACCTTCCTGACATATGCCGCAGGAGCGACGCCAGGGCCGGAAGAGTCTGGTTCCCAGATACCACCCGGTTGTCTGAACGCTCACGTGCCCAAGCAGGAATTGGATCCTGCTCCAACTCGCCGCCGGCGACATGACAAAGACGTGCGCACGTTCGACGAAGATCATGCGGAGCTCGACGCCGCTAAACAGACGAAATTGGAGAGCCAGTCCTGTGCTTATTCCTTGACTATGACGGCAGGTTACCTTACATTGATGCAGGAGGGAAGAAGACAATGCAGAGACCACTGGTCCTCATAGGTCTGCTTCTCGTAGGAACCGTTGTATGGGCTTGCGGGGACAAGCTCATGCTGGTCATGGGCTCGCGGTCGTCTCAGATCAGCCCCCTCCATCCGGCATCCATCCTTGCCTATCCGGGTCAGTACGCGAGCGCCACGCTGATCCGGGGGCTCCAGTCCGAGCCGGCATTCCGAAAGGCGGGCTACCGAATTCAACTCGTAGAAGATTCCGCGGGACTCGACAACGCGCTGAAAGCCGGTAAATACGATGTGGTCGTCACCGACGTGGCCAACGCCAATGAGATGAGCCGGCAAGTGTCGCTGGCGGCATCGAAACCGATCGTGCTGCCGGTGGCTTTCAAGGCGTCCAAAGAGGAGCAGTCCGCGGCGCAAAAGAGGTACCACTGTCTTCTGAAAGCCCCTGGTAACGCCGGGAATTACCTGGAGGCCATCGATCATGCGATGGAGTTGAAGCTCAAGGGTGTGACTCGATAACGCCGCGACGCCATGGATCATTAATGCGCGCCGCCTGGACTCTTATCGCTGCTGTTCGTCCTCCCGCTGCCGTTCTTCGGACAAGCCTGGCTGTCCCCAAAGGGCGAAGGGACCGTCTCCGTACTCTGATCAGATACGACATCGAGCGCCTTCATACGTTCAGTGATGGCCGGACGAAAGATCGGGGGCACACCTACTTCGACGCCTTGATTGTCAATACCGATTTTTCGATCACCGACCGGCTCGCCGTAAGCGTCAGCCTTCCCTATATGGCCGGCAAGTATGTCGGACCCTTTCCGCATCTTCTGGTGAGGGGACAGCCGAGTACGGCAACGGTCGTGGATAACGGAGAGTTTCATAGCGGATTTCAGGACTTCCGTCTCAATGTGCGCTACGCGCTGACCCGGAGCGAATGGAAGGTCACACCTCTTTTTCAGGCCGTCCTGCCGAGCCACGACTATCCGAGCTTCGGGCATGCGGCGATCGGATTCAACGAAAAAGAGTATCGCGTAGGCGTGAACATCGGGCGGCGTCTGAATCCGATCCTGCCCAAGGCATTCGTGCAGGGGCAATACGCCTTTGGGTTCTCACCGTTGGTTGCGGCGAATATCGCGCCGAAGCGGAGTTACGGCGAACTCCAACTTGGTTACCTTCTCACCCGCCGGTTCTCGTTTCAAGGCTCGTCCGTACTAACCTGGTCGCATAACGGAGTGGACATCGACTACGACCTGTTATCCGAACAATCTCACCGTGGAACAATACCTGAATCACGACCGTATCGCCCGGGGCAAACTGCTGGACGCGAGCGGCTCAATGGCCTATCAATTCAACCGGTCCACAAACTTCTTTCTCTCTGTTGGCCATTCGTTTTACGGCACGAATGGTCATCTTCGGTATCTGGTGACAACCGTGGGCTTCACGAAAGCCTTCAGTACCAGGCTGTCCGCCGAAAACGCCCTGCGCCCTTCCGGAAGACGGCAAGGTAATGGTTTGCACTTGCGCCAAATCCAAGTAAAGACGGCGCGGTGTTTAGATCAGGCCGACGCGCCGCATCAACTCCTGAAATCTCGGCTCGCCTCGAATTCTGTCAAAACGCTGATCGGTCTTCAGCCACGTCATCATCGATGAATGCTGCCGGTAAGCTTTCTCCAACCAGGTCAGGGCTTGTTCCCGCTCATCCAATGCGATGTAGACGAGCGCGATCATGCCCGGCGATACCGGATACTTCGCGGCAAGCGCAAGCAGACGATTCAGAATTTGCCGGGTCTGGTCGCGTTTGCCGGTCATGGCATCGATATATGCCAGATCAGGCGATAGACCAGGATCTACACCGTCAACGGCCAGGCTGTTCCGGATACTGAGGATTCCCTTGTCAATTGCCCCGCTGTACACATAGGCCCAACCGAGTTGATACGTGCAGAGGCGAATCATTGGGGTGAAGCTCGAGACCCTTTTGGTACTGAGCGATCGCCAGTTCGTAGCGCCGCGCGCTCGAGTAGGCATTGCCCAGCATCTGGTTCGGTCAACATGGAGAGCGGGTCCACCTCCACAGCGAGCTTGGCTTCCGCGATGCTTTCGTCGGCCTGGCCGAGATGGCGCAGCATGGTGCTGTACTGCAAATGGGAGATCGAGAAGCCCGTATTGAGCGCGATCGCCTTCTTCACCTCCTCCTCGACCCCTTTCCAATCCCATTCGTGGTAATGAACCACGGCCATTGACTGATGCGCTTCGGCCAGAGTATCGTCGAGGGCGAGAGCCTTGGCCGCCGCCTCTCGAGCATTGGAAATGGCCTCCTCCCAGGGCCTGGCGTCGGTAAAGATGAGGCCTCCCCAGCACTCGGCGATTCCAGCATAGGCCGCGGCATAAGACGGGTCCAACTGAATGGCCTGCTCGTAATGGTCGATGGCCTTCAATATCGATTCTTCGGTGAATTGGTCCCAATAATAACGGCCGAGAAGGTATGCGCCCAAAGCCGCAGGGACAATCTTACGGTTGCGCGACAACCGCCCCGCTTCCTCAGGGGTCACGCGAGCCTGTATCTCACTGGCAATGGCGCGGGCCACTTCACTCTGCAGCGCGAGCACATCGGTCAGCTCACGCTCGTAGGCTCGGGCCCATATTTCCTGATCGGTTGCCGGGTCCACTAATTGCGCAGTGATGCGTACCCGATTGTGGGATGACTGCACGCTGCCCACGATTACGGCTTCGACTCCCAACTGTTTCGCGATCTCGCGCAGCGGCTGTTTCGGCTCTTTAAACCGCATGACCGATGGGCGTGAAATCACCCGCAGCGCGCCGATCTGCCCAAGATCGGTGATCAGCAGGTCCGTCATTCCGTCGGCAAAGGCTTCCTGCTCGACGTCGCCGGACAAGTTCGCCAACGGCAGTACTGCGAGCCTGGTGAAGCGCGGAGCGCCGGAACCGGGTTGTCCCTTGCGCAATCTGGCGGGCAGCCACGCCCAAAGCCGCCAGCATCGCCGCAACGAAGGCCGCACCGCCGCCGGCTTGCAGGATGCGGCGTCGAGGCAGCAGAACAAGCTTCGAATCCCGCCGCCTGCCGCAGGCCGCATCGAGAAGGGCTTCGAGATTGGAAGGCGAGATCGCTTGCCGATTCGAAAGCGTTGTTCCGGGTCCTTCTCCAGGCAGCGGCGAACCAGCCGATTGATCGCCGGGTGCGGCAGATCCGGCGGCTCGGCATTCAGAATCGCGATTTGGGTATCGATCGGCGAGGGTCCATGAAAAGCACGATTGCCGGCCACCATTTCGTACAGGATTGCGCCGAACGAAAAAATATCCGTCCGATGATCCAGCGGCTTGCCGCGCACCTGTTCCGGTGACATGTAACCCACCGTTCCCATCACCCGGCCAGGCTCGCTCGCGACTCGATGCGCTGGCGTTTTCGGATGTGTTGCCGGTTCGGAAAGCTTGGCCAGTCCGAAGTCCAGAATCCTGATCCGGCCTTCGGGCGTGACCCACAGATTCTCAGGCTTCAAGTCGCGATGCACGATGCCTTTTTGATGCGCCGCGGCGAGTCCCTGGGCGACTTGTAGTGCATATTCGATCGCATTGCGCTGCGGTAGCGGACCGCCGCCCAGTCGAGCGCGGAGGTCCTGACCCTCCAGGTATTCCATGGCGATGAACGGACGGCCGTCCATCTCGCCGACGTCGTAGATCGTGCAGATATTGGGATGGTTCAGAGCCGAGGCAGCGCGGGCCTCGCGCTCGAACCGTGTCAATCGCCGCCGCGTCGCTCAAAAACTCCCTGGCCAGAAACTTGAGCGCTACGGCGCGTCTCAGCCGCGTATCCCACGCGCGGTACACTTCTCCCATGCCGCCTGCGCCGAGCAGCGCATCGATGCGATAAGGGCCGACGGTACGGCCCGCCAGCGTCGCCGAATGGTCCATAGCGAGAGCCCGTGCAGCAGCTTCGAGGGCCGGCGTTTCCAGAAATGTGTTGGCCCGATTCTCCTGCGCCAGCAGGGACTCGACTTCGCGGCGGAGTTCTCGATCATCGCCACAAGCAGAATCGAGATGAGCCGTGCGCCGGGGCCCGGTCAGAGCGAGCGCAGCGATGACGATCTCTTCGATCTGTCTGCGGCGCTCCGATACCTGTTCCTCCGGCCTCGACGACTCGAAATCCGCTTGCCCGGCCATATCCGAGCTGCTCCGACTGCCTATTCGGCTGTTTCCTTCGCACCCATCTCGCGCAGCAGCCAAAGCTTCGCCAGCTTCCAGTCGCGCAGGACGGTATCCGGCGAAACCTGCAACGAATGGGCGATCTCGTCGGTTGAAAGTCCGCCAAAAAACTTCATTTCCACAACCTGGCACTTGCGGGCATCCTCCAGCGCCAATGCGTTCAGAGCGTCGTCCAGAGCCAGCAACGCCGTGTCATGCTGTACCCCGAGACTGTCGCATTCCTCGAGAGACAGGCGCTGGGAGGTTCCGCCGCGCTTGCGGCGCTCCCGCGACCGCGCGAAATCGACCAGCACGCGCCGCATCACCTGCGCCGAGATGGCGAAGAAGTGGATCCGGTTCTTCCAGTGCAGAGTCGTGGAAATTGGCCAGCCGCATATAGGCTTCGTGGACCAGTGCGGTCGGCTGCAGCGTGTGATCCGGCCGCTCGCGGGCCATGTAGCGCCGGGCGAGACGGCGCAACTCGGTGTACACGATCGACGCCAATTGGTCGAAGGCCGCCTGGTCTCCGCGGCTCCATGCTTGCAGCAGCTCCGTTATCTCTTCCGGAGGTCTCGAATCCACATCTCGGCCCATGGCAGGTTGACGCTCAGTATACATCGGCCGAAAATATTTTTCGTGGCACGTTCCGGTTTTCGCGGCCGGTTGGCGCTATTCCATTTGAAAGGCCACCGCCCGGCTGTATCGGGGCGGATGTCGAGAAAAAGGAGAACAAACTATGACTACTCTATTCGGAAAGGTATTCAAAAGTCTCGCACTTTCCGCCGCCTTGGTGATGTTGCTGTCGGCGCGGGCGGACGCGACATCCTTGACGTGGGACCTTTCCAACGTCTTCTTCGATGACGGCACGCAGGCCACCGGCAGCATTACTTTCTTTAGCCTTGATAGCCTCGAACCAGCGGCGTGGGATGTAACTGTCGCCCCCTTCGGCGAGTTCTTCCCATTTACATTCACTCCCGCCGATTCGGATTTTACCTTTACCAGCGCTGCAAACCTGGAGGACCCACAAATCGATCTCATCTGGAACGTCTTTAACAACACCTTCGAGATCGTTCTGGCTGAGTTTACTCTGCCCGCAACCGGAACAGTGGATCTGGCGACGCGGTCGTCGCCCTTCATAGACGCCACGGGGTTCCACTATACCAGTCTCGAGCAAGTAGATCCGAACGTAAATTTTTCTTTTCAGAGACTAGTGGTAAGCGGATCTCTTGTTGCCGAGTCCACCGGCGCACCCGAGCCTTCCACGTGGATCCTCGCCGGCGGAGTTCTGCTGACCCTCGCGGGGTGGAAACGCAAGCGAGGTAGCGTTGCGCCGAAAGTCCTTCGCCCCACATCTCGCCGTGGTTTAGTTGCCTAGCAAGTCGGCTCCGAGGGTCCCCTCCAACAATCAATGGCTCACCCCGCAGACTGACCTCCTCTCGCTTCGGCGCGTCAATGATCAGTGCTGCCGCGCTGGGAGAATTCTCTTGCTGGCCGATCGACCAAGGGTGGCGCAAGGATTGGCGCGCTCCAGCGGCGATGATTCCACCATCGTTGGGTCTAATGCATCGGCCGTGACGGCCAGGCCCTGCGCAACGTGTCCAGGATGATCATTAGCGCCTGCATGCGCTTCTGTGGCGACTGCCTCGCGACCTCCGGGAGAGCAACTGCAAATACATCGCTGTCATTTCAACCCAACGCCGACGGTTTCTGCGCGCGAGAGCCACTCCGCCCTGCGCGACTTGTTTGCCGATGTGAAACCCAGCCTGGTCTCCATGGTTCCATGCTTGCAGCAACTCCGTTATCTCTTCCGGATATCTCCAATCCACATCTCGGCCCATCGCAGGTTGACGCTCACTATACATCGGTCAAAAACTTTTTCGAGGATGTTCCTGTTTTCGCTGCCGGTTGGCGCTATTCCATTTGAAAGGTCAAACGCCTCGCTTAATCGGGGCCGATGTCCAAGGAAAAGGAAAACAAATGATAACTCTATTTAAGAAAGGATTCAGAACAATGACGTCGGCGAACGACGATTCCCGGCGGCGCAGACTATTGACGCTGGGCGGGGCTGCGGCTGTAGGCGCACTCGCACTGGGACTGTTCGGCGCGCACGTTGCGCGGGGCCAGGTGAGCCCGCTGCAGATCATCGCGCTGGCATTAGGCTCCAACGACGACGACACTGACAACCTGCACGTGAAGGGACCGAGCGATATATTACAGACCGAGCTGGTGTTTCAGCCTGGCGCCGAAACCGGATGGCACTCACATCCAGGCCCCGTTGTAGTGGTGATAAAAAGCGGCGCTCTCACGGAGACTCACAGCAATGGCTGCGTGACCGTCCACCCTGCTGGTTCCGCGTTCTTCGAGACGAAGGGTGAAGTTCACAACGCTTCCAATCAGACCGGTGGCGTGGCCGAAGTTTACGCGGTATTCCTCTCGCCGGCGGGCGCCCAGCCGCTGATCCCGGAAAACAATCCGGGGGGAGTTTGCCACCACTAGCGTGGCCGATCTTCAATCCGCATACCGGCAGTCCAACTGTTAGAAGAGTAAGCCGCACAAACACGAACAGCTCAGGGACTGCCGGGATTGCCAGGGAACCTTCATTGCTTGGCCGGCAGAAATTGGAAGGATAAATGAATATGAAAAACCTAAAGCGAATATTAATTTCGATAATCGGGTCCGCCGTCTTTGCCGGGATCGTCGTGGCGCAGCCGGTCGTGGTGGCCGGTACGGGCGATCCCAATCTGGATGTTCCAGCCGTTCAGGCAGCGGTCGACCAGGGCGGCAGTGTCGTCCTCATGGGTCACTTCTCCTTCGAGAGACCGCCGACCACACCAGGCGGGGCGACTTATAACCGGATGGTCACGGTGTCGAAGAGCGTCGTGATCTCAGGCGGCGCTGATGGGAACGGCGACTCGCCAACCATCAGAGGTGGAGACTGGCCTTTCTTCGTCGACGCTTTGGGAGCACAGGTAACGATTCAAGGACTGCACTTCGTCCGCCCAACCTCAGGCGCAATCTGGATATTTGCTGTTGGCGGTTTGACGATCGCCGGCTGCCGGGTCCAGGGCATGGACGCCTCCGCCGAATTTGCGATGCAAGCTGGCCAGGGCTCCACCGTTTCTACTGCCATTTTTGTTGGCGCCGACCCGCACCCGCCCAGCGCAACGCAATTAGGAAAACCAGAGAACTTCTCCGGAAACATGACAATCCGCGACAACGACATCGATATAGGCGGAATGGCTCACACTCTTGCCTTGGGCATCGCCATGTTCAACGTCGGGAAGTCCCCGGACCAAGAGGTTGATATCTTGATTTCCGGTAACAGAATCATCAACGCCACCGAGCCCTCGATCAACCTTCGTGTCGTCGGCGGGCAAGCGTTCGTGGAGCGCAACGTTATTGTCACGGGAGCAGTGACGAGTGGAGGAGCGAACCCAGATGCGATTCGTATCGTAGGTTCCGGTTCGTATGTGATTGCGCACAATTCGATTAACTGCGGTTGGCCGGACGGAACAGCCACAGGCATCAATCTAATTGGTCAGCCGCCACCGATGGCGCCGCGAGCGAGCGCCGTCGTGGTGGACAACGATATCAGCATGTCGGCGCCGGATGGCACTGTCTTCACCAAAAATAGCGCGGGCATCGAAATCAGGGGCTTCGCTCTGGGCAACTCAGTGCTGAACAACAGGATTCGAGGACGCGGCAACGCTGCGTTAACTGTGCTCAATCAAAACGGAGGGCTACCTGGGAACAGTTCCTTCCTCTTGAACGATCTCCGAGGTTTCCAGTCCGCACTTGCCGACATCTTTATCGACGCGGGTGCAACTAACACGTTCTTTGCAGGACGACAGGCGAGTATTGAGGACCACGGCATGGGAACGGTGGTGGTTCCAATGCCATAAGTTCTCAAACTTCGCATCGCCCCCGGCCGGTTCCGCTCGAAGAGTCCCGTTACGGAATGTGCGGCGGCTCTCCGGTGGCATCGTCGCTAGCCTTCAGCGGAAATGCCTCGGCGCCGGAGTCTTATTTCTTCGGTTGCCAAGCGGGCCCGGCATCTTCCCACTGGTTATCCGTGATCTGCTCCACCTGCGTCCCGTCGAACCGCATCACAAACAGCTCTCCATAAGGCTGCGGAGACGATGTGTACAACGCCTCATCTTTGAATCCCATGCGCGTTGTCGCGAACAGAATCTTTTCTCCGTCCGGCGACCAGTTGAGATGCGCGTCGTTCCCCCTGGAATGCGTCAGCCGCTTTACGTCTTTCCCATCCGGGCGAACCGTATAGACTTCGAAGTCGTTGTCCATCTTGCGCACGAACGCGATCAAATCTCCGCGCGGGGACCACACGGGAAAATTATCGTAGTCATCCGTCACGGCCTCGATCTGTCCGTTTTCCAGGTTCATAATGCGGAGCCCGCCGCCTTCCGGACCCATGGTTCGGTATACGATGCGCTTACCATCGGGAGAAAACGACGCGAATCCGTTGTTGTTCCCGCCGGAGGTGATCTTTCGAAATCCCGTACCGTCCGTGTTGATGATTCCGATCTGCGCGCCCCCGTTCACCGGATCCACCGGCTTTTTCGCTCCAACAGCAAAATCGAGAAACGCGGCGAACTTACCAATCCCGAAAATTACCTGGTTCCCTTTCGGCGACCATGCCGGCGCGATGATCAGTTCGCCATTCGTTTCCATGAGGGTCTTGGGTGGACCGTCGCCCGTCGTCATCTGCAACGTCGAGCTGTTCGTTGCCGGAGCCAGCTTCGACGAAACATATCGCTCGCCCTTCGCATCGTAATTCGGAAGACTTCCCGTGCTGGTCAGTTCGTACTTCGGGTTGCGGCTCCAGATTTTTTGAACGGTACCCGACGCCGGCGTGAACGCTCTGCCGTATACGACTTTGCTTCCATCCGGGGACCACGCCGGCCAGCGCACGTCTCCCGACGGTCCGGCCTTGCCGCTCGAATAGAAAATGCCCATAGTTTTCGTGTCTTTTCGAACGAACCCCAGTTCGCCTGATGGAAGAATGGACGCGAAAAGTTTCACCCCAGATCCGGCGCTCACCGGTTTGGAGTCGCCGGTTGCAACCTCGATGCGGGTTAGCGTGGTTTCGCCGTCCCGCGGGTAGGTACGGAACGTCCATGTGTCTTCCGCCGGCATGCAGTAGGCCACAACGCTATTGCTGTCGCGCCACCACTTGGGGGAGCCGCAGAAATCCCCGTGCTTCGAGATGCGCTTCAATCCGCTGCCATCGGGGCGAATCAGATAAATGTCCACAAGGTGCAGATGCTCCCAGCGTCCCTTTGCGTACGGCAACGAACTTTCGCGGTCGGAGGAAAACGCGATCCATTTTCCGTCGGGCGACCACGCGGGGCGGAAGTCCCCTCCCTGACCCGAGGTCAGAGGATGCGCCACTTTTGTTTTCACATTCAGGATCCATAGATTCGCGGTGCCCGCCGCGCGCGTCGAGACGAACACGATCCGGTTGCCGTCGGGCGAAAACGCCGCCTGATCGTCGTAGGATGGATCTTCGGTGAGCCGCTCCACACCGCTACCATCGTCGTGCATCCGATACAAATCCGCCGACCCGTTGCGCTCCGAAGTAAACGCGATCCATTTCCCGTCCGCCGACCAAGCCGGGTTGTAATCCAATGCGCCCTTGGTTATCGCGCGCTCTCCGGTGCCATCCAGATTCGAAATCATCAGCGATGCCTGGGACGGGCCGAGCCGGGTCATCAGAATGCGATCGGCGGCGGAGGAGACTAGTGCTGCCAAGCAAAACACTAAAGCGGGGAGCTTCATGATCCGCTGATTATCTCACGCAATCCTGAGATTTGTCCCCAATTGGTTGGCCATCCGGACAGGATCCTGCCTGAATAAGCACCCCAGGACCGAAGTTCCCAACCGACTGGCCGTCAGACGGAGGCTTCGTTGCTTTCAATTCGCAAGCGCCCGACTCTCGTTACCAGTAGGCTGTCTCACCTTCGCCGAAATAATAACTAGGCAGGCGAGCGCGCAGGCGCGCCGCCTCCACCCGGACTATTGGATCGCTTTTCGAATCGAAGGACGAGTTCCGGCCCAAGCCCCCCGAATCAAGGCCGGGACACGGGAACCAGGCGCTTGCGTTCATGAAGTCGCTGGAGTGGCGGCGACGGAACGGCGTCAGCGACTGGATATCCTTCGTGATGTCATGCGTGGGATCGCTCCCATTAAAATTATCGCCGCGTGCCATCTTGCACGGTGACGGTCACGTCTAGCGGAGCGGTGAGGACCCCATCGTCTGCGTAGGCACGTAACACATACTTTCCGGGTTGGCTGAAGACGACGTTTGTTGTAGCTTTCCCGGTGAGCGGGCCTGCGGCGATTGGAGAATCGCCAAACGCCGCCCTCACGACGGGAACCCTCATCGGATCGAACTTCACGATTCCAGGTCCGCCACGATATACCACCCACGTCACGCCGAGTCTCACTCCCGGATCCAGCTTGACCACCGCTTGGGTAACGGGGCTTTGCGCTCTGGCCATGTTTCCGCGCCGTCCGTCCCGCGACGCTGTTCTCTGCGGGCGGGCAACCGGCTTGGGGTAGCCATCGTCCGTGACTTCGACGGATAACGTGAGCGGCTCGCCTGACACGACCGTTCGTTGCGTCGAACCCACCATCTCAATCGTCGGAGGCTTGTTGGGTTCCTCCGGGTATGTGAGGGAAGCTGCTCCCCTGCGATTTTCCTGATAGACCAGGTTTCCCAATTCCCAAACCGGCATCAGTGAGCCGTATGCCTTTTCCGTCTTTCCGTGAGATACCAGGGTCCACACCAGATCCTTATCTCCCCAATCGGCCGGAACCTTCACTTTGAAAACGAATTCCTGCCTGCGCGGGTAGAAATGCGTTGGCTGGTCTTGATCTCCTTGGCCGGGCTCCAGCTTATTGTTCGGGCCGATGGGAACCTCAACTTCTTCCTCATAGTTCCGATTCATGTAGCCGAAAACCATGGTGAAGGTTCCATCGGCGTTCCGATCCCAACCTTCGAAAACCGGAACCACATTCTGTCCCGAAGCATACCGGATCTGCGCGACTGATGGATTGATAGAAATCAGGAAGGCGATTAATGCAAGGAAGTGCGAGGCCCGCACAGAACAAACTTTCATGCTATCGGTCCTTGGAGTCGAATACTATCGCTTACTGGTCAACTTCAGTTTCTTAGCTTCGTGGGCCTGTGACTCGGTTTTGAATTCTTCGTCGGTCATGTAATAGAAGTTTACCCATGACTTCGACATCTCGTCATTCGTCCGTTCCCCATATCCCACCCAGTTCCTGGGATCGGGGTTCCAGGGGTTCTTAGCCGAGTTGTCATGCCAGTTGATCACATGCAGGATGGTGCCGGCGGGCAGCAGCGGCGCGGCGTCGTCCGCATAGTTATAAGTGATCTGCCAGCCAAAATTGAACCGGTTGACGCAGTTAAATTGCTCTACTCTCATGTCGGGGTAAATGGCTTCGATGCACTCGGCCTTTCCGCGGTTATGCATGTGAGGCATGAAGCCGGTGAGCCGGCCGGGCTTTTCGAACTTGAAATAACCATCGGAACGCACGTTGTCCGCGCCGGCTGGAATATCGAGATCCGTGCTGCCTACTTGCACCGTTTGCACCACGTGCTTGGGCACATAACCTTTGGGATAAAACACGAGGCCGATGCTGGCTCGATCGGTGATTTCCTGGCCGACTGCATGGTAGTGCAAATTGAACTGAACCCGCTGGCCCGCCTTGATCAATTTCCCGGATCCCTCGGGATAAAAATCGCCGTTCTTGCCGACCGCGTACTCATTCAGCGTTCCGCCTTCCGTTGCTCCGTCTTCATCAATCAGACTGTTGACCGCGTGGTGCAGCACGCGAATCCCGCCGCCTGGAGACGGCTTGGTCTCAACGGCTTTGATATACCGGTCTTCCGTAAGGCCCGAATCGGCTACCAGGTTCCCCCACCAATCGGTGCTTTGTGGCTTGATCGTAAGCGCAATCGGCGCCTGTATGATCAGATCCGGCTGGCCGATGTGCCATCGATCGTTATTTTCGAAGTGGCGGGGAGGGGGCATATCCGCCGGATTTCCCTCGGGCGCGCCCGTGTCTGCCCAAGCGGATAGCGTCGCGATTTCCTGGTCGGTGAGAGACGGATCGTCTTTGAACTGGTGAATCCCGATATTGCGATCGATGAACCACGGGGGCATTTCGCGCCGCACCGTTTTCTCTTTAATCGCACGCGCCCAGGGCCGCGTATTTTTGTACGTGAGGAACGACATCGGGGCGATATTATCCGGCCGATGGCAGCCTTGACAGGCGCGCTGAAGGATTGGCGCTACATCCTTCGTAAACGTAACCGCGTGAGCGGGAGGCGTTTTATCACCGGTGGGCGGGGCTGCCGCTCTTGATATTGCAAGCATCGCAACAAGCCCAAGTGCGCTCCATCGAAGGGATTTCGTGATCATTTTGCAACCTCGACGTCTGACCATAGTTTAGAACACAACCTTCAATGCCAACTGGCCGATGCGCGGATCGCGCGCGCCCAGGACATTGCCGAAGCCGCCTGCCGACACCGTAGTGCCGGGATTATTGAAGTTTGCACGGTTGAAAACGTTGAAGAACTCAGCGCGAAACTGGATCGTCAGATGTTCCGTAATCGTGAAATTCTTGAAGGCGCCGAGGTCTGTGTTGAAAAACCCTGGCCCTCGCAATGCTCCTTTTGCCAGGTTGCCGTATGTGCCGAGCGCCGGCGCGGCGAAGGCCGAGGGTATGAAATAGCTCACGCACGGGGCCTGATTGGCGCAGGGTCCTGAGGTGGAGGCCTGGCCGCCCACGTAATCGGCGTGATCGGCGCCGATCCCGGTTTGAGATCGATCGGTTCCTGCGAACAGCGTCAGTGGTGGCCCGGTTTGAGCCGTGGTGATTCCCGTCAGTTCCCAACCGCCCAGTACATTGCTTACCAGATGGTTCGACTGCTTCAGCCCGGGCAACTGCCAAACATACGAGACGACAAATGTCTGAGTGAAATCGAAGTCGGATGGACCTGTGTCGATCCTTTTAAATCCGGGAATGTAGGGAGACATCGTCAGTCCCGCGTTTAGGATGGGCGAGGTGACATCGGCGCCGAACGGGATATTGTCGATACTCTTTGACCAGGTGTAATTAGCCAGGATCGTAAAGCCTTTCGAGAGGCGTTTCTCCAGACTCAACTGCAGAGAGTTATACAGCGAGTTTCCCGAACCGCTGGCCTGGATAATGCTCGTGTAGGGTTGGAACGGCCGCCGCGCGTCTGTGGAAAGTGCGCTTCCGGGTATATAGGTGGCAGGGTTCAATTGTATGTTTTCGATCAAGTGATTCGTGCGCGAACCCACGTAGGCCGCGCGCACCAGCCAGTCGGGCCGAAGCTGCCGTTCAATCGTCAGGTTCCAGTTATAGACGGTCGGTGTTTGGAGCTTGTAGTGCGAAGCGTCCCACGAGTAGACCCGCACGGGAGTTGGGAAAACGAAATCGTGTGGCACCGGAAACGTCAGGGGAAATGGATTGTTCACGCCGAGATAAGGATTGCTGAATGGCCCGGCTGGGTTTGTCAAAGACACTGTGGGACTAAATGGAGAAGTCTGCACTTGGCTGTCGTTGGAGAAAGCGGGAACGCGAGAGTTGTAAAAGATGCCGGCTCCGCCCCTGATACTGGTCTTGCCGTCGCCCGATACGTCGTAGGCAAAACCGAAGCGCGGCGCGACATTGTTCCAGGAAGTGGAGCGGCCGTCGTCAGGAAATCCGGGATCGCCAGTGAAGATCTCTCCCGGATAGGCATTCGTGTAAACCTTCGATCGAGTGCCGTTGGCATAGAGTGTTGGATCGAAGGCTTCAGCCTGGTTATATAGATCGCGCCATGGCATGGATGGCTCCCAACGCACACCGAAGTTCAGCGTCAGGTGGCTTGAAACTTTGAACGTGTCTTGAACAAACGTCGAGAACAGAATATTTCGATCTCGCTGGAAAGACCCCCATCCTTGAGTGAAGGTCCGGAGACGGCCAAGGAGGAAATCGCTGATCGCCACACCCGTAATGTCACCTGTAAAACTGAACGTGCCGTTCTGGAAGAGGTGGTTATTCTGGTTAAATCGGGCTCGCTCGAACGCGCCGCCCAGCGAAATGCTGTGACGCCCCTTCACCCAGCGTAGGGTGTCGTACCAGTCAAACGTTGTCCTGGCGAAAACTGAATCGGCGAACGCTCCGAAGCTGTAAAAACCGGAGACCGAGAAGGATTCGATGGCCTTGTCGGGAGTCTGATAAATATTCTTCACGCCGAAGTCAGTGACGTTTGGAGTGTTGGGTGGCGGATGGCGGCTGGTAATCTCGCGCGTCACTCCAAACCGAAAATCGTTCAGCAGCGTCGGACTGAAAACATGCGTTTCCTGGATCGCCGTGTTGTAGGAACTGTCCGGCGTGGTATCCGAGTAGGTGAGCAAGTTGTTGTTTGCGAAAATACCCGGCTGATTGTAGTAGCTCTTGTTGAATCTGAAATTCAAGCGATCGTTGGCGGAAATGCTGTAGTCTGTGCGAACGATGAACTCGTCAAAATCCTGGATTACGGGCAAGCTGTACAACGCGAAACCGTTGGCAGAGGGGCTGGCCGGAAGGTATTTCAACATGGCCAAAGACGCAGGGTCGAACCGGCTCGCGGGAATCTGATTATTCGGGAATACCTGTCCAGTGATGGGGTCTTTAATCAAAACCTGACGCCGCAGCGGATTGCCGGGATCGCCGGCGTTCAGGTAGGCGGAGAAATCGCCGTTCAGATCGGCCGCCGTCGGCACATACGCGCTGAGATCGTTGCGCGTATTGCGGATCCTCGTTCCCTGATATCCGCCAAAGAAGAATAACCGGTCTTTGATCACTGGCCCGCCGAGAGTTCCGCCGAATTGATTGCGCTTCAATTGGTCGCGCTTGGCGGAAAAGAAATTGCGCGCGTTGAATTCCGCGTTGCGCACGAATTCAAATGCATTTCCGTGGAAGGCGTTGGTTCCCGATTTCGTGACGACGTTGACCACGCCTGACGAGTTCTGACCGTATTCGGCGCTGAAGTTACTTGTCTGGAAACTGAACTCCTGAAGCGCGTCCGGCATCGGGAGCGGTTGATTCACGTTGCTGAAGATATCTTCGCTGTGCACGCCGTCCAGATTGAATGCGATATTGTTCTGCCGGCCCCCATTTACCGATACGGTGACGGCCGCGGGGAAGGTCTTCGTCGTGCCCTGGTCAGCGTTGTTGGACGGAGCGTTGACGGCGCCCGCGACGAGGGCGGTGAGTTGCGCCGCGTTCCGGCCGTTTAGGGGAAGTTCCACCATTCGCGCGGAATCTACCACTTGGCGAAGAGTGGCTGTCGTAGTGTCGACCTGCGCCGCATTGGCTTCAACGTTGACTGCCTCCGACGTGGCGCCCACTTCGAGTTTCAGATTGATGGTGAGCGTGTCGTTCGCTTCCAGACCGATTCCGGTTTGGGTAACCTGCCGGAACCCCGGGGCGCTCACCGAGAGCGTGTATCTGGTGGGGCGGAGTCCGCCAATGACATAAAGGCCCTCCGGGCTGCTGACGGTATCGCGGGACAGAGTCGTTTCGACCTCGGTTGCAATGACTTTGGCTCCTGGGATGACGGCACCGGATGGATCGGTCACGCTGCCATTGATTGTGCTCAGTCCCTGACCCAAAGCGAAAACGGAGAAGAGAAAGAAACCTGCTAACGTGGAGACAACTCGGCGCATCGACATTCCTCCTAAGTCTCATGTCGGATTATATTTAGCTAGTTCTGCGCTGTCAACACCTCAGAATTGTCTCGAATCGGGTCCCGAAAGGATCTAGTAACTGAGAGGAATTCTTTCGCCAGTGTCCTCGGGAGATTTACCATGGTCTTGATAACGCGCGGAGTTTTTCCAACGCCATGAGAGCGCAGACTTTTTCGGCGGCTTTGGTGACGATGGCCCTCGTCCTGGGTCCTCCGGGCATTCCGCTGTGTGGACAATCAGGGAACGACCAGACCATTGTTGTTGACGCCAAAGGACGGACAAATGCTTTTCCGCATGTTTGGGAGCAAATGTTCGGATCAGGCCGGGCGATCCTTTCGCTGCGGGAAAGTTATCGCGAGGATCTCCGGCACGTCAAAGGCATTACCGGGTTTGAATACATCCGCTTTCACGGGATCCTGAACGACGAAGTGGGTGTGTACAACCAGGACGATCACGGGAAACCCAGCTATAACTTCAGCTACGTCGATCAGATCTACGACGGTTTGCTGGCCAACGGCGTCCGGCCGTTTGTCGAGATCAGCTTCATGCCAAAGTTGCTCGCGGCCAATCCGGCGCCCCATCCATTCTGGTACAAGCCTTACCCATCGCCGCCGAACGATCCAGTGAAGTGGGAGCAATTGATCTCTGCATTCACGCAGCATCTGATTGCCCGCTATGGCGCGGATGAAGTGGCAAAATGGTATTTCGAAGTCTGGAATGAACCCAACATCGATTTCTGGAACGGCGAGCCCAAGAAAGATACTTACTTTTCCTTCTACAAGCTCACAGCCAGCGCGATCAAGAAGGTCAATCCAGATCTAAGAGTCGGTGGGCCGTCGACAGCGCAGGCAGCCTGGGCGGATGATTTCATCGCGTATTGTTCGCGATCCGGTATCCCCTTCGACTTCGTCTCCACCCACATCTACGGCAACGAGAACCCTGTGGACGTTTTCGGCAAGGCGACGCCGATCCTTCGCAAGGACATGGTGGCCCGCGCGATCGGGAAGGTACACGGCCAGGTGACGAGGTCGGCTGCGCCGAAAACGCCGATTCTCGTTACCGAATACAACGCAACATATCTCACGCAGCCGGAGGTAACCGATAGCGCGTTCATGGGACCATGGCTCGCGAATAACATCAGGGAGTGCGATGGGCTGACGTCCATGATGTCGTACTGGGCCTTTTCCGATGTCTTCGAAGAACAGGGTGTCGTGAAGACTCCGTTTTACGGCGGTTATGGGATTGTCGCCGAGCGTGGGATCCCAAAAGCGGCCTATCGCGCGTTCGAGTTATTGCATCAACTGGGCGATCAACGAATGGCAAACGAATCGCCGGATGTGCTGGTGACCAAGCGAAGCGATGGAGCCATTGTTCTTGCTCTATGGAACTACGCTGAGCCCGACGAGAAAGCCGGACCGAAGGTATTTCGCCTGAAGCTGACGAACAGCTCCGCGAAGAAGTACACCATCCAGATTGTCGACCCAGCTCACGGTTCGGCGCTGGAGGCGTGGAACGCCATGGGCAAACCTGCTACGCCGACGCTGGCGCAGATTGCGAAGCTGATCGATGCTTCGACACTTGCCAGGCCGTCCTCGCACGGTCTGGACGAGCCGGTGCGTCTGAATCCGCACGGGCTCGCGTTGGTCACGATCAAGTAGTCCGCGCGCGAAGATACGGAACCTTACCAGAGCAGCTTCAAGCCGAACTGGATCTGGCGCATCGCAGCGATGGTGCTGGTGATCGCTCCGGGACCCTGGACAATATTGGCCTGGGACGGGTAGACGAGGCCGCCTCCCGGGCCAATCGATGGGACGGAAGCCACCGCCAGTGTTGAGGGTTCCATTCGGAACGTTGAACTGGGGCGTGTTGGTGATGTTAAACAACTCCGCACGGAACTGCAGCTTCATCCGTTCGATGATTTGGAAGTTCTTGAAAAAGGAGACATCGCCGCTGTGGAATGCAGGACCGGTGAGAATTGCGCGGCCTGAGTTGCCGTAGTGGCAGGTCTGGGGGGTGGCGGAGTTCGCACAGCTTACGATCTGGAAGGCGTTCGGGTCGTACCACTGATTGATGGTTTGATTTGCGATAGTGCCACTCGCGATGCGGTCCGGGCGTGCCGGAGTATTGCCGCTGTTGAGGATGTTGCCCTGGGCTACCGTGAAGGGGAAGCCGGTGCGGAAGCTGAGGATTCCGTTGGCCTGCCAACCGGCAAGGATGGCTCCGGCGAAGCCCTTGGACATCGCTTGGGGCACGGGCACGTTGTAGATGAAGCTCATGGTAAGGACGTGCGTGGCATCATAGCCGATGCGGGACTTCTCCGATTTGCGGTCGAGCGGGTTTTGGTACGTGTTGCTGTTGATACCGTCACCCTCGTTGCGGCCGTAGCCTTCTATTTCCGCTTTGGAGTAAGTGTAGGCCGAAGTGAACAGGAAGCCCTGACTGAGTTCCTTCTTCCAACTGGCCTGAAGTCCCTGGTACCAGGAGTTGCCGCCGGTATCGAGGAAGCGAATGCGGCTCAACGGACGGGTTACGCCGTTGTCGATGATGAAGGGGAAGGGCCGGCGGGACTGGATGGTGTCGGAGGCGCTGGCGGGAATAAACGGCGCCGGATTATCCTTTTCCACTGTCTGATCGAGATGCGTGGTCTTATTGCCCACGTAGCCGACCTGTAGCGTGGAAGACCACGGCAGGCGGCGTTGGACGTCGAATGTCCATTGTGTTACGTACGGCTGAAAATTGTCAGTATTCAACACGTTCGCACTGGCAATCGACTGCGGGTTAAGCACCCCGAAAGGATTGTTGAAATTATACAGAGTGGTCCCCGGGACGTAAACGTTGTTCACGACCGTGTTCGCAAAGTTAGCCGACCCGGATAGCGGGGGATTGAGGTTCAGAATCGTAAAGTTGTTGAGCTGCTGGACGTTGTAGTAAATTCCGAAGCCGGAGCGGATCACCCAGTCGTCGGTGAGGCGATAGGCGAGACCGATGCGGGGTTGGAACTGCTTCTTGGACGGTTTGTAGAAGTCATACGTGGTGCGGATTTTATCCGGTACGTATTGTAGGGGCTGACTCAGACCATTCCGCCACTCGGCGCTCCGCCAAAGGCCATCGATATCTGTTGCGGCGGTATTGTATTCCCAGCGGATGCCCAGGTTCAAGGTCAGCTTACGGGAGAACTTCCAGTCGTCGAGGAAATACATACCAATGCGCTGCTGACGGACGTCGGTGGCCGGCAGTCCTTCAGGAGAGTCGGAGGAAGAAGGGGCGCCCAATAGGAATGCGGCAAATCCGTTGTTGGCGACATCGCCGCTGAAGTTGAAGTCGCCGCGAGGAACGTTGGCGGCCAGGCGGAAGAGGTAGACCCACTGGTAGTCTACGCCGGCCTTAAATGTATGTTTACCGGTGCTGATGGAGAGGCTGTCGCCGAACTGATAGAGACCGTTGCGGTCGCTGCCATTACCGCCATCGGGCTCAGCCAGGCTGTAGGAGCCGGAAATGTTCATCGACGGAATACCGGTTTCGCGGGGCGTAAAGGGCCGGTTGTTGTCGTTGATGACGTTGAAACCGGTGATGCCAAGCTGCGAGACATTGAAGTCTGTGTTGGCGCGAGGGTTGAAGGTGTCGTCGTCGGAGCTGACGAAGCCGATGCGGAATTCGTTGACGATAGTCGGGCTGAAAATATGCAGCCACTGGCCGGCGTAATTCTTGTTGCGGGCCTTGACAGTGTAGGTGAACTGCGGATTGTTGGGGATCTGAAACAGGTCGGGAACGTTGGTGGCGTAGCGGAAGAAAATCTTGTCGCTCGTCGAGAACGTGTGGTCGATTTTGACGAAGTACTGGTTGTCGTTGATGGTGTTGACTCCGGCGAAGCGGTAATTCGAGCCGGTGAGCGGGTCGGGGAGGAAGGTCTGTGCCTTGGGAATATAATTCAGCAGCGCCGTGGCGGACGGCGAGATACGGTTTGCCGGAATGATGTTGCCGGGAAAGGGCACAGGAGCTGTGGGCGGGGAGGATGGGTCGATGATTAACACGGATGGAAGCGATGCCCCGGCAGCAGTGTGGCGGTTCAGCAGTTCGCTGAAGTTGCCCGAACGCATGAGGTCGGTGGGAACGAGGCTGTTGCTGATGGCGCCGGGCTGGCTGCGGCGGCGGCCTTCGTAGTTGAACAGCCAGAATGTCTTGTTCTTGCCATTGTAAAGTTTGGGAACCCAGACGGGCCCGCCGATGACTGCGCCGAACTGGTTCTGGCGGAGATTGGTTTTGGGTGCACGGGTCGCGCCGGGCGCGAGAAAGTAGTTCTGGAAATAGTCTTCGGCATCGAGCGCGTTGTTGCGCAGAAATTCGTAGGCCGAGCCGTGCAGGTCGTTGGTACCCGAGCGCATTACCATGACTAACTGCGCGCCGGAGTTGGTGCCGTATTCGGCGGAATAGCTTCCGGTGTACACCTTGACTTCTTCCATTGCTTCTGGCGACGGGGACCAGGGAACTGTGTTGACGCGGGCTTCCGTAGCGACTACGCCGTCGAGTGTGGCGTGCTGGCTAACCTCGCGCTGGCCATTGGCCACGAGAGCGATGACCTGGCCGGGAATGGGCACACCGCCGCCGGTGCCGGACTGCCCGTCGTAGCCGCCGCGGGAGCTGAACTGTACACCGGGATTCAGAGTCGCGTAGTTGCCGACGTTGCGGCCGTTCATAGGTAGTTCCACCAACCGGCGCTGTTCGACGGTGCCGCCAATGGAGGCTTCGTCGGTGCGAAGGGTGGTCGCCTCTGCCTTAATCGTGATGGTTTCGGTCTGGGAACCAACTTGGAGCTGGAAGTCGGCACGGACTTTTTCGTTGATCTGAAGACGGATCTCGGTCTTGGTTTCGGACTTGAAACCCGGCACCTCGACGGTGACTTCGTATTCGCCGATGTCGATTTGCGGGATGGTATAGTCGCCGCTACCTGTGGTCTCGGTGGTGCTGAGGACATTTGTAGCGACGTTTTTCGCTGTCACCTTGGCGCCTGACACCGCCGCGCCCGATGTGTCGGTGACATTGCCCAGAATAGTTGTCGATGTGGTTTGCGACCAAGCGGCCGCGAGACACAGAAACAGAGAAGACAGAAGCCGAATGGCTACTCTCATGTGACACGTACCCCCTTAGAATTAATCTCCCCGTAACACTTAAGGTTTTTATCTTAGCGCGAGCGAGCGGTCAAATCTATGCCCTTGTCGCCGCAAGCGCGCGCTCTGACCTGGGTCAAGTGGCGTCTGCAACGCTGGCACCAGAGGCACCGACGACCGTTCCGGGGATCGAAGTGAAGGTTTTTTCCGACAACCCCATCGAGGCAGCCAGAAAGAAGAGTGATACCCATGCTCTTACTTTCATACGCACCCCTTTTTTGGAAGAGTCTAGCGCCGGCCAAGATCGTCGAGAAGCTTTTGTGTTGTCCGAAAGATTGACTGGTTTAGTGGGTATCTTTAAGATAGCGGTTTCATTGGTTTAACCTCGGCCGGCCCGAAAGTTGCCCACCGCTTCGGAGGTCCGAAGATATCTCGTGTAAACCCGAAGCGCTCCAAGATTCCCATACAGGCCCTTGGCGACCTCGGCCCTGGGTGATCCGTTTACGTCACCAAAATCTTTCGGGAACCGCGCCCAGCCGTACTGGCGCACATCTCCGCCGTCGTTGAACACACCGTCGATCACGAAGCTAACGATCTTCGGTCCGCCGTCGACGATCACCGCGGCATGCTGCCAGTCGGTGACTCGGAGTGTTCCGGATTGCGTACCGGGATCGCTGTCCCAGGACCATTCCTGACGGCCGTCGTTCATAGTGAGTTTGAGCGTGAAGCGGTCGCTGATGCTGATTTGCATACCTTTGCCAGAAGCGTCGATCGTGGAGAGGATGATTTGTCCCGTGGAGAGTTCTCGCAGCTTGAGCCAAAAGTCGATCGCGAAGCCGTGGTTATCCGCCAGCGTGCCGAGGCGCGGCATCTGAAACGTGGCGCCGGATCGTAAGGAATCACCGCGGAGGTCGATGGCACGATCGCGTGTCTCGACACTGTGATTTTCCTGTTGTTTCCAGACCGCTTCGAGAAGACCACGATCGATTTCGTGAACGCGCGCCAACTCCTTTTGTGTTTCGGTGACAAAGAAACGGCCCTTGTCCTCGACAAAATCCGGATAGCTCATTCTGACCGCAGGGTCGACGTCATAGAGAAGGATCTCCGGCTGCGACCAGTGGATGTAGCCGTCTTTCTCGACGCCGCCGAGTACCCAGGCCGGGTTGCGGTTGCGATAGTAGCCGGTGGCGAAGTTCGTCCAGGCTGGTACTTGCGCAGCATCGCCGCCGTGGTTATGGAACCAGTAGAGATATTTTCCGTTGGAGAATTTCTTGACGAAGTTCGCCGCTCGTGGATGTTTGACACGGCGGCCGCCCGGGGAATAAGTCATGTAGGCGGGCTTGGTCCAGGTATGGCCTCCGTCGCGGCTGTAGGCGTGGCAAGGATAGCCGTCGATGGTCCGGTAAGTTGCGTAGAGCGAGCCGTCGCTGAGCGAAACGAGATTAGTCTCGTCGCTGACCGCGCCCTTTGGAGCGTGAAGACCTTCGTCGCCGTCGGGAAGCAGGGTCCAACGAATGCGATCCGGGTCGCGCTCGGTGATGATATTGTCGCTGCGCAGAAGGCAGCCCTGACTCTCCACCATGCCGCCCGGATCTCCCCAGCGGCCAACTTTGGCGAATCCGAAGATTGCGTACTTCGGAGTAAGGATCGGTTTGCCGACTCCCCAGAAAAACATAATCTCGCCGTGATGTTCGTTCTCCCGATCGATGCGCATCTTCCGCATTGGGATCTCGTAACGGATGGGGGACCAGGTGCGGCCGTTATCGTCGGAGAATTTGAAGACATACGATCCCAGGGTGTCGACGCGTTTGCTGTACGTCGCTGAATTGCTGTGCACCGAGCGGATATTTCCCTTGTTGTAGTTGTAGAAAACGTAGACCCGGCCGCTCGGAACTTTGAGCGGCATCACCCAGGAAGCCTCGGGCCCATCCGCTGGTTCGATGTCGACTGGCGTCGACCACGTTCGTCCCTGATCGGAACTGATGGTGGAGATGGCGTGTTGTCCGGAATGTCCTTCATTCCCCCGCCCCGTCGTTAAAACGCAGAGCCAGTTGCCGTCGTTCGTGATGACAACGTACGGCTGGTCGCTGTAATTCTCGCGAGGAATCAACGAGCCGTTGACCACGTTTCGAGGGTCGGTTGCAACCACCGGCCCTGCAGCCAAAAACGGAGCGGCCGGAGCCATCATTAAGGAACCGAGCAGCGCTCTTCTCGTATACATACTTTTCTCTACCCTCGCTAGAACAGAACTTTCAATGAGAATTGTACTTGCCGCTCGCCTGTCGAACTGGAGATTACACCGAAATTCGCCGAGCCAAGATTCGTTCCCGGGATACCGAAATACGGTGTGTTCGTCAGATTGAAGGCTTCCGTGCGGAATAACACGTTGAACCGATCCCCCACCGGAATTGCCTTCGACAGCGCGAAATCGTAGTTAATGCGGGAAGGGGCACGAACGTCGGGCAGTGTGCGCGCGACGTTGCCGAACGTGTATGTGGGCGGCAAGGTGAAGACCGAGGTGTTGAAATATTGATTCAGCCTGCTCTCGACAGTGCCGGTGAGAAAAGCCGTCTGCCCGGTGGAGTTCGGACGGAGAATTCCGCCGCCCACGCCGCTGTTTCCGTTCGAGCTTAGCTCCAGCGGGAAGCCCGACGAATAGCTCGCGATCCCATTCGCGCTCCATCCTCCAACGATCCAATTGAGAGCCGAAGGTCCGCCTGCAAGAAACTTGCGCCCTTTGCCGAATGGCAGATCGTAGGTATGACTGAAGACCAACCGGCGCGGAACGTCGCCTTCAGAAACGGAGCGTTCCGAGCGGAGATCGTAATAATTTTGAACGGGAGTGGAGTTGCCGTTGATGCCGAAAATCCGTCCGGAAGCGTTATCGATCAGTTTGGATGCCGTATAGGACAGCAACACCGTAAGGCCTTTGGAAAAGCGTTTCTCCACTCGGACGACGGCGGAATGATAGACCGACGATCCCATATTTTGCGCGATGGCGAACGACGAGCTACTGGTGATGCCAGTGTACTGCGGATACGGACGCAGCAATTGGCTCTGGGCAACCGTCGCGGCAGCCAGAGTACCTGTTGTGACGAGTCCGTAGAAAGGGTTGGGAACCAGTTTGTTCAGGTCGTTCCCAAGGGACTGATATTTCGGATCCAGTTGATCCCAATTCCAGTTCACCGGCAGGCGGGTTCCTTTGTTACCGGCGTAGGCAACCTCGATTAACCAGTCGGACGCGAACTCCTGCTGAATACCGAAATTCCATTGCTGAGCGTAAGTATTGGCACGATTACCTCGATCGCGGATGTTGATACTTTGTCCCAACAAAAGCAGGTCGGACTTCGTCGTCAGCGGCGGAAGCACGCCCGTTGGATATGGATTACTCAGCGGATTCAACGGAGTGATTCCGTCGAGGCTCGAGACCCAGTTTGTCGAGATATCAGCCCCGGAACTGCCGAAGCCACTGGCGCTAGTGGTGCCCTGCACCGGGGCATAGTAAATGCCATAACCCGACCGAATGGCCGTGCGGTTCGTAAGGCGATAGGCCAGGCCGATTCGCGGTCCCAGATTGCCGTATGCAGAGTTAAAGTTTCCACGAGGCTGTCCGCCCTGCCCGGGATGAGTAAGAGCGCCCATCAGGTTGGGTAGCCCGGGGACTTGAATCGGGAAAGGCGTGGTGAAATCGAAGGTGGAAAATCGGTTGTAACGTTCCGTGCGAGGTGATTCGTAGTCATACCGCAGGCCCGCGTTGAGCGTCATCCGCCCCAGCTTTATTTCGTCGTTGAAGTAGAGTCCCATGTAGCTATTCCGAATCGCCAGCGCGGGCACGCTCTGAATACTGCCCGTCCCATAGCCGGTGAGGAATGAGGCGAAGGCGTTACCCGACGTAAGACTCGTGGTGAGAGGGTTGGGGCCTTGAGTAAACGAATTCGAGAAGCTGTAGCCTCCCGACGAACTGCCGGCCTGATACGCGTTCTGGTTGTACAGTCTTGTGTCGATGCCGGCAACCATCGTGTGCCTGCCGCGGATCTCCGTCAGATCTGCCACCCAGGTGTGAATATCGTTGCCTCGGCGGATGCGATTTCCGCCGGCCGGTCCTAATTGGGAAATGCCCGCGATTGTGACGGTCGGATAATCCTGTTCCTGCGCCGCCGCTTCCACAGCTTTCGGGAAACCCAGTTCGCTCAGCGTGACTTGCCCGGCATGTAACGGCACACGGCCCTCGAACCGGCGCGATAGACCGTAGCGCCAATTCACCAATCTGGTTGGACTGAACGCATAAACGCCATTGATCACGCCGTTCCAAACCCGGTTCTGGTCGATCCCAAGCACGTTGTCGGCCGGCGTATTGAACGGACCTGAAGAGGCAGCGTTGCCGGTGTTCCTGGTGATGCGTCCGAAGATGCTATTACGATCCGAGAAGCGATGATCGATTCGCGCGGACCATTGGTCGCTATTGATGGGATTCTGCTGCGCCCAGACGTAGTTATTGATCAGCGCCGGTGTGCTGCCTGGAAGATTGGGCAGCGGAACATAGGACAACAGTTTGGCGCTGACCGGATCGATACGGTTGGCTGGAATCTTGTTCCCTGGGAAAGGGTCGCGAATGGAACCGCCCGCCGGATTCACACGGGTAGTTGTGGGGTCGGAGATCAAAACCAGCTGGCCCGCGGAGTTGAAGGTTTGCGAAAAGTCTCCCGCTCGCTGAAGAGCGGTAGGAAGTGTGGCAAACTGGCCGGCCAGTGTGGACAACTGCCGATGTCCCTGGTATTCGGCGAAGAAGAACGTCTTGTTCTTGATGATGGGTCCACCCACGGCAACGCCGAATTGGTTGTAGTGAAATGGTCCGCGGGGACGGCCTTGCGCGTTGGCGAAGTAGTTATTCGCCGTCAGGCGGTCGTTGCGAAAGAATTCATATAGCGCGCCGTGAAATTCGTCCGTGCCGCCACGTGTGATGACGTTGATGACCCCGCCTCCGCTGCGCCCGAATTGCGGACCGTAGCTATTGCTCAGAACTTTGAATTCCTGGGTTCCCTCCGGTGTCGGTGAGATGGCAAAATCGTTATTCTCGGGCAGCATGATGGATACGCCGTCCAGCAGGAACTCGTTGGTGCGAAAGCGGCCGCCATTGATGGAAATATCCGATTGCACAAAGAGAGGCGTGGCAACGCTGCCCGTGGACGCGACTCCACCTTGCGAATTCGGATTAACCTGCACCCCTGGGCTGAGAGCAACCAGGTCGAAGACATTCCGGCCGCGAATCGGCAGTCCTTGAACAGACCGGGAAGCTACAACCGTGCCGAGTGAAGCGGTTTCCGATTCCACCAGCGGCGCTGACGCCTCCACCGAGATGCTCGTTGCCGCGTCGCCTACCTCAAGCTTCAAATCGAGACGGATTCGGCTCTCCACCTGGACCAGCACCTCGTTCACCACCGCACTCTTGAAACCCGAAGCCGAGACCTTCACCTGGTAAATACCGGGCCGCAGCAGTGGCAGTTCGAAGGAACCCGTTCCGTTCGAATCGGTGGTTGTCGATTGTCCGGTATCTTTGCTGACCGCCGATACCTTTGCGGCCGGAATGACAGCACCGGAAACATCGGTGACAACACCCAAAATACTTCCGGTTATGTTCTGCGCCACCACAAGGAGCGCGAGTGTGATGCTAGCGGCAACGATTGCCAGACAACGCTGGGTCAGGGACATTTCCGTAGTCTCCGTGGACAAATTGATACATCAGTTTACTCTTGCAAAGCTTAAGCCAAGCTAGTAAAGTTGTCAAGGAGTATTCGTTAACTGATCGATCATTTTCATGGCATCTCACAATCGTCAGTCTGAGACACTCGGCTCCATCGCGTACGAAAGGATTCGCGAAAAAATTCTCCTCGGCGAGTATCCGCTGGGCGCTCCTCTGTCTCGCCGCCGGTTGGCCGAACAGTTGGCCATGAGCCTGGTTCCAATCGCGGAGGCGCTACAAAAACTTGAGGTCGAGGGTTTTGTGGAGAGCCAGCCCCGCGTCGGCACACGTGTCAAGATTCCGACCGGCAATGAGGTGCGTGGCCGGTACATTGTCCGTGAAGCGCTTGAGACCGAATCAGCGCGGCTGTTCGTGGAAATGGCAACTGATCGCGATAAGAGCGACCTCCGCCAGCGAGCGCGGCGAGTGGATACACTCTCAGATCTCGTCCGGCTGCGAGGTGACGACCGTTCGGCATCGCTTGAGTACGAGAGGGCTCACACAGCTTTCCATATGAAAATCGCGCAGTGCAGCGGATGCGGCCCGTTGATCGAAGCGATCGAACAAAGCAGGGTTCTAATCTTCAACTGGCTATTTGGCGTCTCAACGCAGATGGAGAGTATCCCCGAACGCTGGCATCAGGACCTTGTGGAAGTACTTTGCACCGGGAGCATCAGGGATGCCGATGAAGCGATGCGAAAACACGTGACGTTCCGGCGCGAGGAAATCGTCGCCAAAGTGAATGCTTTTGCCCCTGGCAAGACTCGAATTCTGCGCGGACCCCAACGCAAGAATGGCGCTCGCGCTTCGGCCGCGAGAGACCGGGAAGGCGAGCCGGCTTAAGCCCAGTGCGCTAGACTGCTTGGATGAAGATCGCGGGCTTTCTGCTTTTGCTGGCCGGTTGGGGGATCGTGATAGCGGCGCTCCTCATGCTCTCGACCCTCGGCCAGCGTACAAGCTTTATTCTCGCCGGTATCGCAGTAGAAGCCGTGGGCCTTGTCCTGCTGTTCCGGACGCACCTGATTCCACGCGCGGAGAGAGGCTAAGACGTGAGTCCGCTATTCTGCGTCTTCCTGATTCTTCTTGTCCCCTTTGCCATCGCGGGCCTCGCGATTATCAACACCGGACTCGGGCGCGCACGCAGCGCGGCCCATTCCATGATGGCGTCGCTTTGCGTGGCAGCCGTCGCCGCCGGGGTGTTCTTTGTATGCGGATTCGCCTGGGCAGGGTTCGCCGGAGGGCCTGCGCACGTCGTAACGGTCGGTGGCAAGGGATGGAACTGGCTCGGGGCGGAGCCGTGGTTCCTGCGGGGCATTGCGCTGGATGGTTCTCCGGTTTCGCTCGTAGTGCTGCTGGAGTTGTTCAGCGTCGGATTAGCCGCGTTGATTCCGGTCGGCAGCGGAGCGGAGCGCTGGCGTCTCGGAGCATGTTTCGCATCGACGGCGCTGTTGGCCGGCTGGACCTATCCTTTGTTCGCACATTGGACATGGGGCGGCGGATGGCTGGCGCAGCTTGGTACAAACTATGGCCTCGGACGCGGCTTTCTGGATGCGGGCGGATCGAGTGCGATTCAAGCAGTGGGTGGACTCACAGCTCTATCGATTGCCTGGCTCCTCAAACCCAGACGTGGAAAATACGCAACGGAAGGCATGCCGGCCGCGATCCCCGGACACAACGCGATTTACGTACTCTTCGGGTGCGTTCTGGCGCTGGTGGGCTGGATCGGACTGAACTCCGCTGGAGCGCTTCTCTTCACCGCGGCCGAGCCTGGGCGTGTCGTACTGGTAGCTGTGAACACCACCATGGCCGCCACTTCCGCGCTTCTGGCGGCTGCATTGATTACCCGCATTCGATTCGGAAAACCGGACGCTTCACTCAGCGCGAATGGCTGGGTGGCGGGTCTGGTGGCCAGTAGCGCCGGTTGCGCTGTGTTGGTGCCGGCTGAGTGTGTGGTGGTCGGCTTGATCGCCGGCACGTTGACCCCGTTTTGCGTTGAATGGCTCGAACTCTATCTCTCGGTGGACGATCCAGGCGGCGCCATCTCGGTGCATGCGATTGGCGGGATCTGGGGCGTCCTTGCAGTCGGGATGTTCAATCCCGGGCCTGAGGGGCAACTGATGGCGCAACTGGTAGGCATCGCCACGCTGCTCGGCTGCATGCTGCCGATGACGTATGGGCTGAATTGGGTATTGAACCGGTTCTCGCCGCAGCGTGTCGCGCCCGAGGGTGAGCGCCACGGCCTCGATCTGTATGAGCTCGGCGCGGGCGCGTATCCGGAGTTTCTCTCGCACGATGAGTTTTCGACGCGATGAAACCCGCCAGAATTGAGGACTTGAGTCCGTTCTTCGAGGATCGCTGCTGGATGTTTGTGTTGTTGGCGCGGCAGGCCAATGTTGGTGTCATCCTCAGGCGCGGACCAACCAAGTGGTTTCACGTCACGTTGTGGGACACGCAGAAGGACGCCTTTGAGGGCGGTCAGTGGTTTCGGGGACGGATTTATCCGGAACGGTGCGACGTTTCTCCTGACGGTAAGTTATTCCTCTATTTCGCGGGAAAATTCCGGCAACGCGACGTTGCACGGGGATATGGCACCACTTGGACGGCGGTCAGCCGCCCTCCCTATTTGACAGCGCTCGCGCTGTGGCCAATCGGCGACACTTGGGGCGGAGGCGGAGTCTTCCTTGATGATCGAACGGTTCTTATCTCAACATCCTCGCCGAGCTTTGGCGCCAGGAATCATCCGGATCACCCCCGGGCCCGCTCCGCGTGCTGGAGTACTGCGCTCTGAAAAAGGGAGATCCGCGGCGTGACGTCGTACCTTCTTGGCGCAGCAACTGGCAAGGAATCCTGGCTCCCACGCAACCCCACCGAAGCTACCCGCTTTACGCCGCGTGGCGAAAGACGTTCGGTGATCTCACTCTCGAACGTCAGACGGATCGCACAGGCGTCTATGAGTCGTCGTCATACCCTTCGAGGCGCCGGTCCCTTTACACGCTGTCCAGGCCATATGGCGAACCCGTCGCCTTGTTCGAAGCGCACTGGGCCGACTGGGACCAACGGGGGCGGCTGGTTGCAACCGTTGGCGGCCGTGTTTTCGCCGGAACGCTCACGAAAAGCAACAAGTTCTTTTGGCGCCAGCTAGCCGCGATGAATGAAGAGCAAGCCACTCCCATGGAGGCGCCCGCCTGGGCTCAACGCTGGTAGAGCCGCTTACGGCACGGCTGGAAGTAATGCTTGATACGTCCCCATACGTTGACAAGAAGCCCCGGCAATCCTTACCCTGAAGGCGATGGAAGTATATCTCAGCCCAGACTTACAAGCTAAGCTTACTCGCCTTGCAACCGAACAGGGCCGCGACTCGCAGGCACTCGTGCAGGAGGCAATCGAGCGTTTGGTGAACTATGATGACTGGTTTCTCCGGGAAGTGGAGAAGGGCCTGTCCGCCGCCGACCGGGGCGAGTTCGTCGAGCATGAGGACATTGGCACGTTGATTAAAAGCCGGTATCCCGGTTGATGCGTATCCGCTGGACGGAACCTGCCGCCCGCGATCTTACCGCTATTTGCGATTTCATCGATGAACATGACGGTCCGGAAGCCGCCCGGCGGATAGCGTTGCGCATCTATGAAGACGTAAGCGCCCTCGTGACGTTCCCGCGCCGAGGCCGGCCAGGCCGCAAGCCCGGCACCCGCGAACTCGTATTTTCCGGCCTTCCTTTTCTGGCTGTCTACCGCGTCCAAGAGGATGTAGTGGAAATCAGCCGCATCTTGCATGGCGCGCAAAAATGGCCCTGAAACTTCTGGTTGCTATGGCTGTCGGCACGGCAAATTTGCCACTGATCCGCGTGCCGCCTACAGCACGGCCAGAAGTTGTTGTTTGAGCTTGGCCTGCAATTCCACCGGGAGCTTTTTCCCGCCGACCGTGCAATAAAACACGTCGAGAGCCTTATGTGCTTCCGTATCGATCAGAACCACGTCAATGCTGCAACCGGCGCCTGAAAGCGTCGCGGCCATATCGTAAAGCAGCCCAGGCCGGTCTTGGGCAGTCACCTCGACCAGCGTCGCCGTTGTTGACGCGTTCGAGTCAAAAGACACGGCCGGACGAATCTGCGAACTCTGAATTTTAGGCTTTGGACGCCCCGCGAGCAGCTTCTTCACATCTTCTTTCCCCAGCACCGCGCGCTGCAGAACCAGTTTCAGCCGCTCGATCTCCATCGGATTCAATTCCAGCGTGCGCATAGGGTCGCTGAACGAAAACGAATCAACGACGGTGCCCCGGTGGTTGGCAAACGCCTCGGCCCTCACAATGTTCATGCCAAAGGCCGCCAGCACGCCAGCAATTGAGGCGAACAGGTTAGGCCGGTCGTTCGTGACCACGGTCAGGCGGTAAAAACCTCCGACGCGCTTCAAGTCGATTGCCAGGCCGGAATATTTGCTTTTCGCTTCCAGTTCCTGATGTGCCCGTATCTCCTCTTCGGAATGCGTGCGCAGGTAGCGTGTCGGCAAGCCCTCAAGAAAACTCGCCGTCGACGGATCGCTGACGGCGTGAATGCGGTCGGTATCGAGGCCACGCATCAGCTCGGCATAAGCAATCAGATACACACGCCATAGCTGCTCCAGCCGCCACGGCGTCATCGCCTCCGGATTGACGGCGCTGATATCGGCATAGGTCACAGCCGTCAGGTATTTCAGATTCTCGATTGTGCCAATGCGATCGGCAACTTCCTTCGCGGTAAGAGGGTCGCCGAGATCGCGTCCGGTCATGACGGAGGAAAGTGCCAGGTGCTGCTCAATCAGGAAGAGGACGCTCTTCAGTTCGTCCGGCGGCATCTGAATTCGCTGAAACGCCACTCGCGCCAGTTCCTTCGACTGCCGTGAGTGGCCTTCGCCGTCCCCGCCCTTGCCGACGTCGTGGAACAGCAGCGCGGCCCTCGGCAGAGCCGGGTTCTCCAGTTCCTGCAGAAGGTCGCTGAACCTGCGTTTTGGAGTCTCCTTGATCTCGCGCAACTGCTCTAGCGCCTCCAGCGTAACGAGCGTGTGTTCGTCGACGGTGTAGCGATGATAGAAATCGCGGATCACCAGGCTGTCGATCAGGTTCCATTCCGGAAATAGAGCCAGCAAAATGCCGGATTCGTGCATCGACCGGATCGCCATCGTAGCGTTCGGCAGCGTGAAAATCGTTTTGAGCACCGGCCACACATTTCGGGGCGTTGCAAAATATTCGCCGAAGACCGGCCCATGCTCCAGGAGCCGCCGCTCGGCGTCGAGAGACAGTTTGATTCCGTGGCGGGCAACAAATTCGAACAGCCGCAGAGCCAGCATGGGATCGCCGGTCAACTGCTGGGGCATTTTGAAATACAGGCGCTCCTTGTTGACGGTGAAATCGGAGTTCGAAAGCCGGGACCGCCAATCCCGGAAGCTCTGCAGCAACCCGCCTTCGGTGAGGCTCTCGGCGAGCTCCATTTGCCGGAGCGCGGCGCGATGCACTTCCCGCGCGTGGCGGTAATACTCCCGCATCCAACTGGCCGGATCCTGGGAGAGCGTCTCCTGAATCTCGAAGGTCAAGCCATTGTTGTCGCGTCCCGACCGGTAGTGAAGGCGGCAGCGAAGATTCCACAAAAAATCCTTCGCGCCAGTCAATTCGGCCAGGGGATCTTCCTGGCTGTTGCGAAGCTGCGCCAGCCAGTGGATAGCGTGCAAATCCCGTATCCCGCCCGGCGTTTCCTTCACGTTGGGTTCCAGATGGTAGATTGCGCCGTGGAACTTGGCGTGGCGGGCTCGCGTCATCTCGGCGAGATGACCGATCAAACTGCCGCGCTGAGCACGAAAGAATCGGGGCAATTTCTCGCCCAACTGATCGTAGAGCGCCGTGTCGCCGCCGAGGAATCGCTGATCGATCAAGCTGATGCTCAGTTCGATATTCTTCGTATCCAACTCGCAGCATTCCGCCACCGTGCGGACGGATTGACTCAGGCGTAGGCCGCTATCCCACAATTCGCGCAGAAAAGCCGATAGCGCCGCGCGCGGACCGTCGCCTTCGATGCCCCGCGCCACCAGAACGATCAAATCGATATCGGAGTACGGAAACAACTCGCGTCTTCCGTAGCCTCCGACGGCCAGCAGCGCCAAGCCGGTTGGAATCACCGGCAGAAGACGGGTCTCATACGCGGTGATGACCTGGTGGTCTACGGAGGCGCTGCGGGCAGCAACGGCCGCCGCAGCGTTTCCCGTCATCAGGAACTCGCTTCTGATCGAATCGAAATTAGAGTGCTGTGTCGCCACGGTCGTCATTACGAATACGAATCGCCTCCGCCACATCGGAGACGAAGATTTTTCCGTCGCCGATGTTGCCGGTGCGAGCCGAACTCACCAGCGTTCTGATTACTTCCTCGGATCGTTCCTCAGCCACAACCAACTCGATCTTCACTTTCGGCAGGAGGTCGACGTTATACTCCTGCCCCCGATAAACTTCTTTGTGGCCTTTCTGGCGCCCATGTCCTCTCACATCGGTAATGGTCATCCCGTCTATACCGATTCCTTTCAGCGCCTCTTTCACTTCTTCCAGCTTAAATGGTTGAATAATCGCTTCGATCTTCTTCATGTCAGTCCCCTCTACAAATCAAAATTGTAGCCTTCTTCTCCGTGTAGACTGACGTCGAGACCCGCAACTTCCTGCCTGTTGTCGACACGGACACCAATCAGTACGTCGGAAACTTTCAGTGCGATAAGTGTTCCCACGATACCGAGTCCGATGGCGACAAGGCAACCGATAGCCTGATTTCCGATCTGCAGGACATTGCCGTCAACCCAACCGAGCGCGGCAGGCTGGCCGGCGGCATTTTTGAGACCGTCGTTGACGAGGTTGGTGGCGAAGACGCCGGTGAGAAGCGCGCCGGCAGTGCCGCCAACGCCGTGAACGCCGAAGGCATCGAGAGAATCGTCGTAGCCGAACTTGCGTTTCACCCGGACCACCATCGTGTAGCAAATAAATCCCGCCAGGAGCCCAATGAGGAGCGCGGGAAACGGCTTGACGAAACCGGACGCCGGCGTGATGGCTACCAGTCCGGCGACGCAACCCGAAATACCCCCGAGCACGCTCGGTTTGCCATCGTGAAGCCATTCGGCCACAATCCATCCGATAGCTCCAGCGGCCGCGCCGAAGTGGGTCGCCACAAACGCGCTGGTGGCCAATCCTGAAGCCGCCAGAGCGCTGCCCGCGTTAAATCCAAACCAGCCCACCCAAAGAAGACAGGCGCCGATAAAGCTCAATACGAGGCTGTGGGGTTTCATCGATTCCGAGGGATAGTCGTGGCGCTTTCCGAGGTAGAGTGCGCAAACCAGGGCGGAGATACCTGAGGTGATGTGTACGACCGTGCCGCCTGCAAAATCGAACGTGGGAATCTTACCGCCGAGATTAGCGTTTAATAGACCTCCCTTCCCCCACACCATGTGGGCCATGGGGAAGTAGACAATCAACGACCAGATCGTCATGAACAGCAACATTGCGCTGAAACGCATGCGCTCCGCGAACGCTCCGGAAATCAACGCAGGAGTAATAATGGCGAACATCAACTGGTAAATCATAAACGTCTGCTGCGGAATAGTAGCTGCGTAGTCCGCGTTTGGCGCGCTGCCCACGTTATTTAGAAAGAGGTAACGGAAATCTCCGGCAAAAGAACTGCCTTCTCCGAAAGCGAGACTGTATCCACAAATTGCCCAAAGTACGGTCACCAGGCACATTAGAATAAAGCTCTGCATCATTGTTCCGAGCACATTCTTTTTCCGAACCAGACCACCGTAAAAGAGGGCCAAGCCTGGCCCGGTCATCATCAGAACTAACGCTGAACTTACCAGCATCCATGCGTTATCGCCCGCGGATTGCGCGGATTTTACCGCGGTATCCAACGCCGCGAGTTTCGCTTCCAACGCCGGCGCTGTTGCCTGCGCACTGACCGCAGCGCCTCCGGTAAAGCAGAGAAAAGCTAATTTCAATAACTGTTTCGACGACATTGTCGACCTTCCTTTCACCACGTGGTGTCGGCCGCAGACACTGCGAGCCACACCTAATATGCAACGCCCCGAGGCTTTAAGGAAGCTCAAACTTCGTATCGGTATGATTCAAAATTTCTATTGGTTTTCCCTCTATAAGCGCGGCTACAATTGGCTTACTTCAGCACCACTACAAACACAAACAACGAAGGGAGTGTGTACCAAATATGAGATACCCAAAGTGTGCCTGTATAGGTTTGTTAGTCTGGCTGGCGGCCTCGTGTGCCGCGCAAGACGCTCAGACTCCCAAGCCTGCCGACGATAAATCGGCCCAGGCGCCGGCAGCCGCGCCAGCACCCGCAACTCCCCCTCCGGCCCCCGTCTGGTCAGTTGGTGGCATCGATTTTAGTGGCTTCGTAGATGGCTACTATGACTTAAATTTCAATCATCCCGGTTCCGGCGCCAATGGCTTACGGAATTTCGACGTTAAAGCCGACCAGTTTAGCCTGAACATGGCCAAGCTGACTCTCGACCATGGCCCCGACCCCATTGGATTTCACATCGACCTCGCCTTCGGCCGCGCGATGGAGATTATTCATGCGGGCGACTCTTCCCCGAACGCTTTTCACAATATCGAACAGGCATACGTCGAGTGGAAGCCGGCAGGCGGCAAGGGCTTTCAAGCCGATTTTGGCGAATTCGTTACCAGCGCCGGAGCTGAGGTGATCGAGACGAAAGATAACTGGAACTATTCCCGATCGCTGCTTTTCGCCTGGGCCATCCCGTACTACCACTTTGGCCTTCGCTTAACGCAGCCCGTGGGCAAGTTCACCGGCGGCTTTCAGGTGGTCAACGGCTGGAACAACATTGAGGACAATAACAGCGGCAAGACTATCGGCCTGGTTGGAAACTACACGGAAAAGAAATGGGCCTGGAACAACAATTACTACACGGGTCCGGAAAATAACGGCACCAATCAAGGCTTCCGGAATCTCTACGACACCACTTTGCTCCTGACACCGAGCGACAAATTCAGCGCCTATGTTAACTACGACTACATGAGGAATAAGCGGCCCGGTAACAACACCGGGGCCGACCATCTCGATGGCATTGCGTTCGCGGCGCGCGGCCAGATGACAGAACTGTTCGCGTTGGCTGCCCGCCTGGAATGGATGAACGACGCCAGCGGTTTCAGCACGGGAGTTACGCAGAAGGTGAAGGAGTTTACATTGACCGGTGAAATGAAGCTGAAGGAAGGCCTGTTGACCCGGTTGGAGTACCGCCACGACTGGTCGAACGCACCCTTCTTCGATCGCGGAAACGAAACGATGGTGGCGAAGTCTCAGGACACCGTTCTCATCGGCATCGTAGCCTTCTTCGGTCCCAAGCGCTAAGCAGAAGGGCAGAAATGCCATATGTCAAGAGCGGTTTCACGCAGTAGCCTACAAGAATTTCATCCTGTCCCGTGGCGAGATCCTCAAAAGGTCTCGCCAGCTAAGCTTTTCGAATACATCCAGCTTCTCGAAAAGGAATGTGAGGAGAATCCAAAGTCGGCGGATCTCCGCACGTGTTTGGGGATGGCGCAAGCGATCAATTCCGACGTCTATCAGGCGATGGAGTCGCTCGAAACGGCCATCCGGCTGGATGAGCGCCACTTCTTCGCCCGGTTCAAGTATGCAGAATTATTCTGCAGGCTGCAGATCCTGTTCCGGGCGGAGGAGGAGACGGTAAAGGCATTGAAGTTAGCTCGCAACGCCTGGGAGGTGTCGATGGCGGGCAGGCAGCTTCAGCAAATCCGGTATCTGATTCGCGAGGGCAGCCAGAAGACGACCTGGAAGACGCCGCTCAGCAACCCCGCGGTTGCTCTCGCTCTTTTATTGATATTCTTGATTGTTGCCGCGGGCCTATTGTGGCTTTCGTGGAACAAGAACGGCGGCCCCGGCATCTAAGGATTGGGTGTAATACGTCCGGTGTTGCGGGAGCGCGCGCTATTCGTTATACTCCGCAATGACGATACTACGGTTGGGCACGTCGCGGTCGTTTGGGAAAACGTTTACAAGCGTCGTATTACCGCTATCATCAGGTAATTTCATCTTCGGTTTGGAGGCAGGAGTGCTGGCAAAGATATCTAAGCTCATCAGTGGGGTGGCGGTAGCGTCCGTCATGTGTATCACGCTGTTCGGACCCACGGCAGCCGCGCAGGAAAAGAAAGTTAAAGATCGTGCCGAATACGACCTTTACCAAGCCATCACTCAAGAGAAGGACGGGGCCAAGCGTCTGGGTCTACTGGATCAATGGAAGCAGAAGTATCCCGACTCCGACTTTAAGAAGGAGCGGCTGCTGATTTACATCACGACCTATAAAGACCTCGGCCAGCCGCAGAAGATGATCGACACGGCGAAAGAAGTGCTGGCGATGGATCCGAAAGATTTTACGTCGCTGTACTGGATGACCATTCTCGAAGTCAGCCAGAATCCGACGAACCCCCCGGAAACCGCGATGAGTGATGCCGAGAAGGCGGCAAAGGGCGTACTGGAAAATGCGGAGGTCGTCTTTGCCCCGGATAAGAAACCAAAGGGCACCTCGGACGCGGACTGGGAAAAGGCCAAGAAAGATATGCAGGCCACAGCCCATCGTACCTTGGGGTGGGTAGCATTCAACCGGAAGAATTACGCGGAAGCCGAGAAGGAATTCAAGGCCACGATTCAGGCGAATCCTCAATTGGGAATCGGCATCGGCGATGTGACCTATTGGCTGGCTCAGAGTATTTCCGGCCAGAAAAACGTAGCGCGGACGCCAGAAGCTCTCTACTACTATGCGCGGGCGGCCTCTTACACGGGTCCCGGCTCCTTGACGCCAGAGGGCAAAAAGCAGATTGAAGACTATCTGAGTAGAGCTTACAAGGCGTACCATGGCAGCGACGAAGGCTTGGCGGATCTGAAGGCCAAAGCAGCGGCGAGTCCGATGGCTCCGGACGGATTCACGATCGTCAGCGTGCTTGACCTGGAGAAAGACAAACTGGCCAAGGAAGAGCAATTCAAGAAGGATCATCCCGAACTCGCCCTGTGGATTAACGTGAAGCAGGAACTGAAGGGCGCAAACGGCCCCGCGTACTGGGAATCGAGCGTGAAAGACTCAGGACTTCCAAAGCTGAAAGGGAAGCTTGTTTCGCAGTCCCCGGCCGTCCGTCCAAAGGAACTGGTGTTGGCGATTTCCGACGACACGACGCCTGAAGTCACCTTGAAGCTCAGCGCGCCGATGGCCGGCAAGGCTCCCGCGGGAACCGAACTGGAGTTCGAAGGCGCGGTTCCGAAGTCCTACACGACCGACCCCTTCATGGTGACGATGGAAATCGAGAAGGAAAAGATCACCGGCTGGCCGGATCAGCCCAAGGCTCCCGCTCCGGTGCATCGCACGGTACCGAAAAAGAAGCAGTAACTATTTCTTCAGAACTTCTTCGAAGAAGCTCAGTGCCCGCGGGTCGTTCGAGCGCGCAAGTGCTTGAACGGCCTGTTTTCGTATATCGGCGTTGCGGTTCGTCCTGGCAACGGCGATCAGCATCGGAACTCCTTCCTCTTTAGGCAATCTGCTCAGGGCCGCGATGGCTTTCCGCTTCACGTCCGTATCCGGGTCGTTGTCGAGCGCATTCTGAATTTCACCCATTGCTTTGCGGCTGGTGCGCTCGCCGAGCCACTGGAGAGCGCGGCCGCGAGTACGGGGATTCTTGTCGTCCCGGGCGAGCGCGATCAGATAGTCTTCGGCCGCCGGATCGTCGTGTAGCGCGATGGCGGTGACGGCTGCATCGTGATCCTTCGTGTAACCCTTCAGTACACCCACGCTCTCAGAAGCAGTCACGCCGGTAAGCCAGTGGATAGTGGTTCCGCCCGCATCGAGCTGGCAGTCGGGCGTGAAGGTGCGAATCCTATCCACTTTGTTTTGTTCAATCCGGAACATGACGTACAGCGACTTGGGCGGCTCCAGTGCGATGGGATTGTTGTTTCCGCCATTGTTCCAACAGCGAGCGCCCTGCTGACGGACAATCGGCACCGCGTAACCGATCCAGGCAGATTCGCTCTGATTGGCTACGAGGCGTTGCAGGTCTGCCGCCAAGCCGCCCTGGGCCGGGCGTTCCTCGACTTTACCGTTGGTGACGTGCGGCTGTGCGCCGAGGACACCGGCGGCGGCGGCAATCAAAAGTGCGGTCCGTTTCATTTGTTGAGAATCTCCATCATGTAGTCGGTAGCTTCTTTCGACGATTTCATGTTGCCGAGGCGCTCGACGATCACCTTCTTCATTGACAAGTCGTTCTCCTTGCGAGCCAGCTCAACGACCTCCTTGGCCGCGTTCTGCTGGCAGAGCGAATCAACCACGGCTCTCTTCACCTGCTGTTCCGATTCGCTGGAATACAAGGAGACGAGTTGAGGCGCCGTCTTGCTCTGGCGCATTTCGCCCAGGCGGCGAATGGCTGAGATTCGAATGTTGGCGTCCTTGTCGGTGCGGGCGATTTCCATCAACTTGTCGGTGTTACCGTCGTTTCGCATGGCGTCGATGATGGCTTTCTTCACCTCGACCGTCTGGTCGTTGTTATAAAGCTGGCCGAGTTCGCTCTGCGCTCCGAGGCTACCGAGGTACATGATCGCTTCGCGGCGCAGATCGGGATTGGGTTCCGTCTTGGCGACGTTCAGGAGCCGTTCCATATCGCGCTGGGCCATGAACCCACGTAGGACGGTCCGTTTGACACTCAAGTCGTTGGACGCAGCGTAGATCTCGGCTAACGTCTGCATGTTTTCCTTGCCACGGTAGTAGCCGAGATAATCGACCGCTTTCAACTGCAGGTCCGGATTGCCGGCGCCCTTGGCGAACTGGACCACGATCTCGCGGGCCTTGGGCGTTCCGCTCTGGGCGAGAACGAAGAGCGCGCGCTCCTTCAGCTTGGGCGAAACCGTCCGCTTGAGGAGACCTTCGAGCAGCGGCACGGCGCGCTCCGGATCGCTGTTGACGAGACTGCTGATGGCCATGAGTTTGAGGTCGTCGTCGGTCTGGCTCTCGGGAGAAACGGCCTGCCCGCTTGCCTGTTTCACTTCCGCTTCGAGGGCCTTGGCATCGTTTAGCCATTGGCTGGACGGGTAAGATTTTTGCAGGTCGGCGAGCGCAGCAACGGCTTCGTCGCGACGGCCGAGTTTCGAGAGCGCGTAGGCCTTCCAATAATAGGCGCCATCGGCATTCGAGGCTTTACGTTCGATCAACTCGTTGAATTCGCCGGCGGCCTTCTCCCACCCACGCTGATCGAGATCCTCTTTGCCGCGGCGATACAACCGGTCGTCGCTGTCGTGACGGCCTTTGCCGTAGTCAGGGATCGTTACCGGCCTCGGCATCGGCATCGGCCTCGGCGCCCTAACAGCATCCTGCGCCAGCATCATCGGCTCCGAGAGCTCCACTCGAAACTTGCCCATGTCTATGTTCGCCATCACCTGGGCCTGAATCTCCAGCGCGCGTTCCCTGACTTCGAAAACGCGATCCTGCACTTCCAAGAAGCGATCCTGCGCTTCGAAGACACGGTCTTGCAGGTCCTCCGGCGGAAGTGGTGGGGCCGCCAACGGCGATTCAGGTGGGGCCACGGGAGCCGGCGGGGCCGGCGGAGCGGGCGGGGGCACTTGCGCCCAACAACGCGCTGCAAGACCAGCGGCTAACAAAATTTCAAAAACCTTCTTCATGTGATTCTCCCTTTACAATTTCGTTGTCTTACCGGTAGCAGGCGGCTGCTCGCTGCGCTCGCGCAGTTGAGTTCCAACCACTCGTACTTTGAATAGAAGCCCCTGGGCTTCGATGCTATGGCGCAGCGCTTCCAATTGCTGGCCCGAGATCTCGTCCGGGCTGTGAGCGATGTCGAGCAGCACGCGCTCCAGATCGTCCAGGAAGCCGGCGACGGCGGGCTCGCCCGTGGCCGCTGCCGTCTGGCGGTAAATCCGATTTGCCTCAACCAGGTTTTCGGCCATTGCCCGCTCCGGCGCTATGTTCGCCGCGCCGGTGGAATTGGCGATTTCGACCAGCACCATCTGCGAGCGCTCAAGGTGATCGCCGACGGCCACCATCAGGATGCGATCGCGCACCTGGCCTGTGCCGGCAATGTTCACCGGGGGTTTGGGTGATACCGACCAATGGCGTCCGGCGAGAAATGCACCCATCAATAGAACGGCCATGGCCGCGGCGGCTACCCATTGTTGGGGTATCGGAAGAACCGCCATTTCGACTGCCGGATTCTTGGCGCTACTTTTTGCCACACTTGTGCGCCGTATTCGGGACCGCGGGCAGGCACCGGGGATGGCATCCACGCTGTTCAGAACGCGAAGGAGATTCTGATATTGCTCACGGCAGTGATCGCAAGCGGCCAGATGCACGTCAACGTTTTCGCCTGCTTCCGCCTCGCCGTAATAGTGCAGGATGAGCTGCTCATCCTCAAGATGATTTGTATACATAAAAGTCATGCCACCAGCGGAGCCAGTGCCTCTCTTAACTTCCTCACGGCGCGGAAAATACTGTTCTTGGTCGCGCTTGCGCCGATGTTCAGGATGGATCCGATCTGTTCGATGGACATTCCTTCGTAGTGCCGCAGGCTGAACGCAGTTCTCTCCTGATCGGTCAGTTCGGCCAGTGCTTCGCCGAGGCACTTGCGGACTTGCTCGCTGTGATACAAGCGGTCCTGCGCCGGCGCGTTATTCGTAATTCTGTCGAGCATATCTACACCTTCCCCTTGGATCGATTGGTGACGGTCCAGGTGCCTTTGCCGCGCGCGCAATAAGTCGAGCGCGTAATTCGAGGCAATGCGGTAAAGCCAGGTACCGAAGGCCGAGCGCGACTCATAATTATTCAACTGCTTGAACGCGCGCACGAACGTTTCCTGTACTACGTCTTCGGCATCGAACTCGTTGTTGGTCATGCGATAAGCCAACCGGAACACACTTCGGCTGTGCCGTTCGACGAGTAACCTGAAGCCTTCGCCGTCGCCGGCTAGCGCCAACGCTATGGCGGCTGCGTCACTATCTTCCATCTGTTCTTTAGACTACAGGGGAATGCGGCGGTTAGCTTGGCCGCGAATGCACGTTCTGCCCGACGGTCAATGACGGGAACTCCTCTTTGGAAATGGTTGATTGGAAAGAGATTGTTCTTCGATTTCCGGCTCTGGCTCAAGGACCGGTGGATTGGTAGTGTTTTCCTACATGAAGCATCGGCAAATCGGGTTAAGCTATTCACTAGGATGGCCCGGCTCAAAACACCGCAGCAGAAAAAGAAAGAGTCGTACGCGCACGACCGAGTCGAAGGCGGAGAGTATCCGCATGCGGATCGAAAAAACCGCCCTCGCATCAAGGCGCTTGGCCAACGGCAACTCAGACGGACATCCAGGCAAATGCTTTCTTCGCAACCCGAAGAGGTTCTGCAACTGTCAGGGCGATCTCACTGGACATGGCTAAAGAGCGGCGTTCGTCTCCAGGAACACTTGGAGTCGACCCAAAAGCATCGCATTGAGCGCGAGGCACACAACATATTCCGTAGAGGATACAATCCAGCGACACACGCCCGATTTCGACGTGTGATGCAGTCATGGTTGAAGGGCGGGTCGGAACAGTCCGCATTGCTTGCAGAGTTCTACTCCCGCGTTATTAACCAGTTTCCCGATGAAGGCCAAGGCCCATCATATGGCCAGGGATGGTTACCTGAGCGCCGCTACTTCCTAAAGCGGTTTTTCAGCAAGGAGCCGGAGTTGAAGCGTAGTTTTCAGAGCTGGATTGACCAGTTGAAGAGAACAGCTAATCCCGGTTAGAGTGCGATTCTATTGGTCATGGAACGCCTTCTGAGCCAGTGCTGCCCGCGATGAAACTCTTGCCTACACCACTTGGGCCGAAAACGAAAATGTTCTCTTGATTCTTTAACCAGCCCGATTCCCGTGACAGCGCCCGAACCACGCCTTTGTCGAGCCCACGGGCGTCACGATAATCGATGTCTTCCAAGGGGGCGGTGCCGTCAGGCTTGGGCGATCAACGTGGCATCGGGGAGCGTGCGCAATGGCTTCGGCGACGGTCAGTACTTCATGATCGCTTGCCGCAGACTGGAGTTGACGCGCTCTTCTAAGAGGATATGGACTCGATGAGTTGGGCTTTGGCCAGTTCAAGGAATTGAATGGCTTGCTCCCGCGTGACGTTGGAAAAGTCCCGGAGACAGTTGTCGAGCGTATCTCCCTCTTCGATGTAGTCGAGCAGGGTTTGGACGGAAACACGTGTGCCGGTGAAACAAGGGGTACCGTGCATGATTGCGTGGTCAACCGAAACCACTCCGGTAAGGCTGGCTTTTTGTTCAGCGGTCGCAATTCTAAGGTAGCCCAGATCGGGGTACCTCGTTACATAAGATTAGGGGATGCGGACCGCATTGGGCTTCCGGGCACATTCGGGCTGGGCCGCCATGGTGGCGGTCGCAGGCACGATCGACGCTCCGCACGTGCTGGAGCGGCGGCGGATTGTGATTGCCGATCCGGACATGCCCGGTTCCAAGCAGCCGTATCACGCTGCGGCCGAATTGCCGTTTCCTGAGGCAGAGGCGCTCGTCCGGATGGCGATCGAATCGTCGCAAGCATTGGCGCTGGAGGTCATGTCCGCCTCGGTCAAAACGCTGCGATCGAAGGGGCATGAAGTCGCCGGATGCGGTGTCGTGCTCGGCTCCGGCAAAGCGCTGCCTGCACTCGAAGGAATCCTCGCCTCTCACGCGCTGATCCACACGGCGGAAGGCGAAATGTTTCGGAATGTGCTGGTTTGGGCGGCGCAGGAGCACCGCCTGCCCGTTACCGGCGTCCGGGAGAAGGAGCTCGACGCCACATGGCTGAAGCGGATCGGATCGCTGGGCAAACTCATCGGACCCCCGTGGACGCAGGATCAGAAGTATGCCACCGTCGCGGCGTTAATGGCGCTGGCTGCTCCCGCATGAATACCTTGACATCCTAGGCATTCGTGCTTATTCTGATATCTCGAATGTCTAGGCATAGCGACAAAGCACCCGGCGACGCCGAACTCCTCCAGGGCACACTCGACATGTTGATCCTGAAGGTCGCCGCCCTCGGGCCGATTCACGGCTACGCAATTGTGCAACGGATCCAACAGATTTCGAAAGACGCGCTTCACATTCGCCAGGGATCTCTTTATCCCGCGCTCTACAGGCTGGAGAACCGAGGATTGGCTCAAGTCCGAATGGAAGACGACCGAAGGTGGGCGCGAGGCGAAGTACTACAGCCTGACCAAAGCAGGACGGCAGCAACTGGACGCCGAGACGGCCGGGTGGAAGCGCCTGTGCGAAGCGATTTCGCTGGTTCTCGAAACCGGAGAGTGAGGAATCGGAAAATGAAGTGGGACTCGTGGTTCAAACGACGGCGTTGGGAAGGCAGAATGGATGCCGAGTTCCGGTTCCATCTCGACACCCAGATCAGCGACTACATCAGCCAAGGGCTTAAGCCGCGACGAAGCGGAGTTGCGCGCCCGGCGCGAGTTTGGTGCGATTGATCTGGCGAAAGACGAGTGCCGCGACGAGAGACCTGTCGAATGGCTTGATCACCTGTTACGAGACGTTCGTTACGCCTGCCGCTCCTTGCGGAAGAGCCCCGGATTTGCGGCAGCCGCGATCGTTACTCTCGCGCTCGGGATCGGCGCGAACACGGCGATTTTCAGCGTCGTCTATGCCGTTCTGTTGAAGTCGCTTCCGTATGCTCAACCGGACCAAATCTACAGCGTCGAGGTCGTTGTCCCGGAACGGCGCAGTCAGTTCGCGAGCTTGCCTGTTACGGTCCAGGCATATCTCGACTGGCGCAAAAGCGATACGGCCTTCGCAGGTATGAGCGCCTTGAAGCCATGGGATTGTAATCTGACCGGCGATGGGGATGCGGAGCGTCTGGGCGGCGCGCGTGTGTCGGCAAACTTCTTCTCATTTCTCGGTGTTCCCATCCGCGGCCGCGGCTTTTTCCCGGAGGAGGAGCAGACGGGAAAAGACCGGGTGGTTGTAATCAGCGACGCGTTGTGGCGCCGGCGTTATGGCGCCGACCCGGCATTGATCGGCAGAACCATCAACGTGAACGGGCAGAATCATCTGGTTGCCGGAATCGCGCCTCCCTCGCTGCTGGTACCCACGGGCACGCTACTTCATGCCATGGTTCCTTTCGCACCTCGAATTGACGTTTGGAAGCCGATCGCGCCGACGAAGAACGATCTACGAAATGAGAGTTGGGACCATGGACTGCTGGTTCGGCTCAGGCCGGGCGAGAACCTGGAGCACGGACGGGTGCAGCTCCAGGCCATCCTAAACACATTGGTTCACGCGGAGCAACCGGGAATCAAGACTGAGCTGATCATTCAGGTCGTGCCGATCCGCGAGATCTACTCGGGAAAGGTTCGGCTCCCGCTCCTGCTCATTCTCGCCGCCTCCGCGCTGCTTCTTTTAACAGCGTGCACGAATATTGCGAATCTGTTTCTGGCAAGAGTGGCGAGCCGGGCCGCCGAGTTCGCCACGCGGATCGCGCTGGGCGCGGGACGGGCGCGGATCGTGAGCCATACGCTTACGGAAACCATTCTGCTTTCGATCCTTGGTGGAACTCTCGGCGCTATCATCGCCGGGTATGGCGTGGGCCTCTTAGCCGCTTACGGTCCGGACGATGTGCGGCTGTTGGCTGACACGCGCCTGAATCTGCCGGTATTCTTGTTCGCAATCGCTGCGAGTTTGTTTACGGGAATTCTCTGCGGGGTCTTTCCTGCCTGGCAGGCGTACCGCAAGGACGCCGCGGTGGGTCTCCAGGAAGGCGCCAGGACAGCTTTTGGAGGCAACCGCGCCGTCAGGTTTCGCCAGTTTCTGGTAGGAGTCGAGATGGCACTTGGAACAGCGCTACTGGCCTCCGCCGGCTTGCTGCTTCACAGCTTCGTGAAAGTGATGCAGGCTGACCGTGGCTATCAGGTGGAGCATGTACTAGCGGTGGACCTGTCCCCTTTCGGCCCGCATTATGCGACCCCTGAAAACCGCGTGGCCTTCTATCACGAACTGACTGCGAGCGTTCGAACTCTTCCAGGCGTTCTGGCGGCGGGAGCAATCAGCGATCTTCCCGCGACCTCCGGATCGTTCGGGAATAGCCGGACGATTTTCTACGCTATGGACACAAATTTTCAGAGTCTCGTGCTCGCCCGTCCAGTGGCGGCGATTCAAAGCACAACAACAGGCTATTTTGCAGCGAGCGGGACAGCCCTGCGAGCGGGCCGATTTTTTACGGAACAGGAGCAAGTCCCGGTAGCGTTGATCAGCGAGTCGCTTGCAAATCGCCTTTGGCCCCAGGAAACTCCGGCGGTAGTGTTGGGCCGTACGCTCCGCCAGGGCGACGTCACGGGACCGTTGATCACAGTGGTTGGGGTGGTGGAGGATGTCCGTCCGGGCGCCGTCGATCGCGAGTTGCCGCCGATTATTTATCGGCCCCATCAGCAATGGGCAAGCGGATTGATGAGTCTCGTGGTGAGAACAGCCCAGGAGCCCGCTGCATTGGCTCCGGCCGTGCGCGCCGAGATTAAGAAGATGGACTCCAGCCTTCCGATTCCCAACATACGCACCATGCGGGAGATCGTCTCCGCGTCGGTGACACAGCGGCGCTTCCAGATGATGCTGACTTCCCTGTTCGCAATCGTTGCTCTTCTGCTCGGCGCGGTGGGCGTCTATGGCGTGGTCAGTTACTCGGTAGCTTGCCGCACACGGGATATCGGACTTCGGATGGCGCTCGGAGCGATGAGAAGCGACGTCCTATGCTGGGTCTTTTCGAAAGGTATGCAGCCGGTCGTGATCGGGTTGTTGGCCGGATTGGGCGGGGCTGTCGCGGCTGCTACAGGCTTACGAAGCCTGCTCTTCGGGATCGCTCCTGTCGACCCCGTTTCGCTCGGTGGCGTCGCGCTGATTTTGCTTCTTGTATCGGGAATGGCGTGCTATCTTCCCGCGCGCCGGGCCGCACGATTGGACCCGATGATCGCGCTGCGCCACGAGTAGGTACGGCAAGCATCTCCTGTTGACATCTAACCCAAGATCAGTGCATACTCATGTCGGATGCCTTCCCAAAGACTACTTCAGGGAACCCTGGATCTATTGATCCTGCAGACGCTTCTTTTTGGACCCCGGCACGGACAAGGGATCTCCCGGTCAATTCGACAGCAGTCCGAGGATGTTTTTGTTGTCGATCACGGGTCGCTCTATCTAGCACTGCAACGTTTAGAAGAGAAAGGCTGGGTCAAAGCGGAGTGGGGTGTCTCCGCAAATAATCGAAGGGCACGATACTACACTCTGTCCGCGAAGGGCCGCAAGCAACTTACGCAAGAAGCAAACCGATGGCGCCGGGTGGCGAAAGCGATTTCGCTAATCATCGGGCCGGGAGAGGCGGAGGTCTAACAGTGCTCTGGCGCAGGAAACGTCCGCTGGATGATTTCGCAGAGGAAATCCAATCGCATATCACGCTCGAGGCCGATCAACTCCGTGAAAACGGCGAGGCTGGAGCGGACTCTGAAACGGTAGCGCGCCGCGCTTTTGGGAATGTCACGTCCTTTCAGGAGATGTTCTATGAGCGGGGCCGCTGGTTGTTCTGGGACAACTTGCAACGCGATCTTCGGCAGGCTGTGCGCCAAATGCGGCGTGGGCCCGGCTTTAGCGCGGTCGTTGTGCTCACCCTGGCCTTGGGCATCGGCGCGAACACCGCCATTTTCAGCTTGATCGACGCAGTGCTGCTGCGTCCACTTCCGTACCGGGATCCCGGCCGCCTCGCGATGCTGTGGACTGATGACCCGGTTCACAACGATCACGAGGGATTGGTATCTCTTCTCGACTTCGGGGACTGGAGGAAGCGGAATCATACTTTTGAGGACATGACTATCTTTCGGGGGCAGACGTTTCTGCTGGGGTCCGATGGTTCGCCCGAGCGGTTACGATCGGCCAGAGTTCCGGCCAATTTTTTCGCATTGCTCGGCGTCGAGCCGATGCTCGGGCGGATCTTTTCGGATGAAGAGGAGCGGCGTGGCGAACGCGTCGTGGTTTTGAGTCACGGGTTGTGGAAGCGGCGGTTTGGAGGCTCAGCACAAGCGATCGGATCGGATCTGGTCATGGATGGCAGAAAGTCGCGAATCATCGGCGTCATGCCCCAGCAGTTTCAGTTTCCATTCGCTGACACCCAAGCATGGGAGCCGCTCACCACACACCCGTATTGGGCCCGCGACAGATCCAGTCCACGCGGTTCCGGCGGCTGGTACGCGGTGGGGCGAATCAAGGCAAACGTAAGTTGGGTGCAGGCGCAAGCCGAAATGAATGCGATCGCTCATCGGCTTCAGACAGAATACCCGGGCAGCGGAGGTCCGAAGGACGTCAATGTTGTGCCGCTCCACACTCAGACGACCGGAAAAGTACAACTCCCTCTTTCGGTGTTGTTTGGCTCGGTATTTCTCATGCTGCTGATTGCGTGCATCAACGTCGCAAATCTGCTGCTGGCTCGAGGGTCGGTACGCGAGCGGGAGTTCGCCGTTCGAAGAGCGCTTGGCGCGGGCCGCATGAGAGTGGCCGGGCAACTTCTCACCGAGAGCGCCGTGTTAGCTGTGGCCGGCGGGTCGCTTGGCCTCCTGCTGGCTGCAGCCGGGCTGAAAGCTCTGATCGCTTTTGGGCCGCAGGATATTCCGCGTTTGGCCGAAGCTCGCCTCGATCCAAAGGTGTTGCTGTTCACATTGTTGATCTCACTGTTTGCGGCAGTCGTCTCGGGCGTCTGGCCTGCCTTGCAGAGCAACACGCCGCTGGCAAGAAGCAGGCAATGGACAACAGCCAGAGACCGTGGCATTCGGAATTTGTTGGTGGTAGGCGAGCTCTCGCTTGCTTTAGTGCTGTTGACGGGAGCTGGCCTACTGGTCCACAGCTTCTTGCGTCTGCAGACGGTTGAGCCGGGCTTTCGTCCCGGCAACCTTTTGGTTATGCATATTGATCTCCACGTCGGAAAAACGCCAGAACAACACGCCGCGTACTTCCGCGAGGCGATTGAACGTGCCCAGGCGCTTCCCGGAGTTCGCTCGGCGGCGGCAATTGGGCGCTTCCTGAACTCGTATGGCGAGGAAGTGGTAGCCATTGAGGGTCGTCCGCTCGCTCCGTCCAGCCGGAACTTCGAAGCGGCGGACGATTTGATTCGTGGGCCCTATTTCGAGACCGCCGGCATTCCGCTGAAGAAAGGCCGGTTCTTTTCCAGCCAGGACCGCCGTAATTCCCTTCCCGTAGCCATTATCAATGAGACCATGGCGCGCAGCTTCTGGCCTGACGAAGATCCGATTGGCAAGCGATTCAGTTTTCCTGAGCGCAAATCAAGCCGGTGGTTTACTGTCGTTGGTGTTGTAGGAGACACACATCGCCAAGGCCTTGAGAAGCAGGTGGCTCCGCAAGTATTCCGGCCTCACGATCAAGATATCGATAACGAAATCGACTTACTGGTTCGCACCGCATCTGATCCGCAGGCAGTTGCGTCGGCTGTGCGCGCCGAGATTCAGTCAATCGACAAAACAGTGCCGAAGTTCGGAGTGACCACGGTGGAACAGCAGCTTAGGGAACAAACGGCTGAGCGCCGCTTTTACACGTCGCTTCTGGGGCTCTTTTCGTTCATTGCTCTGTTCTTATCGGCGATCGGAATCTATGGCCTGATGCACCATTTGGTAGTCCAGCGCACGAATGAAATCGGGGTACGCATGGCGCTGGGCGCCCGGTATGGCGATGTGCTGGGGCTGGTCTTGCGGCAGGGCCTTGTCCTGGCGGGCATTGGCATATTGGCTGGAATACTCGGAGCTCTTGGACTCACGCAAATGCTCGCCAGCCTGCTGTATGGAGTCACGCCGACCGACCCGGTTACCTTCGCCCTCGCGCCAGCCATTCTGCTTGGCGTGGCGGCGTTGGCCTGTTGGGTTCCGGCGCGGCGGGCAGCGCGAATCGACCCTCTGGTCGCGCTACGTCAAGACTGAATTGTCCACGTGCACCTCAAGACCGAGAAAGGTGCCGTAGCGCTCGGCCGCAGCAGCGATCTTGCGGGTCTGCGCTGCATTCAGCGGCGTGAAGGGCTTCACCTCAATCGTCACGCGTGTCTTTGCAATGGAGCGTTTCCATGTTCCGGCAATTTTTCCGTCTAGAACGATCGTGTGATTGAAGAGTACGTTGCCGCGGGCGTCCACAGTCTTAAGGTGCGCCGGGTCGCAGATTGCCCGCCGGTCTGCGTAGGCGACGATGTACTCGTCGAAGTTCGGCAGCAGGTACGCTCGTCGACCGCCGGTTTTTACGGATGAAATAGCGGCCGTCATCCAATATGTTTGTTCGCCCGAGATTTCGGCGATCAAGTCGGATTTCGCCACCTCCAGGCCCGCGCGCGCGTCCTTCGCGGTCAGGCCCGACCACCATATGAAGTCCTGCAACGTGGCAGGGCCGCGGCTGGTGAAATAGCGCGTCGAGAGCTCGGCCAGTGCCTCGTTCCGGGAACGTGTCTTAGCGCCCGGCGCACGCTCATGCAGGAGCGCGTAGGTGAACTGCTTCCCTCGGCGCGCGCCGCTGCAAACGACGCCGTCCAGCTCGGCGCGTCCCATGATGTACGTCATCCTTAGATCGGCGCCCGGCGCATCATGTTTAACCAGGCCGGCGCGCTGCAGCACGGAAGCGAGTTCCTGGCGTGTGAGCGCACGACCGCCTTCGAGCGCCTTCACAATAGCTTTCCGGCTACGCGCGAAGAATGCCGCGTCCAAGTCGAGTTGCCGATAGTAGTACGCGCTCACAGCGTTGACACGCGGCGCGGTCAGCTCCAGCATCCACCGGATGTCCGCCGGCGAGACGAAGTGCCAGGTTGGGCGCATCACGTGCGTCCGAAGAATGGCGCCTTCGGCAAAGGTTTGCTCGATCTCAAGATCTGTGGAGGCCGGCAGACGTTGGCCGACCGCCCACTTCGCCGCAGCGTAATCCTGCGCCTGGACCGCTCCGAGCCACTCTACTACCGCGGCGGGTGATGTGAACCGTTGTTGCACGAGCTGTTGGTTGGCCAGCCGATAACCGGTGAGATTCAAGAGATGTTCTCGATAAGCTCAGTGTCGACCGAGAGCCCGCGCTTCGGTATCTCGGGGTAGCAATCATTCATCCCGTAACGCCGTCCACGGATCAACTCGCGAGGTCGCGGATGCAGGTCCGAACCCTGCTGCGAGAATGGCCGCCAGAAGCGTCACCGCTGCTAGCGCAAGCGCGAGTGGATCGTTCGGCTTCATCTGGAAAAGGAACGAAGGAGGCGGCCGAACGAATGCGCGCAGCGGGCGAATCCTGCACCCGCTGCGCGATCCTTGGTTGCTTAGACTAAATGAATTGAATCGTAACGGGAGTGTTGGCCGAAGCTCCGGTTGCATCCGTCACCGTCAAGGTGTACTGGTATGTTCCGGGAGTCGGAAATTGGAACGTCGGCGTCGCCGTGTTCCCGCCAGTAATGCCGGAAACCGGGAAGCCGGGGGACGAAGTCCACGCATATGACAAAGCCCCCGCGTTCGTGGAGGTCGATCCGGATGCGCTCAGCGTGACTTGGATCGAGAGTGTCTGGAAAGTATTAGTGGTCGAAGTTACGCCACCCGGGCCAGTAACCACGATGGTGACTGCGCTGCCAGTGGGAGTCGGTGTGGTCCCGGTGGGCGCGGCTGGAAGCTGAGTGGCGGTGAATGGACTCGTGAGCCAAGGTGTGACGAGTACTCCGGCACTCACTACCTCGCAGCCAGAAGTGTTGGGGCCGTTGGGACAGGGCCCGCCCCACCAGTTTTGTGTGGCGTTCACGGTGCCCTGGCCGATTATGTCGACGCCGAAGAGGGAAGCCGAGATATTGTTGAGACTCGCAGTGACACTCGCCGGGGCGTTCACAGCCAAACCGATGGACTCCTGCGAGATCGAGTTCTGCGTGATGACCAGGCCTTTTACCGGTACCAGGCTGTAGATGTTAATCCCGGTGGGGCCAGAGGTAGCGGCGTCCGCGAGGTCCTGGCCGTTATTGGAAATGACGTTGCCGACAATGACATTGTCATCAAGATTAGCGGGTGGCGGCCCGGCCGGCGCGGCGTGGTTGTGCATGGTCACGCCTGGCAGTCCATTACCGGTCAGGGTGTTGTTGACCACTACGTTGCCATAAGTTTTGTTGGTGGGTCCCGCGGCGAAAATGCCTATCCCCGCGCCGGCTCCGGCGAAACCAATACCATTCTTAACGACCTGGTTGCCAGTGACGGTGTTGTGATAGACGCCATTCGCCGTGTGAGACGCCATGGTAATTCCGCAAGCGGTCAGATTGAGGGTGACCAGGTTTCCGGAAATCACGTTGTCGTGGGTCGCGCCGGCATCATCGCTAATCAGAATCCCGCCGGAGTTGCCTTGAACGACATTGTTCGAGACGACAGAGTGATCCGCGCCCGCCAGATTGATTCCTTCGCCGCAATCCATGTTCTCGCCCGATTGCAAGGCGGCGGGAAGTCCGGGGCACGTCGGAGGGCTAGTCTTAGTAACCAGAGCCTTGTTGTTATTTAGCACCTGATTGTTCGAGATGTTAACGCCCGATGCGCTCTGAACCACGATTCCCTGGAAGTTAGCGTTCATGACGGTGAATCCCGACACAACTACATTGGTAATACCGGACGTGCTGCCGGTGCCATCAACGGAGACACCAGTGGCCAAACCCTTAGCATCGATGATTGTGGTTGCGCTTCCCGCACCGATGAGTGCGAGCGATTTGCTGATGGTGACAACCTCTTTGTAGGTTCCAGCGGCTACCTGGATTGTGTCTCCTGCCGCCGCCGCGGTAATCGCCGCGGCGATAGTAGCTTTGCAGCCCGTGGCAGAGCCTACGCACAAAGTAGCGGCTGACGCCGGCTGACATAGAACGGCCGCCAACACCGAGTAGATAGCAACCAGAGTACGGTTACGGACGTGTCCCTTCATTTCTTCAAACATTACATCCTCCTGTATTTTGTAACTAAAGCGGACGGCGTATAGCTGCCTAAGAACTCGCATCCATGCCCATAACTCGTCGTACTAGTACGGGTGACCGCAAACCGCCATCTAGGAATGCTATACCCCTACTTCTTATAAAGCAAATAGGGAAAGACTTGGATTCACCTTCGGACCTGGAAAACAACACGACAAGCGTCACCGCAATCCCCGAATTTCGGGCAGAGCGCTCCCGAGCCGTTTATCGTGACTACGAACTGGCCTGTGGGCTTCGAGCTAACGCTACGCCGGAATATTATTTGTTGTTCATCCAGCGAGCACGTCCATACCCAAAAGGCCCTCCCGCACATCCAATCAGTAGGAGTAGAACGGCGGTGATTATGTTCACTAAACTTGGTTTTAATACATTGCTTTTGGGTGCGGCAATTACTTTCCTGAGTCCGGCTTACATGCTGGCTGCCGAGCACGGGAGCGGCGGCCAGGGGCTATTCCGGCGGCGGACACGGTTCTTCCGGCGGGTCTTATTCCGGCCAGGGGAGGCGGTTCTTACGGCGGCCAGAGCTATCGCGGTGGCGGGCAGAGTTATTCGGGCCGCGGCAGTGGTTCTTACGGCGGGCAGAGTTATTCGGGCCGCGGTGGTGGTTCTTACGGCGGCCAGAGCTATCGTGGCGGACAAAACTTTTCCGGCGGGCAGGGTTATTCCAGAGGCCGCGGATATGAGGGCGGCGGGCGTGGCTATTACCGGGGCAATGACCGCAATTACTACGGTTATCGCGGGGGCCGCGGCTACTACGGCGGCGGGTATGGCTACTACAGCGCGCCTTACTATTACGGGTACGGTCCGAGCTACTACGTTGACCCTGGTTATAACGCCTGCGATCCGGCTGGCTACTACGATCAGTGGGGACGTTGGGTGCCTTACCCAGGCTGCTATGTTCCAGGCTACTAACCGCTAAGATGTAAGCGTGATCGCGCGTGTCCACAGGCCGGGTTTCCCACTGGGCGGATTCGTCGATTGCTTCTGGCATTTCGACGGATATACGGCCAGCCACAAGCGTGAGCGGGCGCTGCCGACGGGCACGGTGGAGCTGGTGGTCAATCTGGACGAAGACCGAATCCGTGTTTTTCGGGCGGACGACGATTTCGAAGGCCAACGGTTCCACGGATCGGTGGTCTGCGGTGCCCAGTCGGGGTATTTCGTTCTTGAACCGTCGCATCAGATGTCGGTGGTTGGGATTCATTTCCGGCCTGGCGGGGCGGCCGCCTTTCTTGGCGCTCCCGCGGGCGAGTTTACGGACCGCCATCTGGGACTGGACGATGTTTGGGGCGCAACGCAGGCACGTGCTCTTCGTGAGCGTCTGCTTGACGCCGGATCGTCCGGCGCGATGTTTACCGTACTGGAACAGGCGTTGCTGAATCGTTTGCGGAGGCCTTTACTGGCGCATCCCGCGGTTGCATACGCGCTGGGCCCGTTGACGGCGCGGCCGGCTGTAGCTCGCATCGGTGAGGTTCAGGACAAGACGGGTTACGGCGCGAAGCGTTTCATTGAGCTGTTCCGTAATTCCGTGGGTCTGACTCCGAAAGTGTATTGCCGTATCATGCGCTTTCAAGCGGTGATTGAGCGTCTGGCTCGCGGCCGTCGAGTGGAGTGGGCGACTGTCGCGCTGGACGGCGGGTATTGCGATCAGTCGCATCTGAACCGCGAGTTTCGGATGCTTTCCGGGCTCACTCCTTCAGAGTACCGGCCAGGCGATGACGACCGGCCGAATCATGTTCCTATTGACCAGTGATCCGGTTCAAAAAGGAAAAATTTATCCAATACAGGCTTGTGCCTTCGTTCCTATACTTGATCCATGGTCAACGTACACGAAGTATTTGCGTATCTCCGCGTGTGCCGAGCGGCGGATGCGATCGACTTTTATAAGCGTGCTTTTGATGCGCATGAGGTGTTTCGTCTGGCAGAGCCTGGCGGCCGGATCGGACACGCGGAGATCAAGATCGGTGACACCGTGTTGATGCTCGCCGACGAATATCCGGAGCACGGCATAGTTGGTCCCCAAACGTTGGGCGGAACCACTATTGCCATTCATCTGCACGTGGACGACGTGGATACCCTGATGCAGCAAGCGACGAACGCGGGCGCGATTGTTGTTCGTCCACTGAAGGATCAGTTTTACGGCGAGCGATCAGGAAGCATTCGGGATCCATTCGGCCATGAGTGGCTTTTGGGACAGCACATTGAGGATGTAACGCCGGAGGAAATGCAGCGTCGCTACAACGCGATGTTCGGTTAATTCTCACTTCATCCGAGGAACTTACGCATTCGGTCGACGGCTTCCATCAGGTTGGGAAGCGAGTTTGCGTAGCTGAAACGGACATAGCCTTCGCCGTAGGCTCCGAACGAAGTTCCGCTCAAGCAGGCTACTCCAGCTTGATTCAGTAGCGCGTCGGCCAGTTGCTTCGACGTCATTCCAGTTCCGGCGATGTTTGGGAAAGCGTAAAATGCCCCCTCGGGTTTTGGGCAGCGGAATCCTCGAAGTTGGTTCAGGCCTGCGCAGAATGCATCCCGGCGTTTGTGGAACTCGGCGACCATCGCTTCTGGCGCGTCCTGGGGTCCGGTGAGTGCGGCGATGCCCGCGCGTTGAGTGAAGCTCGCGGTGCATGAGTTGCAGTTCACCATTAGCTTGTTGACGGCGTCAACGAGCCAGAGGGGCATTACTCCGTAGCCTAAACGCCAGCCTGTCATCGAGTATATTTTTGAAAAACCGTCAAGAATGATCGTCTTTTCGAGCATTCCCGGATAGGTGGAGATGGAGACCGGCGGCTTTCCGAAGTAGATTCGGGAGTATATCTCGTCGGACAGCACCATGATGTCCATGTCGCGCACCATCTCGGCGATGGCAGCGATGTCCTCTTCAGGAATCACTCCTCCGGTCGGATTCTGCGGTGAATTGAGAATGAGCAGTTTCGTTTTGCTGTTCAATTTCGATTTCAGAAGGTCGAGATCGAACGAGAATCCGCGGGATTCGACTAACGGAATGGGGACCGGCGTGGCATCGAGGAATCGGATCATCGATTCATAAATCGGGAAGCCGGGGTTTGGATAGATTACCTCGTCGCCGGGTTCAAGCAGGGCGAGCAGCGGAAAGAAGATGATCGGCTTGCCACCAGGGACCACGCAGACGTTGTCGCCCGTGACCTTGATGCCACCCCGAGTTTTGCTGACGTGTTCCGCGATAATGTCCCGTAGCTCGGGATAGCCCTGCGTGGGGCCGTAGTGGGTCCATCCCTGGTCGAGCGCTTGTTTTCCCGCTTCAACCACGTTCGGGGGCGTCTCGAAATCGGGCTCGCCGATCTCCAGATGAATGATACTTTTCCCCTGCGCTTCAAGCGCGCGCGCCTTTACCAGAACTTCAAACGCAGTCTCAATGAGAATGCGGTCCATCCGCTTCGCTAGATGCATGTCTACCTTGTAAAGAAGGGTACTCCGCTGCGCTCTTCCACCAGTGTTACCGCGTCGCCGATACTGACACGGCCACCCAGAACACGGCCCGTGACACGGTGCCCGTTTTCAAGGGTGACGATCACAAGCTGGTAAGGAGCTTCGCTCACGAAGGCTTCGGGAGCCGAGTGTATCACGGTCTCGGTGTAGATCTCGCCTTTCAAGCAACACCACCCAGGATCGTAACAACGCAAGTGGCCCCGGAGCCGCCGAGGTTCTGTGCGAGTCCGATTTGATTGCGCGTTACCTGGCGCTCTCCGGCTTCTCCTCGAATCTGCAGGACGATGTCGCAGATCTGCGCCACTCCTGTAGCTCCGACGGGGTGTCCTTTGGACTTGAGGCCGCCGCTGGTGTTGATTGGCTTCTCGCCTCGCAGGCAGGTGTGTCCGGCTAGCGAGTAGAATCCGCCTTCGCCTTTCTTCACGAAGCCGAGATCTTCAATGGCGAGAATCTCGGCGATGGTGAAACAGTCGTGAACCTCGGCGAACTGAATGTCGTCCGCCGTGACCCCCGCCATCTTGTATGCTTTCGTGGCGGCAGTGCTCACAGCCCGGAATGTTGTGATGTCGGCCTTCTGGTCCAGCGCGACGTGGTCGGAGGTTTGGGCCAGTCCCATCACCCGCACCGGCTTGTTGGTGAATTCAGCGGCGCGCTCGAGCGGTGCGAGCAGCACGGAAGCAGCGCCGTCGCTGACTAGAGAGCAATCGTAGACAGTAAGAGGATCGGAAATCGGCTTGCCGGCCAGAGCCTGCTCCATGGTGATCACTTTCTTCATGTGAGCGTCGGGATTTTTCGCCCCGTTGGCATGGTTTTTGACAGCTACGGCAGCCAGATGTTCCCGGGTGGTGCCGTATTGGTACATGTGACGCCGGGCGATGAGGGCGAAAAGTGCCGGGAAAGTGGCTCCAGCCCTGCCCTCGTCGTTGGTGTCGCCAGCCATGGCGAGGATTTCCGCGACGCGAGGAGTCGACTGGGACGTCATTTTCTCGACTCCGGTGACGAGTACTACGTCCTGCGCTCCTGAGGCCACGGCCATAAAGGCCTGGGCGAAGGCGGCTCCGCTAGACGCGCAGGCGTCCTCGAAGCGGGTCGATGGAACGTCCATAATACCCAGCGCGGTGCTGATATAAGGCGCCAAATGGCTCTGTCCGATGAAAGATGGGCCGGCGAAATTCCCGAGATAAAAAGCGTCTACCTGATTGGGGCTAACATGTCCATTTTTCAAGCACTTCTCCGCGGATTCGACGGCCAGCGACCGCAAATCGCGGTCTGGGAAGGCTCCAAAAGGCGTTTTTCCGATGCCGATTACGGCCACAGGTCTCATATACAATCAGAATAGCGCCGAAACCTCTGCACGCTTCAGAGGTTGTCCCGTCAATCCATTTGAGGGGACCGGGTTTGCAGACTGCGGCACAGGTACGATTAGGCTACATGAGCGAAGCGACAGAGTCTTCGTTGCACGGCAGCACGCAGGAGTCGCTCGACTTCGAAGCGCGGTTTATTGCCGACAACATGCGGCGGATCTTCCGGCAGATATACCGGATTGTCCGCAATGTAGATGACGCGCAGGACCTGACGCAGGAAGCTTTCATCAAAGCGCTGCAGCGGCGGGACCAGTTGAAGGACGCCGAGAAAGCCGCCCATTGGCTTTCGCGAATCGCCAGTAACACAGCGATCGACTTCCTTCGGCGGCATGGACGTATTAATTTTTCCGACATCGACGATCTGGTAATGCCTCTAGCAACGGCGGTGGAGGAGAGTCCGGAACGGCTACTGCTGCGTGGCGAGCAGAGCCGGTATCTGGACGGCGGACTCAGTGTGCTTACCGAACGCGAAAGACTGGCCATCCTGCTGCGTGATGTGGACGATCTTCCGGCGGAGGAAGTGGCGAAGCAACTGAATTGCTCGAAGGCGACGGTGCGCTCGCATATTGCGAACGCGCGGATCAAACTTCGACGGTACATGGAAAGGAGGAAGGCATGAAACATCCGAGCGAAATCGATCTTTCGTTATTCGCCGGCCGTGATCTCAGCCTTCTAGAGAATTGGCGTGTAGGACGGCATGTGCGGTATTGCGATTCCTGCGCTGGAGTTGTGAGGAGTTTTCACACGGCCGGCCAGGAGTTGCGTGGCTCATTGCAGGATCTGCCTGAGGGTTTGAATTGGGACCGGCTGGCCAGCGAGATGACCGGCAATATTCATGTAGGTCTGGCCGCGGGCGAGTGTGTTGCGCCAGTCATTGCTCGATCGCAGCGAATGAACGGGTGGCGTACGGCGGCGGTTATGGCATCAGTGACGGTGCTGCTGATGGGTGGGTGGTGGTTGAATATTCCGCCCCGTCAGAGCATAGCGAAGGCGCCGGTAGCGGTGCTGGAGAATACGTCAAACGGCATCGAACTGCGTCAGCAGGACGGATCGTCGCTGACGCTGATGCATTCGAGAGGCGGTAAATCTGTTGTGCTGGCGAGTTCGCCCGGCTCTTTGCGGGCGCGGTATGTGGACGAAGAAACCGGTCAGGTGACCATCAATAACGTGTATGCGCAGTAAATTAGCAGTCAGTTTCGCAGGCAGTTTGTTGACCGCGGCGATGTGGGCGCAAAGCGTGCCGATCGACCCGCAAAACACACTTCACATCAATTTACAGGACGACGCGCCGATCGGGGTGATGTCGGCCAATTGGGGCAATTCGACCGCGACCGCGCGCGGCGGAGCTCTGCTGCTGGACCTGCACACGTCGCTGGTATTGAAGAACAGCTCGAACCGGCATATTCGCAGCATCACGCTACTGGTGAAGTCGCAGGAAGCTACTCCGGGCGGTAAAGGGTCGGTGTCGGTAGCGAGCCTGAACGTGGCGCCGGGCGAGACGTTTCCGGTCCGCATGGATCTGCAGTTACTGCGGCCGCTGCAATCTGGTGGCGGGCCGATGGTGCAAGTGTCGCTCGACGGCGTGTTGTTTGACGATCTTTCGTTCTACGGCCCGAACCAGTTGAATTCGCGGCGTTCGATGACGGTTTGGGAACTGGAAGGGCGGAGGGATCGTAAGTATTTCCGTCAGATTCTGGAGACCGCCGGTCAGGAGAAGCTACGCGAGGCAATGGTTGCGAGCTTGAATCGGCAGGCGGAGCGGAGCACGATGGACGCGCGGATTTCGCAATCGGGCCGATCGACGAACGTGATGGCCGGACGGCAGTTGCAGTTCGCGTTTCTGGACACTCCGAATGCGCCGGTGGAACTTGGCATGGGCCGGGTTACGGTGAGTAATGATGAGGCGCGCACGCCCCGGATGCTGGTAGAGAACCGTTCGGACCGGGGGATTCGCGGGATGGAAGTCGGATGGCTGGTGCGGGATAGCCGGGGAAAACAGTATGTGGCAGGATCGATTCCGCTCGACGTGACGCTGGGTGCGCATCAGAGCACGACTGTGGTACAGGACGCCGACTTCAAGGTAGCGGATGCCAATGGGCGGCCAATTGCGATTACTGAGCTGACGGGATTTCTGGCTAGTGTTGAGTTTCTGGATGGGCGCATGTGGGTGCCGGAAGGTGCGGCACGTACGCCAACTCCGTCTCCCGAAGAGCAGCGGCTGGCGGAGATGTATAAGCGTAAGGGTTTGAACGCAGTTATGGATGAGCTGCGCAAGTTTTAGTGTAGTCAGGTCAACTTTGCTTGCGGTTCGTTTGATTGACCAGCTACACTGAGAAGTACTACTTCGGGGCGTGGCTCAGCTTGGTAGAGCGCCTGGTTCGGGACCAGGAGGCCGCAGGTTCGAATCCTGCCGCCCCGACCATCTTCTTCTATCCGTGGGGCGCGCCATTTTCTGGAATTGTCAGCGATGACGTCGGCCATCGTGTCATCCCAGGTTTTGGCGGCTGCCAATTCGTCGGCTTCCATTGCGTGGCTGTAGATTGCGAGCGTAATTGCTGGGTTCGCATGCCCCAACCGTTTCGATACGGTTGGGAGCGGAACGTGTTTTACTGAGTAACTCGCTGGCGTGAGAATGCCGCATGGTGTGAAGGTGGACGCCCTCCATACCGATCTTCTGGGCAAGCTCTGATACTCGGGCGCTAATCTTGTCCGGTTTGTAGTAGCCGCCTTCAGTCCGGCAGAACACCAAGCCGTTATCTTCATAGTCCGGGCCATAGAGTTCCTTGTCCCGATTCGAAACTGGCATCATGCTCGTCAGCAAAAGTCTCGAGGAAACCAAAGCGGGCATCAGAGTCAAATGCACAAAATCTTGCAACGTGCCGAACGCTGCGAGCGGAGAGCGGCCGCCCCTGAGGATTCTTCTTATCAATCCTTGACCGGCGCGCCGTCTACGACACTCGGCAACTGGCGAGTGCTGCTAGATCGCGGCGGGGCCAACGTGCTCCTGAAGGTTACTGGTGCCGCGTCGGCACAACGCTTAGTGTGGTCGCTGAGGCGAACGACGCTAGCCTGGCGGCGGGAAAAACAGTAGACGGCGTGATCACGAAGGATGCGCTTGAGGCGCTCAAGCAGGACGCAGCCTCCCTGATTGTTCCGAGCGTGGCATCATCGGCGGTCGCGAAGGCGCTCCCCATGACCGGCTGGACAATTCGGAACGGTGCGGTCTTCAGTAATTTTTCACAAGACGCGATTGGCGTATTCATTCCGCCCAACGGTTCCATCAATTTTCGCTTCATCACCCAATCTCTTTCCGCGCCGCCGTACACAGTAATCGCTAAGTTGGATGCGCGCATGTATAACCAAACGGTCAACACTGGAGCCAGCGCGCAATCGTGCGGCGTGTACCTCTACGATGGGACAAAGTTTGAATCCATCGAAATCGCAAACATTGGAACAGCCCTCCAACTACAGGCGAGACAAGCGTCATCCGTTACCTCCGCCGGGTCGATAGTTGCTGGTGGCACATCGAATCTCGTGCCTCCCCTCAGATTTTGCGGTAAAGATTGTCGACGACGCTACACACCGAACCTTCTACTACTACACAAATGGCGGCTGGACACAATTTTTTTCAGGAGGCAACGGCGGCTTTTCTAACACCGATTTCGGTTGGCGTCGGCGGAATCGACACGTCGGGTGGCGGATCGGATCTAGCTTGGTGTTCAATGAACCTAAAATATTGGTCCGTTGCATAAGGCAGCAGAAATAGCTCGACTACGCGGGTCTGAAAGGTCTCTTGAAGAAATAAGCGAAGAACGGGAACAGGCGACCGGGTTCGAACAGGCGAAGCAAGTGGATTCCGGTAGCGCGACACAAGGCCAAGAAGCGTAGGAGCAGCCTGAGCGCGGCGGGTTTGCGCACCGCGTCGCTTGGCTTGGGAATAGCCCCCGAAGCTAATAGGACGGTTGCATCGAGATTCGAATCAAACTCGGTAATCGAAAAGCTCCGCACCGTGGATGCCTCGATCTTCCGTTTGGCCTCGACAATGTGACCTTTGGTCAACTCGAAGTCCCGCTCTAGCGTGGTGTCGATCACAAGGACGCAAGTAAAGCTAGCGAATTCCATTACTACTACAGCGGCCGTTTTGGGGATTTGCCTTAGTGTAACTGGCGCTCTTCGGCGGGGTACCCGGCCGCTCTTGTGCGGGGAATCACTGCATCGCAGTGATTGTTTACTCAAGCCCGATGATCTTCGGCTTCCTGGTGGCATCTGGACTCTCCGCCATCTCGGCAAACAGTTCCATTACCTGACCTGCGGAAAATGTTGCTGTCCGCGTCCAGTCCGTCCGCCCCGAGACGCGCACAATGATTACGTGGGCGCCGTCTGTTTGCCGCATATCTGCCGTTGGCGTGGTCCCAACGAAGTTTCCATCAATCAACACGTCGGCGTGATCCGGGTTCGACTTGACACGCAGCACGGCTGGCGGGGGCGGCGCTGGGCGTTCGATTGGGGTGGGCTCAACGGACGGCGACGGCGCAACGCGGGAAGGGATACCGTCTCGCTGCCGAACGATCTTTAGACCTTCACCGAAATCACTGAGCATCGTATTTTCAAAGTGATTGTTGCTTGGTAGGGCCACCCACTCGTTGAGTGAATTGAATCCTTGATAATCAAATTGGACCATGACGTTACACCCGCCACTTCCGTTATCTGATAGGGACACCGACCCGCCATTCACGCGGAATCTGTTGAAGCTGTAGACCTGAAAAAATCCGGACACCGTGGTTAGGCTTTTCACGTCGTTCTGGACTGCCCTGTAAAGTGAATCGCCGCCAGTGTAGCGGAGCTTCATGAAGCCGCCGCTGCGGTCGCTTGACTCGGGCGTCAACTTGTGGGCACCAGCCACGGGAACTAGAACCTTCCACATTTCACCACACGTCGCCTCAAATGCCATTGTGTTCCCGTAGTTTTGGGTCTGCTGCGGCGGTTTCTTCGCATTGGCCGCCATCCCCATGGTGAGAATGAGCGCGACTATACGATAAGCCTGCTGCATTGGGTATCCCTCCGACTCTTCGCCAAACTAAGCGTACATTGGCGGAGAAGTCCGCCAACTTCATGTCGCCATTCATTGCACGCACGTTTGTATTAGTACTCCTTCCGGCGACGGTTCATTTTTCAAGCGCTCTTCCGGCGACGTGTAACTATCTCGACAGTTCGCGGTCAAACGGGTGTTATTGTCACCTGGCGATGGTGCATTTAGGGTGGGAAAGGCGGTCGGAGGTCCCACCCCATTTTTTCAGCGGCCCGCATGGGGATTCCGCGGTGCTCTGATCTTCGCCGCCCGGCGGATACACAAGCTGAATTGGTCCATCTTCTTCGGTTGGTTCCTCTTCAAACTCTGATAGTGTGACGTTGAAAACATCAGTCGAGGATGCAGGACGCTGCGCTGACAAAAACTCCGAAGTCGACGCGTAAAACCTATTGTACGAATCTGTCGCACACTCAAAACCCTTGACAACCACGGGGTAAGGCTGAACAGACCACATACAAGAAAGCCCCTGACCAGCAATAACTTAGCGAAACTAATGAACAGCCCTGAGCAAACCTGAGAATCCCGCTTCGAACGACTCACAATCAGTAGGTTGTAGGGTTAAGTCTGGCTTCCAACCGGGATAGACCTGATGAATTCTGCCCTGCGCTTCCCGCAAGATTGTTTTCCGACGATGCGGTATGCCCAATAGTATGCCTACTCAGCGTTTAGAAGTCTTGTGCAGGCTTGCCGCCGCAAACGTAAGGCGAGACCGCAACCCGTTAAGCGGAATCGACATATCGCGCTGCTGACCAAACATGAGCAAACCTGGTAAGTTATTGCTTTATAAACACTTACTGGTTCTGGGACCAGGAGGCCGCAGGTTCGAATCCTGCCGCCCCGACCAATTATCTTAAATACTCCCGGGCCTTCTCCATAGCCGCCATTACAGTGTGGCTTTGCGGCGGAACCTACCGTTTGGTCGTGGCGAAATCCGCGTGTCCAGCTAGACCCAGCGCTCGGCACATTTTCTTGCGAAGAAGATCGCCACGACGGATTTGCGACCCTTATTCCCGCTCGAAGTAGGTATGGCGAGGCGAGCGATAGGAAATACCTAGCTGGTCAGTTTCAATGCGTCTCTTCCAGGCGCGGGATTCGAACAACATTGAGAGGGTACAAGTCGTCAGAAGAGTTCTCTCGACCGGATAAAGCGGCTTACCGGTCACGAACAGTTCCTCCATGCAATGCACGAGTCCGTCGAAGTGCGGAAAGGGACGACTGCCCGGTTCGTCGCCCTGCAGGAAAAAAGTAGATACCGGCTCGGCGCTGTTCTTTAGTTTCGCCGCGAAGCTCCAGGCGTTCACTTGCCCTTCCAACATATAGGCGACGGCGCGCATCCCGTCTCGATACTCAAGGAGAAAGGCAACGGGCTGTTTCACGTTGTCTTCCAGGCGTCCCGGCTTGAGATTCGGGTTGCGGGAAAGCGCAGCCGCCAGTAGCGGGGTGCTCCATCGGCCAGGTCCGTCCCGCCACTGCCAAACTGCGCCGCCTTCCAACCATTCGACCGATCGAATTCCCGTCTCCCCACCCTTGCGCCGCTCCACCATGCATTGCAGCGCTTCGAGCGTGTGAAAACCATACGCATCAAGTTCGCCGTAACCGAGCGCCAGAGCATTTTCGATCTCCGCCTCATAGGGAATCTCAAGAAGAGGTGAGCGCATGGTTAAGGGAATCGACGATCCCGCCATCAATGGATATCCCAACTCTCGCGACCACGCGTACATCTGCTTGGCCTTGGACCAGGAATAGGAAAAGTGTTTATCCGAAAAGACGGGCACTACTTTGCCGGTGCGGCGGAAGACTTCGACGATCGGCTCCATCAGTTCGTAGCGCGGGTAGAGATGCTGTTCCCGATCGTTATATGGATAATCGCCATGTTCGCCGATGAAGCAAACGGCATCCACCGCCAGGTCCTCTCCACCGAGCGTCATGGCGTCTTTGATTGTGGGATAAATCTTGAACCCATACTTCTTCGAAAGCCCCCGGCTCAGGTCGTTTGCCGGCACTTGAGCCGTGTACATCGATACCAATTGAGTTCGTGGCGCCGTGAATTTGCCATCGGGCGAATAGCCTTCCAGAAGCCTGCCTACGATCACCGCAGCATGGGAGTAAAAGCCGTGATCCTGCGTGTACATAGTGATAATAGCGGCGACACGTTTTTTGGGCGCCTGCGCCTGGAGGCTGGCAGCGGCGGCCATTCCCGTTGCCAGAAATCGCCGTCTGTTCATGTAGGTGATGTCCACGTACAGATTCTACCGCCCGGCCGCGCCATATTAGGCCATAAAATCGCGGTCAGGCTTTTAGCTGTTCCGACAATCACGCTTGAGTCGGCATTCGGTAGATGTGTCAGGCGGTGCTTCGGTTTGGCGAGAAGCAAGGCCAAATTACCTAACGTTTGTCCGCAGCGGGCACTGCCAACATTTTGGCCGGCGACTGGAATAATGTATCCGGGTCCCAAGTTGCGTCGATCACCAGTTCCAGAAATGCAATATGCATCTCAGACGTGGTCTGGTCACCCCATTTTACGGTCATGCCGGGATCCGGGTTGTAGGGATTGTTTGCCGAGTTGTCGAATCCTGCAACTGATTCCAACCGCGTTCCCGCAGGCAACTCTAGCGGCTTGGCCAGAACATACGTTGTCTGCCAGTTGAAATCGTACTTTGGCACGGCCAGAAGCTCCTCGATTCGTCCATCCGGATAAACGGCCCTAACCTCCATGCTTTTGCCGCGGACGTGCATGTGCGGTTGAATCGAAAGCAGCCGCGCCGGCCGGGCCAGCGTCATCGATGCTTTCGACAGGTAATTTCGGTCCTGCGGCGGAATTGTGAGGTCCAGATCGCGCAGGGTATCGACGGCCAGCACCCGGTCGGCAGGCGCGGCTTTGGCGAAGTACAAGGCAAACTCGGAATGGTCGACCACTTCCTTACCGTTGGGGTTGTAGTGCATCTCGAAGATAAGGTCGGAACCGGCCTTGATGAGCTTGGCTCCGCTATCGAGCCACTGCATGGGCCGGTATCCAGGCTCATAGCCGAGCAGCAACTGCCTGCGCTCGAATAGCCGTTCGTTGTCACGCTTCTTAGCCCGATCCGCTAGAGTCGGGACAAAAATTTGATTCACCGGAAACCCTGCCAGGTAGCTCGATCCAGGCGACCGCACGAACGCGTTGATATGGTGGATCACGCTGCGCTGGTCGATGCGAAATTCACCGGCGCGTATCCATGTGTCCTGGTCCAGATGCAACGGTACGATCAGAAAGGAGTACGGCACGGGGCCCGTTTTCGGAACCTGAAAACCAGGAACTTGTAAGATGAGGTCCGGCTTACCCAATTTCCAATCCGACTCCCGCGGGGCAATTGAGAGTTCTCTACCAGGCTCGCCTTCAGGCGCTCCAGCGTCCACCCATGCCACCAGCGAATCGATCTCGGCTTTCGTCAAAGATCTGTCATTCCGAAACGGATGTGCGCTGCCGGCCTCGGCGTGCCACGGCGGCATCTTACGGGAGATAACTGCTTCACGAATCGCGGCGGCCCATGGACGCACCTGCTTGTAGCTGGTGAACGCGATCGGCGCGATCTCTCCCGTCTGATGACAGTTTACGCAGCGTTTCTCAAGAATCGGCCATACATCCCCCGAAAAGGTCCTGCTCGACGCCGTAGCGGCATCGAGTGAAAGTACCCCGGCTGATAAAGTCACCAGGCAACGTAATCCAGCAGGAATCGTCATGGCCGGATGCTACCCGAAATGCAGCGCCTTTGTCAAAGGGGAGTCGTGTATATACAGAATGAGCCTGAAGCAGCGGCGCTTGCCGCCGCAGCGAGTGCTAACGCCGAAGCCTGTTGTAGATTGGGGCAGGTAGGCCCCGCGTCGATGACGATCCTTGTTAGAATCCGGTTGGCTGGGCGCCGGCCAATCGAAAGACGCCAGGGAGATTAGATATGAGTGCCGCTGATCCACTGTTCGCCCCTATTGCGGGTTCCGATCGTCGTGAAGTTGGAGGAATGGAACTCGATATCGTCAAAGCCGGAACGTGCCGGGTAAAGCGTCTTGTTTATCCCGCCGGTTTTCGTTGGTCGACTCACATGAAGTCCGTGGTCGGTACGGATCTTTGCATGCACGCGCACATTGGCTTCCTCGCGCGCGGTGAGATCGGCATTCGCTACGGTGACGGTTGCACCCTTGGTTTTGCCGCGCCACAGGTGGTTGAGATCGAACCTGGGCATGATGCCTGGGTCGTCGGCCCGGAGCCTGCAGTCCTGATCGAATTCGATTTTGAGGGCGAGACGGCGAGGAGGCTCGGAATGCCTGAGGTTCATTCCCACTTTTCATCGGCCAAACACAGGGAACCGGCTACCGAGTAACTTTTCACGCTCAGACGGGAGTATGGTAGGGCGGGGTTTCGCCCCACCATCCCTTCCAAGTGTCGTCTGGCCAAGGTCCACGAATCGGCCCAAACATGTTCCGGCCCATAATCCACGCTCCGATATTGGCGAAACCCCGTGCCGCAAAGTCGTCATCTACGCCCGTCGCGCCGTCGTCACGTCCGAACATCTTTTGAAACGTCCGCGTCGCGAAGGCCTACTGATGCAACGCCATGCCGCCGGCACCGAGCGGATTGGCGAGATCCTGATTGGGACCAGCGCTGTAGCCATCAATGGAAACGAAGAAGCTTTGAACCCCCAATTTAGTCATGTTCTAGAACATTAGAACACGTGATTCCGCACTTCCCGGCTCGCTGCCCCTCGGCTGCAAGCTGAAGACCGGGGCATGGAGGATGAAACGCCGGCCCCATGACTCTCACTCTTCACCGGGGGCGATGAGCGCCATGGCCAGGACAGACTACTACGACACGGACGCGAAGCTACTGACAAGCTACGGATCGGGGACGCCGGTGGTCCGGCGAATCATCAAAAGGGTTGACTATACAAAGATCAACGATGAATATGTCGTCAAGTCAATTCGTGCTACCGAAATATTTGAGGCACAGAATGCGCCAAAGGCCGGCCACCCGCCGCCGGTCTACGATTTCGGCAGACCCGACGTGTTATTCGCTGGAGGCATAGAGCCCCTTCTGATCAAGGGCAGTACCGTCCTGGATATACAGACAAACCGCGCGAGTGTTATCGCTGATCTGGTGAAAGCCGCTCAGCGTACTAACAAGGAGCAGGGGGCCTATATAGCGTTTCAATACTCTACGGCCAAACTATTTTATCTGCCTTACACTCCGGTATCCTCAAGCGCCACCCACATCACTCTCTCCGTGGCGCCCTCTGGAGACGTAAAACTCGTTCCTAGCGACCATACCCTGCAGGTCATCGGCACAGTTCATACGCACTACGCCGCCGTTCCTCCACCCAAACAAGATAAGGGAGGCACGACGACTTACTCGATTCACCCAGGCGTGTCTCCACAAGACCAGCTTTCCGCCAAGACAGATACATTGCCCGTCTACGCAGTTGATGCGAACTACGTACACAAGGCACTGCCTAACGGACAGGCTAAAGACAAGCTCTCGAGATCTCTCGATATGCTCGTTGATGCCCTGGAAACCGCGGGCAGGATGTAAAGTCTATCGCCCCCGCGTTTGCCCAATACCTACCTGCGAATCTGTAACGAATACAGATCCGCGTCCTTCAGAATGAAGTGCAATCGCACCGGTTTGGCTTCCAGAGCCCTTCCAGAATTGTGTTTAGGATTCTGCAACTTGATGACGTGCTCGATTTCATCGCCGCTAAGTGGCTTAGTCTGATCCACGCCAAGGCCCGGCAGACAGTTTCCGTTCATATCCAGAATCTCCCAGCGAATACTTCCGGCTGCCGAGGTGGAGTAGTTCAAAACAAGTTCGTTCCCGTCGATAATAAGCGGCTTGCTCATAAGACTGCCTCCGCTGTAGCCTGCATGGACGGAGACGAACCCATCGGTGCGAAGCGTCATCCTCTCCAGGAACGCGCTCGGGAAAGTGTAGTGCCGGGAAATGTAAATAGAAAGCTCGTCTGGTCCGGTTGCCATAATTCCGGTGGCCGTCATGTGAGTGCGATGCACCCAGTCCCGCGGATCGCGTCCGGGCCGCACAAATGCTTCGAGAAACCGCCTGTCCCAATGAACACCGTCGCGGCTTGTCATAAACACTGCCTCTGAAACTCCGTCAGCGGGGGCATCATCAAAAACGTGACGCCAGGGAACGTACCGTTTTGGAAAAGCCAGGTAAATCTCTGGCGAACGGAAATAGGGTGTCGTGGCGTTGGTGTATAAATGTTCACTGGGTGCGTCGCCATAGTCTGCCCATTCGCCGGGTGTCCAGTGCAGAAAATCTTTGGATGTAGAGTGTTTGATGGTGCGAACTCCCTGGAGGAAGTCACGATAGATAGCGACGTACTCGTTGCGGAGCGCATCCCAGAAAATGACATTGAGCGAGTCGAAAACGCCATCGGTGATGATCCGCTTCTCCGTCATCTTCTGCCAGTGAATGCCGTCGGCGGATTTGAAGGCGAACAAGCCTTTGCTTCCTCCGCCCACTGCTTTGTAGCGCTCCGAAGCTGGCGCTCGCGGATTGCCGTCGAGGAAAGGTCCGAAATTTGCCGTCGTCTCCCCGCCAATGAGAATTATGTTGTTGTCGCGCGATCCCTGGAACTCCTCAATTCCCAGTGACGGCTTGGTCCACGTGATACCGTCAACGCTCTCGGCGTAACAGGTGACGTCGGCGTGTTTTGGCACGATCACCTCGCCGGCTTTCAGTGCGGACTTCCGGATGTAGTCGGGTGCGGAGGCGCCGCGATAGTACATGCGAAACTTGTCGCCATCACGCAATACTGTGACATAAGCACTGACGTTGCCCTCCCACGGCTTGTCGAATTTGATGGCGATGCCGGCGGGTTGAGGCGTTTGCAGCTTGAGTTCGGCTCCCTGGAGTGAATCGATCAGATAATCGTCGACGAATAGCTGGAGGTTGTTGCCGATTCGGAGCGGCACGGCCGCGGATTCAGCGGCCGCGATCGCGCCAATTCCAACGGGTAGCGACAGAAAGAGAAAAAAGAATTTCATAAACGGATCTCCGGCAGATCAATCTCAATTAAGAACGGATGATGGACCGTACTGGCGGACCTTCGAGCCGGCGCCCCGCGTCTCGACCGCGAATCGCTTTGGCCAGCAATGGGATCACCTCGGCGTAAACCGTCAACGCTTCTTGTATCACTGCTTCATCGTGCGCCACGCTCAACATATGGCTGCCCAGCGTAAGGATGCCGCGTTTTATGCACTCCTGTTGGAAATAGGAGCGGAGTTCCAACGTCTCCTGTTCTGCAAATCCGCGAATCCGGACCGCGGTCCACGGCGGCAAACCCGGACAGTCCACATGCCCGGCAATTCCGTTTTCCTCGATCAATTTTTGCGTTCCTTGCTGTAGCACAGCGCCATTCTTCCACAACTTCGTGAAACCATCCCGCCGCTTGAGTTCCGAGATCGTGGCCAGGCTTGCCGCCATCGAACCGGTCTCACCGCCGAAGGTGACCGAGAAAAACACCTGCTCGAATAGCCGCATCACGTCGGCTTTACCCACCACCGCGGAAATCGGAAAACCATTGGCCATCGCTTTCCCGAAACAAGACACGTCGGGCATCACACCGTAATACTCCTGCGCCCCGCCTTGCGCCGTACGGAAGCCCGTGACAATCTCGTCGAACACCAGCAATGCGCCGTTTTGATGGCATATCTCGCGCACGCCCTCCAGGTATCCAGGCGCCGGCAGATCGAAGGCGTGCGGTTCCATAATGACGCAGGCAATTTCATCGTGGTTAGCCCGAAACAGCGCCGCCAGCGCGTCCAGGTTGTTATAAGGGAAGTGGAGCGTCAGCGCCGAGACCGCTCTAGGAACGCCCAGATTCCGGTTGGTGGAGCCGATGTACCAGTCCTGCCAACCGTGGTATCCGCAGCGAGCCACTTTGTCGCGCCCTGTATATCCGCGCGACAGACGAACCGCTGCCGCAGTCGCGTCCGATCCGTTTTTACCGAAGCGGACCATCTCGGCCGAGGGAATCACTTCGCAAAGCTTTTCCGAGAGCTCAACTTCGATGGGAGTCGGAAGGCTGAACGACACACCCAATTCCATCTGGTCTCGCACGGCCTGATTCACCACGTCGTCGGAGTGGCCAAGGATCGACGGCCCCAACCCCAATATGAAATCGATGTAGCGGTTGCCGTCTACGTCCCAAACGTACGCGCCTTTCTCTCGCGCAAGGAATGCCGGTGCGACGCCTTGTACAAAACTGATGGGCGCTTTAGAGAATGTCTGAGCGCAGCCGGGAACGCACGCGGCCGACCGCCGAAGCCATTTTTCCGATTCTGCTAAATTTCGTTTCATCATTTAGTCGCCATTTTCAGGCTTTCAACTGGTAAAGCTCCGCGGCGTTATCGAAGAAGATCTTCTCCACTTCTGAATCGAGGAGGCCGAGGTTCAAGCAGGCCAATTTCAGCGCGCGCAACGATTCGTGCCCGATTAAAGAGGGTTGAATCGGCGCATAGGAAGCATCGAACTTCGTATTCGCCGCCGACAACCAGAGGAACGAATCTCCGATAGCCACACAACGACCGCGTTCGTGGGTTACCGGCGCGTCGCCGCCGTAGAGAAGCCGGTCCACTCCAAGCGTGCGCACAATGGCTTCGAATCCGCCGGCCTCCGTAACCGCGCTGGTATCGCACCAGACGTTCCGAAGACCGCGCAAAACACCGATGCCCTCTACGGTGTGGTGCGGGTTAAAGCCGCGCGCGGCGTGGGCCAGAATGAAGCGCGCATTAGGGTACTTCGCCGCCCAGGAGGCGATGATTTGCTGATTATCAGCATCGGCCATGGCCCTGGCGCGCACCATATGAAGCGTGATCGTAAGCCCTTCTTCGTGGGCGATCCGGACGTGCTCTTCTGGGAGATATAAGGGGATCGGAGAATCGAAAGTTGGCTTGTGAGAAGAAAACACGTGATAGCATTTGAGGCCAACGAAACGATCGCGCAGTACTGCTTCGCGAACATACTCCGGATCCATCGCCGGCGTGACCAACATCTGCGCCCGCGAGTCCGGATCGAGAAGAGTCTCGGCGGCGACGAACCGGTTGTTCTCTTCGATGTCGACGTTTAAAGACGGCCAACCGAAGAATAGTCCGCTGGTGTGCCTACCGGGAGTGATCTCGCCGATCATTCGCCGGAAACATTCGAAACCCATTTCCGGGAACTCGTCCACAAGTGGAGGCGTGCCGCCGGAGAAGAAATCTTTTCGATAGAGATGGCAATGGGCGTCGAAGATTCGCGGCGGCACGAATGAGTCGAGTTCGCGCGCGAAGAATTCCAGATCGGAGTCCAGAGGCGGCATTGTAAGGAATACGATACCGCAGCGTCGTGAGCCGATTGACGGTCATTTGCAAACGATCGAACAGTTTGTCCAGTGGTTTGGATGGCAAGCGCAGCGCTGAGTTGGATTCCGGCACGCCGGGACAGAAAGCCGATACGTCTCTGCATTGGAAGCAACTTGAAGCGATGCGAAAGAGCGATGTCCCTGTGATCTGGGTGGTGCGAGCAATGGGAAGCCTGCCGGATCACGAATGCATTCTCGGCGACGGCATGGCCAAAAATCTTTTTTCCTGCGGCTGCACACGCGCGCAGTCCATGCTGGGCTTCGAACACGAAGTGCATGAAATGCTGCGCCAGCGAGATCTGCCTTTGGCGGAAAAGGAGCGTCTCATTGGAGAGCTTCTGGCCCGTTACGGATTCTCCTCCGCCTAAAACTCGAGCTTCATTGATACCTGCATCTCGCGCGGATCTCCGAATGCATTCACGCGTCCGTAAGGGTTGTTCAATGTGCCCGGGGGCCCGATGTTTGGATTTGTCACATCCCGAATCGTGGTGTCGATCGTGCGCCAGTTCGCATGATTGAGAAAGTTATAAACGTCCGCCCGAATTACGCGTCCAGCTCCTTCCCGATCCGGAAGCGTTTCGAGACGTGAAATCCAGGTTCCACAGCCCGGGCTGCCGGACCATCATGCGCGGCGCCGTGCCAAACCGCGGCGTAGTCACTACCTGGAATGCATCCGTGTTGAAAAAATGCGATTCGGTTCGGTCTCCGCGCGGAAGGTCAGGATTGGCGACCAGGTCGGGCCGGTCGAAGCGGGACCACGAATCGGGACCGGCCTGTGCCGTCCGTCACCTGGGTCGCGTTGCCGGTCTGAGCCGTGAAAATGAAGTTGGTCTGCCAGCCGCCAATACCTTTCCGAGAGCCGCGTCTGGTCTTTCAATAACGGCACTTCGTAAACCACCGCCGTGTCAGCCGCTGGCGGATGTCGAACGTCGTGGACGATTTGTCCAGCTTGCGGTTAGAGAGAAAATGGAACGTGCCGGGATTGCCGACCCCGACCGCGCTTTGCCCCTGTTCGGCGTCGCTGATAGCGTGTCCCCACGTATAAGAAGCGAGGATTTGCGCCGACCGGACCCGCCGCTCGAACCGCGCCTGCAGCGAGTGATACTGTCCCGAGCCGTCCGACTGGCGCCAGGTAATCGAAGAGAACCCAGGGCGTATCAGCGCCGCGGTCCCGAGCACGTACAGCGAACTGAAATCGCCCGGTACGTTGATGTTCTCGCTGGTGTAGATTTTGTTCGCCTTATTCGCGACATAGGCAAGCTCGATCGAGCTGTCACCGACTCGTTTCTGTATCGCGAGGTTCCACTGCTGCACATACGTATCGGGCGCGTGCGGGTCCACGGCGTTGACGGCGACGCGGGCGGGAATCGAGGCAGTTCCACGGGAGAAGTTGCTCCACAGCAGTGACGGCACTGGATTCGTGCTGAGCGCGGGCGCTGTGAAATCACGCGTGAACCCGAAACCGCTGTACGGCGCGTCGGCCGCCCCAATTCCGCCGGGCGGCGGATTGATGGCGTTCAGAATCGGTCCGCTGGGATGCTCCTGCTCGTAGTAGATGCCGTAGCCGCCGCGCACCACCAATTCCTGCGATCGCGCTGGGCGCCATGCGAAGCCGAAGCGTGGGCCAAAGTTATTCCCGTCGCCGAACTTCAGGGCTCTTCCGCCCTGCGCGTCCCTGGCGTCCTTCGCATAAACAACCTGATTGCCGGTGAGGTCGAAACTGGCCCAGTGGTCGTGAATTTCCTTCCACGGCTGGAAATAGTCGTAGCGGATCCCCAGGTTGACCGTCAGCGAAGATGTCACCTTATAGTCATCCTGAAAGTAGGCGGCGTACCAGAACTGGTTAGGCTGTCCGTGCAGCGGCGCAATCCCTACCGAGGCCGACGCGATATACCCCAGCAGGAAGTCCAGCAATCCGTTACCCGTGTACGCGCCTCCCGGCGCGCTTCCGAAATTGAACGATCCGCGCGCCGTGAGAGTTTCGATGAAGACGTCGTTGCGGCGCATGATCGTACCGCCCGTCTTGAACGAGTGCTTGCCGCGCACGATCGACAGGTTGTCGGCGAAGTGCCAGATCTGCCCGCCGTTCGGATTCCAGGGAGCGCCGGTTCGCAACCCCGGCAGCCCGAGCACCGAGGAACTCTGGGAGATGCCGAAGTTCGGCGGTCCCCATTCCAGGGGGTTGCGCGTGAGGGGCAACTGGTCGGCAATGCCCAATTGCGTACTGATGTCGTCTCTAAAGCTGGTCTCGAGCTCTTCGAATGTGAAGCTGCGATTCCAGCCGGCGCGAGCCTCGTTGAACAGGCTCGATGTGAAGATGTGCGTTTCCGACAGGCTCACGTTTTGGTTGTGGCGATTACGCCGGTAACTGCGGTCGCTGCTGCCGGGGCCGAAGAGCGAAAAAAGGTCACCCACGAAATCGTGGTTGAAATTGTAGATGTACCGGCCGTAGAACGTGTCCTTCGACGAGATGTGGTAGTCGATTCGGGCGGTGACTTCGTCTGTGATGTTTCGAGCCGGGCTGATCGGTCCTTGAAAATTGTTCACCAGGGCGTCGTTGGTAGGAAGCGGCACCAGGTTTAGTACCTGAAGCGAAACCGGATCGAAGAATCGCTTCATGTTCGTCGGATCGGGGAAAAAGCCTGTTCCCGAGCCGCTCACGCTCAGCGGGTCCTTGAACGCGGGTAACGAAGGGGAGAGCAACTGGCTCAAGTCACCGTTTCGCATCCTGACACTTGGAATAGAGCGTTGCCCGAACTGCCCGGCCCGTGTGCCGCGAATACCCTCGTAGTTCGCGAAAAAGAACAACTTGTCTTTGCGGATCGGCCCGCCTGCACCCGAGCCGAAAATGTTGTTTCGCACTACCGGCTTGTTCGAAGTCGCCAGCTGGCCGGAACTGATCTGGCGCGCCCGAAGAATCTTGGCATCCATTTGAAAGGCATTCAGCTTGTCGTTCTGGAGGTAGTCGTAGCCGTGACCGTGGAACTGGTTTGTGCCTGACCTGGTGACGATGTTGACGGTCGCTCCCGCCGCGCCGCCATATTCCGCCGAATTCGAGTTGACCAGCACCTTCACTTCCTGAACCGCCTCGAGTGACGGATCGAAAGCCCTCGTTCCGCCGTCGAAATTCATTCCCTCTATGCCGTCGTAATAGAACTTATTCGAAAGATCCGTGAGGCCGTTGACACTGAGTGAGACGCCGTTGCGCCTGACGAAACCCGAATCGCGCTGGGCCTTGCTGTTGTTGTTAACGAAATACGCGCCCGGCGCGAGCAGTGTAGCGGCGATGATCTGGCGGCCCACCAGTGGAAGGCCGGTGACCATGCGTTGGTCTACTGTCGTGCTGACGGTAGCCTCTTCCGTTTTCAGCAGGGCCTCCCGCGCGTCCACCGTCACCGTCTCATTCACCTCCCCCACGGAAAGCGCGAGGTCGACGCGGGCCTCCTCGCTTGTGGAGACCTGGACGTTCTCGGCGCGCGTTACTTTGAAGCCCGGCGATTCGGCGCTCACGCTGTACCGGCCAAAAATGATAAACGGCACACGATACGTGCCGCTCGGTCCGGTGAGAACGGTTTTGGCTACATTTGTTTCCATGTTACGAACCGTCACGCGGACGCCGGGCATGACGGCCCCTGTGCTGTCGCGGATTTCTCCGCTGATGGACCCGGTGATCTCCTGGGAGTGCAATGAAATCACGCCGCACGCAAGGAGAACACAATGAAGGTAAATTCTTGCCATGGAACCCTCCCTCCTGCGATAGTCAGGGTGGATTATACCTGATGCCTCACGGGAATTCGAGTACTGTTTTCCCCGATGAAAGAACTCACCTCCGAATTCCGGCGGCTTCGACCTGCAGCTTCACATTAGTGCTGTAACCCGAATGCTACGACGTTGGAACCGGCGGCGATCGCAATGTAGTCTTCGCCTTTCCAACTGTAAGCGACCGGCGATGCCGTGATCTGTTGGCCTGTGTTGAAGTGCCAAAGGGACTTGCCGGTGCGAGCGTCGAGCGCTGTGAACTCCCCCTGGTCGTCGCCCGCGAACAACAGTCCGCCCGCCGTGGAGAGCAGTCCCGCGCCGTAGCGCTTCGACCCAATCTGCCGATAATCCCAAACCCGCCTTCCAGTGGTCGCTTCGAGAGCACGCACGTGCATCTGCCACGGCTCCTCGGGACTCTCGATGTAACCTGTGGCGTTGAATGGAAATCCTCCCGGGCGGAAGGTATCCGATGATTTGGTGTTTATGCCGCAACCTTCCTGCGCTACCACGTAAAAATACTTCGTGTCGGGGTTATATGCTGGGGACATCCAGTTGGTGGCGCCGGCGGTAGCCGGGCAGACTTTCGTTCCAACAAGGCTCGGTTCCACTCCGGGGACCTTCTTCGGATGACCATCCCGTGTGAGTCCGGTCGCCCAATTCAAGAGATCGACGAAGGGTGTCCCGTGCAGGAATTCGCCAGTTACGCGGTCGAGCACATAGTAGAACCCGTTGCGATTGGCCTGAAGGAGCAGTTTGCGCGTGCGCCCACCCACCGCAGCATCCACTAGCACCGGAATCTCCACCGAATCCCAGTCGTAGACGTCGTGCGGAGTGAACTGGAAATACCATTTTAATTTCCCCGTATCGGCATCGATGGCTACCATGCATTCGGTGTACAGATTATCGCCCCGGCGCATGTCGCCGTTGAAATCCGGCGCCGGGTTGCCCGTGCCCCAGTAGATCAGGTTCAGTTCCGGATCGTAGCTGCCGGTCAGCCAGGTGTTGCCTCCGGCAGTCTTCCAGGAGTCCCCCGCCCAAGTCTCGTTTCCCGGTTCACCGGGCCTCGGAATCACATTCCAGCGCCAACGTCGCTCACCCGTAACGGCATCGTAGGCGTCCAGCCAGCCGTTAAGCCCGTAATCGCCTGGCGCGATTCCGATGATGACCTTATCCTTCACCACCATCGGAGCGACGGGACACCAGTAGCCCTCGGCGGCCTTTGCCAGTTCGACCGCCCACAACCGGTTGCCCGTTCTGGCGTCGAGGGCCACGAGGTGAGCATCGGGCGTACCGAAGTAGACGCGGTTGCCATACAAGCGACACCCCTGTTTGGTCCCCGCTCGACGGCAGGTTCAAAACGATATTCCCAAATCTTGCGTCCGGAGCCTGCATCGAGCGCATATACCTCATTAGGCTGCGAGACGTACATCACGCCATTCGAGACCAGCGGCACCGCTTCCAGGCGGGTGGCGCCCGGCACATGAAATATCCACTTAGGGACCAACGCCCGCACGTTGTCAGTGCGAATTTGCCTCAGCGCCGAGTGGCGCTGCGAGTGATATGCGCCGGAGTAGGTCAGCCAGTTGGAAGGGTCGGCGCGCAGGAGGTCCTCGGAGGTGACTTGTGCTTCCGCGCCGAGGACGGCGGCAAGTCTCGCCACCAGTATTTTCATCATTGCACCTGCCGGCTGAGAAACAGCAGCACGTCCTGCAGTTCTCCGGTTGTCAGCCTCTCGCCGTAGTCGTTCGGCATCAGCGATTTTCTGCCGTAATCCACGTCCCTCATTCCCGCGATTCAGAAGTGAAGCCTATTCTGCCGGTCCAGCACCTGCATCGAGAAGTTATTTTCATTCTTGATGACGCCGTCTACCGTCTCGCCGGACTTGGTGCGGATCCGCACGGGCTGAAAACCGAAGGGAGTATTTGGCCGCGGACTGTCGTGAGTGCTTCGCGCAACTGGCGCAGGGTGCGCTCGGCGCCGATGTTGGAAAGATCGGGACCCAGCAGTCCGCCGTTGCCGCGGATCATGTGACACTCGGAGCATCGCGCCGTGCCGTGGAACAATTCGGCTCCGTGTTCCAGATTTCCTTCTACATTCTCATCGCTCGCCCTGGCGCGCAGGCTACGAATATAGGCGACAATCTTCCACACGCTGTCATCGGGAAGGCCCCCGGGAGGCATGGGTGTGCCAGGAATTCCGTTCTTGATCGCGTCGAATATAGCGTCGTCGCTGGACCGGACATACCGGCGGGCGGCAGCCAGAGCCGGCGCTCGATCGCCTGCCGTGCCCTCGAGACCGTGGCACACGGTGCAGGAGGAATTGTATAGTTGCCGTCCGGCTTCGACCACTTCCCGTCCGCGGCCGAGCGGGTTGGTGTTGGCTGGCCGGCCTCGCCCCTTCCGCCGCTCAGGCGCTTGGGCCAGAGCCACAACAGGGGAGTTCACGAACCGGACGGTGCCGAAAGCCTCCGGCGTGTGGAAGGAATGAACGCCCGTAGGGATAGGCGACCAGGTGCTGTCTTGCGCGTTGGTCACGCCACCGGTCCGCATCAGATTCAGCCGCCATTCGTGGCCTCCTGGGGAGGTATGTGCGGCGCATCGCGGACGAAATTCCGAAACGGAATTGCCAGTTCGACGACCAGTGCTCGTCCTGCGGCGATTCCTTCTTACCCGGCAGCCCGTGCAGAGAGGTCCGATAGATTACTCCTCCGGTTCCCAAGTCGGGGGTCCGGACCGCCAGTCCGTGCGGCAGCGGTTCAGCATTGTTCCGATCGCGTTGATTTCGAATGTGTAGTAGTTCTTAGGCTTACTGGTGTTTGGACTTAAGAAAATCTCGACGCAATCATCTTTAGAAACCGGACCATGCCGTCGCGTCACCGAGGCGGAGATATGTTTGTCATGACAAAAATATCCAACATAGAGGTTGTCATTGTCCCACGTCATCTTCGCGATAGTGGGCTCCCGTTCGCCCTCTTTCCACCAGTTGAAGTGAAAGTCACCCACCGCGGGCGCCGAGCCAAGCGGCATCGTCGAGCTTCCGTCTATAACGATCGGCGAGTTTGCGCGCACGATGTCATAACGAGGAAGAGGTTCGGCGCCCCCACTCCGCATCACAATGGCGATCAAAACCACGGCCACGGCTAACATCCCGATATTCTATCCCTAGCAGGCTGCTCAGTGGGCCCGGAAAGCAAAATTAGAAACTTGGCCAGCTATAAATGTCATACTATTACCACTATGATCAAAGCATGGCTGTTTGTTGCTTTGTTCAGCCTCCCAACGCTCACGGCCCAAACGGCGGACGTGAAAGGCCTGGAGCACTCGAAGTGGAGACTGGTTGACCTGGGCCCAGTCAAGGTTCCACGAAATCCTCCCTTTACGATGCTCTGGAGAAGGATTCCTTTTTTTTATCGGGGTGTAATTCGGTGTCCGGTAAACTCCGGCTGGGATCATCTCGAATTTCCTTTCTTGAGCCTGCGCGAGCTACTCGGAAAGCTTGCCGGGTGGCTTGGACGATGCGGATTCCGCCTTCACAAAACTCGTGGGCGCGACTCCCAGGGTGCGTCTGAACGGAAACCGGATGACGCTTACAAGCGACGGCAATGCGGCCTGGGTATTTGAGCGCGAACAGTTGGCCTCGATCAACGCTAAGACAAGATTCATCTACGTTGCGGCGTTCACGAAAGACTGCACAGGCGTCGCTCCGATGAAGTGCCTCCAGGTGCGGGAGTCGAAGGACGGGCCTTGGATACTGAACTACACAGGCGTGATCGGTTTCGAGCACGTCCCGGGCATCGAGTACCGGCTGAGAATCAAAGAAGATAAAGTAGAGCACCCGGTGGCCGACGGGCCTTCCGTGTTATGGTTTCTTGACGCAGTGATTGGCCAGACCGTCGTGGATCGCGCGGCGGCCGAAGCGTACGAAGCAGGCAAGAAACACTGAAGTAACTTCGCGGCCTCCCCTCGCGGCGGCTAGCGATCCTTCGCGATGTTCAAGAGCTCTTCTGCTACCTCTCGTGCCCGCGTATCAGTGTTGCATTCGCTAACCGGTGCCGAGAGCACGAACTCCAACTGAGCTCGATATTCGGCCCACATTCTATTCACCATGTAAGTGCGCGCGGCATAGAGCCGTTCGTGTAGCCATTGACAACCCATGTTCGCCGGCCTGGTCGCAAGAGTCGTGAGAATTCCGTTGATCTTACGCAAATCTTCCTGCTCTGTCCAAGCCGGAGACCGCAAAGAATCCGCCATAAGTGCGCCTCCAACTATTTGGGTTCGTTGCAACGCGAGTGTCCGCAGTTGCAACCGATTTCTGTGGTATCGCCCGCGTCCTCGCAGTATTGGCTGCAATACTTGCTGCCGGCGGCGGGAGAACAGGTGCGACTCGGATGAGCGCATTTGTCATACATTTGGGGCATAGTTCCCTCTGGCCAGTAGACGTCCGGCGGAGGATGATGTTTCCGGCTATTTGGCCGTGAAACGGTGACTTGCCTCTGACTCGACCGATTTCGGGCAGTACCATACTTCGTTTCTAAAAGTTCAAACCCGCGACGATTTGTGGCGGATCGCATCATCCGCGCTTGTGGACGGCGAGCTGTCTGCCAAAGGATGGACGCCGGGGAACGCGAAGCGATTCTTCTCGCGCAAGAGGCCAGTGCCGATTGGCTGATTCTCGATGATTACCAAGGCCGCCAAGCAGCGTCGGCCCGTCATCTTCCCGTGCTCGCGTCGGATATTGGACCAAGCAGCGGCTCGGAGCCTGATCAAACTGGCGGACGTTCTTTCCAGCCTCCGGCCAACCACTTTCTATCCTTCCCCCGAAACTGGTGGAGTGGCTGCTGGATCGGGACTACAAGCGTGAAGACTGAATTGAGAGTTGTCTGCGCCATTTACGTAATCATCTTCTGTGGGAAACGTCCTTTCAGATTACGTAATGAACGAACTCTTCTGACTTTATTGCAAAAGTTGCTGAAATATACTCGCTCGGGCGAACTACACCGAAGTCGGGAATGAAATCACAACCTGGAAGTTCAAAACCCGGCTGGTCCTGACCGTGGTTTTCTGTAGCGGTTTCGTGCCGCTGATGCTATGGGAGGTGCGTAGTGCCGCTGCTCTTCTTTGCGCGGTGGCCGGATTAACTGAACTTGCATTGAGCACTGGAGTATTGATTTTCATCGCCTCCACCTTGGCGATCAGCCTAGGCTAGGCAACGCGCTGAGAAGTGAAGCTAAGGCGATTGAAGTCGAAACACCCAAAACGCTCACAATCGCCTATACGCCATGGGTTGGTTCTGTGGCTTAGCGCCAGTGTCCTTCGACGAAGAACCATCCGCCGCCGTGGCGCGACCAGTGTGCCGCCACCCAGTGCGCATGCGAATGAGGCGGCAGCACCCAGGCTCCGGGCGCCCAGACGTAAGCTCTGCCATCCCAGCGATGATAGCCCGGAGTCCAGACGTATCCCGCTCCGGGACGAGGAAGGCGGCGCTCGACGACCGGACGCGGTGGCGCTACGCGGACGATGACCTCGGCGGCGCCCGAGGTCATCGCCAGACCGGCGCCAAGAATGGCAGTGAATAGGATTTTACGAATCATTGTGTTTAATTTCCCCCCTTTGTTGACGGATGGAGACTCCTTGTCCGTTTCGCCAACAGGGATTAATTGTCCCTAATAATGTGCGACAATGTGGGCAGAATTTTTAAGGAGGCTTAATCCATGGCTACACCGTCTTATGCATATCCAACCTCGCCGGTTGAACCTGGCGGATCGGCGCGGGAAAGGCTTCATCCGCACAATACTGCGGACTCGACGAAACTTTGTATGTACAAGGCTATGGCCGGCGCTACCACCGGCGACATCGGCCAGTGGCTCACGGTAGTGGAAGCGACCAAGCCGCTGCGGCGTACCTTTCTGGTGCCTTTCGACGATGATGTGTGGGCCCTGGTTCTGGCCTACCTCTACGACTTTGCGCCGGTGGGCACGTATACGAGCTACCCAACGGCAACGGACGCCTGCAAGGGAGCAGGTAAGGGGAACACTCTGTATATTTCCATCGGATCCACAGACCCGAACAAATCCGGGCATGCTATTTACGCCGTCGTTGGAGATACCTGCAAGTTCTATGACAACGAATTTGCCAGCGACCAAACCAAGATCGCTCCAAAATTCCAGTCCGGGTTTACCTTTCTCGTCTTTTCCAGGAAGAGCTCCGGTGCGCCGAGCCACCACACACTCTCCTACAAGATCGCGAACATGCCGCAAGCGATGGTGGAGAGTCTGGTACTCGCTTATGCGCAGTACGACACAATCCACGTGGGACGGCACACGGTTGACGCATCGAAGACCGGCGACATCGCCAGGCGCTACTCGGCGCGAGCAACCAAAGCCGCGTTTTCACTGAAGACCAACGAAGCGCTCGATAAACAGATTTCCAGTTGGGACACCGCGATGCCGAAGGTGTAACCTTCTCGGCCGCGAGCCGTACAACCAGACGTGGCCAACGTAATCCAAGATCTGCGCTTTGCCTGTCGCACCTTCACCAAGTCACCCGTCTTCGTAACTGTCGCCGTCCTATCGATCGCACTGGGAATCGGCGCCAACACCGCAATTTTCACGTTAGTCGATCAGATTCTCCTCCGCTTGCTTCCCGTTAAGAATCCCGAGCAACTGATTCTTCTCACCGCCCGTGGCCAGCACTACGGAAGCAACAATGGACCGAACAGACTCTCTTACGTGATGTACGAGGATTTTCGCGATCGCAACCAAGTCTTCAGTGGCATGTTCTGCCGCTGGGACACCAGCCTCAGTCTCAGTTACGAAGGAAAAACAGAACGGATCTTCGGAGAACTCGTATCCGGCACCTATTTTCCCGTATTAGGAGTGGGCGCGGCCCTCGGGCGCGTCTTCACACCGGACGATGACAAAACGCCCGGCGGTGAGCCTTACGCTGTCCTCAGCTACGGTTATTGGCAGAGCCGGTTTGCCGGCGACCGCTCCGTGATCGGCAAAAAAATCCTGGTGAATGGTTATCCCATCACGATCGTTGGTGTGAGCCAAGCCGGTTTCGACGGAACAGATCCCGGCTATGCGCCGCAGATACGGATTCCCGTCATGATGAAAGCCCAGATGGACCAGCTTGGCTTCTACACGCTGAAGGACCGGCGCGGCCGGTGGGTAAACGTCTTCGGACGCCTTAAGCCGGGAGTGACTGAAGAACAGGCGAAAGCCGGCCTGCAGCCGCTCTTCCATCAGATCCTGGAAATGGAAGTACGCGCAAAAGAATTCGCCACCGCTGCCCCGTTGACGAAGCAAAACTTTCTCAAGATGTGGATGGACGTGATACCGGCGTCGAAAGGCCGGTCGCAGCTACGGCAGCAGTTCTCGAAGCCGCTGCTTGTACTCACCGCCATCGTCGGCCTGGTCCTGCTGATAGCCTGCGCCAACGTCGCGAACCTCTTGATCGCCCGTGCCAATTCGCGCCAGAAAGAAATCGCCGTACGGCTTTCACTCGGCGCCACCCGCGGCCGCATCGTATCGCAATTACTGATCGAAAGCCTGTTGCTCGCCCTGGCCGGAGGCATTGCAGGGCTTATGCTGGCCGTCTGGATCGACACTACGCTCATCGGCTTTCTCCCCACCGGAGATCATCCGCTAGCCATCTCCACCGTTCCCGATTTCCGCATTCTTGGCTTTAATATTGCGCTCTCCCTATTGACTGGGATCATCTTCGGACTTGTTCCAGCGCTTCAATCGACCCGTCCCGATCTGGCGTCAACATTGAAGGACCAGGCAGGATCGGTGACCGGCGGTACGTCGGTAAGCTTTCGTAAGGGATTGGTAATCGCTCAGGTAACTCTGTCGCTTTTGCTCCTGATCGGCGCCGGCCTCTTCATTCGGAGCCTCAGCAATCTGAAGGAACTCGATCCCGGCTTTCGGACTTCAAACTTGCTGACGTTCAGCATCGACCCGCCGCAGAATGGTTACAAACCAGAGCGAAGTCTCGACTTCTACCGGCAACTCACCGAGGCGCTCAACACAACCCCCGGCGTGGAAGCCGCAAGTCTGGCGATCGTGCCCATTCTTGAGGGCGAAGAGTGGGACAACACCGTAACGGTTGAAGGGTACAGGGCAAAGCCGGGCGAATGGATCGATCCGCACATGAACTTCATTTCACCGGACTATTTCAAGTCGCTCAGCGTGCCGATACTTGTAGGCCGTGATTTCAATGCGAACGACGGGAAGACCGCGCCAGAGGTCGCCATCGTAAACGAGAAGTTCGCCAAGCGTTATTTCGGCACTACAAACGCCACCGGCCGGCACATCGGAATGGGTGGAGACCCGGGCACGAAAACCGACATCACCATCGTTGGAGTGACGCGAGACACGAAGTACGAGAGCATGCGCGACGAGACGCCGATGGAAGTCTTTGTGCCCTACCGGCAGAAGACTTTTGTCCTCGGGATGTCGGCTTACGTTCGGACCGCTCGCGATCCGGATCAAATGTTTTCGACAATTCGGCGCATTGTACAAGGACTCGATCCGAATATTCCGGTGTTCGAAATGAAAACGCTGGAAAAGCAACTGGAGAACTCGTTAGTCACCGAGCGTCTGGTGGCGAGCCTCTCCAGCGCATTTGGACTTCTGGCAACTCTGCTGGCGGCCATCGGGCTGTACGGAGTGATGGCATACACGGTAAACCGCAGAACCCGCGAGATCGGTATCCGCATGGCTCTCGGAGCAGCACGGCGAGACGTAATGTGGCTGGTGATGCGGGAAGTATTGATACTGGTGGGCGTCGGAATCGCAATCGGGTTGCCGGCCGCATGGGGAGCAACACGCCTCGTCCAGACTCAGCTCTACGGAATAACGCCGAACGATGCCGGAACAATTGCGTTAGCTACTCTCGGAATCGCGCTGGTAGCAGGTTTGGCGGGCTATCTTCCAGCCTTGCGCGCCACGCGTGTCGACCCGATGAGGGCGCTGCGCTGGGAGTAGCGGCTACTTCAACAATCCTCGCGTGCGAAACCAAAGCACCAGCAAGCCCGGCCATTCATGCAGAGCCGGATCGGCGCCGCCGAGTCCAACCCCATGCGGGCCTTTCTCGAAGATGTGCATCTCCGCCGGCACTCCCGCTTTCCGCAGAGCCATGTAGAAAAGAACGCTGTTCTCCGCGGGCACGCCGGTGTCGCCGCTAGTGTGGAAGAGGAAAGTTGGCGGCGTCTGCGGAGTCACCTGAAGTTCGTTCGACAGGTTCTCCACCAACTTCGGATCAGGATTGTCGCCGAGTAGATTTTTAAGTGAACCCTTATGCGTATACGGAGTGGTAAACGAAATCACGGGGTAGGAGAGGATCATGAAATCGGGCCGGCTGCCTTCGCGATCGATGGGGTCGGCCGCATCGGCCTTCCCTGCATCGAAATGAGTCCCTGTCGTCGCAGCGAGGTGGCCCCCGGCCGAGAAGCCCCAGATCCCCAGGCGGTCCGGCGCAACTCCGAAATCCTTCGCCCGTGAACGCACCATCCTGATGGCGCGCTGCGCGTCTCCGAGTTCAATGGGATGGTGATAGCGCGGCCCCAGGCGATACTTCAACACGAACGCGGCGATGCCGTACGAGTTGAGCCAGTTGGCAATCTGCCGGCCTTCATGATTGTCGGCGAGCGCACCGTACCCACCTCCCGGACAGACGATGACGCCTGTTCCGGCCGTCGCCCCGTTCCTCGGCAAATAGATAGTGAGCGTCGGCTGATCGCGACTCTCCGAACCAAGCGCGCCCGGCGCATCACCGGTCCAGAGTTTTATCGTTTGCGGGTCTTGCGCGAAAAGTGCCGCTGCGGCGAGGCTAAGAAAAATAACTTTCTTCATTCCTCGTCGAGATTATCACGCCAGGCGCCAGGGAGCCCGATAAGGCTTCATCAGCCAGCGGTTGGCTTCCGGATCTCCGGCCACTTCCTCTTTCGCCGAATCCCACTTCAACGATCGGCCGAGCCGCATGGAAATGTTGCCCAAGTGGCACATCACCGCCGTGCGGTGGCCTTCCTCCACATCGGCATTCGGACGCTTCCGGCTACGCACGCAGTCGAGAAAATTGCCAACGTGTGCTTCGTCCAGATTCCCTCCCTTCACATCCACCGCGTCCATCGCTGGCATTCGCTCTTTAGGTCCCGCCGATGAGATCATCTCGGGCTTTACTTGGAAACCCCCGCGAAGCAGCGTGAGCATTCCTTTACTGCCGTAGATATCGAGTGTCGAAGTCTTACCCTCCGCCACTTCGCTGCTCGTCCACGTCACCACCGCTTTCGGAAACTGATACGTCACCTGCTGCACGTCGGGCGTTTCTCCTCCGTCGGTAAGCGCGTAACGTCCTCCCGCCGCTGATACTGACAGGGGCGCGTCCGCAGCCACGATCCATCGCGCGATGTCCAGGTGATGAGCGCCCCAGTTCGTCATCTGGCCGCCCGAATAATTCCAGAACCAGCGGAAATTATAAATGCAGCGGAATGGATCGAATGGGATCTTTTCCGACGGTCCCAGCCACATGTCCCAATCGAGCCCCGTAGGAACGCCAGAGGCCATCTCCGTCGGTTTGAGACCGGGAAAGATGTTGCGCTGCATGCCGGCATGAATGCGATGGACTTCGCCGATTCCGCCGTTCTGAATCAGTTTCACCGCCTGTGCATAATGAGCTCCGGACCGCTGCTGGCTGCCCGTTTGAACAACCCGGTTGTTCCTGCGCGCCGCGTCGACCATCTTTCGGCCTTCGCCCACCATCAGGGAGAGCGGCTTTTCGCAGTACACGTCCTTCCCTGCCTCGCAGGCGGCGACTGTAATCAGCGCGTGCCAGTGGTCGGGCGTCGCCACGATCACAGCGTCAATATCTTTCTGTTCCAGAAGCCGGCGAAAATCCTGGTACGCCTTCGCGCGCCCCTGGGTCATTTCGATGCCCTTGTTCCGAAACGGCTCGTAGACGTCGCAAACCGCTACAGGTTCAACGCTAGGCTGCTTCAGGAAATTGCCCCAATCCTGGCGGCCGCGGCCGCCTGAGCCAATCAGGCCCACGCGTATGCGGTCATTCGCACCCAGAATGCGGCTTGCGCTTAACGCCGACGCGGCACCGAGGCCGGCGGCGGTACGTGAAAAATCTCGTCTTGTCATGTCTCTCGAGTCCAGTTTAGTTGATGGAGGTTTGTACGGATCGGCGGCGCTTTTGTCCAGAACGGCATATGATCGAATAGAGGATTCTCACGATGCTGACATCCGCTATCGACGTACTTTGGACAGCCCGATACGACTACCAACCCGGCTGGAGTCTGGAATTGCATCAACATAGCTATTTCCAGATGATCCATTTTCTCGGTGGCCGAGGCACGTTACGGCTCGGCGGGGCGAATCATCCCATTCGGGCAGGTATTCTATTCCTCATTAAACCAAGCGAAATTCACGGTCTAACCGCGCAATCTCTGGTGAAATCTCTCGATATTAAATTTCGGGTCGGCCATGGCGGGCTTCGGCGGGAACTGCTGGCCGCCGCCGGAAGCGTTTCCATCCCGGAGTCTCCCGCACCGGCGCTGTTCGAACGAATCCGGTATGAGGGCGAACATAAGAAGCCCTTCTATCAGGAGATGTGCCGGACGCTAATGAACGAACTCCTCTTGCTCTACCTCCGCCAACAGGGAGGAATGCCGGCCGCCAATGTAGGGCTGCCCGACGAACAGCGCGAAATGCAGGACCCGATTCTCCGCCGCGCGCTCGAGTTCATTCATACCAATTACGGGAGTCATATTTCCATTCGCGACGTGGCGCGGGCCCTCGGCTGTTCGGAGCGCGCGGTACGCCTGCATTTCCAGGATTCGCTCGGTTCCCGGCCGCTGCTGTTCCTCCAGCGCTATCGCGTGGCCCGTGCGAAAGAGTTGATCGAATACTCCGACTACGCACTGAAAGAAATCGCCGAAGCGGTCGGGTTTAAGACAGTCCATCATTTCACGCGCACCTTCACGGCGACTGAGGGACTTTCTCCCGGGGCCTGGCGCCGCAAATACCTCGAAGGCATCCGGAAAGACGTCTGCATCAATCCGAGCTTTTCCAATATGAATTGGACAATCGCCAGTGACGCGTTGGAGAGTTAACGTATGCGGGGCTCATTCTGGCTGCTGTTCCTATACGATGTCGCGGAGCAGATCGATCTCACCGCGGCGCGCCGGCTCGCCGGCAGTGAATCGGAAAACCCGAAGCTGCTGACGCCCGCGCACGCGCCAGCCTACATCGGTTTTGAGAATCCGCCGCTGAGTGTTCGGCTGGCCAACCCGGTAGTCGTCGGAGCTAATTCCATGCGGGCCTTCGGACGAGCTTTCGACTACGGCGTGCTGAGCGTCCTGCTGGAGTTGCCTTTCGAAGGCGATTGGGATGTTCTCGAACACGAATGCAGCCGGCTACTGGACGCGGCGCCCATCGCGGCCGCGGCAAAACAGGTCGCCGCCGATTTCGCCGCGTCCATCCGCGGCGCCATGTCCGCACCCTACGCCGACTGGTTGACGGAAGAATATCTCGTCGTCAACGTTTCGGAATCCGACCAGTTACTTCCGCGCCATGCCGACAAAATCGCCGAGTTGGTGCGCGGCGAAACGCAGCCCCTTTCGGTAGCTGAGCGGCAGGAAGTGCTGGCATCGAGCATGTCGTGTTACGCAAACGATTTGCTGGTGGTGAGTTGGGCCATCGCGCTGGTCCAGGACACCCCCGAGAATGCCCGCACAACTTTGCAACTTCTTGAATACGCCAACTCCCAGCTTCTCGAGTTCCGCCATTACGACAAAGTGCTCAGCAATCTGTTGGCTGAACTTTACAAGGTCCCGGATCAACGTCGAAGCTGGTGGCGGCGATGGCGGCTGGCCAGGGACGCCGAACGTCTCAACAGCGTGAGGTTGGATGTAATCGAACTGACCGAGCGGAGCGATAATTCGCTGCGCCTGCTCGGCGACATGTTTTATGCCCGCGCATACCGCATGGTGGCAAATCGCATCGGAGTCGGCGACTATCGCAAACTCGTCGACGAGAAGCTATTGGCAGCCGGCGAGCTCTACCGTTTTCTGGTAGATGAATTCAATCATCAGCGTGCCTTTGTGCTCGAGGCTTTGGTCGTCATCATTCTTATCATCGAACTCGTTTACCCGTTCCTCGGCATCAGGTAAGCAGATTCATACTGCAAGAATGACGGGTTCGACTTCCAGACCGCTCCTGTTCACGCGGAGCAGAGCCAAGCTAACCGGAAGATGAAATCGCCGCGGTCCGGCACTCCCAGGATTCAGAAACAGCACACCGTTCTTGATTTGTTGAGAGGGGACATGGGAGTGCCCACAGATTACCGCGCCCATGCCGGCGGCCGCCGGATCAATATCCAGGTCTTCGATCCTATGCAGCACGTATAATTTGTAACCTTCCACTTCCACGATTGCCGTCTCGGCTAGTGTGTCCGCCCAGCTTCCATGGTCGACATTCCCACGGACTGCGTGCACCGGCGCGATCTTCCGCAGAGCCACGAGCACTTCCTCGCGGCCAACATCTCCTGCGTGGATGATCACGCCGCACCCGGCCAGCGCCGTTTCCGCTTCCGGGCGCAGCAGTCCGTGGGTATCCGAAATTATTCCTACCAATGCGGCCATGCCTCAGCTTCACACAAGATCAAACAGCAATACTTCACTTGCGTCCGGGTTCACACCGGTCACCGTAAGGGCTTTCTCATCGCTGACCGCTGCTGCATCACCCGCGTTCAGCGTTTTGCCATTCACAGACACCTCGCCTCGAACGACGTGCAGCCAGGCGTGCCGCTGCGGCTTGATGTCATGCACTACCGTATCCCCCTTGGCCAGTTCAGCCACGAAGAGCTGCGCATCCTGATTGATTTTTGCGACACCGTTACCACCCTCAGGTCCGGCCAGAAGCTTCAGTTTTCCCTGCTTCTCCTGTGGTTCGAATCGGAGTTGCTCGTAGCTGGATGGAGTCCCCGTTGTTGCCGGTTCAATCCAGATTTGAAAGAAATGGACAGGCTCGGTTTTCGACGGATTGAATTCACTGTGCACCACGCCGGTGCCTGCAGACATGCGCTGAATCTCATTGGGTCCGAGCACTTCCTCATGGCCCATGTTGTCCTTGTGGCCAAGCGAGCCTTTCAGGACATAGCTGAGAATCTCCATGTCGCGATGACCATGCGCGCCGAACCCCCGCCCTGGTGCCACGCGGTCTTCATTAATGACGCGAAGGCTGCGAAAACCCATGTTCTTCGGATCGTAGTAATCGGCAAACGAAAATGTATGGTACGAATTGAGCCAGCCGTGATTGGCGTGGCCGCGCTCTTCACTTTTACGAACTCGGATCATTTCAAGTCTCCTTTTTCTCGACAGCTTCGGCCGCGGATAAGCCGAGCTTTTTTAATGGACCGTATAGCTGCTGCTTTTCGTGCATCGTCCAGGACGGACATCACCGCCTCCAGATCCCTGGCGTGCTTCTTGAACATCGAAACAGCCAGCCGCCGCCCTTCTGGAGTCAGTTCCAACAGCCTCGCCCGTCTGTCTCCGGGAGTGGTTTTCCGCACCACAAGCCCCTTTCGCTCGACACGATCGACGGCAACCGTCATGGATCCGCTGGCCAGCAGCACCTTCGCCTGAATTTCCGTAATTGTCAGCGGCCCCTTGTGCAGAAGCGCCTCTAACACCATGAAATCGCTCAGACAAAGCCCTGACGCCTCGATAGTGCTCTCAACAAGGCGGCTGAGCGCACGGTGGCACTTCGCCAGAACAATCCACAGTTGGGGTCCAGTTATATCAGTGCTGTTGCTCATCGGATCTACCGATAAGATGCACTACCCTTAGATAAGGATTCTTTAAGGTAGGATAATCGCCGTGCGGACCTAGGCGCTGAACTCTTTCCACTGGCGCTCTAACGCTTCGACGCGCTCGCGAAGCTCGCGCACTTCATTTTCAAGCGCCGCCACGCGGTCGGTGCGGGTGGAGGCCACTTCAGCGCCGGAATGCACAGTCTCCACCACATCGCCCGACAGCAGATGCGCCCAGCGCGGCTCTTTCGTTCCCGGCTGCCGCTCCAATTGCTTCACAAGAGCCTGATCGGTACGTTCCGCCAGATTACGCAGACACGCTTCGACGCCTTCCAGATCGTCGAACCGGTGCATGCGCTCGGATCGGATTCCGCAGTTCCCCGACCGTCTGCGGCCCGCGGACCATCAGTTCGCACAGAATCGCCAGTTCGCGCCGGCCCAGATTGAGGACTTCCACGATCCGATGTCCAAACTTGGGAACGCGCATCCCCGCCCCGGTGACTTGGAATGCCAGCCGTTTTTCACGCAGCAGGCCTAGCGCCTGCTCCACGATTTCGTCGTCGTAGGAGACAACTGGCTCTCGATTCGACTTCTGGTTGCAGGCATTCACCAGCGCATTCAGCGTCAGCGGATAATACTCGGGCGTCGTAATTTCTTTCTCGAGGAGCGCCCCCAGTACACGAACCTCGACCGGGTCGAGGAGCAGGCTCATCGCACCGGTTGTTTGACGCAGAACTGATCGTATGCCTGGGTCAGCAGGCTTGCGATCTGTGACGCGTCCCGGCCTTCGATCTGATGCCGGTGAAGCATGTACACCGGCTTGCCATCGCGAAACATGATGACGGAAGGTGACGACGGGGGAAGGCCCGCGGCGAGTTCCCGCACGCGTTCCACCGCGGCAACATCGCCTCCGGCAAACACGGTGGCAATCTTGTCCGGCAGCACCGGATGTTTCAACGACTGTACAACTCCCGGCCGCGCCTTGCCCGCCGCGCAACCGCACACTGAGTTCACGATCATCATCACCGATCCGCTATTCGGGCCGAGGATCTTGTCCACGTCCTGCGGAGTGCGGGTTTCGATAACTCCGTGACGCGTCAGGTCTTCCCGCATCGGGGTGATTAAGAGTTCTGGATATGGCATGTCTATTTCTATTTTCGCTTAGTCGCCGGCGGAAAATAAGGATCGGGCTGGGGAACGGCGGCGCCGTCGCCCCGCGGCGTGGATGCGCCGAAGTTCATATTGGTTTTCGTATTACGCAGCACGGCTTGGCCGCGTCCCATATTGCTGGCGTAATCTCCCAGCACCGTTAGTTCGTGACCCTTCTCCCGGAGCCCCTGACGAACCGATTCCGGAACGCGTCCTTCGATGAGAACGTCGCAGCCCCCCACATAGACTTTGGTGAATCGGGGCGCGTCGAGAGCCGCCTGAATGTTCATATCGTAGTCCACGATGTTGGAGACGAATTGCGCATGGGCCATCGGCTGGTTGGAGCCGCCCATGATGCCGAAGCCGATGTGAATGTCGTCCTTCTCCATGAACGCCGGAATGATACTGTGGCGGGGCCGCTTGCCGGGTGCGAGCGCGTTCGGGTGCGACGGATCGATCTCAAAATAAGAGCCGCGATTCTGTAGAATGAAGCCCATTCCGTCGGCGACAATGCCGGACCCCCAAGCGCTGGCGACACTTTGAATCCAGGACGCAATATTGCCATCGTTGTCGACGACTGAGAGATACACGGTATTGGACGAGGGTTTTGGAGCGCCGGCCGGCACGGTACAATTCGCGCGCTCCGCGTTGAGCAATTTCGACCGTTCGGCGGCGTAATCCTTGGCCAGCATGCCCTCCACAGGAACCTTGCTCACTCGTGGATCGGCAACGAAACCGAGATCGGCGTAGGCGAGTTTCATCGCTTCGATCCGCGTGTGCAGCGTTTCGACGCTCAGCAATTCGTGATCGCGAATGGGGAAGTTTTCCATCACGTTGAGCATCTGCAGCGCGGCGATTCCCTGCCCGTTGGGTGGAAGTTCATAGATGGTCCACCCGCGGTACGTGCTGGAGATCGGCGTCACCCATTCAGGTTGAAACGAGGAAAGATCGGAGGCTTGCATCGTCCCACCAAGCCGCTTCGACGTCGCCAGAATCGCCTGTGCGATGGTCCCGTCGTAAAACGCGCTAGGCCCTTGGTCGGCGACCAATCGAAGAGCCTGCGCCAGAGCCGGATTCCGAAAAAGCTCGCCGACCGCTGGCGCATTTCCGCCCGGCAGATAAACTTCCTTACTACTGTCGTCGCCGAGAAGAGTCTGCTGGTAGCGAGAATCGTGCCACATCGCTTGGATGGTTTCGGTGACGGGGAAACCGTTCGCGGCATAGTAGATGGCCGGTTGAAACAGATCGTGCCACGGGAGCTTGCCGAATTTCTTGTGCATCGCCGCCCACCCAGCCACAGCTCCAGGAACAGTGACGGAATGAATCCCGGCGTCAGGCATGCGGTAGATGCCTTTCTCCTTCAGGAACTCGATGGAGAGGCCTTTCGGAGCCGGCCCGCTCGAGTTCAGTCCGGTGAATTTTCCGGTCTTCGCGTTCCAATGAATGGCGAAGAGATCGCCGCCCATGCCATCCATCATGGGTTCCATCACGCCGAGTACCGCATTGGCCGCGATAGCGGCGTCGACGGCGGACCCTCCGCGCGCGAGAATTTGCGCTCCGGCCTGCGAGGCGAGTGTTTGGCTGGTGGCCACGATTCCTGAAGTTGTGATCACCATGGAACGCGCGTGGGCGCGGCTTTGGGCAATGATGGGGGCTGGCATGAAGAGACTCAAAACGAAGATGAAACAGAACCTCATTAGCGCACCATTGTACGTGATAAGTTGGGAGCTTCTGAGGAACTCACCGTTACACTTGTGCAAAGAGAGTGTCACACGAGGCCGCCAGGGCCGCAAAGAAAACATCGTGATCCGGACGCCGGAGTCTCTCTCCCATGGAACTGATCCGCAGAATGGGAATCGAGCCAACACGGCTGGGAATTTTCGCCGGGAGTTTCAATCCTCCGACGCGCGCTCACGTAACGCTGGCGGAAGCCGCGCTGGCGCGGGTGGACGAACTTCTGTTCGTGGTTCCTCGTGAGTTTCCACACAAGGATTTTCATGGTGCCGGACTTGAAGAGCGTGTCGAGATGTTGCGGCGCATTGCAGACGCGGAACTCCGATTTTCGATTGGGATAGCCGATCGCGGCCTGTTCATCGATATCGCGCGCGAAGCCCGCAGGCATTACGCGAATGCCGAATTACTGTTTCTCTGCGGAAGAGACGCGGCGGAGCGGATTGCGAATTGGGACTACGGAGACCCAAGCGCATTTTCGCGCATGCTGGAAGAGTTCCGTCTACTGGTCGCCAGAAGGCGAGGCGAATATGTCCCTCCATCAGATTTATTGCATCGGATTGAGGCATTGGAGGTAGACGGACTAGACGAGATTTCGTCCACGGAAGTACGCGAGCGAATCGGAAGGAACCAGGACTGGCGGGAGTTAGTGCCGGAGGCGATTGTCGAGAACATCGAGAAGGTATACCGGTCTCCATATGCTTGAGGTCAGCGAATCTGTTGCAGTCCTAGCCAGTACCCTGTATTCGGGTGCAGCCTTGTACGTGACGCTCGTGGAACACCCGGCCCGATTGGCATGCCCGACCGAAGTTGCTTGGGCTCAATGGGCGCAAAGTGTGCAGCGAACGCCTCGCTACGCTGCACTGGCTCTAGTCGCGACGGCCGCGGGGCTTATACGCGGACGGTTAGCCGCCGGTTCGCCGTGGACGTGGGGATCGTTTGTGATCTTTGCCGTATTGCCGTTCACGGTAATGGGAATCCTACCCATGCATGGGCGGCTCCTGGCGCAAGGTCCAGATCCAGCCTCGACCGATACTCGAACCATACTGGAACAGTGGGGCTGGCGTCACGCAGTGCGTACCGGTCTTGGTCTTACAGCATCCGCTCTCTTCCTCTGGGGTGCGTTCGGATCAGCCTAACGCGCTAGTCGCGCAGCGTAGTATCGAGAAACGCGCGAAGCCGATGGCTACGGCTCGGATGCCGCAGTTTGCGGAGCGCCTTCGCTTCAATCTGACGAATACGTTCGCGCGTGACGGCGAAATGCTGCCCGACTTCTTCCAAAGTGTGCTCGCTGCCGTCCTGCAAGCCGAATCGCATTTTGATGATCTTCTCTTCACGCGGACTGAGCGTCTTCAACACTTCAGCCGTCTGCTCGCGCAGATTCAGATTGATCACCGCTTCCGAAGGCGAAGTAACGCGCCGGTCGATGATGAAGTCGCCGAGATGCGACTCTTCCTCCTCGCCAACCGGTGTCTCAAGAGAAATCGGCTCTTGCGCAATACGCATCACCTTTCGCACTTTTCCCACCGGCAGTTCCAGGCGTCGCGCCAACTCTTCGGTAGTAGGCTCGCGTCCGAGTTCCTGTTGCATCTGGCGTTGCGCGCGCACCAGTTTGTTGATCGTCTCGATCATGTGCACCGGAATACGGATCGTGCGCGCCTGGTCGGCGATGGCGCGCGTGATAGCCTGGCGCACCCACCACGTGGCGTATGTTGAAAACTTGTAGCCGCGCTGGTAATCGAACTTGTCCACCGCCTTCATCAGGCCGATGTTGCCTTCCTGTATGAGATCGAGGAACTGCAGACCGCGATTCGTATACCGTTTAGCGATAGAGACAACCAACCGCAAATTGGCTTCGATCAACTGCTTCTTGGCGACCTCCGCCTCATGCTCGCCGCGTTCCACGATCTGAAGTGTGCGCCGCAGGTCCGTCGCACTGGCTCCGCATTCTTCTTCCAGTTGTTGAATACGTCCGGAACCCTGCCGCACTTCTTTCTTGAGGTCGCGATTAGCCGGCGACCCACCAATGTTCCCATTGCCGTTTTCTTCGAGCCTGCGCTGGGCTTTGGAGATTTCCGTCTCCAAAGCGCGGAACTCTTCCACCGAGTGCCGGAGCCGGTTTGCTAACGCCCGCTGCGCAACGGAACTGAACGGCAACTTTCGGATATCGCGGGAAATCTGCACCACATGGCGCGTCAAACTCCAACGGAGACCGCGATGCTGCTTGGGTTTCATCTGCCGCGAAATGGAGAGCAGCTTCTGCCGGAATTGAAGCGCCTTCTTGTACAGCTTTTCAATCTCGCCGATGGCCGTCAGCAGTTCGCCGGCCTGCGCATCGATCGCCTCATCCGTCATGAGCGGATCCGGCATTAGCAGGATGTCGCGCACAAAAACAGTGCCCATGCGAATGTCATCCGCCATCTGCAGGATCTCGCGAATCACCAGCGGAGATCTTGAGAGAGCTTTGCTGACGCACCGCTGGCCGCGTTCGATACGTTTGGCCAGTTCGATTTCGCCTTCACGGGTCAGTAGCGGAACGGTTCCCATTTCGCGCAGATACATGCGAACGGGATCGTTTGTCTTGTCGATGAAGTCCTGGACCAGTTCAAGGTCGGAGAATTCCTCACCTTCATCGCTCTTCTTGTCGTAGTCAAGTTTGGGCTCTTCGAGGATTTCGACGCCTGCAGTGTCGAAGTCGGCCAGGAGCTCTTCGATCTCCCTGCCCGCGCCCATCTCGTCGGGCAGAATTTCGTTCACCTCGTCGTAGAGAACGTAACCCTTCTCTTTGCCAGAATCGACAAGCTGCCGCAGTCGCCCAAATTTGTCTTCGCTTGCCACAGGTGATTCTCTAACCCCGACGCGCGTATCCAATTCCCCTTAGTGTACAACAGCTACGCTAACGCTGACCTCTTCCCCCGGTCTTCCCTTTGAAGTTCGCTAAGAATTTGCATCAATCTTAGCGCTTCGTCCATTTGCCCCAAACGCTCCGCCTGCTTCAATTGCAAACGAATCTGGCCGATTTGTGCCTGCCGCTCTTCCGCCTGCACGATTCCCAAGTATATAAGTGCTTGGTCTGGCGTAAAGGTTTCATCAGTATTATCGGCAAAAACGACGGCCAGCAACAGGGATTTATCCCGATCTTCCAGCCGCCCCTCTATATCAGGAAAAGCGAAATCGGGATCCGAATCGTGCAAAGAAAAGAGCACTTGGAGAATATTTCGCGTCGTCCAGCCCGGAAGCAGGGGGGACGAACGCAGTTGTGGTACTAGAATCTCGCGGATCTCGCGCCCCGCCAGCAGCGAACGCAGCATGATCCGTTCTGTGCGCGAAATCGCCGGCTGATCGTTGCGGGCAGCCTCGTTGTGACCTTTGATCGCCGTCTTGCGGAACTGGTCGAGCACCAGACCGCGGTCGATATTCAGATACCCGGCCACTTCATCGGCCACCGCGGCGCGCTCAAGTTTATCTGGAATGCGCTCCACCGCCGGCAACAGGAATTTCAGACCATCTATGCGCCCTTCCGAGGTCCGCATATCGAATTTCTTACGCGCGCGCTCGGCCAACCATAAAAAATAGCCCGACGCCTTCTCCAGTTTCTCGCGATAAATGTCCGCGCCATTCTTCTTCACAAACTCGTCCGGGTCGAGTCCTCCTTCGAGTTCCAGGATCTTCACCCGCATGCGTTCTTCCAGCAGCATCTGGATAGAGCGCTCCGTCGCTTTCTCTCCGGCGGTATCCGGATCGAAATTCACCACAATGCTCTCCGAGTGCCGGCGCAGGGTCCGCACGTGCCCGGATGTGAGAGACGTGCCGCAGCTCGCGACTACATTGCGGACACCCGCGGAATAGACGCCAATCACATCCATATATCCTTCCACCAGCACCGTATATCCGATCTTTCGGATAGTTTCCTTCGACCGATGGAGGTTATATAGGAGCGAACTCTTCTTGTAGATGGGAGTTTCCGGCGAGTTCAGATATTTCGGCTCGTCGCCTTCGCCCAGCGCGCGGCCGCCAAACGCGATCACCTGCCCCTGTTCGTCGTGAATAGGAAACATCAGCCGTCCGCGAAACGCGTCGAAGAAGCCCGAACCCTCGTTCCGCTTACGAACCAGGCCGGAAGCCTCCAGTTGATCCGAAGAGAACTGCCGGAACTGCTGGACCAGGTCTTGACCGCCGCGATTGGAGTACCCAAGTCCAAAATGTTCGATCGCCGCGCTCGAAAGCCCCCGGCGGCGCAAATATTCACGCGCCTCGGCGCCCGCCGCCGACCCCAGATTCGCGCTGAACGTTTTCGCCGCCATTTGATGCATCTCATAAAGAGCGTTCCGCAGACGGCTCTCGTCGTCGTGATACTCATGGCGCTGCGGCATAGGAATGCCGTTGCGATCGGCTAGAGTCTTCAAGGCTTCGGGGAACGTAAGATGCTCAAACTCCATGACGAAACGAATCACATCGCCCTTGGCATCGCAGCCAAAGCATTTATAGAACTGGTGAAGTGTGCTGACGGAGAACGACGGGGTTTTCTCGGTGTGGAACGGACAAAGTCCTGCGTAGCGATTCGCGCTGGCCCTCTTCAACCGCACAACTTCGCCGATCACCTTGACGATATCGACCGACGACTTGAGCTGCTTGGCAAAATCCATTGAGCGGGTTAACTTCTATTATCGCGCCGAGCCCGCAACGCTGGCGACTACATACTGTCGTTACATGGAATAGACTTGGAAATGGAACCGCTCCGGCGGCAGACTGGAGACCGGATCGGGTACCATGTGCGTCCAAGTTTGGTACGCGGTGGCCGCCAGCGCGGACTTCAGATAGAAGAGAAACTGATCGGAAAATAGCCCGATCGGAGGCAGTTGCCGGAAAGCCAGACGCAAGCCCACGGCTTTGTCCAGCTCAATTCCGTTCGTGTCGACCGACTTGTCGGCCAGCAACGTCACAAAGCTGCTTCGTCCGGCGTGAGGCCAAACATCCGGGCGCAGAACATTCCGTAGATCGCGGTTGATATCGAAAGTGGTCTCACACTGGCGGATCCACTCCAGCACATCGTCCCCCCACTGCCAGTGCATCGCCAGCCCCTTGTACTGCTCCACCAAAGTCAGAGCCAGGTCCATCTTCCGCCGGTCGACATCAAGCGCCGCTGCCACTTCATCCAACAACTCCGGCGCGATCATGTCGTCGGATTCGACAATACGATTGGCCATATCCATGACCTTGTCGAGACGCTTCATATGCGGAGACGAATGTACCAGGAGGGGCGGGAGCTCGTGCTGCTTCTCTCCCGGAATTTCTACGAACTTTCTGTCACCGATGATGTCCATACACTCACCTTCACGAGTCATATCGACAACGTAGTCGGAATACTGTTTCCGCTATCCTGCCATAGAGATGGTTTTTTTGCAACACAAGTTTCATCTGTTATGTTCTAGTACTAAGTGAGTTACGGATTCCAATCGTTTCTGAATTTTTGTTCATCATGCTCCTGACGGCAATACGGCTGATAGTCATTTGCGCATGCGTGGGTACGGCCTCCCTGTGCCCGGCCGCGGATCGTACATTCTTCCAGAAGGGAGTAAATTTTACGGCCGAACGCGGCGGTTACGGCTCTGACGGTGCTGTCCAAATGCTGACCCAACTACCAAGCCACGGAGTCAATACGATCGCCCTCGTTCCGTACGGGTTCACTCCGCTCGGTATACCGCAGATTCGGTTCGGCATGCGCATGGAGAGCGACGAGGGCATCGAACGGATGGCGCGCCAGGCGCACGACCTCGGTATGAAGGTGCTGCTCAAACCCCACCTCTGGACGAGCGGCGGCTTCGCTGGGGGTATCGAATACCCCAATTCCTCTGAGCGAGCGAAATTCTTCGTCGAATATAAAAGGTTCATCGAACACTACGCGGAACTGGCTAAGCGGGTTCACGCCGACATGTTCTGTGTCGGCGTCGAGTTGCAGAAGCTGACGCCGTTCGCCAAGGACTGGCGCAACATCATCGCCGGCGTCCGGGGGATTTACGCAGGACCCCTGGTGTACGCCGCAACGCAAGGCCCGGAGTTCGAATCCATCGCATTCTGGGACGCGCTCGACTACATCGGCCTCAACGACTATTACCCACTGCCGGATAATCTGTCAGCCGACGAAGTAATCCACAAAGTCGAGATCGTCCAGCGGAAATTCAAACGCCCGGTGATCCTGACGGAAGTAGGTTTCACCAGCATGGAAGCGCCGCACCGCGAACCATGGTCGGAAAACCCCAGAAAAGTCTCACTGAACGATCAAGCGCGATGCTACGACGCACTGTTCCGGGCGTTTTATTCCAAACCCTGGTTTCAGGGAATGTACTGGTGGAAGATCGGCACCGATGGCCACGGGGGCCCGGCGGACGGTTCGTTCACTCCGTGGAAGAAGCCCGCGATGGATGTCGTCGACCGCTGGTATTTGCGAGGGAAGTAGGTTTCGGTATGATCGCCAGCCCTTCGGCGAGAGCTAACCTCCACTGCCTTTGATCAAACGAGCAAAGCTGCTCCGCCTCCAACACAATCGCAGTCGCAACGTGAATCAGATCCAAGGTACGAATGCCCAACACATGCGTATGTTTTCGCGAAAGCCGCATCGCGGTTTCGTAAACGGTGGAAGAAACTCCTTTCAGTACGAGGATTCCATCGCGAAGATCCCGCCGGAACGCCTCGTGTACCGCATTTGTCCCATCCAGGCCGATTTGTTTTCGAAAGACGCGAAGTTGTAGTGTATTCACCAACTCCACTTCTACAAATGAACTAATCCAAATTGGCGTTTTTAACCGGCCCATCGCGCTTATTGCGGCTTTCGAATTCGCGTCCTCCAAATACAGTGAAGCGATGAAGCTGCTATCGGCGTATGTCTTCTTCAATATCGATCCCGCTCTTCCGCCAGGAGCTCGGCGCTGGTTTCCGGCATGACTTTGCCGCCGAAAGTCTTCCTCATCCGGCCGAGGAAGTCGGGCATTTTGGGCGGCTTGGGTTCAGCCGGAGGACACAGGCGTGCAATCACCCTGCGATGTTTTGTAATCTCGATCTCCTGGCCTTCCTGCAACAGATCTTCGATCTTCGAAAAGTTATAACGAAGATCGCGTACGCTAGCTCGTGCCATGTGATCTATTTTAGCATCACAAGCACAACGCCATCCGGCGCGCCACATTTGATAAAGTGTCCTCGAATGAAACGCAGAGACCTTTTCCAAATGGCTGCCGCTTCGGCAGCGGCCGCCGCCACGCAATCGCGCCCCGCCTCCGCTGCCACCGCGCAGAAAAAACCCGTGCTGATGAAAATCGGCACGCAACACTCCGACGACGAAAAGGTGCTGAAAGTCCTGGCCAGCTTCGGCGTCAAAAACATTTGCTCCAACCTTCCGTCGCGTAACTTCGACGAGAAGTGGACCGTCGACGGCCTCAAGCGCCTGCGCGAAAAAGTGGAGGGCTGCGGTATCCATCTCGACGCCGTCCCGCTGCCCATGAGCTCCGCCTACATCACCCGCCACGAGAATCCGGAAATCATGCTCGGCAAGAGTCCCGAGCGCGACCGCCAGATCGACAACATCTGCCAGATGATCCGCAACTGCGCGCAGGCCGGCATCCCGATGGTGAAGTACAACATGAGCATTCTCGGCGTCGTGCGGTCGGAGTCGACGCCGGGACGCGGCTACGCCACCTACAGCACCTTTAATTACTCCAAGGCGAAACAGGACCCGCCGCTCACCGAAGCCGGTCCCGTTCCCGCGGATGTGTTCTGGGAGCGCATCACCTATTACGTAGAGCGCGTGGCGCCCGTCGCCCAGGAATACAAAGTGAAGATGGCCTGCCACCCGCACGATCCGGCCATGCCGAAAGACGTCGGTTTCCGCGGCGTGCATCGCGTACTCGGTTCGCCCGACGGCCTGAAGCGCCTCGTGTCGATCAAGGAAAACCCATACCACGGAATAAACTTCTGCCAGGGTACAGTCTCCGAAATGCTCGAAAAGCCCGGAGAGCAGATCTTCGACGTCATCCGCTACTTCGGTTCACGCAAGAAAATCTTCAACGTCCACTTCCGTAATATTCGCGGCGGCTTCCTGAACTTCCAGGAGACGTTCCCGGACGACGGCGACGTCAACCTCGTCAAAGCCGCGCGGACATATCAAGAGGTCGGCTATGAAGGAATGTTGATGCCGGATCACGTCCCGAAGATTCCGGGCGACGAGGGCGGTCATCAGGCATTCGCATTCGCATTCGGCTATATCCAGGCCGTACTGCAAATGATCCGCATGGAACAAGAGAGCTGATTCTTTTTGCAACCGAAAGACTGGATCCCGTTTCGATGGCCGGGTGGGGACGCCTGGCAGCGCGCAGAGTCGCTCGCGATTCTAAAGGACGCCGCGATCAATTGCCTAGTGATCCCACCGAAGCACCCCATCGCCGAGGCCGCGCGCAACCACGGACTGGAGGTAGTAGATCCGGACAACATTCCTCCGTCGATTCACGCAATCGCGAGCGCCAAATGGCCGCGCATCCCAATGGCCGGGCCAGGGAGACGTGGCTCCAACGCCGGCGCAGGACCCACCGGCGCGCCATGGGTCGATTCAAACGGTTGGGCATCAGCCTTGGCGCACGCACGAACACCGGCATCCACCGTTTGGCTGCTGGAAGAACCGCCGAAAGACGCAGGTGTGATTCGCGCCGCGCAGTACTCGCTCGCAATCGCCGACGCGGCCGCGTACAACTCGCATTGGGTAGTTTCGTTGGATACGGCACTGGCAACCGGACTGGCCGCAGGAAACGCGGAGTCGACAGCAACCTGGAAACGCATCGATCTTGATCTACGCTTTTTCGCGGCGCATGAATCCTGGTTGCGCGGACAACCTCAAGCCGTTTTCGGAGTGCTCTCCGACTTCGCCGGCCCAAACGAATACCTGGCCGGTGAAGTACTGAATCTCTGCAACCGCCAACACTTGCAATATCGCGTGCTCGACATTGCCCAACCACTCGTTCTCGCCGGCCTGAAGGGCATTCTTCTGGCGATGCAATCGGCTCCGCCGGCAGACATCCAGAAAAAACTCAACACATTTGTAGAGTCCGGCGGACTACTCATTGTGCCCAACGCTCTCGCGCCCCTGTCCGCCGGACTAAAACGCACCGGTGACTTCGAAGGCCGTTTCGATTATTTTTCGCGAGGGAACGGCCGAATTGCTGTAGCGCAGAAACCGTGGGCCGATCCCTACGCGGTCGCATCCGACGCGCATCTGATCCTAAGCCGGAAGCACGATATCGTCCGGCTCTGGAACGCGGGCTCGACCAACGCGTACTACACGCAAATCGGCAGCGGCGACGGCCTGGTTCAGATCCTCAATTACGCCGCGCGCGCGTTCGGGAATCCAATGAGTCTATGGGTAGCACACTCCTACAAGACTGCGCGCCTGACACTCCTCTCCGGCGACAAACCGGAATCCCTGACCATCACGCCAAAAAACGGCGGCTCCGAAGTCGACTTGCCTCCGTTCGATATTTACGCTGCAATTGAGTTTGGAGAATAATTTCATGTCCCACTGCACCCGCCGTCAATGGCTTTCCTCCGTCGCGGCAACTGCTGGAGCGCTCGCCGTCGGACGCCCCGCATTCGCCGACGCGCCCGCTTCGCGCGTAGCCGTGGCGAAATGCCGGACATACGGCGCTGAACTTCTTCCCACCATGGAGAAAATGTTCGATCAACTGGGCGGCCTCGGACCCATCGTATCGGGCAAGACCGTGGCCATCAAAATCAACCTCACCGGCGCGCCTCGCGACCGCATGGGACACCGCCAGGCGGAACTCGCCCAATGGACGCACCCCAACGTAATCGGCACCGCGGTGCATCTCATGGCCAAGGCCGGAGCGCGGCGCGTCCGTTTGTTGGAGAGCGCCTGGAGCAATGCCGACCCGTTGGAAGAATACATGATGGAAGCCGGCTGGGATCCGAGCCATCTACTGAGCGCCGGGCCCGTCGAAATGGAGAATACGAACTTTTTGGGCAGCGCCAAACAGTATTCCATGGTGAAGCCGCCCAACGGCGGACACATGTTCAAGGCGTACTACCTGAACCACTCCTACACCGATTGCGACGTGTTCGTGTCGATGGCGAAACTCAAGGATCACGCCACCGCGGGCATCACGCTTTCCATGAAAAATTGCTTCGGGATCACGCCGTGCACGATTTATGGCGACGGCGCAGGCGTCGATGAACCAACCGCCGTTCCTAAAGGTGGCCGGGGATCGGTGATCCACAGTGGCGCGCGCCAACCTTCGAAAATCGCCCCACCCGAAAACAATCCGTCGACTCCACGCGAAGGCGGATATCGCGTTCCGCGCGTCGTGGCCGACCTGGTCGCCTCCCGCCCGATTCATCTGGCCATCATCGACGGAATCGAATCCATGAAGGGCGGCGAAGGACCGTGGATCAGAGGCGTCGCGCCCATCAGCCCTGGACTATTAATCGCTGGGACGAACTGCGTGAACACAGATGCAGTCAGCGCCGCGGTGATGGGTTACGATCCCATGGCCGATCGTGGAACCCCTCCATTTGAGACAGCCGACAGCACGTTGCGCCTAGCCGAATTGCACGGTGTAGGAACGCGGGATCTGCGGCGCATCGAAGTAGTCGGAGTTCCCATCGACAAGGCTCGTTACAAATTTCGAGCCTGAATATCCATGTCCGAAAACGGCGAGCCTTGCGCCGAATAACCTGCTACAACTAGAGCATGATGCTCGACGCAGACGCTTGCTACCTGGCCCTTCGAGCGCGTGACTCGCGGTTCGACGGCGTTTTTTTCGTGGGCGTCACCAGTACCGGAATTTACTGCAGGCCTGTTTGCCCAGCCCGCGCCGTGCGCCGCGAGAATGCGCGTTTCTTCTCGACCGCGGCCGCGGCCGAACGCGAGGACTTCCGCCCGTGCCTTCGCTGCCGCCCGGAGTTGGCGCCGGGTAACGCCCGCATCGATTCATCCGCACAACTGGCAGCGCGGGCGCTCCAGCACATCGACGCCGGCGCGTTGAACGAAAAATCCGTAGATGATTTAGCCCAGGAACTCGGCGTAACCGGCCGCCATTTGCGCCGCGTTGTTGAGGCCGAATTCGGCGTCTCTCCAATTGAGTTAGCGCAGACGCAGCGCCTACTTCTGGCGAAACAACTTCTGACCGACACGGCGTTGCCAATGACGGAAATCGCCTTCGCCAGCGGCTTCTCCAGCATCCGCCGTTTCAACGCTCTGTTTCGCGAGCGGTACCGGTTGAACCCTTCGCGCCTGCGCCAAACGCGGGTGGCGAAGGACACACTCTACTGCGAGATTGCCTATCGGCCGCCGTTTGCGTGGCAATCCATTCTCGAATTTCTGGCCGTAAGATCGTGCCCCGGCGTGGAGGCCGTCGCCGGGGACGCCTATCTCCGAACCGTTTCCATCGGAACGCATCGCGGATGGCTGCTAGTATCGCCGTCGCCGCGCCGAAATTCTCTGCGAGTGGAGCTTTCGTCGTCTCTGGCGCCCGTGCTTCTACCCGTGCTCACGCGGGTGAAACAGCTCTTCGATTTGAACGCCCATCCCTGGCGCATCGAAGAACATCTGCGCGCCTCGGCTCGTTTGGCGCCCCTGATATCCGCGAATCCAGGCCTTCGAGTTCCCGGCGCATTCGACGGTTTCGAAATGACGGTTCGCGCAATTCTCGGTCAACAAGTGAGCGTGAAGGCGGCCACGACGATGGCCGGGCGGCTCGCCTCCAACTTCGGTCAACCTATAGACACCCCCTTCCCCGCCCTGACGCACATTTCGCCAACGGCCGCGTGCACGGCGCAGCTCGACGTGGAGGATCTCACGCGTCTAGGCATCATCGGGAACCGTGCGCGGTCCATTCTGGCCGTGGCCGGGGCGGACTTGCCCCTCGAACCTGGCGCGGACGTGGAAGCAACCATCGCACAACTCAGAGAACTGCCAGGCATCGGCGAATGGACGGCGCAATATATAGCGATGCGAGCGCTCCATTGGCCGGACGCCTTTCCGCACACGGATCTGGGCGTCTACAAAGCCCTGTCTGTACGATCGCCAAAAGAGGTTCTCGAAATCTCTCGAAAATGGCTGCCATGGCGCGCCTACGCCACCATGTATCTCTGGAAAAGCCTGGAAGCGAAAAGTCTGGAGGCCGCATGACTTACTACACATACACGCCAAGTCCATTCGGAGACATTCTGCTCCTGTCCGACGGCGAAGCGCTCACGGGACTGTTTCTCCCGTCGCACAAGCACGGCCCAGCCACCATTTCAGACGATTGGAAGCGCGACGGCGAATTGCCCGTCCTCAAAGCAACCGCAGCTCAACTCGCCGCTTACTTTGCCGGCACGTTAGCGGACTTCGATATTCCCGTACGCCTCCACGGAACACCATTCCAACAAGCCGTCTGGAACGAACTCACCAAAATTCCCAACGGTACCACCATCAGTTATGGCGAACTCGCCCGTCGCGTCGGCAATCCGAAAGCCTCACGAGCCGTCGGTCTCGCCAACGGCCACAATCCCGTTTCCATCATCGTGCCCTGCCATCGTGTAATCGGATCGAACGGAAGCCTGACCGGTTACGGCGGCGGCATTGACCGAAAGAGAGCGCTCCTGCAGCACGAAACAGAACACTGGCCCAACGCACCCCTCTTCGCAAAATAGTATGATGAAGGTACCCGCTGTCGTGGGTCCAACAAATCAGAAGGATTCTTTCTAACCGGTGCCCGCCGGAATAGCAGGGGTGTAGGCGCAAATTCAAGAAATCTTATGCCGAATAACGGAAGCAAGAAAATTCTTGCCGTGTTAGACGATTTATTCTTTACAGTCAAGATCGCGGCCGCGGCGAAACAAGCCGGCCTCGAGATCGAAGTGGTGAAGGACGAAAAGCAGGCTTTCGAGAAAGCCAAAGAACATCCGATGCTGATTATCGTCGATCTGAACGGCAACAGCGTCGAGCCTCTCAAGCTCCTCACCAAATTGAAATCTAACTCAGAAACGAAACAAGTCCGTGTCATCGGCTTTGTTTCTCACGTACAAGGCGAATTGAAGCAAAAAGCGCACGAGACCGGCTGCGACATGGTGCTGGCCCGTTCGGCCTTTTCGCAAAACCTTCCCATGCTGCTCAAGCGGTAACAAGTCTGACAAATCAGAGATGGAATGAGAAGGCCGGTCTCCGGGCGGGATGCGTTAAGCTCCCAAATGAGACGCACTCGAAGTGCAAAAGGAGACCGGCATGAAGAAGAATAGCAATTCCTCGAAAAGTCCGCAGCGGGCAAAGAAAGTCCGCAAAACAGGTCGGGTAACAATCGGCATGGACCTCGGGGACAAGACGAGCCGGATCTGCCTGCTGGATGAAGAGGGTGAAGTCATTGGGGAAGCCTCAGTGGCTACGACGAAGAAGGGGATGGCGCAGAAGTTCGGCGCCATGGGGCACAGCCGAATCGCGCTGGAGGTGGGAACACACTCGCCGTGGGTGAGCCGGCTGCTGAAGAGCTTGGGCCACGAGGTGATCGTAGCCAATGCACGCCAGGTGAAGCTGATCAGTCAGTCGAGCCGCAAGGACGACAAGCTGGACGCGCAGATGCTGGCGCGGCTGGCGAGAGTGGACCCGGAGTTACTGCGACCGATCCGGCATCGCAGCGAAGAGGCACAGGCGGACCTGATGACGATCCGGATCCGGGCAGCGCTGGTAGAGGCACGGACGGGACTGGTGAACGCGGCTCGCGGGCTAGCGAAAGCGATGGGCGAGCGATTGCCGAAATGCGACACAGACCAGATGGGGGAGGAGCGGCTGGCGGAGGTGCCGGAGGCACTGGCGGAAAGACTGAAGCCCTTGGTGAAGGAAGTGGAATCGCTGACGGGGAGGATTCAGGAGTGCGACGGGAAGATCGAGCAGATCGCGCGTGACCGGTATCCGGAAACGAAACTATTGCGGCAGGTAAAGGGAGTGGGGCCGCTGATCGCTCTGACGTTCGTACTGACGGTGGAAGACAAAGAGCGGTTCGCCAAGAGCCGTGACGTGGGTTGCTATGTGGGGCTGCGGCCGAAGCGGAGCGAGTCGGGCGAGCGGCAGCCGGAGCTGAGGATCACCAAAGAAGGGGATGTTTATTTGCGCAAGCTACTGGTGCAGGGAGCGCATTGCATCCTGGGCCGGCGAGGGCCGGAGACAGACCTGAAGCGGTGGGGCACAAAGCTGGCGGGGCGAGGCGGGAAGAACGCAAAGAAGCGGGCGCTGGTGGCGGTGGCGCGGAAGCTGGCAATCCTGCTGCACCACCTATGGAGGACAGGGGAAGTGTACGAGCCGTTGCGCCACAGCAGCGCGACGGAGAGAGAGAAGGCAGCGTAGAAAAAGATTTGGTTTTTGTAAAAAGATCGCCGAGTTCGGGTGACTGCGAGGTCGCGGCGGAACGCAAGGCTAACCGGGAACGGTTGCTGAGCAGTTCGAAGCTGAGATGGCAGCACCCGTTAAAGATTGAGGACACCAACTGGCACCGGAGCGAGGGCTCCCCAAAGAGTGCGAATGGAAGCAGGGCGAATCGGCGGTTGAAGAAAAGAAGAAGAGAGCAACGGATGCGCAATTCTGGAAGCAGATACGAAGGAGCTGAGGATGACGAAGCAGGGGAAGAAGTGGCCTGCGGCAGCAAGGAACTGGAACGCCCCTTTCCCGTTTCCCCTCCGGGGAAAGCCGGGGCGGGAGGGTTCCCCCCACGCCGCACAAGACGCGGCTCCCCCCACAAGAGGGCTACCGCCCCCTTGTGAATCCCCTGTGAGAAAAATCAGCGCGGTACTTGACAGGAGAGGGCCTTCTCATGGAAGCCGCGACCGTGAGAAGGTGAGAAAAATTGCTCGGCGCTCGGGCGGAAGCAACAATTGGAAGCGATAAGAGGCACTACTCGATTTTGCCGCTGAAACCGGACTTGAAGGTGCCGCCCGCGAGGGCCCTTCTCTTGCTCTCCAGCAACCGCCCCGAAGCCGTTTTTCATGCGCCTCCGGATGCGTTACGCCCTCGCCGTCGCCACTACCGGCTTGCGCCAAATCAGCCGCACCCATTGCATGATGTTGTAGGTCAGGCAAGCCCACAACAGTTCGCTCCCCGCCTTCCCCAGACCGCGCACCCGAAACTTCCGCAGGCCTAATTTCTCTTTGATCCAGGCATTGGGAAATTCCGCCACCTCTCCACGCTTCTTGTAAATTGCCCGATACCCGGCCTCCTCCATCTTCTTACGAAATGCCGCTACATCCGCCTGCTCTTCCAAGCGAATCGACACCGTCCGTCCGCGCTCAGCTTTGTTGGGACAACACTGCGGTTGGTATCGGCAGACCCGGCAATCCACCCCTCGCGCCTGATACTGCTGGTAGAGATCTCCTCGCTTCTTGTTCCGCCGCAAACGCTCCAACTGGCGCCCCGCCAGGCACTCCAACCGATCCCCGTTGTCCAGGATGCGGAATGCCGACGGCGCGAACTCCCGAGCGATGCCCAGCGACTTCATCGCCGCCGCGCTCCTCTCGTTGGGGTCCGTCAAGGATCCCACTAAATCGATCTGCTGGGCCGCGCACTGCACGATGTTGTTCCGGTTCGTGTATCCGCCATCCACCACCACTTGTCCCGGCTTGTTCTCCAGATTCTTGACCACTTCCTCGATCGCCGGTAGCAGGCTTTGCGCATCGCTGCTGCACTGGCTCAGGTGCGCCCCCACGATGATTTTGTTCTCCGCATCGGTGCTGATCTGCACGTTGTAGCTGGGCGCAATCGCGTTGTCCCCATGTTTCATCAGCCGCGCTTGCGGCTCGTTGAGACTCACCCGCACGGCCGCTTTGTCTTCCTCGCTTTTCTTCTCTGCCTGCAGCGCAGTCAACTCTTCCAGAGCCGCTTCCAAGCGTTCCGCACGTTGCCTCGCCGCACGCTCTCGCGCCGCTTGCTGGCGATCTTTCCCTGACGCTTCCGCTTGCGGATCTCCCATCTGCGTCACCACTTCCCGCGCCTGCTCCAATCGCTCTCGCAGCGTCTTCTCCCGCCGGAACGAATCCGCCCCCGCCTGCGTCCGGATCTTGGTGCCGTCGTGCATCACCTGCTCCAGGCTCACCAGCCCTTCGGTCTCCAGCAGTGCCAGCAGTTGCGTAAACAATTCATCCAACCCTGCTTTGTGCTTTACCCGGAAATCCGACAGCGTATGATGATTGACCGCTTCCAGCCCGCCCAGCCACTGCATTCCCGGCTCCCACTGCATCAGCCGTTCGATCTCTCGCGCCGAACTAATCCCCTCGCTATAGGCATATACCCACAAGCTCACCAACAGACGCGGCTCCCACGCCGGCCCGGGCAACCCTCCGCCGTCCGCAGCGGCTCGGCAAACTTGCTCAGGTCCATCCTCCCGGCTAGCGCCCAGATCGCTCTGGCTTTATGGTCGACCGGGATCAACTTCTCGACATCGATCACCGCCATGGTGGTTTGCTGGCGATTGACCAGCCTCAGTTTCGGTTGACCCTTCGGCTCTTGCTTTTGCTGGGCCGGTTGTTCAGGGATATCCACCAATACCGGCTGACTGGTTAGATCCATGTACTGATTATGAAGCCCAGGCTTCTTAATGAAAAGAACTTTGTGGCTTCAGGAGCAGTTTTTTCACAGCTTCTGAGGGAGCGTTTGGGGCTCACAGATCATCGCCTAAAATATAGGTGTGTCGCTCGGTCGTATCCTGATAACCGCCGGACTCGTCTTAGTCGCTCTGGGAGTGGTCGCCACGTTCGGCGAACGCCTACCCATCCGGTTGGGCCGATTGCCGGGAGATATCGTCATCCGCGGTAAGAATTCTGTGTTTTATTTCCCGCTCGCGACATCCATTTTACTGAGCGTCGTCTTGAGTCTGGTGATGTGGCTGCTGAATCGCCGCTAAGGCAATTCGAACTCCACGCATTCACGCGCCGCTTCCAGCCGCTCTTCAATCCACTCCCGTGGCAATTTCGTCTCACGGGAAAGGTCGTCCACCGACATCCCATTGAGGTGGGCGAAATACAATTGCATCGAAAAAACCGGAGGCGCCTGATTCTTCCTCAGCCCTTCGACATCGGGCAGCGATCTACGCCACCCGCTGGCCGAACGCCGGATCGGATTTCCGCGCACCACGATGGCCAATGCATCGATGGTCATCAGGATGAGCCCCATCAGCACTGCGCCCATGCCCGGTTAGTGGGCGAAACGCGGAAATCCTCTCAGTTTTATCCGTTCAGAATATTCCCCAGTGAGTTCACAGGCACCCGCAGGCCCACGTAAAATGTTCCAAACAGTGCATAGATCGCGCTAACTTCATCGAACCGCATCTCGTATATCAGCTTCTTGAAAACGAGTGGATCGTCGGCGAACAAATCCACACCCCACTCCCAGTCGTCGAAACCGATCGACCCGGTGATAATCTGCTTCACCTGCCCGGCATAGCGCCGGCCGATCTTGCCGTGCTCGTCCATCATCCTGGCGCGCTCGGCCATCGGGACCATGTACCAGTTCTTTTCTTCGCCCCGCCTGCGATCCATCGGATAAAAGCAGATATACCGATGCGCCGGAATCGCTGGATAGAGCCTGGGGCGCATGGCCTCCCGTTGACGGTCCAGCACCGCGGCAATTTCCGTATTCCAAGCTTCCGTAAACGGCTCAATGCCACGGTCTGCCAGCGCTGCATAAGTCTTCTGAGTCGATTCATACAAACCGAGTTCGACCACCGAGAGATACGACGACGTCTTCTCCAGATATTCAGAAAGACCCAGCCGTTCCAGGCTCAACTCGACTGCGTTCAATTCGGCAAACGAGTCCCGGAAGTGTACGAACATCAGATCGCCTTTGTGCCCGAGCATAGAAAATACGGCGCTATTCTCCATCGGTGCGAACAGGCGTTGGGCCTCGCTGATTAACGTCTCTCGCGTGCCCGCCGGGAGATGATTCCAGGCGGACCATTTCACCCGCACCATCTGATGCAGAACACTCGATCCTTCCAGGGTCAGGGGAACAGCGGGAAGTGACGTCATCTCCTAGTTGCCTGCCGACCACGGCGGAACAACGCCATTGGTCCGCGCATAGGCGATCGACTGTCCAAGATGCTCATGCATGTGCGTGGCAATCAGAAGAAGCACGGCGCGCTCGCTGGTCATTTTGCCGCCGAAGAACTTGACCTCCTTGTCGAGGTCGGCGTCAGTCATGTTCGCCGCAACGGTCCGCATGTGATCGAACGACGCCTTTATTAATTCGACGATCTTCTCTTTCGAAGGTGGATTCTTTTCCGCATCGCGATTGACGCCGGCCGGCGGCTTCACGCCGAGGAACCCCGCGAGTCCATAATTGGCCAACGAAACGTGCGCGTAGACTTCAGCGATGGAGCGTACTCCGGGCCCCGGGCGCCAGGAATACTTCTCTTCCGGGACAGCCTCCGCAAGGCTGACAAGCTTCTTCTGGACGTCGTTGAGCTGGTTGATAAAATCGCCGCGAAAACCGGCCGGAACTTCGGCCGCGCGCAGAAAAGGAAGCGCACAGAGCGCGACCGCGAACAGGGATACTTGGCGTATTCTCATATCTCTCGTTGTACTATATCTGCACAGTTCATGAAAAATTGGACACGAAGACAAATTCTGGCGGCGCCTATGCTCGCGGCGGCTCCCGCGCTCATGCCTGCGGCGGCACCCGCCGGCAAACTCAAAATCACGGGCTTTGAGATCCACAAAGTCACGCTCCGCTGGCGCGACCTGGTGTTCCTCGAGGTACACACAGATGCCGGCATTACCGGTCTGGGCGAAGCAACACTGGAAACCCGGGCCGACGTAGTGGAAAGCGGACTGCGCTGGCTGGAGAAAAACATGGCCGGCGACGACCCCTCCGGCCCCGAGGCGCATTGGAACCGCAACTACTACCTGCTGTCGCGATGGCGCAACGGACCCGTCAGCATGTCCGCGCTATCCGCTGTAGACATCGCCCTCTGGGACATCGAAGGAAAGCGCCTCGGCGTTCCCGTATGGCGCCTGTTGGGCGGCCCGATCGAGAGGAATCTGCGCGTTTACTGGACACACTGGACCGCCAGTTTCAAACCGGATACACCCGAGGCATTTGCCGACTTCGCCCGGAAGACGCGTGACCGTGGATGGACAGCGGTCAAATGGACCATCCCGACCGTCGGGTCCGAATCAGAACGCATCGAAAAAGCGATTGCGCAGATCGAAGCAGTGCGAAAGGCGGTCGGATATTCGCTCGACATCTGCCTGGAAGCGGCCGAAACGTTTTCCATCCGATCAGCTATTCAATTCGCGCAGGCCATTGCGCCGTACCGTCCAATGTTCCTCGAAGAGCCAGTCCTACGAGAAGATCCAGCGGGACTAGCGCAGGTAGCCGCAAAAAGTCCGGTGCCCATAGCAACGGGCGAAGGATTGCTCTCACGATTCGAGTTTCGTCAACTGCTCGAAGCGAAAGGAGCATCCATTATTCAGCCGGACGTAATGCACGCAGGCGGGATCACGGAGATCCGGAAGATCGCGAACCTGGCCGAGACGTACGGCGTGGAGGTAGCGCCTCATCAGTGCAGCGGGCCCGTCGCGCACGTGGCGTCGATTCAAGCCATGTCGGTATGCCGGAACTGTGTCTTACAGGAATGGGAGGCGGAAGACGACGCTCTATTCCAGGAACTCACCCACGGGACCTATCCGGCGCAAAAAAACGGGACAGTCGCGCTGCCGGAGGGACCCGGGCTAGGAATCTCCGTCGATTTCGCGGAATTCAAGAAACGGTTTCCGTACCGCGGCTTGACGAACCGGTCGCTTCTTTCAAAGTGATGATGGTAGCCCCCCAACCGCCCGCCTCCGCGGGAGCGTCCGAGAAAGTCTCAACAAAAGGTGTGCGGGCAAGAATACCTCGAACAATTTCCCGCTGCACGCCGATGCCGCGTCCGTGAATAATGCGAAGATAGCGCAGACCAAGAGCGTGGGCTTCTTCGAGGTAGGCTTCCACTGCGTCTTTAACGTCGCGGGGCGCAATCGAATGCAAATCAAAGACATCGGTAATGGGAATTCGGACTGGATCCACCAATTACATTCTCATACAGGGAGCGCCAGCGGCATGTGAGTGGTCTCGCACCAGGGGTACTGGAAAGCCGTCCCCGTCTGATGCCTGCCAAAACACGATCGGCGGCAAAATTACCTACTTGAAAGCACTGAACCGAAGTTTGAACTCGGCCGAGGCGCTGTGGAACCAGCGACCGCAAGCGCCCCGGCATTCGAATGCAACCTGCCTTATTGGTCGTTATCGTCTTGGCCCTGATCGTTGCCATCTTGATCGGGGAACTGAGCGATGAACTTCGAACCGTTCAAGTCGGTGTCGGTAAAGCCGAATACAAAGAACTCATTCGGATTCGGAACCGGCGGCGTATCGTTGGTGGAGAGAACGAAATCGTTGTCGTTGGCTATCCACAGGGTGTGAACGGTCTTGCCCTTCTTGCGAACATCTTTGCCGAACGTCATGCCCTCGATCTTGGACGGAATATCGAAGGTCGCGCTCAACCCATTCGCGGTGAGCACCTGCACGATATCCAGGAACAGTGTCTTGCTAACAGCGTGAGTCACGGCGGTCGCTCCGTCGAGCCCGGTTATGTCGCGTCGCGCCGTTCAGGTCGATCTTGAACACCTGTTTCACTACGGCGGCATTGCTGGTCAGGTTATTGCCGCCTTCGCGTCCTTTGCCGTCGCGTTCGTCGACCAGAAATTCGTGATTGTTCAGCGCCAGGATTTCGCTTACGCCGCTGCCTGTTGTGAGCACGTACGCGTACTGGTGCGTGACCGTGGCGGAAGCTATATCGATGGTGACGATTCGCAGCAGATTGGCGGCCGGCTTTTTCTTATTGACGACTTCATTCGCGTCCTGGATCAATGCGGCCTGCATGATCCCCACCAGCGTCTTGCCGTCGGGCGTCAGCGCGAGGCCTTCCATACCTTTGTTGGCGGTCCGGCCCATGGTATTTCCGCTGATTTCGGTTGCGCCAACCGGCGACTGGTTCACCACGTAGAACTCGTCGGGCACCTGTGAACGAAGCGATCCGTTCCCCGGTGAACCGGTTGAACTGATAAATGTAAGGACCGTACTCATCCGAGATGAACACGCTCGATCCGTCGTTCGACACGCGGATGCTTTCGGTGTCGAAGCGCGCATTGGCGGGGTTGCCTGAGTTCTTGCTGGGGTCGAAATTGTCGGACCGTCCCGTGAAGAAGTGCTGCATAGAGGTTATTCACCGGCGGAACGCCCGAGCCAACGTTGAGGCCGGATCCAGTGCCATAGACGAGCGGGGAGCGGTTCCACAAGAGAGTCGTGGCTTGCATTTTAGGAGTCACCGAGAACGGCAGTCCCAGCGCATTGGGATTGGAGCTGAGCTCCATGTTGATGGTGTGGAACCGGTTGATATAGCTCGCGGTATCGTCGATCGAGGAATCGAAGGGCATCGCATTCGGACCGCGATCGGGCAGAGCGAGGAATGCGTTCCCTCCGGCATAAGACAATCCGGATCCCAGTCCACCCAGTAAATTGGCAGGAGCACCATTCTCGAGGGTGTAGGTGAGCCCGGAAAGATCCGCGTTGGGGCCGGCGTGGGTTTCGGTAAGGGAACCAATCGCGAGCAACGAAACCTGGGCAGACACGGGTGAAACCGCTGATAATCCAAGAGCAGCGACCAACACTGCGCTTGAACGAACGAATTGTTTCATTTCGATTAAAATCCTTCGAAGAATAGGGAATAGACAGCAAGGATATCGTAGGGGGCCGAAAGTACTAGAGTCAAATGAATGTTTGATAACGAACGGCGGAGGGTTGGCCGGTGCCAAAGGACGTGCGGTAGTCAGTAACTGAAGGCCAGCGTCGGGTCGGAATTGACGCTTGCATCCGCTGGTAGCAGTTCATTCGGCCTGGCGGCGAATTTAGCGATCACCGCCGTCAGCGTAAGCCACATCCCTCTAGTTCCAACACTTTGCAGCGAAATCGCGCGTTCAACCGATCCGCGCTGGTGGTAGTGTATGAATTGGAAGGAACCCTATGAATAGGAATCAGTTAGTAACATTGGCTATGTTCGGCACACAGCAACAGCCGGACACCGGCGACGCCGCGGAACTCGCGGTATTCGCCATTTTGCACGGGCGAAGCCAAACCCAAGCTGCCGGCAGAGCCAATTTTACACGTGCGAACCCAAACCCCGCGGCCGCCGTCACCCGATTTACACGGACGAACCCAAAAACGGAGCTCCTTTCTCTCCTTTTTACACGTACGAAGCCAAATCCAGGGTCATAATGATAAGTCAGTGATCCAACCGGATGAAGTAATTCGAGCCATCTCCGCGTTCGAACCCAACGGCGATGGCGAAGCGGCAAAGAGCCGTGATCTGATTCTCGCCCTGTTGCAATATTCTCCGGAACCGCTATCGCGTCTGACGTTCACTCCCGGGCATATCACTTGTACCGGCGTAGTGCTCGGGCCGGCCGCCGATCGGGTCCTTCTGGTCCACCACCGCCGCCTCAATCGATGGCTCCTTCCAGGCGGCCACGTCGAATCGGACGACGCATCCATCGTCGACGTCGCGCGCCGTGAGGTGATCGAAGAAACGGCCGCTCAACTCGATCAGAACGTTGCAGGACGGCTGGTGGGCGTCGACGTTCATCCCATCCCGCCAAAGGGCGCAGAACCGCTGCATCTGCACCACGATCTGATTTTTTCCTTCCGCTCGATGACGGAAGAATCCCACTGCTCGCCGGAATCTCGGGCGGTCGTGTGGTGCGGGCTAGCCGAATTCGATCGATTTCAGCTCCCCGGTACTATCAGGCGGGCAATCGAAAGAGCGCTCCTGCTAGACGTCTAGGCCAATGGAGCGCATCAACTCCAGCGCGTTGCTCTTGCGCACCACGCCGGGCTTCATCAGATAGTCGAACGCAATCTGATTCTCGTTCAGGTAATCCTCGAAGTGGACATTCTGCGCCAGCGAACCCAGCTCCTCGACGATGCCGGCCAGTGCCAGATCGTGCGTGGTCACCAGGCCTATCGCACCGCGCCGCACCAGACTCGTGACGATCGCCTCAGCGCCAATACGGCGGTCGTGCGAGTTCGTACCGCTGAGCAGTTCATCCAGCAGGAAGAGCAGCGGCAACGGGCCGGAGGCCAGATCGACAATCTGCCGTAGACGCGTGATTTCCGCATAGAAGCGCGACTTGCCGTCTTGCAGTGAGTCCTGAATACGAATCGACGCGCCGACCGCCAGAGGAGAAATCCTCATCGCCCGCGCGCACACGGGCGCACCCGCCCAAGCCAGCACGGTATTCAGACCGACCGCTCGCAGCAGTGTGCTCTTGCCGCTCATATTCGAGCCGCTGACGATCAACAAGCGCATTCCATTGTCGAGACGGACATCGTTCCGCACCGCTGAGGACTCGGCCAGAAGGGGGTGGGCCAGACCTTTCGCATCGAAGAGGGGACCATCCGCGGCAAAGTCAGGGAACGGACAGCCAGGATGCTCAGCGGCATAGCAGGCAAGTGAGCTCAGCGCTTCCATCTCGGCCACCGCCGCGATCCATCGTCCGATCTGGGGGCCCTCGCGGCAGCGCCACTTTTCGATCGCCAATGCCAGGTGCGTCGACCACAGCAGCAGCCGGGCAATGAGCGTAAAGCCGCGATTGTGCGTCCATTCGTTCGCGTCAACCAGGCGATGAAGGCGAGCGATCTGGCGCGACGGCGGTAGTCCATCCGTCTCAAGCTCCGTCTGTAACGCGGAGAGCCGCGGAGAAGAAAACGGCTCGTTTTCAAACCGCGCGAGTATCTTCGCCAGCAGATCCAGATCGTGGCTGGGAGACTCCACCGCGCCGAGGATCTTCAGAACGCAATTGCGAAGCCAGAGCCCAAATACGCTTTGCGCCAGCACCGCGAGCGCCAGAACGCGCCAACTGCAAAGCTGGAATGTCCACGCGGCGAATAGCGAAACAGTGGCAATCGTGAACAGCCAAGCCAGAATTCCCGCGCCGCTCGGCGTCGTGATCGGGCTGCCTTCGCCCCAACGTGTCACGGCCTCCGGATGCACTTCGGCGCGCATCTCTTCGCCCAACAGAGCCAGGTCTTCTCGCAGATCGATGCGGGGCACGAGTTCGACGATCGCTTCGTGACGTCCGCGCAGGTCGTCCGGAGGCGAAGGGTGCAAGAGCCATGACGCAAGCGTCTCTTCCCCGCCCGAGGTTCGTGCCGTGCTCAGAAGCTGGAAGACCGAGCCATTTCCGAACAAGTCGAGGTCTTCGGCGTATGGATGCGCCGGATCGCGGAACCGGTCGCCCGTTTCACCCGAACCGCTCCAGCGGTTGTCCAGGCGCGCCAGCCCCCGTTCGTAGTAGCTGATGGCCCGTTTCTCGCAATCCCGGCTCCGCGAGACTCGCTCGTGATAGACCAGCAGCGCGATGAATAGGACAACCGGGATCGGAAGCAGCCAGAAGTTCCACCACACCAGGACTGCGCCGGCCACCGCCACCGCCAGCCGGTAATTGCCGATAACCCGGAACGCCCGTTCGTGTTCTGCTACCGCCTGTTGTCGCGCGGCAAGGCGCTTTTCGTATTCGGCACGCAAACTATTAGAGTAACCGCTGCCGGGTTTCGTCGTATAACGTGCATGAAACCTCAATCACTCATTCTGTTGCTTCTTTCAGCGGGTTCGCTCGCTCACGCGCAAATGGTCGACAACACCCAGCCGCAAATGACCTGCCGCGATCACTCGAACGGCAATAACGCCAGCCACTGCGAAATCAAAGAGATGACCATCCCTGCCAGCGGCCGGCTTACCGTGGATGGCAACAAGAATGGCGGAGTCACCGTGCGCGGCTGGTCGCAGAACCAGATCCTCGTGCGCGCGCAGATCCAGACGAATGCGCCGACGGATGCTGAAGCAGCCGGCATGGTCTCCCAAATCGCTGTCTCAACTACGGGTGGACAGATTCAGGCAAGCGGACCGGACTTCGGTTCCGATCACGGATGGGCGGTAAGTTACGAGATCTTCGTGCCACATCAGACCGATCTGAGTGTCACTGCTCACAACGGTGGGGTGTCCATCACCGATATCCGAGGCACCGTCCAGTTCGACACGGTGAATGGCGGCGTATCTCTCAAGCGCATGGCCGGCACGGTGCATGGTCAGACGACGAACGGCGGACTGAGCATCGAACTAATGGGCGATCGATGGGATGGCGGCGAGTTGAACGCCAAGACGACCAACGGCGGCGTATCGCTGAAAGTCCCAGCCAACTACAACGCGCGCTTCGAGGCTAGCACCGTGAACGGCGGAATCAGCACGGACTTTCCGGTGATCGTGAACGGCAAGATCGGACGCGAACTGGCGACCAATATCGGTAGCGGCGGGTCGTTGATCCACGTCACGACTACGAATGGCGGAGTGTCGGTGAAGAGGATCTAGCGGCATATTTCGCCTGTGGTAGCCTGAAACGGTTTTGAGATTCATCGACCGCGAAGAAGTCGCTCGCCGGCTTACCTACGATGTGTGCATTCCCATCGTGCGTGATGCGATGATCGCCTTTTCAAGGGGCGAAACGAAGCAGCTTCTGCGGTCGATTCTTCCCCTCTCCGAGAGCCGTCTGTTCGGCGTCATGCCAGGCGCGATGGCCGCGAATGGGCCGTTCGGTGCGAAGTTGATCAGCGTCTTCCACGAAAACTTCGCCAAAGGAAGACAGTCGCACCAAGGACTCGTTGTTCTGTTCGACTACGACACGGGCGCTCCGGTTTGTGTCGTCCACGCCGGCGAGATTACGGCCATCCGAACGGCGGCCGCGAGCGCGGTCGCGACGGACGCCCTGGCTCGCAAAGACGCCCGCCGCCTGGCGATTCTGGGCTATGGCGAGCAGGCCACGACCCACGCGCGGGCCATCGGCCAGGTTCGGAATCTGGAATCCATCTCGGTTTGGGGGCGTTCCATCGAACGCGCCCGGGCCTTCGCGGAGCGGATGCAAGCGGAACTGGCGATTCCGGTGACCGCCGCCGGGAGCGTGGAAGAGGCAGTCGCCGACGCCGGCATCATCTGCACCGTCACCTCAGCAGCCGAGCCGATCTTGAAGGGCGACTGGGTGCGGCCCGGCACACACTTGAACCTCGTCGGCTCCGGCTATGCAGGACCAGCCGAGGTGGACAACGATTTGGTCGTCCGCTCACGTTTCATTGCCGACAGCCGCGAAGGGGTCCTGAGCCAAGGTGCGGAGTTTCTCCGCGCCAAGAAGGCGGGTTTGATCGATGACGGCCACATCGCCGCCGAGATTGGCCAGGTATTAGCAGGCGAAATTGAGGGCCGGCGCTCGGCACACGAGATCACCGTCTACAAATCCCTCGGCCACATCGTCCAGGATTTGGCCAGCGCGTGGGCACTCTATTCGCAGTGAACCCTCTCACTCATTTCGCAACGCAGACAGTAAATCTACGCGGCTTGCCTTAAACGCCGGGATCCACACCGCCGCCAGAGACACCAAGCCCAACAGCGCGGGAATTGCGATGAACACCAACGGGTCAAGCGCCTTTACCCCGAAGAGAAACGACTCCAGGTATCGTGACAATCCGGCGGCGGCCACCACCCCAATCACAATTCCAGCCATCGCGAAGCGCATGCCCTCAACTGTCATCATGTTTCGGACATTGCTTTGCGTTGCCCCAAGCGCCATACGAATTCCCATTTCGTTGGCCCGTTGCTCGGCCGCATACGCCATCAGTCCATAGATACCCAGCGCCGCCAGCAGCAACGCCGACCCTCCGAAGATCGCCATCAGTAATAGGTTGAAGTCCTGACGAGCCGTGGATTTTGCGGCGACATCCTCCATGGATCGAAGCGGAGGCACCGGCTGACCCGTCCCTTGACGGATCTGTTCCTGCAGCTCCGCTTCTAACGGCCCTGGAGTGGCGCGCGTGCGAATTACCCAAGTGACTGCTCGGCCGGCTACTCGGCGGTCCGGAAGTTGCGATCCCGGTACGAACACCGCCGGCTGCGGCCGTTCCCCAAGCCCATTGTCAAGAACGTCTCCGACAACGCCGACCACCTTGCGTGCAGGTTCGGCGAAGTCAGGACCAAGCCCCTTTCCGATAAAGAGTTCAGCGCCCACCGGGTTGCCATCGGGCCAAAACTGCCGCGCCATGCTCTGATTGACGACCGCAACTAACGGCGTATCAAGCCTGTCGCCATCCGTAAAGGAACGCCCTCGGAGGACAGGAATCTTCAACACACCAAAGTAGTCCGCCGACACCACCATCCAACGGCCATTTCCATGGGCTGGCCCGCTGAGCGGCCGGCCTGCAATCACAATAGGAAGACTGTTGAAGGCGCCGTCCAGTGGCAGCATTCTCGTGTAGCCGGCCTTCTCCACTGCAGGCAGTGCACTGAGGCGCCGGAATACATCTGTGACAATTTGGTTGGCTGTTTCCGCTTTTACGAGCTTCGGTTCCAAGGGTGTGCGGGTGGCGAAGACGTTGCGCCCGTCGAACCCTGGGTTCACCGAACGCAGTGCGACTAGCGTGCGAATCAGAAGAGCGGCTCCGATCAGCAACAAGAGCGCCAGGCTAATTTCGCCAACGACCAACGCACCGCGTATCCTGCTCTGCCGGAATCCGCTGACGGCGCGGCCGGCGCCTTCCTTCAGGCCGGCTTGCACGTCCGAGCGAGCCGTCTGAAGCGCGGGGATGAATCCAAACAAGAGTGCTGTGACCACCGTTAGCAGCACCGCGAAGGCAAGCACTCGCCAATCCAGCATCACATTGGCGCCCTTCAATCCGATGCGCGGAATGTTGATGGGGTTAAGTGCAAGAACGGCACGAATACTAATAACGCCTAACACCGAGACCCAATATTCCGCCCGGCGATGGATGTGGTTAGGCTTTCCGTTAGCAGTTGCCGGACAATCCTCCCGCGCGAAGCACCCAGGGCAATGCGCACGGCGATCTCGCGTCGCCGCCCCGCTGCCCTTGCCAGAAGAAGGTTTGCGACATTGGCACACGCGATCAGCAGGACAAGGCTTACCGCTGCGGTGAGGACCAGAAGAGATTGGCGCACGTCCTTCACCAGGATGTCGCCGAGCGGCTGCGCGCTGAAGCGATCCTTCCGGCTCGTGGAAAGGCTTTTCGGGTACCGGCGATAGAACTCCTCCGTAGCGATCCGTAGTTGCGCGTTCGCCGCTTCAAGGGTCACGCCAGGCCTGATCCGCGCGGCCGCGAAGAAGTAGTGCACCTGATCCGCGCTGTTCCGATCAATTGGAAACGGAAGCCACACGTCAGGAGGTTCGGGCGTTTCTGTTACCGCGCCCTCCGCCATGATTCCGATCACCCGGTAAGAACCCTCGCCGAATGAAATCACTTTGCCGATGATCCTGGGATCGGCGCCGAAGGCTCTCTTCCAAAATGCGTCGCTCAAGACCACGACATGATCCCCCCCGCTTTGCTCTTCCTCGGCCGAGAAGGTCCGGCCTTGCGCAACTGGTAGCCCAAACAGACGAAAGTAGTCGCGGGTGATGTGGATAGCATCCGCTTGCAAGGGCCGATCGATGCCCGTCAGGGTTAGCGAAGTGTAGTAATACCCCGACACATCCTGCAACACGCGGGTCTGGTCCCGCCACAGGTTGAACTTGATTTCCGAAGCCGCGGAACTGGCTCCCTGCTGATTCGTAGTAACGAGGGACACCACTCGATCGGGATCAGGAGCTCGAAGTGGCCTCAACAAGACGGTGTTCACCACCGAGAAGATTGCAGTGTTGGTTGCGATCCCAAGCGTGATGACAGTCACGGCAGTAATCGTGAAGCTTGGGCTTTGGCGCAACATCCGCATCGACTGCTTGAACTCTTGAACAAATGAATTCACAGTTTGGCCTCATCTGAAAGTATAGGAGGGTGACTAACGCCGACGGCGCACCATCGTCTAATATCCGAAAGATGGATTTTCGACTGGGGGTCATATGTATGGACTCGCCCATGATTTCAAAATAGCCCTCCGCAATCTCCGAACCCAACCGTTGTTCAGCCTACTGGTCATTGGCCTGCTCGCGTTAGGAATCGCCGGCAACGGTGCGATCTTCAGCATCTTTAACAGCCTGTTCTTGCGGCCGCTACCCTTTCCGGAATCGAACCGGGTCATCGAACTCGATGAGACGGCACCGAAATGGAACCTTAAATACGTTGGTGTGTCGAACCCCGACTTTTATGAGTGGCGCAAGAGTAATTCGACTTTTGACGCCATGGCATTCTTCACCAACGTGAGCTACAACCTGTCTGATGGCGGAGCCGCGCAGCGCGTGCAAGGCGCCCAAGTCACGCGCGACATGCTGGACGTTCTCCGCCTGACGCCGCTCATTGGCCGCGATTTTCGTTCTGACGAGGATAAGCCCGGCGGCGTGAAGGTAGTGCTGCTAAGTCACGATCTCTGGCAACGGATGTTTCAGGGCGATCGCAATGTGCTGGGGCGCGTCGTGAAACTCGATGAGCAGCCTTACACAGTGATCGGCGTTCTTCCGCCCAAGGCGGTATTTCCGGATCGAGCCGAACTGTGGACGCCGGTCGCGGCGGATCCGAACAGCCCTTCGGGTTACTACCTGAACGGTATCGGCCGGCTCAAATCCGGCGTGTCCATCGAACAGGCGCAAGCCGATCTGCTGCGCATCCATAAGGCGATGATCTTGTTCGGGCACAAGGTAAATGAGACAACGTCTCCCATCCTGACGCCGCTCCGCGACCGCTACCTGGGCGATTTCAAGACTGTAAGCCGAGTGCTGCTGGGCGCGGTCGCTACCGTGCTGCTGATCGCCTGTGTCAACATTGCGGCGTTGATGATGGTACGCGGTGCATCTCGCACACGGGACATTGCAATCAGGACCGCGATGGGCGCTTCGCGCGGCCGCATCGCCGCGCAGCTATTGATTGAGAACTTCGTGCTGGCTGCGGCCGGGGGCATACTCGGAGTCCCGCTTGGGGCCGCCGCCCTGCACTTCATGGTTTCCCGAATGCCCGCCGCAATGCCGCAATGGATTGTCTTCTCGTTGGACGGGCGGTTCGCTGTCTTCTGCGTGGCGATCACCGGCGCGGCTGCCCTGCTGTTCGGGATTACTCCAATCCTTCACGCTTCGCGCATCGATATCCGGGGATCTCTCCAGAACGCGGCGGCCCGCGCGACGGCAGCGCGTGGCCGCCGCTCTGCCTTCGCCGCACTGGTGGTCTGCGAAATCGGATTGGCGTTGATGCTATCCATCTGCGCCGCCCTGCTGGTGCAGGCTTTCCGGAAAGTGTTGACCGTCGATCCCGGATTCCGGCCGGAGAACGTTCTTACATTCCGCATCAGCCTCCCCGACGCGACCTACGAAAAGCCCGAACAAAAAATTGCCTACTACGAGAACCTCCTCGCGCGCCTCGAGCGATTGCCGGGAGTCAGAGCGGCTGGCGCCACATCGTCACCGCCGCTCGGAGGACATTGGGGCGGTCAATTCGAAGCAGAAGGACGCTCCGCCGCGCGAGGCGAGAATCCCGTCGTGTCGCGGATTGCCGCCACACCGCGCTATTTCGATGCGATCGGAATGAGCGTGCTCCGTGGCCGTACCTTTGACCAACGGGATTCGACACCCACTTCCCCTCTCGTAGTCGCAGTGAACGAGGCATTTGCGAAACACTTCTGGGGAACGGAGAATCCTATCGGCAAGCGCATCCGCTACCCCGGTGGACGAGATTGGTATCAGGTAATCGGCTTGTTACGCGATGAGAAGCACGATGGCCTCGACCAGGATGTGACCCCGAGCGTGTTCCTGCCGTATCCCGCGGCAATATTCGCGGCAGGCAAAGATGATTTGCGCAGTCTACGCCTGATGAGTATTGTCGTGCGCGGGTCAATGGATCCAGCGATGCTCGTCGGACCGGCGCGCGAAGTCGTCCGCCAACTGAATGCAGGCGTCCCGATGTACGGAATACAGACGATGACAGAGAAGCTACAGCAGTCCTTGTGGACAAGGCAAGCCTATTCCTGGATGTTCGGAGTATTCGCGGCGATCGCCATCTTGCTGGCCACGGCCGGCGTCTACGGCATGGTTTCGTACGCAGTCAGCGAGCGCACGCAAGAAATTGGAATCCGCATGGCACTGGGCGCGCAGCCCGTGCAAGTGCTGAGACAGGTGTTGCTCGGCGGCATGGCGCACGTATCGATGCGCATAGCCGCGGGTCTACTCGGAGCCTTTTGGGGGACCGATCTGTTGCGCACGTTGCTATTCGGTGTCAGTTCCCGGGATCCCGTCATCTATGCCTCCGCCGTGATCGGGGTGATCATCGTGGGATTGCCGGCCAACTTCCTTCCCGCCCGGCATGCGGCGACGATCGATCCTATGCAGGCGCTACGCAGCGAGTAAAATCGCGGAGACGTCGCCGCCGCATTAATTCTCAGACGGTCTCTCCACGTGATCGATGACGAGGAATTCGCGGGGCCCTTTGGCGGCCACGAGTTTCAACCCGAGTTGTTGTTGCAACACCGTAAGAATCGATTGCCCGGCGTTGGGATCGGGAACACCAGCCACATCGCCACCCGGCAGGAGTCCAGGTGTGTTCTCGTCGCGCGCAAATTCCAAATGGATATCAAACCGCCCCGTGATCCCGGTCGTGTCGATGACCGGGCGGTCGAAGACGAGTTCGAGCAATTTTGAGAACTCAGCGAGAGTCGATCCCTCCGCATCCACGGCCGGGTTTATCAATGCAACCCTAACCTTACAGAACCTTTGACCCGGCGGGAGCGCAGGCGCGGGATACGCCACTGGCATGGCGGTGCAACTTCCTTCCTCAAACCGCTTCAGCTTAGCGCCGCCCTTGGCCGCAGTCAGCGCATACACCGGCACTTCTCTGGTTTCGCGATGGATCTTCAGCTTAAACCGGTCTTCAAGAAGCGCCTGCAGCATGGGTCCCTGCATCATTTCCGGGCTCGGAGTGCCCTCCGCTTTTGCATTGATGTCGTAGAGTTCGGAATGGATCCAGGCCGGCCCTCCCTGGATCGGGACAATCCCCAGCCAATGGGATTGACCATTTGCAAACCTGACGTACGCGCGCTGAATAAGGCCTATATTGTTGGCATCTGCCAAAACGCTGCACCCCGTGTTCAGCCTTCCGGGAGATGCGTAGTAGCCTCCACCCTTGCCGCCAGGGCGTGCGCTCTTCTTGAGACCGCCCGAGCCACCCTCTCCCGTACAGGGCCTGATTGACGCCACTTCGAATTTCGGCGTGGCGGTAGTCGCAGATTGGCCCGAGCGGGCGCATTCATGATGCCAACAACGATAGGCGCGGTAACAGCCGCCATCCCGGCAACTGCCAAGGCCAGCTTTCTTTGCGAAGTTCAGTCGGAGCTGCAATGCGGTTGGTCATGATTGCCTCGATTCTTCGCTTGAGATTCGCACCCGTTACTCCGGACACGCACACCAGCGGCGATTCCACGTAGAGCTTGCAGACGTTGAGAATCGCTTCGGCGTAGACGTGCGGCTCGCTGCCCAGGCTCAGCACTTCTTCGTCGCAGGCTCGCTCGCGTTCTTCCACCAGCCGGGCGCCGATCCACCACACCAGAGGATGGAACCAGAAGATCGCTTCGACGATCATGTGAATCGAAGCGAACAGGTTGTCGCGGCGGCGGACGTGGCACAGTTCGTGCGCAAGCACCGCCTCCAGTTGAGGCGGCGTCAGACGTTCCGCGATGCCCGCCGGCAAGAGCAGAATGGGGCGCAACAATCCGACCACGCCGGGCTCCAGCAGGCCCGGAGAAGAGCGAACCTCGACCGGCGCGGGAATCTCCAAGCGGAGTGCTTGAGCGTACCGCGGCCCGGATGCGGAGCCAGCCCCGAAGTCGTATCAGCGCTACGCTCGCGAATCCGCACGCCCACACGGCGAGGATTGCGATCGGGACCCAATCGCGAGTGACTTGCCGCGGAAGGCGCAAACGGCACCGTGTCGGGAAATGGCTGAGTGATCTGCACGATCGTGAACGAGACAGCCGGCGTCGCAATCTTCCGCGCAGGCCGGCGCCCATTCCAGGTGGCTGCCGAGGCTCATCAGCAGCGAGAACGGGATGAGGAATTTGAGCGATGCGCTGAGCCACAGCCAATAGCGGACTTGGGCCCGGTTCTTGCGGAACGCGACGGTCAGCAGCCCTGCCGCGACTGCGAACAACGTCGATTGCCAGAGATGGTTGGTCAATTCGCCGATCATTTCGATTTACGCGTCCTTTCCGCTTTTTCTTGCAGCGTCAAGTTTCTTGATCGTCTTCTCCAACTCGCGAACATCGTCGAGTGTAAGCTTCCCCGCCTCGGCTAGCTGCGCCATCATCGGTTGGGCCCGCCCTCCGAAGAAACTCAGAATCTCGTCGAGCAGCCGGTGCCGCGTCACGTCCCGCGCCACGATCGGCTCAAAGATGTGGGCATTGCTGATTTTCCGGACGCGGCGCACGGCCTTCTTCCCTTCCAGCCGGTATACGGTCGTCTGGATGGTGGTGTAGGCGGGGCGAGGCTCCGGAAAAGCCTCCTGAATCTCCCGAATGGATGCCTTCCCATGGGCCCAGAGGGCTTCCAGAATTTGAAGTTCGAGTTTGCTTAGTTTCGGCTTGGCCATGTGGTTCTACTATCTCGTATCTGATTCTACTATTCTGTAGTAGCAATACGCAAGGAAAATTTTTGCTGGGTTCCCGGACTTCGTCCTGATATATACTGACTACCGCCACCTATGTCAGCCCTCAACCGTCGTTCGTTTCTGGCCACCGCATCCGCGGGTGCGGCCCTTCTTCCACAGGCGCTGGGCGCCCAGTCCGCACCGCGAGACTGGAGCGGCAAGAACCCGGCACGCTACCCCGATCCGGACATCATCGTTCTCGACAAGCGCTTCGCAAAATACAAGATCGGCAACACGCCCCTGCAACGCATGTTTACCGGATGCCTTTGGGCCGAGGGTCCGGCCTGGAACGGCGTTGGGAAATACCTGGTGTGGAGCGACATTCCGAACAACCGGCAATTGCGCTGGATTGAAGACGACGGGCACGTCAGCACTCTTCGCCACGCCGCGAACAACAGCAACGGCAACACATTCGACTATCAGGGCCGCCAGCTTTCGTGCGAACATCTCGGCCGCCGCGTCGTCCGCTACGAACACAACGGATCGACCACCGTGATCGCCGACAAGTGGAACGGAAAGCCGCTCAACGCCCCGAACGACATCGTCGTCCACCCGAACGGCGACATCTGGTTCACCGATCCCGGCTACGGAATTCTCGTCGGATACGAAGGCGAAATCGCCAAAATGGAAATCAGAGAAGCCGTCTATCGCGTCGACGGAAAATCGGGCAAGATGAGCATGGTCGACGATCAGTTGAAAAAACCGAACGGTCTCTGCTTCTCCCCCGATTACAAGAAGCTCTACATCTGCGACACCGGCGCCACCCATTATCCCGACACACCGAGAATCATCAACGTCTACGATGTGGCGGACGAAAAGACCCTGCGCAACGGCAAGCAGTTCGTCAACATGGACATTCCCGGTAAAGGCGCGGGCCTCGCCGACGGCATTCGCGCCGACAAGGACGGCAACATTTGGATCGGCGCCGGCTGGGTTGGAGACGGCTACGATGGCGTCCACATCTGCGCGCCGAACGGCGATCGCATCGGCATGATCCTGCTGCCCGAAATGTGCGCGAACGTCTGCTTTGGCGGTACCCATCGCAACCGGCTGTTCATGGCCGCCAGCCAGTCGCTGTACGCGGTATATGTCGAGACACAGGGCGCGCACATCGCGTAGGCTAGTGTTGTATGCGCTTTCTGATTCTTGTCGTTGCCGCCCTCCCGTTAGCGGCAGCCGAGACTGAGCCGCTCGCGGACAAGGCGGTTTCCATTCTCCAGCAGCGCTGCGGCTCCTGCCATAGCGACAAAGCCGCTATGTCTGATCTACGATTATCGGACCGGGACCAAGCGATTCGAGGCGGCAAACGCGGCCCCGCCATCAAGCCCGGACAAGCCAACGAAAGCTTGCTGCTGAAAGCCGTATCGGGTGCTGGGCCGGTATCGATGCCCCCGGGCGGGAAGCTTGCAGCGGATGAAGTAGCGACGCTGCGCACGTGGATCGACAAGGGCGCCGAGTGGCCGGATCACGCAGTCAAAGTTAAGAAGTCGGACTGGTGGGCCTTCCAGAAATTCAGTCGGCCGCCAGTACCGAATGTGGCGGGCGCGAAGAACCCAATCGATGCATTTATCACCCCCAAGCTGCAATCCGAACACCTGGATGCCGCGCCGGAAGCCGACAAGCACACTCTGTTGAAGCGAGCCTGCTACGACCTCACCGGCCTGCCGCCGACCGCCGAGCAGACGAGGACGTTTCTGAATGACAAATCGCCGGATGCATGGGAGCGCCTGATCGATTCACTCCTCGCCTCCCCGCGATACGGTGAGAAATGGGGCCGGCACTGGCTCGACCTCGTCCGCTACGCCGACACCGCCGGATTCGAGCAGGACCCCTACACGCTCGAAGCCTGGCGCTTCCGGGACTACGTCATCAAATCGTTCAACGACGACAAGCCATACGACCGTTTCGCCAAAGAGCAGATCGCCGCCGACGAGCTATATACCGATGAACCCGAAGCGCGAGTCGGGACCGGCTACTACCGGGTCGGAACAAACCGCGACATGCTGTTCAAGGTGGAGGACGTCAACCAGGTCGAGAAGCTGACCGATTGGGTGGACACGACGTCCACCGTATTCCTCGGCATGACGGTCGGTTGCGCCCGTTGCCACGATCATAAGTTCGATCCCATTCCGCAGCGGGACTTCTACCGTATGCAGGCCATTTTTGCGCCGACCGTCAGCGACAAGGTGTTTCTCGAATACAACACCGCCCGCTTCTACGACATCGCCGCCAACACTCGCGACTTCAAGCTGCGGCAGATCGGCGCCGAAATCAGCCGCATAGAAAAGCCCTACCGCGAGAAAATAAGAGCGCGGGAGATTGCAAAGTTATCCGCCGGCAAGCAGGCCGTTCTGAAGATCGCGCCGGAGAAACGAACGCCGGATCAACAGGCACTGGCCACCGAGACGGAAGAAACACTGAAGGTGAGCGACGATGAGCTGCGAGGCGCATTGTCCCAAGCGGACGCCGAGCGCATCCACGCCATTGAGAAGCGCCTGCTCTCCATGTTCACCGGCTATGCCGCGCCACCCATGGCTCCGGGGATTATCGATGTTGGCCGCGAAGCGCCGCGCACCTATATTGCACAGCGCGGCAATCCGGAATCGCCCGGTGAAGAAGTTGGACCGGGATTCTTGAGCGTACTTGGCGGCGGCGACGTTCCCGAACCGCCTCTTCACGCGAAAGACACGGGCCGGCGCAAAGCTCTGGCGCTGTGGCTGGCAACTCCTGAAAATCCGCTGTTTGCCCGCGTGATGGTGAATCGCATTTGGCAATTTCACTTCGGTACGGGCCTGTTGCGGACGCCGAGCGACTTCGGTACGCGAGCCGGAAAGCCGTCGCATCCGGAATTGCTCGATTGGCTAGCGGTGGAATTCGCCGAACGGAAATGGTCCATCAAGTCGATGAACAAGCTCATCATGATGTCGGACGCATACCGCCGCAGTTCGAATCCCACGCCGTCGGCCAGCGATCGCGACCCGGCCAACACATTTCTATCGCACATGAACCGCCGCCGGCTGGAAGCTGAAGAGATACGCGATGCCGCCTTGCAAGTGAGCGGAACTCTGAATCTGAAAATGTATGGTGATCCCGTGGTCCCACCGCTCGAACCCGAGGAACTCTACGGCATCATCGGCAAGCCGGACAGCTCGTGGGTCGTGACTCCGGATACCACCGAGCACACTCGCCGCAGCATCTACATGCTAAAGCGGCGCACATTCCAGCAGCCCATGTTCGAGGCCTTCGACGCGCCCGACGCCGTCACGTCCTGCTCGCGCCGCAACGAAAGCACAACCGCGCCGCAATCGCTGGCACTGCTCAACAGCCGTTTCATGATGGAGGAGTCGAAGATCCTGGCGGAAAAAGTCGATTCGGTGGATAGCGCCTGGAAGATTGTTCTGGGACGGGATCCAAGTCCCAAAGAGCATACAGCCGCGGAGCAACTGGTAGAACGGCAGACACCACGCTTAGGCGGAAAGAGCGCAGCCTATACCGAACTGATTCGCGGCCTGATGAACCTGAACGAATTCCTATATGTCGACTGACGGAGAAAGATCGTTATGACGCGGAGAGAATTACTCTCGAGGACAGGGCGCGGATTCGGTGCCACTGCGCTATGCGGTCTTCTGCAGGGCGCGGCGAACAATCCTTTAACCCCGAAAGCGCCGCCTGAATTTGCCAGAGCCAAAAACGTCATCTATCTGTTCATGCACGGCGGCGTGAGTCACGTCGATACTTTCGACCCGAAACCTGAACTCACAAGGCGCACCGGCCAACCTCTCTCCGTGGAGCTGGCGAAGACAATCAAGACGAGTTTCATTCACGACCCCACCAAGGCCATTCTGCGCGGGAGCCCGTGGCAATTCAAACCAGGTGGCACGTGCGGGACCCTGGTTTCCGACCTGTATCCGAATGTTCGCGAACGCATGGACGACATCGCGGTCGTGCGCAGTTGCTTCGGTGACCAATTCGATCATGCGCCGGCAATTTACCTGCGAAACAGCGGATCCCAACTCCCCGGCCGGCCGTGCCTCGGTTCCTGGGTGACGTACGGATTAGGCACCGAGAATCAGAACCTGCCGGCGTTCGTCGTCATGTCGGATGGCTCCACAAAGTCCGGACCTCCGGCTTACGGCGCTGGTTTCCTTCCGGCTGTTTACCAGGGCACCGTATTCCGCGGCGGCGAGAATCCAATTCTGTATCTCAAAAACCCGCCCGGAATTCCCGGAGACGCGCAGCGCGATACGCTCGACTTCATTAACAGCATCGATCAGATTCACGAATCGGCCAGGCCTGGCGATTCCACGCTGGAAGCAAGAATCGCATCGTATGAGCTTGCGTACCGGATGCAAAGTTCCGCACCGGAAACGGTCGACTTCAGCAAGGAAACCGCTGCCACGAAAGCGCTGTACGGTATCGGCGATCCGCTGACCGGCGATTTCGGCCACAAGTGTCTGCTTGCCCGCAGGCTGGTGGAACGGGGCGTCCGGTTCATCCAGATATACTCCGGCACGAATGTAGGCGACGATTGGGACGGTGCGCACACAGATCTGGTGGCCTCGCACAACCGCATGGCCGGCAAAACCGATAAGCCGATCGCGGCACTCTTGTACGATCTGAAAGCACGAGGCCTGCTCGACACAACGCTAGTAGTCTGGTGCGGAGAATTCGGCAGAACGCCGCTGTCACAAGGACAGAACGGCCGCGATCATCATCCTTACGGATTCACCATGTGGATGGCCGGAGGCGGCGTCAAGGGTGGAAAGACCATAGGCGCGACGGACGAGTTCGGAGTGCAAGCAGTCGACATGCGGCTGGACGCACACGATGTCAACGCGACCATTCTACGGTTGCTAGGCCTCGATCACCTCAAGCTAACGTACTTCTATCAGGGCCGAGACATGCGCCTCACCGACGTGCGCGGCGATCATGAGTTCACTAAGCAGCTTATTACGTAGCATTCCGCTTCGAGTGTTCGGAATCATTTTGCTCGCGGCGCCGCTATCCGAACTCTTGGCGTGCTCGTGCGCAGGGCCGCCGTCCACACCATGCAATGCGGCCGGAATCTCCGCCGCGGCCTTCACCGGCAGGGTACTCAGCATTACGGATAGCGCGCCAGTTGTTCCACCACCAGTTGTTCCGCCTAAAGATGGTGGAACAGCCGCGAGCCGTCGTGCGAAAAGCGAATCGATATCTGTCCTATCGTGGTCGCCTCTGCAAGTCGTCCGAATGCAAGTCGGAATGGTATTAAGCGGATTGGAGCCGGGGCAGACGGAAATCGAGATCGTAACCGGTCTGGGTGGTGGCGACTGCGGATACGCATTTCGGCAAGGTGAAGATTACGTCGTCTACGCAGACAAGAATCGGGATGGACGCCTTGAAACAGGTATCTGCTCACGCACTCGCCCGTCGCGTCAGGCGGCGCAGGATATCGCCTACTTCCATGCGATGGCCAACGCTCCTACAACCGGCAGCCTCCGAATCGCTACAGGCTATCCGGGGCTAGCTGGCAAGCCGGGAGTTAGGGTTATCGCGGACGGCCAGGGCTCACGTTACGCGGCAACGACCAACGCGGCGGGTGATGCTATGTTCGCCGGCTTGCCTCCCGGCGAATACGCGATACACACCGAGTCGGATGGTGATCTTCCAGACGATCCTCGTGTGCAGATTCACGCCAAAGGTTGCCAGGATGTGACATTATTCCGGGCTCTCCAAATCGTAGGCCGCGTAACAACGAAAAGCGGGCAGCCCGCGGGGCGAGTGGCGGTGGATTTCCGAGCCACCGAGGATTCTTACGGCGACGGCGTTATGACCCGTCCGGACGGCCGATACGAAATGCGCATCGTCAGACCGGGCCACTACCATCTCGGTATCAACCTCAATCACACGGCATCCCGCGAGACTCCGTACCCGCGCTGGTTTTATCCTGGAACCGAAGATCCCGCGCTGGCTACTCCCATTGATTTTTCCGGAAAGCCCGAGGTCCGGACATACGACATCGTCCTGCCGGACCGTCAACCAGAGCGGGAAATCGAAGGGACGGTATTGACCCGCGATGGGCAACCCAGGCCAAGAGCGGTCATAACAGCGTTCGATATCGCGAAGAATTTCGTGGCCCAGGGAATTGCCGGCCAAGACGGGCGATTCACGCTACAGGTATTCGCCGGGACACCCTACCGGCTGTACGCCGTCTGGCCCGGCAACACTCCTAATGACGCCTTTTCAGCCGCGCCACTAGACGTTCAGCCCGGTACGGATGGGTTGAATCTGCGCCTGATTTTGACACAGCCAGGAAACGTGTTTCTCGAAGATCGCCAGCATAAATTCGGGAACTAGGCGCCAGCCAGTGCGGCAGGATTTCCTTCGGCTCGAAGACTCCCGGCGCCAACAGGCGCAACGGCCCGCGTCCTATCTATCGAATCGTTCTGCGAGAAGGAACAAGAAATGAGGGAGCTGAATAAGAGAGCATTTGGCGGACTTCTGGGTTTGGTCATCTGCATGGCCGGGTTACTCTTCCTTCCGGCCTGGACCCTCTACTACTGGCAGGCGTGGATTTTTCTGATCGTGTTTTCCGGAGTGGTGTTAGCGATCACGATCTACCTGATGAAAAGAGACCCGGAGCTCTTGGAGCGGCGGATAAACGCAGGTCCAGCCGCTGAGAAGGAGAAGAGCCAGAAGATCATACAATTTCTCGCGCGGATGGGGTTTATCGCAATCCTCGTCTTTTCTGCGCTTGATCATCGCTTCGCATGGTCGGCGCCGCCGCCGCGTGTCGTCGTTGCAGGGGACATTCTTGTCGCACTTGGGCTGCTCATCGTATTCTTGGTGTTCAAAGAAAACACCTTTACCTCTGCCATTATCGAGGTCGGCGCGAACCAGAAGGTTATATCGACAGGACCGTACTCGCTAGTGCGCCATCCGATGTACCTTGGAGCGCTGATCATGCTTTTGGGCGTACCTCTCGCGCTTGGTTCGTGGTGGGGACTGCTCACAATCATTCCGATGACGGTAGTGCTCGTCTGGAGACTTCGTGATGAGGAACAATTTCTGGTGAAGAACCTGCCCGGCTACTCGGAGTATCGGAACAAGGCGAAGTACCGCTTAGTGCCTTTCATCTGGTAGGCAAGAACAAGCCTGCACGATCTTATTCGCCAAGATGGAAGACCTCCGGAATCACCTGCATCTGCTCATCCGCCTTCCGGCCCGGAATCCCCTCGAAGAAATCGCTCATCCATTCCTGCCATCGGCGGTTCACATCCGTCGCAGCCATCAGCGCCAACGCGCGCTCGAAATCCGGCGTCTCCACATAGCCGATCAGCAACCCGTCGTCCCGGAGGAACAGCGAATAGTTGTGCCAGCCCGTCTGCCGTAGAGCCTCCTGCATCTCGGGCCAAACAGCCTGATGCCGCGTCCGATATTCATCCAACCGGTCCCGCTTTACCTGTAAACAAAAGCAGATTCGTTTCATATGTAGTTCAGCCTACGGATTTTCGCCCGGCCCGCCGATAGTACTTCGAGATGAATAGTCCTGCCCTACTTCTTCTTGCCATTCCGCTGTTTGCGGCTGCTCCCAAGATCCCGGACCCGCCTCAATCAGCCCCCACACTGGCCGCCAAAGCGCGTTCGTTGCAGCAAAACCTCATCGAAAAACACCTCGTCGACGGGCTCTACGTGTCCATCGTCCCGGTCACGCCGCCCGGAACAAAGCTTCAGCATACCGTTGACGAACCGGGCAACGTGATTCACGCTGGAGTGTGGACTGGGCGCTATCTTGCTGGCGTTGCCTATCAATACGCCGTCACGAAAGACCCGGCCATCCGAAAACACGGTGGCGACATTCTGATAGGGCTCCGCCGCCTCCAGGAAGTCACAGGCAAGCCCGGATTGCTCGCCCGCGGGTACGTGAAAGGCCACGGGCCGGTGGAAAGCTACGAGCGCGAAGGGAACGACTCCCCGAAGTGGCATCAGGGCCAGGGGAAAAACGCCGGCTACCGTTGGTACGGCGACGTGAGCGTCGATAATTTCAACGCGGTGCTCTACGGATATTCCGTGTATTACGACATCGCCGCCGACCCCGCGCAGAAGAAGATGATTGCCGAAGATGTCGACCGGCTGATGACCAACCTGCTCGACAACCACTGCCGCATCATCGACGTCGACGGAGAAGTTACTCGATGGGGGCACGTCGGCGTCGACCCGGACCCTCAGTTCGATTCCTATTATCAAAAGTATTACAAGTCCCCCGACCCGTGGCAGCCTCCGCTTCGCGCGTCGCTGATGCTTCTTCCCGATCTGCTAATCGCAAACCACATCACTGGCAAGCCGCGCTATCTGGAATTCTATAAGAAGGTAGTCGCGCGCTTTGTCGACAATCCAGATCCCGTGCGCCGGCCGCGCGAATTCTCGCTCGAGGGTGTCGCTTTCGTGGACCACAGCGACGAGGCGCAGGATTATGAAGCGATCGATTCGCTGCTTCGATACGAGAAGGACTTCACGTTGTCCACCAAGTACCGGAGCTGGATGCGCGATCTTTGGGAAATGACCTGGATGGAGGGGAATCCTCTGTTCAGTTTTATGACCATCGACGCGTGTAAGCGGGCGTTCATCATTCTGGCACATCGCGACGAGGGCCTGGCGCTCGCGCTGGACACCCTCCGCAGGTATCCGCTCGACCGCGTGTTCCATCCGGTTATGAACTCCTTGCATACCGATATTCCTCTGAATCCGCTACCCGATCTCCGGGGACAAAAACAGAGTGCCCGGCCGCTCCCCATCAATCAACGTCCGCTCGATAACGAATATGCGTGGAAGGCGAGCCCGTATCAACTTGACGGATGGCTGCGGCCTACGGTGGCCGGATTTCAGGTGGCGGCCGACGATCCTGACGTCGCCTGGTTCGCCGACAGCACCGGCAAGATCTACATGAGCCGCGACGGTTGGAAATCATGGGCCGACGTCTCCGCAGGCCTGATGGGCGCGCGAGTCCAGAACATCGCCGCGTCGGCCAAGCGTACCTTCGTTCTGTACGCGCAGACCGACAAGGGTCTCTTTCTCACACGCGATGGAGGTCTGAGTTGGCGGCCGACGGAGGATGCACCGGGTCTGACCTACATCGACTTTTCACAGTGGCGATCACAGACGCCGGATTCGGTTCTGAAATACCGCATCCGGGAAAACCACTTCGAAAAGAGCGTTGACGACGGCGCGGATGGCCTTCTCGCAATGAGAGGATGGCGCATTCCCCGTGCCGCATCGTTCTTTATGACGCCCCGCGGAGTGCTGGTGAGTGGGCCGGGCGGAGCTTACCTCAGCCGCGACGGTGACAACTGGACCGAAGTGAAGCTCTGGCCGGAACAGGAAACCGGCGCGGCGGATTATCTTCATGCCTATTGGATGGGACGATCTTTCGGGCTTATCCCTTAAACCAAACTGTCTGATACACCGGGTGGAGCGAGAAGGGCGCATATGCGGGAAGCGTTCCCGCCGGATTACAATCGACGAATGACCTCCGTTTCCCGCAGAGCCTTCCTTGGCGCATCGGCCGTGGCTTTGAGCACGGCCCGCAGCTACTCACAAATCAAAGGAGCCAACGACCGGCTCAATATTGGCGCAATCGGCGCGGGCATCCAAGGCTCGTCGCACCTCCGCGCACTGGTGAAAAACAAAGACGCCGACAACATGCAGGTGATGGCCGTCTGCGACATCTACAAACGCCGTCTCGATCGCGCGGTGGAACTCACCGGCGGCAAGCCGTACAAGAACTACCACGACCTGCTGGCGAACAAGGATATCGACTATGTGCTCATCGCCACGCCGGAGCACTGGCACTATCAAATGACGCTCGATGCGCTGGCCGCCGGCAAGCACATCTATTGCGAGAAGCCGATGACCCACAGCGTCGAGCAGGCCCGGCGCGTAGTGGCCAAAGTGAAGGCGAGCAATCTGAAAATGCAGGTAGGCGTCCAAGGTATGTCGGACGATTCCTACATCACCGCACACAAATATGTTCAGGAAGGCACGCTCGGGAAGATCGTGCTGGCGCAGATCGACTACTCGCGTAATCACAAAGACGATTTCTGGGCGTATGACGTCGACGCGGATGCTCGCCCCGGCGACGATCTCGATTGGAATGCATTCCTCGGCTCCGCGCCGAAGCGGCCTTGGGACCCCGACCGGTTCTTCCGTTGGCGGCGCTATTGGGATTACTCAGGCGGGATCGCCACGGATCTTTTCGTCCACCGCGTTACGAGAATCATTAAGTCGGTCGGTCTCACGTTCCCGGAGTATGGCACGGCCACCGGCGGTAAATTTCAATTCAAGGAAAGTCTGGCGGAAATTCCTGACACGCAGAACATCCTGCTCGACTATCCGGAAGGGCTCACGGTGCAACTCATCAGTTCGTTGGCCAACGACACGCCGGTCGATCATCTGATCCGCGGACATCGCGCGACGCTGGCATTCAACAAAACCGGCTTCACCATTACTCCCCAGCGCCTCTTCACCGATGAAGTAAAAACCGTCAGCTACGAGAAACACGGCGCCGAAGACCTGGCTCTCCACCATCGCAATCTGATGAACGCGATTCGCAAGGGAGAAGAGTTGAACTGCGACTGCAACCTGGGCTACTACGGCGTGGTCGCGGTCGGGATGGGGAATGGATCGTATCGCAAGCGGAAGTACATGAAGTGGGACAAAACCAAAGAACGGATCATCCCGGCATGACAATCCGAACCGGAATTTTGTTCGCACTGTGTTTCGTTAGTGCATTCGGCCAGCAGTACGACTTGCTAATTCAAGGCGGCCACGTCATCGACCCGAAGAACGGGATCGACGAGGTGCGCGATGTGGCGATCAAAGGCGGAAAAATTGCCGCCGTGACTGCTTCCATCGATCCCTCTTCCGCGAAGAAGACGATCGATGCCAAGGGTCTGTATGTCACGCCGGGACTGGTGGACATGCACGTCCATGTTTTCTACACCACGAACGTTCCGGCGGCCTGGGCCGGGGACTACAGTGTCGCTCCGGATGGATTCAGTTTTCGTTCCGGCACTACCACCATGGTGGACGCCGGCACGGCGGGCTACCGTAATTTCGACCAATTCTATGGGACGGTCATCACTCGAGCGAAGACGAGAATTTTGGCCATGATCAACATCTCCGGCTACGGGATGCTGACCAATACCATGGAGCAGAACACGGCTGATATGCTGCCCGAACGTGTCGCGGAACTCGCCAAGAGGTACAAGGACGTGGTGGTGGGAATCAAGACCGCGCATTACCAGGGACCCGAATGGACGCCTGTCGAACGTGCCATTGAGGCGGGAAATTTGTCGGGCCTTCCGGTGATGGTCGATTTCGGGACCTTTCGCCGCGAGAGGCCGTACTGGCAGCTCGTGACGCAAAAGCTCCGCCCGGGCGACGTATCCACGCACATGTTCAGGCCGAACGTGCCGTGGTTCGACGACAACGGAAAACTGCTCGATTATCTGAGGCGCGCCAGGGCCCGCGGAGTGAAATTCGATGTCGGTCACGGCAACGGCAGCTTCACCATGCGTAACGCTGCCCCGGCCATTGCCCAGGGCTTTTATCCCGACACGATATCGTCGGATCTTCACTGGCTGAGCATGAACAAGGGCCTGATGGATCTGCCGACTTTGATTTCGAAGCTACTGGTAATGGGCCTTCCCCTGAAAGAAGCCATCCGGGAGGCGACGTGGAATCCGGCCCGGCAAATTCGCCACGAAGAACTCGGGCATCTTACGCCCGGCGCAGTTGCCGATATCGCCGTCTGGAACCTGATGGAGGGCAAATTCGGCTACCGCGACTCCTTCGACGGTGCCATTTTCGGTACCCAACGTCTAATTTGTGAACTGACTCTGAAAGACGGGGAAGTACAGTGGGACGGGAATGCTTTGTCGGGAACGGACTATCGCAAATTACCCAAGGATTACGGCATCCATCCGGGTTTGGACGCGATGGTGATGCCGCCAAATTAGACGGTTCTGCGTTAGATTGGGAATTGGAGCTTCCATGAGATTGATCTCTCTAGTTGTTACTTGTGCGCTGGTTGTGTCTGCCGAAAGTTCGTTCGAGCAGGTGCAGTCGCACGTTTCCGAGTTCACCCTGAAAAACGGGTTGAAATTCATCATTCTGGAGCGGCACCAAGCGCCGGTCGCGTCATTCTATACCTTGGTTAACGCCGGTTCCGCGCAGGAAAAGATGGGTACCGGGGGCATCGCGCACATGTTTGAACACATGGCCTTCAAAGGAACGTCGGTCATCGGCACGAAGAACTACGCCGAGGAAAAAAACTCGCTCGACCGCGTAGATCAAGCCTTCAAATCCTTGCAGCTTGAGCGCGACAAGGGCCGGAAAGCGGATCCAGCCAAACTCAAGCAGCTCAATGAAGAGTTCAAGGCGGCTCAGGAGACGGCCGGAAAGTTCGTCGAGCCTAACGAATTCGGCGGGCTCATCGATCGTGCCGGCGGGCGTGGTCTGAACGCCTCCACTCGCTGGGACTTCACCGACTACTTCTTCAGCCTGCCGTCGAATTCCTCCGAACTGTGGTTTTATCTCGAGTCGGAGCGGTGGCGCGATCCGGTCTTCCGCGAGTTCTACAAAGAGCGCGACGTTGTGATGGAAGAACGCCGGATGCGCACCGATAGCAACCCGGTGGGCAAGTTGGTAGAGGAATTTTTAGCCATTGCCTATAAAGTGCATCCCTACGGACTACCGCCCGTGGGTTACATGAGCGACCTGGAAAACATAACGCGACCCGATGCCGTCGAGTTTTTCAAGAAATATTACCAGCCCAGCAACATGGTGATGGCCATCGTGGGTGACGTGGATGCGAAAGAAATGAAGCGCCTGGCGGAAGTATATTTCGCCAGAATCCCCTCGGCTCCAAAGGCCGAACCGCTTCGCACGGTTGAACCCGAACAGAAGTTTGAACGCCGTGTGACCGTGAAACTGCAGGCGCAGCGCGTGCTGCTGATCGGCTACCACAAACCTGACAAAAACGATCCTGACGCCGCCGTATATGACACGCTGGGCAGCGTGTTAAGCGAAGGACGGTCATCGCGTCTACAGAGGGAGATCGTCCAGAACCAGAAGCTGGCCGTCGCCGCGTTTGGATTCCCTGGATTCCCCGGCGAGAAATATCCGAACCTGTTCATCTTTGGCGGCTTCACCGCGCCCGGCAAGACCAACGAAGAACTCGAGAAGTCGATGATGGCGCAAATCGAGCGCACCAAAACCGAGTTGGTAACCAAGGAAGAACTCGAGGGTGTGAAGAATCGTTTCCGTTCCGGAATGATGGGCCTGTTCAAAGACAACACGTCGATGGCGTCCGAGATGGCGCAATGGGAGACCCTCACAGGCGATTGGAGAAACATGTTCCGCTATCTCGATCAACTGGAAAAAGTGACACCCGAGGATATTCAGCGCGTTGCCAAGTTAACATTCACCGACGGCAACCGTAGTGTTGGCGTAATCGAGCCGCTGGAGGCAGCGGCCGCGAAGAAGTAGTCCTGGAGGACTCCCCATCATGCGTGCTATCAAATTCATCTTCTGCGGCGCTCTCGCGGTCTCGCTCGCTTTCGGTCAAACCAAACCTGTCGCCAGTTATAAGGACATCAAGTATCCGCCGCTCCACAACGTCAAGGTCCCCGAGCCGCTTCGCTACGAACTGCCCAACGGGATGATCGTTTACATCCTCGAGGATCACGAACTGCCGACCTTTGGTGCGTCGGCAATGATCCACACGGGCGGCCGCCTGGTTCCCGCCGACAAGGTAGGTTTGGGCGGAATCACCGGCTCGGTGATGCGAACCGGCGGCACCACGACGCGTAGCGGTGACGCGCTGGACGAGCTGCTCGATCGGCTCGGCGCCTCGGTAGAGACTAACATTCAGGCTGACGCGGGCACGGCGTTCGTCTCGTCGTTGAGCCAGGATGCGGCGACAGCGCTCTCGATCCTGTCGGACGTCATGCGCAACCCTGCGTTTCCGGAAGACAAAATCGCCCTTGCCAAAACCCAGGTACTCGATTCCATCGGACGGAGGAACGAAGACAGCCACGGAATCGTGCAACGAGAGTTCTCGCACGTAATCTACGGCAAGGGAACTCCCTACGGCCGGCAACCCGAATACGATACCGTGAACGCCATCACTCGAGCCGATTTGGTGCAGTTTCATCACCAATATTTCCAACCTGAAAACGTGATTCTCGGTGTCTGGGGCGACTTCAAGACAGCCGATATGAAGGTGCTGATCGAGAAGGAATTCGGTGTGTGGCCAAGAGGTGGAATGCCCAAGCCTGGGGTGCCCCCGGTGGACCCGGCAGCCAGAAATCGAAGTGGCGTCTATGTCATCGACAAGGACGATGTAAATCAATCGGAAGTCCTGGTGGGCGCACTCGGCGGCAAGCGGAGCGATCCCGACTATTACGCGAATGTCGTGGCGTCGCAGATTCTCGGCGGCGGCTTTGGATCCCGGCTGTTGAATCGTATCCGCACTGACGAAGGGCTGGCGTATTCGACTTTTGCCACGTGGTCCGCACAGTACGATCACCCGGGCACCTACCTGGCGGGCGCGGGTACGAAATCCGGAACTACCGTCAAAGCCATTGGTCTGATCCAGGAAGAACTTAAGAAGATGGGCGAAGCGGAGCCCAAGGATCTGGAGTTTCAGCGAGCCAAGGATTTTATTCTGAAAGGCCAGTCGTTCGACTTCGACTCCACGGCGAAAATCGTGCAACGGTTGATGACTTATGAGTACAGCGGCTATCCTCTCGACACGCTGAAGAAATTCAACGAGAACATCGCCAAGGTGACCAAAGCTGATGTGCTGCGGGTAGCCAAACAATACTGGCAGCCGGAAAAGATGGCGATTGTGATTCTCGGCAAAACGGCGGACTTCGATCAGCCGCCGTCGTCGCTCGGCCCGGTGACCAGTATCGACATCACGATTCCAAAACCGAAAGGCGCGCAAATAGGCGCGGCCACTGAAGAGAGCTTGGCGAAAGGCAAAACGTTATTGGCGAAAGCGCGTCAGGCGATGGGCGGTGATAAGCTCGCCTCGGTAAAGAACGTGGTGCAGAAGTACGACCTCATCGCGGTCACGCCCCAGGGTGAGATGGCGCTAAAGGCGGAATCGACCCGCCAAAACGGGAAGAGCCTCGAGAGAATTACTACGCCAATGGGCGAGATGCTGCAAGGCTACGATGGCCAAAAGGCCTGGATGAAGACGCCCGGCGGGGTACAGGATGCGCCTCCAGCGGCGGCGAAAATGGCGAAGGACGAATTGGACCGCGACTTGGTGAGCCTGTTGGCGAACAGTCCGAAGCTGAATGCCCAGGCACTCGGTGCATCGAAGTTGGAAGGCAAGGACGTCGAGGGATTACTGGTCACGGACCCGGAAACAAAGATGGAAGTGAAGTTGTTTGTCGATCCGGCTACGGGCCTGGTGGCGGGCCGCTCGTACGTGGGCTCGATGATGGGCCCACCGGGAGAGCTACAGGAAACATATCTGGAATATAAGGATGTGAACGGAATCAAATTCCCGAGCCACGCCGTTGTTAGCCAGAACGGTTCCAAGCGCGCTGAGATTAAAGTGAACGACGTGGCGATTAACACGGACATTGCGGATTCGGTGTTTGCCAAGCCGTAAAAGTCCAACCCATTTCGCTTGAACCACTCGTCATGATTGATGCCCCTGAGGCAGTTCGGAGGAGTAAACTTAAGTCGATGGCGGAAGTTGATATCCAGTACGTGTCGAATGAGAGTGGTGAGCCGACAGCGGTCATCGTACCAATTTCGTTATGGCGCGAGATTGAATCCGAAAGGGAGACAGCGTATCTTCTCAAGTCGGAGGCGATGAAACGACGCCTGATCGAGGCGAAGGATCGTGAGCACGGTCTGTCCCTCGAGGTGGTCGTTGAGAAGCTTGGAATTTGACGTCGCCGCGTTTGAAGACCTGGCGTGGTGGGTGGAAAGAGATCGGACTTTGGCGCTGCGCATTCTTCGTCTGATCCGAGAGGTCCAGCGCGACCCATTCTCGGGAATCGGCAAGCCTGAACCATTGAAGCACGAACTCGGTGGCTGCTGGTCTAGACGGATTGATCAGGCGCACCGTCTGGTATATCAAGTTAAGCCGGACAAGATTCGAATCATCGCTTGCCGCTATCACTACTAGTGACCCGCATTGCCAGCAGCGCGGGAACGTCCTCACCATGATCGATACAATCCGCCGCAACGCATAGTGCTAATGCTCGGACAGCCGAAATCGCCGACTCTCTAGTCTCGCCATACGCCATTACACCGGGCATCAACTCGATGTCAGCCCACCAGCGACCACCTTCCTCGCGTCTAACGAGGATCGGAATCGATTCTACCGTGACTTTCTCCATAGCTAGATCGACCTGCGGCCACGCAACAGGTGCACTAACAGTCCGGCGATAAAGAAGAAAAGAAAAAGCTTGAATAGCAACTTCGCGATCACCACAGCCACGGTGCCCAGAATCGAGGCGACGATGCCGACGAAGCCCAGAAAACCCATGATCACGGCAAGAATGAGGAAGAGAATCGCCCAGCGCAGCACTGAGCTGATGGTATCAGTTGTCGCAACATAAGGCGGACGCTGTTCCTCAGCGGGCTTCTTCCTGTCACCGGTTGTGTAAAAGCTTTTCGGCCAGATCCAGATTTCGTTTTGCTTCGGCGTCGGTTGGCCTTAACCGCAAGGTCTCTCGAAATTCACGGATGGCCTCTTCAATACGGCCTTCGTCTCCCAAAGCAGATCCTAGGGCAAGATGTGCCGCGGCCAGACCGGGCTTCAACGCCAGTACACGACGGTACTCCGTAATCGCCTCCTCACCTCGTCCGGCGGCTTGAAGAAGTTGCGCATGGTTGAAGCGAGCATCGACATAGCTGTCGTCCAAGTGAAGAGCTCGCTCAATGTGTGACATTGCCTCATTGAGATTTCCCTTCAAGGCGACGAGCCGCCCCAGATTGTTTTCCGCAGCTGCCAGACGTGGTTCGAGTGCCAGGGCTTCATTCAACGCGGTCTCCGCAGCGGGGAATTCGCGCCGGATAGTAAGTAAGTTGCCGAGATCGGAAAGCGCTGGCGCCCGTAACGAAAAGTCCTGGGCGGCCAGTTGGTAATACTTGATCGCTTCGGCTTGGTCCATCGTCAATCTCGCGATGCCAAATGCCGCCGACGGAAAGCCAGGAGAGTTTTGAAAGGCCTGCCGATACTGGGCAAGCGCTGCTCCGCCGTCTCCCAAACTTTCGAGTATCTTGGCACACTCGGCGCGTACGGTGCTCAGTTGAGGGTGGGAAGCCAGGGCGATTTGGCACTGCTCGAGGGCTTCTTTGGACCGGTCTTGCTGTGCCAATGCTCTCGCCAATCCTATCCGCACCTCAATGGGAGCGGCCGGCGCGTTCCGGATCGTGCCCTGCAAGAGGGTCACGCCGCTCGCGAGTCCAGCGCCGTCTGTCACCAGCGCCAACCCAAGGTAGAGAGATCGCTCCACGGAAGAGAGGCCGGAGGTTTGATAGAACTCCAGCTTGCCGCGATACGGATCGTTCTTCTCCTCGAGCGGAGCTGTGAGTTCGTTGGCCGGCGGCGTTCTTCGGATCCGATGATCGGTCAAGACGACATGAACGGCGTCTTCGGCTCGCCGCCGAGGCATGTGGCAGGCGACGCAATCCTTCCGCCCGCGTTCCTGATGCGGAGCATGACACTGCAGACATGCGCCGGCCGAGGCTGGTTGAGCCAAGTGTGGACTGTGGCACGTTGTACAAGTGAGCTTGCCCGCGCTCTTTAAGAAGCACGCCGATTGCAGCAGTCTGTATCCGGCGCTGTTGACTTCGAACTTATCCCCGCGTCCGCTCCCCGCCGGGTGATCGAATTGGACGATATAGTCTTGCAGCGGTTCACCGGGCCGGTACGAAAATACGTCCCTTCCGAAGCGGTGTAATGCATGGGGCAAAGGCCCGCTAGTGGTCTGCAGATGGCACTGCAGGCAGACGTCCAGTTGCAAACGAGGTGTCAGCCTCTTCGGATTCACTATGGCTGCCTGAACTAGAGCCGCGCTCGCGCCGATAGAAGCAAGCCGCACATGCCTTGCGCCGGGACCATGACAACGCTGGCAATCGATTCCCGAAGGAAGATCCGCGGGCCAGACGGCACGGGCTGCAAACTTGCCCGAAACACCGGCCGGGTATGCGTTATGGCAGAACAAACAACCTGCGTCGATCACGCGGGTAAAGCCGAAGTTACTTTTCTGGTCGTACCCGGGGCTCATCGCCCAGCGCTTTTCCTGCGCGTACCAACTCAGAGGCAACTGAATGAGCTGACCGCTCGCGGATAAATGAAGATACGTCCGGGAGTGTTGACCCGAGCCGATAACGTGGGTCGCTTCCAATTCCATCGAGCGAACCTCGCGGCCGGGCTGCTCCTCTTCATAGCGCTCTTGGAATACATGCCCTCCGCGACGGATCACTCGATAGAACTGCTTTGATTTCTCGTGAAAAAATGTGTTGTTCGTGTAGTCTTCGATTACCGGGGATGCGTCCAGACGGCCGAATGTCCGGGCCATCGAAACGTGGTGGTAATCACCCGCGACCCGGGAGTGGCAGCCCTGGCACGCCGCCGGAGGCGCATAGGAGGATGTCTCCGCCCTTGCGCCTTCAACAGACCATATGGCCAGCAGGCATATGGCTCGCACCCCACGCATCAGAATCGCAGAGCCAGTTGCACTTGAATCAACCGGGGAGTGGTGGCCGTTGCCGTAATCTTTCCAAAGTCCGGCGACGTGAAGTCGCGTTGCGGATGTGCGAAATCCGGATGGTTGAGAAAATTCTTGAAGAACGCCTGATACTCAAGATGAACGCGCTCTTTAAAGATGGTAAAGTTGCGGCGAACGGAAAAGTCCCACTGAGTGATGCCGTCGGTCCGGACGTCCGGTAAAGTTCTCCCCACATTTCCCAAAGTGAAGGGAGCCGGGTTGGTGAATTGCGACGTATCGAACCAGCGGGTCAACCGGTCCTCCGCTCTTCCGCTAAGCTCGGCGCTCTTTCCGGTGCTGTTCGGCCGCTGTGTACCGGAGCTGAACGCGGTGTAAGCGGTCCCGTTTAGTACCTGAATCGGGATCCCCGCGGAGAACGTGTGAATCGAAGAGAGTTGCCATCCGCCGGCGATTTGTTTGGCGACGCCGTGAGTCAGCCAGGGCTTCCCCGCGCCAAACGGCAGCTCGTAATTGTAAGTGATGACCAGGCGCCGGGGAACGTCTTCCTCATTCACCGCCCACTCGCGGTGAGTGTCGTAATAAGTCCGGTCGCGGGCGGGACCCGATCCCAGCCAAGTAGGAATACCCGAGAAATCGTCCATCAATTTGGAGCCCGTGAACGACCCGATCAAGGTCAGTCCTTGAGAAAAGCGTTTCTCGACACGGACGGTCGCGCCGTTATATTTCGAGTTCGCGCCATTCCGATCGTAAGCGGTCACGGTGGTGAATTGAGGAAATGGCCGCAGCAGTTGACCGAGCTGGACAGTCGGCTGCGCCAGAATCGAAGTCGAAGGAATTCCAGCCACCCCGTAGAACGGATTGGTTACGAGTTGGTTGAGCTGATTTCCCAGCGGGATGTACTGCGGATTGATTTCGTTGATATCGATGGGAGGGCGATTCAACTGCGTTCCCCTGCTGCCCGTATAGCCAACCTCGATTACAACCTTCCCCGGCAGCTCGTGCTGAATATTCAAGTTCCATTGCATGAGGTACGGAATCTTGTCGCTATTGCTGCCGAGGATCGCATAGGCGGCTTGGCCCACGTTGGTGAGATAGCCGAGAGAGCCTTGGGTTGGGCCGGCGATCCCATTCGGAAACGGATTCGAAAGGGTGTTGAACGGATGCGCACCATCTATGGTTGCCAGCATTGGATTCGAGGCTGAAAAGCTATCGCTGGGCGCCACGCTCGCTTCACCGATTTGCGAGTGATAGAGGATCGCAAATCCGGACCGAATAACCGTCCGTGCCGTTGCCTGATAGGCAATTCCGATGCGGGGAGCAAAATTTCCCCACTGAATACTCATTGTGTTGTCGACGCCCGCCAACCTTCCCTGGTTGGGGAACTCCTCCCCGCCAAGTATGGTGGAATTCATCAGAGCCGGCGCGACGGCACGGTTAATGGACGAATTCAAGGGACTCGTTACGGTTGGGTTGAAGAAGGAAAGCGCGTTATGACGGTCCCGTAGCGGAGTGAACACATCGTAGCGGAGCCCGAGGTTCAAGGTGAGCTTGCGTGAGACTTTGAAATCGTCCTGCACAAAACCGGCGAAGTAGCCGCTCACGTCGTCGGTCAATACCGGTTTCGAGATGCTTCCCGAGCTTGGATCTCCGAGAAGAAACGATGCGATCGAGTTTCCGCTGGTGTTCGGGCTGGAGACAGTATTGACCTGCCGCGTCATCGTGTCGGTGAACGAATAGCTACCCGTCCGGTCAGAACCGCTGATTCGCACGTAATGTTGTTTGCGCCAATCGAAACCAACCTTGATCACGTGACGGCCGGCGATGCGCGACCAGGTCGCTTGTCCCACCAGGCTGTTCGGCGTGTACCACTGGTTGTTCTGAATGCCGAGAGTCTGATACCCGCCGGAAAAGGCGATCGTCGGAAAGCCCTTCAGCTCCGAATAGTTGTTGATGTAGCTTGGGAAGCCGGCTTTGGTGGGGTCGAACGGGTTCTGACAGGAATTAAATAGAGGCTGGCAGGCGAAGAGGTTGGTGGACGACGAGGCATACCGTTGATAACCCGCGCGGACGTCCAGGATGTTTCTCGGATTGATGGTCCAGGTATAGCCAACCATTCCCTGGTAGCTCTTCCGATTGAGCGGAATGAGACCGCTGTCGGCGGGATTTGAATTTGGGCTCGGGCCCGGAAGGGTTGGAACGCCGGCATCCGAGATAGTCCAGGAGGAATATCGGGCGACAAGATGCTGCATGTTTGTGAGATTATGATCCACCTTCAGATCCCATTGATTCTCGTCGTTCGCGGCAGGACTGGCATAGGTATTATTACCCAGCGCAGTGTAGAGATCACCAGCCGATCTGCGTTGATTCGGAATGAAGGAAAGAATTTTTGCAGCCGTGGGATCGATGCGGTTTGCCGGGATCGCATTGCCTGCGAACGGCGTTCTCGCTTGACCGGGATTGCCCGTCAACGGATCGTAGATCGTGATCACTTGGCCTGAGGCATTTCGCAGGTTGGAGAAATCTCCATTGATCATCTCCAGGGTCGGCAAGCTACTGCGAACCGGCTGGCCTTGGGCAACCTGGCGAAATGCCTGATAGTCGAAAAAGAAAAAGGTGCGATCTTTCCAAATGGGTCCGCCGGCCGAGCCTCCAAAAATGTTTTCCCGCAGTTTGCTTTTTCCCTGTGAGGTCGCATTGCTGAAGAATGGATTGGCGTTGAGCTTATCGTTCCTAAAGTCTTCGAAAGCGCCGCCATGGAAACTGTTAGTCCCGGATCTGAGAGACATCACAACGACGCCACCGCCGGATTTGCCGTACTCGGCCGAAAACGTATTGTTCAGAATCTTCAGTTCCTCTGTCGCCTCGGTTGTCGGATATATGGCAGGACCGTCGGTGCCGGCTCCGGAGTTTCCTCCCTCGGGCACGTTGACCGAAAGGCCATCAACAATAATCTCGTTTGTGACGCCGCGCGATCCGTTAACGGCGAAATTCGAAAGGCCGTAGACCGAGGGCCTCGAAGTGGAGTCGAAAACGCTGATGGGACCGAATTGAGCCTGGGGAATGATTCCCGGGGCGATCGCGACGAGCGAGAGAGGGATTCTGTTCAACAGGGGAAGATTATTGATGAGGTTCTTTGAGATGTACTGGCCCGGAGTCGCGTTGGAGGTCTCCAGGAGAGAGGCGTCGGCCACGACTTCCACCTCCTGAGTCAGGTTGCCGACTTCCATCTGGAGATCGACTTTCGCCCGCTGATCGACGACGATGTTGATGCCTTCCCGTACGAGCTTCCGGAAGCCTGCCGCCTCCGCTTCCAACCGGTATTCTCCAAACTGCACCAGCCGCGGAAAATCGTACAGACCGGACTGGTCCGTTGTGAAAGACACTTCGGTATTGGTGGCAACATGGATGGCGCGAACTCTCGCGTTCGGAACCCCGGCGCCGGAAGCGTCGAGAACAGTTCCATAAATAGAAGCCCGAATCGTCTGGGAAAAGACCGGGCTTGAGCTCGCCAATAGGGCGAGAGACACCAACGCGATTTGGATTCGCATACTAATAATCCCCCTGTCGATGAATTTGAATCGTTGCAATTCTTGCCGGTTAAGCATTGCTCTTCACTTCGAAGCGTACTTTCCGCGCTTCGATGGAAGCAGTGACATACGGTGCATCCGGGTGATGCAACTCAGTTGGGGTCGGCGGAATGAAGGAGCTATTCTTTCCCTCTATCGCGAGCGAACCGCCGGAGCCGATGGTGACGAAAGTGAAGAGCGGATCTCTGTATTTCGCCAGGCTTCCGTAGGCTTCGCCGACCCAATAGTAGGAAGCGCTGTTCACCAGAAAATAGTGGACGCCGGCATGTTCTGAGTGATGGTCGGCGTGATGATGACCGCTGAAGCAGGCGATTACCTTTGTTCCGCCCGACTCGGCGTTGGCCTTGTCAAAAGCCTGCTGGACGTTGGCCCGCGTCTCTTCCGCGCCTTTTGCCCAAAATCGGTTGATGCAGGGATGTGTAAAGACGACGGTGGGATGCGGCGTGGCCCGAAGGTCGGCGGCGAGCCAATCCAACTGCTCCTGATCCACCCAGTTGATTTGATCCGCCGTGCGGTGGAAATAGTTCCCCTCCACGTAGTCGATGATCTTGCCGTTTTCCTTGACGTGCATACAGTCGAGGACGACGAAATGGAATCCGTTGCGATCGAATGAGTAGTAGTTCCGGGGCATCTCCAGCAGCTCCATGATCGGAGCCTTGGCGCAATGGTCCATCTCATGATTCCCCAGAACGTTGTATTTGGGAGTGCGGACCTGATGCCACGTCTGTAAGAACTCTTTCTGATCCGGCTTCGGAGTGGGAGAAAATCCGTGACAGAAATCCCCCAGTTGAATGAGAAAGTGCGGAGACCGGCGGTTGGCCTCCTCCAGAAACGACTCCAGCCGGGCTTGCGCGCCCGGCATAAGACTGTGGTGTATATCGGCGATCATTCCGAATTGCACGGTGGAAGGGACCGGCTCGGAAAGAGCGTTTCGCGCCGCGAGCGCGCCACCGATTCCGGCCGCGCAGAAGGAGCGCCTGTCCAGTCTTGCGTTCACTAGTTCCATCTATAATGCCCTCCCTGGTCTGAGACTGATTGCTGGTGAAAAAGCCGTCGTCCTCGCGGACCGGGCTAAACAGGTTGTTACAGAATTCCCGGCGGCAAGGCAATGCCAAAAAAGAATGCCGTTCCGATGTTGAAAAAAGGTTAACAGCCGGTGGTTTCAGAGAAATGAAAACCGTATAACAACCGGACAACGATCATTCCCGGAGAGGAATCCGGGCAATCTGCAACACACACGCCCACCAGCGGAATTGGAATTCAAACCGCGTTCCGGCTGTGTCAGAATGATTCTATAAAGCCGTAACATTCCATGAATCCTTCAGATCAACTAGAAATTGACGATCAGACCTCGTCTGCCGCGGACAACTCCTTCGGTGACATTCTTTCGCAGTTTGAAAGCGAGCACCATTCCGAAGGCCATCTTGGCGCGCCAGTGCAGGGAACGGTCGTCTCCGTCACTCCAGAAGCCATCTTCGTCGATATCGGCCGCAAAACCGAGGGCATCCTGCGGCCTGATAGCCTTCGAGGCGTTGCGCTGAAGGCGGGCGACGCGGTCAGTGTCAACATCGGCGCGCGCAACGAGGAGGGCTATTACGAGCTATCCACGACGCACGTGACGCAGCCGAAAGACTGGAGCGCGATACAAGCGGCGTTCGACGAAAAGCGTACCATCGCAGGAACCGTAATCGAAGTTGTAAAGGGTGGCCTGCGCGTCGACATCGGTATGCGCGCTTTTATGCCCGCTTCGAGGAGTGGTGCGCGCGACATTCCTGAAATGGAGCGCCTGGTTGGACAGTTGATTGAATGCCGGATCACCAAGCTCGACACGGAAAAAGACGACATCGTCGTCGATCGCCGCGTGGTTCTCGAGGAGCGCGAAAAGCAGTCGCGCGAAGCGGCGTTCACCGGTCTCCAGGAAGGCGCGGTGATTCGGGGCACGGTGCGGAATGTGATGGACTTCGGCGCGTTCGTCGATCTCGGCGGCGTCGATGGCCTGCTTCACGTCGCAGATATGTCGTGGACCCGTATCAGCAAGCCGTCCGACGTGGTGAAGGTCGGCGATCAAGTCGAAGTAAAAGTGCTGAAGGTGAACCGCGAGACGCACCGAGTCTCCTTGGGCATGAAGCAGCTTCAGCCCGACCCCTGGACGGTCGCCGCGGAGAAGTTCAAGGTGGGCGAGCGCGCCCGTGGCGTAGTGGCCCGATTGCAGGATTTTGGCGCCTTCGTGACTCTCGAGCCGGGCGTCGACGGCCTGATCCACGTCTCTGAAATGTCGTGGTCGAAGAAGGTTCGGAAGCCCGCTGACATCCTGAAGACGGGCGAGTCGGTCGAAGTCGTGATCCTTGGTATCAACGCCGCGGAGAAGCGCATTTCTCTCGGACTCAAACAAGCTCTCGGGGACCCGTGGGAGCAGGTGCCGCAGAAGTATCCGGTGGGATCCGTTGTCGAAGCAACCGTCGTCAGCATCCAGAATTTCGGAGCCTTCGCGGATCTCGGGGAAGGCATCGAAGGGATGATCCACGTCGGCGACATCACGCGCGAAAAACGCATCGAGCACCCGCGCGAAATGCTCAAGAACGGCGACAAAGTGAAGACTCAGGTTCTGGAGATCGATCGCGAAAAGCGCCGCATCCGGCTTGGCATGAAGCAACTGGAGCCGACCAGCGCGGACCAGTGGATCGCCGAGCATCAGGTTGGCGAAACCGTCACCGGACGCGTGGTGGAAGTGAAGGGCGACCGCGCCAAGGTGGAACTCGGCGAGGGCGTTCACGGCACGTGCAAACTGGCAGCGGAGGCGCCGCCGGTGGAAGCCAAATCGAAGGCGGCCGCCGCAGGTGATCTCACATCGAAGGTTGCGCAGCTTTCTGCCCGCTGGAAACAGGGTGCCGGCGAGGGCGCGGCTGCGAGCCAAAAACCGTCGCTCAAGAGCGGCCAGATCCACAATTTCCGTATCGCGGTGGCCGACGCCAACCAAAAAAAGATTCAGTTGGAACTATTGAGCTAACCGCGCGGCCGGAAAAGCTTTACTCGGCACTTCCGGAAAGTGCCTTCACCAACTCGTACAAGAACGTTTGACCTTCGAAGAACGATGCTACGGCCATCCGCTCGTCGCGCCCATGAAAGCGGATGTCGTCCCGGTCCATAAAGAATCCTTGCACACCGTAGGTCGGAATTCCAATCGCACGAAGGTACAGGCCGTCAGTCGCTCCCATAACCATGATCGGGACTGCGGGCACGCCAGGCCACAATGTATCGGTGAGGCGGCTGACCGCCTTTAGAACGTCCTGCCGCATCGGTGACGCCGGCCCTTTGCTGACGTCCCCGGAGATGGCGAGGATCACCTGGTCGTCTCCAATTACCCGTTTCAACGTGGTCTGCACGTATTCAGCAGAATCGTCGGGGAGGATCCGGCAATTGACATTTGCGGCCGCCAATTGCGGCAACGCATTCTTGGCGTGCCCACCCTCGATCTGCGTCGCGACGCAGGTTGTGCGTAGCGTGGCGTTCCATGCCGCTGACGCCTGCGCAACCCTCTGCATCGCCTCCGTGGAGCCCCCAGCCGCCGCTGCAAGATCGTTTCTCGCGGGCCCGGCATCGATCTTCGACATGGCCTCGAAGTACGCCCGTGTGACCTCATTGGTCTTCAGCGGAAAACCAAATTTGGACAGCCGGTCGAGAGCGGACGCCAGGTGATAAATCGCGTTATCCGCAACTGGCATGGAGCTATGCCCGCCTTTATTGCGGACTTCCAATCGAAAATTGATCACGTACTTTTCACTGACCTGGATATCATTCGAGATCTTTCTGCCGGCGGCGATTTCGCCCCAACCGCCTTCATTCAGGCAGAACTCCGCGTCAATCATGTCCCGTTTGTTTTTGATCAGCCACTGGACGCCGTTGTAGGGACCCCCTCCCTCTTCATCGGCCGTGAGCGCCACGATGATATCCCGCTCCGGTTTGAAGCCTTCGCGCTTATAGCGGAGAAGGTTGGCGATCCAGACAGCGGCCTGAGCCTTGTCGTCGCCGGTTCCGCGTCCGTAGAAGTAGCCATCCCGCTCGGTGAATTGAAATGGATCCATGCTCCAGTCCTCACGTTTGGCCTCTACGACGTCGGTATGCGCCAGCAGCAGTATCGGTTTCCGCCCGCCGCTGCCGTGATATCGGACCACCAGATTCGCTTTTGTGGGAATCGCTCCGCCCACATAGATGTCGGCATCAGGAAAGCCGGCGGCTCTCAGCCGGGCCGCCATGGCTTCGGCCGCGGGAGTGGTCGCGCCGGTCGTGTAGCCTGACCGGATCTCGACCAGCTCCTTGTAGATATCGCGAGCTAATTGCCGCTCGAAATCCGGCGGCATGGTCTGGCCGATCGCGGACACTGCAAACAGGGAGGTCGAGACGATGAATCTGAGCATGTCATATTGTTCCACACGCCCCGATACATTGGCCTCATGGTTTCTGAGCTGGAATCACCCGCGGACCATCGTCCAGTCCCTCAATCACGATCGCGCCCTTGGTGGACTGTCCGTTAATCACCTGCGGTCTCCGTTGCGCCACCAGGTCGATCACTGGCAGGATCTGCTCGCTGATCTGCTTCCTCATCGATTCCGGCAGCTTATCGAACGCCAGTTCGGCATGCGCATTCACGCCATTGGCCACCTTGTGCACTTCCACTTCAGGCAGCCCCAAGTCAGCCGGGTCTTAGTGAACTGAGCCGCTAGGCGGGTCGCATCCGCCGGCGTCGCGACGCTGAACATCAAGTCGATCCCCAGCGTTTCCCGCATGCTCATTCCTACAGCGACGCCGGTGATTCCCGCCGGCAGAGGAGCACTGGAACCTGCCGGCAACATTCCCGAAATCATCTTGCCACTCGCGATCAGAACAATGTCGTCTTTACCCCAAAGCTCCCGAGCCTTTTGCGCGAACCCGGACGCACCAGGAGCAGCGACTCGCGGAAGCGCGCGACTCACCGCGTTCCACTCGCCCGCCAACATCGACTGCGCATCGAGAAAGCAAACCGACACGCCCTTGGATCGTAAATCCGCCCCGATCGTCTCCAACCCAGGACCAATGAACAGCATCACCGATTCCGGTTGCGGCCTGCCCGCCACCGCGCGCATCGAGAACCAGACTTCATCGACCGGTCCATCCGCCACTTGCAGTTTTTTCCAAAGCTCCTCAGTCGACACCCCGCCTGCCGTATCGACGATCTGCCGCAGGATCGGCGATTGCATGATCACCTTCAGCTTCATCCCAATAACCGCGCCCGCATCCGAAGGCGCAAACGTCCACCGCGGCCAGTCCGCCGGCAACGCCTTCGACAGCCGCGGACGCTTCCAATCGGATTCCTGAACCGGCGCCGGATTCGCTGTCACACTCGGCTGCGCCCGCTGCGTTGACGAAGTGGTCAAGTCGACCTTCTTGTTCATCAGCTCCTGAAGTTTTCGAGACTGCTCTTCTCCGGGACAACCGGGCCTATCCGGATTGCTCATGCAGTTCCGTTCAGGAATAATTTGCGCCAGACCAGTCCCGGCGACGAAGAGTCACAACAATAGCGGCGGTCTTCCACATGTGTTCAGCTTTGCCCGCATCACCTTAAGAAACAATCGGGCGGAAGCACTAGAACCCTTAGTAAATAGGGGGTGGGAAAGTAGCTACTGAAGGCGCGTGGTGCCCATCAGATCCAGATCGATGGATCTTGCAGCCTTGCGGCCTTCGGCAATGGCCCAGACGACCAGCGATTGTCCGCGCCGTAGATCACCCGCGGCGTAGACGTTCTTTTGCGAAGTCCGATAGTGTTCGTCGGTCTTCACGTTTCCTCTGGCGTCGAGTTCCACTCCCAATTGTTCGACAAGGCCCTTGGCGAACCGGGCCGGTGAAGCCCATGGCCAGCAGAACCAGATCGACATCCATGGTGAATTCGGAGCCGGGGATCGGTGCAAACTTCGGCGCTGGCCCGACGCGGACAGCGTGCAGCTTCTTCACATTGCCGTTTTCGTCGCCAGTGAATTTTTGCGTGGCGATGCTCCAGTCGCGGAGACCGCCTTCTTCGTGCGAACTTTCATGGCGCAGTTGCAACGGCCAGAGCGGCCACGGCGTGAGCGGCGAGCGCTCCTCGGGCGGCTTAGGCATGATTTCGAATTGCCGGATGGAGCTTGCCTTGTGACGATGTGACGTTCCCAGGCAATCGGCGCCGGTATCGCCGCCTCCGATGATGACCACGTTCTTCCCCGTAGCCAGGATCTGATTCTCCACAGTATCGCCTGCGATCTTCTTATTCTGTTGCGGCAGGAAGTCCATGGCAAAATGGATTCCCTTGAGTTCGCGGCCAGGCACGGTGAGGTCGCGCGGGTGTTCGGCGCCGCCGGTGAGGACAATGACGTCGAACTCCCGGCGCAGTTCTTCGATCGGATAGCTTTGCGCCGACGTGAGCGTTGGTGACAAACGTAACGCCTTCGGCCGTCATCTGCTCCAGACGCCGGTCGATGGTCCACTTCTCCATCTTGAAGTCCGGGATACCGTAGCGCAGCAGGCCGCCGATGCGGTCCGCCTTCTCGAAAAGGGTGACCCAATGGCCGGCGCGATTCAGTTGCTGCGCGGCGGCAAGTCCCGCCGGTCCTGAACCGATCACGGCAATCCTCTTCCCCGTGCGGTAGGGCGGCAACTCGGGCTTGATCCACCCGGCCGTAAAAGCGTATTCGATGATCGTCTTTTCGATTACTTTGATGGCAACTGGCGGTTCGTTGATACCGAGCACACAGGCGGCTTCGCACGGTGCGGGACAAATGCGGCCCGTGAACTCGGGAAAATTATTCGTCGCGTGGAGCTGGCGAATCGCATCGTGCCAGCGGTTCTTGTAGACGAAATCGTTCCAGTCGGGAATGATGTTGTTGAGCGGGCAACCGGTGTGGCAGAACGGCACGCCGCAGTCCATGCAGCGTGCCCCTTGTTGCCGGACAGCTTCTTCGGGAAACGGTTGATAGACCTCGAAGTAGTCGTTGATGCGCTCGGCCGGGGGCCGGCGCTGGGGTAGTTCGCGTGTGTATTCGAGGAATCCGGTTGTCTTACCCACTGACCGCAGCCTCCTGCCGCGCCGCCCGTGTTAACGGAATCGGCTGGTAGATCGATGTGCTTCTCGCCACGCCCAACACTCGTTTGTATTCGTGCGGGTAGACCTTCACGAAGCTGGATATCATTTCTCCCCAATTCTCCAGAATCCACTCAGCGCGCGGGCTCCCGGTATATTCGACATGCCGCTGGATGAGCGTTCGCAGGCCTTGAATATCGGCCGCATCAACCACTGGTTCGAGATCCACGCCCGCTTTATTGCAGAGCACAGATGAGAATTCGCCCGTCTCATCGAGGACGAAGGCAATGCCTCCGGACATGCCGGCGCCGAAGTTCTTGCCGGTTTTCCCGAGCACTACTACCAGACCCTTAGTCATGTATTCGCAGCCGTGATCGCCAACGCCCTCGACCACCGCCGTTGCGCCGGAGTTGCGAACGGCAAACCGCTCGCCGGCCACGCCGTTGAAGAATGCTTCGCCGGTTGTGGCGCCATAAAGCACCACGTTGCCGATCAGGATGTTCTCTTCCGGCAAGAACGACGACTGCTTCGGCGGAAAAACGATGAGACGCCCGCCGGAGAGGCCCTTGCCCACGTAATCGTTCGCGTCGCCTTCCAGTATGAGCGTCGCGCCCTTGGAGAGAAACGCACCGAAACTCTGGCCGGCCGATCCGTTGAAGTAACACCTGATGGTGTCGTCGGGCAAGCCCGCGGAGCCGTAACGCCGTGCGATCTCGCCGCTGAGCATGGCGCCAACCGTGCGATGCACGTTGCGGATGGGCATTTTTATCTCGACAGAAACCTGCGCTTCCAGCGCGTCCTTCGCGTGATCGATTAATGTGTAATCGAGCGCTTCATCGAGTCCGTGATCCTGCGCGATAGTGCAGCGCCGCCCCACCCGTGAGGGAACTTTCGGATTGTGGAGAATGCTGCTGAAGTCCAGGCCGCGCGCTTTCCAATGTTCGATGGCGGGCCGCATTTCGATCATATCGACGCGGCCGATCATCTCTTCCATCCTGCGGAATCCCATCTGCGCCATGAGTTCACGAACTTCTTCGGCGATGTAGAAGAAGAAGTTGATGACGTTCTCCGGAGTCCCGGCAAATTTCTTGCGCAGCCTTGGGTCCTGCGTGGCGATTCCCACGGGGCACGTGTTCAGATGGCACTTGCGCATCATGATGCAGCCCATGGAAATGAGCGGAGCGGTGGAGAAACCGAACTCTTCGGCTCCAAGCAGCGCCGCGATGGCCACGTCGCGTCCGGTTTGCAATTTACCGTCGGTCTGCACTACGATGCGGCTGCGCAGATCGTTGAGCACCAGCACCTGCTGAGTCTCGGCCAAACCGAGTTCCCACGGAATGCCCGCGTGCTTGAGCGAGGTGAGTGGCGCGGCGCCCGTACCGCCATCGTGACCGCTGATGAGCACCACGTCGGCATGCGCCTTGGCGACGCCCGCGGCTACGGTTCCCACTCCAACTTCTGCTACGAGTTTCACCGAGACGCGCGCTTTCGGATTCGCATTCTTGAGATCGTAGATCAACTGCGCCAGATCTTCGATGGAGTAGATGTCATGGTGCGGAGGCGGAGAAATAAGGCCCACACCCGCAATCGACTGCCGCGTGCGCGCGATATTCTCGTCCACCTTGTGACCAGGAAGCTGTCCGCCCTCACCGGGCTTCGCGCCCTGCGCGATCTTGATCTGCAACTCGTCGGCATTGACGAGATAATTCACGGTGACGCCGAAGCGTCCCGAGGCCACCTGCTTGATGGAGCTGCGGCGGGAATCGCCGTTTTCCAGCCGGACGAAGCGTTCTTCGTCTTCCCCGCCCTCGCCCGTGTTGGAGCGGCCGCCCATGCGGTTCATTGCAATGGCCAGCGTCTCATGCGCTTCCTTCGAGATGGACCCGTACGACATGGCTCCGGAAGCGAAGTGCTTCACAATCTCGCTGGCCGGTTGCACTTCTTCGATCGGAACCGGCTTGGCAGAGGCCTTGAGCTTCATGAGTCCGCGCAACGTACAGAGTTGTTTGCTCTGATCGTTGACCAGGTCGGTGTATTCCTTGAATGTCTTGAAGCTCTCCTGACGAACGGCATGCTGTAGCTTGCTGACGGTGAGTGGATTGAACAGGTGATATTCGCCGCGAATCCGGTAGTGATAGTTGCCGCCGAGATCCAGCTCGGTATCGGCGTCGGTGACCGGATGAAACGCGTGGTCGTGCTTCATCTTGGCTTCTTGCGCCAGCACGTCGAGACCGATGCCCTCAATACGCGATTGCGTGCCGGTGAAATACTTCTGAACCAGGTCCTTATTCAGGCCGATGGCTTCAAAGATCTGCGCGCCACGATAGCTCTGCAGCGTGGAAATTCCCATCTTCGAAAATACTTTCAGCAGACCTTTGTTGACGGCTTTCTTGTAGTTCTTGAGCGCCGTCTCAAACGTCACGCCTTCCGGCAGCATTCCACGTTGGGCGAGATTTTCAAGCGTCTCGATAGCCAGATACGGGTTGATAGCGCTGGCGCCGTAGCCGATCAAGAGACAGTAGTGCATCACTTCACGAGGCTCGCCCGACTCGATGATGAGCGCGACCTGTGTTCGCGTTCCTTCGCGGATGAGATGGTTGTGGACAGCGGTAAACGCCAGCAAACTGGGGATCGGCGCCGAATCCGTGTCGATGCCGCGATCCGAAAGAATCAGGACACTATAGCCGTTCTTAATAGACAGTGAGGCACGCCGGCACAGACCGTCGAGCGCGCGTTCCAATTCCGTACCACCGCCGTTGACGCGATACAGCATGGGCAGTGTGCAGGCAAGGAAGTCGCCTTGCGAGACACGGCGCAGCTTTTCCAGATCGCGATTAGTAAGGATGGGCTGCTTCAACTTCAACGTGTGGCACTGCTGCGCCGTTTCGTCGAGAATATTGCGTTCGTTTCCGATGTAGCTGGTGAGCGACATCACCAGCTCTTCCCGAATGGGATCGATCGGAGGATTGGTGACCTGCGCGAACAACTGCTTAAAGTAATTGAACAGCGGCTGCGGCCGGTCGGAAAGACAGGCGAGCGGCGTATCGGTACCCATGGATCCGATAGCCTCTTCGCCGGCTACCGCCATCGGCATCATCAGCATGCGGATGTCTTCGTCGGTATAGCCGAAAGCGCGTTGGCGCTGCAGGACCGTATCGTGGTCGGTAGCATAGACCCTCGGCGGCTCCGGCAGCTTCTCTATATCAAGCTGATTTTCCTTGATCCACCTTGCGTAAGGCTGACGGCTTGCCAACCGATGCTTCAGTTCTCCATCGGGAATGATGCGCTTTTCATTCAGATCGACCAAAAGCATGCGGCCGGGTTGCAGGCGGCCCTTGTATTTCACTTCCTCCGGCTTTACCGGGAGCACGCCGGTTTCGGACGCCATAATCAGCAGATCGTCCTTCGTGATCAGGTAGCGTGCGGGGCGGAGTCCGTTGCGATCGAGCGTTGCGCCGATGACCTGGCCGTCGGTAAATCCCACCGCGGCCGGACCGTCCCAGGGTTCCATAAGCGAGGCGTGATATTCGTAGAACGCGCGCTTTTCGTCCGACATCGTGGTGTCTTTGTCCCACGCTTCCGGGATGAGCATCGCCATGACATGCTGCATGTCACGGCCCGCCATGCGGAAGAGTTGGACCGCGTTGTCGAGAGTGGCCGAGTCGCTGCCGCCGGGTGAAATCACCGGGAATAGCTTACCGATGTCTTCGAAATAAGGCGATTTGATGACCGCCTGACGCGCATGCATCCAGTTGGCGTTGCCGCGGACGGTGTTGATTTCGCCGTTGTGGCAAATCATGCGGTAAGGATGCGCCAGTTGCCAGGTTGGGAATGTATTGGTGGAAAAGCGCTGGTGCACCATGCAGAGAGCGCTCATGACATCCGGATCTGAAAGCTCGCCGTAGAATTTTGTGATCTGTGGCGCCAAAAGCAGCCCTTTGTAAACGATGGTTCGCGACGAAAGAGACGGGATGTAGAAGTCGCCCCGGTCGTCGATATCGGAGGCGGCGATTTCGGCCTCGCATCGCTTAATCACTACATAGAGGCGGCGCTCGAACTCTTCCTGTTCCATGCCCGGTGCGCAACGCAGGAAAACCTGCTCGATATAAGGCTGAGATCCCCGGGCCACCCTTCCGATGGCGGTTCCGTCCGTGGGCGTATCGCGCCAGCCTAGAGGCGCCAGTCCCTCTTCAGTGGCGATCTTTTCCAGAATTCCTTCACACTGCAAACGAGCTTGGCGCTCGAGAGGCAGAAATACCATTCCAACGCCGTATTCGCCTATGGGCGGAAGGGTGAAACCGAGCTTTGCGCACTCCTTGCGGAAGAATTTATCGGGTATCTGAATCAGTATGCCCGCTCCATCACCGGTTTCTGGATCGCAGCCGCAGGCACCCCGGTGAGTAAGGTTGATGAGGACCTGGACGCCTTTCACGATAATGTCATGTGAAGGTTCGCCCTTGATGTTCACAACAAAGCCCATACCACAGGCATCTCTTTCATTTTGAGGATGATAGAGGCCTTGTTCGACAGGGAAGCCATTCGGAATACAATCGTGGTTCATTGCACCTCTCACGGGCAGGTAATAGTTGGAGTATAGCATAGTACTATTGTTAGGAAAAGTAAAAATATTGGACTGGACATGAAGTTTCTCTTAAAGTATACTGTATGGAGTGAGCCTTGACACCCTGAAGTTGTTCCGCGACCTCGGACAGACGCGGAGCCTATCGAGAGCTGCCGAGTTGAGCGGTATTTCCCCTTCCGCAGCAAGCCAGCAGGTGCAGGAAACAGAAAGAAATCTTGGCATCGATCTGCTCGATCGTTCCACGCGGCCGCTTTCACTGACCGCTGCGGGACGGCTCTATCAGGAATTTTGCCGGGATGTTCTTCGCCGCAACGAAGAGTTTCATGCCGCGCTCGGAGAGCTGAGGTCCGAGGTGGAGGGGACAGTCCGTGTGGCGTCCATTTATTCGGTTGGCCTGGTGGAAATGACACAGCTCGAGGCGGAATTCCAGAAGCGGCAACCAAATGTGCGGCTGGCGGTGGATTATTTACGGCCCGAGAAAGTGTACGCGGCAGTGTTGTCCGACCATTCGGATATTGGGCTCGTCAGCTATCCCGAAACGACTCGTGAGATTCAGGCAACACCTTGGCGGAATGAGGAGATGGTTGTTGCTGTTCCGCCATGGCACGCTTTGGCCGGGCGCGCCTTTGTTGGAGCAAGCGATTTGAATGGGCTGGAGTTTATCGCTTTCGACGAGGAGTTACCGATCCGCCGCGAAGTGGACCGATATTTGAAATCCGGCGGCGCCGAGGTGAATATTGTCATGCACTTTGACAATATTCAGACGATTAAAGAGGCCATCGCGATTGGTCCGGGTATCAGCATCGTCCCCGCACGGATTCTGAAGGCGGAACTGGAAAGCGGTCGGTTGGCGGCGGTTCCGATTGAGGCGCCCGGATTGTTCCGGCCGTTAGGGATTATTCAGCGCAAGAAGCGGAAATTGCACCGCGCGGCTCAGGCGTTTTTGGATTTGCTGCAGGAGGTTCCGGTTGGAGCCGAGGTTGGGGTTTTGGTGGGAAAGTAAGAAAGCCTTTTCAACCTCCCTGAGGTCCGGATGCTCCACTCGGGTCATGAAGGTCAAGTGATGGAAACAGCCTGTGGTAGAACCCCCGATCCCGCGAGAGCAAGCGTGTCGCCTGCTTCTGGGCGTGCGCTCCAATCAAAAAGTCCGCTGGGATTTTGGTCCGCTTCCCTCCCTGTAGCCGATATGTCCGCCATGCGCGGCTCGCGAGGAAATGGGCGTCCCGGACCAGTGCTTGTACGCGGATCTCATTGCTTTCGAGGAAAGCGTCGCACTCGCGCTGGGCTTCGAAGTGAATGCAGAGTTCCGCATAGACGATATCGCTGATCACTAGAGAACCTTCGCCTGCCGCATCCTGAAGCGCGCCGGCGGACGCTTCATAGAAGTCCTCGTTCGGCACCAGGATATCTAGCAGGATATTGGTGTCGATCGCAGTGATCATCGGCCGCGCACGTCGTCGATGAATTTATCCACGGACGAATAACCCAGTTTGGCGAACGCATCGCCACAGCGGCCTTTCCACTTTGCCAGATGGAGCTTTTTGGGCGCTTTCTTGAGCACGATGGAGCCGCTAACCACGCGGAATTCGACTTCCGTTTCTGGCCCCAGGCCGAACTGCTCCCGAATATCCTTCGGTATCGTGACCTGACCTCGCTCACCAAGTTTCATATTTATAAGTATGATTCATTATTCATACTCAGTCAAGAAGTCGAGGCGGTGGGATTCACCGTTCAGGTGTTTCAAACAGTTCAGCGAAGCTCATCAATCAAAAGTGCCACGTGATTCTTGCGAAAACACTTCGCTCCACCAGCGTGCGGCGTACCTCGTAGGCGTTGTGGAACTCCGCATGCCTGGGTCTGAGGAGGTTCTGGCCAACGATGCTACCCCCCGAGGTGGTGGGGGTGTACACGGTTCGGCCGTCGATCATAACCAGTACCTTGCTTGCCAACCGGTCGTTGAAACCGCGAATGCTGATAGCGTATGTGTTCGCATCAATTTGTGCAACATCTACTCCCGGCGCCGTGCGTTGCAAGTCGGGAGTGTTCGTCATGCCGGACCGGTGAATGTCTTCCTGACTAATGACGTAGACCGCCAGGCCTCGCCTCGGCAAGATTCGCAATAGCCTGGTCGGCCAGACCCACGAAGGGTGGCGAAAGGGCCAGGGCGGGCGTTAGCCGAGTGATCCGCACTCATGACTATCGGTAGATTTCGCCCTTTATTGACGCGGCGATCTTGCGATTCCAGCCGCCACGATACACTAATAGCGCGGGATGCAGAGGATCGGGCGATATCAAGTGGTCGGCGAATTGGGCCGGGGCGCGATGGGTGTCGTTTATCGCGCGCTGGACCCGTCCATTGGCCGCACCGTTGCGATCAAGACGATCCGGCTGGCGGATCTTACCGATCCCACAGAACGGTCGCGCCTCCGGGACCGGCTCCTTCGCGAGGCGCAGTCGGCCGGGATGCTTTCGCATCCGAATATCGTCACAATTTTTGACGTCGGTGAAGAAGAGGGCGTCGCCTATATCGCCATGGAGTTTGTCGATGGGCCGACTCTCGACCGCCTTGCACAGACCGAAACTCTGACGGGCACACGAGTGCTACAGATTCTGGCGCAAGCAGCCACCGCGCTCGATTATGCGCACAAGCGGGGCATTGTGCATCGCGATATAAAGCCGGCAAACATCATGATCCATGAAAAATCGGTCGTGAAGATCACCGATTTCGGGATCGCGCGTATCCAATCGCAGCAGATGACCCATGCCGGGTCCATCCTCGGCACTCCGAGCTATATGTCTCCGGAGCAAGTTCAAGGGCACACCATCGACGGACGCGCAGACCAGTTTTCCCTCGGTGTGATCGCGTTTGAATTGATGACCGGCGAGAAGCCGTTTAGCGGCGATTCCATGACCGCGCTGTTGTACAAGATTGTGCGGGACGATCCCCCATCACCGCAGCGGCTGAATCCCTCGCTGAGCTGGCCCGTCGAAACCGTGCTCAAGCGGGCAATGGCGAAGGATCCTGGCGAAAGATATGCATCGTGTTCGGATTTCGCCAAGGCCTTAGAGAACTCTACTCATTCGGCGAAAGGTTGGGCTCCGCTTCCACCGGGTGGAAGTCACAATCTGCCCACCATGATGGACGCCCGGCGCGAGGCCGCTGCCGCCATGGCGGTGCCGCTACCGGCTGCGGGCGAGGAATTGAAATCGTCGTTAGGGTGGAAATTGTTGCGCGTGATGCGCGTACTGGCCCTGGTGGTCCTTTCGGCGGGAGTGGCTTCGTTTCTCATGGTGCTCGGTTACAACTACTGGGTCCAGCGGAATGAGAGGCCCATATCGGAAACAACGCAAGCGGAACCACCGCCGGTAGTGGCTGAAAAGCCCAAGCCGAGTCCTTCTGAAATTCCCGTGATTAACCAGCCCGTAGCCCCGAAACCAGAGACCCCTCCTCCCGCCGAAACAGCACCGCCAAAACAGGAACAGCCTGCTCCGGAGCCTGAGAAGACTCCTGCCCCGGCTGACGGCGTACTATCGGCGCGATTGGTAACGAATCCTCCCGGAGCAATGGCGATGGTGGATTCCCGCGCTGAGCTGATTTGCAAAACGCCGTGCGCGTTGAACCTGAGCAATGGCCGTCATACTCTATCGGTTCAGCTTCCCGGTTATCGGAACGCATTGCGAATTTTCTCGCTGCCCGAGGACGCCGAGGTTCTGGTTGTACTCGATCCAGCCAAGGGGACACTGATGATCAAGTCCAATCCGAGTGGTGGAACAATCTTGATCGACGGACAAATTCGGCCCGAGAGAACACCGGCCATGATCGTCGTCCCCGCTGGTACGCACAAAGTCGAAGTGCAGGAAGCTGGTTATGCGCCGTTCATCGAAGAAGTGACCTTGCGCGACAACGGGGTCACCAACATCGATGTGACTTGGCCGTCGAAAGCACAACCGTAGCCGGAGGACCGTTACGATGGACACGCGAAGAAGTTTTTTTCAGACGATTGCCGGAGCAGCGCTGATCACGCGGGCGCCCCTCGTGGCGGCTGAGGTTCAGAAGCGCGGCATGATTATTCGATCGGCGCGGCCAGCCGATCTGGAAATGCCGCTGGACGGCTTTGGCGATTGGATCACCCCTCTCGATCGATTCTTCGTGCGCTGCCATCATTACATTCCCGACGTGGATCTGGCGGGATGGAATTTGACGGTTGGCGGAGAGGTGACCAAGCCCCTCACGTTGACCATGGAGGATCTGAAAAAGATGCCCCGCGTCGAATTGGTTGGCGTGCTGGAGTGCGCGGGCAATGGACGCGCTTTGTATGAGCCGCCGGTGCCAGGTGCGCAGTGGGTCCATGGCGGGGTGGGCAACGGGCGCTGGGCCGGAGTCCGTCTGGCCGACGTGCTGGCGAAGGCGGGAGTGAAAGCATCGGGAAAGAATGTGGTGATGGATGGTGCGGACGAAGCCATTGGGACGATGCCGAAATTCCAAAGGCAGTTGCCGCTGAAGAAAGCGCTGAATCGCGATACGCTGCTGGCCTACGAAATGAATGGCCAGACATTGCCCCAACAGCACGGCTTTCCCTTGCGCGTGGTGGCGGCGGGATGGGCGGGCGATAGCTGGACGAAATGGCTCACGAAGCTTACCGTGATCGATCACGATGCGGACGGGTTCTGGATGAAGACAGGTTATCGGCATCCGCTGTATCCCGTACCTCCGGGAACGGCAGTGGACCCGGCGAAAATGCACCCCGTCGAGAGTCTGGGGATCAAGACGGTGATCGCCGGACCGGTCGACGACGCGCAGGTGATGCCAGGAAAACCGCTGAAGATTCACGGAACGGCGTGGTCCGGCGAGACGGCGGTCGCGAGTGTGGAAGTTTCGGTGGACCGCGGGCGGACATGGCGGAAGGCGACACTGAATCCCGAGCAGTCGCGGTATGGATGGCGGTTGTGGCAACATACGTGGACTCCCGAGCAGCAGGGATACTACTTCCTGATGGCGCGCGCGTATGATACGGCCGGGAAGACGCAGCCGATGGAGCAGGAGTGGAACCCTTCAGGGTATTTGCATAATGTGGTCCCGCGAGTTGGGGTGATCGTGACGGAAACTCCAGAGAAGGCCCAGGTGGCCGGCGGACCGTCGGGATCAAGTCCGCAATTCGCGCAGCCGGCGGGTTTTCAGGCTGCCTGCCTGACATGCCACGGAGAAGACATGATCATGCAGGAACGCCTGACCGGAAAGCAATGGAACGCCGAAGTGGATAAAATGGTCCGCTGGGGAGCGCAGGTGAAAGCAGAAGATCGCGGGGCGATCGTCGACTATCTGTTGAAGTTATACGGGCCGCGGCCACTGAAATAAAGCATGCGGGACAAAATCCTTTACGGCTTTGGAGTCGCGGCGGCTTTGCTGCTGGTCCGGAATTTGTATTTGATTTTTCTCGTGATGCCCGACGAGGCATCACAAGGAATGGTCTACCGGATCATGTATTTCCATATCCCGGCGTGGTGGACGGCCTTCATCGCCATGGGTATGTCGGTGGTGACGAGCGTCCTCGTGCTGGCTACGGGCAAAATGAAATACGACGCGCTGAGCGTAGCGGCGACAGAGATAGGGCTGGCGTTCGGAGTAATGGGAATCACGCTGGGATCCATTTGGGGACGGATTATCTGGGGCATCTGGTGGACTTGGGATGCGCGCCTGACATCCGCCCTGATCTGCATTTTGCTCTATGCCAGTTATCTTGCACTCCGCCACGCCGTAGACGAGCCAGTGAAGCGCGCAAAGATCTCAGCCGCATATTCGCTGTTCGCCTTCGCCGACGTGCCAATCGTCTGGTATTCCATCCGCTGGTGGCGCACGCAACATCCGCCGCCGATGCAGCTCCCGCCCGAGATGATGGCAACGGTCCTGTGGAACTGGCTGGCGCTGGTGTTGGTGGCAGTGGTGTTTATCCTGATTCGGGTGGAACAAGAGGATCAATTGCGGACGATACAGTCGCTGCGGTTCGAAGCTTCGGCGGCAGTAAGGTAAGGGCCAAAATGGATCAACGAAACTTCATATTTATGTTTTGGGGCTTCGCCGTTGCGTGGCTCGTGCTCATGGTTTATGCCCTTACTCTGGGCACCCGTGGGCGAAGAATTCGGGAAGAGTTGAAGCGGCTGAAAGCAGACTAGCATGGCTGTTGATCCAGGCGAGAAGCATCTCCAGCGAGTGCGGAAGATCTGCACGGGCATGCCTGAGGCCACCGAAAAATTATCCCACGGCGAGCCGACTTTCTTCGTACGCAAGAAAGTATTCACAATGTTCTCCAACAACCACCACAACGACGGGCACATCGCGGTTTGGATACCCGCGGCGCCCGGTCTCCAAGTCCTGCTGATCAAGGAGTCGCCGGAGACATTTTTCAAACCGCCTTACGTAGGCGTTCGAGGCTGGGTAGGCATCGAGCTGAGTCGGATAAGCGACGAAGAGCTTACTTCCCTCATCCGCGAAGCCTGGCGAATGGTCGCGCCAAAAATCTTGCGAAACTGAATTCGCGTTAATTAGCGTTCATTCGCGGCCCGCTATTGCGACAAAGCCTTTAATCCTGAATATCATATGTCGGAATACTTGTAACAGAATTCAGGAACGCGGTCAAAATTAGAAGTTGTAACCGCAAAGGAACAAAAATGGCGGCGTGGAAAGTCCGGCAGGCGCAAGGGGCAGACCGGAATGAACTGGCGGCAATGCGAGCTCTCCTATGGCCCAAAGTCTCATTCGACGAGCACCTCAAAGAACTCGACGGCGCGTTAAGTAATAAGATAATCGGAATGCTGCCCACCGAGACTCTGGTCGCACACGATGAGAATGGAGCGTTGATCGGTTTCCTGGAAGTTGGATTGCGCTCTCACGCCGATGGCTGCAATCCGGCACGCCCAGTCGGCTATGTGGAAGGTTGGTTCGTTCAAGAAAACTTCCGAAACCGAGGGGTTGGCCGCGAGTTGATGCGATCAGCCGAGGACTGGGCGCGTGCGCAAGGGTGCGTCGAAATGGCGTCCGACACATGGATCGACCATGAAGAGTCGCAGCACGCCCACGAAGCGCTAGGCTATAAAGTTGTCGATCGTTGCGTGCACTACCGCAAGGAGCTGTCGTGAATAAACCTCCACTCAACACAACGCTCCTCCTGGTGATTTCCGAGCCGGTGATTCGCGAAGTTCTCCGCGAAATACTCGAGCGCGAGGGCTACGTGGTCCGGGCCACGGGCGACATCGGAGGTGCGGTGGACCGTCTGAAGGAATGTATCCCCGATCTCATGATCATCGGGCACTACATCGAAAGTATTTCCGGACACGACGCAGCGAAATACCTGCGAACGAAGTGCACGGGAATACGTGTCCTCCTGGTGGATGGCCTGGTGGAAGACGACCGGCTTCTACACCGGGCGGAGCTACAACGATTCGACGTGTTCCCGAAGCCCTATACCGCGGCGGAGCTCGTAGCGAAGGTGAAGGAAGTTCTCAACCATTGACAGATGAGCCCAGCGCAAATGTCAGCGGGTTGGACAGCGTTCCTATTCGAGAAGAATTAATGTCGAGCATAAATCCGCCGGGTAAGTTGCGGGTGTCGGCGACGCTTCCGTCGGGCAGTTTCACCCGGAAATAGAGATCGGGCTTCCATTCCACCCGAGAATTCCTTGCAGGGACGGGCGTCTCATGCGTATTCAGTACGAAACGGACGGTCCCGTTTAGATCGGTCTGCCCTTCGGCGACTCTCTGATCTTCGCCCCTGCTCCGAAATGGGGATCTCGCCGGGATTGCCTGGCTCCCACCACCAGTCGGCGGATCGCGCGGCGCCGGAGCATCGCGATCCATCAATTGCACTGTCGCGCCCGCCAGCACGTCGATTCCATCGGGCTCAAGAAAGCGTATATACATGACGGTGTTGACGTGGTCGGGCCGAAGACCCACCGTCGCGGCCATCAGCATCGCGCCGTTCTTGACTCGAAAACAAACAGCACTCAGGACAGGCCGTTCGTCCGATCCGGGAATCGGCGAGGTCAAATCGATTATCGTGGAATTCTCGCCTCCTTCGCCGCCGGACACGAAAAGGCCAACGTTGCTCAGACCACAATCATTCACTACGCGCCCGTTGATCTCGACCACCACGCTGTTGTTCTGAAACGAGACCCTTGCCGAATCCACCACCGCGTTGTCATTCTGTGTCTTAGCGAACGACGTCAGCGCACCCCTACGCACCGCTCGTTCGATCAGCAGGTTGGCAACGGCTTCGTGCGTCTGTACGAAGAGATTCGCGGAACTATTCGGCAGCAGGCTGCTCAGGCGCCAGGGCTTGGCTCTCCCGTACGTGCCGGCCACTTGCAGTCCAGCGATCATTACGTCTCCGCTGGTGACCACATCCACGCGGCGGACCTTCAGGTCTCCGGTTGGCAGCACGAAACGCGGACTCACCGTGAAACTCAGGCTTTCGTGGAACTGTCGCTCAAGAGCCTTTTGAATGAGAACTGCGGCTTCATCGACTTTATCGGGAGGCACAGGATGGGCGAGGCGAACGGGAGAATGACGATCGAGGGTCAATCTCGGACTATTCGCCGGCGTCAGTGTCGCCAGTTGAACCGAAAGTGTCATCACCGAACTGTTGGTCTCTGGCCGGAAAATCAGATTCGCCCTCGGACGCATGGCCAGTTGCAGTGTGCCGGCTGCATCGGTGACGGTTTGGTGGATCTGCCGGCCGTCGAGAATCACCGTTTCAATCCAGTCGAGTTGAATTGGTACGTAAAGCGCCACCATGCCGCTCCCGTCAGTGACGGAGTGGAGCGTCGGCGTCGTAATATGCAAGCGGCTGATCTGGCCTCCCGGCTGGTCTACGTGGAAACCGCGGCTCAATGCGGTCAGTTCGTTCCGCGACAGTAGTTGGTCGAGTGCGATCTGATGCGGAATGGCTCCGCTCTGATAGATTGCGCTGAGAGCGTCATTCGCAACCGTCAGGCGGAGCCCCGCGACCAGGTCATAGCCGCTGGAGTCGGGCGGGGCTGGCACGATCGGCACTGTTGGAGCCTGAAGACCGCCAAGCGCGGTCAGCGGCTCTTGAGAGGCCCTCAGGAGAGACATGAGTTTTCTTCCGCTTCACTGAGTTGTGCTTGCCGCGCGGAAACCGTTTCACATCCGGCAAGTCCCGCCGCGCCAACCAGCTTGCAGAAGATTGCCTGTATTTCCTGGGGTGACTCTCGGACATCGTTACCTACCCAACTATTTCAGGCACGCGCCCGAATCATATTCCTTCTGCAGTGTTTGATATGCCGAGTTTATGAAGGCCTTCGCGGCCTGCGATTGCACGGGTGCTCCGCGCCGCCGCGTGATTTGCGAAAGGAACGGCTCGAGAAAGCGTCCGTGTTTCGTCAGACTTTGTACATCTCCCGCGGCGAGCGCGGTAGTAATCTCGTTTTCCATGGATGGCGAAAGGATCTCGATGCGCCCAACGAACACGCGCTGCGTCGCCTCCGGGAGCGGCGCGATGGTCAGCGGGAGTTCGGAGTCCACTGCGGCGCGAGGGGCGATGTAGAAGAGGCGCGTGCCTTCTTCGAACCACGAGTCGGCCCACGTTTCGACCATCGCATTGGCTTCTTTCTGATAAAGGCCCATGGAGACGAGACTCTCGGCCAAGTCACTCCGCAAACGAGCGACGCTGCCGTTAAGTTCCGGAAGTTGAAGCGTTAGTGAATCCTTGAAATTGCGAACGATGGTGTAGCCGGCCTTTCCTCCGCGATTCTCAAACACAACAACCAACGGGATGGGATCGGTGGAGGTCGTCCGGATTTCAAGCTTGCCGTCGGCCGTGAACTTTGGCCGCAGCGGCACCGCAATATCGCCCATGCCACGATAGAAAATCAGCTTCTCCTGCTGCCCACCCGCGCGAATGAGAGCAGAATCGGTCTCACGAGCGGCATAGTAGTGGCTGGCAGCCCTCTCGGCCGGAAGCTTGGCTTGTTCCGTGGGAGAGATTTCCACGGAATTCCACTCGATTTGATTGGACGGATTCCCGACCCTGGAGGCGTCCGGATACCACTCAGTGATGTAACCTCGCGGAAAATCGACGTGAACGGAAATCGTTCTCGGCAGAGCCGAATAGAAATAGATAACCGGAGTCTCCATGCGAACAGTCCCGTAGGACACCTTGATGTTCCTCCCGCCAAGACGATGTACGAAGCAGGGCAGGTCCGACGGACCGGACAACGGTAGCCATCGCATCGGGCTTCCGTCCGCACCGGCGACGGAGGTGAAAGTGCCCCACTCATGGGCGATCAGCGGTTCCACGCTTGGGTTGGTACGCTCGGCGGCAGAAATGGTTGCAACGGCGAAACAAAAGCAAATTAGGCGGCTTGGAAACATGTAAGAGATCCTCGTGGATAAGGACGGATTCCGCCGCGGTGTGTTAACCGCCCCCACGATCGTGGGGGTTACGACATCATTCCGAAACGCTTGGCTGCATCCCGGCAACGATACGTTCCTGGCCGCTCCCATCGGGATGCATCCGCCAGACGGCAAACTTCCGTAATTTCTCCTGGCGCGTGTAATAGAGCCACGTTCCATCGGGAGTCCACACAGCATCGTGGCCAAAGGTCTTGGTGGTCAGAAGGATCGTCTTTTTCCGCGTGGTCCAATCGTAAAGCAGCACCGTGGCGAACCCACCCTCTTCTTCGAACGGCACGTCCTTAGGCGTCTCCATGTAGTAGACGGACATCGACATGCGGCTGGCATTGCCCGGCTGAAAGCGGAGAACATCGCTGCTCGTCCACTGATAGTCCTTGCCGTAAAGTTCCTCGGTCGAAATGAATTTCTGTTGTTTGCCGTCGACGCCGAACCAATAGAGCCGCTGCCCGTCCCCCGCGAGAACTGTTTTGCCGTCGGGCATCCAATCGACAAAGTCGAGGTTCTGTTTTGAGATCAGTGTCGCCTTAGAAGGTTCAACGGCGGGCATGATCCACAATTGCCAGGCGTTTTTGTCCATTTTAAGAAACGAGACGCGCGTGTTGTCCGGCGACCACCGCGCGCTGGCCACGAGTCCGCTCATCACGTCGCGCGATTTACCGCTGGCGGCATCGTACAAAACCATAGTGCGATTCGGACCATCAGGTATGCCCCGCGCATAGAGGAGCCGCTTGCCATCGCGGCTGAGACAGAGATCGTAGCCGTTCTTCGCCTCAACCACACGTGGCGGCGCACCCTCCGGCTTGTAGATAACGCGGTCGGAGGTATCGATGTAGGCGAGCGTAATTGCGCCGCCGGTGGACGTACAAAGCAACAGCGTAGCTATAAGAGTGCGCACGTGGTCCTCTATTTTGGAGTCCAGAACGGTTCGCCGGCCGGCATGTATTCGACGGGCACTTCGGGAATAAACGATTTGAGCCAACGGGCGCATTCGAGCATTCCGTTTTCTTCCGATGGCACGTGGCCGAGTATGATGAGGGCTTTCTTCTTGCCCTCCGTCACAGCGTCGCGTGTGTATTCGACAGTTTCCCATTCGCGAGTTTCGCCGATGACGAGGACTTCGACATTGTCGCCCGCCAGTGTTCGGATCTGCCCGATGGAGCCGGAAGCGCCGGGCATAAGTGCCGCGTGCGTGATCTTGAGTTGCGGATCGCCGATCACGCGCATGGTCCGAATGTGGAGCCGTTCTTTGATGTCCTTGGCAAAACTTTCCAGCGGCGTGGCCGGGAAGATAAAAAGGTTCGGAGCATCGCGGCTGACGTGTTTCTCCCAGCCGAGACTCTCCGTCATACCGGCGAGGATTCCATCCGGGCGCCGCGCGTGCCAGTGGTCATGGAAACGGAAGACAACCAGTCCATGTTTCTCGATGTACGCCTGCTTCGCCGCGAGCACGGCATCGCCTTCGATATCCTTCGTCGCGTCGAGATGGTTGTAGAAGGTAGGTTCGTGAGCAATGATCAGGTTTTTGCCGGACGCTACAGCGCGCTGAAGAACGTCGAGCGTGGCGCTGAATGTGGTAGCAATTCCCGTGACTGGAGTATCCGGGTTCCCGGCCTTGAAAGTGTCGACCGTCTCGCTGCGCCACGGCACGCCCACGTTCTTCTGGATCCGCTCAATCACCTGACGCGCGGTAACTTTGTTTTGCCCGTGTGAGATTCCCGAAAGCAGAAGGAGCGGCACGGCGATTCGCAGCAGCTTGGACATGAGCGGATTTCCTTGACCAGTCTAAAGCATTAGTAGCCGAGCAAGGGAGCCAGCCGATCGAGCACATCTTCAAGAACGGACGCGGACACTTTTGCCGCAAATCGCGCACGCCGCACTTTCCAATCGAGACTCTTCACACCTGCCTGTTCACGGCCAGCCTGCGGGTTCGAACTGCAACCAGACCAACGTTCCGCCAGCCGCGCTCGTCCCGCACAAAAGGACGAACTACCAAACTTCCCTACCCTTCTTGGCACCCCAATTTGTTTCCCGATGACGATTTTTGAAAGTGATTCCGGACAGAAGTTGCTCGAGGGTATATTTTTTTCTGGCGGGGCGAACCACCAGCGAACCGTCCTTCGCGATCGAGAGGATCAATCGGTCGCCCTGCCTGAGGTGAGCAGTTTCGGCGACATTCTTTGGAATGCGAAGAGCGAGGCTGTTTCCCCAGTTTGCTAGCTCAGTTGTAGCCAGGTCCAGACGTATCTTCATTGAATATGCCACCAATTCTAGCGTCACTCTTTCACAATCACCGGAACTCTGCCCAATTCGTCCTTCTCCTTCGTCTCAACCACCAATTCCCCAAAGCCCACTTTCTGACCCATAGGCACGTAAATGTTGAGCGTGCTCCCGTCCGCTGAGATGGACGACGTCAGGTCTACCGGACTCGGTTGCTCCGGACGCGTGAGACGGACCTTCCCGGCACAGTCAAGCAGCGTACCGGGGATCTTGACAAAGTTGTCGCTCTTCGACGAGATCTCAATCGTCTTGTCCTCCAACGTCGGCTTCGGAGGGGCCGCGAGCGGCGAAATCTGCAGCGGGTACACCGAGGTCTCGTCGCTGTCCTTGTACCGGACAATCAGGTGCTCGCATTTTTCCAGAGCCGCGGCTGGGACTTCCAGCAGAAGTTGCGTCTTCGACAAGCGGCCCACCGCCGGCGACAGTGGATCCAGCGTGTACAGGTTGTCCAACTCCACCGACCAGCGATCGAGTTTTTCAAATTCTCCACCCGTAACAGTGACCAGCAGGCAGTGCACGTCTCCGCGCGACCAATGGTTGATGGCAAAAGCCGGCTCGAATTCCGTAATACCGAACGCATGCTGATATTCCTCTCCGCAAAACGGAAATATCAGTTTGAATCGCGCAGAGGTGGGGTTCCACTGTGCCGGCACCCAGGCCGAAAGCACGACGCAATTGGTGCTGGTGGTCGGATCGTCATCGCCGGGCTGTGAGGGAAAGCCGTCGGTAGCGAGATCTTGCCGGTAGCTGCTCTCCCAATAATAGGGCGGCGGCAAAACCTGATCGTCTACAGTGATGATGGGTTCGGGAAGTATCTTTAATTGCGATTCCGTAAACACACTGGTCTTCTTCGTGCTGGCAATCGTAATGCTCAGCCAGTGGAATTTCGCGTCTGGTGAAAGTTCCACCTCGCACCATGCCACCCATATGCCCGGCACCGACCCGGTGACCTTCAAAGGCACCGTCGGACCGTACCGGCCATTGATAACTCCATTCCCGTAAGCCAGCGCCTTAGGCGTGGTGGTGACCTGAAAATGATGGTCCGATTTGATCAGCAGGCCGCTCTGCTGGTCGCGATGGACCTTACCGCCGATGGCGACGGTTGTACCGGGAAAGAAATTCCGCCCGTCAACCATCACTACGACGGTCTCAGGCCCCAGCAGCGTTGTCTTAATGCGGAGAACATCGGGTTTGAGCCGCTGCTGAATGTCGTGAGTGAAATTGACGTCGACGGACTGATGCGAATGCCGCCTCTCGTCGCTCGCCAAGTGCCAGGGAACGAGTGACCAGCGAGGCGACGTAGTGCGCGTCTTGGGGTTATACCGCCGCCAATACGTCCGGGTGGTCGCCTCGATGTTGATTTGCGGCTTCCCGCCACCCATCCCGGTAGACTCATCGATGGCCGGCAGCGCGAGGATCGCGAACACCTGTCGCACGCCCGCCAGAACCGCCGGACGATCGAGCGGCGGACGGAACTGCCATCCAACTGTCAACGACTCAGCCGCATCGTTCAGAGAAGGAGGGCGTTGAAAGGCGACCGTGTCGGGCTCGCGAACGCTGCTGACAGTCTCTAACCGGCGTCGCCAGAAAACAGACGTCCGCTTGCCTCCGGCCTCATTCGAACCGCTGGCCGCCTGAGATTGACTGCCGACGAACAGCATATTGCTCGTCCGCTCCTGGGGCAGCAGGGCAACCAGGGAAATCGGCTTGCCCGACGTTTCTTTGAACGTGACTTCCACAACGGCGACGCATCCTGCAAAATCTGCCGGCGGGTCCAACGAGACTTGAAGTCCGAGAACCGCTTGCAGCCGGGCGTCATCCCGATTGCCCTCATGCCACAAGCGGTCTGAGAGGGACCGCTCCAGAATCATGCGCAGGCTGAGAATCTCGTAGCGGAGATTGATCAGTTCGGAGAGACGGTCCAGCGCGCTCGGGGCTGTCTTCGCATCTGAGCCCTCCGGCTTCGAGGAATCCTTCGCTTCCGCGGCCCCGGTTCCTTCACCCTTAGCGGAAGCTACGCTGGTGGCAACCGCAACATCGATGGCCGACGTAACCTTGCCCTGCGTGGCCCCGATGCTGTCGTCCAACTTCGACGCATCGATCGCGCCGAGCTTCTCGAGATTCGCTTCCAATTCGTCGAGGCGAATAGAGAGAAATCGGTTATCGTACGTCTTGATCGTACCGGCGCCGATGCCGTTCCCGGTGCGGTCGGGATGTTCGGGGCGCATCCAATCGAGCCAAAGCCGCCACAGCCGGTAGATCATTGCGGCGACGGCTAAGATGGCGAGCGCCGTGATGCCCGGTTGCAGCGCGGCGCGGGTGAAGAGCGCTTTCAGCATGCGGATCAGCCGATTCTACCGCTAGTCCACCATCGTTCGCCGCGCGTTCGCTATTCGTGCCGGAGTGCAACCATTGGATCGACCGCGGCAGCGCTCATCACCAGCCGGTCGTCCGGATTCCAAACAGAAGCGATCGAACGAGACTCATGAAGGCGAACGACCCTGCGAGTCCAGCGGCCCAATCTAAACGCACGATTCTGGCGACGACGTCAAGTGAATCACGCCGCGCGGCGATGGCGCAGGCGATCCGCAACTTTGACCATCAGATAGAGGATAAAGAAAAGCCCAAAAGCAACACCCGTTAGCTGCAGCCAGTGGTGCAGTAAGTACGGAATCGCCTCGGTTCCCATTTCTTCGCCGAGCCACGCGAGTCCGATGTAGCGAAGAAGCCGGGCCACGAAAAGTGTAGCCAGGAAGCCAAGGAAACTGGACCCCAACGCGCCGGCTGAGAGCACAAAGATCTTCATCGGCATCACCGGCAGCGGAACCAACGCGGCGATGAAGACGGTTAGCAGGCCGTAGTGGTGGAACCAGCGGCGAAAGCGAGCGCCCGCGCCGGATCGGGTGCGCTTGTCGATATAGAGTTCACCGCCTTTTCTGGCCAGAGAAAACAGAATCGCGTTGCCGATCAGGGAGCCGGCCACAGCAGAAAGCGCCAGAACAGCGATACTATGCTGGCGCTGGATGGCAAGAAAGACGAGCAGCGCGTCAAGACCGCCGGGCATCGGTACACCCGCGCCATCAATGATGGCAAAGAAGAAAAGGCCGGGAAGGCCGAACGAGAGTAGCGCAGCCGCAAGCTGCCTCATGAGGCAAGAATCTCGCGCAGTCCCGCCTCGTCAATCACTGGGATATCGAGTTCTTTTGCCTTATCGATCTTCGAGCCGGGATCGGCGCCGGCTACAACATAGTTTGTCTTCTTGCTGACCGACCCGGTTACTTTTCCACCAGCGGCTTCGATCTTTTCTTTCGCTTCCTCGCGGCTCCATTCGGGCAGTGTCCCGGTAAGCACAAAGTTCTTCCCGGCCAGAGGTCCGCCTTTGGCCGCCTTCGTCTTGATTTCGTGTGTGAAGACAAGTCCGGCATCGCGCAGGCGCTCAATCAACTCGCGATTCGGACCCTCGCGGAAAAATGTATGAATACTCTGGGCAACCTTGGGCCCCACTTCATCCGCCTGCTGCAATGTTTCCAATTCGGCTTCAGCGATCGTGTCGAGGCTGCCGAATGCTTCGGCGAGAATTGCGGCGGTACGTTCCCCAACGAAAGGAATTCCAAGTCCATTGAGCACGCGAGGCAACGGCTGTTTACGCGAAGTTTCAATGTTCTTAAGAATACGATCGGCGGACTTCTTCCCCATGCGCTCCAAATCGATCAGATTCGCCTCGGTCAGCCTATAGATATCGGCCACGCCCTTCACCAGCCCGCGATCGACAAGTTGATCGACCAACGCATCGCCCACGCCGTCGATGTTCATCACCGAACGCGCAGCGAAATGGAGAATCGATTCCTTCAGCCGGGCCGGACAGTTCGTGTTGATGCACCGCGACGCCGCTTCGCCCTCCACTCGTATCACGTCACTGTTGCAAATTGGGCAATGGGTGGGCATGCGGAAGCGCCGCCGCTCAGCGCCTTCTGCCGTCACGCGAACCACCTTCGGAATAACGTCGCCGCTGCGTTCGACGATGACCCTATCGCCGATCTGCAATCCCAGCCGCTCGATTTCATCTTCATTGTGAAGAGTCGCCCGAGAGACCGTAACGCCCCCGACAATCACGGGTTTCAAGAACGCCACGGGAGTGAGCGTTCCAGTGCGGCCGACGTTCACCTCGATATTTTCAACGACTGTTTCCGCCTGTCGCGCCGGCCATTTAAACGCGATGGCCCACCGCGGAGCCTTGGCCGTCCAACCGAGCGCTCGCTGTTGCGGGATGGAATCGATTTTGACGACCACTCCATCGATCTCATAAGGCAACGACTCGCGATTCTCCTCCCACTTGTGAATGAACTCGAGGAGTTCATCCACATTCTTACAAAGCACACGCTGGGCGTTCACTTTGAAGCCCATCTTGTGAAGAGTCTCGAGCGATTCCCAATGGCTCTCGAAGTAGAAACCGCCGTTCACCAGCAGGAAATATGCGTAATATTCCAACGGCCGCGACGCAGTGATAGTGGGTTCAAGCACGCGCAATGATCCAGCCGCGAAGTTGCGCGGATTGGCGAAGCGCGGCAACCCCTGTGCCTCGCGCTCGGCATTCAGCTTCTCAAAACCCTTCCGATTCATCACCACTTCGCCGCGAACCTCGAAGTTGTGCGGCTCAAGGGCAACACGCAACGGAACCGACCGAATGGTTCGCGTGTTCTCCGTGACGTCTTCCCCGACAAAGCCGTCCCCACGCGTAAGCGCACGTTGAAACGCGCCTTTCTCATAGTGGATGGCCAGCGAAAGGCCGTCGAGCTTCAGTTCGGCAACGTACCGGTATGGTTCGCCCTTGAGAAGGTCCCGGACGCGCCGGTCGAAAGCGAGAAGCTCCTCCTCGTTGAGCGCGTTGTCGAGGCTGAGCATCGGCGAACTGTGGCGAACCTTGATGAAGCCTTCACGGGGTTTGCCGCCGACACGCTGAGTAGGGGAATCCGGCGAGGCGAACTCGGGATGCTTGGCCTCGAGTTCCTGAAGCTGACGCATAAGCCCGTCATACTCGGCGTCGGAAATCCGCGGCTGGTCGAGAACATAGTAAAGATGCTCGTGATAACGCAGCTCTTCGCGCAGTTTCTCAATCTGTTTGACGATGGAAGACGGCATCTATAATGGGTTTTTGTCAGGGGACCGGTCGCCTATCGCAATTTACCAGAACGCCTTCCTGATCTACAATCCGTTTGCCGGACAGCTCAACGGAAAAGATCATCTTCTACAACGTACCATCGACGTTCTTGCCGCCGGTGGCCACCGCGTCACGCCCACTCCCACCACTGGCCCGCAAATGGCCCACGATCTCGCGCAGCAATGTATCGAACAAGGGGCCGACGCGATTCTGACACTCGGAGGCGATGGAACCATCAATGAAGTTGTGAACGGGATGATTGGCTCCGCCGTTCCCCTCGGCGTGCTGCCCGCCGGAACCGCCAATGTGCTGGCGTGCGAACTCGGCATCGGGACAAACATGCTTCGCGCCGGCGCACATTTGGGCGAGTGGGCGCCCGCGCGGATCGCGGTCGGGCGGATAGATCCCGAGGGACGGCATTTCGTCCTGATGGCCGGCGCGGGCTTCGATGCTCTGGTGGTTCACCGTGTGGACGCATCGCTGAAGCGGCGCTTCGGTAAGGTGGCATATTGGGTGAGTGGATTTGGCCAATTCGGCAAGCGGTTGGCGCAATTGGAAGTTCGCACGAGCGGCAAGACGATCCAATGTAGCTTTGCGCTGGCCAGCAGAGTGCGAAATTACGGAGGTGATCTGACGATCGCCCGCGGAGCTTCCCTGCTGCGCGACGAATTCGAGCTCGTGCTGCTCGAAGGCGCAACCACGGTTCCTTATCTCAAATACATTACCGGCGTGCTCACCGGAAGTTTGAAGCATATGAGCGGCGCGACCGTAGTGGCGTCGCGCGAAGTGGAAATTACACCGATAGGCAGGAACCTTGTTTACCTTCAGATTGACGGCGAGATAGCCGGGACCGCGCCAAAACGGCTGCGGATTGTTCCGGATGCGTTGACCCTTCTGGTGCCGCAGAGGTTCCTCTCGCGTGGATAACATCACTCATTCACTGACGGGCTTTCTGTTGAGCCGGGCAGGGTTGAACCGTCTCCACAAGCAATCGGTCGGCATACTCTTTCTGGCGGCGAATGCTCCGGACTGCGATGTTGTTTCGGCGTTCGGCGGAGCGGCGAATTATTTCCACTATCACCGTTGGATCACTCACGCCATCGCCATGGCTCCGGTGATGGCAGTGTTTCCGTTGCTGGTGGTGCGCCTCTTCGCGCGCCAGGCGATCGATTGGAAACGCGGATATCTGCTGTCCATTATCGGCGTAGCAAGTCATCTGATGCTCGATTCCACGAACGAGTATGGCGTGCGTCTCCTGCTCCCGTTTTCCGACGCCTGGATCGGATTGAGCATCACCAGCGTGATCGATGTATGGATCTGGGCGGCGCTTCTTCTCGGGATTATCGCGCCGTGGCTATCGGGATTGGTCAGTTCGGAGATCGGCGCGAAGCCGGGACACGGGCGCGGTGCAGCGATTTTCGCGCTGTCGCTGGTGCTGCTCTACGACGGCAGCCGTTTCTTTCTGCGCCAGCGAGCGATTGCCGAGCAGGAAGCGCGGCTTTATCAGGACGATACTCCGAGGCGCGTAACGGCTATTCCTAATCGCATGAATCCGCTGTCGTGGAAAGGTGTCGTCGAGACCGACCGGGCGTTTTTCATTCAGAAAGTGAACCTGACGTTAAGCTTCGACCCAACAGCCGGCCGCGTGTTGTACAAGCCCGAAGTAGTACCGGCGATGGATGCCGTTAGGAAGCAACACGTGTTCGTCGACTTGCTGCACTTCAGCCCGTTTGTGCTGTGGCGCGTGTTGCCGGCGGATGATCTTCCGGGCGCGTTACTGGTACAAGCGATCGATCTAAGATTCGCAAATCCACCGCCGCCGAATTTCTACGCCTCGGCGATTGTGGATTCTGCTGGCCGCGTAGTTCGCGCCTGGTATCACTATTGAATTTTCGACGCAACGATACCGGTATTACGATGAAAGAGTGACCTGCCGCTGTTCAACGCGACGGTTTGCGCTCGCCTCGCTGTTGACGGCCCTATGCTTTACCCGGCCCCCATCGTTCGCCCAAAGCGCCATTCCGACGTTCGGAACAACAGTGGTAATCCCGTCCGGACTTCGTGGACTGATTTACTACATTCCTCGGGATACCAGCGCGCTTCCCAGATTCGGCGAACTCGAACCGGTAGGCATCATCTACACCGACACCTTAAATGTCCCCGAGCGTGCGTTTACCGAAGGCTTCCCAGGTGTGACGGACCGGGTCGAGTGGTTCGCCATCGACTACACCGGTAGATTCTGGATCGCCAAGCCCGGCGATTACCGCTTCGCGCTCACTTCAGACGACGGCACAAAACTCTACATCGACGGCCATCTCGAAATCGATAACGACGGCATTCACTCACCCGTACGCCGCGATGTAAGTCTGAGGCTAGAAGCGGGAATTCACAAGGTCCGCGTGTCCTATTTCCAGGGCCCCCGTGTCTTCCTCGCGCTCGTTCTCGAAGTGGCCGGTCCGAAACAAAATTGGCGCGCCTTTAGCACCGATGAATTCAAGCCACCCCCAAATCCTGAGGACTGGAACCGCGGCAACGCGCGCGATCTCGACGTCCCCACGCCTCCTCTGCCAAAGACTAGTTCACGGGCTCCGCGAAAAGCCCGAGATGCCTTCGTGAAAGGTCTTTCGGCGTCGTCGTATCGTGATTGGAAAACCGCCGAGAAGTCTTTTCACCGCGCCATCGAACTTTTCCCAGCCTACGCCCAAGCCTGGAGCAGTCTCGGCGAAGTGCTCGAGCAGGAGTCGAAACCCGTGCAGGCCCGCAAGGCTTACGAAAAGGCGCTCGCCACCGACGCGGAATATGTAAAACCTTACGTGCACCTGGCGAATCTCAATCTGTCCGAAGGCCGCGATGAAGATGCGGTCGCAGCCACCAACAGCGCGATGGCCCTAAGACCGGTGGACGCTCCCCTCGTTTACTTCTACGCTTCTGTCGCGAACGCTCATCTCAAGCGTTGGGACGATGCAGAGAAAGCTGCGCGGCAAGCGGTCGAATTCGACACCGCGCATGAGGTTCCCCGAGCCGAGTATGAACTCGGCATGATATTGGCTGCCAAAGGAGATATTCCCGGAGCTCTCGACCATATGAAAAAGTACCTCAAGATTTCACCGCAAGCCCAGGATGCCAAAGAAGTGCTGACGAACATCGCCGAGTTGGAACGCAGAAACCTTCAGTCACGCCCCTGAGATTCGCGCGGGACGAGGCGAATCATGCTGAGGTTCGTAGTGAACACACGATCGTCCTCGGGCACGCGCCAAGTAGGCGCCGCATGAAGTTCGATGCTGTACTCCGAGGCATCGGGCAAATCGGCTTCCACAATAAACAATCCAGTGCGATCGATAACCCAATGCGCCCCCGCCTTTCCATTCACAACGGCATCAATCGTGGCCTTGCCCGATTGCCCAAGCCAGTTCTCATGAGCATGGCCGCGAATTCGTAAACGTTGCGGCCCGCCGTTGACGGGCTTCAAAATAACCGACACCCGAGGACCAATCCACCGGTACTTATTCCCAAACACGCCCTCAAGCTCATGCCAATCGCCAACCAATCGCGCATCATGTCCGGGAAGACTGAAGTCGATCACATCTTCGCGATCGCCAGGATACAACTCCCTACGCTCGGTGGACGGAAGCAGATTGTAAACATTCCCTTCATTGGCTGCCGCATACCCACAGCGCGAGCACTTCAAAGTTTCTTCAGAATCCTTGAGAAGAGTCGCATGGCAATCGGGACAGCGTAAGAATGTTTCAAAGTGCTCGATCGGAGCAGTATTCCCAACCGGCCCACCGGCTTTCTTGCAAACAGCCGCCAGAGTGCCGCCCAACGCGCGCGCCGCCTTCCATTGCGACCCGAGCGCCCGCTTCACTACACGCTCGCCCCAGCCGCGTTCAGGCACGAACACTTCATACTCGTGAGCCACGAAATGGCTGGTAATGAGCCGGTGCCATTCCTTCAGCCCCATGGTGTGGTTCTGCCGGATGCCGAAACTTTCCTCCTGATGAGCGCCAATCACGTCGCGCACCAGATAGCCAAGCAATCCCCAATCGAAAAGCTTCCGCTCCCACCGCCTCATATTCTCGTAATACGGAGCGCGGTAGAGTCGCATCGAGAGCAGCCGCTTCAAAGGTTCTTCAGCGAACAGAAATACACCGCCCGGAGCAAGAACGCGTTTCACTTCCAGAAACACGCTCTCCATTTTCATAAATTGGCTGAGCATCTGGAACGCCATCACGAACTGCAGCGACTCGTCGGCGAACGGCAAATTAGCCGCGTCGCCCGCCACCCGAATGGGCGCACGCGAAAGTCCCCATTGGTCCTCCAGGAACTGCCCATGCCGCAATGCATCGGCGGAAATATCCAGCGCGAAACCATCGGCGCCGAACTCATTCGCCAGCAGGTAGCTGGTGTGTCCGGCGTTCGCTCCGATTTCCAGAAACGGCGACAGGGAGCCGATAAATTCAAGGTGATTGCGGATAACACCACCGCGCCGGACATTCTCTTCCGCATAAACGGCAAGCGCGCGCTCAGGCTGGCCGAGCGAGGCGAAGTTGTGAAACTCCACTTGGGCCCGTTTGACGGAAAATGCTTGCGCTTGCGAGTCCATTACCGACGGTCGATCCACTTTCCCCCACGCATCGTTTTGACCACCTTTTGATTTTCGTCGAGAAGCACAAGATCGGCCGGACCTCCGGCGACAAGCTTTCCAGCCGGATCCGGCGCAGCGACGATCTTACCCAGTCCGTTGGTCTTAGTCGAATCGGCAGGAATCGGAACCGTTTGTTGCGGGCCGATCGCACTGATCAGCCCATCCTTAATGATGACGACAGAATGCGCAATCGGAGGATCCATCAGGCGCGCCCCCACGATCACCTGAAACGGGCGATCCGCCGAACTGCATGACGCAAGCAGGCACAAGAAGACCGCGGTTGAAAGGGCTTTAAGATTCACCGTGTAATCTGAGTCTATCAAGCAGCCGGTTGCTTACGTTAGAATTGCGACACGGGTATGGCTTCGAACATTGCTGCTCATATAGAGAATGGGTTGGAATTGAAGCGGCAGTACGTCGAACTGGTGTCGTCGTGGCAGTACGATGTCAAGACCGACAGCTTCCCAGATTTCATAATTGGCGAGCCCTATGCGCTTGGCGATCTCGGCATGGATGTTGAACGCTGGTTCAATGAATCAGAGCTTCTGGCACGGAACCTGCTGAACTCGGACCGTACAAAGGACCACCTGTCGTGGGCACAATATGAGCTCAGACATCCGTGGTACCGGACCAGTGGACACAACACACGATCCTCGTGCCTTAAATCTATAGAATCCAGCTTCTCAGAAGCCTTTCGCGCATTGAAGACCGTTCCCGAACTACAACCGGACAATCGGCTAGGTTCCATGACTGCCGGCGTGGCAGCATCAGTCAACACGGCGTTCATTCTCATGTGGATGGATCCAGCAAGGCCAGAGTTAGAAGACGTTTCAAACGCGTTCAAGGAGGTCTTCCGAGAATTCGGTATTCCCGCAGTTCGGGCAGACGATATTCAACATCAGGATGTCATTACGTCGGTCATTCTAGACCGGATCCGAACTTCTGAGTTCTTAGTTGCCGACCTCTCTGGCGCACGGCCCAATGTTTACTATGAGGTCGGCTATGCACATGCGATTGGCAAGCGTCCCATCCTCTACCGGAGTGCTGGAACCTCACTTCACTTCGATCTCTCGGTTCACAACGTTCCCGAATACCGCAACGTTACAGACCTCAAGGACTTGCTTCGGAGGCGGCTTGAGGCGATGACTGGCAAGCTGGCGCGGCCCAATGGTAGTGGATGAATCCTCGGCACTTCACGGAAAGTGCTTGAGTGTCCATCAAGCGATCCGCCGAACTGCACGACGCAAGCAGGCACAAGAAGACCGCGATTGAAAGGGCTTTAAGATTCACCGTGTAATCTCAGTCTATCAAGCGGTCGTCACTTACGTTTCGAATTCGGTGTCGATAGAATGAAGAAGCGGGCGCGTAGCTCAGTTGGATAGAGCACCGGCCTTCTAAGCCGGTGGTCGCTGGTTCGAGTCCAGCCGCGCCTACCATCGATCTATGTTCCTCTCGCTCATCCCAGTCGCGATGTTGTTTGCAGCTTCCACGGACCGCACAATTGACTTCGATCGCGACATTCGGCCCATCTTCCAAACCCGCTGTTACGGATGCCACGGACCGCAACTTCAGACCAGCGGACTGCGGCTCGACGACGGCGCCGCAGCGATGGTGGGAGGGAATTCCGGACCTGCAATTATTTCCGGCCACGCGGATCAGAGTAAGCTAATCCTGCGAGTATCGGGCGCCCCAGGCATCGGCATCATGCCGCCGATGGGAAAACGCCTCACGACGGACGAAGTGGCCACGCTTCGCGCCTGGATCGACCAGGGCGCCAAGTGGCCGCAACCCGGGCAAACGAGCGCCAAGCCGCGAAGTTCTCACTGGGCCTTTCAACCGGTAGCGAAACCCGCGCTGCCAGACGTCGCACATCGCGCCTGGGTCCGCAATCCCATCGACACCTTCATCCTGGCGCGCCTCGAGAAACAGAAGATCGCGACTTCGCCCGAGGCCGACAAGCGCACACTGCTGCGCCGCGCGAGCCTCGATCTTACCGGTCTGCCGCCCACTCCCGAAGAGACCGCCGCGTTCCTGAGCGATACGCGCGCAGATGCCTACGAACACCAGGTCGATCGTCTCCTCGCGTCGCCGCACTTCGGCGAAAAGTGGGCCCGCCATTGGCTCGATCAGGCTCGCTATGCCGATAGCGACGGCTACGAGAAAGACTGGTTCCGGCCGTGGGCATGGCGCTGGCGCCAATGGGTGATCGATGCCATCAATCACGATATGCCGTTCGACGAGTTCACCATCGAGCAGATCGCCGGCGACCTTCTGCCCGGCGCGACAGTTGAACAGAAAGTCGCCACCGGCTTCCATCGAAACACGCTCACCAATCGCGAAGGCGGAGTAGACGACGCGCAGTTCAAGTTTGAGGACACGCTAGATCGCGCAAATACCGTGGGAACCGTTTGGCTCGGCCTCTCGGTCGGGTGCGCGCAATGCCACAACCACAAATACGATCCGATTCCACAGAAGGACACCTACCAGCTCTTCGCTTTTTTCGACAACTTGGAAGAAGTGAACATCGACGCGCCGCTACCCGGTGAAACGGGCGCATGGATGCGAAACCGCGCCGAGTACGAAGCGAAAAGAAAAGCGTTGCTCGAAGAATACAACATTCCCGCGTTGCAGGCCGCGTGGGAAAAAGACTTGATCTTCACTATCGCCAATCCAGGAAAGCGAACGGACTGGGATCTCGCATGGGACTGCGTGCTCAAGCTCACTGAGGGCGGCGACGGCGGAAAAATCGTCCAGATCGCGCCCGAAAAGCGCACCAAGCGCGAGCAGGATATTCTCACCGATCATTTTGTCCGCAACTACCACTTTGCAATCGGCCAAAAGAAATACAACGAACTGAAATTCAAAGAACTCGACCAGAAACTCACCGCGTTGAAAGAGCAGTATCCGCAACTCAGCCAGGCGATGGTGATTGAAGAGAGTCCGAAGCCCCACCCGACTTTTCTGCGAGTGCGAGGCGACTATAAGACTCCGGGAATAGAAGTGCATCCGGACACGCTATCCGTGCTGCCGCCGCTTGGCGTGGAAGGAAGACTCGCCACCCGCCTCGATCTGGCGCGATGGCTCGTACGCCGCGACAATCCGCTCACCAGCCGCGTCGCAATCAACCGGTTGTGGCAGGAGATCTTCGGTCAAGGAATCGCAAAGAGTTCCGACGATTTCGGTACGCGCGGCGAGAAACCCAGCCACCCGGAACTGCTCGATTGGCTGGCCGGCGAATTTATGGATCGTGGTTGGAGCCGAAAAGAAATGATACGGCTCATTGTGACGTCGGCCACATACCGGCAATCCTCCAACGCCCGGCCCGAATTGAAAGACATCGATCCGGACAACCGTCTCCTCGCAAGGCAGTCGCGCCTGCGCTTACCGGCAGAATTGATTCGCGATTCGGCACTCGAAGCCAGCGGCCTCCTCGATCCTGAAATTGGAGGCAAGAGCGTACGGCCTCCGCAGCCTGCCGGCGTTCTCGAACTCGGCTACGCCGGGCGAAGCGGCGCACGTTGGGTGGAAAGCACCGGACCGGAAAAATATCGCCGCGGACTCTACGTGGAATACCTGCGCACCACACCCTATCCGCAACTGGCCAATTTCGACGCACCAAAAGCCAGCATGACTACCTGCACAAGGGAGCGGTCGAATAGCCCGCTGCAAGCGCTGAATCTGTTGAACGACCCGGTGTTTTTGGAGGCAGCCCAGGCGCTGGCCGTGCAGATTGTATCCGAACCTGGCGACTTCGGACCCCGCCTCCAGCGAGCCTATCAAAGGGTGGTAGCGCGCGATCCCGATCCCAAAGAGAAAGCGAAGCTCGAAGCCTATTACACCAAGCAGCAGCGGCTGCTGGCGGACGATTTAACGGCCCAACAGAAGCTGGCGCCCTACGAACCGCCCGGCGCGACCCGGCTGGAAACCGCCGCCTGGACTGGCGTCGCCAGCGTGCTTTTGAATCTTGATGAGTTCATCACACGTGAGTAAATCGGAGAATACTTTATGAGAGATTTGTTCGCCACCCATTCCCGCCGAAGCTTTCTCCGCGATTGTGCTGCGGGTATCGGCACGCTGGCGTTGTCGGACATTCTCCAGGCGGAAGGGCGGACACCCGCCGACGACCCCCTTGCGCCCAAAAAGCCCCACTTTCCCGCCAAAGCGAAAAACGTCATTTTCCTTTTTCAGGAAGGCGCCCCAAGCCAGATGGATCTCTTCGATCCCAAACCGGCGCTAAAAAAATGGCACGGCCATCCGTTGCCGCCATCGATGACCAAGGACCTGAAACTGGCGTTCATCAAGCCGACCGCCGCTGTGTTGGCAAGTCCGCGCGAGTTCAAACCATACGGCCAGTGCGGAATGGAGCTCTCCGACGTCATCCCGTTCACAGCCGAGTGCGCCGACGACCTCTGTCTCATCCGCTCGATGTACAGCGAAGCGTTCAACCATCATCCCGGCCAGCTTTACCTGTTCACAGGCCACATGATCGGCGGACGGCCGTCCATGGGCGCCTGGGTGACGTATGGGTTGGGCAGCGAATCGCGCAATCTGCCGGCATTCGTGGCCATGCAATCGGGATCGGGCACCAGCGCCGGATCGGACAACTGGTCGAACGGCTTTCTGCCCTCGATTTACGACGGAACGGTGCTCCGAAGTTCAGGCGATCCCATTCTGTATCTGTCCAATCCGGACGGCATCACGAATGAATCGCAGCGCGCGCGGCTCGATGTTTTGCGCGAACTGAATCAGGCCCGTTTGGAGAAGACCGGCGATCAGGAAATCGCCTCACGCATGCACGCGTACGAACTCGCCTACCGCATGCAGACGGCTGGACCCGAGCTGGCGGACCTTTCCAAGGAGTCCCCGGCGACGCTCGACATGTACGGAATCAAGGATGACAAGACGAAGTCGTTCGGGACAAATCTGCTATTGGCCAGGAGGCTGGTAGAGCGCGGAGTACGCTTCGTGCTAGTGATGCAGTCGGGTTGGGACCATCATTCGGAGATCAATAAAGGATTGCCGAAGTTGTGCGGACAAACCGACAAGCCCACGGCCGCGCTATTAAAAGATCTGAAGCAACGCGGCTTGCTGGACGAGACGCTAGTAGTCTGGGGCGGCGAATTCGGCCGCACGCCAATGTCGGAAATGCGTCGTCCCGAGGAAGCGGACAACGCCGGCCGCGATCATCACCCGAATGGTTTCAGCCTATGGATGGCAGGCGGCGGAGTGAAGGGCGGCCAGGTAATCGGCAAGACAGACGAACTCGGGCTAACCATCACGGAAGACAAAGTGGAGCTTCACGATTTGCAAGCGACCATTTTGCATCTGCTCGGCCTCGACCACACACGCCTGACTTACCGGCACCTGGGACGGGACTTCCGGCTGACAGACGTCGGCGGGCAAGTCGTCCAGCGAATAATGGCGTAGACTCGGCAAACTTTGCCTTCGCGGATAACTCGGTAGGGCATACTGTTGTGTGGATGGGTCACCACTACGTCCCCCAGAGGTATCTTCGCAACTTTCAAGATATTCATCGCGCGGGATACATATGGATGGTCGACAAAGATTCCGGCAAAAATTGTCAGGCAAGCATCAAAAGGGTCGCGCAGGAGGTGGGCTTCTACGAGCACGAAATCGAAGTAGAACTCGCGGAAACAGTTGAGAAACCGGCGAATCCGGTGATGGACAAACTTCTGAGAAGAGAGTCTCCCACTCCAGAAGAAAAATCTTCACTAGCACTGTACATTGCGGTTATGCTGAAACGCGTTCCTTACCGGCGCCGGAGCGCGTCCTCACTAATGCCACAGGCGCTCAATGACACGGTCAGTGAGATTCGAGACTGGCTTCGAAGTTTAACCTCTAATGGCGGCGTCGATCAGGTCGTACTCCAAGAGCGCCTTGCGCAGCTCGACGCGATCTATGAGAAATACAAAGGTGAAACCCCATCAGAAGTCATCAAGCAGATTCGTGAGCCCTGGCCGACCGCTGAAATGGTCGGGCTTGTTCAGCAAATGACATGGCGTGTTGTGGAGACTTCGGGGCCGAACTTCTTCATGACCTGCGACAATCCGGCGTTCTTCTTCAGTGCCTACGGTCTAAAGAATCCTAAGGCTGAAGTGTGTTTTCCATTGTCCACCCGGTATGCATTGCACTGCTGCTGGCAAAAGGCAAACGCTGATGTCGCGTTTCTCGGAGCGCTGCCACATCTCGTAAGGGAGATCAATCGGCGCCTTGCAAGTACGACAGTGCGATTCGCCTTCTACCACGAACGTGCTGAGTGGATGCACAAAATCCTGACCAAGGAGGCACCGTACTTGAGCAGAATAGAGTGGTGATCGATTCGCAATCATCCAGAGCTAGTTTAACTGCGATCAGTCCCCATGGCCCGTGGGCGTTCACATATCCGGCCAATCCGGTGTTTTTGCCCAATTCTGTCTGTGGACCGGATTGGCCGGTATACGGTAACAACTTTCTTCAAAAATCTTTAGCCCCACAGTCTCAATACGATAGCCGTGCATTTCGCCATTTGTTCCCTCCCCGGTTTTTGAGCCTCGAGCAGTACACTCCAATCAAGGAGATACACAGATGTCCACGCAGTCTCAGATTTCGGCCAACCAGGCCAACGCGCAGCATTCCACCGGTCCCCGGACCGAAACCGGCAAGGCCACCGTGGCCGCCAACGCAGTCACCCACGGAGCCACCTCCAAACAAGCATTCGTCAAAGGCGAGAACCTCGCCGACTACGAGAACAACGCGGCGAAGTTCCGCGATGAATTCAAACCCCTCACCGTCCACGAAGAATTCCTGGTCAAGAGGATGGCCGATTCCGCGTGGCGTCTCCAAAGGTTGCAATCCTACGAAATGCAACTGATCGAGCAATGCTGCAACGATGCAAACCCCTTCGAAGACAACGACCAATTCAAGAAGTTGAACCGCGCCCATCGTTACACCCAATCCATCGAGCGCTCCTATCACGTCGCCCACAGGGAACTCGTAGCCGCCCGAAAGCCCGAAAAAGGCCAAAAGGAGCCCGAGCGAAAACAAACCCAAATTCCGGTAAAGTGCTTCCCTCAGTTCGACAAAACCTGGAACGGCAACGTCAACATCTCCCAGAAGAACCCGCTTCCAAAGCACGGCCATTGGAGTGGCTCAAAAGTAGAGGGGCTATAATCGAGATCATGGCGCAAGTTCACATGACCGAGGACGAAGTGGCGCGCGACCTTCATGGCGTGTTGGCCAAAGTCCAGCAGGGCATAGAGATCGTGGTCGAGCAAGACCATCGATCGGTTGCGGTCATCCGTTCGCCGCTACCCAAAGGCCGATTGCTCTCCGAGTGCATTGCACTGGCGGAATCTCGCGGGTCCACGGCGACTCTGGACGAAGGCTTCATGAGGGATGTCCAAGAAGGTATCGACGGTCGCAGTCAGCCATGGAAACCGCCAGCCTGGGAGTAATTCTCGACTCCAGCATTGTTATTGAAGCTGAACGTCAGCGTCTCAACACCGCTCAGTTCCTCAAACAAATCATTCAGATGATCGGCGAAAGGGAAGCCGCTCTCTGTTCGATTACCGTTGCCGAATTAGTGCATGGAATCTACCGGGCGGACACTCCCGAGCGACGAGAACGCCGCAGGTTTTTTCTCGATGAGCTGAAGGCAGCCGTGCCGGTCTACTTCATCACGGATAGTACCGCCGAGTTGGTTGGCAAGATTGGCGCTGAGTCCGCTGCCATCGGCTTGAACATCCCTTTCGACGATCTATTGATCGGGGCATGCGCATTGGAAAGAGGGTACGGCGTAGCGACCCGGAACCTGCGTCATTTCCGAAAGATCCCAGGCCTGAACCTGATCTCGATCTAGTCGGCCCTGTATGTTATCCTGAAACTTCAACCGTACAAGGAGATCTCTGTTTTATGGCAAAGTCTTGTGAAGTGTGTGGACGGGGGCCGCAGTTCGGCAACCGTATCAGCCACGCACACAATGTCACTAAGCGGCGTTGGAACATTAACTTGAAAGAAGTTCGCGCCCTCATCAATGGCGCCGGCCGTCGAATTCGTGTTTGCACGTCCTGCATCAAAAGCGGCAAAGTTCAAAAAGTCGCCTAGCTTTCTTCCCGGGAGAGAAATAAACTTACATGCGTCTTGTCACGTTCAGCCGCGGCGTTGGTGCGCCCGAGCCAGGAGTTTTGGTTGGTCAGAAAGTAGTGGGGCTTGGATCGCTAGGCTATCCAGGCGTGCTCAGCATCATAGAGAATTGGGATGCGGCACGCGGAAAGATTGAAGGCGCAGTGAAGGGCGCGGCCGGCGTCGATCTGAGTTCTGTAAAGCTTTTGGCGCCCATTCCGAAGCCGAATAAGCTGATTTGCATCGGACTGAACTACCGCGATCACGCGGAGGAATCGGGCATGAAGATTCCCGAGGTCCCGACGGTCTTCAACAAGTTCGCAACTTCCGTCATCGGCCCGACCGACAATATCGTTCTTCCGAAGAACTCCACCAAGCCCGACTACGAGGCCGAAATGGCCTTCGTCATCGGCAAGGGCGGCCGCTATATTGCCGCCGGCAACTGGAAAGAGCACGTCTTCGGATATACGATCGTCAACGACGTGAGCGCCCGCGATTTTCAACTCGAAGGCACCACCCAATGGCTCATCGGCAAGACCTTTGACACCTTCGCACCAATGGGGCCAGCCATCGTGACCGCCGATGAAGTGGCCGACCCGCACAACCTCGACGTGAAGATGACCATCGGGGGCGAAGTGCTCCAAAACTCGAACACGAAACACCTGATCTTCAACATCCCTGCCCTCATCTCGTACCTCTCCAGCGTGTTCACGCTCGAGCCCGGAGATATCATATCGAGCGGCACGCCGGCCGGTGTAGGACTCGGTTGGAAACCACCGAAATGGCTCAAACCGGGCGATGAATGCGTCGTCACCGTGTCCGGCCTGGGCGAATTGCGCAACCCCTGCGTCGCTGAAAAATAGCCTCATGCGGGTCGCCTGCCTCGCCTTGCTCGCTTCATGCGTTTTGGCTGCAGACTTCCCTGCTCCCGTTGAAGGCGACTTCGTCGTTCCGCGTTTCCGTTTTCAAAGCGGAGAAACGCTCGCGCAGTTGCGCATTCACTACGCGACCATCGGCTCGCCTGCGAATCCCGCGGTGTTGATCCTCCATGGCACGGGCGGTTCCGTACAGCAGTTCTTAAGTGGCAAGTACGGTCCGGTCTTCTCCGGTGCGTTATTCGGCAAAGGCCAACCACTCGACGCAACCCGCTACTTCATCGTCATCGCAGACGGAATCGGTCACGGCAAATCGAGCAAACCTAGCGACGAGTTGCACGCCAGGTTTCCACATTACCGCTACTACGACATGGTCACAGCGCAATACCTGCTGATGACCGGGAATCTGAAGATACAACATGCCCGGCTCGTCATGGGCACATCGATGGGCGGCATGCAAACGTGGATGTGGGGCGAGATGTATCCCGGCTACATGGATGCGCTGATGCCGCTCGCGAGCGCGCCGGTACAGATCGCCGGCTTCAACCGGATGCGCCGCAAGATGATCATCGATTCCATTCGGAACGATCCGGAATGGAAGGATGGCGAATACACTAAGCAGCCGCGCGGGCTGACATTCGCGGCCTATCTGCTGCTGACCATGGGCGCCGCCCCCCTTTATTTGCAGTCGCAAGCGCCCACACGGGAAGCCGCCGACGCGCTGCTGGCAAAGGAGCTCGACGAGCGATTGCCGAAGATGGACGCAAACGATTTTCTTTACACCGTAGAAGCTTCCGAGGACTACGACCCTTCCGCAACACTGGAATCGATCAAGGCGCCGCTGTTGGCGGTGAATTCGGCCGACGATCAAATCAATCCGCCCGAACTGAGAATACTTGAGCGTGAGATTAAGCGAGTGAAGCATGGACGGTTCGTCCTGTTGCCGGTTTCCGCCGAGACGCGCGGACACAGCACGCATACGTTGGCGAATCTGTGGCAGCAGTATCTGGTGGAGCTGTTGTCTACAAGCAACCGGTGAGTATACTGAGGTCGGATGTCGTTCTCCGGAAGATCCGTGCTGGCACTCGAAAGCCGGCGGGCCACTGAAATAGCGGAGCTGATCCGCAAACAGCAAGGTAATCCGTTTGTCGCTCCTTCCATGCGAGAGGTTCCTCTCGAGCAGAACGAGGAGGCCTTTCGATTCGCCGAGCGGCTCTTCGCGGGCGGCTTCGACATGATGATTTTTCTCACCGGCGTCGGCACGCGATTCCTCAACAAAGTGATTGAGACTCGCTATCCGGGTGGCCGCTTCGCTGAAGCTTTGCGCAAGATCACGACGGTGGTTCGCGGACCGAAGCCCTCCGCCGCGCTACGCGAAATGAATGTACCCGTTTCGGTGCAGGTCCCGGAGCCCAACACATGGCGCGAGATCCTGGCCGCGACAGCGGGCAGACCGGAGCGGCGTATAGCGATTCAGGAATTCGGCAAACCGAGCCCTGAATTAGTGGACACATTGCGGGCGCGAGGGGCTGAGGTAACCACGATCCGGGTGTATCAATGGGAGCTTCCTGAAGATCTGGGGCCTTTGCGGGAAGCGGCGCGGCGGCTGGCGGCCGGAAGCATCGATGTGTCGCTTTTTACTTCCTCGGCGCAGTTGACTCACCTGTTTCAGATAGCATCGCAGTTGGGTATTGAAGACGGCGTCCGGAAAGGTTTGCGCTCGACCGTCGTAGCGTCCATCGGTCCAACGACGAGCGAGATCCTGGCCGAGATTGGTGTGCCGGCCGACATGGAACCGAGCCATCCCAAGCTGGGACTATTGGTGAAAGAAGCAGCGGACCGTTGCGATGATCTGATCGCGGCTAAGAGAAAGCAGTGAGCGGCAAAAAGAGCTGGAAGGTGATGGTGGGGGAGTACACCGCCCTGGCTTTCCTGTTGCCTGCGGCGACCATTGTCGGCTATATCATCGGCTACCTGCTGGATAAGCTGTTCCATACTCACTTCCTTTACATCGTGTTCCTGATCATCGGCATCATCGCCGGTTTCCGCGACTTGATCCGCAAGGTCACGAAGGACGAATGATCTCTGCAGAGGACGCGCCGCGGCGGATTTACCGGATCATGCTCGCCCTTAGCGTGGCCGGCGCGATTGCCATGTTTCTGGCTCGCGGCTGGCGCTGGGGACTGGGATTTGTGGTGGGTGCGGCGATCTCGTTTTTGAATTTTCGAGCCTTCGAAAAGATCGTCGAGATGACCGGCGTGGTGAAGGACGAAAGTAAGCCCCCCGCGCGCGTCGGACCTGTGTTTCTGGGCCTTCGTTATCTCTTCTTTGCCGGGGCCGCCTATGTTATCATTAGGGTTCTCGATGTGAATCTGCTCGCTGCGCTTCTGGGTCTTTTCGTGTGCGCAGCCGGCGTCCTTATCGAATTCCTTTACGAATTATGCATCATGAACTCTGGTTCACCCGATTCTTAAACGACTACCTGCCCGGTCCGGCCAATGCGGCCCTCGGGATGGTAGGCTGGCAGGCAACCAATCCGCAGCGGCCATGGGCGAATTACATCTCCATGGAGATCCTGGCGGCCTTGATTCTGGTGGTCGTCTTCGGCATTCTGCGCGGTAGCCTGTCGATGGATAAGCCGGGCAAGCTGCAGCACATGATGGAGTCGATTTGGGAGTTTCTGAACGGTGAAGCGCACCAGATGGTGGGCCATGGATACGCCAAGTACGTCGGCCTGTTCACGACGCTATTCATTTTCGTTCTGGTCGGCAATCTGATGGGCGCAGTTCCCACGCTGGAGTCGCCAACCATGTATCCGGCGGTGACGCTGGGATGTGCGATGATCGCATTTTTCTACTACAACATTGTGGGCATCAGCGCCGTCGGTATCGGCAAATATCTGGCTCATTTCGCCGGTCCGAACCTGTTCATGGCGCCGCTGATGATCCCGATTGAAATCGTCAGCCACCTGGCCCGGCCGCTGTCGCTCACCATTCGTCTTTACGCCAACATGCTGGCCGGCGAACAGGTGACAATGGTGTTTCTCGGGCTGACTTACCTCGTAGTCCCGGCCATGTTCATGGGGCTGCACGTGTTCGTGGGTTTTCTACAAGCTTATGTGTTTGCTGCGCTGACGATGATTTACGTAGGCGGAGCGGTCGCACACGAAGAAGAGCACTAATCATAACGGCATTATCCGCTTTACAGTGTGAGGCCCCGGCGTCCCAACGCACGAAGGCAACCACCTCCTGGAGCGAATTTACTAAGGAGAATTGAATGACTTCAAAGAATGTATTGATGCTTCTGGCACTAATGCTGGTAGCAATGCCGATGTTCGCGGCTGACGGCAGCAGCGCCATGGTGATCCCGGGCAGCCTTTCCATGGCGATCGCCAGCGGTCTCTGCGGCCTGGCGCAAGGCAAAGCGGTTGCCTCATCGGCCGAAGCGATCGCGCGGAATCCAGGAGCAGCCAGCATCATCCGTGGAACGCTGCTACTCGGCCTGGTGCTGATCGAATCCTTGGCACTTTACACACTCGTTATCATCTTCACCAAAGGCTAAGATCTCTGGCCGCAGATTTGCGTTCATTCGCGTTCATCTGCGGCCGAATGCTTTTTCAATGAAGCTTCACGGCATTTTCCCTCCCATCACTACTGCGTTCAACCACGACGGCGATCTCTATAAAGCCAAAGTCTTTCACAATGTCGGCAAGTGGAACATGACTTCCCTGGCCGGCTACGTTGTGTGCGGTTCCACTGGCGAAAGCGTCATGCTCACGCCCGAAGAAAAGATCCAAATGTGGGAATGGGTGGCGGAAGCGGCGGCGCCCGAAAAGCTTTTGATCGCCGGGACCGGTGTGGAGAGCGTCCGCGAGACTGTGGACTTGACAAACCGTGCGGCCGGGATCGGATACAAGGCTGCGATGGTGCGCACGCCGCACTATTACAAGAACCTGATCAACCGGAACGAGGCGCAGATTCTATACTTCCGCAGCGTGGCCGACCGTTCGAAGATTCCGATTATGATCTACAACTGGCCGCAGACGACCGGCGTGGACATCACGCCGGAAGCGGTCGTGGAACTCTCGCATCACCCGAATATCGCCGCCATCAAAGAGAGCTCGGGGAATCTCGAGAAGGTCATGCAGATGATTCGCGAGGTGAAGCCCGGTTTCCAGGTGCTGGTCGGATCCGCGCCGACGCTTTATCCGTCGCTGCAGGCCGGGGCGGTGGGCGCCGTGCTGGCGTTTGCAAACGCCGCGCCCTACGCGCTGATCACTATCTGGGAGGCTCATCGAACGCGCGAAGCGGAAGCGGCGCGCGACTGGCAGAGTCGAATTTCAAAAGCGGCGCAACTGGTGACGGCGAAATATGGAGTACCCGGACTCAAGTACGCCATGGATCTCAACGGCTTCTATGGAGGTCCGCCCCGTTTGCCGCTGATTCCCATTCCACCGCACGCGCAACGCGAAATCGAGGATGCGTTCCGGGAAATTAAAGGGTAAGCCGGCAGAGCGCCGGAGCGATTTCCTGTAAGCGAAGTACCTGGTCAACCGCGCCCAACCTTACAGCCTCGCGCGGCATTCCGTAGACAACGCAGGTCGATTCATCCTGTGCGATCGTCCTCGCTCCAGCCTGCTTCATTCTTAGCATGCCCTGCGCACCATCAGTCCCCATGCCGGTAAGCAACACGGCAACGGAGTCCTTTCCCATCCCGGCGGCTGACCGGAAAAGCACGTCCACGGCGGGCCGCTGATAACAGATGCGGGGGCCGCTCTTGATGCTCACTCGAAGGGGATCTGAACCGCTCTGGAGGATCATGTGAAAATCACCCGGTGCGATCAGCGCCTGGCCGGACGACACTTCATCGCCGTCCGCCGCCTCCTTAACGCGAATCGTACAGAGGCGGTCGAGACGCTCCGCGAATGCTCGCGAAAAGCCCTCCGGAATGTGTTGGACAACGAGAATGGGCGGTGAATTCGCCGGCATTTCCTGGAGGATTTCGCGGACGGCCTCCGTGCCTCCCGTCGACGCTCCGATCACGATAATGCCGCGATGGTTCACTTTGCCGAGTACCTGAATCTGCGGCCGCGGCGAGTCCTTCGGCGCTGCCGCGGTTGCCTTGACCTTCGCCACTGCGGCTGCCCTGACTTTGTTCGCCAGCACCAGGCGGAGTTCGCCAACCGAGTACGGTCCGCCCGGCTTGGCGAGAACTTCCACCGCCCCATATTCCATCGCTTCCAAAGCAACCGAGCAGGACGACTGCGCGAGTGAGCTGATCATGACGGTTGGCGTCGGACGATATTGCATCAGCTTCTTCAGAAAGCTGAGGCCGTCCATGCGGGGCATCTCAATATCGAGAGTGATGACGTCCGGATTGAGCGCGAGTATTTTGTCGCGGGCCACGTAGGGATCGGGAGCGGTGCCGACAACCTCGATGTCATCTTCGGCGGACAGCGCTTCGGAGAGGATTTTCCGAACGATGGCGGAATCGTCGACGATCAGGACACGGATTTTTCGTTGCATGAAAGCATCTCTCTAGCCGCTCCGGCTCCTTCACGCACCCAAACCGCTCCGGTGTCAACTTCCAGCCGAACTGATCTCGAAATCGATCCGCCCGTCTCTTCTCCATGAATCGGCACACCTGCTTTCGACAGAATCCGGCGCGCCGCGAGATAGTTGCGCTGGCCAATCTGAAATACGCCATTGTCGTCTATTACCTGCGCGCCGCCGACGATGTGAACCACCAGCCTCCTATTGTCCGCGCCCGCCCGGCAGGCGAGCTGGAACAGCAGCGGAATCGCGGTATCCGCGCAAAGAAATGGATTTCTCCCGCCGCGCGCGGATTCGAAAGTGGCATCGGGAAGCAGATAATGGACGAGCCCGGCCACGCGGGTCAACGGATCGTAGATTGTGATGGCGATGCAAGAGCCAAGCGCGTAGGTGATCAACGTCTCGCTCGGATTACTCGTGACCGCGCAGTCCGCGATACCGACTACCAGCGTGCCGTTCATCTTGCGCCCGAGTACGCCAGAGGTTTGCGGTAAATGGCGGGGCTGAGGTATTCCAGGCCGTGGGCAATGTTCAACAGGCTCTCGGCATGCCCGACAAACAGGTATCCGCCGGGCTCGAGCCGTTCGACGAGCCGCAGAACAAGTTGTTCCCGCGTCTGGTGGTCGAAATAAATCATGACGTTGCGGCAGAAGATGATCGGAAACCGGCCAAGCGCGGAGAACGGCTCCATCAGATTCAGTCTCCTGAACGTGACTCGCCTGGCCATATCGCCTTTCACGCGATAAGCCGGCTGGCCCTCTTCTTTCTCCATGAACCGGCGTAACCACCCTGTGGGAAGACTCGTTAGGCGGCCAGTGGGGTACACCGCGCGCCGGGCCGCGGCGAGAACACGAGTGGAGATATCGGTGGCCAGGATACTGATTTCGGGCGCCGGCCTGTCTGCGAGCGAGTGAAGAAGCGTGAATAAAATCGAGTACGGCTCCTCGCCGCTGGAACTCGCGGCCGACCATATAGAAAGTTGCGGCCGGTCCAGATATTGAGGGAGCACCACCCGCATCAAATACTGGAAATGCTGCCGCTCCCGCAAGAAGCCGGTGTGGTTTGTCGTCAGCGCGTCGATCAGCGCAACGAGCGATTCGCCGCTCGAGTCGGAACTGACGTGGCGAAAGTATTCGGCGAATGACCGGAATCGACCGGCGCGAATCTGTCTGGACAGGCGGGCCGCCACCAGCATTTCTTTTCCCGCCTGGAGATTTAGCCCGAATCCTCGCCGCACGAGTTCTCGAACCTGCATGAACTCCCCAGGCGTTAGACGGATCTCGGCGGCGGCTGGCGAGTCGTGCTTCACGGGAGCGAAGATCACGCCAGGAACACTCCCTTCACGTCCAGAATCAGACCGACGCGCCCATCGCCGAGAATCGCCGCTCCGGCGATACCCGGAACGTTCCGAAAACGGTCTCCGAGGCTCTTGATCACGACCTCCTGCTTGCCGAGAAGCTCGTCTACCATCAGACAAAACGGCCGGCCATTCGCTTCCGTCACCACCAGCACAGACTCTTCCGGTTTCTCTGAGCGAGGCTTGATGCCGAAACGTTCATGCAGCCGCACGACCGGCAGAAGGTTGTCCCGGATGATGACGACCTCCGCGCGCCCTTCGACGGTGGAAACCATGCCTGGAAGAGGCCTCAGCATCTCTTTTATCGCGAAGATGGGAATGACATAGCGCTCGGAACCGACTCCGGCCACCAAACCGTCGATGATCGCCATAGTTAGCGGAAGTTTCAACGAGAACGTGGTCCCCTGGCCCACCGTCGATTGAATCTCCACGTTGCCTCGGAGCTTCTGCAGATGCTTCTTGACGACATCCATCCCGACGCCCCGTCCCGATACGTCGCTCACCTGTTCGGCGGTTGAGAAACCAGGCCGGAAGATGAGATGGAAGCACTCGGAGTCGGTCAGATTCGCCGTTGGCGGCACCAGGCCGTCGGCCACCGCTTTGTTGAAGATCCTGGTTCGATCCAATCCCCGCCCGTCGTCGGACACCTGGATCAGGATCTGACCTGCGACGTGAGATGCTCGTAGCTCGATTCTGCCTACCGGGTTCTTGCCGGCGGCCACGCGTTCGGCTGGAGTTTCCAGACCGTGATCGACGGAATTGCGAATCATGTGCATCAACGGATCGGCCAGTTCTTCGACGATATTGCGATCGAGTTCTACCTCCTCGCCGAAAGGGTAAAATTCGGCGTTCTTGCCGATCTTGCGGGTCAGGTCGCGCACCAGCCGAGCCATCTTCTGGAAGAGCGGCCCGATGGGGATCATACGCATCGCCATCACCGTGCGTTGGATTTCGTTAGTGACCCGGCACATCTGCGCGAGCTTGCGGGTGAGTTGCTGACTTTGTGTGCGGACCATCACGCGATCGTGGCGCACCACCGATTGTGCGATGACCATCTCGCCGACCATGTCAACCAAGTAGTCGAGTTTTGCGGTATCGATCTTGACGGACCTGCCCTGCCCCTGTTTCGGGGTGTGCTCTACGTTCTCCGCCTCAGCCGGCGGCGGTTGGGCTACAACTACGAATTCCGCTTGCTGGTCCGTCTCGCGTTCTGTCTCGGGTAACGACAGACGCTGGATTCGAGATACGAGATTAGCGTTGTCGAGCAACGCGGCCGGCGGAACACCGAGTGGATCCGATTCGAGTTGAGCGATCCACCGCTGAAGATAGTCAACGCTGGCCAGCACGACGTCAATCACTGCGGGAGTGATCAGAAGGCGGAGTTCCCGGGCCTCGCCAAGAACAGTCTCCACCTCGTGCGCGACGGCGCCGACCGAGTGAAGTTCCAGGAAACCAGCCAAGCCCTTAATCGAGTGGAAACTCCGAAACACGGAATTGATCGCTTCCACATCCAGCTCATTCTTGTCGATGGCTAGAAGGAGCCCTTCGATGGCAGCCAGGTGTTCGCTCGCTTCGAGGACGAAATCCGAGATGAGTTCGCGGTCTTGCGCGATGGAAGCGGAGGCGCTTGAGGGCAGCGCAACACGTGCAGGCGTAGCCTCGGCCGCCAACGCCTGCTGCAACTTCAGGAGCTCGAGGGAAATGGCACTCCCGCGCTCGCTCTCTTCGGGCGCGCTCGCCGCCATACCACCGATTCGCTCGGAAGCTTCACGAGCGAGCCGCGCGAGGGCGGAAAGCCCGCCGTCCTCCGCCTGTCGGGAGAACATTAAGAGTTCCGCGGACCAACGTCCGGCGCAGTCTTTGCCGAATGGATCGCCCAGCATCGTCTCCATGGCCAACGACTCGAGGCGTTGCTCCAATGAACTCTTTAGCGAGGCGGTGTTCGACATGCTTAACTGATGCTTTCCTGCTGCTCCAACAAAGCCTTGATAGCCTTCAAGTCAGTCGCGTCCAGTACGCGATTGATGTCCAACAGAATCTTGACTGTGCCCTTCACCTTTGCCATGCCCAGCAGGTAGGGAACGGAGATATCCCGGCCGAAGTCCGGCGTATCCTGAATATCACCCCGTTGAAGATTCAGAACTTCACAGACCTCGTCCACGATCACACCGACTTGGCCCGCCTCGTTGTCCAGTTCCACCACGACGATAGAAGTCCGTGGCGTGTACTCCGCGTCCGGAAGACCAAACTTGAGGCGAAGGTCGATAACGGGAATGACTCTGCCGCGAAGATTGATGACCCCCTTCACGTCGGCGGGTGTCTGAGGCACCGCGGTGATGGGTTGAAGGGCCATGATCTCGCGAACATGAAGGACGCCGATGCCGTATTCTTCCTGCGCGAGTTGGAACGTCAGATACTTTCCGGCGCGGTTCCGGGTCCGCGTTTCAGAACGCTCAATCACACTGCTGCTGTTCGATTGCATAGATTGCGCTCTCCTTTAGCGCATTTGGAGACTCTGGACGTTGAAACCTGGGCGAACCCGGGCATCATCCTGGTAGGGGGCCAAACAGATATTAATCTCCATCCGCTCCCCGTTAATTTGGAACAGAACTCTCGTTCCCTCCTGTGTACCAAGAGTGCGCGAAGTGAAATTGCGCCCATAGATAACGGTAGGAATTGTCAGGCCCATGGGACCCAACACCTCCTCCAGTGCCGTTTTCACATTGCCGATAATCATATTGGTGAGTTCTCCCATGGCATCCAATACGTCGTCGTCGACCGAGCGGTATTCCGACGTCAGGAATTGAGAGGAAAGGTGGCAGGCCAAGGTTCCGCTTGCCGAAACGCTCCCTGTGCCAACCCATCGCCCAGCCAGCCCGATGAAAGCAAGAACTCCATCTCCGACAGCAGCGGGACTCTTGATAACAAAGGCGTCTCCGGCTTCCAGTTCTATACCAAGCATCGTCGAGAACACTTCCGCCGCCGATTCCCGCACGGTCTTGCTCAAAAGGTCATGATCGATGAACATGCAGCCTTCTCCCGGTCTAGAACAGACCCGCCAATTTCTCTTTGATCTGATCGGCGGTAAAAGGCTTCCGAACGTACCCGGAAGCGCCCAGTTGCACTGCTTCCATGACTTTGTCCTGACTACCTTCGGTCGTGATCATCAGGATGGGCACTGATTTCCACTCGGGTATTGCGCGTACGTGCGTCAGAAACTGAAGTCCATCCATGTTGGGCATGTTGATATCGGAGAGAATTAGTCCTACCGGATTTGTTTTCAGTGCGGCGAGCGCCTCGACGCCATCCGCCGCCTCGAAGACTGCACCGATCGGCACATCCGCCTGACGAAGTACTCGCTGTAGAATCTTTCGGATAGCTGCTGAATCGTCGACGATCAATACGTCCACTCTTTCTGACCTCCTTCCGCGTACCAACTTCATATCGACGCGAGTGGAAGAGGCTTTAAGGAGTAGCGGCTTAATTATTACCCAACATGGGTTTAGAGGCTGGCAATTACGGCGCCGGTGACTTCGGCGGTGGTGTTGCTTCCACCGAGGTCGGGCGTACGCATTTGGCCTTCGTCCAGCACGGCAGCCACAGCCTCCGCGATGGCCTTCGCGGCGGTTTCCGCTCCGAGGTGATCGAGCATCATACCGGCGGAAATGATGGTGGCCAGCGGATTCACGATTCCCTTTCCGGCAATGTCCGGCGCCGAACCATGGACAGGCTCGAACATCGAAGGATACCGGCGCAAGGGATCGAGATTGGCACTGGCAGCCAAGCCGATGCTGCCGGTGACGATGGCGGAAACGTCGCTGAGAATGTCGCCGAAGAGGTTCGAAGCGACCACCACATCAAAAGTCTCCGGCCGGCGTATGAAGTTCATCGCCGCTGCATCCACCAGAAGCGATTCCGTTTCGATTCCCGGGAATTCATCCGCAACCTTCTGAAAAACGCGATCCCACAGCACCATACCGTAACCCTGCGCATTGGACTTGGTAATCGAAGTGACGCGGTTCTTCTTGTTGCGCCTCACGGCCAGTTCAAATGCGTAACGGACGACTCGCTCGATGCCGTGACGCGTGAAGACCGCGGATTGCACTGCAACCTCCTCTTGGGTGTGCTGGTGTACGAAGCCGCCGACCTGGGCGTACTCCCCTTCGGTATTCTCACGTACTACCACCATGTCGATGTCGCCACCTTTCCGTCCGACGAGCGGACACGGCACCCCGGGATAGAGGTACGCGGGACGCACATTTGCATATTGATCGAAGCCGCGGCGAATGGGCAGGAGCAGTCCGTTGAGAGTCACGTTGTCCGGAATATCGCGATGGCCGATGGCGCCGAGGAGAATGGCGTCGTGACCCTTCAGAGTCTCGATTCCATTTGCCGGCATCATGCGGCCGTGGTGAAAGTAGTAGTCCGATCCCCAGTCGAGGTCGTGGAAAGCGAACGCTAGACCGAACTTGCGGGCGGCCGCATCGAGGACAAGCTTGCAGGCTGGAATTACTTCCTGTCCGACGCCGTCGCCGGCGATCACTGCTATGGAGAAGCTGTTCATTTGTAGGATTCCCGGAGGATTTTGATCATAGCAAAGTGGGGTTTGTACAATGATTCGGGAGTTATCGAGTTGAGTCTCACAGGAAAAACAGCGTTAGTGGCCGGCGCCAGCCGCGGCATCGGTCTGGCCATCGCCCAACAAATAGCGGCGGAGGGAGCGCACACGATTCTGGCGTCGCGCTCCATGGCGCATCTGGAAAAGCACGCGGGTGCGTTGCGCGAAAAGGGACTGAGCGCGGAAGCTCGCAGCGTCGATATGGCGGACCCGAAGGCCATTGTCGAATTTGCGGCGACGCTGCCGGACATCGACATTCTCATCAACGTCGCCGGCACGAACGTCCGCAAGCATATAGGGGATTACACCTCGGAGGAGTACGATCGGATCATGCAGACGAACCTGCACGGCATTTTCACGCTGACGCAGAAGATTGGTCCGAAGATGGCGGCGCGGGGCAAGGGCGGCAAGATCATCATGATCGGGAGCCTGATGTCGCTTCTGGGGCTGCCGTACCTAACAATTTACGCGATGACGAAGTCGGCGCTGGCCGGACTCACGCGAGCGCTCGCGGCCGAGTGGGGACCACACAACATTCAGGTCAACTGTATCGCGCCGGGATTCATCGTCACCGATTTGAATCGCGACATGTGGCAGCGGCCTGAGATGCGAGAATGGTTGAAGGGCGTACAAGCCGCGCCGGACACGGGAACACCCGAAGACGTGGCGCCACTCGCGGTTTTTCTGAGCGGTCCGGGATCGAACTTTATTACCGGACAAACGATCGCGGTGGATGGTGGATATACGACAACCGCGCGATGGCCTTTCGAACCACAATCCTGATTCTCTTTCTGGTTGCGCTGCTGGGCGCAGAGGACAAAGTCGAATTTGTATGTCCGATGGATCGCGACGTGCGGCAAGCGACGCCTGGCAAGTGTCGCAAGTGCGGCATGAAACTGGTGGCAGGGTTGCCTGATCCGGAGGAGTATCCGGAATCGTTGAAGGTCGATGGAAATGGGCTGCTGACGTTTCGCATGTTTGAGCCGCATACGAATCAGGCGGTAACGCGGTTCGAGGTTGTCCACGAAAAGTTGTTCCACCTGTTTCTGGTGAGCAGCGACCTTCGGTTCTTCGCGCATGAGCATCCGGTGGTTCACGCCGACGGCTCGTTCACCTACCAGACGCACTTACCGGGCGGCGGCGAATATCGGGTGCTCAGCGATTTGTACCCGACAGGCGGCACGCCACAGCTCATCGCCAAGACGATCTTCGTCCCTGGTGAGCCTGCGCCGGCACCTTCACTCACGGCGCCAAATCTTCGGGCCACGTTGACAACCGAGCCGGCCAGGGCGGTCGCGGGATTCAAGACGATGCTGTTCTTCCAACTCGATCCGTTGGAGGGTTTGGAACCGTACCTCGGAGTCTGGGGACACATGCTGGCGGCGAGCGCCGATTTGATCGATATGATTCACACGCACCCTGCCTGGGACGATCCCAAGAAGCCGATTCAGTTCAATGTGATTTTTGCGCGGCCGGGGAACTACCGGGTGTGGGTCCAGTTCCAGCGGCTCGGGCAGGTGAATACGTTTTCGTTTGACGTGCCTGTTTCGGCGCTTGAGTAATCAGCTCGAATGCAATGGGCGACGTCGTCTCGATTCGCGTGCCTTTCGGTAATGAGAGCGGCAGACGATAGACGAATGTCTGCGGCCATTTCTGGTTGTAATTGAAGAGCCAGAGCATGGGCTCGATAGTGCCGTCGGGCTTGTGCGCGGTGATTTTCGCCGAAGCAACGCTTTGAGTGGGCCGGATTGCTTCGACTGTGGTGTCGTGCGACAGCGTGAGTGGTGAGTGCACGGGGATCCCTGCCCGAACGAGCTTCTTCGAGACGGCCGGGATAGGCCGTTCCGGCAGTAGATTCGGGTCGCCCTCGGGGGCTCCGCCCTCCACCCACTGCGCGATCAAATCGATCTCTTCCTGTGTAAGGCTCCGGTCGTCCTGAAATTCACCGAAGCCTTTCACTGCGCCCCAAGGTGGCATGCGGCGCGAGAGCACTTCTTCTTTGATGGCCTTCGCCCATGGGCGGGCGTCTTCATACGTGGTGAAGGAGACGTCGCCCGTGTGGCACTGGATGCAGCGCTTGTACATCACGCGCGAGATTTCACGCGACCATGTAAGCTTCGTGCTGATGACGTCGTGCGCCAGGAGCGCCGGAGCCGCGGCGAGAATCAGTACGGCCAGTTTCAATCGCTTGCTTCTAATCGCTGTTTTGCGGCTTCTTGGACCGGAGCAAATCGCGCGGATTCACGTTGGCGTCGAACGAAACCTCGAAGAACCCGAACATCATTTCCTCCCAGCTCTGATCTCCGTAGTGAACCTCGACCTTTGGATCCGGGTTATTGGGGTTGTTGGCCGAGTTGTCGTACCACGCGGAGCAAGAGATGGTGGTTCCTTTCGGCAGGAAGATCGGGGCCACCGGCAGGTAGGAAAGTTGCCAACTGAAACTGTAGTTCGGCACTTTGAGCAGATCTTCTGTGCGGCCGTCCGGATAAGTAATCCGATACTCGAATGCCTTTCCGCGCAAATGCATATGCGGCAACATCTGTTGTAGAGTCGCGTCGCCCTGGAGGGTAATCTTTGCGTCCACCCTATAGTTGTCGTCGCCGGGCGGGATGGCGAATTTCTTGGTGGCGGCGGCGAGCATCATCACCCGCTCCTTCGGCGGTTCGTTAGCAAATACGATGCCGACGCGAGTGCGGTCCTTCGCCTCTTTGCCATTCGCCGTGTAGTGCATCTGAAGGATGATATCGGAGCCTGCCTTGATCAACTTGGCTTGGCCCGGCTTCAGGGTCAACGGAATCGTACCTGGGGCGTATCCGACGAGGAACTCGCCGCTTCCCTCGCCGCCTTCCTTAGACGGCACAAACGGTTCTCCAGGCTTGGCGTCTTTCATCCACTTCGAGCCAGGTTCCCGGACATAAGCAATGATGTGATGAACAACAGCGCGATTACCGGGGCGTGCTTCCGCCATCCGGACCCACTGGTCTTCTTTAAGGTTCAGCGGTACAACAAAGTAGGTATAGTCGATGGTTCCGCTCGATGCGACGCTGAACTCGTTCGGCATTTCGACCACGAGATCCGGCTTTCCGATGTTCCAACCTTCGACAAACTGCAGTGGGGCGGGCGCGTCTTTCGGATTGCCGGCGGCGGCTCCAGTGTCGGCCCAGCGTGCGAGCAGATCGATGTCGGCTTGAGACAGCGTGCGGTCGTTGGCAAACTTACCTACGTGCGGATCGGCAAACCATGGTGGCATCTTCCTGGTGAGCACGGCTTCCTTCATCGCCTTGGCCCACGGACGCGTATCTTTGTAGGTCAGGAATGACATGGGCGCCGCTTCGCCTGGACGATGGCAACCCTGGCAGTTTTTCTGGAGAACCGGCAGCACGTTTTTGTAGTAGGTAACTTCGGTGGAAGCGACCTTACTGGGAGCCGCGACGGTTGCCGCGACAGTTAGCAATCCAAGCAACAGGTAGCGCATATGAACACCCCGCCTTTCTTTCCAATATACGAAATTTGCGATCGTTTAGTTCGGCTCTCCGGCGCCTTTCATTTTGTGGTCGATGCCCAGTTGCTGGCACTTCTTGTACAAGTGGCTACGCTCAAGACCCAGTGTGCGCGCGGCTTCGCTCATCCGGTAGTCGCTTTGTTGAAGAGCCGCGAGGATGGCGTCGCGTTCAAACCGCTCGACACGATCGAAGAGAGTGCCGGTGCCATCCTGTACACGCGATTCCGAGGAAGTGAAAGGAACATCGCCTCCAAGCGCGGAACGCACAGTAGGCGCGTCCACTTCGTCGTCTGCAAGCAGTAGCAATCGCTCCACGACATTGCGCAATTCACGGATATTGCCGGGCCATTGATAACGTTGGAGCTCTGCGTAGGCTTCGGCCGAAATCACGCGCGGTTTCCAGTCGTTCATCCGCGTGATGCTGCCGGAGAAATAGTCGGTCAGCAGTGGAATGTCTTCCTGGCGTTCCCGCAGAGGCGGCAGCCGGAGGGGAAATACCTGGATGCGGTGGTAGAGATCTTCGCGAAACTGCTTTTTGCGGACGAGATCCTCCAGATTGCGGTGAGTGGCAACTACCACACGGACGTCTACGCGGACAGTCCCCTCGCCTCCGACGCGCTCTACTTCGCCCTCTTCCAGCACTCGCAGCAGTTTCGGCTGCATCACGGCCGGCATGTCGCCGATCTCGTCTAGAAAAAACGTGCCGCCGCTGGCCTGTTCAAACTTTCCTATGTGCCGCGCGTTTGCGCCAGTGAACGAGCCTTTCTCGTGGCCGAACAGTTCGGACTCTATCAACTCGGCAGGCACGGCCGCACAGTTTAACGTGATGAATGGAGCGTCGCGGCGTGAGCTTCGATCGTGAATCGTGCGCGCTACAAGTTCCTTGCCGGTTCCTGTTTCTCCATAGATACAGACTCGTGTTTCGCTGGCTGCCACGCGGTCCAGACGATTCAGTACCTTCTCCATGGCCGCGGACTGCCAGACGATCTCGTGCCGGCCGACGCGCAGGCGCAGCCGGCGATTCTCGTCTTCCAGTCGCGACAGCTTAACGGCGTTTTCCACCGTCAGCAGTAGTTTGTCGGTCGAGAGCGGCTTTTCGAGGAAATCCATTGCCCCAAGCTTGGTTGCCCGCACCGCCATGTCGATGTTCGCCTGCCCGGAGACCATCACCACCGGCGCAGCCACGCCGAGCGACTTCAGTTCGGCGAGAAGCGCCAGTCCGTCTTTGCCGGGCATGACCACGTCGGAGAAAATCACGTCGAACCGATGCTTCTTGGATTGCTCGACGGCGCGGTCGGCGGAATCGCAAACGATCACTTCGTGACCGGCGAGGCGAAAGGCCCGGGAGAGTGAGGCGAGCGTGTTTGGGTCGTCGTCCACGACGAGAATCTTGCTCATGGCTAGGCTTGTCCGGAACGGCTCAGTTCGATGCGAAAAGTGGAACCACGGCCCGGCTCGCTATGCACGCTGATGGCTCCGCCATGATCGCTCACCACGGATTGAACGATTGCCAATCCTAAGCCTGTCCCATGTTGCTTGGTGGTGTAATACGGGGTAAACAGGCGCTCACACTCTTCTTTTGTCAAACCTTCTCCAGTGTCCGTTACTTCTAACACGACTCGTCCACTTATCTCCCGCGTAGAAACGCAGATTATCCCGCCATTTGGCATTGCGTCGATGGCGTTTAGTACTAAGTTACTAAGAGCACGCTGCAACTGTTCGGGGTCGGCGGAGACGCACGGGAGGTTGCGGGCAAGCTGGAGTTCCGGCCGGATCTGCGGCCGGCCGGGAGCGCGGAGTTGGGCATCGTACAGTTTGATTACCCGCTCGACGATTTCGTTCACATTAACTTCTTCTTTCCGCGGCGCGGGCATGCGCGCGAAGTCGCTGAAGCGGCCCACGATTGCCTTCAACGTGTTCAACTCGGCCAGCAGGGTGCTGGTGCTCTCCTCAAAAACCTCTTCGAATTCCTTTGGCGGAAGGGCCTTTGAGCGCTGTAAATTCTCCACTGTAATCTGGAGCGGAAACAGTGGATTCTTGAGTTCATGCGCCAGACGCCGGGCCAATTCACGCCAAGCGGCAACGCGCTCGGTCTGGACGAGGCGTTCGCGGCTGTCCACCAGTTGCTCGGTCATGTGGTTGAAGTCGGCAGCCAGCCTGCCGATTTCATCGGAGGACGACACCGTGGCGCGCGTGTCCCACTTTCCTTCGGCCACCTGACGGACGCTGCCGGCCAGTTCGCGGACCGGCCGGGTGACTCTGGCCGATGCCCAGAGGCTCAGTAGAATGCCGATGACTACGCCGGTGGATCCGACAACGAGTGCGGTTTGGCGAATGTACGAGCGGACCGCGGCCAGCTCCAATCCGGAACTGCGGACGAAGAGCACGCCGAGCAGGTTCTCGCCGCGCCCATTGAGAGGAATGGCCGTCACTGTGTCGTCCGCAATTTGCGCTGTGATTTCTCTCGGCCGCAGGCGTTCCTGTTGAACGAGGGCGGTGAACTCGTGGGGCGCTGAAGAATCGGATGCCTGATAGAGCGACAACGAGAGGCCTTCCGGTAGCGCCAGCGTCTTAAGAAACGCCGCGTCGATCCGCTGTCCGCCGGCGACGTAGAGGGCAGACACTGTGCGTACGGCGACGAGTGCGAGGACAGAGCCATCGGCTAGCTCCACCTGCTTAAGAAACGCGGGTTGGGTTTTCCAGTTTGCCTCTGGGGCGAGCCAGCTCTCTTTGTAGCCGAACCGGGCGGGCCACTGAGCGGAGCTGATGATGCTTGTGTCCGGGGCCGCAATTTCCAACAGGTCGAGCGACTGATCCTGGGCCAGGGCCTGGGCGTCGTTGAGAAACGCCGAGTAATCGCCTGGTTCCGCGGCGATGCGCGCCAGGGCCTGGGAGTTAGCGATGGCGTCCACGCGGCGCGCCACATCTTCACCGCGATGGGTGAGCTCGGTGCGCAGCAGGCCGACCAGTGCGCCGACGCGCTGCCGGTCGCGCGATTCGAACGACTGGCTGATGGCCGCCGACGCGAACCAAGCCACGATCCAGACCGCTATCGCCACGGTGGACGTGGTGCTCAACAGCACCTTGGTGCGGAAGTTCATGGCGCGATCCAGACGTTTTCAAGCTGCCAGGGGTGCCTTTGATCCCAGCCTCTTATGTTGGACTGTACGCCAAATAGTTGCGAGACAAACACGATTGGGATGACGCGCCCGTCGGCGAGCAAGGCTCGTTCGGCGGCGTATAGCTTGTCGAGATTCGAGAGGTCTGTATTCAGGTAGAGGTTGAGACTCGCGGCCACGTCTACGAGTGCCTGTTCCGGGTCGGTGGAAGGGATCCTGATGCGCACGAGGTGCATGGCCGCTGCGGATGGCGAGGGTTGCAGCATGATGCCAGCGTCGCGCGCATTCACGGCGATGCGGTCCGCGATGAGCCGCGCCACTGGATCGTCGTTCGAATAGCCGAGGGTGAGCGGCTGTGTCCGAGGTACAGGAAGAATCCGGCGGGATCGCGGGAATAGAAAATCGAAACCGCTTAGCCATTGCGGAATGAGGCCTCCCGCCGGTTCGGCGCGTTTCTGCAGCAGGACGTTGGCAATGGCGGCGCGATCGATGGACGCGGCGAGGGAATCCCGGGTTGGCTGCTGTATGTTGGCGGGCAGGCTGATGGCGTAAAGCTCGACCGGCAGGGTAGCCGACACACGGAGCTTGTCGGGAATTTGCCGGGCGCTGGTATTTGGCGGCAGCTCGATGATGTCGGCCGTAGATGCGCGGGCGGATCGTTCGACGAGTACGGAATCCAGGTAGGGGCGGCCGCCCCAATACTCTTCATTCGCGATCAGCGTCACGCGCGCTCCAGGCTCCAATTGTTTCAAACGGAAAGGGCCAGTGCCAATTAGCAGGCTTTCACCTGAACGGCGGAAGACTGCGTTGCGAGGGCGCGCCAATTCACGCGGCAGATTTATCATCGGAACCTGCGACGCGAAAACGACGTTCGGTCCGGCGGCGTAGACGGTGGTGTTTTTGACGGCTCCGGAGAGCAGGCTGGCTACCGCGGCCGGCGTGAGTGGAGTGCCGTCGTGAAAATTGACGCGCGGGCGAAGGGTGAAGCGCCAACGCCGCGCCCCTCCCTCACTCTGCCAGAAGATGGCTAGCCTCGGACGAACTTCGCCGTGTTCGTCCAACGTGACAAGTGTTTCGGCGACGAGCGCACCGGTAGAATCATCGGCGTTCAGGGTGGCGAGGGGCTCCAGTGTCTGCATATGCAGAACGCCGCCGTAGCGGGGGCGAACCGCGGCGTGCAGCAGCGCTATACCGGCGAGGATGCTACTGAGAGCAAGTGAGCGCCACGCGATAGGCCTCATACTGTCCTGTTCCAGGGTTGTGCGCCACAACGGAAAGCTGGCCCCCTGTTTCCGATGGCCAGAGCGCGGTGATGCGGCCCGGGAACGTCACTGGACCGCCCATGGCGACGGCCCCTTGATCCGTTAGATCGTAGGCCTGCAGGCGATCCGGTTGGTCGCGATCCGAATTCGACGACGCAACGACGAAGCTGCGGCCACAGGAACCGGCGATCGCCGCGAGGTCGCTGCCCCAGGAATCGATTACCGCCAGCGGATTGCCGGTTGCATCGTAGACATGAACACGGCCGTCCAGTTCGGCCCTTGCGTTGCGGTTGTTCGAGAATGCTGTGGTGAAGAACGGCGATGCATCGGGGCCGGTTAAGTAATTGCGCCCGGGGACCCAGCGAACCGTTTGCTCAGCAAGCGGCCAGGGAGCGGCGCGATCGGCGAGGTGTATTTCGGCCAGACCGTTGGCATAGATGAGGCGCCCGCGGGCGTCGCGAGGCAGCGGACGTTCGAGCGTGACCTCGGTGAAGCGATCGATGGCCCATCGCGTTCCAGTCAATGAATAATTCACCGCGCGGCCTGGTTCCAGCACGATGAGTTGGGACGGACTCGGCAACAGGAAATCGAGCACGGGCGCCGGCTGCGCGATGACGAGGTTCTTAAAGAGTGCGACGCGCGCGATTTCGGGAGTGCCGGGCGTGGCCTCTTTGCTCCATGGCGCGATTAGCACTCTCGTTCCGCTTGGCAGCGCGATCTGTGCCAGTAGCAGATAGCCCCGGTTGTTCTCAGAGACGTCGATTGTCAACTGCTGGCCGCCGGCGGTGGACGCGATTCCTTGCTGCTTCAATTCCACGTCCATCAGTCCCTGGATTCGAGCCGTTTCCATCGCGGTCAGCGAGGACAGATTTTCGTAGGCTATGGAGACTCCGGCGTGCGCCGGCAACGCCGCTGCGATCTGCGCTGCCAGGTCATGCGCCGCTTCGTTCAAGGTGGCGGCTCTCATGTGGAAAACGCTAGCGAGAAGCAAGATTGCTATGCTTGCCGCGGAGCCATGAGGTAGAAAGGGTGCGGCGGGAAGGAACGTACGGAGCACCCGAGGCATTCGCTTCATTATACTGGCGGCCCGATGCGAGCCTGATGATTGTGTGCAGAATTCCGAATGCGATTGTCATCGATGCACCGAGGCACATGGCGAATACCGAGAACACTTCTACGCCTGCCAGAAATTGGTTCATTGCGATTCTCCCGCTTCTGTGATTTGATTGACCGCCGGTTCTTGTGCCGCGCCGAACGCCAGGGCGCTCACTTGATCGCGAAACTCCACCGGATCGCCGATTTCCACCAGCTTGAACAACTCCTCAACATCCGCTTTACGCATCCGGATGCAGCCGTGCGAAGCCGCCTGGCCAACGGAGCTTTGAACATTCGTGCCATGAATTCCATAGCCCCTTTCACTGAGGCCGATCCAACGATTGCCGAGCGGATTGGCGGGGCCGGGCGGCACGATTTTTCCTTTGGTGTACCAAGTGGGGTCGATGACGCGGCTGACGACGCGAAAGGAGCCCGTTGGGCTGGGCGTCTCCGCTTTTCCCACCGCGATTGGGTAGAGCTTCACGATGCGGCCGTTTTCGATGAGTGCCAATTTGCGATCGGGAATGCTGACGACGATGCGGCGGGCGGATTGTTCCGCGAAGACGTCGAGCGATCCAGTGGTGATCAGGATCGCGGCGAGTTTGATGATCTGCATTTTCCTTTGTTCCTTTCCTGGAACGGAAGGATGCAGATGCCGGGCCAGCGGCTATGTGTTTGATTTTACGGGGATGAGCGGGTGGGGGACGTGTCTGTCAATAGACGCTTGTGTCAGGGGGAACACGGGCCCGTCCGGACCCAGCCCTTCGGCTCGCACCGCATCCATAGGGGTTCCCAACAGGCGGTTGCGCCTTCCGCGTAAGGTTTGCCCTGCCACACGCAGCCGGCCTCTGGCGGCTTGGGTTTCTGCGCGGCGAGGCGAACGATACGGTTCAGATCGGCAAGTTTCGTGCCCCAGTCCTGCCGGGCAAACTTATCCTCATAACGCAGGATGCGGAAATCGGGGAAAACGTGAAGCAACTCGTTATCGGCAAGCCCTCCGGGTAAGAGACGAATCCGGCCGGTTTCTTGATGGAAGTTCTCGACGAGTACGACGCCGCCGGGCCTCAGACCTTGCCGGACGCGATCGACCAGACCACTCAGTGGGACATAGCAGAAAAGAATCAAATCCCACTGATTCGTGCCGAAGTCGAACTCGTGTGCGTCAACAACGATCGCTTTGAGGTTTACGCCCGATTTCTTCGCCTGGTTCTGCGCGCTCCGAACGCCGACATCCGATAAATCGATGCCGGTGGTATCCCAGCCGTGCTGCGCTAGATAAATGGCGTTTCGGCCTTGTCCCATTCCAACGTCCGGAGCCTTGCCGGGTTTCAAATCCTTCGAGAAGTCGACGAGGAAAGCGTTCGGCGCATGATTGAAATTGGTCTCTTCAGCGGGATCTGCATACGTCGCGTTGTATTGATCGCGAATGTTGTTTTGAGCAGGTGCGGGAAATGCGGAGACTACGAACAAGAAGAACAACAGGCGCACCGTGGTAGTGTATCCGATGCGCCTGCGTGATGGGAAACTACTTTAGCGCTTCACTGATGTCGCGGCTGCCGAGTTTGGTATAAACCGTCGTTGCGGAATAGCGTTCGACGCCTTTTGACGTGAGCGGCAGAATTGCGCTTCCCGCGAAGTTGCCATTCCAGTTTGCTGCGACTGCGATCACCCACTTACCCTCCGTTGGAAGACTTCCCTTAATGGCGTATAGCCCTGGCGTCGCGAGCTTCGCCATTTCAAGGGGGATGGATTTTCGCTGACCGTCGACCTTGCCTTCGGCGGTCGCGACGAATGCGGCTTTTGCCGGATCGTGGCAGCCAGTTGCGCGGACCAGAGTGAGAGCGCCCTTGGCGTTGGGATCGCTGTTCGCCTCCGGATTGCCGAATTCGATAAAGAAGCCGCCGGCGAACAGTGGCGTCGCCAGGGCTAATATAAGCGCGGTGCGTTGCATTTGCGTTCTCCTTCTGCCTGGAAAGACGTGAGCTCGCGGGATGTGTTAACCGCGGGCGTGCACTGATAATCTGTGAGTCTATGGCTGAATTCGACGTGGTTGGGGTTGGTCTGAACGCGACCGACACTCTGTTGCTGTTGGCGCACTTTCCTGCTTACGCCGGCAAGGTGCCGTTTACGCAGGAGATTCTCAGCCCCGGAGGACAGGTGGCGAGTGCGATGGTCACTTGCGCGAAGTTAGGGCTGCGGACGAAATACATCGGGACTGTCGGAGACGACGAGCGCGGACGGATTCAGATGGAGAGCCTTCGCGCAACAGGTATCAATCTCGACCACGTACAAGTGCGGGTGGGTTGCGCGAATCAGACCGCGTATATTCTTATCGATCAAAGCACGGGCGAACGCACAGTGCTTTGGAAGCGGCCCGATTGCCTTCGACTCGATCCATCGGAGATCACCATCGAGCAGATCACGTCCGCACGTTTATTGCACATTGATGCTCACGATACTCCGGCGGTGGGTAAGGCTGCGCAGATCGCGCGAGCCCATGGCATTCCCGTCACGGTGGACGTGGATACGATTTATCACGGGTTTGATGAGGTTCTTCCCTACGTCGATTATCTGGTGGCGAGCTCTGAATTTCCGGTGCAGTGGACCAACGAACGCGACCCGTTTAAGGCACTCGAGCGGCTACAGAAAGAATATGGAATGAGAGTCGCGGCCATGACGCTGGGCGCGCACGGCGCCCTGGCTCGCGCGGAAGGCAAATTCATCTATTCGCCCGCATTCATTGTCAACTGCATGGACACGACCGGGGCTGGAGACGTCTTTCATGGGGCCTTCTGCTATGCTGTTTTGCAGAAGCTGCGGATGCGGGAGGCGCTCGATCTATCGAATGCGATGGCGGCTCTGAACTGCACGGCGATTGGCGCGCGGGGTGGTGTGAAGACACTGGCTGAGGCGAAGGTGCTAATGGCAAAAGCCGAACGCCGGTCCCAGACCGAATTTGAAACGGGTGCACACGCCGGATGATCCCTCTTCGCGATACGCAGCCGAGTTACTCCGCTCCCGTCGTCACGATCGGCATCATTGTGGCGAACGTTCTGATCTTCCTGTACCAGTTTTCTTTGCCTGACTACGAATTGAACCACCTCATCGCGCAGTACGGGCTGGTACCGGATCGATTTCACTACTCGTCGCTGGTGACGTCGATGTTCCTTCACGGCGGTTGGATGCACGTGATCGGAAATATGTGGTTTTTGTGGATCTTTGGCGACAATGTGGAAGACATTCTGGGACACGGAAAATATCTCGTCTTCTATCTGCTGTGCGGAATAGCGGCGGCACTAACGCACATACTGCTGAATGGCGATTCTCGCCTGCCGACCATCGGAGCGAGTGGCGCGATCGCTGGGGTGATGGGCGCGTACATGGTCAAATTTCCGCACGCGCGCGTTTTGACGCTGGTGGTGATTTTCATTTTCTTCACTACAGTGGAAGTTCCGGCAGTTTTCATGCTGGCGTATTGGTTCCTGCTGCAGGTGTTCAGCGGCTTCGGTTCGATCGGGTACTCCAACGTGTCGCACGGAGGCGTCGCCTGGTTCGCCCACGTGGGCGGCTTTCTTGCGGGAATTGTACTCGTCTATCTGATGGCTCCGCGAGAACGCTATCGCAGCCGGAGCGATCTTCAATGGTAGATCTGCTGGCCATCGCAGCCCATCCGGACGATGTGGAACAGACCTGCGGCGGCGCTTTGATGCGCATGCAAGAGATGGGTTATCGCACGGGTGTGCTGGATTTAACGGCCGGTGATATGGGCAGCCGCGGATCGCCCGAGATACGGCTGCAAGAGGCCGAGGCGGCGGCACAAGTAATGCGCCTGGCGTATCGCGGGAATCTGCGTTTCCCCGACGCCCGCCTGGAGAACACACTGGCCGCGCGCATGACGCTGGCTCACGAGATCCGGCGGCACAAGCCACGCGTGGTGATCGTTCCTTATTGGGAAGCGCGCCATCCGGACCACTACCGCGCGGGCGAGATCTCGTTTGAAGCTTGCTTTCTGGCTGGATTGAAAAAACTTGATGAATATTCGGAGCCGCATCGTCCGGCGAAGGTGATCTATTCATCGATGTACGCGAATGTGACGCCCAGTTTCGTGGTGGACATCACGCCGTATTTTGACCGGCGGATGGCCGCGCTGATGTGCTATCAATCGCAGTACGGCGAGACATCGCAAGCAGTGGACCTGTTCCCGCAAGCGGACGAGATTCGCGAGCGGCACGCAGCGATCGCTCGATTTTACGGCAACCTGATCGGCGCTAAATATGGCGAGCCGTTCGTGGTGAAAGAAACGATGCGCGTGGATGATGTCATGAATTTGGGGGTACGGAGTTTCTAATGGAACCGAACTACGAGTCTTATCTGCCGCACAATATGGTGACGACCGCTTTCGAGTTGCACGGCTATCGCGTGAAGCAGAGCATTGGCGTGGTGCGCGGTCTCACCGTCCGATCGCGATCGGTCCTCGGGACAATCGGCGGCGCTCTGCAAACGATCGTGGGCGGCAATATTTCGCTGTTCACCGAGTTGTGCGAGAAATCGCGGAATGAAGCTTTCGAACTGCTGCTCCAGCATGCCGCGCAATTGGGCGCAAACGCGATTATCGGGATGCGCTACGACGCGAATGAAGTGATGGACGGTGTAACTGAAGTGCTGGCGTATGGAACCGCGGTGATCGTCGAACCCGCGGCCTGATTACTGTGCCGCGAGCGCCGGCTCGACGGCTTCGCTGGCGGTGAAGTAGGCGCAATCCGGGTGATGGAACACCAGAGCGCTCACACTGGCTTCGGGGTCCATCATCATTCCTTCGGTCAGCCGTACACCGATGTCGTCGGGGTTAATCAGCTTCCAAATACCTTCCTGGTCGTCCAGATTCGGACAGGCGGGATAGCCAAAACTGTAGCGCTTGCCGCGATAGCGCGACGTGAAACGCTCCTTCATCGTCATGTCTTCCGGATCGGGGAAACCCCAATCTTCGCGGATTCGGCGATGCAACCACTCCGCGCAACCCTCGGCTGTTTCGATCGCCAGCGCTTGTAATCCGTGCGCTTTCAAAAATTCTCCGGAGCGCTTGGCTTCTTCCGATTTCTCGCGCACTCCCTCGCCCGCGCTGACGACGAACAGCGCGATGTGATCGCGGCGGCCGTTGACGGGATCGAGAATATAGTCGCTGAGACAGAGGCCGTCCGTACGCGGCTGCCGACCGAAGCGGAAGGTGTGAATGGGTTGTTTGCCGCCGGGCGCGAATAGTTGGATCGCATTGCCGTCGCGCTCCGCCTCAAAGAATTGCCACACGGCGCGGACCTTCATCCATTTCGCCGCTTCCTGTTTGATCTCTTCCATGCTGTAGAAGAGACTGAGCGCTTTTTCCTCGCGCTCGAAGAAGATTCTTTTCGAAGTTTCCCTTGTATCCCAAATGCCGGCCGTACAGCATGAACGGATTGATGTAGCTCCAGACTTCGGAGAGCTGCGGTACGAGGCGAACTTTGCGGTCGAGATACGGGACGGATGGAATGGGAATGCTCGTCGACACCTTCGTACTGCGCACTTCTGTCACGGGCACAGCGGGTTCTTCCGGCGCGTTGGAGAGTCCAGCGAATTCCGTGAACGTGTACTTTGCGACTAGCTGATCGCGCGTGTCCCCGTCCATGAGTTCATTCATCAGCCGAAGACCCGTCATGGCGTCTTTGGCGTAGAGCGTGGGAGCAGTGTAGGCCGGTCCGATGCGCGTGCTTGTGAATTTCTCCGAGAGCGCGGCGCCACCCACCAGCAGCGGCACGTTGATTCCCGCTTCCTTCAGATCGTTGGCTGTGATCACCATCTGCTGAGCGCTTTTCACCAGCAGGCCGGAGAGGCCGATGGCATCCGGCTGATGTTCGATATAAGCGCGCACCAGAACGTCGGGAGGAACTTTGATGCCGAGATTGATTACGTGGTACCCGTTGTTGGAAAGGATGATCTCGACCAGATTCTTTCCGATGTCGTGAACATCGCCCTTTACGGTTGCGAGCAGCACTTTGCCCCGCGCGGCGGTGTCGGCTTTCTCCATGAACTGCTCGAGATGACCTACCGCGGCTTTCATCGCCTCGGCCGATTGCAGCACTTCGGCGACGATCAGCTCGTTGGCGTTGAAGAGCCGTCCGACCTCCGACATTCCGGCCATCAGCGGGCCGTTGACCACGTCGAGGGGGGCCATACCCTCGCCGAGTTTCAGGTTCAAATCGGCAATCAGACCGTCTTTCGAGCCTTCGATGATGTAATTCGCCAGCCGCTGGTCGAGCGGGATGTCAGCCGCTTTCTCTTTGACCTTTTTGGTAGCGCCGCGGAAGTGTTCGGCGATTGCTGCGATATGGAACTGGTTGACGGCGGCTTTCTGCTCCTTCGACTGCTGCCGCCAGTCTTCGGGGACGTCTTTCAAGATGTCGGCGGCCGGATGATCGGCGGGGACGCTCTTTGGTGGTGAATTGAACAACAGGCTTTCGGTTAATTCGCGTTCTACAGGCGGAATGGACGCAAAGCGCTCCAGTTTTTCCGCGTTGACGATTGCGAGATCGAGGCCGGCCTTGGTGCAGTAGTAAAGGAAAACAGAATTGACAACTTCACGCGCCGCGGCGGGCAATCCGAACGAGATGTTCGAGACTCCGAGCACCGTCTTGACGTATGGAATTTCGGCTTTGATGAGCCGCAGCGCTTCGATGGTTTCGACCGCGCCGCCGATGTAGTTTTCGTCGCCGGTGGCACATGGGAAAACGAGCGGATCGATAATGATGTCTTCGGGTGCGATTCCGTATTTGGTAGTGAGCAGTTGGACGGAACGCTGGGCTACGGCGAGCTTTCTTTCGCGCGTGAACGCCTGAGCTTGCAGTTTATCCTCGTCGATTGTGCCGACCACCAGCGCAGCGCCGTAGGCTTTCGCGATGGGGCAAATTCTCTCGAATTTCTCTTCGCCGTCTTCCAGGTTGATCGAATTGATGATGCTCTTGCCCTGGCAATAGGTCAGCGCAAGTTCGATACCTTTCGGGTCCGTCGTGTCGATCATGATTGGAGCCTGGACCTTGCGGATCAACTTCTCGTAAAACAGCGGGATGTCTTTGATCTCGTCGCGATCCGTCGATTGCAGACAGACATCGACGATGTGAGCGCCGTTGCGGACCTGGCGCTTGGCGATGTCGGTGGCTTCTTCCCACTTCTCTTCGGCGATCAGATTTTTGAAGAGACGCGAGCCGATGACATTAGTTCGCTCACCGACAATGAGCGGCCGCGTGGATTCGTTGGCCTCAACCAATTCGATGCCGGTGTAAATCGACTTGTGGTCCTGTTCCTTGACTACACGCGGCTTTTTGCCTTCCACCATTTTCGCGATCGCGTAGATGTGCTCGGGCGTGGTGCCGCAACAACCACCGACGATGTTGAGCCAGCCGTGGTCGGCGAATTTTTCCAGTTGTGACGCCAGCGACTCCGGAGTTTCCAGATACTTCAGTTCCTCGTTCGGAATTCCGGCGTTCGGATAGCAGGAAATCCTGGTGGTCGCCATCTCACTTAATGTCCGCAAATGGTCGGTCATGAATTCCGGACCGGTTGCGCAGTTCAGTCCGACCGAGAGCAGATCGTAATGGCCGATTGACTCATAGAACGAATCGATTGTCTGTCCGGCCAACATGGTCCCCATGGGTTCGATGGTTCCGGAAACCATGATGGGGATCTTTTCACCGATTTCGCGTTGTAGTTGGCCGATACCGAGCAGCGCCGCCTTCACGTTGCGGGTATCCTGACAAGTTTCCACCAGCAGAATGTCGACCCCGCCTTCTACGAGCCCTTTGGCTTGCTCGTAGTAGTCGCTCTGAAGCGTTGGGAAATCGATGTTTCTGGTTACGGTGATGGAGCGCGTGGTGGGGCCCATGGAACCCGCCACCCAGCGCATACGCCCGGGTACGGAAAACTCGTCCGCCGCCTGGCGCGCCAATTGAGCCGCTTTGATGTTGATCTCTGCGACCGCATCCTCAATCTGAAACTCACTCAGTGAAGCGCGGTTTGCATTGAACGAATCTGTCTCGATGATGTCAGCGCCGGCTTCGAGATATTGCCGGTGAATCTGCAGGATCAGATCGGGCCGCGTCCGCACGACGTTGTCCGTACAGTTTTCCAGATGTGGTCCACCGTAATCGGCGATGGTCAAATGCTTGTGCAGAATGCTACCCATGGCGCCGTCGAGAATCAGGATGCGTTTCTCAAGGGCGTCGTAGAGCGCCTGTTGCCGAATCTGACGTTCGCTCATAGGGTTAGACCTATTTTAACATTGCCGAAAACCGCAACCGAACGTAGTCGGCGGTCCACTGCCCGATGGCATTCTGGTTGGCGGGCTGAGGTAATGGAACGCCGTGCCCTGCAACCTACCATAACCAACCACGAGACCTTTGCCCCATACAGTTACGTGTGCGAAAGGTCGATAGCTCATCCGGTCCTATCGAGTTAATACCCTTCCCTATGGCAACTTCCAGAATGTCGCTTCAATGCGCGGTCCTGCTGATGGTGATGTCCCCGTTTGCAGTAGCTCAAAGCGAGCCTGATAGTGCTCACGTCAATCTCTACTTCCCTCAGATCGTGGACGGCGGCACGCGAGCACAGCAATGGCAAACAACGTTCCGATTCGTGAATCCGAGCAGTACTTCAACGGCAACCGCGCTGTTGAACGTTCTCGGTAACGATGGGTCTCCACTGCTCCTCGACCTCGGTTCCGGGCTCAACAGTAGCTTCACTTTCAATATTCCCCCGCTGGGCTCGCGACTGTTCAGAAGTACCGGCGCAAGCTCGCAGATTGTTGTTGGCTGGGCCGAGGCCTTCGCGACCATCCCCCTGCAAGCGACAGTACTGTTTACGAGTATTGCGAACGGTGCGCCACAGTTTCAAGTTTCTGCAGAATCCACTCTACCGACGGGTCGGTATTGGTCTGCCGCCAATTCTGCCCTTGGAATAGCGATTGCAAATGTGTACACCAATATACCGATCACCGTGAACATCAGCGCGCTGGACTCGGAGGGGCGAATTGTGGGGACAGCGCCGGTGACCGTCGGGCCGCTTGCTCACAGCTCGTTTAACCTCTTTCAGCTCCTGCCTTCCTTGCCTAGTACTTTTTTGGGTTCCATCACTATAGCGCCTCAAGTACCGATAAACAATTTTGTCGCCTGGACGTTGAACAGTGATTCAGGTACACTTTCAAGCCTTCCGCCTGGCAATGCGAGGTGGCCGATATCTCACTTTGACCGCATCTGGCTGGTGTACCGCAAGGTTCTCGATGCTGCAGGCCAGCTTGCGTCTTTGGCGGGAACAAACGTCAACTCGCCCGCACCTGCCCTCAACATCTCCCCTGATCCTGTCATTAACGCATTCGCGTCAACAGCAGGAAACAACGGTACTGTACAAATCAACTTGGCGACGTCCGAACTGATCAGCGACTCCGAAAGTGAACTTGCGTTCGTCATCGCACACGAACTCGGTCACATTGTGCAGTTTCGAACGCATAAATTTAACTTCAACAGCAATCCAGAGTTTGACGCAGACGAATACGGAATGTTATTTTCGCTGGTTGCCGGGTACGACCCCTATGCGGCGGCCGGGGCACTCGCAAAACTCAATATGGCGACGGGTCAAGCGGGCTTACTCTCCCAGATATTCGATAACTTCAGCGGCGATCTACATGGATCTTTCGACAATCGAATAGCGGCGGTGTTCAACACCATCAGCGCTATCTGCGCAACCCCGCAGGTCGCCTCTTCCTGTGCCGCATACAAGGCGGTTGTACATCCTCACTTCCCGAGCGGCACGCCACTTGTGAATCCACCCAAATCGAAGTGAGTTCCTCCGTAAAGGAAATGGGATTCCGGCCCGATATTAGGCCAGGTCAAAGTTCAACCTATTGCAGAAGCTTTGCCGAAAACCGCAACCGAACGTAGTCGGCGGTCCACTGTCCGATGGCGTCGCAAAGCTTTGGACGGATGGCTTCTCGAACCTCGGCAATGTAGGCAGGGCGGTCAGCGGGATCGAGTTTGGTAGTGAAGCTTTCCGCGAAAGTTTCCAGCCACCCAGTGACGTCTCCCGGGAGCGGCGTCGGACGCGGGATTAGCGCGATGTAGTTGATCTGGAAATTCGCTTTGGACAGGCGCGCCGAATAGTCCTCGACGGTGGGAAAATACCATGGGTTGGCGGCTTCGCCGTCGATTCCGTGGTGGTTGAGGGCTTCGATGAGCGCAGTTTGGATGGTCCGGACGCAGCCGTAGCCGCCGAATTCAGCTACGAAGCGGCCGCCGGGCTTTAGCGCGCGCCGGGCTCCGGCAATTACGTCGTCCGGGCGCTTCATCCAGTGCATGGCGGCGTTGCTGAAGACAGCATCGAACTCGGGGTTGAATGTAAGATTCTGGCAGTCCATTACGCGGGCGTCGAGCCCGAGTTTCGTAGCGGCGTTTATCTGCGCTGGGCTGCTATCCACTCCGATGACGTGGCATCCCATTGCCGCCAGTTTCGCCGTGAGAACACCGTCCCCGCATCCAACGTCGAGGATGTGTTCTCCGGGTTGCGGAGCCAGAAGTTCGACTACTGGGGCTCCTAAATCGGATACGAACCTGGCGTTTCGGGCGTAAACTTCCGGATCCCACTGTTGGACGCTCATCGGCCGCGCTCGCTGTCGAGCATACGCATCTGACGCTCGTCATAGCGCGTTCCGGCGATTGCGGAAGCGGGAATACTCTCTTCAATGTGCGCCAGTTCAGAACTGGACAGCTTCACCCGAACCGCTGCCAGCGATTCCGCAAGCTGCTTTCGCGTCCGGGCGCCAATTACAGGAACGATACGCGGCCCCTTGGCAAGCACCCAGGCAATGGCCAGTTGCGCCGGCTGGACACCCTTTTCCGCGGCGAGTTCCTTCAACTTTTCGATCAGCTTTTCATTCTGGCTGAGATTCTCGCCGCTGAACCTTGGCAAGTGTGCGCGAAAGTCCCCCTGCGTGGCGGGCTTGGAGCCGCTGAGCAACCCCCGGGAAAGGACCCCATAGGCCGTGACGCCGATGCCGAGTTCTTCGAGCACTGGGAAGATCCCGGTTTCGGGGCCTCGGCTAACCAGAGCATACTCAATCTGAAGGTCGCTGATTGGCTGGACGGAATGTGCCCGGCGGACAGTAACCGCTCCCACTTCCGACAGCCCGACGTGCCGCACGTAGCCGGCCCGGATTAGATCCGCGATGGCTCCGACTGTGTCCTCGATCGGAACATTGGGATCGAGTCTGGCTGGGCGGTAAATATCGATGTGATCGACGCCGAGCCGTTTCAGGCTGTATGCGGCGAAGTTTTTGACCGCCACGGGACGGGCATCCACGCCGCCCCAAGCGCCGTCAGGAGATCGCAGCGCTCCGAACTTCAGTGACAGCAACGCTTGATTTCGGCGATCTTTCAGCGCTCGTCCGATGAGCATTTCGTTGTGGCCCGCGCCGTAAAAATCGCCGGTATCGAGCAACGTCACGCCTGCGTCGAGGGCCGCGTGAATAGTGGCGATGCTCTCGTTATCGTCGGCCGCGCCGTACATCCCGGACATTCCCATGCACCCAAGCGCTATGGGAAATACTTTCGGGCCAGTGGCACCCAACTCACGGGCGCCGACTTGATTTTCTGTTGTTGTCATGAGCCCATTTTCGCTCAAGACATGACTTTACGATGAAGGCTAGCCTGCTACCGCCGCAACTTCGTGTTCGTTGAAGCTGTAGCCGAAGCCACGAACCGAACGGATGAGCGACGGATTCGCCGGATCGGTTTCAGTTTTCTGGCGCAGACGCAGAATGTAGACATCAACCGTGCGGTCTGTTACGGCGCGATCGTGACCCCATACGGCATCGAGGAGTTGCTCACGGCTGAAGACCACTCCCGGGCGGCTCATCAGGAACTCCAAAAGGCGGAATTCGGTCGCCGTCAGCGAGAGCGATTTGCCGTCGAGTACCACGCGGCAGCTTGTGCGGTCCAGCTCGAGACTGCCCGATTTCAGCACGCGGGAAGGTGTGGCCTGACCACGGAACTGAATCTTGATTCGGGCAATTAATTCGCGGATGAAAAACGGTTTGACGATATAGTCGTTTGCACCCAATTCCAGGCCGACGATGCGGTCGGTCTCGGAAGCGCGGGCAGTGAGGAAGATTACGGGTATGTGCGCGAGTTCCGGATGGCTACGAATTCCCTTGCAGATGTCGAGACCGTCCGAATCCGGCAACATGATGTCCAACAGGATCAGGTCAGGGCGCTCGCGGCGGCACAATTCGATTGCACCTTTCCCGGTCTGCGAGCCAACCAGTATGAACCCTTCCTTTTCCAAGTTGTACTTGAGCAAGGAGTAGAGATCGGAGTCGTCTTCAATCAGTGCAATCTTCTTCATACTTCGAAGCGTAACTTTGTCACGTTACAAATAGATTACATTACTGTGAATTGAGGTTGAACTCTGTAGTACCGGGGCTTATTTCTGCCTGGTGGACTTGGATTCATCTTCAGTGGCACCGAGCTGATCTCCCAGTGCGAGTCGAATCTCAGCCCGGCCCTTGTAAGCATCCGCGTAGCCGGGACGCTGTTGAATGGCCCGCGTATAGGCGTTCAAGGCGAGAAAAGGCCGATCTATATTCACATAAGCCTTGCCTAGCTGGTAGAAGGCCTCGGGATAATCGTCGTTCTTCTTCTTCAGGGCGACGGTGAAGTCTTCCGCTGCCTTATCGAACTGCCGCAAGGAGAGGTAAGCAAGACCGCGGTAGTAATTGGGTTCGGGCGCCTTGGCGTCCAGTTGGAGTGTCTTTGAACAATCGTCCGCCGCTTCCTTGGCAGCTCCGGACTCGAGATTCATCAGGCAGCGTTTGAAGTAAGCATCCTTGGCATCAGGTTTCACCTGGATGGCTGCGGTGAAGTCTGCAACGGCCTCCTTATAGCTACGCTTGGTCGAATAAAGGCGGCCACGGTCCATCAGGGTTTGGAAAAGGTCGGGTTTGATCTTAAGGGCTTTGGTGTAAGCATCGATCGCCGCATCCGGCTGATGGTCTTTTTCGGCCTGACCCGCGCTCTGCAGGACTTTCCATAGTTCGCTGGAGCCGTCCGTCTCGGCAACGGGCGCTGCGGTGGGCAGCGGAGTGGCCTGCGGAGTAGTCGCGGCGGTAGCGACGACGGGTTGCGTCGTGGCGGGCGCCTGAGCTTTGGGCTGTTCAATTGAGGTCGAATTGCCCGCGATCAGCACTGGTTTCGCCTTGGGAGCGCTCATCACGGGACTTGGTGCGTTGGCGGCAGCCGGCGTGGAGGCGGCGAGCATCGACGCGCTGTCCACATTCGGCTTCGCCACTGACGGTTTTGCGGGCGGACCACTTGCGGCCAACGTCCCGACCTGCGTAGGCGCCGTCGTCGACTCGTTGATGCGCTTCACAATTTCAGCGAAACTCGGATTCAGGCTGACGGCTTTATCGAAATCGGCCTTGGCCTTCGCCGCGTCCTTCAAGCGGATATACACGGAACCGCGGCTCACATAGGAATCTGCCGAATCGGGATGCAATCGGATAGATTCGGAGTAGTCTTCCAGCGCTTTGTCAGCACGTCCCAACCTTTCATTCAGGCGGGCCCGGTCCTGATAGGCCGAAGAGTTATCGGGAGCGAGCCGAATAGACTCGTCCAGATCCTTCTGAGCAGCCTCCATCCGGCCCAAATTCTGCTCGAGCGTTGCCTTGCGCCAGAAAATCATCGAATCGTTGGGACTTAGCTTCACCAGCACTTCGAAATCGCTCATGGCGTCCACAAAATTGCGTTTTCCCTGATTGATGCCGGCCCGGCTCTCGTAGGCTGGAGCATACTGAGGATCTATATCGATTGCTTTCTGAAGATCCTTCATGGTGCCGGAGGAATCGCCGAGATACGCGTGAGCCAGGGCACGGCAATGGTAAGGCTCCGGCGAATCCGGCTTCAACTTGACAGCCTGTTCGCAATCGATCAGTGCGGATCGCAGTTTCTGGGATTTCATGTATGCCTGACCGCGATGAACGTAGGCATAGGGGTTGTTCGAATCGGCCTTGATCGCCTGATCGTAAAGTTTCACCGCTTCGACAAAATTATGCTGTGCGGCCAAAACGTCGCCTTGGGCCACAAGACCGTCAGACTTGACACGGGCTTCACTCTTGGCGCCTTCATTCTTCTTGGCGGCGTACAAGGAGGAGGCCGCGGAAAGAACGAAAATCGCGGCAAGAAGAGCGGAGCGAGAGCGGGTAGCGAGTTTCATGGCACCGGGATAACTATCGGCAAGAGCACGCCGAAAACTTAGGGACATCCCCATTTTCCCCAGCAGATACCCTCATTTTGTGCGGGTGCCCCAGCCGGGCATTGGGGTGGGTGGCGCAGCGTCGGAGGAAATTGCACTGACGCCACCCGAGGTGCCATACCGAGTCGACCAACACCGGCATTTGCATGCACCGTGGAACCCGAGCCAATCCTCCACCACGCCCGGATTCCAGTTCTGTACATATAAAGGACGTTATCGATTGGCAACGGTAACGCCCTACGGTAAGTCCTGTATTTTCTTGAATTGCTGAATTTAATGTAACACGGCACCGGATGGAAAGTTCCTATCTTTTTCGGAATTCACACGCCATCCGCGCGTCCCAACTGTACGATTTTACCCTCCTCGGCGCTTTGGTAGGCGGCCTCGACCACGGCAAATGTCTTCAGATATTCAGAGCCGCTCGTTTCAAAAGGCCGTCCTTCCTTCAGCCGCGTAAGAAAATGCCGCTGCGTGGCGTAGACGCTGTCTCCCTCTATATCCTTGTCCGATGTCGTTCGCCCAGATTCTGTAGCCGTTGCGGAACACATCGCCGACCGGCGAAATCCACAGGGTGCCCGACTCGCCCTCGAACAATGCCTCTCCCATGACGGGCCCGTCGGGGATCGGATTCTGGAACCGATGCCCGTCGATCACACCGATCAGGTCCGGCGCATGAGTCGAGAACGAGCAATGCCTGATCTTCGCCTGCAATCGCCGGGTTCACTCGCCGGCGTTTGGGCGAAAACCGAGATGACGTCGCCAAACACGAACCGGGCGGTGTCGATATGGTGAACCAGCGTTTCGTGTATCAACAGCCGCGGCATCTGGCGAAAGTAGGGTTGGTGCGAATAGGGCGTCGGGGCCTGCGCCATCGGCTTTACGCGTCCGCAGTGCGTACGAAACCGGCCGGCCGATGTCGCCTTGCGCGATGCGCGCGTGAACGATGCGATACCACGGCTGCCAGCGCCAGTTTTCGTGGATCATGAAAGGCGTGCGATGTTGCGGCTGCGGCTTCCACCATGGCAACGGCCTCCGCCCACTTGGACGCCATCGGCTTCTGACAAATGACAGGCACACGGCGTTCCGCAGCCAGGCGTACCAGGCCGAGGTGCGTCTCCGGACGCGTGGCGATGTCGACAAAATCAAGCTGCTCGCGATCGAGCATTTCCTCCGCCGACGCGTAGGCGTGGGCGCGCCGCTTGACGGGCGCGAATGAGATCCGGATCGGCCGCTGCGACGATCTCGGCGCTCGGGCAACCGTCGCCAAGCCTCCAGGTGAAACTGCGCGAAATATCCGCAGCCGACGATTCCTCCTCTCATGCCGTAACCTCCGATGCGATTCGCCGACCCATCTGCCGTGTCGCTCAGATTACCTCGCAGGTCCGCGTTCGTGCGCTCGGGTCCGCCAGAACGCGCTCCACTGCGTGATGAATCATCGCGGCTCCGCGCAGAGTTTCTGGATTCCCGAGCCATTCGAGCATCATCGCCACCGAGAGAATCATGGCCACCGGATTGGCGATCCCCTGCCCTGCGATGTCAGGCGCCGACCCGTGCGACGGCTGGAAGACCGCGTGCTTGTCGCCGATGTCGGCCGACGGCGCCATGCCCATACCACCAACAAGCGCTGCGGCGAGGTCCGAAAGAATGTCACCGAACATGTTTTCGGTCACAATTACGTCGAACGATTCCGGCCGTTGGACCAGGTAGAGCGACGCGGCGTCCACATAGACGTGTTCCGCACGAATGCCAGGGAATTCGGCCGCGATCTGATAAAAGATCCGGCGGAAAAAACTCATTGACGGCAGGACATTTGCTTTGTCCACAAGCGTGACCAAACCCTTGCGGCGCCCGGCTTCACAAAAGGCGCTGCGGAATAGACGTTCGGATCCTCGCCGCGTGATGCGGAGGCGGTCCGTCACTTCGCACGGCCATAGGTCATAGGATTCGAGGCGGGAGGAGAACAGACCTTCGGTATTTTCGCGTATGATCGCGAAATCGATCTTTCCAGGGTGCTTCAACGGAGAATCGGCCGGATGATACAGGCGAATGGGCCGCAGTCCGCAGTAAAGCTCCAACTGCTCGCGGAGATCGAGTTGTGGGGCCATCTCCTGGCCGCCGGGCCAACGTACATCCGGAAGCCCCATTGCGCCGAGGAGAATCGCGTCGAATTGTTGAATGCGATCGAAAGTATCGGGAGGCAGTGGATCGCCGCTGCGAAGAAACTCGCAGGCACCGACGGAGAATTCTTCGAGTTCGAAAGAGACTCCGCTGAGTTTGGCTTCAACCGCCGTCAGCACGCGAATTCCTTCGGCCATCACTTCCCTGCCGATTCCGTCGCCGGGCAAGACTGCGATTCGATAGTCGCGCATATCGGGGATTAAATGATCAGCATACAATCGCCGTAGGAAAAAAACCGGTAACCTTCGCCTACGGCGTGTTCGTAGGCGGCCAAAGTAAAATCCTTGCCGGCGAACGCGCACACCAGCATCAACAGACTCGACTGCGGGAGGTGAAAATTCGTCAGCAGCGCGTCGACGAAGCGAAACTGAAATCCGGGATGGATGAAGATGTTTGTTTCACCATCCACGACTCCGCTCTCCAACGCCCGGACGCTGGTCGTACCTACGGCGATGCGACGGTGCGCGGCACTGATCGCCGCCATCGATTCGGGCGCGATGGACACGCGTTCCGAATGCAATCGTACTTCCTCCACATTCTCGGCGTGAATTGGCTGAAACGTACCGAGCCCAACGTGCAGCGTCACCTCAGCGATGGACGCTCCGGCCGCGCGGCAGGCATCCAGGATCTCCGGAGTGAAGTGCAGACCCGCTGTCGGCGCGGCCACGGAGCCAGTCTGTTTCGCGAAAACCGTCTGATAGCGTTCGCGGTCTTCCGGGGAATCCGGGCGGTGGATGTAGGGAGGGAGGGGCACGTGCCCGATCTCCTTCGAGCGTCTTATAAATGTCGTTCGTGCCGGAGAAGCGGAGTGTCCGCTCACCGAATTCGCCCAGCGCGACCACTTCGGCTTGTAGCCCCCGGGGGAATTCCACGCGTTCACCGAGAGGCATCCGGCGCGCTGGTTTTACCAGGGCCGTCCAGGTGAGCGGATCGCCTGAAACCGGCTGGAGCAGAAACGCTTCAATGAGCGCGGACCCCGACGCACGATTCCCGTAAATTCGAGATGGAAAGACTTTCGAGTTGTTGAGCACCAGGCAATCGCCCGGATTCACCCAGTGCGGGAACTCGCGAAAGTAGTGATCGGCCCAGCGCTGCTCGCCGCGATAGAGCACCAGCATCCGCGAGGCGGCGCGATCCTTAAGCGGCTCTTGCGCGATCTGTTCTTCCGGTAAATGGTAATTGAATTCGGCAACCCGCACGCAGACGTTAGAATAACAGCGTACCCCGCACAAATGCGTATCCTCGCCATCGAATCTTCCTGTGATGAGACGGCCGCCGCCGTTGTCGAAGACGGCATCCGGGTGGTTTCTTCGGTGGTCGCATCGCAGCTTTCTACTCACGGCAAGTACGGCGGCGTGGTGCCCGAGCTGGCTTCACGGGAACATCTGCGGGCGATCGTCCCGGTGGTGCGGGAAGCGCTGGAGCGCGCCGGGACGAGATTGCAGGATCTTGCGGCGATCGCAGTGACGGAAGGCCCGGGACTTGTTGGCTCTCTGCTGGTCGGCATTACATATGCGAAGGCGCTGTGCTTCGCGCGTGAGCTGCCACTGATCGGCGTCAATCACATCGAAGGTCATATCCATGCCGTTGTAATGGAGGCCAGGCAATCCGGTGAACCGGTGGAATTCCCGGCGTTGGCGTTAGTGGTCAGCGGCGGACACACGCACCTTTTTGAGGTTCTGGAAGGATTCCGCTACAGGCTGTTAGGGAAGACGCGGGACGACGCCGCGGGGGAAGCCTACGACAAGGTCGCGAAGCTGCTCGGCTTCGGCTATCCCGGTGGTCCGGTAGTGGACCAGCTTGCTCGCTATGGGAATCCGAAGGCAGTGAAGTTCACTCTGGCCAAGATGAAAGGCAACGCGTCCGACTTCAGCTTCAGCGGACTAAAGACCGCTGTGCTTCGGTGGTTCGAGGCGCGTGAGATGGGGGGCGAAGTACAGTTGCGGCGCGACTTGCTGCGTGAGATCGCCGTACCATCCGTTGAAGAATGGCTCCGGGTGACGCCGCGCGAGACGCTCGATTTGTTGGCGTCGTTCCAATACACGGTGGTGGCGGAACTGATGCGGCGTCTTCGCAGTTCAGCTGAGGAAATCGGCGCCCAGACCATCATCGTCTCGGGTGGAGTCGCCTGTAACTCCGGGCTGCGTGAGGCGGCGAAAACCTCCTGGCTCCCGGCGCGCACGCTTTTCCCTACGCCGGGACTTTCTACGGACAACGCCGCGATGATTGGCGCGGCAGCCTTCCCGAAACTCGAGCGAGGCGAATTTGCGGACTTTAGCTTAAGCGCGCGGGCGAATTTGACTCTGGCGTGAAGCCTAGCGTTGGCTCGCCTCCCCGGCGGCCACTCTTTGATTGAATTGAGCCGATTTGTTACGCGGCACAGTCAGCGGCTTCCACAAATCTGCCTGAAAATGTTTCGCTAACAGGATAATCTGCCCGATGTGCATCCCATAGTGCGCTACTTGCCGGTTGATCGCCTGCATCACCGAATGCGGTTCCGTGCGGATATAGACCGTGCGCGACAAGTCGGTGTCCTTCAGATCTCCGATGGCCGCGAAGACGATCCCCCACCCCGCGTTCCACATTGCCATTAACTCCTCGCGCGTAGCGGGCGGCGCCTCAAATTCGGAGTCGCGGTTGCGGTCGGGCTTCTCGCCGTCGGTAGTGAGGAAATTGGTCCAGCGCGAGCGCATATTCCCAGCTAAATGCTTGACGATCAAGGCTATAGAGTTGCTCTCCTGATCGAGGGTGAGCGTTAGCTGGTCGTCGGTCACTTGCGCCATCGCCCGCTCGGCCAGCGACTTATATTGGCGGAAAATCGCGAGTGACTCCGCTGTGTAGGAGGTAGTGAGTTCGTGCACCATAGCTCAATTATCCGCGAATTTGCAACCAAGACTACAGTTCCGGGCCTAAACGCCGATTCAGTTAAGATAGTTCGAGATGCTTAGTACCGAGCTGGCGTTGGTTTTTGACATGGATGGAGTGATTGTCGACTCAACAGGGATGCATACCGAGGCATGGCAGCGATACCTGGAGGCTCGCGGCGTCGAAATCCCCTACGTCGAGCAGCGGATGCTAGGTAAGCACAACCCGGACATTGTTCGGGATTTCTTCCCGCACGAAACGCTCACCGAGGAGGCTATCTTCTCGCATGGGGCGCAGAAAGAAGCGCTCTACCGGGAGATGATGCGGCCTGAATTGCAGCAGCACCTCGTCCCCGGAGTGGCCGATTTTCTCGAACGCAACCGGGACCTTCCAATCGGAATGGGAACCAATGCTGAACTTGCCAACGTTGATTTCGTGCTGGATGAGGCGGGGTTGCGCAAATACTTCCGCGCAATCGTTACCGGACACGATGTCGCGCGTCCGAAGCCCTTTCCCGACGTGTACCTTCGAGTAGCGGAACTGCTCGGTGTGCCACCGGAACTCTGCGTCGTTTTTGAGGACTCCCCGTCAGGTGTGAGCGCGGCGCGCGCCGCAGGCATGCGCGTCGTCGGATTAGCGACCACCTGTAGACTTCCCGGCGTCGATTTGTTAGTTCCCGATTTTCTGGATCCCGAGTTAGAGCTATGGCTCGAAAACGCCGCCGCCTCAGTCTGATTCTCATCCTCGCCGCACTCGCAGCGCCGGCCGCCTACGGGCAGACGCGGCTGACGCTCGAAGAGGCATCGACACGGCAGGCGCCCACCTATGCCCCCGCGCACGATGGCGAGCAGGCCATCGTCGAAGGCGTCGTCGCCGCCCGCTTCATTAAAGTTGCAGGCTACAGCCATCTGTTGATCGAGGATGCCGCGGGACACGGCCTGACGCTCGAAGGAAGCGAAGCACAACTCGGCGGGCTTCAGCCTGGAGATGTGATCGAAGTACAGGGCGCGATCGCCAATCGCGCCGGGCTGGCGGTTATGCAGCCGTCGGCGATCCACGTCAAAGAAAACGGGGCTCCTCCTCCAGCTCGAAAAGTGAAGGTCTCGGAGCTGAATGGTTTTCAGCACGTGGGTACGCTCGTGGTGGTGGAAAGCACGGTCATTACGATCGGCGATAACTCGGGCGGTGAAGTATTGCTGATCGGAAGCCCCAAGGAAGTGCCGGTTCGCGTCTTCCTTCCCCGGGACGCGTGGCCGGGCGGAATTGGACTGAACCGGTTTTCGCCGGGCGACCGTGTGAGTGTAGCCGGGTTCAGTTCGCAGTACTGTCCGAACCCTCCATACAATCGGGCCTTCCAAGTTGTAATTGGCGATCCGTCAGCGGTAAAACTCCTCGAGCGCGGCTGGATTCTGCCCCCTGAGCTTTTGGCTTCTGCCACGCTCCTGGTGATTTCTCTCGTCGCTATCTGGTGGATGCGGGAGCGCCGGATGTCGGAGCAGCGGCGCCGGCTGCGTTCGATGACCGGTGTAGCGGAAGAGATAATCTCGGCCACCACGCCCGGCGAGATCTCGCGCCGGCTGGTGAATTCCGTACCCCGCATCCTGCATGCGTCGGACGTTCACTTATACCTCTTCAATCGCCATGCGCACATGCTCGACCGCGTCCCGACGTTCTCGAATCCGGAACCCTTTTCGGTCAACATCCAATCGCCGATCGGAAAATTGTCGGCGGCGGTGGCGCTGGCGTTTCGGAACCGGACGTTCCTGCACATCCCGGATACGAGGAAGAGTCCAATTATGAGGGAAGGCCACGATGAGGATCTTCCCCGCGCAGTTTTGCTCGTTCCGATGTTCGCCCAGCAGGAGCTTTTGGGTATCCTGACGATCCTGTTTGCGAACAAGATTCGCAAGCCGAGTGGCGATGAACAGGCTGGCATTCAACATCTGTCCAACCAGGTGGCCACGTCGCTAAAGCTTCAAGAACAGCAGTCGATCCAGGAGCAGCTTCTGCGCAGCGAGAAGATGGCGGCGGCCGGACAACTGATCTCGGGCGTGGCCAAAGAGCTCCGTGGACCTCTCGGAACCATCAATAGAATCGCCAACCAGCTACTGACGGACGGTTCGCATGGGCTCCCCGAACTGGAGATGCGCGAGATTGCCTATGAGGCGCACCGCGGTTCGGAGTTGGTAAGCCGGCTTGTCTCCTTCTCCACCACTGAGCAAACGGAAACAAAACCTTTGAACGTGAACTTCCTGGTGGCCAGCCTGATGGAATTTCGCGAACCGGAGTGGAACACGAAGGGTGTGCTGGCGCGCGACAACCTGCCACAACACCCGGCCATCGTTCTGGGCAATCAGAGCCAACTGGAACAGGTAATGCTGAATCTACTGGTGCATGCTGAGCAATCGCTGGTGAACGCCCCGGTGAAGTCAATATCGGTCTCCAGCCGGAACATCGGCAGGGGCGTCGTCATTACGATCGACTACTCGGATCGCCAGCAGGAGGCGAAGACCACCGACCCGTTTGCCAGTAACGGCGCGGAGGGCGGTCTGGGATTGCAGGTGTGCCAGGCGATCTTGCAGGGCCACGGCGGGGAGGTGCGGCTGTTGCGGGACCTTCCTACCGGTTGCCGCTTTGAAATTGAGCTCCCGTTGCATCAATTTGCGCAACCGGGCATCGACTCGGCCCAGGTGCGGAGGCGAGTCATCCAGCCGTTGACCGTATTGATTGTAGAACCGGAAACGAGTTCGGCGCGCATTCTGCTGGCCATTCTGAGTGAGCGTGGACATCGTGGAGTACCCGTCATTAGCGCGGAAGAAGCGGTGGAAATGGTGTTCCGCCTGCACTTCGATATTGTGTTCTGCGCCATACGGCTGCCGGGGTTGAACTGGGTGGAATTTCACGAAAAAATTCGCCATCAGATCGGCGCCTTCGTTTTGATGGCGGAGGGACACGATCCCGAAATCTCACGCGCCTTCAAGGGAAGCGAGGGTTACATTCTGAGTAAGCCGCTGGATGAAATGGAAGCGCAAAAACTGCTGGCCACGATCGAGGAACGGCAGGAGACTTTGGCTCAGGGGTAGACAGTGTCCTAATCGTGCGCACGATTGGGAAGCTACCAGAAGGCGAGCGAGTTGAAGCGGAAACTGAAAGCCCTCGGATGCACTTTCGAAGAGGGTACACGCCATACCGAAGTGACCTTCAAGAATCGGAGCACCGTTATGCCGCGGCATCTCTCGGAGCTTAAGAAAGGCACGTTGATGGGAGTGTCGAAAATGTACGAATATACTGCACGATTCAAGCCCGCCGAAGAGGGCGGCTACGTAATCACCTTCCCCGATATTCCGGAGATAGTTACTCAAGCGGAAACCCCCGAGGAAGGTTTGGATATGGCCCTGGATGCACTCGAGTTGGCACTGTCCGGCTACATGAAACGCCGCGAGGCTATTCCAGCTCCTCAGCATCACCAGGGCGCTCAGATGGTGCGTATTACGCTTCCGGTTACGGCGGGCGCCAAGGTTGCTCTTTATGAACTATTGCGATCCCGGAACAAACGGAAGGCGGATTTGGCGAGGGGGCTCGGCCGGCAACCCTCGGAAATCGATCGCCTGCTGAGTCTTCGCCACAAATCGCGCATGGACGAAATTGAGGCGGCCTTCCGTGCCCTCGGCGCTACGCTTGAAATTAAAGTTCATGATCGCACACTAAAATCATTCACAGCATGACGTGGGATCCGGTGGCTCGGCGGTTTCCGAAGCCGAGCGAGGTTGTCCCGCGCGCCGCATCAAAGTACTGCCAGCAGCGGTAGAGAAGATTGACGGCGTGTGCGCGCATGACGCCAATCTACACTTGTGGGGAGGCTGAATATTTAACCTACGCTACCGTAGGACACCACCAGGGATAGAGAGCGTCCATTTTGCCCTATGATTAAGGTATGCGGTTCCTCTCGCTTGCTTGCTTTGTGATCTTAACCACGGTCCTGACGTTCGGCGCGGATAAATACAACGGCCCGATTCCCCCGAAGACAGACGTTCCTTATCTATTACACGCCGATCAGCTCGTTGAAACCGAGGCCGGCGAAGCCAAGGAAGAAACGAAAAAAGACTCGGTGGTTGCTGTCCTCCCGGGCGCCAGTTCCCCCGCTCGCACACCGCTTTCCGAACCGATCTTCATTATCAAAACTCAGAAGCTGAGCGCTGAAAGAATATCTGCATTCAGGCTGGACGTGAAGAACGGCACACGTGAAGTGGTGATTAATTCGCAAGGGCGAAGGAAGTCGAAAGACCTGACGAAACCCATCTTCGTCAACGTCACCAGGCTCGGAGATAACCTGTACAAGATTGAAATCGATCAGATGCTGGAAAACGGCGAGTATACCCTTTCACCGGAAGGTTCGAACCAGACGTTCAGTTTTGAAATTTACTGAGCACGTCACGCCATCACGGCCAGCGTGCCGAGAAACACATTTCCTAACGACAAATCGCCCCGGATGTGAACCTGCTGGTTGGGCTGCTTAGTGAACAGACGCCAAGCCGCGTCCTGATCGAGCTTAATCCTGCAAACAGGGCCTGGCGCGGCGCCCGAATAGAGTATCCAGCCCTGACCGCGCTGAACCAGGGACCATTCCCCACCGGCCTCACCGGTAATGGTAAGAAGTATCGTCGTGCCTTCGCCGGAATCCACGTCGCGGTACGTGTGCGGAAGTGCCCGTACAAAAGTATCAAGGGCAGGAAAGAGCCATTGACGGCTGGTGAGACCGGGAGCGCCGACAGCATCGCGAATATGCTGTTGGTGATGCCATTTTTCGGTGTACTCGCGGGCGATGTCGAACCAATTTGGCGATATCAGTTCGCCCGCCCAGGCGACGGAGATTCTCGCGTTGGCGTTCGGATCCAAGCCTGCCAGATACTCGGAAAGCTGAGGGCCGGTGATGGCGAGAAAATCGATCAGCAGGCGCGGACTCATTCTGCCGGTGGCGCGAATCCAATCCGCATTGATCTGATTCAGGAAGGAGACGAGATCCTGGTAGCCGTTGATCGGCGATTCCGGGCTTGGCGGGCGGCTTCCTTCCTTCGCCGGCGACAGCCTGCGGATATCGCCGTCCAAAAGATGTGCGACGATGTCTCGAACCTGCCAACCGGCGCAGACGGTGTCCTGCTGCCAGTCAGCCGGGGACAGACCCGTTAGTAGGGTCATCAGCTCCATGTGCAGCGGAGCGAAGAGGTGAACTGTCTGAATGGGCCCGACCGGTTTCATTTGCCTATGTCTTCATTCTAGTCATGAAATAGAGCCCGGCTAACGAAAATACCGCGTCGGGAGACCAGGCGGCGACGGGCGCGGGCAGTTGATTGATGTTACCAATCTGTTCAAAAAGCTTGCTGACCGACCAATACGCCACGGCGATTCCGAAACTCACGCCGATGCTGGCCATCGCTCCACGCTTTCCCGAAGAGAAAGAAAAGGGTACCGAAAGCAAGGCCATGATCAATGCGAACAACGGTACCGCAAATTTTTTATGAAACTGCACCTGGAGATGAACCGTATCGAAGCCGCTTTGTTTCAGTTCGCGTATGTAATCCGCCAGTTGCTGGAAGTTCATCTGCGTTTCCTGAACGTCTTCTCGCAGGAACCAGTTCGGCGGCTCTTTGAGCTTGGCAAAGGTCGCAGTGCCTCCGAGGAAAGGCTCGTACTTCACTTCCTTGTTGTTGACAAACTCGCGCGACCAGCCGTTTTGGAAGATCCAGGTCTTCAACGAAGGCTCCCAGCGGGCCCGTTCGGCCGATATATGTTTTCGCAGCCGGAACGTTTCCGGGTCGAGTTCGAAAACGTAGACGCCGACCATCACATAGGTAGCTTGGTCGAAGTACCGGTAGTACCAGATTTCGTTGTTTGCCCCTTTGATCCATTTGCGGTCGGGCCTCAAATAGGTTTGCACAGGACGCCCCTTAATCTCGTTGCGAAGGCGATCCTGAATGACGTTCGATTCGGGGATTAAGTGGTGATCGAACCCGAGCAGCGAAACGCTGAGCACCAATCCAGAAAGCAGAACAGGCAAAGCGAGGCGATACAAACTCACGCCACAGGCCTTCAGCGCCGTAACCTCGTTGTTCTTGCTTAGAATGCTGAAGGTGACCAGCACCGCCACCAGCACGCTCATCGGCGTGGAATCGTACACCAGCATTGGCGTGAGGAAGAACAGATACTTGGCCACCGTCGTCATAGCGATGTGGTGAGTCACCACGTCGCTGAGCAGTTCGAAGAAGCTATAAACCTGCGCCATCACCACGAAGCTTGCGAGCAAAAGACCGAAGTAGAACAGAAAATGGCGCAGCACATAGCTGTCGATCAACTGCGGCATCAGCAAGAAGCGCCGCTTGGGCTCGCCAGATGTTCCGCTGTCGCGCGTTCTATCCAAACCGCCTGTAAGCCGCGCCCAAGCCTCGCGAAAATAGCCCTGGACCGCGCCGACGAGGTCACGATCGCCCGGACGCTCTAATCTCAAGAACAACACGAGGCCAACCACGCCGATGACCATGTTTGGCAGCCAAAGAGCGAACCAGGCGGGCAGAGTATGCTTGTCAGCCAGGCCGACCATACTGATGGAGCCCATCCAATAAAGAAACGAGATGGCCACGGTAAGGACGAAGGCGGACGATTTGCCTCCTTTCCGCGACGACACTCCGAGCGGGATGCCGATGAGCGCGAGCAGAATACACGCAGGAGGCAGTGACATCCGCCGGTGAAATTCGATGCGCGCATCAATGGAATCGCGTGTCTCGGCGTAGAGTGGGCGGGTATCCATTTCCGTGACGGGCACCCGCGGCTTCACCTCATTCCGCTTCTCCGCCTCGAGCACTTGATCTCCCAACACGAATGCCGTTCGTTTATAGCGCAGCGGGTCCTTATCGGTCTTGTAGGTGTAACCATCGGACAGTTGAAGCTGGATGCGATTGTTTTTGACGTCCGGCACGGCAATCGCCATCGATGCGACCGTGATCGGCGGATCGTCTCCGGCATCTTCGTTCCCTGCCGGGCGCTGGTCCGGTGGTGTAATGTCGGCGATGAACACGCTGCGCCAGCGAACCACGGTTCCCGAAACTACGTCCTGGACGTAGAGAATACGGTTCGGGAAATCCTCGGTAAACACGCGCGGCTGAATGTCGGCAGTGAGCTCTTCAGCGCCGAGTTTGTTTCGGATCTTGTATTGCTGCCGGATGGCCCAAGGGTTCAAATAGGTGGTGCACGCCGCGGTAGCAATCATACCGATGAACGCGTACAACAGCACGGGATAGATGACGCGCCGGCTGGGAATTCCGGCCGCCCGCATGGCGGTGATTTCCGTATCGGAGGACATGCGGCTGAGCGCGATGAGAACCCCGACCAGGACTCCGACAGGAATCGTGAAGGTGAACACATACGGAAGAATCAGCAGGAACAAATAGCCGACTGTCTTCGGAGGGGCCGAGCTGCGCACCAGCAGGATAAACAACTTGCTGACCTGCTGCAGGAACAACACAAACGTGAACAGAGCTGTGCCGAAAATCGCGTTCGACGAGATCTCGCGAAAGAGAGTGCGCCCAAGAAGCCCCATGCGAAATTAGCGGGAGGCGGTGAGAGCCGGCGGAGGCACCACCGGAAGTTTCGGCATGTCTTCTTGCGGCTTCTCGAGTTCCAGATCATCAAACAACAACGATGGTGCGACCACCGATTCAGCCGCGATGTATCCGCCCGCGCCCATCAGCGCAAAAGGCGCCAGATTGTTCAGGAAGCTGAACACCTGGGTCTCGCTCGATACGGCGGTGATGTCTTTCAGCGCCCTAACATTCAGTGCACGAAATCGCACCCCGCGAATTAGCTCTTCTTTCCCGCTGGGATAGACGCGATAAGCAAGGAGGGGAATGCTGACAGGCTTGGACGCGCTGCCGGATTGCGAGATTCCCTGCATGATGCGCCGCACTTCTTCCACCGATGCGGAAGAGGGGAAGTCCATTTTCCGCACGATGATCCCGTAGGGCTTGTTCCGCTGCTGGCACATCTGCATCATCTGTTTCTTCAAATCTGCCAGCGGCACCGATTGCGAAGAGCGAACGATCAGATTGCTCAGAGTCGCCGTCGCCGCTCCAGAGGCTCCAGGAAGCCGGGCACGCCCATTGGAACTGCTGAAGCCTTTCACCGGCTGGCGGGTGAGCAAAAGGGTCTTGAGGTACCCCTTGTCCACGATCGTCAACGGCGGCGCGGCCACTCCTTCGTCATCGATTTCGTAGGTACCAAAAAGTGGGACGCCGTTGTACGCAGTTTGCGTCGGATCGTCGACCACATCCAGAAACTCAGGCAGAATTCGCGATCCAACGCGGCCTTCGAGATCGCTGGGATAAAACGGATAATTGCGGCCTGGCTCGGAGATCGGCTTTCGCGGGACGTTTAGGTTCGCGCCGAGCAACTCCGCCAAAAGCTGCGGCGCGGCGGCTCCCTCAAACAACACTGGGCCCGAGTAGGTCTCGCCGACCGGCGCCGCGGCCAGTTGGCGAATGTGCTCGCCTAAATCGGTGACGGCCTTCTCCATATCAGCCTGGGCGGGTAGTTTATCGATGTCCAGCGCCTGAAAAACGATCGAGTCGCGGAGCGTCATCCCATCGGGAGCCTGGCCCGACACCCGCGTCTGAATGTAGAACACGTTGTCCGGTGTGCGTATGGTGGCGCCTTCCGAATTTTGCATGTAACGAGTTCCCTGGAGGGCCTGAAACGCTACTTGAGAGCCGAGTACTTCCGGATATTTTTCGAAGGCCTTTGAAAGATCGCGGACACGATCGGTCCATTTAGCATGGTCGACGGGCTGTGTTTTCACCGGAAGGATTTTTTGCACCGGCGAGCCCTTCCAAAAATCCGGCACGTCCTGATTTTGCGAGTTGACGTTCTGCATGGCGGCCTTCTTCCGTGCGATGGCCTCTACCGCCGTCTTGAACGTGCGGTCGGAACCCAACCAAAGATCGCGCCGGAAGGACTTGTAGTCATCGTCAATCGGCCAGGCTTCGGGATCATAGCGGGTTCCCGCGTAATAGTCGCTGTACAGGTAGTTCGAGTTGTCGAATTTATAGTCGCCCACGCGGATGCGCGTCTGCGGAATGCGGTTGTGTCCGCCCCCCGAGCCGATAATCGCTCCCAGGCTTGCGCTGACGCTGAAACTGGTGCCGTCCTCCACGTAGTATTCGATGTAATACGGAGAATAGCCGGCCAGATTCATGGTCTGCGTGCGCTCCAATTCATCTTTCATGGCCCGCAGGATCGGATCTCCGGCGACTACGGGACTCATAGGGCGAGGAGTGCGTGCAACTGGCACGACCGGGGCGCTGGGGACTTGCTTCACGGGTTCAGGCGCAGGTTCGTCAGCCTTTTTCTTTCCAACCTGCGGCATGTCTTTCAGAACGCCGGAATCGCTGGAGTTCGCGGGTGTAGGCGGCGCACCTTTCTTTGAATCGGACAGCAGCGTAGTGGCGGCGGCAACCGCCAACAGTCCAAGAGTGATCGAGCGGCTGAGCTTCATTATTCCGAGCCTCCGGTCAGGAAGGGAGGTAACAGCAGTGGCGGCCTGTCATTCCCCTTCTCTTTGCGTTGAATTTCGATTTCAGAAACCAGAATCGCCGGCGACACAGCGGACACCGGCACGTTGCCGGACTCAGCGCCGCAATATCCGTTGAATACTTCCGGCTTGTCGGACGTCGCCACGATGCGCGAGAAACTGGCCAACGGCGTGCCTACAATGTCCACGCCGCGCACGAGCTCATCTGGCTTTCCATCCGGATAGATACGATAGACAATTAAAGGAATCACTTTAAAGGCTTGCAAACCCCGCCGTCCGGTGAACGTGAAGCCGCCAGTGATGTTCTGAAAGAACAGTCCATACGGTTTGCCCTGACGTTTGATCTCGGCAATCAGCATATTGCGAAGCTCCGCGTCGGATACCGTTTTTGAGGATTCCACAATTAGATTCGATTGGCGCGAAACTACTTCCGCTCCAGCCTGCCGCCGGCCATGACCGTTCGATTGCGGCAGATCTTTGATCGGCGAGCGCGACATGAGAAAGGTTTTCAAGATGCCCTTGTCGACAGCGACCACCGGACGCCCCTTCACACCTTCGTCGTCGTAAAGATATGTTCCATTGAGATCCACATTACCGATTCTGGCTCGCGTCGGGTCGAAGACCACGGACAGGAAATCCGGGAGCACCGACTTGTCGATGCGTTTTGTGAAGGTCTGCCCGTCGCTCTCGTCGCGCTGCCGGTGACCTTCCACGCGGTGGCCGAATATCTCATGAAAGAACACCCCCGAAGCGCGCCCGGAAAGAATCGCCGGGCCTACGAATGGGTCCACTGTGGGGGCATTGAGCAGCGCATCCAGATCCTTACCCACTTTGTTGACGGCAGCAATCACCGACACCTCGTTGGGAAGACCGGTTGCTTCCGCCGCCTCAAAGGTGTCGCTAGTGGAGAGGTCCATTCCATCCGACGCTTTGCCTTGCGCTGAAATCACGATACGCGCAAAACCACGGCCATGCTGCAAACGGGTGCCTTCGGTGGTTACAAGATATTTCGTCTGGTTCTGGAACAACACCGTGACAGCGCCGGACAGAACTCCCGGGTACTTGGCCAGCTCGCCAGACCATTTCCGCACCTTCGCGGACCACTCCTCGGCATTCACCGCCATATGCTTCACCGGCTCCGTGTAGACCGAGGGCGGCTCGACGGAAAAATCATCAGAATTATCTTCCGCGGCGACATTCACCTTTGTACTGGTGCGAAGATTCGTGAGCCGCTGAGAGGCGCCTCGATAGTTGCGATCCGTCTCGAGCCATACGCGCCGTTTGATCGCGTCCGGGTTGTCTTCAATCGGAAGAGGAGTGCCGCTGGTGAAGCTGACGCGCTCTCCGCCGACAATGTGATAATTGTCGAACTTCGGGGTACCTACGCGAATCGTGATATCCAATGAGCGCGAGTGACCGTGGTTCTTTGCTTGCAAAACACCCAATCGGCCAGCGATCACGTCGGTCTGCTCATCCACAACCGAGTACGCCATAAAGTACGGCGCTGGATCGGCCTTCTGCTTGAACGTGGAGAAATTCCGGTCGAGCTCCTGAGTAAGTATGTCAAGTAGCGGCGAAGATTGAGCGAAAGCGGGGGCAGCGGCCAAAACGGCCAGCAGAAACACAGTCGATTGCATTACGTCATCAGGATAGCAGGATTGTGTTCGCGGCCACCCCGGAAAGGGCATTACACTGAAGGACTATGAAAGCCTCCACTCTCGCGATCCTTCTCGTCTCAGCCGTTTCCGCTCAACAAAGACCGTCCACGGAAGTCTTGAGGCAGGCTGCCGCGGAAATGGTGGAGGCGCGCCGCACTCTTGTTCAGCAGATGACCGACTCCATTTTCAGTTTTTCGGAATTGGGGTACCAGGAGTACGAGACTTCTGCATACATCACGAAGATTTTGCAAACGGAGGGCTTCAGCGTCACCCGCGGCGTGGCCGGCATGCCCACCGCATTCGTAGCGTCGTGGGGATCCGGCCATCCCATCATTGGATTCATGGCGGATATCGATGGTCTTCCCGAAACCTCGCAGAAACCCGGCGTCGCATACCACGATCCCCTCATCGCCAACGGTCCGGGGCACGGCGAAGGGCACAACGCAGGACAGGCGCTGAACATCACGGCCGCCATCGTGGTGAAACGCCTGATGGAGAAACACGGGATTCCCGGAACCATCCGCCTCTATCCTGGCATCGCCGAAGAATTGCTGGGGAGCCGTACGTACATGGTGAACGCTGGCCTTTTTCGCGATCTGGACGTGATGCTCAGCTCTCACATCAGCAGCGACTTCACCACCGCCTGGGGCGACAGCGGATCCGGCCTCGTTTCGACGCAATATAGCTTCCATGGAACCAGCGCTCATGCCGCCGGAAGCCCCTGGCTGGGACGAAGTGCGCTCGACGCCGTGGAACTGATGGACGTTGGATGGAATTTCCGCCGTGAACATCTTCGGCCGGAGCAGCGCTCGCACTATGTGATCACTCATGGAGGCGACCAGCCGAATGTGGTGCCGCCGGAAGCCACGGTCTGGTATTTTTTCCGCGAATGGGATTACCAGCGCATCAAAGATCTGCATGACATCGGAACAAAAATGGCGACCGCCGCCGCGATGATGACGGATACGACGATGACGGAGAAGGTACTCGGCGCCGCGTGGCCTGGTCATTTCAACAAAGTACTTGCGGAAACGCTGTACGCCAACATCGAGCGCGTCGGGATGCCCGCCTGGAGCGAGCAGGACCAGGCGCTCGCCCGCGCCGCTCAGGCCATGATGAAATCGAAAGTTCAAGGCCTGCCGATGAAAGTCGGGGCTCTCAAAATCAACGAAGGCATGCAGGGCAATGCGGGCTCTGATGATATCGCCGAGGTTTCCTGGAATCTGCCGGCCATTGTTCTGCGCTACCCCGGCAATATTCCCGGCATGATCGGGCACCACTGGTCGAGCGGCATTTCGATGGCGACGCCGATTGCCCATAAGGGGGCCACCGCGGGCGCGCAAGCTTACGCCATGACGGCCATCGATCTACTCACACGGCCAGAGTTGATCCAGCAGGCAAAAGCCTACTTCGCCGAACAGACGAAAGAGACGAAGTGGCAATCTCTCATTCCACTGGGCTCTGCTCCGGCGATTTACCTAAATAAGGAAAAAATGGAACGCGTCCGGCCAGAGTTGCAGAAACTTCGATACGATCCCACGAAATACAAGAACTATCTGGAGCAGTTGGGCATTACGTATCCAACGGTGAAGCCGTGACGGATCATTTATCCGGGTACTGAACTTCGTCCAGGCAAAGTCCGGAAGATGGCGCGGTCCACGCCGCCACATCCAGTTCGTCATCGTTGCGGCCGGTGAGCATCGCTTCAAACTGTTCGACGGTGACCTCGCCCTTGCCGATTTTCACCAGCACACCAACCAGCCGGCGCACCATCCGCCACAGGAAGTGCGACGCGACAATGCGGAAGCGGATGAGATGCTCTTCCACCTCGATGCTGGCATGCTCCACAACGACTGAAGGCGACTCGCCCGGCTTCGATGGATCGACGGCCCGAAAGCATGAAAAGTTGTGCTTGCCTTCGATCATTTTCGCCGCTCGAGCCATGGCCGGCACGTCGAGCTTTTCCTTGACCCACCACACGTGCCGCTTGGAAAACGCCGTCTTGCGAGTGGAGATGTGATAAACGTAGGCACGCGATGTGGCATCGTGCCGCGCATGAAATCGAGTTGGCGCTTCGGCCACATCGAGCACTGCGATGTCGCCGGGCAGCCGGCGATTCAGCTCGCGCAGGATGTCTTCGGTTTTCAGACGGCGCGTGGTCTTCACTTTCAGATGCGCAACTTGCGCCGCCGCATGCACTCCGCTGTCCGTGCGGCCCGCTCCGTGCAGATCTACTTCCGTCTCAAAGATCTCTTCGGCCGCCTTGCGGATCTCGCCTGCGACGGTCCGCGCATTCTTCTGTTCCTGCCAGCCGCTGTATTTCGTTCCGTCGTACTCAAGAGTCAACTTCCAATTGCGCATTTAATGAGAGTGCCTCGGTACTACCTTCCGGATGTCGCGATATTTCACCGCGAAGTCGAGACAGGCTCCGGTGGAAAGCTGTCCAACATTGGCCCGGTACAACTCCTGCCATGGCGAATCGTTCCGGATTGGGGCAGATTTCAGATTCGCATGGCGCCGCGCAATCTCCTCGTCGCTCACCAGGAGATCCACTCGCCGGTTCGTCAGATCCACTTTTACCCGATCTCCTGTTTCGAGAATCGCCAAATTTCCGCCTATGGCCGACTCCGGCGACGCATTGAGAATTGACGGACTGTCAGACGTTCCGCTCTGCCTCCCATCGCCGAGACACGGCAACATTCGTACGCCCTTCTTGATCAGTTCACCGGGCGGCGACATGTTCACCACCTCCGCCGACCCAGGGTATCCAACGGGCCCCGCGCCTCGCACCACAAGCATGCAAGTCTCATCGATATCCAGCGACGGATCGTCGATGCGCGCACGATAATCCTCCGGCCCTTCGAAGACGATAGCCCGTGCTTCGAAACAATTCTCCGAACCGGGATTAGAGAGGAACCTTCGCGTAAAATCTTCACTGATTACCGAGGTTTTCATTAACGCGGAATCGAATAGATTCCCGCTCATCACTAAGAATCCCGCGTGAGCCATGAGCGGTTTCTCGTATGGGGTAATGACCTCGGGATTCAGGTTGCGCGCGTTCTTGTAGTTCTCGCCGATTGTTTTCCCGGTCACAGTCAGCGCGTCTGTGTGGATCTTGCCTGCGCCAATCAGTTCGCTGAAAATCGCAGGCACGCCGCCGGCCCGGTGGAATCCCTCGGCCAGAACCTTGCCGGCCGGTTGCACGTTGGCCAGCAGCGGAATCTGGTGTCCAACGGTCTCCCAATCGTTCACGGTCAGGTCTACGCCGATATGCCGTGCAATCGCCGTGACGTTGGGCGGGCAATTCGTGGAGCCGCCGATCGCCGAGTTCACTACGATCGCGTTTTCAAAGGCCGCGCGCGTCAGGATGCGATCCGGTGTCAGGTCCTCACGGACCATGTCTACAATTCGCAGCCCAGTGGAATAAGCCATGCGCCCTCTCTCGCCGTACGGCGCGGGTATAGTCGCGTTCCCCGGCAGCGACATCCCAAGGGCCTCGGCCAGCGAGTTCATCGACATCGCGGTTCCCATGGTGTTGCAATGACCGGCGCTGGGCGCCGACGAACAGACCATGTCGATCAATTCCGCGCCATCGATTTTCCCCTCAGCCATCAGCCGCCGCCCTTCCCATAGCGCCATGCCCGAACCCGAGAGCTGGCCATGGAAATAGCCGTCGATCATCGGCCCGCTAGAGAGCACAATTGCCGGGAGGTTCGACCGTGGCGGCCGCCATTAGGAGCGCGGGAGTAGTCTTATCGCAGCCCGTCATCAGGACAACGCCGTCAAACGGGTAGCCGACCAGAATCTCTACCAACCCAAGGTAAGCTAGATTGCGATCAAGCGCAGCCGTCGGACGGCGGCAGCTTTCCTGAATGGGATGAACTGGAAATTCGAACGGGATACCGCCTGCATCGCGAATTCCGTCTTTCACGCGCTTGGCAAGTTCCACGTGGATGCGGTTGCAGGGGGTAAGGTCTCCGCCCGTCTGGGCAATGCCGATCACCGGACGCCCCGCCTGCAGCTCCTGCCGCGTGATGCCGTAGTTGCCGTAACGCTCCAGATAGACGGAAGTCTCACCCGGCTCGTTCATGTCGTTAAACCATATTTCGCTGCGCCGCCGCTTGGGGGGCTTCTGGTCTGAATCGCTCATAGGAAACTACATGGAATCACGCGGGGGGCACTACGGTCAAGGAAGGACTCAATAAAAAAGGGGGCGGCCATCCCTCGGCTACCCCCTCTGCTGCAAAAGATGACCTTTAGAAAATGCTTTTCACGAACGCCAGGAATCCGCCTATTGGTATCGGCAGAATTTCCGTGCCTTCCTGCTGCACCGCCTGCAGAGAGCTCGGTTTCAATCCGAGCAGCGCTGCAACTGTGGGAGCCAGTTGCGTCGTCTTCACGGGCGTACGGATGGTTTGCTTGTTGAGTAGCGGGTGCCAGACCAGCAGCGGCACATGCGAGTCGTTCTCGCTAAGACCGCCATGTTCAGCGAAAACAGTGCTACCCGCGGGTTCGGCATTGGTGCCCGTGTTCGTCCAAACGATGATGTCCGGCACCGCGGGATCAGTCAGCGGATCGGTGAACAACAGTTTCAGCGATTCACCGGACAGAACCTGTCCGATATTCGCCGCCGTCTGGTTCGCCGGCAACGTGAGGGCGGCCACTACATCGTTGGTCCGCGTCTGATCGGCAAGCCAGATAAACGCGCTGGTCTTCTGCGTAACTTTTTTTGCCAGATTCGGAGCAACGCTGTTCACGATAGCCGTGATGGATCCGGCACCTGTGGTCGGGACGATCGTCCGATGATTCGGATCGAGGGCCGATTCGCCGTGCTTGGCTGTGATGATGACCGTAGTGGTATACCAGAGCGTTGGTTTGGCCCGGAGCGCGGTGATGAACTTCCCGATGGACGTATCGACATAGTCGAGTGCGCCCTGCAGGCCCGGCGCCGGCGTGCTCAGGGCGTCCAAATATCCACCCGGCCCGACCTTCTTTCCCGCGTTGACCGACTGGAAATTCATGCCGAAGATGGCCGGAACAGGTGCGGTCGTTGTGCCCAACGAGTTCATTCCATTAATTTCATTCAAAACGGAAGCGACGCGCAGATCGTCAAACGCCTCGGTTGCCGCCACATCAGTGATCACATTTCCGATCTCGGGAACGTACAGGTCGTCAACCCCTTTTCCGGATGGTCCGTTCAGGAAGTCATAAGAAGGCCTTTTCTCCGAGTAGGCGGTGTGCAGGCCAGCCGCTTTGGCTACTTCAAAGATCGTGTTCACGCGAAGCATGTCGTGTGGATAAACTGGCGTGCAGCCCTTTGCCGGATCCCTGGGAAGCTTTGTTGGATCGAGTCCACCTCCGGCGTCGACAGCGAGAGGATTAATATCGATGTCCTGCTTCAGGCTGAATACGGTACCGACGGTCGAGCAGGTGGGTTGGACCGACAATGACGGGGAGTACGCGCGGTTGTAGGCATCGTCGTACCACATGCCCGCAACCGCGGGGGTACCTCCGGTGAAAATACCGACTGTGGAAGGAATCGAGTCGGACGGTTTAGTCGTCTCGGCCGCCGTGTAGTTCCATCCGTTCCCGGCGAGCATGGCCAAATTTGAGGTAGGTGATTCTTAACATAAAGCGCGAAATCCAACGAGTGCATTCCGTCAATACTAATCAGAAGAACATGTTGGATGGGGCTAAACGTCTGAGCACTTGCAGGTGGTATCAGCCAGGAAGTCATTAGAAACAGGCATAGATACACGGATAGCGAACAATTTCTCATCATTTACAGCTCAGTCTCCTTTTTGAATTGGCGCGTTACTCCAGGTTTGAAATCGGAGTTTCTAATCGCGCCAGATGGGTACTGCTTTCTGCTTGTTCAAGTATGGTACTTAAGTTAAGTGTTTCAATCTGGTTATAACCCTCACAAACCTGAGATTTAGTACCTACTCGTCCTAGGGTGATACCCCCCTTGGTGCTCAAATGCCGTCACATTTCGTACGGAGCTATTTGTCAAACGTTCCGGTACCCAAGTAAGCGGAGAACCTACACATTCTCAGTGTTTCCCTCAATTGGATACCTAACTCGCCGCTGGTACGCTCTAGCCACAATGTCAAATCTCACTTCTTTTTCCCAAGGAACTGTATGAGGAACTTCAGAAACACTGCTGTGTCCACCTTGCTGTGTGTAGCGGCATCGCTCGGCGTCACTGCACCCGCCAATGGTCAGGGCGATAACAAGATTCGGCGCGTCCTAGTCATCAGCATCGACGGTATGCACTCTCTCGATTTCGCCTTATGGGTCAAAAACAATCCGGGCTCCAATATCGCGTACCTCGCGTCGCAAGGCATCAATTTCAGCAACGCGAGCACCACTAAACCATCGGACTCGATTCCATCTACTACGGGCATTTTCACCGGCGGCACGCCCGCCGTGACTGGCATGTGGTACGACGATGCGTATAACCGCTCGTGGTTTGCTCCCACGAACACGACCTGCAGCGGAACTCCTGGAACCACGTTCAGCTTGAAGGGCGACGTTGACGTGAACCCGCTCCCGACCGTCCCGACGGCAACGAATCAGTCGGTGGACCCGACGAAAGTGCCTCGCCAACTCGTGAACGGCGTCTGCACTCCGGTGCTGCCGCACAACATGATTCGCGTGAACACCGTTTTTGAGGTAATCCGCGGCGTTAATGGGCTGACGGCTTACTCGGACAAGACACCGACCTACGATTTTCTGAACGGCCCTTCGGGCACGGGAATCGTGGACCTGTACACGCCTGAGATTGGCAGCGTGATTCTCAAAGACATCGGGATGACTGAAACCTTCGACGACTTCCGTGTCACTTCGATCCTCAACGAAATCGGCGGATTCGATCACTCAGGAACGAATCAGGTTGGAGTGCCGATGCTGTTCGGAATGAATTTCCAGGCGATCAACGCGGCCAAGAAAGACTCGCTCGGCGGCGGCTATGCAGACGATTTCGGTACCCCGAATTCCTCACTTCAAGGTGCGCTTCTACATACCGATGCCTCGATCGGCCAGATGCTGGCGAAGCTCCTGCAGCAAGGCCTTCTAAACACGACCGCGATCATTCTGACGGCCAAGCACGGCGAGTCGGCCCTCGATCCGTCGGAGCGATTCCTCCAATTGACCAGCGCCATCCAGACAATCCTGACGCCTGCCGGTTTTCCCGCCTCGGTCATCCCGAAGATTACGGAAAAAACCAGCGCGCTCATCTGGCTTAAGAATCAGTCGCAGACCCAGGCCGTGGCCAGCGTTTTGACCTTGGCGGCGAACGAGCAGACGCTTCACATTCAGCAGATCCTCACCGGTGAGTCCATGAAACTGCAGTTTCCGGACCCGCTGGTCGACCCTGCTACGCCGGATATTATCGTGATCCCATACAACGGCACGAATTATGAGCCGAGCTTGTCGACAGCGCTTCCCGCCGTTCAGGCCGAGCATGGCGGATTCAACGAGAATGAGACCCACGTGCCCTTACTGGTGGTTCATTCCTCTCTGACACCGGGTCAGAATCGCGCGCCGGTAACTACGACTCAGATTGCGCCCAGCATCCTCTCGCTGCTCAACATCAACCCGAGCGCGCTTATGGCGGTGCAACTCGAAGGCACTTCGGTGCTGCCCGGCACTGGCAGGAATAACAATGGAAACGGCATTAGCAGCGGCAATTAATTAAGGGACGTAAGTTTCACGTTCAAAAAAGGGGTTGGGCTTCGGCCCGCCCCTTTTTCTTTTGCACGGCCAAAGGACCATTTTGACCTTATGATAACCTCAGAACAATGCAGCTTTCCGACATTTTTCTGGCACTAGGCGAAGCCGGCTTCACGCAGCTTCTGCGAAGTGTCTCCATTGGCAAACTCAAGACCTATCAGCTCTATGAGCGGGTGAAGTTCCGTTTTCACTTGCAGAAACTGAACGCAGAATCACTTCGCAAAGCTGCTCCAAAACTGTACGCGCGCATCGGCGGCCGCGACGAAGAGTTCGCCACGGACATGGCTCAGGTGATCCTGGTCTCTCACCTCGACATGATCAAGGAGGCTCTCGACCACCTCGGTGTCCCGCACGATGACGGTTTTTTCGCCAAGGATCTCGATCCCAAGGCGTACTTTAGCGAGGGTTGGCAGCAGCGCGCGTTCGATCACCTCAAGCCGAAGTATCCGGAGCCGCTGATTATCTTCTATATCAACCATCTCGATTGGGAATTGATGAAGTCGGAGACCATCTTCAGCCCCGCCCCCGTGGCCGCGAACTAGAATGGACGAACTCGTTTCGTTATCGGAAGATGCCCGTCAACGCATCGCTGAGGCGCAGTCTCTCGAAACGCTGGAAGAAATTCGTATCGAAGTACTCGGGCGCAAAGGAACACTTGCAGCCGCGAGCAAAAACTTGGCGAAACTCCCAGCCAACGAAAGGGCCGAGGCCGGTAGGCTGCTGAACTTTGCCAAGCAGAAAGTCGAGAGCTGGTTCGAAGCGCGGAAAGGGAAGTTCGAACGCGAAGCTCTGGCCCTCAAACTGGAATCTGAGTGGCTCGATCTGACGCTTCCGGCACCCGGCATTCGTCCCGGTCACCTGCACCCCATCACCCAGATTCAATCGGAAATCGAACAGCTTTTCGTCTCTCTGGGTTTCGCCGTCCTGGATGGCCCGGAAGTCGAAACGGAACGCAATAACTTCGATGCGCTGAACATTCCCGGCGACCATCCCGCGCGGGACATGCAGGACACGTTCTGGCTCGACGGGGGCCTTCTGCTGCGTACTCACACGTCGCCGGTGCAGGTGCGCGGGATGCAGAAACTCGGCCCGCCGCTGCGCATGATCGCTCCCGGCCGTGTTTTTCGCAACGAGGAAGTGGACGCCTCGCACGAGCATACCTTCTATCAGCTCGAAGGCATGATGATCGACCGCGATGTCTCCATAGCGCACTTGATTTATTTCATGAAGACCTTGCTCGGTGCGGTCTTCGGACGTGAAGTTACAGTCCGTCTGCGCCCCGGGTACTTCCCGTTCGTCGAACCGGGCTTTGAACTCGACATACAGTGCCTCATCTGCGGAGGCCCGGGTTGTCCCGTGTGCAAACAGAGCGGCTGGGTGGAACTTCTGCCGTGCGGCCTGGTGCATCCGAATGTGCTTCGTATGAGTGGAATCGATCCCGAACAGTGGGGCGGCTTCGCCTTCGGGCTAGGCCTCACGCGTCTCGTCATGATGCGCTACGGAATCGACGATATCCGGTGGCTGCAGAGCGGCGACTTGCGCTTCGTGAGGCAATTCTAATGGAGTTTTCGTACAACTGGATTCGAGATTTGGTGGAAGGTCTCGACGCGAATGCCTCCCAACTGAGCCGGCTCATCACGATGAAAACCGCCGAGAGCGAAGGCGAGGAGCACATCGGCGATTGGTTCACCAAAGTTGTCGCGGCGCGCGTTCTCGAGGTCGAGGAAATCCCCAAGAGTAAAAACAGGAAAGCTGTTGTTGACACCGGTTCGGGCACAAAGACCGTTGTCTGCGGCGCAACGAACTGCCGCCCTGGCATCGTGACGGCGTACGTGCCGCCGGGCACCATGCTCGGCGAGAATGAAATCCGCAAGGCAGTGGTTAGCGGAGTCGAAAGCGACGGAATGCTGGCGGCAGGCGACGAAATCGGCATCAATCGCGAACACGAAGGAATCCTCGAACTCGATCTTGCGCCGGGTGATTCCCTGCCCTGCGAACCCGACAGCATCATCGAGATCGACAACAAGTCGCTCACGCACCGGCCGGACCTGTGGGGCCACTACGGGATGGCTCGCGAAGTGGCCGCGTTCACGCGCAAGCGCCTGCTCGATCCGGTGAGAACCGATCTCATCCCGCTGGACGCGAAGCCTGTGATCGATGTGAACATCGAAAGCTTCGATTTGTGCCCGCGTTACAGCGCTCTGGTATTTGAGAACGTGACCGTGCAGCGATCGCCGCTCTGGCTGCAGTACCGGCTGCAATCCATAGGATTGAACCCGATTAACAACATCGTCGACGTGACGAATTTCGTCATGTCTGAACTCGCGCAGCCCATGCACGCTTTCGATGCGGATAAAGTGCATGGTCGCACAATTTTCGTTCGTCAAGCAAAGGACGGAGAGAGTTTCGCCGCCCTCAATGACGAGCAGTACGAGCTTGCCTCTTCGAACCTGGTCATCGCCGACGAATCTGGCCCAATCGCCCTGGCAGGCGTCATTGGCGACCGTGACAGTGCCATCTCGGAATCGACCACGCGCATCATACTCGAGAGCGCCTGCTTTAACGCCGTCAGCGTCCGCAAGACATCGTCCGCGATCAAGCTCCGGACCGATGCTTCCATGCGTTTTGAAAAATCGCAGGATCCGGCGAATACCGTGCGCGGTCTCGCAAGGGCCATCGCTCTGCTGCGGGAAGTCTCGCCCGGAATTCGAATTGCCGGCGGCCTCTCCGACTCTTATCGCCCGCTGAAATCAATTCCGCCTATCGAGCTCCCTCTCGATTGGCTCGACCGGAAACTGGGCCGGTCTCTTCCGGCCGCTGAAGTGAAATCGATCCTCGAAGGGCTCGAATTTGGGGTTTCCGAAACCGGGCCGCGAGTCTTCTCAGTGACCGTTCCAAGTTGGCGCGCCACAAAGGATATTTCGATGAAGGACGATCTCGTGGAAGAGGTCGGCCGAATGGTTGGGTATGAGTCGATCACGCCCACGGCGCCTTCGCTTGCTGTTACGGTCCCGCCGCGCAACCACGAGCGAATTTTTCAAAACTCTTTGCGGCAGATGACTGCGGGGCAGGGCTTCGATGAAGTCCACAACTATTCGTTTTTGAGCGAAGACCTGGCGCGGAAGTTCAACTTCGATCCCGGCGAGCATGTCGCCGTCAAGAATCCGATCGCCGCCGATCAGAGTCTCATGCGCATCAGCCTGGTCCCGGGGATCTGGAAGAATATCATCCAGAACGCGAAATACTTCGAGTCGTTTCGTCTGTTCGAGGTCGGGAAGGAAATCCACAAGCGGCCAAATGATTTGCCCGTGGAAACGACGCGCATCGCGGCGGCGATATATACCAAGGGCGACGGCGTGGCCGAAATCTTCGAACTGAAGCGGCTGGCCGAATGCCTCGCCCCCGGGGCTGAAGTGAAACCCGCCGCGTCGACGCGAGCATTTGAGCACCCGGCCCGAACTGTGGACGTGATCTTCAAGGAGATGACGATCGGGCGATTGTTCGAGCTGCATCCGTCATTCGTCGAACACGGGCGCGCCGCGATTCTCGACATCAATGTCGATCAATTAGCCGCGCTACGCACAACAGACCGTAGATATCAGCCGATTCAGCGATTCCCGTCAAGCGCCTTCGATCTATCGGTGATCACGGGCCTGCGCGATCTCACGGGCGAAATTCAAAAGCGGCTCGCCGCGTTCGCCGGACCAAATCTCCAGCAGATCGAGTTCGTGCGCCAGTACACCGGCGCGCCGCTCGCCGAGGGCAGGAAAAGTGTCACGTTCCGCTTCACGCTAGCCTCGCCGGACCGCACGCTGTCGGCAGACGAAGTCACACTTGTCCGCGGACAGATCATCGAAGGAATGCAGGCGCTAGGATACGAATTGCGCGTCTGATTTCAGCAGCATTTCGCCCGGGAATACTTCGCAGCCGTACGCTCCTCGCTGAACCGGCGCCATTCGTCGCCGGAGTGCGCGCGGCCATGAAACGCCAGATGCCGGGCATACGCATTCTGGTCCGAAAGCTCGTTCATCAGTTCCCGCACGAACCACCACAGACGTCTCATATCTCCCCCGGGCGCAGCGCGGACGGCACGAATGGCGCTTCGTTGACCCGGGTATCCCGTGTGCCGCGCAGAATGCCGATCCAGACGCGGATCGAATCGATCAGTATGGTCGCCACCATAACCAGAAAGAGTCCGGTAATGACGGCATCGAGCCGGGCATTGAAGATCACCGTCTGCGTCTCGGCTACTTTCGCCGCCGCAATCGTTCCGGCGTCGAGCGCCTGCTGCAATTGATCAGCCTGCGCCAGGAAGCCGACTCGCGGTGCATCGGAGAACAGCTTCTCCCAACCGGCGGTGAAGCAGACGACCACCAGCCAGGCCAGCGGCCCACAAGTAATCCACATATACTTCGCCCCATGCATCTTGATCAGAATGGTGGTGGCCACGCATAAGGCAATGGCCGCCAGCAACTGGTTGGCGATGCCGAAAAGCGGCCACAGGGAATTGATACCGCCGAGTGGATCGCGCACGCCCTGAATGAGGAAATAGCCCCAGGCGGCCACAACGGCGGCGCTCGTCAGAATCACGCCGGGCATCCAACTGGTGCGTCCCAAAGGCGCATAGAAGTGTCCAAGGAAATCCTGCAACATGAATCGTCCTACGCGCGTGCCGGCGTCGATGATCGTGAGAATGAACAGCGCCTCGAACATGATGGCGAAGTGATACCAGAATCCGAGGATCGCCTGTCCCCCGATGCTCTTCGCAAAGATATGCGCCATCCCCAGAGCGAGTGATGGTGCGCCGCCGGTTCGATAGAACAACGTCTTCTCGCCCACGTCGCTGGCCAGCGTGCTCATGTCCAATGAACTTACCTGATAGCCCCAGGAGCTGATCGTGGCCGCCGCGGCATCAGGAGTGACACCCACGATGCCCGCTGGCGAGTTTACCGCAAAGTAGACGCCGGGTTGCAGCGAGCAGGCCGCGATGAGTGCCATGATCGCAACGAAGCTTTCCAGCAGCATGGAACCATACCCCACCGGCAGTGCATGGCTTTCGCGCGCGATCATTTTCGGCGTCGTTCCGGACGAGATCAGCGCATGAAATCCCGACATCGCACCACAGGCGATTGTGATGAAGCAAAACGGGAAGATCTTTCCAGCGAAGATCGGCCCGGTGCCGTCTACAAATCTGGTGAACGCCGGAAGCTGCAGTTGGGGCCGCACGAACAGGATTCCGATCGCCAGCATGATCACAACGCCGAGCTTTACAAAGGTGCTCAGATAATCGCGCGGGGCCAGCAGCATCCAGACCGGAAGCGCACTGGCCAGGAAACCGTAGAGAATAACGATCACCGCCAGTGTGATCCCGGTAAGGGTGAAAATCGGCGCCCATTGAGCCGAATGCGAGATCCACTGTCCACCGGAAATGCTCGCCAGCACCAAAACGAAGCCGATCGCCGAACACTCCAGTACTTTGCCGGGCCGGATATAGCGAAGATAAAGGCCCATGAACAGCGCGATTGGCATGGTGGCGGCGATGGTGAATGTTCCCCATGGGCTGTCCTTCAATGCGTTTACGACGACCAGCGCAACCACGGCGAGAAGGATGATCATGATGAGCAGCACGGTGAGAAGCGCGGTGAACCCGCCCACCTTTCCGATCTCTTCGCGAGCCATCGCGCCGAGCGATTTGCCGTCCCGCCGCATCGAGCAAAACAAAATGACAAAATCCTGCACCGCGCCACCCAGGACGCCGCCGATGACGATCCAGATCACCCCGGGAAGATAACCGAACTGAGCCGCGAGCGTAGGTCCAACCAGCGGCCCAGGACCGGCGATCGCGGCGAAATGATGGCCGAAAAGAATGAATTTGTTCGTCGGCTCGAAGTCGTGACCGTTGCGCAGGCGTTCGGCCGGAGTCGCCCGCAGGTCGTCGAGCGTCATCACCTTCGCCGCGATGAAGGTTGCATAGAATCGAAATCCGACGAGGTAAGTACAGACCGCCGCAATTACAACCCAGATGCTATTGACCGGTTCACCACGTTCGGTGGCAACAAAACTCATGCAGCCGGCGGCAGCCAGTGAGATGGCGGCCCATACGAGACGCCAGAGAATGCTCATAGCCCTGCATTTTATCAGTTCACCTCCGAGGCGCCGTGTAAGTAGGCGTTATTTCATTCATCCGTTATGATGGTTTCAGGAGAACGAATAAGCTCAATGCTGGTCCCGATGGTGGTCGAGCAGACCTCGCGCGGTGAACGCGCCTATGACATTTATTCCAGATTACTGCGCGAAAATATTATCTTCCTCGGTACGCCAATCGACGATAATGTCGCGAACCTGATCATCGCCCAGATGCTATTTCTGGCGGCGGAAGATCCCGAGAAAGATATCTCTCTGTACATTAACTCGCCGGGCGGCTCCATCACGGCGGGCCTCGCTATTCTGGACACAATGCGCCTGGTGGAACCGGATATCGTGACCTATTGTCTCGGTCAGGCTGCGTCGATGGGCGCTGTTCTGCTGGCGGCTGGAACAAAGGGGAAACGCTTCAGCTTGCCGAATTCGCGAATACTTATCCACCAGCCTTCCATGAGCGGTTTGGCCGGACAGGCGACGGATATCGATCTCTATGCGAAAGAAATTCTTCGCATGCGCGAGCGGTTGAATCACATTCTGGCCAACTGTTGCGGCCAGCCGGTGGAGAAAGTCGCGCGCGATGTCGATCGCGACTACATTATGGAGCCGGAGCAAGCTCTCGAATACGGCATGATCGACCGCATCATTTCAAGCCGCGAAGTTACTCCGGTCAGCAAGCTCTAAACCACGCGGCTCCTGAGGGGAGGCCGGCGTTCCCCGGCCTTCTACTCAATCTCGATCGATTCCACTTGAATTACGTCGTCTTTCAATGTGCCCGACACTTTCGCTTTCAGATCGTTTTCTTTCGTGGTGGCCTTCAAGGCTTTCAGGGCTTTCGCGTTTCCTCCCTCGTTGAACTTGACGAACTTTCCATCGCCGAGAACGAGGCCGTAGCCGCTCTTGGAGCAACTGACGGCGCATTTCGCCGTGTGGCTCGAAAGATCCTTTCCCTTGCACATCACGTCGACGACAGTGCCCGTCCATGTTTCGGCTGCGGCGAGCGCGGCGAACGTCATAACGGAACATGAAACAAAAATAGCGCGTTTCACAATGAACCCTCCCATTGGATTCGATCGGTAAATGTCTTCCAAATCAATGATACTTGCCTTGGCAGGCCGATTGCATCCCTCCATGCATGTCGCTCTCACAATTGATCGTGTCCCTCGCGCCCGTGCAATGGATCACCCAACACCGCCGGGAGTCGAAACTGAAAAAGGTCCAGCGCCGTCTTCTGGAATGGAATCACGACGAAAGTCTACCGAAGTTGCAGGTGCCCGCCAACGGAAAAACAACACCGTTCACCACTTGCTAGAAATCGGCTTCCTGTTTATACTTCTAGTTTGAAGTGGATGCTTTGTGAGGAACCTACCTCCTCAAGACGATTTTGACCCTCTGGCTTCGCAACGCGAGGCGGCGCTGTTTTATGGCCTTTTCCTTCGCGGCCATTCCGTCGATTCGTTGCGCCGAGACATTGACGTGCCCAAACCCTTGCTCGACAAGTGGTTGAAGGCGCCTCGCTATGAAAGCGAGTTTCGTGAAAGAGCCCGCCGCGTCTATTCATACCGGAAACAAGTCCTGGCTATTTTCGAAGAATTGGTCGATAGCGAGAGAAATCGCGCCCGAGTTCAATAACCTGATTAGTGGGTCGATTGGAGTGTATGAGCAGGTCGCGTGGTACGATTGTCCACAATCCAATGAACGCTCGAGCCCTTCTTACCTTGCTGCTCTGCGCGTTCACTCCAGTGACCGCTCAAGAACCTGAGGAGGGCTGCACGGGCACGACCTATGACGAGTCCGTTTGTCTCAGCCGGAAATACAAGAAGATTGAAGCCGAACTGAATGAATCCTATCTCAGCGCAGTGAAAAGCGGCGCCCATTATGGAGAACGGAACATCCGGAATTTGAAGGATGCGCAACGGAAATGGATCATATATCGCGATGCCGAGTGCGACGCGGAGTACAACCTGTGGGGCGGAGGAAGCGGCGGCCCAAACGCACGCACAATCTGCCTGATAAGGCTTACGAGAGAACGCGTCACCCGGTTGAAAGACGCATATCGATCTTTTTCAAAGTGACCGGCTACAATAACCTGCGCTACACTCGTAGAAAATGAAGATTCCGCTCTACCAGGTGGACGCGTTCACCGGGCGTCTATTCGGAGGAAACCCTGCGGCTATTTGCCCGCTCGAAGAATGGCTGGACGACAGTTTGCTCCAATCGATCGCCGCGGAGAACAATCTGTCGGAAACGGCCTATCTGGTGGAAAACGGCAACGGCGGCTATCATCTGCGTTGGTTCACGCCGTCATGCGAGGTAGATCTCTGCGGTCACGCCACACTTGCATCCGCTTATGTACTGATGAATCATCTGGACCCCGATCGAACGGAGATCCGCTTCCAAACCAAGAGCGGCGAACTCCGGGTCACGCGGCACGATGAATTGTATACTCTCGATTTTCCAGCCCGGCCCCCTGCTCCGTGCGAAAAACGTCCGGAAGGGTTAGCGGAAGCGCTCGGCCGCGAGCCGGAAGAAATCTGGGAAGCCAAGGCTTACATGGCGGTCTTCGAATCCGAGAATGATGTCCGCGATCTACGGCCGAATTTTCATCTGGTTGGTCAACTGGACAAATATGCAGTGATCGTCACCGCGCCCGGAAGCACAGCGGATTTCGTCTCGCGATTCTTCGCGCCTAAGGCCGGTATACCGGAAGACCCGGTGACCGGATCGGCACACTGCACGCTGATCCCTTATTGGTCCGATTGCCTCGGCAAGCAATCGATGCTGGCGCACCAGGTGTCCGAGCGCGGAGGGGAGATCTTGTGCCAGGATCTGGGTGAGCGCGTGAAGATCTCAGGCCGGGCGGTTTTGTATTCGACGGGAATGATTCATCTGTAGTCCATGGTAGTGAGGCCACTGCGAAGCAACCAGGGCCGCCGCCGAGACCACCGCGCAAAACCAAACGAACCAATCGCCGTGGAGTGTGTAAACCGAGGGCTCCGTGCGGAATGAAAACTTCAGACGGCCAGCTTGTTCCGTGAACGGAATCCACTGTTGAGCCACACGGCCCGCCGGATCGACCACCGCTGTAATCCCGTCGTTCGTCGCGCGCACAACCCACCGCCGATTCTCAGCGGCGCGCATGCGCACCAACGAAAGATGCTGCTCACGCGCAGCAGTGTGGCCGAAATATCCGTCGTTGGAAAGATTCAGCAGCACGTCGCTACGGAACTGCCGTACCAGTTGGGGAAGCGCCGATTCATAACAGATGAACGCGCCCAGGCGGTGGCCGTCGAGTTGAAACGTCACCACCCGCTCTCCTGGCTGAAACGTGCCGATCTCCTGCGTGATCTTGTTCACGAACCAGAACGGCGCCGGCACATACTCGCCGAAAGGGACCAGATTGATCTTGTCATAGCGGCCTGCAGGCGTTCCCGTTGGTGAGATCATCAGGGCCGAATTTAGCGGATCACCCTTAGCTGTGTAGCCGATTGTTCCCAAGAGGAAGGGAGTCCGCGTGACGCGCGCCAGTTCGTTGGCACGCTCACGGAAACGAGTGTCATCGTAATAATAGATCGGCGCGGGCGCTTCGGGCCACAGCAGCAGCGCCGGTTTTGCTTCACCCGCTGCCAGAGCCGACCGTAGGGTCTCCTCCGCCAGGCGAAGGTGCATAGCATCCACCTCGTCCTGCCGCCACTGCTTGTCTTCCGGCAGATTGGGTTGAAGCACCACAGCGCTCTCCACGCCGTCTTTATATTCGGGAGCCTCTGGGAACACAAAAAGAAGCAGGACCAAAGCCGCCCAACCGAGTTCGCGGCGCGACCGGCGAAGAATCGTCACCGAAACGGCGCAACTAAGCAGCGCGAACAAGAACGAGATCCCGTAAACACCGGTATAAGCGGCCACACGCATGGGAACGCTCATCGCGATGGCAGCATTTCCCAGCTTCAGCCACATGAAGCCAAACAGGCATGGGATGCGCTCCTGCACAACCCAGAGCGCGGCCACTGCGGGAATCGCAAACCAATGGGGCATCAGCGGTGCGGCCAGCAGTCCAAAGCCGCCCATCCCCATTCCGGCCAGCAATGCGAAGAGAGCGAATGCCCCGGACCCACCTGCATCCCCCAGGCCTCCGTGGACCGACATCACGTACTGAATCCAGTAACAGATCCCGGCCCAAAAGACGATGCCGCAGGTGTGCCCAAGCGCCCATCGATATTTCGGCCGCGGCTCGCGCGCCAGGGCGATCAGCAGCGGCGCAAGCGCGAAGGGAGCCAGCAGAGTGAAATCGAAGTTCGGATGAATGACGACCAGCAGCACGCCGCTCAGGACGGCCAGCAGGAAGTTCAGCAGCATCTTCAGCACTGTCCGGCGACGGCCTGCTCATTCACCAGATCGGCCATGTACGAACTGCGCACATAGGGCCCGCTAAAAACCATTTTGAAGCCGATAGAGAGACCGTAATCGCGATATTGGTCAAACTGCAGAGGAGTAACGTAGCCGGCTACGGGCAAATTGCGGCGCGTTGGCTGGAGATACTGCCCGAGCGTTGCCACATCCACGTTATGCGCGCGCAGATCCCTCAACAGCGCTTCCACTTCATCGGTTCGCTCGCCCAGACCCACCATCAACCCCGATTTCGTCAACGCCTCCGGACGATGTAATTTCGCAAATCTCAAAACATCCAGCGACTGTTGATAATTGGCCTGCGGGCGAACTCGCGAGTACAACCGCGCTACCGTCTCCATGTTGTGGTTGAAAACATGCGGACCGGCATCGAGCACTCTGGCGACCGCTTTCAAATCTCCGCAAAAATCCGGTGTGAGCACTTCGACACGGGCATCTGGAAGGGCGATTCGGACCTCGCGAACAGTTTCCGCAAAGTGGTGCGATCCACCGTCATCCAGATCATCCCGGTTCACGCTCGTAATCACCACGTAGCGTAACTTCATGGATGCAGCCATGCGCGCCACGTTCTGCGGCTCATCCGGATCGAGCGTGAATTCGCGCTTCTGTGGAGAACCCTTTGGTACCGAGCAGAATCCGCAACCCCGAGTACAAAGATTCCCCAGAATCATGAACGTGGCTGCGCCGCGATGGAAGCACTCGTGAATATTCGGGCAGCGGGCCGATTCGCAAACCGTGTGGAGCCCCAACTGGCGCATCTCACGCTTCAGCAAAGTGACAGACTCAAAATGAGTGTCCGCCCTTCGCAGCCACTCGGGAAGGCGCGGCTGTGCGCGGGCGGCGCCTCCGAGTTGAACCAGCTCGCCGTTCACCACTTTTTGACAAACGCCTGGCTGAAGCCTGCCTGTACCACATCGCCGCGGACGCGCGCCGATTCCGCCGCGTCCTTTTGCGGGCCCACCAGGACCCTGAAAATCCGGTCGTTCGGACCCGGAGACACGAATGCCTTAAAACCCTTCTTGGCCAACACTTCCGAGAGCACTTCAGCTTCCGGCTTTGCCAAAGCCAGCACCTGGACGTAAAATTCTCCCGCGACAGGTTGCGTCACCGACTTGGCTTACCGCCGGCACTTCAATTGGCTTCGGCGCCTCTTTCGGAGTCACTGTTTTTGGCTTCTCTGGAATTTCTACCTGCCTGGCCATCGGAGTGGGCGTGGACCTCGTCGGGGGCTCGTCCGTCTTCGTCACTGAATCGACCACGGTGGGCTTCGCCGCCGGCATCGGGCTCTGTGTCGACGCACTTGGAGCACCGCCGTCAGCATGTTTCGCGACCTCTGGCTTACCCGAATTCTGGCCCAGAATATAGCCCATCACGAAAAACACGCTGAGCAGAATAATGACCAGAAAAAATACACTGAGGATCAGTTTGTTCCCCAGCACGATTTCAAATTCGCCGTCTTCGTTCTTCGGCATGCTTATGAATTGCCCTTCTCCATCTCATTAGTATGACTCGTGCCGTTTAGAACACGGCTCAACCCTGAAATTATATCGATGGGCATCGGGAATACAACAGTTGTGTTCTTTTCAGACCCGATTTCGAGGAGCGTTTGCAGGTATCGCAACTGAATGGCAGCGGGCTGCTTCTGAATTACTTCCGCCGCCATGGCCAGTTTTTCCGCCGCCATGTACTCGCCTTCCGCATGGATGATCTTCGCACGACGCTCCCGTTCCGCCTCAGCCTGGCGCGCAATGGCCCGAATCATCTGGTCCGGCAGATCCACCTGTTTCACTTCAACTTTCGAAATCTTGACGCCCCACGGCTCCGTATCCTCATCGAGTGCGGTTTGGAGTCTTAAGTTCAGCCGCTCGCGCTGGCTCAGTAGTTCGTCCAACTCCACTTCACCGAGTACGCTGCGCAAAGTTGTCTGCGCCAGTTGCGATGTCGTGTATAGATAATTCGAAACCGCCACGACGGCCTTCACCGGATCCACCACGCGGAAAAACAGAACGGCATTCACCTTCGCCGTCACATTGTCTTTGGTGACGATATCCTGGGCCGGCACTTCGGTGGTTTCAAGACGCAACGACAAACGCACCATCCGGTCGATCGGCTTGAATACCAGACAGACTCCGGGGCCCTTCGGTCCGGCCAAAACGCGGCCCAGCCGGAAGATAACCCCGCGCTCGTACTCGGCAAGGATCTTAATGGACGAGATCAGGTAAAAGAACACGACGATTACCAGCAGCGCTATTTCCATACCACCCCTTTTACAGAATTGGCTCTACAGTCAACTTCAATCCTTGCACGCCTACCACGCGAACCGAGGCCCCCACCGGCACGGGCTGCGAACTGACCGCGTCCCAATATTCGCCATGAACGAAAACCTTACCCGCAGGCGACAGAGGCGTGCGTGCCACGCCCACTTCGTTAATCAACGCCGGGACGCCGGTGATCACCTTGTTGCGGCGCGCACGCAGAGCGATCGTCGCTAGAAAAATAGTGATCGCGGCGAACGGAAGCGTTACACCGACGGCCGTGGCCGGATGGATTTGTAATTCCTTCGGCCCCTCCACCAGCATCAAGAGTCCGAGCACCATGGAGACCGCGCCGCCAATGCCAAGTATGCCGTGCGTGGTGTACTTCGCCTCGAGAATGAAGCACGCCAGGGCGAGGGCGAGGAGCGACACTCCAGTCCAGCTCAGAGGAAGGACTGCCATCGCCGAGAAGGCCAGAATGGCACAGATGCCGCCGGCCACACCGGGAAACACCAGCCCAGGCGAATTAAGTTCAAGATAGATCCCCAGAACTCCCAGCATCAGCAGGATCACGGCCAGATTCGGATCGCTGATCGCGGAGATGATGCGCTCGCGCACGCTTGGTTGGTACTCGATAACGGTCGCCCCCGCCAACTGGAGCTTCTGTTTATGGCCATCGAAACGCGTAATTTCACGGCCATCCAGTTGCGCTAGAAGGTCTGCTTCGTTCTTCACGCCGAGATCGATCAGCTTCTGGGTTAACGCTTCGGTGTCGGTAAACGATTTGGCTTCACTGATGGTTTTCGCGGCTATATCGGCATTCCGTCCGCGCCGTTCCACAATGCTCCGCAGAAATGCCGAAGTGTCGCTCTCAACCTTCTTCCGCATCACAGGATCCATCTCCTGCCCCAGCAGAACCGGCGAGGCCGCACCGGTACTGGTGCCTTCAGCCATGGCCGCGACGTCGCCCGCCTCTAGTAGGAAGAAACCAGCCGATGCCGCTCGGGCGCCGCCTGGAGTGACGAAAGTGATCACTGGAACCGGCGATGCAACAATCTGCTCGGCGATCTTTCGGCTGGCGTCAAGCATCCCGCCCGGTGTATTGAGCCGGATTAGAACTGCGTCCGCGTTTTGAACGCGCGCCTCTGCAATGACATGGCCGATGATTTCGATGGTGATGGGATGAATAATGCTATCCACCGAAACCGCAACCACTTTAGAAGCGGCGGAGGCGGGAAGAACCACGATAATCGCAGATAGCAGCAGCCTGAGGTTCGTAAATTAAGAATACCGCAGTACCCAGTACGTGCGCCTGGAGGCGACGAATCCAACTTTAGGCGTTCACGGTGGCTTTGCCCCTCTCCCGGCGAGAGTGGGCGCTCGGCGACGCTACTTCACTTCATTGGGACGGATTGCTGCGATGCCATCATAGCGGTTGCAATCCCGAGGATTGTAGGTGAGAAGCCGGGTCGCAGCCTCGCGTTCGAGGATACTTTGGACGAAGTTTTCGAGAGACTGCCCCGCAGGAGCGGGAGGGAGCGACAAGCCGCTCTTCAACTTCGGGCCGGATGTTGATACCGAGGGTCGTTCTTAAATGTCTCTAATCTTATGGTACCAAGCTGATTCTTAGCTAACGTGCGCCACTCCCTTTCCGCTTCGATTGTGTGATGCATTTTTCCTCGAGGAGGCGTCTAACAGGCCGATGAGCGTAGCTGAGAGACTACACTTGCCGGAACTACGTTTGGCGCGCCCAGCCACTACCTTGTCGCTGCCCGCGCCCACGGAGAAAGTTGGACCGCGTCCCGTGGCCCGGTGCCGTGGTTCTGGCAATTGGGACCGCTTGGGTGCTGGTGGGGAACGGACTCCTCCCCGGCCGTTCCGCCGCCTTCAGCCTGCGGCGCTTCAGACAGTAATGGCCGGGTCGAGATGCACTGGGACCCCGGAACGGAATCTGTCCGAAAGGCGGATTGGGCCACGCTCGATGCCCTCGATGAGGGAACAACCACCCGATATCCAGTGGAAGCGAGGATTCTTCAGCGCGGCGCTCTCGCGTATGTGCGCCAGGAACGGGACGTTGCTCTCACGATCACTCTCTACAAAAACGGCCAGGCAGGCGAACGCGCTTCCGTACTATCCATCGCTCCGGTTGCCTCGGCGAAGTAACACCTGTCACGATATTGTCACGCGTTAGTCAAACCGCCACAGTCAGCCAACCCGTAAGATTTAGTTTATAATCATGACATTGCTTTGGGGTTTTGTGATTCGTGTCCGCTCCCACGTTCGCGAGCCGCTCGTTGGTCTAAGATTCGCTCCCCTGTCTGCGAGCTCTTGTCACTGTCATCCAGTTCCCCCGTGCGTGAAAAATATTCTTAGGAGATTCTTGATGGGAAGACAAATTATGCGTCAATCGGCGAAATGCATAGCAACCAGCTTTGCAGTGCTGATTTTGTTAGCAGCCCTGACCGGTTCCGCCTTTGGCCAATCGGCTGGAGCTGGAACGATCACAGGCACCGTGAAGGACCCAACCGGGGCCACTGTGCCAGGCGCCGAGATAACGATAAAGTCTGTCGAAACGGGGATTGAGCAAAGGCTCATGTCGAACGACGCCGGCATTTACGTGGCGCCGTTTTTGAAACCGGGGCACTATGACATTACCGCCACAAAAGCAGGCCTGTCGAAGGTCGTGCGCAAGGCCCTGGTTCTTCAGGTCGGACAGACTCTCACGGTCGATATCCCGATGGTGCTCGAGACCACCGAACAGGTGGTAACGATTACCGGACAAGCCTCGATCGTGGACACCGAGAAGACCGATAACTCACAAGTGGTCAGTGCGGTTTCCGTCCAGAATCTCCCGCTGGCCGGCCGGCGTTGGGAGACGCTCGCCTTGCTCGCGCCGAACACCACGACAGACGGCGGAAACGGGTTGATTTCGTACCGCGGAATCTCCGGACTTTACAACTCATCTTCCGTCGACGGCGCCAACAACAACCAGGCGTTCTTTTCCGAAGCGAAAGGGCGCACCGGCGTGCCGTACGTTTACAGCATGGATTCGCTGCAGGAATTCCAGGTCAGCTCCAGCAACTTCAGCGCCGAGTTGGGGCAAGCGGCTGGAGGCGCGATCAACGCGGTCACTAAGTCCGGTACCAACATCATCCACGGCGACCTTTTTTATTACCTGCGTTATCCGACACTGAACGCTCTCGATCCGATTCAGAAGGCCGCTGGAAACTACACTCAGCCGGTACATCAGCAGCAGCAGTTCGGCGGCAGCGTAGGCGGTCCGATCATCCACGACAAACTGTTCTATTTCGTCACCTACGACGGATCGCGCAAGATCAGCCCAATCAGCTATACCAGCAGCACGCGGTTTCCGCAGCCATGCGCCGCGCAGATGAGCGCCACTCTGTGCGCCGCGGCGAATGGCTACCTGAGCTCGCTGTTGGGCGCGTTTCCGCGCTTCGCTAATCAGGACGTCGCATTTGGAAAGATCGACTATCAGTTGAACTCCAAGAACCACTTGAGCACTTCGTTCAACTTCAACAATTTCAAAGCGCCCAACTACTACAACACGGCTATCACGTCGGCCAACAACTCGGTTTCAGCCAACGGCACCAACGTGACACACGAGCGCACCTTTGTGGTGAATCTGGATTCGACGATCACCAGTTCCGTGATCAATAACGTCCGATTCCAATGGTCTCGCGACTTGGAAGTGACCGCGGCTAACGGCAGCGCCCCGAGCGTCGGCATCACCAACGTTTCCAATTATGGTCTACCCAACGCACTCCCCCGTCCCGCATTTCCCGATGAACATCGCCTGGAGTTCGCCGATACCGTTTCCATCAACCACGGCAAACATACCTTCAAAGCCGGCGTGGATATCAACGCGGTTCACGAACTGCTGATCAACCTGTTTCAAGGCGGAGGCGTTTACACGTACTCCGGAGGTACGGCCTTTTCCAACTGGGCGGCTGACGTTACGGGCACCAATATAGGCGATGGCCTGACTGGCCGCCACTTCAACACGTTCGTCCAGGTGACCGACCCGGTGACCGGTGTCGGCAAAGACGATTTCTACGACAACGACGTGGCTGCGTTTTTCGAAGACAGTTGGAAGATCCACGCTAAAATTACGTTAAATCTGGGCGTTCGCTACGACCTACAGTTGATTCCACAACCGCCCAAGCCGAACACGAACACGCCCTTGACCACGCTGTACACGTCGAAGATCAACATCGATAAAAACAATTTCGCCCCCCGCCTCGGTATGGCTTGGGCCATCGGCAAGGGTTCGGTACTTCGCGTCGGATACGGAATGTTCTACGCCAAGACGACCAACAGCACCTACTATGCGACGCGCGTCGAGAACGGTGTGTTCCAGCAGACCTATAACTGCACTCCCACTACGTGCCCCGCGCTCTCGTTTCCAAATGTGATCTTCACTCCTCCCGGGCAGACCCCTGTGGCTCCATTCGCAGGAGCATTAACGCCGCGAGTCACTCCGGTTCCGTTGTCCAGCAATACCGCCACCACTCGCGGCCAGTCGCCGGATTGGGTGAACCCGCTGGTCCATGAAGGCGAAGTGACGTTTGAACATTCCCTGCCCTGGAACATGAGCGCTTCGGCCGGGTACGTGTTCAGCCGGGCATTGCGGCTGCCGATATTTGTCGACAGCAATCTTCAGCCGGCCTCCAGAACCGCGTCCTACGACGTGACGAACCTGGCCGGCGCGACCCAGAGCACCTTCACCGTACCGTTCTATAGCACGCGTATCGACCCCACCGGTTCGATTCTGACCGGCTACAGCGACGTCAACTCCTGGTACAACAGCATGGTGCTCACACTCCGCAAGGTAATGAGCCACGGTTTGGAGTTCACAACCAACTACACACTGAGCAAAGCGACGGACGGCGGCCAGGTCCCCGGCCAGTTCGGCACCTTCAATGGAACTGATTCGCCGATCGATCCGAAAAACCGCAAGTTGGAATATGCGCTGTCGGACCTGGACCAGCGGCATCACTACTCCGCCGGGATTACCTGGGTGCCCGAGTACGCCAAAAGGCTCGACAACAGAGCGGCTCGCCTGATTCTCGATGGGTTCAGCTTTTCCACCATCATCAACCACGGTTCCGGCCAGCCAATCACCCCGCAAATCAGCGGATTTCCCTCCGGTGCTCCAGATGGCGGCTTAACCGGCGGTTTGGTGAACAACTCGGGTACCGGCACCGGCGGCCGCGCTCCCAATATCGCCCGCAATTCCTATGTATCGCCCAGCGTCAATCTGGTCGACGTCCGTGTCGGACGCCAGTTCAGCATTACCGAGCGTCTGAAGCTCTCGTTGGTTGGCGAGGCGTTCAATCTGTTCAACCACACGAACATTTACACGGTCAACACCACCGCGTTCAACTATGCTGCGGCCGGTACCGGAGCCTGCGCTGGACATACGAACGGCTGCCTCGTTCCCTTTGCAGGATTCATGGCGCCTCTGACATCAAATAACAACCTGTCGGGCGCCCGGCAGTTGCAGATTTCCGGACGAATTACGTTCTAACCGGCTAACAACAGAAAGCGGCGGCGCTCCGATATTCGGAACGCCGCCGCTTTTTTTGCTGGCCGATCTATTTTTCCCGCAGATCGTGGCCCTTCATTTCCGCCGGCTGATCCACCCCGAGCACACCCAGGATCGTCGGCGAAATGTCTTGCAGCGCCCCGTTCAAGCGCATCTTCGGACGATCCTCTCCAACGTAAATGAACGGCACCGGATTCGTCGTGTGGTACGTGTGCGGACCCTTCGTCACCGGATCGATCATCGTCTCGGCATTTCCATGATCGGCAGTAATAATCCAGGAGCCGCCCTTCTGGCGTAGAGATTGGTAGATGCGTCCAAGACAAGCGTCCACAGTTTCCACCGCGCGGACCGTCGGCTCCATCTTTCCCGAATGTCCCACCATGTCGGCATTGGCGAAGTTCATCACGATCAAGTCGAAGCCACCCTGCTCAATGGCTTTTGTCACGACATCCGCAACGCCCGCCGCGCTCATCTCCGGCTTGAGATCGTAAGTGGCAACCTTTGGCGACGACACCATCTCCCGCTCTTCGCCGGCGTACGGCTTCTCATTGCCGCCGTTGAAGAAGTATGTCACATGCGCATACTTCTCGGTCTCAGCCACTCTCAGATTCCGCCAGTTCACCTGCGCCATCACGTTGGCCAGGATGTTGTTCGGATGCTCGCGCGGCAGCACGAACGGGTGCGGAAACGTCTTCTCATACTGCGTCATGGTGGCGAAGTAAAGATTCTTCGGGGTGATCGACCGCGACGGCTGCTCCAGCTTCTCGTCCGTCAGAGCCATGGTCATCTCACGGCCGCGGTCGGCCCGATAGTTATAGAAGAAGCAGGAGTCGCCATCACGAATGAGCCCCACCGGTTCGTTGCGCTCGTCTACAATCGTTACCGGCTCGATGAATTCATCGGTCACACCTTTTTCGTAGGAGCGCTTCACGGCGGCCACCGGATCGGCCGCCTTTTCGCCATCGCCGATCACCATCGCCCGGAATGCCCGCTCGATCCGATCCCAGCGCTTATCCCGGTCCATGGCATAGTAACGCCCGGAAATCGACGCAATCTTTCCCACGCCGATCTGGCCAATCTCTTTCTGCAAAGCTTCGATGTAACCCGCGCCGTTTTCGGGCGGCGTATCCCGTCCATCCATGAAGCAGTGGACAAAGACATTCTGAACGCCCTGCTGTTTGGCCATCTTCAGGACGGCATATAGTTGCGTGATGTGCGAATGAACGCCGCCATCCGACAACAGTCCCATGACGTGCAAATGGCCCTTTTGGGCATGCTTCATGCAGTCGAGCAGCACCGGATTCTGAAAGAACTCGCCGGAACTGATCATCAATTCGATGCGCGTCACATCCATATAAACTACGCGGCCCGCCCCCATGTTGAGGTGCCCCACCTCGCTATTGCCCATCTGTCCGTCCGGCAAACCAACATACGGGCCCGACGTGTGAACCAGGGTATTCGGATAGTCGCGCAACAGCCCGTCGTACACAGGCTTCCGTGCAGCTGCGATGGCGTTGCCTTCGGTGGCGGGAGAGAAACCCCAGCCGTCGAGAATCGTAAGAACCAGCGGTTTCGGTCGTGCCATTACTGCTTGAACGCCTTTCTTCCAGCGTACTTCGCGGACGCCCCAAGTTCTTCTTCGATGCGCAGTAACTGGTTGTACTTCGCGATGCGATCGGTGCGGCTGGCCGAACCCGTCTTGATCTGGCCCGCATTGGTGCCCACCGCCAGATCCGCGATGAAGGCATCTTCCGTCTCGCCGGACCGGTGCGAAACAATAGCCGTATAACCTGCCTTCGCCGCCATCGACATGGATTCCAGCGTCTCCGTCAGCGAACCGATTTGATTCACTTTCACAAGAATCGAATTTGCAATTCCCTTCTCGATGCCCGTGGCCAGGCGCTGCACATTGGTAACGAAAAGATCGTCTCCCACAAGCTGGATTTTCTTGCCGAGCACTTCGGTCATCGTCTTCCAGCCATCCCAATCGTCTTCGGCCATGCCGTCTTCAATCGAAATGATCGGATATTGCTTCACCCAGCTCGCCCAGAATTCCACCATTTCCGCCGACGTCCGCTCGCTCTTATCAGACTTCTTGAAAACGTACTTTTTCTTCGCCGCGTCGTAGAACTCGCTCGCCGCCGGATCGAGCGCAATGCCGATCTGCTCGCCTGGTTTGAAGCCTGCCTTGGTAATAGCTTCCATCACCACTTCCAGCGCTTCCTCGTTCGACTTCAGATTCGGAGCAAAGCCGCCTTCGTCGCCGACAGCGGTCGAATAGTTCCGTTTCTTCAACACACCTTTGAGAGTATGGAAAATTTCCGTACCCATCCGCAGCGCCTCGGAGAACTTCGGCGCGCCATGCGGAACGATCATGAATTCTTGAGGATCCACCGAATTATCCGCATGCGCGCCGCCGTTGAGGATGTTCATCATCGGAACCGGGAGCAAACACGCAGAGACGCCGCCCAGATACCGGTACAGCGGAGTCGACTCGGAAGCGGCCGAGGCGCGTGCGGCGGCCATGGAGACGGCAAGAATGGCGTTGGCTCCAAGCCGGCCCTTATTCGGCGTGCCATCAAGTTCAATCATTTTGCGGTCCAAACCAGCCTGGTCCGACGCATCCAGGCCAGCCACCGCAGGAGCGATTTCATGGAGAATATTCTCAACCGCCTTACGCGTCCCCTTCCCCAAATAGCGGGATTTATCGTTATCACGAAGCTCTACCGCTTCATGCTCGCCAGTGGATGCGCCGGAAGGCACGGCCGCGCGTCCGAGGCTGCCGTCAGCCAGCAGAACATCCGCCTCTACCGTTGGGTTGCCCCGCGAATCGAGGATCTCGCGTCCGAGTACTTTGACAATTTCCATATCTGCTTTTTTTCCTTGGATTGTAAGTTTGAATTCTCATTTTGACATACCGGCTGAACTCCACTAATCAACTACACTGGAATGAATGAGGTTTTTCGCAATCCTCATCCTTGTGACCGGTTCCGCGCTGGCCCAAACCGCGCAGATCACCGGGCGAACCGCCGATTCACTTGGATCGGTAATTCCCGGCGTCATCATCAAGGTAGTCAACGAGAACACGCGGCTCACCTCGAACACCGCCACTAACGCCGAAGGCTACTACACGGTTCCACTGCTACAGCCCGGCAACTATCAAATTACCGCCGAGAAGCAGGGCTTTCGCCCCATGTCGCTCTCGCATATCACGCTGGAAGTCGAAGAAGTTTCCCGCATAGACTTCGCCCTCGAAATCGGCCACGTCACTGACCGCATCCAGGTGCCCAGTTTCGCGCCGATGATCGAGCCCGAAACTTCCACCGCCGGACAGGTCATCAACAACAAGACCATCGTCGAAATGCCGCTGAATGGTCGAAACTCCTGGGATCTCTCCAAGCTCTCGGGAGCAACGCTGCTGATCGCCTCGGCTGGCGACGCCGGTGAGGTTCCAGTGGCCACAATCGGTGGCAGCCGCACGCGCACGCAGTCCTACATGATCGACGGCGGCTCGGTGCAGAAGTCCGGTCTCGCCACTGCCCAGGCGGAACTCGAGCCCATGATCGACGCGGTGGAAGAGTTCAAGGTGATCACGAACAATTACGCGGCGGAATTCGGGCGCACAGCAGGCGGCGTCTTCACCGCCGTTACAAAATCCGGAACGAACCAGTTCCGCGGCAACGCCTTCGAATTCTTACGAAACGACGCATTCGACGCCCGCAGCTTCTTCGCCATTCAGAAAGCACCACTCCATTACAACCAGTTCGGCGGCACCCTCGGCGGTCCGATTCGAAGGAACCGCACGTTCTTCTTTTTCGGTTTGGAGACAACCGAATTGACGCGCGGAGTCACTACCATCCTGACCGTCCCCACCGTCGCCCAGCGCAACGGAGACTTCTCCACGCTGACTGACGCTAACGGCAAAACGGTCCCAATCTACGATCCGTTCACCACGCGCCCGAATCCCAACGATCCTACTGCCAGCGTCCGCGATCCATTTCCCGGCAATGTAATTCCCCAAAACGAAATCGATCCCGTCGCGCGCAAGGCCGCGTCGTATTACGCGCTGCCGAATCAGGCCGGGAATCTCGCCGGCGGCAATAACTACAATCTCAACGTCAATACGTCGCGAACGCAATATCACGGAACTGCCCGGTTCGACCATGAGTTATCGACCCGCGACAAAATATTCGCACGGTATATCACGCAGTACAATTCCATTCCCGAAGCCAACGTCTACCCTGTCGCCGCAGCGTCCGGAATTGGGCCCAATTCGCGGAACATTACCAACCTCGCGCTCACTTGGCTAACCGCCTGGACCCGGATCGTCTCGCCCCAGATGATCAACGACCTGAGGGTCGGCGGAACGGATCAATACCGCGATCTGCTCCACGTCAGCTATAACCGCAATTGGCCGGATACGCTTGGACTCAGCGGGGTTGGCGAAGCGGCGTTTCCTATCTTCCGGCCCCAGGGTTACGACACGCTCGGCGCCGCCGGGGGCGCGTTCCGCAAGCTCTCGAATCCCTACTATCAGATTCTCGACGGCCTCACCTACTCGCGCGGACAGCATAATTGGAAGTTCGGATTCGAATACCGGCACAACTCAACCACCGACCGGTTTCTGCTTCGGCCCTCGGGCGACTTCTCTTTCGCCGTGCAAGGGACAGGATTGCAGGAAAACCCATCCAGCGGGAATGGTTTCGCCACCATGCTCCTCGGCTTTGCTACACAGGCGCAGTTGCAGAGCTCGCCGAATTTTCGTTTTGACAACATGTCGTTCGGCGCCTACGCACAAGACGACTGGAAGGTGTCGCAGACGCTAACGCTCAACATCGGCCTCCGCTACGATGTCGAAACGCCGCGCATCTCGCCCGACAACCTGTCGAATTCATTCAATCCCTATCTCATCAACCCGGTCGCCGGTGTGCCGGGCGTAGTACGATTCGCCGGAGTCGATGGCGAGCCCAACAATGTCTCGAACACACAGTTCGGAGACATCGCTCCGCGCTTTGGATTCGCCTGGCGGCCGCTCGGGGCGGAGAGGACAGTCGTGCGCGGCGGCTTCGGCATGTTCTTCGGGAATCCGGACGACATGGGGTTCAACAACACCGCGGTCATCGGGTTCGGAACGCAGGCGCTATTGGTCAGCCCCGATCAGAACCAAACACCCGCCCTGCTGCTGAAGGACGGCTTCCCTCCGACACCAGCCTTGGGGCCTCAGGATCGCAACAACGGCTTCGGCGTAGGCGGGCCCGTGGATTTCTACGAACGGAATCGCCCGACGCCCTACTCCATGCAGTTCAATCTCGGCGTGCAGCACGAATGGAAGTCGGTTCTGTTTGAAGCGGAATACCTGGGCAATTTGGGCCGCCATCTCACAGCGCCGAACTTGAGCATGAACCAAGTGGCGCCCGATCTCATTGGGGGCGCCGGATCCATTCAATCCCGCCGTCCGTTTCCGCAATTCACAGCCGTCACAATCGATTCACCGAATTTTGGCGCGTCGTCTTATCACGCTCTGCTCGTGCGCTCGGAAAAGCGCTACCGGAACGGGTTGCAGTTCCTGGTCAATTACACCTTCTCGAAGTTCATCGACAACGTCGATGCCATCGCCGGTGGCGACTACGGCGGCTTACCGACCAGCTACGAGGATTTCTACAATCGCAAGCTCGACAAGGCCCTTAGCCCCAACGACATCACGCACGCGGCGAATTTCAACGTAATTTACGAACTGCCCATGGGCCGCGGTAAGCGATGGATACAGGACGGCCTTTGGAGCTACGTATTAGGCGGATGGCAGCTTTCTACGCTTGCCATCATTCGTTCCGGAGCGCCGTTTGGCGTCACCGCTCTGCAAGATACTTGCGAGTGCTTCGCTGCTGGACAACAGCGTGCGGATATTCTGCGCGACCCGACCCTGCCCGCAAACCGGCGGTCCATTGCCGAATGGTTTGATACCAGTGCGTTTGCACAACCGGCGCGATTCCAGTTCGGCACTTCCGCGCGAGCCGTCGGCCGTGCTCCCGGAAGCGTCAATTTCGACGCCGGAATTATGAAATATTTCCCGATTCGGGAGCAAGTCCGCCTTCAATTCCGCGGGGAACTGTTCAACGCTTTCAATCACCCCAATTTCGGTATGCCCAACACCATGCTCGGCGCACCTAACTTCGGCGCGATTACCACAGCCGGAGACGGGCGTATCATTCAGTTGAGTCTCAAGCTCTATTTCTGACCAAAGTGATCTCCAACCAGACCCTTCGCGTCTGTATCGCCAGCCCGGGTCCGTGCGGCAGCGCGCTGGCATTCGGCGGAGCGTTGCTGGCGTTTTCCTTTCTCTACTTCGGATTCGCCGCCGCCGCGTGGGCTCTTACGCGGACTCTCTTGCCGCGAGCGAGCATAGGAGCGGTAGTAGATGCCCGGCCGCTGCGGGAAGGACAAATTCGCCGGGAGATCCGCCGGTCGATGGTTTCTGTCTTTCGGTTCGGCGGATACGGCTTGTTGGTATTCGAGGCTTGGCGCGCCGGTGTCGTCGAAATCGATTTGCACCCGTCGATAAGCAAAATCGCCGCCGATCTTACGCTGCTGTTCCTCTGGAATGAGCTACACTTCTATTGCCTGCATCGGCTCTTCCACACTCGCTGGTTCTATCGGCACGTACACCGCATTCACCATGAATCGGTTGTCTCTACGCCCTTCTCCACTTACAGCTTTCATTGGCTTGAGGCTGCCCTGCTCGGCAGTGTTTTGATAATTCCCATGCTGGCGTACAAGCTAAGTCTGATCGCGATTCTGGGTCTGCCCGTCATGAGCATCTTTTTCAACACCGTCGGACACTGCAACTACAACATCTTCGCCAGACGCGGTACAGCGATCTATTCGGCCAGCGTGGAACACAGCGAGCATCACCGCCGCGTGAGTGGGAACTACGGATTCTATCTGCCGTTCCTCGATCGTTTGGCGAAAACGGCGCTCGCGAGAATTTCCAGATGAAGGCGTACATCACGTCGATGGGCACGTTCCTGCCAGGCGAACCGATCGGCAACGACGAGATGGAAGAGTATCTGGGAAAGATCGGCGGCAAGCCATCGCGCGCGCGGCGGAGAATCCTGCAACAAAACCGAATTCAAACAAGACACTACGCCATCGATCGCCAACAGAAAAGTTTGTTCTCCAACGCCGGAATGGCGGCGCGGGCCGTACAGGATGCGATCACTCGCAACGGTTTTCGCCTGGAGGACATCGATTTTCTCGCCGCGGCAACATCACAAGGCGACTTTCCGCTGCCTGGTTTTGCCAGCATGGTGCACGCGGAACTGGGATGCCCGCCCTGTGAAATCGCCACGCTTCATGGAGTGTGCGCGAGCGGTGTGATGGCGTTTCAATCAGCGCTGCTGCAGTTGAGAAGCGGCCATAAACGCACGGCCGTCGCCTGTGCCAGCGAGTTCGCCAGCCGCCTGTTCAAGTCAACCCGCTTTGAGGCACAGAGCAAGGTACAAACGAATCGCTGAGCTTCGACACCGATTTTCTGCGCTGGATGCTCTCGGACGGCGCGGGCGCGGCGATTTTACAGTCCTCACCTAATTCCAAAGGATTGTGCTTCGAAATCGAATGGGTGGAATTGCAGTCGTTCGCTAACAAATTTGCACCCTGCATGTACGTGGGTCCAGAAAAGAACGGATCGCCCATGCACTCGTGGCTGGATTACGAGAGCTACCATGCCGCGGCTGACGACGGCGCAATCAATCTGCGCCAGGACATCCGAATGCTCGACGACGTGGTGCGCTACGCCGTCCGCGGCGCTCTCGATCTGGTCGAGAGCGGCAAACTGAATCCGGCGAAGATCGATTGGCTGGTGGCCCATTACTCATCCCACGTATTTGAGGATCAGTCGTACCAAATGGCGTCCAAAGCCGGATTCGAAATCCCCCGTGATCGATGGTTCACGAATCTATATTCCTGCGGAAATGTTGGATCGGCATCCATTTTCCTGCTATTGGAAGAATTGTTGAATTCAGGCAAACTGGAGCCAGACCAGAACGTCTTTTGCCTTGTGCCCGAGAGCGGCCGGTTTTTGTTCGGCTACATGTTGCTCAAAGTAGTGGAGGGCACGGCATCCGCAGAGACCAGGAAGACATCCCGGCAGGCAATGCCGCGCACCGAGCCGACCGCGTTGGAAGCTACAGGCGATCCGCTGGCGCAGTCGCTCATCCGTCAACTCGCGCGCGTCTGGTTCGAGTTTGAAGATCGTCTGCAGCACGTTCCGATCGTCGAAAAGTTATACGACGGCCGCTTCACAGCAGAAGATTACAAGGCGCTACTCTACAATCTCCGGCAGCAGGTGATTGACGGATCGCGCTGGATCGCTCGCACCGCATCCAGCATCACGCCGGAATATTTTCCCATCCGCAGCGCGTTCATCGCCCACACCAGCGACGAGCACCGCGACTTCGAAATGTTAGAACGAAATTATGTAGCGGCTGGCGGAGATCTGCCGGAGATTCAATCAGGCCGGAAGAATATTGGTAGCGAGGCGTTATCCTCTTATATGCTCCAAAAGGCCAGCCAGGAGAATCCATTCGACCTGATCGGAGCGATGTTCATCATCGAAGGGCTGGGACAGAGAATCTCACGGCAGTGGGGTGAACGAATTCAGTCACAGCTTGGCCTGAAGAACGATGCAGTGTCTTTTTTTCTCTATCACTCCGAAAGCGACGTGAAACATTTCCACCGGCTCGATCTGGCCATCGGCGCCGGTATTCTGACGGAAAAACTAGTCACCGACATCGTGAAGTGCGCCAAAGTGACAGCGAGACTGTATGCGCTCCAACTGGAAGAGATCGGAAACTTCTAATGCTGACGCCCTCTTGCGGTCTGTTTGGGTTGACCTACTACGCGCTGGCCGGACTCGGCGTGAACCTGGGCTATCATCGCGTACTCTCGCATCAGTCTCTGAAGCTGCCCAAGTGGTTGGAGCGAAGCCTGGTGACCATCGGCTTGCCGGCCGGCACGCCGGTCCAATGGGCCGGAAACCACCGTTATCACCATCAGCACGCCGACACCGATTTGGACCCGCATTCGCCAGTCCACCAGGGTTTCTGGTACGCACACGTGGGTTGGTATTTGCAGTCAAGAAACGTTCTTGTCTGCGCGCTCTACGCTCTAGCTGGACCCGCACGAATGCTGGTGGACGCCTGGTTGCGTCCGCGAACGAATCAGGAACACAATCATCTCGCTCCGGACGTTTCGTCCGACCGGTGGTATTCATTCATAAGCCGGCCTTGGCCGTACTCGATCGTGATGCACCTTCACGCTTTCATTCCGGCCGTTTTGACATACCGGTGGTGGGGAATCGCAGGAATCGTTTGGTTCTGGCTGATCCTATCGATCCTGTACAACATGGGAGATGCCATCGACAGCGTCTCCCATCTCTATGGCAGCAGGTTGCCGCGGCAAAGGGACGCCTCGCGCAATAGCCTCGTGATGGGGCTTCTGATCCTTGGCGAAGGTTGGCACGCGAATCATCATCGCCTCCCCTGGAGTGCGCGGCACGGACTGCTGCCGGGGCAGTTCGATTGGACCTGGCAGATCATCCGCGCGCTTCGTGCCGTGGGCTTGGCAACCGCCATCCGAGTCCCCACGCGTCTGGAGTTGTTGGCAAAGGGGCTCGTCGAAGATTAACTACGTATGCAGGTAACCGAACTCTACGAAAACGCTCCGTACGATCCAAACGATCCGAATCCCTGGCTCGCCCTCTACCTCGATATGAGTCTGCCGCTCAGCGACGAGGTGAAGGCCGCATTGCTATCCAATTCGGGTTCGAGATCCCGGCAGTTCGTGCTCCCGCTCATCCGGCCCTTCGCCAAACTCACCATGATGATGCTGCAAATCATCAAGGTCTTTGTGCCCAACCGGTTTACCTCATCCAAGATTCTGCACCGCACCATCTACTGGGGATTGCGGACGTTCGTTCGCCCCGACGCAAATTATCTAATTCTTCGCCATTTTCACATCGGGTCGGAAATTCTGCAGTTCGTCGCAAGCAACGTTCCAGGCGTCGAGATCACCTTGAATCCGCTGCGCCCACCGAACCTCGCCGGCCTGATCGACAACGTGTTCCTGAAGCACGATCTGAACATCTACAACTTCCTCATCCGGCTCAATCGGGAGATGAAGGGCAAAGGAATCACACTCACTAAACAAGAAAATCTTTGCTTCGATGCAGTGACGGACGGACCCTTCCAAATCGACCAGGACAGTTTGCCGGCCGGGCGGCTGAATTTTCTCGACCTCGAGTCGGCCATCGAAATATACACACCTCTCTACCAGTTGTTCCTCACCGACAGCGATTTCTGGCGAGCCTGCAACTCCCTGCAATTAGATGAGACAGTGGCGATTTATACATCCAGATTAATCGGCGATGCATCCTATATAAGCTTAGTGAATAATAAGCATCCACTCATACCGCTCTCCACTCTCGAAGCCGGCTATCGATTGCTGTTGCATGGACTTGCAGCTGAGTGTCTGCACGCGACATTAGTACAATTTAAGCGCCGGAAAGCGCAGGATCTTTCTTAGAGCCAATCCGATTGTGGTGAAATATCGTAGGACAGGTTAGAGGAAGAGAAATGCAGTGTGGCGGTTTCAACTCGGATTCGTACGACCTGTATTCCTTGGGTTTGCTTGAGGACGAGGAATCAGCGCAGATCGGTACGCATTTGCAGGAGAAATGCCAGACGTGCAGCAAGGCGCTTGGTGAAAGCCGGAAGCTTTGGTATTCGTTTGGAACAGTCCAAGCGGCCGAGTCGGCTCTACAACCGTCAAAGCACCTCCGATCCAGAATTCTCGCGTCAGTTGGAGCAAAATCGAGCAGTTGGTTCACACTCGATTGGGCGCGCCCGATCGTCACAGCCGCAGCCGTGTTCCTTGCCGTTGGCATCGGTTGGTACGCCGGAACCCAGCACACGCCGAAGACGCTGGTTCCAGTCGAGTCACCCGCACAACAGAGCGAAATCAATCGTCTTCAATCGGAGCTTCGTACTCTCCAACAGCGGACCGCAACTCCGCAACCTGCCGTTCCAACTCCAGCACCGCAACCCGTTCCAAACACCGATCAGCTTCGCGGCCAGCTCGAGCAGGCGCGCGCAGCCGCCGCGGAAAGCGATCGTGCTGTCCGCGAAGCGCAAACGCGCCAGCAGCAGTTGGATGCCGATCTCCAACAGCAGCGGTCGCAACTGTCCGCGGCAATCAGAGAAAGAGACGATCTTCAAGGGCGCCTGACAACGGCATCCGCGGAAAACACCCGCCTGCGGACTCAAGAACAACAGATTGCCACGCTCACCGCGCGCGTGCAGCAACTCGATCGCGAACGTATTCGATTAGAGAACGTAGTCTCTGCCCAACAACAGAAGTTAGATCAGAACTTACGGCTAGCCAGCGTTCTCACGTCCCCCAACTTGAAACTCGTCCAGTTGCGAGGTACGGAAAGCGCGCCGCGCGCCAATGGTCATGCGCTGGTGGCCGACGGTCAAAAGGTGGTGTTCTACGCCACCAATCTACCGAGTCTCGCACCCGGCAAGGTTTATCAGTTATGGCTCCTGCGCGGCCAGAGCCCAGCAGTGGTGAGCGGTGGTCTTTTCACCCCAGAAACAACCGTAGTTGAATTCACCGATCGAGCATTAGTTTCCAGGATCACCGGAATCGCCGTCACCGACGAACCAGCCGGCGGCAGCAAGACACCCACAGGACACAAGTTCCTCGTCGGCACACCCCGAACCTAGCCTTTCTTTGCGGCTTGGCGGCCTTTGCGTGACAAGAGCTAGAAATGAAATCCGATCCTCGTGCCATACGTGTTGAAGTTTCCATTCGTGCCGGCAATCTTATTAATCCGCGCATCGAATCCTAAAGAAAGGCTGCGGCTAACGCGAAATTCCACGCCGGCTCCTCCATGGATTCCAATGTCGATATTCCCGTGCCCGCCGGGAAGCCCGCGAGCTTCCAGCTCCGGAGACTGGGAGATCTGTCCCGCAACAAGCGGTCCGCCGAACGGCGCCTTGCCGCCGAAGAGTTGATTCACCACCGCGAGAATATCCGGCGGTAACGTGGCATCCTGACGAACACCATTATTCGGCGTCGCCCCCAATGCCGGATTCTGATTGTGAATCGTCACGAATGTACCGAATCCAAGTACGGCGTAAGGCCGCAATCGCCACCGGTCGAGCGCCGTCGTAGCGTATTTGAGCGAAAACGGCACCACTTCCAGTAAACGAAGCCGGGTCTGCGTCGACGATGTCACGGGGAACGGCGCAGGTCCGGTGCCGGTCACTGCCGCGGTCACGTTAGCCAGGCCGCCCGTGGGGTTGAGCGCCGAAAGTACCGCCAGGTTCGACACCTGCGCAACATTAGAAGTCGTCGAAAAAGTGGTGTTCGATTGTGAGAGCCCCACCGAAATTTCATAAGAGATTTTCCCGTGCAGCCAATCCGGTTTGTCGAAAAGCGGAAGATCGATAAAACCGCCCGCGTACGTTCCGGAATTCAATTGGAACGGATTCGAAGAACCAGACAGTGTTAGCCCGATCTGCGCTCCAATCTTGCCGATCTCCGGAATCAGTTCAGGAGGCATTTCGAAACGGCCAGGCTGAAGGGACTGCCCGCCACCCTCGCCCCCGGACGCTTGCCTCGACCGCTCAGCCACCGCCGGAGTAGCGGCCGCCGGGCCTCCCGAACGATTGATCAACTTCGCCACCATGCTTTCCAGCACCGCCACTCGCGCCTCGAGCTTCTGGATCTTTTCTTCGTATTGCGCCCGGCTATCGTCTGGAGCGGCCGCCCTCATCGACGTAATCGAGAAAATCAGCAAGCAGACCGTTGGTATCGCCGAAAATCGTGTCATATGTTTTCGAAAACCACTTTTCGAATGATACTGCATGCAATTGTGGTTTCCGGCAGCACGTCTCGACAGCGGCAATGCTTTTAGGCCAATCGCACAGTTGCCGTAACGATGGATAGAGGCGGCAGTTCCGTCTGAATGCCGGCGCCCGCGGCATCCACGCGATGGTCGCGCGTGACGATCACATCGGGATTCTCAAAAGTATTGCAAGCGTTGAAGTCCGAGTGATGAAGAATCTGCGCCTTGCCGGAAATCGCGGAGGCTCCGGTCAGCGAGCACTTCACCTTGATCGCTGTATCGTGTTTCGGGTTCACCAGCGTGACAACCAGATCCTTGTCCCGCCGCGACGCCGAGAGCGACAGCCCCAAGGGCGAGGAATCGCCGGTCTCCACGTGCACCGACTGTTTTCCGCGATGCGCCTTCAGCATGTCGAACGCATAGTAAGTCGAAGTCCGGATGCACTTATCCTCATCAGTGAGCAGAACCGAGTGCAGCACGTTCACAATCTGCGCAATATTGCACATGTAGAGCTTCCCGGCTTGGCGATGGAACACGTTCAACCCCATTGCGGCGGCCACCGCGCTGCGCATCGTGATCTGCTGCCACAGTTTCCCGTATCGTTTCTCATCCTCCGGCAGAATGCGATCCCAAACGCCCCATTCATCCACCATCAGACCCATTTTGCGATCCGGGTCGTACCCGTCGAGCAGCGCGCGTTGTTGCAGGATGCCCTGCTCCATGCGGGCGAATGACGAGAGCTGATCCTGCAGGTCCTCAATGCTGAACTTGGTCGCCGGACTCTTTCCCCGCGAGTAGAAATGCATGGAGAATCCGTTGGGCAAACCGCTGCGCGGCACCTTTATCGAATCCATCAGACGCCGCGACCAATCGGTGTCGTTGCTGCTCGGTCCGCAAGCGATCAGAAACGGTTTCGCATCTCCCATGGGCCGTAGAAAAGTGGCATAACGCCGGTAATGGGCGCCGTATTCCTCGGGCCGCATGTTGCCGCCGCAGCCCCAGTTCTCGTTGCCAACACCCCAATAACGAACATTGAAGGCTGCGGCCGACCCGTTGCGGGCTCGCTCGTCGGAAAGCGTGCTGCCTGACGGATAGTTGCAATATTCCACCCAGTCGCGCAACTCCTCCGGCGTGCCCGTGCCAACGTTGCCGGCGAAGTACGGCTCTGCGCCGATCAATCGGCACAGTCCCATGAACTCGTGAGTGCCGAAGCTGTTGTCTTCGACATAATTGCCCCAGTGCAGATTCACGGTCTTCGGGCGTTTTTCCAGCGGGCCGATCCCATCGCGCCAGTGATAGTCGTCGGCAAAACATCCACCCGGCCAGCGCAGCACCGGGACGCCAAGCGCTTTCAGATACTCGACCGCCAGTTTCCGATAGCCATCGATATTCGGAATTTTCGAGTTCTTTCCCACCCACAAACCGCCGTACGTACAGGAGCCGAGATGCTCGGCAAAATGGCCGTGCAGTTCCGGGCGGATCGTCCCAGTCTCAATGTTGACGCTCAAGCCGGCTTGCTGCTCCTGAGTTTGAAACGAGAAGGCCTTGCGGGCCGTCATGGCCGAAAATAGAGTGGCGCCGGCGACAAAGCCGCGACGGGAAATCGGAGTATTCATTGTGTTCACCAGTACTCAGAGCAGTCTATTGCAAAGCCAGGCGGCAATGCAAGCGTTTTCAGACGTCCGGCGCCGCCACTTGCGAGCCGTGACTTAGACGCGCCGCCCCTTCCAATTGACGCCGCGGCCGTGAACAAAGGCTGCCACGGACGAAAGGGCGATTAATTGGAAAAGGTAAATGGCGATCGGCGACAAGAACGCGGTCAATGGATTTCCATACCATCGCCATAGCAGGATCGCCGGCAGCAATCCGAATAGGATCGCCAATTTCCACCATCCGCACAAAATCAGCCAGACAATAACCGGAGCCCACGATATGAGCAGGAAGGAAAGGAACACCACCTGGAATCCGAACCACTTGTTGATCATCAGAAAGCCAAAAGCGTTCTTCTGGAATCCGCGCCAGATGCCGCCAAGGCCGCCATACATGCGGACAGAACCGAGGTCTTCGGCCCGAAGTACCCGCAGTCGCACCCGGTGCCGTTTTGCCAGTGAAGCGAATTCCACGTCTTCGATAATGTTCCCGATCACCGCCGCATGGCCACCTAGGAATTCGTAGGTATTCCTCCGGAACAGCATGCACTGTCCGTTTGCCAGTGCTTCCTGCGAGCGGCCCGAGTTTACGTTCTCCTCGTTCACACCGGCAAAGTAGAGTGCGGCGGCGTAGGGCAACACAAGCTTCTCGGCCAACGTGCGGCGTTCCTGCCGTAGGAAGACGCTTACGATATCCAGCTTTTCGGAGCGAGCGTAATGCATGATCGAAGGCAGAAACTCCGGTTTGTAGCAGGTGTCGGCATCGGCAAAGAGAATCCAGTCCGAATGTGACGCCCTGGCCCCCGCCTGGCAGGCGTTTGGTTTTCCTAGCGCGCCTCGCTGAAGCTTCGGGGCGCTGATCACAGTGGCGCCGGCCTTCCAGGCAAGTTCCGCTGTTCCATCGCTCGAGTCGTCGTCCACGACGATGATTGGCGCGCCCCGCAAGCTCTCCACCACACGCGCAATATTTGCCGCTTCATTCCGCGCGGGAATCACCACCGTAACGTCTCCGGTCTCGACGCCGGCCTCCATGGGGAGTTCCGGCAGCGCCAAATAGTTGTCGCGCGATTTCAACAGAAACACAATCGTCAGAACCGCGATCGCCGCGACAATCCAAAGGGTCACGAAACGCTCCGAATGATGTGGGCACCAAGATTATCCACCGGGATTTCAGCATACCAATGAGTGAGCGCACATCGCCAGAAGAAGGAACCGGTTAAGTTCCGCGGGCTGGCTTTTCACTGCGAGTACTTACCGCGATCCTCAGAGTTCAGGTAGCGGCTGATCACCCTGGCATTGCTATATGCATTGCAGCCCGGGTTGAGGTGCTTGCGCTTCATGATGATGTGGTCCACCTCGGGTTTCTGATGATACCCGCTCATCAGCAACACTCCATCGGTCGAGCCACCTGCGGAATGCGCATGGAGATAGTAATACTTCGCGTGATCCGGATTCTTATAGAGCGCCGACTTCCCCTTATAAACGTAGTCGTTCGCATCGTCAGACTTATAGTAACCTGCGTTTTTCGCTAAATTGGTAGCGAGTATAGCCTCGATCTGATTTTGACTCGAATCACCGCCGTTATATATTTCAGGTGCGCAAGCTATACCGAAGACTTTGTAATCTTTCTTTCCGTGGAGGATATAGTCCAGAACGGCGTAAGGGCGCTGTGTGTAATCCTTGTCTGTCAAAACCAGGGGCTGGCCATGCTCCGAGTGCTTGGCGGCGCCAGCACGATTCGTCACGTGATCCTCGACCCACCACTTGTTGGTCCTCATTTCCTTGTCCATCTCCGCGATGTACTCGGCTAACTTCTTCTCATACGGCACAAACGCCGCCTGTGGCGCGGGATGCGGAATAGAGTCCTTGTGCGACGTGGACGCTCCGTCCAAAAAGGAGATCTTGAGCGTGTACGAAAAACTGACCGGAATCCGCTCATCGAACGCAGGGCTGTACTTAATCCGAAGATCCACGGTTGCCGAGTCGACACCCAAAATTTGAGCGAAGCCCTTCAGAACATTCTCAAAGCTGGTCTTATATGTGGATAGATTGAAGGCGCCGTACATCGGCACAAGGTTGTCCGGATCCTCTTCGCCACCAAGAGAATCCAGGCCGATCAGATGGCCACGCACAGTATTGTGCGGCAGGATATCAGGATTGTATTTGCCTTCTTCATGCAGGGACAGAGGCATGATGTCCTCACGCACCGGTGATTTGTGTGGAGTCGTAGGTACATCTCCAGTCACGCGATCGGGGCGCTTTCGCTTCTTCGGTTCTGTATCGTAGTCGAAGCTCTCGGTATAGTATTTATACGCCATGAGTATCTCGCGTATTTTATCAACTTTGTACCCATCCCTAGCCGAAAACACTGCATAAAATAGAAAACAATCCGCGATAAGGGTACCTCGCCAGAGAAAGGAACCGGCTAACCTCCGCCGGTGTCCAATTGGACAAACATGTGTCTGCTTTGGCTGGCAAAGATGATCGCCTTCACACACGCGGCGGTTATCGATCCGGTTACCGGGACGACTGAACCGGATATGACCATTGTCGTGAGCGGCAATCGGATCGCCGAGGTAGCCAGGGCAACGGCGCTGAAATTACCCGCCGGAACACAATTCGTGAATGCCACCGGCAAGTACGCAATCCCTGGTCTGTGGGACATGCACGTACGTGGCGCATCAAACAACCGTGCGGCAGAGTTGTTCATCGCCAACGGAGTCACCGGCGTCCGAAGTATGTTCGACGACCTGGATGCGATTCAAGAGCTCCGAATCGCGATCAAGTCGGGCGCGGCAGTGGGTCCTCGAATCTATGCCAGCGGTCCGATCGTTGACGGCCCCAAGCCTGTTTGGCCAGGCTCGATCGCGGTGGCGACGGTGGAACAGGGACGCAAAGCAGTGGACAATCTCAAAGAACGAGGCGTCGATTTCATAAAAATATATAGCGGTCTGTCCCGCGATGCTTATCTTGCAATCGCAGAGGAGGCGAAAAAGCAACACATTCCGTTCGCGGGACACGTGCCTGACAGCATCACGGCAGCGGAAGCGTCTGACGCCGGCCAGAAGAGCATGGAGCATCTGTACCAGATCGCACTCGCCTGTTCGCGCAATGAAACCAGACTCGCCGCAGAGCCGCTCCGCAGTTTCCAGGACATTGCCGAACGGCAGGTCTTGGAGGGTGAAACGTATGACCCTGAGAAAGCGAAAATCCTCTTCGACAAGTTCGTGAAGAACGATACCTGGCAGACTCCGACTCTAACCGTTCTGCGCGTCAACGCCTATTGGCGCGATCCCCTAATCACCCAGGACCCGCGATTAAAGTACATGCCGCAGTGGATCCGGCAATCCTGGATGAATTCGCCGTTACTATATCTGCTGAACAGTTTGCCACCGCCTGCACAAGCAACGCAGCGAAAAGCCTTCGACATGGAATTGGAATTAGTGAGAAACATGCACCGCGCCGGCGTACGAATCCTGGCTGGCACGGACACGGGAAACCCATACGTGATGCCAGGCTTCAGCCTGCATGATGAATTGCAGCTACTAGTGAAATCCGGACTCACACCTCTCGAAGCGTTGCAGACAGCTACAATTCGGCCGGCGGAATACTTTCACATCACAGGCGCAGCCGGCACCATCGCCAAAGGTAAATTTGCCGACTTTGTGTTATTAAACGCCGATCCGCTCGAAGACATCGCCAACACGCAGAAAATCGATTCTGTCGTGGCGGGCGGCCGCTACTTCACGCGAGGCGACTTGGACAAGATGTTGGTGAGAAACTAAAAGGTGGATTCCGCTTACAGCCTGCATCGCCTTCAGTTCGCTTTCACTATCACGTACCACTACCTGTTTCCGCAGCTCACCATGGGACTGGCGTTGCTGATTCTGATTCTGAAAACACTCGCTCTGCGCAAGAACAACGAAAAGTACGATGACGCGGCCAAGTTCTGGGCGAGGATATTCGCTATCAATTTCGCCGTCGGGGTAGTCACCGGAATCCCCATGGAATTCCAGTTCGGAACGAACTGGGCCAGATTCTCCCGTTCCGCTGGAGGAGTTATCGGCCAAACTCTGGCTCTCGAAGGAGTGTATTCGTTCTTCTTAGAATCCAGTTTTCTCGGACTCTTCCTCTTCGGCCAATCGCGCCTCGGCCGCTGGGGCCACTGGTTTTCCGCGCTTCTGGTCTTCCTCGGCTCATGGCTCTCCGGTTTCTTCATCATCTGCACCGACGCATGGATGCAGCATCCCGTTGGATACTCGATCGGACCCGGCGGCAAGCTGGAACTTTCAAGTCTAAGTGCCGTGCTGATGAACCCGTGGGCGTTCTGGCAGTACCTCCACAACATGACGGGAGCGGTTGTTACCGGGTCGGCCGTAATGGCTTCGATTGGTGCGTTCTACCTGCTCGAGAATCGCGATGTTGAGTACGGCCGCATTTTTGTCAGATTGGCCGTGACGGTAGGCTTCGTTGCCTCCGTCCTGATGCTCTTTCCCACCGGCGACGGTCAGGGGAAAATGATCGCGATGCACCAACCGGTAACGCTGGCCGCAATGGAGGGTGTCTTTCAGACTCAGAACGGCGCGTCAATGGCTGTTATCGGCCAACCCGACATTGAACGCAAACGCCTGGACAATCCAATCGAAATCCCACGAATGCTCAGTCTTCTAACCTACAAACGGTGGTCCGCGCAAGTGAAGGGCTTGGACGCGTTTCCGCGTGAAGATTGGCCCGATAACATGCCGCTGCTCTTCTATTGCTTTCACATCATGATCGGCCTGGGCACCATCTTCATTGCCATTCTTGGAGTGGAGGCGCTCCTGTTATGGCGTGACATCATCTGGAAATCGCGAGCCGCCCTTTGGATTCTGATGATGCTTCTTCCCTTCCCTTTCATCGCCAACACGGCAGGCTGGATTACCGCCGAGGTCGGCCGCCAACCTTGGTTGATCTACGGCGTTATGCGAACCGAACAGGGAACAGCGCCCCATCTCTCCGCTGGAAATGTGTTGTTTACGCTGATCGGATTTATGGGAATCTACACAGTAATCAGCGTACTGTTCTTGTACGTGGTTTACCGCGAAATCGAACGCGGCCCGGAGGCCGTTCGCTAATGGCAACGGTATGGTTCTGGCTGGTGGCCGCGATCTTCGTCACCTATGTGCTTCTCGACGGCTACGATCTCGGCGCAGGCATGCTGTACTTCGTCCTACCGCAAAACAGCGGAGAAAAGAAACAAATCCTGGCGTCAATCGGGCCGTTCTGGGATGCTAACGAAGTCTGGCTGATCGCCGGAGGCGGCACTCTTTTCTGCGTTTTCCCAGCGGCCTACGCGGCCAGTTTCAGCGGATTCTATCTTCCGTTAATACTCGTCCTCTGGCTGCTCATCGCTCGCGGACTCTCCATCGAATTCCATCATCACATCAAACACCCGGTCTGGACTCCGCTGTGGGACGCCGGATTCTTCACCTCCAGCCTGCTGCTGGCTCTGTTCTTCGGAGTGGCTCTCGGGAACCTCCTCCGCGGACTCCCTTTGAACAAAGAGGCCGAGTTCTTCCTCCCTCTCTGGACCAATTTCTCCATCCAAGGTGATTTGGGTGTCCTCGATTGGTACACAATCTCCGTAGGAGTACTGGCGGTTTCCGCTCTGGCATTACAGGGCGCCCTTTGGATTGCGTATAAGGTGAACGGCCCACTGGAAGAGAGGGCTTCCAGGTTTGCGGGGCGGACAATCTGGGCGGTTGCGGCGCTCTCAATCCTGGTAACTGCGTCCACGTTCTTAGTTCAGCCGCACGCGCGCCACCGATTGGAATCCCAACCCTTCGGTTTGTTGTTTCCGATAGTGGCGCTCGCCGCGTTGGCCGTATGCGCGGCCGCTAGCGGGAAGGGCCGTCAGCTCCGCGCGTTCTTTGCATCATCGGTGTTCCTCGCCGCGATGCTTGGTACGGCCGCGTTCACACTCTTCCCCTACGTGCTGCGGTCGAACGTAGACCCGGATCTCGGACTGACCATTTACAACAGCAACCCCGGCGATTACGGCATGAAAATTGCGCTGATCTGGTGGATCCCGGGGATCGCGCTCGCCACGGCATATAGCATTTACACCCATCGCCGGTTTGCCGCCAAGATTACGTCAGAGCAGCATGCTTAGCCGAACCGAGCGAAGATCGTTCACCAGGAAGTCCGGGCGGCACAGAGCCAAGTCGTCGCGGGTTGCAAGCCCCGTGGCTACGGCAATTGCCCGTACGCCATTGGCTTGTGCCGCGCGGACATCGTTCATGTGATCGCCGATCAGCGTCACCCGGCTGGCGCGTTCGATCCAACCCTTCCGAACCGCCGTTTCCATCGCGATGGCCACCAGTTCCGCTCGCGTGTCGGCCATTTCAGCAAAGGCGCCGAAACGAAAGTGATGCTTCAGACCGGCATGCTCCATCTTCTTCCATCCGATTCGAGTCAGGTTGCCGGTTACGAGCGCCGCAGGTATTCGTTGGGAGCGCAGCCGCAACAATAACGGCCTCACGCCCGGACAGACCTTCGTTCTTAGATCGGGACAGCCGCGCACATAGCAATGCTGCGCCTGGAGCATGATATCGGCCATCGACCGTAGAACCAGGTCTTCGGACGCGCCGGCATCCACAAGCATCGTCCTGAGGATGTCGCCGTCGAGCATGCCCTGGGTCGGGATGTGATCTGTGGTCGTGTCAATGCCGGTAACCCGCCGGACGGCCTCAACTAGTGAATCGCGGTGCCACCGCCCGGCCCGCCGGATGAGGGTTCCATCGATATCAAAGAGGACAAGTGCGGGCGCGGGCGTGCGATGCATATATAGGTACAATACAATTAGAGATGCAAGTGCTACAGGCCGGTTCCCACAAACTCCTGCTACTGGAACTGGATCAGGAATTCGTCACCAATATCGCCAAGCAGGCGGGCTTTGAGTTCAAAATAGACGATTCGTCCCGGAATATGACATTGGACCTGCTCGTTCCCGACCGCCAGGCTCCGTTGTTACTGTTCGATGCCGCCGACCCGGGAAATCTTGGCTGGTTCTCACGCTGCCAATTTTATGTGGACGGGCAGACCGGCAGTGTATTACAGACGCCGATATCCGTAGCAAATTTGCGCGATCGTTCCGGCCACGTGTTACCGAATTCCATCCGTCTGAAGATTGCCAAAGAACTGCCGGCGACCTTTCGTTTACCGGGCAAGCAGCCTGTTACCGAGCAAATGGTCTACGCGGTTTTCTACAACCTGTTGAACGCGCTGTTGAATATTGGCGTCGGAGTTTGCGGCGGCACGATTGTAAAGCCGCTCGCAGGCCGCACCGAAAGCTTCGGCACGCGCAACTAGCGTATTACTCTCCCCTCAACAGCGGGCATCGCAGTAGTACAAATGCAACCAAATCATGGTCAAAATGTAGCGGTTTGTGTGGCATCCTCAAAGCAGACATAGACGTTGAATCGGAGGATGTCTTCTGTCATCGGCCCGGGGTTCCGTTTTCGGAGCCCCTGGTTTGAATCACCGCTCGCGTTCCTTCCGATTCCGCATCCGCCACTCGTACTCGAACGATCTGCTCCCCCGGCTCCACGTCAGGCCGAAGTTTGACATTCACCTGGCGCAGCCCTTCCGATTCCGGTTCGCCCAGAAAAATCACCGGCTGGCGTGTCTCTCCGGCGAGCACACGGATATTTTGGCAATCGGCATTCTCAGGCAGTCCGCGCACCCAGATCGCCATAAATCCGCTTCGAATCTCCGCCGCGAAATCGACGGCATCGGCCACTCCAACGATCTCCAATTTTCCAACGCGCAGCGGCATATCGACCGCAATGTTTTTCGAATTGCTGAACCGCGTGCCGGCGATTCGAAGGCGAACCGCGTGCCATCCAGGCTCGAGACCCGGAGGCAGCCTGAAGCAGGTGAACCAGATCCCATCAGCGTTGCGCTTCACATAGACCGGCCGCGACGCAAGGCCGTCGACTTCCGGAAAAACCGAGTCGATTCGAGGCTCCAGATCGTTGTACCGGAACGAACAAGAGACGTACTCATCGCGCTCGCTATAGAAATTCCAACCGTAATCGCGATTGTGAATCGCAGCCAGAAGTTCCGGCGCGGGTTCCGAACCTTCCACCGCATCCCACTTGCGATAACAAGAGACACACGCCCGGTCGCCGTTGAAACCGCGCAGATTCACTCGCGCGAAACCGGCCGTGCGCGTCATCGCCATCAGACACTCAAGATTCGGCCCCACCCAATTGTCGATCTGATCGCCGAGCAGATCGGTTTCGTAAAACTCCATCGACGGCAACGTATCGTTGGTTCCGGCCTGCGCAGCCTCGGCATCCGTAATGTACGATTCGACGATCGCCAGATCTTTGGTGAGCGCACATACGCGTTCCAGACCGAGCACAGGATGCTTCAAATGGTAAAGAACGCCGAGAAACAGGACAATATCGAAGTGGCCCAGCCGTTCGGGCGTCATCTCGTAAACGTCAAGCTGACGATAGTCGACCTTCGAGCCGAGGGCGCGATGCGCGTATCGGAACGTTTCCAGATCCACGCAATCGACAGCGACCACCTCAGCGCCGCGGCGCTCCATTTCAAAGCTGAACCAGCCATCCCAGGCTCCGATATCGAGCACTCGCTTGCCGCGCAGATCGTCGGGAATCGGAAACTGTGCGACCCGCTTCTTCAGAGTCTCGAGGTTGATGACTCCTTCGATGACGCGGCCGCCCGGCAGTTCAATGGTGTGATACCAGCCCTTCTTCTCCGCAAGTTCCGCCGAACGATCGTACTTGCGCCGTGCGGCTTCTATAGAAATGTCCACGCGTTTTCAATTTACCGCACTACTCGTGGCGCAAAGCTACCATCGGATCCACACGGGAAGCTCTCTTCGCAGGCAGACTAGCGGCAACTACGGCAATCGAGGTGAGAACCAACACCGACGCGAACATCGTAAGAGGGTCCGTCGCGCGGACTCCGTAGAGTTGAGAGCTCAACAGCCGTGTCCCCGCCGCCGCGGCGAGAAGTCCTAGTCCGGAACCTTACAGCGATCATCATCAGCGCGTCCCGGAGTATCAGCCACAATATGTCGCCCCTTTCCGCGCCGAGGGCCATGCGTACACCGATCTCGCTCACACGCCGATTGACCGTATAAGCAAGCACACCGTACAAGCCCACGCAGGCAAGCAGCAGAGCGAGCGCGCCAAAGAAGCCCGCTAACGTCGCAATCAGCCGCTCGATGTCGAGTGCGCTGTCCACCTTCTGCGCGAACGTCTTTACTCCGAAGATCGGGAGATTCTTGTCCGCGCGCAGCAACTCGCTTCGAACCGCAAGGATCATAGACTCCACGGGCAAACTCGTCCGGACGCTCATGGTCATCTGCCCGGCCATACGCGGAGGCAACTGAGCATACGGGAAGTAGACGACGCGCTGGTTTGTATCCCGAAGATCCCCATACTTGGCCTCCTTCGCGACGCCGATGATTTCGAACAGGCCCAAGTTGTTTTGGACACCAAGTCCGATTGACTGTCCGAGCGGGTTCCTTCCTTGAAACAGATCGCGCTGCAACGCTTCGCTAATCACAACGGCTTTCGGCGCAGCGGCGTTATCGCGGCCCGTGAAATCGCGGCCGGCGAGAAGCCGGATCCCCGAGGTCTCGAAAAAGCGAGGGCCGACCGCAGCGAAATAGCTGCTCTGTTCTCCGGATTTGGCGCCAGGCACTTCAATCCTGTTGCTCCACATGCTGCTGGTCGTAAGCCCCTGCGCGGAAAGAGTCGCTGACTTCACGCCGGGAATCGCCTCTACATTCGTCAGCAGGTCTTGGTAGAGATCGACCAGTCGGAGATCCTTGTAGCCAATCATCTTGGGGTCCATCGATACGAGCAGCAGATTGTCCGGGTCGTATCCAAGATCCACCGCTTGGAGATTCTGCAGACTCCTGATAAAGAGCCCCGCGCCGATTAGCAACATCAGCGAGAGAGCGACTTGCGATGTCACGAGTACTCGCGACAATCCGAGTTTCCGGCTTCTGGGCGTAACCTCGATTCTCGTCGCCCGCAGCGCAGGCACGAGTCCGAAGAGCACCGCGGTCACAAGCGAAATACCGGCGGTGAACATCAGAACTCGTCCGTCCGGACTCAAGTCCACAGGGAGAGGGCCTGGACCTTGGTGCAACATTCGAGCGATCGCCGCAACGCCGTAGTAAGAGAAGAGTAACCCGAGAAGTCCTCCCATCATCGAGAGCAACAGGCTCTCCGTCAGGAGTTGCCGGACGACCCGGCCACGTCCGGCGCCCAGGCCTAGCCTCACTCCGAATTCCTTGCGGCGCGCGGCCGACCGCGCAAGCAGCAGGTTGGCGACGTTGGCACAGGCGATCAGCAACACCAGGGTCACGGCCCCCGTTAACACGACTGCCGGACCCGCAAAACTGGTCTTTGACATGCCGTGGTCCGCTTGCGTGACATCGGGGCGGATTTTCGTATAGCCGCCACTGTTCTGACCCGTTTCGACGAGAAACTGATGGATGAGAATGCTCAACTCGGCTCGAACTTGCGAATCGGAGACGCCGGGTTTACGCCGAGCCATCACTCGCAGCCACCAGGTTCCGGGGTTCTCGAGCGTAGTGCTTCCGTTGTTGACGAGCGGATAAGCCGACAGAGGAATTGTCACGTCGGGCGCCCGGCCAACGCCGGTGCCGAAGAAACGTTGTGGCGTGACGCCGATCACGGTGAACGGCACGCCATTGAGATGGATCGTCTTGCCGATCGCGCGCGGGTCCATGCCGAATCGCCGCTGCCAATAGTAGTAGCCGAGAACAGCGACTGCGCTGTCGCGGTCCGCGTTGCTGAACGTTCGGCCGATCAGCGCATTAACGCCAAGCACTGGAAAGTAGTCATCGGAGACGAACTCCGCCCCTCCTGGAGTGATTTCGGCGTTGCCATCGATGCCGGCGTTCAAGCTCCCACCGGAAATGGCGAACATGCCCGCAAGTGTGTGGTTGCGGTCATGGAACGCGCGGAACAATGGGCCGGAGAATCCATAGCTGCGGCCGCGATCGTCGGGAAGACTGAGGGTTACCAGTTCTTGCGGATTGTGGACCGGCAGCGACCGTAAGAGGAGCGCATCCACCAGCGTGAAGATGGCCGTATTCGCGCCAATTCCGAGGGCAAGGGAGAGGACCGCGGCCGCTGTGAAACCCGGGCTGCGCGCAAGTTGCCGCAATCCGTAACGGACGTCTTGCACCAGCGACTCGAGCCAGCTCGACAGATGCGTTTCACGAGTCTGTTCCCTGAAGGAACCGGCATTGCCGAACCTGCGCTTCGCTGCGGTTCGGGCGTCTTCCGGTTGCATGCCGGAAGAACGGTTCTTGCGTTCACGCATGGCCAGATGAAACGCGAACTCGTCGTCAAGCTCGCGCTCCAGCCGTCTGGATCCGAAAAGTGAGAGGATGATACGGCGGATTGTTCCCATCGACATCTATGGGGAAGTATGCAGCCGGTTTCTACACTTGTCAAGCCGTACGGCTTGAATGGCCCACAGTCAGTTCCGTCTGCAGCGCTTGGGCTCGACGCCAGTGATCTTCAAAGAGCGCCTTCATCCCTTCGGCGAATCCCACGTGGTCGAACAGCAGCGACGTCCAGGTCGGCTTGGTGACGACAGGATCGAGCAGAGCGATCATTCCGTTCTGACCGTCAAATAGCGCGAGCTTCATCGGAAGCGATGGCGCCTGGCAGACTTCCACTCCGATCGATTTGAACTCTTCCATCCGCTGCAAATGATCCGCGTCCACGGAGCCGGCTTCAAACAGAAGACGACAGGAAACTCCCCGCAGTCGCGCCTGCTTCACCAGTTGCTCATCGAGCGGGTCCACCGCGTATGGCGGACGGGAGAGCTCCAGATACTCGAACTGCACTTCGTGAAGCATCTTCCGATAATTCGCCGCCGTTTGGCTCGGGTCGCTGACGATGCGCAGAAAATCGAGCGTGCCTCTGCCGCCCTGACCCTCCGAATAGGCCTTGTTCAAATCCTCGACCAGCGCGCCCGCGTAGCGCGATTGTTCCGTCAACTCCTGCTGCAACGATTCGCCGCGCCGCGTGAGATAGCTGGGAATCGCCAGCGTCGGTTCCACGGCGGAGAAAAGTTTCGTCTTCTCCTGCACGACCTGGGCGAAGCCTTTTTCGATCAGGCTGTCGAGCACCTCGTAAATCTTCTGCCGTGGGACGTGCGCCCGCGCGGCCAATTCCAGCGCCTTGAAGCGCGGATGTCCGACCAACACCAAATAGGACCTCGCTTCGTAGGCGTTGAGGCCGATCTGCTGCAGTCTCCTCCAAAATCTTTGAAAGTCTATCTCTGGTAGCTCTTTTGTCATCTTGATTTCAGGTCATAACCTATCACAGATGAACAACGACAATTGGTGGTGTGGCAGGACTCACACCGCGCCCTCGCCCAATTCATCGCGCAATACCTTTAGCGCGGTTCGCACCCAGGTTTTGATAGTGCCGAGCGGCTGCTTCATCCGCTCCGACATCTCGCTCTGCGACAAGCCTTCGTAGTAGGCGAGTTCGATGCACAGCTTTTGGTTGGCCGTCAGTTTTTCAAACGCGGCCTTCAGACGCCGGGCTCGATCGGAATTCAATACTTCGGTTTCCAGATTGGCAAACAGCGCGGGCGATTCGCTGGTCTCCAGTTCAAACGCGTTCTGCGACATCCGGCCATCCACGGAACGTAGATAGTCGATGGCGCGGTTGCGGGCGACCGTCATCACCCATGGCCCGAGGGCACCTTTCTCGTGATCGAATGCCTGAACGCGGTTCCAGACCCGAAGAAACGTTTCCTGCACTAGATCCTCAGCTACTCCTACGTTCCGTACGATCCGGTGGATGAGGACATACGTGAGCCGACCGTACTTATCGTACAGATCGGCCATCGCTTGAGGGTCGCGCTTCTTTAGACGCTCCGCCAGCTCGCGGTCACGTTCGGCGTGAAGGGCCGCGAACAGGAACGGAAAAAGGAACATACTACGACGTTAGTTCCTTGATGACGACGCCGCTGGTCATTGTCGGCCGTTCGGCGCGCCCGTTGCGCAAGTAGGTCAATTGGATGTGATCGAGGCCCAGCAAATCGAGGATGGAAGCGTGAATGTCGTGGACGTGGTAGCGCTTGTCGATACCTCGGAGACCGATTTCGTCGGTAGTGCCGATGGTCTGCCCGCCCTTCACGCCGCCGCCTGCCATCCACATGGAGAATCCCCAAGGGTTGTGATCGCGGCCGGTGCCTTTTTCATTGAATGGCGTGCGTCCGAATTCCCCGCCCCAGACGACTAACGTGTCATCCAGCATTCCGCGGGATTTTAGATCGGCCAACAGTCCAGCGATCGGTTTATCGGAAGCTTTGCACCACTTCCCGTGGTTGCCTTCGATGTTGGTGTGGGCATCCCAGCCGCTGCCCGAACCGCAGTAGAGTTCGACGAAACGTACGTCGCGCTCAACCAGACGCCGGGCCATAAGGCAGTTGCGGCCGAAGGTATCGGTGTCGGGGTCGCCGATACCGTAGAGATCCTTCGTGGCTTGAGATTCTTTGCCGAGGTCGACAGCTTCCGGCGCGGCCGATTGCATTTTGTATGCGAGTTCGTAAGAGCGTACGCGCGCGTCCAGTTCGCTGTCGTCGACGCGCTGGGCATCGTAACGCGCGTTCAGATCCTTTAAGAAGTCGAGCTTACTTTTCTGTTGCTCGTCGGTGGTTCCCATGGGAGCTTTCAGATGCAGAATCGGCGTGTCGCCCTGGCGGAACTGCGTACCCTGATAGGAGGCGGGGAGAAATCCGGAACTCCAGTTCTTGGTGCCGCCGACCGGTTCTTTGTCGTCCAACATAACGACGAACGTCGGCAGATTGCGATTGGCACTACCGAGCCCGTACGTGACCCAGGCGCCCATGGAGGGACGGCCGGCTAGGATATCGCCGGTATTCATCTGCGTAACGGAACCGACGTGATTCAAACCATCGGCCCAGCAAGCGCGCAACACCGCGATGTCGTCGACGTGTTCGGCGACATTGGGATACCAGTCCGAGACCCAAAGCCCGCTCTTCCCATACTGCTTGAACTTGCGTTGGGAGGCCATGAGCGTGTTATTGGCCGTCCCCATTGCCGTGATGGGCTTGCCGAACGACTCGGGCATCGGCTGGCCGTTCAACTCGGCGAGTTTAGGCTTGGGATCGAAGAGATCCACATGGCTAGGACCGCCCTCCATGAAAAGCCAGATCACCGACTTCGCTTTCGGCGCGTGATGTGGCGTCTTCGGGGCCAACGGATCGACCGCTCCGGCTGTTGCGCCGAGCAAAGAACTCCTCTGCAACATGCTCGTGAGAGCGATGGAAGCAAGACCGCTGCCCGCGCGATTGAAAAACTCACGGCGCGATGTCACAGGCCAATGATGCGTAAGTTTATCGATCATGTTCCTCTCCTAGTCGATGTACAAGAACTCGTTCGAGTCAAAAAGCATGTGGCAGAAGTCGACAAATGCGGCGGCTTTCACCGGAGAAATACCGGCGGCAAGATTCGCGGGTACAGGGAGCTTTTCATTTTTTGCAGCGCGAGCTTCCAGTATCGGCAACTGGCGATTCAAGAACGTTTCCACCGCCTTGCGTTCTTCGGCTGAAGGCGTACGGCCATATGCGAACTTGTATGCCCGGTCGATTTCCGTTTCCGTCGACAAGCCGCTATCGTTGAGGACGCGGCCGGCAAAATCCTTTGCCCAATCGAGGACCAGATCGTTATTCAACAACTCCAGCGATTGCGTGGGAGTGACGGTTGCGGTGCGGCGCGCACAGGTCTCGTTTGTATCCGGCATGTCGAACGCCTGGAACATGGGATAACGAGTGTTTCGCCTCACAAAGACGTAAACGCTGCGGCGAACGGCTTCGGATGGAGTCTCATCCTTTTTCCAACCGCCGCGCGTAGAAACACCGTCGGGGAGCGGCGGGAAAACGCCCGGGCCGTGCATCTTCAGGTTCAAGACGCCCGCCGTGGCCAACATGGAATCGCGAATGGATTCGCCCTCCAGACGGTGCCGGTTCCAGCGCCAGAGATACTTGTTGTCCGGGTCGATTTCCGAAGAGGCTTTCTGGAATTCCGACGACTCCTGATACGTGTTCGACATCACGATCATCTTGTGAAGCTTCTTCAAGCTCCAGCCATTTTCGACGAACGTGGCGGTGAGGTAGTCGAGTAACTCTTTGTCAGTTGGACGCTCGCCCATTATTCCGAAATCGCTCGGCGTGTTGGAAATTCCCTGGCCGAAATGCCAGTTCCAAACGCGGTTTACGATGACCCTGGTGGTAAGTGGATTCTTCGGGTCGGCGAGCCAGTTGGCCAGTACGCTACGGCGTCCACTCGATTTCTCAAGCGGAGTGATGGTGGCATCGGTAGGATCGAGGATGGAAAGGAAGCCAGGCTGGACCTCTTCGGTGGGTGCGTCATACGCGCCCACGCGGAGGATGAAAGTCTTTGGGGAATCGACGCCGTTGTCGACCATCGCCTGTGCGACGGGCTTGGTGGGCGGCTTGATGGAATCGAACTTTGCAAGTTCAGTGGTCAATTCGGCATATCGGTGAGCCGAGGCGCCGCGCAACTTTTTGGCAGCATCTTCTTCATGCATGGTCACCGTCCACTGGCCCTTGTAATACATCTGCCATTGGTAGGGCGATCTAGCTTCCGGAGCCATCTTGTAGATTGCTTGTATTTCCTCAGGAAACTTGTCAAAGTTTTCCTTGTAGTACGCCTCGACCATCGGCTCGGTGAGTTTCTTCATTTCCGCGCGGATGTCTTTCGTCTTCGCATCCCACTCGGCATACTCCGCTTCCCACTTTTCACGCTCCGGGTCCTTCAGCAGGCTGGCATCGTCTTTAATACGTGTGTTAACAAAAAACGCCTGCAGCCGGTAGTAGTCCTTGTGAAGGATGGGGTCGAACTTGTGATCGTGACAGCGGGCGCATCCGTATGTCATTCCGAGGAACGTGGCGGCGACTGTATCGGTAATGTCGTTCAATTGTTCCTGACGGCGCTGCATCAAATTGCGCGCGTTGCTTTCATCCGGAAAGTGGCGATTAAAGCCGGTGGCAACGAGCGCCGCGGGATCGCCTGGATAAAGTTCGTCGCCGGCGATCTGCTCTTTGATGAATCGATCGAAGCCTTTGTCGGCGTTTAACGAGTCGATGACGTAGTCGCGATAACGCCAGATGTTGGGGCGCGTTTCGTCGCTCTTAAACCCTTCGCTATCGGCGTAGCGCGCGAGGTCGAGCCAGTGGCGGGCGTAGCGCTCTCCGTAGCGGGGAGAGGCGAGCAGACGATCGACAACTTTTTCCCAGGCTTGCTTTGAGTCGTCGCTGAGAAAAGACTGGATCTCTTCCGGGGTGGGGGGAAGACCGGTGAGATCGAGCGAGACCCGGCGCAAGAGCGTTATTTTGGACGCCTGCGGATTGGGTTGAACGCCTTTCGACTCAAGCTTGGCCAGCACGAATGCGTCGATGGGATTCTTTACCCAGGCCGTGTTCTTGACGGCGGGAACCGGTGATTTAGCAACGGGCTGGAATGCCCACCAGCGGCGTTGTGTGGCGGTGAATGTCTTGGTGACGGTGGCCGCCAGGAGGCAGCCGGACGTGAGCAGAATGCTAGTTATCGTTAACCGATGAAATCGAGAGGTATGGATTCGCATCATCCCTCCAATGGATGCGTGTCTGCAATGCAATATTATCATAAAGACAGGTGTTCTATCTGGGCCGCACATGAACGCATATGAACGCGAATAAAACAAAACTTCTCCTTTCATCTGCGGCGGATGTCTAAGGGTTTGACTTCGTCTGTGAAGGCTCTTTGGATCATCTCTTCGGTGAAGAGGGCTCCTTCCATTTCTGTGAATTCGCAGAGGTACTCCTGACGGAAGTATCTGTCTCCTAAAGTTTCGCGTTCTTCTTGCAGGAAGGTGGCGGGGATTCTTGGGCATTCGGTTGCCGGGACTTGGATTCGCTGCCATCGATCTCCTCCGTATGTCCATTCGTGGTGGAAGAAGCCTTGCTGGCCGTTGGGCGTGCTCATCATTAGCAGATCTCCGTTTCCTACGGCGAGCATGGGGCGTACGGCTTTGTAGATTTCTTCGCTGACCCGGGCGGCTTCGTCGATTAGCATGAGCGAGACTTTTGAGAATCCTCGAATGGTATTTTCGTTTCCGGGCAGGCCGATGATGCGGGAACCGTTGGGCAATTTTAGCGAGATTTCGTTTCGGCCGTCTCCGCGTGGAGGGATTTCCAGGCGGCTGATGAACTCGGAGACCTTGTGTAGAAATTCGCCGCTCTGACGGGAGCTGGGGGAGATGACGAGGGTCAGGCTTTGGGGCGTGTGGATGGCGTGATGGACGGCTTTGGCGGCGGTGACGGTGGACTTTCCCCATTGGCGGGTGCAATTGAGGAGGCCGCGATGGATGGGATTCGCCAGGAGGGCGGCTTGCTTTTCGTCCGGGTGAAAGTCGAGGTGGTTCTGGGCGAAGCGGATGGGGTCTTTTTCGAAGATCAGGGCGGATGGACGGTTTTTCGGCCAGACCAATCCGAACTCGCACTGCCTCGACACTTCTTTCTCCAAATTCCCTTTCATACCTCTTTCTTTTCCATTTCCTCCTCCTTAATTAGGATTTAGCATTGGTCCTGGCTCGCTGGCGGAGGAAATGCTTGGAGATTGTTGAAAAAGAGGTAGATTTTCACTCGCGTGGCGGTGTGACTGGGGAAGTTGGCTCCTCGGGTGTGGGTTTTGGGTCGAGTTTTTGCTGCGGCGTTGGCATTTTGACGATTTTGGCGTGTGTAACGCTCCCTGACGGTCGCGGCTCGGCTGGCTCCCCGGTGGGGGTCTTACTTTCGTTTGGCACGCTTGGTTCCGGCTCTGACGCCTCTGATTCTTCTTGGGATCGGCGCTCCTTCTGTAGGCGGCGGAGACCGGCGTCGGCTCTTTCGAAGGCGCGTTGGAGGCGGGTTTCGTAGCGGGCGACGAGGCGGAGGGTGTCCGAATCGTTGAATTCCTTGTCGTAGGCGAGCATGATGCGGACGATCTCGGGTGGCTCGCCCTTGTATTCGCGGTCTTCGGGTGGGATTTGCATCATGCGGTCCTGGCGGAGATCGACGGTGACTCTTTCGAGGCTCGCGGCGCGGCGGAGGCGCCAGCGGGCGGATACCATGTCGTCGACGAGATCGCATTCGACTTCGTCGGCGGGTTGGAAGCGGGTGTAGTAGGTTTTTCGGAGCGCTTCGAAGCCTTCTTTGGATTCGTTGGATAGGACGATGGATTTGGCGGTTATGCCGTGGCGGACGCTGTTCATTGCGCATTTCTGGCGCGATTCTTCGGATTTTTTCCCTTTGGCAAGGGCGCCGTTCCGGCGGCCGGCTTCTATTCTGTTTTTTGATGACATGTGAGTGGTTCTTCTGATTTGGGTATAGCAGGTGGTTTTTGGGGTGGTGGGTGGGTTTGTTGATTCTGAAGGAAATATAGGCGTTTTGGGGTGTGAACGGTGCTTGGGTACCCTGTTGAATAATGCTATTCGTTTAACCGGAATCGGCTCGGCTGCCCCCGCTCCCGGTGCGGGGTTCTGCTGAATGCGCTTGTTGGTTCGCCCGCAACAAGCCGACTATCAGGAGTGATCTTGTCCGGGGCACCTGCCCGTGAGGTCCAATGGGTTTGCATGCGCGTTACGCTTGGGTATCCGAGAATGCGCTGCGGAATCGCGTACACGCCCTACCTTATTTGCAAGCTCAGTGGACTCAGAGACGCCGTTCAGAACACAGCTGAATGCGGATGCGCCGTTCTCAAAGCTAGGGAAGCGGTAGTGGATATGCATCGTTTGGGTCGGGCGTCGCAGAGCAGTTCTGCGGCCCGAACCATCACATGGCACCAAGTTGGATAGTGCGGTGCTGCCTCCCTGGCTCATGCGGATGGAACGGAAGTAACGTTGCGGTGCCATAATTGTCGTTATCCGGCGAGAAAAAGTCGAACGGGCGAGCTACCGCGGACGCGTTGGTCCCGGTCCCAATCCCGTCGCAAACCGACTGTACTGAGGCCGCAAGTTTGACGAACCCAGAAGATCTGTTCAATAAGCGGTTTGTAATTTCGCGACAGCGCCGGGACGCCACGGTCGTCATCCGTGGCTACGTCTATCAAGTCGACACAACGCTCCTGAAGTGGATCGACCTGGAACCGGATCAGTGGCTGGAACTCGAAGCGGGCGAGGACATTGACGTCCTGCAAAAGGCGGTGACAAACCGGAATCAGATTGACCGCGTCCTCGAAGCCGTCAAGTGCAGGGAGAAGAATCTGACGTTGCGGTCACCCGAAGCACTGAGTGCGCTTGCGACTTTTCACGAACATCGGCAGAGCAACCAGTCCTTGAAGCTTGGCTTTCGCTACATCACCAACAGCTCGATCGGCATAGAGGAACCGCCAGTGACAGAAGTGGGGACACCTGGAATCCACCTCTGGGAGCGAATCCGCAGCGGTCAAGTTACAGGAAAAGCAAAATCAGCGGTCATTAGGGCCCTGCGTTCCTTTTTGAAAGGATCATCACGCCCAGCAGAGCTCGCCTCTGAAACCTGGGAATCCTTCCACCGTTTCCTTAAGCGATGTACCAACCCGGAGCTTAACCGTTTTATTGACGCATTCGAATGGGGCATGGAGCATCCCTCGCCTGACGACCTCGAAGGCAAAGTGCGGTATGCCTTGATTACCGCCGGTAAGGTCAAGGCGATTGATGATGCACAAGCAGCGTTTGAGCATCTGTTTCACTTCGTGTTTGCTCTCCTCTCAAAGCGGTCCGCTAAGATCCTGACGCCCGAGCTCCTGGTACAGGAGTTGAAAAAACTCGACCAGGTCGAAACTGGACGAAACATCCTCTTGAATCTTCGCGGAATCGAAGTGACACTACAGGGCCGATTTGATCGGCTCGAAGAGCGGATCGCGCCTCTCCAGTCAGACATGGACAGCGTGAAAGCGGCACTCGCGCGGATAGAGGGCGCCGTCACTTCCCAGCCACAGTCCAGATACGACCGCCCCGGAGATCCTCTTGACGTGGGGGAACAATATTCAAGTTACCTGCCAACATCGCAAATAATCGCCTCCGGTAGTTCTGATTATCCGATGGGCACATTACTGCCTGGCATGATGTCTTCGTCCCTCCTCTCTTCGGCCCTCCTCGCCCAGAATGAAGAGCTTGCCGCAGTGGTGGTCGCACAAGCAAAGGGCCAGATCATTGCGATTCGAGATGCGGCCCGAAAAGGTCTTCGTAGCCAAGCGCTGGGCGAAATCGCGGCGCAGCGCGCGAATCGTGTCGCGTGGCAGGCGCTTCCAAATGAACAAAAAGCGGAGCTCCTGCGGCTCGAAGCAAGCATCCTGCTGAATTCAGAGGACCGTGCAGAGAAGGCAAAACAGATCCTGGATGAAGCCGCGAATTTGGCTCCGGCGGAAGACGATTCGCGCCTTCGGGCCTGCATCTCTTTCTCAGAGCATGATCCGCAAAAGGCTATTTCGCTCTTAGAAGGAAAAGAGCAGCCCGAGAGTAGGAATTTGCTGGCGCTCTTCTTGTTCTTAGCGGGTCGCTACGAGGAAGGGTGGCAGGCCTTGCCGCCCCTCGACTCTGACGCGGCGGTTCGAGCTGCAACCTTGCAGGTACGGGCGCTTGGGCTCCTCCAGCAACGTGACCTTCTCCGCGCGCGCGCGGACATCAATCTTGCGCTGGCTGCCCAGCCTGGCTGGCCAGCGGTCGAGCTCGTCTCTGCTTCGATTTCCTATTATGAAGCGTTGTCGCCTGCCGCGATTCCCTCGCGCTTACAGGGATGGCCTGAGCCATCAAGTTCAGTATTCAGACTCAACACGCCGGAAGCGAAGGCGAAATTGCGCGAGGCGGCCTGCATCTTCGCCCGGTTGGCCCAACGGCCGGAGAGCGACGTAGAAGAAAGACGGCTTTCGGAGGTATGGCACTTCGCTTGTCTGGCGGGTGATAATAGCCGGAAAGAGGAAGCCAGAACGTATGCAACCAATGTCCTTGCGAAGGACCCCGGACAATACCGCTTCGTTCCATGGGTCCTGGCCCAACGCTATGAAGGGCTAGATCTAACGGCCACAGAGAAGGCGTTGGCAGTGGCGGTGGCGAGCGCGACCGGTCGAGCGGATGTGTTCCAGGCGATCGCGTTGGTGATGCTGCAGCTTGAGGGATCGAGGATGGCCGAAGCTCTTGCCACGCTTGACCAGACCCAACGCCTATTCCTGCCGCTGAACGCAAATGCCTGGCACCATTGGCGCGCCATCGTCCTGTTGGCAGCAGGTGAAATCGCGACGGCGAAATCCGAGCTCGAGCTATTCGACGCGGCCGAAAGGCTGGATCCGCTCTGGTCAGAGATTCAGCGTTTCGAATCTCGAAAGTCGGAGGATTGGGACACATACGAAGCGACGTTGAAGGCTCGTTTTGTTTCGACGAAATCGGCGGACGCGATGCTTGATTATTGCGAATTCGCCGCACATCGAGGGAATTGGGCTGCAGTTGCGGCCCTCGCCGCCGAATTGGTGGAACAAATAGGAACGCCCGACGCTGTGTGCCTGGCGGCCATCGCAACCTTCAATGCGGGGCAGCCGAGAGAATGCCTGAAACTTCTCGCATCGCGGAGTGATTTCTTGGCCGATGAATCCCGAGGGCAGGAACTCCAGCGGGTCTCTATTGCCTGCAATAGAAAACTCGGCCAACTGATGACGGCTCGCCAGCAAGCCGAGCGGCTCTGCAGTGCGGCAGCAACGACGGAGAATCTGCTGCTGTTAGCTCAACTGCAGCTCGACACCGGGGATCCCAAAGCGCTTGCTCTTAGCGCGCGGCAACTCGCCCAACACCAAGATTTGAGTTCGGATCAAGCCCTGCGGATCGCCATGCTGGATCGGCAGGAAGATCCGCAACTCGCGCGATCACTGTGGCGACGCGCGGTTGCAGAAGGTACTTTGCCGGACGATGCTGTCGGGGCTGCTGTTAATCTCGGATATCAACTCGGGCTGGATCGCGAATTACAGCCGTTGATGGCCAGAATGAATGACCTCTCAGAGCAGGGAAAGGGTGGCATAGAACGAAAAACCCTTCCTGACCTTATTGAGCACATCAAAGCTCATCGGGAGAACATCGACTGGTTTAACGGACGGTACAACAAAGGTGAGATTGCGATTCATTTGATTCCAACTAGCATCCGCGCAGAACTAGTCCGTCTTTACCACGGCGGGCCCGATTACCGCGAAAATGATCCGGACCAGCCCGGCCCCTCATTACTTGCTATTCACGGAGGGCGCCCGTGCATGGGCGGCTTTCCCACCGAGGTTCCTGCCTGGCATTTGAATTTGGACATCACCTCGTTGCTCCTAGCTCAACATCTCGAAGATTTTGCCGAATGTAGAGAGGGCGTTCGGTGTCCTGCGCGTCGCGCCATCCATCTTCGCGGCACTAGGGGCGATGCAGGATAGCCTTTTGACCACGCAGGTGAGCCAACTTGATGCCGCGCGCGAAGTACTGGCATGCATCGACGGTGGCTCGCTGTCGGTTCTGGACAATGCCAGACTTGATCCGCCTGCGGACTTGGCGGCGTGGGGGGACGGTTGGGCAGTGCTCTACGAGGTTAGCCGCCAAACTGGTGGCCGTCTGGTCGACTTTCTCCCCAAAATCACCACGAATACCGCCGCTGTTCTTCCGTCAGACGCTGGAACGCGCTTGGTGAACTGTCGAACTGTGATCGAGTCCTTGCGCCAATACGGGGCGCTTTCTGGAGATGAGTACGCTTCATCTCTTTCTGACCTCGGCACCGAGGGCCAGGAGCCGCCAAACGGTGCTCCCATCGAGAGGGACACAGACCTTTACTGTCAAAGCACAACGGCAACGTTACTCGTGGGCGCGAGGTTGCTTCGCCCTGCGTGTCGGACTTTTCGGTTGCAGATGCTCCGTGAGGATGTGAACGAACTGAAGGCCTTAATAAGACATCACGCGCAGGCAAAAGAGATGTCCGACTGGTTGAGCTCCTTAATCGAATATGTTCGCCAAAAGGTTCAGACGAAAGACTATGAATTCATGGCGATTAGCCCGATCCCCGATGAGGCAAATGAGATACGAGCTAGTTCTTTCGATGTCAAGTGTCTCTCGGAGCTACTAACCTTTACCCCTGAACCGGCAGACAGGATTTGGGTCGATGACAGGTACATCAATGGGTACATCCGACGGGACACCGTACCTATCGTATCGATCCTAGACGTTCTGAAAGCCCTCGTGGCAGCCAGGGAGCTGACCGCGAGCGAATACTATCGTCTCTTGAATCGGCTGAGGGCGGCTAAATGCTCCTTCATTCCCCTTGAGGCGGGAGAGATCCTGAATCACTTGATGCAGGCGCCCGTGACCTCCCACACTCTCTCAGAGACGCCGGAGATGGGTGTCCTTCGCAGATACTGGGCAGAGAATCTGCTCCGCAGTAACACCTTGCAGCGGCCTGGTACGTCTGAGGCTAACGCGGGCGGCGAAATTGGATTTCTACTCGGTTCGGCGAATTCGATCCGCGATGCTCTTGTCGGCCTGTGGGCAACAAATCTCACGCAAACCGACGAAGAAAGGGAAGCGCGAGCAGAATGGCTATTGGAGGCGCTATATACAGATCATCTTGGTGTTCGAGCCGTCGCTGAATTGCCGCTTACCAATATCGAGGACTATGAGCTGGTCGGGGTAAGTTTAGGAAGCCTCATCGCGGCGGGCTTAGAGATGCGGCTCGAAGGCCGGTGTGCGTCTCGGGCCCTCCGTGATTATTTGTACTGGCTTTACCATCGGATTCTACACCGTGCCTTCGAGCGCGACGATCGGGTTCTGCACAGTACGGGTGCCTTCATTCAAACCACTCTGCGAACGCTTTGGCAGGCGGTAAGAGACGAACGAAAACCTCACGCCGGGAGTTTGATCCAGTTCCTTTTGGAATTGCTCCCCGACGAATTGCGCGAAACTGTGCAAGTGGACGCTGAATTCTCGGCGGACCTCTCGCTCGCAACGATATCGATTGTACAGGTCGGACCGCTCCGATTTCCGAGGAAGGAGTATCTGGAAGCGGCTCTGGAGGCAGTGAACGGTCGGCGCGGCCGTGCCAGAGTCTGGCGTTCTGCGGACGAGGTCCAATTCGAGCCCGCCGAAGGTGGAATTCTGCTCAAGCCGCCAACAGGGGAGACGATCAACGTAGCTGACCCGGTTCTCGGGCTGCTGTCGGACCAGGTGAGCCAGCGTGAAAGTGCACTCAATTCACACCCGGAATGGTTCGATTGCAGTCCCGACGAACGTTCTAAACCGATCCAAAGTATCCTGGCCGAAGTAGATCCCCTGGCGCGGTTTGAGAGCGCCCAAAGCTGGCGAGAGCGCAGCGCCGCAGTGTTTTACGACTATTTGTCGCGAAAGCTTTCAGAGCAGGAAGTGTTTGTACCTGATAACATTCGGCCTCCAAATGCGGAGGCGCTGCTGCGACATTACAGACTCTCAAGCGACTCACCCTGCGGACGTTTCCTAGATCGGGTCGTCTCGGGTAGTGAGGAGATCGCCCAGGAGTTTGTTCTAGCCCAATCCTTTGTTCGATATGCGGGCTTGCCCGTACCTTTACCACGATCTTTTCTAAGGCGTGTAGACGCGCTCTCAGAATCGGAAAAGCGCAGGTTGGTGAAACGACTTCTGAGAACGGCTGGTTCCCCGTTGTCTACGATCCATTTTGTGCGACTGCTGGCGCATCTGGCGGGCGCACCTGACTGCCGCTATTGGCGGTTAGCCACGAGAGCAATCAGCGCGCTTCTAAAACCTGACGCTGTCGAGCAGATATTGGCTTTCAGAACCCTTCTCCAGTGGACAGATAGCGCCTTTGGTATCTGGCCTCAGACGAAAACATGGACTCCGACAGAGCGGTTGGCGATGGTCTGGGCTCACACTCACCGCGTATTCTCTACCTTCAATCATCTTGGTGTGGCAACGGATTGGATCGCGAAACGGTTCCGCCGACCTGATTTCGGGCTTTGCTACGAATTGTTTGACCAGCCGCCAGAGTGCTCAAAAGATATCGCTCATCCAAAGCGAGTTTCGCGAGAGGCGCTGTTGCTTACTGGCCTGGCGTATGCGACTAACGAAAAGGGAGCGGATTGGTGGGGCGAGTTCATCCGCCGCCCCTTGCTCGATCTAGTTCATCCGCCGCCGGAAGGAAGAACTGGGCCTGATGCCGGTCTTCTGCGAGATGCCTCGCTCGCCGGCGACCTTCTTGGTTCATTTCTCGCCGGCGATCGGAGCTATATTCCGTGTTCGATTTTGAAAGACGATGCTTCGGCCTTTCTAGTACCGGCCAACGTGAAGACGTTAGGGGCCCAAGCACTCGAGGCCGCCCAATCTGCCAACAACATCTTGGGTTGGAGTGCTATCTACAGCGTCTTCGGAGATTTACCCGTAGAGGAGGACCAACGACAGCTGATGGAATCGACGATCCTCAACATCGATCTTGCGCCACTCGCGGATGATCTAGCTGCCTGCGAAGCCGTGCTTCTTGCTGCTTCCATGCAAGCAGCCGCTTTACGGGACATCTCTGTCACGGAGCACTTGGCTGACCAGGCGGCTAAGATCGCTGGTCTGCTCCGGGAGCGCTCACGCGATGGACGAAAGCTGACGGACGGCCAGCGGCAACTCCTGTCGGCGCTATTTCAAGTTGCTATTAATCTGTCATGGCGCGGCCAGGATGGTGTGGAGCGGGCGTCCGAGTTTACTCGACTGTTTGCGAGGATTGCGGATGCGTTCCCAAATTCTGCTTCTGTCTGCCGGCATCTCCTCAATCGTATATGGCCGTGTCAGGCGAGCCAGTCTAAACTCTTGTGGTTGCCTCTGATTCGAAGTCGTGCTGTGGGAGGTTAGCTGAACAGCAGCGAAACCCGGAAAAATGAGAGCAGATCGTCCTCGCGGAGAAGGTCGAAAATCCAGATGTCGCGGACTCCCGTAGCGGGATCGCGAATCGAGACCACCAGACGATGAGGGCAATGATCCGCCATGCCCGAACGGCCCTTTTTGTGAGTTGCGGGCAGGCTGCGAGAATCTCAAGGCATGGTCTGGTCCAAAATGATGTCACGGTCGCTGTTGATAAAGGATGGAGGAACACTTGCTGCCTGCTGTTGAATCGGGTGCTGATTACGACCTTGGCATTCGTTGCCCCTTCCTCGCGGGTGAGCGGGGCTGTGGCGTAGGCGATGTGAGCGGGCACGTCGAATAGATCGCTGTTTTCGGCGCTGACGATCCGAGATGGACGACAAACGTCAAAGTGGATCACTTCCGTGTAGCCATACGGACACTATCCCCTTCAACTCTCTTCAAAATCAGGCCTTCATTGAAAACTCGCGCGGCGACACGCATCTGAGGCTTTTTGCGAGCGGGTAAACAGACCTCTCGCTGAGCGGACACGCAACCGGCGGTTCGCGTCCGAACGCAGCGGCATGCGATTGCACGCTCTGACGCCCCGTCACGGTTTGGAAATTGTCAGAAGAGGTGGAGTGATGCTGGTTCCGGACTCGGCGAGTGTTGCCAGCATCAGGAGGAATGTCAGGCCACGCTTCGAGGGAACATCACGATCATCAACCCAAAACCAATGTCCTCTGTATCGAACTGATGCGGCTGCCTCGCGATCGTTTGGTTTGCCTGAACCGGAATGAACCCGAACCAAGCTGAATGGACCGGGGAGCGACTTGGAGTCCGGCGTCGGCGTCGCTCGGCCCTCTTTGACATCTACTTCAGGAATCTCGACCCCGGCTGCGCTCTCTCCGATAATCTCGAGGATGGACCGCGTAGCCAGTGCGATTTCCTTGTCGTTCAACTGAACTGCGCCGAAGGCAATCTTGAACTCTGATGCCTCGAGATCGAGTCCCAGCATCGTCCGAAGCTCGCGGGATTTCGCCTTCGTCTCATCGTCCTGCGCGCCCGCACTGAAAATGATCTCTGGCTGCTCTTGCTTCTCACCCGTAATGCGCATGCTGATGCTGTCACTCTCCTGAAGATCCCGCATGAGAGTGAGGAGTTGGTAAAATTCTGGATCCGCCTGGCGTTTTAGAACCTGCATGTGTGATAACGCGTGCAGGCCATTGATCGACCGCACAGCCAGGGCAAATACCGTGTCGATGGGCCAGCCCGCCTGAACCATCTCGAAGATCGAAACGGGAGGTACGGGCTGGAGCAGACTCTTGGTAAACTTGTCTCCCGTCAGCGGATTCATCGTGATCGTCGGGCTCTCGGCCCAGCGCCCCGAAGCTGTTGCACCGGGCGCCTTCAAAATGCTGTTCCAGTCAGGAGTATTAATCGTGCCGCTCGCCTCCCAGGTATACGCGGTCACCACCTGTGCCACATCCATGAAAAATGGCGCGTCCTCGTAGCGTATCTTCACCAGATTGGATAGCATTTGCGTCTGCCAGGAACTGGAGATGGCCGCCGAGTAGTTAAAGCGGTCTGCTGGGATCATCTTCGGTCCGACTCGCAGCGCACAGCCAGACAGAACCAGTGCAGCTCCCAGAGTAAGCGCCAGTAACGATCTCATTCAGAAACCTGCCGACTTTCGTCCGGGTCCTGTTGTGGAGCAACGAGGTGACGATCCTGGCGTCTTTTCATTAGTGCATTTGACGAGATGAGCAGCGGTGAGACTGGATTTAATTAATTTTGTGTCTCGTTATAAGCCCGTATGGTCAAAATATCGGAAGTCGTTGAGAAGAGACATGGCATGATTGACGGTCCACATGAGCGGTTTCTGCCCTTTTCTTGGAGCCATTACGAAGATTTCAGCCGAGATCGCGGAGGTCTTTCGCTCAGTTCGCCATTGCAGACCCCGTACGCTGCTCGGTCAGCGAAGCGGTCGAATGCACCAGACAAGCTCATCGCTGACCGAAACCTCCTGAAAAGCCGGGAATGTAGATCTATTGGCGGGCACTTGGCCGTGTAACGCCCGACGCTGGTCAGTGGCGCCGGGAAAATGTCAATCGGTGGAACGGCGACAATACGTCCAGGTAGATAACTTCCGGTTGGACGACAATCCGCTCGGAGCCAAGTAAACGCTGCGTTACGGCGGATCTATCCCCTGCGCGTACTCCATCCGCGCTTGTAAAACCAGCGTGGCTCGCACATATTGAAGATCGACTTGACCGCCGCCGATACCCCCGAGTTGACGTAAAATGGCTATGAGCCGAGGAGCTGGCAGGAGGATTTATATGTCCGATGAATTCTCGCCATCAACAAGTTCGGAAGCTCCTGATGCATCGCGGCGCGATTTCATTAGAGTAGCGGGTGCAGGTGGCGCTCGCCGCATCAGCCGCGCGGCATCCGTCGTCGTCGGCTCGAGGCCACAGGACTGACTTCGGCATGAAGAAGCACATCACATTCGTTCTCAGGAGATCGGTCGCGGGGCTGCTTGTTATAGCTCCGATTTATCTGGCTGGTTTATTGCTGCTAAAAGTGGCGAGTTCCCTGCTCGGCTTAGTGCAGCCTTTCTCAAAGATGCTTCCGGAGTGGATGCCAGGGGCTCAGTTCCTTTCTTTGCTCATGGTTTTGATTTTCTGCTTCGCTGTAGGGCTCGCGATGTCCACTTCTATGGGACGGTCGACATGGGAGCGAATGGAGCATGCTCTCTTTCAGAAAATTCCTGGCTACGCTCTTTTTCGAAGTCTGACGCAACAAATGGCCGGAAGCACTCAGGAAACGGCGTGGAAGCCAGCGCTGGCTGAGATCGAAGAGGCCCTCGTGCCTGCCTTCATCATTGAAAAACTGGAGGACGGGAGTTTTACGGTGTTCGTTCCTTCTATACCGACGCCTCTCGCCGGAGCTGTCTACGTTCTTGCGGCGAATCGGGTGCATCCAATAAACGTTCCTTTCACCCAGGCACTCAAGGCTGTCTCGCAATGGGGTTCGGGATGCAGGGATCTTGTCGCTGCGATGCGAGACAGCCAGCAGCCCGGCTTAGCGCACGATGAGTCCCTTCCTGACTTGGGAGTTGACCCTGGAACAGATCAAGCTCGCGAATTGCCGCGGTCGCCTTGATTTGAATGTTGAACTCGAGCGGCTGAAGTGCCTCTGCCGCTGTCTGCCGGTGATTACGCGCGTCACCTAGCGTAGATCAATCCATCGCGTCCGGTCCCGAAATGCGGATCTGGGAAGCGTCGACCACGCTCTGGGCGATTAACGCGCCACTCGGAAGTTGCCCGGTACATTAATAGGTCAACCTGAACTCCTCAGTAGCGAATCCCCTTGTTGGCACCAACGGGCATCCAGTCTGGTTTGGTGGCCAACTCCTCAGTAGACGCTGGCCGATTCTTACTTCACTACCACCGCGTCCTTGGACAAGACGCTTCCCAGATACAACGTCAACACCTTTTTGAATTCAGCCACGACCAGGACTTTCCCTTTGGGATCTGCTTCCCCATAGAGCGTCATCATGCCTCTGACTATCTGGAGAGATACGTTTGCAGCAAGCAGGGACTGTTCCTTCGAAAGCGACGGATTCTTTGCCTGAAAGGCATTTGCGATTGCGATTCGCGAAGCCTTTCGGGCAGCAGGGTCGCGGCGAAAGCGGATTGGCGCGGCCAGCAGACTCAGATAAGCGGGACGCTCCTGGACGAATTGGGTGATGCGCTCGATGAACCGATCGGCGAACTCCGCATGGGTCAGTATCTCCGCCTGCTCCATCAACGGCTTCCAATGCGCCTCCACCTCCTGGGAATACTGATTCACCAGCGTGAACGCGATGGACTGTTTATCCGGAAAGTAGTTGTAGAGCGCGCCGATAGAAGATCCGCTCCGCTCCGCGACCGCCGTCATCGTTGCTGCTTCGTAGCCGACTTCAGCAAAGAGCTCCGCGGCCGCATCCAGAAAACCCGCCAGCCGGCGCGTCGAGCGTTCCTGCTGCGGAGCGACGCGAACGGGATTTGACGAAATCGAGGGCACTCCTCGTATTCTATAACTAGAGAGAAATCGAGGCTATCCTCGATTTTCAAATATTTTCAACAAAGAGGAAACATGGCAGAACTCCAACTCGACCCCAAAAAGACCGCACTCGTCCTCATCGACCTGCAGAATGCCATCGTCGGCATCAATCCAGTGCCGCATACCGCCGCACAGGTCGTCGAAAACTCCAAAAGACTTGCCGACGCCTTCCGCGTTCACGGCGCGCCCGTCGTCTATGTCCGCGTCGATCTCAACGACTTCATGAAGCTTCCCGTCGACCAACCGCACAACCTGGGCGACAAGCCGCTGCCCGCCGCTGCGTCGGAGATCGCTCCTTCCGCTGGTTTCCAGCCCGGCGACATCCTCGTCACCAAGCGGCATTGGGGCGCCTTCGCCGGCACCGACCTGGAGCAGCAGCTCAAATCCCGCGGCATCGACACGGTCGTCCTCACCGGTATCTCCACCAACGCAGGCGTCGAGTCCACCGCGCGTCAGGGTACCGGCCTGGGCTTTGCCTTCGTGCTCGTCGAAGATGCCTGCTCCAGCCAGAACGCCGAGCATCACCGCTTCGCCTTTGAAAATATCTTCCCGCGTCTCACTCGCGTTCGCTCCACCGATGAGGTCCTGGCCTCCCTTGCCTAAGGTCTCTTCCGAATCCGGCGGACTCGACCCATTGGTCTGGAAGATCACGGCCGTCGCGGTACTCGGCTCTTTTCTTGCGCAGCTCGACGCAACCGTCGTTAACGTATCCCTCTCCAGTCTCGCCGTGGATCTGCACAGCAGCCTCACGGCGATTCAATGGGTCACCAGCGGCTATCTTCTGGCACTCGCTCTTATGCTCCCGCTCAACGGCTGGCTGGTGGAGCGCATTGGAGCCAAATCTCTCTACCTCTGGTGCTTCTCAGTCTTCACGCTCTCCTCAGCTTTATGCGGGCTGGCCTGGTCGGCGAACTCCCTGATCGCATTTCGCATCCTCCAGGGCATGAGCGGCGGCCTGATGGCTCCGATGACGCAGATGATGATGGCGCGTGCTGCCGGAAAGCATATGGCGCGCCTCATGGGCTACGCGGCTGTGCCAATCCTGATAGGGCCGATCCTTGGCCCGGTCATCGCCGGTGCCATTCTGCAACACGCCTCCTGGCGCTGGCTCTTCCTGGTCAACCTGCCGGTCGGTGTATTGGCAATCGTCCTGGCGGTTCTCTTTCTGCCCAATGATCGCGAAGAGACCAGGTCGAGAGAACTCGATCTTCCTGGCTTCGCCCTGCTCTCTCCCGGACTCGTGCTCTTCCTGTATGGGTCGGATCATCTGGGCGAGCGCATCGGTCGTACGGCTCTCCTGGTTTCCATCGTTCTGCTTGCGCTCTTCTTCAGAATGGCAATTCGCAAAGGAGATCGAGCGCTCATCGACCTGCAGCTATTCAAAAGCAGAACCTTCTCTGCGTCCGCCACCACGCAGTTCATGTCGAACGGAATCTCGTTCGCGGGCCAGATGCTGATTCCGATCTATCTCATCCGCGCCTGTGGTCAATCACCGAGCGCGACGGGTTGGTTGCTGGCTCCGCTTGGAGTGGGGATGATCTGTTCTTATCCATGGATGGGAGCCCTGACACAGCGGTTTGGTATACGAAAGGTATCGGCCGGAGGCGCGCTTCTGGCCTTCGCCGGCACGCTGCCATTTCTCTACCTGGCCAGTCACGGACTCGTCTTCGCCGTGCTGGCAGGTGCTCTATTCCTGCGCGGAGTGGGCCTGAGCGCAGTTGGCATTCCCTCCATCTCGGCTGCATACGCGTCCGTCAGAAAACAGGACCTGCCGATGGCGACAACCTCACTCAACATCGTGCAGCGTCTCGGCGGCCCGACTCTGACCACGCTCTGCGCGACCTTCCTGGGATGGAGGTTGGGGATGGCACAGTCCGGCGCCAGTCTCTCCAGCGCATTTACCGCTGCCTTTCTTCTACTCTGCGGATTACACGCTTTCCTGTTTGCTGCCGCCCTGAGATTACCTCTTTCCCTGGACAAGGCGACAGAACAACCTCTTGCAGAAGAATCGCCTGCCTTATTGGAGATGATGTCCGAGTAATTGAACTTGTGGAAGCCATTCACTCATTCGACGAGTCTAGGCAACGTCGATGTGTCAATCAAAATAGCGGGGGGACCGCTCGATTGTTGCAAAACCGCCGATTCACTCACCGAACGCTTCAGGTGCGTCGAATAACCTAAACTTCGGGATTCCGGCCGGTTAAACGGGCCATCCGGACGAAGGTCCGATTCCAGCAGTGCGGGCCGGAAGTCCTTGTTCGAGGACATGAACTACGCTACTGGTGAAGCCGCCTGGCTATCTCCCAGAGCGCCGTTTGTGGATCATCTGTCGAGATGGCGGCAAACCGTCAAAGTCGATGCACTTCCGTGTAGCCGACGATCCCGGAGGAGCGACAACCAACACTCCACCGCGCGCTTCGGCGAGTACTGGTGTAAAATGCCATCCATGAAGTCTGTCTGGTTCCGCACAGCCGCCGTTGGCGTCGCCGCGCTCCTGTTGACCGCCGCATATAAGGCCGCCGAGCCCTCTTCCGTTATGGCCGGCGCCGCCAACGCGTTTCTGAATTCACTCTGGCCCGACCAAAGGGCAAAGGTGTCGTACGCCTTTGACGACGACGAGCGCCTTAGCTGGCACTTTGTGCCGACCGGAGTCAACTATAAGCCGGGCGACCGCGAACTGCGCAAGGGCATGCCCTTGGGCGCGATGCAGCCCTTTCAGCGTGAACTGGCGACGGCTCTGCTTGCCGCCGGCCTGAGCCAGCAGGGTGTGATCAAAGCTCAATCGATTATGAGCCTCGAACAGGTTTTGCTGCTCCTCGAAGGCGCCAAGCCAGCCAATCGCCGCGACCCCGATAATTACTTCATCACAATCTTCGGGACCCCTGCCGCCAAAGGCACGTGGGGCTACCGCATCGAGGGCCATCACCTGGCGCAGAACTACACGATCGTTGATGGAAAGGTTTCGGACTCGCCGTCGTTCTTCGGGTCCAACCCGGCCGAAGTCCGCATCGGACCCCGTAAAGGACTCCGCGTCCTGGCGCTTGAAGACGACTACGGCTACGACATGATTGAATCACTCGATAAGACCCAGCAAGACGTGGCCGTGGTGGACAAGACAGCGCTGAAGGACATCATCACCGGCGCTTCCCGCAAGGCTGCCCTCAATGGCGCCCCGAACGGCCTCTCCGCTGCCAAGATGACCGCCGCGCAGTACGACAAGCTGATGACAATCGTCGAGCTATACGCTTCGAACGTGCCGCACGCGATGGCGGAAAGGCGCCTGGAACTGGCGCGGAAGCAGCCGAAGGACGCCACCTTCTTCGCTTGGACCGGCCCAGTTGAACGCGGTGGCCTGCACTATTACCGCGTCCAGACGCCCGGCTTCCTCATTGAGATGGATTGCACGCAGGATCAAGGAAATCATATCCACTCGGTGTGGCGTGATTACGAGAACGATTTCGGTCTTGACCTGCTCAAGGCCCATTACACCGCGAGCCACTAGTGAACAAAGCGTGCCGGTGAGGACGTTGGACACGAGGCCCGCCCGGCCACTGCAATTCTCGAATTTCCACTCACGAGGGCAATGATGCGCGATGCCTGAACGGCACGTAATGCCCGAACTACTGCAAAGAACAGGTCACCGGCGTTCCTCCAGCAGGTTGGACGAGTACACATACGTGACTGGCAACTACACGACGGGCCATGCCTCGGACACTGAAACCGCGACGCAGTCTTTATCATAAATTTCGGGAGCTTGTACCGGTTCGGGAGATTCTTGCCAACTATCCTAGCCGTCTTCCTTGAATTCCCGGGCCCGGCAACAGCAGGCCTGACCACCGCACTTGAATTTTAGCGGGACCCGTAGATGACCACGACCGGTGTGAAGGTCGAGGGGCTCAACTATTTCGCCGACACGCTTCTGTTTGGGGGAGTGATTCTTTCGCTGGCCGTACCAGCACGGCCATCCCACCGCCTTGAACTAAGGCTTCCGGGGTACCGATCACTTCCGATAGAACCGGAAATAGCCGGTGCGTGCCGCACGTCAGGGCGTGGGCTGGCTGTCTTGCGGAGGACGTGGCGGCTCGTTGCGGACAACCACAATGGTGAACTTCGCGACAAGTGCGGAGATTGCGCCGATGGCGGCGAGCAGTGGAGCCAAGATAACGCCAACGGCGGCGATGGTCACGGGAATCTCCATAAACGTGTTGCCGTGCTCATCCTTCACAACGATGCGCTGGACGTTGCCTTCGTGGATCAGGTCGCGAACCTTATCGACCAAGTCGCGGCCCAACACTTGAATCTCTTCAACGAAATTATCGAAGCCCATATCGTTGATACGTTGATTGCCCGGGGAAGTTCCCAAAACGGCTGGCAATTTTAGGGACGTCTGAGCGCTACCGCCCAGACAACCATGTGCGCCAGACTGTGTCGACGGCTGCGTGCAGGAGCGATGAGGCCATTAAGCTGCCGCTGTTGCGATAGGCGGATCCGTAGAACCATCCTGCCACTGTCGCGAGCGCCACATAGCGCCAGTTCGGAAAGGGAGCGTGGAGTATATGAAATAGTCCGAAGAGAACTGACACAAGCGCCTGACCCGCGACCCAGGATCGTAGCGTTCTCGAGAGCAGGTTTTGGAGAAAGCCTCGAAAAAAGATCTCCTCGAGTAGCGCGATGAACAGGAAGATCTCGATATAATTCACAAGGAATTGCACGATGCCCGGCCAGCGCGGATTCCACCCAGTGAAGTGCATCGCCAGACTCAACGGGATGGCGATTACGGCGAACAGCGCAAAGTTGATCGCCGCTTGCTTCACCACTTCGCCAGAAAGGCGAAAAGAGTATCCGAGTTCGGGTACCACCCGGATAAAGGTCCAAGACCAGGACGCGACGGTGATGAGAAAAAGCCGGGTCATGAAGTCGAGATTCGTGGGCACGTTCCAAATGCCTTTGAGCTGACCCGAAAGTACAGAGCCGACCAATAAAACGGCCACGCAGGCGTCCTGCCATCCGAACGCACGTGCGTCCCGGGGTGGGAATCGAATGTAGATGGCCACCGGCAGCGCCGCGATTGCGAGTAGCTTGAGCAGCGCCGTCCAGCGGAAGTCGCCCGTGGCGGCAGCGTACAGAAAATACGGGGTGCACCAGATCGAAAGGAAAACAAGGAGTAGTTGGTATCGCGCAGCGGTCTGCTTTGCGCGGCGGCTGCTCTGCCATGCCGGCGCCAGGCTGAGGATCAGGAGTAGGGTGAACGCCAAATAGACACCAATCACGGCTGGTGTCGAAAGCGCGTAACGGCGGCGGTAATCACGGGCAACGGCTGCAAAGATGATTGCCAGTGAAACGGCAACGGCCAGGAACGAGCGTGAAAACGATAATGATGACCCGTTCAAAAACCTGTCCATATCGGAAACGGCATCTTCGAAGACATGCCTTCCAGTGATGTAATCATGTTAGCCTCGACGTTCAGGACATTTACGCGGTCAACGCCGCACGAACGCGCGAGTTCGGCCACTCTTCAGTGGGGTTTCGCGGAGAGTGATCCGCCTCAGTCTACAAAGCTCGCGACTCCCGGCTAGCGCTTCGAGCACGAGGCGCGGGCGATCGCTGCGCTGAATCACCCCAACATCTGCACCTGGAGACCACGCATGCGAAAGGGATCGTCCATTGCGATATCAAGCCGGCGAACATCTTCCTGAGGTTCGAGGCCAGTAGCAATCTCAATTCCACTGGTCTGCGTTAAGTCACCGGGGATGTGGGGCAGCTACAGTTTGAGGGGAAGATGCGGAATGACTATAGCTTCGCGTATTCTGCGCTGGCCTGTTTGAGGACGGGGATGTCCGGGTCGGCATCCTTCCAGAGGGTGAGGAAATCCTGATAGGCGCTTTTGGCCTTGGTCATGTCGCCCGAGACAACGTATGCTCTGCCCAGTTGCAAGTGCGCCAGGGCGCCTATCGGATCGGCCAAAACGATGCCGCGGTGATTCAGGACTTTTTGAAATTCCGCCGCGGCCTCCTGGCCACGTCCTGCTGCCAGGTACGCCTCTCCGCGTACATACGCGGGATAGAGGCCTCCGAACTTGGCGAAGAACGCCGTGCCCGGCATGGCGAAGTCGTAGGGAACCGCGCGTTGCAGCCGCTCGACCGCGTCCAACGGCGCCTGATGAGCGAGTGCGGAAAGAGCGTGCAGCGTGGGAAGATACTCGAATTGCACAGGCGTATCCTCCGGGAAGCGTTTCTCCAGGTCGGCGGCGAGCCTTTGGGACTCCGAAGACTCGCCGGACAGCGCCAGCGCAAACGCGGCGGCATACTCCACATCGCGGCCTTTTGCAAGTTCCAGTGCCGCCCGGGCGCGCTCCTTCGCCGCTGCCCGATTCCCGAAATGCGCTTCGCACACCGCCTCCGCGGCCGTGTAGATCGCGGCCGTCTCACGCTTGCCGGCCTGCTGCGCCAACGCGATCGCGCGTTCCCACATGGTCCGCGCCTGCCGCATTCGTCCGGAACGGGCGAGCACCAGAGCCTGATGGTGCGACATCCAGTCCTCCGCGTGCTCTCCGGGAGCGCGAGCGATTTCGCGGTCCATTCCCGCCTGGTCGCCCTTTAGAAACGCGAGATAGTAACGGATGACCAGAAATTCCGGGATTTCCAGTTTGCGCTCCGCCGCCCGCTGCAAGGCCTCCGCGGCCTGTGTGAACCGGTCGAGGAAAAGATTGTGGAGGGCAAGACCTCCATACGGGAATGGGATGTCCGGATCGAGCCGAATGGCCTCTTGAGCTGCTTGAATCCCCCTTTCATATTGGCCAGTGCCGAATGCGACCCAACCCGCGATAATGCCGGGGGCGTAAGCATCGCGAGGATACGTCTGTGCCCACGATTCGAGAGTCTGCAACTCCTTCTGTAAGTTCCCGGTTACCTGGCGGTCGTAGAGCATCAGGATGTAGCGCCTCTCCCGATCGCTGACGCGATCCCGAAGCCCGTAGGCGATGCGGACTTCCTCGGCTCCCAGATCGGTTTGGCCCATGTTCCACGACATGAACCCGAGATCGGCATGCGCCATCGCGAATTGCGGATCGATGGCGATGGCCTGCTGAAGATGCGGGATCGCGGCCGGACCACCATGCGCGTACATGGCGATTTTTGCCGCACTGTACGCCTTCAGAGCTTCCAGCGACGACGTGGTTGCCTGCTCCAGCGGCGTCGAGTGCTCTTGAATGCTGGCCAGCGACTCACCCAGCCGCGTCCTCATTTGAATCGCAATCCGGCTCAGCGCTTTCAGGACCTCTTCTTTTCTTTCCGTCTGTGCCTGTTCTTCCGCGAGGACCTCTCCGGTCCGGCAGTTCCTGGCCCTCAGCCACAAAACGTACTGGCTGCCGAGGCCTGCGATTGAGCCTTCCAGAACCGCGGCACTGCCGGTTCGCTCGCAGATCTCCCGGGAGACCTCCGGAGTGAGCCGCGTCTCGGGCGGCCGGTTCATGAAACGCAGTGCCTGCTGGATGTTCTGGTCCGAGACGAGAGTGAGGAACGGGGACTGTTCCAGTTGCACGGCCAGCCCCTGCCGAAGCGTCTGGTCAAAGACCGGATCGCCTGTCTTGTTTTCGAAATCGGCCAGAACAATCGTGTCCTTCGCCGTGAGTTTCGGCGGCCGGTGAAGGTAAAAGTATCCCGCCGCGGCGGACAGCGCCAGAATCGCCGCGGCGCCGGCAGCCATGTGCGTCCCGCGTCTCGCCGGGCTGACGGCCGCCAGTTCCTGCTGCAATTCGGCGGCAGATTGCCACCTTCGTCCCGGGTCTTCTTCCAGGCACCGGTTTACGATTTTTTCCAGCTTTCGCGGCCGGATGCGCCTTCGCTGCGGCCCCACTCGCGCGCCCGTCAACATTTCGTAGAGCACGCAGCCGAATGCGTAGATATCCGTGCGGGCATCCGCCGGTTTGCCCTCCCGTTGCTCCGGCGCCATGTACGCGGGCGTGCCCACGATCATGTGGCTGGCGGTGATGGTTTCATCCTGACCCGATGCGCGCCAATCCGAAATCCAGAACCTTGACGCCGGATTTCCCGATCATGATGTTGCCGGGCTTGAGATCGCGGTGAATGATGCCCTTGCCGTGGGCCTCCACCAGCGCCGCCGCGATCTGGGAAGCGTAGAGGAGCACCGTTTGGACGGGGAGCGGTCCGTTTTTCAGCCGCGCCGCCAGCGTTTCGCCCTCCACCAGTTCCATCACCAGGTAGTTGGGACCAACGTCGTGGAGCGTGCAGATATTGGGGTGATTGAGCGACGAAATCGCGCGCGCCTCGCGCTCAAACCGGGCGCTGAACTGCTCGCGAGTGGTTTTGATGGCGACGGCGCGGCCTAATCGCGTGTCTACCGCCCGAAACACCTCGCCCATGCCGCCCTCGCCGAGTTTGCTTTCGATACGGTATGGGCCCAGGCAAGCCCCCGCGGCGACTGACGTGACGGTCGCATCCTCCAGCAGTTCCGGGGCGTTCTGGACCGCAGGCCGCTCCAGGAACTCGCCGCCAGTGCGCTGTGCGAAAAGCGATTCTACTTCGCGGCGCAATTCGGGATCTGTCTGGGCCAAGAGTGCCGCGCGCTCGTCGGCAGTGGCCTCGCGAGCCGCGTGATATAGCTCTTCGATCTGCCGGAAACGCTCCGGAGTCATATCTGGTGTCCCGATGGCTTTCCTATTGTATGGTCTTAACTCGCGCAGCAGCCAGGATTTGGCGAAATCCCAATCGCGTCTGATGGTGCGCGGCGAAATTTTCAGGGCCGCCTCGATTTCCTCTTCGGTCAATCCACCGAAATAACGCAGTTCGACCACCTTTGCCTGGCGCGGCGCCACCTGAGAGAACGCTGTCAAGGCCTCGTCGAGAGCCAGGATGGACCGCTCGGCCGCGGGCGACAAGACGGCGGATTCGTCCAGATTCACTTTGGGAGGTATTCCATCGCGCCTCCGCGAGCCGCGCGTGCGAGCGGCGTCCACCAGAATGCGCCGCATCATCTGGGCCGCGATGGCGAAGAACTGCGCGCGCGCCTGCCATTCGACGTTGGTCACGTCCACCAGGCGGAGGTAGACCTCATGGACTAACGCGGTGGCCTGCAGGGTATTGCCCTGGGCTTCGTTTTTCATGTAGCGGCGGGCCATGAGCCGCAGTTCCGGATAGACGTGCTCCGTGAGACGGGCCAGGGCGGCTTCGTCACCGCTGCCCCAGGCTCTCAAGAGATTTGTGATTTCCGCAGTGCGTGCGTCGATAGATCGCCCGTTCCCCCGTGGCATCAACAAATATACGAAAACCGTGGCCGGTTTTGGGGGGCCACTGCCGCCTGTACCGGCGGACGGAGAACAAAGTCTCATCAAGATCTCCTCCAGAAAACAGGAGACACAAATGAAACGCATAACAACTATCGCGCTGATGGTGAATCTCGCTATCGCAAGCGTTTACGCACAACATCCCGTAAAGATGATGTTTTCGGGAACTGGCGGGGCCAGCTCGATCGATCTAAAGCAGCCCAACACAGGTACCGCCGAAGAGAATGTCGCCGGGTACGGCACTCTGGGCCAGTTTACCTTTCGGAGATGTCAGGGCTGTCGCAAATGCTCCGCAACCGTCCACCACTTGCGCGGGCCTTTATTTTCCAAGTGTGGCCGGCGCGGGCGTGCTTCGCTTCCAAGATGGGAGTCTATTGGCGGTCACGTCTCACGCAAGGAGGTGATTGCATAGATCTTGTGCATATGGTGGGCCACTGTACTTTGACCTTCAAAATCACCGGGGGAACCGGCCGTTTCAAGAATGCGTCGGGCGTCCTTACGTATACCGAGACGGCGATGCCGTTGTTGGGGGACGTCTCAAACAACCCCGTCTTTTTTGCCGAAACGGGGGAGTTTACGGGAACGATTTCCGGAGTGGGTGGGGAGGAGTCTCAAGACGTGCGGCAATAGGAAGTGTCCTGCGGCGCCGCGCTGATAGCGGGAATGAAGTTGACTTCATCGAAACACACCCGCGCGCCGTCTTCACCGGCGTCTCACGGAGGCAATTCCATTGGCGACTCGAAACCATAACGGCTTCCGCCCTTGGCGGTGAAGATGTCCAGAGGCCGGAAGACGTGCTTTATTGGGGGGCGGCGGCGCGCCACGATCCTTATCGCCGAAGGGTCGGCCATCGGGCTCGCCGCCACGCTCGGAACCGCCCGGTTCGTAAAGAGCTTCCTCTATGGAATTAAAGGAAAAGATCCGGTAACTTTCGCTGGCTTCGGCAGTATTAGCCTCAGTGGCATTCTGCGCCGGATACTCGCCTGCCCGGCGTGCGTCGCGGCTCGACCCGATGAATGCCCTTAGGAAGGAATAATACATGTTCGACGACGTGCTTCAGGACGTCCGTTATGCGCTGCGCGCCTTGCGCTCCAGTCCAGGGTTTGCCGCCATCGCGATTCTGTCTCTGGCTCTCGGCATCGGCGCCAATACGGCCATTTTCAGCCTGATCAACGCCGTCATCCTGAAAACGCTGCCGGTGAGCCATCCCGAACAGCTCGTCGAACTCGTCATGAAGAGCGAAGGCTCCATCTGGTTTACGAATCCCATTTGGGAGCAGGTGCGCGACCGCCAGGATGTCTTCTCGGGAGCCTTCGCCTACAGCCCCAACCGGCTCAATCTGGCCGCGGGCGGCGAGGTTCGCAACGCGAGCACGAGTTGGGTCAGCGGCGACTTTTTCCGCACACTCGGGGTGAACCCACTTCTTGGGCGAACCATCACCGCGGCCGACGATAAGCGCGGCTGCCCGGCGATCGCCGTGCTCAGCTACGACTTTTGGCAGAGGGAATATGGGGGCGCGGCCGATGTCCTCGAACGCAGGCTGACGCTGGACACCCATCCGGTTCGGATCGTCGGCATCGCTCCGCCCGGATTTAACGGTCTCCAGGCCGGCGAAGCGATTGAGATCTATCTGCCTCTTTGCGCGGAAGCGACTCTCAATCGTGAAAACTCCGCACTCGATAAGCGCCCTAACTGGTGGCTATGGATTTTTGCGCGGCTCAAGCCGGGTATCAGCGAGCAACAGGCCCTGGCGCGCCTGAATACGCTTGCCCCGCAGATCTTCGCCGCGACGCTGCCTCCCAATTATCCGTCCGACGGACAGAAATACCACCTGAGCCGGAGGTTTGACCTCGTCCCGGCGCCAATGGATATTCAAGCATCCGCCGCGAGTACAAGGCCGCCCTTTACACGTTGATGGTCGTCGTCGGCGTGGTGCTGCTGATCGCCTGCGCCAATGTCGCCAATCTCCTCATCTCCCGCGCCGCCGTCCGCCGGAAGGAAATTGCGATCCGGATGGCGATCGGCGCGGGGCGCGCCCGGCTGATCCGGCAGTTGCTCACCGAAAGCCTGCTTCTTTCCTCGCTGGGCGCGGCGCTGGGCGTCTTATTCGCGCAGTGGGCGAGCCGGATGCTCGTTCGTTTCCTCTCCACCAGCAACTCGACGGTCGTTCTCGATCCTTCGATTGACGTCCGCGTGCTCGTCTTCACGACAGCGGTCGCCGTCGTCACCGGAATCCTGTTCGGACTCGCGCCGGCCTGGCAGGGTACGCGCGTCGACCCGCACTCGGCCATGAAGGCCAATGCGCGCGGCGTGGTGGAATCGCACGCGCGGTTCAGCCTCGGGAGGGTGCTGGTCGCGGCGCAAGTAGCGCTGTCGCTAGTCCTGCTAATCGGCGCCGGGCTCATGCTCGAAACGTTCGCGAAGCTCTCCACGGTCGATACAGGCTTCGATAAGAACCAGGTTCTGCTGATCCGTGTCGACCCTCGCTACGCGAGTGTTCCGCTCGACCGACGCCTGCCGCTTTATCAGGAATTACAGCAGCGTCTCGCCGCGGTCCCCGGCGTCCGGTCCGCGAGCTTCGCCGATGTCACGCCGGTCAGCGGAAGTTCCAACGACCAGATCATCCACGTCGACGGGTATGTGGCGAAATCGCGGGGGGATGTGGTCGTGTTGAGCAATCTGGTCAGCTCCGGATTCTTCGCCACCATGGAGACGCCTTTCATCGCCGGCCGCGATTTCGAAGAGCATGACACGCTGCACGCGCCGCTGGTCGCGGTGATCAATGAATCGATGGCCAACAAGTTCTTCGGTAGCCCGGCGGACGCGGTGGGCAAGACGTTTCGCCATGGATACATCGAGATCAGCGATCCCATCCAGGTCGTCGGCGTCGTCAAAGACACGAAATACCAGAGCTTGAGAGAGGAAAAAAAACCGATCGCTTACTACCCGCAATCGCAGCTACCGCCATTGCAAAGGAATAATTTTCTGCTTCGCGCCAACGTACCCGCCGCCTCCCTCATTCCCAGCGTCAAAGCGGCCGTCGACGAAGTGAATCACGATATCACCTTGCAATTCCGGACCCTTGCCCTTCAGCTCGACGAATCGCTCGGCCGCGAGCGCCTTCTGGCAACGCTCTCCGGATTCTTCGGCGCTCTTGCGTTGGCTTTGGCGGTCATCGGGCTCTACGGCGTCACGTCGTACAACGTCGCCCGGCGGCGCAATGAAATCGGCATTCGCATGGCGCTTGGGGCGGAGCGGTCTCGCGTGCTCCGCATGGTCCTGGGCGAAGTGGCGATTCTCATTGTGGCCGGCCTCGCGCTTGGATTGGCGGGCGCGATCTCCGGCACGCGCTTCCTCGCCAGTTTCCTCTACCGTGTGGAGCCCAACGATCCCACGACTCTGGCCGCGGCCTGCGTGATTCTCGCCGCGTCGGCCGTCGTCGCCGGTTTTCTGCCCGCCCGGCGCGCGGCAAATCTCGATCCAATGACGGCTCTACGCGAAGAATAAGCAAGGTGTTTCGCCCGAATTAAAAATTGATTTCAGTTTTCCCTGGTGGTCCTGGTTTTCCCAATCAGACGAGTTCCCTCCGAATCCGTTGTGCTCCCTGCGAGAAGCTTGCGGATACGGGGAAAATACGAGGAAAGACTCCGTAGTCCGCTTCGTTATACTGTGCGATGCGGAGATCAACATGAAAATGCTTGTCCCAATCTCGAAAACAACCTGTTTAGTTCTCGCACTCGGTTCCGCCATGTTGGCCCAGAATCCCAGAGGCCGCGCCCTGGGCATTCCCTTTGATGGCACGCCCGGACCAAACAACGCGATCACTGATGTCGCGGGCGTCGCCGTCGGTCATATCACTTTGATTCGAGGCGAAGGAAAACTCGTTCCGGGACAAGGCCCCGTTCGGACCGGTGTCACTGCCATCTTGCCCCGCCCGAAAGGCAATTGGGATTTTGTGATGGCCGCAACGTTCAACCAGAACGGCAATGGCGATATGACAGGAGTAAATTGGATCGAAGAGTCCGGCTTCCTGGAAGGTCCGATCCTGCTGACCGGAACACACAGTGTGGGAGTGGTCCGCGACGCTGCAATCCATTGGCAGATCGCACATGGCCGCGAATTCGTCTTCACGTACCCGATTGTTGCCGAAACCTTCGACTCCTTGAATGACGCCAACGGAGAGCACGTCAAGCCCGAGCATGCTTGGGCCGCACTAGACGCGGCGAAGAGCGGGCCGGTGGAGGAAGGCGCGGTTGGCGGTGGCACTGGCATGATCTGCAATGGATTCAAAGGTGGCATCGGAACCTCCTCTCGCCTTGTGACCGTGGCTGGCAAGCAATACACGTTGGGCGTGCTGGTGCAGTGCAACTATGGCGGCGATCTGCACGTGCTGGGCGCCCCAGTAGGACGCGAGATCACTGACCTCAGAGCATGCACCACTCTTCCGCAAACTCGCCCCTGGATCGCCTCGCGCATGCTCCCTTGTACGACAGCACAAGCCTCGCGTCGTGACGCTGCGGAGGAAGCGCCGGAGTTGGGGCGCGGCTCCATCGTCGTTGTGGTCGCCACCGACGCACCTCTGCTTCCTCATCAGTTGAAGAGAATTGCCCGCCGCGTGGGAATGGGGCTCGGTAAGTTAGGGAGTTGGGCGGGCAATGGCTCGGGCGACTTGTTTTTGGCTCTCTCCACTGCCAATCCCGGAGCAGGCGCGGCCGCCGAAATCGCCAAACTCGAGATGATCCCAAACAACGTCATCGATCCGCTGTTCCGTGCCACCATCGACGCAACTGAAGAAGCAGTGGTCAACGCGATGCTTGCGGCGCCCGCCGTCATGACCGGCGTCGATGGCATCCGGATCTTCGGCCTGCCCGGCCCCCGCCTCATCGAAGTGCTGAAGAAATATGGCCGGATTCGATAGCCGGCCTTACCGCTCCCTGCTAGCGTCCATCAGGAAACCAGGCCGGCATCCGCAGAAGTGACCGTGCTGACTCCGAATCGCCGACCATACGGACGGAACGCCGGACACCTAAACGTTACGGTGCTACGCGAGGGGGGCGGACGAAGTGAGGCTTTCGACATCCGGCTCACACGAGATCCATCCGAAAGGGTTGGGACATCGTGCCGATCCGGCGCGTATACTTGAGTGCCAGTGAACGAGACAGACTCACGGAGGGGATATGTACACTCGTGCCTTGGGCCTCGTAGTCCTTTTCAATTTCGTGCTGTTGGCATCGGAACCCCGAACCACAGAAACATTGTTTCGTGCGATTCAAAAGGGTGATACGCGCGCAGTCAAGCACATAATCAACGGAGGGCTCAGCGCCAATGTGCAGGATAGCTACGGCACGCCGGTGTTGATGGCGGCAACTCTGTTCGCCGATATAGATTGTGTCAAGTTTCTGCTCGAGCACGGCGCTAATCCAAACGTGACGGATAGGGCCGGCGCAACGGCGTTAATGTGGGCGATCCCGGACCTCACGAAGGTAAAGCTGCTGATTGCGAGCGGGGCTGATGTCAACGCGCAGTCCAGGGACCTTCAACGGAGTCCGATCCTGATCGCCGCGAGCTATCCCAGATCGGTAGAAGTGCTGCGGTTGCTCCTCAATAGAGGCGCCGACATACACGCTAAGGACAAGAACGGAATTCACGCCCTGGGTAGAGCTACTTTTTCCGCCGACATAGAGGTGGTGCGTTTCCTGGTTGAGAACTGCTGCGACGTGAACGAGCCTGGCTACGAGAACCATGAGCTAGCTCCCTATGCCCGCCATTATTTGGCGAGCATTGACTATCTGATGTCGAAAGGCTTAAAGATAAACAAATTCGCTCTGATCACAACCAACTGGCACGATCCAAAGCTAATCGAGAGATGGATCGATATGGGGGCTGACGTAAACGCCGTCATCCCCGGACTCAAATGGACGCCGTTGATGATGGCGGCTTCTTCGGAGCAAGCCGGCCGTTCCACTCTCAAACTGTTGCTTGAGAGGGGCGCGGATCCAAACGCTGAAGATGGGCAAGGAGAGCGGCCGGCTCGATTGGGCGATTTATCGGGCTGCCCAGAGTAGAATCGACGTACTTGAGGAGTACGGAGCCAATCGGGGCAATGGGCCCCGCCAAAAGACGTTTCCCCCGCCCGAGGGCGTCGCCGAAGCGCGTACATCGCTGAGCCGCAGCGCGGCCTTGCTGCTGCCCACAGGACCAGTTGTGTTCCAGCAGCGTGGTTGCGTCACTTGTCACAACCAGACCCTGCCGGCGATGGTAGCGGCGGCCCTGCGTAGGAAGGGTATTCCGCTGAATGAAGATCTGGCACGGAAGAACTTCAAACAGATCCTGGCGGTTGCCACGCCCGCTGCAGAAGAGGCCATGCAAGGTGAGCGCCCCCAGGGAGCTGCGCTCGGCGCTGGCTACATCATGATGGCCTTGGCCTCCGAACAGCCTCGGCTGGATAGAGTAACGGCGGCGTTCGCGCACTCGGTGGCCGCTCAGCAGATGCCGGACGGAAGTTGGCTCGGCAATGGCATATCCAGGCCACCGATGGAAGACAGCACTATCAGCACTACTGCGATGGCCGTGCGTGCTCTGACTCTCTACCCGATCGCGAGTCGCAAGAAGGAGTTGGAAGAGACGCTTCGGCGAGCGCAGCGCTGGCTCATTGCCGCCAAAGCGAATTCCACGGAAGAGCGCAGCATGCGCTTGATGAGTCTCTCATGGACCAAGGCTTCCCGGCGAGAACTCGAGGGGGCCACTCAGCAGGTGCTTGTCCAGCAGAGGACCGACGGTGCGTGGTCCCAGAGATCTGATCTCGGTCCGGATGCTTACGCGACTGGAATCTCACTATATGCGCTCCATGAGGCAGGCATTCCGGTGACCTCCGAGGTGTACCGCATGGGCGTTGCCTTCCTCCTCAAGAACCAGTATCAGGATGGGGCCTGGCTGGTGAAGACCCGCTCTTTTCCAGTTCAGCCCTATTTTGAAAGCGGGTATCCCTTTGGGCCCAACCAGTGGATTTCTTCCGCTGGCGCCAGTTGGGCTTCGCTCGCCATCGCCAACACCATTCCCGACATCAACTCGATCCGGATTCGAGGTTCAGCAGAAAAGTAATTCCGGTTGGCCATTCAGGAACTCAGGCCGGGTGGTGCGCGGGGCGATTCTATTGCCGCTACCGCTGCTACACTCGTCGGATACTAGTAAAAGAGGTTCGATTATGTCGCCGAAAACACAGCCGAACCTGGTGCTCCGTATCGCCGTGCCGGAGGATAGTCCTGCGTGCGGGAAAATTTGCTACGACGCATTCTCAACGATTAGTGCGGCGCATGCTTTTCCGTGCGATTTCCCTGGACCGGAGGCCGCCACCGGCGTGCTTTCGATGATGTTTTCCGCCCCCGGTTTCTACTGTGTGGTGGCGGAACACGAAGGCCGGATCGTGGGCAGCAATTGCCTCGACGAGCGTTCCGTAATAGCAGGCGTCGGCCCAATCACCATTGACCCTGGCGCACAAAACCTCGGCATTGGCCGCAGGCTCATGCAAGCGGTGATGGATCGAGCAAGCGGACAAGGCGTCGCCGGAATCCGGCTGGTACAAGCCGCATTTCACAACCGCTCGCTCTCCCTGTATGCCGGCCTTGGCTTCGATATCCGGGAACCTCTTGCCTGCCTGCACGGACGAACAGTGCAGCGGAGTTTTGGCGGATGTGCTGTGCGACTGGCCGAGCGCGCCGATCTGGGTGCCTGCAATGCCCTGAGCCGGAGGGTTCATGGGTTCGATCGAGGCACGGAACTGGCGCAAGCGATCCAACAGGGCACTGCCAAAGTTGTAGAGCGGGGCGGCAGCATTACCGGGTACACCACGAACTTAGCTTTTTTCGGCCATGCAACGGCGGAAACCAATCTGGACCTGCAGTCCCTGATCGCGTCAGCGGAATTTTTTGGCGGTCCGGGAATCCTCGTGCCGTCGCGGAACAGCGCCCTGTTCCGCTGGTGTCTGTCGAACGGTCTGCGAGTCGTCCAGCCGATGACGTTGATGAGCGTTGGACTTTATAACGAGCCGGCCGGGGCATGGTTACCGTCAATCCTGTTTTGAAGCCCGAGGACGAATGGGTCGGATCACGGCGTAACCGTCCACTACCTCGAGCTATTACATGATCGTTTGGCGGTCGAGGAGGACCGCTGGCGATGGCAAACAAACCCTCCCCCAAGAAACGGCGGCCAGCCCCAAAGACCGTCTTGCGCCTGCCGGATCCCGACCAAGCAAAATCAGCCGTTCTGAACAGCCTGAGTTCTCCCGACGCTCAGCGCGGATATCGTCACGCAATGGATGAGTTCATTGGATGGTATTGCTCAGAGCCGAGACTATCGTTCAACAGAACCGTTGTTGGCCGTTATCGCATGCACCTGGAATCCCGGAAACTGGCACACCGCCAGCATCCCCGTTGGGAAGCCGGCTTCCCGGTCGTAATCCCGCAATGCTGGGCCGACCGAAGACGGCGATTCCGCTCCAACCCCACAGGTTGACGTCATCGACCTGAGTTTGTTGAAACGCCGGACGAATCTCTGAGCACCACTCCGATCTCAGGCGCCCGATCTCCCAGGACGTCGCGTTTGCCGCCCGGACCTAACTCGTCCAGGAGCGTAACAAATACGGCATTCGTCCACCCGAAGCCTGCTTCGTTTGAGCGATAGCCAAACCGAATGTCGCCACTGACTTCGGTTGCCCTGCGAACTACATCGTATTTCTCGACGATCGTTCCACTCTTCAGGTACTCGTCCCGAACTAGCGACAGGAATTTGATCGCAATGCGGTCCGCAGCCTCATGAAAGCCGTAACGCCGCAGCCCCTGCACCGCAATCAGTTGCAACGGCGCCCAGCCGAATGGAGCATCCCACTGATTACCGCTCGGTGCGGTACTCGTCTGTAGTCCCCCTGGCTGTTCGAATCTCATCAGGTTTGCAGCTACCCGCCCAGCCTGCTCGTGGGTGGCGATGCCAGCCCAGAGCGGATAGAAAGTGGTCAGGAAGGGATATTTCCGCAGGCGCTTGCGAGCGAAATCATAGTCGTAATACAACCCATCTTCGGCATCCCACATCAGCCGATTCACGCGCTCGGCGCGGTCTATGGCGCGTTTGCGCCAGATGTCTGCATCAGTCTCGAGCCCGAGAATGCCCATGATCCCGGCTGTCTGCATTTCCATCAGGTAAAGAAGCGAGTTCAGGCAGACCGGGTTGTAGTGAATGACGTCTATGCTAAACGGGCCGAAGCGGTTCGAAGGATCGAATCCGGATTCCCGCATCGAGCGGTCGCCTTTGTAGAACAAAGGTGTGAGCTCATCCGTCTTCTGGTCGTAGTATTGCGATGCATCGTAATCGTTGATTTCGTGGGTACGAAAGTATTGTTTCACCAGATCATAGTGCGTGCGGCCCTGCGTATCGCGCTCCGCCGCAACAACCTCAGGTGCGGGCCCATCGCCGAGGTCGTAATAGCGGGATAGGCCGGTTTCCCGAACCAAGTGGGGCTCGGTGGTCCAGAAACGGTAATACTTTTCGATTGCTGGAAGGGCCGCGCGGAGCCATCGGCGGTCCTTTGTGCGCTCAAAAATCCCCAGAAGCATCTGTGTAAGAAACGGAGGCTGCGATCTAGTCAGATAGTACGTCCGGTTTGCGTTGAGGATCATCCCGTAGTTCCGGATTTCGTAAATGAAATTGTCCGCCATGTCTTTTGCGAGACTGATCTCACCGTCACGAAGAAGTCCGATTTGGATAAAATAACTATCCCATCCGTACATCTCATTGAAACGGCCTCCCGGCACGACGTATGGTTGCGGCAGGTAGAGCAAGCCATGATGCTCAACCTGCAGAGGGGCAGGCGGAAGCTGGCGAAGCTCAATCTTTTGCACGTCGGACGTTGTCATCTCGGATTCAAGCCGCTTTTCGATGTCGCGTAGCTTGGAATTGCGCGGGACGTACACCGGCCAGCGGCCACTTCGTAGAGGGTGGTACTTGGGATCTATAGCCGCCGAGGCGAGGTCGCGGTTCGCTCGTGTCAACGTGTGCCAAGTCTGCTTGATGTAGTCGAGAATTGGCGCTGGCTGCGGTCGCGTAGCGACCTGCGCGGAAAGAGTGATCGCAAGGGCGAGACTGATGAGGCTCGATCTGCAACCGGCAATTCGTGCGATTCCGCGTTTCAACGTTCTGCCTCGCTAGCTTCATTGTGCGACGGGAGTTGTGCCCCACGCTGCCGCGAATCAGGATTCGACGTATTCGGTGAAGCAGGTTAGTCAGCGCATGGGATTATCCTATCCTGCGGGCTGCATCGTGGCGCGATTACGCACCTCGGACGTCCACGGGCCCACATTCGATGTACCGAAGCGTAGTCGCCGCTCCAGACGGGCAGGTTCTTGGCAGGTGCAGAAGGACACACCAACTCAGATCCCAGTGGCAGTCGAGGCATTCCGTCAGAACTCAACCTGCTGCTTGATACAATTAGCGCGAAATGAGTCTCGCTATGCCTGATCCAAAAACTCGCAGGTTTTTTCTCGGAGCCCTGACCGCTGCGTCCGCGGTTCGCGTATGGGGCGCAAATGATAAGGTGAACGTCGGCATCGTGGGCCTGGGAGGCCGCGGCAGCTACCACCTGAATACATACACCTCTCTGAGCGAGGCTCAGGTCGTCGCCCTCTGCGACGTCAATCAGGCCGCTCGCGAAAAAGCCCAGGCAACGTTGACAAAGAAGAGCCTGGAAAAAGCCGAGGAATTCGAAGATATGCGGCAGATGTTCGCCGACCCGAAGGTCGAGGCGGTTTCTATTGCAACTCCGAACCACTGGCACGCGCTCTCCGCTATCTGGGCGATGAAGGCCGGCAAGGACGTGTACGGGGAAAAGCCTGCTTGCTACAACATCTACGAAGGCATGCGGATGATCCAGGTGCAGCGCGAAACCAAGCGCCTGATGCAGGTGGGATCCCAGCATCGGAGCTGGCCGTTTAAGATCAAGGCAATCACCGCGCTCCAAGAGGGTTTGATCGGCAAGCTCTATATGAGCAAGGCGCTGTGCTATAAGCTGCGTCCCTCGATCGGCCACACACCGGATACCCCCACACCTCCCGGCGTAAATTGGGATCTGTTCCTCGGCCCCGCGCCGATGCGGCCCTTCAACCAGAAGCGCTTCGCATATTTCTGGCACTGGTTCTGGGACACCGGCAACGGCGACATCGGGAACCAGGGCGTTCACGAAACGGGCGTAGCGCGCTGGGCGCTGGGCGATCCGTCGTGGCCGAAGACTGCGATGGCGTTCGGCGGTAAGTTCGGCATCGATGACGACACAGAAACACCGAACACGCTCACGGCCGGCTTCAACTACGGTGACCGGCAGCTCGTTATCGAAGTGCGCGGCAAAATGACCAACGGCGAAGGCGTTCGGCAGGCACGTGTGGTGACTGCCGGACCAATGGCCGGCGGTCGTGGCGGGCAGCGGCCAGCGCAAGGTGCGGATCCGGCAGCGGCGCCTCCGTCTGCTCCGGCGCCCACGCAGGTGGGACCGGCGAGCAATCCGATCAACGTCGGTGTCGGCAATCTCTTCTACGGCAGCGACGGTTGGGCCGCAATGAGCGACCAGGGATTCCAGGCATACAAGGGCGATTCGAGCGAGCTGATCTCTGAGGAGCGGAACGATCGTAGCTCTGGCGATTCCACGGGCCTCCACATGCAGAATTTCCTGGCCTGTGTGAAATCACGCAAGGAGCAGGATCTTCACGATCCGATCTCCAACGCGGTACCCAGCGCGGATCTCTGCCACCTGGCCAACATCAGCTACAGGGTGGGTCGCGCGCTCACCATCGAGCCCGGTCCGACACCGAAATTCAAAGGCGACGCCGAGGCGGCCAAAATGGTCACACGCCCGTCCTATCGCAAGCCGTACGAAATATAGCTCCGGGGCTGTTTCGTCCGTTAGCAAAGCTCAGCAACTAGTAGGCGAGCGCGCCGGGACTGGCACGGGACTCCGCATCAACCAGCTACGACGGGCTGCCAAAGCTCGACACGATTTCCTTCCGGGTCGGTGAACCAGCCGAACCTTCCAAAATCGTAGCTTTCGCGTTTGGGATCGACCGTGACACCTTCGTCTATCAAACGGTCCAGCACTCCGTCGAGGTCATCCACTTGGAGGTTGATCATCACTTTCTGTGCCGTAGGAAAGTATGCATCATCTTGTCCGAAGAAGGCAAAGACGAGCTGAGCGCGTTGCGTCGAGGCAGGAAACGCGAAAGACCCTTCGGACCTCATTAGACCGAGATGCCGCTCGTACCACCTATACAGAGCTTCTGGATCATTCGCTCGGACAAACGCACCGCCAAAGCCGGTGATTGAAGCCATGCAGCCTCCCATGGGAAACGGTTTTCCGGAGCTTATCACAGTGCGAGCGGGAATCTAACGTCGTTGATTAGTCCTGCGAACGCCCTTGTGACCGCCGGCGGCAGGCGCGTAGTTTCGGAGCACGCGGAGTGAATCCCGAAAATCCTGCGAATTACGCCTGGTAGACCGTGGCGCCGCCTACGACGGTGCGCACGATCGCGACATCCTTAATTTTCTCTTTGTCTACCGTGAAAAGATCATCCGCGAGGACGACGAAGTCGGCCAGCTTGCCTGGCGTGATCGACCCTTTGACTGTTTCCTCATGGGAGTTGTAAGCGCCATTGATTGTGTTGACCCGTAGTGCCTCCTCGACACTGATTCGCTGGTTCGGTCCCCACATCCTGCCATCCCACCCGGTGCGCGTCACCATTCCCTGAATGCCCATTCGCGGGTCGAACGGCCCCGGAATAAAATCAGAGCCCGCCGCCACGCGCACTCCTGCATCGAGGAGAGTTCGAAAAGCCATGCACCGGCTCATCATCTCTTCGCCGTAGTAGCCGAACTTGTCGGAATTGTAATAGGCGTACGTTGTGAACAGCGCAGGAACGATACCAGCAGCCTTGATGCGCCGCACCAGGCCGTCGTTGATCAAGGTGCAATGCGTGATTTTCGGACGCGCGTCGGCCCGCGGGAACAAACGCTGCGCCCGTTCCACCGACTTGAGAACCATGTCGATAGCGACATCGCCATTCGCATGGCAGTTCACTTGGATTCCCGCCCCATGTATCCGTTCGATCCAGGCGTCGAGTTCTTCCTGTGTTTCAGTGATGTTGCCACTATAGGGCGGAACGACCCCTCGATATGGCGTGCTCAGCGCCATGGTTCGCTCGGAGAACGATCCGTCGACGGTGTGTTCGGAAGTGGCTCCCATGCGGATCCACTCGTCCCCGAAACCCGTCATAATGCCGCTGGCGATCATCGCGTCCAGCACCTTACCGCTGGATTCGTAGCTCACCCGGTGCAGGAGTTCTCCGCGGGCCCGGACCTGTTGCAACGCCGTCAGATTGCCGCCCTGGTGATGGACGCTCGTCACACCATAACGTACGAACTGCTTGGAAATGTATGCTAAGCCGTCGCGCTCTCGCTGCAGCGTCTGTTCTTCGGAAAAGGCCGGACGCTTACCCACCCTGTTAATCGAGTCCATCGCCGTGTCGGTGACCCGGCCGTTCAGTTCGCCGTTGGGGTAGCGGTCGTAGGTTCCGCCCCGCGGATTGGGCGTATTTTTGTTGACATCCGCCATCTCCAACGCCTTGCTGTTGTAGTATGCCGTGTGGCCACCTCGATGATGAACTACGACCGGGTGATCTTTCGAGACTTGGTCGATGTCGTGAACGTTCAGTTGGCGATTATCCTTGACCTTGGTGTCGTCGAAGAAATACGCTTCAACCCAGGTACCGGGAGGGGTTTCGCGGGCCTTGGTGCGGAGTTTGCCGATGATACTTGCGATCGTCACAAACTCGACCACATAGGGATTGCCGGCGAGGACTTCGTAGAGCAATAAGTTCCCACGTCCATGGTTGTGGCAGTCGATGAATCCTGGGACGACCGTCATCTGTTTAGCGTCGAAAGTTTGCGTCTGGTTCCCTATGAGAGCCCTGATGTCTGAGTTGCTTCCCACGGCAACGAATCGGGCGCCTTTGACCGCGAATGCCTCTGCCTTCGGTAGACGGGAATCGACCGTGTAGACTTTGGCATTAAAGACAACAAGATCTGCGTCCCGAGCTTCAGCAGCCCCTGCGACACCTAACCACGGCGCTTGGACGAGGCTGAGGATGCCGGCTCCAGTCAGGTTTAGGAATCGTCTCCGGCTGTGGTGTGGATTCGTCATTATTCCAATTTTTCGTTGAGTGCTGCGTCCGATTAAATGCGTCCCGATTAAACAGGATGGAAGCAGACCGCTAGATTTGAGTGCTCTATCGGCTTGACGATACCACACGAAGCTGGGTGGCGCGGCGTGCGTCCCGCAGGAAGCCAAGGCGATGGGAATCGGATTGACTTCCACGACTCAAGCGCTCGTTAGGGTCGACGCGGACTTGAGTTTAGCTGCTTGAACGGCGGAAAGCAATGCTTCCACCGGCGCGACCAGCGATTCCGTAAGGTGCCATGCGGCTAGGCGGCAGCCTGTTGATTTGGGAGGAGTTTCTGAATTGAGGGTAGCCGGCCAGAGTTGTAGCGGGTCTGAGAGGAGTAAAAAGACTGACAGAGAGCGCTGACCCTGCCGATTCAGCGGTCGGGGGAAATGCGGCAGCGCCGGCGTTGGTTCGTATTCGCCGGGAACCTTGGCAGGACACATCGCGACCTGCATCGGAGGAGAATCAACTGGTGTTGGCGGCAGGGGCAACGAACCAATAAGCGATCCTTTTGGCGCACTGGTGAAAGGTCTCGCATTTTCCGCGAGCATGGCTGCGGACCTGGCGGTGATAGAAGACCAGGGACAGGGTATAGGCGAGAAATCGGATCATGGTCAGCACCACCAGCGCCGTGGTTTGATGAACAGCGGGGTGTTTGAGGTGACAGTCGGTGGTGATGGTCTGAAAAACTTCCGTATCGATTCGCCAACGGCTGCGGCTGAACTGATGGATGAACAGCGGCGAGACCGAGCCGAGTTCGAAATTAGTGGCGTAGAAGTTGGTGCTCTCTTGCGTCACCGCCGTCTTGGTCTTGATTCGATGGCCGTCTTTTTCGCTGACAGTGACGCGATGCAGGTGCTCGATGCGAACCGTTTTGAGGATTCGAACCAAGCGGTCAGCGACGGGCCAATCGACCTCCGGCAAGTGCCAGTATCGAATCTCCGATCCGGCTCCGTATGAACCCCCGTAGGCGATTCTTGCGTGAAGCGTTGGGCCTCGCGCAACAGATCGGGCTGGTTCTCTTTCAGGGTGAAGGCCCAGGCCAAACCGAGACGTTCCACTTCTTTAACGAAGGGCGCCTGCATGTACAAAGCGTCACCCACTAACACATCCAGAAAGCGACGGCCTAATTGACGGTCCAGATCTTGGAGTAGAGCCAATGCACAGGCTACCTCTCCTTCGCCGTTCTTCTGAAAGCGGAGACCCAAGGGGATGGGGAACGGCGTGCTGACCACGGCGACCACGACGATCCGGTGATAGTACTGAATGTCGGTTCGCATTTCGCCGTTCGCTTTGTGCTCAATCTCCCGCTCCATGCAGGCGTCGCAACAGCGGACGAACGAACTACAGATTTCGATGCCATCGACCGCCGCCACCACCAACCCTCTGGACCAGTCGGAACGCAGAACTCCGTTGCGTTTCAGGCGCCGGGCGATTTCGCAACTGAGCGCGAACACGGGTTCGGGAGATTGTCTTTCGAGCGCGTAGCCGATGGTGTCGTCGCTGATCGGTCCGATGCGTTTGGCCAACGCTCCCTGGCGACACTCCGCTTCGATCTGAAGCAGGCTGGGAATCTGCATGGCTGCGCCCAAGAAGACGGCGTCGAAAACCTTCTTCCATGGGTGTTGCGGAAACTGCCGGCCCTCGGGCAGAGCGCTCACCAGAGCCGAGAAGCCAAACACTTTATCGAGATAAACCTCCAGGCGATGCCGGAACATCCGGCGATAGTTTCACGCCTAAATGAACCAAACAGTGATTCGGCGCTGTTCGCGATTGCCGATCGAATGCCGGCTCGAACAGACTGCCTGAGTAAAAAAAGTCGCGATTCCTTAGTAACCAAGTCAGAAATTCGACGTCCTATAATCAGACCGTCTATGGGAACGGAGAAAAACAGAGCCGACCTTTTGCCCGGCACGCTGGACATGCTGGTTCTCAAAATATTGATGCGCGGCCATTTGCACGGGTATGCGATCGCGCAACTGATTCAGCAACTGTCCGACGATCTGCTGCGCGTCGAAGAAGGCTCGCTCTATCCGGCGCTGCAGCGGCTCGAGCTGAATGGCTGGATCGAGGGCGAGTGGGGCCTCTCGGCCAACAACCGGCGCGCTCGTTTCTACAAGCTGACTCCCGACGGCCGAAAACACCTCGCCGAGGAGTCGGCCCGCTACCGGCAGGTCACCGGCGCGGTGGCCCGCATTATGGGGTTCGCTTAAGTGGGCTACGGAGATCGCATGCGAGCAGGTTCCAGTTGGAAACGTTTTCGACGCCGTTTACGGTATTGGCTCTCCCACAGCGAAAGGCAGCGCCTGCTGTGGGAAGAGATGGAATTCCACATCGAGTCGATGGCTGAAGACTTGGCCGCGCAAGGCATGTCCGAGCAGGAAGCGCGCGCGGCGGCACGCAGAAAGTTTGGCAATATGACACAAAAATCAGAAGAAGCCCGCTCCACCTGGATCGCGCGCTGGATGAGCGATCTGGCGCAGGATCTGCGCCACTCGTTTCGCGGCATGCGGCGCGATGCCGGATTTACGGCGTTTACGATTCTCATCGCCGGCCTCGGCATCGGAGCCAGTTCCACGGTCTTCAGCGTGGTCAATGCGCTGCTGCTGCGCCCGCTCCCGTTTCGCGATCCGGGACGGCTGGTATGGATTACCAACGGCGACGACTGGACGCCACCCAAACCGAACACTATTCGGACCTCCGGGAGTTGAACCGATCGTTCTCCGATCTGGCGGGTTGGTCCGGGTACTACCGCGCGGGCGACTAGGCAACTGACGGGAACCGGCGAACCCGAGCGTCTCACGAGCGTTCCCGTGACCGGGAACTTCTTCGCGCTGCTGGGTGTGCAACCCGCAATCGGAAGATCGTTCACCGCGGAGGAGTGCCAGGGGAAGTATTCCGCTCCGCCGGCCATGCTGCTGAGCTACAGCTTTTGGCGGCGGCGGTTTGCTTCCGACCCCAACGTGGTGGGCCGGAAGCTGACTTTGAACAATCGGCCCGTGACGGTGGTGGGCGTGCTGCCTGCATCCTTTGATTTCGCGAGCGTCTTTGCTCCAGGCACGCCGGTCGATATCTTTATTCCCTGGCCGCTGACGGACAAAACGAAACCCGCGGGAAACACGATGAAGGTCATCGGAAGACTGAAGCCTGGCGCGACGGTGCAGAGCGCGCAGGCTGAGCTTACGATGCTGGGGAAACAACTGGAGAGCCAGCATCCGGAACGGAACTCGATCGCTCCGCGGCTGGTCCCGCTGGCAGCAGCGCGTGAGCGGACGAGTGAGGCCGGCTCTGTTCGTGCTGGCCTGCGCGGTCGGTGTGGTGATGTTGATTGTGTGCGCGAATCTTTCGAATCTGCAATTGGCGAGGTTAGGCACGCGGCAAAAGGAAATGGCGATGCGGGCGGCGTTAGGAGCGGGACGTTCCGGCTGCTGCGGCAGATGCTTACGGAGAGCGTGGCGCTCTCGTGTTGCGGCGCGGTGTTGGGACTGGTCCTCGCAGTGGCCGGCACGCGCGAACTGGCGCATCTCCATGCATTCAACCTTCCCTTGCTCGAAAGCGTTCGGATCGATGGGAGCGCGCTCCTCTTCACCTTGCTGGCGGCGGTCGCTTCCGGCGTGCTCTTTGGCCTGCTGCCGGCGTTGCAGGTCACGGCGCTCTCTCTTCGTGAAGGCATGCAAGATGGCGGCCGCGGATCGAGCGGCGGCAAGCGGCATGCCTGGGTCCGCGATGGACTGGTGGTTTCCGAACTCGCCTTCGCCTGCATACTGCTGGTCGGCGCGGGGCTGCTGATTCGGAGTTTTCTCCGCGTCCTCGACGTGAATCTGGGATTTCAACCGGAGCGAGCGGCCGCGCTGAGGATTGACCCGAGTTTTCGGATCTCGAGTTTCGCGCAGCAGAACTCCTTTATCGACGATGTGCTGCACCGCGCCCGCTCTGTCCCCGGCATTCGTGGCGGCCGGGATTACCGACGTCCTGCCACTGCGCGACGACCGGTCGTGGCGGTGTCGCCGGCAGAGGACAGGTTTACGAGAAGGGCCACCATCCGGAGGCATTCATTCGCGTTGTGAGCGACGGGTATTTCGAGGCGGCAGGAATTCCGTTGCGGTCGGGCAGAGAATTCACGGAGAGGGATCGCGCATCGAGCGAACGCGTCGTGGTGGTCAATGAGACGCTGGCCCGGACGCTCTGGCCGGGCCAGAACCCACTGGGACAGATGATCACGACGGATGGGGGACGGAGGGTCGTCGGCGTAGTCGCCGACGTCCGTCATGACAGCTCTGGAAACGGCGGGCGGATCGGAAATGTATCTGCCGATGCGGCAAACCGGGGACTACGCGGCCATGCAACTGGTGGTGCGAACCGCGCTTCCACCGGACAGTCTGGCGGCAGGGATTCGAACGGCTCTCCGGCCGATCGACCCGAATCTGCCGGTCCGCGAGTTTGTGACGTTCCAGGATCTGGTCGACAGAGCGGTTTCACCGCGGCGGTTCCTGGTGCTGTTGCTGGCCGGATTCGCGGCTTTCGCCTTGATACTCGCTTCGCTGGGGATCTACGCCGTGATTTCGTTTTCGGTAAGTCAACGAGTGCAGGAAATTGGAATTCGGATGGCGCTGGGAGCGTCCGCCACTGACCTGCAACGCCGCATCGTGCTCCGGACGCTTGGATTGGCCGCTTTAGGTCTCGCGTTGGGAATGGCAGGGTCGCGAGTTTTGTCGAGCGCGCTGGGCAGCCTGTTGTTTGGGATCACGACCGGCGACCCGGTGACATTTATCGAGGTGGGAACGCTGCTGATCGCGGTTGCGGCGATCGCCGGATATATTCCCGCCTGGAAAGCATCCAGGATCGATCCGATGGTTGCGTTGCGGTCGAATTGAACACCACCAATTCCGGGAGATCTCTCAACGCCGTAGTGTTTGCCTTATCGCTCCGGGATCGCCGGCAAAACTGGACACGGTCCCGACGCACCTGATCGTGTCCAGATTGGCGCGTGATCCGACCGGGACAGCATTGCTGTACCCTTGTTAAGGAGATCGCCTATGGTAAAAACAACCCTTCTTGGGTCGAGTAAGAGCAGCTTCCTCGCCGCCGTTCTGTGCTGCGGGCTAGCGCCGGCCCAGAGTTCTTTGAGCGTCGCTTCCAAGATAGTGGCCAGCGCAAACGGCTTCCTGAGTTCGCTTGATGAGGGACAGCGGTCGAAGGTGCTGTTCGAGTTCAACGACGCGGCGCAACGGATGAAGTGGTCGAACCTGCCCACGACGATGGTGCCGCGGGCAGGCCTGAAGATGGGCGATCTGAGCGGGCCGCAGAGGAAAGCGGCGATGGGGCTGCTGGCCGCCACGCTGAGCAAGCGCGGTTATGAGAAAGTGCTCGCGATCGTCGAAGGCGACGAGGCACTAAGAGTCGCCAGCGGCGGGCGCGGGTCGATGTTCGGGCGCGACTTGTTCTACATTTCAATTCTAGGCAAGCCTTCCGTGAAGGACCCCTGGATGCTGCAGTTCGGCGGGCATCATCTGGCGCTGAATATTACCATGGTGGGTCTCGATGGGATTCTCACGCCCAGCCTCACGGCGGCACAGCCCGCGAAGTATACGGTGGACGGCAAGACCGTGCGCCCGCTCGGAGCCGAGAACGACAAGGCCTTCGCGCTGATTAATGCGCTGGACGAAGGGCAGCGAAAGCAGGCGATTCTCAATTACAAGGTGGCCGACCTGGTCCTGGGGCCGGGGCAGGACGGAAAGACGATCCAGCCAGAGGGCATCAAGTGTTCCGCGATGAACGCGAGCCAGCAGGCGATGCTGCTGGACCTGGTGGGTGAATGGGCGGGGATTGTCAACGAACAGGCAGCGGCGGCGCGCATGGCGGAGATCAAGGCGAATCTGTCCGGAACGTGGTTCGCGTGGAGCGGACCGACCACCAACGGGATGCCGGCGTATTACCGGATTCAGGGACCGACACTGGTGATCGAGTACGCGCCCCAGCCGCTTGGGGGCGACCCGACGATGCACATCCATACGATTTACCGGGATCCGACGAACGATTACGGGAAGAAGTCAGTGGGGCATTGAGTACCGTCACGATGAGGCGAATGGGAGTGAGCGCGCTGCTCGCGCTGAGTCTGGTTGGAGGCGCGGCCGCACACCGGCTGGACGAGTATCTGCAGGCCACCCTGATCGGAGTGACGCGGGACGGCATTGACGTGGAGATCCAGTTGACGCCGGGCGTTGCCATGCTGCCGGTATTGATGGCTGTGATCGACCAGGATCGCGACGGACGGATTTCCTCGGGAGAAGAGCGGGCCTATGTGGGCCGAGTGGCACGGGAGGTGGAACTGCGAGTGGATGGCGTACCGGCGCCGTTGTCGTTGATCGAGAGCAACTTTCCGACCATCGAAGCCATGCGGGAGGGATTGGGTACGATCCGGATGAAACTGCGCACGGCGCGCAGCGGGCATCGAGTTGCGTTTCGAAAATCGGCATCTGCCGCAAGTCAGCGCATACCTGGTGAATTGCCTTGCGGCTCCCTCGGACGGGCTTGTGGTGAGGCGGCAGGAGCGGGACGAGGCGCAGAGGTCGATTGAGTTCGAGTATTCTTTCGGCGCGGGCGCAGTACCGGGACCGCGAGCGGCGTGGATCGCGCTGGGGCCATTCTGGCCGGCCGCGATCGGGATGCTGCTGGTGGCCCGGATGGCGGTACTTATCTACAGAGCGAAACACGACAAGAGAGCGTCCAAATCCCTCACGAGTTAAATCCCTGTGAGCTTGGCTGGTTCGTCCAACTCCCCTATGGCCGGTCCAGATTTCTCCGGCGAGGCATAGTCATAATCCAAGCCCGAGGTTTGGACGTTACGGTCCGAATAGTTTTAACCTGACGTTCGCGAACGAATCACTCATCGCGCGGCATTTCGCATTAATCTGCGATATTGCCGACCACGATAATCTCTATTTCGTCCGGGTTGTACAAACATCTCTTCCCTTACATCTAAATTAGGCGTAGAATTGACTGAAACTCAGCATTCCAATAAACGCGAGGAGAAATTATCGACATGCAGGGAATGTTCATTAGACAGAATATTAGTTCCGCCGTTTTCGCCGGCGTGATTTGCGCTCTCGCTGTAGGGATCGCCATCCGGTCAAACCGGACGACGGTGCTCGCGCAATCACCGCCTGCGGCCAGCACTTGCGCACAATGGCAGAGTTCTACAGCCGACTTTCCACCGGTGCCGACAGTCATCGACAACACGTGCGCGGTGATTCCGCCAGACACCCGGGGGACGCCCTTGCAAGGCACCGTCGATCTTTATTCCTGGATCACATTCCTTGCCGTAAATTGGCCCGCGGGACAGGGGACTTGCGCTGCCAATACGAGTTCGAACATTTTGACCTCTCCGCCCAATCCCGTATGGATGACGTATCTTCAGGACAGCGATGTGTTCGTGGCGGCGAATCAAACGCCCGCCAATTGGTGCTTCACTCCGTCGAACAAAGCGGCCAAAACCGGTGCTTTGCTGGCAAAGCAGCAACTCGCCGCGCAGCGTTCTTTCCGCTTGGCCCATCTACCGGCAAAGGTGCGAGCGCTCGCGGCGAAACATCCGGAGGTCCAGTTGTTTCTGCATCGGAGCACGAAGACTGAAACCCGGACCGGCATGGCAAAGCTTGCCGCGGACGGACAAAATCCTGGGCTCAACGAGGTTTTACAGGCAACGCAAGATGTTCTCGTCGACCAGAATGGCCGCTGGGCCCGCTTTACCGTGGGAATGAATCTGGACGAATACACATACATCATGAGTAAAACTCTGTGGACGAAGGCCGGGCAATCGAGCGCGGGGGCGATCTCCTTCCCGGTGACTCCAACCGGCTCGATGGAGTTCAAATCCGCATGGAAGGTGCTAGGGGCGAACGACATTCCGAGCCATTTTGTGACCGCTTCGGCGATCGTTTACAACGATGTGAATGGAGACGTCAGCCCGGGCAAAAATCCGGTGACTGTGGGACTTGTTGGTCTTCATATCATCCACAAAACGGCGTCGCAATCCCGCTGGCTCTGGTCGACGTTCGAGCAGGTCGAGAACGATACCAAGTCTTTTTACAATCCGAATTGCCCGGCAAGCCAGTGCCCGCCAAACACGCCAACAGTCACCAATCCGCTGACGGCTCTGGAACTGAATGCGCAGGGCAAACCGAACTACACGCCAGCTCAGGTGGTTGCCGTTACGCCCACGTCGGCACAAACCCTGAACTCGTCCTTCCAAACGTTGCTTGCCGGCACGCCGTGGGCCTACTATCAGCTAATCAGCACGCAATGGGTTGGCGAAGCGGGCACAGCACCGAAGCCGTCGCAGCTTGGTAATTCCGTACAAGAGACATTCCTCGCCCCAGGGACGTTTTACAGTTGCATGACCTGTCACAGCTCCGCGATGCTCGCTGGCGCTCCCACCGTATCCGCAGATTTCAGCTACATGCTTCAGTTGGCGCCGAAACAGTGAACGGTCTAGCAATCATATATTAACTTGCTTTCCAGGGCATGGGGCTGTTGCACGCGTTCAATTGCCTGAAAATCGGGATCGATCTGCCGTTAATGGCAGACGGGTAAAAAGCGGACAAGAAGAATCTACAAGAGGCCGGTAACTTTTGCGCGATCGGCTGTTCCGTGCTCGATTCAATCTCTTTCCTGGCAACAACGGCGCTCTGTAGGTGGGGTTCGGCCAGGACCGTGCTGTAGTTTAGCCGACAGTCAGTCCTCAAGATCTACTCTCATCCCATATCTACAACTAAAGGAGTCCGATTAATGAAACGCAATCATCTGTCAGCAGCGCCACTGGCGCTAAGTCTTGCACTTGGCTCTTTGCAAGGCACATTCGTTTTACAAGCGCAGTCAAAAAGTCAACCGGATGCCCAACAGGACCAGCAGAAAACGCAGACCTTTGTCGGGAAAGTCGTAAAAGCCACAAATGGTATGTATGCGCTGCTCACGGACGAGCAGGCGGGAAAAGGTGTCTACCTGGACGATCAGGAGAAGGCCAAGCCGTTTGAGGGTAAGAGCGTTAAGGTGACCGGCGTCCTGGAAACAGCAAAGAACCTCGTTCACATAACCGATATTCAACCGGCGTAGAGGCCAAGGATAAGTATTTGGGGTGTCTCCCCGAGCTCAACATCTGATCGTCAGAAGAAATCCGGGCTAAACCAGCCATAGGCTGGCGGCGACCGGACTCCGACCTCTGCGACAGTTGCCCGGTCCGCCTCGTCCGAGGCCGTAGCATTGAGAATTGGCAGACACAGTCCTCGCGAGGGGTTGAACCAGCCCACCCGGACCTGATACTTGCCGGCCGCCAAAGAACCAGGAAGCACCAAGACGTACCGCTCGCGTATGATATCGCCTGCCGTCCATTTCGAAGTAGGAAACCGCCCTGCTTGAGGCCAGTGGTCCTGCTGAGCGATAGTCCGGCCGGCGGAGTTGGTGATCTGCACGAACACTTGCAAGTCCGCCGAAGGCGTTTTCAGGCACCTCCAGTGATAGACGACTTCGAACGAGGGGGGCCAATCCTGCAGCGGTCTTATTGAAATTCCGCGGAATTGAATTTGACCATCAAAGTCCACTGTTCGAGAGCGCGGCATCTCGTTTAGCGGAATGCTCAGAGCTCCGGGCGCCGGTGCCAAATCGTAGATTTGCCATGGTGCGTCCTCGGCAGTCAGCCTCTGATATCTCCGATCCAGCGCGCGAAAAAACGCTGGATGTCTGGCGGCATCGCCCAGGAAGGTGTCTGCGTAATAGCGCGCGCCGGCATGCTGCAGGTGCTCCACCCGCTCGAGGTTGTACTCCTCGACCATTAGCCATCCACGGCGGTTCGCATAGTAAAGCACGGTTGGGCTTCCACCGCTTTCCGTGGCCAGCAGATCTTGAGGTTCCGCTAAGTTGCGGAGCTGGATGCCCAAGTCGTACGGCATCCGATCGGGCTCATACAGGGGAAGCGCGGAGTGGATGGCGCCCACAGTGAAGGCCGCCAGTATTGCTGTTCGCAGGTAGACCGGCACTCGGGCGAGGAGCGCCGCGGCGAGGGCGGCGCCTCCCGGTAGCAATATCGAAAGGTAGTAGAGGTTGCTCGGGATGACGGCCGGTATCGGGAGAAGCACACAGACGGCTCCAAGAACCCACCATCGAGACACCCAAACCGCCCGGCTTCGCGGGGCAAAAAGGAAACCGAGAGCGGCGAGCCCGACTCCTAAAGCTGAGAATCCCTCGGAGGCCAAGGCCTCGAGAACGCGATGGAGATATGCGCCGTTGAACCAGAGTTCCAGATGGTGTGCGAACAATTCCCGTGGGATATTGAAAGCGCCCACCGCGGTCTGCCGCTCCATCGAAGCAGCATGCATATACCAAGCGAGTTCCGGGAGACAAGCGATCAGAACGTAGAAGTAAGGCTCCCAGCGCCTCAGCAGCGATCTGCCGTAAACCAGCCAGAACAGATAGAGCGCCGGGAGCATGACCAAGATCATCCTGGGCTTCTGGAGGATCGCGAGCGCAGTGAGGATGCCGGCCGCGATGAGGTGGGATTTTCTCTGATCGCCAGACCAACGATCCAGCACGGTCCAAGCCTGCCAGTGCCAGCGCAATTGCCGGGACGTCCGGCATGAAGACCCGTCCAAAAAAGAGGTGATATGGGAGCAGTGCAAAAACGAAAGCCCCGATACGCGCGACGGTCCGATCGGCACCACGGTTGAGGAGGTCGTAGAGGCAATAAATCGCGAGCAGAGAAAAAGCGACGGTGACCGAGCGTGCCGCCGCGTCACTCTCACCGAAGATTCTGTACAGCAGCGCCGCGAGCACGCTTTGAATCGAGAATTCGGCGCTGAAATAGCTTGGGTCAGAGGCTCGTTCGCCAATCCAGGCCACCTGCGGATGGAGCAAAGGGAAGCCATGCCGCGCAAGATCTTGTGCCACCATCAGCGTGATCGTCTGCCGCCAATTGTGGTAGTCCCAGGCGGGGTAGGCCAAGTGGTAGGTGCGTAGCGTAAGGGCCAACAGCAGAATTAGAAAAAGCCAAGGATCGCAGGACAGCGGCTGGCGATGTCGAACAATTTCCGGAAGTTTTCTGAGGCCGCCAAGGTGCATCCGGTTCGTGACAGGATATCAGCACTGATCGATCACTGCAATGTAGGGAATAGCATGTAGGGAGCAACCGGTGTCGCGGCGTCACCGGTCCCGAACACAAGTGTCCCAAACCCGGACGCTGCGCCTGCGGGCGTCAAAACGTAAGATCCTGACCCGCAATAACTTATGCGATGGCGCAGGGCGTGCCTCGATATACCTTAGAGGATCCCTGATGAGCGGCTTCCGCCAATCACTCGCCTATGCTTTGCGCGCGCTTCGCAAGAATCCCGGCTTCGCTCTCTCTGCCTTAGCCGTGCTGACGCTGGGGATTGGAGCGAACACCGCTATCTTCAGCGTCGTGAACGCGGTCTTGCTGAAGCCGCTTCCTTTCCCCGATTCAGACTCCATCGTCACCGTCTATCACGTCCCGCCCGCCGCCGCATTTCCTGGACTCAAGCGGTTCTCCGTGTCGGTGGCGAACTACCTGGACTGGCGCAAGCAGAATGATGTCTTTGAATCGATATCCATATACGGGGGCCGCACTCTCCGCCTCGGTGGCGGCAGCCGGCCGCAATCCATTCTCACGACTATTTCCGACGCAGATTTCTTTACCGTTCTCAATGCCAAGCCCGCGATCGGCCGCGTCTTTACCGAAGCCGAGTGCGCGCCCGGGCGGGACGCCGTGATCGTCCTCAGCCACGGTTTCGCGGAGAGCCAGTTCGGCTCACCCGCCAATGCGCTGGGAAGCCATCTTGTGCTGAGCGGCAGGAACTACGAGGTTATCGGTGTGATGCCTCCGCGTTTCTATGTGAAGTCGTGGTTCCCGGTATCGACGCAGGGGTGGATTCCACTCGCCTGGACGGAGAAGGAGCGCGCAGTCCGAGGGAACCACAATTGGCTGGTAGCCGGCCGCCTCCATAAGGGCGTGACCGTGGCGAAAGCCCAGTCGGCGATGAACGTCATTTCCGACCGCCTGAGCCGCGATTACCCGGAAGAGGACAAAGGATGGGGCGCCATTGTTACTCGTTTGCGCGACGACCTTGTGGGCGATGTGCGGCCGGCACTCCTGACCTTACTTGGCGCGGTCGGGTTCGTCCTGCTGATCGCGTGTGCGAACACCGCTAATCTAGTGCTCGCGCGCACCATCGCCCGCCGGAAGGAGCTTGCGATTCGTGCGGCGTTGGGTGCGAGCGCCTGGCAGATCCTCGGCCCGGTGCTGACCGAGACGATGATCCTGGCGATTGCCGGCGGCGCCCTTGGGCTGCTGGTGGCCCGCTCCGGCCAATCGCTCGTCATGCATGCCCTTGCCGATCAAATGCCTCGCGCGACCGAGGTTCAACTGGATGGCTTCGTGCTCGCATTCACCGCAGTGGCTTCGATCCTCACCGGACTCGCTGCCGGCCTCATTGCCGGAGCGCGACTCATCCGCGGCGATCTCAACGAATCACTGAAAGAGGGCCTCGGCAAGTCGGACAGTTATTCCGGCGGCAAGGCGACGCGCAATTTGCTGGTCGTGTCCGAAGTGACGCTGTCGCTGATTCTTCTGATGGGCGCCGGACTTATGATTCGCAGCCTGTGGGCGCTACGGGCGACGGACCCGGGCTTCCAGCCGGCAAACCTGCTCACGATGACCGTGCCCATTCCGAAGTCTTCCGATAAAGCGCAGCGCAGCCGTTTCTACGACGAGTTCCTTCCACGCGTGGCTGTGCTTCCCGGAGTTCGCTCCGTGGCCGCCGTCGATACTCTTCCGATGCATGGCGGGTCCGAACAGCCCGTGGCCATCGAGGGCCGTCCAGCCGAGGTGTTCGCACTCCAGCGGAACGTCTCTGTGAGGCAGGCGACTCCGGGCTATTTCCGGACCATGGGGATTCCGATGCTGTCGGGCCGCGACTTCGACCTTGCGGACACGTCGAGCGAAAAGGCCGTCGCAGTGATTAGCCAGGCAATGGCGAACCTGTTCTGGCCCGGCGAAAACCCGGTTGGCAGACGATTTCGCATCTCCTTCACCCCGGAGACGGTCCGGGAAGTAGTTGGGGTCGTTGGTGACATCAAGGAACGCGGACTGGAGGTGCTGGAACCCGTCACGATGCTCTATCTCCCGATGCCACGGGATGAAAGCAACGCAGTGTCGCTAGTGGTGCGCGGCGACCGTGAGGTGACGCGCCTGGTTTCGGGCATTACGAGCGCACTTGGGCAGATCGACGCCGAACTTCCCATTCGCGATATTCGAACGATAGACGAATTGGTGGCGATCACGCTTGCACAGCAGCGGTCGAGCATGTGGCTGTTCGCCGCGCTCGCCGGGCTCGCCTTCCTGCTGGCGGCGGTCGGAATTTACAGCGTGTTGGCGTACAGCGTCCGCAGCCGGGTGATGGAGATCAGCATTCGGATCGCGCTCGGGGCCACCGCGGCCGACGTGCTACGGCTTGTGATCGCCGAAGGGATGAAGCCGACCCTGGTCGGCGTCACGCTGGGTGCGTTTGGGGCGTATTCGCTGGGCGGCGTGCTATCGAAGCTTGTTTATGGCGTCAGCGCGACTGACCCCTTGACGTTCCTCTCCGTCGCCGTGCTGCTCATAGCGGTGGCGCTGGTCGCCTGCGCGATTCCCGCTTACCGCGCAACGCGCGTCCAGCCGGTCCAGGTCTTGCGCGGCCAATAGCCGCGTTCTACGTGTCCGCGGAACTCTTGCAACAGAGTTCTTGTGACCCACGACTGCCTCGTATAGAATGTCTGTATGAAAAAGCGGCCACCTTCCAGGCGCCGCTCTACTGCAAGCACACTCGACGTTCTGATCCTGAAAGTCGTCGCTCTCGAGCCCATGCACGGGCTCTGCATCTCACGTCGAATCGCGCAAGTCACTCATGACACATTTCAGGTCAAGCCAGGATCGCTGTTCCCGTCTCCACCTTGCCGGGACTCCGCGTGATGCGGACTGCTCCGGCAGTTGCTTTGCGCGCGGATTGACGTGGTCGTGGCGGAGACATCTACGACTTGGGCGAGCAGCCGGAGGCAGCAATCGCTGGGCGATCGGTTCATCTGCTGCTGACTAATTTACAGAGTATTTACGTTGTTTAGACAACGTAGCGGTTGTATTGCCGCATCCTGAAGCAAAGAGCGCCAGACGCGCGAAAGAACATTCTTTCTTTAGGAGACAAATGATAGACAAAACTTCAAAGCATTCTTGCGAGGCCCGCTCGTCACAAGCTTATTGGCGTGCCTCATTCGACAAGCGTAGGAGGACAGTATGACTCTGACACACCACTTTGGACGTCGCCTTCTGTTTGCCCCTTTATTCCTGCTCGCGACGCCTGTCTTCGCCCAATACACCGTAACGCCTCTGGTTTCCAATCAAAGCGCCATTGGCACAAACCCGGCAGATCCGGTGTTGGTCAACGCCTGGGGCATCACGTCGTTGGCGACGAGCCCATATTGGGTGTCCGACAACGGTACCGGGAAATCCACTCTCTATAACAGCGCCGGCCAGAAACAGGCCCTGGTCGTGACGGTCCCGCCGGCGGGCGGAAGTACAGCTAAAGGTACACCAACCGGGGTGATCGGAAACACTACCGGTCAATTCAACATCACCGCGAATGGAAAAACCGCCAGCCCGCTCTTCATCTTCGCAACGCAAGACGGCACGATCAGCGGTTGGAATCCGATGGTCGATCCCACCAACGCCATCTTGGGGCCCGACCGGTCGGGCTTCGGCGCCAGCTATACCGCCTTGGTGATCGCCAGCAACCCAAACGCCAATAACGCCAATTTCATTTATGCCGCCGACAATAGCTCGAACCGGGAAATCGATATGTTCGATAGCAACCTCAAGTTCGTAATGTCTTTCGGCGATCCGAAAATCCCGAAGGATCTCGCCCCGTACGGCATGCGGGAGATCAACGGCAAACTGTGGGTCACCTATACACCACTGAATAAAGGGCAGAACGGTTTTGTGGATATCTTCAATCTTGACGGAACCGTTTTCAAACACGACGCCGTCCACGGCCCACTCCATTCCCCGTGGGGCCTGGCGCTGGCTCCCGCCAATTTCGGCAAATTCAGCAACGCGGTCCTGATCGGCGACAACATCAGGGACGCCCGGATCAACGCCTTCGATCCTGGCACAGGGATGTTCCTCGGCGCACTGGCCGACGCATCCGGGGTGCCGATAACGATTGATCAGCTTTGGGGATTGGACTTCGGCAAGGGTGGCGGTGCAAACGGCGCCACCAACGAACTCTTCTTTACTGCGGGACCAGATAACTATGCCAACGGGCTGTTCGGCGTGATCACGGTCGCACCGTAGGGGGCTTCGGCAGGATTCGTGCGGCCGCAGGCGGCGGGTTGGATTTTGAGCTTACCCCACACATCGCGCTCCAGCCAATTCAACTCGAGTACGTCATGAGCCAGATACCACAATTCGCAATGAATACAAATAGCATACAGAACAACCTCCGGTATTCTGCCGGAATTGTACTGCGCTTCGGCTCCAAGTAACTTTAAACTTCGTTCTTCCCTTATACCGGCGCAGGTTTTTCGCTTCTCGAGAGTTCTGCGCCGGCTCTTTTAATTTGCCTCTGCAGACAGCCAACCGACCGTGCGGCGCGCTACCTCCTGACTCAAATAGAATGGCTCCGCTGCCCCAACCCAGCTGCACACAAATCACCGAAGTCCCTCGGGCTGCCCCGGACCACTTTAGTCGGCAAGGTGAGACGGCTAGGAATTACTCGTGTTCAAAAGTCGTTAGCGCCCATGCAAGCAACAGCCTGCGATACGCAAGAGCTTCAAGAAGGGCGTCGGAAACTGCAAAGAGCCTGGGTGGGCCTCAACACTCTCGGCCAGAGATCCACGGGAACTCGTCACACTCGCCATTGCGGGCATATCCGGAGACGGTTGCAAACCCTTCGCGAGCCGAATGGCCGCGTCCAAGCCGGCAATCCGAACAGCACTATCCGCAGAAACAAAGAAAAGAACACGCGGGCGGACCCCTAACGCATCTCCGCCGCCAGCGCCCCGATGTCCACCGTGTCCGACTGGCTGGGCTTCGGGAGCGCCGCGCGTATGGCTTTGGCGCGATTCCGGCAGTTCTTCGCCACGTCATTGCGGCTGAGCTTGCGGTAGACCTGCGCGCTCGATTCCAGAGCCTCGGCTAGCGCCACGCTTTGCGGTATTACTTGACTCTGGATGTTGACGCCACGCTCCAAGTAAACGGCGGCTTTGCGCCAATCCTTCTTCCGAGCCTCCAACTTGCCGTAACGCGTACAGATGATGCCGTACGTCAGAGAAGTGTTCAGCGGTGAGGCAGCAAGTGTGGAAACGGCGCTCTCGAACAGAGGCTCAGCGCGTTCGTCCTCGTGCTGCTGCGTCAGCACGTGGGCTAGTTGTCCTCCGATGTGCGCGCGGCTCAGCTCGCTCAGTTTCCCGTACGGCTCGCGTTCCCAGAATTGCTCGAGCAATTCCTGAGCTTTGTCATATTGCTTCGTCTGCGCGTAGAAATCAGCGAGATGATAGCTGGCGCCGACGATGATAGGCGTGAGCCGCGCGATCTGCGCGGATTCAATAACGGACTTCCACAGCCGCTCCGCTTCGGAGAAACGCTGCTGCCCCATTAGCACGATCGCTTTCGTGTCAAGGCACGGCAGGAGATCGCCATTTGCGGACGGCAGGTTTCTCCGGAAAATCGCCTCGGCACGAGCGACGGGCGCCTCGGCCTCCGTAGTCCGGCCAACGCTGACGTATGTGCGCGCAAGCGTCTCCAGGGTTCGCCCGGTTGTCATATTGTCGAGGCCGTGCTCTTCCAGGATCGCAAGCGATTTCTTCGAGTACTCTTCCGCGGCCGTATACTTCCCACGGAATATCTCAACTTCGGCCAAGCCGATGTAAGTATTCGCGACATCCTCGTCTGAGTCAATGCTCTCAAACAGGCGCAGGGCCTGCAAATGGGTCTGTTCGGACTCGTCGAGAGAGCCCATATCGCGCAGAACGATGGCAAGATTATTAAGTGCGGTGCCTTTGCTTAGGCGGTCGGCCGGAAAATGACGATCCAAAAGGGTGGTCGCCATCCGAATATAAGTGACTGCGGCTGGCCCGTTGTCGTTTTTCCAATAGAGCTCTGCCAACTCGTGGGCAGCCAACAATTGGGCATTCGGAGCGCCGGCGTCCTCGGCGGCCTTGATCGCCTGCACATAATAGCGCTCAGCAGCCTCGACATCACCGCTCTTTGCGGCGTCTTGCGCATTCTTGCGGAGTTCGGTGCACCGCGGATCGGATCCGGCGGGCGATACAGTTTCACCGGCGCTAGCCAGCGCGAAACATAACATTAGGATGAGAATCAAGACACACCTCCCCTATGGGCTAGGAATTAAATGGCTTCTGGCCGCGCGTTCGCTTACGGTCTTCCTGTTGGGACTACATACTACGGCCATTCAGAAAGGAAGCACACGGGCTTCCAGGAAGCCGAACGCTGAATTGAATTGACTTACTACCGAACTCCCGGGACCTGATGTCGAACTATTGACCTTTGCGTCACTGCTGTCGACGTCGATCTCCATGCCAGCTCTGAGAGCTCGAGCTGGGGCAAACATTCATACGTGTCGATGAAAGATAGTTTCCGGATTGGATGCCGCGTGGATTCGGTCCAGGTGCTGAGACCACATCTCAGCAGTCGTGTCTTGCTTGTACCTCGGCGGCGAAGCCATGGCGTGTGCAGGACACTGACGAGCGTTTGATTGAGTGTTGCAGAACTATTGCCGCAGGGACTGATGCAAAAGAAGTGGCCGACAGAGTGATGCAGGCCGCCGCGACTGGCGGATTCGCCTTAATCGCTTACCCAGGGGAGTATCGGTCATCTGGTGTGATGACCTTCATCGTCACTGCAAGCGACGTCGTCTATGAATGGGACCTCGGCGCAAATACTTCCGGCGCTCGCAAGTGCGATGACGACGTTTCACAGAGACGCGACCTGGCGCGCCGCCGATGAAAAGAAGTCGTAGCGGTCTTGATCCTCACTGGACCGCCAGACTCTTCGAAACACCGTAACGGCAAGGCCGCATGAAGTTGAAGGGTGAGCCGATATTTTCTCGTAGAGTATCCATTGGAACGATGAAGGAGGGGAGCGAACAAGGATGAAGAACGAAACAACATCGCCGACTAAAACAAGTGCAATGCCGCTCATTCCCGAATCGTCTAACGCCATGATTGACAGGGCCACGTTGGAGCTTCTCGCGACTTGGCGGCGCGAAGATGCCACGCAGAATCCGGCGGAGGTCCGGGCCGCAGAGCAAGACCTCGCCGAATTCAAAAAGGCGATGAATGAGAATCGTGCAGGTTCAGGGGAACCGCTCCTCTATCCGTGAGCCAGGTTCTTTTTCTTGACTCAGGCCCTCTGGGTCTCGTCACCCACCCGCAATGCAGCGTCGAGGTTCTCGCCGTCACTGAATGGCTCTCGCGTTGTCTGTTGAGCGTTAGCCGAGTCATCGTGCCGGCGATCATCTACTACGAGCTAAACGGCACTGTTCAAATTAATTCTTCGCCGCAGCGATAGGGTACCCCTGCCAGACATATTCCAGAGCCTCAGGCAAGGTTTGTTGTTTCACAGTGCGGTCGGTATGCCCGGCGTTACGCGCAAATACAAACTGATAATGATAGCCCTTGGCGGCCAGCACTTTGGCCATATTCTCATTGGCGAGGACCCAGTCGTGGTAGTTGTCGCGCGTGCTGAGATTGTCGCGGTCGCCCACCTCCATCCAGAGGCGTATCGGCTTAACCGGGGTGTTGGGGATGAGGTGTTCATGGAACTCCCAGGCGCCGTGCGGGGTCTCGGGGTTCGACGGCCACTGCTGGTTCACGTAGGTGCCCGAGTAGGTGAGAACGCGGTGGTACAGCTCCGGGTGATACCAGGCCATGATCAAGGCGCACGAGCCGCCGGAACTGCCGCCCATCGTCGCCCGGCCCTCGGGATCTTTGGTCAGTTTCACGTTGTATTGCTTCTCCACCAGAGGCAGCACTTCTTTCTCGACGAACTCCGCATACAGACCTGACATCGTGTCGTATTCCAGGCCGCGTTCGCTTCCCTGGGCGTCGCCGCTGCCATTGCCGATGGAGATGGCAATCATCACGGGTACCCGATGCTGTGCGATCAGATTGTCCAGGGCCGTGAACAGTGCCTTGTCCGGTCCGTCCGCCCCGACGATGAACGGCGCGGCCGTGCCGGGGACGTATTGTTTCGGCACGTACACAGCCACTTTGCGCGTGTAGGGAGCGGGGTGGCTGGAGACGATCAACCTGGTGGGGTCGGCGGGATCCGGCCTGCCAAAGGTGCCGGGCTCGCGCGCGATGCCGGGATAGATCTTGCTGTCGGCCGATTCCATGGTGAAGTTGTAGACCGTTCCCTGCGGCACGCCTTCCTGCACGGTCATCTCCGGTGCGGGATTGTGCGTGGGGCCGAGGATGAAGTTTCCGTCGGCCTTCGCCGGAGCGTTGGCGCCGTCAGGTAGATCTGTCGCCGTGACGTAACCGGGAGTGCTGGGATCGCGGGTCGGCGGCGTTGGGCGCGGTGGGCGTGCAGCCGCGGCTGGCGCAGGAGCTTGGGCCATTGCCGGTTTAAGCCAGTCGTCAGGCTGATCAAGAACGCGATGCTTAGAAGACGGAACATTCGGGACTCCTTTTTTCTTTTAATGATGTCAGTTCCCGCCGCACTCGGGGAAATCGTCACCAATCTTATCTCAACAGCCGATAGGGCATCTTCCGAGCCTCAGTCCAACGCGATTCGATAAAGAAACGCGTCGCCCACCCATCCATCCGGAAACGCAAACACCCGCGACATATGCAACGCAATTTCCTTCGTCTGCCGATCCTCCCGGGCAAAAAAATTCGACAGCATCAGAATGGGATCGTCCGCTTCGCTCTTATCGTCCACAACACGCACACGGTCGCGGATCAGCCGCCCGCTATCGAGGTCCACTTCCCCAACCACAAACGGGTACCGCGGCCGGTTTCCCTTCGCATTCTCCGGTGAGATATTGCCAAGCCAGAACAACCGGCCGCTGGAATGCGGGACCAATTGCGAACAGGCGCTGGGCGAAAAGAACGGTTCACCCGTGGTGTATGTCCAAGGCACGGGTTTCGTCCAATGGCGGCCCCCGTCGCTCGAATACGAGACCCACTTATGCGCCGAAAGGCTCGTCTTTCTATCGTTCGAGCCCCGCATCACAATCATCACCCGGCCGTCCTTCAGAGACGCAACCGTCGGCTCCAACATCCCGCGCGTGGTGCGTTCGGGGTTGCCTATGATCCGGTCGCCCATTTCCCATTCGATGGCAGCGCCCTTCCAGCGGCCAATGAGAACCGCGGAGTCGCCGTAAGTGTAACCGCCGCCTGGATTGTAGAGCGAGCCATCGGCCTTGATCGGAGTGATCTCGACAGGAATCAAGATCGATCCGTCGCCGAGACGCAGCGGCATCGACGCCGTGTCTCCCAGGGTCACCGCATTCTTGCCCGTGTAGACGCCCGGAAGCGGATGGCGCGCGTCGAATTCGTCGCCCTTGTGGATGATCTGACGGACATCGTGATGACTCCGCCCGCCATCCTCGGAAAGCGCACAGAAAATATTCCACTGCTTCAGACCTTCCAATGGATCGTCGCTTGGCAGGATCGCTTCATTCCACAGTTCAATGAACCGGCCGTTCGACGGATCGACCCATCCGCCCGCCAGATGACGGCGCAGCATGCCCTCGGGCCGCCGCTCGCCGGTGCGCCGCTCGACCGGAGCGCTCCACGTCTTGCCATAGTCGGACGAAAAGCGATAGAAGGCGACATCCACCGTGTCGGATCGGCTCCAACGCTGTTCCACGGAGAGCATCTCGCCACCGCGCGATTTCGTGTAGTAAGCGGAAGCCACAACGGCGGTGCCCTTGCCGGGAGACGCGAGGAAGATTTCGCGGCGTATCCCCGATGGTTTGCCCGCCAAACGCGGCGCGAACGCAGACGCACAGGCGGCGGCCAGCATCGTCCTTCTAGTAGTGCGAACAGGCATGGGTGGAATTGTAGCGCGATCTGCTATCTTTCGAGCTTCATGGCCGATTATTCGATTGGAGTGGATCTCAATTGTCGTCATAGATCAGGCGACGATACGACTTCGCAGAACAGGGATCTGGCTAGTGTCGAAGTGCTACGCATCTGTCTTTAGCGGTTTCAGCCAAGTGGCGTTCCGATGCCATCAGCTTGTTGGGACTGCTGGAAGATCACTCCGTTAGCGCAAGGATGTGCTTCGCGTTCTCATCGTCATGGGCTAGGATTTCCGCACAGATCTTCACTCGGAAATAGTTCTCGCTGCCCGGCCCCATCACAGCAGCACCATTCAACATGTCCTTGAAAGGAGCTAGGACTGCGAATGCGTCGAGGTCCACTCGGACGGGACAGCCGTCAGAACGGCGAGTAGTGTGCCCGTCACTCATATGAATCGAATAACTATCGCGGACGCCGGAAACCAGAAGTTGATCGCCTTCGACCTTCATGTTCTGACCGCTAAGGTACTTTACCATCAGTTGTCGTGTTATTTCGGCCCGGTCAGGAGATGCTGGTTCGAGCACCGGCGCGACGGCGGGCTTTCGGCCAAGCCGGGTACAGAGGTCTTCATACAGCCGGTAGCTCTTCTTCCCCAACGCCATGGGCGATTGGCGGATGTATTCCTCGATAGTTGAGTAGGCGAGTTCGTCCGATCGCTGGATAATCACATAGAGGAATGATGGAAGAATGATGTTTGAGCGGGCTCGGTCCTTCCGGGCGCGCCAGTTGGCCGAAGCAAACCAGGAGACCGCCTCATCCACTCCACGGTCATCAGCGGCCAGGGAGTAGAACAGAAGGTTACGGAGGATGTCACGGCCAACGACTGTGAGCCTAAGTGGCTGCCCTGCGCGGAAGGGTTCAAACCAAGTGCGAATTCTCGCACGGAACTGCTCATGTCCGACTTTGGTCAGCGCGGCAGGTGCTTCCTTCTGCCACTTCCTGGTTGGCTTCTCGCCGTTTCCTAAGGTCGCCGTCTTGAACAGTTTTTCCCAGGCCGCTCGGGAATCTGGCTGCGAAGAACGCAGATCTTTGCGAATGCAGGAACTCCAACATTCCTTTTCTCGGATAGGGGTCACGTTATCAAACCACAGGAGCCATCCGATCCTGCGGCGCAGCACGTGAGTAGACGGCCTCTTCAGCGAGGACCTCCACCGTTCCAAAGCCTGAACCAATTCGGTTGAATAGCCGTGCGAGCGGATATGGCCGCAGACGATTTCGTACAGCGTCGCCGAGTCTGGTGCCGGCGACAAGCTCATACTCTCGATCACACGGATCAGGTCCAGCGGGTTGAGGGACGGCTTGGCCGCGAGCAGGTGTTCTTCAAGTTCGCCGAGAGCGTAGAGCCACCGCTCGTACCGATCGATATCACGGATTTCGTATCCGAAGGTGCCTTCGTGCTTTTCGATAATGTCCGGCTCTTTTCTTGTTCTCGCGAGCCATTCCTTGCGGGTGGCAATGGCCCGAAGATAGCAGCTCGGATCGATTGCCACTTGCCTCATTGCCAGAATCCGCGGCAGCTCCATGCTTCGCCATACGGGTTCGGCCGACTCGGCATTCTGCGTTTCTTGCGCACGCGGAAGCCGGGCGCGAAGATGACGGTCCAGCACGAGCTGATGCCGATACAAATCGGGTTCCCGGTTCAGATCGTATTCATCGACGCCTTTACCGACTTCCGGTAAAGAAGCCTCGTCCGTGATTTCCGTGAGCAGTTGATAGTAAGCGAGAGAAACCGCAGCGAAGCAGCCTGTGTCGGGATTGATTGACAGGCGCTCAGCGCAAGCGAAGGCTTTCGTCGCTGGACGCGTGGCGACCACGTCGAGTAGCTCTCCAAGCCACTCTTTCTCGAGGCGAGCATTTCCTGTTCCACCCCAGCGCACGCCGCTGAGCACGAACAGAGCCTCGTCGATCAACAACGCAGGTTCGGCACGGCAACCGTGGAGAAGAAGAGTCAGGACTTCGCGGCAGGCTGCAGTCATTGTTAGCGGCTGCTCTGCGGCGGCTTCACGGATCCACTCGCCAAGGCGGCGCGCAAACACGTGTGTTCCGATGGCGTGGATCGCCGAACTTAGTTTCTTCAGATAGCGTGTGCTGAGAAGATTGTGAGGATCGATATTCGTGCCGCGCAGATCCCAGAAGGAGTCCCAGTCCGCCGCTTCCATTTTGCTCGCCGCCCTGAGACTCCGCCGGACGATGGTGCTTAGACAGAAACCATCGTCATCTGGTACCTCCGGGTTCCGCCACAAGCGCCAAGCGATATCGAAGGTAGCGGTCCCGTGAGAGTGTACTTGGACCAGGTGGACCACGAGTCTACGTAAAGCCTGGATCAGTTCCTGGTTCAAGGTCAGTTCCGGCAGCCGCAAGTTCGCGGCTACTATGTGATTCAGGCTATGGCAATCACGGTGGCCGCCATTGCGCTGGAGCTCCGGCCCTAGTTGTGCGAGGAGGAGCAGCGTGTCGGGCGATACCTTGGGCTCATATTGAATAGGCAGCACCAGACAAATGAGTCCGGAAAGGTACTCGGCCCAGGGTTCCCGTCCCGCATTCCAGCGGAATCTGAGCAGCGCGGGCTTCAGCCATCCCTGGGCTTCTTTCTTGGCTACCTCAAAGTAGGCTGGATATAGCTTCCCTGGTAATGCATGCGTGCCGCTGAGGGCGTGGCAATTTCGGAGTTCGCCATCGATTACGCGCTGGATTGCGTAGTCGGGGTCGGATGGATCCCACAAGTAACCATCCACAAAGGGTTCGACGCTAAGGCTCACCCACGGTCTATCGTCGAACCGCCCGGGGACTTTAGTCTGCATCCTGTTTGGGCCTTGATTCTCGAGTGCAGTAACAGTCGATTCTCTTCACTTGGCCTCTATTACCGGTAGCTGACTTTTCATCGCGTCTCAGGAGCCCTGGTTCGGACCACTTAAGTAAGGCAAAATGTTCTAATCGTAGTCGGACGAAAAGCGATAGAAGGCAACATCCACCGTGTCGGATCGGCTCCACCGCTGTTCCACCGAAAGCATCTCGCCGCCGTGCGATTTCGTGTAGTAAGCGGAAGCCACCACGGCGGTGCCCTTGCCGGGAGACGCAAGGAAGATTTCGCGGCGTATCCCCGATGGTTTGCCCGCCAAACGCGGCGCGAGCGCAGACGCGCAGGCGGCGGCCAGCATCGTCCTTCTAGTAGTGCGAACAGGCATGGGTGGAATTGTAGCGCGATCTGCTATCATTCGAGCTTCATGGCCGATTATTCGATTGGAGTGGATCTCGGGGGCACGAATTTGCGCGCTGCTTCCGTCGACCGGAATGGCGCGATGCTCGAGAAGATTTCCGGCACTACCGGCCTTGGCGGGAACCGCGATGCGGTGATCCAGGACATGGTTCATTCCATCAAGGAACTGAAGACGCGGCATCCGGGCGATCGATTGGCGGGCGTCGGTATCGGGGTGCCGGGATTCATTCTGATGGAGACGGGAGTGATCGTCGGCTCCAACAATCTGCCGCAATTCGACGGCTTCCCTGTGCGTGATGAAATCGAACACCGGTTAGGGACGCAGGTGATCCTGGAGAACGACGCGAACGCCGCGGCGATGGGCGAAAAGTGGATGGGCGCGGGCCGTCATGTGAACGATTTGATTCTGCTGACGCTGGGGACCGGAATCGGTGGCGGCATTATTGCCGGCGGCCAGCATCCTGCATGGCAGCGTCGGCATGGCCGGCGAGCTGGGGCACATGACAGTGGATCCAACAGGCAATCCATGCGGTTGTGGAAACTACGGGTGCCTGGAGAAGCACGCCTCGGCGACGGCCATCGTCGCCATGTCGCGGCTGTTAAGCCTGGGGGAGCATCTCACATCCGAGGATGTGTACAATCTCGCTGTCTCGGGCGACAAGAAGGCCAAGATGATCTTCCACACGGTGGGCCGGTCACTCGGGATCGCCATCGGGACGCTGGTCAACATCTTCAATTTTCCCCTGGTGTTGCTGAGCGGCGGCGTTCTGGCCGCCTGGGATCAATTTTCGCCGCCGATGTTTGACGAGATTCAGGCGCGGTCGTTCACTTACCGGAACTCGAGAACAACCATCGCCAAGGCGCAGCTAGGCAACGAAGCGGGAATCTATGGCGCCGCTTACCTGCCATTCCAGGCTCAGTTTCCCAACGTCTAGAGGATTTTTCCATGTATTGGCTCGGTATCGATATCGGCACAGGTGGATCGCGTGCGTTGCTTGTGGATGAAAAAGGCGCCGTCAAAGCTTCGTGCACCAGTGTCCATGAGGACATGCAGATGTTGCGCCCGCTTTGGGCTGAGCAGCGTCCGGAAAACTGGTGGGATGCCGCGCAGGACGCCATTCAAGGCGTGTTGAAGCAGGCCGGGGCGACCGGAGCCGATGTACGCGGAATCGGTCTTTCGGGCCAGATGCACGGCCTCACATTGCTCGATGAAAAGAACGAGGTCGTTCGCCCGGCATTGATCTGGTGCGATCAGCGCAGCCAGGCTCAGGTGGACTTCATCAATCAGACGGTGGGGCGTGAAAATGTTTTGAAGTATACGGCAAACCCTGTCGTCACGGGGTTCACGTTGCCCAAACTTTTGTGGGTGCGCGACAACGAACCGGCGCAGTTTGAACGGGTGAGAAAGGTTCTGCTGCCCAAGGATTATATCCGTTTCCAGTTGACGGGCGAGTTCGCCAGTGAGGTTTCGGACGCTTCGGGGACGTCGCTCTTCGACGTAGTCCAGCGCCGTTGGTCGTTCGAGATGGTCGACGCCTTGGGTCTCGACCGCGGCATTCTGCCGAAGATTTATGAATCGAGTGAAGTGACCGGTACGTTGCTGCCGGCGGTGGCGAAGAAGATTGGCCTGGCAGCCGCAACGCCAGTGGTCGGCGGAGGCGGCGATCAGGCGGCGAGCGCGGTGGGCAACGGCATCGTCGAAGCGGGTATTCTCTCCTGCACGCTTGGGACATCCGGTGTAGTGTTCGCACATATGGACGAGCCGCACTACGATCCCGCGGGCCGCGTCCACACGTTCTGCCATGCGGTGAAGGGCAAATGGCATGTGATGGGCGTCACGCAGGGCGCGGGTTTGAGTTTACAGTGGCTGCGAAATCGATTGTGTCCCGGCCAGGAGTATCCGGTGCTGACGAAAGAAGCGGCCACCGCTCCGAACGGATCGCAGGGACTCTACTGGCTGCCGTACCTGATGGGGGAACGCACACCGCATCTCGACGCCTCCGCGCGCGCCGCCTGGGTGGGCCTGACTGCCAGCCACACGCGGGCGGATATGATCCGGTCGGTGATCGAAGGCGTCTGCTACAGCCAGAAAGACGGACTCGACATCATAGAAGGCATGGGTGTGCCGGTGGATTCAGTGCGGGTGTCCGGTGGCGGCGCCACCAGTCCGTTTTGGCGGCAGGTGCTGGCCGACGTTCTGAACAAACGTGTGGTGATGCTTGAATCGCAGGAAGGTTCGGCCTACGGGGCGGCCGTCCTGGCGCTGGTCGGGACGGGCGCGTTCGCCTCAGTGCCGGAAGCGTGCCGCGCCATGATTCGCGAGGTGTCGAGCGACCTTCCCCGCCCCGCCGAGGCACGGGATTATCAGAAACGGCATCGCGTTTATCAGGCCATCTATCCGGCGCTCAAACCGATTTACGGGATGATTGAATAATCCCTCGTGTACGCCGACGTCAGCCTGCCAATTCCGCTCGACCAAGTCTTCACTTATAGACTGCCGGAAACTTTGTGGCACCGTGCCCAGGCGGGTTGCCGTCTCATTGTTCCTTTCGGAAGCCGCAAGCTGACGGGGGTAGTGGTGGAAGTCCACGATCGGCAGCCTGCAAGCCTCACTCGCGAAGCGCTACGGCTGCTCGATGAACAGCCCGCGCTCGAAGCGCATCTCCTCGAACTAGGCAAATGGATCGCTAATTACTATTGCGCGCCGCTCGGTGAAGTTTTGCGTGGAATGACGCCGCTGGCGGGCGAGATCCGAAGCACCAAGATCTATTCGCTGACGGACTCCGGTCGCGATGCCACCCGGCAGCTTCTGTTGGGCGAAGACAGCGACGATCCGGGCGTGCAACTCCTGAGGATGCTCGATTCGCGTCCGCTTTCCGCCGCCTATCTGAAGAAGAAAATCCTGAATGCCACGGCAGTGCTGAAGTCGCTCGAGAAACGGCGTTTCGTTCACGCGGAAGATGTGCAGGCGGACCGTGATCCGCTCAGAGCCTCCGCCGAACGGCTCCTAGTGGAGCATACAGCGCGGCCGGAAGGGGTGAAGCTCAAGAAATCGGAGCGCGAACTGGTGAGTTTCCTCGAGCTGCATCCGGGGTCGCGCAGATTGTCCGAGGTCGATGCGTTGATTCGAGGCGCCAGCGAGGCGGCGCGTTCTCTGGCGAGGCGTAAGCTGGTTTCGCTCAAGGTGGAACCGGTGTCGGCGCTGCCGCATCCGTTTAAGCCGCCGCCGGTACTGAATCCCGCGCAGCAGGTGGCTTTCGATCGAATCCAGGCGTCCATTCAGTCGCAACAATTCGAAGCCTTTTTGTTGCATGGCGTGACAGGATCGGGAAAGACCGAAGTCTACCTGCGCGCCATTGAAGCATCCATAGCCATCGGGCGGAATGCCTTGCTGCTGGTCCCGGAAATCGCGCTGACGCCCGCTATGGCCGGTCAATTCTATCATCGCTTCGGCGACGCGGTGGCCATTCTGCACTCGGCGTTTCACGATAGCGAGCGCGCCGAGCAATGGCGGCGGATCCGTTCAGGCGCGGCCCGCGTTGTTGTCGGAACGAGGTCAGGCGTCTTCGCCCCGGTGCAGAATCTGGGCCTGATTGTAGTCGATGAAGAGCATGATCAAAGTTACAAGCAGCAGGAGACCCCACGCTACAACGGGCGGGACGTGGCCATCGTGCGTGCACTCGCCGCCGGAGCTTGCGTCGTACTAGGCTCAGCCACTCCAAGCCTCGAAAGCCGTTACAACGTGGAGCGCGAGAAGTACAAGTTACTCGAGCTACCTGAGCGAATCGCGGAGCGCCCCATGCCGATCGTGGAACTCATCGACATGCGCACGGAGTTCCTTGAAACACGCACGCACGCGACGTTCTCACGTGCGCTAATCGACGCCATCCAACAACGATTGGGCCTCGGCGAACAGGTAATGCTGCTGCACAACCGTCGAGGATTTTCGAGCTTCGTGGCCTGCCGCGCCTGCGGTGAGCGGATGGAGTGCATCAACTGCGCCGTGACCATGACCTATCACCGGCGCGACCGGCGTATGCTCTGCCACTACTGCAACTACGCGGCCAAGATTCCGTCAAAATGTCCGAAGTGCGACAGCGAGCACATTGCGTTTCTCGGAGTGGGGTCGGAGCGTGTGGAAGAGGATCTGCATCAACTGTTCCCCACCGCACGGATCGCCCGCCTGGATCGTGACACGGTTACCGGTAAGCGCGACTTCGAAACGATCCTGCACGGTTTCCGCGAGCGCAGTTTCGACATCCTGGTGGGCACGCAGATGATCGCCAAAGGTCACGATATTCCGAACGTCACGCTGGTCGGCGTGGTGTCGGGCGACGTCGGCTTGGGTATGCCCGACTTCCGGGCAGCGGAACGAACGTTTCAGCTTCTTACGCAGGTCGCGGGGCGTGCGGGGCGCGGTCACATCCCGGGAAAGGTGCTCGTCCAGACCATCAATCCGGATCACTATGCAGTTCGTTTTGCCGCCGCGCAGGATTTCATCGGCTTCTACAACAAAGAATTGCAATTCAGAAAATTGATGCGATATCCACCATTCAGCGCGCTGGCAAACGTGCTGGTGCGCAGCGAAAAACAAGAGGACGCACAGCGAATCGCCGCCGAAATCGGATATTTGCTGGATCCGCCGCCGGAGAATCTGAAGGTGCTCGGACCGGCCGAAGCGCCGGTGCCACGGCTCAAAAACGAGTTCCGCTATCAACTGCTGATCAAGGCTGCCAATCGCACAACACTCAATCAGACTCTGCGTAGTTTGCGCCTCACGGCGATCGAAAGAAAATGGAGCCCGACGGCGCTGGTGATTGACGTTGACCCGCTTAGTCTGCTCTAATCGCCCAAAGTGCCTGTCTTCGAGGTGGTCGATCAGAATCTTCGTGAGGCGATGCAGTGCTATGCGTTTTGCTCGCCCGAAGGCCAGGTGCAAAAAGTGGGCGGTGTGGCGCTGACATCGTCCGGCATCAACTATTCGGTGTTCAATTCGGCCATGCTGACAGCGCCGGTGGACAGTCCGAATGCGATGGACCTTCGCATCCGCATGGCCGAGGTTCATTTCGCCGCTCGCGGATTAGGATGGTCGTATTGGATTTGCGAGGACCTCTGCGCACGTTCGGTTTTGCGCTCTTTCGATACGCTCTTCACGGATCACAACATGCAGATCATTGCACAGCCTCCAGGCATGTACGCGGGCCGGGTCTGGCCTCGCGAGCATCCGCCGGCGGACCTCAAATACCGCCGGGTGGACGACGCGCGGACACGATTTGATTTTTCCGATGTCGCATCGGTGGTGTTCTCATTACCCTTCGTCGTCTCTGAAAGGATCTACGGAGCGGCATCCACTTGGAACAGCAACATGACGGGTTGGGTCGGGTACGTTGCCGAAAAATCCGTGGGCATTGTTTCTACCGTTGTGGCTGGCGGCGCCATAGGAATCTACTCGCTGGGAACGTTACCGGATTGCCGCCGCGCGGGATACGGAGAAAGTCTGTTGCGCCACGCCTTGGAGCGCGCACAGGAGGCCACCGGTATCCAGGCTTCGGTCTTGCAGAGCACCAAGGCCGGGCTGAGCCTTTATCGAAAACTTGGATACAAGCCGGTCACGCGTTTTGTGGTGTATCATCGCGAAGCTTGCGGGTCGCTTTGAGAATCTGCCACACTCGAAAGGTCATGCCTGCTTGCCTCCTCCACAAGCGGTTCCTTATGGTGTGCTGTGCTCTTCTGATTTCGGCGCCTTCCTTTGCCCAACAGAAAGACGAGTTCACATATGCCGTGGAATGGCGATTGATCCGCGCGGGTACTGCGAAAATCGTACTCGAACCGGTTCGTTCCGGATGGCAAGGAGCCGTCGATCTGGAATCGGCCGGCCTCGTCTCAAAGCTTTATCCCGTGTCCGATCATTACACTGCGCAGATGAACGAGGGGTTCTGCGCCACCAGCACGGTGATGAAGGCACAGGAAGGCAGCCGGCGGCGGGAAACCATTGTCAATTACGACCGCGCGCGCGGCATGACCAGCTACGTGGAGACGGATTTCGTCAAGAACAAGACGACGTCAAAAGAGACTGGAATTCCCGGATGCGTCCATGAATGGATCGGCGCCATCAAGACGTTGCGGGCGACCAAACTGGAACCAGGCAAATCGGAAACCATTCCCATGAGCGACGGCAAGAAATTTGCCCACGTGAAGATTGAAGCCCAGGAACGCGAAGACGTGAAGACCCCGCTCGGTGTCTTCAAGACCATTCGCTACGAGGCATTCTTCTTCGACGGAGCCCTCATCAGCAGGAACGCACGATGCTTCGTATGGCTCACCGACGACGCCAAGAGGACTCCGGTGCAGATCCGGGTCCGCCTTCAGTTCCTGATCGGGACAATTAATCTGCAATTGGAAAAAGAAGAACATTAACTACGCCTTGTATACTTTTGAAAATGCGAAATTCACTACTCTGGCGGGTCCACGGCGCAGTCGCTCCCGTTCCTCCTGGACGTTAACAACCAGGCGCTGTTCTTAAGATTCAAACTTCCCGATGTCTCGCTGATCAATGCGATCGACTCGATCACGGTTAATGTCCGCGTGTTTGATGATGGAGATCGCGGCGGTGAAACCGGTCAGACTGAGTTTGCCTTGCCAAGCGGCCCAAACCACGTGCTCGTCGTCTTTTTCCCGAACATCAATGGCACGACCGAAGCCTCGCCGCCCTCGCTATCGAACACCATCACGAACCCTACCCTCCTGGCGCAAATCATCCCGACCCTGGCGGACGGCAATCTCCGGATTAGAGTGGTACGTAACAGCGGGAGTTTCGAGGTTCTCGACGGCACCGTAACCATCGATGCAAACGTGCCGGAACCGGAATCGATTTCCAGTTTTGCCGCGGGCCTGTTCGTGCTCGCCGGAATGGTCCGCCCCTTCAAACGGTAGCGCTGCGGTAGCCGGTTACGGCGTTCTTGCGTCACAATAGAATTATGAGTCGCATTTTCGTCCTCGGCCTCCTGTTTTGCAGCCTGCTGCCGGCGCAAACTCTAACCACGGACAAGCTCAAAGGATTCATCGAGTCGTCCATCAAGATGAAATATCCCGACAAGCAGGTCGCGGAATACCTGAAGCACATCAAGCTCACCGACAAGCTCGACGACAACACCATCGAAGATCTGCAAGGCATGGGCGCGGGCCCGAAAACAGTGGCGGCGTTGAAGGTGTTGGGCGATGCTTCGAAAAATCTGGCGCCCCCTGCCCCGCCTCCGCCAAAGCCGGTTGTCAGCGCCATTCCTCCTCCGGATTCCATTGAGCAGAAGAAGATAATGCAGGACATGCAGGATTACGCCCGCGAGTATTCCTCGCATCTCCCGAACTACATCTGCACGCAGGTTGTCCGGCGCTCGGTCGATCCGGGAAGCAGCGGATTCTGGCACCAGATGGACACGGTCACCATCAAGCTCACCTACTTCGAGCAGCATGAAAAATACGAAGTGGTGATGATGAACAACCGCATCGTGAACAACGTCAACTACGAGTCGCTTCAGGGCGCCACGTCCGAAGGCGAATTCGGTTCCATGATGAAGGAGATCTTCGAACCAGGCACACATACCGAATTCGAGTGGGACCGCTGGGGCACGTTGCGTGGGAAGCGAATGCACGTATTCTCGTACCGGGTGGCGCAGCCAAATTCGAAGTGGAGCATCCTGTACGAAAAGACCGACCGCATCACCCCCGGCTATCATGGCCTGATTTACGTGGATAAGGACATGCTGAGCATCATGCGAATCACGCTCGAAGCGGACGACATTCCACCGTCGTTTCCGGTGCACATGGCCAGGACCACGCTGGATTATGATTTCATCGATATTTCCGGCCATCAGTTCGTGCTTCCTCTCAAATCGAACATGGAAATGCGCGCCGGACGGGAGATGGTGAAAAACGAGAACGAATACCGGCTTTACCGCAAGTACGGCGCCGAGACCACAATCACCTACGAAACGCCCGCCGCCTTGCCCGATTCGCAAACGAAGGAAGAACCGGTTCCGGGGCCGCCGCAACCGAAGTAGCGTCCGATCCGTCACAATAACGATATGCGTCGAATCTTCGCTGTTGCGTGCCTGTTTTGTGCCTTAGCAGCGGCGCAAACGATGACGGTGGAAAAGCTGAAGGGATTCATTGAATCCTCGGTCAAGCTGAAGACTCCGGACAAGCAGGTCGCGGCCTATCTGAAACATATCCAACTGAGCGACAAATTGGACGATCGGACGATTGAAGATCTCCAGGGAATGGGAGCCGGGCCGCAAACCGTGGGTGCACTCAAAGTGCTGGCGGAGGCGTCGAAGAACCTGACGGCCGAAGCAGCACCCGCGCCAAAGCCGCCGCCGTTCCTATTCCACCACTTCCTGCCGCGGACCAGGAGAAGGTTTTGCAGGAAATGAGGGAATACGCCCTGGACTATACTTCGCATCTGCCCAACTACATCTGCGAGCAGGTGGTATCGCGCTCGGTGGGCCGTGGTGGACAGGACTCCTGGCATCTGGTCGATACCGTCCAGATCAAGCTGACCTACTTTGAGCAGCATGAAAAATACGAAGTGGTGATGCAGAACAACAAGATGGTGAATAACGTGTCCTACGAGTCGTTACACGGCGCGACTTCCGAGGGCGAATTCGGTTCGATGATGAAGGGCGATCTTCGAGCCGGCGACGCAGACGCAGTTTCAATGGGAGCGATGGGGAACCTGGCAGGGCAAGCGCGTCCACGTATTCTCCTACCGCGTGGCGCAACCGAACTCGCGTTGGATCATCGACTACGAAAAGACCAGCCACATCACGCCCGGATACCACGGCTTGATCTATGCGGACAAGGAGTTCCCCAGCATCCTGCGCATCACGCTGGAGGCTGACGATATCCCTTCCACTTTCCCCGTGCAAATGGCCAAGACATCTGCTCAACTACAGTGTCGTGGAAATATCCGGCCATCCATTCGTGCTCCCGCTCTCGTCGCAACTGGATATGCGTTCCGACGGCCAATTGTCGAGGAACGAAACTCAATTCCGGTTGTATCGCAAGTACGAAGCCGAGTCGAAGTTGATCTTAGATCCTCCCGCCACTCCACCCAAATAAATGCCTTATCGCCTCCTGCTTCTTATTACGCTGCCGCTGTGTCTGGCGGGCCAGAATCTGAAAGACTTCGAGAAGAAAGTGACAGAGTTCACACTCGCCAACGGTTTTCACTTTATCGTTTGCGAACGTCACGACGCTCCGGTGGTTTCGTTCCACGCACTGGTAAACGCGGGTTCGGTGGACGATCCCGGCGGAATGAGCAGCACGGCGCATATGTTCGAGCATATGATCGGCAAGGGCACCACCACCATCGGTTCGACGAATTGGCCCGAGGAGAAGAAGGCGCTGGCGGCCGTCGAAGCCGCATACGACCGCCTCGACGCTGAACGATACAAGGGCCTTCATGCCGATCTCGATAAGCTTAAGCAACTGCAAGTGGCGTTAAAGGACGCCATCGCCACGGCCGACAGTTTCGTCGACCAGAACGCCTACATCCGAGTGATCGAAGAGAACGGCGGCGCGGGTTTCAACGCTGCGACGTCGCCCGATACCACGATGTACTTCTACAGCCTTCCGTCCAACCGGCTCGAGCTGTGGTTCCTGCTGCAATCGGAGTGGTTCCGCCAGCCGGTATTCCGGGAGTTCTACAAGGAGCGCGATGTGGTCCGCGAGGAGCGCCGCATGCGCGTGGAATCGGATCCAAACGGTAAGTTGCAGGAGCTGGCCCTGGCGACAGCATTCATGGCGCATCCCTACCGCACCCTGATCGGATGGGCAAGCGACATCGAGAATCTCCGGGCAAAAAACGAGGAGGAGTTTTTTCGCAAATACTACCGTCCGTCGAATATCTACATTGCCATTGTGGGTGACGTAGATCCCGCGCAGGCCAAGCGTCTGGCAGAGAAATATTACGCTTCCATACCGGCTGGGCCTCCTTCGCCTCCCGTGATAACCGTCGAACCCGAGCAGTCCGGCGAGAAGCGCGCAGTTCTTGAAGCCGACGCGCAGCCTCTGGTGATGATCGCCTATCACCGGCCCGATCAACTGGACAAGGACGATCCGGTGTTCGACGTGATCAGCGCCATTCTTTCCAGTGGCCGAACTGGATTGCTCTACAAAGAGCTCGTTCGCGATAAGAAGGTGTCAATTGAAGCAGACACGAATTCGACTGAGCCTGGCGGCAAGTATCCCAATCTTTTTCTAGTGTTCAGCGCACCGGCGCCGAACCACACCGTGGAAGAGAACGAGCAGGCGATCTACGCCATTGTTGAGGATCTCAAGAACCACAAAGTGGACGACGAGACGATGAGGCGGATAAAGACAAAAATTCGCGCGGGCCTGGTCCATCAGCTCAACAGCAATTCCGGGCTCGCATCACAGCTCACGTTTTACGCGTCTCAGTACGGTAACTGGCAAACGATGTTCACCGGGATCGACGATATCGACAAAGTGACGGCAGACGATGTGCAGCGGGTGATGAAAACATACTTCGGATCGTCCAACCGCACGGTGGCTTATCTGAAGGGAGCCAGTAAATGAAGCGCCTTGCCGCAATCGTCGTCTGTTCTCTACTGGCGGCCACGCTCCCGGCTCAGACAGCCCACAAGAAGACGCTGGTTGCGCAACAAAAGGCCCCAGTCACGACGGCCGCCGAGCCGGTGACACCCAACTATCGCGACCTGAAGTTTCCGCCGCTGGGTGGCGTGAAGATTCCGGACATCCCGACATTCACGCTCGCCAACGGAATCAAACTCTACTTGCTGGAGAACCACGAACTGCCGTTGGTTGGCGGATTCGCTCTGGTGCATACCGGCAGCCTCTTCGATCCCGCGGGCAAAGTAGGACTCGCCGAAATCATGGGGTCGGTGATGCGTACGGGCGGAACGAAATCGAAAACCGGCGATCAGATCGACGAGGAAGTGGAGAATATCGCCGCGTCGGTGGAGAGCGCCGTCAGCCCCTCGAACGGTAAGGTGAGCTTTAGCTGTCTGCGGGAAAATACCGACGAAATCTTGAGTATTTTCAAGGATGTGTTGACCGCTCCCGAGTTCCGCCAGGACCAACTCGACCTGGTGAAGAATCGGATGCGAGGTGGAATCGCGCGCCGCAACGACGACGCCAGTGGCATCGCCGGCCGTGAGTTCGCGCGCACCCTTTATGGTCCGAACACGCCCTACGGCGACCAGACCGAATACGCCGATCTCGACAATATTCAGCGCCCCGATCTGGTTGCTTTCTACAAGCGCTTTTACTTCCCGGCCAACACTGTGATCGCGATTCAGGGCGACTTCGACAGCGCGGAGATGAAGTCGAAGATCGAGAAATTGTTCGCCGATTGGACAGTGCAGCAGCCACCCGCGCCGCCACTTCCAAAAGTGACCGCCAAAGCCGCGCCAGGCGTGTTTGTGGCGGACAAGAGCGACGTAACGCAGACGTTCTTCAACGTCGGCCACCTCGGCGGCGATCTGCGCGATAAAAACTATCCCGCGCTGGAAGTGATGTCGGATATCCTCGGCGGCGGCTTCTCGAGCCGATTGTTCAAGAAGGTCCGGACGCAGCTAGGCTATGCCTACAACATCAGCTCCGAGTGGGACGCGAATTTCGATTACGCCGGAGTGTTCGCCGTGAGCGGAAGCACAAAATCGTCGACCACGGTCGAGACCATTCAGGCGATCGAAGAGGAGATTGAAAAAATACGTACGTCGGAAGTGACGGACGACGAGTTGAAGACGGCCAAGGATACCGCTCTCAATAGTTTTGTTTTCAATTTCGACAGTCCGGGCAAGACGCTTGGACGGGTTGTGACGTACGACTACTACGGCTATCCGAAGGATTTCATTTTCCAGTATCAAAAGGCTGTCAGCGCGGTGACGAAGGAAGACGTCTTGCGCGTGGCGAAGGAATATCTCAGACCGAAAGATCTAACGATCGTCGCAGTCGGCAATACGAAAGAGTTCGGTAAGCCCCTCAACACGCTCGGACCCGTAACCGCAATCGACCTGACTATTCCCGAACCAAAGAAACCCGAAATACCGGTGAACGCCGAGACCATCGCGAAAGGAAAAGAGCTGCTCGCGCGTAGCCAGAAATCAGTCGGCGGCGTGGATAAGCTCGCCGCAATCCGTGACGCCACCGAGATTGCCGACGTGGATCTGCAGGCAGGCGGCGCAACCATCAAAGCGAGGCAGACCAATATGTCGCTCTTTCCGAATCAGTTCCGTCAACTCCAACAGATGCCATTTGGAATGGTGACGGTCTACTCGGATGGCGCGGCTGGTTGGATCATCGGCCCGCAAGGCCAGATGCCGATGGCGCCGCAAGTAATCGACCAGGTGCGCATGGAGATCTTTCGGAACTTCTTCAGCATTCTGTTGAGCGATCGTGACGTCAACCGAACGGTGGTTGCGTCAACGGCCACCAAGGTGGAGATATCCGATCGCGACGGCCACTCGGTAATCATGGAGATGGATCTCGACGGCCGGCCGGTCAAGCAACTCTATCTGATGTCTGGAAGCAAGGTGGAGGAGACCTATTCGGACTGGCGTGACGTCAACGGGATTAAGATGCCCTTTCACATCTCGATTCAGCAGGCCGGCCAAAAGTTCGCCGACGTCGCGGTGAAAGAATGGAAGCTGAATACAGGTCTGAAACCGGAGGAATTGAGTAAGAGGCCATGAGGACCCTTGCCGCGCTGTTGCTTTCCAGTCTGTTATTGAACTCCCAAACAACCGTATCGCAGGAAAAGGGAAAGGCCCTGATCGACCAGGTCGTGGCGGCGCTCGGCGGCGACTACTTCTTGGCCATGCGCAATCGCGTGGAAACCGGCCGCGTTTATTCGTTCTATCGTGAACAGCTCACCGGCCTGTCGATTGCGAAAATTTATACCCAATACGACATCAACAAGGCGCCCGGCGATCTGAAGCTGCACGTTCGTGAGCGGCAGGCTTTCGGTAAGAAGGAGGATGCCGTCGTACTCTTCCTCGAAGATGCCGGTTATCAAGTCAGCTATCGCGGCGCCCAGCCGATCCCGGAAGATACGATGAAACGCTACATGTCCACCACCCGCAATAGCATTTTTTACATTCTGCTGGAGCGCTTGAAAGAGCCTGGCATGCTGATCGACTCACGCGGCTCGGAGATCATCGACAACGTGCCGACCGACAAGGTGGATTTCACCGACTCCGACAACAACGTGGTCAGCGTTTACTTTGCGAAATCGACCCACCTGCCGGTAAAGCAGGTTCACGTGCGGCGCGATCCGGAAACGAAATATCCGATTGAAGAGGTAACCGTATTTACCAAGTTCCGCGATGTCGGCCACGGCGTGATGTGGCCGTTTAACATGCTCCGCCTGCGGGACGGCGAGAAGGTATACGAAATTTTCGCCGAGAGTGTGGTGATCAATCAGGATTTGGCGGCCAAGCTGTTTGAGCTGCCAGGCGGAGCGAAAATCATCAACGACACCCAGGAACGAAAACTCAACCCCTTACCGACAAAGACGAAGAAGGATCCGAAATAACGGCTCGCTGCACCGGTTCCACGCGCGGGAGATCGATTTCCACCAATAAGCCAGGATTTGCGTTCGTCGCCTGAACGCTGCCCTTGTGCAGTTCCACTGCGCGCCGGGCGATGGCCAGACCCAACCCTACTCCTCCGCTGATGCGGTTGCGGTCGGTATCTACGCGATAGAACGGATCGAAGAGCCGTGGCAACGCGTCCGCCGGCACACCCGGCCCGTAGTCACGGACGCGAACGACGGCGCGGCCGGGCATATCTTTCACGGCCACTTCCACGGCGGTTCCCACCGGCGCATATCGAATGGCGTTGCGGACGACATTCTCCACGGCCCGGCGAAGTAGTTCCTCGTCTCCGCTTAGCTTGATGCCAGTGGGCACGGTCAATTCGACCTTCACTCCGCGGGCGTCCGCCTCGATGCGCGAATCCTCCACAACATCCGTCACCAGCGAATCAAGCTGCACGGGTTCCAGCTTGCGCTGCGAAGGGTCGCCTTCGGCACGCGTTACCTGCAACAATTCGCCCACCAGAGCGCTCAGCCTGTCCGCTTCCTTCTGAATACGGTTCAATTGCGACTCGCTGTCGCCGCCGGAGCGCGCCAGTTCCACCGCCACATTGAGCCGCGCGAGTGGTGAGCGAAGCTCGTGTGAAATGTCGAGCAGAAGCGGCGCTCAGCGGCCAGAAGCGTCTGCGTGCGGTCGGCCATATGATCGAAAGCGCGCGCGAGTTCGCCCAGTTCGTCGCGCCTCGTCGATCCGACGCGGGCAGTAAGATCACCATGGCCAAAGCGATCGACGGCCTTCTGCAACTGGCGGACGGGATTTGTGAGATGCCTCGCAAACAGATAGCACATCAGCAGCAGCAAACCCACCACAACCGGATTCCGCCACGGCCGGATGAACCAACCCAGCCAGTTGGTTCGGTTCAACATCAAAAAGAACCAATAATCACCGTTGGGGCTGCGGCGTGCGACGATGTTGCGCTCGCGGCGCAATTCCGGAAACAGGCGCGGGGTTTCGGCATCGCGAAGCAGATCCGAGCGGTCCCGGCCCGTAGCCAGATCGATTCCATTTTCATCCGTGAGTACGCTCTCGGCGTGCGTGATGTTCTGGAAGCGCTTCAATGCCATCTCCAGCCCAGGACGCCCACCGGTTTCATAAGCGTGCCGCGCCTGCGCCAGTCCGAGTGAGACCAACATGCCGAACGGCGCTTCCCGCTGCTCGCGGGAATTGTACGTCAACGCCAGAGTCCCGACAATCGTCGTGAACGTGATGAACGTCGTGCACAGAAACCAGAGCAGCGTCTTGACGAAAAGCGTCCTCATTCGGCGGCTTCCTCCGAACTGCGGCAGAACTGATAGCCGACGCCGCGGACCGTCTTGATCAGCGTACGCTCGCCTTCTAATTTGCGGCGGAGATGACTGATGTGCATGTCCATGGAGCGGTCGAATGCGGTGGCCTTGCGGTTATACAAAGCCTCCATCAGCGCGTCACGGGAAAGCACGCGTCCAGCCGAGCGCATGAGGTGTTCCAGGATATCGAACTCGACCGTGGTCAGGTCGACATGTTTACCGTCCTGCACAACTTCGCGCGAGCCGGGATCGAGAGTCACTCCGTTCACTTCCACGCGGCTGTCCGTTGGGCGTGGTTCCATGCGGCGCAGAATCGCCCGGATACGCGCCGCGAGTTCGCGCGGGTTAAACGGCTTCGCCAGATAGTCGTCGGCGCCGAGTTCGAGACCGACGATGCGGTCGACATCTTCACCGCGCGCCGTAAGCATGAGGACCGGAATCCGGCCCTGCTGGCGAAGACGCCGTAGAATTTCGAATCCATCCATGCCGGGCAACATGACGTCGAGCACGATCAGATCCGGCGCATCCTTGCCCACTTTTTCCAGTCCGGCTTTGCCGTCGTGAGCCACGTCTACTTGAAATCCCTCGCGCTGTAGAAACTCCCGCAGGAGCCCGCAGAGTTCCACATCGTCGTCGATAACAAGGATCTTCACACCCGAACTTTACCATGAAGACGACACTTCTCATGCCTGCTTTTACACAGATTTACACAGCGCTGAAACGCACTTTACAATGCGCCGTTAGTCTTGGATCAGGAGGCAGCAAACCAATGAAGTTCAACAAAAAACTTCTTAGCGTAGCTGGGGCGGGGCTCCTCACTTTCGGAACCATCGTCGCCAGCGCGCAGGCAATCCATCATCATGGTCCCATGGCCGCGCAGGCCATGCAGAATCGTTTGACCAAACTCAGTACAGCTCTTAACCTGACCGATGCCCAGAAGGCCTCGGCGCAGCAGATTTTTGCCAAAGCGCAAGAATCGGCTAAGCCGTTGCGGCAGCAACTTCGCCAGACCCATCAGGCTCTGAACGAAGCTGTGAAAGCCGGTAAGCCGGCGTCGGATCTACAGACGATCACATCGCAGCAGGGAGCGGTTATGGGACAACTCGCCGAAATTCGCGCGGAAGCGTTTTCGAATTTCTACGCGCAGTTGACGCCCGATCAGAAGGCGAAGGCCGATCAGATGCGCCAGAACCATAACGGCGCACGGTTCCAACGTCCGAATCAGTCTAACGAATAACTGACGTAGGCAAAATGCTTGCTGTCCGGCGACCAGGAGTTCACGTTCATCGTGCCCTGGCCGCCGAACAGTTTCTTAATCACTTCAAGTTTCGCCGGCTGCACATGGGCGCCCGGCATACGCATTCGGCGCAACAACACGTTCTGATTTGCCGGGTGTCCTTTTGTTCCCTTCTCAAATGAAATCATCACCAGCCACTTGCCGTCCGGCGAAGGATGCGCAAACCAGTCTTCGTAGTCGTCGCTGGTGACACGCTCCGCCTTTTCCTCGTTCGGCCCTGCTCCCGTGGCGGGCATTCTCCAAATATCCCAGCTTCCCGAGCGGTCGGAATTGAAGTAAATCCACTCGCCATCGGGAGAGTAATCGGGTCCATCGTCGTAGCCGGGCGAAGTAGTGAGCCGCGCTTCATCGCCGCCACTGGCCGGGACGGCGTAGATATCGAAGTTGCCGCCGCGTTGGGCGCAAAACGCGAACGTCTTGCCGTCAGGCGCCCAGCCATGAAAATAGCTCGGCTTGGCGTTCGTCATTTGCTTGGGCGTTCCACCTTCCGCCGGCAGCACGTAAATTTCGCCCGCGGATATGGCGATCCACTTACCATCCGGTGAAATTCCATGATCGTTGTTGATCCTGTCGATCGTTCCACTGTCGAGCGCCACCGGTTCCCCGCCCTCCACCGGGAGTTTCCAAAGTTTGCCGCCTGAGTTCAAGAGCAGATACTTGCCGTCGGGCGACCAGTTGGGCGCTTCAAAGCGCTTGGCCACGGAATAGATCACCTTGTCTTGTTTCCCGTCCGCGCTCGAGATGTGGATTTGGCTGGTTATTTTCTGCTGCGCGGAGAGCGTACTCGCGGCTGCTAACAGCAGGTACGTCATCTTCATACTCCATAGTCTATCCGGCAGATGTTAAACTCTGGGCGAATGCCTTGGGTGCGCCGGATTCTTTTCGCGTTCTTCTGCGTGATTGTTTTCGGCGTGCTCACGTTATTCGTTTTGGGCTTCCGCGCCAATGCAGGGCGCAACCATTTGGAGATCGAAATCAACCGGCCGCCTGCCCAAGTGTTCCCGTGGCTCACTGAAGGCGGCAAGCTCAAGCAGTGGGTAACTGGACTGACCGATGTGACGCAATTGACGCCTGGTCCGGAGCAAGTGGGTACAAAGGTGCGCTACACGGTGGTCGACAACGGGCAGAAGGCGAGCATCGACCTGACCATCACCGCATTCGAACCGAACAAGGCGCTCGGCGTGCGTGTGGAGACGGATGCGTTCGCGAACGACGTGCGCTACGAGCTGAGCGAGCATGACGGCAAGACGCAGCTGGAATCGACCGGTGTAGCAAAGTACAAGATCTGGCTGGCGAAGTTGCTGGAGCCGTTAATTACGCCGGACGTTCAGAAGAGCCTCCAGGACGACGCCGCGAAATTGAAGCGGTTAGTGGAAGCGCAACCGTAATTATTCTTCCCGTAGCGCCCGCGTGGGATCGATTCGCGACGCTCGCAGGGCGGGCACAAGAGATGCCGCGATTGCAATGCCCGCCAGCGCCAAAGGCATGATTGCGAACGTGAAGCCATCCAAGGCGGTCACTCCGTACAGCATCGATTTGAGGTAGCGCGACAGTGCCCACGCGCCGAAAAGCCCCACGGCGATCGCGATTCCTGTGAGTGCAAAGCTCTCTCCAAGTACGAGGCGAAGCACATGCTCCAGGCGCGCTCCCATGGCTACGCGAATGCCGATCTCACGGGTTCGTAGCGTCACCAGGTACGACATGACTCCGTATACACCGACAGCCGCGAGAATGATGGCAATCAACGCAAATGTTCCGATCATCACGAGTTGAAACTGCTGCGAAGCCAACGAATCCTTCACACGGTCTTCCATCGTCTTCACGTCGAAAACCGGCGTGTTGCGGTCCAATGCGTACATTTGATCCTGGATCGCGCGGATCGCTTGGCGAGGATCCCCGTTGGTCCTGACGAAGATTCCCATTCGGGAAAGGTAGGGACTTCCCTGACACGTACAGCGGTAAATCAGCGGCGGCGGATCGGCTCCCAGATCGCTGCTTCGGACCGTCCCCACTACGCCCACGATTCTCCAATTAGGGGAGCCTTTGCGCGATGAAATATAGCGTCCGATGGGATCCTCGCCTGGAAGGATCTTTCTCGCGAAAGCTTCGTTGATCACGATGTTATCGGCAGCTTTGGCCGAATCCTGCTCATCGAATATTCGTCCGCTGCGCAGAGGAATTCCCAACACGCGAAAGAAACTGCTGCTCACAACGGTGGTGTCGGCCGTCGGACGTTGAGCCAGCGGAAGGGGCACCCGGCCGGCAACCTGAAACCGCAAATCGCCCCAATGACGCTCCCCACTTAGGGGTATGTCGGTCGCGACGGCCGCACTTTGAACCATGGGCAGTTGTTGAATGCGGCCAACGACATCGTCGTAGTATTGCGCCTGGCTCTCCGCGGTGGTGTAGCGGGAATTGATCAGGTTCACGCGCAACGTAAGCAGGTTCTTCGCTGAAAAACCCAGGTTCGTGCGAGCCAGGGCGATAAAGCTTCTCGCCAGCAGTCCGGCTCCAATCAACAACACCAGCGATAGGCCAAGTTCGGCAACGACGAGAACGTGCCTCAAGTGCCTCGCTCTGTTGCCACCGCTTTGCAGGTGACTTGCCGATTTCAGGGCGTCTTGAATGCTGATTCCGGCTGCGGCGAAGGCCGGCGCCATGCCGAACACGAGCCCCGTAAGAACGCTCACCGCGAAAGTGAAGGTAAGCGTAGGAACATCGAGCACGATCGGCGGATAACTCTGCAGAACAAATGGTTTCGACGCGTTCAGATATGCAATCGTCAAGGCCGCCATCCAAATACCGGCCAGACCACCCGGCAACGCGAGCGACAGGCTTTCTGTGAGCACCTGCCGCACGATTCTCGCGCGTCCCGAGCCGAGGGCCATTCGCACCGCCAGTTCGCGCTCACGTGCGGCGGCCCGAGCCAGCAGAAGGTTTGCCAGATTCGCACAGGCGATGAGCAATACCAGTGCAACCGCGCCGCTCAGTACCAACAGCGCGGGCCGCAGATCGCCTTGCATGTGCCGCTGCAGGGGCGTGGCCAGGATTTTCATGTTGTCGAGGAATCCTGCGCCCGCAAACTCTTTCGGGTATTCCCGGCGAATTGCGGTCGTCAGCCGGTCGAGCTCCGTATCAAGTTGTTGCCGGCTAATATTGGGCCGAAGCCGCGCCACCATATTCACAATCCACATCGGGCGCGTGACTAGCCGCGGCCTTTGAGATGCCTCGTCGAACGGCAGCGGTCTCCAGATCTGCGTGCCCTTTGGATAGTCGAACCCTTGCGGCATCACTCCAATCACAGTTCTCGGCATGCTCTCGAGTGTGATGTTCTTACCGACGATGGTCGGATCGCTTCCCATCCGGCTTCGCCAGAATGAGTAGCTCAACACAGCCACCGGAGGAGCCTTGGGGCCTTCTTCCGTGGGCGCCAGATATCGGCCCATTAACGGCTGCGAGGCGAGAACGGTGAAGAACGACGGGCTCACCTGGGCCGTGTCCAACTGCTCCGCTTTTTCCCCGCCCGTCCAGTTGACTGTTGAAGTGTCATAGGCGGCCACGTCCTCGAAGACTTGGTTCTCCTCGCGAAGACTGTAGTAATCGGGACCGTGACTCAGCTCCAACTGGTCTTTGCCCATGCGCTCGCTCACCCAGTACAGCCGTTGCGATTGAGGATACGGCAGCGGGCGCAAAATGATGGAATTCACAAGACTGAAGATCGTGGTATTCGCGCCGATGCAGATTGCCAGCGTAAGCATAGCGGTCAGCGTCAACATCGGATCGCGCCGCAGCCCTCGCATGGCGTAACGCACGTCCTGGATGAAATTGTCGATCACGTTCACCCGGCGTTCATCGCGGCACTCTTCTTTTGTCAGTTCGACTGCTCCAAATTCTACGCGTGCTCGCCGCTGTGCCTCTTTCTCGTCCAGCCCGGAAGCTAGATACTTGCGTGTTTGGAACTCCAGGTGAGACTGGAGTTCTTCATCGAGTTCATCCTCCATTCGAGGGCGTGAAAATACTGCTTTCAGACGTAACAGGAGATCGCCGCGGTTCATGTTATGCCTCCTCGAGCACCCGTCCTATCGCGGTCGTCAGCCGCGCCCAGTTATCGGTCTCTACCTCCAATTGCTTCCGCCCGGATGCAGTCAGGTGATAGAATCGCGCCCGCCGCCCGAGTTCCGAAATTCCCCATTCCGCCTTGATCCAAGCCTGATGTTCAAGGCGATGGAGCGCCGGATACAGCGAACCTTGGTTTACCTGCAATACTTCTCGCGAAATCTGCTGGATCCGTTCAGAAATCGCCCACCCGTGCATGGGACCGGTTTGGAGGGTGCGGAGGATCAGGAGATCGAGCGTGCCTTGCAGAAGATCGAGCCGTGATTGAGGCGCCATGGTGTCGACTGCCTACAATATAAATCTGTTGTTGTCGGTCGTCAACAACAAGATTTCTTCTTGCATCTTATCAATGGCCTACGCCACCGGAGGGACAGTGCCCTTCGCCTCATCCGCGGACGCCGTGCCACGCCGGGTAGCGAACGTGGGGGACGACTTGTGCTTTGACGATTGGTGCGTTGCCGTCGCAGACGTGAAGCGGACTATCGTGGATAAACTTGCTTCGTATGATGTGACGATTCGCCTGTCGACCCATGCCGGCGGCCGGGTTCAACGTGCAAACGGAGCGGCTGTTTATATGACCGACGCTTCCGGACGCCTCGACCGTCCCGCTAACGACGTACCTCAAGCCTGGCGAAACCGTGACGGCGAAAAGACTTTTCCAGTTACCGGCAGATGCCCTCTACCCCGGCATCGTATTCCCTCATGGCGAAGGCGTAACGCCTGGCTGGTTCATCATCGGCCAGGGACCGCCGCCATTTCACAAACCAGCAATTGTTCAGGTCCGGTAGGCCTCGTCGAGAATTTCGACGACATGCGCGACGCGCTGACTCCGGCCGTGCATCTTCGCGCCGGCCTGCAATTGCATCATGCAGCCGGGGTTGGCGGTGACGATCACGTCCGGATTCACGGAATTCACGTAACCCATCTTTTGTTCGAGTAGTTTCATCGACATTTCGTTCTGCACGATGTTGTAAATCCCCGCGCTGCCGCAGCAGAGGTCCGACATCGGCATCTCGCGGAAATTGAGACCCGGCACCGCGCGTAGCAGTGTTCTCGGCTGGACCTTGATCTTCTGTCCGTGAGCCAGATGGCAGGAATCCTGATACGTGACGGTGTATGGCAGCTTCGCCATGTTGCGGTTGAGCTCGATGGAGGCAAGGAATTCCGTCACGTCCTTCATGCGCTTCTTGAATTCGACCGCCTTGGCCGCATATTGCGGATCTTCCTCGAGCAGCTCGTCGTATTCCTTGAGCGTGGAACCGCACCCGGCCGCATTTGTGAGAATGGCGTCGTAATTCCCGGCCAGCAGCGCGTCGATATTCTTCCGCGCCAGTGCCCGCGCGGGCTTGCGAAGACCGGCGTGCACGTGGAGGGCTCCGCAGCAAGTCTGCGCCTCGGGAACTGAAACCTCGCAGCCGTTCTTCTGCAGAACACGCACCGTGGCTTCGTTGAGTCGCGCGAAAAAGATGTTGGCCATGCATCCGCCAAGCAACGCCACGCGATACTTTTGCTGGCCTTCGGCCGGGAAGACTTTCCCGTATTGGCGGTAGAAGGTCGGCGTTTCCGCGGTGAACGCGAGAGCTTCAGCGCGGCCCATTTTGCCCATGAGCTTGAGCAATCCGGACGATCGAACGAGTTTTTGCAGACCTGTTGCCTGATAGAGATGAAGCAGCGCACCGGCAATCTGGAGGTGGGCCCGCGAAGGCAGCACATGCTCGAAGACCAGGTAGCGAATCAGGCGGACGCTGAAAGGCCGGTCGATCGTTTCTTCGATTTCCGCCCTCGCCGCTTCCACCAGGCGCCCGTACTGCACGCCCGAGGGGCATGCGGTTTCGCAGCCGCGGCAGGCGAGGCAGAGTTCGATGTGTTCAATGTAGTCGGGACCGATTTTAGCCTCGCCCGTGGCCACCTGGACCATCTGGTAGATGCGGCCGCGAGGAGAATCCATCTCGACACCGAGTTCGCGATACGTCGGGCAGGCGTTCAGGCAGAGGCCGCAGTGCACGCAGCGGTCGAGATCTTTCTGCTTCGGCTTGTCGTGGAACTGGACGGTTTCAGATGCGGCCATAAAGCCTGCCTTCATTCAGGAGATGCTGCGGATCGAACATTTGCTTAACTTTCTTCATCATGTCAAAGTCGTTGCCCGGGGCGGGCCAGAGATCGAGGGAGGGCTTGCGCGACACGGGCGCCGATTCGATGATCCATTTCCCGGTCTTTCCTTTGGCCAGCGACGCGTCGGCGAAACAGGCGTAAGAGATAGCGTTCGCTGCCCGGGCCAGCACCGGGACTTCGAATTCCGACACTACCTGCTTCAGTTCCATCAGCGTGGACGACACGCGCACGATAGCTCCCTCAGCATGTTCTGCCAGAAAACGGGGGGTGAACTCGCGAATGCTTTCCCAAAGCGACGTTTCGGCGGCGCCTTCCAGGACCTCGCTGCCCGGGAGCTCGCGGACATAGCGGTCCATCACAGCGGTATTGCCCCCGGCCTGAAATATGAGGCAGTAACCTTCGAGGCCGACGCGCTTGGCTCCGGCCGGATTCAGCAGATCAAGCGCGGCCGGCAGCAGCACGCCTTTCAAAATCTCGTCGCGCCGGGCGATTACTTCGTCGATAGTGGCGAACCGCATCACGAAGGTGCGGGAGATCTCGGGAATGGGCAGGAGCTTGAAGTTCACGACACCGAGCACGGCGAGCGTGCCGAAGGACCCGGCCATCAGTTTTCCCATGTCGAGCCCTGCTACGTTTTTTACCACCATTCCGCCCGAGTTCACCAGCTTGCCCTCGAGCGTGGCGAAGGTCATGCCGATGATCAGATCCCGCACCGATCCGTAGAGCCGGCGGCGCGGTCCGCTGGTGCTGGCGGCGACGACTCCGCCGACGGTCGCCGTATCAAAATACGGCGGGTCGATTGGGATCATCTGGCGATTCTCCGCCAGAAGGTGCGAGAGTTCCGCGAATGGCATTCCGGCTTCTACGCTGATGGTCAAGTCGCGCGGCTCGTATTGTAGCAGGCGTTTCATGGCAGATGTGCAAATGCCGGTTTCGGCGTCCGCCAGCGGCCCGCCCATCCTGTCTTTCGAGGAGGAACCGAAGACGCGGATGTGCCGTCCAGTAGATGCGCAGTCCATCAGCGCCGCGGCCAACTCCGTGGCCGTCTGGGGTTTAAGGATTTGCATGCGTTGTAATCTATAATGATCCCATCTATGGATTCCCGGCGGAACTTTCTTGGCAAGATGGCATCGGGGCTGGCTGTGGCGGCTGCGCCGTCGGGCGTCCTGGGCGCAAACGACCGGATTCGGCTAGGCATTATAGGTCCGGGCGACCGCGGTATGGTCGACGTACATGAAGCCTTGGCGTGTCCGAATACGGAGTTCGTGGGATTCGCCGACATCTACACCCGCCGGCTCGATACGGCGAAGGCCCTGGTTCCCTCCGCGAAGACATATCTCGACTACCGCTATCTGTTGGACGACAAAAATGTCGACGCGGTTATCATTGCAACGCCGCAGCACCTGCACTGCGAGCATTTTGTAGCGGCTCTCGATGCAGGCAAGCACGTCTATCAGGAAAAGACGATGGCCTTCACGGTTGACCACGCAAAGCGGATGCGCACGGCATATAAAAAGGCCGGCAAACGCACTGTGCAGATCGGGCACCAGGGCTGCTCTACCGGGCAGGTTCCGGACGCGGCTTCGTTCCTTGCCGCGAGCGACAAAATGGGTAAGATTACTGCGCTGCACATGCACATGTACCGCAATACGCCGCATGGAAAGCCTCAGTGGACGCGCGAAATCTATCCCGACATGACGCCGGAGCATATCATCTGGAAAGCCTTTTTGGGCGACTCCCCGCAGCGCGAGTTCGATGCTAACCGCTATCGCAACTGGCGCTTCTATTGGGATTATTCGGGCGGGAACATCTACGAAAACATGTGCCATCAGATTGCCTTCTGGTACAAGGTGATGAACCTGCAAATCCCCAAGGCAGCGACGATGACCGGCGGTGTCTATCTCTGGAAAGACGGCCGCGAAGTGCCCGATACGATGAACGTCTCACTGGAACATCCCGAGGAAATGCTGATCACTTGGGACTCGGGATTCGGCAATAGCGAACTGGGATTCTCGGAAGATGCGCTTGGCACCGACGGCACGATTTCGAAAACGATGAGCAGCATCAAGTATCTTCCCCAGCGTGAGAATCAGCCCAAGGGGACCGAGCGGGTGGGAGAGACGAAGAGTGCTCCGCACGCGCACATGCAGAACTTCCTCGACTGTATCCGCAGCGGCCAAACGCCGACCTGCCCGTTCGAATTGGGCTTCCGCGTTTCGATTGCCTGCCGTATGACAGTGGAGAGCTATCGCCAGGGCCGCACTGTCAAGTGGGACCCAGTGCGCGAAGAGCTGGTTTGACGCTGCTAACCTAGCCACATGGAATTCGAATACTCGGAGGAGCAGAAGCAACTCCGCAGATCGGTCCGCGAATTCGCCGAGGCGGAGATCGCGCCGCATGTTCTGGAGTGGGACGAGAACCAGACCTTCCCGCTCGAAACGGTCAAGAAACTGGGCAAGCTCGGCTTCATGGGATGCATCTTCCCGGAGGAGTTGGGCGGCGCGGGGCTCGGCTATATCGAGTACGCGATCGTGATCGAGGAACTGGCGAGGGTGGATGGCTCGGTCGGTCTCATTGTCGCGGCGCACAACTCGCTTTGCGCGAATCACATTTTCACCGCCGGTAACGATGCTCAGAAGCAGCACTATATTCCGAAGCTCGCTTCCGGCGAGTGGATCGGGTGCTGGTCGCTGACGGAACCAGAGGCTGGGTCGGACGCCGGCGGGACGCGGTCGCGTGCAAACAGGGACGGTGACGGCTGGGTGTTGAACGGCGGGAAGACCTTCACTACAAATGCACAGTACGCCGACGCCTGCGTGGCCATGTTTGTGACCGACCGGAGCGCTTCGCATCATGGCATCTCCGCGTTCGTGATCGAGAAGGACACGCCTGGGTTTCGTGTTGGCAAGAAGGAAAACAAGCTGGGGATGCGGGCGAGCGCGACCGGCGAAGTGCTATTTACAGATTGCCGCGTGCCGGGATCGCAGCTTCTCGGACAAGTGGGCGAGGGATTCGTGGACAGCTTGCGGATTCTCGACGGCGGGCGCATCTCCATCGCGGCGCTTTCGGTCGGTATCGCGCAAGGCGCTTTCGATGCGGCTCTGCGGTATTCGAAACAGCGAAAGCAGTTTGGCCGGCCGATCTCGGAATTCCAGGCGATTCAACACAAGCTGGCGGACATGGCGACGAAGATCGAAGCGGCGAGGCTGCTGACCTATCGCGCCGGTTGGCTCAAGGATCAAGGCGAGCGCGTGACGAAGGAGTCGGCGATGGCGAAGCTATTCGCGTCGGAGAGCGCCGTGCGCATCTGTGACGACGCGCTGCAGATTCATGGCGGGTATGGGTTCATCAAAGACTATCCGGTGGAGAAGTTCTATCGCGATGTGAAGCTCTGCACTATTGGGGAAGGCACGAGCGAAATTCAGCGACTGGTGATCGCGCGGCAACTGTTGAAGAGCAAAGTGTGAGCACGATCATCGACAGGATCCGGTCCGGCGATGTTCGCAGTATTGCGCGCGCCGCGACCACGATTGAGAACCGCAGCCGTGAGGCCGAGGAACTGATAACGGGAATCTTTCCTTTCACCGGCGGCACCGTTACGATTGGGATCACGGGGCCTCCGGGCGCGGGCAAGAGTACGCTGGTGGCTCAATTGGTGACGGCGTTGCGCGTGGAGAACCGAAAGGTGGGCGTGCTTGCGGTGGACCCCACGAGTCCGTATACGGGCGGAGCGATTCTCGGCGACCGCATCCGGATGCAGGAACATCACGGCGATCCGAACGTCTTCATCCGCTCCATGGCATCGCGGGGGCGGCTTGGAGGATTGTCCAACGCAACCATGGATCTTGCTTTGCTGTTGGACGCTGGTGGGATGGACACGATTCTGATTGAGACCGTGGGTGTGGGCCAGGACGAGGTGGACATCGCACGGTTGGCGGATGCGACGGTCCTGGTGCTGGTGCCGGGGATGGGAGATGACGTCCAGGCAATCAAAGCGGGTATCATGGAAATCGCCGATGTCTATGTCATCAACAAGGCGGATTTACCGGGTGCGGAGCGGCTTCAATCGGACATTGAGGCGCAACTGAGCCTGGCGCACCGAGCCGATGGATGGATACCTCCGATTGTCCAGTGTGTGGCGAGCGAGGGGAAAGGCACGGCGGAGATTCTGACTGCAGTCCGGTCGTTTCGTGCGGGCTGCTCGCGGCAGAATCGGGTGTTGGAAAACTGGGCGCTCCGTCTGCGCGAGATACTGCGGGAGAGGCTTACGGAAAGGATAGGATTGACCGAATTGCGCGCGGCTGCTGAAGAAGCCGCGTCACGCCGGCGTGATCCTTACAGCATCGTCAATGAGTGGCTTGAACGGCATTAGCATCGATCATCTCGGCATCGCGGTGCGATCGCTTGACCAGGCGCTGACGTTCTGGCAGGCCCAGCTCGGGATGGATGTGAGTTTGCGGGAGACGGTGGCCGCGGAGAAAGTGAACGTGGCGATGCTTCCGGCCAATGGTCCGCGGGTGGAACTGCTCGAGCCTACCGAGCCCGATTCGGTGATCGGCCGGTTTCTGGAAAAGCGCGGCGAGGGCCTTCACCATGTCGCTTTTCTGGTTCCGGATCTTGCGGCGACTGTAGAGCGGTTGCGCCAGAGCGGCGCGCGCCTGTTGAACGAGCCTCGCCGGGGCGCGGGCGGGCATTTATACGTGTTCATTCATCCAGCCTCATCGGGAGGCGTACTGGTGGAGTTGATTCAAGAAGAGGAGCATCGGACTTGAACCCAAAGATCGGCATTATCGGAGGCAGCGGCCTCTATTCCATGCCCGGATTTGAAGTGAAGGAAGAGGTATTACATGGATCTCCATGGGGCGATCCTTCGGATAAGTACATGGTGGGTACGCTGGCCGGCAAGGAGGTGGCATTCCTTGCGCGCCATGGCCGCGGACACCGGCTTTCGCCTTCCGAGTTGAACTTCCGCGCCAACATACATGGTTTCAAGGCGCTTGGCGTGGAGAGGATTATCTCGTTGAGCGCGGTGGGGTCGCTCAAGGAAGAACATCGGCCGCTCGATTTCGTGCTGCCCGATCAGTTCTTCGACCGGACTCGCGGTCGTGTCTCGACATTCTTCGGGGAGGGATTGGTGGCGCATGTGAGCTTCGCCGATCCGGTTTGCCCTCAGCTTTCCGACGTCGTGCATGAGGCTTGCAGCGCGGCTGGGGTAAATGCAAAACGGGGCGGGACGTACCTGTGCATGGAAGGTCCGGCGTTTTCGACCAAGGCTGAGTCTAACGTTTACCGAAGTTGGGGAATGGACGTGATTGGGATGACCAATCTGCAGGAAGCCAAGCTGGCGCGCGAAGCGGAGATCTGCTACGTGACGGTGGCGATGGTGACCGACTACGATTGCTGGCATCCGGCTCACGACGCGGTCACGGTGAACGACATCATCGCGAACCTGGTGAAGAATGCAGAGAATGCGGCTCACGTTGTGAAGGCCGCAGTGACGGCAATGCCTGAAGAACGGACTTGCAAGTGCGGTTCAGCGCTAGCGCATGCGCTGATCACTGACCGGAAGGTGGTTCCGGACCTGACTCTAAAGAAGCTGGAGCTTCTGGTTGGAAAATACTTCCGTCAGTGAACTAGCTTTTCAGGTGCTGGAGAGTTGTTTGGCCGGCCGGCCCTGGCCAGCGTTGGCGCCGCTGCTTGAGAATGCTACCAGCGACGATCCGCAGCTCGCGAGCGCGGCGAGCAGAGCTCTCTTCACGATTGTTGTGGAGCGGCTCGGTGATCTGTTCGAACCTAAGCTTTGCGATGTGTATGCGCGGCTGTTCAGTGAGGTGATTGCCTATGTCCGGCCCAAACTGAGCACAGAAGAACTGCTTAGCAGGTACGGCCGCATTCGCCGCGCGCGACGGTTTGAGGGCGCCAGTCCGAAAAAGGTCTTCGTGCTTTCGCGGATTACCCTAGGCGCCGACGTTGCGGTGACGAGCGTTGTACTGGACGCGATGAAACGGCGGTTTCCTTCGGCCGCGATCTACCTGGTGGGGCCCAAGAAGAATTGGGAACTCTTTGCGGCCGATCCGCAGATCCAGCATTCCGAATTCTCTTATGGGCGCACCGGCTCGGTTCGCGAACGGCTCGGTACTCTTCCGGCGGTGGATGAGGACGACGCGATTGTGGTCGATCCCGATTCGCGGCTCTCGCAGCTTGGGCTGCTTCCGCTTTGCGCCGAAGACCGGTATTACTTTTTCGAGAGCAGAAGCTATGGCGGCGAGGGCACGGATTCGCTTTCCACGCTTACCAGCCGGTGGGTTGCGGAGACGTTCGAAGTGCCGGGCGCCAGGGCCTACATCGCTCCGCTGCCGGTTTATCAGCGGCCGGACGTGACGGTCAGTTTCGGAGTCGGGGAGAATCGAGAGAAGCGAATAGACGACCCCTTCGAGCCGGACTTGATTGGGGCGCTTCTTGCGTGGGGGCGAGGAGTTCTGATCGATAAAGGGGCGGGCGGCGAAGAAGCACGAAGGGTCGAAAATGTTCTAGGGCTCTTTCCGGAAGTGGAGACCTGGGAAGGCGATTACGCTCCATTCGCCAGCATGATCTCGCACAGCCAACTGTACATTGGGTACGACTCGGCGGGGCAGCATGTGGCGGCGGCCTGCGGGGTCCCGCTCATATCCGTATTCGCCGGACATGTGAGCGACCGGATGTTTCAGCGATGGCATCCCACCGGGCCGGGGCCAATACACGTAATAAAAGTAACGGACCGAACCCCGGAGAGGGTGCTTCGGTCCGTGATTGATCAGATCGATTCGTTACGCGGTCAGGCGTAAGCGTTCGGTCAACTTAGGAATCAGAGCTTCGAGTACCTGGTCGATCCGTTCTGCGAAGATGAACTCTGTCTCCTGACGAACAGGATCGGGCAGATCCCGCAGGTCCTTCTTGTTTCCGTAGGGCAGCACTATCCGCTTGATGCCGGCGCGCCTTGCCGCGAGCACCTTTTCTTTGACTCCGCCGATGGGTAGAACTAAACCGGTCAGCGTAATCTCACCGGTCATCGCGGTATCGGAGCGGGCCGGGATGCCGGTGTAGAGCGAGGTCATCGCGGTGGCCATGGTCACGCCGGCCGACGGACCATCTTTCGGAATGGCCCCGGCGGGGACGTGAATATGGATTCCGCTGTCCTTGAAGCGCTCGGTATCGATGCCCAGGTACTCGGCGTGCGACCACACATAACTCTGCGCGGTCTTGGCCGATTCCTGCATCACGTCACCGAGTTGACCCGTGAGCGTGAGGCCTTTGCCGCCGGGCAGCAAAGTCCCTTCGATGTAGAGGACGTCGCCGCCGGCTTCGGTCCATGCGAGGCCAGTAGCCACACCGGCCGGTACATTGCGCCGAGCCTCTTCCTGACTGAAGGTCTCGGGACCAAGCAAGTCCGCGAGGTCGTCGGGGCCGATGACAACGGCGTCGGCGTTCCCTTCAGCGAAGCGGAGCGCGATTTTGCGCGTGACCTTTGCGATTGCCCGTTCCAGCCTTCGAAGACCAGCCTCGCGGGTGTAGCCGGAGATAATCTTCTGCAGCGTTCCGGGTTCCAATCGTAACTGGTCGGCGTTGAAGCCCGCTTCCGCGAGCTGGCGCGGAATCAGATAGCGAACTGCGATTTCAACCTTCTCCTCCTCGCTATAGCCGCGCAGTTGGATGATTTCCATACGGTCGAGCAACGGCCGCGGAATGGTGTCGAGCGTATTCGCCGTCGTGACGAAGAGCGTGCGCGACAGATCGAACGACAGATCGAGATAGTTGTCGCGGAAAGTCTTGTTTTGTGCCGGATCGAGGACTTCGAGCAACGCGGCGGCCGGGTCGCCCCGATAGTCGCGGCCGAGTTTATCGACCTCGTCGAGCATGATCACCGGGTTGTTCGCCTTGGCGCGCCGGAAGGCCTGGATCAGGCGGCCGGGCATCGCGCCGATATAGGTTCTGCGGTGACCTCGGAGTTCCGCCTCGTCATGCATTCCGCCGAGGCTGACGCGCTCGAACTTACGTCCGAGGGCGCGGGCGATCGACTGGCCGAGCGAAGTTTTTCCGACTCCGGGAGGGCCGACGAAGCAGAGTATTGGAGCCTTCGCGGCGGGATTCATTTTGAGCACGCCGAGGTGCTCGAGAATCCTCTCTTTTACTTCCTTCAGACCGAAGTGGTCTTCGTCGAGGATCTTTCGCGCGTTGGCGATTTCGAGGTTATCGTCGGTCGCCGTATTCCACGGCAACTCGAGGATCAAGTCGATGTAAGAGCGAATGACGTGGTGCTCGGGAGACGCCGATGGAATCTTTTCGAGACGCGCCATTTCGCGTTCCGTTTCCTTGCGGACTTCTTCCGGCAGACCGGCCTTGGCAATCTGTTCGCGCAGCATGTCGGTATCGGCCTGGTCGGAAGTGCCTTCGCCGAGTTCCTGCTGGATGGCGCGCATCTGCTGGCGGAGCATGTAGTCGCGCTGCTCTTTGGACATTTCAGAGCGCGCGTTGGTGGATATCTTGTCGCGCAGCTCGAGGACCTGCACCTCGTGCGATAGATACGAGTGCATCAGGCGAAGGGCGTCGACTCTGGTAGGTGCTTCGAGCAACGACTGCTCCTTGCTGACGTCAAGGCTTAGCATGGAGGCTAACAGGAAAACGAGACGCAGCGGGTCCTCGGTGGAAGTGAGCAACGAACGCACTTCCGGCGGAGCCTGCACTTGCGTGAGATCGAGCGCGCGGTTGGCCAATTGGACGATAGCTCCGTTCAAGGCTTCAACCTCGGTGCCTCCGTCTTCGGGCAGGGGCGACGGGAGAATGCGCGCCTGAAGATAGCCCTTGTCGCTCTCTTCGGTCTTCACTACGATGACGCGCTCTACGCCCATAACCAGAACTTCCATCAGCGTGTCATTCTGACGCGAGGTACGCCGGATGATTGCCTTGGTACCTACTGTGTAGAGGTCGGCATGATCGGGCGTGTCGACGCTGGAATCTTTCTGCGCTACCAGGATGATCTCTTTCTCCTCCGATGCGAGCGCGGCCTGGACGGCGGCGAGCGAATTGGCGCGGCCGACCGACAGCGGCATCAAGAGATGCGGGAAGAGGATTGCGTTCTTTAATGGTAGAACCGGCAGCACTCTGACATCTTTGTGATCGCTCATTGTATGTACCTTCCTTCTCTAAAAATTAGATGCGGGTGGTAGGGGAAAAGTCGCTACCACCCGCATCGTGGAAACTGAACGCTTACTGACGTGCGCGGCTCGGATTAGTTACTTCGATTCGAGGGCCAGGTATCTGGTTTGGCCTTTCCGATTTACCAGCAAGAGCACTGTTTGTTTGCCGGCTTGGTGTACTTGCTGTTCGAACTGCTGCGTGTTGGCGACCGGTTTGCGATTCACGTTCTGAATGACGTCACCGCTTCGGATTCCTGCTTCGGCGGCGGCGCTATTCGGGTCGACTTCGCTGACAACCACTCCAGTCGTGCCGGCCGGGAGTTCCAGTTGGCGTGCGATTTCGGGCGTGAGATTCTCAGTGGAAACGCCCTCTAAGGCACTGGGGGTTCCTTCGCCCGGACGGCCGATTGACTTCTCGTCACTGGCAATCTCGTCGCTCTTTTTGGCCAAGGTCACGGTGACATCGTGTGTACCGTCATCGCGGAGAACTTTGAGATGCGTCGGGGTTCCAGGAGCGATTTCAGCGATCATGAGCCGGAAGCTGCTGACGTCAGTTACGGGGTGGCCATTCACCTGCGTCACTACATCACCAGGCTTCAGACCGGCGTTGGATGCGGGGCTCGACGGTTGCACGTCGGCCAACAAGACGCCGCTGTTTTCTGGAATCTTCAGGGCGCGAGCGAGACTCGGGGTCAGTTCTTGCGGACCGACGCCGAGGAATCCACGGGTCACTTTGCCGGTTTTTTCAATCTGCTCCATTACGTTGCGAGCCATGTTGACGGGGATGGCGAATCCGATTCCGACGTTGCCGCCGCTGTCGCCACCGAGGATCGCGGTGTTGATGCCGACGAGCTGCCCGTTGGTGTTGATGAGAGCGCCACCGGAGTTACCCCGGTTGATGGCGGCGTCCGTTTGGATGAAGTCTTCGTAGGCTTCGACCGTGCCGCCAAGGCTACGGCCTTTGGCGCCGATGATGCCCATGGTGACGGTCTGGCCGATGCCGAATGGATTGCCGATGGCCAGCGCGATGTCTCCGATTTCAACTTTGGAGGAATCGCCCAGGGGAAGAGTGGGCAGATTCGTGGCGTCGATCTTTAAGACCGCGATGTCGGTCTGCGGATCGGTGCCGATGATTTTAGCTTTGAATTCGCGGCGATCGGAGAGCGCTACTTTGACTTCGCTGGCGTGATCGACCACGTGGTTATTGGTAAGGATGTAGCCGTCGGCGGTGACGATGACGCCGGAGCCGAGGCTTTGGGCTTTGTGGTCGCGCGGGCGCTGTGGCACCATGCGGCCTCCGCCGTTACCGAAGAACTGCTGAAAGAAGTCGTCCATTCCCGGCATGCCTTCGGCGGCTTTGACGATTTGAGTGGACGAGATATTGACCACTGCCGGCGTGGCGCGGCGAACAACGGGGGCGAAGCCCTGGGACGGAATTCTAGAGTCGTCTGCTTTCACTATGGGGACCGTGGGGGCCGGGTTGTGAAAGAACAGGGTCGCTGTTAATAGAACGCCGGCAGCGACACCGGCTAATGAGGAAAGAAACGCGTTACGATTCATCGGTTACAGTGCTCCTGACTGTTGGACGGACAAACGGTGTCAACGTTGTTAGTGGAAATACGGGGGTTCGGGGCCAGAAAAGGCAGTAGGGGCCACGGATGAACACGGATGAACACCGATAAAACACTCATGCTGCCTCCTTTTTTGCTTTTTGTTGGAAGGTTAGGGCTCCATCTTTCAGGTCGATGTGGATTGTTTCCCCTTCCTTGAATTCGTTGGCTAGGAGCTTCCTTGCCAGCGGGTTCTCTACTTCTTTTTGGATTGCCCTTTTTAGTGGGCGTGCTCCGTATGTGGGGTCGTAGCCTACTCTTACCAAGTGGGCTCTTGCGGCGTCGGTCAGTTCGATGTTGATTCGGCGTTCCGACAGGCGCTTTCTTAGCCCGCTTAGTAGGATTTCTACGATTTCTTTTAGGTGCTTCTCGGTTAGCGAATGGAAGACTATGATGTCGTCGATTCGGTTTAGGAATTCGGGCCGGAAAGTTCTTCTTAGCTCTTCGGGGCTGCTGCCGGCGTTTGAGGTCATTATGACGATGGAATTTTTGAAATCTACTGTTCTTCCCTGGCCGTCGGTCAGGCGTCCGTCGTCGAGGATTTGCAGCATTGTGTTGAAGACGTCGGGGTGCGCTTTCTCGATTTCGTCGAACAGGATCACGCAGTACGGCCGGCGGCGTACAGCTTCGGTGAGTTGGCCTCCTTCTTCAAAACCTACATAGCCGGGAGGGGCTCCTACCAGGCGGGAGATGCTGTGTTTCTCCTGGTATTCCGACATGTCGATTCGGATCATTGCTTTTTCGTCGTCGAAGAGGAACTGCGCCAGCGCTCGGGCCAGTTCGGTTTTGCCTACTCCGGTGGGTCCCAGGAAAATGAAGCTTCCTATTGGCCGGTTGGGATCTTTCAGGCCGGATCGGGCTCTTAGGACGGCGTCCGCTACGGCGGAGACTGCTTCGTCCTGGCCTACTACTCTCTTGTGAAGCTCGTCGGCCAAGTGGAGGAGTTTTTGGGTTTCGCCTTCCAGGAGTTTCGAGACCGGCACTCCGGTCCAGCGGCTGACTATCGCGGCGATGTCTTCTTCGTCTACTTCCTCTTTGAGGAGGCGGCGCGTGACCTGCTTTCCGGTCAGCTTTTCTTCCTCGGCTTTCAACTTCGCTTCGAGCTCGCGCAGCTTCGTGTACTTCAGTTGGGCGGCAAGGTTGAGATCGTAGTTGCGCTCCGCGCGTTCGATTTCGAGCTTGGTTTGCTCTACCTGCTCGCGGAGATCTCTTAGTTTCTGGACTCCTTCCTTTTCGGTTTGCCACTGGGCTTGGAGTCCGGCGGAATCGGCCTTCAAGTCCGCTAGTTCCTTTTCGATTTTCTTCAGGCGTTCGCGCGAGACGTCGTCCTTTTCCTTTTTCAGCGCTTCCCGTTCGATTTCGAGCTGCATGATGCGGCGCGAAATTTCGTCGAGCTCGGTGGGGAGCGAATCGATTTCGGTTCGGAGCTTAGCGGCTGCTTCGTCTACCAGGTCGATGGCTTTGTCGGGCAGGAAGCGGTCGGAGATGTACCGATTGGATAACACCGCCGCGGCTACCAGCGCGGCATCTTTGATTCGGACACCGTGATGAACTTCGTATCGCTCTCGCAGGCCTCTTAGGATGGAGATGGTGTCCTCGACCGAGGGCTGATCGACGAGAACGGTTTGGAAACGGCGCTCTAGTGCGGCGTCCTTTTCGATGTATTTGCGGTATTCGTCTAGCGTTGTGGCTCCGATGCAGTGGAGTTCGCCTCGGGCCAGCATGGGCTTGAGCAGATTGCCGGCGTCCATTGCACCTTCGGCCTTCCCTGCCCCAACGACGTTGTGCAGTTCGTCGATGAAGAGGATGATTTCGCCCTCTGAGGATTGGACTTCTTTCAGTACGGCTTTCAGGCGCTCTTCGAATTCGCCTCGGAATTTTGCTCCGGCGATGAGCGCTCCCATGTCGAGCGAGACGACCTTCTTGTTTTTGAGGCCTTCGGGAACGTCGCCACGGTAAATCCGCTGCGCCAGCCCCTCCACGATTGCCGTTTTGCCGACTCCGGGTTCACCGATGAGAACCGGGTTGTTTTTGGTGCGGCGGGAGAGAACCTGGATGACTCTTCGGATCTCGTCGTCGCGTCCAATCACCGGATCGAGCTTGTTTTGGGCGGCCATTTTTGTGAGATCGCGGCCGTAGCGTTCGAGGGCTTCGTAGGTGGCCTCCGGATTCTGGGTGGTGACGCGCTGATTACCCCGGACGTCCTGCAGGGACTTCATGAGGCGCTCGCGCGTGATCTGGAATTCCTTGAAGATGCGTCCGGTGGCGCCGCCGGCTTCGGGCATGGCGAGCAGCAGGTGCTCGACGGATATGAAATCGTCTTTGAGCCGTTTTGCCTCGTCTTCAGCGGTGGTGAAAAGGCGCTGGAGACGGCTGGTGAGGTAGATCTGGTCGGCGGCCCCGGTGGGCGACGACACTTTGGGTAAGCGATCCAGCTCCTGCTCCACGCGGCGGTGGAGGGGTTCCAGGGGAACGTCGATCTTGGCCAGCAGGGAGGGCGCCAGGCCGTTCTCCTGTTCGAGGAGTGCGGCGAGGAGGTGCTCAACGTCGACCTGCTGCTGGGAATAGCGGACGGCCTTGGACTGAGCGGCTTGGAGGGCCTGCTGCACTTTTTCAGTAAGGCGATTGAAGTCCATGGCTGTATGTTAGCACCGGGCGCGCCATCGCGTCAAGTGATATGAGTGTAGTGCTATCAACTATCATGCGTCTTATTCCTTCTTCCCGGATTGGGTTCGTTTCGTTGAACAGCCATCTGTGCCAATTTCGGAGGTATCTTTCCAGTTCCAGTCGGGAAGCGGGCCGTACATGATCTCGTCGAGGGCGGCACTCAGTTCGGCAGCTTGTTGCTTCTTTTCAGCTTTGAGGGTGGCGGCCTCTTGTATTTCCTCCTTTTTGACCGAGTCGGCGTGGTCTTTACGGATGGTGCGGAGTTCCTTGGCGGCCTGAAAGTAGGACGCCTGGAGGGATTTTTCGTAGCGATTCAGTTTGAGGAGCTCGGCGGACAGGATGGGGTCGGCGAAGGGATTGCTGTCGGGGGCTTTGTCGAAGATGGCGGCTTCGAAGCGGTGGAGGCGGTTGATGCGCCACATGGCGGCGGACATTTGGCGGACGAGAAAATGCTCGTCGATGGAGGCGGGGTTGTGCTGGCCGATGTATTCCTGGAGGTGGGCTTCGTATTCCTCGCGGCTCTCTCCGGCGATCAGGATGACGTTGCCGGTGAAGCCATGTTCGTGGAATTTTTGCTGGCTACGGACTTACCTTGATCGGTGCGGGGTCCGGTGGAGTGTTCGGCGTTGGCCTGGTTGGCGGCGATTTGTGCTGTGCTCGACATCGGTGGTGCTCCTTGTGGGTTGAAAATGAAAAAGGCGGGCTCGACGGCCCGCCTCTTTCTGATTTGAGTTTACCTGCCGGGCTGCAAGTGTTTGCGCGAGAAAAAGTCGTATAGTATTGATTTCAGGGTAGAAAGAATTCTCACTGGAGCTGTGAATCAAAATGGCGAAGAAGTTTAAGGACCTCACGGAGCGGGAGATTCTGGCGCTGGCGATTTCGCTGGAGGAAGAGGATGGGCGCGTCTATGGCGATTTCATCGATGGGCTGCGGGAGGAGTATCCGGCCTCAGCGAAGATGTTCGAGGAGATGGAAGCCGAGGAGTCGGAACATCGCTCGAAGCTGATCGATTTGTTTCGCCAGAAGTTTGGGGAGCATATTCCGCTGATCCGGCGGCAGGACGTGAATGGCTTTCTGCAGCGCAAGCCGGTGTGGTTGGTTCGGCCGCTGGGGATCAACACGGTTCGGAAGCAGGCGGCGCTGATGGAGATGGAGACCCGGCGGTTTTATGAGCGGGCGATGCAGCGGGTGCAGGATGCTTCGATCCGAAAACTGCTTGGCGATCTGGCTGAGGCTGAGCGGAAGCATCATGCGGCGGCGGAGTCGCTGGAGCAAAAGCTGCTGACGCCGGCGGCGCGGCAGGACGAGGATAAGGAGGGCAAGCGGTTATTCCTGCTTCAGATTGTACAGCCGGGGTTGGCGGGGCTGATGGACGGCTCGGTGTCGACGCTGGCTCCGATTTTTGCCGCGGCTTTTGCGACGAAGAATAGCTGGGAGGCGTTTCTGGTTGGGCTGGCGGCTTCGATTGGCGCGGGTATCTCGATGGGATTTGCGGAGGCTCTGTCGGATGACGGATCGCTCACGGGGCGGGGCCATCCCTGGACTCGCGGTGGGGTTTGCGGCGCGATGACCACGGCCGGTGGGATTGGCCATACGCTTCCTTTCCTGATTCATGATTTTCATGTGGCGATGACGGTGGCGGTGATTGTGGTGGCGGTGGAACTGGCGATTATCAGTTATGTCCGGCACCGGTTTATGGATACTCCGGTGTTTTCGGCCACGCTGCAGGTTTTTGTTGGTGGGGTGCTGGTGTTTTTGACTGGGATTTTGATTGGGAGCTCTTAGGACCGGCGTTTGGATTTTCACGCCAAGCCCGCGAAGCCGCAAAGAAAACCGTGCCTGCACTGACCGGTGGCTGCGTTCTGAGGTGACTTGGAGCGTGGGCAAGAGCTCATGCGGCGACTTCGGATGCGGCATTCGCCGAATCGGGAGGTAGCTCGCTGCGGGCGCCGTCGACCTCGATTGTGAGCTTCATCGCCACAGGTTACGACCGATTGCGAAATGTAGAACCGGTTTGGCTGGAACCAGCGTTAGCATTGGTTGTGCGATTAAAGATTGAGTACCTTGCCACGGTCTTGGGGTTGGTTGTTATATCGTCCGCAGCGCGTGGCGCGACAGTGATTGACCGTATCTCGGACGCCAGCATTGCCCTGCGTTGCGATGCGACGAAGGTTTTGATCATCGGCGAGGTAGCCGAAAGCCGCGGACTGGAGAGGTTAGAGGGCGGCGGTTTGAGTCGCTTTCCTGTGTTGCAGATCGAGGGGACATTATCACCGGGCGAGACGACTTTTGAGATCCCCCAAAGATCTTTCACTCGTTGATGCCGAAGGCGAGGGACTGGATTCGAGATTGGCGCTCGGTGGCAGATTCTATCCCGGCGCCGGCTCACCTACGGTGGCTGTGATTGAAAAGTTGGTCCTCCTGTACCACGGAGATGGCAATACGTACCTTGGTGCCCTTGGCCGCATTCTGGACACCGATGTCGCCAATCGCATCGCGGGGCTGAATGCGGCTGAATATTTGGCTTTGCCGGGCGCCGTCGTGCGCGGTATGTCGCAGGTGCCTCTGATGCGCCTGGACCGATTAGAATCCAATGTCCGCAGAGTTCTGTCCGATCGGGGACACGAGATGGTGCACGATGACAACTGGCAGATCATTGACCCGACCAACGCCGCCGAGACTACGCGTATTCGAGAAATCAATCATGCTTTTCTGACTTGGGGCGAAACTCTCTGAGGCTCAGGTGTGGCGGTGGACGCCGGTTGAGGGGAATCCACTCCTATTCGTCGAGGCGGTGTGGTATGACGAAAGGCGGAGGATGGCTGTTTTTGCAGCGGACGCCATAGTTCAAGAGCTTCCAGTGCCGAAGATACTCTCTTTCAATTGCAGAAAAGGGGAGTGGATGCGTATGGGCGAATTCAGCTCCCGAGATTGGGGATTGGACAGCAATCATGGCGCGTTCCTCAACGCCTGGCGAGTCGGCTCCGAAGACTTTGTGCTGACCTACCTACCGGGTTACGAGGGATATAGCGTCGAACTACAGAAATTGGACTTCGCTAAAGGACTGATACCCGTTGTTGGCTTCGGGCAGTGATCCATGCGATCCCTTTTCGACAGCGCCCACAGGACCGAACGAGTGGCGGTGATTGTGGTGGCGGTGGAACTGGCGATTATTAGCTATGTCCGGCACCGGTTTATGTGGTGGGGTGTTGGTGTTTTTGACTGGGATTTTGATTGGGAGCTCTTGAGGGGGGTTGACCCTTGCGCCGGAATCACGCCGGGCATAGAATCGTCGCTAAGTTTTGAGGACTGGCGCACCGCGGACAGCGGCTTTTGCGCTCCTTAGGAGAACTGAAATGGGAAAGCTTAACTGGCAGCGGGTGATTCTGGGTGGTCTATTGGCGGGGGTGATTATCAACGCCGTGGAATGGCTGGTGAACGGCGTCGTTTTTGCGGATGACTGGGCGGCTGCGATGAAGGATCTTAACCGGTCCGGCGTGCTCAGCGCGGGGCAAATTGGGGCACTGAATCTGTGGGGATTTCTCACCGGAATTACAATGGTCTGGCTTTATGCCGCGATCCGGCCAATGTATGGAACCGGGCCCAAGACAGCGGCAATTGCCGGGGCCGCCATGTGGTTTATGAACTACGCTCTCGGCAGCGCATTTCCGTTGGTCTCGCAAATGTTTCCGCTCCGGTTATTTGCCATCACGCTATTGATTGGCCTGGGCGAAGCGATCGCAGCGGCGATGGCCGGCGCTTGGGTTTATAGGGAAGCGGCCGCACCTCTTCCACGAGTTGCAAACGCTTGAGCCGGAGGTGTGACCGGCCGCGACGTGCGGTGGAACTTCAGGTCACGGCTTGAGACCCAAGGATGCTTTACCGGTCTCCACGTCGAAGGGGACTGAGTTATGCTCGTGCGTGATCACCCACTTGCCATCGATCTTGCGGAAGCAGGTGGTAGTGCGCCACCACATGTCGAGCTTTCCTCCGTCTGATTTCGTTGCGCTTACGTGGCTGAGGCCGTGAGAGAAGGCCACGCCGTCGCCGGTAGAGATGTGAAGGTCGTGAATCTCGTAGCCGATCGGTCCTTGGAACGAGGCGAACCACTGCGCCGCTCGTTTTCTTATGGCGTCCGATCCAATATATTGCAGTGGGTTTACTACATCAAAGGATAGGACGTCCGGAGCTAAATTGGATATCGACGCGTTGACGTCCCTGGTGCGGACTGCATTTACTCGAGCGTCTATTAGCGCGCGGATTTCAGCGGCTTGCGGCGTAGACTTTGGGAGCGTAGTTGAAGGATGCATACCAATCTCCTCTGCCTTGGGGTGTGAGGTCCAGAATATTGTAGACGGGGCATAGCAGGTCGAGGCCGCGCTGTTTGATGTCCTCCGCCATTGATGGGTGAGCGGTGTAGAAGTGCCTTAGCGTGCCGTCACTGTCTCTGGTGAAAACGGACACGGTGGAATCCTGGTTTCCCGCGCGATTCTCGCTGCCCATATCGTATTTGAAGGTGTTGGCGCCGCAACTCAGGAGCCGCAGGTTATCCCAATTTCGCGCGCGGGCGTGTGCCCGCAGGGCTGGCGGATCGGCCGCTGCGACGATGGCGACGTCGACATTCTGAGCCAGATGATGGGCGACGCCGTTCCAGCCGTCGATTATTAGCGTGCACATCGGGCATGGCGCGGTGTTCTTCTTTCCGTACATGAAGTGGTAGATGACCACCGGCCGATTGGGCGCGGTGAACAGTTGGCTCAGGCGGACCGTCCGGACCGGCGTGTCGCCTGCATTGAGGTTTACGGGCCCTTCCTCAAATACGTAATCCTGGATGGGCGCGCCTTGCGGAAGACCGCGGCGAAGCTCCGCTACCCGCTCCCGCTGGCGCATCAAGTCGATTTCCGCCAGGCGGAGTTTCTCTCGCTTGGCCAGGTATTCGCTGGACTCATTTTGCAGATTCGTTTGTCTAAATGTACCGTCGATCATTTCGTTTACCATCGGTTCATATCTCCTTTACAGTTGATTTACTGGGCTGGCAGGCGATTCCGGCACAATATCTAGATTGCGGCCATCGCTCAAATATTTCGGGGCACTTTTCGGCCCGGGTGCCAGTTGACAATATGAAATGCTTTCGCGTTATGTATCGACAGCGAAATCGAAGGCTGCGTCGATGTGGATCGCGACGGTATTGATGTACAAGATGCCATCGTGCTCGAAGGTTGCAAGGAGCTTCTGTTCTGGAAACGCAAGCGGCAACTCCGTGCATGCCAGACACACTGCCGGCTGAGCTGCGCGTTGACCTTCGAACGACAATTTAGCGATGGCCGCCAGCCGTTCGGGCGCGTTCTCTTGCTTGCCGCGTTGCAACTCGGCGATCAACTCGACCGTCATCGACCTCGCCTCTTCGTTGCGCGGGCCGGCCGCTTCTACTCCGTGCCTGGCGAATTCCTGGCGAAATATTGGCGAATTCATCGTCAGTGCAGTGCCCAGTATTAAAACTTGGCGCGTACCGATGCGGGCGCTTTCCTTTGCTACGACATCAAAAAGGTTGATTACGGGAATCCCGATGCCGCGCACGATGGATGCGAAGCGATGGTGAGGAGTGTTGCTTGCCATGAGCGCGAAGCCGGCGCCGCTGGCTTCCAGACGCTGGAGCGCCGCGCGATGGTAGTCGTCAAATCGCGACCAGGATTCTTCATCGCCGTCGATGCCGAAGTAAGAAAAGGCCTTGTTGAGATCCAGGGATTCGATGCTCATTTCCGGTGTCGAGGGCACGCCTTGCGCTTTGCGGGCGATGTGCCGTTGCTCGCTTCGGCGACAAATTTCGGAGTAGTAATCCACGGTGGACGGCCAGGCGAGGCCGCCCACTATTCCAATCTTTTTCACGCTGGGAACATGAGGCTGATGTCGCGATAGCTCACGGCCTCCTCCGCAAAGGTGAAGGTGCCGTGTTCCCGCATCTCTCGGGCGGCGCGAAGAAATGCTCCCAGAGCAGCTCGAGAAAGCGCGCTGCCGACGCTGATGCGCTTGACTCCCAGACTGGAGAGTTCGGCGCGGCTCAGTTGAACGCCGTGCAATCCCATGACGACGTTTACCGGGCGATCCACCGAGCTGACGACGGCTGCAATATCTTCCTTTCTGGCGAGGCCCGGCGCGTAGAGTACATCGGCCCCCGCTTCCTGAAAGGCTTGGAGCCGCGCGATCGTGTCTTTGAGGTCAGGCCGGCCGACCAGGTAGTTCTCGGCGCGCGCCGTCAGGGTGAATGTGAAGGGAAGAGCGCGGGCTGCGCCGGCCGCGGCTCGGATTCGCTCCACGGCGTGCTCCTTTTCATAGAGCGGTTGGCCGGGACGCGCGGTGGAATCTTCAATTGAGCCGCCGGCGAGTCCCGCGGCTGCCGCAAGTCTGATAGTTTCCGCGACGATTTCCGGGGTGTCTCCAAAGCCGTTCTCAAGATCGCCGCTGACTGGCAGGGCGGTGGCTGACGCTATCGCGGCGACGTGCGCCATCATCGCATCGCGGCCGACGGTGTTGTCCCGTTGCCCAGCCGAGAAGGCATAGCCGGCGCTGGTGGTGGCGAGCGCTTCAAAGCCGAGGTGCGCCAGCAGCCTGGCGGTACCGGCATCCCACGGATTGGGGATGATGAACGCTTCGTTGCGCTGGTGAAGAGCACGGAATGCCCGTCCCTTTTCGGCTTGTGTCAACATGGTCCGATTGTCCTTTCTGCCCGGAGTGTCGAGGGTAGGCCGAGTGTTCCGTCGACGACTTCCGTGAAGTTTCTCTCCTCGCGGAGGATCAGACGTTTGGTTTGCGCCATAGCAAAATTCTCTCGCGCCTCGGGATCTGACTTCAACCGTGCCCGGTAGGTTTCATAGGCGGCGAGACTATCGAATGCAATCAAGCCCCAGGCGATGTCGTTGGTGCCTTCGTGAGGGAGAAAATACCCAACAAGGTGGCCGCCGCATCGAGGAATGATGTGGCTCCAGTTCTTGGCGTACTGCTTGAAACCGTCCCGTTGAAAAGGATCGATCTGGTAGCGGATGACGCAGGTTATGGACATATTTCGCAGTATGCCGGTTGCCCGACAGGAACACTTCGTCTATCATCAAACTATGGATGTTGAAGACCACGCGGTCTCCCGAATTGCGGCTGCTATTGGCGAGCCGGCGCGGGCGCGCATGCTTTACTGCCTGATGGACGGGCATGCGCGAACAAGCACGGAGTTGGCGATTGTGGCCGGCGTGAGTCCGTCTACCGCGAGTGTGCATTTGAATCGGCTGAAGACAGAACGCCTGGTCAAGGTGCTCACACAGGGGAAGCATCACTACTATAGTCTTGAAGGGCCTGGTGTGGCCAGCGTGCTGGAAGGGCTGAGCGTCCTGGCTGGTGGCGCTTGCGACAGATTTGTTCCGAGTACTCCCAGCCGATTACGTTCGGCACGGACTTGTTACGACCACATGGCGGGCACGGTGGGCGTGTCGCTTCACGATCGTCTTCAGGCTTTGGGGTGGCTGTCGGCCGAATACGATCTTAGTCCGGATGGAAGGCGTGCCTTTGAGACTCTGGGCATTGACGTGGAGGCAACCCGGACACTGCGACGCCGGTTCGCGTGCGCCTGCCTTGATTGGAGTGAGCGGCGGCCTCATGTCGGCGGGGCGCTGGGAGCCGCCATCCTGAAGGCCGCACTAAAAAGGAAATGGGTGACGCAGGATCTCGATAGCCGGGCTCTTGGCGTCACAAATCTTGGGCGACGCGAAATGCTGACTCGATTTGGGCTTCGCGTTTGAGCGAACGCCTAGGCGTCAAGGGGACGGCCGATTTCCCAATGATGTCCGAATGGATCGACCAGACGCCCCAGTCTCCAGCCGTGTGCGTCTCCGACAGGGTGGATCTGCAATGCGCCTGCCGCTAGAGCCTGCGCGAAGACCGTGTCTGGATCGGCCACAGTCAGGATCATTCGAACCGAACCACCGCCCAAAGACTCGGGGCTGAAGTTGCCGTGTTCTGGAGACTCGTCACTTAGCCAAAACTCCGCGCCATCGATGGCGAGTCTTGCCACGACGCCTCCGCTGGGGTCCTCCAGGCGAAAGACCTGCGTGGCTCCTAATGCGGCTTTGTAGAAGTCGACGGCTTGCGGACTATTCCGAACCGACAGCCAGGGTGCGATCGAACACGGGAAGGCCATAAGCAGCCTATGCTCTCGTCACGTTAGCACACCGGACTCATAACCCCGGTAACATAATGCGACTGCGGCGCGGCAAGTAGTTGACAGTCGATCGTTCTATGCATAGAATTTCTTAGTATGGCGAGAACATCGAGCGATCCTGGACTGCTGCCGGGCACGCTGGATCTTTTGATTCTGAAAACGCTGAGCCGCGCTTCCTTGCATGGATACGGAATCGCACAGCAGATCAAACTCACTTCGGATGATGTTTTGGACGTGGAAGAGGGATCGTTGTATCCGGCGCTGCAGAGACTGGAATTGAAGAAGCTGGTCGAATCGGAATGGCGGATGACGCCTAACAACCGGCGGGCGCGGTTCTACTGGCTCAGCAAGGCCGGACGCAAGCGATTGGTGCAGGCGGAAGCCGAATTCCAAAAATTGGTGGGCGGCGTGCAGAAAGTTCTGCGGCCGGCCTGAAGGAGAGCGCATGTGGGGACTCTGGCGAAAACTCACCCATTGGGGACGACGCGATGAACTCGCCCGGCGGCTACGGGAGGAGTTGGATTTCCACACCGAGATGAAAGCGGGTGAGTCCGGGCGGCCGGTGAACGAGGCGCGGCGCGAGGTTGGCAATTCAGCGCGGATCATGGAACAAGCGCACGATGTGTGGTCGATGCCGGTGTTGGAACATGTGGTCCTGGATGTCCGATACGCTTGGCGGGCGCTGGCGAAATCGCCTGCGTTCTTCCTTCTCGCGGCAGTCGGAACCGCTTTAGGCGTGGCCGCGCTTACGACCGTTTTATCGGTTGCCAGCACGGCTCTGGTCCATGCAGTGCCGTTCGGCGATGCGGACCGGCTCGTTGTTGTTTCCGATCAGTTGCTGAATCTCGGATTTCCGCGGTTTCCGGTGACCATCGCGAACTATCTGGATTACAGGGCGCAGAATCGCGTCTTCGATGATGTTGCGGCTTTCGAGTCCCGGGCCATGACGGTGGTTACCAGTGAGCGGGCGGAGCGGATTTCCGGCATGCTGGTCTCCTCGAATCTCTTGTCTCTATTGGGTGGGTCGATGGAGCAGGGGCGGTGGATGACCGCGGAGGAAAATCACGGCGGGGAAAATCGCGTCGTGGTCGTGGGCCATGATTTCTGGCGAACCCGCCTGGGTGGTGACGCGGGGGTTATCGGGAAACGCATTCTCATTGATGAGGTCGCTTGTACTGTGGTCGGCGTGCTCCACCAAGGTTTCCGTTTCCGGCTTTCCGGCGAGGCTCCGGAGGTTTGGCTGCCGGCGAGTCTGGACCCGGATCCTCAGCGGCTGGTTGGCAATTTCCGTTTGATTGCTCGTCTTAAGCAGGGCGTCTCTCCGGAAGAGGCTGGCGCGCAGATGCGAGTGGCCGCGGCCGGGTTGCGTCAGCGTTATCGCACCGGCATGGGACCACATGGAGAGGATGGTGGTTACGGAATCGCCGTCGTTCCATTGCGCGACGAGCTTTATGGAACGGCTCGGCCGACAATCTACGCCTTGGCTATCGCCAGCGGCATCCTGCTCTTGTTGGGGTTAACCAATACTGCCGTGCTATGGCTCGGGCGTGCATCGGCGCGGCGGCAGGAAGCTGGAGTGCGGCTGGCGCTCGGGGCGTCACGATGGCGCATTGGCCAGCAACTCGTCATTGAGGCTTTGATGCCGGCAATGGCCGGGGGTGCGCTGGCGCTGCTCCTAACTCTGGCGGCTCTTCGAGGGCTTCAGACGGCGCACCTTTCGGAGTTTTCGATCATAGACCAATTCTCAGTGGACTATCGCATCTTCGGATTCACCATGCTGCTGTCAGCCGGCGCCGGAGTGTTGTCCGGTACATTGCCGCTGCGATCGCTGTTTGGGCGTGAGGCTCTAGCGCAAGAACGGGCCGGAATCAGCGGCCGCGGCGAGGCAGGTACGCGGCGTTTTCTGGTGGCGATTCAGGTTGGGCTCGCATGCGCGCTCCTGCCCCCGACGGTCCTGCTGGTCGAAAGCCTGGTGGCTCTGGAGCGCGTTGATCCGGGATTTCGGACGGCAAACGTGGTCACGGCTCTGGTTACGGTGCCGGGGTCCAAATACCGGACAACTGCTCAGATCGCTGGATATTATGGGCGGTTGGAATTGGATTTGAGAGCGAGGTTGGGTGCTGGGAAAGCGACGCTGGCTTCGCAATTACCGCTGAGTTTCGGAGCCGGCGGCGATCCGTTCAGCATTGAAGGACGGGCGTTTCGCGCGTCGGGAGCAGTGCCTCAGTTCGCTCACCAAATACGGGTCGGCGACGATTATTTTTCGCTGCTGCGGTGTCCGGTTCTGGCGGGGCGTGTATTCGACGAGCGTGATTTCTCGTCCGGTTCAATGGATGTGGCGATTGTTAACGAGACTCTGGCAAAGGGTTTCTGGCCGAACGAATCGGCTGTTGGTAAACGAATTGTTATCGGCGCACCGAGGCCTGGCGCGAAATGGATGGAAATCGTGGGGGTGGTTGGGGATGTCCACACCACGCAGCTGAGCCAATCGCCGCTTCCGCAGATCTATCGACCGTTTCCGCAGGCGCCTACTCGCACGATGGCGCTGGTTGTGGCGGGGGGTGGAGGAATCGCGGCCGACCTGGAGCATGTGGTGCGGTCGATTGATTCGAACGTCCCTTTGTACCAGATGAAAACTATGGAGCAGGTTGTCGCCGCGTCGCTCGACCGGCCGCGATTCCGCACGCAACTGTTCACTGCATATGGCCTGTTGGCTTTTGCTTTGGCCGCGTTTGGTGTTTATAGTCTTTCAATCTATTCCGGGATTCGCCGCCGGCGCGAGTTCGCATTGCGAACTGCGCTGGGCGCTACGACGGGTCGAATGCTGGGAACGATGCTGGCCGATACGATGCGTTCAGCCTGCATCGGCGCGGTGGTAGGATTTGCGGTGGCGTTTTCCATTGCTCGGGCGTTGAGCGCGTTTCTGTATGGGGCGAAGGCTTCGGATTTCAGTGCTTACGCGATTGCCGGCGCGCTGGCTTTGACGGTGGCGGCGATTGCTAGTGTTCTTGGCAGCAGACCTGTTATGAAAATCGATCCGGCCGTGGTTTTGCGGGGTGAGTGAAGACCAGGAACCTGTTGCACTATGCAGTCTTGAGCCGCTTCGATGGCATAAAGCGAATTACCACTCGCTTGTCGAGTGCCTCTGCTATGCGCTTCAGCATCGAAAGTGAGTGACCTTCGTAGTCGGCGTCTTCAAGCCGGCAGATGGCAGACTTTGACGTTCCCACACGCTCAGCTAATTCCTGCTGGGTGAGGCCCGCTTTCGTACGCAACTCATATATCTTACGGGCAATCTCGGCGTTGATGACCTCCTCTTCGTATTCCTCTTCGCGCTTGAGGTCGCCCGCTATGAAGCGGTTGTAGAGAAACTTCGAGGCGTTCGAGTGAAACTTCTTCCTTGCCATACCGTTACTCCGGTCTGAACGTGAATTGCTCAAAATTGGCTTCGACCTTCTTCTTACGCTCCATGGCCCGGGCAATTTCGCGCGGTGGCACGGCCCTTTCCTTAGTTAGTCCGTGGGAGAGCACTACCACGGCCTTTCCTGTGAAAAAGTAGAGCATCCTGTAGTCACTCCTTGATAGCTCGCGCGTAGCTCATAAATGCCGCCCCGCAGAGGATCGGCCTCCGGCCGCCGCAGTTCGTGTCCCGGCTCCCCTAAACGGTCAATCCTCTCGGTGCATTTTGCCTACACCTTCGTAGGCAGTTCTTCAGCCATTCCAGAAGGGGCACTGAATCATCTTTCGGTTCCCGGAAGAAGAATACCTCTGTTTGGGCCAACCGCCCTCCCTTGTGATCTCATTTTTGTGAACTCAGCGCGACGGCCCACCTGGAGCGTCTGCCCTACTCATCGATGGGGTTCAGAACGCAATCCGCAACCCGAACTGTACGCCTCGCGGCTGTTTCTGACTGGTGGACTTTCCAAACAATCCGCTAGAGAGGTCCGAGGCAGGCTGGTTCAGATTTACACGATTGAAACGATTGAACAGGTCGAAAATCTCACCGCGGATTTCGAGCGTGGCGCCTTCCTTGCCGAGGAACCAGGGATTGTGCACGGCTTTGATCGCGTTCAGATTGACCTTCGCAAGACCAGGCCCTTCGAATGTGTTCCGGCCTAGATTTCCCTCCGTTCCTTTGTGAGGTTTCGGTACGGATGCGTAAACGCTAGATCAGCCCCGAACCCTGAGTTGCCGGAACCGTGTCAGCCGAACAACGCAGCTGGTGGAACGGGCGGCTGAAACTGCAACTGGTTTCAAAAAGAAAACACGTTGCATGGTCCGCGCTCACACAGCCGCGTGGGTGGAAGAACAAACGGGCTACGGAAGAAATAGTGGCAGCCGGAGCGCTGACACTCCCCACCAAGCGACTTCCGTGAGGACACTTTCCGAAATGCCCGTCTATCAGCCACTTAGCGGATAGGCGACTTCTCGTGGATTTTAGTGGAGCGCGCCAGGTGCGAACGCTCGTCCGCGAAAAGGGCCCACCGAAAATAAGTCGCTGGCGACCCAACAGCATCACAGTGTGGCAACCGCCGATCCGTTCGGCAACTGATCGATATGGAGAAATCTATGAAAGGCAGGGTAAGTACGACAACTGAACTTAATCTGATTGTGATCTCCGGTAACTACATCAGCATACGCGAGCCTACTTGCGCGGTAGGTTTTGTATCAACCGCGACGGCAGTTATCAGTAGCGTTCTCATTGGCGCTGTGATTGTCCTCGCAGCCGCTATGCCAGTCCGTGCGCAGGAGGAGCGCCCGGGCCACCCCAATAAGGTCATGCAAATCGACGGCCGGATTTTCAATCACAATGCGGCTAGCGTTCAAGCACCAGCCGCTGGACGGCCTCTCTTCATTACGCTGCAAGAGGCCCAGGAGCGAGCTGTGGTCGCGAGCAAGACTGCCGATTTGGCCAAGCTCAACGCCACAGCAGCCCGATATCATCGTCAAGCAGCACAAGCCGACTATTTCCCAAAGATCAGCTCCACGTTCGCCAATCTTCACTTCAACAAGTTCATGGGACAGGAAATCGCCGTCCGGGACCGTACCGTCGGGGTTCCGCTGATGAGCAAGGACCAATCATTGTTCGCGGTAACCGCAGCGCAGCCGGTCACTCCTCTCTTCCAGGTTCGGCAGGTCGTGCGGATCGCCCGGGCAGACGAGCGGATCGCGCAAGCAAGGGCGGATGCTGCGGCGCTCGCGGTCAAAAGCGGTGTCCAGAATGCCTATTTTGCTGTTCTCATCGCCCAACGGCAACAGGTGGTCGCGGATGCGAAGATCAAAACGCTGGAGCGCCAAATCCGGCTGGCAAGCACCGCTGCGCCCTCGCTGGCAGGTGGTCTCACCCGGCGTGGCGTGGAACTCGCGGAAGCTGAGAAAGCCCTGCTCTCCGCCAATACCCGAGTTACAGAGTTGAGCGGAGAGCTCAGCGTCCTCATTGGCTTGCCCATGGAAACGCCGCTCGAGCTAGCCGCGCCGCCGCCGCTGGAGGAAGTGGATCTCAGCGGCGAAGCCCCATCGGCGGACATTGAACGGAACCTGGAAGTGCTCGAGGCTCGCGAGACCGTGGAGAAAGCCCGCGCCGCTAGGAGCCTGGCGAAGCTCAACTACATACCCGAGATTGCCGGATTATGGGGCTACTCTTATCAGACGGCACTCCCTCTGCTGCCCCGGGATTTCAGTTTTGTCGGATTCCTGGCGACCTGGAATGTATTCGATTTCGGCAAACGCGAGCGCACCATAAGCGAGCGGAGTACTCAGCTCAGGATGGCTGAAACCAATCTGGAACTCGTCCGTAGCAAAGTGGCGGCCGGCACAAAGAAGGCGTCCTTGGACTTGCAGCGGACGCGACGAATTCTTCAGCTCACACGGAAAGTTGCTTCCATGTATCAGACCGTTCCGGCGGCTTTTCTGGAGGGCGACCTGGATGCCAAGGCAGCGCAGGCGCAAGCGGAAGCAGAGATGTTCCAGGCCGATTTTGACTTCCGTCTGGCATACACGGATCTGATGCGGATCATAAATCGCTGACCGAACCCACTCACGCGGGCTGCCCCAGCGGTGAGATGGCACATAGACGAGGAACTGTACTATGAGCACACAAAAACCAGTCGAAGAAACCCAGTCATTCAGTGCCGGACTGGCGGAGCGTACATTGCAACGCCGCGCAGTCGAGGCTATCAACTGGGGCATGCCGGCGGTCAATTTTGACCTGATGCTTCAGGCCATGATCGGCAGCGCTAAAGGCAAGCCCAACCAAATCGTCTACTGGTCGCGCCTGCCTGACTGGAAGATCCAGACGCTCACGCCGAACCCCGACGTGATCTATCTGAAACCTTTCTTCAACACCAGGGACGTGGGCCCGATGGTGCTGGAGATTCCTCCTGCGGTTGGTGGCTCGATCACCGGCACCATCATGGATGCTTGGCAGTCGGCCCTGGAGGACGTCGGTCCGGCGGGAGTGGATAAGGGCAAGGGCGGGAAATACCTGATCCTGCCTCCGGATTATAATGGCGAGCCGCCGAAAGGATACATCGCGCTGCCGTCCATGACCTATCAAGGCTATGCCCTGCTACGTTCGATACTCGGGAGCGGCAGCGATGCCGACGTCGCCAGGGCCGTCGCCTACTCCAAGCGGATCCAGCTTTATCCGCTCTCGCAGGCCGGCAAACCACCGGCGACGACATTCGTGGATGCGATCGACCTGGTTTATGACGCGACGATTCCTTATGACATGCGATTCTTTCAGTCGCTCGACCGCATCGTCCAGACCGAGCCCTGGCTGAACCGCGACAAAGTGATGATCGACATGCTCAAGTCGGTCGGCATCGAGAAAGGCAAGGCTTTCAATCCCGATTCGAAAACGCTGGACATTCTGAACGCGGCCGCGCGCGAGGCCCACGCGTGGCTCGATGCGCGCTACGAGTTGGGCTTCCCGAGCTTCTATGAAGGCTCTCAATGGGCGTTGCCGGCTTCGCCCGAACTGGCGCAGACAATGGGGACGTTCTACGAAAACCCGGATGCTTACTCTGTGGATTCGCGCGGGCTCGCAGACTACTACGCCTACAGCACCACCAAGCACCTGGGCGCCGGCCAGTTCTACTTAATGGCGGCAAAGGACAAGGACGGCCGCGCGCTCGATGGCGCCTGCAATTACAGGCTCAACGTGCCGGCTGATGCGCCAGTAAGGCAGTATTGGTCTGCGACAGTCTACGACCGCGCAACGCACGCCCTCATCCGCGATGTTTCGCGCCCGAGCTGTTCGTCGCAATCGCAGGGCCTGCAAAAAAATAGCAACGGCTCACTGGACATCTATTTCGGACCGAACGCGCCTGCGGGAAAGGAATCGAATTGGGTGCCGACGAGCCCCAATGGAAAGTTCGAGGTCTTGTTCCGCCTCTATGGTCCCGAAAAACCGCTGTTCGACAAGACGTGGGTGCTGCCGGACATCGAGAAAATGAACTAACTGAGCGTCAAGGAGAGGAGTGAGAACATGGCAACACAAACAAAGGCAACCACACCCGAACCGGCGCCGGTTACCGCCGACAATTTCATTCGCGCTGAGACTGACAGGACCTTTGCCGGCGTACGAAGGCGAGCGGCTTCGGCAAGTTCGAGCACTTCCGCGAACTGGCGCCAATCGACAACCAGGTCGTCCAGCGCGGCAACCGCGACACACTCTATTCGATGGGTGTGTTCGACCTCGATGCCGGACCGGTGACGATCTCGCTGCCCGATGCGGGCCAGCGCTTCATGACGATGATCGTGATCGATGAGGATCATTACGTGTTCACGGTCGTCTATGGGGCGGGCAGCCACACCCTCACCAGGGAGAAGATCGGCACACGCTACGCTCTGGCGGCAATCCGCATCCTGGTCGATCCGAACGATCCGAAGGATGTTGCGCAGGTGCACGCCTTGCAGGATGCGATCAAGGTCGAGCAGCCGGGCGGCCCGGGCCGCTTCGAGGTGCCCAACTGGGACCCAGCAAGCCAGAAGAAAGTGCGTGATGCGCTGGTGGTGCTAGGCGAGACCCTTCCGGATTGGCGCCGCGCAGCCGGCCGCAGGGACGAAGTCGATCCGGTCAGGCATCTGATCGTGACCGCGACGGGCTGGGGCCTCAATCCCGACAAGGACGCCATCTATCTCAACGTCACGCCGAGCCAAGAACGATGGCACGACGATCTACAAGCTCAGCGTGAAGGACGTGCCCGTCGATGGCTTCTGGTCGATCAGCGTCTACGACGCCGACGGCTACTATCACAAGAACGATCGCGACGCCTACACGCTCAACAACATCACCGCGAAGAAGGACGCCGACGGGTCGGTCACGATTCAGTTCGGCGGCTGCGACGGCAAGGCAGCCAACTGTCTGCCGATCACGCCGGGCTGGAACTACATGGTGCGCCTCTATCGCCCACGTAAGGAAATTCTCGACGGCAACTGGAAGTTCCCCGAGGCGCAGGCGATGAGTTGAGTGCACCATGGAATCCGGCGCGGGTGTGGGCAGATCGAGTGCTTCGGTCAAGGAAACCAAACCCACCCCGAGATGCTGAAGTTCCTGTAGCGTCGAAACCAGGTCCGCGACGGAGCGGCCCCAACGATCTAAGTGCCACACCAGAACCACATCGATTTCGCGCCTTCGTGCAGCAGCCATCAGCGTTTCGCGCAACTCGCGTTGGGAAGCGCCTGAGCCGACCTCTTTGATCTGCGCGACGATGGTCCAGCCGCGCTTGGCTGCGTATTCGCGCATGGCTCGGATCTGCAACGGCAGTGTCTGTTGATCGTGCGTGGAAACGCGAGCGTACAAGGCGACTCGCAGGGGGTGGCCAAAAACCTTGCGCGATTGCGCGTGCGGAAAAGCATGTTTTGTGGGCATTTCCGCAGTGTAGCGGAGGGTGGCCGGAAACTAATGATTTTGGCCGGGCTGAGTTTGTCAAGTTCCACGGCATCCACGCCGATGGATTCGCAGCCAGTTCACTTGCGTGCCGCTGCAACTCATTGAGGTAATCGAAGGGATTGGCATCCGCGAGTTCGCAAGTGTGGATCAGGCTCATGAACAGATCGCCGACTTGGGAGCCGTGCAGCGTGCGATAGAACAGAGCATTTTTGCGATGCAGTATCGCGCAAACAAGGCTTCTGTATTTGAAGCATTGTGAGACTGAATTGTGAGACGCGCAAGCCCACGTTTCTTACGATTCTTCTGTTGTTTTTCCCTGATCCCACCCATTACGAAACGGGGGATTCTCGGCTGAAGGTTTAGGTAGCTCTGCTATTTCGACCAAGACGGGAAACGCGAGGCAAAGCTGCCGAAATAGAATCGTTCAAGCATTTGCCCTATCCCACGTCGTCGCGACCCGCCAGTCTGAGCCTTTACTGCGACAAACCCGCGCATGAACGCACAAAACAGAAAGAATGCGGCAAATGCAACCATTACGGCCATCTGTACCATCGTCTGAATTCTACCACCAGGGCAGCTCGAAGAAGGTTGGCGGAAATCCTTTGCTACTCGCTACACCCAAACCACAAGTTCCACAAAGGACGCCTCGGTGAACACTGGAGGAGGAACTACGCGGTGCTCGCGAGCGTTGCGTCATGATGCGCCGTATATTTCTTTTCCCGTGCAGAACGGCGACAACCTGAAGAGGGTCCGTGTCTGGCCGATATACAACGGTGTAGTTGGGATAGCGGGTCAGTGTCCAGAAACGAAGCGAGCGGGTTGTAAGGTCGGGGCGGGAATGGCCGCGCATGGGAGCTTCGGCAACAAACGCGCAAGCGTCGTAAATTGCCTGCTCCACGCGGTCGGCGTGCGTCCTCGCTGTCCTCCGCAATGTAAGACCAGATGTCGAAAATATCCGCTTTGGCAAGAGGCGTGAGAGCGTAAGCGCTCATCGTTTGGACAGGCGCCAGTCGTCCTTCATCGCCTGAATTTCACGGCGGGCCTGAGCGCCGTCGATCAAGCTCGCCGCGCTCGGCCTGTAGATAGCCTTCCTCGATATGAGCCGCCAACGCCCGGCGTTCCTCGTCAGTCCAGCTTTCCTCGGCGTCCTGCGCTTCAAGAGCGCGGCGGAGTACGTCTTCAACGCTCTTGTAGCCGCCGCTGGAAAGGCGTTTGTTGATGAGCGTCTCAAGGTCGGGAGGTACGTTTAATTGCATGGCCGGTTCTCCATTCTCGCTTTTCATCGTAGCCTTTTTCCACGGATTGGCGCTTCGCGTCACGCGCGATATGACGGGGCGGGCTGGTCCATCGCCGACCCGGCTTATCGTTTGGAATCCGGTGCACCACTCATCTGAAATGCCGACTGATCATTGTAGATTCCTGAGATGGCCACGGTCGACCGAACCCCGCCCACATCATCGATACGAGGGTGGCAGCGGATTACGATTTTGGAACTGACGCTGGTGCCAATATGGGTATGCCACTTGCGCTTGGCTCGCTTCGTCAAGCGCCGCCACCTGCGCCTGCGTAAGCGTGAAGTTCGCGGCGGCCAAGTTGTCACGTAGCTGCTGTTCGTTGCGCGCACCGATAATCACACTGGAAACAGTCGGCTTCCTGAGCAGCCAGTTCAGAGCCACTTGGGGCACGGTCTGGCCCGCTAGCGCTGCAACCGCATCGAGCGCGTCCACGACCCTATAGAGGTATTCGTCTTCAACCGCTGGACCTTGTTCCGCGGTCTTGTGCAGTCGACTTTGCTCCGGCAGAGGTTGGCCGCGACGGATCTTGCCGGTGAGCCGGCCCCAACCAAGTGGGCTCCACACGAGCGCACCAACGCCCTCCGACAACGCCTGCGGCATGAGTTCCCACTCGTACTCGCGTCCTACCAGCGAGTAGTAAACCTGATGCGCGGCATATCGGGCCCAACCGTAACGCTCGCTGAGATCAAGTGACTTCTGCATGTGCCAGCCGGAGAAATTCGAGGCGGCGATGTACCGCACCTTACCGTCGCGCACGGCTTGGTCTAACGTGTTCAATGTCTCCTCAATGGGTGTCAGAGCATCGAAGCCATGCATGTGATAAACGTCGATGTAGTCCGTCTTTAACCGCTTCAGGCTACCTTCGATCTGCCGTGTCAGGTGGTGCCTCGAAGAGCCGACGTTGTTGGGACCGTCCCCGAACTGAAAAGTGGCCTTTGTGGAAATGAGTACGCTCTCGCGCGGCAGATGCCGGATGGCTTGGCCAAGGATCTCCTCCGAAAGACCCTGGGAGTAGATGTCCGCCGTATCAAAGAAATTAACGCCCGCGTTCATGCAGATATCAATGAGACGCGTGGCTTCCGCCACATCGGTGTTACCCCATGCCTGAAAAAATTCGTTTCCACCACCGAAAGTGCCTGTCCCAAAGCACAGAACCGGAACCTGTAGACCGCTTTTGCCTAATTGTCGAAATTCCATACGGAATTGACGCTCAGCCGCACGTTTTGGTCTCAACAATCACCGTCAAAGCGGTAGCGTCAAACACGCTTCGCAACCTGATTCAGTCTCGCGATTGCGAAGCGCGAGTGTCCCACCGTGAGCTTCGGCAATCTGGCGGCTGAGCACGAGGCCGATTCCGGACCCGCCGGGTTTAGTCGTGAAGAACGGGACGAACAGATTCGCGGTGTTCGAAATACCTGGCCCCTGATCGAGCACGCGGACTTCAAGCAACGTGCCGTTTTTGCGCCACGATATGGAAACCTGTCCGCCGGTCGGAAGCGTTGCGTCGACGGCGTTGCGCAGCAGGTTGATCAGGAGTTGCTCTAGCTGATCGTGGTCGCCTTGAATCTTGACGGGCGGGCCGGGAATTAGTTCGGGCGTTAGACGAGTCTCCAGGGCGGCTACGCGGCGGACCCACATATCCACGTCCACCGGCGCGAGAACGGGTCTGGGGAGTTTCGCCAGACGGGCGTATGCACCTAGAAAACGGCTGAGCGCTTCACTGCGGTGGGCGATGATCGAAAGACCGCGATGCGTGTCCTCCTGCCAGTCGTCCGGTCTGGGATTGCGCGTGAGCAGCGTGGCCAAGCTTTCGGCGATCGATTTAATCGGCGTCAACGAGTTGTTTAATTCGTGGCCGAGGACTCGCACCAGGCGCTGCCAAGCCAGTAACTCTTCTTCACGCAGAGGACGTGTGAGATCGGTGATCACCAGAAGCTGATGCGGCAGGCCTCCTTCACGGAACACACTACGGCTGATAGCCCAGCGCCCGACGCCGCCGGCGAAGTGGCGCTGCACCGTCTGCGTGGCTTCGCCTTCCAGGAATTCCGAGAGCCCGATCTCGTCGGCTGTCTGATTCATGAGGCGTTCGGAGGGCTGGTTGAGCAGTTTCTGCCCCGCCCGATTGACCAGCCGGACGCGGCGCTTGCCGTCGAACGCAAAGATGGCGACGTCGATCTCTTCCATCACTTTTCGCAGCAGCGTGGTGGCTTCCATGGCGCCCAGTCGTTGGGCTCGGAGCGTCGCGGCCATGGCGTTGACCTGTTGCAATACTTCACCCAGCGAATCCTGATTACGGGCGCCGCGGGCTCGAATCGAGTAGTCCCCTTCCCTCATCGCTTCGAGCAGATTGGCCAGCGTGCGGAGAGGCGACGCGACGCGCTCGCGCAGCGCCGATGCGAAACCGAGCCAGCAGCCGACGACGAGGAGGCCGAGCGTCCACTGATAGCGCGTGGGGTAGCCGGAGTAATAGAGAACGGCGAGGGAGACGACGACGCCGGGCAGTCCCGCGGCTAGCGCCATCCATTGGATGCGCTGTTCGTGAATCAGACGGAGTCGCCGGATGCGTCGCAGCATGACGCTTTCAAGTTCAAAGGCCGAATCGTTGCAGGCGGCGGTATAGGGCGCTGCGGCTCAGGCCGAGGGCCGCGGCGGCGAGGCTGACGTTGCCGTCGAACTTCGCCAGAGCTTTCTTCACCAATGTTTCCTCCACCTCTTCCAGGCTCATCTCATCGAGTTTGGCGCCGCCTTCTTTGGGGTCTCGGAGGGCGAGGTCGCGAACGCGCACAAAATTGTCTTGCGCCATCAGGACGGCGCGTTCCACCACGTGCATTAACTCGCGAACGTTGCCTCGCCAGGAATTTTCGATCAGCGCCTGCATGGCCGGCGTGTCGAAACCATGCAGGTTCTTCCGGTATCGCTTGGCGTGGATGCTCAGGAAATGTGACGCAAGAAGGGGGATGTCTTCCTTCCGTTCGCGTAACGCCGGAATGTGGATTTCGATTGTGTTCAGGCGGAAGAGAAGGTCCTGGCGGAAGCGGTTCGCCGCGACTTCATGATGCAGATCCGCGTTGGTGGCCGAGAGCACTCGGACACTCACCTTCTTGGTGCGCGACGAGCCGACCCGTTCCATTTCGCCGGTCTCCAGCACTCGCAGGAGTTTGGCTTGGAGATTGAACGGCACGTTGGCGATTTCGTCTAAGAAGAGCGTGCCGCCGTCAGCCAGCTCGAAACGTCCCACACGGTCCGCTTTGGCGTCGGTGAATGCGCCTTTGACGTGTCCGAAGAGTTCGCTTTCGAAGACGCCCTCCGCCAGTCCGCCGGCATTTACTGTGACGAGCGGTTTGGTGGAGCGCTCGGAAATCGCATAGAGCGTTTGCGCGACTACTTCCTTGCCGGAACCGGGCTCACCGGTGATCAGGATGTTGGCGTCAGAGGGGCCCACTCGGGAGATCAGCTCTAAGACTGGCCGCATGGCGGGCGCTTCCGCGATGAGAGTTGGCCGGCCTTCGGCGCGGAGCAACCGATTCTCCGCTTCGAGACGCATGCCCTTGCGGATGGCCTCGCTCAGTTCCATCTGGGTGCGGAGAATGGTCAGCAGCCGGGGATTGTCCCAGGGCTTTTGGACGAAATCGCGCGCGCCGTGACGCATGGCTTCGACGGCAAGTTCAACGCTGCCCCAGGCAGTCATGACGACGACCGGCAGCATACCGTCGATCTGCTGAACTTTGGCGAGGAGCTCGAGGCCCTCTTGCCCGGACGTCGTGTCGCGGGTGTAGTTGAGATCCATCAGAAGGATGTCGAACTCGCGCGTTTCGAGCGCGGAGACAACTCCTTGCGGCGACGAAACCGCTTCGATCTGATAGCCCTCTGATTTCAGGAGCAGGCGCAGGGCTTCGAGTACATCGTGCTGATCGTCCGCGACCAGCACGCGGCGGTTTCGTTTTTCGCTCATCTATGGTTCCATTCAATTGTAGAATGGCACCAGCCGTTCGCTGTTAGAAACTGAAGCGAGCGGCAAACTGCATGTAGCGCGGATTCGCGGTTGCGCTTACCTGGCCGAAGCTGGGATTCACCTGGTTGCCGGCGGCATCGAATCTCGGTGTCGTGTTGATCGCGGAGAATTGCGTGTGATTGAACGTATTGTACGTTTCCACGCGGAGCTGGAAGACGTACCTTTCCTTGATGGGCACGTTCTTGAAGAGCGCCATGTTCCAGTTGTTGATGCCGGGTCCGACGATCGGCGCGAATGGCGAGTTGCCGAATGTTCCTTGCGCCGGGCGGTGGACCACGCTGGTGTTGAACCATTGATTAAACGAGCGCTGCGAACTCGACAAATTCGGATTGCCGGTCAGCACTACGCGCACGCCGTCGCCACCGCCGGCGATGTCTGCGCCATCGACCGTGGTGAAGCTGGACCCGGGTACGCTGGTGCCGCACTGCGTGGTTCCGCTGACACCGAACGGGCAGGGCGCGCCGCTAATGAACGAAGTGATGCCCGAGATCTGCCAGTTATCCAAGGCCCAGCGCGATACGGCGCTGTTCCAGAGCTTGCTGGCCTTCGGAATGTCCCACAGGTAGTTGAACGTGACGTTCTGCCGGTGGTCGTATCCGGCGGGACCGTAGTTCCAGACACGTGGATTCAAATAAGTAGCAATCGTCCCGTTGTAGCTGTCGGTGTAATCCATGGCTCTAGAGTAAGTCCAGACGGCGCCGAATTGCAGACCTCGCGAGAAGCGGCGGGTTAGCTGCGTTTGGAGCGAGTGATAGCTCGATGTTAGACCCCAGGTCTGATAGTTGATGCTGCCATATCCGGGATAGGGGCGATAGAAGTTATCCGCCAGAACGCCACCGACCGGGCTTTGACTCGATGGAAGGAAGTGCGCGCCGTACGGGACCTCGTTGATATTGATGTAGTCGCTCAAGTGCCGGGCCAGCGTGCCCACATAGGCGACATCGAGCACCGATCCAAAGCCGACTTTTCGCTGAATGCCGAAGCTCATGTTGTAAACCGCGGGCATTTTAGGATGGAGTTCGTTGGCGTGGCCGACTGAGGGTGGGCCGAGGAGTGTACCAGCGTTGACGAAGGTCGCGGCGTTGCCGTAATACTCGGTCAAGGTAAAGATGTTCGGCGGATTGGAGACCATGTCTCCTTCCTGGCCGGTGCGTGCGCGGGCGTTCATGAAAATTCCGAAACCGCCGCGGATCACAGTTTTTCCGTCGCCCCAGGGATCATAAGCGAAGCCGATGCGGGGCGCCGGGATCACGCCCGTGCCATAGACGAGGCCGCTCGGATAGTTTGGCGAGGATCCCACGCTGATGGTTCCGTTGGAGGTGCTGCCCGTGCCCGGAACGTACAGTCCCGCGTACACTGCGGGGTAAGTCTGGCCGGTTAGCGGATTGACGGCCACGTTCTGACCGTTCACCTTGGCAGGGCGATAGAGCACCGGAGCCTGCGCTGCTGTGTAGAGACTCGGGACGAAGTTTGAACCGTTCTGAATGGTCTGCGGCAGGCCGTCGGTGAATCGGACTCCTATATCGAGCGTCAGTTTCTTCGTTATGCGCCACTGATCTTGTGCGTACCACTCGAAAGTCCAGGACTGAGGCTTGTAATCCGGACGGTTGTTGATCTCCGAATACGAGGAGAAATAGCCAAGGATTGCGTTGGAATAAGCGTAGTTGGAGTCGAAAGGATTGTTGGTGTTCTTGTCGAACGCGAAGCTGCCCGCGAAGCTTCCGCCGGTGTGCTCCTGCAGATACTGGTCGGCCTGAAAGTCAATTCCGAACTTGAGTATGTGCTGACCCCAGACCTTGGTCAGGCCGTCGGTCGCGCTGAAATTCGCCACGACATCTTTGAGCGGGAAACGGCCGTTGGGACCTCCACCGGCGGCGTTGGTGATACCGCCGAAACTCATCTGCGGGATGAGGCCGAGAGGGTTGATCTGTGGATAGAGTTGTCCCAGAGTAATTCCGTAGTTGCTCTTTTGCAGCAGGGCCAAACTGGCCGGCGTGAGGATCTGATCTTCGGTCCAGAAAGCGGTGCCTAGCGTGAGTTCATTCACTAGTGTCGGCGTGGCGTTGTAGACAACGTTGATGGCGACGTTCGGATTGTGCGTCTTGTAGTTGGCGGGCGCGAGCCAGGCATCCGCGTTGGCCGGCGAATTGTATCCGTTGTTATTCACCGCCATATTCAGACCGCGGAAAAACATGCGCCATTTGTCGGTGGCGTTGTAGTCGACGCGGAGGATGGATTGGCTAGTGGGCTGATCGGCGAAGGTATTGGTGATGTAGTTGTAGTTGCCTCCGCTGACGGCCGTGTTGGTGAAATTCGGCTGAGGAAAAATCTTCAGCAAGGCTTGCGTGGCCGGATTGATCCGGTTGGCTGGGATGACGTTTCCAGGAAACGCTATACCGTTTAGGGGATCCTTGATGGGGATCAACTTTCCGGTCTGGTCGAACGTTTTGGAGAAATCACCCTGCCGTTCCAGTTGCGTGGGCACGGTGTAGTATTTGATTCCGTCGGGCGATTTGATTGGAAGGTATTCCTGAGAGTAAAAGAAAAAGAGTTTGTTTTTGTTCTGGTTGAATTTACCCGGCCAGTAGATGGGCCCGCCCACGTTGCCGCCGATCGTGTTGTAGCGATAGCGCGCCCTGGGGAGACCGTTAAGGTTGTTGAAGAAATTGTTGGCATTGAAGTCTTCGTTACGAACGTAGTAGTAGCCGGTTCCGTGAAACTGCTGGGTGCCGGACTTGGTCACAACGCTGATCACTGCGCCCGCCGCCTTGCCGTACTCGGCTTGATAGTTGCTCGAGAGAACCTTGACCTCAGCGATGGCATCCAGATTCGGAGGCGTATCCAGGTTGCTGTATCCGCGCGTGTTTCCGACTACTCCGTCAATGGTGGCGGTGTTGTACTCGTTGTGCACGCCGTTGATGGTGGGCATCCCGAAAGTACCGAGGCTGCTGCTGCCGTCACTGCCCGCAACGCCTGGAAGAACGCGGAGGAGGCTGGTGATATCGCGCCCGATGGTCAGCAACTGCGCGGTCTGTTTGTCGTTGATCAGGCCGGAGCGCTCCGCGCTGGTTGTTTGGATGGGCGTCGTCTCGGCGACGACCGTAATCGATTCACTAACCGAGCCGACTTGCAGCGCCAGCACTCCTGCCGACAACCGCTCGGAGGCGGTCAGCACGAGATCCGTGCGTTGGAATTGCTTGAACCCCGGCGCGGTAACGCTAACAGTATACTTTCCCGGCAGGACCGGTGTGAACACAAAATCGCCACTCGATTCGGTGAGAGTTGTGCGAACGTCGCCGGTTGATTGGTTGGTGAGTTGGACCTGAGTCTTTGGGATAGATCGTCCCCCGGGGTCCACCACGCTGCCAGTGATGGTGCCTGTTTCAGTTTGGGCTAGCGCGCTGACAGCAGCGGCCAGCGCGAATGCGATCGACAAAGACCGTACGAGCACAGCAATTCGTTTTTCCATGGCTCTTTTTTTTCTCATATAGACCCGATTGATAACGTTAACGGAACTGATATGAAGCGATGTTATACAGATGCGGAGCGTGTGTCAAGGACACTTTTTGGCTATTTTTTGTCTGGAAGGGCGAAGACGTACAATGCGTTGCCGTTGGCAGGATGGTGGATATTTTGCCGAGGTCCGGACCTGAAAGCGAGGCAGCGGATTAAATCCCGAATTGCCGAGTTCAGGTTAATGAGCACAACCTGTCTGCGTTGCAGTGGCCATCTGGCTTGCGCTCATCTTTAGTGCACGGAGGCGCCATCCGGCCTATCGATTTCCAAATGAGAAGCGGCCGCCGCATTGGTGTCGCAAGATTTTTTCAGCAAACCGGGATCGGCCGGGTTGCGCCTCTTTCTTCCTCAGGTATAGCCTTTGGAAAGAAGGCAGAGAAATGGCGGACAACAAGACCAAGCCCACCCAACTAAGTGTCAGGGCGTTCATCGATGCGCTCACGAACGAGACCAGGCGCGCGGACGCCGAGGTGCTCGTCAAGTTGATGCAAAGCGCGACTGGTGAGAAGCCGAAGATGTGGGGGCCGTCGATCATCGGCTTCGGCAGCTACCACTACAAGTACGAGAGCGGGCGCGAGGGCGATATGCCGCTGGCCGGTTTTTCGCCGCGTAAGGCCGCAACTGTTCTATATGGCTTGACTGGGTCGAGCGGCTCTGAGACGTTTCTCGCTAATCTCGGCAAGCACACCACCGGCAAAGGTTGTCTCTACATCAGGAATCTGGCCGATGTGGACCAAAAAGTGTTAGCGGCTTTGATCGTCAAATCCGTCACGGCCACACGAGCACGGTATCTGCGGTAAAGGAAGCGAGACCGAAGCTTTTTGCCGGGCATTTCTGTGTGGCAGGCAATGAGTGGTGCTCATGCATGACGCGCCACTTGCCGTTGATCTTCCGCAAACCCATTGTCAATCGAAATTCAAGAGGTTCCCGCACACCATTCGGATCGATATTGACGCACTCGCCTGTGGCCGTCGCGAAAGCAACGTCCTGCCCGCAGGTGACCTGCACATCGCGGAAAGCAAAGGCAACCGGTTTTTCAGCAGACGAGAAAAAAGTTTCCCATGTCGCCATGTAGGCGTCCAACCCCCGCGATAAGAACGGCGGCGGTACATCGAACATCAGAATGGCTGGGTCATGGTCTGCGCGAATGGCCGCCCGGTTTTCTTCGCGCACCGCTTGGGCACATCCCTCGATAAGCGTGCGAATCCCCGCCTCATCGCTCGAGGCCGCCGGTTGCGACTTGCTGTCGTTCATGGCTTGCGAAACTCCTGTCGTTAGCCGCCCGAGAATAGTTCTTGCTTCCTAACGCTACTGCGGGATGGGAACCGGTCTCCAGACGTCGATCGACCCTCGCCCGCCAACCACCGCTCCGCTTAGCTTCAGGAGAGCACCCGGGCCGTTGAGTCTCATGTCCGATACTCCGTGGCCGCGGCCGTCGACGTTGAAGACCACTCCACCGGCTCGGCAATATAGCCCGCTTCCAATCGACATTCCGTATGAAGGAATCAGCAGAATCTGGATGGTACCGCTATAACGCGAGGCCCTCCCCAGGGACGGCGTCGCCGACTCGATGTGATCGAGGCAGACCTCTATGCCAACGGTCAGCCCAGCGATGTTCAAAATACAACCGCCCATCCGTTCATCGTCGAAGACGGATTGAATCCGGCTGTCAGTACTGCCCTGCGGCGGCAGCGTTTTAAGATTGCGTGCGTCTAGCGTGCCGGGTTGAACACGCACCTTCCCGTTCGTATAGTCGATACCGGACACATATTCTTTCGCCACCGTGTACGATTCTCCCGCGTGATATACGAGAGCGACGTTCTGCACCTCGGCCCCATAAGGGCGTGTAACGATTACGTGCGCCGGGCCAATCCCCGTGTCCCGGTCGCATTTCGGGATTGTCTTGCTGCGGTCCGCAGGATTTTTCTCAAACTTGATCGTGCTGTTGCCGTGTCCGCAAGTACGGCAAAAGGTGACTTCGTCCTCGATCGACGCCACGGCTGTGCCGAACACAAATAACCAGTCGTTCCAGCCGGCTCCCAGGCCGGTTCGCAGACGCGGCAGAATCTCCGATACGATCTCCGGGGCGTACGCGCCGTTGACGCCGCGAAAGTAAAACTCCGGGGCCATGAAGATCTTCAATGTTTGGGCGTTGTCGGTCAAACCTCGTACGCTGATGGCACTTTTAGCGGCACGGACGGCTGTCACCATATCGCCACATTTCTGAGCCATATCGGTGGCGTCGTCCGTCGAGTGCCGAAAATAGTCCGGATTGTTCACCGAACTCCCGCTCATGACGCCGGTGCTGGCCTTATAATTGCACCCGATTGCCCAACCGGTGCAGATGACATTCGTGTAGCCCCGTGCGGACGGCATCGCGCGGAGCAGCCGTTCCGCCACCTCCTTGAGTGCAGCCATGGCCATCGGCGGCGTGCCAGGATGGCGCCGCTCCCAAGCGGCAATCGCCCGGTTGAGGTCAACGACGAGGTTCCGCTTGGCCATCAGCGACCACGCCTTTTCGTAGAGCGCAATCAGGTCGTCAATGGGCTTGAGGTCAGCAGGCCGTACGGCCGGGGCCGCACTGGCGGCAACCCCGGTATGAATGGACGCGACCATGGCCGCTACCCGGCCTGACGAGGACAGAGACGAACTGTCCTTGATCCAAACCGATGAACTTGGAATTGTTTCGTATCTCATTTGTCTTTTCCGAACACGATCTCTAATCGTTAGAATTCTGGCCAAACTACATAGCGTTCGATCCCGAAGTGAGACCAAACGGATCTTTCGTGTTCAGAATGACAGTTCGCGCGCCGCGGAACCGTTCGTTGGTATGCGATGGTGCACGCTCTTGCCCGGCATCGCAATTAAGTGGACATCACTTCTTGTCCGGAAGTGCGAAGACATACAACGCGTTGCCGTTGGCAGGATGGTGGATATCCGGCGCGATTACGCGCGGCACATCCCTTGGGCTGCCGCCGCCGAGGCCCGTGGTAACTGCGATGTATTGTTTCCCGTCGATGGCGAACGACACCGGGTAACCCTGTACTGAGGTTCCCAGCCGCGTTTGCCAGAGCAGGGCTCCGGTTTTCACGTCGACGGCTTTGAAGTAACGATCGAGGTCGCCCACGAATGCGACTCCACCGGCGGTTGAGAGCACCGCTGTCAGGAACGGTGCATGCTGTTGGATCGACCACGTCTCTTTCAAGGTCTTTACATCGTAAGCGGCCAGCTTTCCGATGTTGCCGTTGGTTCCCGGCATTTCATAAAAGCGACGATTTCCAGCGCCGCCGCCCGAGCCTTCCTTGAACTCGACCGTTTTGCCCGACATCTCCATGCAGCTCTGGCTAAGCGGGATGATGAGCTGTTCCGTTCCGGGGTGATAGCTCATCGCCTGCCAGTTGTGGCCGCCTTCCGTGCTGGGGCAGGTTTGAATCCACTGATTAACCTGCTGCTCAAGAATGTCGCTACGGTAGGTGGGTTCGCCTGTCTTCGGATCGATCCTGGTGAATAAGTTTTGAAATACGGTTTCCTTGCTGCCGAGGTATTTTCCCGTCTTGCGATCGAGTTTCCACAGAATACCTGCCTTTCCGATGGTGAACACCCATTTCTGTTCGCCGATGTCGACGAGAACGCGTTCAAAGACCTCGTCCATGTCGAACGATTCGCCGGGGACGTGCTGGAAATACCAGACGAGTTTGCCATTGTCGGGATTGAGGGCCACGGTGGAACTGGTGAAGAGCGCCTTGTCGCCGGGCTTCGCACCTCGGCTGACACGAAGCCAGGGTTTCGGTTGGGAGATTCCCCAGTAAGTCTCGTTGAGTTCGGGATCGTAGCTTCCGGTGATCCAGGTGTCGCCGCCGCCCCGCAGCACGTTTGGAAGCTGGCCCCAGGTATCGCCGCCGGGTTGGCCCTCGCGCGCGACCGTGTAGAACTTCCAGGCCGGTTTTCCGTTCGCGGCGTCGTAGGCGCTGATATAGCAGCCGAGTTCTCTGTACTGCGAGCAGCCCGTCATTCCCGTCACCACCTTTCCGCGGATCACGATCAGGCCTGAGGTGTTACTGTAGCCTTTCTTTCCGTCGGCGATTTCCGTTTGCCAAACGATTTTGCCGGTTTTCGCATCGAGCGCGTACACTTTCGCATCGGTGGTAGTGGTGAAAACTTTGTCCTGATAGATGGCGATGTTTCGCGTAGCGCCGTAGGCACGCCTGGCGTCGGGGCCGATGTGATTCTCCCAGATCAAATCACCGGTTCGGCCGTCGAGCGCCTGCAATGTATTGCTTGTATTCGAGAGATAAATGATTCCGTTGTGAACCAGCGGCGTGGGTTCGTTCGCACCGCCGTCATTCATCGACCATACCCAGGCGAGATGCAGATTTTGGACATTCTTGTTGGTGATCTCAGGCAGTGGAGTGTAGCTTCCGGCCTGGTAATTGCGCCGGGCCATCAGCCAGTCGCCCGGATGGGGATTACGAAGCATCTCGTCGGTGACCGGCACGTAGTTCTTCACCTCTCCGGTTACGGTGAGCCCTTTGGCGGTCGTCGCCCGCTGTGTCCCGCCTGCCTGGTCCTCGAGGACTTCACCCAGCGCCTCGCGAAGAGCAGCCGGCATCTGTCCGGTTGCGGCCGATCGAATAATTGTGTTCGTTGACGGAGTGAGCGGTTGGTTTCCGGGCAGAGCGCCATTGGCCCGAAGAATGAAGGCGACGAGATTGACGGAGATATCCAGCCCGATGCCGCCGGTCGTTCCAGGCGGCATCGATTTCTGAATGTACGCAATCAAAGCGCTGGTGGATCGGGCTCCCCAGGCGCTCATGAAATTCTGTCCCGCCAATTGTGGCGCTTCATTGCGGCCAGCGAGATCCTGAAGATGGCAGTTCGCGCAATTAGCCTGGTACGCCGCACGGCCCTCCTCGGCTTGCGCCATTGTGTATGGGCCGGTGGACGTGGGCGTTTGACCTGTGACGGCGCCGCAAGCAAGGATGACGGCCAATGTTGGGATTCTTAGGGTGTGTGGCAACGGAAACAGTCTACTACTTTCATGTTCATCGTTGCTCCGGCCGGTGATGGCCGCCGATCGCCGGGCTCATCGGCCGCGTGAGATGAGAATTAGTGAGAATTTTACCGCGTCCGCCTGACTATGATTCAGAGAATTGAGCCGATGAGGTACATCAGGCGTCCCGACCATGCACCGAACTGTTTTTTCGCCGCTCCTGCTGTGCCTTCTGTTAGGTGCGGGCAATTTGCGTCTCACCGCTCAGACGACCTCTATTTTCCAGGGGACCGTGGTGGACGCGCAGCACGGTGCGATCGCTGGCGCCGACATCACGCTACGCAACCTGATGCTGGGCAGCGAGATCCGGGTTGCCAGCGACGCCACTGGCTCGTACCGGGTTCCAGGATTGCAGGCCGGCGCCTATACATTACGAGTGGCCAAGAACGGTTTTGCGGCGCAGGTGTACGACGGCCTCACGGTGACGATGAATCGCGTGGTGGTGTTCGACATCGTGCTGGCGATCCATGCGGTGGAAGCGGAAGTCACGGTTTCGGCCACTCCGCCACTGCTCGAAACCGCTGTTTCCTCCTCTGGGATTACGATCCTGCCGGCCCAGATTGAACAGATGCCGATCAATGGGCGAAACTACCTCGATCTGATGCAACTGGTCCCCGGCATTACTGTCAACCGGCAGGCGGACGCCGGGACGGACACGGCCATACCGATTCTTGGAGAGCGGGGCGGGAACGCCATCTTTTTCATGGATGGCATGCCGAACCGGAACGCGGTGGATGGCGGGCCTGCCGCCCAATTCGACCAGAATTCGATTCTGGAGTTTCAGGTGCTCACTTCCGGTTACAAAGCGGAGTTCGGGCACGGGTCAGGCGGAGTGGTGAACGTCATGAGCAAGAGCGGGACCAGCCAGTGGCATGGTTTAGTCTCGGCGTTTCATCGCAACAGCGTGCTCGATTCCTCTGATGTTGCTGGTAAGAGCACTCCTTTTCTGTTGCGTTGGGACCCCAGCGCAAACATTGGAGGGCCTATCGTCAAGGACCGTGTGTTTTTCTTCGGCTCGGTGGAGCGCATTTGGGAGAGCCGCCAACTGAATTTCAGCTTTCCTCCGGGCATTCCCGGTTTTCTGCAAACCCGGGAGAATTCCTTCGACCAACATAGCCAGACTTTCCAGACGCGGAGCTTCCTGAAGCTTGACGAGCAACTGGGGCGTCATCGCGTCACCGAACAGATGAACCTCACCAACGGCCACGTGACCGGTTTCCTGCCGCTGTCACAGGCCACCAGCCTGCCCTCGACAAGAACCGACTCCGACTCACGCTATCTGATGTTTGGCCTGCACGATACGGCGACCCTCGGCGATCCGGGTAATCCCTTCCTGTTGAATGCGTACATTCAGTACCGGGGAGAGCCGATCGCGCAGAGATCCGCGCACCCGGATGCCAGCGTTGGCACCACTCTATTCAATTTGTTCAGTGGATTGACTACCGGTGGGGTCACAGGCGATCTGGGGCAGGTCCAATTCGGGACGGGATTTACGCCGTTGAGTCTCAATCAGCGATATCTTTCGACCGGAGCGAACCTCGACAAGGTGGTTGGAGTGCACGACATCAAGTTTGGGTGGGACTTCCAACGAACTCGCGTGAACGGCATCGAATCGAGCAACCTTCTCAACCAATTGTTTGCCACGGTCTCCGATTTTGGCCAGTTTGGGCCGGTCGATTCGGGGGTCTATGTGCTGACCAGCGTGGCGGGGCCGTCCGCTAACGACAACGCGATCCGGCTGCGCAACAGCTATAACGGACTCTTCGTGCAGGACGACTGGAAGGTTTTGAAGAATCTGACACTAAACCTGGGGTTGCGCTGGGATTATGACTCCCAATTTCCCAATCGGGCGAACTTTTCTCCGCGTGTTGGCCTGGCTTGGTCGCCGAGTCCAAAAACCGTAATCAGTGCGAGTTGGGGCATGTTCTACGATAATTTCCGGCTGGGATTGGCGCGCGACGTTCCGGATTTCGGCGGGGCGAATCTGTTCCGAAACCAGACGATCTCGTTTCCCCGCTTGTTTTATGGAGACCCAACCACCGTGCCTCGATTGGGCGGATTGTGCCCTTCGTCATTCCTGACCGACGCGCAGATCACAGCGGCCGGCACGACCTGTCCGGTGGCAGGCTCAACGCTCCTGGGTGTCGATCATCTGAATACGGTGGTAGCGCCGGGCCATGCGCCGATCGCGGCGAACAGCGTGGTGAGCCAGAACAATGTGCAAGCTTTGACGGGTTTCAATCCGCAGCAGTTCGCCGACGCGGCCAGTACCGCGGTAGGACGCCAACCCGGATTTTTCTTTTGGGGCGGTTTCGGCAACCTGACGATGAATTTCCTCGCGCCGCGCGTTTTCCTCATTCCGATTACGGTCGATCCCGGGTTCAAGACGCCTTACACACGGGCCCTACATCTTGGCTTGCAGCGGGAGATCACGGACAATGTCGTGATTTTTGCCGACTATTACCACCGGGATATCCGCAACATGCTCGGCGTCCGGACCACGAATCTCGCTTTTGAAGCTCGCATTCCGGGTCTGGCAGGCGAACTACAACCCGGTACCGGCGCGAGGCCGATTCTCAGCTATGGGCCTTGGTATGAGGGCAGGTACGACGCCATCAGTTTCGGAATGCGCAAGCGCCTGAGCAAACGATTCACCCTGGAGACAGCCTATACGTGGACTAATGCCGTCGACAATGCATTCAACTCGAGTTTCGTAAGCGAAGTGCAGACTGGGCTGGGGGCTGGTTCCCTGGCGGTGAAGGGGCCGACGGACAGCTTTGTCGGAATCCCGCCGGTGGTGAAAGATCCCGTGACCGGGAAAACCAACGAAAATGGGCCGTTCACCGCCAGCAACGGAAACCCGGTGCCCCAGGCCGGGAAGTTTTACAACGGTCCGGATCTCGATCGCGGACCTTCGGACTTCGCGCTGAATCAGACTTTGTTCCTGGATGGTGTGGTGCGGTTGCCGTGGCAATTTGAAATCAGCGGCATCTTCCGGGCGCAGAGTGGTTTCCACTTCACGGCAGCTCTCCCGGTCCCGGTGGATGTAGATGGTGACGGCGTCGTAAACGGCGTGGACTTCCGGTCCGGCCGTAACCACTTCCAGGCTCCGGGCTATGCCAATCTCGATGTGCGCTTCTCCAAACGATTTGCTATCCGCGAAAGAGTTGGCATCCAAGTGATTACGGAGTTTTTCAATCTGCTCAACCGGGCCAATCCGGCCGCCGTGGAACAATTCCAAAATCTAGCCACCCCGCTGGGAAAGCCGATACAGTTTCTCCCTGGGCGCGAGGGACAAGTAGGACTTCGAATTGAGTTCTAACCCTATGCGGACGTACCTGACGATTCTTTTCTTCGCGCTTGGATCCATGCCGCTCGGAGCTCAAGCGGCGCAGAAGAGGCGCGAACTAACTCTCACCTTGTTCGGCAAGACAGGGCATCTTTACCTCACAACCGGAACGCTCGGCCTGGTGGCGATCCTCGTTTTGACCGTTCTGTTGATCACGTCGGCCATCCTTACTGTGATTGCCCGCCGCCGGGCGCGAGAGACGGAGACAGCCAACCGGAAACTGGAAACGGAAATCGTAGAACGCAAACGTGCGGAGGCGGAAGTCAACAAGCTCAATACGGAACTGGAGTTGCGTGTAACAGAGCGGACGGCGCAATTGCGGGACGCCAATAAGCAACTGGAAGCGTTTTCGTACTCCGTCGCGCACGATCTGAAAGCTCCACTCCGGGCGATCAGTGGATACGCCAATGCGTTGAAGGAGGACTATGGCGGTCAGCTTGATGGCGAGGCAAAGCAGTTCCTCGCCTCCATCGAACGCGGAGCACAAACGATGGGGAAGTTGATCAACGACCTGCTGGCTTTCTCGCGGCAGGGAATGAAAGAGATGAAGCCATCGAGCATCGACATGAACGTGATGGCTGCCTCAGTCTTCGAAGATCTGCGGCGAGGGGCTGGCGAAGGGAAGCTGGAATGTAAGATTCACCCGCTGCCTTCGACTTGCGGCGACCGGGCTATGATCCACCAGATCTGGGTGAATCTCCTGTCAAATGCCATCAAGTTCAGCGAACCTAGCGCCAACCCGCTGGTTGAGGTAGGCTGCACGCAGAACGGGACCGGCGAAAACCACTATTACGTCAAGGATAATGGCGCGGGTTTCGACATGCAATACGCCAACAAGTTATTCGGAGTATTTCAGAGGCTTCACTCCGCGAAGGAATTTGAAGGAACCGGCGTCGGCCTTGCCATTGTTCAGCGCGTGGTGCAACGGCACGGCGGGCGGGTGTGGGCCGAAGGACGAGTTAACGAAGGCGCAACATTTCATTTCACGCTACCAGCGCAAGGAAAAGACAATGAACTACTCGGAATTGGAAGTACTGTTGATTGAGGATAACCCCGACGACATCGCATTGACTCTAAGGTCACTGAAGAAGCACAACTTCATCAACACAATCCATGTGGCGAATGACGGAGTGGAAGCGCTACAGCACGTTTTCGGCGGCGACGCTTCGGCGGAACCACGCCTTCCACGCGTGATCTTCCTGGATTTGAAGCTCCCTAAAGTGGATGGTCTGGAGGTTTTGCGCAAGCTCAAATCCGACGCGCGTACGCGAATGATTCCCATCGTGGTCCTAACATCGTCCATGGAGCATCAGGATTTAACGGAATGCTACCGGCTCGGTGTGAACAGCTACATCGTCAAGCCCGTGGAATTCGACGATTTCGCCCGGTCCATAGCGGAACTGGGTTTGTATTGGCTCATGCTGAACAAGGTTCCCGAGTCGTAGCGGGCAATCGTTATGCGGGCCGGACGCCTCCGGCGAGCACGGTGGTTCTGCGGCCGTTATTTTCTCGCACGATCAGGAACCCGGAGGCGCTTAAACCATCCGTGATGCCTTCCAGTTGCGAGCCTCCTTGATCGACGACGACGTGGCGGCCCCGGACGTAGCTGGAACTCTCGGCGAAGAGCCGAAGAATTGCGTCTTTGCCTTCGGTCAGAAGCGTTTCCGACCACTGATCGATGGACGTCAGCAATGCGTCGAGCAGATCCTGGCGGGAGTGTTCGCTTCCGGTGGCCTGTCGTAGGGATGTAGCGATGAGGCGAAGTTCTTCGGGAAATTCCCGCTGATTCACATTGATGCCGATCCCCGCGAGCATGGCGGAATCCTGAAGCTGAACCAGGATGCCGGCGCATTTTCTGTTTCCGATCAGGACATCATTGGGCCAGCGGAGATCGCACTGAACGCCGCAGATTAGGAAGATCGCCTCGGCGACTGCCAAGCCGAGCATCAGGGTCACGATGGGAAGTTCGTCCGGCTTCACGGGCAGGCGGAGAATCTCTGTGATGTATAAACCTGTAGCGGGTTCGGAATGCCAGGAGTGCCCATGGCGGCCCCGGCCGGCCGTCTGTTCATCTGCGCCGACTACCGTGCCGGAGGGACACCCCCGCCCGGCCAGTTCGGCGGCTGCGCGCATGGTGGAATCGATCGATTTGTGCCAGTAAATGCCGCGGCTCAACCTACCAGCTTACGCCGGGACGCCGAAACTATGAGCATCAGCCCGCAAACGATAAGACTAACGCTCGACGGTTCCGGTGTGGTGTCGCCATTTAGCGAGAAAGCGAGGTTGAACGTGGGAGGCGTGGCGCCCCCGATTATGTCCGTGCCGACGCGCAGCCAGTTGGGATCGAGATTCGCATCACGAGTCCAGGCCTGGAGATCGGTGTTGCCGGGAGGGACCGCAACTGGCCTGTTCGCCGAAAGCCACAGGAAAGTGTTCCCGGAGCTGAGTTCTACTTGCGGTACAAAGAAGTAATGGCCGTCCGTAAGGCTGAACGGCGTTGTGAAGCTGACTGTGAACCGAACCTCCTGCCCGGTCCTTGCGCCGTCGCCATTCGTTGCAAATGGAGCCGTCGTGGGAACGTTAACGACGGAATTTAGAGTAGCAAACGAGCCCGCGAGCACATCAGTCGTGAACGTCAATGTGCTTGTCGAAGAGTCGCGGCTGTCGAACGCGACATCGGAAGGCGAGTTGACCCGGGTGGGAACCTTGCTGTCGAAAGGGCCCGAGTCTGCCGGGAATACCCGATAGATCTCCACCACCACGCTCGAAATCGTGCCGGCCGGAATGAGGCCAGTGAATGTAGCTCCGTTGATCAGCGCCGAGGTGCTGAGGACAAAGTCATCGCCTGCTTCATGTTCAATCCGGCCGCCACCCGACGGATTGGTCGAAACGCCGATGAGGTTACTGGGAGTATCGTTGCTGTAGATGACGGCCGGAAATGCGGAGCCGGCGATGAAAGAAAAAAGCAATACAGTCCTACACCCTCGAATATTCATTGGTTCCTCCGAACAAAATGAGAAATTCGACTTAGTACAGTACTACGATCACCTTAGTCTATTCAGTTAGGAAATTGAAGTCAATAGAAATAGAATGAATAGTAAATAACCGGACCATGTGTTTTCTTACTGTTCCTGCCCGTTATCCCAAAGATACAAGCCTGCGGTCTATGAATTGTAGTTTTTAATACAGTTCTATTCGAAAATTAAAATCCACGGACGGGGCGGAATGAGTGATTGCACCCGATGAGACAAAGTCGGCGCCGGATTCGGCGTAGGCGCGGACTGTGTCGAGAGTGATGTTCCCTGAGAGCTCAGTGGAGGCGCGTCCATCAATGCGGCGAACCCATGCTGCGGCTTCGGAGGGCGTCAGGTTGTCGAGCAGAAGGTGTTTCGCGCCGCATGCGAGGGCTTCGTCGAGTTCGGATAGAGTCCGGACTTCGATCTCAATGTGGCAAGTAAGATGTCTTACGCGTTCAAGCGCCGCCCGGACGCCGCCGGACGCGGTAATGTGATTGTTCTTGATGAGCACAGCGTCGTAAAGACCCATGCGATGGTTCACCACGCCGCCGGAATGCGCTGCGAACTTCTCCAGACGCCGCATGCCGGGAGTGGTCTTTCGGGTGTCCAATACGCGGCACTTGGTGTGCGCTACGGCGTCGGCATACTGGCGGGCGACCGTTGCAACCCCGCTGAGACGCTGGATGAAATTGAGCGAGACCCTTTCGCACTCGAGCAGCGTGCGCGCAGTGCCGCGGACTTCCGCGATCATCTGACCGTCGACGACGTGCTTTCCGCTGGTGGCGTAGATGTGCAGGTGCTTCACTCCGCCGCGGAAGTCGTAGATGTATTCAAGGAGTTCGGAGCCGGCAACTACGCAGTCCTGGCGGGCGTAATAGCGGCCGATGGCTTCCCGATCCTCCGCGACGCAGGCTGTCGTGGTGAGATCGCCTGAACCGATGTCTTCGCGTAGCGCAAGCTCGACGAGAGCCCGGGTGTCGGCGTGATTCATATAGTTAGCGATTCGCGATTCTTGCTGCGTTGCGCTTCGTAGCCGGCCAGTTTGGTGCGCATTCCTTCGATGACTTGGGCCGGAGCTTTGGCGGTAAACTTTTCGTCCGTAAGCTGCCGGTTCAAATTGGCGATCACTTTTTCGAGCTGCTCGTTCTCTTTGAGCAGGCGGGTGCGCTGGGCGTCGGCTTGCGCGGCCGGTACTTGCACGAAGAGATCGAATTCCGGCGTTGAACGCAGTACGCCGGTTCCGGGCGTCCCTTGGATAGCAAGTTTCAGACGGCCTAGTTTTTCGATCGCGGCCTTTTGAGCTTTCGCGATGCTCTCCGCTCTGTCGCCCGGGATCAGCACGGCGTCGACAGTCTGTTTCGGATCGATCTTCAGGTCGGCTCGCAGCTCACGCGCGGCGGTGATGATTCGCTGCAAGATCGCCATGTCGCGCTCAGCTTCGTGATCGACGGCGGCGGGATTGTATTGCGGGTAGTGGGCGAGAGCGAGAGACTCCGGACGGTCCTTGGCATTCACTGCTATCCGCTGCCAGAGCTCTTCGGTGATGAAAGGCATCACCGGGTGCAACAGCCGTAGCGTCATTTCATACACAGTGAGTAAGTTGCGCCAGTGCGGGTTTAAGCCGCTACCGGGCGTAAAACGGAGCTTGGTCAGCTCGATGTACCAGTCGCAGAATTCGTCCCAGATGAAGTGCCAGAGAGTCTGCGCGGCCTCGTGATAGCGGTAAGTCTCGATAGCCCGGTTCACCTGCTCGGCGCAGCGGTTCAGACGGCTGAAGATCCAGCGGTCTTCCAATGTGGCCACCAGGCTCGAGTCCGCGTCGGGGATACAGCAATCGAGTTTGTTGGTGAGCCAAGGCTCGACTCCGGCGCTCTCCATATTCATAAAGATGAAGCGGGAGGCGTTCCAAAGTTTGTTGGCAAATGAGCGGGCGCTTTCAATCCGCTCGTCCGTGAACACGATATCGGTGCCGGGCGCCGCGCCGAGAAGAAGAGCCAGGCGGACAGCGTCGGTTCCGTGCTTTTCGGTGATCTCCAGCGGATCGATTACGTTGCCGCGCGACTTCGACATTTTTTGCTTGTCGGCATCGCGCACCAGGCCGTGGATGTAGACCTCGCGGAACGGGATGTCGCCGGTGCATTCGATGCCGAGCATGATCATGCGGGCGACCCAGAAGAACAAAATGTCGAAGCCGGTGATGAGAAGCGATGTCGGGTAATAAGTCGCGAGGTCTTCCGTTTTATCAGGCCAGCCGAGCGTGGAGAAGGGCCACAATCCGGAACTGAACCAGGTATCGAGAACGTCCGTGTCTTGCGTAATTTCCATGGTCCCGCAGGTGGAGCAGGCCGACGGCGTCTCACGCGCGACAGTAGTGTGTCCGTTAACGCAGTGCCAGGCAGGGATGCGATGGCCCCACCAGAGTTGCCGTGAGATGCACCAGTCCCGAATGTTGTACATCCACTCGAAGTAGGTCTTGCTCCAATTCTCCGGCACAAATTCAATGCGGCGCTCTTCAACCGCCTTGATGGCGGGCTCGGCGAGGGGCTTGATCTTGACGAACCATTGCGTCGACGTCAGAGGTTCGACGATCGTTTTGCTGCGATGACATTTGCCGATGTTGACCTTGTAAGGTTCGATCTTTTCCAGGAATCCTTGCTCCTGCAGCGCGGCGACGACACGCTTGCGAGCTTCGAACCGATCCAGGCCGGCGAAGGGTCCGGCGGCGGCTGTCATCTTCGCGTCTTCGCCGATGACCTTGATGAATGGGAGATTGTGTCGGCGTCCGGCTTCAAAATCGTTCGGATCGTGGGAGGGCGTAATTTTCACCGCACCGGAACCGAAGGCCGGGTCGGCCATGTCGTCGAGAATGATCGGGATTTCGCGATTCATCAGCGGGAGCGTGACGGTCTTCCCGTGGAGATCGAGGTAACGCGGGTCCTTGGCGTTGATGGCGACAGCGGTGTCGCCGAGCATGGTTTCGGGGCGCGTGGTGGCGACGACAATACGGCGATTGGTTCCGGTCACCGGATAAGCGATGTGCCAGAGGCTGCCGTTTGTTTCTTCATGAACCACTTCGAGGTCGGAGAGCGCGGTGTGGCAATCCGGGCACCAGTTGACCATGTACTCGCCGCGATAGATGAGACCCTTTTCGTAGAGCCGGGCGAAGGTTTCACGGACAGCGCGCGAGAGGCCGGGATCGAGTGTGAAGCGCTCGCGAGACCAGTCGCAGCTGGCTCCGAGCTGGATCATCTGCTTCTTGATCGAGCCGCCGGATTTTTCCTTCCAGGCCCAGACCCGCTTCTCAAATTCTTCGCGGCCAATGGTGCGGCGATCGGTTCCCTCCGCGGCGAGTTGGCGCTCGACCACGATTTGCGTGCCGATGCCGGCGTGGTCGGTGCCGGGCAGCCAGAGCGTGTTGTCCCCGAGCATGCGGTGCCAACGAACGGTGACGTCGATCTCGGTGTGCTCGAGCATGTGCCCCATGTGGAGCACACCTGTTACGTTCGGCGGCGGGATGACTAGCGAAAACCGGCGGCCCGGAGCGTTTGCCTGGGCGCGGAAAATGCCTTGATCGATCCACCATTGTGCCCAACGGGGTTCAAACCGCTGGGGTTCGTAGACTTTCTCTATTTCCATGGGGAATCTTAAGTTTACCGCACCCTTATAGGGGCCGCGAATCGACGCGCATGAACGCGAATAAACTAAAAGATTACCAACTGTTGACTAGGTTGAACGCGTTTATTGTTCCTATTCCGGTGGCGAAGTTCCAGCCTGGACCCGCGGCGTAGGCCGGGGCGTCCGAAGTGCCCGAGGTTGAGAGCGCTCCGTTTGCGGTCGCGGTCGTGAAACTACCGCCGCGGCGTCCTCCTTGCTGGGTTGTTATGGTGGAGCCGAAGCAGTCTTGGGTTCCCGCGCAGTTCACGCTGATATCTCCCTCGGTGACATTGTGGAAGATGCAGGAATCAGATGTTGTATTTCCGTTTGTTGAGTTGCAGGTGGCGCCTCCGGCGCTGTAATCCTGCGCTGCTAGTTGGTAATAGCGGTAATTAGGATTGCCTTGACGGCTTCCCGTCTTTTGATTCACCAGCGCCTGGATTCCGGCCATGATCGGGGACGAAAACGAGGTCCCTCCAGCTCCCGCCCATCCGCTTGGATCTCCTGTGCAAGGGGCTCCGCCTCCTCTCAGGTGGGACCAGCACGTCACATAGTAATGACCCCAGATTCCGTCGCCGGCGAATACGGAGACATCGGGGATGTCCCTCACCCCATCTGCCGGATTACCGGTCAGCCCCGACTGCCATGAGGGTTTCGCGTAGCCCTGACATGTCCCGCTGACCACTCCGAATTTGGAGGGTGTTCCGGTAGCGCAACCGCTTGGGCCTCCGCTCCCCGCCGCTACGGCGAGCAGCTTGTCTTGTCGGGCGGTACTGCTTCCGCAGAGACCATCCGTTCCAGTGGTGGTGCTGAATCCTAAGGCGCTGGCCAACAGGCTGCCGGCGCAGGAATCGTTCCATGGGATTTCCGGAATATACGAGAGTGCCGAGCCGAACGTCGATGTATTTGTGGAGCTCCAATAGGTGGCGACGGAGCCGTGGTAGGAGTCGCCGAAATCAGTGCCGCCGACGGCGACGTTATATGGCGTGGAAGCCCAGCCGTTCACGGCAATTCCGTGCGATGCTCCATTGGTTCCGGCATCGCAACTGGCGGCGCCCTCATCTCCGGCTGCGACGAAGACGGAGACGCCTTCCGCTACCGCTTGCTGATAGAGCGAGTTAAACGCCGCGTTGGCCGACGCGCCGTTTTCCGCTTCGCAGTTACCGTAACTGATGCTCATGATGGCCGGCGGGTTGTCGGCATTGAGGAGGTTCTGCATGGCGATCATGCCGCCGAAGGTGTTCCGGGTGCTGGCGCAGGATGCGACCACAATTGCCGCATCCGGGGCCGATGCACTGGCCCACTCCGCGTCCAGAACGGCTTCTCCGTCATCGCCATTGGCGACGCCCGGATCGGTACAGTTATTTGTACCGCTGATGGCCGCGGGGTGCACGGTCGTCAGCGACCCGGAGTTGTACTTGTCGAGTCCGAACGTGGTCCGGAAGGTGCTCCAATCGGTGTCGGCGTATAGATCCGTGTCTTCAATCACCACAATAGTCTGTCCCGCGCCTGTTCGTCCGGCCGCGAAGAGCGGATTCAGATTATAGATGGTAGCCAAATCCGCCGGAACCACGGCCTGGCTGCTGGACGATCCGGAACTGATGGTGTACTCGCGACGCTTGTTCATGGCATGCGGCCTGAAATCATGCATGGCAACTACTCCGCTCACCGCGGGCGCGAAGGCGGCCGGGATCTGAGGGTCGCTCATGTTGGCGATGTGCTGTTCGCCGTTTACATCGAGGTGATGAATTTCGGTGTGGAACGCTTTCCGAATCTGGCCGGCCGTGCCGGAGAAATCGATCACCATGCCGCTTGGATACACGGAATTGACGGTGAATCCCTGGGCCTGCAGCCAGCCTGAAATTTTATCGATATCGTCCTTGGCGGGTCCGTATTTTTGCCCGAATTGAGCCGCTGTCAGCCACTGATGGAAATTGGGCGATTTCGGGTCGTGCAACTGGTCCACAAACTGCTGCGCCGCCTGTTCCTGCTCGGCAGGACGTTGTAGTTGCAACAACATATGATCCATCGCCAGACTGTCGGAGACGATACCGCGATCATTTTGCGAATTGGCCTGGGAACGGGTGTTTCCCCGGAGCGTATGCAAACGGGTTTCATCCACAGCTTGGGTGATCAGTGCTCGCGAACGCCTGGAAGTGGTGGTTACTTGTGGTGTTAGCGCGAGGGGAAGGATAAGTGCAAGGGGGATTAAGGCAAATCTCAACGTTGTACTCCTGGATCCTCTACAAGGCCTACAGTATGTCGACGGAAATCGCTTGGTAGCGAGTACAGCCGGGTCGTAATATTTACATTTTCTTAACTTATGGGCGTTATTTCAAATCCGCCAGCAGGCTCTTGACGGCGCGTTCTAACTGCGTGTCACGGCCGATATAGCTTTCCCCGAGCGGGCGGCCAACTTCAATATCAACAGGACGTGGATGCAATTCCATGTCCGTTCCATCGTTCGCGGTGATGCGGATGGACGGCGTGCGGAGAGCTGAACCGTCGATCAGGTCTTCACCGCCCGTGTAGATGATCCAGCCCGCGGTAGGTACACCGGCCACCTTGCCGAGCTTGAGCGTTCGATAACCCTCGGTGAAATCCTCGGCGTCCGAAAGCGAGTTCTGATTTACCACCAGGATGGTTGGAAGTTCGAGCGAGCGCTGGCCGAGCATGGAGCGTGCGGGCGACGATGGACGATCGCGCGGCGTCATCGTCAGATACGGACGGCGCGAAAAGACATCGAGCGCGTAGGCGTTGACGAATCCGCCGTTGTTATTACGAATGTCGATCACGACACCATCGCGGTTTTCGTTTTCCGTATCCAAATCGATGTGAAGCTGATCGAGCGCGCGGGAAGACATGTCCAGCATATGTACGTAACCAAGCCGTCCTCCGCTGATTTTGTGAACGTAGGCACGGTTATCCTCCACCCATTGCCGGTAGAGCAGCCGCTTCTGCGTGACCGTGTTGATGGGGAGAACGGGAATCTCTTTTTTCGCGGACGTGGTGAGGATAGTACGCTTGCCGATTTTGTATTGGAGCAGCTCATCGATGTTCACCGTGGGGTCGAGGGTCTTGCCGTCGATGGCCAGCAACTTTTCTCCGGGTTTGATGCCCGCAATGTCCGCGGGACCGAGCGGCACTACTGCGGTGACCGTGTTATCCGAGGGGTCGAGATCGAGACCTAGCCGGCCGGTGACGGGCGGGCGGGTGGCGGACGGTCCGCCGTTGATGCCGCTGTGCGAGGAATTCAGCTCGCCGATCATGAGCGAAATTACGCGGCGAACTTCGTCAGGCGTGCGGGCTCCTTCGATCATGGGCGCATACTGGTCACGCAGCGCAGACCAGTCGGCGCCGTGAAATTTCGGATCGTAATAGGTTTCGTTGAGGATCGTCCATGCCTGGTGGAACACCTCCTTCTTTTCCTTGGCGAAATCGATATCCAGTTCGGCCGTAACGGCAAGCGGGCGAACTATGCGGGTATCGACTACAACGACGCTGATATGGCCGGCATCGATGAAGAAGACCTCCTTGCCGTCGGGAGAAAACTGGGCGTTCGACTTGCGTCCGGCGGTGGAGGTGAGTTGGCGCGGGACGGCGGGCTGGCGAGCAAGATCGTCGAGCGAGTAAGTGTAGAGGTTCTCCTGGCCGCCGGCATCCGCAGTAAACAGAAGGGTCTTTGCGTCCGGGCTGATGGCTTGCGCGCGGGCATCTAGGCCGAGCGGAAGGAAAGTTAAGCGGCGCCGAATGCCTTCGAAGGTGATCTTCACCGGCTGGCTGGGTTTGACGGCAGGTGTGACCGGAGGTTTCGGGGATTGGGGCTCGTCGTGGAAAAGATCGCGGAACTGGTCTTCGCGGAACTTCGGCGTACTCGGGACGAGGTCGACGCGGGCTATGCTGTTGTTCTCCGTTCGCTGACCCGTGTTGAAGAGCACGTAGCGGTGGTCCGCGCTCCAGAGAACCAAGTCGGCGAACATATTGGCGAGGTAGCTGACCGGCTTTGCCTCGCCACCCGACGCTGGGACCACAGCGACGTTCTTAAAGCCGCGTGTGTCGTCATTGAAGAACGCCAGCCACTCGCCGTCGGGCGACCAGGAGAGAGGATTCCGCAGGAATGCCGTGCGAAACTTGCTCGAGGCGACGAGCCGGTCGTCCTTCGTTTCGGCGTTCACGATGTGGACGTCGCGGCTGTTACGGAGAAAGGCGATCTGCTTTCCGTCCGGCGACCAGACGGGATTCTCGTCTTTAAGTGCGCCGCTGGTGATCTGCACCTCGGTTTCTTTCGCCAGATCGTAGACGTAGAGATGCTCGATCCCGTCGCGGTCGGAGACGTAGAGGAGACGCTTATTGTCGGGAGCCCAGGCGAGGCTCTCTTCGTTACCAGGAGTGCGGGTGAGGCGGATGCTGTCGCCGCCGTCCTTCGCCGAGGCGGCGAACACAACGCCGTGCGCGGTGAACGCGATCTTTTTCCCGTCGGAGGAAAGGGCGAGGTTGCGGAGGCCGGCGGTTAGCGCAACGTGCGAGGTTGTCGGCCCTGCCGGAACGCCACGGAGAACCGTTTCGACGGGTGCGCAGTGGGTACCGTCCGGGTTCATCGTCCAGATCCGAAAGTCGCGTTCAAAAGCGATGGCTTTTCCGTCGCGCGAGATCGACGCCCAGAGAAGGCGGCCGCCGGTGAACTTCGTGATTTGATGTGCCGCGCCGGCAGGTGTGAGCCGCCAGAGATTCTCCGCGCCGGATTTATCGGAGACGAAGAAGAGCGTCTTGCCATCGGCGGACCACATGGGCCAGAGATTCTTCGCGTGGTCGTCCGGCAGAAGTTGGCTGTATTGCGGACCGGTGGCGGACGGCTTCACGAGCGCGATCGTTGTTTCGTCGATGTGCGAGTGGCCTTTCCTCCACCACTGACTGACGCCCATGGAACCGCTGACGAACGCGATGGAGCCATCGACGGGATTCGGCGCAGCCTGCGATTCGTCGCTGTAACGGTCGGCTGCAACGGCGACTGGGGGTCCACCGGTGGACGGAACCTTATAGATGTCGTCCATCTGGGCCACGTCGTTGCGATTGGACGAGAAGTATACGTAATTGCTGTCAGGGGACCACGCGTTGAGCGAGGCGGCGTTGTCGTCGAAGGTGATGCGCTTCAATTCACCGGTGCGGAAGCGCAGCACATAGATATCGCCGTTGCCTGTGCGGTTGGAGACGAACGCGAGGCGGGTTCCGTCGGGCGAGTATAGCGGATGCGACTCGGTGGCGGGGTTGGAGATCAGTAGACGGGCCTCGCCACCCGAGAACGGGACGGTCCAGATATCGCCACCGGAGACGAAGGCTATCTCGGAGTGGTCCGGTGAAAGGGCCGGTTCGGACATTGGAGTGACTACGGACTGCGAGCGCAGGATGGATGAAACGGTTAAAAGAAAAATGGCCGGGCGCATGCTCGTCAAGTATAAAGGCAGGCGCGCAGGGAAAATAGTTGACGGAATATTTTTAGTTGTATATACTACCATCTATGAAAGAGATCATTTCCCGATTTGTAGTGGGGGTGATGGTGGCCTCCGCGCCACTTTTCGCCCAGACGGCGCCTACCGTGCCGGCTACCGCCGTTCTGGTCAGCCTCACGGTTAAGCCTGATGTGGAACGGGCGCAAGTCATGAAAGTGATGCCAGATGAGATCCGTGAGACCGTCAAGGTATATCTCGACGGAAGAATTCAGCAGTGGTATTCGCGCAAAGATGGCCGGGGGGTGGTATTCATCATGAACTGCAACACCGTCGCGGAAGCTAAAGCTCTCATGGACGCGTTGCCGCTCTCCAAGGCGGGCCTGGTGAACCTGGAATTCACGGAGCTTGGTCCATTAAATCCTCTTCGCCTGCTTGTGAACGGGAAATGAAACCAGACTCGTCGTCCCCCGCAGCGCTGACTGATTTAGGGTGTGCATGCGCGACTTCGCGCCAGGTCGCGCGGGTGCTGACCCAGTTGTACGACAGCAGATTGCGCAGGACCGGCATGGAGGCCCCGCAATTCGCGTTGATGATGACCCTCGAACAGCAAGGGCCGTGCAGCCAGGCCGATCTCGGCCGCCGGTACGCGCTCGATAAGACCACGGTTTCCCGGAATCTCAAACTGCTGGAGCGCAATGGATGGATTGCATCGTCCGCGGTGAGTGACGGGCGCAAGCGTCAGTTCAAACTGACCGCGTCGGGGCAGGCGCGGTTGGCAGCGGCAAAACCTGAATGGAAGAAGGCACAGAACGAACTGCGGTCAGGCATGAGTGACGAACAATGGGACGCGATGTTCCGTGTGTTCAGGGCTGTCACGCAAGCGGCTCAGACTTTACAAATAGAGGACAAATCGTGATCGGTCGAGTCGCAAACCGGTTTGAAATAACTGTATGATGTAGCTCGTGAAGCTGAAATCTCTTCCTCTTACTCGATTCGCCGCCGCTTTTATTCTGCTGGCGATCTCACCACTCGCGGTACATTCCGGCCAGGATTACTTTCCTCCGCCTGATGCAAAAGGCGGCTGGCGAACGCTCACCGATCCGGCCGAAATTCAGAAGACAACCGGCGTAGATACGCGCAAACTCGACGAGGCGTTTGAGTACACCAAACAGACCAGCCAGCACGGCGGACTGCTGGTGGTGCGGCATGGATATCTCGTGTATGAACGCTACTTCGGACGGGGTAATCGAGAAGCTCTGCCCGAATTGGCATCGTGCGGAAAGGCGTTTACGAGTGTCGCGGTCGGCATCATGCTCAAGGAGAAGGCCAGCATGTTCCCGCACGGGGTTGATGAGAAGGTGATGACGCCAAAATACCTTCCGGCTGAGTATTTCCCGCTTGACGATCCGCGCAAAGCAGAGATCTCGTTGGGACAATTGCTCTCGATGTCGGCCGGCATCCGGGGAATCAATCCGGTGTATGTGCGAGGCGTCAAGCAGACTTGGGAACATCCCACCGAAGATAACGGCCCCTATTCCACTACCGATGCGTTCGCTATGCACCAGACGTTGTGGTGCCCGCCGGGCGATTGCTATTCCTACTCGACATCTTCGGCCCATCTGCCAGCCATAATTGTGCGCCAGGTGATGGGCATGGAGATGGAAGATTATATGCGCTTGCGCCTGACGGGACCGATGGGCTTTGGAACTTGGGGCTATGCTATGTATCGCCCGAAGTTGAAGGGTGGAATCGACGCGGATGGACGGATGCTCCACACGCCTGGCGGGGGAAGCATCGCCGTGCGATCAACCGACGTGCTGCGGTTCGCTTATCTCATGCTGCACGACGGGAAATGGGGCAAGGAGCAGATTGTACCGGCCGAGTTTGTAAAGATGTGCGGACGGATGGTGAAGTACAACCCGCATTACAACCACAGCTTTAACTTCAACGTGAATGAACAGGGCAGCGTGGCCGGTGTGCCTCACGATGCTTTCTGGAAGGGCGGGTCCGGCGGCTACGTGATTTACGTTGTGCCTTCGCTCGATATGGTGGTTTACAAGATGGGCGGCACGGAAGGCCAGTATGATCCGAAGCTTACGCGGCTTCCGGTGAAGTATTCCTATGATGGATCGCGGGCGGATTGGAAAGCGGGTGATCCGAAGGTTGTAGGTGATTCTACGGGTAAGACACTGCAGATGGTGGTGGCGGCGGTGAGCCAGTAGAATCAAAAACGGCCCAGGGTTGACAGGATCGAAGAGCGCGCTAAACTTGCGGACATGGAAGTACATTTCCCCCCCGAACTGGAAGCCAGGCTAAACGAGATGGCCGCGACGACTGGCCGTCAGAAAACTGACTTGGTGCAAGACGCGACAGCCAGCTATTTGGAAGAGCTAGCCCAGTTGCGGGGAATGCTCGACGGCCGCTATGACGACATCAAGAGCGGCAAGGTTAAACCAATCGACGGTGAAGAAGCCTTTGCCTGCCAGCGCCGTAAAGGCGACGAGCGACACGCTGAAGGTTCATGAGTCTGTATGTACTTCATCCAGACGCATACGACGACCTGGACGAGATTTGGGATTTCATCGCCAAGGACAACACAAAAGCCGCCGACAAGGTAATTGATGATATCTACAACGGCATTCGAGGCTTGGTGCCATTTCCTTATCAAGGTTCACCGACGCCCCGACTTGACTTCGCGGCCTGTTCGTTTCCACACGGTCCGGAACTATCTGATAGCTTACGCGCCAGATGAAAAGCCATTGGTAGTCCTTGCTGTATTACATGGCCGCCGCAGTCCCAGGGTCATGGCCGCAATCCTCAGGGCAAGGGAAGATATGCCATAGAGAGACGCATCAGCCGGTTGGTAGTGTCCTAATCGCACGATTAGGACACTACCAGTGATTCCGTAGAGTAGGGACGACGCCGGCTTCCCGCCCTTTTGTTTACGAGGTTTCTCCGTCAAGTTCCGTTTGGCGGCATTCTTGCAAATCTTCGATGGGGCTTGACTTGGCCTCTTTCTGACACTAGTATTAGTGTCATATGAAATCCCCCTCCGATCCCGACCTGGAACTCCGCGGCAAACTCATCCGCAGCCTCGGCGCCCTCCGCGAAATGCTGCCCGGCTCCTTTGTCGAACGGAAACGCGCCTGCGGCCAGCCCAACTGCCATTGCGCCGACGGCAAGAAGCTTCATTCCCAGTTCCAGATTTCTGTACTGGTCGACGGCCAGCCGAAAGCTCTCAACATTCCTGCCAAGTTGGTGGAAAAGGTTCGAGAGAAAATTGAAATGCGCCGGCGTTTCGACTCCGCCGCCGCCACCATCTGCCGTCTCAACCTGAAGCGCTTTCTCAAAGAAAAGGAAACCCGCTAGCCGGATGTTCCGGCATCGCCTGGAGGTTTATCTCGATAAAGTGTTTGGCTTCTCGGCTCTGGTGAGCGCTCTGCCCGAGGGCCGGCAGTTTCCGCAACACCCATGGAAGAAGGTTTTCGACGCCGTCTTCTTGGGCGCAGCCATGCAGATTCCCAGCCTGCTTCAGATCGAAGCGGAGTGTCGCCAGGGAGCGTTGGCCAAACGCATCGGACCGATCAGCGACGACACCATCGGCTACGCGCTCGAAAGACAATCTCCCGAACCCGTGTTCGCGCTCAGTTGCGAAATCGCCCGGCGCCTGAAACGCAACGGAGTTCTGCGTTCCGACTGGTCCAGAGGGTTGGTGGTGGCGGCGGTCGATGGCATCGAAATCTGTAGTTCGTTCGTCCGCTGTTGCGACGCCTGCATGGAGCGGGAGATTGAGCACAAAGCGAACGGCGAAATGCGAACCGACATTCAGTACTATCACCGGATCGTCGTGGTCGCCGTGGTCAGCACGCCGTTCCCCATCCCCTTGGGTCTCCGCTTTCAGAAGAACGGCGAAGGAGAGGTAGCCTGTGCATTGGCTCTACTCCAAGATCTGGACCGTCAATTAGGCCGTCGCTTTCTGGATGTGTTAGTGGGTGACGCTTTGTACATGCAGGCGCCCTTCGTTAAAGAAGTGGAACGTCTCGGTTTGGCCTGGGCCTTCACCCTGAAAGAGAACCAGCCCGATCTGTTGCGCGAGGCCCAACGCTTCACGCAAGAATCGCCTACGGGGGTTCATACGGAGCCGGATCGGGAGATTCGATACTGGCACTTGCCGGAGGTCGATTGGCCCGTCGCTGACCGCTTGGTTCGAATCCTCAAAACGGTTCGCATCGAGCACCTGCATCGCGTCACTGTCAGCGAAAAAGACGGCCATCGAATCAAGACCAAGACGGCGGTGACGCAAGAGAGCACCAACTTCTACGCCACTAATTTCGAACTCGGCTCGGTCTCGCCGCTGTTCATCCATCAGTTCAGCCGCAGCCGTTGGCGAATCGATACGGAAGTTTTTCAGACCATCACCACCGACTGTCACCTCAAACACCCCGCTGTTCATCAAACCACGGCGCTGGTGGTGCTGACCATGATCCGATTTCTCGCCTATACCCTGTCCCTGGTCTTCTATCACCGCCAGGTCCGCAGCCATGCTCGCGGAAAATGCGAGACCTTTCACCAGTGCGCCAAAAGGATCGCTTATTGGTTCGTTGCCCCTGCCGCCAACACCAGTTGATTCTCCTCCGATGCAGGTCGCGATGTGTCCTGCCAAGGTTCCCGGCGAATACGAACCAACGCCGGCGCTGCCGCATTTCCCCCGACCGCTGAATCGGCAGGGTCAGCGCTCTCTGTCAGTCTTTTTACTCCTCTCAGACCCGCTACAACTCTGGCCGGCTACCCTCAATTCAGAAACTCCTCCCAAATCAACAGGCTGCCGCCTAGCCGCATGGCACCTTACGGAATCGCTGAGGACACTACCAGCCGGTTTGACTCTAACCCGCCTTGTCACATAGAATTAAAATTCCGCTGCTCCCGCGATGTGACCGTGGGGGATACCGCATGCAGGAGTGGGGTGGATATCCTGCCAGACTAATTTCCCGGCAACTGAACTGGACAACATGGCCGCTCCACGACCGGTACGTGCAATGAACTTCGATCGGGTGAAAGTATTTTCCGGCAACGCCAATCCTGCCCTGGTGGCGGAGGTTTGCGATGAATTAGGATGCGCCGCCGGCGACGTCTCGGTGCGCATGTTTGCCGACGGCGAAATCCACCTGCAAATCAATGAAAATGTGCGTGGGGTGGACGCGTTTGCGGTCCAATCCACCTGTACGCCGGTAGAGCGCCACCTGTTCGAGTTACTGCTGATGATCGACGCCCTGAAGCGCGCTTCGGCGGATCGCATCACGGCAGTGTTACCCTATTATGGGTACGCCCGGCAGGATAGGAAAGATAAGCCCCGGGTTCCCATTTCCGCCAAACTGGTCGCCAGCCTGTTGGAAAGAGCTGGAGCCGACCGGGTTCTGGCAATGGATTTGCACGCCGCGCAGATTCAGGGGTTCTTCGATATCCCGGTGGACCATTTGTTTTCGGCGCCGGTGATGGTGGATTATATCCGGGAGCATTACGACGTTCCGGATTTGACGGTTGTGTCGCCGGATGCGGGTGGCGTGGAGCGTGCCCGTGCGTTCGCCAAACGGCTGAACGCGCCGCTGGCGATTATTGATAAACGCCGCGAGGAAGCGAACGTGGCTGAGGTCATGCACATCATTGGCGATGTGGATGGCCGCAATTGCATTATTGTGGACGATTTGATCGACACTGCCGGAACGCTCGTAAAGGGCGCTGAAGCTCTGATTCATCAGGGCGCTGCCAGCGTGTCGGCATACGCGACGCACGCGGTCCTTTCCGGACCTGCCGTCCGGCGCATTGAGGAATCGGAGATCCGGCAGGTGGTGGTCACCAATTCCATCCCGCTGAAGGACGAAGCAAGAAATTGCGGCCGGATTAAAGTGCTGTCCGTCGCATCTCTGCTGGCGCGAGCCATTCAGTCCATTCACGAGGGCGGTTCCATCAGCAAGTTATTCGTATAGGTTTTCGAAGTTAAGAGGAGTTCGAGATGAGAAAAGATATCACCATTACCGCCGAGGCACGCGAGAGCCGAGGAAAGAACGAAGCCAAGCGGCTTCGTGTGAAGGGCTTCGCGCCCGCAGTAGTGTACGGTCCCGGGCACGATCCGGTGGCTGTTTCCATTAGCCCGAAGGAAGTAAATACCATTCTGCGGAGCGGTTCAGGCGCCAACACCATTTTCAATGTGACCGTGAATGGCGAAGTCGCGCCGGTGATGGTAGTGGATACGCAGCACGACCCCATCAAAGGGAGACTTCTGCACGTCGATCTGAAACGCATCGACCTGACCAAGCGCATCATCGTCAAGATCCCTGTGCATACCACGGGCGATCCGCGCGGCGTTAAGGAACAGGGCGGTTTGCATGAGCTGATCACTCGTGAAGTGGAAATCGAGTGCCTGCCGGATGAGATTCCAGAGAGCTTCACGCTGGATGTCACGGAGCTGATGATCGGCCAGAACAAGCGTGCCAGCGATATCCCGCTGACGGGTTCCATGCGATTGGTGAGCCCAGCGGATTCGGTGATCTCGCACGTCGTGACGATGAAGGCCGAAGAAGTGGCCGTTGTCGAGGAAGCCGTTGTCAGCACAACTGCCGAACCCGAAGTGGTCAAGAAAGGCAAGAAGGAAGAGGAAGCTGCTCCCGCAGACGCGAAAAAGCCGGCGGATACGAAGAAGAAATAGTGACCGACCGGTGATGTCTTGGAAGAAATCAGCAGCCCGTGGCTCATTGCGGGTCTCGGGAATCCGGGTCGGGAATATGAGTCTACGCCTCACAATCTGGGGTTTCTGACGGTTGACCGGATTGCCGTAGCGAATAGTATCCGGGTGAACCGGCGCGATTCGAAGGCGTTGCTGGGTGAGGGTAAGATTGCCGGCCAACCCGTGCTGCTGGCCAAGCCGCAAACGTTCATGAATGTGAGCGGCCCATCGGTGAAAGCGCTGATGGAAAAGCACGGGGTGCCATTGGAGAAGCTGGTCGTCATCAACGACGAACTGGATCTTCCGTGGACGGGATTGCGAATCCGGGCCAAGGGGTCGGCGGCCGGACATAACGGAGTAGCTTCCGTGATCAGCAGTCTCGGTACGATGGAGTTTACCCGGGTTCGCCTGGGGATCCATCCGGGCCATCCGGTCCGGAATGGTGCAGGGTTTGTGCTGGAGCCGTTGCGAAGGGCACAAATGCAGGAATTGGATGAGTTGCTCGATCATGCAGCGCGGGCAGTCGAATCCATAATTGCGGAGGGCGTCGAAAAGTCCATGGCGAAATATAATCGTCGCGCCCGAGGCTTAATTCAAGAGGAAAAATGAGGATTTACGAAGAGTTGTTTGTTGTTCGGCCGGATATCACAGAGGAAGAGATCGATCCGATCATCGACCATGTGAAGTCCACCATCACTACCGGTGGCGGAACCATCGACAAAGTGGAAAAATGGGGCGTCCGGAAACTGGCCTATCGCGTGGGAAAACGCAATGAAGGCTATTATGTGCTGATTCAATTCACCGCTGGATCGCAGGTGGCGAAGGAAGTGGAGCGCCGTTTGCGGGTTCAGGACGCAGTGATGAAATTCATCACCGTGCGCATCGATGAAAAACTGAAGCGCCTGGAAAAGCGCAAGAAACAGCGCGATAAGCGCGCCGCACGCAAGCCGGCTCCGGTAGTTATGCCGGCGGCCGCACTGCCGGCCTCAGCGGAAGCACATCCGGCGCCCGGTGCGCCTGGCGTGCCGGTCCCTGGTGCTCCCGCTGTTCCGGCGGCGCGCAACCGAACCAGTCGTAGCAACTGCCCCGGCAGTGGAGAAGGAGAGCTAACATGGCCGAACAAAGAGGCGGACGTCCGATTGCCAGTTCCATGCGCCCCACCGGCGGCGACAAAGCGATCGCTGGCAAAAAGCAATATTTCCGGCGCAAGAAGCTGTGCCGGTTCTGCGTCGAAAAGATCGACGATATCAATTACAAAGACACCAGGCTGCTGCAGGCATTCGTCTCAGAGCGTGGGAAGATCACTCCTCGCCGCATCTCGGGCGTGTGTGCGCCCCATCAGCGGCGGTTGGCTGAATCCATCAAGCAGGCTCGCAACATCGCGTTGCTGCCGTTCGCATCAGTGTTGTAGTCACGGAGCCCGAACATGGAACTCATTCTTAGAGAAGACATCGAACATCTCGGCCATCGCGGCGATCTGGTAAAGGTCAGCCCCGGCTACGCGCGAAATTTCCTTCTGCCGAAGCGGTTGGCCGTTGCCGCCACGGAATCGAACAAGAAGATTGTCGAACAGGAGCGCCAGGGACACGTGCGGCGCGAGGCGAAGCTGACAGGGGAAGCGCAGGATCTGGCCAAGCTGCTTGTCAACGTATCCATCAGCATCACGCAAAAGGCCGGCGAAGATGGCCATCTCTTCGGCTCGGTTACTTCGAAGGATATCGCGGACGCGTTGGAGAGACAGAATTACTCCATCGATCGCCGCAAGATTCAGCTTGAGCACCCGATCAAGCAGGTGGGCGAGTACAAAGTGCCGGTAAAACTCCACAAGGACGTTACAGTGGAGATTCCTGTTACTGTTACCGCCGACGTATAAATCGTCCGTACGTGGCGGGGACCTTGTTACAGGGTCTCCGCCATTTTTGTTTAACCGATGAATATCACTCTCAATGCGGAACTCGAGCAACGCGTGGAAGCGATTGTGAATCAGGGACGCTACAAGAACGCGGACGAGTTCTTCGCTGTTGCGGCAGCTTTGCTGCTCGAGGTTCAGAACGAATTCGGCGCGCCGATCCCGGTTCGCGAATCCTGGGGGAAACAGGTCGCCAGCCTGCTTCAGGAGGCCGAGGACAGCGGCGAGTCTACCGACATGACTCAAGATGACTGGGATGACATTCGCCGCGAAGGCACCGCGCCTACAAAAGCAAGAAAGCCGGCGTAGATCTCTTTGGGACGCATCGTAAAGCGCCCTGCCGCCAAGCGCGATCTGATTATACATTTCGCTTTCATCGGAGAACGAAGTCTCCCGGCGGCAGAACGCTTCCTTCAAGCCGCGCAGCAGTCGTTCGAGGAAATCGCGCGGATGCCTCTGATTGGCAGCCCCGGAACAGTAGTCGATTGGCTTCATTCGTGCCAACCGATCTTGATACATTAGTAGAGAATCCATGCCATTTTTCGATCTTACAGGCCAAACGGCCATCGTCACAGGTGCGGCTGGTGGTATCGGCGAAGCCATCGCACGCCGCCTCTCCCTAGCAGGCGCGACTGTCGCCATAGCCGATCTCGACCCGGCAGCCGCCGCAACAACATCAAAGTCGATTGCAAACTCGTTCCCGGTGGAAGTCGATATCGCAAACAGTGCTTCCGTGAAGAAGGCGTTCGATGCTGTTTTCGCGCGCACCGGCCGCGTCGATGTCCTGGTAAACAACGCGGGTATCGCCGGAAAGGCCGCGCCGATTACCGAGCAGAGCGATGAGGATTGGCAGAACATCATCGGCGTGAATCTCATCGGAGTGGTCAACTGCTGCCGCGAAGCTCTGCCTCACATGCGCGCCAACAAGTACGGACGGATCGTGAACATCGCCTCTATCGCCGGCAAGGAAGGCAATCCGAACATGACGGGCTACTCGGCAACCAAAGCCGCGGTGATCGGGCTGACGAAGTCGCTGGGGAAGGAAGTCGCGACCGAGAATATTTGCGTGAACGCGGTGGCGCCCGCGGTGGTGCAGACCAAGATCCTGGACCAACTCACACCACAGCAGATTGCTTACATGACGGACAAGATCCCGATGCGCCGCACAGGTAAGCCGGAAGAGATCGCCGCCGTGGTTCACTTCCTGGCCAGCCCGGATTGCAGCTTCGTCACGGCGCAATGCTATGACGCGAGCGGTGGCAGAGCTACCTACTGACGTGCCGATTACTCCTGCCGATCCGGCCGAACTTCTTCGCGCAATCGCTTTCGGGAAAGTTGCGGTCGACCACCGGTCGCTTCACGTTCTGATCGATCATCCCGCCGAATCCATTCCGGCCATGTTGAAGTGGGGCATGGAAGATCACGAGGACGCTCCGCTCGACATCAGCGATGCGCTCATCGATATCTTGCGCTATTTGAAGACGCCCGAGGCCGTTCCGTTCTATGTGCATTGCCTACGGCTGCAACCGAAGGACGTTCCCGACGATCTCGTGGCGGCGATCTACGGTGTGCGTGAACTGGCCGTCGAACCGCTGCTGAAACTCTACGAAGAACTGGAAGAGGACCAGGCGGGCGAGGTAGCCTTTATCCTGGCCGCGACGCGAATTCCGGATCCCCGAATTGTGGACATCTTGATCGACCGGCTGGAATATGATGCCTCCGACGGCGCACTGTCACTGGGGCTCTATGGAGATCCCGCGGCGAGACCTGCGCTCGAAAAGATGCTGGCGCAAATTCCGGCGGAAGAGGTTTCGATGCGCCGGGACTTCGAAGAGGCTCTGGAGCAGTTGGCACGTCCTGTCGACGAAGCCGCGATCGATTTCGACATCTGGGAAGAGTACCCCGAGCGCGCTCTTCCGCATTTCGAGTTACTGAACGAAGAAGAGCGCCTCGAAATGCTCGGCAGCGATTCCGCGGAGGAACGCGCCGCCGCGGCCGAGGGTTTCATCAATCGGGAGCATGCGGAAAACGTTCGCCAGCGGCTGTTCGAACTGGCGCAGAACGATCCGGAAGCGGCGGTGCGCGGGAACTGTTGGGAGGCGTTGGCGGGGGACGTGGAAGATCACCCGGAAATCCGCAAGGCAATGCTGGCGCGGCTAAAGAATCGCGAGGCGCCGATCGCGGAACGCGCGGGTGCGCTGATCGGTCTGGCGCAGGATGTGAGCAAGCCGGAGATCAAAGCGTTCGCGTTGGAGTTCTACGAGAATCCGAAGACGCGCGCCAAAGCGATGGAGTCGATGTGGCGCTCGTTTGACAAAGGATTCGCTCAATATTTCCCCCCGCACTTGGCGGACGAAGATGAGGAGATACGGCGCCAGGCGATTTGGGGTGTCGGCTATCTCGGCATCGTTTCGCATGCGGAGAAGCTGGTTGTCTTTTTCGAAGATGAAGAATTGCGGGCAGATGCGCTGTTCTCCTACGCCCTTTCCGCGCGGCATGAGACTTCAAAGGGCCGTATCCGGGCGCTGTACCGGAAGATCGAGGAAGCCGCCGGCGGGCTCTCGGAGCCTGAAATCGAATTGGTCCAATTGGCGCTCGATGAACGCTTGATGATCCATGGCCAGGATCCGGTGTTCTATACCGAACCACACGATCATCAGCACGATCACGAACATGAGCATGCGGCGCCGGCGGCTGGGGCAAAGGCTGGCCGTAACGATCCGTGTCCGTGCGGCAGTGGCAAAAAGTACAAGAAATGCTGCGGCGCGACCACTTAAAACGGAGTGCAAAGCTACGCTCAACGCTATCGCCAGGAACTGCTGGAATCCGTAATCCCATTCTGGCTACGTCATTCCCTCGACCGTGAATTCGGAGGTTACTTCACCTGTCTCGATCGCGCTGGAGAAGTCTACGATACTCGCAAGTACATCTGGCTTCAGGGGCGCGCCGCCTGGACTTTCAGCAAACTGTACAACGAAGTCGAAAAGCGCGAGGAGTGGCTGGAAGCAGCGCGGCTGATCGTCGATTTCCTGCGCCAGCATGCTTTTGATTCGCACGGCCGCTGCTACTTCAGCCTGACGCGCGAAGGCCTTCCATCGTTTTATCAGCGGAAGCCGTACGCGGCTGTGTTCGTCGCGCTCGGTTTACTCGAGTACGCCAAAGCCACCGGCGAGAGCTTGTACCGCCGGGAGGCGATCGACTTGTTCTGGCGAATTCAGGGCTGGATCGAAAAACCGGCGCTGCTCGGCAGACCTACCCTGGCCGGCGCCCCTCTGCTGACGCAACTCGCCGACATCATGGTTCTGGTTTCGCTTGCCACGGAAATCGCGAGCATCGACCCCGATCCGCGATACCAGCGTGTAATCGCGGATTGCCTCGATGCTGCTTTCCTTCATTTGGATCCCGATTGGGGCATCTTTTTGGAGAACGCCGGACCCAACCTGCGGGCGTTGCCGGAAGGACGGCTGTTTTGTCCCGGCAGCTCAATTGAAACCGCGTGGTTCCTGCTTCACGCGCTACAGTTTTATCCCAATGCACGGCGCGAGGCGAAGCTGCTTGATTCCATTGAGTGTGCACTCGAATTGGGGTGGGACAAGCAATTTGGAGGTCTGTACTATTTCATCGATATCGAGGAGCGCCCTACTCTGCAGTTGGAATCTTCAATGAAGCTTTGGTGGCCCCATACCGAAGGCATTTATGCGTTGGCTCTGGCGTGGTCACTGACGGCGGAGGAACGTTGGAAGCATTGGTTGGAAAAAGTTGACGATTACGCATTCCGCCACTTTGCCGATCGGGAACACGGCGAATGGTTCGGGTATTGTGATCGGCAAGGTAATTTGAGTCATACGTTGAAAGGCAACAACTACAAGGGCTGCTTTCATGTGCCGCGAGCGTTGTTGCTCAGCGCTAACCGCCTTGAAGGCTAAGCGCCGACTTGGTGGTGGAGTACTTGCGGCCGGTCCCGCTGCTCAGCTTCTTTGCGCCAGTTTTGGGCGGCGAGCGTCACGAGCCGGTATACTTCGGGGGGGTGGAAGGGCTTCGGAAGAACGTCATATCCTCCGGATTCAAGTACTTCCATCCAAAACTGATCATCAGCCTTCGAGGAGTAGACAAGAACGCGGGCCGGAACCGGCATTTCCCTGGAAAGAGCGACGACGTCTCTCCAATTTCCCCCGGGAAACTCGCGGTTGCAAATCACAACCGGAACCGGATGGCGCTGTAGCAGCGACGCGCCCTCTGGAAGCGAGACTGCGCACTGAAACTTCCAGTTTGAATGACTTAGGATGTTTCTAAGCGTGGAACAGTCGTGTTCTGAGCAGTTTATAGTAAGGATCTCGACATTGCGTTGCAGACTAAGGGACGGGGGAGGATACATCTTGGCCTCCTTAAGCCGGTTTTTGGATCTAAGGATCTAGTACTATTATCGCTCCATTCGAACATTAAAGCTAATAAATATTTGATGTCGTTTTCCGGCCGGCCCAAAATTTCCTTAAACTCTTGGCGGGTTAGGTCTAGGGTCTTCGCTTATCTAGGTAGAAACGCTAATAAACGTCATGGCAGTGCTGATCGCCGGTGGAGGAGCCGGCGATCGGCACTGATTTTTGGCAAGATTTCGCGCGAAAGATACGCGCATCTAATTCCCGGTCCGTCCAAGACCCGGAAGTGGGCCACAAGCCCCTTGGCCCTAACCCCATGCTGCGGCGGAGACTCCCCCCAAGCGGTCTCCACCGCGGCACTTTTGACCCCGGACATCACCAACCCTGTTCGAATTTCTGGAAAAACCACTCGGAATCGTGCTTGGCTGTGGCATCGACTTGCGCCCGCCTGGCGGCAACATTATCTCCCAGTACTAAAGATATAGCCGCGGGAAAACTCGGTTGCTGGCGGAGTTCGTCGACCACGCGAGCGAGTCTTGGTTCCTGAAAATGAACGGCCGCCATACGGATCTTGTTGTGCAGCACGTTGACCGCGTCAATAGGATAGGGGGGGCGCGAGCGAAACAGGTGCGCCGCGGCAACACTAGGTTCAAGCAATAACCGGTAGCCCAGCCTCCAGAGCCGCAAGCTCAATTCGATATCTTCGCAGCCCCAACGGATGATTCCGGCATCAAAGCCACCTATACGCCTGAACAGCTTCCGGCGAATAGCCAGACAGCAACCCGGCAGGATGGGTACTTCGTGGGGTTGATCGGACTTGTGGGGAAACCACTTGATGTCGAGATGGGGACCGCCGAGGAACTGCCCGAATCCTTTCCGGCGAGGCGAGTTCATGTCGTAGATCGCGGGGGCGCTCGCGCCTACTTGCGCATCGCGTAGCAGTTTCATCAGAGGCTTCCACCAGCCAGGCTGCATACTGACGTGGGCATCGCAGAAAATCAGGCAATCGCCGCGAGCCCGGGCGGCGCCGAAATTCCGCGCCAACGCGGAACCCAACCGGTTCGATCGCACCAACCTGATGCGCTTGCTTCTGCCGGCTTGGAGAAAAGCGGTTGATCCGTCGGTCGAGCCATCGTCGACTACAACAATCTCACTGGCGCGGGGCAGCGTGGCCCGGAGGTTCTCCACCGTCCGCCGCAGCATCTCGCCTTCGTTGAGCGCCACTACCACCGCACTGATTGTCTCGGCCATTTGACTTGAAGTGAGCATGGTAGCGTATCGGAAGGATCTTTGTCGAACCGTGACTTCCGATTATCCGCACACTCTTGTCTCCTGCGTGATGCCGACCAAGGACCGTCCACTGTTCCTGCGCCAGGCGCTTCGTTACTTTCACCGCCAGACTCATCGGAACGCCGAGTTGATTGTGGTGGACGACGGCGAGAAATCCGTCCGTAAACTTTGCACCGGGATCCCGCGCGTTCGCTATATCCGGCTGACGAAGCCGACATTACTCGGCACCAAGATGAACATCGGAATTGAGGCGGCGCGCGGAAAAGTAATCCAGAAGCTGGATGACGACGATTATTATCATCCCGACTTTCTTCGCGTTGCACTGACGCATTATCCGGCGCGGAATCCCTGGAAGGAACTGGTCGCGTGGGATTGTTTTATGGTTTATCTGGCCGGACAGAAGCAGGCGCGGTTCTCCGGACACGGCTGGCACGCAGGAGGTACGTTGTGCTTTTCCCACCAGATGTGGAAACGAATTCCCTTCCGCGCGATACCGAAAGGAGTGGACCACAATTTTCTGATCGATCAACAGGCACAGGTTGTTCGCGTCTGCGCGCCCGAGCATTACATGCTGGTTCGCCATGGACACAATACCTGGACGCGCATGGCCGATGGCAAGACAGTGGAAGAGTTTCTAAGGGACGGAAGAAAACCGTATCCAGCGAAACTGGATGATTTGCTTTTTCGTGCGGACTGCAAGTTTTACCGGAGCCTGCCGGCGCTGGAATAGGTAACGCGACCTCGAACGATCACCGCGAATATCCGTGCTGTGTTATGAATATCGTCGAGCGGATTGGCATCAAGCAACACGAGGTCGGCTGCCTTATTTCGTTCGATGGTGCCGGCCGTGTCGAGTTTGCCAAGGAATTCCGCCGCGTTTCGAGTGGCTGTTTGAAGCGCCTCCATCGGGGTGAGGCCAGCATCTACCAGGTATGCGAGCTCATCGTGGATAGTTCCATTCTTGGTGCCCGGCGCCAAGTCCGTCCCCGCAAGGAGTTTTACACCACCTCTCTTCATCATCATGATAATTTCCGCATTCTTAGCGAGTATGCGGTCGGCCGAACGAAGGTCCTCGGACGTGTATTGCGCCGCGCTGTCAGCCCACAACGTGTGAAGCGCGACCAGAGTCGGGCACTGCCATGTACGATTCTTCTGAAAACGGCGAATAAGCGCGGCGGCCTTTTCAGGGTCAAAGCTTTCAACGACGGCCCGGGTAAATTCGGAACGCATATTGCTCGCCGGCGGCACCTGCTTATTCCCAAGCGCGGTCAGAATATTTTGGTACATTTCAACCTCCTGGGCATGCAATTCCGGCTCCCGCGCCGAACTCCCAACGAGTACTCCCCAAAAGCGCCCTCCCAAATGCTCAATGCTGTGCTGACCAAGATCGGACGCCTCCTCAGGAAACACCGTGGGCGGGACGTGCCCCACGAAAGGGATATGGTCGAGTCGAGCTTGCGTTGCGACCGCCATATAAATATCGTGCGGAATCGCATCCTGTACTTTGATGAAGTCCACGCCTCGGTGGTGAAGCATATCGACCGTCGCCCGGGCCGCCGCGACGTCTTTCACCGAGATGAAGACCGGCATTTGGAATGGTAGTGGACCCTGGACTAGAGGTCCTGCAACCACCATTCTGGGTCCCGGAATCGTCCCGTCATTTGTCTCTTGCCGCAATCGGAGGATATCGTCGAGCGGCGATCCCATGTCCCGTAGGCCCGTGACGCCCTCGGCCAGGAATGCGGACAGAGCGCGTTTCCCATCGGCGTAAGCACCAAGATGGACATGCATGTTCCATAGACCTGGAATCATATATTTTCCGCGGCCGTCGAGTATCTCCGCGTTCTCAGGCGCCTTCACTCGCGATGCCGGACCAATCGCAGTGATGTGCCCATTTGAGATTAGGAGTGACATGCCGGGCCGGGCTGCGTGACCAGCGCAGTCGATTATCGTGACATCGCGAATCACAAGGGGCGTCGTGGAGGATTGCTGAGCAAACAGCAGTGCGCCGAGGATTGGTGAAGCGGCCCAGCCGGGAATTCGGAAGTTCACGTAGACGCAATACGACGGACAAAGGCGGAATGTTCCACGGAGCTACTCGTCGGCCATAGCCTCCATTGGCGAAATCCGTGTGGCGCGATGAGCCGGCAGCAGACACGCGACGAGCGAAACTACACCGATTACTGCCAGCGGCCGCGGCGAGGGTCGCTACATGAAGCGGCGGCACCTGAAAGAGTAGCGTCCGCATGGCTCGGCCAGTCAGCCATGCTCCGATGATGCCGAGTATCGTGCCGGCCGCCAGCAGGCGTAGGGCGATGGCGAGAAACTGGCCGCGGATCTGCTCCGGCCTCGCGCCCAACGCCATGCGCACGCCGATCTCGCGGCGGCGCTGCGCCACGGCGTAGCTCAATACACCGTAGGTGCCGACAGCGGTCAGGAGTACGGCGATCACCGAAAAGATACCTGCGAGCAATGCCGGTGAGCGTTGCGCCACCAGGCTGTCGGCGATGCGCGTATCCATCGACCGGATGTCATTCACCGGCAGTTCGGGATCGATTTGCCGAACTACCTTCTGCAGTGTCAGTCCGAGCGATTCCGGGGGAAGGCTGGTACGGGCGACAACGAAAAGGGTATCGTCGGTGCGTAAGGCGTAGGGATAGTACACCGCGCCCTGGGCTGCCTGATCGGTGAGTCCCGCTTGTTTCACCGCGCCGACAACTCCGACGACGGTGAATGCTTCGGCATCGTTCGTCTCTTCCGACCCTTCGAAAGATGCGTTGGCCGAGAGCGCTGGCGTGGGGCCAATAATACCGCGCGAAGTCCTCGTCCACCACGCAGACCCGCTCGGACCGGCGCGAATCGTCCGGCCGTAAGGAAACGTCCCTCGCGCAAGGAGAAGCCCATCGCGGCGAAGTAGTCGCCATCGACTCCATAAGAGTAATGTCCTCGAGGCGATTCGCCGGGCCGGCGGATGGCGGCCTTTCACCGTGGCGGCGCTCTTGCCGCTGTTGCCGCTCAAGGGCACATTGTTGACGACTCCGGCGGCCGAAACTCCAGGTTGGCGGGAAATGTCCCTCAACAGCCTCTCGTTGAACGCCAGGCGAGCCGGCCAGTTCGGGTATTTGTTCCACGGCACGGAGATTTGCCCGGTCAGAACATGATCCGGCCGGAAGCCAGGAGAGACCGCCATGGCCCGCTCCAGACTGAGTCCCAGTAGACCCGCTCCGGCCAACAGAACCAACGCCAACGCGATCTGCGCCACGATGAAGCCATGGCGCAGGCTTTGAGCGGCGCGGCTGGGCGTTCCGCCGCGGGTCTCCGATTGAATCGCGTTTGTCAGATGCCCTCGGAGGTTGAACCACGCGATGGGCACGGCAAGCGCGAGTCCCATGACGACAGCTCCGAGAACCGCAACGCACGCTAAGCGAGCGTCGAAGGCGATGTGACTTCCCAAGGGTAAACGATCGGCCCCCAGCACACTCAGCAGGCGGATTCCGCCGGCCCCGGCGGCGAGCCCCAGCAAGCCTCCGGCCAGCGTGAGCAGAGTGGTCTCGACGATCACCTCGCTCACCACGTGCAACCGGCTCGCGCCCAATGCCTGCCGGACCGCGATTTCCTTCACGCGGCTACCGGCCCGGATTAAAAGCAGGTTCGCCAGGTTGACAGCGCCGATCAGCAACAGGGCGAACGCGCCCGCCTGCATCCACAACAAGACGGGGCGGATGCTTGCGAACATGGTCCGCGTGAAGGGGCGCCACCACAGAACGAAAGCCGGCATCGGCCATCATTTTGGCTTGAGGATCGTCCGCTTCCAGCGTGGCATTCTGCGCGTCGATCTGGGCCTGCGCCTGTGCGAGCGTCGCGCCTGGTCTGAGGCGGGCAATCATATGCCTGGAATTCCCACCCGAATGCCGCTGCACGGAACTACGATCTTCGGCGCGCGACGAGAAAGGAAAGTACAGGCGCGCCTCGGAGGAGAGGAATCGGAAACCCGGCGGCAGGACACCAACGACGGTTCTTCGAAGTCCATCCACGCGGAGTTGCTTCCCGATTACGTGGGGGTCGGCATTGAAATGCTGCCGCCAGTAGGCGTCGGTGAGAATCACAACTTTGTCGGTTTGAAACGACGTTTCTTCATCCGTGAAACTGCGCCCCATCACCGGCCCGGCCCCAAGCGTGGCGAAAAAGTCCGGAGATACTCGCGCGATCTGCTCGCGTTCCGTCGAGCCAGCCTCGCCGAGCGACCGCCGTGCCGTAACGATAAATGGCGACGCGCTGCGAAGGCGGGAATGTGGCCACGGCGTTCGTAGTAGTTGGCTATCGAGGACCCGTCGCGATCGACGCCGGCTTTGGGGTATGTGTTGAACACGGTGACGAGCCGGCCGGCCTCGGGAAACGGCAGCGGACGGAGCAGGATGGCGTCGATCACGGCGAAGATCGTGAGATTTGCGCCGAGGCAGACAGCGAGAGTCACCAGGGCCGTTGCTGTGAATCCAGGTGTCTTGCGCAGCAATCGGGCGGCGTGGCGCAGTTGCCGGAACAGTTCGTCGAACAGACGGAGCCCGCGTGCGTCGCGGCAATCTTCCTGGACGCCGATCAGGCTGCCGAACTCGATCCGGGCCCGCCGCGCCGCGTCTTGCGGTGAGACGCCGGAGCGCACCAACTCGTCGGCGTACTGCTCGATGTGAAACCGCAACTCCTCGGTCATACCCTGTTCGAAATCCCGGCGGGACGTGAGCACCCGGAAGAGGGATCGAAAGCGTCTCAGCACGTTACACCTCCTCCGGTGTGGTGTTTAAGGCCGCTGTCATGGCTGTCGCTAACCGGTTCCAGCCGGCCGTTTCCTCACGCAGGCGTCGCCGTCCGGCGGCGGTTAGCGTGTAGTACTTTGCCCGGCGATTGTTCTCGCTCACACCCCATTCGGCCGCGATTAGTTCCTGATGCTCCAGCCGGTAAAGCGCCGGATACAGGGATCCTTGAGGAATCTCCAGCGCATTGGCCCGAGATCTGCCGTATGCGGAGCAACACCCCGTATCCATGCAGTGGTTTCAACGACACAGCCTTGAGGATCAGCATGTCGAGAGTACCTGGCAGCAGGTCTGCTGTTTTGCCCAAACTATTCGCCTCCTAGCCTAACTAGGAGTATAGCCGGACTCTCCTAGTTTGGCAAGTGGAGAGGCGGCGCTCAAGCGAGGTTGCCGTCAAGTCTGAGCGATCACACACTAACTGCCGTGTTCGCGCATTTCCCGCTCGAAATCTTCGAGGATCTGAGCGCGTTGTTCGCTGTTTAGTTCGCTTTCCATGCGGCGCAGGGCGACGCCCACCACATCGCGATGATGCAGTCTGGAACCGAACTGATCCGTCGAAAGGCGAAGCCAGAGATCGTGCAGACGAACCAGATCTTCCGGCCACAACCGAGGGGGATGGGGTCCGAGGTTTACAAAAATCGACTTACCACCCGGTGGAATTGCTTCAAGAGAAAAAGCGTGGCGGGGTTCTTCCAATTGCTCCCATGCCAATCCGATTCGCCGGGCCAGTTCATCTTTATCCATGGTTTCCGAAACTCCGGTCACCAGGCGCGTGGCTTTCAGGCGTGCAGCAGTCTGCACCATTGCATCGAACGGATCGACGCCTGGGACCACTAGTAGATCGACCGTCTTGCCTTCTTTCTCCGCCATTGAGACGACATGGCTAAACAGTTCCTTCTCGTAATCGGAAAAAATTTGCTCCGCGTTCAGATCGTATTCGCCGGCGCCGGTTGAGACCGGACGAACCGACATTACAACAATGTCGTGGCGCTTCGTGTTCGTCTTATGAAGGATCTGGTGGAGATGACCGAGACGGTTGACGTCCCGCACCGCAACCAGAATGCATCCTTCGCGCGCCCGGAGCGAGTTCACCGAAACATCGGAGTGAACGTCCAGGTTGAATTCTTCAATGGTGCCTTTGCCGGCGTTCTCTTTTTTCTTCTTCGCATTCACGTGTTCGGAAACCGTGAACACGATAAAAAGAAGAATTGTAAATGCCACGCCGTAGATGGTGGCCGTTTTCTTCGAAAAGAGGTTAGCCATGGCGACCAGAAACAGGACCAGCGTCGTTGCTCCCAAGCCGATGGGCCATTCCCTGCCCCCGATGTTCAGATTGAGGGGGAACTTGTATGTCTGATCGTGACGATGGAAACGCAGAACGAGGACGCCCAGCGCCTTGAGGAAGAAACTCCACACCACGCCGAACGCGTAGGCTTCACCCAGCAGATACATGTCGCCGCGGCTGAGCATGATGGTGAAGATTTGCAGCAGCGCGATGAGGTTGATGATCCGGAAAGTCGTCCCGTATTTCTTCTGCGGCTTGCGGAACCAGTCGACCAGCACCCCGTCCTCGGCGACTCGGTTCATGACGCCGTTAGCGCCGATGATGGCCGTGTTCACGGCGCCGGAGAGGATCAGCGTTCCCACTATGACGACAAAACCGTGGAAGAGTAATCGGAGAATCTGAGGGCCCACCAAGTGCATGGCCAGACCGCCGAGAAGATTGTCGACGTACTGTGGACGGATGCTATCGGGGATGATCATTCCGGCGAACAACGTGATCACGCCGGTGCAAATCACCGCGTAGATGCAAACGAGGTTGCCGGTGATCTTCAGATTCTTCATTTTCGGCGAGGCGATTTCACGGTAGACCTGCGCCAGCGTTTCAAAGCCGCTCATGGAAAGCAGCGAGTGGCCGAAGGCGATGATGATCGCTACGAACGGTATGCTGGGCCAAATCGTTCCCCTAAACCATCCAAGACTTTCATTCGTGAATTGGATGTTCGACGCGATAGGTGCCGGAGGGATTTGTGCCACGCCCCGGAACAGCAGAGTCAGGGGGCACCAGATGAGAAACATGACCACCATGACGGTGGTGATTTGCATAATGCGCAGCGCTTTCCCGCTGGATTCATGCATGCCCTTGATGTTGCTGTGCCAGAAATAAATGGTCACGACGATCGCGAAGATCGCCGAAAACAGGTTGGGTGGGACGCGGGCCGTGGAGTGAATCATCTCGCTGATCTCGTTCAGGAGATGGCCAAGATACTGGCCGGCGCTGACCGCGCTGATTGGTCCGGTGAGGATGTAATCGAAGAGCAGCGAGGAAACGGAAATCCGCGCGATGAACGGGCCCATGGCGTCGCGGACAACGACGTAGACACCGCCGCGTACGAACATACTGCTGCTTTCCACGTAAACGGAACGGACGGCGAAGCTGAACAGCATTACGCCAAGGACGAACCACGGGGCGCTACGGCCAACCGCTTGCTCCGCAATGCCGCCTGCGTAAAAAGCAGACGATGCGAGGTCGCTCAGTACAATCGCTCCCGCTCTCCAGAAGGAGATGAACGAGAGCATTACGGTACTCGCGACCACCACTTTGGTCGTCGCGGAGCTACTTTGTATGGACACTGAAAAAAGCCCTTTTCACTGCGAACAAGGCAGCGATTCTTGAATTCGCCTACGAGGTTAGCTGACGGGCTAGAGCTCAAAAATACCCTGTTCGCCTAGTACACGAACTTCGCCCCCATATCACGGGTTCCCCGCCTCACGGATGAGTTTGGCCTTTTAGATTTTAGCACCCCAGGCTAGGTGGTGCGCTGCAGAGCAGAGGTCAAATCCGCGCTCAAAGCACTGGGACACCAGTATTTCTCGATGTGTCCGATGACAAGCTCTGTGCCGGCCTGATGAGAGACGAACGGACGATCGCCGGGGTTGTACATGGCGTCAGTTAGATCGCGGATCAGCACACAATGGATGCCCCATTTCGTCATTTGCTTGATAGCGAATGTACGGTTGAGGATGCACATGTTAGCGTGGACGCCCATCAGGAAAAGGTTCCGGATGCCTTTCTGTTTCAGAAAACTGTAGACCTCGGAACCGTTATCGGTAATCAGGTCGTTATCGGCGACATGCAAGATTGGGTTTTCCCGTGACCAGGCCTTGTAGAATTTGTCGCTCACGGTGTCGCAGCCTCCACTTTTGTCGTCGATCGGAAGCGCCGGACTCGGTAGATCGAGGGGCGCCGGTGGTTTCGCCTTCGGCACTTTCATCATCGCCAGACGCTGCGGCGCGTTCTTGTAGAAATCCATGGTCTCGGACGGCGCGTGAATGATCGGAATGCCGTGGCTGCGTGCGATGGCAAGTACCGGATTCATCTTCTCCGCCAGCGGCGCCACACGTTGGGACGCACCGCTGCACCAGTGGTTATCCCACATGTCACAGATGATAATGGCGACGTCCGATGTGGAATATTTTTCGACGAATTCGGCGGATTCCTCACGGAGGAGGAGGCTAAAGGTAGCGGGCTGTGCCGCAAATAGCGCGGGCGCGGCGGACAATAGCGAAAGAAACCGGCGGCGATCCATCATAGTAAAGGTTGTATCACAAGGTTTTCATCGCGGCTTAGCGGCCTTGGCGCGATACTTCAGGCCCCCTCCCGGAGGCAGTGGAAGATCTCGCGGTAGAACTCGGGATGCGATTCCCACGTTTGTGCCGTCACGAGGCGGCCGTCGCGGACCGCCTGGCGGGGGCTCCAGGTTCCGCCGGCCTGCTCCACTTCAACGCGTACATGCTCGTAACAGGTGACGCGGCGGCCCTTGGTGAGGCCCGCCGCCACCAACACCTGAACGCCGTGGCAGAGGGCGAACAACCACTTGCCCTGGACCGCTAAGTCTCGCACCAGCTGGATGACCTTAACGTTATTTCGAAGATACTCCGGAGCCCGGCCGCCGATAATCAGGATCGCATCGTAGTCAGCGGCTCGCACGTCGTCGATGGCAATGTGGGCATCGATTCCGTACCCTTGGCGCTCGACGTATGTGGTCCACCCGGGTTCGAAATCATGCATGACGAGATGCAACCGGCGCTGGACAGGCGCAGCGATGACTGGTTCCAGGCCGGCTTCGAGAAATCTGTGATAAGCGTAGAGGGTTTCGTAACTCTCGCCTCCATCTCCGGTGAGGATAAGAATCTTACTCATTGTCTTGTTTTCTGGCGGACGACGCCTGATTTGGCTGCCAGAGTACCTCGGGCGCGGCGAGTTCCCGATTGGCCCAACGGCTCCACACGAACAACGCATCGCTGAGACGGTTGAGATATTGGATAGCTTCCACGGGTAGCTCTTCTTCGCGGGCGAGCGTGACGGCAATTCTTTCGGCTCTGCGGCAGACGGTACGGCAGACGTGCAATTCGACGTTCAAGCGGCTGCCGCCCGGGAGGACGAACGATCGTACCGCCGGAAGCCCGGCGTTCATCTCGTCGATTTCGCGCTCGAGCTGTTGGATCTCGGCGGCAGTGATGCGAGGCTGTTTCGGATGGACGTCTTCCGGCTTCGTTGCGAGTATGGAGCCGAGGTTGAATAGCTCGTGTTGGACGCGTTTGAGAATTTCCGCGAGTTTCGCGATACCCTTTTCTTCGGCCGAGAGACAGGCTGCGCCGATGAACGCGTTCAGTTCATCGACTGTTCCGTAGCAATCGATGCGCAGAGCATCTTTAGGAACGCGCTGGCCTCCAACGAGTCCAGTCTGGCCCTTGTCGCCGCCGCGGGTGTAAATGCGGTTGAGCGCGAGGCGCGGTTCGTTGAAGGTTTTGTCGTCCACGTTCTCTATATTAAAGACAACGGTCACGGCTTGGGTACAAGCTTGATTTCGAAAAGTTTTGGCCAGAGCTTTCCAGTTACGAATAGCCGGTCGCCCTGCGAATCGTAGGCGATCCCGTTCAAGACATCTGTGTTCTTGAGCCGGTCTTCCATTGACAGCAGGCCGGCAAGGTCGATCCAACCGAGCACATGTCCGTCGGCCGGAGAGATTCGCGCTATGCGATCTGTCTGCCACACGTTTGCGTAGATCTCACCCCGGATGTATTCGAGTTCGTTCAGATTTTCAATGGAGAGCGGTCCGTCGTGCACAGTCAAACGCTTCGTCTCTTTTAACGTGACTGCATTCCAAAATCTGATTTGCGGGGTCCCGTCGCTCATATAAATGGTTTCGCCATCGTTGGTGAGACCCCAACCCTCTCCGGGATAGGGGAAAGTTCGAAGCAGGTGGAATGCTGATTGGTCGTAGATAAAGCCTGTGTGCGATTGCCAGGTGAGTTGCAGGATCTGCTGATCAAGAACCGTGATGCCCTCGGCGAAATACTGCGGCGGCACGGTTATTTGTTGGACGACTTCTCCGGTTTCCAATCTAACCTTGCGTAGTGTGGAGTGTCCGTTGAGACCAGTGCTCTCATAAAGAAACCCGGCTTTGTATTCCAGTCCTTGTGTGAATGCGGTGGGGTCGTGCGGATATGCGTGCACGATTCGATAGCTGTATTCCGGTGTATGCTGAGCGGTGCACGAAGTCAGAAATATAATTGCAGCCGAGCCGGCAAATATCAGGTTTGAGCGAAGAGCCATTACGGCTTATGGTACGTGATCGCGGGGTTACAATGACTGCGAATGCCATCCCGTCCGCCGCCCGGTGAGTTTCCTTATACGCGTGGAATTCATGCGGACATGTATCGAGGGAAGCTCTGGACCATGCGGCAGTTTTCCGGCTTCGCCACGCCGGAGGAGACAAACGCCCGCTATCGCTATCTGCTCAACCAGGGACAGAACGGACTTTCCGTCGCGTTCGATCTGCCGGCTCTGATGGGTTTCGATGCGGACCATCCAACGTCGTTGGGTGAAGTTGGCAAATGCGGTGTGGCCATCTCGTCGCTCGAAGACATGGAGATTCTCTTTGATGGGATTCCGCTGGCCGATGTCACGGTTTCGATGACCATCAATTCACCCGCTCCCATTCTTTGGGCGATGTACTTGGTGGTCGCAGAAAAGCAGGGAGCGGACTGGACGAAGCTGTCCGGCACTTTGCAAAACGACATTCTGAAGGAATACATCGCGCAGAAGGAGTACATCTTTCCTCCCCGGCCATCGATGCGGCTCGTGACCGACGTGATCGAATATTCCACCCGGCATGTTCCGCGGTTCAATCCGGTTTCCATCAGCGGATATCACATTCGCGAGGCGGGATCGACGGCGGTGCAGGAGCTGGCGTTTACCTTGCGCGATGGAATCGAATATGTGGAATGGGCGCTTGAACGAGGACTTGCGGTAGACGATTTCGCGCCACGGCTGAGCTTCTTTTTCAACGCGCATAACAACTTCTTCGAGGAGATTGCGAAGTACCGCGCGGCACGGACCCTTTGGGCGGTGATTATGCGTGAAAGGTTCGGCGCACAGAGTGAGCGAAGTTGGAAGATGCGATTCCACGCACAGACGGCGGGCTGCTCGTTGACGTGGCAGCAACCCTATAACAACGTGGTGCGGACGGCATTACAGGCCATGGCGGCGGTGATGGGCGGAACACAGTCGTTGCATACGAACTCGCTCGATGAGGCTTATGCGCTGCCTAGCGAGCATGCGGTCACGCTGGCGTTGCGGACACAGCAGGTGCTGGCGTTTGAGACTGGCGTGGCAGAAGTGCCGGATCCGTTCGGCGGTAGTTATTTTGTCGAGGGTCTGACGTCGGACATGGAAAAAGCCGCGCAGATCTATATTGACCGGATTGATGCGATGGGCGGTATGATTCCAGCGGTCGAGCGCGGGTTTCCGCAGCAAGAGATCGCCGACGCAAGTTACCGCTATCAGCAGGCAATCGAAAAGCATGAACAGATCATCGTTGGTGTGAACGCTTTTGAAGAAGACCAGAGCGAACGAATCGAGTTGCTGCGCCTGAACGAAGCTTCGCATCAGTTGCAATGTGATAAATTGCAGCGTCTGCGTTCCCGGCGCGATGCGCTTCGCTGCCGGAAAGCCCTGGATGACTTGCGTACGGCGGCTGGCGGGCGCGAGAACACAATGCCCTATATACTGGAGGGAGTACGGGCGTACGCAACTCTCGGTGAGATCTGCGACGCGTTGCGCGACGTCTTCGGAACGTATCAGGAGCGCAGTGTACTATAGCAGTGTTGCTCAGGGATGGATAAGAGAATCCGAGTTCTGGTGGCCAAACCCGGCCTGGACGGACACGACCGGGGAGCCAAGGTGATTGCGCGTGCATTGCGCGATGCCGGAATGGAAGTCATCTACACAGGCCTGCGGCAAACACCGGATATGATCGTCAACGCGGCGTTGCAGGAAGACGTGCAGGTGATTGGATTGTCCATTCTTTCCGGCGCGCATAACGCGATCTTGCCGCGCGTGATGGAACTTTTAAAGGAAAAGCGCATGGATGACGTGCTGGTGCTGGTTGGCGGTATCATACCAGACGAAGACGCCGAACAGCTCAAGAAACTCGGTGTGGCAGCCGTGTTTCAGCCCGGCGCGCCGCTCGAGGGCATCGTGAAGTTTATTCACGAGAATGTTCACCTCGAACAAGCGCCGGTCAGCAGTATTTAGACGTTGCAAGACGTTTCAACCCCCGGGCCGGAGGCCCTTCTAGAATTTTGAGAGAGTTTGAATGCAAGAGAAACTGAATATTGCGGTATTTGTCGATTACGACAACATCGAGATCGGCGTGAAGTCGACGTTGCGGCGGGAATTTGATGTCTCGCTGCCATTGGAAGCCTTGAAAGAACGCGGTGACATCGTCGCCAAGTTCGCCTATGCCAATTGGAGCCGTCAGGAAGGCGCCACGCGCCAGATGGCCGAGAATGCAGTGCAGATGGTACAGCGCATTCCGTCCCCGAGAGGAGATAAGAATGGCGCCGATATCAATCTCGCGCTGGATGCGTTGGAGATGGCGTTTACCCATCCGCACATCAATGCGTTTGCCGTCGTGAGCGGCGATAGCGACTTCATCCCGTTGGTAAACAAGTTGAAGGAGTATGGCAAGACCGTGTTCGTAGTGGGCGGAAAGGCGTTCACCAGCACCATTCTTCAGCAGAATTGCCACGAGTTTGTAAGTTACGAATCGCTGCTTGGGCCCTCGACGACACCGAACCCCGCGCCTGAGCGCCGGGAACAACAGCAACAACCACGAGAGCAGCAGGATCGTCCGCCGCGCAGCCCTCAGCAGCAGAGAGGGCGTCCCGCGCCGCTCGACCTGGCGCAAGCGATGCCGCTGGTGGAGCGTGCGCTTCAGGTGTTGGAACGGCGCGCTGTGCAGCCGCAGCTTGGATTGCTGAAATCGACAATGCTGCAGCTCGATTCCACGTTCAGCGAACGGGCGTATGGCGCTGGAAGTTTTTCCGAGTTCGTGGAGAAGCTGAAGAAGGCGGAATTCGTCAACGTGAGCGGCACCGGCGGCAGGTACACAATTGAACGCAAGGGCGGCTCGGTGCCCGCCGAAGCCGCAAAGAAGCCGGAAGAATTGTTGCCTCTGCTGCGCGATGTTCTGGAAACGAATCGCCTGGAGCTGGAAGAGGGAGCGTTGGCCGATCAGTTGGCCGGGTGGATGAAGGACGAACATCCGAACATCGACATCAAGAACTACGGCTTCCAGGAGTTCGCCGAGTTCCTGAACTTCGCGCAGGATAAAACCGTGGTGCGCATTGAGCCCGACGAAGAGAAGGGACTGATGGTGTACCTGGGCGCCGAGTTCTATCCGCCGGCTCCGCCTCCGAAGGAAGAGATTGCAATGCCGGAGGAAGATGTCGACGAGCCGCAACCGAATGTGCTGGGCCAGCCGACTATCTTCGAACCCAATCCGCCGCCAGCTCCGGTAACGCTCACCACGAAACCGAAGCGCGCGCGTCCGCCAAAGAAGCGAACCGATGGCAACATGGACCGTCCGACGCGGCCCCGCCGCACTCCTCCGAGAAAGAAGACACCCGCATGATTGAACGAATCACACCCCCCGGAGTACCGATACCCCGGGGGCCCTACTCTCCCGCCGTACGTGCCGGCGATTTCATTTTTGTAGCTGGACAAGGACCTGTGGATCCAGCTACCGACAAGATGTCGTACGGCGATATCCAACATGAGACGCGCATTGTGCTCAACAATATTAAGCGCATTCTCGAAGGATGTGGCGCGTCGATGTCCGATGTGGTGAAAGTGTCGGTGTTTCTCGCCGATGGCAAGGACTTCGCGGCGATGAACGCGGTGTATGCGGAGTTCTTCGGGAATGAGAAGCCGGCGCGGACCACGGTGGAAGCTCAGTTTGCTTCTCCGCCGATGAAGGTGGAGATCGATTGTATTGCTTATAAGCCGAAGTAACGGGGATTATTTCAGCGGGTTTTTCCAGCGCAGACCGGAGAAACGGCTGAAGCCCGCATCAGCCGAGTAAAGAACCGCCTGATGTTCCAGAGCAATCGCGGCGAGATGAGCGTCCGGTGTGTTGTTGCCGCCAGTCCCCAACTCGTTGAGATAGCTGAATAGTATCTCGGCGTGCGAATGGCTGGGATTCAAGATGCGGACTTGCGGCAGGTCCAGCCAAGTACGAACCAAGTCTGTTGCCTCTTGCACTGAGATCGGCTCTTCGAATGCCTTCCTGTTGGTGCTGACTCGTATGAAGGCAATCAAAACCAACCAGGAGAGGCCAATTATCTCTGGCTTCGAAACGCAGTCCTGCCACCAAGCCTTGGCTCGAACATAGTCTTTAGCGGCCTCGTTGTGCGCGTAAATGAGAAGGTTTGCATCCGGAATGATCATCGGCCCTGACGTAATTTTTCGATGATCGCCTCATCTTCGAGTTCCGTCGCCAGATGGTTGAAATTGACCCCTTCATAACCGGGCCGCAACTGCAGATTCCAAGATTTGACCTTGAAGGGCTTGATTTTCGGCTGTTTGCCCGACGCGTCCAATCCTTTTCGGATTGTGTCGTTGATCACTTCCTTAAACGGCTTTCTCAACCGTGCGGAAAGATCCTGGAGCTGAGTGGCGAGGTCATCATCGAGTGTGACTGTAGTTCGCATATAGACATCATGATGCTTCCACCACCTGATGTCAAGATGCGCGCAAAAAGCTCCGCAAATCCTCTTCCTTCATCACCGGTTCCCCGGGGGCAATGTTATTCAACTTCCCTTCCCTCATCCACTGTTCCAGGCGGTCGACCAGCGAGTACAAATGATCGAATGATTCGACGATAAACAGGAGTGGCTGGTAATGGTCAATCGCAAATGCTTGATTGATAGCCCACTCGAGTTGGATCGGATATCGCTGCACATCCGGCGAATCGATGGCATGCGAGATCTCTCCGAATGAACTGAGCAGCCCACTCCCGTAGACCTTGAGCCCGTCTTTGGAGCGCATCAGTCCAAACTCGATGGTGAACCAGAAGAACCGCGCCATCGCCTTGATAATGCTTTTGAGCCGCTCGAGTTTAGCGTGCTCATCCCGCATGCCGGCCACGAGCTCGGCCGCGGTATGAGCGCACTCTCCGAAGCGGACCAGCGTTTCCGCGAAGGCGCGGTCGGTATGCATCGGAACATGACCGGCGACGTCGTGAAAAATATCCGGCTCGGGCAAATAGTCGAGCCGGTTTTCGTCACGAATCGTAATCGTGGTGGGAAATTCGCGATTGCGCAGACAGTCGAAAAACCGAAAAGCCGGGATGTAGCCGCCGACTGCCTTGGTGCGAAATCCGGTCAATTTGGTGAGGAAATTATTAACGTCCTCAAGCCGCGGGATCTGGTCCGGATCGAAACAGAGAGACCGCAGACCCTTGAGGAAATACTCATTAGCATAGCGTTCCCATTTCGGCCACATTCGCGCATACAGAATCCGCCATGCGTCGTGGTTTTCCTGGGTATAGAGGCTGTATGGCTGGACGAGCAGTTCTGGCATCCAATCCTCCTCTTTCATAATACCACCACTGTATTGTGGTGCTACTGGAGATCAAGCCGGTCCGCAACAGAGCAATACAACTTCAATATAATCGTTCGCATGAATCGAAGAGATGCGTTCCGATCGCTCCTCGCGTTTGCAGGAGCATCCCCGTTATTTGCGCAATCAGTCTCCACCTCGCTACCCGTGGGCGCGGATGAGACGATGGCCCCGGTAAACCTCCACGAGTTCGAGGATTTGGCGAAGCAGAAGATGAACAAGCTGGCGTACGACTTTATCGCCGGCGGCGTAGAAGACGAATTGACGCTACAGGCGAATTTCGCGGCCTACAAACACTGGTACCTGGTTCCTCGCGTGATGGTGGACGTGAGCAAGGTCGACATGTCGCTCGAGCTCTTCGGTCTGAAGTTGGAGCAGCCGATCATCATCGCGCCGTCAGGCGGAAAGAACCTGGTGATGCCGGACGCGGACACCGTTGTGGCGAATGCCGCGCTCAAAATGAAGACTGTGGTGACCTCGGCCACCGGAACGAAGAAGTTGCTCGATGCGGGGCAGCCATTGATGTGGTGGACAAATACAACTGGTCTACCGAACAAATCGGCGGCCGTAGCGTACGCGCGGCGCGTGACCGATGGGGGAGCGAAAGGAATCACAATTACCGTTGACAACCAATATCAATCGAACCGGGACCGGAATAATCGCAATCATTTCGATTATGGATACATGCAGACAGGCGTGCCTGATCCAGGCGCCGCACAGAAGCCTCGTAATCCGGGACGTCCGGCGATGTACCAGCCGCACACGCCAAACATGACTTGGGAGCAGGTCGAGTGGATGCGCTCGGCGACCGAAATCCCAGTTATTCTCAAGGGCGTTCTGGCGCCGGAAGACGCAGAACTCGCGGTGCAGCGTGGAGCTTCGGGCATCATCGTGTCGAATCACGGAGGCAGACAGTTGGATGGCGTGATCGCGACGCTCGATGCGTTGCCGGACGTCGTGCAGGCGGTGAATGGAAAAGTTCCCGTACTGATGGACGGTGGATTGCGGCGAGGAGGCGATGTCCTGAAGGCTTTGTCACTGGGCGCGAAGGCTGTGCTCATTGGCCGGTCTCCGCTATGGGGACTCGCTTCGTATGGCCAGTCGGGCGTGGAGCGCGTGTTGTGGATGCTGGGCGCGGAACTGAAGCTTGCAATGTCGCTGGCCGGAAAACCGAATCTTGCTTCGATCGATCGCAAGCTGGTGCGCCGTGCCTAGAATCGCGTTTCTAGTGCTTCTGACTTTGCCCCTGTTCGGGCAGAAGACGCATGAGCTTTGCGTCGCGTGCCATCAGGAGCAGGTTGCCGATTTCAAAACTCATCCTCACTTTGAAAAAGGACTGAGCTGCGATGCGTGTCACGGCGCCAGCGTGAAGCATCGCACAGCGCAAGGTGAAACACCCCCGGATCGCGTCGCCGCTCCGGATGAAGTGGCCGCACTATGCGGGACGTGCCACGGGGCGGAGCAAAAATCGTACCTGACCAGCAAGCACGCAAAGCTGGTGATGGAACATTCGAAGACGCGCTCACCGAACTGCGCGACTTGCCATGGAGTGCATGCGCCGCGCGCGGCAGCAGCGATTGAGGCGCAATGTGGACGTTGTCACACCGCGCTACCAGAGGCTTGCAAGAAACCTGTGGCACACACGGCGAAGGTTTCGTGCCTAGGCTGCCACGTGAATCACTCTATGAAGGTCACTGGTGGAGGCTAACCGCATCCGCCGTCGGGAAATCGCTTGGCACTTTTTGCGTAACTTTGCCGGTGGCAGCCCACTCGACGCCGCGGTTTAGGGTGGTGATGAATCCGACGCACTGCATCGCCGCCACATCGTGACCCAAAGTCGTGTGGAAGACTCGACCCTTGCCATACGTTGTCGTCAGCAGCATCGGTTCATTCTCGCCAGTGCCACTGTTGGCCGGATCGGAAAAGGCCGTTGCGAGCAAGTCCATCTTTTCCGCCGGGCCACGCAGGCTGTCGTACAACTCATCCGGCGCGTGCATCCACTTCTCAGGGAGACCCTTCGTAACCGGATGCTTCGGATCGCGGATCACGACTTGGAATGGCAAGCGTTTCCCGTGATGCCCAGCTTTCCCAGGCTTATTTTCTGTCACAACTTTGCCTTCGCGCCAGCGCACCAGCGGACCGGCGGTTTCGGTTCGGTCGCCCCATCCTCCAACGGCGATCATCTCGTTGTAATCCTTCCATTCAGGGAAGGAATTGTCAGCCGCGTGATACGAGACAAACCCTCCACCGTCGCGCACGAACTTCTCGAAGGCAGCCTTTGTTTCGGCTGACCAAGGCTCGCCATTGTAGTTCGAGAGGACGACTTTGTACGCGGCGAAATCCGGTTTGAAACCGCTCATGTCCGCGCCCTTGGCCGGGGATGTGGCAACGTCGACCTGGAACATGCCGTTGGATTCGAGAATTTTCTTCAGTTCCGGGGTGGTCTGCTGCCATTGATGATTGTTCTGTCCGTCGACAATCAGGACCTTGATCGGCTGCGCGGCGAACAGGGAAGCGGCCAGCAACAATGCTCCAAAAGCTCTTACCATGCCTGCATCTTATCAAGCCTGTGATAGAATCCCCACTTCACAGGAGAGACATTTTTTCGATGAAAGTTCTTGGCCAACCGGTGCAGCCGAATTGAAGCCAACCCGCGTCCGGCACGTAGTTCTCTGGCTCACCGTTGCGGCCTACATGATCACCTACATGGATCGTGTAGTGATCTCGTCCGCCGTCCCGGTGATGCAGAAAGAATTCGGTTTTTCATTCATGACGATGGGCGTCATCCTCAGTTCCTTTCGCTGGGGATACGCTTTGTTCCAACTTCCCGGCGGCTGGCTCGGCGACCGCTTCGGACCGCGGCGCGCACTGACTTGGATCGTCACCTGGTGGAGCATCTTTACGTCGCTAACCATCTTCGCCTGGGACGCGACGTCAATGGCAGTGTTTCGATTCCTGTTCGGCGTGGGCGAAGCGGGCGCTTTTCCAACTGCCACCCGATCGCTGTCGCGCTGGATGCTGCCCGCCGAGCGCGGATACGCGCAAGGGATCACGCACGCCGGATCGCGGCTAGGCGCGGCTATGACACCCGTTCTCGTGGTCGCTACGATGACGCGCTTCGGCTGGCGCACCACTTTTGTACTGTTCGGTTCACTGGGTATTATGTGGGCCGCGGTCTGGTACTGGTATTACCGCGACACGCCGGAAGAACACCGCGGCGTCAACGAAGCTGAGCGGAATATGATTCACTCGGCACTGGGCGGGGCTCGATCGAAAATCACGAAATCGGTGCCATGGAAAAGAATCTTCGCCTGTTCGACAGTTTGGTATCTCTCCGGCATGTACTTCTTCTACGGATACTGCCTCTCGGTATATCTGGACTGGTTTCCCAAATATCTGAACGACCATCGGCATTTCAACCTGCAACAAATGGGGTTTTACGCCAGCATGCCGCTATTGGCCGGCACCTTTGGCGATCTGATCGGCGGCACTTGGTCCGATCATTGGTTGAAGCGCACGGGCAATTTGAAAATGGCACGGCGCTTCGTTGGGGTTGGTGGTTTCTTGTTGGCGGCAGTGGCGATCGTGCCGGCGGCTCTGACCACAAATTCGCTGACCAGCGTTTGGTTTAACTGCGTCGCCTTCTTCGGCCTGGAATTGACGGTCGGCGTCTCGTGGGCGCTCCCGCTCGACATCGGGCGCGACTACGCGGGCTCCGTATCCGCCGTGATGAACACGTCGGGAAATATCGGCGGCGCCATCTCTCCCACCGCGCTGGCTTACCTAAAGGGAGCTTTCGGCTGGAATGTTCCCTTCCTGGTCGCGGCGGCGGGGTGTTTGGTATCCGCCGTGTTATTCAGTAAAATTGATCCAGGCCACCAAATCTCTGTAGAGGAACCATGACCATCAATCCGAGTAAGTGCGTTGCATGCGGAAATTGCACGTATGTTTGCCCGATGGGCGCGATTTATATCGATCCGAAAATCAAGCGGGCGACCATCAATCGCGACGAATGCGTGGAATGCTACGCCTGCTACAACGGGCTGAGCAAAGAACATCTGAACCCGACCATGGTCCGCACGGTCCGCAAGGTGGCATCGTTGCTTAAGTTCCGCTTCGATCCGGAACCCGACGTCTGCCCGACGTCCGCTTTCGAACCCGACGAGTTGAGTTGGCCGCGCGTGGTACGCCGCGCATTCTCCGATCCTCGCGTGCCCCACGAATCGACCGGCGTGGAAGGCCGTGGCACCGAAGAAGTGAAGACCAACGACGTGAGCGGGCGCGTGAAAGTGGGCGAAGTCGGTTTCACCATCGAATTCGGCCGGCCTGGCGTTGGCGTTTGGTTCCGCGATCTGCAAAAGATGTGCTGGGCGCTGGCCAAGGCCGGCGTGGAATTCGAAAAGAAGAATCCCATCACCTCGCTGATGTCCGACGTTCCAACAGGCACACTGCGCGACGACATCATGGGCGAGAAGCTGATGTCGGCGATCGTCGAAATCAAGGTCCCGGTGGCGCGCACCGAAGAGATTGTCCGGCTGGTTTGGGAAGTGGAAAAGCAGGTGGACACAGTGGTTGCCCTAGGCGTCGGTACGCGTTGCGATGCAGACGGCGAAGATAACGTGGTGGCGCCGGTTCTGGAGCGCCTCGGCTACAAATTAGAGCGGGCGAAGACGAATACCGGCCTGGGCCGCATCAGCAATGCGGTCGAATCTGAATTGAAGAAGCAGGAACCCGTGGGAGCGAACCGATGACCAATACACTGCACCGATTTGGCGATGCCGGAAGTTTCAGTGACGACTACGTGGTGTTCGCGATTGCGAGCAAGGGCAAGAACGATCAGGGTTCGCTGGAGAAGCTCCGAACGTTCCTGAAGATGGCCGTGACGTTCAAACCGGTGAACCTGGGCGATGCGCGCCACGGGGGCGCATTGCGTCCCTGCTACGCGATGAACCCGACGTCGCACTGGAATCGCGACATGGAACCCGACTTTCAAGCGGTGATCGACGGTCTCGATCACCCGACAACGTGCGCCGCGGTATTCGACGATCGCGTAAAGGCCGAGGATTTCCTCAAGGCAGTGAAAGAGGCGGATCTTGGTTTGAGCGTGAACATCTCGACGTCGATCGATGGCGCTGAGCAATGCTGCCACGCAGCGGGGATTCCGAGGCATAGCGTTGGATACTCGTTGGGATTCGAGGGGCACACGGAGCATCTTCCAAATGCGCACGTGCTGACGCTATCCACGATGTGCGGTCACGGAATGGTGGCGAATTCACTGGCGAAGAAGATGATCGATTGGGTAAAGGAAGGCCGCCGGACTCCGGACGAGGCTGTCACTTACATGGCGCGTTTTTGCTCCTGTGGCGTGTTTAATCCCGCGCGGGCGAAGCGGGTTTTGGAAGACGCTCGTACGAGTACGAAGTAGGCACCGCCTACAATTCGTCTTCGGCCGCTAGTGTCTGTTCGAGAGTAATTCGCCGAGCATTGTGGGGCAATTCGATGAACGGGAATGCCTGACTGGCGTTCACGGAGATCTGAGGCCGTAAACCTCGGCGAACCAGTTCCGCTACCGCGTCTCCAAGAGAGATTCCTTGTGATGCAGCCAGACTACGAGCAGCTTGGTAAACGTCCTCGGGGAGCGTCAGTGTGGTTCGCATAATCGGCTACAAATTCACGTTCATCACTTCATCAAAAATCGCGGGGTCGAGCGTGATCCCGCTCACTCTCAACCGCTCCAAAATCTTCGGCTGACGATCATTCGCGCGGAACCGCCCCTGCACCTTCCCGGATTCATTCACCCCGGTACGCTCGAAGAGAAAAATATCCTCAACTTCCACACGATCGTCTTTCACGCCACGGACCTCCGAGACATTAATAATCTTGCGGCTCCCGTCAGACAGGCGCGTCACCTGCACCACCAACTTGATCGCGCTAGCCAGTTGCTGCAGAATCACCCGCGTCGGAATCTCCAGGTCCGCCATCAGGATCATCGATTCCAGACGTGAAAACGCATCCTTCGGATTGTTGGCATGCACCGTCGTCATCGATCCCTCGACACCAGTGTTCATCGCCTGCAGCATGTCGAGCGCTTCAGCGCCGCGGCACTCACCAACAATGATGCGATCCGGACGCATACGCAGAGCGGTCCTAACAAGCTGCCGTTGATTGATGCCGCCCTCCTTGTTCAGGTTCGGCGGGCGCGTTTCGAATTTCACCACGTGGCGCTGCTGCAATTGCAATTCGGCCGTATCCTCAATGGTGATGATGCGTTCCTCTTCCGGAATAAACCGCGAAAGCGCATTCAGCGTAGTCGTCTTACCGGAACCAGTGCCCCCCGAGATAAGGATCGTCGCCTTCGCGCGCACACAGGCAGCCAAAAACTTGAGCATAGCCGCCATGATCGTGTGATTTCCCACCATTTCGTCCGACGTAATGACATGCCGGCCGAAACGGCGAATGCTCAGCGACGGTCCATCGAGTGCGAGCGGCGGAATAATCGCGTTGACGCGCGATCCGTCCGGAAGCCGCGCATCGACAATCGGCTGAGCTTCATCGATACGCCGGCCAACCTGCGAAACAATCTTTTCGATGATGTGCAGCAGGTGCGCGTTGTCCTTAAATCGGACACTGGTCTGCACCAACTTCCCTGCCCTCTCGATATACACCTTGTCGAACTTGTTAACAAGAATATCCGAGATCGAAGGTTCCTTAAGCAGCGGCTCAAGAGGACCCAAACCGAGCACCTCATCGAGAATCTCCTCGATGATCTTGTTCTGCTCGGCCGTAGTCATCGGCACGCGCTCGTCGTCCAGAATCCGTTCCACCACCCGGCCGATTTCCGCGCGCAGGCGATCCTTGGGAATCGAAGAAACCCGCTCCATGTTGAGCGACTGAATCAGTTTCTTGTGGATCTCCGACTTGAGTTCGAAATAACGATCAGCGGTCCGCCCCGGCGCTGTAGAATTGGCCGGACCGCGGTTGGGCTGAGGGCGAAAATTAGATCCCAAGGCTTGTCTCCTGCACTAATCAACTGTAACCCGGACGCCAGAGTCGAGTCGCTAGGCGGCACGTAAGGAAAGTGCGCTATACTGTAGAAGTATTGAAAGTTAATCTGCAACACCTTCTCGCTTTGACTTAGTTGGCTCGCTGATTCCTTTCCACAAAAACAAAAAATGAAAACATTTACTGAACTCTCGTTGTCTCCGGTCCTGCAGGCCAACTTAGCGAAGCACAAATTCGTAAACCTCACGCCCGTCCAATCCGAAGCAATTCCCCCCGCGCTCGAAGGCCATGATGTAGTGGCGACAGCGCAAACCGGCACAGGCAAAACACTTGCCTTCGTCCTTCCGCTGCTCCACGCACTGACCAAAGAATCCATCAGCACCGGCGTAAGCGCCGTAGTCCTGAGCCCAACTCGCGAACTGGCCATCCAGATCCACGAAGCTTTCGGCAAGATCGCCGCAGGCACTGGCATCCGCTCTGCCGTTGTAGTAGGCGGTCTAAATGAGCAGTCGCAATTGCAGAACATCCGCAAGGGTGCGCAAGTGCTGATTGCCACTCCTGGCCGGCTCTCCGATTTTCTTAATCGAAAACTCGTAAAGATGGGCGGCGTAAAGATCGTCGTTCTCGACGAAGCCGACCGTATGCTCGATATGGGCTTCCTGCCGACCATCAAGATGATCCTGGGTACGGTCCCAGCCGTTCGTCAAACGCTGTTCTTCTCGGCCACAATTGAATCCTCTGTCGCGCACCTGATCAAAGATCATGTGAAGAATCCGGTGCGAATCACCATCGGGTCGACCACCAAGCCGGCTGAAGACGTGGATCTGCACGTCTACGAAGTAGAACAGGATCGAAAACTTGGTCTTCTGCAGTTGATGCTGAAGGAAAAACAGGGTTCGTTTCTAGTGTTCGCCCGCACCAAGCACGGCGCCGACCGGTTGGCGAGTAAGCTGCTGCGCGGCGGAGTGAAGACGGCCGCAATTCACGGCGCCCGTTCGCAGAATCAACGCAACGAAGCGCTGCGTGGATTCCAGCAGGGCACGTATCGCGTGCTGGTGGCCACCGACGTAGCAGCGCGCGGCATTCACGTGGAAGGCATCGCCCACGTGGTGAACTACGATCTTCCGCAGGCGCCCGAGGACTTCATCCATCGCGTCGGACGTACCGGCCGCGCAGGCGCTCGCGGAACCGCTTCGACGTTCGGAACGCGTTCCGAGCGCGGCGACATCCGCAAGATTGAGCGCACGCTCAACATCCGCCTGGCTCCTCAACCTGTCTCGGGCGAGCTGCCTCGAGAAGAGAAACACGCTGCGCCGGTGATTGTCATGCCGGAGCGGACGCGCGAGCAAGCGCACGGTCAGCGGAGCGGCAGAGGGAAGTCCTCCAGCATGTCGTTCAAGCCGCGGCGACGCCGGGCATAAACGCCATATACTTGTCTGGGAGACAAGTCGCGTGGATCGCCGCCAATTTCTTTCTACTGCTGCCGCCGGACTCGTATTATCGCCGGCCCTGGCTTATCAGAAACCTCGCCGCGTCGGATTAATCGGTTGCGGCTGGTACGGAAAAATCGACCTCGTCAGGCTCATTCAAATAGCGCCTGTCGAGGTCGTTTCGCTTTGTGATACCGACTCGCAGATGCTGGCCAATTGCGCCGACATGATCGCCGGGCGACAGGCTTCGAAGAAGAAACCCAGAACGTACGGCGACTACCGCCAGATGTTGAAGGAGAAAGATCTCGACATCGTGCTGATAGCGACGCCCGACCATTGGCATGCGCTGAATATGATCGAGGCGGTGAAATCGGGCGCCGATGTCTACTGCCAGAAACCGATCAGCGTCGATATTACCGAGGGCCAGGCGATGCTGGCCGCCGCACGCAAATATGGGCGCGTTGTTCAGGTGGGCACGCAAAGGCGCAGCACGCCGCACTTGATTGAGGCCCGCGACCGCTTCATCAAAGAGGGCAAACTAGGCAAGATCGGACTGGTGGAGATCTGCTGCTACTACCACATGCGTGCGACGGAGAATCCACCGGACACCGCGCCGCCGGCGAATCTTGACTACGAGATGTGGACGGGGCCCGCGCCCATGCGCCCTTACAACAGCCTGGTGCATCCCCGGAGATGGCGCGCGTTCATGGAATACGGCAACGGCATCGTGGGCGACATGTGCATCCACATGTTCGACATGACGCGCTGGATGATGGACCTGGGATGGCCAACAAGGATCAGCTCCACGGGCGGCATCTTTGTGGACAAGAAGAGCAAGGCAAACATCACCGACACGCAGACGGCGACGTTCGAATATCCGGATCTTCGTATCGTCTGGGAACACCGTAGCTGGGGCTCGGCGCCCGACCCGAAATATCCCTGGGCGGCGACATTCTACGGCGAAAAAGCAACGTTGAAGACAAGCGTGATGGGCTATGATTTCATTCCGGAACAAGGCGAGCCCATCCACAAGGACGTTACTTACGAGTACGAACAGTATCCGGAGGACCGGACCGAGAAAGATCTGGAACGCCACGTCGCCCCGGCCATTCGCGGCCACATGAAGGATTTGCTGGCCGCCATCGATAAGCGCAGCAAACCCGTAGCCGATATCGAGCAAGGATATATTTCGACGACGAGTTGCATCTTGGCTAATCTATCGATGAAGGCGGGGCGGTCGTTTACCTGGGACGCAAAGGCACAACGCATCATCGGCGACGAAGAGGCAAACCGAATGCTGAGCAGGCCGTATCGGGCGCCCTGGGTGCATCCCGATCCCAAACAAGTCTAAAGAGGAGTAATTGAGTGGCTGACAAGAAAACCATTGTAGTGTTGGGCGCCACCGGCCAGCAGGGCGGCGGCTTGGTGCGGGCGATCCAGAGCGACCCGAGTGGCGGCTTCCGCGCAAGGGCCATCACGCGCGACGTGAACTCGAATAAGGCCAAAGAATTGGTGAAGCTCGGCGCCGAAGTTGTAGCCGCCGATGTCGACGATCAGGAGAGTCTAAAGAAGGCATTCGCCGGCGCGTATGGCGCCTACTGCGTGACCTTCTACTGGGCTCACTTTTCACCCGAAAGAGAGATAGCCGAAGTGGCCGCCCTGGCCGGCGCGGCAAAGCAGGCCGGGCTCCAGCACGTGATCTGGTCGACGCTGGAGGACACCCGCAAATGGATCCCGCTCAGTGACAATCGGATGCCGACGTTGATGGAAAAGTACAAAGTACCCCATTTTGATGGCAAAGGCAGTTCGGATCATTTCTTCACCGACGCGGGTGTCCCGACCACCTTCCTGCTCACGTCGTTTTACTGGGACAACTTCATTTACTTCGGCATGGGTCCCAAGCGAGGGCCGGACGGCAAGCTGGCAATCACGTTGCCGATGGGCGATCGAAAGCTGCCAGGGATCGCCGCCGAAGACATCGGCCGATGCGCTTACGGGATCTTCAAGAAGGGCAAGGAATATATCGGCAAGACAGTCGGGATCGCGGGAGAGCACCTGACGGGTGCGCAGATGGCCGCGGAATTCAGTAAGGCGCTGGGACAAGAAGTCCACTACAACGCTATACCGCCCGAGGTTTATCGTGGCTTTGGATTTCCCGGCGCCGACGATCTGGGCAACATGTTTCAGTTCAAGCACGACTTCGAGGATTACTTCTGCGGAGCGCGCAACCTCGCCGTAAGCCGGTTTTTGAACCCGGATCTGCAGACTTTTGAAACATGGCTGGCTGCGAACAAGAACCGCATCCCGGTAGAGTAAAGCATGCGCCTACTCGCCGGACTTCTCATCGCCACGTGTCTTCTCGCTGAGACCAATTGGCTCGAACTGCCCAATCCGCAACTTGAGATCGATGGCTTGCCGTGGTTCGGCGAGAATCATGGAGAATTCTATCGCCTGCCGGAACGGTTGAAGGACACGTTCCGTACGCCGGTCTGGAATCTCGGCAGATGCCCGACTGGCGGGCGCATCCGATTCCGAACTGACTCGCCGGTGATCCAGATTCGCGTGGAGTACGCCAAGCCGCCGGACATGCGCAATATGCACGCGTTCGGGCAGACCGGCCTGGATCTGTATGCCGACGGCGTGTACGCGAGTTCCGCCACCGCGGACAAAGACGCGAAGCCGGGCAAGGTTTACGAACACAAGTTCTTCGATCTTTCCAAACGCCCTCGAGTGATGCGCGACATAGTGCTCTACCTGCCGCTCTACATGCCCGCAAAGGTGCTGAGTATCGGCGTTGAGAGCGACGCGAAGTTGGAGAAAGCGAAGCCATTCACCGTGGCCAAACCAGTGGTGTTCTATGGGACGTCCATCACTCAGGGTGGATGCGCAAGCCGCTCCGCAATGAGTTATCAGGCGATTCTCGGCCGCAAGCTCAACGTCGATTTCGTCAATCTGGGATTCTCCGGCAATGGCAAAGGCGAGCCCGAGGTTGCCAAGGCCGTTGCCGAGCTCGACCCGTCGGTGTTTGTACTGGATTTTTCCGCTAATAACGAGTCGGTGGAATCGCTGCGCTCTGTCTATGCACCCTTCATTGAAACTTTGCGCGCGAAACATCCGGATACGCCGATCCTCTGCATTTCACTCATCGCAACCTCGGCGGAAGTCTATAACGACGAAGCCCGCCTGATGCGGCGTGGCATGAGGGAACTGATTAGCGGCGTAGTAAAGGCGCGCATCGCGTCCGGCGATCAGCACATTACTTTCCTCGATGGCACTGAACTGCTCGGTTTCTCGCAGCTCGATGGCGTGGTAGACGGAACGCATCCGAACGATCTTGGATTTCAGTGGATGGCCGACGGAATCAGCAGCAGGTTGCGCGAAATCCTGCACCTGTCTCCCCGATAATGTCTGAATGAGTCTTCGTCGCGCGCCGCTTGCCCCACTGGTCCTGATGCTGGCCGCGCTTTCGACAGGGTTCGCCGCCGATACTCGCGTTCTCTTCGATCCATACACTCCACGCGTTGGTCCATTCCCAACCGACTTTCTGACCGCCTCCGATCCAAATCAGAAGACAGGCCGCACGGTGGATATGCCAAAGCCGGACTGCACAGTGGAACCGAGCACTTGCACCGAACTCAACCTGATCAACCAACTGGATGGGTTCAACCTGCAGCCCCGCCTCAACGTGAGCTTTTCCGCGCCGGTCAATCCGGACACTCTGCGAGCCGGCGTCTGGCTGGTATGGCTGCGAGAACCTGACGCAAGACGAGTATGGTTTGCAGCGCGTTGGGCACGTAACGCCGATCAACCAGGTGAGCTACGAGCCGCAGTCGCACGTGGCATTCGCCAAACCCGACGAGTTTCTGGATCAGCACAGGCGCTATGCGTTGGTCGTGACCGACGCCGTACTCGATGCAGCGGGTGCGCCTGTGAAAGCCGACTCCGGATATCTGGGATGCGTGGGTGCGGTCCCAAACGACTACTGTAAGGATCTGGCTAGCCTGCCCGCCACGGTGAACGGACATCGTGTCGTTGGCGCATCGGTATTCACCACGATGAGTGTCACCGGCTTCATGGAGAACGCGCGGCGTCAACTGCCAAACGTGGCGGCCAACCCGCAGCCTACTGGGGCAAAGAGTTATTTCAATGTGAACGAAATCGCTACCGTGGATCTGCACTTTCAGATCGGCGCCGATCCGGCAACACTTTCCACCGAGAACCTTCCGCTATCGCTGCTGGCAGGAGTTGGGCACGTGGCGTTCGGCGTGTATCAGTCTCCCATGTTTCTGCGTAGTGACTACACCATTCCGCAGAGTCCGACGAGCGCTACGGATGTGAGCTACGCCAGCGTGCAGCCGGTCTACTTCCATGCATTCGTCCCAGCGACACAGAAACCGGCGAACGGATATCCGGTGATCGTCTTCGGTCACGGCTTCGGCAGCAATCGGTTTGAAGAGCCGACCGCGGAAGCATCGGTGCTGGTACAAGCGGGCTTCGCGGTAATCGCAATCAATGTTTTCGGGCATGGGTTCGGACCAAACGGAAAAGTGACCATCACGCAGACCGACGGGCGCAGCTTCGATCTTCCTGCGGGTGGGCGCGGCCAACCACTCTCTCCCGGCGGCTCGTATGGCTCGTTCGACGGCTGTGTGCTGCCTGGCATCTTCGGAGCGCGAGACTGCCTGCGGCAAACGGTGATCGACCAGATGCAACTGGTTCGGGTGATCACGAATGGGCTCGATTTGGACGGCGATGGAGTGCCCGATCTGGATCCGAGCCGCATCTACTATGCGGGTCACTCGTTCGGCGCGATGTACGGAACGATGCTGACAGCAGTGGAACCAAATATCTCGGCAGCAGTGCTCAACAGCGGCGGAGGCACGCTAACGGATATCGCGCGCACCAGCAACGACTTCAGGATTTTTGCTCTTCTCGACCTATTCGGCCGCACGCCTTCGCTGACAGGGAACGGCCTCAATTTTGCGGATGGCTACACGCTCCGCTATCAGCCGGTAAACGTGTTGCAGGATCCGGCCGTGGTGCCAGTGCAGGAATTTTTTGAACGCACCGAGTGGTACGGGATGCCCGGCGACGCCATCGGGTATGCGCCGCACCTGGCTTCGTCCACGCTCCCGGACGTGCCCATCAAGCCGGTGCTATTCCAATATGGGATCGGCGACTCCACCGTGCCGAATCCATCGGAGACCAACCTGGTGCGTGCGGCGAACATGCGATTGACCACCACCGTGCTTCGCTGGGATCTCGCTAGGGCCATTGCGCCGCAGTTACAACAGAATCCTCATTTCGCGATCAGTGCGGCAACCGGGATCGACAGTGCAGCGGCAGTGACGGTAGCGAACGCGCTTCAAGTTCAGATGGCGGGGTATCTGGCTTCGGGCGGCGCGCAGGTTCCAGACGTGAATGGACTGGTGCTGCCGTTTTTTGGGAAGCCTCTGTTTGAGATTCCCAGCTTCTTGACCGAATCGTTTAACTTGCTGCCGTAGCTTTTTCGTGAGCGGATTTCCAGGCTTCGAAGCCACCCGTGAGATTTGCGATGTCACGGAAGCCATCCCGCCGAAGAAGGCTTGTGGCTATGGAACTCCGGTAGCCGCTCTTGCAGTGAACTACCAGAAGCTTGCTCGGGTCGAGTTCCTCGAGACCTCGCTTTGACCTGGCTCAGCGGAATCCTGACGGAACCTTCGATGGCTCCCGCGCTGACTTCCGATGGCTCTCGGACATCCAGGATGGCGATGTGGTCCTGCTCCTGTTCGCGTAGCTCAATCATTTCCTGGACTGAGATTTGCGGGATATAGTCGAGCGTATAACCTTCGCTGATCCACGCGTGGACGCCTCCGTCAAGATAGCCGCAAACGTTCTCAATGCCCACGCGGGCCAGTCTGAGTTGGGACTCACGGACATGGTCCGCGTCTTCGCCGGCCAGAATGATGGGCGTGTCGAGACCGAGAATGCGGGCAGCCCATGAGGCGTATTGTCCCGACAACGCAATGTGGATGGAACCCGGGACATGCGCGACGGCAAACTCCATTGCAGGCCTGGTATCCAAAACGATGGCGCCTTCCGATTGCAGGCGCAGAACTTCACTGGCCGGCAGCGCGGCCGGATGCGGGAGCGAATCCATCGACGCGGCGCCCTGGCGGTTCAGCGCGACATCCTGCTGGAAATATTCGGGACGGGGCGGCAGGCTATCGGTCAACAGGTGGATGAATTCGTCGCAGGAGCCGGCCTGAAGCGCATAGTTGAAGCGGCGCTCTTTTCCAATGGTCGACGAACGCTCGGAACCCATCTGGCGGCCGCACAGAGAACCGGCGCCGTGTGCAGGGAAAATTTCCACATCATCCGGCAGAGTCATCAGCTTTTCATGAAGACTCTTGTAGAGGAGCGCGGCAAGCTGCTGCGGCGTGTGATCGGGCGCAAGATCGGGGCGGCCGACATCGCCGACAAATAAAGTATCGCCGGTGAAAACCGCTTTCGGCACCGCCGGCGCCTCCAGATCGGTCATGAGAATACAAATACTTTCGATGGTGTGTCCAGGCGTTTGCAGGAACCGGAACTCGCACTGGCCGAAACGAATGGAATCGCCGTCTTTCACTGCGGTGTGAGGGAAGAGGGCGCCTGAACCATCGCCGAGATAGATGCGAGCGCCCGTGCGGGCGGCGAGTTCGTTATGGCCCGAAACGAAGTCCGCGTGGAGATGGGTTTCGATCACATGCTCTATCTTCAATCCGTGGCGCGCCGCGGCCTCGATGTAGATGTCGACGTCGCGCTGGGGATCGATAACAGCGGCAACACCCTCGGAACCGGCGAGATAAGACGCGTGCGCGAGGCAGCCGAGGTAGAAATTCTCGATCAGAATGGCCATTTTGAATTCAGTTGCAGTATAGCGGAACGGGGCTTGGGTGGGAACGGTACGGTAAGATCAGTTGACCGCCTTATGAAAATCGCAGCATTTTTCCTTCTTTTCCTTCCGGCAGCGCTCCAGTGCCAGACAACGTCCACGCCGGTGGTTCGGTTTCACACGAACCTCGGCGACATCGATGTGACCCTACTTCCCGGTTCGGCGCCGCTGACGGTGGCGAACTTTATGAACTACATGAATCGCGGAGCGTATGACAATTCGATTATCCACCGCTCGGTGGCGAAATTTGTGATTCAGGGCGGCGGTTTTCAGTTGCAAAATCACACCCTGGTAACGATCCCCACCGATCCCGCGGTGAAAGGCGAGCCGGGTCTTTCCAATTCGCGTGGGACGCTGGCGATGGCATTGTCGGCCGGTTCGAACGGCGTTACCGATCCGAACAGCGGTACCGATCAATGGTTTTTCAATGAAGTCGACAATGCAAACAGTCTGAATAATCAAGGCTTCACTGTGTTTGGCCGCGTGGCTAATGCGGCCTCGCTAGCAGTTATGGACAAGATTGCCGCAGTGAATATTTTCAACGGGCTCTTTGCCTCTCCGTACGACTCCATTCCGCTGATCAACTACAGAAGCGGAGACGCCGTGCAGGATTCGAATTACGTTCTGGTGATCTCGGTTGCCCTGTTGGTTAGCCCTCCGGCGATTGCGCCAAACGGGATTGTGTCGGCCAGCAGCTTTGGCGCATACTCATCGGCTGCACCGGGTTCCTACATTGAGATCAAGGGAACGAATCTGGCCGGAACGACGAGAACATGGGGGGGCGGCGACTTCACGAACGGCAACGCTCCGACTATCGCTCGATGGGGTCAGCGTCACTGTGGGCGGTCAACCGGCTTATGTGTACTACGTGAGCCCGGGTCAATTGAACGTTCAGGTTCCGGCGACCGTTGCGCCCGGCGGGAGTGTGCAGGTGATCGTGACCTATAACAATCAGTCGAGCACGTCCGTATCTCTACCAATCAAGGCCGTAGCCGGAGGGCTTCTCGCGCCGCCTACATTCAGCATCAACGGAAAACAGTATGTAGCTGCATTGCATGCAAGCGATGGGACGACGTTTGTCAGCAGCGGCAATATTCCCGGTACCACAGCCGCCCCGGCGGCGCCTGGCGAAACGGTCACCTTCTACGGTCTGGGCTTTGGCCCGGTGACCCCGAGCACCGCTTCCATCGCGGGCCAAATAGCCCAAGGACAAAGTTCGATCACTAATTCAGTACAGTTCAAATTTGGACAATCGGCCGGTCAAATTACGTATTCCGGCTTGGCTCCAAACCTGGTTGGCTTGTATCAATTCAATGTAGTAGTTCCGGCGGACGCTCCGAGCGGAGATATACCTCTGACGGTCGTCTTAAACGGGGACACCGTGCCCCAGACTTTGTTCATTTCAGTGCAGCCGAAACCTTGAATCCTGGGTATCCTCCGCCTCCAAACGGCTGTTGGGACAGGTCATGACGTAATATGAAGGAACGTGCATCAACTAGTCGCTTTCCTGACCCGTCTCGTGATGCGTCTACTCTTCCGCGTCAAAGTGCGCGGGACGCTCGAACGGCACGATCGCATGTTGATCGTGTCCAATCACGTTTCCTTCCTTGACGGCATCACTCTCGGCGCATTCCTCCCGATTCAGCCCACCTACCTCGTCCATTCGACCGTTGCCCGGCGCTGGTACTTCAAAATCGGCCTCAAGTTCATCCCACATCTTGTCGTCGATTCGGCTAGTCCGCTGGCCATCAAAGCCATCATCAACCTGGTGGAATCCGGCAGCCCCGTAGTGATCTTCCCCGAAGGGCGCATCACCATCACCGGCAGCTTGATGAAGCTCTACGAGGGTCCGGCTTTCGTCGCAGCGAAATCGGGAGCCAAGGTAGTTCCGATTCACATCGACGGATTACTCTACTCCTACTTCGCGCGCATGACCGGCGACTTTCCCAAGAAATTCTTCCCCCGCGTCACCATCACCATCGGCTCACCGCGCACCATTCCGATGCCTGAGGGCCGCACGCCGCGCATCCGGCGCCGCAAGTCCAGCGAGAGTCTGCGCAAGGTGATGCAGCGCTCCGCTTTCGAGGCGCGGATACCGGGCACGGTCTTCGAGCGAATGCTCGACGCCATGGCGCTACACGGCAAGAGCCGCATGGTGCTCGAGGACATCAACCAGAAACCGGCCTCCTACAAAGACATGTTGAAGGGAAGCCTGGCACTGGGGCGGCTCGCCTGCAAATTCACTTCCGATGGCGAATTCGTGGGCGTATTGATGCCCAACGTGAACGCCGCGGTTTATCTTCTGTTTGGCATGACCGCCATGCGGCGCGTTCCGGCAATGCTGAATTACACCGCCGGAACCGAGGGCATGCAGAGCGCCTGCCGCAGCACCAGGATCAAAGTAATCTTCACATCGCGCGCGTTTCTGGAGAAAGCCAAGCTCGTAAATGTTGTAAATGGACTCCGCGACGTAAAGATTCTCTATCTCGAAGACCTGCGCGCGAAGTTTGGCATCGCAGACAAACTCTGGCTCATCGGCTGGGCGCTCTGGTTCCCCCGCACCGTGATCAAGCCGGTGAAGCCTCATGATCCGCTGGTTGTCCTCTACACATCGGGGTCGGAGGGCAAGCCGAAAGGCGTCGTCCTCTCGCATGATTCAGTACTTTCAAATTGCGACCAGGTCTACGCGATCCTCGATTTCACACGCAAGGACAAATTCCTCAGTGCGCTGCCGCTCTTCCACGCATTCGGTCTCATGGCCGGCATCATTCTGCCTCTTCAGCGCGGGACGCCGGTCTTTCTTTATCCATCTCCGCTGCATTACCGCGTGATTCCCGAAATCATTTACGACCGCGATTGCACCGTGCTCTTCGCCACCAACACGTTCCTGGCGAATTACTGCAAGTTCGCTCATCCGTACGATTTCTCGCGGCTTCGGTACATGGTAGTGGGCGCGGAAAAATTGACGGACGAAGTCCGCCGCGCCGCCATCGACAAATTCGGCATTCGCGCCTTGGAAGGTTACGGCGCAACCGAATGTTCGCCGGTGATCGCCGTGAACACGCCGATTGGCCAACAAGCCTGGTTCGGTAGGCGAGATCGTCCCTGGCCTGGACTACCAGCTCGAGCCCGTTCCCGGCATCGAAGAAGGCGGCGCACTCCACGTCCACGGACCCACCGTCATGCTTGGCTACTTAAAAGAGGATCAACCCGGCGTCATTCAGCCACCCACCTCGAGCCTCGGAGCGGGCTGGTACAACACCGGCGACATCGTCGCCCTGGACGACGCGGGATTCATCAGCATCCAGGGACGGCTGCGGCGGTTCGCCAAGGTTGCCGGCGAAATGGTGTCTCTCGAAGTCGTGGAAAAAATCGCCGAACTCGCATCGCCAAACAGTCTGCACGCATCCTCGTCCATCAAGGACGCTCAACGCGGAGAGATGATCGTGATTTTCACACAGGATCCATCGTTAACCCGCGAACAGTTGACGCCGGCCGCCAGACAGTTGGGCGCTCCGGAAATCGCCATTCCCCGGCGCGTCATTCATCTGGACAAAATCCCCCTGTTGGGAAACGGAAAAAAGGACTACGTGAGCCTCTTGAAGATGGCCGAAGAAATGACGCAGACCACCGCCGGCAGGACCTGACATGGCAACCGCCGAAGCCGTACCATCGTCCGCGCCGCTCGAGTACAGCCGCAAGGAGCAACGAGGCTGGTATTTCTACGACTGGGCGAACTCCGCCTTCGCCAGCACCGTTGTCACTCTGTTCCTGGGTCCGTACCTGACCGAATTGGCGAAGGCCGGAGCGGACGCAAGCGGGAACATCCATCCGTTCGGCATGTCGATCGACGCCCGCTCGTTGTGGAGCTATTTGGTTTCGTTGTCGGTCCTGCTTCAGGTGATCTGCCTGCCGATCATCGGAGCCATCGGGGACACCAGCAACAACAAGAAAGGGATGATGGCGCTGCTGGCCTACATCGGTTCCTTCGCGACGGCCGCAATGTTTTTTGTCCAGGGCACGGGCTACATGTGGGGCGCTCTGCTGTTCATCATTGCTAACACCGCGTTCGGTGCATCCATCGTTATTTACAACTCATTTCTGCCGGAGATCGCCAGCCCGGAAGACAGAGACGGCGTCTCATCGAAAGGCTGGGGTATCGGTTACCTCGGGGGCGGGCTCCTGCTCGCGTTGAATCTGGTGCTGTATCTCAAAGCGAAATCGTTCGGCATCACGGAAGGGATGGCCGTGCGGATCAGTCTGTCGTCGGCCGGCATCTGGTGGGCGGTGTTTACCATCATTCCGCTGATGGCGCTTCGCAACCGTCCTCCCCAGCATCAACTCGAGCCGGGCCAGAACGTCCTCACCGCCGGTTTCCAGCAATTCGCCCGCACTCTTCGCGACATGATGAAGTACCCGCAGACGCTAACATTTCTGCTGGCGTACCTGATTTACAACGATGCCATTCAGACGGTGATCACACTCTCGGCGCAGTTTGGAAGCGATGAATTGAAGATTTCAATGGCCGACCTCACTCTGGCAATTCTCATGGTCCAGTTTGTGGCCTTTGTGGGCGCGATGATTTTCAACTACGTAGCCAAAGGCATCGGCGCCAAACCGTCCGTAATGGTCGCTCTGGTGATCTGGATCGGCGTACTGTTGTCTATTTACTTCTCCGTCCATTCCACGCGCGGGTTCTTCATCCTATGCGCGGTGGTCGCGATCGTGCTCGGCGGCAGCCAGGCCTTAAGCCGCTCGCTCTTCTCGCTGATGATTCCCAAGGGGCGCGAAGGCGAGTACTTTGGCCTATACGAAATCAGCGACAAAGGTACAAGCTGGCTTTGCCCGCTGCTGTTCGGACTGGCTCTCGATTATACAAAGAGCTACCGCACCGCGATCCTCTCACTGATCGTTTTCTTCGTCCTCGGCCTGATCATTCTGGCTAAGGTAAACGTCCGCCGCGCCGCCATTGAAGCAGGCAACGAAGCGCCCTAACTTCACATATTATTTAGTAATACTTAGTATTATGGTGGCATGAGAACCACAGAACCGGTATCCATCACGTTCCCGCCAGAGATGCTCAAACGAGCGAAGAAACTCGCCGGCAAAGAAAATCGAACGATGAGCGAACTGATTCGGGAGGCTTTTCGCGAGTATGAGAGCAAGCGACGCTGGGAGCAGGTCAATGCCTACGGTCGTCAAAAGGCCGCCGAGCTCGGTATTACCGAGGAGGATGTTCCACGAGTTGTCAAGGAGTGGCGCAAAGAGCAGCGGAGCAAAACTAAACGATCTCCTCGATGAGGGCGGTACTCGATACAAACGAATACATCTCCGCCTTCGTCTATGGTGGTCCGCCACGCTCTATTCTTGAACGGGCTGAGCGAGGCGAGTACGAACTCGTAGTGTCGGCCCACATCCGAGAAGAAGTGGAGCGGGTCCTCTTCGACAAATTCAAATGGTCGCGAGTCCGAATCGCGCAGGCTGTTAATCCAATCTGGGAGATTGCCGACTTCGTGACGCCCCAGAAAACCATTTCGGCCTCTCGAGACGAAACCGATAACCGCATCCTCGAATGTGCAATCGAATCGGGCGCCGACGTTATCGTCACCTACGATAAAGATCTCCTTGTCCTTACACCGTTCGAAGGAATACCCATTGTGCGGGCCCACGAATTCATTGACATCTTGGACGGCGGTTCTGTGTAGAGCTTAACTGATCAACCCTCGCTCGTCCTCCGCGCTACAAACCCGTCGTCAACACCACGCGAAACTGAGCCTTCCCGCTCATCATCCGCTCAAAGCCTTCCACCGCGCGCTCCAGCGGAAATTCTTCGTTCATCGATCGCACGCCCGTCAGCACGCTGAATTTCAATGTATCCTCAGATTCGATCGAAGTTCCCGCAGGCCAACCCTGGATGCTTTGGCGCTGGAACAACATCGGCAGGACATTGATCTCAAGAGGCTCCCCCGGAGCACCCAACACAATGAGCTTTCCGCCGACGCCCAGGCCGCCGGCCGCATCGCTCATCGCCTTACCGTTGGTGACCGTCGCCAGAATCACCTTCGCTCCACCTAGCTTAGTCAACTCTTCAGCCACGTTTTGGGTCTGACTGTCGATATAGTGACGCGCCCCCAATTTCTTCGCCAGCGGTCCTTTGTCTTTCCCCCGCGCGATCGCCACCGTATGAAAGCCCATCTTCGCCGCGAACTGCGTACCAAGATGACCCAGGCCGCCGATTCCAAGAACTGCCACCAGATCTCCAGCCCTGGCGCCGCTATTGCGAAGTGAATTGAAAGTGGTGATACCGGCGCAGAACAGCGGTCCAGCTTCCATTGCCGATAACTCCTCGGGAATGGATGCCAACGCCTGGAACGGCGCAATCATGTAGTCCGCATAGCCACCGTCGTAGCTGATGCCGGGATTTTTCAGGTATCTGCACGTCATGAAGTCGCCACGCCGGCACGACTCGCAGTGGCCGCAATACCCGCCATTCCAACCGACCCCCACCCGCTGTCCGGGCTTCCAATCCGGCACATCGGATCCGACGGTGTCGATGACGCCTGCAACTTCGTGACCAGGAACCCGTGGATATTGGATGCCCGGCAAGAGTCCTTCCTTGGTGATACTGTCGCTATGACAAATGCCGCAAGCCTGAACCTTGATTCGAACCTCGCCACGTCCGGGTTCTGGAATCGCACGTTCTACAAATTCGAGCGGCCCTTTCGCCTCACGCACCTGTACTGCACGCATCTTCCTCAAGTGATTCGCTCCTCCAGAGAGTAGATTCTCCGAGAGCGGAAAAGTATGCCGGTTATTTAGGAGCCGGAGTCACGGGTTTAGGAGCAGCAGGCTTCGGAGCAGGTTGAGTTTGTCTCGGAGCAGCCGCGCCAGGCGCCGCAGGAGTAGAGAATCCACCCGAGGCGGCGGTCTTATCATAAATAGCGACAATCTCGCGCGTCACGTCGACGCTGTTGGCGGCGAACATCACAGGGGAAGTCTGTTGGTTGCTGACGTCGAGAACAACCGCATAGCCATGTTCAGCCGCATAGCGGTCGAGCACCGCGATCACCTTGCCACCGATCTCGTTCAAAACGCGTTGATTTTCCTGGTCGAAATCGGCCTGCGCATCGTCTACGTCGCGGCTGAACTTCTTCTTCCTCTCGTCGATGTCACGCATCAGCTTCTGCTTGGCTTCTTCGCCACCGACGTTGCTCGACTTGTTCAGCTGCTCCTGAAGGCCAACGATCTCCTGTTGCCGCGACTCAAGCTCCTTCCTCTTCGGCGCGGACCTCGCTTCCAATTCCTTGAGAGCCTTTTGACCGTCTTGCGTACCGAGGATCGCATTCTGTATATGAATGATCCCGATCTTCGTCGGGGCGGTGGCAGCAGCAGGCGCCTGTGCGTGCAAAGCCATGGCCGCACTGAGGGCGAGCGAGGATATCGTTAAAACACTAGGTTTCACTGTTCAAAACTCCTGGGAATTCTTTTTACTAGCATACACCGGCAGCCACTTCTCAGAACGTTCTCCCAATCGAGAATCGGAATGTACTACGCTTCTCGAAGAACGGCGATGCCTGGCCGAATTGGGCGATGGCGTTCGTAAACGTCGCCTGGTTCGGAAAGTACGATCGGTCCGCGACGATCGGCGGCTGCAAAAAAGTCTGTACGATGAGCGGGTTATAAGCCCAATAAAAACGGAACGGGGCGTTCACCACCGGCATCATGATCTGGAATTCCAAACCGGTGGACATGCGCGGCTTCTGCGTATCCGGAGCAATCACCGCGCGGCCGCTGAAATCAGCCTGCGGAAACTCGCCGTTCAACTGATCGATGCGTCCCGGGTTCAACTTGAGCTGCCCCGGCAGCGCGATTTTGTCGATACCGGTATCCGCGAAAATGGCCAGAATCAGCGGGCCAAAGATCGGGATGCGGTATTCGAAGTTCGAAACGAGTTTCGTATCGCCGCCCGGAAATACCAATTGGTAAATCGGAATCGTCTGCGTCACGGCCACCGGCGTAACCACGCCGTTCACAATGCTCTTCTGCGTACGCTGGGTTCCGTCGTTATTCAACACGTTCACCTGCGCGTCGCTCGGAATGAATCCGATCGGGCTGATTCCCCAGATGTCGAATCCGCGGATGTCGTTCTCGCCGCCCATATAGAAGCGGCTGAACGGAGGCACCACTTTGCCGCCGTAGCCGGTAATCACTTGCCCCATGAAATGCATGCCGATCACGTGGCCTTTATGGAACCCGGCGCGGAAATACTTGGCGTCGATGGTCGGCGCCAGCATGTTGACGTTGCCGCCCAGTACGCTGCCCGCGAAGGAAGTAGAGATAAAGAGCGACTTGCCGCCGGTAGGCGTGATCGGGTGGTTGACGGTGTTGTAGTTGAACGACGGCGTTATCTTGCTGGTCCTGATTCCGGTCAATTGGTTCGGACCGCCGACGCCCTGGAAATCGATGTAGTTGAAGTAGGTGTCGGAAGCCGTGGTCAACGTGTGGATGTTCGAAATGTCGTAGCCGTACGATATGCCGGCGCGGGCGAAGCTGAACTTCTTCATCGGATAGCTGGCAAACGTCGTGAAGCCATATCCGGTGGAAACGTAATTTAAGAGGTTGTTGCGTGCCGAGCTGGTTGTACAGCGGGATCAGATTCTGGCCGGAAAGAATCGATGCTTCGCGAGCCTGATCGTAGTTGAATCGCGTCGTGTAGATGGTGAAGCCGGTCTGAATCGGCTTGTCGAACAAATACGGTTCGGTGAAGCCGAACGTCGCATTCCGAATGCGTGTACCGAGCTGCGCATCCAGGCTCAGCGTTTCGCCCAACCCAAGGAAATTGTTGGTCGCATACTGGAAGCCGACGAAGCTGCCGGCGATTCCCGAAACGCCGCCGTTCAACTGAATGGAGTTCTTGCCGCGTTCCTTAACTTTCAAAGTGAGGTCGACGGTGTTCGTCTTCGGATCGCGCGTGATGGTCGGCCGCGTCTTCCGCCTTCAACTGCTCGAAGTAGCCGAGCTGATTGAGGCGCAGCACGCTGATCTCCCACAGGCGCGTGTTGTACATGTCGCCTTCATCGATCAGCAGTTCGCGCCGGATAACTTTGTCGCGAGTCGTGGTGTTTCCGGAGAAGTCGATGCGGCGGACAAAGAACTGCTTGCCTTCATCCACGTTGAACGTCAGATCGATCTGATCGGTGCCCTGAACCACTTCCGGATCGGGCTCGGGTACAAAATCGATGTATCCGAATTCGCCATACAACTTGCGCATGTTCTCCATGCCCTTGCGCAGTTTCGCGGTGGAGAAAACATCGCCCTCCTGCATCTGGAAGAGCGGGCGCATCGAGCGTTTCAGGAGTCTTGAATAACTTCACGCCGACGAAATTGATTTTGCTCAGACGATACAGCCGGCCTTCCTCCACCGTCATCTGAATGTTGGCATTCTTTCCCGGCTTGTTCGGTTTGATCAGCGGCAGCCGCAATCCATGGCCGCCCACATCGACGATCGTGACCTTGTGATCCACCACGCGCGCCGTGAAGTAGCCGTGCTCCTGATAGAAGTTCCGGACCATGTCCTGATCTTGCTCCAGCTTGCGTCGAATCGAAACTCTTGGCGAAGAGATTTTCCAGAAACAGTCAGTGCGGGACGCCGATGGGATGCAGGTTCTTCATCGCCCGGATTACGTCCTTGTCGGTGAAGACGGTGTTGCCCTGAACGTCGATATTGCCGACCTTCACCTTCGGCCCTTCGTCCACTTTGAACGTGACCTCGAGCGAAGAAGGAGGAACCTGGCGAATATCCGGCGTCAACAGTCGCGAACTGGCGGCCGCGCTCGGCTTCGTATTCTTTCAAAACATTGACCGCGTGTTGAACCTTGTTCGGATCGTACTGCGACTCGACGCTCAAGCCGACCTTGCGCTCTTTGAAGCGGTCGAGGATTTCCGAAACCGTGATCGATTTGTTGCCTTCGTATTTGATCGACCGCACCACGCGGCGCTCGGTCAGAATGAAGCGAATGATCCAGCCCGTCTTTCCCGGTTCGCGTTCAATACGAATATCGTCGAAGCGGCTGGTATTCCAGAGCGCCATGAAATCGCGGCGCAACGCCTCCTCGTCGAACTTATCGCCTTTACGGCTGAAGATGATTGCGCGCAACGTATCCTGCGGAACGCGGCGCGATCCACGAAACTCGATGTCTTCAATGACGTCCGCTGGCGTACCTGGAGCCGCCGTGGGCGGAGCTTGCGCGGGAGCCGCCGGGGGAGCCTCGAGCTTCGGTTGCTGCGGCTGTCCGGGCGCAGGTTCCTTCTGGGTAGGAACAGTTTCAAATGGATTCTGCGGATTTGGCTTCGCTGGCGGCGGAGTCTGTGGAGTCTGCGCAGGGGGTGTCTGGGCCTTCTGAGCCGTCGCAGAAGATACGAAAACGACCGCAGAGCAAAGGACACACACTGAGACGGTGGTCAGGCCTTGAAGCCTGGGAAACTTCATAATAAAGACTAAGTCCTCTCCACTCTGCGACTATCACCAGACGTGCAGCACACCGGGCAGGTTTCACTGACTTGATCTGGAGCGGGCCAAAGACTCTATTCTAGCTGAAAGCAAAGCCAACAGTGTGGTTTGGTCCAGAAAAGATTGTAGCAGGCAGAACTCGAGCGGCTTCCACGTGCGCAGCCGCTTCATGTGGGATCCTCCGAAGGACTGAGGAAGCGCGCCAGGATCGAGGTGGTCTGCTCCCAATTCCGCGTTTCCCGGTCGAGCTGTTTCCGGCCGGCCCGCGTGAGCTTGTAGAACTTCGCCTTGCGATTGTTCTCCGACACGCCCCATTCTGAAGCGATCGCCCCTTCCTGCTCCAATTTCAGCAACGCGGGATACAAGGTTCCGTAGTTCACAGAGAGAAGATTTCCGCTGGTCTGCTCAATCCGCCGGGCAATCCCGTATCCATGAAGCGGCCCCATCGCCTGAAGGGTCTTCAGCACCATCAAAGCAAGAGTTCCCTGCCAAACGTCGGTTTTGTCGTTCAAGCACGCTCCTGCTGTCTAACAATAGGAATCTTCGCACACTCTCTATGGGAAGGCAATAGGACCTTGCTCGATGCCAGCGATTCCGTAAGGTGCCATGCGGCTAGGCGGCAGCCTGTTGATTTGGGAGGAGTTTCTGAATTGAGGGTAGCCGGCCAGAGTTGTAGCGGGTCTGAGAGGAGTAAAAAGACTGACAGAGAGCGCTGACCCTGCCGATTCAGCGGTCGGGGGAAATGCGGCAGCGCCGGCGTTGGTTCGTATTCGCCGGGAACCTTGGCAGGACACATCGCGACCTGCATCGGAGGAGAATCAACTGGTGTTGGCGGCAGGGGCAACGAACCAATAAGCGATCCTTTTGGCGCACTGGTGAAAGGTCTCGCATTTTCCGCGAGCATGGCTGCGGACCTGGCGGTGATAGAAGACCAGGGACAGGGTATAGGCGAGAAATCGGATCATGGTCAGCACCACCAGCGCCGTGGTTTGATGAACAGCGGGGTGTTTGAGGTGACAGTCGGTGGTGATGGTCTGAAAAACTTCCGTATCGATTCGCCAACGGCTGCGGCTGAACTGATGGATGAACAGCGGCGAGACCGAGCCGAGTTCGAAATTAGTGGCGTAGAAGTTGGTGCTCTCTTGCGTCACCGCCGTCTTGGTCTTGATTCGATGGCCGTCTTTTTCGCTGACAGTGACGCGATGCAGGTGCTCGATGCGAACCGTTTTGAGGATTCGAACCAAGCGGTCAGCGACGGGCCAATCGACCTCCGGCAAGTGCCAGTATCGAATCTCCCGATCCGGCTCCGTATGAACCCCCGTAGGCGATTCTTGCGTGAAGCGTTGGGCCTCGCGCAACAGATCGGGCTGGTTCTCTTTCAGGGTGAAGGCCCAGGCCAAACCGAGACGTTCCACTTCTTTAACGAAGGGCGCCTGCATGTACAAAGCGTCACCCACTAACACATCCAGAAAGCGACGGCCTAATTGACGGTCCAGATCTTGGAGTAGAGCCAATGCACAGGCTACCTCTCCTTCGCCGTTCTTCTGAAAGCGGAGACCCAAGGGGATGGGGAACGGCGTGCTGACCACGGCGACCACGACGATCCGGTGATAGTACTGAATGTCGGTTCGCATTTCGCCGTTCGCTTTGTGCTCAATCTCCCGCTCCATGCAGGCGTCGCAACAGCGGACGAACGAACTACAGATTTCGATGCCATCGACCGCCGCCACCACCAACCCTCTGGACCAGTCGGAACGCAGAACTCCGTTGCGTTTCAGGCGCCGGGCGATTTCGCAACTGAGCGCGAACACGGGTTCGGGAGATTGTCTTTCGAGCGCGTAGCCGATGGTGTCGTCGCTGATCGGTCCGATGCGTTTGGCCAACGCTCCCTGGCGACACTCCGCTTCGATCTGAAGCAGGCTGGGAATCTGCATGGCTGCGCCCAAGAAGACGGCGTCGAAAACCTTCTTCCATGGGTGTTGCGGAAACTGCCGGCCCTCGGGCAGAGCGCTCACCAGAGCCGAGAAGCCAAACACTTTATCGAGATAAACCTCCAGGCGATGCCGGAACATCCGGCTAGCGGGTTTCCTTTTCTTTGAGAAAGCGCTTCAGGTTGAGACGGCAGATGGTGGCGGCGGCGGAGTCGAAACGCCGGCGCATTTCAATTTTCTCTCGAACCTTTTCCACCAACTTGGCAGGAATGTTGAGAGCTTTCGGCTGGCCGTCGACCAGTACAGAAATCTGGAACTGGGAATGAAGCTTCTTGCCGTCGGCGCAATGGCAGTTGGGCTGGCCGCAGGCGCGTTTCCGTTCGACAAAGGAGCCGGGCAGCATTTCGCGGAGGGCGCCGAGGCTGCGGATGAGTTTGCCGCGGAGTTCCAGGTCGGGATCGGAGGGGGATTTCATATGACACTAATACTAGTGTCAGAAAGAGGCCAAGTCAAGCCCCATCGAAGATTTGCAAGAATGCCGCCAAACGGAACTTGACGGAGAAACCTCGTAAACAAAAGGGCGGGAAGCCGGCGTCGTCCCTACTCTACGGAATCACTGTGCTCGATGCGGCCAACCAGGCACCCGCAATCGGAAGTGGGTCCAGGATGGCATCCAGGATGGCATCCTGCGCGGGTTGGCAACCCCGCTCTTCAACTGGAAACGGGATTCGATTTTTCTAAAGGAGACCGATGCCCCCAACATTCGCCAACGGAAAGATTTGCTACATCGAGATCTCAGCACCGCTTTCGACAACGTCGTTCAACAAGTCCGCGTCACGGTAATCAAGGACGGACTCAAGACACCAACCGCAGTCGAGCCCGCGGGCGGCACGATCTGGGTCGCCGAACGCGGCGTTGGCAAGGCGGTGTCTATTCCGATGCCAAAATGATAGAGAGAACTTTCTGAACAAATCCCGCGCCCCGGATCGCTTAAGTTCGGGCGCTTGAGAAGCAAGGAGAACAATGACGATGAAATTGGCGAAAGCGGCGTTGCTTTTCACCCTGGTGTCGGTGGCGGCCTGGGCCCAGGTCAATGTGGGCGAACAGAAGCCCGAAGCCAGCCTGCCCTTCACCATGACGACGGTGGCCACTTTTAAACTGCCCTGGCGCCTGGCCTTCCTGCCCGATGGCCGCATGCTGGTCACCGAAAAGGTCGGGCCCGTTTGGCTGGTCTCCCAGCAGGGAGAGAAGATTCTGGTGGGCAATACGCCCCCCGTCTATTGGCAGGGCCAGAGCGGCATGCACGGCGTCTTCCTCTCGCCGCGTTACGCCACCGACCAGAGTATCTATCTCACCTATGCCGAGCCGGGTGACTATGGCGGAGGCCTGGCGCTCGCGCGCGCCAAGCTGAACGCCACCGCCACCTCGGCTAAACTCGAAAACTTCGAGGTGCTGTGGCGCCAGATGCCCACGGGCAAGGGCGGGCAGGAAGGCGCGCAGATCGCCTTCTCGCCCGACGGCAAGTATCTGTTCCTCGCGGTTGGCGACCGCCAGCGCATGACCCCCGCCCAGGATCCGGACCAGCCCGTAGGCAAGATCCTGCGCCTGACGCTGGACGGCAAACCAGCCCCTGGCAATCCCAACTTCGGCAAAACCGGCGCTGCCACCATTCCCCTGATCGATCCGCCCCGTGACACCGAAGCCGCCAAAACCGCGAAGGTGGTAAGCACCTATACCTTTCCCGGCCCGAATCTGACGCCGGCTGAAACCTGGGCCAGCGGCGTCCGCACGCCCTACGGCCTGGCGTTTTCGCCCACCGGCGAATTGTGGGAGGTGGAGCATGGCCCGCGCGGCGGCGACGAGCTGAACCTGATCGAGAAGGGCAAGAATTATGGCTGGCCGCTCGTCTCCTATGGCATGAACTATAACGGCGTGCCCATTCCCAACCCCGACACGCGGCCCGACCTGGCGAAGCCCGTGCTCTATTGGGTGCCGGTGATCGCGCCGGGCAATCTGATGTTCTACCGCGGCAGCAAGACCTTCCCGCAATGGAACGGCAACGGCTTCGTCAGCGGCCTGGCGACCAAGGCGCTCGTCCGCATCATCTTTGACGGCCATGGCGGCGCCAAAACCGCCGAGCGCTGGGATGTGGGCCACCGCATCCGCGATGTGGAACAAGGCCCCGACGGCTCGCTGTGGATGCTGGAAGACGCCAGTACCGGCGCCCTGATCCATGTGACACCCCAAGTGATCACTTCGCGCTAGGTGAACAGGAAGCAAGAGGGCCACGCGATCCGGCCTTCTTTGCTTTGCCGGTCGCCGCTTGTTTCAGTTCACGTTTCCGAGCGGCTGGATTGAGCCGTAAATGGCGAGTGCAGTCAGCGGTTAGAAAAAGATATTTAGCAGACTTCAACCGGCCAGATGTCGGCACTCGTAGGAGTGCGCATAAAGTTCCAGTCTCATTCTGGGAAGTTGACCAGCCGGTTCCGATCGGATCACGCGCCCTCCGGAAGTTGAGCCCGGGCGTAGTCCGCTGGCCACGGCCCGGAGAACCTGCTGAAGCGGCCTTATACCCCGTCGCTCTCCGCCATCGCAACATTCAGCTCTCGCGCCGGCTTCCGTCGATAGGGCTCCCGCCATTTGATCTCACGGCGGCTTTACGGGAGTAACGCCTTCGGTCTCCCACCCGAGGTGAATCCGTAGCCGGTCGGCTCGAACAGTGGCTCACTACTCTATTCGGCGGAAGTGTGGTTGACAAGTACCGGCGTTCTCATTAGAGACGAGGAGTCGCGCAGAGATTGCGCAGGGAAGACGCCTCGGCCAACGGCATGGACTAACAGCAACGCTCCCAGCGCTCCGGCAAGCATGGTAAATGATGCCGGCTCAGGAGTGCTGCTGACCAGAGCCACTTCGACTTCGACCGGGATCTCCACACTGTCAGTCTCCACATAGCAGCCCTGGCAGGCGCTGCTGACACTGTAGACCTCGTAATCGATATGAATGGAGCCCGTCATCAGTGCTCCCGGCGTGCTACCCGGATCGATCTGAAACAGCCCGGCTCCAGTCTGCAGACTCGGGTCCGGATCGTTGTGGAAGAGTTGAATCCAATTCGGATCGGTTGGCAGGAGCAGGCCGGCGCTGGGGCCGCCTGCGTAGCTGATGATATCGGCATAGGCGCCGATGGTAGTCGATGGGTTCACCAGGAATGAGTCGATGACGGAGATCGCGTAAGCCGGGTCGGGGGTGGCGTTGAAGCCCCAACCAACGGTTGATCCAGAGGTGCCGGTAATGGGGCCAGAGCCTGGAATCAGAGTGAAGATAGGAGCCGCGTCGGCGCGTGCGATTAAAACGAGCACGACAGAAAAACAGTACAAGATCTTTTTCATGGTGGGTACCTTCGATTGAGAGCTAGCGGTTGAGGGTCAGAGTGCTGCTGCCCGTGTAGGCGCCGGCGTTGCCTTGGAAGTGCACGACGAAGCGCACGCGGGCTGCGGTGGCGGGCCAGTTCATGATGACGTTGAACGTGGAATTGCCATTGGGCGGCATATTCCCAATGGAAGCGGGGATCCCGCCGGCCAGTAAAACGGTTCCCGTACCGGTCAACACCTGAATGCCGTCAATCGAGGTCACCGAGACGTGACCGATACCGGAAGCATTGCCGTTGACGATTTCGAGCGGCACGGTGCGCTGGCCGGTATGTGGACCGTCGGTACGCGCGCCCTGAGTTGTAACGGATAACGACGGACCGCCCCCGGTGCTGAAGTTGGCGGTGAGCGTGCCTGGCGAGGTCACCTTGAAGGTGAACGGATCGGTGGAGGTGTCTCCGTAGCCGGTGAACCCGGCAAAGGTGTAGCCGGCGCTGGGCGCGGCCTGGAACGAGGTGACGTTACCGAAGGGGATCCAACCTCCTCCGGAGATGGTTCCACCGGCGGGCGGGTTGGCCACGGTCGTGACCTGCACTTGCTGCTGGTAGTTCAGAGAGACGATTGTGTCCGTTCCGGGCACTGTGAAGGTGTTATCTGACTGGACGTTGCTGCTCCAGGATGGATTCGAGAACAGGTAGCCGGGACCAATAGAAAAACTGGCCGGCGCCGAGAGCGTGTAGGTTCTGCCGGGTATCAGAGATATAGTAGTCCCGGCTGTGACCGGTGTGCCATTGACGGTGATAGCGATGCTCGGGCCAACGTAGGAAAAAGTGACGTTGACGCCAACCGGTTGGCTGAAGTTCATCCGCGTAAGCAGACCCGAGGCGTGGTAGCTGCTCAGGAGCAGGTTCCCGTCGACGCCCGAGGTCACGAAGCTATCGATGGTCTGCGGCGGCGGGGGCGGACGTCTCTCGCTCGAGGATGCCGGGGACGCCGGTACATCCACGTAGGGCATGAACAAAGGCAAACCGCGCCAGGAGACGTCCGTGCCGTATGTGCCGTCGATCATTGAGAGAACATACACGGGACTATCCGGATTGGCAGCGGGTACCGCGAATGTCGGCGCAGGGAGACTCTGCTCTGTCTGCCAGTAGTGGGGACTGGCGGGGCAATACTCGGCAGAGCCGGGAGAACTGCCGATATAAGGCGCATAGTCGGACGGTTGGACCATGATGAAGCTCGGCGTAGTGAGCAGGATTTGAACCACTCCATAGGGGAAGTTCAGAATCCTCATGCGTCCCGCCGTCCACTGTTCCTTATTGTTTTCGACGATCGAGAAGCCGTTCAGGTTGAGAGTGTAAAAGATCGCGGTGCCATTGTCGGGATCGAATTCGATCATCCCCAGTTGATTGGCCTGCGGCATCTGATAGGTCTGGAGTTGCGGTGTATTGGACAAAACCGGAACCGCCTGGGTGAAAGGCGCGCCCACAGCCGCGAGACCATTCGAGTTGATCTGGTAGATGGTAAGGGTCTCCTGCTGTTGGCTCGGAAAAGGCGCGCTGTGAGCATCGACAACGAGATAGTTTTGCGCGCCCTTGGCAAAGGTCATGATTGACCCACCGGATATCGAGACCGTCCAATTATGGACCAGGTTGTTCTGCGTGAACCTATAGTCCACGATGCCGTTCGAGCCGCTGACGATGATGTGCGTCCCGTCCTCTGCGCCGTAGGACGCCATCGACGTTACCGGACTGGAGAATTGCCCGCCCGATAGAAATGTGGGAGCGCCGGTCGCCGCATTGATGGAGCGGATGAGATAAATACCGGCGGCCTCGGCCCCAATGACGTAGGACTGATCCCCCGCCGTGAAGCCCAGAATCTGGGTTTCGAGAGCATTATCGGACCAGGGCGCGCCCACCACCGCGGGCGCGGGCGTCAGGATCTTAGTGAAACTGCCTGTCGGCGCAAAATCGATGGTCTGATTGTGGCCGTCCACAAAATCCGCGCCGCTAGTCGCCATGGCGACATCCATCCGCGAGTCGGTGATGCGAGTGACAGCGAGGCTCTGGTAATATGCGGCGCCAGGCAGAAAAACATCGTAGGAAATTTTGGGACGCGGCGCCTTTGTCGGCGCTCCCTCGGTCGATGAGCCATTCGGATATTTGTACGCGTATTGGATGCTCGGAGTGATGTCGAATGGCCGGAAACCGTGGACGTGGCCGTGGTAGTAACCGACCACATTGAACTTATTCAACTCGGTCCACAAATCCGCCAGGCCGCAAACGTGGTTGAGGCCGTTCCACCAGTTCGCTTTGAGGGAATAATCGTCAAACCCGAAGTGCGAGGCAATCACCACCGGACGGCCGTCGAAGGCGTTGTTTTTCAGATCGTTCAGGAGGAATGCGTCGTCGCTCGGGTCCCAGTTATAGTTGTTGCCGCCGGTATAGTCGTTTTGCGAGCCCGGATAGACTCCGACGTTCACCATGTGGAGGTTGCCCCAGTTCCAGGAATAGGCCGTCGTCGTCTGATTGATGTTCCAGTTGGAAGCGCCGCTGCTGTCGCGCGCTACTAAGTTCACCAGGTGGGTTTGCAGCCAATCGTGCATCTTCCCACCAATTCCAGGATTGTCGATGTCGTGATTGCCCAGTCCGGGAAAGATTTCGATCTGTAAGGGCGTCGCGGCGTCCGCGCCAGACAATCCGCGAAGGAAGGGCAGGCTGTTGAAACTGATGGTTTTCGGAACGAACTTGTCATATATCGCCTGGAAGCCTGCCAGTTGTTGAGTATTGTTGCCCCCGTCCGTGTAATTGATGCAGCTTGCGGCCCCACTGTTGCCGCCGCCGCAATCGGTGAGGTCCCCGCCGATTACATGGCCGAGCGGCGTGGGAATGGCGCCCTGGCTTTGAAGCGTCCGGTTGTGACCCATTCCGTCCACGAAGGAGGTGGCAGGCCAGGTGTTGCCATGGAGGGCGTTGATCTTGCGAACTTGCTGGATCTGGTTGCAGACGTCTTTCAACGCAGGGAGAGGGGGGAAGATACCGTTCGCGATGCAGCCATCCTGCTGCTGGCTGAACGAGCCATTGATCGGAGAGCCGGCTGCGGTCTCGTCGGCAATATACAGGAGACTGGCGTTTAAGGAGCCATCCGAGGCGCCATTGGCAAAATCGAAGAAGCCGTGGGTGTCGTCCGTGCCGTTGAAGCCCACATGAATGTCGGCCGAAAAGACAAAGGTGGAATCCTGTCTGGTAGGAGTGGCAGCGTCGGTCTTCACCTGTCCGGCGGCCGTTGGAGCTGCAAGACAGAAGATGGCAGTGACGAGGAGTAGCTCGACGTTGAAGTAATTTTCAGTACGGTTCGCGTCGAGAAGATTCCCATCGGCCGGCAGAGTGTTCGGTTTTGCACCGCGGAGTCGCATGTCATTGAATGTAGAGTCTTTGCGCCCATTAGGCACAGTGTCAGCAGGTTAGCCGGGAGTAAGGGCCGGGGTTACACGGGGTTATACGCTTTTGTTTTCAATGGGTTATACTGATGGCTAGCCAAGCCCACATGAGAACTGCATTGTCACTGATCGCACCGTTGGTGGAAACGGAGGTGCAGCGAATCCTGGCAAGCCCGCAGTTTGCGTCCTCCGACCGTCTGCAGCGTTTCCTGCGCTATATCGTCACCCAGACAATCGAGGGGAATACCGATCACCTGAAGGAATCGGTGATTGGGGTGCAGGTCTTTGACCTGAAGATCGGCTTCGATCCGAAGGTCGATGCGGTCGTGCGCGTTACTGCCCGGCGGTTGCGGGGAAAAGCTTCGAGCAGTTCTACGCGGAGAATCCGAATGACTCGGGAATTATGATTCTCGTGCCCAAAGGGGGGTACGTCCCGGATTTCGTTCCGACCCCGCCCCGGGAAGTTGCGGAAGCGCCCGCGGCCGTGGCTCCGGTTGAGGTTGTGCCGGAAAAGGCGGCCCGGACCGAAACGTTCCAAGCCGCGCCTCTCCAGGTCCGCAGGAATCTACGTTGGTGGATTCTGGGCGGTGTAGCCCTGACGGTGGCCATCGGATTCGCGCTGGTCCTTCGCCAGGCCAAGACCGGCCGTTTCGCCGGCCCCGTGTCCCACTTCACCATCAATTTGCCAGGCGATCAACGGATCGCCTCCTGGTACGGGAATGACCTCGCCTTCTCCCCGGATGGCCAAACGCTCGCATACGTTGCCATGCAGGGTGGGAAACGCCGGCTGTTCCTGCGGGAGATCGCCAAATCCGAGAGTATGCTGGTGGCCGGCTCGGATTCCGCCAGCGCGCCGTTCTTTGCTCCCGACGGGAAATCGCTGGCTTATTACACTTCGACCGAGTTGCGCCGGCTCTATCTCGACGGCCGGTCATCGAAGATTGTGGGCCTCGCTTCCGGCCTCAGCCTGTTTGGCGGCGTCTGGGAGCAGGAAGGCAGCATACTGTTCGACGATGCTCCGTCGGAAGTCCAACGGGAGGGGCAGTCTTTTGTTTACCGCATGACGCCGGGATCGGGCGAAATTCCGCAACGCGTGTCGCAGCGGCAATCGCCCGCGGTCGAGGCTCAAATGATCCAGCAGATCCTGCCGGACGGAGCGGGATACCTGATTTCGATCTACGGCGAACGGCACGTCATCGACGTCCTGACTCCCGACGGGTCCTCCCTGGGCGGCAGGTGGACGCAGTTAGTCGACAACGCAAGCGGCTGCCGGTACGTTCCGACCGGACACCTGCTCTTCTGGAGGGGAGGGAGCCTGATGGCCGCCCCCATGAGCCTCGCTAAATTGCGCGTTACCGGACCTCCCGTGGCGGTAGTTGGGAACGTCGCGGACTCCGGCTGGGAAGGCCCCGACATCACGGTATCGCGCGATGGCAACTTGGCGTATGTCCGCCGCGGCGCCCTGGTGCCGGACCGGCGGCTGATCTGGGTGGACCATCAAGGTCACGAAACCTCTGTCCCGATTCCTCCGGGACCTTTAGAGCCGCTCGACATCTCGCGGGATGGCAAGAAACTGTTATTGACGCGCTTTGACCCCCCCACGAACCTTTGGAGTCTGTGGAGTTACTCCTTGCGGAACTTCGATGCGCAGGAACTCCCCGTCCACAATCCCTTCCGCATCCATGCATGTTGGAGTCCCGACGGCAGGCAAATCATCTTCAGCAGCAACCAGGCTGACGGCAAGGAGACCAACCTGTATCGTATGAACGCCGGCGGTATCGGCGATCCGGAGCAACTCACTCACGTCGATTCGGGAGGCAATACACCGCAATCCTGGTCCGCAGATGGGAAATGGCTGGCCTTTATGGACGGCACGCGCCCGGATACCAAGTCCGACATCTGGGTGATGTCGCTGGCAGGGGAAGGCGCGCCGAGGCCCATCGTTAAGACTCCTGGCTTTGATCAAAACCCAAGCATTTCTCCGAACGGTCACTGGCTGGCATATGCCGTGCAGACCGCCGGCAATCCGGACGTATTCGTCGTTCCGTTTCCGCAGGGTGGCGCGCCTACGGAAATCAGTCCCGGCTCGGGACCTCTGTGGGATCCCGACGGCACGCGGCTTTACCTGCGACGCGGACAGCAAATGATATCGGTGGAGCTGGCATTCCCGAATACGGGAGGCCATTTGGGGATTCGAGTTGGCGAGCCAAAGACTGTCTTCGAGGGAAACTACATGTCGCCGGGACTGTGGAGCAGGCTGCAATTGATTTCCCCCGACGGCCAGCGCTTCCTCATGGTCAAGGAAGAGGCCGACCCTAGCGAAGGACGTCAGATTCAGGTCGTGGTGAACTGGTTCGCGGAACTCCAGCGATTATTTCGACCTGGATAAGGCCACGACGAAGAACAGCGCTGGCAAAATTCGAATGCGAAGGTGTCAGCGCCGCACACTGGCCAGTTGGGTTTAGGCGGTGAGACCGAACCATTCGCGATGAAGAAGGTTGGCGCCGTATCCCGTTTGCCAACCATCTCACTGGGCCCTTTCGAACCATGTCCACAATTCCTGCTGCACATCACTTCGGCCATGTCACCCGCCATCCGGAAGTTGAGCCCGGGCGTAGTCCGTTGGCCACGCCCGGAGGACCCGCTGAATAGGACTTATAACCCCGGGGCGCCCGCTTGTTGAAATGCTGCCGAGGCGAGGTGTCACTAGCCCAACTTCCGAATTGCCGGCAATCCGTTCAGACTCGGACGACACTTCCCAAATCGCCGTTCCGCAGACGTTGACAGTAGGTGATTCGTTGAGAGAGATCGCTGACTTTCAGAGGAAGCCGTCCAGCCGGGCGACCCATGCTCGACCCAATAGATAAAGGACATCTAAGTAGTGGACGAGATCCCGACCGTTCGTTCCCTATCCTGGTAACGCGCGTTTACAAAACCGTTCCGATACCGAGCCAGCGCGAGGCTTCAGGCCGCCAGTTTCAAAGCCCTATCAAATCTGCCCATAATAACCTCTTTGCTTTCGATGCCTATCGATGCGCGCAACTGGTGAGAAAAAACGCCATATTTTTCGATTCTTTTAAGTTCTTTGAAATGCGTCAGCATTGTATACGGGCTGATCAGTGTGAAGTTCGTGCCAAGACCCGGGCCCTTGCAGAATTCAAAAGCATCGTAAACATTGGGCGCGAGATTGGGACACTTTAACTCAACAGTGAAAAGTCCGCCAAATCCGCCGAAAGGCTTCTTGATTGCCTGATATTCTTTGCGGTTCACTTCGCCAGGGTAATAGATGGTTTTGACTGCAGGGTGGCATCGGAGGAACTCCACAACCCCCAGCGCGTTCGCATTGACGATTTTTATCCTTTTGGAAAAATCGCGCGAATTTTTCTCAAGTTCGATTGCGTCTCCACCATAAAAATTATCTTCATAGCTTTCAAGAAGGCGTTGCGAGAATTCGGCGTGATATTTTGAATCGGGATTTAGGACAAGCGCCCCTGCAAGAACATTGCCCTCGCCCGAGAAGAACTTGCTGAGGCTCGTAATCGTGACATCCGCGTAGGGCCGGAGATCAATGTTTTCCCAGGTGCCGATCGTATCGTCGACAATCAGAGGGATATCATATTGAACCAGCGTTTCTTTCAAAGCCAAAAAGTCAATCGTACGCAGCAGAGGGTTGCCAGGCGCCTCGCAAAAAACGGCTGCGACTTCATTATTCGCTAAACATTGATCTACTCCGGCGAGATCCGCAGGCGAGTTATAAAGAAACTCCTCCACGCCCGCGCCGAATTTGAGCTGCAGCTTCAGCGTATCTAAGTAGGGAAAACCGAATTGAACTGTGGGCGTTTTAGGCTTGCGCGCAGTCACAAGCGCATGCGCGGTGAGCATCGCCGCCATACCGGAGGGGAAAAGATAAACATCTCCCGCATTGACGCCCGCTAGGCTCGCGATGCGCGCCTTGATTTCAAGCTTCGCCGCGGCAGCATCAGGTGCAGGTTTTTCATTGAGAATATCGTACGCTCGCCGTGAGGAGATGACGAGCCCCGTATGCTGCCAGAATATCTTGACGCCGTCCGACAACCACTCAGCCGTAGAGCCGGCAAGCGTTATGGAATAAAGGCCGTGCGGTGCTTCGGCAATCCTTCCTTCGCCGTCGAGAAATTTCAGGCAATCCTTCGCCGCCTTCTCGGAGGGGAAAAGACGGGTCATGTCTCCGCCTGACCGAAATCGGTCGCACAGCGCCTCATAGTCCCGGTGATAAACGAAGCGCGGGTAGCCGCCGGGAATGATTAGTTCACCGTTTCCGAACGCAATTAGTTGTGTCCACGTTGGAATTGCGGCGGAAATAGCGTGCCGATCGTTCGGCATGGGCTTGCCAAAATCGTCGATACGCCAAAGCGGGTTTTGAAGTAAGTCGTATGAAGACACGGTTGCTCCTAGTTTACGCGCGGGGCCTGTTGAGGTGAAGAAAGTTGGCTGGGTTTGTGCCGGTGCGGCGGGCGCTGCTAATAGAGGAAGTGACGTAATCCTGAGAGCAGCCGCAGGACCCCGCGATACGTTCGAGGGGGCGCGTGGGACCGTGTGACCTCATCACGGCTTGAGCCCCGGACGCTATACGCGAGTGAAGCACTCCTGTCCGGCCATACCAGTTGCATCCCTTTCCGCCCTGGCGGTCGAAACGCCGCACGGGACAACGAGAGTTTCGGTCGGATATGTCGGAATGTTCGCAGATCCGCCGCCGCAGAGTTGGGGCGATCTCCTTTGGAATCTGAGTTGATGTCACACCACGACATACCGTGGCCAAGTGTCCCCATCCCGGCCCTAGAACCCAGTACCGGTGTACCGGCCTGGACGTTCCATCATCCGCTTTGCCTGTTCCCTATTCATGCCGCAATAGCGGTAGAGTGTCCGTTCGCCGTCGTACGCCAGCGGCACGTCCGGTCGAAGCTGCAAGCAGCTGCTCAGATGATCACGATAACGGTGGGGATTTCTTTCAGCGCTGGAAAGTAATGAAGGCGCTGAAAACACTTCATCAGGGCAAGAAAACAGAACGTGTGCTGATTAGTTCGGGTGTTGGCTTGCGCGAACTCTCGCTCCGCATCCGTAGGCGTGCATTGACGAAGCGACGGGCTACCAGTACGAGCGAGCAGAAGATGCGCTGCGAGTCAAGCTAAAGGCTTATCTAGCCGACGAATTGCGTAAATGGGAAAAAACCTTCCCCGACGAGCCATGGATCGAATAATTTGGAAGCTGACTAACTGGAAGGGTACCGTTACGCATCGGCCAAAATATTGGGGAAGGTTGGTCACAGAGCTTGTCTATGAATATCTCGACCCTGATGTAGCGCAATGGCTAAACAGGGCGCAGTTGGCATTCGTGGCTCAACGATCAATTTGGATTGCCGAAACTAATTCAGCGCATTTATATTCTGATCGGTGTCGCGCGGACTTGCCATACCATGGGAGAGCTTCGCCAAAGATGGCTGAGATGTACGGCAAGGTGCCAGTTCAATTGACATTCTATGTGTCGATGCCAACCGAGCAACACAAGCCACCGGATTCTAGTGTTGCCGCATCAGGCGTACAACTGGAGAAAACGCTAGGCGTGGTCCCCATCTAACGCAGGGGTGTTATTGTTTCAATGCCATGGCGCGGGACCGCAAGTCCTGAGTGAACATCATGACCTGCTTGCCTTGCCAAGTTACGTTTACAAGCTTGTTCCCATCGAATGTTCCGCAATCGACCCTGACAATTGTTCCCTCTGGCATCATGTGCGCGACGTGGCGGCCATCTTCGAGGAAAAGAGCAAGCGTGGGACTGGTGATTCGATACTTTGCGCTCGACATCGAACCCCCAGATTCGATGTTAGTTCGCCAACACCGCTCTAACTACTGGCGAGAACACTAGGTCCAGCGCTGCCTTAGTCTGAATTGCGAAATGCGTTGATAGCGGCTTCAAGTTCAGCGGTCCGATAGTCAATCTTCTCCCGCTTGCCGGGGTCTTCAACGCGGGCCTGAAGCTGCCGGATGGTTGCTAACGCTGTTTGTGCCTTTTCAAACGCTGCTTTGCTGTGCGCATTATCGCGCCCAGCTTCGATTTGGGCAGTCTTGAGAAATGTGAACGCCAAATCCAGATCCACGTTTTAGAGTTTAGAAAGCCTATGAGATTTTCCTGCGTGCGCCCCTTCAGGGCGATAAAGGACTCTTGAAGATTATCAAGCACAGATCGTAGATTGCCGAGCAGGAGATTCGTTTCCGACCAACACAACGTGGGACCACCACCGGAAGTTGAGCCTGGGCGTAGTCCGCTGGCCACGCCCCAGAGGATCCGCTGAATCGGACTTATAACCCCGGGGCGCCCGCTTCTTGAAATACTTGCCCGGGAGACGACGTCGAGATTTCTTTTCGTAGCCACTTTGGTTTCCCTATGAGCCTGTGCTTTAAGCCGAGACACAGCTGGCTGGGGAAACGCCAGGCGCCTCGCCACCCTTGTGTAATGAAGCGAATGGGCGACCGGTCGAGCAAACCGTTATCAGTAACGGCCAACGAAAGAAACTTTCATCCCTGCATTCAACACCTTGACACTCCCCAGCCCACCGGCGCCCACCGCCCCGCCCTATGCTCAAGGCAGGAAGATGAGGCTAACTATGATAAATGAAGCTTGGAGGGGCAAGATGACGTGCAAGACGGAAAGGATGGGATTGAACCGAAATTCGCACGCGCGAACCCAAACCCCAAGCCTCAATCCCACGGAATTACACGCGCGAACCCAAACCCGGAGCCTCCATCGCACGGTTTCACACGCAAGAACCCAAATCCGACCCCTCCAACCTGAAATTCACACGGATGAACCCAAACTCGCCCCGCCCACGCACCACACCCCGCCAAACCCACCCCCTCCAACCGTATTCCGCTTTTCTTTGGTATTTGATATAGTGCTTTTATCCCAGCGCACGAGCGAAAGGAAGGTTTCCCCGTGAGTTCGAAAAAAGATCCCACCAAACCATCAGGTTTTTCCAGACGTGGATTTATTCAAGGCATCGGTATCGGAGGCAGCGCCCTCACCACCGGCGTTCTTGAGAAGGAAGCGCTCGCTGCTCCGCCCCCCGTGGCCGGACCCGGCCTCGCCTCCATCACACTCAACATCAACGGCAAATCTCAGAAGGTCGAAGTCGAGCCCAGGGAGACCCTCCTGGACACCCTGCGCAACCACCTCGACTTGACAGCCGCCAAGCGCGTATGCGATCGCGGCACCTGTGGCGCCTGCACTGTGACCATCAACAATAAGGTCGTCTATAGCTGCACCGTGCTCGCCATCGACGCGCAGGGCAAAGACATTCAGACACTGGAAGGAATCGGGTCGCACCCCATCGTGCAGGCCTTCGTCAATAACGATGCGCAACAGTGCGGTTACTGCACCCCGGGCTTCGTGATGGCCTCCAAGTCCTTCCTCGATCATCACCCTAACCCAACCTACGAGGACGTCAAGCGCGGCTTGGGCGGAAATCTCTGCCGCTGCGGTACCTACGTCGGTATCCGCAAAGCCGTTCTGGAAGCTGCTGGCAAATCGAAGGGAGGTAAGAATGCCTAATTACAATTGGCCGCCGATGGACCAACGCCGAGTCATCGGCAAACCCACCAACCGTCTCGACGGTGTCGCGAAAGCGAGCGGCAAAGCGAAATATTCTTCGGATCTCAATCCTCCGGGCCTTTTGCAAGCCGTCTTCCTCACCTCACCGCATGCCCACGCGCGAGTGAAGAGCGTGGACGTAAGCGCCGCCAAGGCGCTCAAAGGTGTCACCGCCGTGCGCGTCATCTCCGGCCCCGGAACTGAAATCCAATGGGCGGGCACCGAAATCGCCGTGGTCGCGGCGGAGACCGAATCCATCGCGCGCGATGCGGTACGCGCCATCAAAGTCGACTACGAAGTTCTCCCGCACGTCGTTCAGGAGAGCGATCTTTCCAAGGTTGGAAATCGCGCCAAGGCCGCAGGCGAACAAGTGACGGGCGATCCCGATCAGGCTTTCAAAGACGCCGAAGCGGTTTCTGACGGCGAATACGGAATTCCAGTCATTACCCACTGCTGTCTCGAACCGCACGGTCAGGTGATCGAGTGGAAGGGTGACAAGATCAACTTCTGGCCATCCACCCAAGCCGTCTCGGTCATCGGCGGCGATCTTGGAAAGGGTCTGGAAGTTCCAGCCGCCAATGTCCACGTACGCATGGACTACGTGGGCGGCGGCTTCGGCAGCAAATTCGCGTCCGATCGCTGGGGCATCGAAGCTGCCCGTCTCTCGAAAGAGAGCGGTGGCCGCCCGGTGAAACTCTACCTCGACCGCGCCACCGAACTCACCATCGCCGGCGTTCGTCCTTCGACCTACGCAAAGATTAAAATCGGTGGGAAAAAGGACGGCACCATTACCGCCTGGGATTCGAAGACCTGGGCCACTGGCGGTTTCGGCGGCGGCGGTATGCCTCCGTTCCCGTACGTCTTCACTAAAATTCCAAATTTCCGGCTGAACCATTCTTCGGTGTCGCTCAACTGCGGAGGAGCCCGCGCCTGGCGTGCGCCGAACAATCCGCAGGCATCGTTTGTGACTTGCTCGGCCATCGAGGATTTCGCCGCAAAGATCGGCAAGGACCCGCTCGAGGTTTTCCTCAAGAACACCGGCCTTTCGGTGCGCGGGGAAGCCTATAACCGCCAGCTCGCGAAAGCCGCCGACATGATCGACTGGAAGAAGAACTGGCACGCGCGCGGCGACAGCGGCAGCGGCAACGTCAAACGCGGTCTCGGTATCGGCGTTGGAACCTGGAACGGTCTCGGCCACGCCAGCCATGCCCGCACCACCATCCATCCCGACGGTTCCGTGGAAGTAGAACTCGGAAGTCAGGACCTCGGAACTGGAACCCGCACCGTCATCGGGATGGTAGCGGCCGAAACGCTCGGCCTTCCGCTCAGCGCGATCAAAGTGAAGATCGGTGATAGCGACTACCCGGTTTCCGGACCTTCCGGCGGATCGACAACAGTCGGCGGAGTTTCCGCATCCGTCCGCAAGGCCACCGTCAACGCGCTCGAGAAACTGCTCGATCAGGTTGCGCCTTCGTTGAATGTTCCGGCCGATCAACTGGAAGCAGTCGACGGCCGCATTCGCGCCAAGACGAATCCCGACAAAGCGCTCAACTGGCAGCAGGCGTGCCAAAAGCTCGGCGTGAACAAGATCACCCAGGAAGGCGAGAACGATCCGAAACGGAATGAAGGACTGAACGCCGGCGGAGTGGCTGGGGTCCAGATGGCCGACGTCTCGGTCGACACCGAAACGGGCATCGTTCGCATGAACAAGATGGTTGCCGTCCAGGACATCGGTCTGGTCGTCAATCCGAAAACGGCGGAAAGCCAGATCCTCGGCGCATGCATCATGAGTTGCTGTGCGGCTCTGATGGAAGAGCGCGTCATGGATCGGGTGACCGGCCGCATGCTCAACTCAGACATGGAGTTCTACAAGCTCGCCGGCATCAACGACATCGGCGAGATTGAAGTCCACCTCGACATCACGCCGGAAAACGACAAGCGCGGCATCATCGGTCTCGGCGAACCTTGCGCCGTGCCGGGCGTCGCCGCCATCGCCAATGCGGTGGCCAACGCGATTGGAGTACGGGTGTCTAACGTGCCGGTGCTGCCCGACCGGGTATTGGCCGCTCTCAACAGCAGGAGGAACGCGTAATGCAAGCCTTCGAATACGCAAGTCCAAAGTCTCTGAAAGAAGCCACGGCGCTGCTCGGCGCCAGTTGGACCGACGCTCAGGTGCTGGCCGGTGGAACCGACATCATCAGTCTGATGAAGGAAGACATCGAGTCGCCGAAACGCGTGGTCAATATCAAGGACATCAAGGAACTCGGCGGAATCGGCAAGAACGGCGGCGGCATTCGGATCGGCGCTACCGTAACGGTCGAGGATCTCATGACGAACGCATCGGTTCGCTCCGAATTCCCCTCCTTGACCGAGGCTGCTCACGGCATTGCCAGCCAGCAGATTCGCAACATGGGAACCATCGGCGGCGATCTCTGCCAGCGGCCTCGCTGCTGGTATTTCCGCGACGGTCACGGCCTTCTTGGCATGAGAGAAGGTAAGAGCCTCATTCCAGATGGCGAGAATCGTTATCACGCCATTTTCCCGTCGGGTGACGCTTACTTCGTCAGCGCTTCCAGCTTCGGACCGGCGCTGATCGCACTCGGCGCTAGAGTGAAACTGGTTTCTGCGTCGGGCAGCCGCGAAGTGGAGGTCGAGAAGTTTTTCCTCGCTCCCACCAGTGCCTCCGATCGGGAAATCGATCTCAAGCCGAATGAGATTCTCACCGAGATCCTCATTCCGGCTCCAAGAGGCGCGAAAAACGCGACCTACGAGGTGCGTCATCGCGAAGCCATCGACTGGCCGTTGGCCACAGCGTCAGTGGTGGTGGGTGCGAAACCGAGGATCGTTCTCGGGCACGTCGGACCCACGCCGTACGTCGCAACTTCCGCGGCGAATATGATCGCAGGCAAAAAAATCACCGAAGAGCTGGCCGAACAGGCCGGAGCAGCCGCAGTGGCGGAAGCAAAGCCCCTGAGCCAGAACGCATACAAGATCCAACTGGCGAAAGTGGCGGTGAAGCGAGCGTTACTGGCGGCGGGAGGCAAAGCGTAGCGTATGGAACCCGCAGGACTCACGCGGCCGGATGACGACCGGTGCACTCATCTCCGCTGGAAGGGCATGTTTATCGATACTGTTTGGGATCCCTCGATTCCCCGCAGTAACGATCGCCTTTTCTGGTGTCACAAAACAACCATCTGCCTCGGCACAGACGGCAAACTCGTCGACGAATACGAGTGCCACGAAGGGAGGGCCTGTTACCAGGCCCTCTGATCGCGTTACAACGAGCGTAGGAAATTCAATAAATCCTGCTTCTGTTGTGTATTGAGCGCACGGAAGTTCTGAATAACGCCGTTGGCCTCCGAGGCACAAAGCGCCGTCAGAGTGGACGCTGTGACGGTGTCCGGGCTTTTTTGCAGCGTGCACGCCGTGCCCGAACTGAAGTGAGCTTCAATCGCCTGCATCAGATCGGAGGTTCGGCCGTCGTGCATGAAAAACAGCCGTTGTCCCACGCCCCATAAAGGAGCCGTGCGGAACTCCATCAACCCCGCGCCGCCCTGTATTACGAAGTCGCCCAGATTAGTTCCCATGGAGTGAAGAGCGAAATCAGAGTAAGGATGGTAGGTCACGTTGGACATGTCGGTGTAGATGGAAGCCGCGGTAGTCAATGTGGGCGAATGACAGTAGGCGCATCCGACGCTGCTGAAGAGCAGTTGACCATTCTTCTCTGAAGGGGTGGAGGTGGTTGGGGTGGGCGCTGCCGACATGCGCATGAAGCCGGCAAAGTTCAGCAGGTCGGAAGATATCGAAGATATCCCGCCGGCTCCCACGAAATTGGTGTGATCCTCCGGCGTCGCGTTATACACGCAGCCGGCAACGGCAGAGCGCTCGTTGGGGAAGACTTCATTCGATACCCCCTGCTCCACGTTGTAGGCTTCGCCGGCAAAGACCATCAATGACTTGTTCTGAGCTTTCCAGCCGAACCGGGTCACCGATCCATCGTTACCGCTGGTGTTCAGACGGCCGGTAATGCCGAGGGCGTTCTTTTGATTCTGGTTGGCCGCCATGTTGGCCTGCAGAACGGAGTCCGGCGTATTCTCCACCAGCCCCAGACCGAAGGTTGGCGTCGGTATCCGAAAGATCACGTTGTGATTGGCAACCTGCGTGGCAAAGTCCGGCTGCGCGAGTACGCAGCCGGTGGCGTCGCTTCGTCCTGCGATGGTATACAAGCCGTGCACGCCTCCATCGAGCAGCGTTCCGTTACCGGACCCTCTGATGAACCGCGCCTCGCGCACCGGCCCATCGATCGTGATGAACGATGGCGCCGTGTTGTTGGCCCCGTGCAGCTTGGCAAGCGCCACCTGCGGATTAGGACCCGGAACCTGCGGACTCTGCATTCCCGGACTGCTGCCGCCGGCCGCCGGTTGTGCGTGGCACACGGCGCAACCATTTGCGTTGAACGTTGGGCCTAAACCGACGCCCGGTTCACCGGCAAGGGTTCCAGAGACGGAATCGATTTCCTGGAACACGAGCTTCGCCGCATTGAAGAATGATTGCTCGGCGGCATTCAAGCCGGAGTAGGGTCCTCCAGCTCCGGCAGCGCCTTTCCGAGGCCCCGGGTCGGTCTGAGAGAAACTGCAAACTGCCGTCATTAGTATGCCGGCAAAACACTTCGTAACTGTGTCCATCGACACTCCTTCACTCCTGCTTTCGCCCCCCAAGAGGCGCGAGGATAGTAGTTGTGGCAGTGGGGTTTTGCCAGAACCCAGATCAGGTAGAATGGAGATATTCGCTAGATACCATTCACGTGGTGTCAAGGGACGACGGCCCTCGCCCACTGCGGGGGTCGCCGCTCTTCTGGCTTCAAATTCAGTTGGCTCACACCCGCCGCGTCCCGTTGAGGAACGGCACGCGAGTAGTACCTACACGAGTCAAGTACTATTTTATTGGTATTTAAGTGTCGCCGATCTTACAAGAGAATGCAAGTAAAATCGCCGTTAAGAAGGGGCGTTGAGTTCGGGGCTTCTTACGAGGGAATTAGTGACTACAGTGAGCTGCTGGAAGAAGCGACGGCCCTTGCCCACTGTGGGGCCGCCGCTCGCGGACGTTTAGCTCTTTTTGTGGCTGGTACCGCTCTTGCTCTTGTGCCCCGAAGAACCTTTGCTGTGACCGCCGGAGCCCTTCGACTTGGAAGCGGCGAACGACGTCGCCGGGATCAACAGTAAAGTTGCCAGGAAAACCACGAGAAACATGTTCATCAATGAACTCCTGGTTGCTAGTGGAAGATTGGCTGGTTTTTTCTCATAGGATTTGGATTAAACTATTACTTAGGAGACTTGAAGGATGAAGAAGCTCATTGCATCTGTTTCTCTGGCCGCGACCACACTGTTCGGCGCCAGTCTGACGCCGCTACACTCCACTGTCCAGGGCGACTACGTAGAAGCCCGAACCGCCGACGTTTACACGGGCCCTGCTTCGCCAACTCGGAAGTCGATTTGGTCGGCAACCTCGCCGTGTTCGGCTGGAAAATCAACAAGGGTGACTGGCAAGGCGTAAACCTCGACGGTCTCTCGGTCGTCGGCGTGGTGAAAGCCAGCGGCACCCTCGGATATCTTCTTCGCTCGCCGTTCCCGGCCAATGCAGTCCTGATTGTCGACGAGCGGGCCACTCCCGGCGCAGCGTCTGGCACTCAAGGGCTTTGCGGAGCGCATGGGCGGCGAGCTGCTGCAGAACATCGTGAGCGTCGACTCCGCACCAATCGAGTTCACACTGAAGAACGATTCCATCCACTCGGCCACCGCGAAGTTGACTGCTGGAACTCTGGCCATGGTCGAAACCCGTGCGATGGCTGAACGCGATCAGCTCTGCCACAACGAAGAGACCTGGTATCCGCCGCTGACCAAACTGGATCACGCGATGCCGGCTTACACGCTGGCCAATACATTCGCCGGCAAAGAGCTCGGCACCACCTGGAACATGCCCGACAAGCGCAGCTCGTTCGTCGGCAACTTCCATTTCAGCGAATAAAACCCCTCATAGATTGGGCAAAAGCCGCCAGGACTTTCGGGTCCAGGCGGCTTTTTTGTTTTAATCTAGAGGGCGATGCCCTCAGCCAAAGCAAGGCCGCGTCCGGAGACATGGACCGAGCGCCGATCGACCATCCGTCACCGCGTATCGAAGCCATTCTACTGGCTCGAATGGTACTGGGAGTGGGTCGCGTTCGCTCTCAGCAATTGGGTCTTCCTGGAAGTCCTCGAGTACGCTGGAAGACTCTCTGTCCTCGTGGCCGTGATCTTCTACGTAGTCGAATGGCCCGACCGCCAAAAGCAGAAGCATTACCAGGCCTGGCAGGTGATCAACACCGCTCAGGGCAAGGGCGGCAGCGGCGGCAGAATTGAGGCTCTTCACGAGTTGAATCAGGATCGCGTTCCGCTGGTAGGCGTCAATGTTTCAGGCGCGGCATTGATGGGCGTCGGTCTGGAAAAGGCCGATTTGCATCGCTCGACATTCGAGGCCGCGGACCTCCGGAATTGCAATCTTCGATCCGCTAACCTCGAATACACCAATCTGGCTCAGGCCAATCTTCGCGGCGGCGACCTGCGCAGAGTGGACCTGATGAACGCGGATCTGAGCGATGCCGACGCCAACGGAGCCGATTTCTCCGGCGCCGATCTGTCGGGAGCGAACCTGGGAAACGCCGACCTGCGGAACTGCGATCTGCGCGACGTCAAATGGAAAGACATCACCAGCTTCAAACAGGCCAACATCTACGGAGTGAAGAATCCGCCGCCCGGATTCGTCGAGTTCGCGACAAAAAACGGCGCCGTAGCGATAGAGTCCGATGAAGCATGGCTCAAGATAATCGCCAAGCCCTGAGTCTACGCCAGCGCCGCTTTGCAGTACTCGAAGCACTTCCGGACTTCTTCGACCGTGTCCGCGCCCTTGTACTCGTACTCGATGTTGGCCGGAATCGCGTACTTCTTCGTCTTCAACTCCTGCAGCACTTCCTTGATCGGCGTATCGCCCTGGCCGAAGGGCATGTTCGCTCCATGATCCTTCTTCCGGTCTTTGATGTGGAGCGTGAGAATGTCTTTGTGCATTTTCTCGAGATAGGCGACCGGGTCGCCGCCGGCGGCGACGAAGTGGCCGATGTCGAGGTTGATCTTGATATTCGGATTGCCTTCCATCGCTTTCTCAAACCGGTCGATGGTTGAGAATTCGTCGGGATTCTTCACATTGTCGTGGCCGTGCATGGCCACAAACACGTCGTGCTTCGCGGCCAGATCGTTGATGCGTTTCGCCTGGCTGACTTTCGACGACGCGGTGATGTACTTCGTGCCGAGCGTCTTCGCCATCTCCATGCCCAGCTCAATTTCGGCGTCGGTGTGCTGCGGGCCGAAGCTGTAATTGAGAGCGTAGATCTTTACTCCAGCGGCGTCGAACTTCTTCTTCACCTCTTTCATCTGGTTGAGCGTGTCGGGCGAATTGCGCCACTTCTTCACGTCCTCCGGCGATGAGCCCTTGGGCGGTTCAATATGGCCCTGGTACAGTTCCGTATAGCTGAAACCGATGTCGGTCATGGCTTTCAACGCTTCGTCTATTCCGCGATCGCGAAAGCTGTAGCTCTGGACGCCGATCATCACGCCGTGTACTTTCGAGTTGGGTTTGGCCAGCAGAGTAGCCGCCGGCACCGCGGCCATTGCGATCTTTGCGAAGTCTCTTCGGGTAAACATTATTTCTCCTTCCAAAAACATGCCATCATATCAGATTGCTCGCATTCGCCCTGGTAATCTTTGGAGCCTTCTTCACGCTGGCCGCCGCATTTTCGCTTGGGCGAGCCGCGGTTTGGAAGTGGAACACCTCTGCTTCTGTGACGCTGGCCGTTGGGGCGGCGTTGCTGAGTACGCTCATCTTCTTTCTTCGACTGGCCGGTTACGCGTGGCCGCGCTACATGTTCGCGTTGGGCCTGGCATGCCTGGCCCTGCTCCCCTGGCGCGGCATTGGCACGGTAGTACGGTGGAAACTTCACTGGTTGGTCACGGTCATTCTGATTGCCTATGGACTCTTCTACGCCGTCCATGCGCTGGCGCCGGAAATTCAAGCCGATCCGAACGTTTATCACCTGACGCCCGCGGTAGATGCGCTGCATACCGGCGGATTCCCCGGCCAGATTAATTTCTACGAGCGCCTGCCGCAAGGTATGGAGGATCTCTTCGCGATGGCTTATGCCTTCGGCGGCGCGTCCTCGGCGAAGCTCGTTCACTTCGCCTTTCTTGTGCTCACCATTCCGCTGATGATTCAGCTCGGCCGCCGGTTCGAGATACCGGACGAGCTGTCTGCGATCGCCGCGGCCATCTACTTCGTGACTCCTGTCGCCGGAGCGAGCGGAACCTCAGCTTTCAACGACGCCGCTCTCACCGCCTTCAGCATCGCGGCCATCTTACTGGTGCTGGATGAAACTGCTCCACCGGTGCTCACCGGGATCGTTGCCGGATTCTGCTACGCGATCAAACCGACCGGCGGATTCGTCGCGCTTCTTTGCTTTGTCTATTTGCTCAAACAACGAAATTGGCGTGCAGTGTTTTGGTTCAGCGCCGGAAGCATCGCGATGGTGGCGCCGTGGCTGGTGCGAAATACGATTGAGATAGGAAATCCATTCGCACCTCTGGCCAACAGTTTCTTCCCCAACCCCTACTTCCACATCTCCACCGAGCAGTTCTACACGAACTATCTGCGCAACTATGGCAACGTCCCTTGGAGAGAGTACCCCTATCAGCTTTGCATCGCAGGCGAGAAGCTCCAGGGCTTGCTCGGCCCATGGTTCTTTCTCGCGCCTCTCGCACTTCTTGCGCTGCGGCAGCGTGCCGGCCGCGTTGTTCTCGGGCTTGCGCTCTTTCTGTTCATTCCCTGGCTGCTGAATGCCGGCGCGCGCTTCCTGATGCCGGGGATTCCCTTTCTTGCGCTGGCGATGCTCCTCGCAATTCCCCGCCCCGCCGCGTACGCTTTGCTGTTGGCGCACGCCGTCGCTTGCGCGCCGCCGCTGGTTGCCCTCTATGCGCCGAACGCTTGGCGGCTGCGGGGTTTTCCCATTGAGGCCGCTCTGCGAATGGAATCGGAGCCGGATTATCTGCAACGCGTCTCCTGGGACTACCGCATCGCCAAAATGGTTGAGGCCCACACCGCGCCCGGCGACCGCATTCTCGATCTCCACGGTGCCCATCGTGCGTTCATCGATCGCACTGTGATCACCAGCTATCAATCCGCGCTGGGAGACACCCTGGCGGCCAGTCTCCACGCAGCCTCGAATATCGAATACGGCGCGCTCTATGACCTGAGAGCGGAATTTCCCGAGCAATCGATCACCACCGTGCGTGTTCGCAATTCCGCCGGAGCGGGGCAACCCTGGAGCATCTCCGACATCGAAATCTTCCGCGGTGGCGCCAGGATTTCCGCCAGCCGCCGATGGGCCCTCGATGCATGGCCCAACGTCTGGGACGCGCCACTCGCCTTAGATCACAATCTGACATCGCGCTGGTCGACCTGGGAAAATGCCCGTGCCGGAATGTATTTCGAAGTCGAGTTCGATCAGCCGCAAACGCTGACTGCGATCAACGTCATCGGTCCGGGAGAAGATCGCCGCCTATCCACGCAGATCTATATCCAGCGCCCCGATGAAACCTGGATTCAACTCACCTCTGCACCAACTGCGAGACCTTCGATCAATCTGCGGAAGGCAGCCACGCATTACATCCGGCGTTCGGGCATTCGCTACATTCTGGCTATCGTAACGAATGAAGGCGCGGGGACGCTGGGCAGAATGCTGGTCGACCAAGCCGGAGATTGGGGGTTGGAACGAATCGCCCACGTCGACAACGTCTTCCTGCTACGAATACCCTGAGTGGCGGTTGATACAATTTCCTTTCATGTCCAAACTAGTCGTCACTTTCGGTGAGATCATGCTGCGCCTGGCCCCTCCCGGCTTTGAGCGCTTCCTCCAGTCGCCCCAGTTCCTGGCTACGTTCGGCGGCGGCGAGGCCAATGTCGCGGTTGCGGTTTCCGGCTTCGGTTTGCCCGCGCGCTATGTGACGGTCATTCCCCCGAACAATGCGATTTCGGATTCCTTCATCGGCGAGCTCCGGCGCTTCGGGGTCGATCCGTCGTTCGTCGTGCGAGGCAAGGGGCGCTTCGGCGTTTATTTCGTCGAGACCGGCGCCAATCAACGTCCCTCGAAAGTGCTCTACGATCGCGAAGGCAGCGCCATCGCACTGGCCAAGCCGGGAGACATCGATTTCGCCAAGGCGTTCGAAGGCGCCGGCTGGTTCCATATCACCGGTATCACTCCGGCCATCAGCCAGAGCGCCGCGGATCTCGCGATGGAGAGCGTGCGCGTGGCCCGCGAAAAGGGTTTAACGGTCTCCTGCGATCTCAACTACCGCAAGAATCTTTGGAAATACGGCAAGACTGCGAAAGAAGTGATGAGCCAACTCATCAGCTTCGCCGACGTCTGTATCGCCAACGAAGAAGATTGCCAGATGGCGCTGGGCATTGAAACCGATGCCGACGTACACTCGGGCACGCTCGAGCACGAGCAATATCACAAACTCACGGACAAAGTCCTGGCCGCCTACCCCAATCTGAAGACCATCGCCATCACGCTGCGCGAATCGAGAAGCGCTTCGAACAACGGCTGGTCCGCCTGCCTCAACGACCGGAAGCAGTTCCTGGTGAGCCGGCATTACGACATCACTCACATCGTCGACCGCGTCGGCGGAGGCGATTGCTTTGCCGCCGGAATCATCTACGGTCTTCTCTCGTTCGGCTCGCCCCAGGATGCCCTGGAATTCGCCGTGGCGGCCTCGTGCCTCAAGCACTCCATCCCCGGCGATTTCAACCGCTTCAGCACCGAGGAAGTTCAGCAGTTGATTAAAGGCGGCGGGTCGGGCCGCGTGCAGCGATAACTGGCCTATAATTAGTTCGAGGTGCTTCCCGCCATGTTTCGTCGCAACGGCCTGGTTCTTTTGCTGCCGGCGCTCGTATTTGCTCAGACCGCCGAGGCTCCCGTCAAGGAGCAGAAGCCATTTCGCGTCCAGGTGAACGAAGTCATTGTGCCGGTGACGGTCACTGACGAAAAGGGCAAGTTCGTCACCAATCTTTCCAAGAAAGATTTCCACGTCTTCGATGGCGGCGAGGAGCAGAACGTCACCTTTTTCTCAAGCGAGCGGAATCAACCGGTGGTGATCGGCTTTATCATGGACACCAGTAACAACAGCCGCATGCACTGGGCGAACTACCAGGAATCGGCCATGGAACTGGTCTGGAACTTGCTGCCGAACGCGGATAACAAGAGATTCAGCGGCTATCTGATTTCGTACTCGAACGAGGCCGAGCTGCTGGTGAACACCACCAACGATTCCGAAAAGATCGTGGAGAAATTGCGCAAGCTGAAGCCCGGCGGCGGAGCAGCGCTCTACGACTCCATCTACATGGCGTGCACCAAACATGCTCTGGTGAAGGGTGAACCGGTTGAGCCGCGCCGCATTATCATCATCATCGGCGATGGGAACGACAGCGCCAGCAAGAAGGGCTTGGACGAGGTGCTCGAGGTCGCGCAGCGCAACCTGGTGACGATCTACGGAATCAGCACCGTGGCCTACGGGTTTGCCAACGAAGGCGATAAGAACCTGATCCGTCTGACGGAAGAAACGGGTGGACGCATCGAATACCCGCTTCAGAACGTCTATAAAGACGTCTCGGGCTATCTGGAAACACCGTCCGACGAAGGCAATTACGCGTACAAAGTAGGAACCGGCGGCTACGCCTCGGCGGTCGCGCAAGGTATGTTCCGCGCCATCAACAACGTCGCCGGCGAAGTGACCACACAGTACATCATGCGTTACACGCCGACCATCGAAAACGAAAAGAGACGCGACAAAATTTTCCGTCCGATCAAAGTGAAGGTGGATCTTCCGAATGTCACGTTGAGGTTCAGGAAAGGATACTACCCGAATACTCCTTAGGCCGCGAATGAACGCGAATGAACGCGAATAAGAATTTTTGTTTTAATGCGTGTTCATTCGTGTTCATTCGTGGCCGATAAGGGTTTCATAACCTCATGCCAGCGACCGGGCAATACTTGATCGTGCAGGCGGCTCTGCCGGACTTGGCGCCGGAGAACGTTGGCGTGTTGTTGCTCGATCCAGCCAGCAATCAGCTTTACATGCGCTTTCGCCGCGACTGGCGGGATATGGCTGATCCCGAAGACGCCGAGGTGCTGGAAAAACTGGCCGGCGACCTGAGCGACAAATCCTTCGAAATGGGCGGGGACCAACTGCTTCTCTGGCTCGAGGAAAATCTATCGAACACGGTTCGCGTGAGTGATCGGGAGAGCGTGCTGGTGGATTCCTTTGACGCCTCCGCCGACCGTTTGTATCGCCGCGAAGTTTCTCCGAAGGTCCTGGCTTTTCGTACCCACCTTCCGAAATACAGCTTGCGCGCCGCGGCTGGAAAGTTTGGCGAGCAGATGGAAGTGGAAGCCGAAGAGTGGGAGGAAGTCCCGGCCGATCTGCGGCTCACGGAAGATATGTTCGTCGCCCACGTCGTTGGCCGGTCGATGGAGCCGCGGATTCCCGACGGCAGTCTTTGCGTGTTTCGCGGAAACGTCGTTGGCTCGCGCAATGGCCGGCTGGTTCTTGTGATGCACTACGGCGAGACCGGCGAGAATCGCTTCACCATCAAACGGTACCGGAGCGTGAAAAGGCAAACGGAAGAAGGCGGTTGGGCTCACGACAAGATCATCCTCGAACCACTGAACCCGGAGTTTGAACCCTGGGAGCTGGAAGAAGACTCACCCATTAAGGTTGTGGGCGAGTTTGTCTGCCTTCTCAGCCTGCCTTAGATGACGCCGGTCGTGCGCCGCCACTACTGCGAACGCCATCGCCAGGCTCGGTTGGAACAACGCCGATACCGGTGAAATTACTTTCTGTTTGAGGTCGAGATCGCCGGCCCTTTCCACCTGTAGCACCAGCCGGTCATGCGTGTGCTCCCAAACTGCCAGCAGTTCTTCGCGCGGCGTTGAGTTCAGCGGCAGGAACGGTTCCGGCGCCTTGACCTTCCATGTCGCGGGCGGCTCGACCATCCGCAGGAACAGACGCTCCAACAATCCGAAGCGATAATTTCCCTTCGCTCCCAGCCCCTCGTCCACCGCCTTGTGAATGGTCTTCTCGATGGCTCGAATGTATTGGCCGTTGGCGATATTCATGTGCGAGAAACACTCGCCCACCGACCATTTCAGCGGACCTGCGCGTTTCTTCAGCCGCACTTCGTCGACGCGCTGCAGCAGGGCGCTCCCTTGCTCTTTCGCCTGCCGCAATTGCCGGCGGAGATTCTCGATCTCAGGGCGCATGGTTCACTGTGGGCTCGGCGCGCACCGGGAAGTTGACAGATCTCGCGATGAAACACATCTCGTGCGCCTTGTCGTGGATCGCCACTGCTTCCTCCGCACGCGCGGCGTCGGTAATTGTCACTTGCGGGTACAGAACAACTTCGGTGAACTGCCCTGCGCCGTCTTTGTTCTCGACCATCGTTCCCCTGGCCACATCGGAATAGGCCGTGATCACAATTCCGGCATCGGCACAGAGATGAAGAACCCACAGCATATGACAGGTGGACAGCGAGGCCACCAGAAACTCTTCCGGAGTATAGCGGGACGGATCGCCACGAAACGCCGCATCGGAAGACCCGTGGATGACGCCAGCCTTGCCGCTAACGAAGATCTCGTGATCGCGGCGGTAGGCACGGTAATCGGAGGTACCGGTCCCCAGGTTACCGGTCCACTTGGTTTCTACGCGGTAATTATGAGTCTTCAACTAAATTATTGTAACGGCAGCAGAACGGTATTGCTATCCTGTCCGTTCACGTTCACCCGTAGATTCACCGTCGTGCCTGTTGGCAGATTCGTGATCTTCAGATTTGTCGACGTGACCCCAACCATTCCGGGAGTGGCCACTACCGACACGGGATTCAGTTGCTGCGTATCGGCGGCAAAGACCACTGTTGGATCAGCCAGGCTGTACACCGGAGCCGACGGCACCGCGAAGCCATCGGCGGCTGCTTCGCGTACGGCCCAAACCCGGTACCGTAGACCGTGATGGTCTCGTTCGCAATAGCCGGACTATCGGGCGTTACCATCGTCCCGTCCGCATGAACGGCCAGGGCGTAGTTGTTCGTACCTTTGTACGAAGCGCTGAAGATTCCTGGCGCATTCCGCACCACTGTCATCGGCGCGCTGATGTCGGGATAACCGGTCACCTTGACGGTCAGGGTGTAACTGCCCGGCGCGACATCGCTCGGCAGTAGCCCGTTGATCTGCTGGGGCGAGACAAACACCAGCGGCAGGAAGCGATCGCCCAGCAGCACCACGACGTCGCCCAGCGTCTGCGCCAGCGGACTGGACGGGCCAACCTGAGTGCTTGTCGAAAGACTCTGTCCAAAGATCGTGATCAACGAACCGGGCGCGACTCCCGGGGCCGGAATCGTGCCGGCGGCACTGGTCACCCCGGCGGGAGCGATATAAGGCACCTTGTCAAACAAAGCCCGCACAATGTGGAACGTGTCCATCTTCAACGTTCCGGAGCGAAAGCCGCCACTCAGATCGCCTTCCCAGTGGTTGAACTTGTAGCCCGGTCTGGCTACGGCGCTAATGCTGACGGCCGTCCCGGCCGGATAGAAGCCATCTGCACTTGCCGGACTCATCTGGATGTCCGCACTGCCATCCGGATCCATCGACGCGATCAGCTTATTCGAGACGTTGTAATTCACGTTCACCGTCTGCGAATCCTGGTTGAAGGTCACTGTCCTGGCGGCGGGCGCGGAAACATCCTGCCACCCCGCGAAATCGTACCGGCTGGTGTCGGAAATTGCTATGCTCGACGGCGCTGTAACCTGTGCCGAAGCGCCAGCCGCGCGGTCGATCGAGCACGGTACAGCGCAGTTCTGGCCGTCCACGGTCACCGTGATCCCCGGAGCCGTACTTCCGATGACCACCCGGTTCAGGATCTGATAGTTCGCCCCAAACCTGGTATCGCCTGCTACCGTGACGCTCTGCGCCGCCGGCCCTCCGTTCGACCAGTTTTGAAACACATACTGCCGGCCCTTGGCATCGGATGCCTGCATCGGCGCCGAGAAATTATAGGTACCGCCCACCGGCCAGATGAAATTATAAGTGGGCCAATTGGTGCGCCCGTCTACGGTCAATGCCAAAGGTAGTGGATTGGTGATGAAGCTGACGTGCGCGCCGGGAACAAACTTAGCCGTGATCGTATCGATTACGTTGCCGGTGTTAGCCGTGTAGACGGTGTTTTGGCCGCCGCCGATGCTCCACGAATCGAATATCCAGGCGTGGCCCGTCGAGTCCATCTGCGGCGTAGGAGCGCTCAAAAGATGCTGGGAACCAACCGCAAAATCAAATTCGCCGCGGCAAAGGGCGTTCTGGTTTACCAGGGAGGGAAAAGGCACCAGCGACGAAATGGTTTCGTCGCTCGGGCAAGGGTTACCCGATGGGGTCGCGACATCCGCCCGGTCCACCAGAATATGCAACGCCAGAACCGGCGAGGTGAAAAAACGAACGCGCTTGGCGGGAGCGAATTGAACCGCCAGTGTCACCGCCGACTGCAAATTGTAACTGCCGACAAACGACGCCTGCGAGTTGCCATCGACGTTATATCCCGTAAATACGTAGCCTGGAAACGGAAAGGCGTTCAATGTGAGGTTGCCGGCCGGAACGAAGATCTGCGAAGAACCCCAATAACACGTGCCGGCGATAAAGACCACGCCTACTCTATAGTCAGGAGGCGGAAGATTTCCAGGCGCGCCCGATGTCCCGCAGGTGGCGTTGGCAATCGGAGAACTCGAATTGAACATGACCAGGTTGATTCGATAGTTTATGGTCACGCCCGCAATATAACTGGTTATTTTAGGGTCCGCGGTTACCGTCTGATTCACGTCGCCGGAACCACCCAGCGCAGTGCCGTTCACCGACCAGCCACCGAAAGTGTATTCGATACTATTGTCCTGATTCGCGAAGATAGTTGGCGTCAAATTGCCCAGAAAGCTGATCTGATGGGTGCTGCCCTGCGGCCAATTGAAAGTCTGGGTAGTGGTGTAGCGCGTTCCATCAACGCTGAAGGCAGGACCAGCCGGATTGGTGCCAATCTGGATGCCACTGGTGGTACTCTGCGCCATGAGCGCACTTGCAAAAACGGCGAATACAAGTGAAAAAGAGGCCAGTCGATTCATTCTGTGAAATCCTAAGTCCGCGCGCAGTACAGTGTTACAGCTTCAACGGGTTAATCGTCAGGCTAACCCGCAAGCTTTAGCCAAGCAATGGTACTTTTTGGTGCGAAGGTTGGGGCGGGCGCTTCCCGCCAACTCCGGTGGCCATTTCCGGTGCCCATTTTCCGGTTACAATGTCGATGGAGCTTCTGCCGTGTACAAGCACCTTTTTACGATCGTTCTTGCCGTACCAGCGTTCCTGCTGGCGGCCTCTGAAAAACGCCTCATCGGTGTCGGATCCATGGGGAACGACGTGGTCGACATCGCCGCAACCGTGCTCGAAGACCGCCAGTCCTGCACCGAAGCCATCGGCGCCGATCCAGGCATGAACATCATCGTGGTGAAAATACGATTCCATGTCAAAGGCGATAACAAAGTTTCCCTGTGGAACGACGATTTCACACTACTCTCCGGCAAGGATGGCCAGCGCAGCCAGCCTCTGGCACCCAGCGAAATCGCCGGGCACATGTCCCTCATCGTCACCGAAAATGGAGTGCGTGGTTCGTCCGCGCCCGGAACTCACCGGCCTACTTTCGGAGGCCTCGGCATGGGTGGCCAAATGGGCGGCGTGGGGAACTCGACGCCAACCACGCAGGCCGACGCCAAGATCGAGGACAAGTCCCAAGAACCTGAAAATCCGGTACTTGCAGTCCTGAAGGAGAAGGCTATCGCAGAAAAAGAGATTACCGACACGGAAGAGGGCCTCCTTTACTTCCTGCTCGAGGGAAAGCCACCAAAGCCGAAGGAACTCACCTTGATTTACAAGAGCAGCGGCGGCCGGGTTCTGTTGGATTTTAAATGAAAATTGCCGACCTGGACACTCCAGCGCTCCTGATTGATCTCGATATCATGGAGCGCAATTTAAAAAGCATGGCCGCCTACACCAAGGCGCACGGCTTGCGTCTCCGGCCGCATACCAAGACGCATAAAATTCCGGCGTTGGCCCGCCGCCAGATGGACCTCGGCGCTGCCGGAATCACGGTGGCAAAAGTCGGCGAGGCCGAAGTGATGGTTTCTTCGTCACCCAACGAATTGCTGGTCGCCTATCCGGTCATCGGCGAGAAAAAACTGCACCGGTTGATGGACGTCGCCAGGCATACGAATCTCACGGTATCGCTGGACAGCGTCGAAGCGGCGAAAGGACTATCCGACGCCGCCCATAGCGCCGGAGTCACGGTGGGAGTGCTAGTCGAGATCGATGCCGGGCTCGGCCGTGTCGGCGTCATTCCCGGCTCCCCGGCCGTTACGCTGGCCCAGGCTGTCGATCGCATGGCAAACCTGGAATTCCGCGGGATCGCTTTTTATCCGGGCCACATCAAGCACATGAACGAGCAAGGGCACGCGGCCCTCGAACGTTTGGGCGACCTGCTGGGCGCGGTGATCGGAGACCTGAAAACCGCCGGATTTGCCGTGCAGATCGTAAGCGGCGGTTCCACGCCCACAATGCATTACCTCCACGAAGTCCGCCACATGAACGAGGTACGCCCCGGGACTTATATCTTCAACGATCGCAACACGTTCCTGGGAGGCGCCTGCGCGCTCGAAGATTGCGCCGCATCGGTCCTGGTAACGGTCGTTTCCACTGCGGTAGCGGGCCAGATGATCGTTGATGGCGGGTCGAAAACGTTCTCCTCCGACCGCGTCAACTCCCCGGACGCCACCGGCTTTGGTTACCTTGTGGAAGCGCCCGGCGCCGTGTTCGAAAAGATGAACGAAGAGCACGGTTACGTCGATCTGAAAGGCGTGTCAAAGACATTTAAAGTGGGCGAAAGAGTGAGGATGATACCGAACCACGTTTGCGTGGCGGTGAACTTGCACGAGCAGATTTACGGGATCAGGGGAGAGAACGTGGAAGAAACCTGGAAGGTTGAAGCGAGAGGCAAGCTACAGTGAGCAGCCTGCCCCTCTTAAAACGACTGGTGGGGCGTTACTCGTCGGCTTTAACGGAATCGATCGTCACAGTGTCGCCTTCGAGCGAACCTGTCACGACAACCTTCTTACCGAGATAGTCCATAACCTTCGAGGCGTCCGCGATCTTGACCACCTTACCGTCGGTCACAAACACCGGAGCTGCGCCCTTCTTGACGCAACCGGTAACGCACTTGATATCCGCAGCGGAACCAGCGACATGCTTGGCACCGCAGCCTGATTCAGAGATTGCGCCTTTGAATTCGCCCGCAAAAGCGCTGATGGCGAAAAGAGATGCAACTACCATTAATTTTTTCATGCTGGAGATCCTCCTAAGGATTTCAATACCCGCGATGACAACTCGGGAACCGTTGACTATTCAGACTATACCCGATAGAGAAGTACCATGCAACCGGCTTTATTTCCCGACAAACGCGGACTGAGGTACTGGAACCGGAGGTATAGGCCGATCCACAGCCTGCACAACGGCTTTTGGAGCAGCGAGGAAGAGTCCGGCCACCCGATTTTCGGCCGATTTCCGCTCGTCATGCTGCTGGCGAAGTTCCCATTGCATCGAACGGTAATCCGGGTCGGATTCGGGCATGTTCTGTAGAATACGCTCAGCCTGACCGAGCGCGGCTCTGGATTCATCGGTCCAGAGGAGGAAATTGAAAAACTCACGGCGGTAATCATGATTCTCCGGCGCCAGCTCCACTGCTCTCGCAAAGGATAAGCGGGCTTTCGACAACACTCGATTTCCAAAGAGAGGACCGCTCAGATCTCCGATTAACGCGTACGATTTGCCACGCCAGAAATACGCGCCTGCGTCATTCGGGTCGGCCTTGACCGCTTTTTCGAAGTGGGCAACCGCCCTCCGGTAATCGCCGGCGTTGTACGAATGGCGACCCGCTAAGACTTCGTTGAGGGACTCCGCCCCTTGACCGCTAAGGGCGAATATTGACAGAAACACTGGCGCTAATTTGAATTTCGTCATACCAGCACTCAAATCCTTTAAATGAAACAGATGCGGAGGCCCCCCACGAAGGTTCCTGAAACTTTCTGAAGCAGACGGGTGCATCCTATGCATCCAACTGCCTATAAGCTAGTTTTTTTGCCTGCCCCACGTTGGGGTTACGTAGTTCGTTGGCTACCTGGATTTCTGGAAGCGTTAAGACCACGGAGGATGAGAATGAAAGCTGTTGGTAGGAAACAAATCGAATTGTACGCGGCGGTTTCCGTCATCGCCGCGATGATGATTGGCGTTGCCGGCTGCTCGCGCACCACTGCGGCAGCGGGTGGTCCGCCTCCCCCGCCCGATGTCGAAGTCGCCACTGTCGAGCAGAAGGATGTTCCTATCTTGCGCGAGTGGATAGGCACGTTGGATGGAATGGTAAATGCCGCCATTAAGGCCCAGGTAACCGGGTACTTGCTGACCCAGAACTACACCGAAGGCTCCTTCGTCAGAAAAGGCCAACTGTTGTTCCAGATCGATCCCCGTCCGTTTCAGGCGGCCCTCGATCAGGCCCAGGGGCAACTGGCGCAGGCCACTGGACAGGTAGCGCAAGCGAAAGCTCAAGTGGCGCAAGCGAAGGCGCAACTGACCGTCGCCGAGGCGAATCAGCGGAAGACCCAACTCGACGAAGACAAGTACACGCCGCTTGCCAAACAGCAGGCCGTCACACAGCAGGATCTCGACAACGCCACGCAGAATAATCTGGCGGCGAAAGCTCAGATTGAGGCCGCCAAGGCGCAAGTAACCACGTCCAGCGCTCAGATTGAAGTAGCCAACGCCGGAGTGGAGGCTGCCAAGGCAGCGGTCGAGAACGCCAAGGTCAATCTCGAATTCACACGCCTTACTTCTCCCATCGACGGCGTGGCCGGCATCGCTCTGGTACAGGTGGGCAACCTGGTGAGTCCGGCGGGCAACCCCATCACCACGGTTTCAACGCTCGATCCCATCAAAGCCCAGTTCACGGTGAGCGAATTGGAATACCTGAACTTCTCCAAAGCCACGTCGAACGGTCTAAAACAACTGGATCTGGAACTGATTTTGTCCGACGGCTCCGTATATCCGCGCAAGGGAAAATTCTCTTTTGCCGACCGCGAGGTGAATCAGAACACGGGCTCCATTCTGTTGGTTGGGCTGTTTCCGAATCCCGGCGGCGTGCTCCGCCCGGGACAATATGGCAGAGTTCGAGCAGCGGTCGGAACCCGAACAAGGCGCGTTGCTCGTGCCGCAGCGTGCCGTGACCGAACTGCAAGGAAGCTACCAGGTAGCCACAGTCGACCGTGCGAACAAAATCGCCATTCAGACGGTGCAGGTTGGTGACCGCATCGGCACCGATTGGCTGATCACCGAGGGCCTGAAACCGGGCGACCGTGTCGTGGCCGAGGGTGTCCAGAAGGTTGGCCCAGGCCTGCAGGTCAATCCGAAAGGAAAGTAACCGAAAATGTCTAAATTCTTTATCAACCGGCCCATCGTGGCCATGGTGATCTCCATTTTGATGGTCATCGTCGGCCTGGTCACCATCGCCAGCCTGCCGATCGCCCAGTTCCCCGCCATCGCTCCGCCGGAAGTTCAAATACAGGCGAATTATGTCGGTGCGGACGCTCAGACGGTCGAGCAATCGGTTGCCACGCCGATCGAACAGCAAATGAGCGGCGTCGACAACCTGAACTACATGTATTCGCTCAATGCCGCTAACGGGCAGATGACGATGATCGTCGACTTCGACGTAAAGACCGATCCGAACACCGATCTCATCCTCACCCAGATGCGCGAGACGCAGGCCGCTTCGCAGCTTCCGGCGGACGTGACGAATTACGGAGTCACGGTTCAAAAATCCGTCACCGCTCCGCTCATGGTGATCGGTCTCTATTCCCCGAAGGGAACCTATAACGCGGACTTTCTGGCCAACTATTCCTACATCAACCTGAACGATCAGCTAACGCGCATACCTGGAATCGGCAACGTGCAGGTATTCGGAGCCGGCCAGTACGCGATGCGTCTCTGGGTGAAGCCCGACCAGTTAGCCAAACTCGGAATCACGGTCCCGGATATCGTGAGTGCCATCCAGGCGCAAAACACCGTAAACCCGGTGGGACAGGTGGGTGGCGCACCCGTTCCAAAGGGCCAGGAATTCACATATTCGGTCCGCGCACAGGGGCGGTTGACCTCGCCCGAACAGTTTGAACAAATCGTGCTCCGCGAAAACCCGGATGGTGGCGTGGTCCGCGTGAAGGACGTAGCCCGCGCCGAATTGGGCTCGCAGGACTATTCCATCGTCGGCCGTCTGAACGGAAAGCCGAGCGCCATTCTGGCCCTGTATCAATTGCCGGGAACAAATGCCGTAGACGCGGCGGCGGGCGCCAGGAAATTGATGGCTGAAGTGAAGAAACGTTTCCCGCAAGACATGGATTACGTCGTCTCGCTCGACACCACGCGCTCGGTGTCGCAAGGGATCAAGGAAATCGTCAAAACTCTGTCTATCGCCATCCTGCTGGTCACCCTGGTCGTCTATATTTTCCTGCAGGGCTGGCGCGCGACCCTGATTCCACTTCTGGCCGTGCCCGTTTCGCTGATCGGTACCTTCGTCTTCTTTCCGCTGTTCGGTTTCTCCATCAATACGCTTTCGCTATTCGGCCTTGTGCTGGCCATCGGACTCGTGGTGGACGACGCCATCGTCGTCGTGGAGGCCGTCGAGCGGCATATCGAGAATGGGCTCGCTCCCAAAGAGGCGGCCTTCCGCGCGATGGAAGAGATCTCCGGTCCTGTCATCGGCATCGCTCTCGTGCTCTCCGCGGTATTCATACCGACGGCCTTCATACCCGGCATTACCGGGCGCCTCTACCAGCAATTTGCCGTTACCATTGCCATCTCGGTCATCCTTTCAGCCTTCAATGCGCTGACCTTGAGCCCGGCGCTATCCGCGCTCCTGCTGCGCCCGAGAGAGAAGAGCACCGGTCTGCTGCAAAAGTTCTTCAACTGGTTCAATCGGTATGTTCGGACGCGCGACCGACGGCTATATTCGCTGGTCGTCGGCGCTTATGCGCAAAAGCGTGGTTGCACTCGTGGTGCTCGTCGCTATTGGCGGCGCCGCCGTTTTCGTGAGCGGCAAGGTGCCTTCCAGTTTCTTGCCGGATGAGGACCAGGGATATTTCTTCCTGCACCTCCAGCTTCCCAACGCGGCATCGATCCAACGCACGAACGAAGTGGCGACGAAGATTGAGCATATTCTTGAAAACACGCCGGGCGTCAAATACACCACGACCGTGGCCGGGTTTAGTCTGCTCAGTTTTGTCCGGACCAGTTACAACGGATTGTTCTTTGTCACGCTGAAAGAATGGGACGAGCGCAAGAGCCGGGAGGAGCAGTATCAGGAAGTTCTGCAGCACGTCAATCGCGAACTCTCGAAGCTTCCGGACGGCTTCGCGCTGAGTTTCTCGCCGCCGGCCATCCCTGGAGTCGGGACTTCCGGCGGATTCACGTTCATTCTTGAAGATCGCGCAGGCAAGGATGTTCAGTTTCTCTCGGATAACCTGGATAAATTCGTCGCCGCGGCGCGTAAGCGTCCGGAGATCGGCGGCCTGGTGAGCACATTCCTTCCGAGCGTGCCGCAACAGTTTGCCGACGTCGATCGCGACAAAACACTCAAACAGGGTGTACCGCTGAACGACGTCTACCGGACCATCCAGGCTTTCATGGGCGGACAGTTTATCAACTACTTCAACCGATTCGGCCGGCAGTGGCAGGTTTACATCGAGGCCGAAGGCGACTACCGGAAGAATCTTGACAGCCTCGGCCAATTCTACGTGCGAACCAGCAAGGGGGAAATGGTTCCGCTTTCCTCACTGGTGAAATTTGAGTCGCGGCCGGGTCCTGAGTTCACCATGCGCTACAACCTGTACCGGTCGGCCCAGATTATCGGAGGCGCAGCACCCGGCTATAGTTCTGCGCAGGCAATGAAAGCACTCGAAGAAACGTTCGCCGCGTCGATGCCGCGCGAGATGGGCTACGACTACATGGGCATGTCCTACCAGGAGAAGAAGGCCGCGGAAGGGGTTCCCGCGTCTGTCATCTTCGGGTTTTCGATTCTGTTCGTTTTCCTCATTCTGGCTGCGTTGTATGAAAGCTGGTCGCTGCCGTTCAGCGTGCTGCTGAGTACGCCAGTCGCCGTATTCGGCGCATTCGGAATTTTATGGCTGCGCCGCTTCGTGCTGAGCTTCTTCTATCCCGCATACATGATTCAGATCGAAGACGACGTTTACTCGCAGATTGGACTGGTGATGCTGATCGGCTTGGCCGCCAAGAACGCGATTCTGATTGTCGAGTTCGCCAAGGACAAGTACGAGCAGGGGATGAAGCTGGTGGACGCCGCGCTAGAAGGTGCACGGTTACGTCTCCGTCCAATTCTGATGACGTCGTTCGCGTTCATCCTGGGATGCGTTCCGTTGTGGACTGCAACCGGCGCGGGCGCAGTGGGCCGCCAGATCATGGGCACCACGGTCATCGGCGGAATGCTTGCCGCCAGCGCCATCGGCATCTTCTTCATTCCGGCAATTTTCTACCTGGTGGAAAAGATATCCGGCGCGGGGAAGGAAAAGGCCGCCGCAATTCTGCCGCAAATGCCCAGGCCGGCGGAGGGAGACTGAAAATGAGATACCGTCTGACAGTTGTCTTCCTGACTTCGATTCTTCTTGCCGGTTGCATGATGGGCCCGAACTATCACCGTCCCATGGTCCAGACTCCGGAATCTTTCCGCGCACCGGCGCCGCTGCCGCCGCAGCAGTCTGCGTCGCTGGCCGATCTCAAGTGGTGGGAAGTCTTCCAGGACGAAAAATTGCAAGAACTGGTGCGCACAGCGCTGGCGCAGAACTACGATTTGCGGGATGCCGTGGCCAGGGTAGAGGCAGCACGCGCGAATCTCGGCATCACCAGATCGAATCAGTTTCCCAACGTGGACGCCAGCGGGGCGATTAATTTTACGCGGCTATCCCGAAACGGATCGCTTCCGCTTTCCGAGAGCTTCGTGCCTTCGCAGAATCGAAACTGGGGTGAGGCATCTCTCAACATGCTGTCGTTTGAATTCGATCTCTGGGGCAGGCTGCGGCGCGCTACGGAAGCCGCCCGTGCCAGTCTCCTCAACGCGGAAGAAAATCGAAAGGCCGTCATCACCACGCTCGTAAGCGATGTGGCGTCCGCTTATTTCCATCTGCGCGAGTTGGACTACGAGCTGGAAATCTCGCGCCGCACCCTGGAAACTCGGCAGGAATCACTGCGCCTCACCCAATCAAAGCAGACCGGCGGAGTGGCCACGCTACTCGACCTGCGCCAGGCCGAACAATTGGTCTATACAGCGTCGGAAACGATTCCGGCGATCCAACAGGAAATCGAGCAAACCGAAAATCAGATTACATTGCTGCTGGGAAAGAATCCGGGTGAAGTGATCCGGGGACTCGATCTGACTGCGCAGCGGATGCCGCCCGATGTACCGACGGGTCTGCCCTCAACGCTCCTCGAACGCCGTCCCGATATCCTGGCCGCGGAGGATAACTTAAAGGCGGCGAATGCTGAAATTGGAGTAGCAAAAGCGGCGTATTTTCCGCAACTGAGCCTGACGGGGCTAGTCGGCGGCCAAAGCTCACAATTGTCCAGTCTGTTTAGCGGACCTTCCAGTGTCTATAACTTCGTGCCTCAAGTCACTCAGCCGATCTTCACCGCCGGACGTCTGAAATCGAACGTCAAATTGAACGAAGCCCAGCGGGATAGCGCGCTTGCACAATACGAAAAGTCGATTCAAACCGCGTTTACAGAAGTTTCCAACGCGCTTATCGCACGCCAGCGCGTACGGGAAAGCCGCGTGGAGCAGGAAGCGCTGGTGACAGCCCTGACGGATCGCACGCGGCTCGCCTATTTGCGTTATCGCGGCGGTGTCGACACGCAGCTCAACGCTCTCGATTCGGATCGCGACCTGTTTCAGGCGCAGCTTTCACTGTCGCAGATCAGGCTGAACGAACTTCTTAGCGTGGTGCAACTCTACAAAGCTCTCGGCGGGGGTTGGCAGCAGTAGCATCGTAAGATATGTAACAGTTCTGGCGCGAGACGTGTCCCATGTGTGATGTGTATTCGCTTATTGCTCCCACTCCTATTTCCGGCCTTTTTGGCTGCGCAGGGAGCAAACCTCCCGGCATATCTCGGTTCGACGATGAGCGCCCCACCTCTCGCCACCGGTGACAAGTTCGAATATCGGATCGTGCAATCGTTTGGATTCCGTGGAGTCGCTGGCGCGGCATTCGGAGGGCTCATCGGCCAAGCTACCAATACACCATCCGAGTGGGGTCAAGGCGTAGGTGGCTATGGCACGAGATTCGCCTCCGGTTTTGGATCGAATCTCGCGCGGCAATCCATGGCATTCGCGCTCGAGACTACTTTGCATGAAGATCCCCGCTATTTCCCCAGCACAGAAAAGGGTTTCAAATCAAGAATTAAGAACGTTCTGCTGCAGACTGTCGTGACTCGCACCGATTCCGGAGGTCAACGCTTCGCCTATTCCCGAATCGCCAGCGCATTCGGTGCTGGACAACTGGTGAACACTTGGTCTCCGAACAGTAACTCGACTGTTCAGGACGGCCTCGTCCGGGGACTCATTAGCCTCGGCGGGGATGCCGGTTACAATTTCCTGCAGGAGTTCGTCCCCTTCCTGCGGCCTAAATCGCTGAAACGCTAACCCCGCCGAAGATTCACCCAGCACTCGCGATAGTATAGTGCCACTGCATGAGCGCAACCTGGTCGCAAAACTATGATCCTCTCGGAAACGTTTTCCTCTCCACCCTCACGGCCGCAATTCCTGCCGTAACTCTGTTCTATCTCCTGGCCGTCAGGAGAATCCCGGCCTGGAAAGCCGCCGTGTATGCGTTCGTGGTGGCCATTATTATCGCTTTGGCGGTCTTTCGGATGCCGCCGCAAATGGTGGCCGGCGCGGTCGCCAACGGCCTGGTCTACGGTTGGCTTCGAATTGCCTGGGTTGTGGTCGCGGCCGTTTTCGTTTATGAAGTCACGGTGGAATCGGGCCAGTTCGAGATTCTCAAACAATCCATCGGAGCGATCTCCGACGACCCGCGTTTGTTGGTGCTCCTCATCGCCTTCGCGTTTGGGGCGCTGCTCGAAGGCGCGGGCGGCGGCGGCGCTCCGGTAGCGGTAACGGGCGCCATGATGATCGGCCTCGGCTTCCCGCCGTTCCAGACCGCGATGCTCTGCCTCATCGCCAACTCGGCGCCTGTGGCCTTTGGCGGGCTCGGTAATCCCATTCGCACCCTGACCGCAGTCACCGGCCTGCCCGAAGCGGATTTCAGCGCCATGATCGGACGCATCCTTCCAATCACCACGTTATTCCTCCCCTTCTGGCTCGTTCGCGTAATGGCCAACACGCGCGACACTCTGGCCGTGTGGCCCGGATTGCTACTTTGCGGCGTGGCGTTCGGCTCTATCCAATTCTTCTGGTCGAACTTTATGGACGCGGCTCTGGTCGATATCGTCGGCGGCATCGGAACGCTCCTGATTCTCGCCGTCTTCTTCGGGAAAGTTTGGAAGCCGAAGACGATCTGGCAATTTCCCGATTGGGAAATGCCCGCGCGGCGCACGGATATCCCCAAACTCACGTTCGGAAAGGTGTTGCTGGCCTGGTCGCCATTCCTTCTGCTGGCTGTCTTCGTCGTCGTTTGGGGACTTCCCGGCGTAGCACCATGGCTCGACAAGTTCTCGATCAAACAGCCGATCCCGGGATTACACTTGCAGGTGATCCGCGTTGCCCCGGCAGTGGTGAAGCCATATGCCGAACCCGCCATCTTCGATTTCGCCTGGCTGTCGACGGTAGGCACCGGAACCTTTTTCGCCGGTCTGATCGCCGGCCCGATGTTAGGGCTTTCCTTGAAGCGAACGATCAAGGTGTTCTTTTATGCGACTTATCGCCTGCGATTTAGCGTGGCGGCGATCATGGCCATGTTGAGTCTCGGCTACCTCACACGCTACTGCGGAATGGATGCCACGCTGGGATTGGCGCTGGCGCATACCGGCGTTATGTTTCCGCTATTCGGCACGCTCATCGGATGGTTGGGAGTGGCCCTCAGCGGCACCGACGCCGGGTCTAACGCGCTGTTTGGCAGTCTGCAGGTGATCACGGCAAACAAGCTCGGACTCAGTCCGATTCTGATGGGCGCGGCCAACAGCGCCGGTGGCGTGATGGGCAAAATGATGGCCGCCCAATCGCTCGTCATTGCGTGCGCGGCGACCGGCCAGGACGGTAAGGAAGGGCTGCTGGTTCGCGCGGTGGTGAAACACAGCATTATTCTGGCGCTGTTGGTCGGCGTCATCGTGCTGCTGTACGCGTATGTATTTCCCGGGGCGATTCCGAGCGGACATCACTACTGGTGAGCAGCGGTCACCTTCGCCATTTCTCCAACATAGCTTCTACCCGATTGCGAACGCTCTCGCGCGCATCCAGGCGGTCGGTTCCGCCCATGAGCAGCTCATCGTAATTCGTGTGACGATGACGCGCTGCCGCTTGCACGGCAAGCTCAATTGCCTCGTCTTCCAGAGCGCGGCCCGCGGCCGAGCGTCCCACGCGGCCACTTCCGCGCTCGGCAGTGTGCTGCGCGATATGACGCGCCTCCGCCGGCGGACAACCGGGAAACAACTCGCGGATACGGGCGGTCACGCGGGCAGCGAGTTCAACGTCCTCGTTCATCCGCCGTACTACGTCACGCTCGCGGCGAGCGGCGCGTTGCTCTTCATCGCTCAGGCACTCCGCCTCGGCCTTCTCAAGAGCCGCTTCTTCTACCAGAAGGCCCTGGCGTTCGTACCGTTTTCGGGTCCGGCTGAAACGAATAACCACAGCCGACAATGCGCTGTATTTCTTCGCCCGCCGCGTCAAAGCCGCATCGCCGCGAGGGAGATAGACGAGGTGGCCGAGATCCGCGCAATCCGTGCAAAACGGTTTTCCATTTTCCATTGTCAGAAAGCTGCCTCGCGGTAGCGTCTCTCCGCAGTTCGCACATTGCGATTCGCGGAGAATATCAAAAACGGTGATTTCTTTCTCCGGAGTTGGCGCCAACATGATTTCTTTGTATCACCGGTTTATTCCCGCTGCAAGTAGCGCTTGCACACTTCCCGAACGCTCCGCGTCATAGTATTTTACTGGGCTTTTCAGCCCATTAGGAGTTTTATGCCCACTCGTGCTCTGCTCGGTTTAACCGCCCTCGCTCTCGCCGGTTCCGCCCGCGCCACCGACCCTCCGGCCGTGCTCCGCATCCAGTCGGAGCATATTCGCGCTTCGGTTCCGCTACGGGATTTTGAGCAAGTCCGCGCGGAGTATGCGTCCGCTCTGCGCGGCGCCGGCATCGCTCCGCCATCCATCGCGCTCTCGTCGCTCTCGGGAAATCCGGAGTTGTGGCGGACGGAATTTCACCCGTCGTTCGCCGCCATGGAAGATGCCATCAATACGATGGCGCAGTCTGCTACCTTGCAGCAAATCGACGCGCACGCGGCCGAGTTTATCGACGACCGGCATACCTTCATCGCCGTTTATCGCGAAGGACTCAGTCTCCAAATTCAGCAGGCGATGGCCGTCCTGCCCAAAGCTCACTATCTGATGGTCCGGAGGGTGGAGATCCAGACGGGGCGGGAACGCGAATTCGCCCAGAGTTTCCGCACGTTCCTGGCCGCCAGCGACAGGGCCGGTCTCGATCAACCGGTTCTCGCTTATCAAATCTCATTCGGCGGTTCGCGAAGCACGTACCTGTTTTTACAGCCATTACGCAGTCTCGCCACCATGGACACGATGATGCCGGACACGAGCAAGACATACGAATCGCTCGGAGCGGAGAGTGCGTCGAAGCTTCACTCCGTGATGACTGACACGGTGGTGAGCGATGAGCGACTGTTGTTCCGAGTCACGCCCGCGCTGAGTGTTCCGCCTCCGGAGTTCGTAAATGTCGATCGCGACTTCTGGGCGCCGGGGCAGGTCAACAACTAGCCGGGCCGTGGAGAATTCAAAACGTGACGCCCAACAACAAATCCACCTGATTTTGATTTGAGTAAAGCAGAGGATCCAGATTCTGATCCGCTCCCCAACGCGTATACCTGATCTCAGGCGAGATGTGTAGCAGCCAAGCGTGGATGACCATTCCCGCGCCAACAACGACCCCACGGCTCGAGCGGTTATCGAGAGTTTCCGACGTGGTCCCAGTCGAGCTTCTCACCTCAAAAGCTAAAGAGCCAGCATATTGCGCCATAGTGCTGGAAACTCCGCTGACGCGCCGAAACGAGATGCCTCCGTCGACATATGGTCTAAGGATCGGTAGCCGGGAAAAACGGAATTTCCCAAGGATCGGGAATTCCCAGGATTTAGCCGTCGTTCGCGTATGGATATATTCCAAACCGCCGGATTTCGTCAGGTCGTCGAAGCCCACTGGGTTGTAAAGCACATCGAACTCTACACTGAAGTTGTGCACCAACTTCAGCTCCACTGTCGGCCCGACCGTATAACGCCGCGTCGCGGAAGTTGAGCCCTCTCCGAAATCGAGAGTGAAGAATGATCCCGTCTCAAACGTTTCCGAAAGCGGGACGCCTACTTTAGCTCCAAACTCGAACCGTTGACCGAAACAGAGAAGCGGGACCAACGTGGCAAAGACCAGGAATCGTATGAGCATTCATTCTATGAGAGCCGCCATACGCCCCATCCAACTACATCAGCGGATATTTATTTTGCAGGTCCCGTCTATCGCAACAGATCGAGAATCGCCGTCAACTCACGGCGTATAAAACTCACATCGGGAGCAGGAGCCGGAAACAATTCGCCCTGCGGCACCTTGCTCGCGACCGGTTTCTGCACCGTGGCTTTGGCCTTCGGATCAAGCGCCTTGCGAGCCCCGACAATGGTGAAGCATTTGTCGTAGAGCAGCCGCTTGATTTCCAAAACCAGCTCGACGTCCTTGCGGCGGTACAACCGATGGCCGGTGCCCGACTTCTTCGGCGAAATCATCGGAAACTCGGTTTCCCAGTAGCGCAGGACATACGGCTGCACACCCGCCAGACGGCTCACTTCACCGATCCGGAAATACAGCTTGTCCGGAATCTCCTGCTTTCCCGCTTTGTCGTCCGAAACTGCAATAGGGACTTGCACGCTACTATCGAATGTACGACTCTAAGACGCAAAACTCAAGGTCCCTTCAGTTAAACTTCTATCTGAATGATGCTCCGACGTTTCCTGCTACTCAGCCTGCTCGCCGGCCCCGCACTTTTCGCGGCCGAAGCGCCCCAAAACCTCCGTTTATTTCTTCTGATCGGACAATCGAACATGGCCGGCCGCGGCGCAGTGGAACCGCAGGACCGCGAGCCCATCCCGCGCGTATTGATGCTCAACAAGGCGATGGAATGGGTGCCCGCTATCGATCCGATGCACTTCGATAAACCGGAGGTAATCGGAGTCGGCATTGGGCGCTCGTTCGCCAAGTTGCTGGCACACGACAATCCGTCCGTCACCATCGGCCTCATTCCCGCCGCCTTCGGAGGCACCTCGCTCGACGAATGGAAACCTGGCGACAAGCTGTACAAGAACGCCGTCGAGCGGACGAAGTTTGCATTGAAATCCGGGAAGCTAAGCGGCATCCTCTGGCATCAGGGAGAGGCGGATTCCAACGACGAAGCCAAGGCGCGCTCGTACCGCGAGCGTTGGACCAGCTTCATTCAAACGCTGCGCGAGGATCTAGGCGCGGCCGACGTTCCTGTGGTAGTCGGCGAACTCGGCGAGTATCTCAAGAGCCCGTTCTCAAAGGTCGTCAACGAGCAACTCGCGCTGATCCCGTTGAGCGTTCCGCACACTGCCTTCGCGTCTTCCGCCGGACTCCATCCCAAGAGCGATATCGTGCACTTCGACACGCCGTCACTGCGTGAATTCGGACGCCGCTATGCGCTAGCGTTCTTGAGCCTTGACTCGTCCTGGACCGCGACCCAATGAGTCTGCTCATCGGCATCCATCCGATACGCGAAGCTCTGCTGGCGGAACGCCCCATCGATCGCATCCTTATCTCGAAAGGCGCGGCCAGCGCGCGGCTGCAGGAGATCATTGATCTGGCGCGCAAGCGGTCTGTGCCGGTTCGATTTGAACCTCGGAACACGCTCGATCGCGCCGCCAACAATCAGCCGCATCAGGGCGTCATCGCATACGCGGCGGCTACTCAGTATGCTCCAGTCGAAGATGTAATTTGCAAGGCGAAATTGCTGGTGATTCTCGACGGAATCGAAGACCCCCACAACCTGGGAGCGATTGCGCGTACCGCGCTCGCCGCCGGCGCCGATGCGATCCTCATTCCGGAGCGCCGAGCCGCTGGACTCACCGACACGGTTGCCAAAGCCGCCGCGGGAGCGCTGGAATATCTTCCGGTGGTTCGCATCGCCAATGTCACGCGCACGCTCGAAGAGCTAAAGGAAAAACGCTACTGGATCTACGGGCTCGATGAGCGTGGCGAGAACGATTACGACAAGGTCGAATACACAGCGCCCACCGCCATCGTGTTAGGCAGCGAAGGCAAGGGACTCCATCAACTCGTCAAGCAGCATTGCGATTTTCTCGTTCGCATTCCGCTGGCGGGTAAGATATCGTCGCTCAATGTTTCGGTGGCGGCGGGCGTTGTGTTATTCGATTGGAAGAGACGTACGGGGGCTCTTTAACGGCGGCGCGCGTCCGGTGGTGGCGCGAACTCCTCACCATCTTCGGAACCGGCGTAGTACCACGTTCGCAGCACCATGGGTGCTCCTGGCGTGCTTTCGTAGAAGGTGAACTTCGTGTCATCAGTCGGATTCACACGATAGGCGGGCGTTGTCAACACGGTGGCAAACATGCGCGTCTCATCGGCGTTCCAGATCGTCACGATGTGGCGATCCGAATCCGAATCAGACAGTTTCATCACGTATCGGCCGGGCAGCAACACGGTGCCCTGCACATCCATCGGCTCACCGAGAGTTACGACGGTTTTTCTATCCCAGTCGGAAGCTTTCGCACTGGGGAACAGCACGGCTCCGGCAAGAATTACGCCAAAGGTTGCAATACTAAACAAGCGGTTCATATTTACTTCTCCTGACTATTAAGACAGGGATGCCACCTGTTAGCGTTACCAAAATCCAGGTTAACTTTGTAATGATTCGTAAAGCCTAAACCAGCCCCTTGGTGATCTCCTGGGCCTTCTCCATCATCATGCCGACCTCGCTGCTGCACCCGAGGAAGCGCATGCCGCGGTCTCGCCAGAACTTACCCAGCGATAGACTGCGCGTCTGTGTGCCCGGCGCGATACCGCGGCGGTCGCAGGTGTCGCGCACTGCTTCCATCGCTTCCACCATCTTGGGGTGTTGGAATTCGCCTGGACATCCAAGCGAGATGGAAAGATCCACCGGACCGATCATGACCGCGTCGATTCCCGGCACCGCCAGCAGCTCTTCACGGATCTCTACCGCAAGCGCCGTCTCGATCTGGAGCACTACGAGCGTGTTCTCGTTCATGTATTGCAGGATTTCCGGAATCGTCATCGGCTCGTAGTTCACGTGCATCGTGCTCAAGCCGAACCCGCGTATGCCGTCGGGAGGAAACTTCGTCCAACTGATTGCTTTCTCCAGCACCTCGGCACTCTCCACTCGCGGAAAAATAATCCCCTGGGCGCCGCAGTCGAGCGAACGGGCCACGAGCGAATACTGCATGTCAGCCACACGAACTATGGGCGCAAGACCGACGTAGGAACAGAGGCGGCAAATGTCCTGTATCGTCTCGAGACCGAACCCGCCATGCTCGCAGTCAAGAAAGGCCCAATCGAAACCGGCCACTGCGAGAATTCGCGCCACTTCCTGCGAACGAAGTTGACCGAAATTGCAGCCAAGCTGCACCTTGCCCTCGGCCAGGGCCTGCTTGACGGAATTTTTGCGCATGAGACCTTGGAAAAACTATCTTACACGGTCAGCAAAATATGATCCGGACAGTCGAGTTTTACGTGATCGTAAACAGTATCGAGCAATTCGAAACCATGCTTGGCGAGGAACGGAAGAATACCGTAGAAGCGCTCCTGCAAGTGTTTCTGCGGCAGCAACGATCCATACAGATAGGCGGCGTCCGCCTTCGCGCGGTCGCTCCGCCGAAGTGTCTCGCGCGCCACCTTCGCCTGCGTCTTGGCCAATTGGTATAGAATCTTCGCTCGCGATTTCGATAAGGCCGCCCCAAGCGTGGGATCGAATGCGCTGGTTTCCTTGTTGAGCGAGTCAATCAGCGCGGAAACAGAGGCCGTGGCGGATTCAAAGTGAGTCTGAAGTCCTGCCGGGACCAACTTGGCCGCCAGACATTCCAGGAACTCGTGCTCGCCGTGAAATAAGTCGGTCAAACGCAGCTCGTAACGATCCATCAACTTCGCGGACCGCGCGTCGAACAAAGTAAAGCCGCTGCGGGAGCGGATCGACGGCATGCGGCCCAGCAGCGCTTCGTAAAGAACTTGCGACTGGGCGAAATAAGCGATCTCGGCCGGTCCGCCGATATACGCGGCCGTCGGCAGAAGATAGTCTTGGACCACGGGACGCAAAATGGCGTTCGGAGAAAGATTTTCCGCATGCGCCGCGAGATCAGCGAGATCCTGACCGTTGCGCCGCTTCAGATTGACACGCCTGCCTTCCTCGAGCACGAAGAACAACGACGTGTTCGCCTCGATGTGAACCTGCGCGTGATAACCTGCGTCAGTCAGTTCCTTGTTGCGCGCCAGCAGGCGAGACTTCAGATCGGTGGACGACTCAAACGCGGTGCGCAACAGCGGAGCCGCCAACTCCCGAATCGCGGGCGCAAGCGGATCGAGATAGAGGATTCCATATTTGCCCAGCAGCCGCTCCACCAACAAGCGAAACGCTTCGCCCATGGTCCGCCCCGGTGTGTGCGTCTGGTCGACCAGCCGCATCACGTCGTCAGCGAACGGGAAATCCTTCAGCGATTCGCGAAGTTCGGCGTTCGGCCAAGCGGGAATCGCCACTCCCCCGACCGGCCGATCGATTCCATGATCCCCATCCACGCGCAAAGCGCGAGGGCTACCGGTAGCATCGAATGTCCAAGCGTGATTAACTTCGGCGAAATCGTGATCTTCGGTCGCCAGCCAGAAAACGGGTACCGCTGGAATGCCGTTCCTGGTGGATTCTTCCGCCAGACGGACCGCCGTCATCGCCTTGTAGATGGTATAGGCAGGCCCGGTGTAAATCCCCACCTGCTGACCCGTCACATAAGCGACTGCGCCTGGCTGAGCCAGCACATCAAGCGAAGGATTGTTGGGATTCTGTTCGCGAAGGGCCGCTACCAGCGCCGCGCGGCGGTCTTCCGGATACGGCGCGGGCGTTCCTGGAAGCTCGTAAAACCGGCTAACACGATCATAATGGTACAAAAAGTCCGCGAAAAGCCGCGAAGTGTGAGGCAATTCGGTATGTCGCAGACAAGTAGTTTCCATTCAACGTCCAAGGGTACCAGATGAAGTCAGACGGGCGAAAGTCGCGAAAGTTTGTGTGAAAGTTCAAAGGGAGCGCCGTGCTAACTTTTAGATATCGATGGATGATCAAGAGTTTCGCCTCAAAGCGGACCAATCTTTAACCCGGCTTTACAATTCGTTAGTAGCTGCGTCGGACAAGCACGATTTCGAGACCGACTTCGGCGGCGCTCTGACGGTGGAATTTGAAGATCCACCGGCGAAGTTTGTGGTCAGCCCCAATTCGCCGGTGCGGCAGATCTGGGTCTCGGCCCATTCCAGAAGCTTCAAGCTCGATTGGATCCCCGAGAGGGACGCCTTTGTGTTGGCGGACACCGGTCAAACCTTAAACGACTTGATCGCAGCGGCCGTCAGCCAACAACTGAACGAAGAGATAAAGCTCTAACGCGCCATGCCCGGCGTCTACATTTCATTTCCGTTCTGTAGTCAGAAGTGCTCCTTCTGTAACTTTGCTTCAGGAGTGTTTCCGAAGGAATTGGAACGGGCTTATCTGCCCGCGCTGGAACAGGAGATCCGAACCCATGCGTGGGCATGGCAGCCGGACACGGTTTACCTCGGCGGCGGTACGCCGAGCCTGATGGAACCCGCGGCGCTCGAACGATTATTGAACCTCCTCCCTGGCAAGGTCATGGAAGGAAGCGACGATGGAAGCGATGCCCGGAACACTAGCACTGAAAAATGTTCGGGCATGGCGGGACGTCGGAATCAATCGCGTGAGCCTCGGCGTCCAGTCGTTTGTAACATCGGAACTGGCGAAGTCGGGGCGAAAGCACAATGCGGCAACTGTCGAGGCGGACTGTGCGCTCCTCCGAGGCGAGGGCATCGACAACATCAACCTCGATCTCATCGCAGGGCTGCCTGGACAGACACCGGAAAGTTGGCAGGAGTCGCTGGACGGAATTGAGCGCATCGCACCGCCGCACGTATCCGTGTACATCCTCGAGGTCGACGAAGACAGCCGGCTCGGCCTCGAAGTATTGCAGGGCGGCGGAAAGTTCTTCGCGCGAGAAGTACCTACCGAGGATTCCATGGCCGGCTTCTACGAGACCGCAGTCAGCCGGTTGGCCACGGCCGGTATCCATCGTTATGAGATCTCGAATTTCGCTGTACCCGGATGGGAGTCGCGCCACAACCTGAAATATTGGCGTCTGGAGCCGTACGTTGGATTTGGCGCCGACGCCCACTCGTTCGACGGAGCGGTGCGCACGTCGAACGTCGAGACCGCGCAGGAGTATGTGGGGCGCTTGGGCCAAGGACGCACGCCGCAACTCAATCAGTCGCCCGCCAGTGATGACGAACGCTTCTTCGTCGGACTGCGCCTGTCACAGGGTATTGAGCCACGTGAGGACGAATGGAAGCGCTTCGCTGAGCCCATCGAACGCTTCGTCGAAATCGGCTTGCTCGAGCGCGCGGGTTCACGATTGCGGCTCACCAGCCAGGGCGTACTGCTCTCAAACGAAGTCTTCCAGGAGTTTGTGAATCCATGATCGATCTGCGCAGCGATACCGTAACCAAGCCGACGCCGGAGATGCGCCGGGCGATGTGCGAAGCGGAAGTAGGCGACGACGTTTACGGTGAAGATCCAACCGTCAATCGGCTGGAACAGCGTGCGGCCGAGATCCTGGGTAAGGAAGCGGCGCTTTTCGTTCCCACTGGAACTATGGGGAACACGATCGGTGTGAAGGTCCATACCCAGCACGGCCAGGAAGTGATCTGCGAAGCACGCGGACACCTTTTGGACTACGAGTTGGGAATGTTGGCATGGTTCAGTGGCTGTGTGCCGCGCGCCATCCCAACCGTCGACGGCATCCTGCGCTGGGAGCAGATTCTCCCCTATTTGAAACCGCCCGGTCCGCATTGGGCGCCAACCGGCCTGATCCATCTTGAGAACACGCACAACATGGCCGGCGGTGCGGTCTACCCAATGGATGCGCTGAACGAGGTCTGCGATCGGGCCCATGATGCTGGGCTCCCGGTGCATCTCGACGGCGCGCGAGTGTTCAACGCCGCCGCACATTTGGAGCTTCCGGTCGGTAACGTCATCGCCAAGTGCGACACCGTCATGTTCTGCCTGTCCAAGGCCCTCGGCGCGCCAGTCGGTTCGATGTTGGTTGGGTCGAAGGAGAAGATCACGCGGGGACGGCTCTATCGAAAGCGGCTCGGCGGAGGCATGCGGCAAGCGGGCATCCTGGCCGCCGCCGGGCTCATCGCGCTCGAGGAGATGCCTGGACGGCTTCACGAGGATCATGCGAACGCGCGTTACCTGGCCGTAAAGCTGGCTGAGATGCCTGGCATCTCGATCGACCCATCGCGCGTCCAAACCAACATCGTAATCTTCGAGATCAGCGGCACCGGCATGGCCGCATCCCAGTTCAGCGGGGAATTGAAGAAGCGCGGAGTGCTTGCCAACGGGATCAGCCCTACCAAAGTCCGTTTGGTCACGCACTATGACGTTCCCCGCGAACTCTGCGAACAGGCCGTGGGAGCGCTCGCGGAGATTACCTCGAACCGTTAAACGAGCTTCGGCGTCATCATCCACTTCAACACGCCGCGGGGCTGCTGACCAAAACCCTCTAGATCGACTCTTACAAGCGCGGCCTTCTTCATGTCCACTTGGAGCTCAGGTACACCGAGCACATAACCAACCACCTGGCTTAGGAGCGGCTCATGACCTACGAGCATCAGCGACGAGGCGTCCCGGTGAGTTCTCACTTCATGCCAAACGGTCGCCGCTTCCGCGGAGGGGATCAACACGGGCGTCTGCGACAGCGTGCCCTTATAGCGAAGAACATCGATCGCCACTTCCGCTGTCTGGACCGCTCGGAGATACGGGCTGCTGATCATGAGGTCCGGCTTCAAGCCGGCCCGCTGGGCCACGCGCAACACCTCGCGCAGTTTCTTGCGGCCTTCGTCGGTGAGCGCGCGCTCCGAGTCTCTTTGCCCCGGCTTTCCTTCTTCCGCAATTCCGTGCCGCAGAATATACAGCTCCATGGGAGCATTCTGTCATACTGAAAATCCTGGATGGTTTTCTCGCAGAAGAATCTGCAACTCGCCGCCTTCTATTTCATATTTGCTTCGGCCGTTGCCGATCTGGTTTCCATATTTGCCTGCCACACTCTGCTGGTCGCGGCAATCGTGGCTACGGTGCTGGCCCGCCAGGAGCTTCGTCTTCCGCCCATCATGTTGCCTTTCGGGCTCTTCATCGGCGGCACGCTTCTGGCGATTCTCTTGTCCGACGACCCGCGCGCAGGATTTCCACAGTTCAAGAAGCTGTTCGTCTTTTCAATGCTGTTTCTGGCCTACACGCTGATTCGCCGGGTTCCGGATATGAGGCGGCTGGTCCTCTGGTGGGCCGCCACGGCGACCGTGCAAGCCCTCTGGAGCTACGGCCAATACTGGCGCAAAGCCGCCGCGGCGCGTGCCCTCCACGTCGACTTCTATACGTATTACATCCCGCGCCGCACTACAGGTTTTCTGAGTCATTGGATGTCGTTCTCGGCCGTCCAAATGATGGCGCTGCTGATGCTGATTTCCCTGCTCTTCTTCGCGCCGCCGCGCGACCGCCGCGCCGTGATTGGTCTGTGGGTTTGCGCTGGACTGATTGTCTATTCGATCATTCTCTGTGGGACCCGCAGCGTGTGGGCCGCCACGGCTTTGGGAGCCACATTCCTGATCTGGAAGTGGAAGCCGAAGATGCTCCTGGCCGCTCCGCTGGTATTGGGCGCCGCATACCTTGGCGCGCCGCACGTGGTGAAGGAACGGGTCGCCTCAATCTACAGGCCGCACGGCCGGAATGGCGAGACCGACTCCAATCGCCACCGCCAGGTGACCTATCGCGTGGGGTTCGACATGATCAAAGCGCATCCCTGGTTCGGACTGGGACCAGAAATGCCCGGCAAGGAATTTCAAAAGTACGTCCCGCCTGAAATTCGCCCTTTGCCCGAGGGCTATTACGGCCACCTGCACAGTATCTACACGCAATACGCCGCGGAGCGCGGGATACCCACTGCGCTATGCATCATGTGGGTGATCGGCAAGATCCTGTTCGATTTCCTGCGCGCGCTTCGAACCTCTGTGGATCCGTTTACGGCCGGAGCGGTCGCTGTGGTGATCGGGATTCTGGTCGAGGGAGTTGTCGAGTACAATCTCGGGGATAGTGAACCATTGGGTATGTTCCTTGCCGTAGCCGCAATTGGATACAGCGCGATCGCCGCGCGCGGTGAGCCCGCCGATGCTTGACGTCATATTGGCCGGCGGGTCAGGCGGTCTAGGCTCGGAGACGGCGCGATTTCTGGCCGGTGATTTCCGGTTGATCGTCAGCTATCGCCAAAACGCTGAACGTGCTGGGAAACTGAAGAACGTTGCGACCCTCGTGCAAGCAGACCTGACCGTCGCCACCGACCGCAAACGGCTTCTGGATGCGGCGGAGAACCTCTACGGGCTGGTGGTCTTCACCGGCGACCCGTCCCGCGTATCGGATCCCTCGCAGCTCGAAGCCGCGATGCGAAAGTCGCATGAGGTGAATTACCTCGGTCCGATGATGCTCGCGCGGGAGGCGGCGGAACAGATGAAGGCGAAAGGCACGCCCGGCGCCATTGTGCTGTTTTCCACGATGCAAGCCGTTGCGCTATTCCCCGGGTCAACCGCGTACGGCGCGCCGAAGGCGGCACTGCTTCATGGCGCGAAGATCCTGGCGAAGGAATGCCGCGGACCTGCAAACATCCGCGTGAACGTAATCTGTCCCGGTGTGAATGCCGCCGGTATGGCCGAAGCCAGTATCGCTTCCGGCAAGTACGAGCGGTACGTCAAGGAAGGCATCATCCCGCGCTACGGGAGGGCCTTGGATGCCGCGCGGGCGGTGCGGTTCTTCCTTGAGCCGGACAATTACATCACCGGACAAGTATTGACGATCGACGGTGGTTTGACGCTCTAGCCGCCCAGATACCTGGTGCGAATGATCTGCATGTGGTGCAGTTCATGGCCCGCGGTGATATAAGCGATGGCCCGGACGGTCAGGCTGGCCTTGTTGGCGGTCCCGCGGCGCATCCAGGCTTCCTTGTCCAGCCCGCGATACATCAGGACGGTGCTCCGCCTCACCAACTCAAATTCCGAGAGTAGATCGGACCAGGCCCGGTTGTTGAATTGTGCGTACGGTATGTAATCGTCCTGTTCGAAACCGGCCAGTTCCTGGGGGTCGTTCCGTGCGAACCGCAACGCACGGTACGAGAAGATTCGCTCGCAGTCGATGAGATGGCCCACCACTTCGCGGATGCTCCATTTGTTCGGCGCATACCGCTCGAGGGAACGCTCGTCCGAGATGCCGCGCAGCGTTGCCAGCGACTTGTCGGTCTGCGCCGACAGCGTGCGGAGAACATCGTCTCCTTGCACGTATGCCATGTATTTTTCGTAATACGGGGCGTATTCCGAGGGGTCTGGTTTGGTGATTACAAGGTTTTTCACGGCTTACTTCTCGTCTATTGTTACGCTCTTCAGGGAGTCGCCCTGTTGAACGGCGTCCACGACGTCCTGCCCGCTCGTCACCTGTCCGAAGACAGTGTGCTTTCCATCGAGCCAATCGGTGGCGATGTGCGTGATGAAGAACTGGCTGCCGTTGGTTCCCGGGCCGGCGTTGGCCATGGAGAGCGAGCCAACTTTGTGGCGGTTGGGATTGCCCTGGAATTCGTCTTCAAACCGGTACCCCGGGCCGCCGCGGCCGGTACCCATGGGATCGCCACCCTGAATCATAAAGTTTGCGATCACGCGATGGAAGATCGTGTTGTCGTAGAACTTATCGCGGGCTAGAAAGACAAAATTGTTGACTGTTGCAGGCGCATGTTTGGCGAAGAGTTCGCATACGATTTTGCCTCTGGATGTATCGAACGTCGCCGTGTAGGTCTTGTTCGGATCAATCGCCATCGTGGGCGGTGCGGAATAAGATTTAGCCATCTCGTACTAGGGTAACGCAAAGGTTAACAGCGCCGCCCCTGAGGGCATGGTGACGTATTGTTTGCCTTCTACCATGTAAGTAATGGGTGAAGTTACCAGCCTGTTTCCGGTGTTGATCTTCCAGAGATTTTTGCCGTTTTTGGCGTCGAATGCCATCAGGTAGCCGTCCTCATCGCTCGAAAACACCAGGCCTCCGGACGTCGCCAGCGTGCCGCCCCAGGGCGCCTTGGCGTAACGGAAATCCCATTTGGTTTGGACGGTGGTGGGGTCGATCGCTTTCAGCAATCCCCACTCTTTCTGTTCCGTCTGACCGCGGAATACGCTGCCCCAATACGGTTTGCCTTCGATAAACACGGCCGGCGACGAATAGTAGACGTCGCATTGCTCTCGCACGGGGAAATAGAACGTTCCGAGTTCCGGATTGTAGGAGGGCGCCATCCAGTTCGCCGCACCGGCCAGCCCCGGGCATATGGGGTTGCCTTCGGGCGTGGGTTCAGTGTTCGCGTTCAGCACCGGACGGCCCTTGTCGTCGATCTGTTTCGCCCAGGTCTGGCGGGCGAACGGCTTGGCCATGAGAAACTCGCCGGTAGTGCGATCGAGCATGTAAAAGAAGCCGTTCCGGTTGGCTTGCACCAGCACTTTGCGTTTACTTCCGCGCCAGTTCAGATCAAGCAGCATCAGGCTCTCGCAGGCGTCCCAATCGTGGGTATCGTGCGGAGTGAACTGGTAGTGCCATTTCAGCTTGCCGGTGTCTCCATCGAGTGCGATCACTGATGCGGTGTAGAGGTTGTCTCCCTTGCGCGTGTCCCCGTGGAGATCCGGGCCTGGGTTTCCTATGCCCCAGAACAGCGTGTTCTGCTCCGGATCGTAGCTGCCGGTTAACCAGGTGGCTCCGCCGCCGCGACGCCAGCTTTCGGCGAGCCATGAATCGCCGCCGGGGTCTTCTTTGCCGGGAATGGTGTAGAAGCGCCAGGCGGACTTGCCGGTCTTCGCGTCGTAGGCGTCGACAAAGCCTCGGATTCCGAATTCGCCTCCTGAGACTCCGGCAATCACTTTGTCCTTTACGATCAGCGGGGCTAGCGTGGCGCCGTATCCCTTGCGGTAGTCGGCCATCTCGATATCCCAGAGGAGCTTTCCGTTGCGGGAGTCGAGCGCGACCAGGTGGGCATCGCCGGTGGCCATGAATAGACGGCCTTCGAGCATGGCGAAGCCTCGATTCACGGTCCCGCAGCAGAGTTTCTTGTCGCCGAGTTTGTACTGATACTGCCAGAGCTGGCGGCCTGTGCGGGCGTCGATGGCGTATGCGTTGCCCTCGGCCGCGGTGAAGTACATGATGCCGTCGACTACCAGCGGCACCGTTTCAAAAGCGCCCTTCACTCCGGTCTGGAAGATCCATTCCACTCGCAGATCCTTGGCGTTCGATACGTTGATCTGTTTCAGATCGCGATAGTGAATGGCCGAGTAGTCGCCCCAGTATGTGAGCCAGTTTTGCGGCTCTTTCAGGGCGTTCACGATTCGATCGAATGTGACGGCATTCGAACTTGTTTGCGCCATCAGGGGCGCGGCGATTAGCAATCCGGTCAACCAGCGTTTCATCGGACTCCCTCCGCCTGCTTCGCCGTTCCCTTCTCATTCTGTCCGCGCAGCGTGTGCAGGTACGCCAGCAGATTCTCCAGGTCGTCCTTGCCCATGTCCTTGTATGCCGGCATCAGCGACTTCTTTTCGTCGATCACTTCTTTAACTTCCTGCTTTACGAACGAGCGGTAGAGCTGCGATGGCAGGCGAAGCTGGACTGAGAACGTGTCTTCATTTACTCGCACTCCGGTGACGCGCTTGCCGTCCTTTGTCACTACCGTCATTCCTTGAAACTCTTCCGGGATATCGGCGGATGGGTTTACGATCGATTCCCTCAAGTATGCGACTGGACGGCCTCCGCCTACCCGGCTCAGGTCCGGTCCGTAGGTGCTGCCGGAACCGCCGACCTGGTGGCATCCCGTGCATCCGCTCTTCGTGTAAACCTGCTGGCCTTTTGCCGGATCGCCGGCTATTTGCTCGGACGAGGCGGAGCCAGAGAGGCTCCTCAGGAACGCGACCAGGCTGTTGAGTTCGTCGGGATCGAAGCTATCGAAGGCCGGCATTGTGCTGCCAGGAACGCCGTTGCGCACTACCTTCTTGATGGTCTCTTCGGAGCGGGGCTCTCCTGATGCCAGATTCGGGCCTCGTCCGCCTAGCGCTGTGAGTCCATGACAGAAGGCACAGTTGCTGCGATAGACGGCTTTGCCCAACTCGACTTGAGAAGTCTGCGCCTGCACCGCGCCCGCGTACACGAGTGCGGTGGCCGCAACAATAATGATCCGCATAGATTTTGGATTGTTCCCTAGCTGAACAGGCCGAGCACGGGCTTGCCTTCTACCAGGGCTCGCGGCTGTTTCAGGTCGTTCAGAATTTGCATGCCCGGGTCGATGCCGAGTGCGTAATAGATGGTCGCCACGAGCTCGGCGGGGTGCACTGGATTCTCCAGTGGGGCCGATGCCTGCGCGTCCGATTTCCCGTACTGGACTCCGCGCTTCACTCCCGCTCCGGCTACGATACCGGTGTAGCAATACGGCCAGTGATCGCGTCCGTCGGGTGCGTTTGAATTGCCTGACGTGCTGACGCCGATTCGCGGACTGCGTCCGAATTCACCGAGGGCGACGAGCAGCGTATCGGTGAACATGCCGCGTTGATCCATGTCTTCGATGAGCGCCGAGAGCGAACGATCGAGGATCGGGCAATGCAGATTCTTGAGCGGACCGAAGTTGGCGGCGTGCGTGTCCCAGGCGTCTATTTCCGGATTGCCATTGGCCACGGCCGGCCAGTTGAGTTGCACGAACCGCGTGCCGGCTTCGATCAAGACGGCGGCAGAGCAGCGCGCCTTGTCCGAAGGTGGTCCGCCCGTAGCGGTCGCGCACCTTGTCGGGCTCTTTGCTCAGATCGAACGCGTCGCGCGCCTTTCCGGAGAGCACGAGGTCGTATGCCTTTCCGTAATACTCGTTGAGGGCGTAGCTGCTGACGGCCTTGTCCAGGTCCTTCATCGATCCGTTGATGCCTTTGAGCAGCTCGAACCGGTCCTTCAGCCGGTCGGGCGTGACTTCGGGGCGCAGCGAGAGATCTTCGAGGCGGATGTCTTTGTTCGGGTCCTGGTAGAGGCGGTACGGGTCCCAGGCTTTGCCGAGAAATCCGGCTGCCCCGCCCTTACCGATGACGTTGCTTTCCTGGAGCGGACGCGGCATCTCGACGAACGGGAGCATGGGGCCTTCCGGCGGGCGCATCTTCGAAATCTGGCAGCCCATGTGCGGGAAGTCTCGCGGCGATGGCGGCTCCAACTGGCCCGAGGGCGATACCTTGTCCGGCGCCCAGCCCGTCATCATCTGATAGATGGCGGCGGTGTGGTTGAACAGCCCGGCGGGCGTGTAGCTCATGGAGCGGATGATGGTGACTTTGTCGAGCTGGTCCGCGAGCATCGGCATGTGCTCGCCGACCTGTACGCCGTCGATCTTGGTCTTGATCGCCTTGAACTCGCCTCGGATATTCGATGGTGCGTCGGGCTTCGGATCCCAGATGTCGATGTGGCTGGGACCTCCCTGAAGGAACAGGAAGATCACCGACTTGGCGCGCGCTTTCCCGATGGCTCCTACCGATGGCTCGGCTTGCAGCTTCAGGAACTGAGGCAGGCTCAAACCGATGAGGCCCGCGCCGCCAACGCGCAGAAGTTCGCGCCGGGATACTCCGTCGCAGTTTCGAACAGGACGTCCAGGAATGGAAAGCATGCCAGCTCCTTTATTTCGACTTATTATATACGCGCGCGCGGAACAAAAGGGAAACCTCTTGTTTCGTCAACTCGCGAAAACGGCCGACCTTCGAGTTTTTCGATCCGCACCGGACCGATGGCGATGCGGACTAACTTGCGAACCTTGCTGCCGATTGCTTCGATCATGCGGCGGATCTGGCGGTTGCGCCCTTCGGTGATGGTGATCTCGAGCGTGCTCTTGCTGGCCGAGTCGGCTAGCCTTGACACTGTGGCCGGCCTTGTTGTGCCGTCGCTCAACGTCACTCCCCTTCGGAGTTGCTCGATTTGCTCTTCTGTGATTAGCGTCGAGGTCTTTACCAGGTAGGTCTTGGGGACCTTGTGTTCCGGGCTCATGACGTGGTCGGCGAAGTTTGTGTCGTTCGTCATGATGAGTAGTCCGCTGGTGTCCAGATCTAGGCGGCCTACCGGGACTACCCACTGGTCGAATCCTTTTAGCAAGTCGTAGACGGTGGCTCGGCCCTCGGGGTCCTTGTAGGTGGTGAGGTAGCCTTTCGGCTTGTACAGGAGCAGGTAGATTCGCTCTTGCGCGTGGACCGGTTTTCCGTCGAGCGTCACTTTGTCGCGGTCGAGATCGATCCACGCGTCCGGGGTTTGGATAAGCTTCCCGTTGACGGCTACGCGGCCGGCTCCGATCCATTTTCGGGCATCGGTGCGCGAGCCGGCTCCAGCTTTCGAAAGCACACGTTCCAGGGTTTTCAGCGGACGAGGCAACGTCCGATTTTAACCCGGTCTTAAGCCGAGGCGCGGCGCGGTGCAGGCTGATAACTACCGGCCGGTGTGCGGAACGCGACGTTCATCCGGTTCCAACTGTTGATGGCGACAACAGCACAGTTGAGATTGGCCAGTTCGGCTTCGGAGAATTGCGAGACCGCCTGCCGGTAGACCTCGTCGGGAACTTGTTGGTCGCGGAGCAGTGTCACGGCTTCGGTCCAGGCGAGGGCGGCGCGTTCCCGTTCGGTGAAGCAGGAGGCTTCCCGCCAGGCACTGACGAGGTACAGCCGCTGCTCCGTTTCGCCGGCCGCGCGGGCGTCCTTCGTGTGCATGTCGACGCAGAAGGCACAGCCGTTAATTTGAGACGCTCTCAGGTTGATGAGATTGAGTAGCGATTCTTCCAAACCGCTCCTTTTTGGTTGCATGGAAAGGTGAAGCAGTGCCTTGTAGACGTCAGGCGCGGCTGCTTTGTAATCTAATCGGGGTTCCATTCCCCCAGCTTAAAACAGCCGCGCGGAAATTTACACCCACCAGGCCGCGCCTGCTTTCTCTTTGATGACGATTGAGCCGAGGAATTCCGCGGCTTTGGTGAGGCCTTCGTCGGGCGACATGAGCGAGTCTTCGTGCTCGATGGAGAGGACGTAATCGTAGTTGTACATTCGGAGCGTGGAGATGAATTCCTTCCACCATCCGAAGGCGTGGCCGTAGCCGCAGGTGCGGAAGATCCAGGATCGATTGCGCTCGTCGGTGTACTTTTTTGTGTCGAGGACGCCGGTGCGGGGCAGGTTGGATTCGTAAATCTGCGTGTCTTTGGCGTGGACGTGGAAAATGCAATCGCCTAGAACACGGATGGCTTTGATGGGATCGATGCTCTGCCAGAACATGTGGCTTGGGTCGTAGTTGCAACCGATGGCTTTGCCGGCGGCGGCGCGAAGTTTGAGCATTGTCTCGGGGCTGTAGACCACGAATCCGGGGTGCATCTCGATGGCTACTTTTACGCCGTGATCTTCGGCGAATTTGGCCTGTTTGGTCCAGTAGGGGATTACTTTCTTTTCCCATTGCCAGTCGAGCAGATCGAGGTAATCGGGCGGCCAGGGGCAGGTGACCCAGTTAGGATATTTGGCTTTGTCGCTGTCGCCGGGGCAGCCGGAAAAATCGATCACTACGGGAACTCCGAGCTTCTGCGCCAGCAGGATTGTTTTTTTGCTGGTTTCCGCGTTTGTCTTTCCGATGGCCGGATTCGGATGCAGCGGATTGCCGTGGCAACTGAGTGCGCTGATGGAGATTCCGTTGTCGTCGAGGAGCTGTTTGAAGTCCTTCAGCTCTTGCTTGTTCTGCAGCATGGAGAGCTTGCAGTGCGGATCGCCGGGATAGTTTCCGGTGCCGAGTTCGACGGTGCTGATGCCGATGGTTTTCAGCTTTTCGAGAACCTTCGGCAGCGGGAATTGCGATAGTAACGCGGTGAAGACTCCAACTCTCATATTGTTTGTCCCTTTCTTATTGATGGCGTTGGGTGAATGTCAAGAATATCATGCTGGCGGGGCGGTGAGTTTGTCGAAAAAGGCGATGGCTTCGGGGGTGGCCATGGTTTCCAGTTGATTCAAGAGCTCGGGAGATGTGAGGGCGGCGTCTGACGGGGCGTTTTGCGAATCATAGCCAATTCCGGGGGCTGGTTCCTTTGCTTGTTCTACTGTTTGTTCCTTGGATTCTTCGACTTTAGTGGTTTGCGAAACATAGCCAATTTCTTCCTGCGGACCGGCTTTGCGAATCATAGCCAATTCGCGGGTGGCCCGGAAGAAGGTCCTTTCGGCGGTGGTGGAGTAGCGGCGCAGTTTGTCGAACCAATTGGAGGCCTCGCGATAGGCGACGGCCAGGACCGCTCCGTATCCTTCCTCAGTCACCTCCTGCGGAACTTTGTCCATGAATTGGGCCGTGAGGACGCTGGCGTCCATTGCGCCTGCTTCCATGCGGGCGGCTCGCTGGGATTTCCAGAAGCTTTCGGCCTGCATTTTGATGAGCAGGATTTCCTGAGCGGTGCCTAGGGTCGCCTCGCTGAGGAGGGCGTTCAGGATTGTTTGGAATTCCTGTTTGTCTTCGCCTTCGAGGACGGTGTCGACGTCCCGCTTGCTGGTGAGCCCGTGTTTCAGGGCTCGGGTTCTTAGCGATTCCTTGGTTTCTTCGGAAAGCGTTCGAGGACGCTTGGCGTTTTCTCTGTTTGCTGCTACTTGTGCTGCGCTTGCCATTTCTTTCTCCTCTGGAAAGGGCCCTTGGGTCGGGATTGGGCTTTCTTTCTGGGTTCAGCTTGGCATGCGGGGCGATGGGGTGTGGGGATTCTTGGGGATTGGTGTTGCAAACAGGGGAGATTTGATTGCCGATTTTTGTGACCGGGTTTACGCTAGCCGCGATTCGGCCAATCCAGGGAAATGCTTTGTGGCTCGCGACGGCGCGGAAACGCCAAGAAACAAATCTTTTTTTTCGTGACCAATTTTCGGTGGTGGTCAATTTGAATGAACGGGACGGCAAGCGGTTCGTCAACGCTTGCTGGGAAACACCCGGGTAGGTTACTGGCGAGGGAGTTGTGGTAGCAGGCCCTTTTCCACGAGTCGCGGACCAGCGCGAAGTCGCTGGCGCGACGGACGCTGCACGTGACATAATCCGGAAGCGATGTGCATATGTCAGAATCTCTCGTCCGAAATATCGAGCACAACACGGCGAAATTGTGAATGGTGAATGAACAGCAAGGAAAACACCATTCAAATCCCATAGCAGACCGCGTCCGTTGCAAACATCAGCCTTCCTTCGAGTCTCCTTATGGAAAATAACTCGGCTTCAGGAATCGGCCTTCGCCCCGGTTCTAACCGCCGAGACATTTCCGATCAAGCTGGCGACAACACGATCAAGTGCCGGGCGGATTGCAGTTAGGCCGATCGTGGAAAATGGTTATTCGTATTTTTCTCGTTGTTTTTCTGCTGTGCTGTCTTGATCGTTCAGATATTCAACCAGCTCGCTTAAGATAATTAGATTGCACAATTTGGTCCCTGCATCAAGATCCGTAAGGATATGTGTTACGCCGTGGAATTGCCTCTGATCCGCGTTCTCGGGAAGCAGGAGTGATGTCATACCGTATCTGCCTTTGTACGTCTGGCCAGTGATCCAGGCGACACAAAGATCAATGTCCTTGATGTTCTTCTCCTGCCCGTCGAAATCTTCCACTAGGCCATCGAGGGAATATTTGTACTCAAGAACCTTTGGATCAGTAATTTTTCCCTTAAGCGCCGTGGCGACTTCTAGTGGCACACCAAGTGGATTCGTTTTAGAGCAGTAATTGTAGATTTTTGGTGCCAGATCGAATGCAATCTTGAATAAACCATCATAAGTAAAGCGCTCGTTCGTAGACATCACATTGATTCCACGAATAACGCCGCCTGCTATCAATTGATGAAAAAGGGCGATCACGTCCTGCTCTCGTGTTGGTTTGGACGTGATAGACACACGTTCAGTTGGAATGAAGAAGTGTTCACTCCTCAGGTCTAACGGCTCAGCACTTTCATGGGCCAGCATATCTCTTTTCCAATCGCTGATTTCCAACTCCCGGACAAGATCAGGTGCAACACCAGTGTTGGGCTTCAGTCGTGCCCGGAACCGCGATAGGTGATTTTCAGTAATTGTCTTGGTCACACTCTTCGCGAAGTCCGTCAGCTCGCGATGGAAGCCTTTCCGACCAAGATCAGGAGTATAGTTCTCAAAGTGAATGAGAAAGTGAACTTGATGCTGCCGACCTATGTTTCTGCTGAGCGGCACAAGAATTGTGTCTCCTTGAGGCATGTTATTCGCCGCAAGCTGGATTCCGCTATTGAGCACTCTGTAGTTGGACCGTAATCCCAATGACTCGTTAAAAAACGTCCAGAGTTTTGCAGTGTACCCGAATTCAACGCTGACGCTTGGCGAGTAGGTGTTCAGTACGTCCAATCCTTCCTCTTCGAGCGAGGAACCGAGAAGACCCTTCAACTCTGCGGGAGTCCAGGATTCATAAATAAAATCGAGGTTGCTGTATTTATCGGGCATCTTGTAGCTCGAACCATACTTTGTGTAAAGCATGTCCGAAGCCTTCGTTAACTCCCGAAAAGAAGCTTTTTTCGCTGCGGCGTCGTGCAGCCAGAAATAAGCGGTTCCAATATGAGATACCGAAGATGTATTTTTCTGAGCAACAACCTGAACGTTAACTTTTGTAGCAGTGTCTTTGACTACTGAGCCCAATCCCGTCTTTATAGACAGAATTTTGGACCACGTACTCGCGGTTTGGGCTCCGATCCAGTCCAGACGCTTCGGATGTGTTGTGTCATCAAAGCGGACTGTAATTGAAACGCCCCGATCATTGTCATCGAAGGCCGAATCAGGACGAGGGGACTCGTCGGGCTCGACCTTGGGATTGGTGCCCACTGCATGATTCCTGAGCCAGGTGCCGCATTCAAGATTCTGCCTGATGCTTCAAACCCAGGGACCTTCGTTGAGACGCGGATATAGTTGAAGCCGTATGCGACATAGGTAGCACCGACGCCCTTATGCCCTCGGGTGTTCCCGGTTTTGAATGAGAAGTTTGGTGCGAGAAACTGTTCAAATTTATCTTTGTCTAATCCAATACCATTGTCGGTCACGGTCAATACGTTGTCATCCAGGTCAATCCGAATATCGATTTTTTGCTGGTAACTCGCCTCCGTCCCTGCCGACTTTTCGTATGACGCTCTAGCCTCTACGGCATCAAGAGCATTCTGGATCAGCTCACAGAACGGATCATACCAACCCACATATGAACTGAGAATGTTTTCAATCTCTCGTTTGAGGGAACCTAAGGCAGCATCATTTACCTTAGTGTTCTTGAAAGAGAGAGGGTCGAATGGTGTAAAGCTCACGTAAAGGCCTCCAAATGTAAAAACTCAGTAAAGCAAGTTTACGGGCGAAAGTCACCCTCTGCCTTGCTGGGGGCCAGAACGGCAAGATTGCAGGTCTGCTTGGTTCCATCGGTCACCACGGTTAGGGATAGGCGCGTGCGGCGTCGGGACCGTACTCGAGGATCACGGACTCGGGAAAGAATTGGGCGCTGAACCCCATGGATGCCGCGCATGCGAATGCCGGGAGGCGTGTGCAGCCCCCTTGTCTCCGCCGAACACTGTCTTGAGCGGCTCTCGACGTAGACGCGTTCGCCGCTGCATACGTAGGTCACTTTCAGCTTTATGTCGTGCGCGGTGAAGACGTCGAGCAGCATCGCTATGCCCTCCTGAGCGAATGAAAAGGGAGTCCCCTCCGAGGACTCCCGCGCATTGCGAGCTAGAAGAGGAAAGAACAGAAGGAAATCAGAGCAGCTTTGTGGCGTTGTTTCGCGGTATCGGCGGGATCGTTATTTGTCATTTCTTTCGACTTCTGCGTTGTGGCTTCTTCTTGAGCTGTGACGCAGTCTAAACAAATTGGAGTAAGTCCCGAATAAAGCGCCGTCGAGGCTCCGCAAAAAGCACAAGTGGCCATAGCTTCATGCTAGAACCTGCATTCCATAGCAACAACTAGAGATATCCCTAGACCTCACTACGGGAAAACAGTTAGGGGTTTCCCCAGTCGCCGAATCTGTGGCTCCGGCTTGAAGATTATTGTTCGCGGAGGAGTTCTGCTGGATCGATCTGCAAGGAACGGGGCACGAGAAAAAACTGCGGGCTTTCCCGGCCAAGCCTCAGGATACGAGCTGTCCGGGCGAGTACGTGTATCTCGATCGCTAGTTCGGGGATCCGTTCTGTGGTCAGGCTCGGCCGCGAAGGCGGTCGATTTCACGGCGATCGCGTTTCGATGGTTTGCCTTCGGGCCAGGTTTCGAAATGCGGCGAGGCTTTGCGCTCTTCGGCCGCCTTTTGCCGTAATTCGCGGCTTGCTTCTGTCTCACGGTAGAGCGTTTGGGCGATTGCGGCGGGTCCGCGCATCTGGCTTAGAGCGAGGACTTCGATTTGAAAGTCGCCTCCGTCGTTCTTCACTTGTAGCAGGTCGCCGACTCGGACTTCGCGGGAAGCCTTGGTTTGTTGTCCGTTGGACTCGATCCTGCCTAGTTCACAGGCGCGTGTGGCGAGCGAGCGCGTTTTGAAGAACCGCGCGGCCCAGAGCCATTTGTCTATCCTCATTCGGGTTTGCCGTACTAACTGATGGGCGAGCCGATCCACCAGCTGATGCCGGAGGGATCGACGACGCCTGCATTGCGATGTCCATAGGGTTTGTCTTCGGGCGCGCTCTGTGATGTCGCTCCGGCTGCCAGCGCCTTTGCGTAGACCTCGTCTACGTTTTCTACCCACAGGTATAGCGACGCCTTTAAAGGTTTCCACTGCTCGCCCGCTTGACCCATCATGACCATCGAATCGCCAATCTTGAGTTCAGCGTGCATTATTGTCTGATCCGGGTTGCGTGCGCAGACCAACTCGGTGGCCCCGAACGCCGCCGCGAGAAATTTGAGCTCGAGGTCGGCGTCCGGCACCACGAGGTAGGGCGTGACGGTGCGGTAGGTATTGATTGTGTCGGCCATGAGCTCATCCTCTCATAGATAAACGGTGTTGGATTGTAGAAATTTGACGTGGTTCCGAAACTGCGTTTGGCCGTCTTGATATCCGGTTGGGGTGATGCCTGCGAAGGAGCGAAAGTCGTGGATGAAATGGGCCTGGTCGAAGTATCCGCAGTCCATTGCGATGCGCGTCCAGTCTACGCGGTGTCCGTTTTCCGCGTGCGCGAGGGCGTGCTGAAACCTTAGTATGCGGCAGTAGCGTTTGGGAGTCAGGCCGACCGCGGTCTTGAATCGCTCTATGAAATGTTTCGGGCTGAGATCACTCATGGCGGTCACGGCCGCGATGCGCGCGTCGTGGGGTCGTTTCGCGAACTCTCCAAGCGCGTAGGCGATCGCGGGATGCAGGTCGAGGGGTTTCCACATGTCCGCCATGGCGCGCTCCATTGTGTCGAGCTTTGCATGGGGACTGGGGGCTTCAAGCAGTTGTTCGCGGAGATCGATTGCACGGCGGCCCCAGAGGAGGTCGAGTGGTATGCCGGCGTCGCGTGTCTCTTGCGCGGGGATGCGGAAGAAAGGCGCTAGTCCGCCCGGTTTGAAGGCTACTCCTAGTACGCACTCCTGTTCGGCTGTGTCGATGATGCAGTATCGCGTCTGGATGCCGGATAGGATTGTGCCGGATGACGTGGTCTCGCAGCGATGTCCTAGCTCCGGATGATAGAGGCGCGTTTGGTCCTCTTTGAGGTTTACGATTAACTGCGCGGCGCCGCTCGGAAGGACGCGTTCTAGTGCGAGGGGTCTTGGTTCGTTCTCGCAGTACCAGATCGACGCGATGAACGCATCAAGCGGAGGACTCGGAACCCGGTGGAGATAGAGCATTGGAGTTCACACTTCTACTTTGTAATTTAAGACATGTTCGTCTCCCGGCAGTCCTCGAAAGCCCCAGTTGTGTTTTGGTGTTTCGAAGATGGTGATCTCGACGTCTTGCGGTGAGATTCCCAATTGCTCCTCGAAGCTTTGGAAGATCAGGCGGATCAGGTTTTTCTTTGCTTCTGTGCTTCGTCCTTCGAACATGCTGAACTCGATGACGGTGTATTTTTCGGTACGTCCGGGCGGGTAGAAAAACTCTGCCGCATCGAGTTGGAAGAAGCGGTGAGCTCGTTTGTCCGGGGGATATTGGAGGGCGTCGACTACGCATGAGTGAATGACGTTGGAGACGGCTGGGATGATTGATCCCAGATGGGTTCGTAAGCCGAAAATTTTGACTTGAGCCATGGAGATTCAAAGGTATCTTATATGAGGATGGCTTCGCCGCCTAAACGCAGACGGTCCGTTTCGAGGCGGGCTCGGGTTGGTTCCAATTTGCCTCTTATTTGTTTTATTGGACTGATGCTGGCCGGCTTTGGATGGGGATTTCATCAACGCTATACGATTGGCTTTCAGAGTCCGGTTCGTATCAGTTTCGAATGGCCTTTGGTTGTCAGCGAACGCATCACTTCGGAGGGTGCGGTTGAGGCCCGAGGGGATCAGGACGGGCGGCGTCTTTCGGCATGGCAGCAGTATACGTGTCTAAAGTTCGGCGAGGATTGCCGCCTGGCGCTGGCCATTCAGCGGGCTGAGAATCCGCAGGGGAAATGTGAGATCTATCATTACAACTCGGATGGGACGCTGGATTGGGGTTACTTCCAGATCAACACGGTTCATCTGGAACGACCGGGTTTGAATCTTCGCGATCTGCTCGACTGTAAGGCGAATATCGACTTTGCGTATCAGCTTTATCAGGCTCACGGGGGGTTCAGTCCTTGGAGCACTTTTAAGAATGGACGGTACCGGCAGTTTATGAAGGTCACTCGTAACGCAGGGCCGTGATGGGGTCGATTGCGCTGGCGCGGCGGGCGGGGACGAATCCGGAGATCGCGGCGACCAGTCCGAGGATCGCGGCTGCGGCGGCACATGCCCAGAGGTCCGTGGGTTTTACTCCGAATAGCTGCGAGGATACGTAGCGGCTCAATATGTACGCCGCTGGGACTCCGGCGGTCAGTCCTACTCCGAGGAGGATTAAGACTTCCCGCAGCACGAGCCATAGCACCGATCGTTGGGGCGCTCCTAGCGCCATGCGCACTCCAATTTCTTTGGTCCTGCGGGCGACTGTGAATGCCATTATGCCGTAGAGTCCGAGGGCTGCGAGTAGGGTTGCCAGCGCTCCGAACACTACTGATAAAGATGCGATCAGACGTTCGGTGCTTAGCGTTTCGTTCACCTGCTTTTCTAGCGTCTTCATTCCGTACATTGCTATTGATGCGTCGAGCCTGGTGATTGTGCTGCGCAGGATCGGGAACATTGCTTCAGATTCGGTGGTGGTGCGGACGTAGAACGTTACGGACGCGGGACGGCCTGATGCGAGATACGGGAGAAAAACCTGGCGGCGTACGCCCGCGCGTGGGCCTCCGAACAATGAGTTTTCTACTACTCCGACGATCTGGATATCCGGTTTGGTGGCGGTGCCGTGGCAACAGCCGATGTGCCGGCCGATTGGGTTTGCGGATCCGAAGTAGTGTTCGGCGAACTCGCGATTGACGATGGCGGTTGACCACAATTGTTGATCGCCGGTGGCTTCCGAGCGGTCGCGTTGGTCGAAGTCGCGGCCTTGCAGGAGAGGGATGCCCATGGCTTGCCAGAATCCTGGGGATACGAGGTTGTAGTTGGCTTGCATATCTTCGCGGTCTTGCGACTGGTGGCCTTCTACGAGGACCGTTAGATCGAACTCGCGGCCGCTGAGTAGTGGCCACATGGCGTATGCGGATGACTTCACGCCTGGCGCAGATCGAATCTGGCTGAGGGCTTCCGTGTAGAACGTTCGGACGCGCGGAATGGTGTAGCCGGACTTGGCGGGGTCGAGTTGAAAGGCGAGGAGGTTGGCGGGGCGGTCGAATCCGGTTTGGGTGTTTTTGAGATTGGCGAGTGTGCGGGCGAAGAGGCCTGCGCCTACGAGGAGCAGAAACGAGAGCGCCACTTGGGCGGTGACCAGTGATTTGCGGAGGCCGGCTGAATGGGCGCCTCCGGTGACGGCGCCTACTACGTCTTTCAGGGTTGTCCAGAGATTTAGCTTTGTCGCCTGGATGGCTGGGGCGAGGCCGAAGATGATTCCGGTTGTTAGCGCGACGGCAGTGCTGAACAGGAGAATTCGGAGATCGGGTGTGGCTTGCAGGAGGAGGGTTGCTCCGTTGGACGGGAGCATGTTGAGCAGTGCGCGCGTGGCTGCGGCGGATAGGACCAGACCGAGTGCCGCGCCTGTGAGTGACAGCAGTACGCTTTCGACTAGCAGGTGTGCGATTAGGGTTCGCCGCGGTGCTCCGAGGGCGAGATGCACGGCGATTTCCTTTTGGCGTGCCGCGGCCCGGGCGATCAGCAGGTTGGCTACGTTGGAGCACGCGATGAGCAGGATTAGGCCGGCCATCCCCATTAATACGGCGAGTGCGGTGGAATATTGTTGGCGTAGATCGGAATAGCCGTTGGCGGCGGTCTCGAGTAGCGCCTTGCGGTTTAGGAATCGATTGCGGTTGTATGTTGAAATTCTGCTTAGCTCTGGTGATTCCACTTCTTGTTGGAGGATTTGGTGGAACAGGGGCTGTATTGACGCCCGGGCGGACTCCACGGTATAGGCGGGTTTGAGGCGTGCGAAGATTTGAATCCATTGGCTGCGGCGGTTGCCGAGATCGTCCCAGCCGGGCGTCATTAACGGCTTCATTTGAATCGGCGCCCAGAGATTGGGGACCGCGGACGGGTCGAGCCCGACGAAACCCGGCGCCGCGACGCCGACGATTTCCGTTGGATAGCTGTTCAATAGGATTTTCTTGCCGATGATGTTGGGATCGGCTGCGAAACGGTTTGTCCAATAGAGGTGGCTTAGGACGACCACGGGATGGCCTTTATAGATTTGATCGTCGGCTTCGGGGGAGAAGACGCGTCCGATTGCGGGGCCGACTCGGAGGGCTTGGAAATAATTGCCGGAAACGAGTTCTGCTGTGACGCGCTCCGTGGCTCCGTCGAGCGTGATGTCGGACGGTGTGTCGAAGCGGCAGAATACGGATTCGAAGGCTTCGGCGCGGCGCTGGAAATCCTGGTACATGGGATAGGAGGCGGCGCGGGGACCGGCGGTGTTGCCGAGGTGCGGGGAGGTGGACCAGATCATGACGAGACGGCCGGGGTCTTTGACGGGGAGCAGGCGGAGCACGAGTTGGTCCAGGAGCGTGAAGACTGCCGTGTTTGCTCCGATGCCTAGGGCGAGGGAGAGGACCGCTATGGTGGTGAATAAGGGATTGCGGCGGAAGGCTCGGAGGGCGTATTTGAGGCTGGCTGGTAGTCCGGACATTACTGGTTCATACGGTGGCGCGGGTGGATGGTTTCCGGGAATTTTCACGTGTTGAAAATCTGGTACGCTATATCATGCGCATATTTATTTGCGGTTTAGCTCCATGGCAATGATCCCCCCCAGAAATTTCCCGCCCCGCCGTCCGAGAATCCGAGAAAATGTAAACGAAGCGATCCGTGTTCGGGAAGTCCGCGCGGTGTTTCCGGATGGTTCCGTCGAGATTATGCCGACGCAGGCTGCGATTCGCCGGGCGCAGGAACTGGGCTTGGATTTGATCCTGATTGCACCTACGGCCGAGCCTCCTGTTGCGAAGGCGATGGACTATGGCCAGTGGCAATACGAGAACAAGAAAAAGCAGCACGAAGCGAAACGGAAACAGCATGTGATCCAGGTGAAGGAATTGAAATTCCGTCCAAACACCGACGACCACGATTACGAGTTCAAGAAGAACCATGCGATCCGCTTTCTTGGTGAAGGAAATCGTGTGAAGGCAGTGGTGCAGTTCCGCGGACGCGAGATTGCTCACGTCGATTTGGGTAAAAAGCTGCTTGTGCGGTTTGCTCAGGATCTGCAGGCTCACGGCACCGTGGAAGCGCAGCCGCGGCTGGAAGGCCGGAATGCCCATGTGATTATTAGTCCGGTGAAAGCTGCGACGAAGGATCATAAGGACAAGGCGCCGCATCCGCCGCAGTCGAATCCGCAGCAGTCGCCTCCGGCGCACTAGGCGGGGATCGTTTGCTTCACAGGCGTAATCGCCCCTCGATCGGATAAACTTAGCTGAACCGATTATAGGGAAGGCTACGCATGCAAGTTCCATTCATTAAGGTCACGCTCGCAGCTGCGGCAATTCTCGTATTGGCAATTCCCGGACAGGCACGAATCACGCGGCTCGTGGTCGAACACACGGAGACGCTCGGACACGATGGATACCAGAAACTCACTGGCCATGCCTATGGCGAACTCGACCCCAAGCTCCCGCTGAACGCCATCATCACCGATCTCGAATTTGCGCCGCGCAACGCGCGCGGGATGGTGGAATACGTGGCGACGTTCACCATCGTCAAGCCGGCTGACATGGCGAAAGCCAGCGGCGTGCTGCTCTACTTCGTCCCGAACCGCGGCCATATCAATCTGACTGGCTGGCGGATTCCTTGCCGATGCCCGAAAGCAGGGCCACGTGCTGGTGGCCAGCGGCTGGCAAGGCGACCTCGAGCCGGCCGATGGTATCGAGACGCTGGCGGCGCCGGTCGCCAAGAATCCTGATGGTTCCAGCATCACCGGGCGTGTGCTCGCCCGCTTCAGCGACATGCCTGCGGACGCGACGACCCTGCCGATTCTTCGCGGCGGCGTTGCCGGGACCGCCGATCCGGCCAGCCTCGATACTTCCAAAGCCACGCTGACCCGGCGGACTTCGGAAGACGGCAAGGTTGTCCCCCTGCGTAGCACCGACTGGGCGTTCGCCGATTGCAGCCAGATTCCTTTTCCCGGCAAACCCGATCCGCGGAAGCTCTGCCTGAAGGGCGGGTTCAATCCCGCCTATTTGTACGAGCTTGTGTACACCGCCAAGGATCCGAAAGTCTACGGCATCGGCTTCGCCGCGACGCGCGACTTGAACTCGTACCTCCGCTACGGCGTCCAGGACGATACCGGCGCGGCCAACCCTCTGCGCGGACGGATCACCGCGACAGTGAGCCAGGGCAACTCGCAGTCCGGAAACTTTCTCCGCAGCTTTATTCATCTTGGCTTCAATCAGGATGAAACCGGAAGGATCGTCTTCGACGGCAGCAACCCGAATATCGCCGCTCGCCAGCTGGCGATGAACTTCAGATTCGCGGCCCCCAGCGGAGCGGCGGCGATGTACGAGCCCGGAAGCGACGGCGTCGTCTGGTGGGAGGATTACACGGACGAAGCGCGGCGCCATCCCGCGGCCGGATTGCTCGACCGCTGCCGGGCTACCGAAACCTGTCCGAAGATCGTGGAGACGTTCGGCTCCTCGGAGTTTTTCAATCTGCGCGCCTCTCCCGATCTGGTCGGCACGCGCGCCGATCGCGATATTCCGCTCCCGTCGAATGTCCGGCGCTATTACTTTCCGGGCGTGAGCCATGGCGGCGGACCGGGCGGCTTCGATCCCGATCCGCAGCGCCAGGCCTGTTGCGAACTGGCGCCGAATCCCAATCCTTCGAGCGACACGCTGCGGGCGCTGCAGACGGCTCTTGTCGATTGGGTGGTGAAAGGCGCGCTTCCTCCGCCGAGCCAGTATCCGCGTCTCGATCGCGGAGAACTGGTGCCGCCCACGCAGGCCGCGATGGGTTTCCCGGCGATTCCCGGAGTGCCGCTTCCGGATGGAATCCTCACGCCATTCTATCAATACGACTTCGGACCGCAGTTCCATTACAACGACCTGTCGGGCGTCATCACGATGCAGCCGCCGCCCATCCGTCAGATTCTGCCCACCGTGGTTCCGCGAGTGGACGCCGACGGCAATGAAGTGGCGGGCGTGGCGAGCGTCCTCCATCAGGTTCCTTTAGGGACGTACACCGGCTGGAATACCAACGCCGGCGGTTTCTACAAAGGCCATATCCGCACGAATACGGGCGGCTTTATTCCCTTCGCCAAAACGAAGGCCGAGCGGCTTGCCTCCGGTGATCCGCGGCCGTCGCTCGAAGAGCGCTACGGGACGCACGAAAAGTACGTCGCGCAAGTGCGCGCCGCCGCCGAACGGCTGGTGCGTGGACGGTACCTTCTGCAGGACGATGCAGACCGTCTGATCGCTCAAGCCGAAGCCAGCAAGGTCCTGAAGTAAGAACGCGGCGAGGCCCCGGCTCTAGTCTCGGAAGTCTCTCTGGTTATTCCGTGAAAAACTTGTTGCGAAGTTCAGACTCCGGGACGAATCGAGATGCCTGGCGGTAGATGGCGTGGAGCGTGCCGCGATCAATCTCGTTGTGGTTTGGAACCGTTATTGTCTGGGATCGGCCAACCGGGACGATCCGCCGAAGCTTAATGTGACTTCCTCGCTGTGCGAACTCGTGGAAGCCAAATTCGCCCAGGATCTTCAGGACCTCTCGTCCCGAGAGGACTCGCAGCTTTGACATCACGCTACTGCTTCAAGTTCCATGGTCGCTAGGATCGTGGGATCGGCGGAGAAACCGAGTTCAGAAAGGTCTTCGCCTTCTATATGAAGGCCGATCGCCTCGCGGATATTGAAAGCCAGCGCATCCAAGGTGGCTGCTTGGGTGACCACCGGAAGATCGAGGCATTCCGCTACGAACTGGTGTTCGCCTTTGGTTATGCGCACTTGGATCGTCCGTTTCATTGTTTGTTCACCTCAGACTACAGTATGCAGTAAGAATGGCCGGCCCGGGAGTTTGAGTCTTCGGTGCCATCAAACCGCGCGCGTGCTGTCCGAACGGCTTTGGTAGCCCCATGCTCCCACTATGCGCGGCGCGGAGGCAAGCGTGCCGATGGCGCCTGCGTATTCGTATAGTTCGGCGACTATTCGGTCGATCTCGTCCTGGGTCGCCAATCCTTCCGCTATGACGGCGCTGGCGATGTTCTCCATCGTAATCGCTGACATGAGCTTTACTTCGCCTGTGGTTCCCGCTGGTTGGACCACGTTCATTTGAATGGTCTCGAAGCCGGCTTCCTGGAGGAGGGTTGGGAGGCGCGGTCCGATATTCGCGTCGCCGCCTCTGCGCTGGACGGTCTTGGTGTACAGATCTACGTAGCGCCATAGAGCGGGGCTGTCCGGATGGCAAAAGTATCCTCTGAAATCGATGTCTTCAATGACGACAACGCCGCCGGGCCGGAGTGCTTGGCGCATTTTTGTTAAAGCGCGTTCCGGATTCGGCAGGTGCGTCAGGATGAACCTGGCGTGGACCAAGTCGAACTCCTGTTTGTGGTCGTCTTGCGTGATGTCGGAGAGGCGGAATTCGATGTTCGATAACTGCTGTGCGTCCGCTTCACGGCTGGCGAGTTCGAGTTTGATTTGGTCGATATCCGTGGCTACCATCCGGCCCTTCGGACCGACTCTTCGTGATAGATCGAAGGCTACATCACCACTTCCGCAGCCGACTTCCAGGCATGCCATTCCTGGCCCGATCCCCAGGCGATTTAGCAGAGCGGAGGTTGTGGAGTGCATCACTCGCGATAGGATTCGTAAACGCTCTCTTCCTTCTATTCCGCCGCGGATGATGTAGTTCGTTTGTTCCATCACGCCCCTGCTATACGTAACGCTTGCTTACGCGCGCGGCTCGGCTCGCATTGATTCGGCGTCGCGAGCGGTTCGCATTGATTCAGCGCTGCGAGCGGATCGCATTGATTCAGCGTCGCGAGCGGTTCGCATTGATTCAGCGCCGTGAGCGGTTCGCATTGATTCGGCGTCGCGAGTGGTTCGCATTGATTCGGCGTCGCGAGCGGTTCGCATTGATTCGGCGTCGCGAGCGGGTCGCATTGATTCAGCGTCGCGAGCGGTTCGCATTGATTCGGCGTCGCGAGCGGTTCGCATTGATTCGGCGTCGCGAGCGGGTCGCATTGATTCGGCGTCGCGAGCAGGTCGCATTGATTCGGCGTCGCGAGCGGGTCGCATTGATTCAGCGTCGCGAGCGGTTCGCATTGATTCGGCGTCGCGAGCGGGTCGCATTGATTCGGCGTCGCGAGCAGGTCGCATTGATTCGGCGTCGCGAGCGGGTCGCATTGATTCAGCGTCGCGAGCGGTTCGCATTGATTCGGCGTCGCGAGCGGGTCGCATTGATTCAGCGTCGCGAGCGGATCGCATTGATTCGGCGTCGCGAGCGGGTCGCATTGATTCGGCGTCGCGGATCGGCTCGCATTGATTCGGCGTCGCGAGCGGCATCGGGATCGTGAGGCGCAACGCGCAGGGTGAAATCGTTATCAGATCGGAAGTCATGTACCTGCCGGTGCGCCGTAATAAAAATGCTACCCTTTGCGCTTTTTCTCGTAGGCGTCGAATCGAGCCTTGTAATCTTCGTAGCCCTTGCGGCCCATGAGACCGAACGTGAATTTCTTGCCGAGTTCCACGCCTTCCTGGTCGAAGGCATTGATGTTGAGCAGTTCGCCCATGAACGCAGTTTGGAATTCCATCATCTGCAGGAAAGCGCCGAGGTGTTCCTCATCGACTTTGCCGACGGTGTAGGTGCAGTTCGGCCGGCCGTTTTCGGTGAGCGCGGCGGCGGTGGCGCGGCGTTCGACGTCGATCAATTTTCCAAGATTCTGTCCGGTGAGATAGTCGAAGCTCTCGAGACCGGTCTTGCCTTCCGGAATTTTGCCCTTCTCCGAAAATTTGTCGACGGCCCAGAAGCTGTACACCTTGTCGTTCGGGCCTTCCATGTAGAGTTGCACCTGCGAATGCTGGTCGGTTGTGCCGAGTGCGGCCACCGGTGTCTGGCCGGCGTGGACCGCGCTTCCTTTCCGATCCTTCGCTTTGCCGAGAGATTCGGCCCACAACTGGCGGAACCAGAACGCGGTTCCCCAGAGACGATTGGAGTAGGGGAAGGCCACCTGGATCGTCTTTTTCTTCGCCGTCCAGATCAAATGATGAAGCATTGCGGCGCGCAGGGGAATGTTGATTTTCAAATCCTTCTCCCACGCGATGTTCGTCATCGCAGCGGCGCCCTTGCAGAGCTTTCGGATATCGATTCCGATGAGTGCGGCGGGCAGCAGACCGACGGCCGATAGAACACTGAAGCGCCCGCCGACGTTTTCCGGAAGATGGAACGTCTCATATTTTTCTTTGGTCGCCAGCACCTTCAAGTCGCCGTGCCCTTCCGAGGTGACGATGGCGATTTTCCGATTCGTCTTTTTCCCGAGAGACTTTTTCAGCCAGTCCTGGAGGATGAGGAACGTGCCCATGGTCTCGGCCGTGGAACCGGATTTCGCGATACCGACGACGAGTGTCTTTTTCGGACTCATCGACTCCAGCGCGGCTTCCGTAAACATGGGATCGACGTTATCGAGGATCACCAGCCGGGGATGCGATTTCGATTGTATAGGGTGGGGACCGTGGATTCCGCAATCGAGCGCCCAAGCGCCCAGCGCGCTGCCGCCGATGCCAACGACGCAGACGGTGTTATAGGTACCCTCCACTTCTTTCGCATAATCGACAATCGATTTGATCAGGTCAGATTGGAATGGGAGGTGCGGGAAACCGTAGGTGTTCTGATCGCTGGCGGACTGAACCGCCGCGAGTGCTTTCAACGCCCCGACTTGCGCCTTGGCGATTTCAGCATCGGTCAATCCGTTGGTTTCGCCGACCATGCGGGCATGGAGATTTCGTTCATCAAATTGGATGTTCATAAAATAGGCGGAGCGAACGCTCCAAAGCTTAGAGTAAGCTAATCGGGCGAAGGATTCAGCTGTTGGTCATTTCCGCAGCGGTGGCGAACGTTTCCGACATCTGATCGTGCCAGGTGAGACGTTCTTCATCGAACAGAGCCCACACGAGGCCGAGACCGGCCGGCACTATGCTCACCAGAGAACTCGCCAACCGGCGGAACCTCTGCGGACGAGTGGGGATTCTGCCGTCGAAATCGAGAATCTTCATGCCGACCCATTGCACGCCGAGGGTATCCTTGTTGGCGACGCAATACAGCACACGGTAAAGCAGGGCGATGAGAGCCGCGCTGATGAGATAGCTCATGATTGCCGGTTTGCTGAAGAGGATCGGTACTCCCATGTAATTCTGTGCGGTGAGAAATACTCCAACACCTGCTGCGCCGATCGCACAATCGGCCAAAGACGCCATGACGCGCATCGGGGTGACGGCAACCGGGGCATCGCAATAGATGCGCGCTTCGACGGAAGTCCGCAGCGCGTGCTTGGCTTGAGGAATGGCTCCGACAAAATCCAGACTCTGTTGCGCGGAATTCGAGTCGCGCTTTAACCGAGGGCGCAACACTCCCGAGGAAATGCGCCGATCCGGCATTTCTTCGTTATTCTTCGAAACTTCCTGCAGGCCGAATAAGGACGCCTGGAAAGCCGGCTGGTTCCGATCCGATGGGTTCGTGACGGGCGGCGATGACACCAATTGCAAAGCCGGAACCGGATGCGGCGCTACCTCGGGGGCCTCGGCCGGGTTTATGTCTAATTGATGCGCCAGGGACGATCGGTTCACGGGAATGCCAGTGGCCTGAAGTTGCAGACGACGGCCGCAACGTTGACAACGGTGATCGTCAGACTCGTTCTTCGCGTTGCAATATTGGCAAGTCATACTGTCCTCAATGGCCCCTGTAGATCAACCTTGCGGCCCGCCGCCTTGGCGTGCTACGTTGCTCAATTGAAGCCCCGCACACAGCTAGCGCACAAAGTACACCAATCTTTCTATAACATTTTTGGCCTAAAATGTCACGAACTTTTTTGGGCCGCTGTTGTCACGTTTCTCTTTCTTCCGGGGTCACTGTCTGCGCAAGTGGTCACCAAGATGCCGGCCCGGCCGGGTGCTCCACAGCCCGGATGGGTGCGTGTTTCAGCGGATTCGCAGGACAGCCAGAATCACGTTTACAAGCTGCGCGGCCACGCAAAAGTGGAGACCATAGATAGCGTTCTGGAAGCAGACGAGGTGGATTACAACGATGAGACGGGTGACGCAAAAGCTCGCGGCCACGTAAAATATCACAGTTTCGTTGGCGGCGAGTATGTGCAAGCGGACAGCGTGGATTATAACGTGGTGGATGAGACCGGCCGGTACCTAAACATCAGCGGAACGTCGCCTGCGAAGATCCAAGCGCGGCCGGGAATTCTCACTACGACCAACCCGTTTTACTTCCAGGGCAAATGGGCGGAGCGGAAGGAGGACCGCTACTTTCTTCATGACGGATTCGTGACGGACTGTAAGATGCCGGATGCCTGGTGGCGCTTCCATTCGCCGCTGTTCGACGTGATTCCCGGAGACCGTGCAATCGGCCATAACGCGGTATTCCGATTGCGAAACGTGCCGCTGTTCTACATGCCCTTCTTCAAAAAATCGCTGAAGAAAGAGCCGCGCCAGAGCGGTTTTCTGACACCGAACGTGGGGCACAGTTCGCGATATGGATATATGGTGGGCCTTGGTTATTATTGGGCCATCAACCGCAGCTACGATGTCACGTATCTGGCACAATATTTCACGCTTCGCGGCGTGGCGCATCACATGGATTTCCGCGGGAAACCAAACGAGAAATCGGATTTCAACGTGATCCTGTATGGTGTAAACGACAAACTGGGCAAGGGCGGCTATCTGCTCACCGCGGAAGCCCACACGGAGCTTCCCTGGGGGTTTACAGCGCGCGGCTCGCTGAATCAGCTCAGCTCGTTCCAATTCCGGCAAGAGTTCAGCCAGTCGTTTTACGAAGCCGTGTTTTCCGAATCTCACTCCATCGGATTTCTGACTAAGCACTGGTCGAGCTTCGACGTCAATATTGTTGCGCAGAGAGACGAAGAATTCTACGTCAACCCGGACAGCAGTGTCACGACTACCACCATTCACAAGTTTCCGTCGCTGGAATTCGGCAGCAAGGATCGCCTCATTTCGGATAGCGGTTTACCGATTTGGGTTTCATTTGATTCGAGCGCAGGGCTCTTCGGGCGCACACAGCCGACCTTTCAGACACGGGAATCGGTGGACCGGCTTGATGTGGAACCGCGCATCATGACGACGTTCGGGTTGAAAGATTTTCATTTCACGCCTTCGTTTTCCGTTCGCGAGACGAGCTATGGATCGAGCTTCGCTACCGATGTCAACGGCCGTGCGACCACTGATGTTGCCAGTTCGAACCTGCTTCGCAGTTCCCGGGATTTCCGCCTTGATATTGTCTTCCCCTCACTAGCGAGGGTCTTTGACGCTCCGAAATGGATGGGGACCAAATTGAAGCATGTGATCGAACCGCGAGTGGAATACCGGACCGTCGGCGGGATCGATAATTTCGACCGGATTATCCGATTCGACGATACCGATTTGCTGTCGAATACGAACCAGTTGGAAATCTCGCTTACCAACCGGCTCTACGTGAAGCGCAAGGATAACCGTGTAGACGAAGTGCTGAGCTGGCAGTTGACGCAGGTGCGGTATTTCGATCCGACGTTCGGCGGTGCAGTGGTTCAGGGTCAGCGGAACGTAGTGGAAAGCATCACTGAGCTAACGGGCTATACGTTCCTGGATGGTCCTCGAAACTACTCGCCGGTCGTCTCGGCGCTGCGCGCTCAACTGGACCCGCGGCTCGGTCTTGAGTGGCGCGCCGACTACGATCCCTTGCGCGGGCATCTGGTGAACAGCGGCGTTACGGTAGATGGCCGCTTCTCCAAATATTTTATTTCGCTGGGCCACAACCAGGTTCGCAGCTCGGATGTATTGACGCCGAACGCGGATCAATTCCGCGGAGTGGTGGGCATCGGAGACCAGAACAAGCGGGGCTGGAACGCTGCTTTCAGCGCCATCTACGACTACCATCAGGGCGTGATGCAGTATGCGACGACTCAGGTGACGTACAACACGGACTGCTGCGGGTTCAGCGCGGAGTACCGGCGGTTTTCATTTGGGACGCGGAATGAGAATCAGTACAAGTTTGCGTTTTCGATTGCTAATGTGGGGTCGTTCGGTACGCTTAAGCGCCAAGAGCGGATTTTCTGATTGGGCCGCGAATGAACGCGAATTCACGCGAATGGAAAAACAGCCTATGGTGCTGCGATTTCTACTGGGGCGCTACGTTGGCTTTCGTTGTCTGATTGATCGACCGCGGATAGGGTGTATCGATATTTCTTTCCTGGCTGGATTGCTTTGTCGCTGTAGGCCGGCTGTAGTAGCAGATCGCCTAGTGGCTGGAATTCGCCTGCTTCTTGCGCTCGATAGAGGTGGTAACCTTTCAGGTCGTCTTCGGTGTTCCTATCCCAGGAGAGTTCGATGCTGTTCACTCCTGTTAGCGTGGTTAGGCCGGTGGGAACTGCGGGTGGGAAGATGTCCTTTGGCGTGATGACCAATTCTTTTGACGGATCGCTTTCTGCCGTTTTGAGGATTGCCACCACTTGATATTTATATTCTGTTCCGTACTGCGCTCCGGTGTCGACGAATTCCGGGCGGTCGGATGTGAAATCCTGCTTGTCTCTTGTTACTCTCCATGTCACTCCCTGGCGCTTTTCCGGCCTCCATGTCAGCCGCACTCCTTTGGGATCGGCCTCTGCCTTTACGCCCGCTGGCGGCACCAGCGGCTCAATTACTGCTACCGTTACGTAATTGGACCAGTTTGAAAATCGATCTCTTCCGTTGCTGATGCGCACTCGCACATTCGGCTCTTGACCTATCCAATCTTTGGCGGGCGTCTCCGTGTGAACGGGGCCGGTTTTTGTCACGGTCACTGGCACGGGCTTGTCTCCGATCTGCAGGTCCGCACTGCCTACGTTTTTTAGAACAAGGCCGTCGGTGGTCAGCGGCGGAATCGTGAAATCGACGATGAGCTGGCTTCCCCGTTGAACGACTCGCAGGTCAGTCACTTGCCTCGGAATGTTTGGCGTGGGCGGCAGAGGCTCCCCAACGTAGCCACAGGCGCAGAGGCATACCAGAGATGCCGCGAGCAGGATCGTTTGCGGGCGAAGCATCAGAGAATGTATCGGCTCAGGTCCTGATCCTTTACGATGTCGGCCAGCTGCAGCCGCACGTACCCGCCATCGATCTTGACCGTCTTCTTCCTCAGATCCGGGCCCTCGAACGAAATTTCTTCGAGGATCTTTTCGAGAATCGTATGTAGGCGGCGGGCTCCGATGTTCTCAGTGGTCTCGTTCACTCGGGCGGCAAATCGCGCTACTTCGGCCAGGGCGTCGTCGGTGAATGCGAGTTTGATGCCTTCCGTTTCGAGCAACGCCACGTATTGCTTGATCAGCGCGTTTTTCGGCTCTTTCAATATTCTTATGAAGTCTTCTTCGGTTAGCGATTTCAGCTCTACCCGGATGGGAAATCGTCCTTGCAGTTCCGGAATCATGTCGCTCGGCTTGGCTACATGGAACGCGCCGGCGGCGATGAACAGAATGTGATCGGTGCGGACAAACCCGTGGCGTGTATTGACTGTGGTCCCTTCCACGATCGGCAGGATGTCGCGCTGCACACCCTCGCGGCTGACATCGGGTCCGTGACCACCTTCACGGCCTGCAATCTTGTCGATCTCGTCGAGAAAGATGATCCCGTTCCGCTCCACCCGATCCAATGCGGTGCGCGTTACCTGATCCATGTCGATCAGCTTTCCCTCTTCTTCCTGCACGAGGTACTCGATCGCTTCTCCGACTCGCATCTTTCGCTTGCGAGTACGCTGTCCAAACAGTCCGGGCAGGATCTCCTTGAGATTGATGTCCATCTCTTCCATCCCACCGGCTGTGGTGACTTCGAAGGAGGGTCCACGATCCTTTACATCCACTTCTACGAGGCGTTCGTCAAGCTTGCCGGCGCGCAGCTTCTCGCGGAGTTTCTCGCGGGTACGGTCGGCCGTCTCGCTCGGTTCGCTTTGCGGCGGCATGAGCAGGTCGAGCAAACGTTCTTCGGCGTTTCGTTCGGCTCGCTCGGACACTTCTTCGAGGCGCTCTTCCCGCACCAAGTCGATGGCGATGTCCACCAGATCGCGGATCATAGCCTCTACATCTCGCCCGACATAGCCGACTTCGGTGAACTTGCTGGCTTCCACTTTTAGAAACGGTGAATTCGAGAGGCGCGCCAAACGTCTGGCGATCTCCGTTTTGCCAACTCCCGTGGGGCCGATCATGAGGATGTTTTTCGGCATGACATCCTCGGCCATTTCGGGATCGAGCCTCTGCCTGCGGATGCGGTTGCGTAGGGCGACGGCGACCGCTCGCTTAGCGTCGGCCTGGCCTATGACGTACTTGTCGAGCTCCTTGACGATTTCGCGCGGCGTCAATTCGTCTAACATCGGCGTTTCGTCCAACGCCTGGCTAGGGAGGTAGATGACCATGCTTATCCAATCTCCTCTATCGTCAAATGTTCATTCGTGAAGATGCAGACCTGTCCGGCGATTTTCATGGATTTCTCGACGATCTCGCGGGCTCCGAGCTTGGTGTTTTGCAGCAGTGCGATGGCCGCCGATTTCGCGAACGCTCCGCCCGAGCCGATGGCCGCGACTTCTTCATCCGGATCGATGACGTCGCCTCCACCGCTGACGATGTAGGTAAACTGCGCGTCGGCCACGAGCAGCAGCGCTTCCAGATGGCGCAACGCACGGTCTGTCCTCCAGTCCTTGGCGAGTTCGACTACGCTGCGGGGAAGCTGGCCGTTATGAGCTTCCAGCTTGGACTCGAAGCGGGTAAATAGCGCGAATGCGTCGGCTGTGGACCCGGCAAAACCGGCGATGATTTTGTCTTTGTATAACCGCCGTAATTTCTTAGCGGAACCCTTGAGCACCTCCGAACCAAGCGTTACCTGACCGTCTCCGGCCATCACGACTTTGCCATTGCGGCGTACACACAGAATTGTCGTCGAACGAATTTTTTGAGCCATGAAAGGGATTGCGCCTTTAGTTTAGCGCAGCGGCATGATTTGCACGCTAATACCCTGTCCTTCAAAGTCTAAAAATTGCCGACGTGAATTCGATGGAAGATAGTTTATCGATTGTAGTCGTCGTGATAGTGCGCACCGTCCCGATCCCTGCCGCGATCCGGTCCACCCAATCGCAGAGACTGGTCGAGCCGGAAAGTGAGCAGCGATTCTGCCGGAACGCTCACCGTGTGGCCCCGCGTGACGGTTTGGCCGACGGCTCCGGCCCCGCCACCCGCGATGGCGCCGATAGCCGCGCCTTTTCCGCCGCCCGCGATCGCTCCGATGATGCTGCCAACGATAGCGCCGCCGCCGGCATATTTCGCGGTGCGTTTGTTAGCGCCTACTCCATCCTTTTGGTTCCCGTCAGGCGAGATGACCTGGTCTTCGGTGCTGACCACATAGCGGCGTCCATTGACGTTCACCGATTCGAGATCGAGTTGCAACTCATGATTAGCGGTGCTACGAACAATCAACTCGGCATCGGAGCCCCGGGTTATCACGATATTCCCGGATCTGTCGCGCACATCCCGATCGACCACCGCAGTGTAGATTCTTCCGTTGTTTGAGTCCTTGGCTTCGATCCTGCCGTTCGTCCGAACGGTGATCTCGGTCCCGGAAGGCACTCTATCCTGTTGAGCCCATGCGGTTACCGCCAGTGTAAATGTGACGGCTGCCACGTGTCGTAAATTGGTCATAACAATTCTCCAGGTATCCTTTTGGCACGCCGGGGGCCATCCTTCTCCCTTGCCGGCGGCCTTGCATCCGGATGCGTTAACTCTTTCAGACGCGGTAGTTTAGTTCACTCAAAACGGACTTCCTGGCCTAGCGAAATTCGTGAATGCGTCTGAAATTCGACTTTCGGCTCAGGAAAATCGACGCGATAGTGCCCGCCCCGGCTTTCTTCGCGGGCCAGCGCGGAACGAGCGATCAGTAGAGCGACTGTGTGAATGTTCCGCAACTCGTGGCTCTGGCGATTGGCTTGGATGACCGGTTTCTGTTCGACGCCGGTAAGCATTTCGCAGGCTTTTCGAAGGCCTTTGCCTGACCGGGTGATTCCGCAGGAACTCCAGGCGAGCTCGCGCACTTCGGCTTCGGTCATCTGAGGAAATACTGCCTCCGGAGCGTCGCCGTTTTTGGGAAATCCCTGCATTTCGCGCATTGCTTCGCCTGCGCGCGCACCGTAGACCACACCCTCCAGCAGCGAGTTGCTGGCGAGCCGATTCGCGCCGTGTACGCCGGTGCAGGCAGCCTCACCGGCGGCGTACAGATTCACGAGACTCGTTTGGCCGAATAGATCGGTGCGCACTCCGCCCATGGAATAGTGTGCGGCCGGATGCACAGGCGCCGGCGCGTTGGAAATATCCACGCCGTGTTGGAGGCAGGTGCTGTACACACGGGGAAAACGGTTCCGGATGAACTCGGGATTCAGGTGTGTCAGATCCAGCAGCACATGCGTTGAACCGGTTCGTGCCATCTCGCTGACGATCGAGCGCGATACGATATCGCGCGGCGCCAGTTCTCCGCGCGGATCGTATTGATTCATGAAGCGGTCGCCGGCCAGATTGCGAAGATATGCGCCCTCGCCGCGTAGCGCCTCGGAGAGCAGGAATCGGGGAGCGCCCGGCACGAATAACGCCGTTGGATGAAACTGCACGAACTCGATGTCGGCAATTACGGCACCCGCCCGGAATGCCGCCGCCACGCCGTCTCCGGTGGCGACGTCCGGATTTGTCGTCTCTTTGAATACGCGTCCGAGTCCTCCGGTTGCCAACAGCACTGCTTTCGATTGTATGCGGACCATCCGGCGGTCTTCCTTGCTGCAGGCAACGGCGCCGAACGCTACGCCTTCGTCCACGAGGAGATCGGTAATTGCCGAGAAACTTCTGAATTCGATATTTGCGATCGACGTAGCCTTGCGATACAGGGTTCGCGCTATCTCGCTGCCGGTGGAATCCCCATGAGCGTGCAGGACGCGGCTGCGGCTGTGCGCTCCTTCGCGGGCGAACAATAGCTTTGACCCTTCCCGGTCAAACTCCGCACCCCAATCGATCAGCTTCTGGATTGCCGCCGGACCTTCCTCTACCAGAGTGCGGACGGCTTCGCGGTCGCAGAGTCCGGCGCCGGCTTCGATGGTGTCCTGCTCGTGCAGTTCGACTTCGTCATCGTCGCTGAGCGCGACTGCAATTCCGCCCTGGGCGTATTCCGATGCCGATTCACGCAGACTGTCTTTGGCTACGACGAGCACACGTCCGGCGTCCGCCAACTCGATGGCTGCGCGCAAACCTGCGACTCCCGCTCCGACGACCAGAAAGTCGGTTTGAATTTTGTCCTGGCTGATATTCCCATGCTACAACGGCGGTGGACCGATTAAACTGAAGAGGTGCCCAGCTATCAAGTGAATACGGGCCGCGAGACGTATTCCGCGGTTGTGGAGCGCGGTGTGCTTGCACGGATTGCGGAGTTCATTCCCGCTTCGGCCGGCAAGATTTTCGTGGCTACCGAACCGTCCGTGTGGCGGCTTCATGGTGGTGAGGTGGAGAAGAGTCTTCACGGGCGGCCGTTTCATGCTTTGTTTTTCAAGGGGGGAGAGGAGAATAAGCGCGTCTCCGAGGTCGAGCGTTTGGCTGAAGAGATGGTGGCTCGCGGCGCGGACCGATCGAGTGCGGTGATTGCTTTCGGTGGCGGCATTGTCACGGATATGGGCGGGTTTCTAGCGGCGATTTTCATGCGTGGCATCCCGGTGATCCAGATTCCGACCACTCTTTTGGCGCAAGTGGACGCGGCGGTTGGCGGGAAGACGGGCGCCAATCTTGTGGCTGGGAAGAATCTGATTGGTTCGTTTCATCAACCGCTGGTGGTGTTGATCGATCCGAATGTGTTGGGGACGCTTCCGGAGCGTGAGTATCGTGCCGGATTGTTTGAGGTGGTGAAGCACGGAATTATCGCTAGCGCGGACCTTTTCGAACTGATGGCTGGACGGTCCAAAGAAGTGCTGGCTCAGGAGCCAGACGTGGTGCTTCGTATCATTGCCGAATCGGTGCGTATCAAGGCGGAAGTGGTCTCGGCCGATGAGCGCGAGAGCGATCTGCGCAGGATTTTGAATTTTGGACACACTATCGGACATGCGTTGGAAGCGGAGACCAGTTATTCGCGGTTCCTTCATGGAGAGGCGGTTTGTTTTGGGATGCGTGCGGCCACTCATCTTGCTACGCTTGCCGGGGTGTTGCCGGATAGAGAGCGGGATCTGATCTTAAGGGCTATTGACCTCTATGGGCCGATTCCATCGCTTGGGGGAATTGAGCCGGGGGTTCTTGTCAGACGTACGAATAGCGATAAGAAGACCGTCAATGGCAAGGTGCATTTTGTGTTGCCGGATAGGATTGGGCATGTCGTGATCCGTTCGGGAATCGATCCGGAAATGGTGCGCGCCGCTGCTCAAGCGGCCATGGCATGAGCGGTACGACTCCACCGGGCGCGGCCACGGAGCAACAGGCTGCGCGCTGGGTTCGCGAGATGTTTGGCCGCGTGGCTCCGCGTTATGACCTGCTGAATCATTTACTTTCCTTTAATATCGACCGTCATTGGCGGACACGGACGGTTAAGAGACTCCGCGCTATTCTCGATGTTCCGGAGGCGCGCGTGATTGATCTTTGCTGTGGTACGGGCGATTTAACTCTCGCACTGGGGTCGAGCGGCGAGGCGCGTGTGTTTGGAAGCGACTTTTGTCATCCGATGCTCACCGCCGCGAGCGGAAAGGGGCTCGGCTGGCAAAATCTTTGAAGCCGATGCGCTGCAGCTTCCAGTTTCCGATGGGTCTTTGGATGCCGTGACCGCCGCGTTTGGTTTTCGGAATTTTGTGAATTACGAGCGCGGGCTGGGGGAACTTCTTCGCGTGCTGAAACCGGGGGGAACTGCGGCGATTCTGGAATTTTCGCAGCCGCCCAATCCGGCCTTTGCCAAGGTTTACAATTTCTATTCGCGGGCGATTCTTCCTAAGATCGGCGGTGCGTTGTCGGGTTCGAGTGACGCCTATACCTATCTTCCCGAATCGGTTCGTAAATTCCCCGATGCGGAGGGGCTGGCTGCGAAGATGCGCGACGCGGGCTTTCGTAGCGTGGAGTTTGAACGGATGACGTTTGGGATTGTGGCTCTGCACTTGGGACGGAAGTGACAGATTAGTCTGCTGCTTGGGTGAAGCCAATCCGCCTTTTATTGGGATTCGGCGTTGGGTCCATTAATTCCCGGATCGCTGCGAAGACCGCGTCGAAGTTCTCGTCGTACTTCGTTTCCATTTCGGTCATCTTCTGGAATAGCTCGTGGTGGGATGAAATCATGTCGCGCATTTTGACGAATGTCCGCATGATGGCGATGTTTACTTCGACGGCTCGTTTGCTCTTCAATACCGATGAAAGCATCGCGACTCCTTGCTCGGTGAAAGCGTATGGGAGGGAGCCTCCCAGGCTTTGGCGGGATGGTATCACAAAATGTGATACCTCTTTGTCGGCTTCGTCCTCGGTCAGTTGGAAGAGGAAATCTCCGGGAAAGCGATCCTGGTTTCTTTTGACCTGCTGGCGCAGTGCAATTGCTTTTACACCATAGAGTTCCGCGAGATCTCGGTCGAGCATCACGCGGTTGCCGCGGATCACAAAGATCTTCCGCTCGATTACCTCTACTGCTACTGATTGTAGAACTGCTTCAGTTGATCGCAATGTTCACCCCATCCTGGCTCGGCATCCCGAGTACACCTAAGGTTATTGGCAAGGCACCGCCGCTCGTCAGACCGGCGGGAACTCGTGCATTGATTTGCATCAATCCTATGAACCCGGGTGCACGGCCGGCATACAGCACATCTGCGTATTGGCCTCCGATGGCGACAATCACCTGATAGTTGGTCGCTACGGCGCCGGCTGGCTGCCCATCGAGGGCGTCCGGTCCGAGTTGTCCGTCGCCGGTGGCATAGAGGGTAATAATCGATCCTCGTGATGCCGGATTACCCGTTGAATTCAGCGTTCCATCCTGGTTCAAGGCAACTATGGGGCCCGCGCCTTCGCTCACGGTGAGAAGTCCGGGCGCCGCTGCCTTCACAGGCACCGTTTGTTTAGCCTTGACGTCACTTTGATAGACCACGGAAACCTCGGTCTGGATGCGCCCGGCGACCTCGTACGGTACCTGCGCATTGATCTGCTGGTCCTGGGCGTAGAAGATCGGAGCCGCGAGGCCGTCAAAGAGCACCTGCACATCTCCAACTTTTGTTTCCAGTGACGTCCCGTTCACTAATTTTCCCACCACGCCTATGGCAGGCCCTAAGCCCGATCCGAAGATGGTGACGATCTCGCCCGGCGCAACTGGCTGCGATTGCAAGGACGCTCCATTCACGATGCGGTAATCGGCGAGCGGGAGAGGGTTGTTCGCCGGGGCCGGCGGTGCCGTAGAGGTCAGCTTTCGAATCCGATTGTTTCCGGTATCCGCGATCCAGATGGTTCCGTCCGAATCGACCCACACGTCTGACGGTTGGTTCAGACTGGCAACCGACGCTGCGCCTCCGTCGCCGCTAAATCCACCGACTCCGGTACCTGCGATCAGTGAGACGGTTCCGTCCGGAGCCAGGCGTGTCACACGATTCCCTCCGGTTTCGGCGATGATCAGATCACCGGAGTCCAACACGCGCAGACCTTGCGGATGGTCGAAGACGGCGGCTGAAACTCTGGACTGTCCCTCGCTTGTGACCACATGAATCCGGCCGGCAGCGGTCTCCGAGATATATAGGGTGCCCGCTGAATCGACCGCCACGCCCATGGGCTGCAAGAGCCCCGCGGACCACTGTCGAGATCACGCCACCTGGGGAAATCCGCCTGATCAGACTGTTCCCGCTGTCTGCGATATAGAGTGAATTGTCGCGTCCAATCGCCAATCCAAAGGGCCGATTCAACAAGGCCGCCGAGACTGGTCCGCCGTCACCGCTCGAACCGGCAAGATCGGAACCAACCACGGTGGTCATTGAGCCGTCGGGCGCTAATCGGCGCACACGGTTGGCGCTGGTGTCGGAGACGAACAGGTTTCCGTAGCTGTCCATGGCGATCCCGTTTGGCCAGGCCATACTCGCGGCCGTAGCGAGCAATCCTGCCGCCGTCAATTCGCGCAGACGTTGATTCCGTGAGTCTGTGAAGTAAAGTAATCCCGTGGCATCCCGCCATAGGGCGGTGGGCGCATTGAGCCGTCCACTGGTGGCATTGCCGCCGTCGCCCGCGAAGTATCCGTTGCCGTTGCCGGAAATGACTGACGCAGTGCCGTTGCTCAATTTCCGCACGGTGCGCGAGCCAGTGACGTAGATTGTGCCCGTTCTGGTCTACCACGGCATCGCCGCCGCCGATTGGCGCTACACTGGCGACGCCCGCGGGCGAGAGGCGGATCATGCTGGAACCGCCTTCCGCGATGAGTAAATTGTCAAAACGGTCAAGCGCCAGCCCGATTGGCGCGGTTAACTTGAAGGCGCCGGTGACAGTGGTCAGTACGCCCTGGAATACTCGGAGAACCTGGGTGCTCCCTGTGTCGGCGATATAGAGAACGCCGGAAGAATCCACCGCGATTCCGGCCGGGTACCTGAGCATTGCCTGGACGGCCACCGCAGTGGAGGAAGTAGCGCCGCCTCCGGCCACGGTGATAATCGTGCCGCCCGGGCTCACACGGTAAATCCGCCCTGCGTTGAAATCCGAAACGTACAGATTCCCGGCGGAATCCACGGCCACGTTGCGCGGCGATGAAAGCTTTGCCGCAGTGGCCACTCCGCCTTCGACGGCCGCTATCGTTCCGCCACCGGCGACTGTTGTGATGCTGCCATCAGGAGATATTCTGCGCACACGGGCGTTCCCCAGATCAGCGATATAGAGATTGCCCGAGCGATCGAGACAAAGCCCGTACGGCGAGTTGAGCTGCGCGGCCGCGGCTGGTCCGCCATCTCCGGAAAAACCGGCAAATCCGTTTCCGGCGATCGTATAGATGTTTCCATCCGTCGAGATTTTTCGGACGCGGTGATCGTCGGCATCAGCGACATAGACAACGCCCTTGCTGTCAACGGCGATCCCCTCCGGTTGGCTGAGCAGCCCCTGGATTGCGGGACCGCCGTCGCCTGCGAAGTTGCTACCGGCCACCGTACTGATGTTGTATCCGCCGCGGATAGTCTGGCCTGATGCGAGCAGGCATGAAGCCAGCAATAGAGTTAGAGAGCGTCCCACTTTGATCACCTGCCTACTAGGTGTAATCCGGGGTCAGAAATTCTCAGTTTCTCTCGATAAAACAGATGTGTTTCGCCGTTTAGTTCTTTCCCTCGCACTCATCTCCGGTTTGGCAGCTCAGACCAGGCTTCAATTGAAGAACGGGCCGTCGCAACTATCGGCGCTGTTCTCGGCTCAACCGGCCCATGTTCTTGTCGCGACTTCTCCAGACACACCGGAGGGCTTTGCAGATCTTCTGGCGCAGCGTGGCGCCCACATAGTACGAACGCTGCCACTGGACCACTACCTGATCTCGGTTCCGGCGGGCATCGATCTTTCGGATCTCCAACTGTCATCCGCTCTGCAGTTGGATGCTTCGTTGAAAGTTAGCGCGGCTCTGAACACCGATGGCTTTTATGTCATTGAATTTCATCCCGACGTTTCAGCCGGCGATGCCGCAAGTCTGCTGCTTTCGAACGGTTTCATTGTTCATTCGCGTCCGGATATGGCGCCTTCGCATGTTCTGGTGGAAGGCACGCTGGCGGGAGCCTGGAAGCTTGCCCAAGACGACGAGGTGGCGTACATTTTCGCAGCTTCCGATGACTTGATTCAGGGAAATCCGGTATACGCGTGCGCCAGCGCGGTGACGACCGTAGGCGGAATTGGCCAGTACATCGCCACCTATGGCGACGGTTGGGATGGCCCGGGCAAGGGTGCTGCCGCTCTGACCTATTCTTTCCAGGCGCTGACGGCGAAAATCCCGGCGGCGCAAGTCGCGGCGCAGTTTCAGCGCGTTTTTGACGAGTGGACAAAGGCCGCAGCGGTGACATTCACGCAAGTGAGTCAGACGGACGCGCTGCGAAATATCAACATCTTGTTCGCGTCGGGCGATCATGGCGACCCGTATCCGTTCGATGGGCCGGGGGGCGTGCTGGCTCATACGTTCTTCCCGAGCCCGCCAAATCCGGAACCTCTCGCGGGAGACATGCATCTGGATGCGGACGAGAATTGGCAGGTAGGCGCGGATATCGATATTTTTTCAGTAGCGTTGCACGAAATGGGGCACGCGCTCGGGCTGGGTCATTCAGACAACCCGGCGGCCGTGATGTATCCGTACTACAAACGCGCCAACCAATTGATGGCGGATGATATTACGACTGTTCAGACGTTGTATGCGGCGCCATCGACGGCGTCGCCGGCAACTCCGCCGACTACTGGTTCTCCGGGCACAATTGCTCCCGGTTTCACGCCTCCGCCGATACCAGGTTCGCCATCCGGGTCGGGCTCGACGCCAACGGTTCCAACCGGGCCACCGGCGCCGATCACGATCGTGACGCAGGCGGCGGTAACCGCGTCGGGGGCGACCGTCGACCTGACTGGCACCGCTAGCGGTGGTTTCGGCGCGCTTACAGTCTCCTGGTCTACCGATCATGGCCAGTCTGGCGTTGCCAATGGGATTGCGACATGGCTCATCAGTGCCCTCGCCGTGCCTGCTGGTATTACGAACGTGACCATCACCGTCACGGATTCAGTTCAGATCTCAACGTCGACAGTGGTGGCCGTCACGGGCGCAGGGACGACCGTCCCACCGAGCAATCCAATTCCAACTCCTACTCCAACTCCTACTCCCACTCCGGCGCCAACTCCGATCCAACTCACTATCAGTTCCTCTTCGCACTCCATTGTGACGCTGCCCCAGATCACGTTGTCGGGAGCGGCGAGCTATTCGCCAGGAATTCAGCTAGTCCACTGGTCGAATTCGACCGGCGGCTCCGGGGATGCGACAGGTACGACATCGTGGTCGGCGCAGATCAGCTTGCAAAATGGCGACAACACTATCTCGGTGACGGCGACCGGAAACGACGGAACTCAGGCCTCCCAAAGCGTCGTGGTGACCTACACTCGCGCCGCAAGCACCGACACGACCCCTCCGTCGCTAACGATCAACAGCCCGTCCACAACGTTGGTTGCGACAGCCGCCGGGACCATCATCGTAAAGGGATCGGCGAGCGACAACGTGGGTGTCACGGAGGTCTCTTGGACAACGTCTGGTGGCGGCTCGGGTCTGGCCGCTGGAACAGCGTTCTGGTCGACGGCGCCCATTCCGTTGCTAAACGGGGACAATACGATCACCATCCGCGCCAAGGACGCGGCGGGTAACGTTGGATGGCGTGCCATTACCGTTACTCGCAACTAGCGCAGATGGCCTCGACAAGCGACTCGATCGTCGCATCTTTCGCTTCGGCATCTACTCGTAGCGAGTGCATATGGGCGGTCTTCGACGTCACCGGGCCGATGCTCGCCACTCGAACGCCGCTCAGCGCGCCGGGGTCCACCAGCGCCAGCAGATTTTTCACCGTGGAGGAACTGGTGAATGTCACCCAATCGGGCTTGCGCGATCGGCTGAAGACGTCTTTCGCGCGCGCTTCGGCGCCGGTGGGAATCACGTTCCGGTAGGCATCCACAACGTCGACACGCGCGCCCATTTTGCGCAGGGTGTCGGGCACGAGTTCGCGCGCCGATGCCGCTCGCGGCAGGAGGACGCGCTTACCGTTCATGTCGAACTGCTCGAATGCGGCGACGATTCCTTCAGCGGCCGATTCGTCCGGCGTCACATCTACCTTCAGGTGGACCGCTTCTATGGCTTCCCGCGTCGCGGGACCAATGGCGCAAATGCGGGCTCGCAGCGATCTTGCATCGATCGGGGAACGATCCAGGCGTTCCAGGAAAAACGTGACGGCGTTTGTGCTGGTAAAAATCAGCCAGTCGTAGTGCGGGAGTTCGGCGATCGCTGCGTCGAGCGCGCTGTAATCCTCAAGGGGACGCAGTTCGATCACCGGCAACTCGATCGCATCGGCGCCGAGACTCCGTAGCAGTTGTGTCAATTCATCCGCCTGGTTTGGCGCGCGGGTGACTACAACCTGCTTTCCAAACAGCGGCAGCTTTTCGAACCAGGTCAATTTCTCCCGCAAACCCACCACTTCGCCGACGATCATCGTCGCGGGCGGCGTCAGGTGATGCTCTTCAATGAGCCGCGGTAACGTCGCCAGCGTTCCCACAACGGTATGCTGATCCGGACGGGTCCCCCAGCGCACTGCCATCGCTGGACTGTCCGGCGAGCGTCCCGACTTCATCAGTTCCTGCATGATCTCGGCGGCGAAATGCAGGCCCATGAAAATCACCAGCGTCTCGGAAGTGCCGAAGCGTTTCCAATCCACCGTATCCAGAGCGTGGCCGGTGACGAACGTCACCACCGAGGTGTGCTCGCGATGCGTCAGGGGAACTCCGGTATAGGCGGCAATCCCCAGAGGCGACGTCACGCCGGGGACCACTTCGAACGCCAAGCCCGCGTCCACGATCGCCTCCACCTCTTCCCCGCCCCGGCCAAAGATGAAAGGGTCTCCGCCCTTCAGCCGCACCACTGTCCTTCCGGCGCGTGCGTGCTCGATCATCATCGAACAAATCTCTTCCTGCGAATGGCTGTGAGTCGACCTTTTCTTGCCGACGTAGATGCGTTCGGCTTGCGATGGCGCAAATGCGAGCAGCGCATCGTTGGCGAGGTTATCGTAAAGTACAACGTCTGCCAATCCGAGAACGCGCCGCCCTTTGATCGTGACCAGTTCCGGATCGCCGGGTCCCGCGCCAACCAGGTAGATCTTCGTCCGCTTCATCCCGCAACGCTCTGTAGAATCTCGCCCGCGCCTCGGGCCAGCAGTTCCTCCGCCACCGCGGTTCCCAGAGCCTCTGCGAACGCCATGCTCCCGATGTGCTCGTGCCTGACAATGCGTTGCCCATCGGGCGAGATCACGATCGCGCGAAGATGCAGCGTTTCCAGATTGTGAACTGAAGCGTAAGCGCCAATTGGCACTTCGCAGCCGCCGCCAAGACGCGCCAATACCGCTCTCTCGGCCGTGACCGCGGCGTATGTAGCGGAGTCATTCAAAAGCCTGGCGGCTTCCATCCCCGCGCCTCCGTCGGATCGCGTTTCAATCGCCAGCGCGCCCTGGCCGACTGCCGGGCACATGGATTCCAACGGCAGAAACTCGGAGATTCTGTGACCCAGACCCAATCGCTTCAATCCCGCGGCGGCGAGCATAATCGCGTCATACTGGCCTTCGTCGAGCTTGCGCAGCCGTGTGTCGACGTTGCCGCGAATCGATTCCACGTTCAAATCCGGCCGCAGCGCCCGCAACTGCGCTACTCGCCGCAAGGAACCGGTTCCCACACGAGCTCCTTTCGGCAGTTGCGCCAGTGTTTTCCCGATCAAAACATCGCGAACATCCTGACGCTCCGGCGTCGCTGTGATCTGCAAACCGGGCGGCAGTATGGTGGGCATATCTTTCAAGCTGTGTACGGCGATATCGATACGGCTATCGAGCAATGCGTCCTCGATTTCCTTGGTGAAAATCCCCTTGTTGCCCACCTGCTTCAGCGGAACGTTCTGCACCAGGTCGCCGCGCGTCTTGATGATTTCCAGGCGGCATTCTTCGCCGAGTTTCTCAAGGCGCTGCTTTACGTAATTCGCCTGCCAGAGTGCAAGTTGGGAACCGCGGGAACCAATCGTGAGCATGCTGGATTCAGTCTTCCAAGCGGAATGCGCGCCGGAATATTTCCGCTACGGCCATCCCGTCGGAATTGCCGGCGTTCTTGCGCAATTCGGCGATCGGTCCGTGAGCGATCTTGTTGATGATGCCGCGGACCAGCGCGTCGACGGCTTCCTGCTGCTGCGGCGTCAGCGAGCCAAGCTTGCTGCGCATCCGCTCCGTTTCGGCGGCGCGAATCTGCTCGAATTGGTTTTGCAGGCTGACGATCAGCGGCACGGCCTGGCGGGAGCGCAGCCAGCCTTCCAGACGCTCCACTTCTTCGGAGACGATTCTATCCGCCTCAGCGGCTTCGTCGAATCTTCCGCGCAGATTATTCTCCACCACGCGTTGCAAGTCGTCGATGTCGTACAGGAAGATATTGTCTATCTCATTTACCGCGGGCTCCACGTTGCGTGGGACCGCGATGTCGATAATGAAGATCGGCCGGTTCTTACGCGCTTCTATAATCCGCTTGGCTTGGTCTTTGCGCAGGATATAGTCCGGCGCACCGCTCGAAGTGATGACAATGTCGACTTCCGGGAGCGCCGCGTACATTCGCTCATATTCAATGATTGTCCCGCCCACCATTTCGGCCACTTCTACCGCCCGTGTGCGCGTCCGGTTGGCGACCAGGATTTGCGAAACGCCGGACCGGCTCAGGTGGCGCGCCGCCAGTTCCGACATTTTTCCCGCGCCGATCAGCATCACCTTGCGATTCTTGAGCGAGCCGAAGATCTCGCGTGCCAATTCGACCGCCGCGTAGCTCACGGAAACGGCACTGGCGCCAATTTCGGTCTCCGTGCGAACACGCTTGGCGACGTTGAAGGCGCGCGTCAGCACGGTTTCGAGAAAACCGCTCAGCGCGCCCCGTTCCCTCGCCACGGAATAGGCTTCCTTCAACTGGCCGAGAATCTGCGGTTCACCGATCACCATGGAGTCGAGGCTGGCCGCTACACGGAACAGGTGCCGGATGGCATCGCTGCCGCCGAATCCATAGACGTAGGGCTGCAACCAGGCGCGGTCGACAATTTTTTGTGAGGAAGTCAGAAACTCCTCAATGCAATTTTGCGGGTCAACGCCGTCCTCCGCGGTGACTGCGACCTCCACCCTATTGCAGGTAGAAAGAATGAGACCTTCCTGCAAGCCCGGCCACTGTTTGAGCTGGTCGAGAGCGCCGGCCAAGTCCGGCCCCTTGAACGCAAGGCGCTCGCGCACCTCCACCGGAGCGGTACGGTGATTCAGACCTGTGACCCAGAGTTTCATTGCACAAACAGCGATCGCAGGCCGACGTGCGCCACCCACGTGGCCGCCGAACAGCCGAGAACGACGATCGCCATTATCGCGGCCTTTCTACCGCGCCACCCTGCTGTCACGCGCAGGAAAACCATTAGGAGGCAGAATCCCCAGGTCAGGAACGAGAGCGCAATCTTTGGGTCGCCGATCCAGCGCGTTCCAGATTCGATGAAGGCCCAGGTCGCGCCCGCAATCACTCCTAACGTCAACAGCACAAAGCCGAAACCCATGGAACTGGAAATCAGCCGGTCGAGGGTTCCGAGCGGAGGAAGCTTCTCGAAAAATGCGCCGGGACGCTTGCTTTTAAGCTGCTTCTCCTGCAAAAGGTAGAAGACCGACGCGACTGCCGTCAAAAGGAGAGCCGCATAGCCCAGGAGGACGAGCAGCACATGAGCCAACAGCCAGGCATCGCGCGCCGTGCGTGTGCTCCAACCGGCAACTGGAAACTGCATCGCCCCGACAAACGTCATAACGAACACGAGGGGAAATAGAAATACGCTCAGGCCTTGAAACTGGTAGCGCCAGTAGATAAACAGAAACAGCAGCGCGATCAGGAAAGCACAAACTGAAATCGACTCGTAGAAGTTGTTAACGGGAAATTGCCCATCTGCCAGCGCGGTCTCGACGATGGAGACGCCGTGCAGAATCACGGCGATGCAGAATGCGGCGAGGGCGCCCTGGAACAGGAATACGCGGCGGCGAAGTACGGTCTGTATGGTTTGCAGCAACCCGGCCGCGTACAGCGCTACCGCTACGCGCAGCCACAGGACGCTCGTATCATGCATTCACTTCAGTATAGGCAGATCAGTGGGGGCGAAGTGCCGTTCCTAAGTAAACGCCCGCAAAACGGAGCCTGGGTCGCGGACTTGCACGGGCGTTTGCTGGCGAATATTGAGGGCCACGACCGGCCCTTTGCGGGCTGGTTAATCATGGTGAATATGAATTACACAAACTTACTCGAAGGAAAATTTGCCGTGGTTACCGGCGGAACGCGCGGGATCGGCCTGGCGATCGCGAAGGCGCTGCTCGACGGTGGTGCTTCGGTGGCTGTATGCGGCCGGTCGGAGCAGAGCCTAGCCCGCGCATTGGGGGAGCTATCCCCGCAAAGAAAGGGTAAAGTGATCGGGCGTGTGGCCGATGTGAGAAGTAGCGACGACGTTGCAAGATTTTTTGAGTTCGTCGGACAAGAATTTGAAGGGATCGACATCCTTGTAAATAATGCTGGAGTCGGTATCTTTCGAAGTGTTGCGGAACTGACGATTGAGGACTGGCGCACAACTATGGACACGAATCTAAGCGGAGTCTTTTACTGTTGCCGGGAGACTCTTCCGAGAATGATAAGCCGGGGTGGCGGTTCGATCATCAATATAAGTAGCTTGGCGGGGCGGAATCCGTTCGCTGGTGGCAGTGCTTACAACGCATCCAAGTTTGGTCTGAACGGGTTCAGCGAGGCTATGATGCTCGATCATCGTCACGACAAAGTTCGAGTTACGTATGTGATGCCAGGGAGCGTGGATACGGAATTCAGCTCCAGCTCACAATCTAGTTCATGGAAGATTGCACCGGAAGACGTGGCGCAAGTGGTGATGAACGTACTGTCCCTTCCGGTGCGTACATTAGTCAGCCGAGTCGAAATGAGACCATCAATGCCGGCGAAATGATTAGGAAAACGTAATCTTTCTTATAACTTGGGTGTCTGAGAGAAGTGGTACGAAACTTGCTTAGAAATGGAACAGAGACTCTGAAACGGGTCTCAAAGGGAGAATGAACATGGGCCGTTTAAACGTTGCACTCGATCCGACCAGAACTGGACGCGAAGCAGAAAGCCTCGACCAGAGTCTGCGTAAGTTTATTGTGGGACAGGATGAGGCGATCCAACAGATCGTCAACATCTATCAGATGTATCTCACCGGGATGAGCGCGCCAGGCCGGCCCATTGGCAACTTCCTGTTTCTCGGGCCAACAGGCTCGGGTAAGACCCGTATCGTCGAAGCTGCAGCCGAAGCGCTGGTGAAGAATCCGCGTGCGATGATCAAAATCGATTGCGCGGAGTTTCAACACAGCCATGAAATTGCCAAGTTGATCGGCTCGCCTCCCGGATATCTCGGGCACCGCGAGACGCATCCGCTGCTGAGTCAGGAAGTGATCAATCAGTATCAGACCGACTCGTGCAAGGTCAGCTTCGTGCTGTTCGACGAAATTGAAAAAGCCAGCGACTCGCTGTGGAACTTGCTGCTCGGCATTCTCGATAAAGGTACACTGACCCTCGGTGACAACCGGAAAGTGGACTTTTCCCGGACGATGATCTTCATGACCAGCAACCTCGGTGCTTCCGAGATGGGCGCGCTGTTATCACCGAAGATGGGGTTCGCGGTCGCTGCCGCGGCTACCCAGAGTGACGCAGCCACCTCCGCGGCGGCCGAGAAATTGAATGCCAAGGTAATGCGAAGCGGGATCGACGCCGCACGCCGCAAGTTCACGCCCGAGTTTATCAACCGGCTTGACAAGATCGTGGTTTTCAAGTCGCTGGGCGCCGCGGAACTCAAGAAGATCCTCGACATCGAACTGAACATGGTCCAACAGCGGATCTTCAACTCGACGCCGGAACGTACCTTCATCTTCCAGGCTTCCGAGGCGGCAAAACAGTTCCTGTTGAAAGAAGGAACAGATCCGAAGTACGGCGCACGGCACTTGAAACGGGCGATCGAGCGGTTACTCGTTCAGCCTATGTCGAACCTGATCGCCACTGACCAGATTCATACTGGCGACTGGTTGCGAATCGACTTCGATCCTGCGAACAATCTTCTGAGCTTCATGAAGGAAGCCGAGGGTTTGCCGGCGAAAACTATGGCGGAACTCGTCGACACTTCGATCATCATGCCGCTTCAGGCGACGGCGAACGCTGCGCAGGTTGAGGCCACGCGTACTCAGAATGCGCGTTCACGGCGGGCTTGAAAATCTTTGGCCACGAATGAACGCGAATAAACACGGATAAAACAACAAAAACAATATGAGTGTTTATCTGTGTTTATTCGTGGCCAAGAATGCTTTTCTTAGGCTGCGCACTCCCCTCGGCCTAGTTGCAGCGAGTAGTCGGCTTCGTCGCCCCAGTCCTTGTACATTTCGGGGGACAGTTCGGTTGGCTTCACTAGATCCGCGAACATGTTTTTGAAGAATTCCACTTTGTTCCGGAGGACGTAGCCTCGGAACTTTTCGCCTTCCTGGCGATCGGCGATGTAGTGATCGAGAACGCGGCGGACAGCGATCGGCGCTGACCTTGCTGGGATGCTGCTGATGGCGAAGCCGTAGCGCAGGACTCCTGTCTCGTCGAAGCCGCCTCCCAGGAGCACTTGGTAGTAGGGAACTTCGCGGCCATTGATCTTTCGGGCATTTCCGTAGAATCCGAAGTCGGAAATGTGGTGTTGTCCGCAGGAGTTCGGGCAACCGCTAATCTTGATCGACAGATTCTTCACCTGACGGTCGCTGTAGGTTTCCACTGTTGATGCCAGGGCTGCTCCCAGGGTCATCGATTTTGTTAGCGCGAGGTTGCAGGAGTAAGCTCCGGGGCATGTCGTCACGTCCCGAATTTCCCTGGCACCGGCGCCAGCGAGGTTGATCTCTTTTAGGGCCAGGTACACTCGCCGGAGGTGTGCGACGGGTACGAATGCCAGAATCAGGTTCTGTTCGATCGTGGTTCGAATCTTTCCGTCCGCCGCATCGCGCGCGATCGCCGCTAGTGCGTGCATTTGAGCGCCGGTCAAATTGCCTTGGTCTACCTTGACGGTCACGATCGAATAGCCCGGCTGCCGCTGCTCTCGTACGTTCGTTTCGAGCCATTGGTCGAAGTTGGCGTCTGGAGTCCGCGGGTCGTCGAGCACTGGCAGCAGAGCGCCGCTGCCGATGGGTTGTGGAGAAGACTCAAACCCGGCAAAACTTTCCGGAACTTCGACCGGCGGTTCAATTCCGCCGTTGGCGAGGATGTCCGCGTACTCCAGGTCGATCTGTTCCTTGAGCCAGTCAAAGCCGCGTTCCCGCAGCACGAATTTCAGCCGCGCTTTATTTTTGTTCTTGCGGTTACCGTGTTTGTTGAAGACTCGCAGCACCGCTTCGAGCTTGTTGACGATTCGTTCTTCCGGAACAAACTCTTCGAGCAGCGCGGCTTCGTTCGGGAGTGGCCCTAATCCACCACCTACCACCATGCGGAACCCACGTTTGCCGTCGCGGATCACGGCCTTCAGTCCGGCATCGTGAATCGAAAGGACGCTGCAATCGTGCTCGCAACCGCACAGAGCGATCTTGAACTTGCGCGGCATTGAGTCGGTCAGTTCCCGGTGAAGGAACGAGAAAGCAATGCGCCGCGTGTATGGGTTCACGTCGAAGACTTCGTTGGTGGTTAAACCGGAGGTCGGGCACGATGTGACATTCCGCACCGTGTTGTAACAGGCTTCGCGCGTGGTAAGCCGCACTTCGGCGAGAAGTTGAAGAGCGTCGGCTACACGCGGGAGCGGAACGAAGTGGTACTGCATGTTCTGGCGCGTTGTGAGGTGGCCCTTGCCGCCGCCGAATTCATCGGCCATGCGGCCCAGGTAGTCCATTTGTTGCGCAGTGAGATGACCGCCCGGAATCTTGGTCCGGATCATGTGAACGCTGGCTTGCCGCTGGCCGTAGACGCCACGCCGCAGGCGGTACCCACGAAACTGGTCATCCGTTAACTGGCCGGCCATGTAGGCTTTCGCTTGCTCGCGGAAAAGTTCAATGTCGGCACGAACCACACGATCATATTCTTCGGCGGTTTGTTGCTGTTGGACGAGAGGAACGGCTTCGGTCATGGCTTAAACACCTATATGTCTATAGAGTATCACTGAATGGATCGCGAAACAATCTGCGGAGGGCCTTTTTGGCCGCCCGTTAAATGGATCGGCAAGTCCGCCGCCGAGCATTCCGGAAGCGGCGTAATCGTATAGAAATTGAGCCCGTAGCGCCAATTGCGATTCAGATCCTCCACGCATACGGGGCGACCCGCAAGTTTACTGGCCAGACCGCGAGCCGAAGCCACACGATCGACTTCAGGATATACGCGTGCCTTTAAGAATAACGCACCGGCGGCGAATACGACGGAGACCGCGCCGATTGCGGCGTACCGAAAACTCCGTACTTCGAGTTGATCGCAAAGCGCGGCCACTAAGACGCCGGCGCCTATGGCAGGTAGAATTCCGTCCCGAATCGGAACGCCGCCAGACAATCCGCTGCTAAGTAACTGCGGTAGGGCATTGCCGACCGCGATGCCTAGGGCTGCGAGGAAGCCGACAGCCGCCAGGTAGACCCGGGCGTGCGTGATCTCCGCCAGTCGAATCCCGATGAGGGCCGCCAGCGCCGGCATCAAAGGCAACAAATAGCCGGGCAGTTTATTCTTGGCCAGGGAGAAAAGAACAAAGCCAAATATTATGACAGCGGCCAGCATTAAACGCCGCCGGTCCTGGTAAGACTCCTTATTGAAGAGCGTGAGGAGCATCGGCGTCCAGGGAAAGATTCCTGCCAGCAATACGGGTATGTAGAACCATGGCTTTTGAACATGCTGTATCGAATCGCTGACGATCCGGCTAAAGTGCTGTTTGATAAAAAGTTCCTGGATGAACGGCCAACCATTGCGCATTGTGCAGAGTATGTACCAGGGTCCGGCCACCAAGAGACAGACGAATCCAATCAAAAACAATTCGCGTGGATTACGTCTTTTCCAAATTATGAGCGGACCGGCCAGAGCCAGGGGAACCAGACCCTTCGCCAACACCGCTATTCCCAGCAGCGCACCGGCTAAAAGTGAACGGCGCGTGCCACCGGTGAAACATAGCAGTATCGCTCCTGAAAAAGCCGCGGCCATCGGCAAATCGGTGACGCCGATCTGGCTGAACCCGAACCAGCCGACCGATGTCGCCAGAATCAAGGCCGCGAACCCGGCCGGACGTTCCCCGAATTCCTTGCGGAGAATCCAAAAGTAGAAGATTAGAAAAGCGACGGCCAGAAGCGTGACGAAGAATCGCGGGGCCAGGTTGTCGTCAAACCCAAGCCGGTAGGCGGCGGCTGTCATCCAATATAAAAAAGCCGGTTTTTCGAACCACGGAACTCCCCAGAGGCGGGGCGTCACCCAATCGCCGGAACGAGCCATTTCGCGGCCGATCGAGGCATACCTTGGCTCATCTGTACTGAGTAGTCCGGTGCGTGTCAGGCCGTAGAAGTACACGACGCACAGCAAACACACTGCGAGAATGTACTTTAAAGGGCGCCGGGACACGTTTCAAGTATAATGGCGAAAATGTGGAGTCTCGTTCGTCTCGCGGCGATGCTGATCGCTTTTTCCGCCGAGTGTTCCGCGACGACAGACTGCGCCTGCAACCTCCAGGATGAGGAAGCGATGAAAGCGCGCCAATGCAGCCTCTGCCGCGAAGCTGAAACTCAACCGGCCGACGTGAAGATTTTTTTCCTCAAGGACACCAACCCGAATAAGTCGCACCGCTTGCTGGCATTGCCTCGCGCGCACGGGGCCGCCAACCACGAAATAGCTGAGATGCCGGCTGCCGACCGCACCCTGCTGTGGGCCACTGCGATCGAGAAGGCCAAGAGCGTTTGGGGCGGCGACTGGGGAGTTGCCTACAATGGATTAGAGGTACGGACGCAATGCCACGCCCACATTCATATCGGAAAATTATTGGACGGCGTGGAAACGGACAAGGATTTCGTGGTGGTGAATAGTCCGTCTGAGATCCCGAACATTCCAGGTGAAGGCATGTGGATTCATCCAGTGGGAAACCAGCTTCACGTCCATTTGCATGTGCTGCGCGCCGAACTGGTGCTGCTCCGTTAGCTAGATAAATTATGGAACTCCTCGAAATCGCAAAACTCCCGACGGCTGAAAATTCAGCTATCCAGCTCCACTCGAATGACAACATCGCGGTTGCTCGCGTGCCGCTCGCCGCCGGGCAGGTGCTGAAGATCAACGGTAACGAAATCACCGTGCGCGATGCTGTCCCGGCAGGTCATAAAGTGGCGCTCCGCCGCATCGCTCCGGGCGAGAGCGTTGTGCGTTACGGCCAGATGATGGGGCCGGCCAAAGTGCAAATCGAGCCTGGGAATCACGTACATGTGCACAACGTCGGTTATCGAAGAACTGACGCTCGCCTACGAATTTCCTACCAGCGAAGTGCCCTTCCCCGCGCCGCCAAAGTCGATGCCAACGTTCCTCGGCTTCCCGCGCGAGGACGGACGCGTGGGCACGCGCAACTACATCGCCGTCGTTGCTGCCAGCAATTGCGCTGCGCACACGGCGGAGTGGATCGCGTCGAGCTTCGAAGGCGAGACGCTGCCGCCGAACGTCGATGGAATCGCCGCGTTCCCGCATGGCGATGGTTGCGGCATGGCCTTTGGGCCGGATACGGATCAACTTCGCCGCACGCTGGCCGGCGTGCTGCATCATCCGAATGTTTCGGCCGCCATCATTCTCGGCCTCGGGTGCGAGGTCAATCAGATCGATCATTATCTTGGACCCGACGCGCCGCGCACGAATCGCCTGATCGGAATGACGCTCCAGGGAATGGGCGGAACACGCTCCACGGTCGAGGTCGCGCGCAAGGAAATCAAGAAACTGATGGAGCGCGCGGCGGAAGAAAAGCGCGTGGAAGTAGCCGGCTTCGAAGATTGTTCTTGGTCTGAACTGCGGCGGATCCGATTCGTTCTCCGGCATCACCGCGAATCCCGCGCTCGGTTTCACGTCGGACATGCTGGCGGAAATCGGGGCGACCGCCGTGCTGGCCGAGACCACTGAAATTATCGGGGCCGAACATCTGCTGGTGAAGCGCGCGCGCAACCGCGAGGTCGGCGAACGGCTGCTGCACTACATCGCGGCGTACAAGAAGTATCTGCGCCAGTTCGGCGGAAGTTTCGACGACAATCCATCGCCCGGTAATAAAGAAGGTGGACTCACCAATATTTTGGAGAAGTCGCTCGGCGCGGCTACCAAGGCCGGCACATCGACCATGACCGATGTTGTCGATTACGCCGAGCGTATCCAGACACCCGGCTTCGTCTTCATGAATACGCCCGGCTACGATCCGGTGTCGCTGACCGGCTTGGCGGCCGGCGGCGTGAATCTGATCGCCTTTACGACGGGCCGCGGCAGCGCCATCGGATTCCCGACCATTCCGGTGATCAAGATTGCCAGCAACAGCACGACCTACCGGCGCATGACCGACAACATGGACGTGAACGCCGGCCGGATTGCGGACGGTGAAGCCACGGTGCCGCAGGTGGGCAAGGAGATTTTCGAATTACTGCTTCGCGTCGCCTCGGGCGACCGCACTTGCAGCGAACGGCTGGGCCACAAAGAATTCGTACCGTGGAAGATCGGTCCGGTACTCTGATAGTGGATGAATCCGCTCTCCTATCTCACCGATCAACTCAACGCCTGGCGTGAGGCCGGCACGTTTCAGCACATCAGAGAACTCGAGTCGGCCTGCGCTCCCATCTCGACTTTCGACCACAAGGAAGTCATCAACCTCGCGTCGAACAATTATCTTGGACTGACGACGCATCCGAAGCTGGTGGAAGCCGCGCTTGAAGCCACGCGGCGTTATGGAGCGGGGACCGGCGCTGTCCGCACCATCACCGGGACAATGGATTTGCATAACGAGCTTGAGCGGCGCATCGCGAAGTTCAAGAACGTGGAAGCTTGCGTCGTTTTTCAATCGGGCTTCACGGCAAATGCGGGCACGGTGTCGGCGCTTCTCGGTGCGGAAGATCACATCATCTCGGACGAGTTAAACCACGCCAGCATTATCGACGGTTGCCGGCTATCGCGAGCGAAGATTCACGTCTTCGCGCATCGCAATGCCGCCATGGCCGAGGCGAAACTTGCCGCGGTGAAAGATGCGCCCGGCCGCAAATTGCTCATCACCGATGGCGTGTTTTCGATGGATGGGGATATCGGACCGCTGCGGGAACTGGTCGAATTGGCGGAAAAATACGGAGCGATCATGATGGTGGATGACGCGCATTCTTCCGGCGTGCTCGGACGCAACGGGCGAGGAACTGTCGATCACTTCGATCTCCACGGCCGGGTGCATGTGCAGGTGGGGACGCTTTCGAAGGCGGTGGGCGTGCTCGGTGGTTACGTGTGCGGGAGCCAGGACCTGATCGATTATCTGCATCATCGCGGACGTCCGTTTCTCTTTTCCACGTCGCATCCGCCGGGCGTGACGGCGGCCTGTATCGCCGCGTTCGATGTGCTCGAGCAGGAACCGGAGCGCATGGAGAATTTGTGGAAGAACACGAACTACTTCCGAAAGGCGCTAAAAGACGCCGGCTTCGATACGGGCATGTCGGAAACGCCGATCATTCCCGTCATGGTAGGCCAGGCGAAAGATGCTTTTGAATTCTCGCGCCGTCTGTTCGATCAAGGGTTGCTCGTCACAGGCATTGGCTTTCCGACGGTTCCGGAAGGCAAGGCCCGCTTGCGTACAATCGTCACGGCGACGCATACAACGGAACAGCTTGACCGTGCCAGAGACATTCTGGTGAGCGTCGCGCGAGCGATGAAGATCCTATAGCGAGGACTTGTTTTCTCCGATAATAAGATAATGAGCCGCCAATTCCTGCGCGACACGCAAAACTCCGATGGCGGCTGGGCTTACTTCAGAGGAAAGCATTCCTGGCTTGAACCTACCGTTTACGCGGCGCTTGCGCTGAACGGTGAACCGGCCGGCGACCGCGCATTCGCCTTCGTACGTTCGTGTGCGCTGGCTGAAGGCGGCTGGCGAATGTCGGCGGATGTCGCCACGGCGAATTGGACGACGGCTCTCTGCGTCACTCTCTATCTGGTGAAAGGGGTTCAAGACGACGCGTTCCGGAAGGGCGTCCGTTGGATGCTGAATACCATCGGCGCCGAAGGCAGCTTTCTTGGGCGGATCGCAAATCTGCTCCATCCGGAACAAGTGGACATCGATGCCAGTTTGCAAGGATGGCCATGGCGGCCGGACAACGCGTCGTGGGTGGAACCGACCGCACATGCGCTGGTGGCGTTGAAAAAAATCGAGAAGCATAGAGTGGCGGTCCCGAATCTTCTGTCGCTCCGCGCTCGCGTGGAGGCTGGAGAGAAGATGCTAATCGATCGGCAGTGTATCGACGGCGGTTGGAACTACGGGAACAAGCGCGTGTGGAATACACCACTGCCCTCTTATCCCGAGACTACCGCTCTGGCTCTACTGGGACTACAGGGACGCTCAGTGACCGAGTTCAAGCCGTCGCTCGACGCGGCCGCGCGATGGATTCGTGAGACACCATCGCCGCTGGCTAAGGCCTGGCTTGGTATTTCGCTGCGGAATTGGGGTTTGCATGTGGACATGGGGGAGATCAGTCCTTCCGAGGACGTCCTGCTTTCCGCTTTGCAGGCTCTGGCGGAACCGGGTGGCGGGCATCAGCTACTGAGTCCCATGGGGAAAGTATGAAGCGGCGCGACCTTATACCGATGGCCGCCGTCGGCATGGCTGCAGGCTGGGCGCTCACTCATCAACCCAAGGATGACCGGCCGAAAGGTCCTCGAACGCGGTCGGCCGTTGCCGTGCTCGACGCTCCCAGCTACGAATCCGACTTGGCGGGCCTTCTCCAACGCGGTCTGGCGGAATGCAAGCTCGACGTCCGTGGAAAACGCGTGGTACTAAAGCCCAACCTAGTTGAGTTCGACCGGAACACGTGTATCAATACGGATGCCAGAGTGGTGGCCGCAGCCCTGGAAGTGTTTGAGCGGATGGGCGCGGCGGACGTCCGCATCGCGGAAGGGCCTGGTCATCGCAGGGATACGCTGGGGATTGCGGAAGAAGCCAGCTACAGGAAGGTGATCCCCGGTTTCGAGCGCCGATTTACCGATCTAAACCGCGACGACGTGGCGTTGGTCGAGAATTTCATGGGTGACGACCCAATGTACTTCCCAAAAACGATCCTCGGCGCGGATCTGATTGTCTCGATGGCCAAGATGAAGACTCATCACTGGGCCGGAGCTACCCTTTCGATGAAGAATTTCTTCGGTTTAGTACCGGGATCAGTGTATGGCTGGCCCAAGAATCAGCTCCACTACTATGGCATCCATGAATCCGTTGTGGCGCTGCACCGAAAGTTCGCCGCGAAGTCGTTCGCCATCGTTGATGGGATTGTGGGGATGGAGGGCAATGGCCCTATACAGGGGTACCCGAAACACGTCGGCGTTCTAGTACTTGGTCAGGATTTGGTGGCCGTGGATGCGACCTGCTGTCGCGTAATGGGTCTAGATCCGGCGAAAATTAGTTATCTAACGTACGCTTTGTCCGGTAATTTCGCTTCGGATTGGATCGATCAACGTGGCGAATCGCCCGTAAACGTAAGAAAAGACTTCGCACTGCTCACGCCATTTCGCAATCTGCGACTCGCTTGAGGCTATGTGGGGCGGGCTCTCACTCCAGAGTGTAATTCCTGATACACAATTTGTGGATGGGGGCTACCTACATGGGGCATAACACCGTAATCTTATAGGGGTTTGCCCCTATCGTAGGTGGCGTTGCCTGATGTTATTCTTTCACTCGGTACCAGTTGTTTCTGATATTTGTTTAAAAGGAAGAGAGACAATGATTCTCATTTCAAAGCTCAGATTGATAAAGGACACTCGCGGTCAGGACCTCATTGAGTATGCATTGATGGCGGGTTTTGTGGCGGTCGCAGCAGGCGCAATCATGCCTGGAGTCGCCGGCGAAATTCAAGCCATCTTTGCAGCAGTCAGCAGCGCACTGGCATTAGCGGGCTCCTAACACTCCGTTTGTTCTCACATTTTGTATCCAACGCCGCGTGAACTGGGGGCAGTTCACGCGGCGTTTTGCGTTGTAAGTGCAAGAAAATAAGTCATGGTCCTCCTCTTGTAGAACCGGTTGTCCGGTTGACCCGTGAGGGGACGTTTTATGTCCAAAGTATAGTCCTATCACCCCCTTAGGGGTATTCAGGATTGAGTAAATTTACCGAACCCCAATAGGAATTGCTCTGATCGTAGTCTTCTTCCACCGATGTTACTATCTTCTCGAAGCGGTAATTTCGATATCTAATTAACAAGGAGAGAATACATGAAACTCATCTGGAAGCTCAGATTAATGAAGGACACACGAGGACAGGATCTCATCGAGTACGCTCTGATGGCCGGCTTCGTGGCCGTTGCCGCCGGTGCGATTATGCCGGGTGTCGCTGCGCAGATTCAGACCATCTTCGGGAAAGTCAGCAGCGCATTGGCAGCTGCCGGGTCCTAAACCTTCAACTCCTCACTGTAGTTTCTTTGATTACATTTTAAAGGGTGGAGACATAAGTCTCCGCCCTTTTTGTTTATCTAGGACCATCTTACTTAGTACGAACACGCAAAAGGAGAAGCCGCCCTTAGCTGGTTCGCCAGCGTAAATAGCGGCGGTTCGAAAGCGGAGAACGACACTGAAGATACTTTGGAAACTGAGAGTAATGATGAATGACCAGCGTGATCAGGATCTCATCGAATACGCGTCAATGGCCGGTTTCGTCAACATAGCCGCCGGCGGAGTGATGCCCGGCGTCGCAGGTAAAATCACGACAATTTTCGGCAAGGTGAGGAGCGCGTTGAGTGCAGCAGGTTCTTAACCCTCGTCGGCGGGTCTCGGCGCGGGGGTACTGGCAAATCGGTAAACTAGGCAACAGTTTTGTTTTTCAAGTAGATGTCTCGGATAAACCCTACAAATTGGACTAGGACTCAGAAGCTTACCCTTCACCCCATTTGTGCATCGGACACCTCGGTATATTTACTAGGTTGGCTAGGCGGTTGTGCTAATCGTAGGCAGACTCCCACGATGGTACTATCATTTGGAAGTTGTCGAAGCAGTCGAAGTTAAAATTTAAAACAGTTGCAGGGAGAGAAAACTAATGAAGCTTATCTGGAAACTCAGATTGATGAAAGATACTCGCGGACAGGATCTGATCGAGTATGCATTGATGGCCGGTTTCGTCGCCGTCGCCGCCGGTGCGATTATGCCTGGTGTCGCCGCCCAGATTCAAACCATTTTCGGAAAAGTCAGCAGCGCTCTCGCCGCCGCCGGTTCCTAAACAGCATTTCAACAACGAACAACAGAGGGGTGGCAGGCTTCGGCTTGCCACCCTTTTTGTATTCTATGGCGGGCCGCATGACACAATTAGTGTGTCCAACTTACCCTGGAGCCCCGTTTGCGAGCTGAGCCCGTTTCATCCACGCCCCTATCCTGGGGCTTCCTGCTTCTCACTCCTCTTCTTTTTACGCTTCTCATCGCTCCCCGGCAGGATTACGCCGATCTTGAGGTCCTGTTCACGCTGGCCACCATCG
>CAVYPH010000009.1:0-225187 GCA_963770345.1 Bryobacteraceae bacterium | reverse complement strand
TCCATGACACCGCGACCGAGCGCTCGAACGGCGCAGTCAGCCCCGCCGCGGCGGGAAACGCATAACCCCTATCTTGCCTGCGTAGCGGTTTCCCTAGTCGGCACGAAACGAAATGTGGGCTTCATATGATTCGCTGTCGCGACGCGGCGGCGAGCAATTCATGAGTAGGCTATCACTCGCTGAAAATCGACAGGAGACCTGTTTAAGAACTGGCGCTATTGCAGCATAATGAAATGCGATGGCACTTCATTATCACGCGACAATAGCAATTTTGACAATTGGCAAGAATCCAGGACCGAAGGCTTACGACTACTCGAACGATCCAGAACGCCAAAAGCTTGAGAATTTTCTGGAGAGCAAACGTCCGCACGAATCCTGCTCTAGACTCACAAGCTGGTTCACGTGCGACACCTCCGCGAACTCGGCTAGGTATTTGGATGCTGAACTCAGCCGAAAGAAGACCGATGTCATCGGTCAGTCAAAACTCTACGCCGTCGCGTCTGAGAAATTCAGCAAGCAACCAATGATTCTGGTGAACGCCATAAATAAGGCTCTCGCGGCCAATGACGCGGCTACAGCCGAGACTCTTGCCACCGAATACTGGAGGCCGACAAGGGAATGGGAATTCTGGGAATACACGGGGCCAGAGATTCAGGTTGTGGAGGAAGTCGAATGGCCAGACAGTATGGCGCTAACGCTCGCTTTTATGACGTACCAGGGAGATGACGGTCGGCTGAAACAGATGCTCAATAATCATCGCTAGCACGCGCCTGTGGTCGCTGCCCCTCTTTGTTGGGAGCGAGCGGAGCTTGCGTCGAGATCAAGCCGACGCAAGAACAACTCCGCGATAAGAAGCCGCGTGCCCAGCCCATTCGCTTCCCGGTTCGCCGCGCTGCAAGCGGACAAATCGTCTCCCGCGCACCTCGGTTTGTCGCGCGAATCCACAGTTGACCCCACTCGAAAAAGTGTAGACTCTCACTCACTCTCACTTCCGGCTTCACGATCATCAGCAACACGATTCTGGCCTCGAATTAGGCCCTCACGCACGTAGGAAAGGGTGAAACGCATCGGACGCGAGGAAGGGACTTTCGCGTGCCGGCCGCGTTCGCTTCCCGGCTCGCCCACGGCCGCGACACGCCGAGCTGCCGTGCGGCGGCGACCGTGATGCTCGGCGAGCACCGGTTGGCCCGATTCGCGGTGATTCGGCCCCTGGTCGCCCAGCGACCAGGGGCCAGGTGTGATATTCTGCCGTGACCAATGCCCGGCAGGCCGGTGGTGTAAAGAGAGGTTATGGAAACGAATACGTCAGTTTCTACGAAAGAAAAGGTTGACTATGTTTGGGGAAGGTTAGACGACTACATTCACTCCTTTAGCAGCACCGCGACTTGGTATCGGCGAGTTTATTTCTATACGTCAATGGCAACTCTCTTGTTCTCAGGGCTCATCACGGTAATCGCAGGGTGGAAAACTAAACCAGTGAGCGGAGTCGAGTCTGGATTCGAGTCTGGAAATTCCGTACTCATTCTTGCGGCACTTATTACAATTGTTTCCGGTTGGGGAATGTTCTTTTCTCCTAAAGATTCGTGGCTGATCTATACGTCGAGCCTGAATCGGTTCCGAGCGCTCAAAACGAAAATAGAGTTCATGAAAGCTAATCCGAGTTCCCTTGAACAGGACGAGAAACTAGCATTATCGTTCTACGAGGAATTTCAGGCCATCTTCGATGCACACAACAAAGCGTGGTTGGAATTGCGCGCAATCACGAACCAGACGATCCAGCCACACGCCCATAAACCACGCCAAGCGGAACTGCCACAATCCTAGAGGAAGTGTTTCACCGCAGGACCTTTCGCAAATGGCCCGGAAGCAGATTTGCCCGGCGCGCCGTCTATCACAATAGGTTCCGTCGAATGCGTGGCGCGCGCCTGACAGGCGATAGCAAGGCGACTTTAGGCGAGACGCTCCTTCGGCTTTCAACCCTCACTTCAGACTCACCAGCGTCTGAGCCAGGGCGACGTACGTTTTGCGGCGGTATTTTTGTCGACTGCGTCAAGGTTGAATGTGTGCCCCGGGTTTTGGGCCACTGGTCACGCGCTCCTAAATAGACTTTGTCAATTATTCGGATGGCTGAACTCGAGAAAGAGATGTCGGCACAAGGGGACCTTTTATCAAGATGCTGCGGTCGACGCCTTCGAGAATGCCACGCATTAAGTCGTAACAAACAGTCTCCGAGGGGTCGAAGTATTCACTATGAACCTCGATTCCTCCAGTAGCAGGACTGAGTAGAGTTGAGCAGTCGATGTCCCAGACGTTATCCGGGACCGGATAGGTGCGGTCGAGCCCGGCGCGCCCCAGGCGGCGCTTGCCAAAGTGCTTGAGGCCTGCCGATGCTCCAAGGACATTGTCGCGGCCTGTATAAAGCGCGGTAATGCGATAGGAAAGGTTAGCAAGGCCCTCCCCGTCGCCGTGCTGAACAGTTTCGCCACTGCGGAATAGATCGTTGTCAACGTCGGCAGCGACCATCAGGATCTCCTGGAGCAAGCTGACAAGAAGTGGCCTATTCTTGCGCGTCCAGACAGCATTCATCGCATATTCGAGAGCATAGTTGCCCATACTATGGGCGATAATCGAAGTCTTTGCTTTACAGGCGTTATCTGTACTTATCGCTGTCTGCTGCTGTTTGTAGGACATCCAGTCGTAAAGTTGTGATAGAACTTCCGTCAAATCGTCGCCTGTCTGGCGCGCTTCAGCGCGATCCGGGAGATAGCCGAGGAGGCCCCCTTTAGAGGGCCAGTCAAAAGAGATCAGTTCTCCGAGAGAATTCGCACCATCGAAGAGACGCGAAGCCACGTTGCCATACGTGCCCATAGCCGAGGTCCAGGTGACATTGTACCCATGAATAAAAAGGCAGACGTGCTTCTGTTTCTCAGGCGCAACCCCGAAGGGATTCGGAAATTGATCGGCCGTTTGAATCAGAAGCTGCTTAAACCCATCCATACTCTGTTGTTGCCAAGAAGTGAGCACATCTAGCGGCAGCCCAGGAGTTTTGAGTGTCCAGTATGTAAGGTCGGTTTGGGTGGTTCCAAATCCATTCCCTTCGATGTTCCTGTTGGTAATGAGCCAGCGCATGGATTTCTCCCGAACTCATGAATAGCATGAAAAGGGTTTACTTATCTATTCCGCCAAGATAGCGCGATCTCGCTTGCCTTTGAGCGTATCTTCGGGCGGCGCGTCGAGCCGCTTTCGGGCTTGTGCATCGTCGAGCGCCGGCGAGTACGGCGACGGCGCTGATGCCCCGGTTTTGCCACACGATTGGCGTAAAAGGGGGCGGGTTTGCAGCTGGAAGCAATGTTTAGCCGGTGGCACGGTCGCGGATGCTTCGTAATGCCGGACTGGTGCCATAGGCAACCTCGGCACAGATGGCGAAAGCGTCTCTAAGACCGATCAGATCCATATAAAACGTTACATTAAAGCTAACGTTCATGAATCATGCTCGCCGCCGCCCCGCGATGGCCGCGCGAACACCGGGCGGCGCGTTCGCGGCCGTGGCCGGTGGGAATTGTCACCGAACGTGAAGAAACAATCAGGCCTAACCATCTTCGCCGCCTCGATCCGGGCGTAGTGATCGGGCCCGCCGTCTCTAGAAGCACGCCGCAAATAGCGCGCTCAAACGCTCACGCTGGAAGTCGAGCAGCTCCGCAATGACCGGGCGCGTGCCCGCCGCGCTCGCTTCGCGACTCGCCCACGAACGCGACATGCCGAGTTGCCGCGCGGCGGCGGCGACGGTGATGCCCGGCGAGTAAGACCCACACCCTGATTTGACGAATCGGTGGAAGCAGTGATGTGGATCCCGAAAGTCAGTTGATAAGAACACCGGCCTTCTAAGCCGGTGGTCATCGTGGCCTGGCCGCTTCGAGCCGGGCGTAGTGGTCGGGCCCGCCGTCAACGAGCACGCCTCTCACCAAGAAGATCTTACGCGCTTCAAATGCGTCTTCGATCACGTCCAGCGTGTGGTCGAATAGTCTGCTCGCCGCTCGCGGCGCCGCGCGAGCACTTCCGCGATAAGAATGCGCGTCCCTGGCGCGTTCGCTTCCCTGCTCGCCCACGGCCGCGACACGCCGAGCTGCCGCGCGACGGCGGCGATTTTGATGCCGGCGGATTAAGGCTCTCCCACGTTCGATTCGCAAGGTTGATCCCCACGGCTGCGATCGACGCACCGGGCCGCCAACAAGGACGGATCTGAAGCAAACATGTATGATGCTTCCGTGGTCCAGCTTCACTGACTTTCAGGAAGGAATTGACGCGTTGGCTTCAGCGGATAGCCCAGGCGTCACTAATAAAGCGAAAGAAGGGGACAGGCAATGGCAAGTTTTTCGGATACTCTGCGGGGTGTAAAATCGTTTACCGTTTTAGTGGAAGCGCTTTCCGCCGATTTCATTGATGATGGCCTGACTGTCGAGCAAATTACGACAGATGTTGAGCTGCGGCTCAGAAAGGCTGGCTTACCTGTGGTTGATGCCTCGCTAAAAGATCATGCCTTCCTACACATTAAGTTAACTGGCTTAAAGGGTGATGACGGAACGTATGCCTACGGCCTGTCTGTATCCTTCATGCAACTCGTCACCGTGAATAGTAATGGAGAAGTAACGCTTTCTGCAACTTGGCTTGCTGACTGTGTCGGACGCGGAAGTGGCGGCAACATGAGCAAATACATCCGTGAAGCTCTGGCCGATAAGGTCGATGAGTTCATGAACGCTTGGCTTTCCGCAAATCCGAAGTAGCCACACCAGAATCGCCAGCTCCCCACCGCGATCCGCGGCGCCGCCGCCCCGCGTTGGCCGCGCGAACACCGCGCGGCCCCGTTCGCGGCCGGGGCACGGATGTAGGCGGACTACGTTGAAATCCCGATCTGACTCTTAGCGAGGCTCACCAGTACCAGCTTAAGGATTTCGAAACTGACACCGACACCCGCCTTGCCGATCTTCGAAAGAGCATTTCTCCATAACGATTCACTTCGCGCAGATTCGAGAAATTCGTAGCCTTGCCACGTTACTGAGAGCGGTTTTGCCAGCGGACTCTTGTCGATCACAGTGGTGACGTCGATGGTAAGAAGCAGACCAGCTTGCCCGAGGAGATGAACGTGGAATCCGATCTGCTCATCAGAATAACCAGGCATATCCAATTCTTCCGGAGCATATCCGTGTTCGTGATCTGCAAGTTTCAGGAGAATTGTTCGTATCAGTTCCATGTCGCGCGTCATTTGGGACGATGATACACCGCATCCTGAAAACGTCACCCCGCGTGCCGTTGAATAGCGTAGGAGTCGTAGGAGATCTCGCCGATTCGCGCCGTCTCGACCAAGCGACCGCGTACAGCTCCGTCACATTCCGCGCCTCCCATCGCCTTGCCGCGATTCTCGCCGCCGCCCACGTTGGCCGCGCGAACACCGGGCGGCGCGGTCGCGGCCGGGGCACGGATGTAGGCGGACTACGTTGAAATCCCGATCTGACTCTTAGCGAGGCTCACCAGTACCAGCTTAAGGATTTCGAAACTGACACCGACACCCGCCTTGCCGATCTTCGAAAGAGCATTTCTCCATAACGATTCACTTCGCGCAGATTCGAGAAATTCGTAGCCTTGCCACGTTACTGAGAGCGGTTTTGCCAGCGGACTCTTGTCGATCACAGTGGTGACGTCGATGGTAAGAAGCAGACCAGCTTGCCCGAGGAGATGAACGTGGAATCCGATCTGCTCATCAGAATAACCAGGCATATCCAATTCTTCCGGAGCATATCCGTGTTCGTGATCTGCAAGTTTCAGGAGAATTGTTCGTATCAGTTCCATGTCGCGCGTCATTTGGGACGATGATACACCGCATCCTGAAAACGTCACCCCGCGTGCCGTTGAATAGCGTAGGAGTCGTAGGAGATCTCGCCGATTCGCGCCGTCTCGACCAAGCGACCGCGTACAGCTCCGTCACATTCCGCGCCCTCCCATCGCCTCGCCGCGATTCGCGCCGCCCGACGTTGGCCCGCGCGAACACCGGGCGGCGCGGTCTGCTTTAGTTATGCTGGTCTTCACCAATGGTCAAAGAACAACTTGAATTGTCCATGAGGTCTATTGAGATATTGTTAATCGTGTTCGGCGTGCTCGTAGCAATCGGGGTTGCCGGCGAATCGATATACGGATTTTTGCTTTGGCGACGAAATGCTGAGTTGAAGACCCTCCAAGAGCGAGAAATCGCACTGCTGACCTCCCAAACTGCAGAGGCACAAAAACGAGCGCTTGAGTTGCAAGCCCTCGTACAGCCGCGCGATCTAAATGAGGATCAGCGGCGGGCTATCAGCGAAGGCTGTAAGAGGTTCTCCGGCAGGATGGCCGTTGTGACGTCGAACAATTTGGATCTTGAAGGCTGGCTGTTGGCTCACGATTTGATAGGGGCGCTGGAAAAAGCTGGTGTTCATGTGAAATAGGATTCTGCGCAATCTGTCACCATCGCGGGTATGAGCACGGGTGTGACTATATCAGCCGCCCGCGGAAATTCCTTTGCCGAGAATCTGAGGGTATTGCTCGACTCTGTTGGTGGACTGGTTGTAAGCAACACAGATGAGAATTCTTCAAAGGAAGGTATCGTCGTTATCGCCGTAGGTACGCGACCGTTCTTGAAGGGAAAGTAGTCGAAGCGGATTCAGCTCGCGGTTTACATGATCCATCCGAACGTCACAGTTCTAGACCAGCCCACCAGCGTTCCGCGCCCTCGAACTGGGCCGCCCACATTGGCCGCGAAAGCAATCCGCGATAAGAAGGCGCGTGCCGGGCGCGTTCGCTTCCCTGCTCGCCCGCGAGCGCGAGCTGCCGTGCGATGGCGGCGAGTATGGCGACGGCGATGATGCTTCGTTTTGCTATTTGGTTCGCGGTCGGGCCTGGCGGCCGGCCCGCGGGCCGGGGGCAGGCAGCACGCGGACGACGTTCAAAAGAGATCGCTCATCCAACGCAAAGGACACTCCGCCACGAGAATACTCGTGCCGGGCGCGTTTTGCGGAGTGGCAGGTTCACTATGCCGCAGGCTGATAGGATCTAGGGGGCAAATGAAACGACAACAGCGAGAGAATCGAATCAGGAGCCCTAAATGCGGCGCGTCCGGCACAAGCTCGGCGGATTTTTTTCATCTCGTAGAAAAACTGTATCGTCAAGCGAAGACAGAAGCCAAATCTTTGGATGGCAATACGACGATCTATACATGGGCGGCGTTGCCCATGCTCGTCTCAGGACTTTCGGCGTTGGTTGTTGAACGAGAGGCCATGTTCAAGAACCAAAGAGACGAGAGACGCGTGCACTTGTTATTGACCGAAGCACTCCCGGATCAATTCAAAACCCTCTACAAAGTCCGGGGCGGTCTGCTGGGATGCCTGAAACAGCTGGTGCAGCTTCGCAACGAAATAATTCACCCCGCGCACTTAGCGACAGGGCCTGTCATCTGGCCCAGAGAACTTTCGCAGACGAAAAAACGAGGCCTGCTGAATTCTCCTCCCAAGGAATCGGAAGAGTATCTGCTTTTGGACCAGCTGAAGTCTTTGCGACTGCTGGAATGGGCCATGCAGATTGTCGAGCAGTTGAAAAAAGTGGTTGCCGACTATCATGGCAAGCGTGCCCTCAGGTCTGACCGCCAGTTGTATAAGGAAGAACGAGACTCCTCAGACCCAACCGTTATCCGTATCACGCCGGTCGTGCGCACAAAACTATTGCCCCCAGAAACTTCGTAAGTGCGCGCCGGGCGCGTTCGCTTCCCGGCTCGCCCGCGAGCGCGATACGCCGAGCTGCCGCGCGACGGCGGCGATCTTGATGCCCGGCAAGCACGGCTCCGGCGATGATGTACCGTTTTGCTATTCGATTGGCTGTTAGGCCTGGTGGGCGGCCGCGTCTGTGGGACATTGTGTTTGTCATCTCTCCGAGTTGTCGCCAATTCCGAAGAGCGTTAATAGAAATTGTTCTCCAGCGCTGCTCGCGCCTTGGTCAATGTGTTTGTTGTTCTAACCGTAGCTGCTCGTCCTTTTTTTGCTGCACGAGGGCCGCTTCGATTTCCTGATAGGTCGCACCCCGAAACTCTCTGTCTACTTTCTCGGGCCGCGGTCGACCGGCGAGCGTGAACTCCAGAAGGCGCTTCGCCCCCGTCAAGCGGGCGTAGTGATCAGGCCCACCGTCCGCGATCTTCCCATCGATTACGACGGTCCGAATCGCCTTCATGCTCGCGGCGATCGCATCGAGAGCGCCGTCGAGGAGCTGCGCCATTTGTGGCGCCAGATTATCGAGTATCGAAGCGACATCGACCTTGGTTAGGGTACTGGTGGCTAACGCAGCCGGCTTGGCTGGCTGCGCTTGCTTTGTTGAGCAGTGCTTTGGTTTTGTCATCCACCCACTGGTCGCCAGGTGTTCGCGTTCGTATGAGCGCAGCCGGAAACAGCAGCGGCGCGACACGCCAGGGGGTACGCGGGCGCGGGGGACTTGAAAGCGGCGGCGCCGCGAGGAAGGGACTACCTTTCTGTTGTCCGTCTTGAAGATATCCTGCACCTTGATCCAACTCCCCGAGGCCTATCGGTGCGCGAGCGGGCGAGACGATGGGATCTGATCTTACAACGCATCGTAGCGGTGGACAGGGCTTGTGCGCCTTCGGAAGACATCGATTTGGCTAACGCCCTTCTCAAGCAACGTGCTATTAATCTCGAAACGTTGGACAAAAAAGTGGACGCAGTCAAAGAGATATGGGGCCCAATCGCGACTTCCTGCGCTAGAGATGAAATCTTGAGCCATATTATGTCTAAGCTCAGACGATAACTACTCGGCTACATCAAGTCTCGGATCCTACTATTCGTCAACCGGCTTCGTGCATTCATAGAATTCAGATTGCTCCAGAAGGTAGACAGAAGTGGTGCCGAGCGGACTGAAGGCGACATACCTTGACGTCGCTAATATCGGACAATGAATGCGCGCCCTGTACGACTGCGACCGATACATGGGCAGGAAAGACAACCGGCCGCATGACGTTGCCTGTTTCCATCTTAAAAGCAGTGAAGCTCCGTATGATCTCCCTGGCGTGATTCGGTGGCGTCTTAGGCACGTCTTCAATTCTGATACGGCATCTACTCTCGCCGTTTCGATTCCCGATCAGTCTGAGGAGGCGTGAATTCTGTTTCGAGATTCTGTTCGGCCATGCCCCAAAACGCGCGCAGGGCAGGCGTCGTCTCCCGGTCACGGCGGCGCAGTATTTGAATATACACATGAAGGCGCGCCCCGACCCACGGAAGTTCCACCAGCCGCTTCCGTTTCAATTCGGCAACCACCGCGATTCTCGGAAGGATCGCAAACCCCATCCCCGCGATGGCGCATTGCTTGATCGCTTCGATGCTCCCCAACTCCAATCTACTCGCCATTCGGACTTGCGATGGGTGTAGCACACTCTCACACAGCAAACGGTAGGTCGAACTCTTGTCGGTGAGCACTGTTTGTGTTTGGACAAGATCCTCCAGATTGATTTCTTTGGATATTGACCCTGGATGATCTGGTGCCGCCACAATCACGAGATCTTCCTCCGCTAAACATTTCACGATGAGCCGGTTCGATTGCACGGGCCCGTCGACCACAAATGCAATATCCAGATCTCCGTCGAGCATGGCTGCCATTTGCATCTGGTGGTCGACGCTCGAGGATAGGATGAGCTGCACCCGAGGGAGACGTATCTGAAACTGGTGCAGCAAGTCCGGCAAGCGATAAGTGAGCAGGGAGTCCGGAGCGCTGACTCTGAGGGGACCACTGGGTTCGCCTTCCGTATGAACCGCAGCCTCTGTTTCGTCCGCTAGGGCCAGTAGTCTCCCGGCGTACTCGAAGGTTCGGCGTCCCACTTCGGTCAGCGTGACTTTCCTCGAAAACCGGCTGCGGTCAAATAACTGGACGCCCAATTCTCGCTCCAGCACCTTGATATGGTTGGTGACATTCGACTGCGAGCAACCAAGCTCAACCGCTGCGCGAGTAAAGTTGTTCGTCAGGGCAACGGTACGGAAGGTCTTTAGTTTTTGCAAGTCGATCATTCAACCGCCGGCTCCCCTTCGATCATCTCCGCTGGAACGCCAATTTCAACAATGGGGGAGTGATAAATGTCGTCAGCATGATCATCAGGACCAACGCCGAGAACGTCGTTTGAGACAACACGGGCTGGCCCTTCAGCATCAGGCTGCTGCCAAGTCCGGCAAAGATCAGCCCGACCTCACCCCGTGGAATCATGCCCACGCCGATCGCGATACGATCGACTCCGCTCTCTAGGACCCCCAAACCGCAGATCTGTTTTCCAACGATAGCCGCTAGCGTAATCAGGGTCGCGAACCCAAGCACTCCCGGAGCAGCGAAGCTCCGCAGATCCACACGAAACCCCATTACGACAAAAAATACCGGAACAATCAGGGTGGTGATCGGGAATAGAAGCTCTTCAACGCGGCGCTCTCCACGTTCGAGGAACGGACGGTAGTGGACCTCCTCGAGTACAACACCCGCGGCAAATGCTCCCACGATGGGAGCTAAGCCCACCAGCCCGGCCGCGGTCGCGACAACGAAGCAGAAGCAGATACAAAGCGCGAGCAATACCCCCGGCACCTGAATACGTGCCGCGTGCACAAACACCCGCTGCGACCAGAATCGGCCCACCACAACGGCCACAACCAGAAACAGCGCCGCTTTCACGACAATCCATAGCGAGGCCGCCCACGAGACGCTTCCTCCACCCGAACCAGCCATACTCGCTGTCACCAGACCGCTGACAACCGCGAGTACAACAAGGCCGATCACATCGTCGGCCACCGCCGCCCCCAGCACGATGCGCGCCTCTTTTGTGTTTGCCTTCCCCAGATCTTTCAGCACACGCGCCGTAATTCCAACACTGGTAGCCGTCAGGGTCCCGCCAACGAACAGATGGCTCAACCATCCGGCTTCGGGAAGAAGCCACATGGAAACCAGATAGCCCAATATCATCGGCGCGATCACGCCCAGAAACGCGACCAACAACGACGACCAACCGACAGCCAGCAATTGGATCAGGTCCGATTCCACCCCCACTTCGAAGAGTAAGAGGATCGCTCCGATCTCCGCCACTAAACTAAGCATGGAATTTGTCTTGAGCGGAACCAGCAGCGTGACACCCAGCAGGTTCAAATTTCCAAGGATCACGCCCATCAGAAGCTCGCCCAACACGGGCGGCAGACCTACCCTCCCCAAAATCTCTCCGCCGAGTTTGGCCGCAACGATGATGAGAGCGAGTACCATCATCGACTGGCGGACCAGTTCGCTGATGTCGCCCCCCTGCACTGCTACGGCGAATACCTCTATGCTCAGAGAGCACCCTCGCCACGATCGCCGTTCCGAATCCGGATGGCCTCGTCGACAGTCGATATGAAGATCTTCCCGTCGCCGATGTTTCCCGATCGCGCGGCCCCCGCTATCGCTTCCACCACCACCTCAAGTCTGGCGTCCGTGACAAACAGTTCGAGCTTCAGTTTGGGCAGAAACTCGACTGTGTATTCCTGGCCCCGGTAAACTTCCTTGTGGCCCTTTTGGCGGCCGTGACCCCGCACTTCTTCCAGGGTGATCCCGTCCACGCCGACTTCCTTCAACGCATCCTTCACTGCGTCCAATTTGTGCGGTTGAATGATCGCCTCAATCTTTTTCATCAGATATACCGTCCTCTTAGGGATTCCCTACGCCGTTTCGTCCAATTCCACCCGGCCGCGAGCACAATGCCTGCGCCCACGGCAACCGGTGGGGCGCCGGCCGTCAGCATACCGTATCCGGCCAGCACACACGCTCCAACAAAAAAGCGCCAATTCATCGCAGCACCGCCATCGCCGCGAAAATAATCGCGGTCATTGCCACCAGAGCAACCACCGGGATGGCCAGCGGCTTAGTCCACTCCGGCTTCTGCGTCCCTTCTCGAATCAGCCGCCGGATTTCCTGTAACTGTTTTCGCGCTATCGAGTGTTCCCAACCATTCCTTGCCAATTCCAGAGTCTTCAGAGTCTCTTGCTCGGCCCTGGGAAGCGCCCTCAGCCGATATAAGAGTTCCGAGTATTTTAGCTGAGCGAAGAAATGTCCCTGATCCAGACCGATGGCCGCCTCCAGCGCATCCAACGATTTGTAAACATCGAAGTTCATTGCATAGGCCACGCCTAAACAAGTGCGCAAATCGGCGGACTGTGGGCTCGCCTGGCAGGACTGTTCCAACGTCGCGATATATTCCGCCAGTTTCTGGGGCGAAACCGTATGAGGGTCTCGCCACGGGACCGGTAGCGGCCGGGCTAACGCATCATCGCCGGCATATGGGAGCGCTGCCGGCTCCCATAGTTGAATTGAGGTGGCCATTCTAATGGCCTCCCGTTGAAACGTGCTTGATCTCGAACTCGGGATAGCAGAGAGCGCCCATTTCCGGGATATCCAACCCCTCAAGCTCGGCCTTCGCGCCTACCCGTTGTCCGACCACCACGTCGATAATCAGGTTCGCGACAAAGCTCATTGTGAATACGAAACCGATCAGCGTCGCTACACCTATCAACTGCGCCACCAACTGTCCGGCATCGCCGTAAAACAAGCCCGTCACATTACCGTTTACGCCATTCCATGAGCCGCCGTAGTTACTCTTTCCGTCCGCGAATAACCCGACAGAAATGACACCCCACAGACCATTTGTTCCGTGTACCGAGATGGCGCCCACCGGATCGTCAACCTTCATGATCTTCTCGATAAACTCCACCGAGAGGCACACCAGCACACCGGCAATCAGGCCGATGATACACGCGGCGATCGTATTAACGAAACCGCTCGGAGCGGTGATCGCCACAAGGCCGGCCAGCAGTCCGTTGCCCGTCATCGAAGCGTCCGGCTTGCCATACCTCAGCCACATGTAGAGCATCGATCCGAACGATCCAGCCATGCCGGCCAGCATCGTATTCACCGCGATCGAGCCGATGCGGAGACCACCGTTTCCGGATGCGCCGAGCGTCGAACCCGGATTGAACCCGAACCAGCCGAACGCCAGGATGAAGCAGCCCGTCAGCACGATCATAAGATCGTGCCCAGGCATGGCCACTGGTTTCCCATCCCGCATAAACTTTCCAATTCGAGGCCCGATGATCATCGATACGGCCAGCGCTGTGATTCCGCCAACGGCGTGGACGACTCCCGATCCCGCGAAGTCGGCGTAGCCGTGCCCCAACCCGAAATTCGTTCCCAAGGTAGACAGCCATCCGCCGCCCCACGCCCAGTTCGCATACAGAGGATAAGTGAAAGCGCCTATGAAAAACGAAGAGACGATGAATGCCGCGTACTTCCACCGCTCCGCTGCCGCTCCAGTCACGATTGTCAACGCCGTATCCATGAACACCATTTGGAAAAGGAAGAGAACCATCACGCTCACGTCATAGGCGTTGTTGTGCGTCAAGAAAAATCCTCCCGAGCCCCAAAGCCCGAATGGTTTCCCAAATAGCGTAACCGCGAACTCCTTGTTCAACACGGGCGAATTCCCAAGATTCGCCACCGCGCCCACGCCACCCATCTGAATCGCAAATCCGATCAGCCAATAGGCCAGCATTCCGACGCCGTAGACCATGAAGTTCATCATCATCGTGTGATTCGCATTCTTTGCGCGGCAGAGGCCCGTCTCAACAATCGCGAACCCTGCCTGCATGAACATCACAAGAAATCCGGTAATCAGCGTCCACACAAAGTTGATGGCGATTTTGTTCTGCCCTACTTGGTTCACCACGTCGCCGATGGTCAAACCTTTCTTTGCATCGCCAACCGAAACATCGGAAACCGTACCGGTCAGCCCTCCATCGGGATCTCCCTTCGCTCGTGCGTCGGCCGCCGGAGGAGCGATCCCCTTGACGTCGGCATCCGTGATCGCTACCGGTGGCGCAGCGGGCGCGGCCGCCGGAGGCGCAGGCGTTTGCGCAATCCCCAGAGTCGCAAGGCAAAAACTCAACGTTAGTAGTAGGCGTGTGTTTCTCATTGGTTATTTTCTCCAAATAGCGGTTTTCAAGTATCCGCGGTTGAGTACGCCGATAATGCCCGTAAGGCTGACAACAATGCCAACAAGGACAATCACGAGCCGCCCCATTGCGCTCGCTGTCGCCTGGAGGCTAAATACGCTGATCAGAAATCCCAACAGCGTAATGACAATTCCAGCTGCTATCATTTTTTCGTCTCCTCAGTTGAAGAATTCTAATCTCTACTGGTTCTCCCAAGGCTTTGCCTTCATGAAGAAAAAGCCTGAAGCGGCCAGCAACGCCAGCGCGCCCGCCAGCAGAAGCATGCCGCCCCCTGCGAACGCGCCTGCGAGCAACGTAAAGCCAACCAACATGAACACGATTCCTAAAGCTTGTGTAGGATTTGCTCCCATCGTCCACCTCCCTTAAAATCGTTTATCGAATTCCGAATTGAACCGCATTCCCAGCCATTACCGGCAAAGGCGCCGGTCGAGCCCGCATAAGCGCACGTCTCCTCAGTTCGAGCGAAGATGTGCGGCAAATTGTAGGATCGCTGTGGGCAGTCCTCAAACTAGTTCGGTGCTGAACGTTCCATAACCGAAGTATTTAGACCGCCCGGTTTGCCCCAAGCCATTGGGAACCCGGGCAACTGCCTTTCAGGAACAACGTGATTGTTTTAACTTGTTGGCGCCGGCGGGACGTGGCTGGCGTCTCTTGATGTGATCGAAATTTAGACTACTACATGGCATCTACAATCGACAATGCTTTTTGATGCCCCCCTGTGATTTCGGTCGCCAAAACGGAGGATATACAGGGGGGTGCGATGAGCCTTCATACATTCTCCACTGCATTTGGGAGAATGGTAGAAATTCCGAGGACCAGTAGAGTATGGACCAAACAACCGTGGAAGCAAATGCTGCCATTGAACATCCGCAACCGGCGTACATGCCCAACGGGAGGGAGGAGAAGGTATTTCGTCTCCTGATTGGCGGATTCGCACTCATCACTCTGTTAGGTCTCGACGCTTTCGTCGGTTTCCGCGGCGCTCACCTGATTCGTGAAAGCCTGTCCGACCTTTCCAGGAATCAAATCTTTCACGAAGGTCTGATCGACGAAATGCAACGCACGCAACGCACGTTGAATTCGATTCAGAGCCGGCTCTCGCTGGAATCCGGTCAATCGGCGCGAGTCAAGTTGCAAGGGAACCTGGCCGGCGTCGAACGGACGCTGAGAAAAATCTTCGCCAGAATTCCCGCGGACGATCCAGACAGACAAATCTGGCGCGAGATCGAGCAAGCTTCGTCGTCAGTTACCGCAGAGGCCGATCGCATCCTGGCACGCCCTGCGTACGGGAAGCCGGATTTGACCATGTTACTCAACGAAGGCGAACGCCTGACCGAAGCCACAGCGAAGCTCGTCCGCTCGAGCAGTGAACGGACCGAGGCCGCCAAGCGTGAGATCGAAAACACAACGCAGCGCCAATCGATAGCCGATCGGCTGCTATTGACCGCTTGCCTGATTGTCGCCTGTCTTTTCCTCCGCACCGCCACTAGGGTCCATCACCGCCTCAGCGAGCAATCCAAAGAGCTGAATCTCGTCTCCTGGCAGTTGCTGGAAAAACAAGAGTTGTTAGCGCGGCGGCTGGCTCGGGAGCTTCATGATGAGCTTGGCCAGTCGTTGACCGCACTCAAAACGAATTTCTCCCGCCACGCGTTGTCACCCTGCGTCGACCCCAACTGGATGCAGGACTGCACAGTGCTTTTGAAGGATTCCATCCGGAGTGCCCACGAGATTTCTCAACTCCTGCGTCCAACCCTCCTCGACGACTTCGGCCTCGATACGGCCCTGGCCTGGATGTGTGAAAGATTTGAAGAACGCAATGCAATCCAAGTCCGGTATAAATCGGACTTCCACGATCGGCTGGACGAGCAGACGGAAACCCATATTTTTCGTATCGCTCAGGAAGCGCTGACAAATGTTGCCCGCCACGCTCGTGCCTCTTCGGTGTTTGTCACGTTTTCGAAAGACAGGGATCTGGCGCGCCTGGAAATTGCAGACAACGGAATAGGTTTGTCGCCGCAGTCGGATATTTCCCCGCCGTCGTTCGGATTGACTGGGATGAAAGCGCGGGCGCGTAGCCTCCAGGGCGCGATGGAGATCCGAAGCCGGCCTGGCCAGGGCACGGCTATCGAAGTGGCTTTCCCGCTACGAGTCACCGCGTGAAAAAACGAATCCGAATTCTGTTGGCCGACGATCACCGGATGGTTCGCCAGGGATTCAAATTGATCCTTGAATCGCAAGAGGATATGGAAGTGGTGGGCGAAACCGGAAACGGTCGTGAAGCCGTCGAAAAAGCGTCGGCGCTCAAGCCCGACGTCGTCGTGATGGACGTGACCATGCCGGAGTTGAACGGCATTGAAGCGACACGCCGCGTTCGCGAGGTGGCGCCACATGTCCACATACTCGCTCTAAGCGTACACCGCGATAGTGTGTACGTCAGGGAAATGGTTCGCGCAGGCGCGGAAGGATACCTGCTGAAGGAGTCCGCCGACACGGAGCTGCTGGCCGCCGTTCGGGCAGTCGCCGAAGGCAACAGCTACTTAAGCCCTGAGATCGCCGGCGCTGTACTGAAAGACTATCGGAGGCTGGCTAGTAATCCGGTTGACCTCTTGAGCCCCCGTGAGCGCGAAATCCTCCAACTTATCGCCGAGGGAAAAACCAATAAGGACATCGCCGTCCAACTCGGGCTTAGCATCTACACGATCGACGGCCACCGGACCCGCGTGATGGAAAAACTCGGCCTGCACAGTGTTGGAGAACTAGTCCGATTCGCAGTAAGACACGGAATCGTGGAATAGCAGCCACAAGTTGTACCGGTGCGGCGGCGGTAAACGGCTTCTCGCTCGCTATGTGGCTGGCGCGGGAGGGGACCGTTCAATATTCATCCGGCAGCTCCGTTAGATCATTCCAAACAGTGAGATGGTGGCCCGATCATCGGAATTCCTTTGGGGAAGCGGCGTGGTGTGGCAAATTGCCATACTCCGCCGAGTAACTCCCGCCCTGGACTTTGAGATAGGCGATATCCTTGTGGTCAAACTTGACGCCCACGTTGCTCGCGATGCTGGCATTCGGAACAGGCACGCCATCAATCAGCCACCAGACCTGAAATGACCGCCGCCTTGGATGTGAAGCATGTCGTGCCGAGCCCTGATTCTGCTGGACTCCAAGCACTTCTAACCGCTCCACAGGATGAATCGACTTGGAGGCTGTCGATTGGTACGGCCGTCTGTAGCTTGTACCTTGGCGGACTTTCGAGGTAACGTTTTGAGAGATTTTCAAGATTTGTCACTCAAATAGAGCGGAACTATTTTGGCATGCGGATCTGCGTTTGCAGGAAAAGGCTCTTGCTCGGATCACCGCGCCGGAGTCCAATCCAGGGTACCGGCCCGTACGACTCGTTGCTCGCATTCCTGGAGGGACCCAAAGCGATGCCGAACAGCCGCGTCGGACTGGGCCCGTGACTCATGGGAGTCCGATACGGTATGACCACAACACGCTGCTGTTAGAAATGTGCGCCTAAACGTAGGGTGTATTCTCACACCATCGATTCCACGTACTTGGTCCCTACTAGTCGAAGAGTTGCGGGGCGAAGCTGAATAAACAACTTCACCGCTTCGAGCCGGCCTCGTGCCCAGCGCGTTCGCGGCCAACGTGGGCGGTGAGGCGATGCGCGTGTCCACGTCGGAGTCGGCATCACGTCGCCGCCGTTGCACGGCAGCTCGGCGTATCGCGCTCGTGGGCCAGCCGCGGGCCGGGGGCACGCGGACAAATGAGGGTCTGCGCAAGCCGCCTTGTAACTTGGTCGATAACGTTAGTACTAGTAGCTCCAATTTGCGTTTGAACCTGCAAACATTGAGTTCTCAGTGCAAACTTGAACAAGAGTTGATGAATCTGGAACACGAGATACGTGAGTACTCCTGGCGCCGGTGGTTCGAGGCCAGCGGTCGTCGGCACCGGCTCACCGGTTTGTGGCGGCGCGTTCGCGCATGGTGGCATCGCGGCTCACAGTTTCTGTGAGCGACGCCGCGACTCCGCCCGCGTTGGCCCCGCGAACATCGGGCGGCTCGTTCGCGGCCGTGGCCGGTGGCCCCCGTTAGCCGCGCGAAGAAACCAGCCGAAGAACCAGCTTCACCGCTTCGAGCCGTGCGTAGTGATCGGGCACGCCGTCAACGAGCACACCTCTCACCCGGCCCTGGCTAGGATCAGCGCCTCGGACTTGTCGCCGAGTGTAGACCAACCGTGCTTGGAAACGGCGATTGCGGAATGTGGATGTCGGAAGTGAACACACCCCAACAGGTGTCTCACGCCAAGCACGGAGAAATGCCGCCAATGTGGACGCGGCGGTGGCATCAGCCCATGCGCCACGAGGCCAAACTGGCAACTGCTTCCGGCCGACGCAAATCGGGTCGGATTGCTAGTTCCAGAACTGAGACGGCGTCCAGATCGACCACATAGTGTTCAATTTCCGTCGTTGAGCCTGTAATGCTGAAATTCCATTGTTGGCGCACGATTTCTGTCGCCGACCCGCCTGATTCAGACGACCAACGAAGGATGAACTCCTGCGTTCGCTCGCAGTCCGCCTCATGGAAACGAAGCTCAATCCGATGCACCGACACAGGGTTATCGAAGATAATGCGGATCTGCTGTTCACCACCTTGAGAAGCGCGCCAGCCCCGTCCACCGTTTGACCCGAATACATATTCAATCGGGAAGCTGGGATCTTCCGACGTTACCTCCACGGTCGCGATCTGTTCGAGATCAAGCCAGCCTTTGTCCGATTGGCCTCCTTGCCGGGCAGGATGCCGCCCCACTATCCTCTTCCGCATGATTCCATTCTCGTCTCAGAACGATGCATGTCACTTCATCTCACAGTACCAGCGTCAAGCGACCGTGAGACGGCGATACCGGAACCTTCGCAGGCGGGACAGCTTTGCTCAACCGGTCACTCGGTCGACTCCCATCGCGTAGAAGTGACCGATGCGGAGTTTCGAGGAAAATGGTCGACTCGAAACTTTCTCAGCGGCTGACCGCCGCGTACCGCGCTCTCGAACCCGCTCGCCCCTCGCCTTGCCGCGATTCGCGGCAGCCGGTGGCCCTAGCGTCTCGCGTCCCGTCACCTGCGCGAAGAAACCAGCCGAAGAACCAGCTTCACCGCTTCGAGCCGCGCACAGTGATCGGGCCCGCCGTCCACGATCGCGCCTCTCGCCACGAAGATCGGCGCGCTTGAAACGCGTCCTCGATCACGTCTAGCATCTTGGTCGAAGAGCCTGCTCAGCCGCTCGCGGCGCGTGGCTCGAGCAACTCCGCGATAAAAATGCGTGTCGCTGCCTCGCCGCGATTCGCGCCGTCTTTGTCGGCGCGCATGCATCGGCCGGCTCGTGCGCGGTCGGTGATACCCGAACCCTACTTCGCGCGTTATCTGAACACGTATTAGGTTATAATCTTGCCACATTACCATGAGTTTCGATCAACCGGACAACACCGATGCTCACGGTTCTCCGGCTTTCGTCGAGGGGCAGATCGTCTCGGGACGATATCGCATTGTGCGGTTCCTTGGCCGGGGCGGTATGGGAGAGGTGTATGAAGCGGCAGATCTTGAGCTTCGCGAACGTGTTGCTGTTAAGACGTTGCGCCCGGATGTCGCGGGCGACGCTCGCAGCATTAACCGTTTTAAGCAGGAGATTCAGCTTTCGCGCAGAGTTGCACATCCGAATGTGTGCAAGGTATTCGATCTCGTCCGGCACTCCGCGAACGATTCCTCACCGAGTGTCATTTATTTCCTGACGATGGAGCTGCTGATCGGTGAGACGCTTGAGGCTCGCATTCGACGCGAAGGACCAATGAGCACCAATCAAGCGCTCCCAATCATAGAACAGATCTCCGCCGCACTCGATGCAGCACACCAAGCAGGAATCATTCATCGCGACTTCAAGCCGTCGAACATCATGCTCGTCGGCGGGCCGTTAGGCACGCGCGCCGTGGTCACGGACTTTGGCTTGGCTCGGAGCAGCGCGTCGCCCGACAAATCTGGTGCCACTCAGACGCTTACGGGCCATGTGATGGGGACTCCTGGTTACATTGCGCCCGAAGTACTCGCCGGCTCGGTCGTTACAATACGCGCCGACATATACGCCCTTGGCGTGGCGGTCTACCGTCTGATTGCGGGGACTCTTCCCACATCGCCGGCGATCATGGTGAAGGGCGTCGATCCGAACTGGAATCGGGCAATCCAGCGTGCGCTCGATCCTTCGCCCGAAAACCGTTTCTCCAGTGCGGGTGAATTCATGAATGCTATTCGAGGAGCTGTCCCGACTTGGCGAATCCCCGTCAAACCGATGATCCTCGTCGGTGGGATGCTGGCCGCCGTGCTGCTTGTCGGGGTGATGTGGCAGGGATGGGAGCGCTGGCGCGCCCAGCCGTCATTGGAGGCGATGCAGCTCTACCGGACTGGTACCAACTATCTTCATGCTGGCCGCGAACTTTGCTGCAAGCAAGGCGTTGACGGAGGCCGTTCGATTGGCTCCGCACCATCGGTTGGCGCACGCCCGCCTGGCTGAAGCGTGGGTGGAATTGGAGCTGCCGGAAAAAGCGGGCGTGGAGATGTTGATTGCGCGGAGGGATGGCACGGCGGGATTGTCCTCGGTCGATCTTATGCAGATCGACGCCATTGATCTTTCGATCACGCGGGAGTTTCCCGGGGCGGTTGTGAAGTATCAGGAGATGCTCAAAAGCGCAGGTGCGGAGACGACCGACCTCTACGTCGACCTCGGCCGCGTCTACGAAAAATCCGAAAACCGCGCGAAGGCGCTCGAAAACTATGTGATGGCGACAAAAATGGACCCCAGAAACGCGGCTGCTTGGTTGCATCTGGCAGCGCTTCATAGCCAAGCCTTGCAATCGGCTCAAGCACAAGAGGATTTCCGGCATGCTGAAGAGTTGTACCAGGTGATGAGCAATCTGGAGGGTCTAACGGAAGTAGCTTACCAACGCAGCGCTGATGCATTACGGCGAGAACGGCTCGGGGACAATGCGGAATATGCGCGGAAGATGCTGGAGACCGCACAGATCACGGGAAACGTACATCAACAAATTCGCGCCAAACTTCAACTGGGCAGCAGTGCGTCTTTCTCAGGAGACAGCGCGCTCGCCGAACGATATGCTCGGGAGGCACTGGAGACGGCGCGATCTAAGCACATCGAAAGTCTCGCTATACGCGGGATTCTAATTCTCAGCAACGCGTTCCGGAGGAGGCGGGACTTCGCGAACGCGGAGAAGTATGGTCGGGAAGGGCTGGCTGAGGCGCGCCAGACGCAATCCAGTTGGTTGACAGCGGTATCGTTGTTGGCTCTGGCAGGTCTTCACGACGAGCAGGGACGTTCGGAGGCGGCGGCAAGCGAGGCCAAGGAGGCTCTGGCGTTTTTCGAGCCGCAACACTATGCGCGCGAATCTCTTCAGTGCTTGGCCCTGCTTGGCCGATGGCAGCGCAACCGCGCCGATCCGGCTGCGCTCGACTCGTTCCAACGCGCCCTACAAATAGCTGAGAATCTCCAAGATTCCCGGCAGATCAGTCTCGCGCACGCGTCGATAGGGAGTCTGCTAGCCAGCCAGGAACGCCTTCCGGAAGCACTAATGCACTACCAGCAGAGCCTTCAGCACAGCGCCACTGCGGAGCAGACAGGATACGCGGCGCTTGAGTGCGGAGAAGTGCTATGGCAACTCGGGAGGTATGACGAAGCCGCGGCGATGTTTAGCAAGGCGGAGAAAGACGCTGCTAACTTTCCGACGCTCCGTCTGCTCATCGCTGGGGCGCGCGCCGAGATGCTCCTGAGCCAGCGGAAGTTCAACCAGGTGGCGGAATTATGTGTTCGTACCCTGGCGTCATTAACCGAACAGGGAGAGACTCTGACGTTGACTCGCGTGCTCGGATCGGCGCAGGTCGGTGCCGGCCGGAAACAGGAAGGCCGTCTCAACTGCGAGTCGGCACTCGTGATGGCAGAAAAGTCCGGCGACGTTGGAGCGTTGCGCGCAGCGCAGCTGTCAACGGCTGAAGCACGACTCGACGCCGGTGACGCGGCAGCCTCGCTTGCGTTGGTCCGGAAAATGGAGCCTTTACTAGCGAACTTTCCGCTTTCGCATTGGCATGCCCTGGCCTTGGCGGCTCGCGCCGATCCCGTTAATGGAGGCCACTGGGCTGTGGCGGCTAGGCAACAGCTTGAGGAAATCCCCCATCAGTGGGGCGCACCAGCTTTTCGACTGTACATCGCGAGACCGGACTTGGCATCTCTGCTTCGGACGATTTCTCGACTTTGAAGTCAATGATAGGGAGAACAAGCATGATCCGTTGGCGAACAATGTCATCAACGCAAAAGGCATTTACGATTGTGGCGTTCACACTGGCCGGCGCCCTGGCGCTGTACTGGTCTTTTGTCATAAAGAACAGGAGGGACCCCCCAATCATTATCGGGGACGGCTCGGTTACTTTCTACGCCGATAAGATTGACAAGAAATCCGATACTGAGTTGGAGGCCCTTAAATCGCTGCATAAAGTTCGTTCACTTGTGGTCACGGATGCCAACAGCGGGGCGACCTCAACGCCGATTGATTTGAAAGGACTGGATTGGACAATCACCAATGCGAGCGGGGTAGTTAACTTCTCAACCGATCCCCAGCTTTTGGGGCTGCAAGCAGGAGTGAAAGGTGACTGCCCTGCGCCCTGGAAAGGCGGCGGAACAGACTACACTTGTGACCCCGGCAACGGCAGCAAGCTCACGCCGGCGACCCTGAAAATTCAAGGCCAGAACTGCCCCCCGGGTTCAGCCCAGCAGTCCTGCACACTCACTTGTGCGAGCGGAAAGTGTAGAGTCGAACTCGAGTATAAATAAAACAAGAAGTTTTACTCCGGGTCGCCTTGGCGTGGGACCGACGCGGCCGGGAGTTCGCGTGCAGGATTCGCGTCTACAGCAGCACTTCACCCCCTCTGTATCGGACCCTCCAACTCGCCCTTCCCCTCGCCGCCGCGCCGCGTTGGCCGCGCGAACACCGGGCGGCGAGCTCGCGGCCGGGGGCCATAATTCCGGAATTACGGAACTCCGAACATTCGTAAATCGCCCGCCAGCATTGATCACCGCGACCGAGCGCTCGAACGGCGCAGTCAGCGGCCGCAGGAGGGAAATTGCCATACTGACCGCCTCACCGCGATTCTGCGCCACTCGCGAACACTGGATAGTCGTTCGCGGGCCGTGGGGCGGCGCTGTCACGCGGACAAATCGCCTTCCGGCACCTCGGTTTGTGTCGCGAATCAATAATTCAGACCCGCTCGAATTGTAGACTCTCACTTCCGGCTTCACGACCATCAGCAACGCAATTCTGGCCTCGAATTAAGCCCTCGCGCACGTAGGAGAGGGTGAAACGCATCGGACACGAGGAAGGGCCTCAAATTGAGCTACTTAGATCTACACCGGAGAGAGCTCGGGTTCTTCGCTCACGTTACAGGAGCCTTACTATAGGCGCGGTTAGCTGACGGGTAGCGTCGATGATTAGTTCCTTCCCAAGTGCGCCCAGACAACCCGCGGAGTGAACGGCGCGGGGCGTAAATTCGAAGGCGATCGCGGGTACATTCTTATTTGAACGGGCCAGAAACACATAGTACGGATCGATGTGCACTTCCTGGCCGTCAAGCAAATGGAATATCTGGTCCTTGACCCTTACGCTCGCGTAGGGCCTATGCACATCAATCCATTCCGCAACACGCATATTGGGGAATTCCTTCTTGAGGGCCTCAGCATTTGGGTTCGGATGTCTGTCGTATTCTTGCCAGACTGCAATCGACTCTCCGTCATCAACTCTACCTACCGAGCCTGCGCTGAAAACCATTTCTGAGTTCCTCACCACGCTGTAGCGGAAGTCTCCGTTTCCGTCGCGCGAGAACTTGAATTCATCGCCAATCCGGAAGACGCTCCCCAACGCTTCACCTACAAAGACTGCGAACGAAGCGAGATTCCGCGTGAGTCCACGCCGCAGCAGCGCGCCCGCCAGCGCCTCATCCATCGCCTTTGTGCATGAAGCAAAGTCCCCGCGAACGCTCCGACTCGCCGCTTCTTTGTGCGCCTCTCTCTGCGCCTCGAGAAACTCGGCCCCGATGGCCTTGATATCCGCCACCCGGGTGGCACCATCCGATCGCGGCGGACGCTCAACATCAGAGAACCATCGAGTCGACAAAGATTGAGTCCATCCCTCCGTCGGAACCAGAGTCAGCCAGCCCGCGTGTAACTCGAACCGTGGTCTGGGTCCAACCATCCCTTCCGCGTCGCTGAAAGACGCTTGACCGCGACCTTGGCCGGTCCAACATATATTCTGGGGTGCGACATTAGAGGCTGAGCCTCCGGAAGATATCGATCCCGCCGATTGACCGGTCTGGCGCTGTACCGCGAATTGGTAGCTGAACGTCAGGTTCGGCGAAATCGACATCTCGCACGCATCATACCCCACCGCTAGCGAATCGCTCCGAGCTGTTTCGCAGGGTAGTGGCGCCGAGACTGGTGGGAAGGAGACCTCGGACGGGGCCTCGCGCGCGTAGGAGAGCAGCGCGAGCGTCGGACACTAGGAAGGGACTGTTTCCCCACAGCACAATAGGCGACTAGCGGATGCACGGAGTAAAGGATCCGTGAGAGATGAATGATTCTCATGTAGTACCCGACGTCGCGATCACCGTTCTCTTTCCGAATGAGCGCGCTGTCTACCTGGACGAGTTGGCTTCAGCCATACGCAGGAACACCGGCAAAACGGTCAGTCGATCGGCGCTAATCCGTGCCATGACAAAAGCGCTGACGCCGCTCTATAAAGAATGGCTGCACTGCCGCAGCGAAGGGGACATTGAGCGCATGGTCAGAGCGCGCTTCTTACCTCCGGGGACGCGCCCTACACCCGTCAAAACGGAACGAAATACCGTATGAATTCTCAAGAGAGTTCATACGACCAGCTGATCGACCGCAGCCGGCGTGTTCAAAAGCTGCAAGCGAAACGAGCTGCACGCCTTGAACACGTAATCGATGTCAGCAAGAAAGTGCTGGGATATGTTCGCGTTTCCACTGAGGAACAAGCGTCGAAAGGCCACGGTCTTGATGCTCAGGAGCGCGCCATCCGCGCGTTTGCCGAGTCGCAAGGCTTTGAGTTGATCGGGGTCGAGAAAGACAGCGGAGTCTCTGGCGCCAAGAAGCCTTCCGAGCGTGCCGGATTCCGGCGTGTTCTCCAACTCGCCGAAGACCGGCTTTATTCGGTGCTACTGGTGTGGAAGTTTGATCGCCTGGCCAGAAACCTTTTCTACAGCGTCACGACCGTGAATGATCTGAAGGAGAAGTATGGCGTCGTGCTGCGCAGCGTGACGGAGCCGATCGATACTTCCAACCCGATGGGCGAAATGATCTTCACTTTGTTGGCTGGTTTCGCCGCCGAGGAGCGGCGGGTGATCATTCGGCGGACGCTGGCCGGGAAGCGCGAGAAGGCGAGCCAGGGCGGGTTCTCGGGTGGCGCGGCGCCGTTGGGATACAGACGCGATCGGGAAGGCGGCCTGATGGTGCTGGACGCTGAGAGCGCGGTGGTGCTAGGGATCTTTGAGATGCGGCGGACTGGATCGTCGCTGATGGCAATCGCATTCAAGCTAAACAACGAGGGTGTGCCGAGCAAGCGTGGTGGAAAGTGGTATCCGGCGACGATCCGCTATATTCTCGATAACCCGAAATACCTTGGATTGAGCGAATACTATTTCCGCTGGGAGGAGGAGGTTCATTTTCTCAAGGAAGGTTCCCATAGAGCCATCCTTCCTCTAGCGGCGTAGTAGGTGTCATCAGCACCGGCACGTGAAGAACCCAACGCCGATGCGGGCTGTTCACTGGTGCGCGGAGGTTGCTAATCCTTTGCTAATCCAGCGTGCTGGCGAGAAACAATATAGGCCGGTACATTCGAACACCAGCCAACACTGAACTAACTTACATTCAGTTATATAGCGGGTCACGCTGGGATTCGCTGGTACCAGCTGGCACAGGCGTAAACGGACTCGAAAACCGTTGAACCTTTGCGGGTTCCGTGGGTTCGAATCCCACCCTCACCGCCACAATAACTGCTGTCGTTTCAATCAATTGACGGCCTCCCTGATTTGGTGTACCTCTAGCGTACCCTTCGTCTCGGCGAGCACCAGCGGATCACGGTCCCACGTTTTCTTCACATCCGCCTCAAGTTGCTCCTGACGCGCGCGTACCCAGGGCGAATAATGCTTCTCCGTCACTTTGACGCTGCTGTGACCGAGCATCACGGAGACACGCTCCAGTGGTACTCCCGCCAGAAGCAACTCCGTAGCAAACGTATCGCGGAAGCGGTGGGCGTGCCCGTTCGGAACTCCGGCCAGTTTGAAAATCCGATTGAAGCGTCCCATGTAGGTCCGTGCAACGCCATCCTTGCTCGAAGCGCCACTCCAGAAGAAGTAAGTCTTGTTCATGGGCTCGAAGCTGTTTAGCGCATCAATCACGAAATCAGGGAGCGGACACCAAACTGGAACCCCGGTCTTTTGCGTGTAGAGAAATAGTCGCGCGCCAACAATTCGATCACGGGCCAGCCTTACAGCGTCGCCGATACGAAGGCCGCTGTAGCGCAGGAGAAGCACGAGAGCACGAATTCGCTTTGCGTTCCCCTGAAAGCGATCACAAGCAGCCAAGGTTGCCACCAGCTCATCTTGCGTGAAGGGCATCGTAGGATTCAGCTTTACGGTAGGACTCTTTATCTTTGCCGCCGGATTTGTTTCAATCCATTCGCTGTCCTGCGCGAAGCGGAAGAAGGCCCTCAGCCGTGGCGAATTCAGGAAACTGGCCGTCGAGCACCTGCTCCACAAAGTCTATGGAGCTTTGAGGAAGACTGAAAACTGACTAGGGTCAACAAGGGCAAGATCATGGTGACTGGCCAGCAGGGTGCGACGAATAAAATTCGGTAACTCTCACGCGACTGAGCCTACGCTCTCGCTTATATAATACGGCTTCTTAATAAATCGGTATTATATAGGGGAGGGGCACGTAGGAGCCACGGACTAAAGGGTCGAAGCCCGACGAGGAAGAAACCTACCCTGCCAGACAGAGAATCCAGACAATGATTGCCGCTCTCTATGCGCGCGTCAGCACTTCCGACGGTCGGCAAGACTCCGACAACCAGCTGGCAGAACTCCGACGTTTTGCAGCATCCCAAGGTTGGAACGTGGGCGACGAATACATCGACCACGAGAGCGGCAAGAATGGCGGCCGGCCAAACTTCCGCCGATTGTTCAAAGACGCATCGCAGCGAAAATTTGACGTTGTGTTGTTTTGGAGCTTGGACCGATTCACCCGTGAAGGTGCACTGGCGACGCTTCAATACTTGAACACTCTCACTAGCTATGGCGTCGGGTATCGCTCCTTCAGTGAACCCTATCTTGATTCTTGCGGTATTTTTCGAGAAGCGATCATCGCAATTCTCGGGACGATTGCCAAACAGGAACGCGTACGCCTTTCCGAGCGCGTGAAAGCTGGGCTCGCGCGCGCGAAGCGGCAAGGCACTCGAACCGGAAGGAAGATCGGCAGGCCCCGCCGGGTTTTTCGTCGCGATCAAGTTCGCGAACTTCGGCAAGAAGGACTCTCGTGGTCAGCGATTGCTCGCAGACTGGGAATCGGAGTCACGACCGCGCGACGAGCTTATCGGCAGTCTCTCATCGAGGAACCAGAAGGCGAGACAAAAATAACGGAGGCTATTAATGAGTTCAGCGACAGCGTTCCCGGACCGCAACCAAGGCCCCGGGAACGGCGTGCCAAAACCCTCACGGAAGGAAGGGTTAGCGAAGATGGTAGATAAAGGCTCCGAACACTCCGCTAAAGAGGAACCAAAACCAGTAGGTTTCGGCAAGGAAACAAAGATCGCTCATTCGACCAAGAAGCACAGCCTGATCTCCCTTCCCGTAGCCTACCGGCTAGAACTCGCCAGCATTGCGCGCGCCCACCGAAAAAAATACCGAACGTTGTTTGCGGCGGCCCCGACCTTGAAGGACCGCGCCGCGCGGTTCTATAGATCCAAGTTGCCACCCCTTCGCCGCCCAGGTCGGCCAGGGATTGACAGCGTAACAACCGCAATGCGTCTGCTGCGCATAGTCAAGCGTGGTTACCCAGATGAAACACCCGCGTGCTGGTGGCGGCGAATTTATCCGCTTGCTATACCGAACTATGAAACTCTCAGTAAAGAGGAACAACGAGCACAACGAGTTTTGTTGCGGGAGCGCGTGCGCAGCCGTCGAAATCAACAACGGAGGCGACGAATGGGCGAGTAGGTTTCCGGTGTTATGCTCTTGAATCGATGCCCACCAAGAACACCTATTTGATAGTCCAAAAAGATCTGGACTGCGGCCCAGGTTTCTCAGCTAACCGCACTTGAAGGATTTTATCTTCTTCCGTACGACAAAGGCTATGGTGGGGGTGAACGCCGCTCTTGGCTCGCCGTCCGGGCTACCACGGCGAACTGCTGGTCAGAAGCCTATGCGCAATCCAGTCAAGACTTGATCCGCCTAGTCGACTCGCTTCACGTAATAACGCAGTGCGTATTTTCATTGGGTGGCGCTAGTTGGTTCGTCTGGCGTCTTTATAACGACCAACCTCCTGGCATCATGATCGCGAACCGAGCCCGACCCCGACCGGTCACTCCGATCGGCCTTTGGAGTGAAAAGCAGATGCGCGATGTGGAGCGATTGAAGAACATCGATGGAACGGCGCTATTGTACTTCCGCGAATCCGGACGTGCATCCACTGCCAAGACGAAGCTCGCAATGCTTGTCATCGCCGCCGAGGCGCTCGCTGGAAGCATTGCCAAGTCGTCGAAATGCAACAAGTGTCAGGCGAACCTTTTGTGCCCTTCGTGCCACAGCCCGAATTCATACGCTGCGACCAATATGAAACAGGTTGAAACAATTCTCGGAGTCGATATCTATAAGGCACTCTATCGAAACCCCGAGAATCTGCGAAATAAGTTGATGCACGGCAATCAGATTAACGAGCGACAAGCGGACGATCTTGCAACTTCGGCGTACATGCGGTTCCGAAGGTAGCTACAGACTACCGCTTCCTTGGAATCTGACATAGACATTGCGTCCGTACCACGCCCCTTGGATGGTATCTCACTGGAGGCTGTGTGCCTGCGTCCTCCGGACGACTGGATGCCCTTGCCTGTCGAGCTTGAGAAGACGGATTGGCACGCGACGTTCAGGCAATTCGAAAGTGCCGATTTGTTCGCATTCGGCCAGCATCTCGATGTTCCAACAGACTTGTAGGTCTTCTGCTGATGGAGTATGGGTAGTAAACGACCTTCAATCTGAATCTGCTGAAAGGCTTGCTAATGACACCAAAGCCCAAGCGAGGATGAAGCCAGCGAATGTTCCCATGCTCAATACGCCGAGCAGCCAGATTGTCAATCTGACTGTTTCCATGTTCATTTCGATATAGTAACGAAAAAGTTGTGCCAATATCCACAAGTTAAAACGTTGGCAGTCCGCCGCGCGCGTCCGGGAGAAATCCTGCGCGTTGGCGATTCTGAAATAATCCGCCTGACTTAGAGTTCCCTCGTCAGGTCAGTGGCTTCCGTTTCAGGTTCGGCAGGATGAGAATTGCAGTAAGTTTTTGGCTGATTGCATTCCGTCGGAAATGTTCTGTCTTCTCAGCGCCGCGAAACTTGCCCATACTGAACCTCGTGAAGCACCTCACTCGCGACCAAGTCGAATCCCGTAAGGAAAAAGCTGTTCGCTTTACCGAGAACGTGCTCGGCGATCCAGACCGAGCCGAAGAGATCGCGAATGAATCGGCGGATGAGTATGCCGAACGGAAGGGCATCGAAATCGTGTCCAATCCAAACAAGAATAGGAGAGCAACCATGGCCGGAGCCACAAAATCGAAGGCGGATCTCGCGCAAGAAATCGAAGATCTGAAGCAGGAGAACGAAGAACTCAGGGACCAGCTCGCCGCCGTCGCCGACATCGTTTCACCATCGGACGAGGACGAAGATGATGAGGATGTTGACGACGAAGAGGAAGACGACGACTTGGACTAACTGATGCCCGGCAGTGCGGCCAAACGTGGCCCAAGGAAACGCACGAGGTCACTGACCGGGCGTTACGCTATCGAGCGAATTCATGTCCGCCGCGGGGCGCGCGCATCTGCGCGTTCTGTGGTTCCACCCGAACAGTGGAAGTCGGACACCTCAACGGGCGCGAGGGGGACAGTTCACCGGCAAACTTAATTTGGACGTGTAGAAGCTGCAACGTGCGATGCGGTCACGTCCTCCGGCGCGCCGGTCTCGGACGGTTGACCCGCCAGTACAACCCACGCAGCACCGGCGCGCGCTCGTTGGGCGAATACCTCAGTGCAGTCCGCATCCTTCGCGGCGAAATCGCCGGAGACGTGCGGGACGCGACACAAACCGTACATGCGACGAGCCCGGAGCAACGGAGTGACTTCGCCAAAGAGATTTGGACAATTCGGCGGCAACGCTACGGACCGACCGGCCTCAGTAACTCGACTCCATTTTGATCTCCGGTTGCATACGCATACTTGGAAGAACTCCTCGCGAGTTCACCGCCACAGGATACGAGTTAGCGTATGCAAAATTGGGATGCGAAGCGACCCTCAGACACGAAGATGCCGATAACGATATCCATCTACGGAGGCAGAGCCCGTCACAGTAGTGGCCCAGCCGCGTTCCACTTGGCGTCGAACGATTGGCTCAATGTCTCCCAATGAGGTCACCGCATATATCTTTCGCTAGGCGGACGACAAACGATTCTTTCTTTCCAATATCCTTTAACCCATGGCCCAGAATCACAACTTCCTGGTCCGAGAGCACGTATCTATCGTGTAGATCTAGAAGCTGACCCTTTCTGCCGCAAAAGCAGTCCCTCTTCATGATCTACCGCCGATCTGACAAGATCGGGGAGTCGCTTGGCTGGTAGCGCAAGGCGTAGTGGATTCGACGATGGATATCTTTCGCCGGCAGCCCGCTCCTCATTTGTCATTCAACGACTTCAAAATTCTCGCTGGCAAAACACTCCGGACACCGCCATCGTATCCAGAAGGCACTCTCCCTTACTCCGATCCCCCTGCGAAATTCGATTGCTTCAGATTTGTACTCTGCCAGCGCCTGTACACCACGAAAGCTAGAGCCGACGCCGGCCAGAGGATGAGCCACGCCACGTTTCCGACTCTGTAGGCGGCAGCGCTAAAAAGAATCGCGCCCACCGCGTACAATGCCTCGATCCGGAACCACATCGAAGAGTCTGGCAAAGGCGCCCCCGCCAACGGGGCGCAGCCATCTGAAAACATTGCCGCACAGAAGAGTCCTGCCCACAACCCTGTGGGCAGGTCTATAAAATGATGCCGGAATGTTGTGAGCGTAGCGAGGGACATCAAGACAATCCAGCTGCGCATGAGCCATCGTGCGTTTCCCTCCAAGTGACGGCTATATGCCTGCCATAGAACTACAGCAAAACCGATGTGCAAGGATGGCGCCTGATTGAATTGAGTATCAACACCGGTCCGTAGCAAGAACATCCAGCCGAGTAATCCCGTCGTGTGCGGCCTGCCAAAAGTAAACCGCAGAGGAAACAACAAGAAGATCACGACGGATAACACTTGAACCGCAAGCAGCCGCTTGCAGTGTGTGGCCAATTCCGCGCGCGAGTTGAATAAAAATGGCGAACAGACGTAGAGCAGATCGGTCGACCAGTACGGGACAATCGTCCAGGCCAGGAACGGAATGTGAACCTCCCATCCAAAGACCAGGGAAGGCACATTGTGGCGAAGGTCGGTTATCCAAGCCGCAAATGCATAGCTGGCAAAGAAGAATGCCACCAGGGATATTGCCCACCACGCGGCTAGCCCCGTGAGCGAAAGGTCCGCCGCGGTGGTTTCTGAATCTACGCTAAGTTGCCTCATCTATAACGTCGAGGCGTGACAGTTCGGCGGGCACGATCACTTCGATTCTCTCGTGCGATCAAGCGCAAGTCCATTTGTGCAGAATAGCAAACCACCAACGGCGTGACGTTTCGTAAGATATCCAGTTTGGAGTATACTAGCTTATCTCTACATGATAAGACCTGGCAGTCTTTTCCTGACTGGCGCCACAGGCCTTGTCGGACAAAAACTCATCGAAGTTTTAAAGAAAAACCATCCGGAGCGATCAATCGTTGCCCTGGTACGGCACCCTCGGCAAGCGGCATTGCTGAAGGGGCAAGGCATCGACACGGTCCTGGGAGATCTTTCCCACCCGCTTCTCGGCATATCACCCGGCGATTATTCCAGCTTGCGTGGAAGCCTGACAGAAATCCTGCATGTCGCCGCCGATCTTCGATTTGACCGTCCAGTGGAAGAGTGTCGCCTGGTGAATGTCGTCGGGGTGCGCGGAGTCTTGGAACTGGCACGCAGTAGTCCGCAACTCCGCAAGCTGGGCCACGTCAGCACCACCTACGTCAATGGCTGCAGAGAGGGCGTATTCGAAGAGGAGCCCATGCCGCCCGTGCATGAGTTCGTCAACGGCTACCAGCAATCCAAGTTCGAAGCGGAAGCCTTGGTCCTCGAAGCCATGCGCGATATCCCGGCATCAATCTACAGGCTTCCGGTATTACTGGCCGACTCCGCGGATGGCACGATTAGCCAGTTCGGCTACTTCCATCACCTGCTGCGCATACTGCCAGATAGCATTCTTCCCGCGATACCTGGCGATCCGAATCTGCCCGTCGATTTGGTGCCGGCGGACTGGGTTGCCGCAAGCCTCGCCTACATCTTTGATTTTCGATTTACAGCCAGCGCGATCCGCCATCTCTGCGCTGGCCCTAAAGGCTCGCTTCGCCTGAGCGAAGTAGCCGAGATAACCTGCCGCACGATAGAGCGGCATCCTTCCTATCCGGCGGGCAGATCCGTGCGCTCGCCGCAATTTGTCAGCATCGCCAAATTCGATGAGATCGTTAAAGCTTCGAAAGGATCGCTGCGCCGGGTGGTTGTTCAACTGGGACCCAACGTGCGTCTCATGGGAGTTCGGCAGGAGTACTCGAATGCAAAGGCGCAAGCTGACCTTCAAGATAGCGGTCTGGCCTTGCCCGAAATGCGCAGCTTTTTGGAGAACGCTGTGAACTACTGCCTCGATACGGAGTGGGGCCGGAAGCCTCGACCGGCGGCGGCCCTTGCGGTTCATGCCGGCAACTGAAGTCCAAAGGCTCTCCCGCACGGCAACTCCGCCGCGCTCTTCTCGCGGCCAGCGGATCACGCAGATGATTTTCGAAGGCTTCGCACGGGTACTATGCCGGGTGTGGTGCCCGATTCATGTGGCCGGACGCAACAATCTTCCGAACGCGCCTTTCCTGATTTGCGCCAACCACGCCAGCCACCTGGACAGTATCGCGCTGATGATCGCGTCCGGCCAACCCTTCGGTCGATTTGCAACTATTGCGGCCGAGGATTACTTTTTTAGCAACAAGCTTCGGCGTTTCGGCTTCAAGTATTTGCTGAACCTGGTTTCCATTGACCGGCTCGCGTCGCCCTCGTCGGTTCACAAAACACTCTCCGGTTGCACACAGTTTCTGAAGCAAGGAAATCGGAACCTGATTCTTTTTCCCGAAGGCACTCGGTCGGCGACCGGTGAAATCGGCACGTTTAAGCCCGCAGCCGCCTTGTTTCCCATGCGGTTGGGGCTTCCGATCATCCCTGTTTTCATCGGGGGCACCGGACGCGTTTTGCCAAAGGGCCGCTTCTTTCCGAAACGCGGATCCATTGAAGTCAACATCGGCAAGCCGCTGCCGGCGCGGGGGGACGACTGCAGCATGGAGGAAGCGCGGAGCCGGATCCTGGCGATGCGCGAACACCTTGATGAGTAAGCTGCCAGGAACCATGAAATGGTGGGGATGGGGAGATGAATCGATAGAGTTCGATATCGACGCGCACCCTTCGTTGTGGCCCTATCTTTCCTCCACTTTCAAACTTCCGGATGCTCGAAAAACGGCGCCTCCTGTCAGTCTCGAAAGTATAGTTCTAAACGCGCAGAAGTCCAATCCGGAATTTGCCAATGAAGTTCTCTCCCGATTGCCTCCTGCCACGGGGAGCAGCGGCATTTTCTGCGATTCGAAGCTGGAGAGACTGACTCACGCGTTCGGCAAAAGTCTGCGCGACCTTTGGCGCGTGCGCCGGGGGATTGTGCCCTACGCGCCAGACTACGTGGCTTACCCGGCTTCCCATGAGCAAGTCTGCCTACTGGTGGAACTGGCGGTTAAGCATGGCGTCCATCTGATTCCCTTCGGAGGGGGGTCCAACATTGCAGGATGCATTGAACCGCCGCGCCCTACGAATCGCGCCGTGGTGTCGGTCGATATGCGGCGAATGAATCGCCTTCTGACCCTCGACGTGGAATCCGGAGTTGCGCGCTTCGAGGCGGGCGCGATGGGGCCGCATCTGGAGGGCGAGTTGAATCGCGCCGGCTTTACGCTGGGGCACTTCCCGGATTCGTTCCGGTTCTCGACAATTGGCGGATGGGTGGCGACGCGTTCCGCAGGGATGCAGAGCGATCGCTACGGCAAGATCGAGGATATGGTTGTTTCGCTACGTATGGCGACACCCGCCGGAACCATCGAAACGCGAACCGTTCCCAAAGCTTCAAACGGCATTGATGTGAACCAGGTATGCATTGGCAGTGAAGGCACGCTGGGGATCATCACGGAAATACGGGTGCAAGTGCACCGGCTACCGGAGCGCAATGAAACCTACGGATATCTATTCCCGGATTTTGCGAGCGGCGCACATGCGATGCTTGCTTGCCAGCGCGCGCACTGCGTCCCGGTCCTTACGCGGCTGAATGATCCAGCCAGGACGGCGTTATCGTTTGCATATCGGGCCCGGCAGTCCTACGTGCAGCATCAGGCTGGGCGCCTTGTGAAACTCTACCTGCGGAAGATCCGCGGGATGGACGTATCGACTGCCTGCCTCATGCTCGCCGGTTTTGAGAGCGACCGTGAATCGTTCCGTCGCGACCGGCGGCGGGCGGAGGCGATCTTCCGGAAGTTCGGCGCGGTTGCGCTCGGCGCCAGCCCCGGGCGTGCCTTCCAAAAAGGTAAGTACGACTTCCCCTACCTTCGTGATTTCCTCTTGGACCGGGATGTGCTTGCAGATGTCAGCGAGACATGCACGGTGTGGAGCAATTTGCTTCCTCTCTATGAAGCGTCACGGCGTTCCATACAAACCGCGATTGATGCCGAAGGTACACCGGGACTGGTCGGTTGCCACATCAGCCATAGTTATCATGCTGGGGCTTCCCTGTATTTTACGTTTGGGTTCGTCGCGAAAGCTGGAGACGAGATGGGACAATATCTGCGAATTAAGAAGGCCGCTGAAGATACCTTTCTTGAGAATGGGGCAACGCTTTCCCACCACCACGCCGTCGGCTATGAACATCTTCCCTGGTTGGAGAGGGACATTTCGCCGGCCGGATTAACTGCTATTGAAGCGTTGAAGTCAGGACTTGACCCGCAAGGAGTAATGAACCCAGGAAAGCTGGTCCGAGGGTTTGGTTTCGAGGAATGGGGACTAGGAAAGGAATCCGAGGGGACGTCGAGAGCCATCGGTTCTGACCGTAGTGGAGCCAATGGACGCGGAAACGCCTAAACCCGAGTCGTCGATCGAGCGTGTAGCTTTTGTGTTTTCGACGCTTGGAAATCCGCTGCTGACCAGCGCTCTCCTGTTGGGCGCCGCCTGCCTTCGTTTTCTCAACTCATCGCGCGCCCTGGAAGTGGGGTTGGCGTTACTTGTTTTGCTTCTGCTTCCGATTGCTCTTTGGAATTTCGGAAGAGTCCGCAGTGGCCACTATTCGGACTTCGACGTGTCGCGGCGCGAAGATCGCAGTACTCTGTACCCGTTGATCGTGGGGTTGCCCCTGCTCGCCGCCGGCATCCTCTTTGCGACTGGACAGCCCGCATCCCTCTGGGTCGGCATGCTGTGCGCAAGTATCATGACCGCTGTCGCCGCTTCGGTGAACCGCTACATCAAGATCTCACTGCATGCCGCTTTCTCTTTTTTTTACGCTGTTGCCGTTGTACGGATCTCCACGGCCTGGGTTGCGCCGGTAGCTGTCTTCGCGGTGCTAATTACGTGCTCTAGATTCATCCTCAAGCGGCACGCGATCAGCGAATTGGTTTTAGGAACGGCACTGGGTCTGGGAGCCGGTACCGCTCTTATATTGACTCTACGCATCATGGACCAGCACGGTCTCGCCAATTTGCGCTAAGAACCCTGGACTACCGCCGCGGCAGAGACCTCATCCCGAACAGAATCCGCAGACCGTTGCTGCGGCGCAGGGCCAACTCGTAGATCGTCAACGTGGTCAGGAAGGCCCCGGTCGTAATGATTAGGAACTTCCAAAAGACTCCAAGAGAATACTGCACCACGACGAAGCCGATGCTGAACATTACGGTCTGATGCAGGATGTAAAACGGCAACACACACTCACCCGCATATTCGAGCACCGCGTTCGAGAAATTGAGCCAGCGCATGCCTAAGCCGAGGATTGCCAAGACCCATGCCCAGGTATTCACACTGGCGACAACCTGGTAGAGCAAATAGTCCCAAGTGTACGCCGGATGGTTCAACCAATCGCTCAAGTATCCCTTCGCGTAGGCTCCTGACAGCATTGCGACACAGATGCATCCCACGGCCAGCCAACCGGTCGCTTGATCGACCGCTTTACGAAGGAAACGCGGCTCCGTCATGAACAACCATCCGTAGCAATAAAGCGTGGCCCAAACCAAGGTCTCCGACCAGTCCGTGTGCGATGGAAATGAGGCATCCAGGGCGAGCTTGATAAGAAGAACCGGAAAACCCAAGGCACACAGGGCCCACGGCTCTTCGCACCAAGACGCCGCGCGCACAATGACGGCTCGACGCTCTCCCGCTCCAGCAAAGAGAAACAGCGGCCGGGCGAGCAACGAGAAGACCATCAGGTAGCCCAGAAACCACAGGTGCCAACTTGTTACGAAGAGAACTGAAGGGCTGTAAGGCAAAGGGGGCACCTTGAGCGCCGCCCATATGCCGTCAAAATGAATTGGGAAATATCTCCAATAGGAACCGTGGAACGTTCCGTGATTCAAGGCGCTCATGTAGCCATTCCATGGGATCAACACAAGTGAGCCGAAGACGAAAGGTACCAGCAACCGCCGGCTTCGTTCTCGCAGGTAGCCTCCGGGGGTTCTGGTTCGCAGGGAGTACCATGCGCTTACCCCAGCCAAGACGAACATGAGTTGCATGGCCCATTGATAGACAAAGAATACGTAGACGCTTAAGACCAGCGACGTGTCCTTGTTTTTCACGCTGGCCGCGAGATCCAGGTCGAAGATGTGAGCCGCGTGAAAGAAGAAGACCGCCAGGACACCAGCTATACGCAGCCAGTCAATTGCGTAATTGCGAACTACCTCCCGGGCTGGCGGAGCGGAGCCGGAGTGACTCACTTACCCGCCCGCAACGCAGCCGCGATCTCCCGGAGAAAGTATGTTGTGCGTAGAAATATACTTGCCAGCTCGAAGACGTAAGCTCCGGCCTCCGGCGCGAGCATTCCTTGCAATCTGATGTGTTCGTCGCGAACCGCATGAACGGATGACCCGTTATCAATCGTCAACTGGAGTAACAGTTCCACACTTGCGGTGGGCGGGCTAGCCAAAACATCGCACGCCGTTTGCAGGAAGAAGTCCAGACTATCCGTTATCGTCCCGGTGAAGTCTGTGGCACTGGGCGGACAACGGCGGACGAGGCCAGTTACACTTTCCAGACAGTTGTTCAAATTGCGAAGATGCCCCGCGATCGTCATCCAGCGGAGGGCTCGCTCAGACAAGCGCGCCTTTGTGGCGGCCGGCAATGACGGCAAGGGTTTCGACCACACTGTTTGCGCGATCGAGAAACTGCTCGCCGATCGCATTGGTCTCAGTGGGATCGGCAAACGCGCGGGGGTATCCGGCAAGCAGCTTCATGAGGCCAGCCGTTTCGCCGATCAGACGATCCAGGCGCAAGTTGGATTCATCCAGGCGCCCATCCTCCAGTGTCAGGATTCGGTCGGCGACATCGAGGATCCGGTTATCGTGGGTTACCAGCAGCACCGCGCAATGAAGCTGGCGCGCCAGATGCTGCAGCAAGTCGACAAAGGCGCGTCCGGAATGTCCATCCAGCGAAGAAGTGGGCTCATCGGCCAATATGATTTCCGGCGAACGTACCAGGGCACGCGCAATGGCGATGCGTTGCTTTTGACCGCCTGAAAGTTGTCGCGGCAGTTTCTCGGCGTGCTCACCCAGATCAACCAGTGAGAGCAATTCCAGAGCTTTCTTGCGCGAACCGAGCCTTGTCGCCTCAGGGTCGGTGGCGAGAGCGATTTGGACGTTCTGGCAGGCTGTTAGGGACGCCACCAGATTGTGGTCCTGAAAGATGAAGCCAATACGGCGGCGAACATCCCGCAACTGCCCAGGCGATGCATCGCGCAGTTCGATGCCTCCCACCCTGACGCTGCCGCGCTGAACCGACCGCAGCGCGCCGACCAAAGCTCAATAGAGTGGTCTTGCCCGCCCCCGAGGGTCCCATGACGATGACGATCTCGCCGGGGAAGAAGTCGATGCTGATGCCGTCGAGAACTGTTTTTCTTGCCGCACCGTCACCGAAAGAATGACTCAGCCCTGAGACCGAGATGACCGCTTCTTGCATGCTAGAAGACACTCGCGGGATCGGCGGTGCGGAGCTTCCGCGTAGCAAGATAGCCGGCGATCAGGGCAGTCGCGCTCACCGCGAGGAGGACCCACGACACTTGCATAGGCTCCAGATAAGCTCGCAGGTTCCCGGAGGTGCGCGCGTAGTAGTCGAGCAATCCTGTAAGTAAGAGGGCTGGCAGCGTTCCCAACGCCACCAGAATCAATGCCTCTTCCAGCACCAGGAATGTGAAAAACAAATTACCCAACCCGATTGCTTTAAGCGTGGCGTACTCTTTGAGATGATCGTCCACGTCGCTGTGAAGGATCTGATAGACCACAATCGCTCCGACGAGCATTCCAACGGCCATGCCAGCTCCGACGACGAAGCCGACAGGGGTACGCTCATTCCAATAGCGCTGCTCTTCCGCTATGAAAACGTCTCGCGTGACGACCCGCACATCATTCGGCAGCAGGGCGCGCAATTTCGCGGCGGTCGTTTCAGGGTCGGCTCCAGGCCGCAGGGCGATAACCCCCACGTTCGCCATGTTGCGCGGTAGATCGGATCGATAACGGAACCATGCCTCGTCGCTCATCACCAGATTGCCGGATGCGGAGAGTGTGGCGCCCATGGGAAACAAACCCTTCACGACAGCGTGCTTCCGGCTGATATCGGCATCTGCCGTCCCGTTGCCCAACCGCAGGAGATACGCAATCCGGCCGTAGTCGGCTTGAGATAGAACGTCGAACAGCACCGCTTCGGGGTCACGAAGTTTTTCTACCTGGTCTGTGACAGCCCCGGGTTTGAAGGGATTTCGAGAGGGGTCAAACGCCATGGTCAGAGCCACCTTCGATTTCCGCGTCTCAGGATTTGTCCAATCGACATACCCGACATATAACGGAGCGGCGGACGCGACCTCGGGAAGTACCTCAGACTGGGAAAGGCGACGGCGAGTGAAACCTCGGTTGGAACCCAGGAATTCCCAATCGCGGCTGGTCAGAAACAAATCGCCGCGCAGGGCCGCGTGTGGCAGCACCACCATCGCATTGATGGCGTTATACAGACCCATTTGAAAAAGCATCAGCATGATGCCAAAGGCTACGCCGACGATCGCGGTGGCTAGGCGCTTATAGTCGGCGGTGAGTTGCTTCCATGCGATGGGGATGCCTAAAGGCAGGATTACATGGGCGACTTTCCCGAGGATTTTCATGGCTGGATGCGGACATCCACCTGGCTGCCGCTCAGTCGTTCGACCTTTGGGCTGTCGTCGAGGCGGATTCTCACCTTGATCACCCGTTTATCAGCCGCAACCAGCGGATCGGCTGGGAACAAAGTGCTGGGTCCCGCTTCCCGGAGGATTTCGTCCACCTTGCCCGTTAACAAACCGGCAAAAGCCTCGCCGGTAATAGTCGCCTGCGCATCCTTGTGGACTCGCGGGAAATCACTGGCATAGACTTCTGCCTCCGCAAACATATGCGCAGTATCCCCAAGATCGAGGAGCCCACGATCCGCGGAGATCGCTTCACCCGGGCGAGCATACACTTCCAGCACGGTGCCGGACCTCGGGGCCCTGACCAGAGTCCGTTCCACGTCGACGAGAGCCCTATCTTTGGTGGCCATCGCCAGCGCCAGGTTCTTCCCGGCGAGGTCCACATCCGCGCTCCGCACCTGCCTAAGGCTGGCGAGGAGCGCTTTCTCACGTCGAAGGCCTTCTTGTGCGCCCTTAACAGTCGCCTCGGCAGCCTCCACATCGACTGCCGCGCCTATCTTACTCTCGAATAGCAGTTTCTTCCGGCGATAGTCCTTCTCAGCGTTCTGAAGAACCACATCCTGGCGCGCGAGAGCCGCATCCTGAGCTTCAATGGCTCCCGGCGTCGGAGGCGCTTTCACTTGGGCCAGCGAACTTTCCGCGACGTGGATCCGCTCCTCGGCCTCACGAAGTGCGGCGGTCGCAGCCGCGTTGTCTTGCAAGACCGCCAGGATATCACCGCCGGCTACTTTCGAACCTCGACCGACGCGAAGTTCGCTCACAACGGCTTGCGTGGTACTTGCGATCTTCAACGGTCCGTCCCCGGCGACAAGCCGCCCGAGGCACGAGATAACTTGCGGAGCGTCCGCCGGACCCGCGGCCTTCACCTCGGACTCCTTGGCACTCCCCGTGCAGCCCGGCAGAATCAGACAACCAAACACAACCAAGATGAAACCGATCCAGGCGCAAGGACGCTTCCACGTCAGGTTTGAAGGACCTGCTTCCATAATCTGAAACGCCCCTTAGTTTAGAAATTCAATATAGCAGTTACACCACGCGCGATGATTTTCTTCGGGCCGTGGGGCGACTCAAAATGCTCCCGCCGCGACACCCGGAAGAAATCGGGATTGGTATTCGGTGTTCGCGCGAGTGTTCCCAGAGCAGGTGGAAAAAGAGCGTTCATGGTGGTCGTGGAGCGCGGTCAGATAAATGTTCGTCCCCAGCGCATTCGGCAGCCGGCGGTCTTGGCCGTAGGCGGAGGTGACTTGAGACTCAAGCGTGTTAACGACGGGCGGAAGCAGACGGTTGAGACTAAGGCGTGTTCTCTCCTTCAGACGTTGGAGCATCGTATCCAGATACCGGTTCGACTGGCGAGTGTAGGCGTTCGAGAAGGCGGTGAAGAGAACAAGCAAAGCCACTCTCCGCTGGCAAAGAAAGGATCGGCGGTTGATCTGTTCAGCAACCAGACGTTGATGCAGGCAGAGGCCGCATGTAGAATGCTGTAATCGCGGGCTACATCGAAGTGGTCGGGAGTAGACTGTGCGCCGGACCGCGGTTGCCCCTGAATCTGCAGCGCGGCGGCTCTCGACAAAAGCGTCCGGGCACACGCGGACAGATACTCCCGGATTGGCGTCTCGCAATCCAGTCCCGCGCATTCAAGTGCTTCCGCCGCGTGCGAAAGCGACCGGAAATTGCAATCGCCTCTCGAGCGGCGACTGCTGCAAATTGCGCGAATCGATCGAGCATCCCAGCTTCGTCGGACGGATGCCGCTCACTCCCACCGCCAGCCTGCTCCAAAAAGGCATCACGCGTGAAGCCGACCGCCGAGATCACCCCCGATCCCGGAGAACTACCCGGGGGGGTGCGCCGGGCTGCCATTATTGTGAGTCTCTGCCCGTGATGGGTCTCGGCTCAGCCGCTAGCCCGGAAGCCTGGGCGGCGAGCAGAGTCTCGAGGCCCTCGACCATCTCCCGAACGGACCGGATCGCATACACTGCCGCATCCGGGATCTCAACGTGAAACTCGTTCTCAACCTCAAAGATCACGTTGATTCCATCCAGGGAGTCCATTTTTAATTCCTCGAAGGTCTTGTCGAGAGTTACCGACTCGGCGGGAATGTGCTGCGTTCGGGCGATCACGTGGGCAACGCGCGCGATCAGTTGGTTGGACATAGGACCTAGCGTACCTGTCAAAGTGAAGACCTCGCTCTCGAAATACGGCAGCACTGCTAGCACGGAGTAAAGCGTAGCGCAAGAGGATTCATCATAGCATTCGCGGCGATCCAAACCCAGTTTCTCTGAAAGAAAAACCCGGCGAGGGCTGTCTCGAAAGGTCTGCGAACCAAGAAAATTTGGAAACGGATCGAAGTGGTAGAAAGGCTCCTGGATCTTGACGGCGAACGGGACTCTCAGGAAGAGATTCTTTGGCGACTGCTTGAGGAGCTTTCTCCAGAGGATCTACTGCTTTAGCCCGCATATCTCACACACCTTGGTGGTGACGCGAAAAGGCCAGACAAGACTCGGTTTTCCAGGGGCCATGATCAACCCGCCTCTCTGGAATGGGATTGCCGAGCTGAGTCGGCTTGACAAGGGGCATAAAACGGTCGGAGAGATCTTTTCGTCCGTCCCAAAGTCGATTGCAAGCACGGCTCCGCACTGCCTCTGGCGTGGACTGGACCTTGAAGTGTGACTTGAGGTGGAGCTGTTCGGTTTTAGCAGCGCAGGTTCGTCCACACCTGCTGATAAAGATCCTGCCAGGGATAACTGGAAGCCATCGATACCCAAACCTTACGCACTGTCACCCGAATCTGCGCGCCGATTCTCAACAGCTTCGTGCGAATGGTCGATACCTGCGCTTCTGCCAGTTCCGTCCCTTTCAGCCCCAGGCGCCGTAACCCGCTCACCAAAACGTAGGCCATCGTGGACAGGTACAGCCGCATCTGGTTGGCCCGCATCGTCTCGGTGCTCACGCGGCCGGCGAACAAACTGAACTGCTCTTTGATGCGGTTCTCCATCTCGCCGCGTGCGCAATAGAGTTGTTCGTACAAAGCCTGGGCCGCCCATTCCTCGCTCGTCAAAGAGGTCACCACGAAGCGTGGATTTTCTTTCCCGTCGATATGTTCCGCTTTGGCCACTACGCGACGCTCGCAGTCCCAGCCGCCCTTGTTCGCCTTCTTCTTGGTCTTGTAGTGGAACTCGCTGAAGACCCGTGCTGGTTTGCCGGTCTGGTTCCACTGCTGGGTGGCTTCCTGCATCTGAGCCCCGATGATCTTTCGCAGCCTCTGATTGCGCGCCAGTCCGAACACAAACTTCACACCATTGTTTTCGCACCAACTCATCAATTCGTTACGGCAGAAGCCGGAGTCCCCGCGCAGGATGATGTTCACTTCCGGCCAGGCCGCCCGAATCTGCTCTACGATTCTTCGTATTTCCTGCAGGCTGCCGAATGCGGCGTCGTGATTGGCTTCTCGCAATCGCGCGCACAGAACATGTTCTCCGCAAAAGATGTAGAGCGGCAGATAACAATAGTTGTCGTAGTAGCCGTGGAAGAACCGTCCTTCCTGTTTACCGTGCAATGGTAGGTCAGTGGTGTCCACGTCCAGAATGATCTCGGCCGGAGCGTCCTGGTGCGACTCCAGGAACACCTTCACCAGTAGCTCATCCAACCAATCTTTCCAAAAAATGATCTTCTTATACCGGTCCTTGGTGCTGGTGCTCAATTCCATCCGGTTCAACGTGCTCTTGCCCGCCAGCGGTTTCTCCAAATCATCCCGGCCGGCCAGGATGCCGAAGACCGGATCGAACCGCAGTTGCTCGTGATCGTTGATGTCTTCATAGCCTAGCGCCAGACCGTAGACCCTTTGGGAAAGCATCTCCAGAACGGAGTGCTCCACCAGCTTCTGATTCCTGCCGTCGAGAAAACACTCCGCCAGCCGCGGCAGCAGATTCAGCCGCTGGTCTGTCTGGCGCAACAAGAACGCCCCTCCATCGGAACTGATCGTGCCCCCGTCAAAACGGGCAACGATCTCCCGCGATCCGCAGGCTTCAAATCCGAAGCTGGATTGGTTACACTCTGTCATAGCGAAGGCCGTCCTTTCTTTGGCTCTAACTGTTGTGTGGAAACTCAGTTATGCCATGAAGGACGGCTTTTTGCTAGAGGGTCTGTGAGAAATCCGGGCTAGTCAGACGATCCGGTTGCAAGCGGAATGAATTGTAATCCGGTAGAGGTCATTTGGTGGGCCGCCATTACCGGCAAATTATTGGCTGCTTGATCTCTGAAGGCCAACAGTAAATAGCTTCCGATACCAAGCATTATCAACACCAATCCTAGTCCCTGTCGGGGTTGGGGCAAGCACGAAGAATTTCCAGCCTTGCTCACGGTTCGGTCTCACGCCGGGTAACTTCCGAGTGGAGCGTGACACGCTCGGAACCGCGCGGCGGCGGTAGACCAGATGTACGAGAGGGCGTCAAAGCGAGCATAGTGTTCGGATCAGATCCGTTTAGAGCGGCGGGGGCGGAACTCTCTAGATCCGCTCGTCCAATACTATGGTCACGGTGTCGCCTGCCTCCTTCCCAATTGCTTGGCGAAGCTCGGTTCTCACTGGCAGCTTATGCCTGCCGTCGCCCAAGGCCATAAAGGCGCTTTGGAATGGATGACCATCAATCTTGCCCCGGACCTTAACCAGACCGCGAGTACCAAAAAACTCCACCGAGTCAGGCCAGACTACATAACTCCAACCGCCCTTTTGGGCACTTTTCTGTAGGCTAGCGGTGAACACTTCGTTTATCATCCCTGGTCGCTCGCGCTTACTACCATGTGTTGCCATGAAAACCCTCCCTCGACTCCTTCATCTCTCAGTCGAACGAGAAAGGCCGAAATCGACACTGGAATGCACAATCCCAAAAAATCCGCCGCCTACGCAGGTGGAAAGCGCAAATTGCTGTGAAACGCCCGACCCGCCGGATGTGACAGGCTGGCGCGAGAAGGCACCTGCGCTTCGCAAAGAGCGCCGGGAAATATTGGAAATGTGGCTCAAAGCCATTGGCGTCTTAACTGGCCTAGTGGGTCGGCGATTGGGTTGTTTTCAGTCTTGAGGAAATGATCTCTACTTTGCTTTATGCTGACCTTTCCAAGGGCCGTGCCGAGGCTTCTTGTGGGGCTACGAAGGTCGTTTACTTGTTACTCTGCCCAGTTAGAAATCCGCTAGTCGGCGTAGAGTATTGATTCGGTGCATGTTAGCGCGTGGTCCGATACCTTGATGACTTTTTAGGGTCCGGAAACTCAGAAAGTACCTTTTCCGCCACTCCGTTTGAGTTTCGAATCCCAAAAGCAACTCCACGATAATCAGAGGTTTACGCCCTAAGCGAGGCTTTTTCCTTAACCAGCCCCTCCGGTATATATAATTATAATTACCTATAAACTATAAGAGCCAAAAGTCCCACGGGGCCACCGTGATCGCCACTAATCAGCATTGCTGACGCAAAACCGGATAGGCCGACGTCGAGTCACTCGCGCCGTTCCGGCTCCTCTTCGGCGATGGTCGCGACCTACGCGGGGCTGTTGGGAAAGGTCGGCAGTTTTCCGCAAGGCGGCTACCGAAATTGGGATCAGTGCAGGCGATTTGAGGCCTGTGCAACTCGTGGGATGCCTTGCCAATATTGCTGTGGCGCGTTTTGGCATACCTCGCGCTAGTCGGATGGCTTCTGACACCCTCGGCGGACGCTCCCGACGCTGACGCCCAATCTAAGTGCTATCTGTCGCCAGGATAAACCGGCGTTGCGAAGTAGGGGAACTTGGTCACGCGCAAACATCACGGGAGGTCTTCCGACTTTCCTTCCCCGTTGCTTCGCTCGCGCGAGCGCGGTACTTGCGCAGTCAGAGCGGCGAATCCGTTCCTGCTTCGCAATAGTTCCAACAATTGCCACCACAGTTTCTCGGACCTTGCCGTAAGAGTCGAGACAGGGTTCAGTGAATGATCGATACGCGATTCCATAACTGGAGAGCCGATTCAAGTATTGGAGCGTTGAGAGTGCGCGTTTGCGGGGAAACTCTTCGAGTGCCCAGAAGAGGACGACATCAAAGTACCGGCGGCGAGCAACGCTCATCATCCTCTGGAACTCTGGCCGATTTGCGTTCGCGTCGTCGTCGCGATCTTCGTACTCGGAGATGATCTCCCAACTCTGCGCCCGACAGAAGTCTCGAAGTTCGTTGACGCGGTTCGCTGTCTCCGTGCCATCGCCGCCGTGTGAAACGGTGTAGATGGCGGCTTTCATGAAGCCCGCCTTGGTGTCGGGCGTTGGTGGTCCGTGTACCCGCCATGTACCTCACTTCGGCGGAAGGAACGATTTGAGCGTTTTTGCCGCTTATTGGAATCAATAACTTGTGCGTTTTCAAGAGGGACTCGTGTTCCGAATCCCACCTCACCGCCAGTTTAGAATCAGTGGATTGGGTGAGAGCCGCCCGTTTTCTTGGGCAATTTTGGGCGGTCGTGCTCTGCACGAGATGACGTACGAAGCTGATGAGCTTCGCCGCACCTGGAAGCAGTGCTCCTGCCCGATTTACGCCTCGGGAACCCTTAACGGCCAGTTCAAGCGAAAGAACACCGAGCGCACCGCTTGGGTGATTCCAAAGAAAGCAAAGGACGACGAAAGCGACGCGCTGACGACGGCCCTGTGCATTACGGCGAGGGCCGAAGAGCTTGACCGCGACTTGGCCGCACAACTCCGCGAATTCACAGATGTGTACGCGAAGGCTGCGACCAACATCCAGAAGGTCAAAGACGAACTGGCGGCCGCCGAGAAGGCCGAACGAGAAGCTACCGACGAGCGACGGCTAAGAAGACGAAAGGCAAGGTCGTTCCACCTGCCGCCGCGGAGGCGAAACGGGAATCAGCGAAACCGGCTGAATCGGGGCAGACATCACTTGGTCTGTTTGACCAAGGCAACGAACCTGAGGAGGCCTTGTCTGCGAACGCCGCTGATACCGTGAAACAAGCCCCAGATCTAGTTCAGCGCCTTCACCGGGTGGAAACTCGGCGGCCATGCGGTTCTTCTCGTGGTTTCCCTGCATGATTGGGCGACGGGCGGCCGAATAGCAAGCCGTAGCTAGCGCTCTGGGCAGCGGCGCGCTCTCTTCACTTCGCTGGACACTTGTCCGAGCGGGGGGCAATTCCCGCGGTGAAGACGAGCGGCCTGTGGCATCGGCTGAGTGGGACAGCAATCTCAACTCCAGATGGCCCGTCGCCTATCAAGCTATGGGGCGGTGGATGCTGGAGGAAGGTGCGGCCAATGAGTTTGTCCGCGCCGCACCGGTCGTGTCGCGGCGTCGTAAGTGAACCACGTCCGGAGGTTTCTGACGCTCTTCCGACGCCATCCCGATTCCTTCGTTATCGTCGTGTCGAAATCTATCTCGGGCGAAGGCCACAATTCGAGAATCGCGCTAGGGTCCCGCCCGGCTTTATTTAATACCGAGACAAGCCAGCCGATATTCAACTGGCCCTCTCCCGCTGGCACGCCTGTTATTTCGAACCCCATGATGTGCGGCATCCGGAGGATTTTGAAGTCCTTCACATGAAGATTCACTACGTGCGGTGCGAGTGCATTGACTACGATCTCGGGTCCCTCCAACGCCCCAAATGAATTTACTGTATCGAGGCAAATTCCAACCGCCGGATCCCCGATTCGCTCCACAATATCCACGTACGTCCGGGCACTAAACCGATCGTGATTCTCGATGGCCAGCGTCACTCCAGCCTTCCTTAACTCCGGTACGAGGGTCCTCACGATATCCACGACTTCATCCGGCGAAGGCTCATGCGCCCGAGAATCCACAACCACTCGGAGCAGTTCACAATCCAGATACCGGCACAACTCAATATAGAGACGAACGTGCTCCGGTGAAATACCGCGCGTGCCAAGTTCCAGTTGCACGCCGGACGTACGAGACGCCTCTCGAATACGTTCCAGCTCTGCTGGATCCATGGTTTCGAGTGGGATATTGTCCGCGATCTGCGCGAGGCGCAATCCTAAGTCGGCCGCTTGCCGGATGAATCCCACGGCATCCATTCGGCTCTGGCCTTCAAAGAAACCGGGCACGCCGATCTCCCAGGCGCAAGCGTAGGAGCCAAGCCCAAGACGCATCCGCTTCAGACCTGTACGGGCGTTCGGGCCGCCGTGATTGCCTTGATCTCGCCAAGGACGTTCTCGGGCTCGAAAACTTTCTTCCAGTCCGGCTGCAGCAGATACTTCCGCCCACGCTCGATAGCAAGCAGGGCTCCGTCGGAAAACGGGGATCCCACATAGCCGAACAGAATGCCGATATTTACGTTCATATGGCCCAGAATGAAGTCCATTGCGGCTTCTGACGGTACGCCGCGCCGGACTGCCTCGTCAATTGCTTCGCGGATTACCACCATACATGTCGCTACGACTGTTTCAGAGAGCGCGGGCTCCAGAATCGCCATCTGCTCCACGCTGACGCGATGCGATCGCATAACCGGCGCGAACATCTCGCGGCAAAGCTTTTCGCCTTTGGCGTAGTCTTCTTCCGGACCTTGCATCAGGGCGCAAACAATGTGCTGCTTCGCCTTGATTGCACCGAAGAAATCGCGCCGCGCCTCAGGATCGGTCTCATCGTTGACCACCGGCGGATGGCAGGGGTGGGTTACGAAATAAGTGATGTCGGCCCTTGACGGGAGTTCTCCCGCGTAAGGAGCGGCGGGATCCAGGCAGATTACCATCGCGCCACTTTTCAATCCCGGCACGATTCCCGGCGCGACCTTGCCGATAAGAGCATCGGGCAACGCAAGGATGACGATATCCGCCTCCCGCACCGCATCCTCGTGCGGAGTCGTCCGCAAGCCACGCTCTTTCAGCCGTTCGATACCGGCCGGACTGACCTCAACGTAGAGCATCTTGCGGACACCACGTTGCATGTTGTCCGCGATCCGGCATCCCATCTTGCCGCCGGCCCCGAATACCACCACAGTCGTTTCCATTTCGCTCTAAGTCTAACCGGCGATACGAGCCCCGGGTCTATGAACATTGGGCGGATATTTACCAGGAAACGATCACTGCGCCCCGGCAGAATGATAGTTTTGTTAGAGTCTAGGCATCTCTTCGTTATAGACTGCGGCGCGGGCCGTTTATAGGCTATGGAGATATTTGGAGGGAGTGCCGTGTTGCGTCCAATCCGAAAACCTGTTTGGGAAGACGCCTACGCCGTCATTGAACCGCAAATTAACGCTTCGGGCGTCCACGAGTGGCGCTTCGACCCGAGTTTTCCTTTCGACCTACGTTTTTTCGTGATGCGCCGCGAAGCGGACATCCGTCTGAACCATCACACTTACTTCGAAGTGCTGTACGTCTACTCCGGCGAAGTGGAGTACCAGGTCTGCGACCACCTCTATTCTCTGAAAGAAGGCGATCTTTTTGTCATCGGCGGCCCGCTCCCGCATCGGATGAGTAAATACGGCCGCTCGCAGATCCGATGCGTCACACTCTACTTTGAACCCGAGTTGATCCGCGCTCACGACAGCAGCGGCGACGACGTACAATACTTGATGCCGTTTCTCGTGCAGCATTCGGGATTTCCGCACATCGTTCCCGCCGAGACCGGAATACCGGCGCAGATCCTCGATTTGATGAAACGCGCGTACAGTGAACTGCCAGCCGATTCCCCCCGCGGACGTCTGACCCTTCGCACCTATCTCAAGATGATTCTGATGCTGTTGGTGAACCACTATTCGGAATTCCACGACTCGGAACCAATCCTCACTCAAAAGCAACGCGACCTCGAGCGTCTTCATCCGCTGTTCGAGTTCATCGAAAACAACTATATGCAAGAGATTTCGGTCAGTGGCGCGGCTAAAGTTGTCAACATGAGCAAGTCGCACTTCATGCGCTTCTTCCGGCAGGTCACAGGCCAGCCTTTTGTCGCGCATTTAAACCAGTTCCGCGTTGCCAAAGCACAGCACCTGCTCGCCTCCACGGATCGAACCATCGCCGATATCGGTCAAGACGCCGGCTTCTGCAACCAGAGCTATTTCGGGCTGGTTTTCCGGCGGCTCACGCATCTGAGCCCACGCGAATACAAGCTTCGGATGATCGCCGAAACGCCTGACAAATCGAAGGCCGATTCCCCGGCCGCCGCGCTCGTCTCGCCGTTGAGGGCGATGGCGAGAGTTGTTTGAGCCGCTCCCAGCACGTTTTTCCTGGTGCCATCATGAGAAAATGACGCAGAATCCTGACAGCAAAAACCCCTGCCCTTCTATAAACTGATACCTTGATGATGCTGCATGCGGGCCCGCTTTCCGCCCGGTATCAGAACGGCAGGCTGCGATGCGTCGAAGCGCACGGGCGGGACGTTCTCAGACAAGTCTGCGTTGCCGTGCGGGACGAACATTGGAACACCGTACCTGCGCGCCTTTCGCAGGAAACGATCGCGGCCGGCGCGGACAGTTTCCGGGTCGATTTTATCGCCGAACACGTAGCCGAAGCCGTCGACTTTGCCTGGCGAGGAGCCATCACCGGCTCCGCTGACGGATCGCTACGCTACACCATGTCGGGGGAACCCCGCCGCTCCTTCCTGCGCAACCGGATCGGATTCTGCGTACTTCACCCTATCGAAGGATGCGCCGGCGAAAACTGCACGATCGAACACACAGGCGGAATTCTCGAGCACTCACAATTTCCCAGGCTGATCTCGCCCAAGCAGCCATTCTTCGACATTTGCGCGATTTCACACGAGGTGATTCGGGGCGTCACTGCCGAGGTGCGTTTCTCAGGAGACGTCTTTGAGATGGAGGATCATCGCAATTGGAGTGACTATTCCTTCAAGACTTATTCGACGCCCGTTTCTATTCCCTATCCAGTGCTTGTCTCCCCGTCCGACCGGATCGAACAAACGGTCGAACTGCGGCTGCATTCGCGCGTCTCAATTGCCGTGGAGCGCGCCGCGCGTACTCGCATGCCTTCGCTGGAATCGGGTGTTCCGTCTTCGGCTCGCTATCCGAATTTCGCCGAGTTAAATCGCGACCGGCAATCAATTGCGATCATGGACGCTCTTGAGTGGCGAGTCAACCCCCGTGTCCACGAAACGGACGACGAAACTATGATCGAGACTCTGCGAGGCCAGCGCGCTCAAGTCGAGTCTGCCCAGGCGTTCGCGGAAGGCAAGCCGCTACGTATTGCTCCAGTGCTCGTGCCCCCCTTTCCAAATCCATCGGCCTGGATCGCGATCAGCATTTCGAATCTCGGCCAGGCAGGCGCGTCTTCGATCGCATACGACGCTCGCGATCCGCTCTTTGCAGAGATCGAGCGGTTCGAACCCACACACGTGGTTGCCGCGCACTCATCCGATCCAATGAAAGCGTCGGCGCTGGTGCTGCAATCGCCGACGGGTCTCCGGTGCTGGGTGGCGAACTTCCTTGAGGTTTCCCAAACCATTCTTGCCGACGGCGCCGAATATCGACTTGAACCGCACGAACTACGTCGAATCGATCTGGTAGGCCGGTGAGCCGGCCGCTCCGTTTCGCGCTCTTCGGGACCGGGTTTTGGTCGCGATTTCAATTGGCCGGGTGGCACGAAACCGGGGGCGTTGAGTGCGTCGCAGTCTACAACCGGACGCTCGACAAGGCGCAACGTCTGGTGGAAACAGCCGGTTTGAGGGTGAACATTTACACTGATCCCGAAGAGCTGCTCGAGAACGAAGATCTCGATTTCGTGGACATTGTCACCAGCCCGGAGACCCACTCCAGCCTGACCGCGCTCGCCGCCGCGTACAAACGGCCTGTTGTCTGCCAAAAGCCGATGGCTCCCTCGTGGTGCGAAGCCGAGAGCATGGTGGCTACCTGTCTTCGCGAGAATGTTCCACTCTTCATCAACGAGAACTGGCGCTGGCAGACGCCTATTCGCGCGCTCCGGAAGATTCTTTCGGAAGGTACGATAGGAACACCCTGGCGGGCAAGAATCCGCATGGTGAGCAGTTTCCCGGTCTTCGAAAATCAGCCATTTTTGCGGGATCTCGAGCAGTTTCTTCTGGTCGACATCGGATCGCATATCCTGGACGTGGCTCGTTTTCTGTTCGGCGATCCGCTGAGTATCTACTGTTCGACGCAGCAGGTGCAGCGAGGTATCAAGGGAGAGGACGTCGCCACTGCGATGCTGAAATTTTCTTCCGGGGCGACGGTCATTTGCGAGATGGGCTATGCGGGCGCCCCGCTCGAGATCGATCACTTTCCCCAGACCTTCGCATTCATCGAAGGCGATTGCGGTTCCGTGGAACTGGCGCCGGATTATCGTCTGCGCGTAACCACTCGCGCCGGAACGGAAGTCACTGTAGCGGCGCCGCCACGGTTCGACTGGGCCGATCCCTGCTATGAGGTCGTCCACGCCAGTATCGTTCCCTGTCACGCGGATCTTCTGGCCGGTCTACGTGGAGAACGGCTGCCGGAGACCACCGGAGAAGACAATCTGCGAACCATGCGCCTGGTCTTCGAGGCCTATGAGTCCGCGCGCCGCAATAAGGTGATCGATCTATGAATTTCCTGCTGCGGTGTACGGGTCTGAGCAAATCGTTTCCAGGCGTCCGCGCGCTGTCGGAGGTAAATTTCGACCTGCGCCCCGGCGAAGTGCATGCACTCGCGGGGGAAAACGGAGCCGGGAAAAGCACCCTCATGCACATCCTTGCCGGTGTGCAACAACCCGATGCGGGGACGATTGAACTGGAGCCGACGGGCCAGGTTCACATCCCGGATGCACGAAGCGCTCAGGAACTCGGTATCGCCATCGTCTACCAGGAACGAAGTCTATTTCACCTATTGAGCATCGCTGAAAACTTGTTTGTCGACCGGCAGCCCTTGAACCGCTTCGGCCTAATCGATCGCAACCTGATGCTGGAAAAATCCCGCGCTTTACTCGCAGAGGTGGATCTCATCGCCGACCCTACGATGCCGGCGGGCAGTTTGTCCCCCGCGCGGCAGCAAATGCTCGAGATCGCAAAGGCACTCTCGTTTCGATCGCGCGTCTTCATCCTCGACGAGCCGACAGCCGCGCTAACGGCCGCTGAAACCGCCACTCTCTTTCACCTCATCCGGCAATTGCGCCAGGGTGGCGCCGGTATCGTGTACATCAGCCACCGGCTGGAAGAGATTTTTGAGATCGCGGATCGTGTCAGCGTGTTAAAAGACGGCTGCATGCAGGGAACATGGGACGTTGCCGATGTATCGCGCGAGAAGCTGGTGGCGCGCATGGTCGGCCGTGAAGGCGTGCAAGGAAGAGGGGAGCGAAGTTCTGCGACGCGAGGAAAGCCCAGGCTCAAAGTCAAAGGGATGCAAGACGAGAAGCTGAAGAACATCAGCTTTGAAGCTTACGGCGGGGAGATTCTTGGCTTTGCCGGCCTTGCCGGGGCAGGACGAACGGAACTAGCGATGGCAATCTTTGGCGCGCGCCGCACCAAGGCCGGAGAAGTATTCGTGGATGACAAACCGGCTCGAATCGACTCACCTCGCGACGCGATGGACGCAGGGATAGGTTACCTTCCGGAGGACCGCAAGGAGCAGGGCATCTTTGCCGGAATGCCAATTGCCGACAACATCGCGGCCGCGCGGCTTGACGCTTTCGGCGGCTGGCAGATAAAACGCGGGCAACTCTTTTCCACGGCTTCCAGGCTGATGGAGAGGCTTCGGATTGCCGCGCCTTCCCCGGCTAAGCCGGCCGGCAAACTCAGCGGAGGAAATCAGCAAAAAGTTCTGTTGTCGAGATGGCTGCTCCGCGACCCGGGTGTTCTGATCGCGGATGAACCGACGCGTGGGGTGGATGTAGGCGCCAAGGCAGAGATCCACGAGATCCTTCGGGGACTTGCCGATGCCGGAAAGGCGGTGATTGTTATCTCCTCCGACCTGCCGGAGATCCTGGCCGTTTCCGATCGCATCCTGGTGATGCGCGAGGGCCATATTGTGAGTGAGATGGCTGCGACCGACGCTTCCGAAGAGAGAATCATGAAGGAGGCGACATCCTGATCGACGACAACGCGAGCCGCACCGGCTTCCCGGCTCAGTCATCCCTCCACCGCTTCCTGCGGCGCGAAGTATTTCTGATCGTTTTGATGGCCAGCCTGATCGCCGCCAATTCCATCCTGTTCCCCCGAATCTTCCCCACCACCGGAAACCTCTCGGCCATACTCCGAGGGCTTGCGTTCGACGGAATCATGGCCTGCGGCATGACTATGCTACTGGTGGGAGGAACGTTCGACCTATCCATCGGCGGCACGTTCTCCATGGCGGCAGTGGTGGCCGGCTGGTTGATGAAAGAAGAAAGTGTCGCGGTACCCCTCGCTGTCCTGGCCGGAATCGGTGTAGGGACGTTAGCGGGTCTCATCAACGGGCTCATTGTCGCGCGTGTACGGGTGAACGCCCTGATCGCAACGCTCGGAACCATGGGTATCTACCGGGGTATCGCCGTTCTCGCCGGCGGACCCGGCATCACTTTTCTTCCGGCCTCATTCTCAAGACCCGGCCAGGCGGTTATCCTGGGCCTGCAAGGGCCCGTTTGGCTCATGCTCGGCATCGCAGTACTGTCTAACTTTCTGCTGTCCCGTACCCGGTTCTTTCGCCAGTACTACTACATTGGCAACAACGCGACGGCGGCGAATCTCTCCGGCATCAACGTTCCGCGGATGCAGCTCGTCGGATTCACCATCATGGGGTGCCTGGCGGGAATCGCGGGCATCGCGTTCGCGTCGCGTGTCGGCACCAGTGTGTCGGTCTCCGGCGACGGCGCCGAACTCAGAGTGATTACCGCGACGATTCTTGGCGGCGCTAGCCTGAATGGAGGTAAGGGTACCATCTGGGGAGCGTTGATTGGCGTTTTCTTTGTCGCGCTCATCAATAATGCGTTGATCATTGGCTCAGTGTCGGCATACTGGCAGGGCATCATCACCGGAATCGTGCTGGTTCTTGCTGTGGCCATGGATCGCTTCACGAAGCAATAGGAGACCCCGATGTCACACAGATTTTCAAGACGAAACGCTCTTTTGGCGGGTGCTGGACTCGGACTCACCGCCTGCCGCAGCGAGAAGCCGGCTCCGGTTGCGGGGGGACAAGCGGCAAAGCCGGCTGTGTCGCCGGACGAGGAGTATGTCTGGATTTCCGCCAACTCCAACCTTCCGCTCTTTGTTGCGCACGATCACCCCGCGCTTGAGCAGGCGGGGCGCGAACTTGGGGTAAAGGTAACCATCGCGGGTCCGAATACGATCGATATTCCAGGCCTGATCGCCACAGTCGAGCAGACCGCGACCCGCAAGCCGGCCGGAATCATGGTCGTCGGTTGGGACCCCTCGGCGCTCGTGCCGGCGATCAACGCGGCGGTCGAAAGCGGTGTCCCGGTGGTTTGTGTAGACGCCGACGTTCCCGCCAGTAAGCGTCTCGCATTCATTGGCACCGACTGGTACGAGATCGGCGTGCGGCAGGCACAGGCCATGATCAAAGCCCTCAACGGGCGCAAAGGCAAGGTGGCGATGCTCGGCCTCATCGAACAGTACATCGACCAGCAAGCGATCGCCGGCTTTCGGTCAGTGGCTTCCGCGGCTGGGCTCATGGTGATGGAACCACAGCAGGACAAAGGGAACCAGAGCGAAGCGGCGCGCGTTGCGTCCGCGTTACTGCAGGCACATCCGGACCTGATTGGCATGGCCGGCTTCGATTCCGAGAGCGGCGCGGGAATGGGGCAGGCGATCAAAGAGTCCAGCAAGGTCGGGCAGGTTGTCGCAACGTGCGTGGATTCCGAACCGCAACAACTTCGCTACATTAAAGAAGGAGTTCTCACGGCCTCCGTCGGGCAAAAGCGAGCGCTCTTCACGTATCAAGGCGTCAAATCTCTCTTCGAAGTGAACCACAATACGCTGCGCTTCAGCGAAAATGATGCGAAAGCCGGCATCTCGCCGATACCCGTCTACTACAACACGGGCACGTTCGTCGTGGACAAGAGCAACGTAGACTTTCTGCTCGGAAGCAGAGCATAAACGCGGTATTTGGCGTTCCTTCAGAGAACCGGCGGTCCGGTTCTCACTGGTGGCTTGTAGCCTTTCGACGCATCATCCAGAATCAGAACCCAGTCGCTTCCGAAACCTTCCGAGGGGGCGACGAAATCGTGAGTTCCCTTGTTCTCAAAGTCCCCGGCGGGTACCGTATCACCGCTCCTTGGATTGAACCACCAAGACTTCACCGTCTCGCCGGAAATCTTCCCCATAATTACGGTGAACGGACGACCCTGCGCGTCGTATATGAATGCGTAACCATCGCCCCGCGTCGCTGAAATGTGATCGGCGCCCTGCAGTTCGTCAGCGACGATCGATTGATCCGGCACACGCGAGAGCACGGGGCGCGATTCGATGAGTTCGCGGACATAACGCATCTCGTTCGCTCCAGGCCGGTGTACTGCTTCGTACCAATACATCAGCGGTCCGTTGATTGGTTTACGGCCCGGCGTTAACATCTGCCATACTGCATGGTTCCCGTAAGTGTGGCCGCACGTTCCGGAAAAAAGATCCCAGTAGGCCCGCTGCCTGATGTGAGCATCAAGGCTGTAGCCGTTCAGCTTCGATCGAAAGGCGAGCGGATGGTCCTCGTATAGCGGTTCCGCGTCAATCACCGGTTTCGGCGGCGTCAGCGCGTAATCGGCGGCGATCTTTTTCCACGGCTGCACTGTTTCCGCCAGGCCATGTCCCGTTTGCTGCATGTTCACATCCAGCCATTCATCGTTGTGGAACCACTTGGACGACGTGCCTCCGCCTCGCGGATGAAATCCCATGAACACAGCGCTGTAGTCTTCTTTGCCCGAAGCTCCAATGGCGATTCCGCGGGCTAGCGCGCGCCACACATCCTCCACGCCATCCGCCGAACGATCCCCGCCGAGAATCCAGATGATACCTTTCTTCGCGTAGCGCTTGCCCAGGAATTCGCCATAGGCCTGAGCGTTGGTGACATTGAAAATAACTTCATCCGGAGCCCGCTGATTCTTTACTACCCATCGACCCCAAGTCGGAAGAAACCCTACGTAAATCCCATTCCGGTTCGCTTCGTCGACGATGTAGTCGACGTGGTCCCAGTAGTCGTATTCGCCGGGCTTATCGGGATTGGAGCCTGGCGTGATCGCAGGCTTCGCGGGATCGCGATCAGTCAGGGGCAATTTCCCGTAAAAATTCGGATCGGTTATTCCGTCAAATTCCGCCAGTGCCACGGCCTGTACAACGGTGAAGCCCTGCCGGGCGCGGGTGCTCAGATAGTCCGCCGCCTCTTTCCGATTGAGCCGGTGAAACAACTCCCAGCCAGTGTCGGCCAGATAGAAAAACGGCCGGCCATCCTCCTGAAGGATGAAGCGGTGGTCGGGGCTTACCTTTAAGCGCGGCAGCGAAGTCGCGTGTTGAGCGGGTACGGCATTCATCGCTGTAAGCGCCAACGTCAGAAGTACCGGACGAAAACAATTCATATGAGTCAACCTTTCCGAGTTAGAGGATGATAAAGCGACTGCCCGCCATCAACGCTGATCACTTGTCCCGTGACGTGCGCCGACTCGCCGGAGGCCAGCCATGCGATGGTGTTGGCATGGTCCTCCGCGGCCGCGAATCTGCCGGACGGGATCATTCCAAGATAATCGCCGATCTCGAGGCCACGCTGACGAGCCGTTTGCCTGAGCATTTCCGAATCGGTCATGCCTGGGCAAAGGCAATTGACCGTGATTGCGTGAGCCGCCATCTCGACGGCAAGACAGCGTGAAAAATGAATGGCCGCGGCCTTCGCGCTCGAATAAGCGATCTGGCCGGTTCGCACGATAGACCCGGCAATGGATGAGACAACCACGATCCGGCCGCCGCCTCGCGGAATCATTCGGCGAATCGCCGCCTGCGAGCAAAGAAAGACAGCCTTCACATCGACTGCGAATTCCCGGTCCCACGCGTCTTCGGGGAAGTGTTCCGTCGGGGCTGAATGGAATGTCCCCGCATTGTTCACCAAAAGCCAAAGCGGCCCCCACGTGCTCTCGACACGATCGAAGATCGCGGAGACATCGCGAGCGCGCGTAATGTCCCCAGCGCAGGCCATAGCCCGGCTTCCGAGTTCGGCGGCCGCACGTTCCGCGCCCTCGCCATCGATGTCGTTGATCGCCACGCGCATCCCGCGCTCACAGAGAATGCGGGCCGTAGCGAACCCAATACCACGCGCGGCGCCGGTGATCAGAGCCGTCTTTCCCGCCAGGCTCATCGAACGTCTCCCGGCCTGTGTTCGCGTCCCTTGATTAGCGCCGTCAGGGCCGAACTATACGGCGCGTCGAGTCCATATCGTTCGCTCTCGCGCGCCACGTAGCCATTCAACGCATCAATTTCCGTTCGCTGCCCGCGATCCAGGTGCTGCATCATCGAAGGACGGTGAAACTTATGCGCACAATACTCGCGTATGGCTTCAACGGGATTCTCGTCCGGTAAACGGATGCCTTTGGCCCGCACCAGCGCAACGGTCTCTTCGATGATTCTGGTCTGAAAGCGATCGAGTTCCGGTATGTCATAAATGTGTCCGGGCCGAAGTCCGGTGATGGCGCAAATCGCGTTGATGCCGCAGTTATGTACAAACTTTGCCCAGATAGTGGCGACGATGTCGTCCACCAGTTCCGGATTAAGACCAGCTTGTAAAAAAGCCTCGTGCAATTCGGCTAGTCGTCCTGTCCGTGATCGATTCAGTTCTCCCAGGTAAGTCGGTCCGTTGTTCGTGTGCCTGACCCATCCCGGTCCCGCCAGATCGCCGCTTTGAAAACTGAGACCGGCCAGGACTTTTTCCTCACCTAGAATTTCGGTCAGTATTTCCACGTTGCCGACACCGTTCTGGAGAGTGAGGCAGAAACCATCGGCTTTGAGCAATGTCCGGGCCGCCTCCGCAGCGGAACCAGTGGAATAGGCGTTCACGCAGACGAGAATAGCGTCGGCGGCGGGCAACTCCGAGACGCTAGTGGATGCCTGCGCCTGGACCGTGAAATCTCCCGTGAGGCCCTCCATGCGAAGTCCTTTGGCGGATATGCGGTTTACGTGCTCTTGCCAAATATCCAGGAACGCGACGCTGTGGCCAATTCGCGCCAGATTAGCTCCGTACACACAACCCATATTGCCCGCGCCGATCACGACAAATTGCATCCAGAGCAGTCTACCCGGTTTGACTTAAAGTTGCTACCACGATCAGACCGTGAATTGCCGGTCTGACACTTTTCGCACCCGCTTCCCGTCAGAAAATGAATTTCAACGATACCTGCATCACACGCGGCGCGCGAGTGGATGTCACCTGGCCAAACGTCGGGTTCACCTGATTACCGGCCGGATCGAAACGGGCGGTTGCGTCGACACCGGCAAACTGCGTGTGGTTGAACACGTTGTAAACTTCCCACCGGAGTTGCAAGACCCGGTCTTCGCGTTTGATCGGGAAGTTCTTCAAAAGTGCGACGTCGGTGTTGTTGAAGCCCGGTCCTCGAAAAACGTCCTTAGGGGCGTTGCCCGGATCGCCCTTGCCCGGGCGGGCGAATACGCTAGTAGTGAAGAATTGGTAAAACGAGCGATCCCCATAACCCAATTCCGCCTTTCCCGTTACATTGACGCGCTGTCCGTCGCCGCCGCCCGTAAGGTCTGCATTGTCGGTGGTGGTGAATCCGAGGCCCAGCGGAAAACCGCTGGCGAAGGTGGAGATGGTCGATAGTTTCCAGCCGTCCAGAGCAATGCGGGCCGCATGGTTGTTCCAACTGCGCGGGATTCCCGGCAAATCGAAAATCGTGTTAATCACCAGCACATGCGTCTGGTCGTAGGTCGACTTGCCATAAAGCCAGACGTTGTATGGACGGTAAATAGGAAGGGCTCCGCCGTCCGCGCTTGCCAGGTCCATACTCTTGCTGTAGGTGTATGCCACGCCGAACTGCAGGCGCGAAGAGAACCTGCGATTCGCCGTCACCTGTAGCGCGTTGTAGTTGGAAAAGCCTGAGTTTTCGACGTAGGTGATGTTTCCGTAGCCTGGGTAAGGCCGGAGAAAATTGTCTGGGAGGGGGCTGTTGGTGGTGGTCGTCGTATCGATACTTTGCGGCAGGAATCTCACGCCATAGGGTAGCGTGTTCAGGTTGCGGTTCTCGATCAGATGCCGCGACTGCGTCCCCACGTATTTCACATCCAGAATCGTTCCAAAGCCCAAGTCCTGCTGCACTCCGAGAGAGTAGTTGTAAACCGAAGCCGGTTTAAAATCCTTCTCGAGAGCAGCCACATTTCCTGGGAATAGCGTGCCGCTGGTGCTCAAAAGACTCGAGAGAGTACTGTTGAAAATCTGCGAGTTGTACTGAATGGGCGGGTTCGAACGAAGCCCATTCACCATCGCTCCCGCTGACGGCACGCCTTGCGTAGTGATGCCGAATCCACCGCGCACCGCGGTCTTTCCGTTTCCGAACACATCATAGGCAAAGCCAAACCTCGGCTGCACCTGCACCGGGGGGCGATTCTGGAAACCGCTCGGGTACGAACTGTCGGAGGGCAGCACGATGCCGTTCGCGGTATTTCCGCTGCCCGGCGCATACGATCCGATCAGAACCGCCGGTACAAAGCCTCCTGTAACAGGATTGAGTCCGACGCGGACACCGTTGTTCAGAGCAGGTACGATCAACTTAGGAGCCTGCTTGGGGTCGTAATTCGCGAGCGAAAGATTCGCCAGTTGGCCGTCGCCCGCGATCCATGGAGAGAACAACGAGAACCGAACGCCGTAATCGAGAGTGAGCTTCCGGGAAATCTTCCAGGTGTCTTGAGCAAACCACTCGGCAATCCACTCATTCGCGATTCCGGTGGTCCGGGCGCTTGATTCCGAGTAGCTGGAGAACACGCCGAGAATTGCGTTGGAATAGGCGTAGTTGGAGTCGAGCGGATTGTTTACGTTCCGATCAAAGGCGATATTGCCGCCGAAGTTCGATTTCGGACCTTCGCTATTCTGATTGATCTCGCCATTCACTCCGAATTTGAGCGTGTGCGATCCGCGAATGATACTGAGGGTGTCGGCATAGGACCAACGATCATCTCGCGCGGCGATGGGCAGCCGGCCGTCATAAGTGATGTTCGCCGCATTCAGCACGCCGCCAAAAGATGCTTGCGGGATGATATTCAGCGGGTTGCCGGCCGGATACAACTGGCCAACGGTAAAACCGACTTTTGAGCGATTCACCGAATCAAACAGGGAAGCCGCGGTGGAAGCTTCGCCTTCGTGCAGGACTCGATAACCGACGCTTGCTTCGTTGACGATTGTCGGGCTGAAGACGTGGGTGTAATCCGACTGAAGCTGGTTGACGGTGAACAAATAATCGTAATAGAACTCGTTCCAGTTGGAGTTGAACGCAGCGAGACCCTGATAGCCCCGGCGGTCGGACCACCATGTCTGATACCGCGTCCAGATATGGTCATTGGAAGTAGGGTTGTAATCGACTTTCAACAAATTCTGTTTCTTGGGCTGGGTAGTGATTTCCTGGTACTGATAGTTGTAGTTGCCGCCGGTCAGCGCCCGATTTGTAATATTCGGGAGGGGATACAAATTGAGGATGGACTGACCGCTCTTGTCGATCCGATTTGCGGGGATAATGTTGTTCGGAAATGGTTTTCCGGTGGTTGGATCGGTGATCGCGATCAGACGGCCGTTCTGATCGATGCTCTGCGAGAAATCTCCCTGCCTCTCCAGCCCTGTCGGAACCGTAACGCGCCAAGGCGCCTGCGGAGTCTTCACCTGCCAGTCTTCGCGCGAGTAAAAGAAGAACAGCTTATCCTTGTTCCTGTTGAAGGCCTTTGGCACGAAGACGGGGCCTCCCAGGAACCCTCCAAAGGTGTTGTAACGGTAAAGCGGTCTTGCCTGGCCATTCCTGTTGTTGAAGAAATCGTTAGCGTTGAACATCTCGTGACGCTTGTACCAGTAGCCGCCGCCGTGGAAATCGCGCGTACCCGACTTGGAGATCAGATTGATTACGGCGCCGGCATTACGGCCGTATTCCGCCTGATAATTATTCAACAACACTTTGACTTCCGAGATGGCGTCCATGCTTGTGCTTCCGTTGAATGTGTCGACCAGGTCCGCGTCGCTTCCAACTTGCCCATCGACCGACATGGTATTCATCTTGTTGCGGGCGCCACCGATATTCGGGGTTGAAGTACCGTACGTTCCGCCCAGGGATTCATTGTCGGCCTGCACGCTCACCCCGGGCAGGACCCGCAACAGCGAGATGATATCCCGTCCGCGTGTCACTAGCGTGTTCACCTGTCCGCCCGAAAGCTGAGCCGAATTTTCGGAGCTTGCCGTTTGCAACTGTCCGACCTCGCCAGTCACCGTCACGCTTTCCGCAGCAGACCCCACCGCCAGCGGGATACTGCCGATGGCAAGCCGCTGGCTGGCCGAAAGGATTACGCCCGAGCGCGTGAAGCCTTTGAAGCCGTCTTTCTCCACTTTGATGGAGTAGGTCGCGGGCGGTAGGGTAGTGACCGTGAAGTCGCCGCTTTCGTTGGTCTGCACGGTTCGGGATTCGCCGGTTTCCTGGTTTGTAACGGTGACGCTGGCACCCGCGATGGACGCGCTCGACGGATCAACTACTGTGCCGCTGAAGCTTCCGGTGATCAGTTGCGCCACAAGCGCGGCAGCCGCTAACAGTAGAACTGACAGAATTCGTTTCATCACACTCTCCTTGGAGCAAGCCCTCGCCGTATTGAGCTTTAGGTAGAGTCTATGGAAACGGTACAACCGAAGATATAAGAGAATCGTCCAAATTTGTAACAAAACCGGCAGCCCGGCAGAGGTAATCCGGTTTTCCCTGGCATCGTGCGAGAACCAGGCTCGCGGTGAATAGATCATTTCGGCTCTGTGCAAAGTTTGTAAGCGGCGCGGTGCACCTTCTGATGTGACATTTCAGATCAGGCGGCCAGCACGGCGTTCCAAAGTTCCGGCATTGTAATTGAGCGGCGCCCCAGCTTGCCGGTCTTAAACTGATGCTCTGAATCTTGTGTACAAGCTCGATGCCACTGATCGTCACCGCCGCGTGATCGAACCGTTTGAATCCGAGCATCGGTCTGGTTCGCTGTTTGATTCGCCGATGGTCTTGCTCAATCATATTCTTGAGATACTTGCTCGACCGCACTCGGACACGCCTGGGCAACCGGCCTTCCGACTTCAGTTACCGAACAGCACAGTGTGACGCGGCGTAGGTATCGAGCGTAATCACCGGTGGTGGGCCGACACTCTTCATCGCTTACGGAAGAAGTGTTTCGCAGCGGTCACATATGAGGCCGATTTCAACAATATTCAACCAATTGAGCATCAAGGGAAGCGGCGTAACCGTGATCCGGCCCGAGGCAGGGACACTGACGATCTCCCCAGCTTCCCCGGACGGTTTTTATCCTGCCGGAACAAATCTGCAACTCACCGCGACCCCATCATCATCATCCTGGACGTTCGAATTCCGGGACACCGACGCAGTTACTGCTTACGAAACTCAGACGCCAAAGATTTCGTTCCGCATTACAGCGCCGGCGAGGGCAGCCCCGTGTTTTTGCCATCGAAGCCCGGAGGCGATTCCCAAGCTCAGCGAGTGGCGTTGCACGCGTAGAGCGATAATAGCGAATGGGAATTAAAGGAGAGGTACGCCATGCACTCAAAGCTCTCACTTTGCATTCACCTCGGTATCCTTGCAGTTTCGCTTTCAGCTCTCCCAGCATCGGCCCATCACGGTTGGGCGGGAAACTCGGATGAGGAATTCGAGATCACAGGCACGGTCGAACGTGGAGTTAGCCTTGCCGGACCGCATGCGACCATGCAAATACGCGCTGATGGAAAAGTCTGGGATATCACGTTGGCTCCGCCGGCCCGGACCGCGCGCGCAGGACTGAAGGAAGGGATCATTCCACTAGGAGCTACAGTGATGATCCACGGTCATCGCAATCGGGACGCAAACCGATTCGAGATCAAGACTGAACGTGTAACCTGGAACGGCCGCACGTTCAATGTCTATCCCGATCGTAAATAAGCGTAGCCGGAGGACATCTTGTACGAGTTCATGGCGTGGCTGCAGGCCTCAGCTCTCGGCCACGCGATGCGCGAATCGGGTGTGTGGACGTACGGCATTGTAAATCTCGTCCACATTCTTGGCATAGCGGCATTCTTCGGTGCTGTGCTTGTCCTCGACCTGCGGCTCTTAGGTCTTTGGCGCCACGTCACGCTCCCTGCCATCAGCAAGCCGACCGTGCCGGTTGCCGCCACGGGTTTCCTCATTGCCGCAGTCAGTGGCGTCTGCCTGCTGGCAACGAAGGCGACGGAGTATGTCGACAATCCATTCCTATACATCAAATTTCCCGCCATTGCCTTAGGCCTCGTCAATGTTGTCGCTCTAAATTATTTAACGGCCTGGAAGCACCACAAAAGCCGCGAGCTCTCATCGCGCGAACAGGCCACGTTGGCGGTGTTCGGCGGCATATCACTCCTCTGCTGGCTTACAGCGATCAGCGCCGGCCGCATGATCGGATACTGGTGAAGCTCATGAAGAAGTCTACGGTAAGACCCGCAATTCCCGTGGCGCTGCCGGCTGCAGCGCACCTTTCGACCTCACCTGACCAATCTTGATCGAAGCTTTGAAGATCAGTCCGACAGGGATAACTCCGCCTAGCTTGTGCGCTGCTACCGCCGCCAGTCCCATCGACGCCACGCACCCACACGATCCGCAATCCGGAGTTCCCCTGAATAGGCACGGTGCGATCTTCGTTCTCAGATCTGCAGAGAACGACTCTGTAGTTTGCGCGAAAATGCAGTCCTTCGGACTATGAGGAGGCGAGGCAAACTGCCGAATGAGTCCCTCGGGCATGTCCAGCTTTGCGAATCTCTTCCGCAGCTCAATCATTTCGGAAATTGCCCGGAGGCGCTCCTCCCGTTCCAACATTTCCGGCAAATCATCGCCTTTCTGCGGCGTGAAGATACTGAACCAAGCCTTGTTGATCTCGGATCGCGGCGTCCAGAACGCTAGAAAGTCGTTCAAGTATCCCGGCCGCTTCATCATCTGACCCGTTATGGTGAAGTGGATGGTGACCTTCTGACCCGCAATATTCTTGAGGATTCGATCGTACGTCGCCGGCGCCCGTCTCACATCATGCTCTGGCTGAAGGCCATCAATCGATACAACTACGTTCATATCCGGCAGAGTGGCCCAATCGTGAACCAACGGCCTGAACACGCTGGTGACAATCTGCACGTGGCGCTCCACCAGCGCGCTACGTTTCCGATACGCAGGTCTAACGATCCAGGTGCCGAAGTCCGCCGCGGACGGCGTCATTGTTGCCGTCGGGGGCATCACGGGGGGGCTGGAGTCTGTACGCGAAGAACGGCAAGCCGAAGTATTGCAATAACTTTTGATCACGCCCGAGGAACGCCTTCAGGTGGCCATGGCGAAACAGTGAGCGACTGGAAAACATAGCTGACTGCTGGAAGCCAGGATGTTTTCGAGCCAATTGGATTCGCTGTCCAGCGTACCCGCTCCCATCCTACGGAGCACTCATGAACACAAACACACGGCTGGGCTCGTCCTCGGGTAGCAGCACAAGTTGGCGCCCGCGAATCGACATTCCTTCTTGCGAGAAGGAAACCTGTCTGCCGGTGCGCGGGGTCGCCACACGGCGCACTAAACGCATCGACGGGAATTCGAGCCAGTCGATGGCGCCGGATCGATCCGCCAGCAGCCCCGACCCCACCAGCATGCCCTCATCGAATTTCATGTCCTGATATGCGTTGCCGGTCTCACTGGCGATCTTTCGAATCAAATTGCCGTGACGGTCCCACAAGTAGAAATCGCGACTATCCCAATTACCGCCCACCACGTACTCGGAATTGACGGCGATGCACCCAATGTGATCCGCCACCTGGAACGACTCCTCGATTTTGAGCGAGCGCTTGTTGCGGCGCTGGATCACGGCGCTGCTCTCGCGGCGATACTCGGCCACCGGAATCCACAGTGATGTTGCGTCCGAGGCAAAGCCGCCAGGATGGAAGCGTTCGCCGTCCTGGAGTTCCACGCCGCGGACCCGCGCGCCCGAATCCCAGCCGAATTCCTGCAGATAGCCCTTGCGCTGAGCGGAATCGACGGACGTGATCCAGAAGTGATCCGCATCGAAATCAATTCCTTGGACGTGAAAAGTGGACGCTTCGATTTCAATGGTGCGCGTCAGCTTCCAATCGGACCAGGAGTGAAGTTCCGTTTGCGCGATCACCGCTGCGCTCAGCAGCAGGCTTGCTCCCGCAAACACCGATCGCCACATGCCGTCAGTGTACCCCGCACTGCGTCACAGCGTTGACACGCGTGTAACATCCGTGTGCTACTATCCCGGTTAGCTAACCCACGGGGGGTGAAACCTATGTCTACGAATTGTAGACCATTTGTTTTCCTTCTTCTGTGCGCTTCGCCGGTCTTCGCGCAATTCGACTCCGCCACGCTCACCGGCGTGGTCAGCGACGCCGTGAAAGCCGTCGTGCCGAACGCCTCCATTAAAGCTATCAATGAAGCGACCAACGTGGAAACGCGGGCCACTTCGAACGAAGAAGGACGTTACCAATTTCCCAACCTGCGGCCGGGATCGTATGAGATCGTGGCCACAGCTCCCGGCTTCAAACAGTTCGTTTCAAAAGGCGTGGTCCTGCAAGTAAACCAGGCCGCCCGTCTGGACATTGATCTGGCGGTCGGTGACGTTACGGAGCAGATCACGGTGAACACCGAAGCGCCGGTACTGGAATCGGAATCCTCCAGCCGCGGCTCGGTCATCGACCATACCAAGATGGTGGAGCTTCCGCTCAACGGCCGCGATTACAATCAACTCGCACTGCTGTCGCCGGGCGTGCTGTCGCCCACTCCGCGTCTGCAATCCATCGGCTTTCGCGGAGCGTTTAACGTCAACGGGAATCGCGCGTTTCAGAACGGCTTCCAGTTGGACGGCGTCGACAACACATCGTATTCCAACAGCTTTCGCGGGCTCAACATGCAGGTGATTCAGCCGTCGGTGGAAGCGCTGCAGGAGTTCAAAATTCAGACCAACGCGTACTCGGCCGAGTTCGGCCGCAGTGCGGGCGCACTCGTGAACGCGACCATCCGTTCCGGGACCAACGACCTGCACGGAACCATCTACGAATTTCTCCGCAACAGCGAACTCGATGCATCGAACTTCTTCGCCAACAAGAACAGCTTGAAGAAGCCGTTCCGGCAGCGAAATCAGTTCGGCATCGCGGCGGGCGGTCCCATCATCAGGAACAAGACGTTCATCTTCGGCGATTACGAGGGCTTGCGTGACGCGGCGGCCATCGTGCGGACCACGTCGGTACCGCCGCCGATCTGGTTGCAGGGTTTGTTTCCGACGCCCATCTACAACCCCTACAGCCCCACTGACACGGGCCAGGCGTTCCAGATTCCCGCCGTCGCGGGATGCAACGACGGGCAAGGCCGCTGCTGGAAGATACCGGCCAACCTGATTGATCCGGTTGGTCAGAATGTCTTGAACGTGACCCCGGCCCCGAACGCGATCTCGCCGAGCCAGGACAACAATTTCGTCTTCGCGCCCGTCACCAGCAACAACACCAACCAGTTCGATTTCCGCGTGGACCACACCATATCCTCCAAAGTGAACATATTCGGGCGCTATTCCTACTCAAAGTCGAGTATCTTTCAGCCGGCGCCTCGTCCCGGACTTTCTGAAGGCGCCTTCAACGACACGTTTGGAACGGCGGATCTGAAATCGCAGCAGGTTGCCGCAGGCCTGGTGTGGGTGCTGTCACCGTCGGTGGTTTCGGAAACGCGCTTCGGGTACGCTCTTGGCGATTACTTCCAGCTCCCGCCGAATTTCGGAACGCCGTGTCCGTTTGAGCTCATCGGCTTGAAGAACGCCCCCACGGATCCCTCCATCTGCGGCGGCTTACCGACCTTCAATTTCAACGGCCAGACGGCGCGCAGGATCGGCCGGACCACGTCGCAGCCGCAGTTCCAGACGCCGCGCAGCTTGAACGTGCGCGAGTCGGTGGCCTGGAACCACGGCTCGCATTCTTTCAAGTTCGGCGGCGAGATCCTGAATGTGGAAACCAGCATCCGCGACATCGGATCGCTCATCGGGCAATTCGATTTCAACGGCAGATTCACCGGGGGCAACGGCATCTGGGCCAATGCCGTGGCGGAGCTTCTGTTGGGCTTCCCGAACCGGTATCAGCAGGACTCCAACACCGTATTCGACGTGTATCAGCACATGTACTTTGCGTTCATTCAAGACGACTGGCGCGTGAACCGCAAGCTGACCGTCAATCTCGGACTGCGCTACGAGTTCGCCACGCCGCCCAGGGAACGAACGTTCCAATGGGCCAACTTCAATTCGGCCACCGGCCAATTCATCACTGCCAAAAGCGGCTCCCTGGAAGAGGAAGCCCTGATCAAACCCGACCGGAACGACTTCGCGCCGCGTGTCGGCTTCGCCTATTCGCCCACGCCGCGCACGGTGATCCGCGGAGGCTACGGGATCTTCTACAATCACGCCAACCGCCTTGGCCGCGAAGGACTGCTCGGATTCAATCCTCCGTTCATAATTCTGGCTGATGCCAATATCTCCGGCAGCGGTGTGCTGCGAAGCACGGACGCGATCTTCCGGCTCCAGGACGGCATTCCCCCCGGATTTGTGGACCTCAGCCGCGTGAATCTCACCACCGTGGCCCGCAAAGCGCAGGACCCGAACCAGCGCTCGCCGTATGTGCAGCAATACAATTTCGGCATCCAGCGTGAGATCGTCAAGGACGTCGTATTCGATGTCGCTTACGTTGGCAACCACGGCGTGAAGCTGCCCTCGTTCCGCAACTTGAATCCGAATACGTACACGTTCAACGCGCAGGGACTCCCGGTGGTGGGCGCGCGCGAACTGGCGGCGCTCAATCTGAACGGAGATATTCAGATTCTGGAAAATCTCGGGCGTTCGAACTACAATTCGTTCCAGGCAAAACTCGAGAAGCGCTTCTCGCGAGGTTTGACGGTGCTGGCCTCTTATACCTACGGCAAGGCCCTGACAGATTCGGTGGATCATCTCTCCACCAGCGGGGCGGGCAACGGAGTGGATGTGGGCGAGTATAAGGAGCCGCAGGATCCGCACAATCGCCGTCTGGAGTACGGTCCAGCGGAGTTCGACGTTGCGCAGCGTTTCGTGATGTCGGGCGTATGGCAGCTTCCCTTCGGACGCAGCCGCGCAATCGGCCGGAACTGGTCGCGCGCGGTCGACCTGGCGCTGGGCGGCTGGGAGTTCTCGCCGATCTTCACCTGGCAGGGCGGCCTGCCGCTGACCATGAACCAGTCCCAGATCGTCAACATCGGCGGCGAGCGGAGGAGCCGCCCGAACCGGATCGCCGACGGCACTCTACCGTCGGATCAACGCACCGTTGACCGTTGGTTCGACACCAATGCGTTCGTGGCGCTCACCGCCACAACGCCGAATCAAATCTTCGGCAATTCGGGCGTCGGTGTGGTGCGCGGCCCCGGCGTCGTCAATTTCGACTTCAATCTGGCCAAGGATTTCGCTATCACCGAGCGGGTGAAAATCCAGTTCCGTTCCGAATTTTTCAACGCGCTCAACCACAGCAACTTCGGTGTGCCGGGCGTAACCTTCGGCACGGGATTCGGCCAGATCGTCAGCGCGGCGGATGCGCGAATCATCCAGTTCGGGTTGAAGCTCGGCTTCTGACAAGAGACCGGTGTAATTCTGTTGCTTCTGGCGGCGGCCGCGCATGACATCGCGGTTCGGCATTTCGAACCGGACGCAATACCAGGAGCGCACTTCCTTCGCTGCGCCGTGACAATGTGGGCTTCCGCATCGGGAGGACCGTCGCTCAGATCTCTAACGGAACGTGCGACGATGTTCATTCGCGGAGATATTTATGGCTCTGGTCCGGAGAGGCGTCCGTGAACAACCCAGTAACAAAAGAATGCTAGGCGGCATATTTGTTTCGTTCCGCGCCCCTCTCAAGTAGTTTGCGAATCTGTACGAAAGAATAGACAACATCCGCTTCGCCGGTGGGCGGTGAAGAAAAATGTTTGTTGAGTTTGCTAATTATGGCATCTCGCATCGATACACCTCGCGAAGTCAGTAGGCGCAGATGACCACCCAGCTCCTCCGAAAGCACCACACGTTTTCGCACCGTCGTAGCGATCGAGTGCCATCTGTGAAATCGGCCCAGCGCGGCTTCCGTTTGTTGCACAGCCCGCTCAACTGCCCCGAGGTCAGCGATATCGACAAACAAGCCGAGCAAACTCACTCGCCGGCTAGCCCACGGGTGCAGACAAGGCTGATTCGCTGGCCCCACCCGTAACGCTACAACAGGACCGCCCAGTTCCATTTCCATTCGCCTTATCCTCGCGTCAAAACCGTTTCCTCAATCTACTCGAACCGCAGGGCTTCGATCGGATCCAGATTCGCGGCCTTGCGTGCGGGATAGTAACCAAAAAACGCACCAATCGCCATTGAGAATAGCGCGGAGACCACCACCGATACCGGTGAGATCAAGCTCGGCCAATCGAATACCTTCGACAACACTACGGACACACCGCAACCCAGCAGAATTCCCATCACTCCCCCCGTCAGTCCCAACACAAGCGATTCGACAAGAAACTGAGTCTGCACGACGCTCGAACGCGCGCCAACGGCCATCCGGATTCCGATCTCTCGTGTCCGCTCAGTCACCGACACCAACATTATATTCATGATGCCGATACCACCCACCAGCAGCGATACGCCCGCAATACCGCCCAGTAGCAGCGTCATTACTCGCGTAGTCGACTCCGCTGCATCGGCAACATCGGTCAGGTTGCGTACGTTGAAATCGGGATCCTGGCCCTTGTGGTTATTGTGCCGCTGGTTCAGAATGTCGTTAGTCTGCGCCTCCGCCTCGGACGTTGTCTTTGCATCGGTCGCCGATACATACACCGTCGGCACATAAGTAGTGGAAAGCAACTTCTTCATCACTGTCGTGTAGGGAATCAGAACCGTGTCGTCCTGATCCTGCCCAAGAGAACTCTGCCCCTTCGCTTCCAACACGCCCACTATGCGAAACGGCAGATTGCGCACACGTACCATCTGCCCCACGGCTTCCGGGCCGAGCATTAGCTGATCGGCGACCGTACGCCCGATCACTGCAACGCGGGCTGCGGAGCGCACATCGGAATCTGAAAAGAAGGCGCCAGCCGCGACCACACGATTGCGAATGGACGGGTACGAAGTTGCCACACCTTCGGCTCGCGTTGTCCAGTTCTGATTGCCGGCGATCATGGTCACCGACGCCGTCACTCCCGGGCTCACGGCCGACACAGCAGGCGCTTGCCGGATGGCATCCACGTCTTCCAGTGTGATGGTGGAGGCCGTGCCGCCCCCTGCCCGCACACCGCCTGCTCCGCGTTGGCTTCCCGCGGAGACAATCAGCAGGTTGGTACCCATGCTCGAAATCTGATCCTGCACTTGCTGCTGGGCACCCTGCCCCAAACTCACCATCGCGATCACCGAGGCTACGCCGATTACAATGCCGAGCATGGTCAGAGCCGACCTCACTTTATTGCGGGTCAAAGCGTCCAACGCTATTTTCATCATTGGGAAGGTCATATAATTTGCTCCTCAAGTTGCGTTTCCACGGGTTGCATCTGAGCCAATTCAGCAGCCGCCTTACGGCGTTCGTGAATCAGCTGGTCGTTGGTGATCCGCCCATCGCGGACGACTATCATCCGTGATGCATACTGCGCGATGTCCGGCTCGTGGGTAACCAGAACAATTGTCAAACCAGCCTTTTCGTTCAGTTGTTGAAACACACTCATGATTTCGACCGACGTACGGCTGTCGAGATTTCCGGTTGGCTCATCGGCCAGCAGCAGAGCCGGACCATTCACCAACGCCCGTGCTATTGCAACTCGCTGCTGTTGTCCGCCCGACAGTTCGTTGGGGTGGTTGTCTTCGCGATGCGCCAATCCCACCACTGCCAGCGCCAGACGGCTGCGCCGGGTTCTTTCCGCCGGATCGACTCCCGCGTAAATCAACGGCAGTTCTACGTTCTCAATCGCCGTGGTACGGCGGAGCAGGTTGAATCCCTGGAATACGAAACCCAGCTTCCGGTTTCTGATATCGGCGCGTTCGTCTTTGTCCAGTGCGGAGACGTCCATTCCATCGAGCAGGTACGTCCCTGAAGTGGGCCGGTCAAGACATCCAAGCAAGTTCATCAGTGTCGACTTTCCCGAACCGGATGCACCCATAATGGCAACGAACTCACCTCGGCCGATTGCAAGGGACAGGCCGCGGAGCGCATGTACCCGGACCGCCCCTGAGTCATAAATCCTGTGAATATTATCTAGTTGAACAAGTGGACCGTTCATCGGACTCTCCCTTGCGGCCGTGCGGCGGCGCTCCCGAACACATTGCGATTTGACGAATTCGCAGCCGCTGGCTTGCTACCCGTTTGCGCTGAAGGAATCGCGATGCGGTCGCCTTCGCTTAGCTCGCCGGATACTAACTCCGTAGAGATTCCATCGGTCAACCCGAGACGCACTTTCACCGGTTCCAGTCCGCCTGGCCCCACGCGATATAAGGTTCCCGCGCCACCTCTTGAGGAACCAGCCGGCGCGCCTTCGGGACGGAATCGCAGCGCCGCGTTCGCAACCGCCAGCACGTCCTTCTGTTCGGCCACAGTCGCGGTGACACTTGCCGTCATACCAGGTTTCAGTTTCAGGTCGGCATTCGTCACGTCGATCACCGCCGTGTAGGTCACGACATTCTGCACTGTCAACGGTGAGAGCCGAATCTGCGAGACGATTCCGGAAAAGGTTTCTGTGGGATATGCATCCACAGTAAACGAAACACTGCTCTGCGGTTTCAACTGGCCGACGTCGGCCTCGTCGATATTGGCCAGCACCTGCATCCGAGTCAGGTCGTTTGCAATCATAAACAGGGTCGGAGCTTGCAAACTGGCGGCGACGGTCTGCCCAACGTCGACGTTGCGCGCCACCACCGTGCCGTCAATCGGCGCCGTAATAATGGTGTGGTCCAAATTAACGGTCGCCACTTGAACGGCCGCCGCGGCCTGGGTCACCTGGGCCCGCGCCTGCGCCACTTGAGAGCTGGCGGACTGAACTTGCGACCGAGCCTGATTCACCTGCGCCACTCCCTGCTGCTGCTGCGAAATCGCCTGCGAGAGCGCTGCCTGCGCGGGATCGATATCGCGCCTCGGTGTCACTTCCGCCGCCACCAGGTCCTTCGTCTGATTTAGCATTCGCTGTGCTTCATCGGTCACTGACTGCAGCCGGGCGACGTTAGCCTCGGCGGATTGGACGGCCGACTGCGCGCTCAACACGTTCGATTGGGCCGTCTGCACGCCAGCCTGGGCAGCCGCCAGATTCGCAGAAGCCTGCGTCAACTGCGCCTGCATTTGTGACGGATCCAGTTTCGCGATTACCTGGCCTTTCTTCACTTCGCTGTTGAAGTCCGCGTAAAGTTCCGAGATGATGCCCGACGCCTGCGTGCCGACCTGCACTGTGGTCAGCGCTTGCAACTGTCCAGTGGCCGAAATGGTCTTTCTGATCGTCGTCCGTTTCACCTGCGTGGTTCCGTACGCCGCAGTTGGCGCCTTTCGAGCAACCATCACCACTACCACACTGGCCGCAAGTGCAAGTACACCAGCGGCATAGAGCGATTTGCGGCGGTTGCGCGGCGTTTTCGCCGGTACTGCCGGACAAGTGGCGCTTCCTCTGAAAAGAGCCTGCGTCAAATCGTTCGTTTGTTCACGCTCAAGTGTTTGTGGCATATCGAACCTCGGTAGCTTGGATGGATCGCGGCTTCGGATGATCGTAAGGTTATGTAACAAAGTATGTGACCGGTCGATGGCCGACGTGATCCGTCTTACTCCTTCCCTGATGGCGATGTCCGGGTCACTCTTTGCCTTGGGCAAGACAGAACTAGAAGAATCCCCAATCGATAGAGTGAAGTTCGAGTCGGTTCATTCGCCTTTCGTCCTACTACGGAAGGAATATAAGAATGGAGGCAAGTGGGGAAGCGAGTTGAGAGCAATAATGTGCATAGAAACGGAAGAACTCTCCGTCGCATTCGAACTGACCGATCAAGGGGGGTGACTGCGTCCTCGCATGGCTGTACAATACGCCTGGAGGTGATTTATGCCCACCTACATTGCACTCGCCCACTGGACGAACCAGGGCTTGCAGAACATCAAAGAGAGTCCCTCGCGGCTCGATGCGGGAAGGAAAGCTTTCCAGGCCGCCGGCGTAAAGTTGAAAGAATTCTACATGGTGACGGGCCAATACGACATGGTGATTGTTGCCGAGGCACCCGACGACGCGGCGCTCGCCAGAGCGACACTTAATCTCGCGTCTAAAGGAAACATCCAGACGGAAACGCTCCGTGCTTTCACCGAGGATGAATACCGAAACATCATTGGGGGGCTCAGTTGAACTTCCCCCATGTGAACGACTAGAAGAAATCCATGGGCTTCGTCATCGCACGAGAGCTTGGATGTCTAGCGGATCCCGCAAGACCGTGCCGGTCCTATTCGAGATGCTTCGCAACCCCCAGGAACACGCGCACCAGGTAACAGTGGCTGTAGCTATCGGCTGCATGGGGTACCTGCTCAGCCAGGACGGAGAACCGTTTTCGAGAGCGCGCGAAAAGATGGTCAGTCAGCAGATTGAGGCCCGCGGAATCCGAGAGAGCAATGTCCTTCGCGCTATGCGTCTGACCCCTCGCCACCTGTTTGTCCCTCCCGCCATGCAATTACAAGCCTATGAGGACCGGGCGCTTCCAATCGGCTATGGCGCTACCATTTCGCAGCCCTTCGTCGTCGCCTGGATGACCGACTTGCTGAAACCCACCAAGACCGATCGCGTTCTCGAGATCGGAACCGGCTCCGGATACCAGGCCGCCGTGCTCTCTCACTTGGTACGGGAGGTATATACGGTCGAGATCGTGCCGGAACTGGCGCGCTCGGCCGCGAAGCGATTGATCGAACTCGGCTATCGCAATGTGATCGTGCGGCAGGGGGACGGCTATCAGGGCTGGGCGGAAAAGGCGCCATTTGACCGCGTCATCCTGACCGCGGCACCGAAAGACATCCCGAAACCCCTTCTCGATCAACTGATCCCGGGCGGCCGTTTGGTCGCGCCAGTGGGCGCGAGCTCCGAACAGTCGCTGACGGTGGTTGACAAGACTAGTGAGGGCGCCTTGCGAGTGCGCTCGGTGGGTGCGGTCGCATTCGTGCCTATGGTGCCGCGTTAGAGCGAGACGGATTCGAGCCGCTCGCTGCCACGATTACATTCGCGAACGCTACACGTACCCAATCCAACGTCCACCTGTCGGTATACGGGCCGCGGAACTCGGCGCCACGATCTTCTTTTAATTGGTCATCGCACGCTGTGAGCGTGGCGGCATAATCCTGACCAGCAACAAAAGCTACGGCGATCGGGGCTCCATCTTTGGCGACCCGATCATCGCGACCGTGATCCTCGATCGTTTACTTCACCATTCGACAACCATCGACATTCGTGGCGAGAGCTACCGTCTCAGGGATCGCCGTCGTGCCGGTTTACTCCGATCACCACGGATGAGTTCAGGAAAGATCGCTGGGGCGAGGCTGCGCTGGCATACGTGCGGGATAGGATCCATACTCGATATCCGTTCTATCGCGATTTGCTTGCCGAATCCACGAGAGTGCGTGGCCGCCGATGGTTCAGTTAATTGAAACTTTACGCGCCGCGATTGTAGCGGTCGAGCATGAGAATCATCTTCAATGGCGCTATGGTTCCAGAAAGGAAACGCCGCAGACGATTTCGCTTTGGGGGTCCCGAAACCTGTGGAATTTCCGGTTCAAACGGCAGCTCCGGAAGCGCCTTCGGGTAAAAAATCACAGAAGGAGGGTCGACCATCGCAATACGGACCATGGAGTGCGGCCTCTGGGGTGGTAGTTGAAACTGCTTCTGCGCTTTCGGTTCGGGCGGAGGCAATAGCTGTACCATTGGCGTTGTCACGTAAAGCACCACCGGCGCATACAAATCGATACTCGCCGCCATAGCGGATGCGAATAACGGCAATGACGAAATTTCGGAGGCTATCGTCTCCACGTGCCGCTTGTGATTCATGCGCAAGGCGAACAGCGGTAGCAACGACGCGACGGCCGCAGCGACTACGATTGCTTCCCAACGCGGGCCAACTCTCGGATATCCGGTGGCGGAAGCGCCGAAATAATGTTCTTCGATGCCTGCTGCCAGGTTCTGCGTGGCCTTCCCCAGTAGGTATAGGTCCAGATCTTCATCCGAGTACTCAGGTGAAAAACGGCTCTTCATCGTATATCTCGCATTAGCTTACTAAGGGATTGTACCAATTGGCGAGGGCAAATTGGGCATCCCGGTGTTGTTTCGGCCCCGATGCCTCACGATTTCAGTTACTTCCCGCTGCCCGCTCCAGAAACCCAGACCACTTGGGCGAAGAGACCGGTTGTGTCACTGTAGTTCGTCTTGTTTTTCCCGTAACCACATGCAAACGTAATGGTGTCATTCGCTTTCAGATCGATCTGGCCTGAATATGCGGCGGTCGGGCTTGCGCCTTTCACTTCGTGGAAGGCGGGGTCGCCTCCATAGCCTTCGATATCCGCGTCAAACAGGGACTTAGCATTATGCAGTACATGTACATCCGTCGAGGAAAGGCCAAAATGAACGCCTTCAAACCGGGCGGTCACGTTGTAGACGCCCGCCGACGGCGCAACAAAGCGAATTAGGCTGTACTGTCCGGAATTACTGGCTTCCATGGCGATCTCACCCGCACGTACCGCCCAGCCATTGCTCGAACCCCTCTGCGTCTGCTTCGCGCTGTTGTGCGCGATGTAAGGATAATAACCGGGGCCGGGCCGATCGCTGACGCTCGGATGCCAAAATCCAATCTGGTCAAGGGTACCGGTAGACTTATCGAATCGGAACAGGGATGGATCGAGCGAGTTGGTTTCGGAGTAGCCATACTGCCAAACCTGGTTTGGATTATTTTGCAAGGAGAAGTCAGCAGACATATCGAAGGTTGTGGCCGCTTGGGCGAGCAACCAAAACAATATGACACTGCCTGCAGGCCGGCCCATTCTTAACCTAAGATGCTCTTTACGACGGTACCGGACACGTCGGTAAATCGGAAGTCGCGACCGCTGTAGCGGTAAGTCAGCTTGGTGTGATCGAAGCCGCAGAGATGCAGGATCGTCGCGTGTAAATCGTGAGGATGCACGGGCTTGTCAACCGCTCTCAACCCGAACTCGTCGGTTGCACCGTACACGGTTCCGGCTTTGATGCCTCCGCCGGCCAGCAGCATGCTGAAACCATAGCTATTATGGTCTCTTCCATTCTGAAGTCCACCACTGGTGGGCTGAACTGACGGGGTACGTCCAAATTCGCCGCCAATCATCACCAGCGTGTCGTTGAGCATTCCGCGAGTTTTGAGATCCTTCAGAAGCGCCGCGATTGGTTGATCTGACTGCTCGGCATGCTTGCGATGATCCATGATGTCGCTGTGACTATCCCAAGGCTGGCCAGCGCCGTAATAGACCTGAACCATTCGGACGCCCCGCTCCACCAACCTGCGGGCCATCAGACAGCCGCGCGCGAAGTTACCGTCGCCATAGGCGGTTCGGGTCGCCTCGTTTTCCTTGCCGATATCGAATGCGTCGACGCCTTCGGTTTGCATCCGGAAAGCTGTTTCCATCCCTTGAATGGTCGCTTCTAATTGTGGAGCCGGTCCATGCTGTTTTAGTTGCAGACGGTTTAGCTTATCGAGGAGATCGAGTTTCTGCTTCTGTTCCGAGGCGCTCTCGCGGGTGTTGCGAATGTAGGGTATCAGTTTCTCCGGATCGGTTTGGTCGTTCTGCACCCACGTGCCCTGGTAACTGGCGGGGAGAAATGCGGAATTCCAGATTTGCGGCGCCATAATCGGCAACCCGGGCGCCAAAACGATGTATCCCGGCAGATTGTGGTTCTCGCTGCCCAGTCCATAAAGGAGCCATGAACCCATGGAAGGACGTCCCGCCAGGTTGTGCCCACAGTTCATCATGAAGAGACCAGGCGGATGATTCGGTATGTCGGTATACATCGAGCGGATCACACAGCAATCGTCGATGCATTCACCGAGTTTCGGGAACAGATCGCTTACCTCTATGCCGCTCTGTCCGTACTTCTTGAAGGCGAATGGGGATTTCATGACAGTCCCCAGATGCAGCTTGATCCCGCCTCCGACAATTGCCTGGTCGGGCCCGGGCATTGGCTTGCCATTATATTTGTCGAGCATCGGCTTGGGATCGAACGTGTCCACGTGCGAGGGGCCGCCGTTGAGGAACAGAAAGATCACGTGTTTGGCTTTCGGAGCGAAGTGTGGCCCTTGCGGTCCGGAAGGGTTGGGCTGCACACTGCTGGCTCCGAGCATGCCGGCCAAGCCAGTCATCCCGAAGGCACTGCCGATTGTCATTAGCGCGTCTCGTCGAGTGGTCATATTCTTTTCCAGATTTAGCTGATGTAGTTAAATTCGATCGAGCTCAGTAGAACTTCCAGATATTCAGTCCACGATTTGTTCTGAGTGGACAGAAACTCTGCTCCGAACTTGAGTTCCTGTTTTGTAGCAAGGCGCCCGAACAGGATCATATAGACTTCGTTGACCCGCTGCGATTCGGGCTGACCGGGGGCCAGCCGCTTCGCGAGCAATTCCGCCTGCGATCGGACGAAATCGCTGTTCAAGAAAAACAACTGCTGCAGCGGAACGTTGGTGTTGATGCGTTGTTCGCTGGTCTCATTGGGGTCCGGGAAATCGAAGAGCCTGAGAAATGCGTCGGGTTTGGCCCGGCTCACCGCGGCGTAGATCGTCCGCCGGTTGTTCTTTTCGTCGTGGAGGGGAAGGGCGGGCCCTCCCAGTTTCGTGTCGAGGTTTCCGGCGACGAATAAGAGGGAGTCCCGTATCGCCTCTACGTCCATTCGGCGGACGTTGGCGCGCCAGAGCAGTTTGTTATCGGGATCGACTTGGATGTTCGCTTCGGAATAATCGGAACTCAGTGCGTAGGTCGCCGACAGCATGATCTCCCGATGCATTTTCTTGATAGACCAACCATTCTCCACGAAACGGCTGGCCAGATAATCGAGCAGTTCGGGATGGGTAGGCGGATCTCCGAGTTTGCCGAAGTTACTCGGCGTATCGACGATGCCGGCGCCGAAGTGATGTTGCCAAATGCGATTCACCATGACGCGCGCGGTCAGGGGATTCGCCGGAGTTGCGATCGCGCCGGCGAGCTCCAGCCTTCCGCTGCCCTTCTTAAACGGAGTCGGATGGTCCGGGCTTAGGATCGCAAGGAATTGCCGCGGCGCTTCCTCTCCGGGTGTCTCGGGATTGCCGCGGATGTAGACATGAATGTTCTCCGGTTTGGCTTTATCCTTTATCACCGGATAATACGGATACTCCGGCGGCAGGGCTGCCTGCAGCTTGTCAATGCGAGCGCGCAACGCGCCGAAGTACTCCCGGTAGACACTCGTTAGGTAGCGGCCAATCTCATCCGGAGAGAAGAAGAACGGACCGGCGTCTTTTTTGGTTTTCTTGTCGACCGCGGTGGTGAGGTCCTTCAGGAGGTAGTATTTGTTGCGATCGAGAGGGATTGTTTTGGGACTCTCGCCTTTTTTCGTCTGGGCTTTAATCTTGGCGTTCTGCTCGTCGAGGTCGCTCTGTTCTTTCAGTGTGGCCACAAGCAGAGTTTGAAACTCCTCCGCGCTCTTCCGCAGCTCCGATTCGGCGGCGCCTTTCTTGACGAGAGCTTGCCAGGAATCCAGGAACTCGTATTCGCGTTTGCGTTCGGAGTCCAGGAACTTGACCCAACGATTCAATACATCACGCTCGAGGCTGCTGTTCTCCACGTGCCGGCTCGCCATCATATAGTCCGCGGCCTTTTCGGCGAAGATCTCCGCGAGCTGGGTTCTTTGGTTGGCAAGGAACTTGTCGAGGATCTTCTTCTGTTCGTCCAACGTCTTCTTTTGCGTCTCGTATCGGGTTACGACGCTAGCCGGTTCGAGCGGGAATTTGTCAGGTTCAGTGCCTTCGAAGACTCCGAGCAGAGAGTAATAATCGCGCGTGGGAATCGGGTCGTACTTGTGATTGTGGCATTGCGCACAGGCAACGGTCAGGCCCAGGAAACCTCGCGTTGTCGCGTCGACGCGCTCCTCGCGGAACTCGGGTTTTGGACTCAGGGAATAGAAGCCGAGGCCACCGACGAGCTTAGGCTTTTCGGAATCAGATACCTGATCTCCGGCGATTTGCGCCCGGACGAATTGATCGTAGGGCATGTCTTCGTTGAAAGCCTGCACGACCCAATCCCGGTATTGAAAAGCATTCGGGAGCGGTCCATCGCCCTCTGCCGTGAGTTGATAGTCCGAATACCGCGCCACGTCCAGCCAGTAACGGCCCCAGCGCTCTCCGTAGTGCGGAGATGCCAGCAAGCGATCTACGACCTTGGCGAATGCACCGGGCGAATTATCGCCGATGAAATCCTGAACTTCCGCCGGGGTTGGGGGAAGGCCGGTCAAGTCCATGGTGGCGCGCCGGATTAGAGTTCGTTTATCAGCGGGACGCACCGGCCGCAGTCCTTTGGACTCCAGCCTGGCTTGAATGAAAGCGTCGATCGGTGATTGAATTCGCGCGTGGTCCTTCACCACCGGCGGCGCTGGCTTACGCACCGGCTGAAAAGACCAAAAGGCCCGCTGTTGGGGGGTGATTACGTACTGGGATACTGGAGCACTCGTGGGCGCGTTGGCACCCCAGATCGCTCCATCGCGAACCCATGCCTGGACGATGGCGATCTCTTCATCCGGAAGCTTTCCGGTTGGCGGCATCTTGAGGCGCGAGTCGGTGTAGCTGATGGCTTTCACCAGCAGGCTTTGGTCAGGCTTGCCTGGGACCAGAACCGGACCGTCGTCGCCACCCTTCATCATGTTCTCGGACGTGTCCATTTGCAGACCGCCCATTTTGGATTCTGTGTGACAGCTATAGCAACGCTTGGATAACAGGGGCCGAACTTTTGTCTCGAAGAACTCCGCCTTTGACGCAGGCTCGGCGCCCACCGCGAGTGCCGCAGTGGACAGGGCCAGCCAAAATAAATACGCCCGGTAATTAGAAATCAACATATTCAGAAATACAAGTGGATACCAAGTTGCATCCTCCGCATTGTACCTGCCACATCGAAGATATGACCTGCCTGGCTGGCCGGCGCATCGATGGTGAGAGTGGGGTTAGTGAGATTGGCATGATTGAGCGCGTTAAATGCTTCCCACCGGAACACCAAACGCGTGTTCTCATTGAGGAATGATTTGAACGAGAACGATTTGTTCAGTCCCCAATCGGCGATGAACTGCCCGGGGCCATGCAAGATCCCAGTGCCGGTGTTACCGAAGGTGTATGCGGCTGGAACGGTGAATGCCGTCGGATCGAACCAGAGATTCGCCGACGCGTTGGCCACATGCCCGGAAGCAATCCGGTTTGGAAGCTGAGAGAAATTGGTGTTTAGCGTGTTTGCATTCATTGACGGCGTGAGGAAACTTCCGTCCTGGATCTGAGTCACGCCGGTGAATTCCCAGCCAGCAATGAGACTTCGCGTGAAACCTTTGGCGCTTTCGCCCAGGCGATGGCCGGGGCCGAAAGGCAGCTCCCAAACATGACTCAGGACCAGCCACCAGTTGGGAGTAGACGCCGGACCTTTATAGAACGACCGGTTAAACGGATCGGTGTAGTTGTCGGCGATGGTTTTCTGATACGTGAACGCCCCGGTGAACTGATAACCGGTAGCGAAGCGTTTGTTGAGGCTGGCCTGGAGGGAATTGTAGCTGACGTTCTGAACATTACCCCGCTGGTGGGCGCCGAGGTTCTGGAAGCCATACAAAATGCCGTACAATTCCCGCGATGGCAAGGAGCCCGGCCCAGGGAAAGGCGCGTTGACGTTGACGTCCAGAAAGCCATGGCGGAGGATGCTGCCTACGTAGCTGAGCTCGGCTGTGAACGTCGAAGTAACCTGCCGCTGGATAGTCGCGTTCCAGGCGTCTTGAACGGTTGTTTTGTCGCCGGCGGGCCGGCCATACACGGTCTGCCCATCGGCGGGCGCCAGGGCTCCGCTGCTTGGGATGGTTACTCCATTCGTCGAATCGCCGCTGGGCGGTCCCTGCGCGAGTGGGAATACGCCGGTGTATAGAGTGGACGCGCTGATACTTTGTTGGCTTCCGAGGGGCCACTGGCAGCAGTATGTCCCGAAATTCGCACCGCCTGTATTGATTGCAAAGCTGCGGCCGTAACCGATTCGGAAGACTGTTTTCGGATTGATGGAATACGCGAGGCCGAAGCGCGGAGCGAAATCGTGATAGTCGGGTTGAACGCCTGCGTATTTATTGAATGACCCAGTGCTGGCGAAGTTCATTTGGGCCGTTGCCAAATTGAAATTAACCTCGCGGGCCTTGCCATCGGAGTAAGTCGGAGAGTAATACTCCCAACGCAAGCCCAGAGTCAGGGTGAGGTTCGAGCGAAGCCGCCACTCATCTTGAAAATAGAGACCATCGCGGTCCTGGAATTCGATGGGAAGCTGAATGTAATAGCCTCTGGAGAAGCTCTGCGGAATGCCAAGCAGAAAGCTGGCGAAACCCAACCCGGTATTTCCGGTCGCGCCGCCGAGCGCCGTGGCGGCGTTGCTGAAGGTGAAAGCGCCGCGAAGCGACTTATCGATGCGTTGCAGCTCTACGTGAGGACGTAGATCAGCGCCCCATTTGAGCGTGTGGGAGCCCCTGGTATAGGTCCAATTCGTGACGTAGTCGAAGCTCTGTTCCAGTTCGTAGAAGTTCGCATAGGGGTTACCGAAATACGTGTTGGAACCACCGGCAATCGGGCCATTCCAGAGCATCTGCGGGAGTCCGTCGGTGAGTGCTGTTTTCTGATTAATTCCAGGCAGGCCGATCTGGTCGGCTGTTTGTAATCCGACGTCGGTCTGGGCCAGGTTGCTACGGAAACGCGAGAAGCCGAAGCGAACCTCGGCGATCAAATTCGATTTGACGACCTGCGTGAGATTCAAGGAGAGATTCTGAGTTCTTGTGCCTCCCACTTCCGCCTGGGGTCCAAAGCCAGGACCGCCCGCAACGTTGCCGAAGATCGGCGGGGCGTCATAGAGCGAACCGAAGTAACTGTACCGGGCGAACACGCGGGTATTCTGCGAGAAGTTATAGTCGACGCGGCCGTTGATGCCGTTTGTATTCGACTTGAAGGAGCCTGACTTGGTGTAATCGTGCGTGAACGACGGATCGGGCGTGTTCGGATCGGGGAGCATGGGAACCAATTTCGTCGTGATGGGACTGAGCCGGTTCGAGGGGATGATGTTACCCGGAAATGGCGTGCGGCCCACACCGCTGGTATTCCCTGTATTCGGATCGTAGATCAAGTACTGATTCGCAACCGCGCTGAAATCCCCCTGCTTCATCGCCGCGGACGGCAATGCTAATTGCAGCGTCGAGCCCTGCACCGATTGCAGTCCCTGATAGTCGGCGAAAAAGAAGATCTTGTCCTTTTTGATAGGTCCACCCGGTGCTACCGCCGAATTGGTTCCAATGCCAGGGCGCAATCTTCGAGGTAGACTGCGTGAACGGGTCTCTGGCGAAGAAACTATTGTTCTGCACGTATTCGAACAACGTTCCGTGATACTGGTTCGATCCAGACTTGGTTGAGGCCTGGAACACGGCGCCGGCCACCTGACCGAACTCGGCATCGTAGCTGTTCGTCGTGATTTTGACTTCCTGCAAGGAATCGACGTTGGGATTCACCATCGCGACTCCCTGGATGGTTTCCTGGTTTTCAATTCCATCCAACTGGTGATAATTGTTGCCGCTTCCCTTACCGTTTACGAAACCGTTCGTGTCGCTTCCCGGGTTCTCGCCGATGAATGCCGGGCTGGTGGAACGCAAAGCTCCGGGCAAGATCTCAATCAATTGACTGACGTTCCGGCTGAGAATCGGCAATCTGTTGAGCGTCCGCTCGCTGATGACGCCGCCAAGGTCTGCTTTCTCGGTTTTGAGAACAGCGGCATCGGATGTCACCGTCACCGTCTCGTTAGTCGAACCCAGAACGAGCGTGGCGTCCACGCGCACCACCGAGTCGACGTTTAGCACAATCCCGGTTTGGTCCATTTGCTTAAACCCGGCAGCCGAGATCCGCAAGGTGTACCCACCTGGTATCAGTTGAGGCACCGAGTAGAAGCCGGCATCGTTGGTAGTCGTGGTGGTCGCGACTTCAGTGTTGGTATTCGTGACCGTCACTTTCGCGCCAACGAATACAGCGCCGGACGGGTCTCTAACAAATCCGTTGATTGTACCCGACACCGCCTGACCGTAGGTAAGGGGTTGGGTTATGACAAACATTGCCATAATCGCAAACAGAGCGTGCTTCACGGGACTACCCTCCAAGGATCCGAGTTTCAGCAATTCCCAATGCGGCCAGATTATCTCAGCGAAACGCCATTGTCAACAATTTTATTGACAATTATGTTTCCGCCGTAAGCCCATTTGACGGGGGCGCGGGAAAGAAACAGGCGTTCGGGATTGTTGCGAAACCGGGAGGGCTACTCTACCTCAATCTCTTCCGCAGTCCAGGATTTGCGGTTGGCACCGAGAAAGACTGGTGTGTTCTGTTGAAAGAGACTGTCGTGCAGCTCCTGGAAGTATTGCTCGACTTGCCGTTCCACTCGGGCGATTGGGGTGGAAAGGATCATTTCCACGTACCGTTCATGGCCGGCATAACGCTCCATAATGGGTATGCGTGACGAGAATGCGCGGGCCATCATGAAGATGAACGGATTCATCACCTGGTTCAAGGTTCGGTAAAGCTGTTCCCGCTTGGCCAGGTTCCAGATCGTCTGGTGCAACTTCATGTCGGACTGCAGGAACTGCTCATCGTCCGCGTTCATGGCGGCTTCCTTCATCTTGCTGAGCCTTTCCCGCAGGACGCGTTCATCCTTGGGAGTCATGTCTTCCCGCATGTACCGGACGCACAAGCCTTCCAACTTGCCGCGAATGCGGAAAACGACGTCGATCGATTCTCCTGAAATGTCGTGGATGAAGGTGCCGCGCCGCGGGATGGTAACTACAGGTCCGTCTCGCTCCAGGCGGAGCAGAGCTTCCCGGACCGGTCCTCGGCTGCACTGAAGCCGGCTTGCAATGTCTTCTTCGATAATTCTTTCGCGAGGTCGAAGCTCACCTGCGTAGATGGCTTTTTTGATGTGACGCTCTACCCGTTGGCAAGCTGACAGCTTCCGATCATTCTCCGTCTTCGCCATCGTATATTTAGGCTTCTGTAGTTGAAATTATAGCAGTCCCCCCGGAGAGACCGCCTTCCATTTGAGTCATTGGCTGTCGAACAGCAACATCTCGGACGTAAGATTGTCTTCCACTCGAACGGCTATCCCGTCCCGTATCAATTGTGTACCTGGAATCTCCACTGTCTGCTCAAGATCGCAGAAGGTTACGTGATAAGTGCGGCTCGCGTCCAGCCCACGGGGCCGGAAGATGTACAAAGGATCGCCATCGCCGGAGGTACGGAACAAGGTAGCAACACCCCGCCTCGAATCGGGCGTGGCATATTCGAGCACAACCCACGGCGACGACTCCAGCAGCGGCGTCATCGGCGTGTGATGATACACGCGGCTGCCGACCATTATTGGCCGCACGGTGCGCTTGTACAGATCCACGGACTTCTGGATTCTCGCGCGTAGGATCGGATTGAAATCCTCCAGCGTTGGACTGATTCCGCGGAAGATCGGCCGCGACATCATGACGGTTCGCAGTTGCAGATCCAAATCTCCGTCGGTGGCGTGATCTCCCACCTCGGTCCCAAAGGTGCGAAGCAGGATTTCGGGCGGCAGGATCCAGGTCATGCCATTGAGGATCTTGAGCCCGCGCGGGGCGCGCATCCAATCGGACAGCTCAGTGTTATGAAATCGGCGCAGGATTCCGAGATCGAGCCGCCCTCCGCCACCCGCGCAGTTCTGAAATATCACTTGCGGAAATCGAGCCCGGAGCCGGTCGAACATGGCGTAGAGATTTTCCACGTGACGCCACATCGTGCTCTCGACAAACCCGTCCTTCAATTGATTTCCGCCATCGTTCACGGTCGTGTTGTAGTCGATGCGAAACATGTCGAGGTCGTATTTCTGGATAATGCGCGCGATCTCCGATTCCATCCAGGCGGCCACTGTGGGATTCGCCATGTCCAATTGCCGGCCGTTTGCCACCAGTGCGCCATCCCTACGGAGCATCCAGTCCGGGTGGTCACGACGTAGTTTCGATGCCGTGCCGATGCCTTCAATCTCCACCCAGAGACCGAACAGCATTCCTTTTTTTCGTGCATACTCCCGAACCGGAGTGATATCGTTTGGCAGCCACGCCCCGGGATACCAGTCGCCGACATTTTGCGCCCAGCGATTCGGCTCCGGCCCGTACCAGCCCGCGTCGATCATGAATAAGCTCGGCTCCGACTTCCGCCGACAGGTCCACCTCGCGCTTGAGTCCGGCTTCACTTTCGTGATCGACGATGTAGCCGCGATGGTTTGATTCCACCTGGTACTCTCTGCCCTTGACCTGAGGGGGCATGACGTCGTGACGAACATGATCGTGCAGAGCCTGGATCACGTGATCGAGATCGGAATGCATCACCAGCAGGTGGGCGTCGGGCGTGCGGATCGTTTCGCGAGGTTCAATCACCCGCTGAACCGCATCGACCGCACTGGGGCCGATGGTGAAAAACAGACGCGCAACATCGCCGGCCGAGTCCGCGGTTCCGGTTACCTTGGTCGTCCAGTTGCCGCTCCAACCCAGCGACCCAACGAACCATTCACCGGTAGCCTTGTTATGCGCGAAAAATGTCGGATGGCCCCAACCCGATTTTCCACGGGTTCCGGAGATGGTTTTTGTGGTATTGGAAATCGGCTCGAACTTCCAGGCGCCCTCGTGTCCCCAATCCTCGTATTGTGCGTAGGCGACTTCGAATGGCGCTTCGTTCGGCTTGAGCCGTTCCTGATACGTCGGTGTGTTCCAGAGCATGCCGGACCATGGTGAAACGCTGGTAAGCGCTGTCGCTTTGGCGCCGGAATTGGTGATCTCCAACCAACGGACCATCACCGGACCGCCCGAGAGCAGTGTTTGCACCTTGACGGTGACGGGCCGCGTCTTACTTTTCAGTTCCAGAGTTACCAGCAAACCATTGGGATTATGCACTTCGTTCTGGGTGGCGTTTACCCATTCCCAAGTGCCGTCCAGACTCTGACCTTCGAGCGAAAGTTGAAATGCATCGAGAGGCAGCTTTCCAAAAGCGGCTCTTTCGTGATCGAGATGGTTCTCCGGTTTCACCATTCCGCTGGAAAGCCAGTAGCGGCTCACCCAGTGGCCATTGCGGAGCGCTTCGTCACAGACAGAAAGGCCTGAAGTGAAGCGAATTCCGGGTTCCGGCCCGGACCGATGACGGCGCGGCGATAATTCTCGGGAGCGGTCTGCGACAGCGCTGCAAAACACACGACGAAGAGTGTGAAGAGTGCCTTTTTCATTGAAAATTGTCCTTATTCGTTATGACAGAGCGTACTGTATTCTGTCAACAGCTATGTTGACAATTGGCCGGGAGCGAAGTATGTTTTTCATGGGAGCACACTTTGTACAAAACGCTGGCGGGAATTGGAATTGTAGCAATCGCGTTGTGGGCGGCGGACCCGAAGATACCGTATAGTTTTCAGCCATCCGGATTGCACGGCGTCATTTCCAACGTGACCGTGCTGCCCGTCGAAGGACACTCAACCCCTGCCTGTGGGTTTCACGTCGCCGGATCTGGACCTGCCGTTGATGGCGGCGTGGTCGCTGCGCGTGCTCCGTAAGGATGTTCGGCCAAACCTGGATTACGAGCCGGTGTTTCTTTGTCCGGCCGATGCACGTACCGCCCGCGCCGGATGGGCACGATCCCATTGTTCCCGGACGACACGGATGCGCGGATGGATTGGGAATTTCCAAACATGCGCGAAATCCTCGGATTGAATGAGCGAGGTGCGATAGAGAAAGGACTGCATGACCGGGTGATGGGTTATTTGAAGGAAGACGGATTAGCGTGGGTGCCGCCTGGTCATTTCATGGAGGGCGAGGTTTACAAGGGCGCCAAGGTCGGACCCCAGAAGGTGGCCAGCACCTGGGCCACGTGCAAAATTCTACGTAGCCTTTCCGAGGATTACAAACGAACGCATAACGAGAAAATCGGCCGCAGGCGCGGCAGATCTTTGTTGCATTGCGCAAACTCGCCGATTGGGATAGCGGCCGGGCGTACTACCCACATGGCTCGGGTGCGTGGGCCGACGGCAAGTGGATTAAATCGCAGGTGCCTACGGCTGTGTTGGAACCAGTGGTGAGCTATTGGGAGGCCTTCCATGATCCGGAAGCGCTGGATTTCGGCAAGGCTGTTGCCGAAGGTCTGATGGCCGATTCCGAACTGCTGCCTCCGCAAAACGCACGGATCAAGCCGAATGGCGAATTTCACGGGCACATGCACAGCACACTCCATGGCGTGTGGGGAGTTGCGCACCTTGGCGCGGATCTGAATGAGCCTCGCTATTTGGATTGGTCCAAAAAGGTGTACGACTATGCAAGCGAGTTCGGCCCGGGGACCGGCTGGATGCAAGCGGCCCTCTGGAACGATCCTGTGCGGGAACTTTCCGAGACTTGTGCGACTTCCGATATGGTCTCAATTGCAAGCTGGCTGGCGAAGGGCGGTTTCCCTGAATATTGGGACCATGTGGAGCGCGCTCTGAGGAACTATATCCGGCCACAGCAATTCTTTGTGACACCGGAGTACGAGGCGCTTACCGTAAGCTCAACCCGGACAAACCGGAAGATCAGATTCAAGCCGGACTGGCCCGCATGCGCGACTTCCAGGGCTCGGTAATGGGTGGCCCGGCTCCCAATGATTGGATCAACTGGATTGGGTCCCCCAAAGAATGCGGCCCTTACGTTACGCCCTACGGCTGTATGTCGCTGTTCGGGTGCTGCACGCCGGAGGGCATGCGCGCGCTGCATACGGCTTGGTCCGGAATTATTTCCGCGAAGGGACACGACATCTACGTCAATCTGGCTCTGACGCGCAAGAGCGAATGGTCTGACGTGATTTCAAGCGCACCGCAGTCGGGCCGTGTGGATGTGGCTCCCCACCTGGCGGGCAACTACCTGTTGCGTCCGCCGTCCTGGGCTCCGCGCGATGGAGTTCGCATTTTGCGGAAGGGTCACGAGATTCCAACCGTGTGGGGAGGCCCCGCGCTGGCTTACGTAGTATGCCGAGACGTAAAGCCGGGAGAAACGTTGACCCTCGTGTATCCGTTGGTGACGTTCAAACAAGTCTGGGGGAACTGGCCGAGTCAGCCAAATCTCAAGCTGACGATCACCTGGAGAGGCAACGCGGTAGTGGACATGGAGCCCAGGGGTAAGGGCTTGCCGATCAACTTCGCGAATCTGCCGCCGCTACCCGCGATCACCGAGTAAGAGCGCGGCGATCCCCTGGATGGATTCGGTGCGTCCACGGAACGCCCAGATCTGGCTTACATCTTCATACGATGTCAAACCAGTTCCGCCTCCGATGGCGGGTACGTGATACTCCAATTCGCTGAAGCTGCCGAGCCTGCTGTCCACGTTGCAGGCCTGAATGGCGAAGCCGAAGTTCGCGGTTTCCCGCCAGGGGACATCGACGTATTCGCCGGAGGGATTCACGAAGAAGTTACGGATGATCAACGCCGATTCTCCATCGCCGGCCGGGTACAAATATCCGACACGCCCGGTCATTGCCACGCCACGCAGACCGATCTTGTGCTCGCCTTTTGCCCGCATGCGGTAGCGCACCAGGCGGCCGGTCACGATCAGATCGTCCTCTGCGATCTCACCCATGTAGATTTTGGGTTCGGCCTTCGAGTGCGTCGAGACGAGAAGGTCGCCTCCGTGCGGCATCTGAACCAGATTCCATAATCCGATCTGAGCGCCGGTCTTCTGGCTCGGGTGCTCCAATTTCAGCGCGGTGTGCTGAGTGTAGCCTGCGTAGTGCACCCCTCCAGCGGAGTTCCAATCCTTCTCGTATCGCAGCGGATTGAGCGCGGGTCCAACCCACTTTGCCATCTCCAGGGCGACCTGCTCTTTCGATCGCGAGAGAGTGAGTGTGAGCCGGTTTCTGAGACGGACCGTGCCATTTTCGCTGACCACCTCGTACTGGCCTGGGTCTAATTGCCTGGGCTGCCAATAGGTCGACATGTCGAGGTCGGGAAACTTGGGAAAGAAGATATCCACTTCCGGCGCGAGCCAGGTCCGGTCGCCTCCCGAATTGTGCCAGACGTCACTTCCGTAAAATGCCACAGCGGACTCGGCGGATTGCAGTGCGGGGTGGGTCCAGTAGAAATTCTCCGGCACGCCCGCGGCGAAGAGTCCCAACACGCGACCGCCGTGGGGCAGCAGCAGCACTTTGCTGCCGTCGGGAGAAGCGTACGTTTGCGTGGGCTTCCCCGCGCGGTTGAGTGTATCGACAAGCTGATCGAGCATGCGGCTAAACACCGGCGACGTAACCCAGTCCGCAACGGGCGCTGGATTCGTTGCGGAAGTCGGAAATCAACGACATCAACGCGGTGGTGCCGCCGTCGGCAATTATTGTCTGGCCAATAATGAATTGGGCATCGTCAGAACACAGGAAAAGCGCCAACTTGGCAATGTCCGCCGGGAAGCCCGGCCGGCCGAGCGGCACGGAATTTTTAGCGCCTTCGAGCGCTCCCTCGTCGGTGTAGCCGGGAAAGATTTTGCGGTGATTCTCCACCATCACCCATCCGGGAGCAATCGCATTTACGCGAATTCCTTTGTGCGCCAACTCGACGCTGAGCGTGCGGGTGAACGCGATGATCGCTCCCTTGGTGGCAGCATACACGGCGTGTTCGGGCGCTCCCTGCACGCCGTGTATGGACGTCAAGTTCACAACCGCGCCGCTGCCGTTTTTCAGCATGTGCTCGACTACTCGCTGAGTAAGGAAAAACTGCGCGCGAATGTTTACGTTGAAGACCGTGTCGTACTGCTCAGGCGTGATCTTCAGGAACGGCTTGTTGAAGGTGATTCCGGAATTGTTGATCAGACAATCGATGCCGCCGAGAAACTCGATCGCTTCGGATCCGAGGCGGACCACATCATCTGCATTCTCGAAGGTCGCTTTGAGGACCGTGACCCGCCGGCCCATGGCGAGAATTTCCTCCGCGGCAGATTTCGCTCCCGCATCACTGTGGGCATAGTGCAGGGCAACGTCGGCGCCTTCGCGCGCGAATTCGAGCGCGATACCGCGTCCGATTCCGGTGCCTGAGCCCGTGACAAGAACTTTCTTCCCTTCGAATCGTCGCCGGTCGCTCATTGAACTCCTCCCTGTTTCCAGCGGACTTGTCCGCCGTCATGAACTCGTATCGCTTCGCCCGTTTCTTCGAGATACGCCAGATGGCCATGAAGGGGATACATCAACAGCCATTGGTTGGCGGCCGGCCACTTTCCGAGCAGCGGACCACATTCGTCCATGCAGGTCCGCAGCGTCAATCCTTCGGGGTACTTCTCCAATGCTTTCCGCACTTGTCCGTCGGCCATTTGCACAAACCGGCGGCACTCGTCGAGAAACTCGCCGGCCTTTTCCGTTCGATACGGAGGCCAATGGGCGGAGTAGATCCACTCAACTTCCAGGGACTCGATGAGCTGCACTGTCGATAAGTACGCCAGGATCGAAAAATAGGCTGGGGGAAGCGAAGGCTCCCCTTTCGCCGACGGACAGTAGTTGCCGTGCAGCGCATCGCCAACGAACACGGCCTTATGCTTCGCGTAATAAAAAGCCAGATGGCCGTTACTGTGTCCGGGGACGTGAAGGACTCGAACGGCTCGGTGATCTTCGAAAGAAATGCGTTCTCCACCGCGTAGCGTGAGGTCGATTCGATGTGCCGGGCCGGCCATTTCGCGCACCCAATTCGTCGCCTCAGGCAGCAGCGCAAGTCCCACACCGTGGTCCTTCATCCAGTGGTTATAGCGGAGTGCGAAGAGACGATCGGGGTCCTCGATCACAGCGCGATCGGCCTCGCCGCAGGCCAATAACACGTTTTCCGCCATCTGCTTCAGAGCGCTATTTCCGCCGTGATGATCGGCGTCCGCGTGGGTATTCACTGCTATGGTCAACCGATCCGGCGAGATTCCGATTTGTTTTAGATAGGGCAGTATTACCTCGCCCGGCGTGGCGGCAGTTCCCGTATCCAACAGCAGGATGTTGTCTCCGACAAACAGATATTGAAAGAGGTTCCGGTCCGCGATGCCGGAACGAATCTGGTGTACGTGAGGAAATATTTCCATACGCCTTGCTACACGAGTAGGAGAGATGGAGACTCGACTAGTTCCCTGATGCGCGCGAGGAAATTCGCCGCCGCCACGCCGTCGAGCACCCGGTGATCCGCCGAGAGGTTGAGTACGACGGTCGGTTGCGCCTCAATGCGGTCGCCGGCGACAACTGGTCTTTTTGCGATGCGGCCCGTGGCGAGAATTACGCTCTGCGGCGGATTCAGAATGGCCTGAAACCAATCGATTCCAACATGCCCTAGATTCGAAAGCGTGGCGCTGCCGCCTTCCATTTCGGCAAGGCTCAGACGGCCCTCCCTCGCCTTGGCGGTGAGCGCCGCACGCTCGCGAGCGAGTTCAAAGAGCGAGAGCCGGTCTATGTTCCGGATCACCGGCACGACGAGCCCGGTATCGGTCTGTGCCGCGAAGCCGGTGGCTATGGATTCGTTCCGCGCAATGTTTCCGTCACGCCAGAACTCGTTGACGTGCGGTTGCTCCGCGAGCGCTACTGCCAGCGCTTTGAGAAAGAAATCCGTGTAAGTCAGCTTCACGCCGATTCGGGCGGTGAGGTTCTGCACGAGACTCTCGCGGAGCTTTACCAGTTCGGCTGCATTGGCCTCCACTCCGAGGTAGAAATGCGGCGCTGATTGAAAACTGGAAGTCATCCGCTGCGCTGTGACTTTTTTGGCTGCCGGTAGCGGCGCTGGTTGCGCGACAGGTTGGGGAAGAGGCGTTCCGTTTTTCGCCTGGTGAAAGAGGCGTACATCGTCTTCCGTGATTCGCTTCCCGTTGGCGGGTTTCACGGCCGCGAGATCGACGTTGAGCTCCTGCGCGATGCGGCGGGCCCGGGGACTGGCAGGCTGCGTGTTGGGTTCGGCTGGCACAGCGGCTCCGGGCGGATTGTCAGACAGCGTCGCGATTACGGTTCCGACCGGCACCACCTGCTCCGGGTCCACCAGAATTCGTTCGAGGTAGCCGCGCCCGAACGACTCGACTTCCATTTCCACCTTGTCCGTCTGAACGGTGAATACGAGGTCGCCCTTTTCGACTTTGTCCCCGAGGTTTTTTAACCACGTGGTGACAGCGCCCTCGGTCATGGTTAGCCCGAGTTGGGGCATCAAAATTTCATATGGCACGGCCAGCCTCCTCAGGCATCCAAAGAGCGCTGGATTTCAGATACGACCCGCTCCACACTGGGGATCATCTGGTTCTCCAGCACGGGACTGAAAGGGTTCGGCGCGGCCAGCGAACAGATGCGCAGGGGCGGGCCATCCAGATCGTCAAAGCAATCCTCGCAGGCGATGGCGAAGATTTCGCCCGAGAACCCGCAGGTGGCCGGAGCCTCATCGACAATCGCGACACGTCCGGTTTTGCGGATGGACTCGACGATCGTGTTGCGATCCAGCGGCACGATCGTTCGGGGGTCGATCACTTCGACCGATACACCCTCCCGCTCCAGGCGAGCGGCCGCTTCGAGCGCTACCTGCACCATTCGTCCGACGGCCACCAGCGTCACATCGTCGCCCTCGCGGCAAATCCGAGCCTGACCGAACGGAATCAAGTATTCCCCTTCTGGAATTGTTCCTTTGCTGTTGTAGAGGCCCTTGTGTTCGATGAAGAGCACAGGCCCGTCGTCGCGTATGGCGGTCTTCATCAGCCCTTTCGCGTCCGCAGGCGTGGACGGCACCACCACTTTCAAACCCGGCGTGTGGGCAAACCACGCGTAGAAGGCGTGCGAGTGATGCGAGCCGGCATTCCGAACCGAGCCCATCGCGCCACGAATTACGATTGGTACTTTGATCTTGCCGTTCGACGAATAGTGGACTTTGGCAGCCTGTTGTACCACCTGCGTCATGGCCTCAAGGATGAAATCGAGAAAAACCTCATCGACCACGACGCGGCTGCCGGCCATGGCAGCTCCGATGCCCACGCCGGTGGTACCGAGCTCGCAAATCCCCGTGTCGCGGAGGCGGTGATCACCGAATTCTTTCCACAATCCACGGGTCTGACGGAAATTACCACCGCGTGGCCCGATGCCCTGACCCAGATAGATGAGCGTTTCGTCGCGAAGCATTTCTTCGCGCAGCGCTTCCACGCCGGCATCCACGTAGGTGATTTCGCGAAGTCCGTTGTTCATCGCGCACTCTCCCGTTCATCGCACCAGATGTGATCCAAAACCGTATTTGGATCGGGATCGGGACCTGTGCGCCCAAATTCGACGGCATCCTCGAGCCATAGCTCGACGATCCGGGTGATTCCTTCAAACTGCTCTTCGGCCGCCTGGCCGGATGCGAGGACACGTTCGCGAAGTGTCTTGATGGGACATCTACGTTTCCAGGATTCGACTTCTTCCTTAGTGCGGTAGTCCGTTCCGGGATCGCCCTCGTGATGACCGACGGTGCGATAAGTCTTGCACTCGATGAGCGTCGGGCCGCCGTTCGAACGCGCCTTGGCAATCGCCGTTCCAGCCGCCTCGTAGACCGCCATTACGTCGTTTCCGTCGACTTCCACGCCGGTCATGCCGTAGGCCGCTGCGCGGCTGGCTACGCTGGTATTTTTTGTCGCGCGGTAGAAGGCGGTTTCCGTCGCATACAAATTGTTTTCGCAGACATACACTACGGGCAGATTCCAGACCGCGCCGATATTCACGCTCTCGTGAAACGATCCGCTGTTTACGGCGCCATCGCCAAAGAACGCGATGACAACCTGGCCGCTTTTCCGGAGCTGCGCACTGAGAGCCGAACCAGTGGCGAGGGGAATTCCGCCGCCGACGATGCCGTTGGTCCCCATGAATCCGTACTCGGGAGCGTACATGTGCATGCTGCCGCCGCGGCCACCCGAACACCCGGTAGCTCTGCCCCAAAGTTCGGCCATCACATCGCGGGCCGGTACACCCTTGGCAAGCGCGTGCCCATGACCGCGGTGCGTACTGTAGACGAGATCGTTTGGTTGGAGGTGCGCGCAGACGCCTGTTGCGACAGCCTCTTCACCGACGTAGAGATGCACAAATCCCGGTAGCTTGGCGTCGCGGTACAACTCCTGCACCTTCATTTCAAACTCGCGTAATTTGAGCATCCCCTTATAAAGCTTCAACTCCAGGGTGATGTCCAGTGTAGCCACAACTGCTGGTCGCTGCATTGCCAACTCCTTCAGAGGTTTTCCTTCGGTATCGACGTGCCGTCGCATCCCGGCGCTACGTGCCGCAGCTCGACCAGGAAGCCGGCGAGATCCTGCGTGTCGAGCAGTGTCCATTTTGTGCCCGGCCGGATTCCTGTACCCGCCTGCAGCGGCTTCACGCCTAGCCTACCGAGTGTGCTAACCGCTGCATCCATGTCATCTATTTCGAAAAGGACGTGGTGCAGACCTCCGCCCTTCTGCTCCAGAAATTCCTTGTACGCATTCCGGTCGCCCTCGATCGGCTGAATGAACTCCAGCTCCAGATTCCCGACCTGTACAAACGCCTGCCGTAGCTTGATGCTCTGCTCCTCACCCTTGTACCAATATTTCGAGTCCGGCCGATTCGGCCATTCAATGAAGCGGAATGGGCCGATGCCAAACAATTTCGTCAGTAGTTCAGTGGTGCGCTGCAGATCGCGAACAACAATGCCAACCTGTACCGCGCGATTCAGCGTTACGCCTGCATTAGTCATCGTGCCAGGTAGCCCCCATCCACATCGAGAATCGTTCCAGTCACCATCGAAGAGGCGTCGGAAGCCAGGAATAACGCCGGACCAACAATTTCTTCGGATTCACCCACCCTGCCCAACGGTATGTTTGTAGTCCAGGTTTCCATGAGCTTTTTCGGATCGAATTGCGGATCGCGAATTACCTCCTCCAGGCCGGGTGTCATAAACTGGCACGGTGCGATCGCGTTCACGCGAAGGCCACGGGAAGCCCATTCCAGCGCAAGCGCCTTGGTAAGAGTGTTGACGCCGCCTTTGCTCGCACAGTAGACGTTTGCGCCCCTTCCTATTCCGACTGCTCCGGCGATGGACGAGAAGTTGATAATAACGCCCTTCCGTTTCTCCAGCATCACCCGGGCCGCGGCCTGGCAACAAAGAAACGTGCCGCGAAGATTGATATCGATCACGCTGTCCCAAGTCGCCAGCGGCGTTGACTCGGCAGCATCGTGCTGCGGCACGCCCGCGCAGTTGACCAGAATGTCGATGGTGCCGAGCGCCTCGACCGCCGTCTTCACCATGGCTTGAATCTGCTCCGGATTTCCTACGTCCACGGAGATGGCCACCGAACGCCTGCCGAGTGCCGCAACTTTGTCCGCGGTGCGTTTGGCGCCGTTGTAATCCAGATCGGCGGCGGCGACATCGCAACCGAATTCAGCGAAGCCGGCCGAGATCACCTCGCCGAAACCGGCCGCGGCTCCGGTGACGAGCGCGACCCTGCCCGAGAGATCAAAAAGTTTGGTGAATGCCCCGTTTCGAAGTTCGGCCATCGAGTCTCACAACCTGGTCGGCTGGTTGACAACTTAACACGATTACGATTATAAACAAGCGATGCTTTATTGTCATCTCTTTTGTTGACAATTTTACCGGCAACCGGGCTGCTGACAGCATACAACCATCGCTCGAAAGGATAGGCGTGTCCTCAAACATTGCGGAAGCGATTGCTCTGATATTTCTGGCAGCACTGATGAATGCAACTTACACGTTGCCAATGAAGCTGAATCGGCAGTGGGCGTGGGAGCACTCCTGGTTTGCCTTCACTTTTCTTGGAGTGGCTATTGTGCCCACGTTGATTGCCATGGCCACCGTGCCGGGACTGTGGACAATCTATCCGCAAATTCCCGTCTCCACGCTGTTCAAGATGGCGGTATTCGGTGCAACCTGGGGCGTGTCTCTGGTATTGTTCGGTCTCTCCATTTCAATCGTTGGCGTCGCCATTACATTTGCTGTCTGCCTGGGAACTTCCGCGGCGTCGGGAGCGCTTATCCCTCTTCTGATCCAGCATCCGGATAAACTCCAGACTCGTGAAGGAGCCCTTATTCTGGGCGGGATCTGTGGGATTCTTGCCGGTGTCGGTCTGTGCGGTCTGGCCGGCCACAGGCGCGACCGGGCGGTCCCGGGGAAGCAGACTGGCTCCGCTCTGCCGTTTGCGCGTGGCTTTCTTTACGCGATCATATCCGGTGTGACGGGATCGATGCTGAACCTTGGCCTGGCATTCGGCGGCGCCATTCAGGAACGTGCGCGGGAACAGGGTGCAAGCGCCGCCATGATGTCGAATGCCGTTTGGCTGCCGTGTCTCTACGCGGGGTTTGTGCCAGGCATTATCTATTGCCTGAGCATCATGAAAAAGAATGACAACACGCGCGATCTGATGGCGAAAGGACGCTGGTATTACTGGTTGATGGGCGCTTGTATGGGCGTGCTGTGGTTCGGAAGCATCATTTGCTACAGCCTCTCCACGATTAAACTCGGAGACCTGGGACCGGTGATCGGGTGGCCTTTGTTCATGTCTGCTGTCGTCATCGCGAGTACGGTGGCGGGTATGCTGACGGGCGAATGGTCTCGCGCAGGCGCGGGCCCGATACGGATCATGAGCGCCGGCGTCGGTTGCCTTGTCGCGGCGATGGGATTGTTGGCGCTGGCCGGAAGGTAACTTATTTCGATATTTTGTGGAGGAGAATCACGTCTGATCCGTAAGTCAGTTGGTCCTGATAGCGTGGATCGGGTAAACCATCTCCTTTTACGAGCCATTCGTCCGGAAGTTTCACATCCAGACCGGCGGTGCTGAGATCGGAACCTGAAAACGTGCGGTCACGTCCGGGGCGGTCGTTCAGGCTCGTTACCCGATAGGTAGCATCAGGCTCAAGTCCGCGGAGTTTCAGGCTGTTTCGCGGCTCGCTGCCTCCGTCGCGAAACACAAAGATCGCGGCCTCCGACGCGTCGGGCTTCAGATACTCCACGGAGGTCCAGTTTTCCGGTGTCTTGAGCTTCGGATGATACACGTCTTCCGTGAGGAGATGCCGGTATTGTTTGAAGTACAGCAGGTTCCGTTGAAACGCTTCGATGTAGCCGGCCGGCGCGGCGGAAAGGCGCTGTGACATCATGCCGTCGATGTTTCCAAATACGAAGCCGTGCATGAAGTGCTTGCGCAGGTTGTAGTCTAAAGCCGATGCGCTATACCAACTGCCGGTGAGTTCTCCTTTCGCGCTGTATGGAGAGCCCCAGACCAGCGGACTGACCATAGGTCCGGTGATGAATGCATACTCGTATCCTCCCGGCAGCAGGGTGCGAGGGCCGGGGTTCGTCCGCGAGTATTGCAGCGATGGATCACATTCAAATCCGGCCAGAGACGGAAAACGCGTCATCAGATATGACCAGATTTCCATTTTTCCCCGCCAGGCGGCGTAAGCGCCGTTGTGCGCCGTATGCCCATGATCGGTGCGGTTGCAGTTGTTGTTCACCGTGCCCGACGGATCCCACTTGAGCCACTCAAGATTCCATTCCTCGATGATGTGAGTGAGATTCTTTTTGATCCAGGCGATCACTTCGGGATCGCCGAGACAAAGCTGCGTCATCGGCGAGAGAGACGGGTGTTTGCTTTGAAGCGATTTGCCGTCGATCGTGGCCAACCACTTCTCGGGGATCTCGCCCGAGGCGACGCGGTTGGAATCGACATTTCCGGGGTCTACCCAAAGTCCGAACTTCATTCCGGCGGAGCGGACTGTTCGCGAGAATTCCGCCATTCCGTTGGGAAACTTCTTTAGATTCTCGCGGTAGCTACCGAGCCCAAGAGACCAATCGTTAGTTCCCGGCACAACCGAACTTCCCTCGTACCAGCTCGCGTCGTGATAGAACACTTCAAAGCCGATCCGGCGCGCAAATTTCAGTTCCTCGAGCAGAGGTTCTTCGCTGTACGGCACGGTATACCAAATGCAGTACACAGCCAACGGCGAATTCGGCAGAGGTGCTGGAAACACGAAACGCTTCAAGTAATGGAAGGCGGCGTTGGCCGCATCGTCTTCGTCGCCTTTGGACAAAGCCAGGAACGCGATTGGTGTTTCGACCGCCTCGCCCGGGGTGACCTCAAACTCCGGCTGCGCGGTCACTTTCGTATCCTTGCGGAAACCGAATCCAGCGCGTAGACGAGTGCCTCCCGATTGCGGCTCGGTGTCGAGAGCCCACTGCAAAATGCCTGCGCCCATGTCGCCGCCAATCAACATGGCCTCGCCGCCTTCTTCGAATACCGTCCAGTCGGCGAATCGCTTCGCCTCGGTTATGGGACCTCCGTTCAAAAATCCGTGCTGCCTGCCGCTCTCAGCGGAAAGGATGTGCAGACCGTTTGTCGTGGTCACAGAGATTGCCAGCGGCGCGATCCGAGTGTATCAGCGGCGTGTTCTTTGTTCCATGGTTTTCGATTCTCGCTTTGAATTCGAGAGCTGCCACGCCCGGATAGCAGCGCACGGTCAGCCATGAACTCACCTGGCTCCGCGAATCTACAGATTCAATCGCCAGTTCCATACCTTCGTTTGGCAATTTGTGGATCTTCGCGCTGTTGAAGCGGAAATCTCCCGCGCGCTCACCGGTTCCGGCGTCGAGCGATACCCCCGTCTCTGTCTGAGCAATGGCCCATTCGCGCCCGCTGGTCACGTTTCGCAATGAGCGAAGCACAATTTGGCCTGATTGCGTGTGGGCCAGTTCCAACGCAATGCGATCATTCCGCAGAATCCATCCATCGGCGGATTGGTCGAGCCGTACGTCCGCCGCGAACACGGTGCAGGAAAACGCGGCCGTTAGGATCCAAAGCCGTTCTTTGGCCATACCACTATGTTTTGTATCGCATTCAAGCGTCATCGTCAACTCTTTTGTTGACAATTCTGGCTAAATGCAATAGCTTGATAAAAGATCAGCGGCATCCGCGACTCTATGCCATCCAACGGCCGACCCCACCTAGCCTATATCCTGGAATCTCCCCGGCAGTATGGGAGTTGGGAGGATTTCCGCCATGACGTCCAGGCAGTTGCGCAATCCGGCTATGAAGGGATCGAACTCCAGATGGGCAGTCCGGATGATCTCGGCGGCATCGACTTCACCCGCCTGATCGCCGATTGCGGACTCCGTCTGGCGGCAATTCAAACCGGTTCGGCGTATCTCGAGAGCGGAATCTGTCTCGGCAGTCCGGACGCGTCTGTTCGCCGGGCGGCAACAGAGCTCCTGAAGCGCTATATCGATTGCGTGGCGCCCTTCGAATCTGTAATCGTGTTCGGACTGCTGCAAGGCAGCCGCAAGGATGAGCCAGACCGCGAGCGGGCGCTGGAGCGCATCCACAAGCACTTGGGCGAACTGGCAAATCATGCCCGGTCGGCCGGAGTCCTGATGGTGATGGAGCCGGTGAACCGCTACGAGTGCAACGTCTTTCACAACACCGTGGCGGACGTGCTTTCCGCGGTGGAGGCGGTCTCTTCACCGTCGCTGCGTGGAATGGTGGATACCTTTCACGTAAACATCGAAGAGGCAGGCCAGGAGCAGGCAATTTACGCCGCGGCGCCAATGCTGTCGCATGTGCACCTTTCCGAGACGAATCGCGGACTGTTCGGCTCGGGCCATCTGGATTTGGGCTCGGTGTTCTCCGCGCTCCACGATATCAACTACACCGGATTTGTGTCGGTCGGCATTTATCGGGACGCACCCTCCGTCGCCGAACGGGCGAGTCACGCATCGGAAAGGCTGCAAAGCGTCCGGAATGGGCGGGCTAAGCCCCGATCCGGTCCACAGTAACGTCAGGCCGCTCGAACATCTCCGGGGCAAGTTCGATACCCAACCCAGGTCCCGGCGGCAACGGCAACCGGCCATCGTTCGGCACCAGGTTGGCCGTTACAATGCCGCAGTGGTCCTCCAGGTAGTTACGGCGCACCGTTTCCATGATGAACAGATTCACCGTATTCGCCGCCAGGTGGGCGGACGCGAAGTGCAGCACCGGCCCTCCGCAATTATGCGGGGCGATGGGCAGGTAGTAGGTTTCGGCCATGGATGCGATTTTCTTCGCCTCGGAGATGCCTCCGCACCAGCAGATGTCCGGCATGATGATTCTCGCGGCTTGATTTTCCATCAGTTCGCGGAAGCCCCAGCGCGTCATCAAACGTTCGCTGACACAAAGCGGGAGGCGGGTAGACCGGCCGAGTTCCGCATAACTGGCGAGGTTATCCTGCGGCAGCATTTCTTCCAGCCACATCGGTTCGAACGGCTCCATCGCACGCGCGATACGAATGGCCGAAGGAAGATTCCAGAATCCGTGGAACTCCATTGCCACGTCCACCGAATCTCCCAGGCGTTCCCGAATCTTCTGGATGGGTTCCAAGCCCTTGCGCAACTGATCCGCCGAAATATATTGGCCTCCGGTCTCGCGGGCGATCGGATCGAAGGGCCAGATCTTCATCGCCTTCACACCGCTCTCGACCAATGATTCCGCCAGCCGGACCGGCTCGGTATGAAAATCGATGTGATCGTAACAGGTGTTGTAGATGCGAATCGATTCGCGCGAAGCGCCGCCCAGCATTTGGTAAATGGGCATCCCGGCGGCTTTGCCGGCAAGATCCCAGAGTGCGATATCAATCGCGCTGATCGCACGCATTTCGGCTCCGGCCCAGCCTGCGTACGAAACGGCGAGGAACATATCGGCCCAGAGACGGTCAATTTCCAGCGGGTTTCGTCCAATCAGCATCGGAGCCAGGCGCTGCACAACTGCCTTTTCGGCGATCACGCTCGGATACGTTTCGCCCAGTCCCGTGAGCCCTTCGTCTGTATGGATCCGCACCCAAAGCCACTGAATCGGGCCGGCATGCACGGTGATGCCGCGCGCCAGATGGATTGTCTCGACCGAAGTAATTTTCATGAGATATCACTCGATTTTGGAACGCGGAGGGTCAGAATCAACGCGCCAGAAATAAAGAAGCACACCGATAGAAAGAGCACCACGATCGAGGGCGATCTCCCGGCTGTCAACATATATCCGACGATCGAAGGCCCAACGAACCCGCCAACATTTCCAATCGTGTTAATGAAACCAACAGCAGCGGCCGCCGCAGACTCTCCCATGGTGATGGTCGGTAACACCCAGAACGGCGGGGACCATGCCCATAACGACATCCCCGTGATGCTGAGCCAAATCATTGTCACAACGAAGGACTGACCCGGAATGGTGATCATCGCAAATGACAGACCCGCGATCATTAAGGGGAGAGCGGTATGCAATTTCCGTTCGCGGCGGCGATCCGACGACCTTGCCGTTATCTGAACGGTAAGGGTCGCCATGATAAACGGAATGACCGCGAGCAGCGTCGACTGCACGGTTGAGCGGCCGGAATGCTGTTGGATTGTGGTCGGCAACCAAAGAATATAGCCATAGCTCGCCAAGACAATCAGGGAGAGCGCAACGGCGAGCACCAGTACGTAGCGGGAGGTGAGCGCCTGGCGAATGGAAACGCCGCTGTTTTTCCTCTTCAATTCGTTTTCCCGCGCCAACTCTCTGGTTAGCCAATGCCGTTCCTCCGGTTCCAGCCAGAGAGCTTCGGATGGCCGATCTGAGAGATACAAGGGTGTAATGAAGCCAAGAATCACTGCCGGCAAGCCCTGCAGGATGAAGATCCACCGCCAGCCCGGCACTCCAAACCAGGAAATCGACATACACGCCGCCGAGACCGGCGCGCTGATAACGAAGGAGACCGGGACCGCGACGATCAACCCGGAGAGCGCGGCGGCGCGCACGCGCGGCGGAAACCAATTGGACAGATACAGGATGACAATCGGAAAGAAGCCTGCTTCCGCCATGCCGAGTAAGAAACGAGCGCCGTAGAACTCGAGCGGCGTTTTGATAAATCCGAGCAGACAGGTGCAGCATCCCCAGATGATCAGAATGTATCCAAGCCAGCGTCTCGCGCTCCAACGTTCGGCGACAAAGACCGATGGGATTCCGGCGAGAACGTAGCCGGCAAAGAATAGGCCCGCGCCGAACCCAAACACCGATTCGGAGAACTTGAGATCCGCGAGCATAGGCAACTTCGCAAATGCGACGTTGGCTCTGTCGAGGTAAGAGACGACATACAGAATGAACAAGAATGGCAGAATTCGCTTGGAAGCCTTAGCGATGGTGGCCCGTTCCGTCACGCCAGGCTCCCACGCCAACTTTCCTGCATGAGCTGGTCGATAAGTACGGCTGTCAAGAGCGCACCACCTTTCACAATCTGCATGTAATGCGTATCAATTCTAAGCGACACCAACCCGCTGTTCATCACACCTGGCAATACGACGGCAAGAATCATTCGGGAAACGTCTCGCTCTCCGCCTTTGAATGCGACGCGGCCCGACAAGACGACAGTAATGAAATTGAGTTGGAATCCAGACCCGGCGCCGTTGCGACAAGACCGCACATGCGACAACGGTCGATCGGCATCCACTTAGTCGACGTACAGAAACTCGTTGGAACTGAGTAAGGTCTGACTCAAGCTGGCAAGCGCCCGGTGCGCGGCTTCGGTAGCGGGGACATTGGCTCTGCTAAACAATTCTTCCTGCTTTTTCACGTGCTCCAGGCACATCGCCATCTCGGCGGCTACCGGTTTTCGCGAAAAGGTAAGCAGGTACGCTGTCGTGATCTTCTTCTCCGGTGTTGCATCTTCGCCGCTCAGTTTTTCAACACGCTCAGCGAGCAATGCGGCATTGTCAACAATAAATTCGTCATTCATCAGCGCCAGTGATTGAAGCGGTGTAGCCGATGGTAAGCGCCGCGTGCAATTCGTATCGATGATCGGAAAATCAAAAAGCCGGAGGAACGTTAGAGGATACGTGCGTCGCGCGAGGAGGTAAATACTGCGGCGGTTCGCGCCCGGATCATGATCCGCTACCGTCTGGAGGCCGTCGGGATGATACTTCAGCATCACAGGCGGTCCGTACATCGTGCGATCCAATTTGCCTCCCGTAGCGAGAACCGAATCGCGTAGGGTCTCGGCGTCCAGGCGGCGAAGGTTCATCCGCCAGAGAAGTTGGTTATCCGGATCAACAGACTTCGCCTTTGCCGCGAATTCCGAATTGGTTGGGTGTGACTCCTGGCGGTACACGGTCGAGGTCATGATCATTTTGTGAAGTCGTTTTGCGCTCCAGCCGTGCTCCACGAAATCGACCGCGAGCCAGTCCAAAAGTTCCGGATTCACCGGCGGCGTCCCCATCTTGCCGAAATTGTCCGACGTTTCCACTATGCCTTTCCCGAAATGATTTTGCCAGATTCGGTTCACGATCACTCGCGCCGTCAAAGGGTTGTCTTTGCTGGTGAGCCAGTCTGCAAATGCGAGCCGCAGACCGCTCGTCTTACCCTGCGTTTCGGGTGGCCGGCTGGCGTCGGCCTTGCCAGGCGCGGAAATTACAGTAAGAAATCCGGCAGTAACTTTTGGTCCGGGCGACTCCACGCTTCCCCGTTGTAGCAGCCGGATTGCCGGCTGTTGTCCGACATCCCATAGCGCTTGCATCGGTTCCAGTTTCCGGCGATACCCCTTCCATGTCTCGATCTGTGCGTCCAACCGTGCCACCGACGCTTTGTCGGCCTCGTTCAGGATTTTGTGCCATTCCTCCGTTTCCACCTTCAGCGCCTTCTGGAACTTGGTCACAAGAAACTTCTGGACCTCGTCGCGCTTCTCGGCCGGCACCGCAAAGGCGATCCGCAAATCTTCCCGGATCACTTCGGGTACACCTTTCAGCTTTTCCTCAAACAAACGCTCTTCGTAGGGACGCCGAACCGTCGCAAGTTGCTTGTTCAAACCCTCCAATGCCTTATCGATTTCCTTGTTATGCCGCTCGATCTCCTCCTGATCCGTCTTACTCACCGTATACAGGTGCCGGTTTTTGGGCTGCAGCCAATCAGTCGGATTGTATGACGGCGTGAAGAGGGCGAGCATCCGGTAGTAATCCCGTTGGGGTATCGGATCGAATTTATGGGTATGGCACCGTGCGCACGCGACCGTAAGGCCCATCGTGCTGCTCGAAACCTTCTCCATCAGTTTGAACAGCGCTTCGTATCGCTCCACTGGCAGATTGGTTATGTCCGGATCGGTAATATCCAGGACGTTGCGCATATAACCGGTCGCCGCCAGAAGCTCGATCGTTTCCGGGGTGTACTTCGCCTGGGACCGCCAGTCAACCATTTCGTCACCCGCGATCTGCTCGGTCAGAAAACGGTTCCATGGCTTGTCGTCGTTCGTCGATTTGATCACGTAATCCCGGTAACGCCACATGCCGTTGGCGAGTTCCACATGAACCGGGTCGAAATCCTTGTCCGTCGTGTCGACATAACCGGCCGTATCGAGCCAATAGCGGCCCCAACGTTCGCCATACTGAGGCAAGGCGAGCAGGTGGTCAATCAGCCGCTCGTAGGCGCCGGGCTTTGTATCTTCAATGAAAGCGCGCACCTCCTCGGGCGTCGGCGGCAATCCTATGAGATCGATGTAGGCACGCCGCACGAGCGTCAAGTTGGAGGCGTCCGGCGAAAGGGTCAGGCCCTTATTCTCGAGATGAGCCAGCACGAACGCATCAATCGCCGTACGCACGCGGCCGGTTGCTTTAACCTTCGGCGCGGCGGAAGCCACAGGTTTTCGGAATGACCAGAACGAACGATCTTTTTCCGTAATCGGGGGAGCTTCCGCCTTAGTGAATTCCCGTTCCTTTTGAGGCTCGACCTGCACCGTGTCCGCGAAATGGCCCTTATCAATCCATCGGCGAACGCTCGTCACTTGTTCTTCGGTAAGGGGCTCACCCGCGCCCGGCGGCGGCATCGCGCGGCTAGTCAGTTTCCGAACCAGGACACTCTTCTCGGAGAAACCTTCTACTACAACAGGCACGTGCTTGTTACTTTCCATCAAAGAGGGCAAGGATCGCAGATCCAGACCAGCCATGGGCTTTTCCCCTCCATGGCACTGAACGCACTTCGCCTGAAAGATGGGAAGGAGTTCCTTTTCGAATACCTGCCGCTGTTGCGCAACATCCTTGTCCACGGTGTCAGCGGCTTGATCGAAGAGTGCACCCCCCGCAATCCAGGTGCGAATGATCTCAATCTGCGCGTCCGGCAATTTTTGGTTGTACGCCGGAGGGGGCATTTCCTTTTTTGAAATCTTCTGGAATAACTGGCTGTTCTCCGGCGATCCTTTTACGATCACCGGTCCATTCTGGCTACCGCGCAACGTAGATACTGCCGTGCGCAGATCCAGACCCAGTTGCGGTGAGGTTTTGCCGTGGCATCCGAAACAATACTGAGTGAAAATCGGCAGGACATCCTTCTCGAATTTCACCTGGCCGCTGCTCTGCACCGGGCCGAGCAACGCGTAGCAGACTAGTAGACTCGAGCCCCATCTTAGACACATAGGATTCCTCTAGGTAGCTTGCGGTGTCTGCGACAACACGCCAGGAATAACCTTCGCACCGGTCACGGTGACGTCCGATGGCGTCTCCATCCGGCCTCCGTGCGGGTACTGCAAGCGCCGGTGATCGAGTCCCATCTGGTTCAGTACCGTGGCAATCATGTCGGGCACTCCAACGCGGTCGACTACCGACTTATAGCCGAACTCGTCAGTTTCGCCGTATATGAAACCCTTCTTGAAGCCCCCGCCTGCGAACCAGATGGTAAACGCATTGCGGTTATGATCGCGGCCGTCGCCATTTTGAGTGGTGGGAAGTCTACCGAACTCGCCCGCCCACATGACAATCGTGCTATCGAGCAGTCCGCGGCTCTTAAGATCCTTCACCAACGCCGCCGCCCCTTGGTCTGTGGCCCCGGCAATCTTCTGCATGCCGCTCTTGATCTTGTTGTGATTATCCCAAGGCTGACCCGGGCTCGTAGTCACTTCCACGAAGCGAACACCGGCCTCCACCAGCCTGCGTGCCATCAGGCAGCGCGATCCATAACTCGCCGTAAGCGGATTGTCGAGACCATAGAGCTTCTTGGTGGCTTCGGTCTCCTTGCTCATGTCGAGCACTTCCGTGGCGGCAATCTGCATGCGGGCCGCTAATTCGAAATTCTGGATTCGCGCGTCCAACTCGCTTTCGTCGGGATGCTCGTGGAGATGCCGTGTGTTGAGTTTCGACAGCAGATCCAGACGTTCCCTCTGCACGCCGGGCGGCAGGGGCTGTTCAGGATTTAGATGGTACACGGGCGCTCCGCTCGCACTGAACTCGACGCCCTGATAGAGCGCAGGCAGATATCCATTCGCCCAGAGCTGACTGCCGCCGATCGTGTATCCCTGCGGATCGCGCAACACGACATAGGCCGGAAGGTTTTGGTTCTCAGTTCCCAGAGCGTAGCTGACCCACGCACCCATCACCGGGCGACCTGGGAAGATCTTGCAGGTCAGCAGCATGTTCAGGCCTTCCAGGTGATTGTTGTGCGCCGTATACATGGAACGGATCAAGCAAAGGTCATCCACTAGGGTGGAAGTGTGGGGTAGCAGTTCGGAAAGCTCTATCCCGGATTGTCCGTATTTCCGAAACTCAAAGGATGGGGCCAGCAGACGGTTTTCGTTGTTCGGCTGAAAAATCTCGACGCCGTCGGGAAGCGGCTGTCCGGCGCGCTTGATTAATTCCGGCTTGGGATCGAACAGTTCCATCTGGCTGGGACCACCGTTCTGCACCAACTGGATGATCGCCTTCGCCTGGGCCGGAAAGTGCCCCTGGCGCGGCCGCAAATCGTTATAGGGTTTGCTCTCGTTGGCCGGTCCGGCGAGCAACGAGTTCAGGGCCATGGTGCCGAAACCGAGGCACGACATTTCCAGAATCCGGCGCCTGCTAACGTAGCTGTTTCGCATTTCGTTTCCTTTTCTTGAGCCAGCATACTTCTTGCGTTGGGCGCATGTCAATAACTGTTGACGTTATTGTTGACAGTTCTGCGGCCGTCCGATATATTGCACTGAGGATGAGGCTCGATCGAAGACAGTTCCTTTTTGCCGGCGGAATGGCAGCCACCGCATCGAGTGCTTCAGCCCAGCCATCCCACCTCTCGACTTCGGAAGTCTTCTTGAATCTATCGACGGAAAAGGGCAAACCGGTCCGGTTGTTGTCGCTGCGCAATGAGCGCTCCGGCTTCGACTGGGCAGCGCCAAATCAAGTGACGGGCCCTATATTCATCGTCGGACTCAAACACCGGCGCGACCTGGGCCGCAGAGGCGACGCCGCGGGGCAACTCCGGTGACCTGCGGATCGAGCATGTAACACCGGAGCGCGTTACAGCCTCTCAACGGTGCCGTCTGCTGCCAGATGTACCGGTGATCGAATTTGGCTGCGATTTTCGCAATTCCTCACCCGAAGCCGTCAAGGCAGTAACCAGCTTTGGCCCGTTCCGCATTCCTCTTCGAGCCAACCTGGGCGCGATGCAGGTTCATTGCATCCGCAGAAACAGCTACGCGGCCGAACGTCTGCCGGTGGAAGATGTGTTGGAATTGCGCGGCGGAAGGTGGAACGGTCCCGAACATTGCGGCCTTCTGGTTTTGGAGGCAATTGACTTCCACGAGTTCCTGATTATTGGTATCGAATGGGAACGTGGGTGGCGGTATAAGCTCACGCGGACCGATGAGGCGCTTTGGCTCGAGGTGGAAATTACGGACCTGCGGCATGACGTCGCACCCGGCGAAAGCTTAGCATCGCCGCCTGTCTTCCTGGCTCTCACCAGAGGCTCAGCCGACGACGCATTCGCGCTGGGTCAAAAATATCTGAAAGCTCACGTTTTCCCTAAACCCCTTCCGGACTCACCGTGGGTTGTTTACGACATCTGGGGTACCGAATCCCAGGGAGTTGAGCAGGCACTTTTGGACGAGATGGAGTTTGCCGCGGGTCTCGGTGTGGAACTTTATTACATCGATGCTTCCTGGTACAAAGGCTCGTCCAGGAAAGGAAACGGGGATTGGGGATGCGGACTTGGAAACTACGCCGAGGATCGCGAAAAATTTCCGGACGGGCTTGCTCATTTCTCCGGCAAAGTTCACGCCAAGGGGATGAAATTCGGGCTGTGGGTTGGACCGAACATCGTCGACAGCCGCCTTCTACCCGATCCAATTCCGCGGCGTTGGGTGGCGCAAATGGATGGCGTCGACAAGGTTTTGAAAATCAAGACGTGGGAGTCGACGTGCCACCAGGTTTGCCTCGGATGTCCGGATTACATTGAGCATCTGAAGACTCATCTCACTCGGATCGTTAAGGAGTTCCAACTCGACTGGCTGAAGTGGGATAACTCCGGTATTCCGGGTATACCGGGGCAGTGCAATCGCGCCGATCACGGCCATCAGACGGGCGACGGCAGCTATGCTGCGCTGGCCGGTCAATACGAAATCTTCCGCCATTTGCACAGCACGTTCCCGAATCTCGTCCTCGAGCAGTGTGGTTATGGAAGCCGCCTGGATTATGGTCTCGCTCGGACGATTCGAGCCAATTGGCTGAGCGACTCCAGCTTTCCCTCGTCCCATGTTCGCGAGAATGCTTTGGTGGCGAGCCATATTTATCCGAGCTTCTACAACGGCGGATGGGTCGTCAAGGACCCCGAACTCGACAAAGCGAAAGATCCGGACATCCTCGACACGATATTCCGTAGCCGCATGATCGGACTCTTTGGCTTCGGGACAATCAATGGCACGCTTCCAGAACGGGTGTCTCTGTATCCCGCCGAGGTGCTGGATGCAGCGCGCCGCAATATTCCGATCTATAAAAAATACCGGCATCTGCTCTATGGGCAGGCCTACCATCTGTTTCCGCCATCCGGCTCGCCGGAGCAATGGCAGGCAGTACAGTTCTCCAATGGCGGCGAAGCTGTGGTGTTGTGCTTCCGTGGTAAAAGCACGCAGAGTACGATGCGTCTGCCGGTACGTGGGGTGCGTCCAGAGACTGTTTACACGGTCACCACGGTGAACGGCGCTGTTACCCGGACCATGACCGGAAAGCGATTGATGGGCGACGGACTGATTGCTGTGCTACCCAAACCAGAGATGTCGAACATATTTTTTCTGAGCTCTACATCCCATTAAGGCGGCTTTTTTCTGATTTTCCTTGACATGCCGTGCGCGTTGAAATATACATACCATAGCGCTTTTGTCAGCAGGGTTGTCAACATTGTTGTTTGTCTAGATCCGCAATCCGGGAGGATTGTATGAAATATCGAGCCATGTGGCTGCTTGCTGTATCTCTGATTTTGCTCCAGCTATGTTCGTCCGCCTATGGCCAGGCGGTGTCCGGTTCCGTAACCGGAGAGATTACCGATTCATCGGGAGCGGCGCTTGCGGGTGCGAGCGTCGACGTCGTAAACCTCGCCACCAGCGTCCACTATCAAACGAAAACCAACGATGCGGGCTACTTCAACGTTCTAAACCTGATCTCCGGAGCTTATCGGGTGGACGTGACCGCTAACGGATTCAGACCAGTGACTCGTGCGCGCGTCCAGGTGGACATCGGGTCGGTTCTCAGACTCGATTTCAAACTCGACATCGGCAACGTGCAGGAGAAGATCACGGTCACCGGAGAGTCTCCGCTGCTCGAAACCGCCAAAGTGGAAGTTGGCAATACCGTCACTACCAAGGCCCTTGAGTCGCTTCCCGTGGAGGGCCGCAACCCGACCGCTCTTGCGGGGTTGACGCCTGGCGTGGTGATGAACACGAACGGACAGGGAATACCGAGCGCGAAGACTTCGGCCAACTACTCATTTACCGTAAACGGCATGCGCCAGCAACAAAACAGGCAGCTTCTCGATGGCGTCGATGATACCGAGGGTGTCGGCGGCGCCCCGCCCATCGTGCCCATGACGGACGCACTTCAGGAATATAGCCTGGTGACCTCGAACTACGACGTCGAGTTAGGGCAGGTGGCCGGCGCTATCCAGAACTTCACTACCAAATCGGGCAGCAACGAATTTCATGGAAGCGCCCATGAGTTTAACCGGGCGAACGCGCTTTTTGCCCGCAATCCTTTCACTGAACCGAATGGTCCGGGTCATTTCGTCTGGAATCAATTTGGCGGAACGTTGGGTGGCCCGGTAAAGAAAAACAAGCTTTTTCTGTTCGGCTACTTTGATGGTATTCGAGTGCGATCCGGCGCGAATTTGCTGACGACGGTGCCGACTGCGGCGTTTCGCGCGGGTGACTTCAGCAGCCAATTGCCCGCCCACCCGATTTTTGATCCTCAGAGCGGCGGTGCCGGGGGAGTTGGAAGAACTCTGTTCCCAGGAAATATCATCCCGGCGAACCGACTCAATCCCGTCGTACAGAGCTTGATGTCGAAGCTTGCAATGCCGACACAGGCTGGGACCGACAACAACTTTCTCGCGGCTCAGATCAACCCGATCAATCAGAACCTGGGGACTATTCGCGCCGATTACGTGATAAACGAAACGAGCAGATTCTTCGCCCGCTACACCCGCCAGCAAGGGGATTCCGTGCTGAACGTTCCGGCATTCGGAGTGCTGGATTACCCTGGCAGCAATGTCGCCGAGGGTAACAATAACAGTCTGGTGGCCAATTACACTCGCGTCGTAACTCCGAATCTCGTCGTTGAAGGCCGGTTCGGCTGGACGCTCAACGAAGGGAAGCAGGACGCCGTCGACCAAGCGTCGAATACTTCCACCCAGTTCGGCATGCCTGGCCTCAACGATGCCTGCTCGTCTTGCGGCGGCCTCGTTGGATTTATTATCGGAGGGCCGGTAGGCGCCTTTTCGTTCGGCAACAGCGTGAGTTCGCACCAGGTGGACAACTACGGAAACTATAATTTCGTGGGAATTGCCACCTGGACTCATGGCGCTCACACCTTCAAGTTCGGCAGCGATACGCTGTTCACGTGGCGCGACCGGCGCGACACGTCGTCCCAAGGCGATTTCGGCTGCTCCAACACCGGCATATGCAACGGTAACGGCTTCTCGCAGCAAATAACCGGTAGCCCGGCCGCACCGGGATCGGGGTTGTCCGTGGCCACCTTGATGCTCGGAGGCGTCAGCGGTTTCGGCCGTGTCATCTATGCGCGCAACCTTCCGCTGGCGCATAACACTCGTCAGGCCTTTTTCGCGCAGGATACCTGGAAAGCCACTTCCAAGCTGACGCTGACTCTTGGACTGCGGTGGGACTTCAACGGCTATCCGACTTCGCCCCAAAAGGGCGGTATCGCGAATTTTAACTTCAGCAATACCAATACGATCGTCAGCAACTTCGGCAACTCGAGTGCGACGGCAAATGTGAACAACAACTATAACAACTGGGGGCCGCGTATCGGCATAGCGTATCAACTTGGCAGCCGCACAGTCATCCGAAGCGGCTACGCCCGGTCTTACGCGATTGGCTTCAATGGCGCGAATTTCGGAGCCATCACGAACGATTGGCCTAACGCAACCCGCCAAACTCTTCTTCAGAGCGACGCTTACCTGCCCATCCTCACTATCGGCCAGCCGCCCCCGCCCTTTGTGTCGGGATTCGATATTCTCGCCGCGGCGGGGAATCCCGGACAGTTCCCTACGCCGAATTCGCAAGCCTTCGGAACCGACGCGTACAATCCGGACAACTCGATCGACATGTGGAACTTCTCCATACAGCATCAATTACCGGGTAATCTGACATTCACCACCGCGTATGTGGGCAATGCGGTCCGGCACCTCTTTTATCGAATCGACTTTAACGCGGCGCCTCCGGGACCGGGCACGATCAACTCCCGCCGCCCATACGATTCGTATGGCTTTGAGACCAACGCTTATAATCAGACCAATCAGAGCAGCACGGGCTATCAGGGTCTCCAGGTGTCTACCCAAAAGAGGTTCTCAGGCGGTTTGTTGTTCACCACTTCATTTACCTGGGGCAAGACCTATGATTTCGCTTCAGGCCCATTTTATAAGTGGAACGAGGCTCTCGATCGCGCCGTTGAAGATGCGGACCGTAAATTCGTTTTTGTTACCAGCCACGTGTGGGAGCTTCCGTTCGGACCGGGCAAGCGTTTCCTGTCGAGCAAGGGACCGCTCCAGTATCTGGTTCGGAGGCTGGCAGATCTCCGGAATCGAGACCGCCGAGTCCGGTCTCCCGTTTACGCCGGTTCTCGGCGATACTTCCACGCTCAACTCCGATTGCTGCACGCTACGACCCAATATCACGGGCGATCCTTCGGTATCCAATCCAAACAGAAGTCTTTGGTTTAACCCCAAGGCATTTAGCGTGCCCGCTCAGTATGTTTTTGGAAATTCCGGGCGAAATATTCTGCGGGGGCCCTCGTTATACCGGGTTGATCTTGCGCTGGTGAAATCGGTGCAGCTCCGTGAGCGAACCAGGCTTGAACTGCAGTTGGAGGCTTACAATGCCTTCAATCACGCTAACCTCTCACTTCCGACCGCCGCGGTGGACTCCTCAACCGCGGGCAAGATTACCGGCGTTACAGACATTATGCGGCGGCTTCAGCTTAGTGTCACGTTGCGTTTTTGAGGCTCAGGTGATCGCATTCGTCGCGGTGACCGCCCGTTGCGCCTGAGAACCGGGCCCGTCGATCGGACTTTGTGCGATGCCATAGAGGTGAGCTATACCTAAAATCGGGCAAGCCGTTTGCTTGCCGGAAGAGTAAGGGATGGTGGACGCCGCGCGGACGTTTGCACTGATTTCAATTCAGAGAAGCTTTCCCTCGTCCCACGTTCGCGAGAATGCTCTGGTGGCGAGCCATATTTATCCGAGCTTTTACAACGGCGGGTGGGTCGTCAAGGACCCCGAACTCGAAAGGACGAAAGATCCGGATATCCTCGACACCATATCCCGTAGCCGTATGATCGGACTTTTTGGCTTCGGGACAATTAATGGCACGCTTCCAGAACGTGTCTCTGTATCCTGCCGAGGTGCTGGACGCAGGCCGCCGCAATATTCCGATCTATAAGAAATACCGGCATCTGCTCTATGGGCAGACCTACCATCTGTTTCCGCCATCCGCTCGCCGGAGCAATGGCAGGCAGTACAGTTCTCCAATGGAGACGAGGCTGTGGTGCTATGCTTCCGCGGCAAAAGCACGCAGAGCCTCCTCTGATTTCCCTTGACATGTCGCGCGCGTTGAAATATATACATACCATAGCCCTTTTGTCAGCAGGGTTGTCAACATTATTGGTTGTCCAGATCCGCGAAGCGCGAGTTCGCTACGAAAGTAGCAATCCGGGAGGATTGTATGAAATATCGTGCCATGTGGGCGCTCGGTATACCTCTGATTTTGCTCCATTTATGTTCCTCCGTCTATGGTCAGGCTGTATCTGGTTCAATTACCGGTGAGACCACAGACTCATCAGGAGCAGCCCTTGCGGGTGCGAGCATCGACGTCATGAACCTCGCCACGAGTGTCCATTACCAGACGAAGTCCAACGACGCGGGCTACTTCAACGTTCTCAACCTGATTTCAGGCGCTTATCGGGTGGACGTAACCGCGACGGGGTTCAAACCCGTGACCCGCGCGCAGATCCAGGTCGACATCGGGTCCGTTGTCAGGCTCGATTTCAAACTCGAAGTGGGCAATGTGCAGGAGCGAATCACTGTCACTGGAGAGGCCCCTCTGCTTGAAACCGACAAAGTTGAAGTTGGCAGCACGGTCACCACGAAGGCTCTTGAATCGCTTCCCGTGGAGGGCCGCAATCCGACCGCTCTGGCCGGGTTGCAGCCGGGCGTCGTGATGAACACAAACGGGCAGGGTATACCGAGCGCCCAGCGGTCCGCCAACTACACCTTCAGCGTGAACGGTCAGCGATCGCAGCAAAACCGTCAGCTTCTGGATGGAGTTGACGACACCGAAGGGGTCGGCGGCGCAGCGCCCATCGTGCCCATGACCGACGCGCTTCAGGAATACCGGTTGGTGACTTCGAATTACGATGTTGAGTTGGGGCAAGTGGCCGGCGCGATCCAGAACTTCACCACCAAGTCAGGAAGCAATGAGGTTCACGGAAGCGCCCACGAGTTCAACCGGGTAAACTCCCTTTTTGCCCGGAATCCGTTCAGTGAGCCGAATGGCCCGGGCCATTTTGTGTGGAATCAATTTGGCGGAACGCTAGGCGCTCCGGTCAAGAAGAACAAGATCTTCCTTTTTGGCTATTACGATGGGATTCGCGTCCGATCTGCAGCCAATGTGCTCACCACCGTTCCGACGCCGGCGTTTCGAACTGGGGACTTCAGCAGCCAATTGCCCGGCCACCTGATTTTTGATCCTCAGACCGGAGGCGCCGGTGGAGTAGGAAGAACCCCGTTCGCCGGGAACATCATCCCTTCCAACAGACTCAACCCCATCGTACAGAGCATGCTGTCCAAGCTGCCGTTGCCGACTCAGGCCGGGCAAGACAACAACTTTTTTGCGACTCAGGTCAATCCGATCGATCAGAACTTAGGAACGATTCGAGCCGATTACGTAATCAACGATTCCAGCAGATTCTTCAGCCGCTACACCCGTCAGCAAGGGAACTCCTTCTTGAATGTCCCGTCGTATGGGGCGATGGTGTATCCCGGCAGCAATGTCGCCGAGGGCAATAACAACAGCCTGGTGGCTAACTATACCCGAATTGTGGGCCCGAATCTGGTCATCGAAGGCAGGTTCGGCTGGACGCTCAACGAATGGAAGCAGGACGCCTTTGACCAGGCGTCGAAGACATCCGAGCAGTTTGGCATTCCGGGCCTGAACAGCGCTTGCGCTTCGTGCGGCGGCCTCGCAGGATTTATCATCGGGGGACCGGTGGGGGCTTTCTCGTTCGGCAATAACGATCACTCCCATCAGGTGGACAACTACGGCAATTACAATTTCGTCGGCGTAGCGACCTGGACTCATGGCGCGCACAATTTCAAGTTTGGCACCGATACTCTCTTGACATGGCGCGACCGCCGCGACACATCCTCCCAGGGTGATTTCGGCTGCGCAAACACCGGGGTATGCTCCGGTAACGGCTTCTCACAACAGATAACCGGCAGCCCCGCTGTGGCCGGATCGGGGCTATCCGTGGCCACGTTGTTGCTCGGAGACGTGAGCGCTTTCGGACGCGTTATCTATGCGCGAAACCTTCCGCTGGCGCACAATACTCGTCAGGCCTTTTTTGCGCAGGACACCTGGAAAGTAACCTCCAAGCTGACTCTGACTCTTGGATTGCGCTGGGACTATAACGGTTATCCGACTTCGCCTCAGAAGGGCGGCATCGCTAATTTCAACTACAGCAACTCCAATACGATCATCAGCAATTACGGCAACTCCACTGCCACGGCGAACGTGGACCAGAACTACCGCGATTTCCAGCCCCGGGTCGGCATAGCGTATCGGCTCGACAACAACACTGTAATCCGGACAGGCTATGCCCGGTCTTATGCGATCGGTTTCAATGGGGCCAATTTCGGTGCCATCACGAACGACTGGCCTAACGCCACGCGTCAAAACGTGAAGCAGAGCGATGCGTACTTGCCCGTCCTTGCTATCGGGCAAGCGCCCCCAGCCTTCGTGTCAGGTTTCGATGTTCTGGCGGCCGCGGGGAATCCCGGACAGTACCCGACGCCCAATTCGGCGGGCTTCGGAGCCGACCAACACAACCCGGACAACTCAATCGACATGTGGAATTTCTCGGTCCAGCGTCAACTGCCGGGTGATTTGACAATCACGGCTGGTTATGTCGGGAATGCCGTCCGGCACATTTTTTATCGTGTGGACTACAACGCGGCGCCGCCGGGTCCGGGTACAATCAACTCCCGACGGCCGATGGATGTTTTTGGATTTGATACGAACGCCTACAATCAGAGCAATCAGAGCAGCACGGGCTATCAGGGTCTGCAACTGTCCACGCAAAAGAGGTTCTCTCATGGATTGTTGTTCACGACTTCATTCACTTGGGGCAAGACCTATGATTTCGGCTCGCACAACCCGATGTACAACTGGAACGCGAATCTCGATCGAGCGGTTCAAGACGCGGACCGTAAATTCGTTTTTGTTACCAGCCACGTTTGGGAGCTTCCGTTCGGACCGGGTAAGCGTTTCCTGTCAGACAAGGGACCGCTGAAGTATCTGGTCGGCGGCTGGCAGATCTCAGGAATAGAGACTGCCGAGTCCGGGCTCCCGTTCACTCCCGTTCTGGGCGACAGTTCGACACTCAACTCCGATTGCTGCACCCTGCGCCCCAACATCACCGGTTCTCCTGGCGTGTCCAGTCCGAATCGGAATTCCTGGTTTAACCCCAAGGCGTTTAGCGTGCCCGCACTGTACGTTTTTGGAAATTCTGGCCGGAATATCCTGCGAGGGCCAGCGCTGTACCGCATTGATCTTGCCCTTGTGAAATCGTTCCAGATCCGCGAGCGAGCCAGACTCGAACTGCAATGGGAGGCCTACAACGCCTTCAATCACACGAATCTTTCGAATCCAAGCGCCACTGTGGACGCTTCGACGGCGGGCAGAATTTTCGGAACTATAGACATCATGCGGCGCCTTCAACTTAGTGCTACATTACGTTTTTGATGCTGCGGTGCCCGGCCCTGGTCGCGGTGATCGCCGGTTGCGCCTGGTCAGCGCAGCCGGGCTCCAATCCTCTACCAGAAGGGATCGCTCTTCTGCAAAAGGGAGATGCGCAACGGTCCCTCCCTTTGCTGCGGCGCGCTGTGGAATTGGACGCTAATTCGGCTCCGGCCCACAACTATCTGGGTTTTGCGCTCGGCCGAATCGGGTCCGTCGATCAGGCCATTGAGGAGTTCCGCAAGGCAGTTGCCATCGATCCCAGTTACGCCGAGGCATTCTACAATCTCGGCACGGCCCTTAGCATCAAAGGCCATTCCACTGACGCTATTCAGAACCTGCAAACCGCAGTGGCATTGCGTCGCGATTTCCCTGAAGCGCTTTTCGAACTTGGGAATGCACTGGCGGAGCGAGGCGAGCCGCGCGGTGCCATAGCGGCGCTACAGAAGGCAATCCGCCTGCGGCCGGAGATGTTTGCCGCTCACACTCAACTGGCCATGCTTTACTCCGGGATCGGCGATCCGCAGGGCGCGGCGGACGAGTTCCGCCGGGTAGTCGCCCTGCAGCCTGACTCGGCCGAAGCCCACAACAACCTGGGAGTGGCGCTCGACCAGAATGGGGATCTCGCTGGAGCCATCGAGCAGTTTCATCGTGCGCTGGCGTGTGACCCCAAGTTTGTGCCGGGGTTTCTGAATCTGGCCCAGGCCATGAGGGACAAAGGCGATCTTCCGGCCGCAATCGATAACTACAGAAAGGCGTTGGCGCTCGAACCCGATTCGGCTTCGGCGCGTGCCGATCTTGGCTTTACGCTCAAGCGCAGCGATCGCCTGAAGGAGGCTCTGCCGGAGTTGTCCGCCGCCGTGCGGCTTGCACCGGATCTCGCTCGGGCACAGTTCTATTATGCCGAGGCGCTGTCCCAATCCGGAGACGCTGCGGGCGCACTGGGGCATTACGAACGTGCCGCCCGCCTGAGCCCTCGCGACTCGGGCTTCCGTTTGAGCTATGGGCTTGCGCTCTCTGAAAAATCTCTGCCCGAAGGCATCGCCGAACTCCAGGAGGCAGCAAAGCTCGCCCCCAATCGTGCCGATGTGCTGGCTGCTCTCGCCACCGCGCTACGCAAAGCCGGCGAAACACAGCAGGCAGCGGAATTGTTTCGCAAGTCGAGAGAGGCGTCCGCTGCGGCATCACGGCGGTCCGACGCAGTGCTGAACACTAACCGGGCGATCGAGTTTCTAAAAAAGGGAAACGTCGATTCTGCGATCGAGGCATTGCGAGCCGCTGTTGCGGCCGAGCCGGACTCAGCCGACGCCAACCATTACATGGGTATCGCGCAAAGCGCCCGGCTGAACTGGACCGAAGCCAACCGGGCCTTTAGCGCGGCCGTCGCAGCGGGACCGCGTAATCCCGACATTCATTTCAACTTTGGCGTGGCTTTGGAAAAGCAGGCTGACTGGGCCGGAGCGGCGCGTGAGTTCGAAACAGTATTGTCTTTGCGACCATCGCACGCCCACGGAATGTGTATGCTAGCCGATGCGCTCGCTCACGCAGGCCAGCTGGAGCGCGCCGAGAACGCACTGAAGCAGGCTAACGAGCTAGGTCCTTGCCGTATCTCCCTCAAGTCGCGTGAAGCGAAATGATGACGCGTCGCTCTCTTCTTCATGCGGCATTACAGGGGGCTGCAGCACTGCGGTGCATGGCCAGTCCTCGGGATGACTATCCGGTTCGTTTCGAGGACGTCTCTGCGCGCGCGGGACTCACTGTGCCTACGACCTACGGAGGCGCCACCGGAAACCGATACATTCTCGAGACCACCGGTTGTGGCGCGGCTTTCTTCGATTACGACAACGACGGCTGGCCGGATATTTTTCTCGTCAACGGCACTACTCTCGATTCCGGCAAAGGACCCCAGCCTTCCAATCAACTCCTCCACAACAATCGGGATGGCACCTTTAGTGATGTGACTCGCCGCGCGGGCCTGAACCGCAGCGGCTGGGGTCAGGGCGTTTGCGTCGGAGACTACGACAACGACGGCCACGATGATCTGTTCATTACTTATTGGGGCCAGAACATTCTCTATCACAACAATGGCGACGGTACGTTCACCGACGTCACCGCTAAAGCTGGACTTGGAACGAAGGAAACTCAATGGGGCGCGGGCTGCGCGTTTCTCGACTACGACGCGGACGGCTACCTGGATTTGTTCGTGAGCAACTATATCGACCTGGACCTGAAGATGGCGCCCTTGCCTGGCACTGGCTCATGTCTTTATCAAGGGCTGGCCGTCAATTGCGGTCCTCAAGGCCTGCCGCGCGCCCGAAATCATTTGTTCCGCAACAATCGCGACGGTACTTTTTCGGATGTGACGCAGCAAAGCGGCATCGGAAAAGCTTCTGAAAGTTACGGACTCGGGGTTCTTGTCGCCGACTTCGATAACGATGGCCGTCCCGACATCTACGTTGCTAACGACAGCGACATGAGCTACATGTTCTGGAACAACGGCGACGGAACTTTCACCGAAGGAGGACTGGAGGCAGGCGTTGCCACTAGCCGCGATGGGCGGAATCAATCGGGCATGGGGGTGGCGGCGGCCGACTACAATTGCGACGGTTTGCTCGATATTTTTAAGACGAACTTTTCCGACGATCTTCCCAATCTCTATCGCAATCTGGGTAAACGCCTCTTTGAGGAAGCGACGCAGGCCAGTGGACTGGCCGCGTATTCCCGCCTGCTTGGGTGGGGGTGTGGTTTTTTCGATTTCAATAACGATGGCTGGCCCGATATCCTATACGTGAATGGCCACGTCTATCCTGAGATCGAGCGCCTCAACGGAGCGGCCCATTACAAACAGCCGAAGGTGCTCTATGAGAATCTTGGTAACGGCAAATTTCGCGATGCTTCACTCCTCGCCGGGCCCGGTATAACGAGTCTGGCGAGCGCCAGAGGCTGCGCGTTCGGCGACTACGATAACGACGGTTGCGTTGATGTCCTGATCAATCCAGTCAACGCATTGCCGCAACTGCTTCGTTGCTCGTCCAAGACGGGGAACAACTGGACGATACTCAAACTGGTGGGAACGAAGTCAAACCGGAGCGCGATTGGAGCGCGCGTCAAGTGCGTGACCGGGGGCCACCAGCAGATCGATGAGGTCCGAAGCGGGGGAAGTTTCTATTCCCAAAACGATCTGCGCATCCATTTTGGCCTTGGCAAATCTGCTCGAATCGACGAACTGGAAATCCGCTGGCCTTCCGGCAGGCTCGACCATTTCACGGGAGTTCCGATCAACCGGCCGTTGAAGATAGTGGAAGGTAGCCAGAAGTTCGGCTAGGTAGACCGATTTTATTCCGTACTGGCCGCTCAAGTGTCTCCTAAGAGTTCTCCAAACGATGTTTCTTCCTGTGACTGACTCCCGAAATTTGAATGTTCTACGTGAGCTATACCTAAAGTCGGGCAACCCGTGCGCTTGCTCGAGATGAGGTAAGGGATGGCGGACGCTCTAGACGCTGGCACTGATTTCAAATCAGAGGAACGTCTCGCCGCGGGGCTCTCCGACGCCGAGGCGGCTTCCAGAATCGCGCGCTACGGCTTCAACGAACTCCCATCCTCGAAGCCGCGTTCCATTATCAGGATTGCCTTCGAAGTGATACGAGAGCCGATGCTCTTGTTGCTGCTCGCCTGCGGTAGCACTTACCTGCTGCTCGGGGACGTGCAAGAAGCGATCATCCTGCTGATTTTCGTGATGGTTGTCATTGCGATCACGCTGTACCAGGAACGTAAGACTGAGCGGGCATTAGAGGCCCTCCGGGATTTGTCGAGTCCACGCGCGCTGGTGGTTCGTGACGGAAAGCGCAAGAGAATTCCGGGCCGCGATGTTGTTCCCGGGGATATTCTCGTGTTGTCGGAGGGCGACCGCGTTCCGGCCGATGGCATACTGCTTTCGGCAGTAAACCTGGCCACCGACGAATCACTTTTGACGGGTGAGTCCGTGCCCGTTCGGAAACAAGCCGTGTCGAAAGACACCGGGATGGCGCGGCCGGGCGGGGACGATCTTCCATTCGTCTTCTCGGGGACGCTCGTAGTTCGAGGCACGGGACTTGCGCTTGCAAAAGCGACGGGTATCCAAACCGAGCTGGGGAAGATTGGAAAGTCGCTGCGGGATGTTAAACAAGAGCCCACCCGGCTACAGCAGGACACCCGCCATCTAGTAAGGGTGCTTGCGCTGGGCGGCCTTGCGATCTGCGGCTTGCTTGTCGTTGTTTATGGCCTAACCCGCGGCGACTGGTTGCGGGCTTTTCTTGCCGCTCTCACGCTCGCGATGGCAATCCTGCCCGAGGAATTGCCTGTCGTTCTGACCGTATTCCTCGCCCTGGGAGCTTGGCGGATGTCACGAAAGCGTGTGCTCACGCGACGGATGCCGGCGATCGAGATGCTCGGGGCAGCGACAGCGCTATGCGTTGATAAGACCGGCACTTTAACAATGAACCGGATGTCTGTGATCAAGCTCTATGCAAGGGGTGAGACGTACGACTTTGGCAGACAGCCGGTATCCGCGGTCCCGGAACAGTTTCACGAGCTCGCGGAATTCGCCATGCTTGCCAGCCAGCCCGATCCGTTTCGATCCAATGGACCGCGCGATCCGCAAACTCGGTGACGAAGCACTACATGGCACGGAGCACTTGCATGCCAGTTGGAAAGTCGTTCGTGAGTATCCGCTCGCCAAGAACCTGCTCGCAATATCAGAGGCATGGGTTTCGCCCGATGACGCGCAGTTTGTGATTGCCGCAAAGGGAGCGCCTGAAGCGGTCGCGGATCTCTGTCATTTGTCGAAGCAAGACACCGCCATTCTCAACGAGACCGTGGCTGGGATGGCTGCCGAGGGGTTACGCGTTCTTGGGGTGGCGAAAGCACAAATCTCCAGCAAGATTCTTCCAGATCAACAGCATGATTTCGAGTTTGAGTTGCTGGGGCTCGTCGCGCTTGCCGATCCTGTGCGGCCGGCTGTTCCTGGCGCAATTCAAGAGTGCCAAGCCGCCGGTATACGTGTGATCATGATCACCGGCGACTACCCGGGAACCGCGATGAGCATAGCACGCCAGATCGGACTCGAAAGCACAGATGGAGCTATTTCGGGCCCGGAAGTCGCGGCGATGGACGAGCAGACTCTCCGCCACCGCGTTGTGCGGGCCAACGTTTTTGCGCGCGCGGTACCCGAACAGAAGCTTCAATTAGTCAGCGCGATGAAGGCCAATGGCGAGATTGTTGCGATGACCGGCGACGGGGTGAACGACGCCCCGGCTCTGAAAGCCGCGCACATCGGAATTGGGATGGGCGAGCGAGGCACCGACGTGGCTCGCGAAGCCGCGGACCTTGTTCTGCTGGATGATGATTTTTCGTCCATCGTTCAGGCCGTCCGTCTTGGACGCCGCATTTTTGACAATTTGAAAAAGGCGATGGCTTATATCTTCGCAATTCACGTCCCCATCGCCGGGCTCTCGCTGTGTGCCGTTCTATTTCGTTGGCCCTTGATCCTGGAACCCATACATGTCGCCTTCCTCGAACTCATCATTGATCCTGCGTGCTCGATTGTTTTCGAGGCGGAGGAGGAAGACGCGGACATCATGCAGCGGCCTCCTCGTCCGGCGACTGAGCGACTCTTCAATAAACAGATGGTGATCATGAGTCTGTTGCAAGGTTTTGGCGTCCTCATCATCCTGTTGGCAATCTTTGGGATCGCACTCTACCGGGGACAGGGCGAGCAAGATGCTCGTGCTTTAACCTTCACGGCGCTCGTGATTGCCAACGTTGCTTTGATTGCGACGAATCGATCCTGGTCGCGGACCTTCGTGGGCATTCTGCGAACGCCAAATCCTGCCATGTGGTGGGTAGCGGGCAGTGCGTTGGTCTTTCTGGCTCTCGTCCTGTATACGCCGTTTCTCAAGGCGCTGTTCCACTTCAGCACGCTTCATCCCCACGACATCGCGCTCTGCGTTGGCGCGGGAGCGGTGAGTATCGCCTGGTTTGAAACGCTGAAAGCTTTTCAGCGCCGGCGGTGGTGAATGTTAAGCCCGGCCAAATCCATGTAAAGAACGTTAAATGTTTGAGCCGCGGGGACCCTCGACCGGGTTTATCAGGTTAAAGAACTCGAGCGGCCGCATTCGTTACTTCAGTCCCGGCGCTTTACGTTCGTTCAGCATTGTATGTAGAAGTAACAAAAATAATTAGGAGAACCACCATGCTTACCAACTTATTCCGAGTGACAGCGTTCGGCACTCTGCTGGCCACAACGATGATGGCTCAGGGGCGTTTCGGCGACCTCACCTCGTCGACCCCTCCCGATACCGCGACGATTGTAGCGAATCGGGTGGCCCGGCTCACGAAACTTCTTACGCTTACCACCGCGCAAGCAGCCCAAGCCACCACTATCTTCACTAACTCATTGAATGCCATCGCTCCGCTGCAGACCACCTTGAGCACGGACCGCACCTCGCTTGCTGCCGCGGTGAAGACCAATTCGATCTCTACAATCGATCAGTTGTCGGCCAGCATCGGAACGCTCAACGGACAAATTCTCGATATCCAAAGTAAAGCGGACGCCGCGTTCTACGCGATTCTTGATGCCACCCAGAAGACCACGCTGGATGCAAGCCATGGGCGCGGGGCTGGCGGCTTTCGCGGACCTGGCCGGGGGCATTGAAGCCAGAATTAGAACAAGCACATCATCTCAAACAAAGGGGCGGCTGTTTCGCCCCTTTTCCTATTTATTCTCACCTGAAATAACAATTAAAGTTTTACTTTCTTAACCGTAACCCTGGGAACTTCTCGAACGACGCAGCCATCTGAAGTTATGAAGCCGGCTCGCAAGTCCTCGTAGACACTACGGAAATAAACAAACAAATATGGAGAAATCGCATGAATCTATTAGTGCGCCATGACATCCTCGCATCCGCTTTTTTGCTGTTCGGAACCATTACCTGTCTTGCCGGCATAGTGGAAGTTGAATCCGGCACGGCCATTTTCACCGCCACCACCAATGTGCCTGGCGTAGAAGTAAAGGGAAAATCGACGACGCTTTCCGCGCGCGTCGAGGTTTCGCCAGACGCGAACGGACTCGTTCTTCAAGGGATCGAAGCGTCTCTGCCCGTGAAGAGCCTGGTGACAGGAATGAAAGTGCGCGATGAGCACATGCGCAAGTACATCTTTTGCAGCTCCGGACGGACAGGAACCGGATCTCCGGTTTGCCGCTGGTACAACCTCCTGCCGGGCCAGTGGGGCCGCGCACGAATTCGCCTGCCAACTTAGCGGCAACATGACCATCCGCGGAGTATCACGCCCCGCCAACATCGCGCTTCGCGTGAAAGAACAATTGGGATCTACGTCGTCGTACCGGGTTGAGGGCGATGGGATCGTGAAATTGAGCGACTACGGCATCGCGGCACCGTCGCAATTTGGAGTAAAACCAGCCGACGAGGTGAAACTCCACCTCGATTTCTCCGCCAAGTCGAAGCTCTCTGTCGGTGCGAAAACTGAAGGTGGGAAATGAGGAAACTACAACCTGCACTCATTGCGGCTTCACTCGCAACTCTTCCCTGTCTCTTCGAACAGCGGGCCGCCGCTCTCCCTACAATGATCCGGCTGGGATATCCGAACTGCTCGTCGTGCCACATTTCGCCTCAGGGCGGCGGGTTGCTGAATCTTTACGGCCGAAGCATCGATCAGGCACAGAGCCTGGTGGGAGGTGAGTACACGCCGTGGCAGTCTCCACTCAGCGAGTTTTTGAACTGGGATGGCCGAATTACGCAGGACCTCCGAACCGTGATGCAGCAGCAGGACGTTTCCACTACGGACAAACCGGGAACACAGCTCTTCAGAAGCCGATTCCTATACCGGAATGCCACGGAACTCGGGAAAGGATTTCGCTTGACGGCGACGATCACCGGAGAAAATCAGAGCGCGCCGCGTCCTTCGCTGCTCTACGATATGCCGTCGAGCCCTGCACAAGTATTCGTCAACACAGCACTGCTGAGCTACCGCGCGAAACCCACTTTGGAAATCGCCGTCGGGCGCGACCAACTCCCGACGGGCGTTAACATCGCGGACCTTTCAGTTTTCGTCCGGGCGCGCAATCGACTCGGTTACTACGATGCTCCGACTCAGGCCAAGGTCTTCTGGTGGGGCCGGCGATACCTCGTGACTCCGTATGCTTTTGCCCCGGGCGGCAACGAGCGCTCCGGCCTACACGAATCGGGAGGCGGTTTGCTGGCCGAATTTGATGTGCTCGGCAATCACAGAACGATGGTGGGCGTGAACATGCTGCGCGGCGCGGCTACCCTCGGCGACCGCACTCTCATTGGTCCATACGCCCGCCTTGGCTTCGGCAGATGGGGCATTCTTGCGGAACACGACATGACCGACCGCAGTTTGAAGACCGATGCGTCAACGTCGTTCTGGCAAACCGCGAGCTACGGTCAACTGTTCTGGGCGGCTAGAGAGTGGCTTGTCCCGTCGTTGATCGTGGAAAGGCTCACCGTGGACAAACCCTATCAGGAACGGCTCTACGCCGCGAAAATCGAACTGGCCGCGCGGCTCACCAGCCAAGTGACCATCAGTGCCGGTCCACGAATACAGCGGGACGAACTCACCGGCCGCATCTCGCGCTCCGTTGTGTTCCAGATCGCGTTCAAGACCGTGCACTGAGCGCAGCTTCCGTTCCAGACAAAAGTGGAGCCCTTCGGGCCAAAGACATGTTTCGCCAGACCCGAGCACAATCGATTATCGGAATTGCTCGGGGGTCTATCTGCGTAGGCAGGGCAATTCTCTTTTGTAAGAGAGGGTGATCCATGTCTCGATACCACGTTGGGCTCCGCCAGTCCGTCGCCGCGCTTTTTCTTCTGACTGCCTGCATTGTTCCAGCACCTGGCCTAGTGAACACGGCGACTTTGCTGGGGACGGTGAAGGACTCCTCCGGCGCCGCGGTCCCGAATGCGCCCGTGACCGCAAAGAGCGTTGAGACTTCGCAGGAACGAACCGTTCCGACCGACGCCTCAGGCAACTACACGATTCCCAATCTTCAGGTAGGGCACTACGCGGTGAGCGTGAGCATGCCTGGGTTCAAAACAACCACTATCTCCGACGTTGAGCTGCAGGTTGCAGAGAGGGCGACGGTCAACCTGGTGTTCGAGGTGGGGCAGGTGAACCAGAACGTGACGGTCACGGCGGAACAGCCGCTAATGAATACGGCGTCATCGACTGTGAGCCAAGTGGTCGATACCCATGCGGTCGAGAGCATGCCTCTTAATGGACGGTCTTTCTGGCAGCTTACGCAGCTCACTCCCGGGGCGAGCTACAACCCGGGCGGGCAGAACATCCCGACGAACGGCGTCTCTATCCGCGCGTCGGCCGTGAACGTCAATGTCAATGGGCTTCCGCCCGTGTGGACCGGCTGGGCGCTGGACGGCGCCAACATCACCGAGTCGCAGCTTGGCGGCACTGCTATCCAGCCGAACGTGGATGCGCTGCAGGAATTCCGCGTGCAAAGTTCGAACATGTCGGCGGAATACGGTCAGACGCCGACGATTGTGAATGCGACTCTGAAGAGCGGCACCAATCAATATCACGGCAACGTGTATGAGTTTTTGCGGAACAACGCGATGGACGCGCGGAACTTCTTCTTCCTGCCGCCGCCCGGCGTTAACCAGTCCAATGAAGTGCTACGAAGAAATCAGGTAGGCGGGACGTTTGGCGGTCCGATCAGGAAAGACAAAACATTTTTCTTCGTCGATTTTGAGACTACGATCCTGAGCCGCGAGCAGAACTTCAACAACGTTGTGGCGAGCGCGGCTGAGCGGGCCGGCGACTTCAGTCCGATTCTCAGTTCGAAGAAAGTACTCGATCCCCTGACAGGCGTGGCGTTTCCGGGTAATGTGATTCCTGCCAGCCGCATATCCGCACAGGCGAAGTTTTTTCTTCCGTACCTGCCGGCCGCGAACTTCATTTCGGGCCCGACCTACCGTGCGGTGCTGACCAACGCGCTGACGCAGTCCCTCAACAAGGGCGACGTCAAAATCGATCACGTGCTCACTGAAAAGGACCGGATCATGGGCCGCTACTCGATTTCAAGACAACCAGGAATCGGACCCCAACCCATATCCGGCGATCGGCGCGTTCCCTCTGCAGAGCCGCGCGCAGAACGCGGTCCTGAACCTCACGCACATCTTCAACCCGCGATGGGTCAATGAAGCGCGCGTATCGTATTACCGAAGCTACTTCAACTTTCAAGGCGCCATGCAGGGGCAGGACGTGAATGGGCAGGCGGGCGTCGAGGGCTTTGCGGGGATTCCCTACCCGGGCTTTCCGCAACTCGCCGTATCGGGCTACTCCAACTTTACGGGGTCGCCATCGGATTCCCGGCCGAAGCAGAACCGCATCCGCACGTGGCAGTACATGGACAGCGTGACGTTCACTACCGGCAAGCACAGCCTGAAATTCGGTTATGAGTTGAGACACAATACCAACACCTACATTTCGGGCAGTACGTCGATGGGGACTTTCACGTTTGTCGGGACGTACTCCGGTGACGGATTTGCCGATTTCCTGCTCGGTTACCCGGACAACGTGCAGCGAAGTTACTTTCGGAACCTCTGGGGAAACAGCGCGAACTTCCATGGGTTATACGTGCAAGATGACTATCGGGTGTCCTCGAACCTTACGCTGAATCTCGGCGTTCGTTGGGAGATCAATCCCTTCTACGACTCCGTGCAGGGGCAGACGTCCGGCTTCGATACGAAGACGGGAAAGCTGATTCTGCCATCGCAGTTCTCTTTGACCGCACAGCCGCAAACCCCGTTTCTCTACCCGTTGTTCAAAGACAGGATCGAGCTTTCCGATTCGCTTGGGCTGCCGCAATCGCTGCGCAAGACGGACTACCGCGATTTCGCTCCGCGGCTCGGATTGGCGTGGAAGCCTACGGGCAGCGACCGGATGGTGATTCGCGCCGGCTACGGGATTTACTATGCGTTTCCCGACGACAACGCCATCAATAACACGCAGAATGTAGTGCCGTTCAATGGTACCCAGACGGTGACGAACAACCGTCCGCCGGCCGCGCCGCAACTCATCTTCGGCAACTTTTTCCAGAGCCAGTCGATTGTCAGCGCGAACCCGAATCCGGGCCAGCCGTGCTCGTTCGGCTTTGTGGCGAATTCCTGCTCGACACCCAACATCGTTACGGCGCTGACAAACTTGAACCTGACTTATTCTCAACAATGGAATTTGTCGGTACAACGCCAAATTGCCTCGGGTCTCACCATCGACGTGGCCTACGTCGGTAACCGGACTAACCACGTGCAGCAGACCATCCTCCGAAACGATCCGAACCCCGGCGCCGGAGCGATTCAGGCACGGCGCCCCTATTCTCAGTGGGGAACGATCAACGACGCGGAGTTTGGTGGAAGCGAACATTACAACAGTTTGCAGGTGAAACTGCAGAGCCGCGAATGGCATGGCGCGTCGTTCCTCGCGGCGTATACCTACTCCAAGTGCATCGACAACGGCACCGGCGGCGTTGGAACGATCACGGCGCTTTTGGTGGGTACAAACACTGGCGTTTGCGACTTCGATCTCACGCACAACCTGGTGTTCAGCTACGTGTATGCCGTGCCGGTGGGGAGGGGCCGCGCATTTCTCGGCACTCTTCCGCGGTGGGCCGACTCGGTGATCGGCGGATGGTCGGCTTCAGGCATTGCGACACTCCGCACCGGGCTTCCATATACGCCTACGGTCACGACCGACGTGGCTAACACGGGCGTCGGCAGCCAGAGACCGCAGGTGGTGGGCACGCCGCTGGTTCTCAGCAATCCATCGTGCTGGTTTTATATTTCGGCAAATCCGGCGTGCGTGGCTTTGGCTCCGAACGCGACGAATGCGTTCGTGCTTCCGGCGGCGTTCACTTACGGCACCGGGGGCCGCAACATCCTTCGTGCAGATGGCCTCCAGCAGTTGGACTTCTCGTTGATGAAACGCTTCCGATTCACCGAAACGAAGGCGTTGGAGCTGAGAGGGGAATTCTTCAACCTGACGAACACGCCGACCTTCTCCGCGCCGTCCGTATCCATCAACGTCGCGTCGGGCGCTCAAGTGGGATCGACGCTGAACCAATCGCGGACGGTCGAGGTCGCGGTCAAAATTTTCTTCTGACCCTTGCGCACGTCGTCGGGACATTGTATGAATGATCCCTGAGGAGATTAGAATGCAACGCCTCGTAAAGCGCTTCCTTGATGAAGGACTTTCCAGACGCGGGTTGATTCGAAGACTCGGAGCGTTGGGCATCGGAATGGCCCAGGCCCGATCGTTGCTGGAAGCATTCGATGTCTCTGAAGAGGCGGGCAAGGGTCTCCCGACGCCCGGCTCGACGATCGCAAAAGGAACGGGCGGCGATCTGCTCATGGCGCAACTGAAAGCCGCCGGATCGGAGTATCTATTTTCTAATCCTGGTTCCTTCGAAGCCGGCCTTTACGATGCGCAGGTGAGTTCGGGCGTCCCGCTCATCATGGGCCTGCACGAAGGAATTGTTATTGCGATGGCCGACGGCTACCATCGGGCGAGTCTGAAGCCGGCGTTTGTGAATATTCATGTCGTCGCGGGAACTGCGCAGGCGACTGGCCAGTTGTATAACGCCAGCCGCGATGGTTCGGCGCTGGTGATTACGTCCGGCCTGCTCGATAACGAGGTGTGGTCCGACGAAAGCCAACTCGCGCCGCGTCCCGGGTACGACCAGAAGGAGATTCCGCGCCAATTCACAAAGATTTGCTGGGAGGCGCGCGAGGCTCAAAGTCTACCTCTGATGTTGCGGCGCGCCTACAAGACTGCGACGACTGCGCCTGGAGGACCTGTCTACCTGGCTGTCTCCCAGCCCGCTCTGGAAGCCAAAAATCAGCAGGCGCAGATTCTTCCCGCTGAGCGCTTTCTCTTCAATTCCCGCACGCGGCCGGAAGCGGCGGCGGTCGAACAGTGCGCGAAATGGTTGGTGGCGGCGAAACGTCCTTTGCTCGTCGTCGGGGACGAAGTATGGAAATCCGGCGCGGTTGGGGATTTGGTTGCCTTCGCGAACAAGTACGGTCTTCCGGTGGCTTCGGGCATTCAGGCTTACCGGAATTATCCACTGCGCGACCCAATGCATATTGGGAATTTCGCCATGGAATCGCCGTACGTAAAATCGGGCGTCGACCTGATGGTGATGGTGGGCGCACGCGATTTTGGCGGCCGGCTCGTGCCCCGTTCACCCGAAGTACCCGATTGCCGGATCGTACGAATTGGCCTCGATATGAATTCCATGGGCCGGAACTACCCAACCGATCTCGCGTTGGTTGGCGATGTGAAGGAGGCGCTCAAGGACTTACAATCGGCCATCGGCGCGAGCACATTCGGTAAGACGCGCGGCGATGAAGTGAAAGGCATCGCCGCGAAAATGTGGGAACGGCGCGACGCGGAGCTCAAGGCCAACTTCGGCAAACCCCTAATGCATCCCGATGAATTGACCTACCTCATGGCGAAACATGCAGGGAACGCCATGATCGTGAGCGAGGTACATTCTTCGGTGGCTCGCTACGATCACTTCAAGTTCAGCCATCGTCCTGAGGACCCGATGTGGCTCAGTTATACGAGCAATGGGCTGGGTTGGGGAATTGGTGCGGCGATCGGAGCCAAGCTGGCGCAGCCGGACCGTATGGTGATCTGCTCGATCGGTGATGGGGCAGTGATGTACTCGTCGTCAGCCTTATGGACTCAGGCACGGTACGGCATTCCCGTGTTGAACGTTGTTTGGACTAATCGGAACTACGAGACGGTCCGGCTGGGCTTCAGCCGCTATGGTGGGGCGATGGCGGCGAGCGGCCACTACGCGGGCATGTACCTTGGTGATCCGGATATCGATTATGTAAAGCTCGGGGAGAGTCAGGGAGTGAAGGGCGAGAAGGCGAATAGCCCGGCGGAGTTCGAAGCGGCGTTGAAGCGGGGCATTCAAGCCACGAAGAATGGAAATCCGTACTTGATCGACGCGGCGATCAGCAGAACTGGCGGGGGCGCCGAATCGACCTGGCATGAGGGATTCAAGCTTACTCAGCGCATGACAAAATCGGGCACGGCGTAGAAACGCTTAGTCTCTATAGAACCAACCGACCGGGACGATTTTCTCTTTGAGCGAAAGCGATGGCTGGCCAACCGTCTCGCCCGGAAGTGGCGAATTTGCACCCGAGGGGCCGGAGTTTTTGCGCGCGTAATACGTCAGAATCGCCGTGTCCGGCTGGAGGAACGTCACGCTGGTATAGGCAAACGTGAACCCGGGCGTGTCATCCAAAGTTCGCAAATGCGTCCAGGTTTCCCCTTCGTCACTTGAAATGGCGGTGGAGAGCGGGAAACGATCCTCCATGTGGGTCGCGCCTGGCTTATGGTTATTCCAAATCAACAGCAAGTCTCCGGTTTTGGGAATTCTAGTAATGGTAGAAGGCGCGGTCGGAGAATCCAAACTTGTTGCTTCCGCCGCCGTCCAATGCAACCCGGCGTCCGGCGAATACGAACGAAAGATGTGTCCGAGATCGCTGCGGATCATCATCAGCAACCTTCCGCCGCGTAGTTGCACCACGCCTGGTTCGTCCGCTCCGCGGCGGCCCTGCGGAATATCCACCACTTCTCCAAAACTCCACGTTTTGCCTTCGTCATCCGAGTAGCCGGTGACATCCTTCGTATGGTGACTCTTGTTCCAGTCGTTCACAAACCAGATGGGAGCGATGATGCGCCCGGACCGCAACTGGACTAAGCGCGCGTTGTTGATTCCCCAGTAACCCGTCTCCGCATTGACGCGGACCGGATCACTCCAGCTCTTCGCTTCATCGGACGAAGTACGAAACCAGATCTGGTTGTCCGACTGGGAGTTCTTTATCGTGTAGGCCAGGGCCAGCTTGCCCGACCGGAGCCTGAGCAGGCTCGGCGACATGACGTTCATCTTGCCTTCATTGGGGATCAGCACGTACGGAGAAGACCAGGAGCGGCCACCGTCACGGCTGGTTTTGGCGCTGATGCGGGCGGAGCCGAAATCGCTGCCATCGGCGCCTACGAATTCACCGTAAGCGAGGAGAAGGCGGCCATTCTTGAGCTTCACGATATCGCCCTCCGAGTTGCGCGGGCGCTGGTCGCCCGTTGGACACACCATCAGCGTGAAGACGGAATCGGAAGGGGGCACGGCGGAAGATGAGACGCAGACGGTCAGAAACACCACAGCTATCGTCAAGAATCGTTCAGAATTCATTGACACGAGTATCCCATTTGACGCGCCGGCAGAACCCGGCGTGGCACCGACGCAGACGGCACGAGCCGTCCAATGTGCGCCCGCCTGGTAGGCCGGCTGAAGTTCTGCGCTTCACCGTACGACCTCGGTCTTCTCCTTCGGAGAAAGGCCGCCGGGATTGTTCACCTGCGCCCCGTGTGGAGCGGGGACCGGACCATAGAGCAATGGATCGTTGGTTCTTTTCATCCAGCGATCCAGCCGCCCACTCATCTCCTTATGCGCTTCTGTCGCCGACGGATCACCTACTAAGTTATGGTGTTCGGTCGGATCGAAGATCAAGTCGTAGAGAGACTCCACCGGAAGCTGCTGGTGTTTCCAGTCATACTCCAGCCAGACGCTCTTGCTTAAACCGTCGTCGCAATTCGGCAGCACGGGAGTCGTGCGGTCACCGTAGCGCCGGATATATTTCCACCGATTCGTCCGGACCGCGCGCTTCGGTTCGTAGGCCGCGTGGTAGTTCACTTCCGCGAAAACCTCTTCGTTGATCTCCCGCTTCTCGCCGCGCACGAGTGGAAGAATCGACTGGCCTTCGAGCCACGCGGGCCGGCTGATAGTCAGAAGATCGCAAATGGTGGGGAAGATATCGACATGTGACACGAGCGCGTCGGATACCTTGCCGCCTTGAAAACCACCCGGTCCCCGAATGATCAGTGAGACGCCCCAACCGAAATCTTCCAGGTTACACTTCATCAGCGGGAAGGCGAGGCCGTGATCGGTCGTGCTGATCACCAGCGTGTTGGCCGCTAAACCATTCCGTTCAAGCGAATCCAAAATCTGACCCACGCCGTGGTCGAGCACGCGCGCGCTTGCATGATAGGCGGCCGTGTCAAGCCGTGTTTCCGGTGTATCGGGAATAGGAACGGGCGGTTGCACGTAGCGGGGATCGTCGGCAGGCGTTGGCTTTGGATACTCACGATGGGTTTCGAAGAAGCCTACGTCGAGGAAGAAAGGCTGTTTCGGTTTGCGGTCCAGATATTCAGCGGCACCCGGCGCCACGTTCACAGCACTCAAGCTTTGCGGATGCAGAATTTCGTCATACCCGATGGTTTCCGGTTTGGCGGCCACGTGCTGAAGACCGGCCAGCACCGAGTGGTAGCCTGCGCCCCCCAGCGTCGCGACGATATGTTTTTTGTAATCGTTCATAGCGAAGCCGCGATGGGCAAGACCTAGCATTCCGTTCTGATGCGCGAATTGTCCGGTCAATAAGACGGAGCGGCTCGGTGAGCACGTGGGCGCGGCGCTGAAGGCCCGCCGGAAGAGGACGCCTTCCGATGCCAGCCGCTGGATATTGGGTGTGGGGACGGAGTGTCCATACGGTTGGAGGTAGCGGCCGGAATCGTGCGAATGGAGATAGACGATGTTCGGCCGGAGCCCTTCGGCAGGTGCGCCTTGTAGTGCCGGCGCCAGCAGTCCGGCGCTCGCCCCGGCTTTTGAGGCGTGACGAAGGAATTCGCGTCTGGTGTTGGGGAATTCGTTTTCCTGACTCACGTGATCTCCGGATGGCGTCGGCAATCAAAGCGGGACATCGGGTGTCGAGATTGTGCGCCACATGTGAGCGACCGGGCTGTTGTCGAAACCGAGGCCTTCTTTGGGCTGCTTGAAGTTGCGCCCGATGATATCGGTGAACTTCGCCGGGTCGACAACATGATTCGGATCGAACGAATAAAGGTCGTTCAGCGTAACCTGGCGCGCTGCCATGTACCACTTGTGATCCCGGCAATATTTGTATGCAGCCTTGATGTAAGGCGGCGGCACATAGTCTTTACCAAAAATCAAATTGTACGTGGCCGGGTACTCGTAGCCCACAGCATGATCGGGGAAGAAGCGCAGCGCCTGGTGGTAACGGATGGCGAACGTTACCTTGGCGGACACATACGGCTCGAAGAGTTGGGCTCCCCACCAGCCGTGGTCGGCCTTCATTAACGATTGCCCTAGATCATGCAACAGGCACGCGATCACGATTTCTTCCGGCATGCCCGCGTTTAGGGCTTTGTCGGCGCTCTGAAGGACATGAGTGGCCGGGGCAAATCGAAGACGGAAGAAATCAAGCAGTGCGGGCTTTGCGGGCATAGGCGCGAGCCGCCGTACTGTATCCGGTTCACCTGCAATCCGATTCCCGAAAGGAGTTAAGGCACCAACCGCGAACAAGGTTCCCGCTCCGCGCCGAAACGTTCGGCTCTCGATCTGGCTATCAAGTTCAGCGACTGTGGGGACCTCCGCGGGTGCGCCCAGCTTGGCTAACATCGCGGAATCCATTTCCTGCGCGAGGTAGCTCTCAAGACCTTCGGCGCGCGCTTCCGAGCTCATGGTCTCGACAGTGGCATCTCCGCCCAAGGCGGCAATCACTCTATGGCGATCAATCTGCAAGAGACCTCCGGTCCCGTATTTATTCTTTCATAAACGATCTACTTAATTGCCGGGTAGCCGTGAAGTTGCGGGCCGACGACGTTGGAGAAATTGTAGTTGCCGCGGCGGTCGGCGTCGATGGTCCAGAACATGGCGCCGATCATGGCCGGGTAGCCCGCCGGGGCGCGCAGCTTGTACGTGGTTCCGGCGGGAGCCTTGCCGGTGATGATGTAGTCCATGGCCTGGCTGACGATTGTGGGCGTTGTGTCTCCGGTGAGGAAGCCGACTGCAACCTTATCGGCCGGCATCGGTGGGAAGAACTGTTTGGGATCGCCTCCAACGTTGAAGCCGTGCAGCAGGAGTTCCGTCATAGCGGCGTGATAGTCCACCGTGCCGGGCTGATAGATCTCGCCATCGAGCCCTTCGAGCGGCGGTGTGTTGTAGTCCTGCACATCGATGAACGAGAGGATGTCGCGGATGGCGTAGGTGATGGCGAGATAGGATCCGAACTGCCCGCCATAGCTGGGATAGCCTGAGGGGATCTGCGTACCTTCGGGCACGAGGCTGATCATGAAGCGGGGCCCGAAGTGATCGCTCAACTGGCGCAGAGCCGAGATGAGGTTCACGATGGATGGCGTCGCCGGATGCTTGAAATCGGTGTCTCCGGGATCGATCGAGAGCGACGGGCTTTCGAAGTCGATATCGATACCGTCGAAACCGTACTCGGTCACGATGCGGGTGACAGAGGAGACGTAGTTGGGAACGCGCTTCGGATCGGCGAGCGTGAAGTGCTGGCCGCCGCCACCGAGGGAAATCATGACCTTCTTGCCCTGGCTCTTCAGGTAGGCAATATCGGCCTTGAACTGTTCGGTATCGAGGCCCGCGGGTGTGTGGAACTGCATGGTTCCTTCCGGCGCGTTCTTGTCGGGTGTGGAGAAGGCGACGATGATCACGTCCCATTGCGGCGAGACCTCGCGCGAGCGGGATGGTGGACCCGGGACCGCCGTAACCGGCCCAATAGCCGATGAGTCGATGTCCGTTGGGCGCGCCGCTCATCGGGACCGCCGTGGCTGTCGGCTTAGGAGGCGCGGACCGGCCACCGCGTGGCGCGCACGGCGTAGAACGGCCGGTGAGCGCCTGCGCGTCCGGGAAGCTGTAAGTACTGCCGAGACTTTCAGAAGCGCCGGTATACCAGGGCAGCAGAGCTACGTTCTGCAGGTGATAAGTGGTCCCGTCCACCTTCGCGGCAAAAGCCTTCGATGCGGGGATATTGTTTTTGAGGTTCGTATTAGTGGGTTCGAGAAGGAAGTAGGTGGAGGCGACGCCGGTGCCACCGCAACTGCCCTGGTCTCCGGGATGCATCGAGGCGGGACGCATCCAACTAGGGAACGTGTTTCCCGGACCCTTCACGTTGCGGCCGTGGACCAGCGGATCGTGCAGGGGATCGTTGATGAACTCACCGAGTTGCTGGGTGAGCGGCTGTACGTCACCGTCTTCGACAACGGTGGGTGCGGCGTGGAGATACGAGCCGAGCACGAACGAGTTTCCAGTGGCGGAATCGACGCCGTGCGTTCCCCAGGAGCAGCACACCGTTGCGTCGCCGTCGGCGTAGTAAGTGGTGTTATGCGTCATCGCGATGACGAGCTTGCCTTCCTGTTTGGGAATTTGCTTGAAGAGCTCTTTTTGCAGAAACTCGACATCGACGACAGCGAAGGAGCCGCCGGTTTTCTTCGAGGTGAGAACGTAGCCGTAGCCAACGGGGATGGTGATCTTTACGGTCTTCACCTCGGGCTTGCCGAGCAGTGTGTGCCATCCGTCAGCTTTGGGGAACGTGGTGCGCAGCATGGCGTCGGCGTACTGTGTTGTGCCGCCGGAAGGGAAGGCGAACTTGGAGAAGACGGGTGAGCGCAGGAGGCGCAGTACGTCCGGCGCCGCATCCATGACGAATGGCTTGCCGGCGGTCTTTTTCGCGTCAAAGGAGAGCGTCACGGGAACGAGCACCGTGGGGATGGTGGTGGAGGCTCCCTGTGCCGGATCGCTGCCGGCGAGAGTGTAGGAGCTTTGGCCGACGGTGTGCTGAAACGTGGGCACGGTGCCTTGCGCGTGCGCAGAGCGCAGCGGCAGAACGAGAAGACAAAGCAGGCTAAAAGACTTGATTCGCACAGCTTATTTTACGCAAGACATCGATGGTGATTGTGCATCTTCGTTCCCTTGTTCGCTTCATTTCGCACAAGTTCGCTTGCCGGGGCCGACTCGGTCGGTCACCATCTGATTTGACGCCCGACAAAATCATGCCCGGAAAAATTATCAGACGTGTCATAGTGGTGCTGGCCGTCGCTCTTACCGCGTGTCAATCACCGTCAGCTGAAGGACAGACGCCGTCCCAGCGCGCTGGAACCACCTATCCATTTGCAGGTGGAACGAACCCTGACGGGTCACTGAGACCGTCTCCTCCGCTGGCCCGGCTCTTCGCTGAAGAGTATTACACCGAATATTCGCTGCTCGATCCAAGCACCGGCGAGTATCGGATCACACGCCGCACGGAAGAGTCCCCGGTTGGATCGTCGGATTTCGATTGGATCCGGTTCGAAGGCGAGTTGGTTCCGCTGTTCACGGGTAGTGAAGCGTCGGACCTGGAATTCTACGATCCACGAAGCGGCAAGCCGTTGAAGTTCGTCTCCGGAAAGCCAGGCGATGGTTACTCGATTCGAGTGAAGCTTGCTAGGCCCGTTCCTCAGGGCGGCGTCGGCCGCATCTACATCTACAAAACGTTCAAAGATCCCCGGACTTACATCGTGCACGGCGATGATATCGTCTGGGTCCGGAGCTTGGTCGGATCTCGCGTGGGCGTGGTCCTCCCGAAAGGTTACGGTTTGGTTTCATCGAGCGTGGCGGCCCAAATCATCACTCAGGAGGATGGCCGGCTGCGGTTATCGTTCGCGAACCCGAGCGGGCAAGTCGATCCCGTGACAATTCACGCGCGCAAGATCAACGGGAACTTCACGCCTGTCAAATATCACGACACATTCCTGGACGACATCAGGACTCTCTATGATCTTGATGCGCCGGAAACACACCGCATCCACATCGACCAGAGGTATACCGACTATCGCAAGGGAGAGACGGCCAAACTGGATACACTTGCCGATCTGCGGTTGGACGAATTGAAGGTGATCGATCTCGACACCGCGACGGAGTTCACTCCGATGAAGGCAGGATCGGCGACGGTGGTTAAGCTGGATGTTCCTATCGTCGACGACAAGCAGAGCGCCCACATCAAGATCGCCGGAGTGCTCAACGATCCCGGCTACAAGCTGGACGGCGGAGACCTGGTGTTCAATCGCACTCTTCGTGGAGTCCGCAACACAGTTCTGCTCCCCGAGGGTTGGGACGTCGCGTCAGGCTCGCAATCGGGAACGGTCGGGATGTACAAGGGCCGTGTCTTCGCCGCCTTCGTCAACATCACCGCCGAAAGCGCTTACCACGTCACGATTCGTGCCAAAAAACGGGTGGCGATTCCATAGAATCGCCCTGCCGTACGGTTTTGGCCGTATTTGCCGTTCTTTATTCGCTTCATTTCGCACGATTTCGGTTGTTCGAGGGGAGGCGGCCGGTCAACAATCTGATAGGAACTTGCAGCCAAGAACACAAAGCATGTTTTTTCGGTGGTCACGACTTCTTCTCCCGGTAGTATTTGTTTTCTCGACCCGGGTCAACGCGCAACAGGCCACCGATCCGTTCGCCAACACGCAGACGTTCCTGAGCATGTACTGTAAATCCTGCCATCAAGGGCAGTCTCCCGCCGGTGGTTTTGATATCGAGCGCCTTAGCACGCCGGCAAGCCTCGGGCGCGACCCGAAGTGGACTGCGGCGATCTCTCGCGTGAGGAATAGGGAGATGCCCCCCAAGGGCTCGCCCGCTCCCGACTTGGACGGGCGTGAGAAGTTCGCCGAGTCGGTGGAATCGGCTTTACACTCACACGTTTGCGCGGACGGCATCTCCCCTGGGCCCTCTCTTATTCGCCGCCTCAATCGCGAGGAATACACCGCCACTGTTCAGTACCTCCTGGACCTCCACATGGACATCGGCCAAGCGCTTCCGGCGGATGGCGCGGGTGGTGAGGGATTCGACAATGCGGCTGAAGCACTTGTTCTGTCTCCGATTCATGCCGAGAAGTACATGGAGGCGGCCAAGCTGGCCATGGATTTCGCGTCGAAAGAGTTCAAATCGCGCAAGATCATTCTCATCGCAAAGCCGGGTCCTGGAGTTTCGCCGGGTCAGGCGGCCCAGGAAATCCTGAAGACCTTCCTGCCGCGGGCGTTTCGCCGCCCGGTCACCGAGAATGACATCGCTCCATACATGGCGCTATTCAGGGCTGCGCAAAAGCAGGGGCAGTCCTTCGAGTCTGCCGATCTTCTTCACTCTTCGAGGCGTCCTGATTTCTCCAGAGTTCCTGTTCCACAACGAGCCTCCCAACAAAAGTCCCGAAGTTCGTCCGGTAGACCAATACGCGTTGGCGTCGCGGCTCTCGTATTTTCTATGGGGCACAATGCCCGAACCGCTGCTGTTCGATCTCGCAGCCGAAGGAAGATTGAACCAGCCGGAGGTGCTGAAAGCCCTGGTTCATCGAATGCTCAGGATGAAAGATCCGTGACGTTTGCCGACCGCTTCGTTGGGCAATGGCTGCGCACAAGAGAGTTGGGTACGAACAAAATACCCGACCCCAAGATGTTCCCAGGCTACGCCAATGAAGAGCTTCGGTCCGACATCCGCTACCAGCCCATCCTGTTTTTCAGGGAAATTTTCTCGGAGAATTTGTCACTGGTGAATCTCATCGATTCGAAGTACACGATCCTAACCGGTTCGCTGTCGAAACATTATGATGTGAAGCCGGTCGGGAAGAAGGCGAATCAGCAACCACAGTGGGTGGAGCTTCCCGCAGATTCGCAGCGTGGAGGCTTACTCGGAATGGCGGCAGTGCTGGGCGTATCATCGTATCCTCACCGGACGAGCCCCGTTCTCCGAGGCGCATGGGTCCTCGAATCTCTCCTTGGCACTCCACCGCCGCCACCGCCGCCCAACGTACCGGCCTTGCCTGAGGATCATTCAGGCACTGTGCCAACATCGGTTCGCGAGCGGCTGACCCTGCACCGGGCAAACCCGGTTTGCGCGAGCTGCCATGCGCGGATCGATCCCCTGGGTTTCGCGCTTGAAAACTTCGATGCGCTCGGGCGCTGGAGAGACGAAGATGGCGGCAAGCCTGTTGATAGTTCGGCTGAGCTGATCGACGGAACGAAAATTCAAGGTCCGGCGCAGCTCAAGACGTACCTGCTCGATCGGAAGGATCTCGTTATTCGCAATCTTGCCAGTAAAATGTTAGGGTACGCACTTGGGCGCGGGCTGACGCCCAAGGATTCCTGTGTCATCGACGACATCATGGCTCAAGTGAAGGATAATGACTACAGCGCGCAAACACTGATCGAGGCGACAGTGCTGAGTGTGCCGTTTCGCTATCAGGCGCCTCACAGTCAGATGGAGGACAGAAGCGCGTGAAAAAGTCAATTGCGCGTAGAACACTGCTTCGTGGAATGGGTGTCGGGTTAGGCCTTCCATGGCTCGAGGCGATGATTCCATCGTCCGCGTTTGCCGCGTCCACGTGTGCCGAAGAGTCCGGTTCGCCTGGCCGTACTCTACATGCCCAACGGGGTGAACGTCAGCAAATGGACGCCAGAGGGCAGCGGGCGCGATTTCACTCTGTCGCCTACGCTTGAACCGCTGAGCGACTTCAAAGACCGCCTGGTGGTTGTGAGCAATCTTTTCAATGCCGGCTCCAAGGTCGGCGACGGGCACTACGCGAAGGAGGCGACGGTCCTCACCTGCTCGACCATTCGGAAGACGCCGGGTTCGGATCTCTGCAACGGCATTTCGATGGACCAGGTCGCGGCTCAGCGAGTGGCCGATCAGACGCCGCTGCCGTCGCTGGAACTGGGTGTATCGCCGGTCGCCGTTGGTGTCGATCTGGCGGTGGGATACACGCGGATTTACGGATCTCACATTGCTTGGAGCAATCCGACCACTCCTCTGGCGAGAGAGCTGAATCCGCGGGCAGTATATGAGCGCCTCTTCCGCGCGTCGTCGGGCCAGCAGGCCAACTCGGCGAAGACCGATTCGCTTTTGTTGGATTTGGTTTTGGGAGACGCCCGCCGCCTGCGAGCAAAGGTCGGCTCGGCCGATCGCCTCCGGTTGGACGAGTATCTTTCCGTCATGCGTTCGCTCGAAGAGCGTGTGCAACGCGCGAGCGCCACCACGAAAAGCTCCTGGAAGGCGCGGGTACCTATCGACCCGAAGGCTGGTCCCACGGATCAGCCCGGCGAGCCACGCCGAACACGTCCGGCTGATGCTCGACATGATCGCCACTGCCTTCCAAAGCGACACCACACGAGTCTGTACCTTTATGTTCGGCAACGCCGTCAGCGGCGTCAGCTTCCGGTTTCTCGAAGGTGTGACTTCCGGTCACCACGAAGTGTCGCATCACGGGAACGATGCCGAAAAGTTGCGCCAGTACTACGTCATCACGCGCTGGCACGTTGAGCAATACGCCTATCTGCTCGGCAAACTGAACGGCATGAAGGAAGGCGAATCCACTGTGCTCGACAATTCGATGATCATGTTTGGCTCGGCGTTGAGCGATGGAAATGCCCACGATCCGCACAAGATGCCTCTCGTGGTGGCGGGCCGCGCGGGAGGCCGAATCGACACCGGGCAGCATCTGGTCTGCAGTGAAGACGCGCCCGCGGCGAATCTATATGTGTCTATGCTGGATGCCTTCGGCGCTCCGGTTGAGCGGTTCGCCGATAGCACCGGCCGTCTGCCTGGTCTGCTGCACTCGTGAATCATATGCGAACACTTTTGATAACCGGTCTTCTGTGCGCCGCGACGCTCCCGGCGGCCGACTTTGGGGGAACATGGCTCGGCGAAGTGCCGCTTCCCTTTCAACGGACAATACCTCCGCCTGAGTCAACAGGTTGCCATCAAGCTGGTACAGAATGGCACCACGCTCACCGGCAAACTATACAGCGACTATGAGGGTGCGCCGATCATCGAAGGGAAAGTGTCGGGGGACACGGTCGACTTCGTCGTCATCGCTCAAGAACAACAGAGCAACCAGATCACGCAGTCCCGGCTACACTTCACCGGAACGCTCCAAAAAGACGGCACTATCGAAATTACCCGAAACCGCGAAAGCGCGACGAACGCCGGAAACAGCGGGGACTACAAATTAAAGGCTGACAGAGCCAAGCAGACGTTTCTTCTCAAACGCCTACCCTGACTCGCTCAAAACGAGAACCTCAGCGATAATTGCAAGCGCCGCGGAGGCTTGGCCGACACGGCTTGGCCGAAGAAAGGCGAACTAAGATTGCCGATGAAATTCGTGTAGTTCACCTGATTCGTGACATTAAAAGCGTCAAGAGCCGTTGTAAGGCGAGGCCCTTCCTTCTTTTCGCAGAAATGGAAGTCATGCGACCATCGCATATCCAGTTCAACAAAACCCGGACCTTGCAGTGAGTTTCGCGGAACGCCCGGGGGCCGGGCATTTGCGTAGCCGGTATGGTAATCATCCCGCCCGGTTGTCTCCGTGTAAGGCGCCCCCGTGTTCGCGAACATGCCGATGCCGAGATCGACGTACTTGGCGGCATGGATGCTTCCCAGAACATTCAAGCGATGACGTTGATCGTAGTCAGCCCGGCCCCATTCGCCCGACAGGTCGTAATTATTCGCCGGAAAGCTATTGATGCCGATCCCTCGCGTACTCACCGAATAATTTCCCGGGACATCGTTGTACGCCCGGCCCAGCGTGTACTGAATCATGCCATTGAAATACTGCGTGACGCGTCCGCGAAAAGAAACCTCGAGCGCATCGTTCTGCAAGTGCCCCGACGATTCAATCTGACGAAAAACTCCAATCGCCGGATTCGGACGCTCGAGATAATCCGGCGGTGGGGGCGCATTCACGTCGCGTGAACGGAAGAGGCCAACGCCGCGCGTCGCCCAATAAGTCGCTGACAGCGTAGTGCCCTTATAAAGCTGCCGTTCCACGCCAAAACTGAATTGCGCCGTGTAGGGCATTTTTACGGTCGGATCCCAACGCGTGATCGTAGTTGGCTGCCCGATGAGAGACATGGCGTTGAGATCGACAGGGTAGACCGGGTTCGAAATCACAATCTGCCGAAGGCGAACGCCGTTATAGCGTTCGAGATCGAAGATGGGACCGGGTCCGGTTCGATCGTAGAACAGGCCGCCGCCGCCGCGAAGCACAATTTTCCTGCTTTTGCCCGGCGAATAGGCGAACGACGCCCGCGGCGAGAAGTTATTGTTGTCGTGAATGAAGTTCTGCCAGTCGTAGCGCACGCCCGCGGAGATCGTCAGGTTCTGCCGCAGCCGGTATTCATCTTGAAAGAATCCTCCAGTGACTACCTCGAGGAACACCACGTGACCGTTTCCCTGCTGGCGAACCAGTGAGTATGGCCTTCCGGCCACGTAATCCTGCAGTGTCGAAAACGAGTAGGTGCCGCCGAAGTTTGTGTAGTCGTCCAGACCGCGCCGGCTAATGTCTGGGATATTGATGCCCGTACGGATGTCGTGTTTGCCGATAGACCAGGACACGATCTCGTTGATATTCACATGGTTCTCGGTCTGAAGCCTGTCAGCCTGCGCGCCGCCACCGATGAAGGAGCCAGGAACAACAATCGAAGGACTATCGGTCACACTCGTCGTGGGCGTATGTTGGCGTCCGAAAACCATCCGGAACTGATTCAGCAATTTCGGCGTGATTACGAGGCTGTCATTGTAATACAGCTCGTCTTCACGATCCTCCGCGTTTACACCGGCCTCGGGCAACGTGAAACCACCGACACCGCGGTTTTGTTCCGTTGTGTCGCGATAGCTGCCTCGAAACGAGGCGATATGCGTATCGCTGAAGGCATGTGTAACCCCGGCGGAAGACTCAGTTCCTCGCTGTGGATTGGGTGTGTTCTGACGGAGAATTCCCGCCGGTGTATACGCGAAGACAACCGCCTGAAGATCCTGCTCTTCGCGATCGATGGAGAGCAGAAACGAATTCTTGCCGCTTCGGCCAAGAGGACCGATAAGACTTCCTTCATAGATACGCCGCTCTTCAGGCGGCCTGGTCTCGGCAAAAGGATCGCGCGCATTCAGATGATAGTCCCGTAAGAGGAAGTTGAAGGTGCCGTGATAGACCTGCGAACTCGGTTTTGTGATGATCTCGATTCGTCCACGCCCGGGACGCGAGAACTCAGCCGAATAGGGGTTCTGATTGATCTTGACCTGCTGGATGGCCGACGCGGACACACCGATGTTCTTCTGCTCCATCCCGTTTACAACGAGAGTGACGCCGCCTGTACTGATCGAACCAGGATCAAGAAACTGTGACATGGCCGCGACGTAGTTCTGGTCAAAGATGGGCAGATTATCGAGGGCCTGACGATCGAGCGTGATGACATCCAGATTTTCAGACGCCGCTGTGCTCACCTGAGCAGGCGATTCCGTGACGGTCAATTCCTGCCGGACTCCGGCCAGGCTGAGTGCGACCCGCAAGGGGGCGGGCGAACGGCCGGCAACGGTAACCGCCACTGTGACCGGGGTGAATCCCTGGCTCTTAACCTCCAGATCGAATGCGCCCGCGGGCACTGCCGAAAATTGAAAAGAGCCCGCGGCATCCGTTGTTGTTCTCCGCTCTGCGGATTTCCCGCGCTGCCGCGCAGCCACGGCGGCACCCGGAATCGAGGCACCGCTTTGATCGGTGACCGTGCCTGAAATGATAAACACGCCGCCGGACGTTTGCTGAAACGCCCGGCAGAGCGTGCAAAGTAACAAGAATAGTGAAGCAGACCGTAACCGCATTCAAAGGTAACATTAGCAATGTAACCTGAAAACGCGCTTAAGGCTTCAGAACAAAAGCTTCAGTGCTAACTGCATGTTCCGGGGCGTGTTGGATTGACCGGTGACCACACCGAAATTTGCTCCGTTAATCGTCGTACCGGGAGCTCCAAATACCGGAGTGTTCGTTAAATTGAATGCCTCGGCTCGAAACTCCAGGTTGAACCTCTCTGTAAAGCGGAAGTTCTTGAACAGAGAAAAATCCAGGTTTCTCGACCAGTCCTGGCGAACCCCAGTGTATGAGCGAGCGAGATTGCCGGATGTGAAGTTGGCGGGTTGAGCGAACGCCGCGGTGTTAAACCATGAATAAATGCTCTTACCGCTGGAAAGAACGGGGTTCCCGACGACGTCGGGGTGCTGGCCGCCTCCAAACGTGTAGCTGTTGTTAGTGGCGGTATAGAAGAAGAGTGGTTGGCCCGAGGCAAGCGTCAGAATACCGTTGGCTTGCCATCCGCCCAGAACAGTGTTGACCACACTATTCCAGTTGGAGCCGAACATTTTGCCCCTTCCGAAGGGCAATTCGCCAACGGCACTCAGAGTAAACCGGTGCGGGACATCGTAACTGCTGGGCGAATGCTCGCAGCGCACGCAATACCAGCTTCGATACGCTCCCGCGCCGTTGTGAGAAGAGTCGTTCCAAAGCCCATCGGCAACGTCGGACATGAGTTTTGACCAAGTGTAACCACCGATGATACTGACGCCATTCGTATACCGCTTGGTGAAGTGAGCCTGCAGGGCGTGATATTCAGAGTTGCCGATGGCGGTACCGTCCGCGGCGACGGTCTGCCAGGCGGGGAACGGACGGATCAATTGGCCATACTGCACTGTCGGCTGAGACAGCGGGCCGGAGGAAATCAGGCCGTAGAAGGGGTTCGCGACTGGCGCCAGGAGTTTGTTCCCAAGGCTCGAGAGATCTGGCGCCAACTGATTCATTGAGGTTGCGCCGCCTCCACTACTCCAAGCCAGATGGGTCCCTTTATTGCCGACATAGGCCACTTGCAGCAGCTCGTTGCTGCCGAGACTGCGCTGAATAGAGAAATTCCATTGCTGGTTATAAGCAGTTTTCAGCGTCGACGGCAAGGCGCTGGAGAGACTCTGGCCAACGGCGGAGAGCAGGCCCTGCGAACTTCCCGGAGGAAAGAGATAACCCGACGGGAATGGATTGGTGAACAGGTTTGTGGGGTGGATCTTGTCGACGTTCGGTACCCACGTTGTCGACGTTTGGAATGCAGTGCTGGTGAATTCACGCGTCGCGGCGTCGTAGGGCACGCCGTAGAAGACGCCGTAGCCGGTCCGGATGACTGTTTTGTCGTTCAGCGAATATGCGATTCCGATTCGCGGGCTGGGCTTCCACTCGATGCCGGTGATGGACTTGCGGCCGAGAGAGTCCGGGCCGTTGCCCGCAAACACGTATCCGCCATATAGATTCCATGGTGAGGTTCCAGTGAAGGGATTGGTCACCTGACTGGAGATCGGGTTGAGCACATAGGGATCGATTGCCGCCATGCGGTTGTAGCGTTCGGTCGCCGCGGTTTCCTCTTCGAGGCGAATGCCGACGTTGATCGTGAGGTTGCGCGTCCACTTGATGTCGTCCTGGATGTACTGGCCAAAGTAGTGGTTGGCGTTGGCCGGCCTGGCGTAAAATGTCGCGCTGCCGCTATCGCCGGTTCCCAGCAGCATGGAAGCAGCCCCATCGCCTGCTGTGGAGGAGACGGCCAGCGGATCGACACCCTGCGTCATGGCGTTGGTAAAGTTCATTAGCAATGGGTTGGTCTGGAAGAAGGCCAGGAAGTAATCGCGGTGCTCTCCCCCGACGGTCAGTGTGTGCTTGCCGATGATTCGCGAGACACTGCCCGAGATGAAGTAGTTCAATTGATTGCTCGAATAGTATGGGCCGTTATTGTTGCCTAACGTCGAGTAACCTTGTACCGCGATACCCGGGAACTCATCCACATCGCCCTGCTCCAGATAGTTCTGGAGGCTCGCCGGCAAACCCAAATCCGTTATCTTGTATCCCAACCCGTTGCTGGGACGGAAGGCCTCAAACCGGTTAATCCCACCCCGTATCTCCAAGACCGTTGAGGATCCGAACGTCTGGGTGTAACCCAAGGCAGCGTTCTGTGAGTGCACCGTCATCGGTCCGTAGCCTTCATCGGCGAGGTTGTTGAAGTAATTGGCGGAGCCAGCCACGTTATACAGGCGGGAATAGCGGATGAAACCGCGTTTGTTGCCGCTAAAATTGTGATCGACCTTGATGGTGATCTCCTCCAGCGGATTTGCCGCGACGGCGGTAAGGCCCGCATTGTTTACCGGCGCATAGGTAGACGTGCCCGGTACAAGTGTGCCGGGCAAGTTCGGCGACGGCCAGAAAGTGGCGGCTTTCGATCCTGCCGGATCGAGGAGATTTTTTGGAATGATGTTGCCGGGAAATGGCGACCGCGCGAATCCACTCGCTTGGGTGGGGTCGGGAACCGCACTGAAGGGGTTGTAAATTACTTTCAACTTTCCTGCCGCATTGATGGCCTGGGAAAAGTCTCCACCACGTTCGGCGGCGGTGGGCACCGTGAACAGGCTGAAGCCGCCGGAGTTGTTGATGTTTCTTTCGTACGATCCGAAGATGAACGTTTTGTTCTTGATGATGGGTCCGCCTGCAGAGCCGCCGAACTGATTAATGTGCAAGGGGGCAATTTTCGCTCCGGACCGGTTCGAGAAGAAGTTATTTGCGTTCAACGCATTGTTGCGGAGAAATTCGAAAGCGCTGCCGTGAACGCTATTCGTCCCCGACTTCGTGACCATAGTGGTAATGCCACCTCCGCTGCGGCCGTAACTCGCCGAATAGCTGTTGGTCTGGACACGCATCTCATCTACGCTCTCTACAGATGGGAGCATAGTAAGGCCCATAATGCCCGGAATGTCGCTCTGATTGAGGACGGAAACACCGTCCAATTGAAAGTCGGAGGTCGATTCCAGACCTCCGTTGAAGGAATAGCGAATCGCGCTGGTGAAGAAGTTGCTCTGGTAGTTGTTGGGCGTGGAAGGAGCGACGCCAGGCTCAATCGCCATGAGCGTGAGAATATTGCGCCCAACGAGCGGCAGGTCTACGATCGACTTGTTATTTACAACTCCGCCGAGGGTCGCATTCGACGGGTCGACCATCTGCACCTCGCTTTGCACCTCCACGGTCTGAGCCGACGTTCCGAGTTGCAGGGTGATGTTGAGAACCGCTTCCTGCTTTGCCTGCAGCGGAAAGGAAGCCACCTGGTAACTTTGGAATCCCGAAGCTTCGGCGGTCACTCTATACGTGCTTGGGATCAAGCTGTTGATCAGGTAAACGCCATCCTGATTGCTTGTGGTCGCATAAGAAGTGCCGCGCTGGATATCCGTCACGGTAATCTTGGCATTCGGCACGACCGCCCCCGACTGGTCGTTCACAATACCAGAAACGGATGCCTGAAAGCTCTGTGCGAACACGATGCCCGGGGCGAGCAGCATCAGGGAAAGGAAAATAGAGGCTAATCTCGCGTGAGAATTCGATCCGAAAAACCTGTTGGTTTGATATTTGTTTCGATTAATCATGATCATTTCCTTTGTAATACCCGTAGAGTTGGTACTCAGGGAACGCGCTGAACAAGGTTGGTGAGTAAAGGTGCACCGGCTCGTGCACTGCCGCCGGTTTGTCCGGCCCAATGCGCTCGATCGCGGATACAAGAATGCAACTTTGCCTTGTCCAGTCATACGTGCGTGATACTGGCTTAAGCTCTAGTCGGCGTCACGATGGAATGACGACCTGCGCCCTGCTGGCGCTCGCTTCCTTGCGTACGCTGGGAGCATATAACAAAGCCGAGTACAAAGACAAGCTACACTTTTTCTATTTTTTTGTAAGGTCACACACTTTTTGACCGTCGGGAATTCTTGAGCTAAGGTATCCTTCTAATCGAGGTCTGGGATGGATCGCAGGGATTTTCTCAAAGGAAGTGCGATCGCGGCTGGCGCGGGATTGGTTCAAACCACGGCAGGCGCTCCGGCGCGACGCGCTTTCCTGCTGGAGAACAAACAACTGGCGTGGGAATTGGAATCAACCGCCGGCGGCATCCGAAGTGTTGGTTTTCAAAACCGGATTTCCGGACACCGCTATGCCCTGCAGCCGGAAGATGAGTTCACACTGGTCTTCTCAACCGGGCAGAGGCTCGAGATCCCCTGGTGGAATTTCCGCCTTACCGACGATGGCTCGGTGCAGCCTGAGCAGGAAAGCGGTTTGGGTCTTGGCTTCCATCAGCCGGCGGTAAGACCCGGTGGTTGGCGGCACGCCCGAAATCTGGCCGGCGGACAAAAGGGTCGAAAATATACGGGATACGGATGGTTTCGTCACGAGTTCAAATTGCCGGAATCCGCGAGGGGCAAAGAAATTGTCTTTGTGCTCGGTGGATACGACGAGCAGGATTGGAGCGAACATTGGGTCTACGTGAACGGACAGGAGGCCGGCCACCGTAAGATCGCCGGCCGGTGGCGATCGCCTGGACGATATGAATTACACCCTAACGATGCCGGCTACGCTTCTCTTCAATTTGGGTCGCAAGCTCTCAACTCGCTGGCCATTCGCGCCCGCGGCTACGACTTCCAATCCGAAGGCCTCTCCCAACAGGCGCTCGATCAGTACGTATTTCGGCCTTTCTTATTCGATCAGTTCGTTTCTGTTTCGGAACCCTACGTGCGTGTCTCGAAGTTTGAGCTCCGTGACGTCCATCGAGAGAACCCGGAAAGCATCACCTTCGCGCTACACAATGCCGGTCACGGCCTGCTCGTCACCGCGCACTACGAATTGGACGGTTTTCTCCGCCGCAAATGGTTGGAGATTCGCAATGAGTCAGGGGAAAAGCGTTTGTTGCTCGATGTCGAACTCGATAATTACGACACCGGCGGCCGCAGCGCCGAGGGAGGCCATGGCAAACCAGTTTTTCTCGACGGAGAGGCATTCTGTGCCGTGGAGCACCCAGCCGGAATCAACCAGGGAACTGCGGGGCGGGTGCGCTTGTGGCACTGCCCGGGACGCACCATTGAGCCCAACGAGACGTTGAGAAGCCATAGCTCCGTTATCGCAGCCACCGCGCGAGGTCAGTCCATCGATTATTTCCACAAGTACCTGCAGGAGCGGTCGCCTCGCGCGCAAAAGCGCCGCATTTCAATCTTTACCTGCTTCGGGATCAACAACCAGTGGGGCGCATGTCCCACTCTCAGCGATACAGAAGTCCTCGATTGTCAGCGAGTCATTCACGGCTGGCAGGCAAAGGGCGTGAAGCTGGATTACTTCACGCTCGATACCGGTTGGCCGGACAATGATGGCGACCTGACCGAATTTGCCGGCACCTGTTACCCGGAAGGGCCAGGAAAAATCGTGGATGGCGTCGACGCGCTCGGAATGCGCTTCGGACTTTGGTTTTCCGTAAGTTGGAGCCCGTGGGCGAATGGATCTTATCCACCCATACAACCGAGCGCAATCCCGGAACCGGGAGACTCCGGCGAACCTCCCGTCGACCCGCCGGTCGCAACCTATCGCAATGGATTCCCGACCGGCGGTGGGATTGGAAGGCAGACCTGCCTGGCTTCCGATGCCTTCTTCCGCGTATTCAAGAACGCGATCCTGCATCAGGTGAATCAGAACAAGGCGCGGCTGCTGAAGTTCGATTCGGGGAATTACTATTGCAACAGCACGGCCCACGGACACCTGCCCGGAAAGTATTCCACCGAGGCAATGTGCGACAAGCTGATCGACGCAGTCAGCAGCGCTCGCGCCTTGGCGCCCGATTTGGTGGTGATGTGGTATTGGGGCGCAGGATCGCCGTTCTGGGCACTGCATGGGGATCTGATTTCCGAGTCGGGGTTGTTCATGGAAGGCTCAGGCACCAGTTGGTTTCCCACGCTCTACTATCGCGATTCCGTCACGCTGTCGCTCGATCAGAATACACAATTCGCCAGACTCATTCCGCCTACGAATAAAGACAGTCTCGGCATTTGGTTGTCGCAGATCCGATGGGCCAATTTCATGGGCAGAGAACGCTGGCGCGAGGCCCTCGTTATGGACCTTGGCCGCGGAAACCTCGTCTTTCCTCAACTGTGGGGCGACCCGAATCTGCTGAACGAAGACGACATCCGATTCCTCGCGGAGATGATTGCCCTCGCGCGCGACAACGAGGCGGTTTTTCTGCGGCCTCGGCGCATGTTCGGGGATTCCTGGAAAAACGAGCCGTACGGATATGCCTACTTTGATGGCGCTCGCGGCTTCGTCTTCTGCAATAACGCGCACTTCACATCGCGCAAGATCAGCTTGAAACTCGGTCCGGAGATTGGCTTATCGGCGCCCGCCGGCTCGGCGCTCCGTCTGGTATCGCATTTCCCTGAACGGACCGAATTAGAGACTGGCAACAGCTCCCAGTTTCGTACCGGCGGAACAGTAGAGCTTTGGATGCGGCCGTTTGAGACTCTATTGCTGGAGGTCGGCTCTAAAGCCGGCGACAATCTGCCAGGGCGCAATTGGAGTTCTTCTACCACGGCGGAATACGGCGGTCCGCTAGCGCTCAATCGCGCGGAATCCGCACCGTGGATGGAATTGAAGTTCGCCGATGCGGCCCGGTTCGAGAGCGCGCAAATGCGTCGATCCGTACAGAATTTTTCTTCCCGTCTCCCTCTGCTGGGCATGGGACGTTACGTTCTGGCGATCGTCGTATCGCTCAAACAAGGTGAAAGAGATTATCGCTACTCACCGGTAGTCGCTGAAATCGTGCAACTTCGCGCTCGCCTCGGGGCTCACGACATTCAACTGATGCCGGTTCCGGACGCCCGCCAATTCGGTAATACGCAGCATGCCGGGTGCTCTTGGGTGCTCTACAAAATTCCGCTCGCCGCAGCTCGTCATTCGGAACAGCCGCTCGAATTCGCCGTTCACTCGTACCTGCCGGCCGGTGTTGAGGCGCGCGTCGAGGCCTGGGTAGTCACGCAATGGTGGCAGGAAGGTTCGCGTCCGCAGGCGGATGGTTTCTACGGAGATGCTCCGTCTTAGGGTTGGAGAATGGAGCGGGAGACCGGATTCGAACCGGCGACATCAACCTTGGCAAGGTTGCACTCTACCAACTGAGTTACTCCCGCTTAACGCTTACCTTAGCATTGTCACTCCTGGGGATGGCGCGTGTCAATTCATGCAATCGTCATGCCTAAATCAAGAGTGGCCAGATCTGTTTGAGCGCCGTTAGTACTGTCTGGAAGTCATTGTAATGAAACCAAATATAAATGGAGAACTTTCTAGACAAGAAGAGAGTTGTTCTGTGTTAGACTTGTTTTCCGCAGCCCAAAAGACGTGCTTCGGCCGATTCCGAAATCGGTCTCCCCCAAAGCGGATGAACCCGACTGGCAGATAGGAAAGCCCTACTTATCCACAACCGGTGGATAAGTTGTGGAAAAAGTGCGCGTGGGTTGCGGATGATGTAACGGGAGCAACATGAACGCTTGGGAACAAATTAAACACAGCCTCTCCGGGAAGATTCCGACTGAGGCGTTTCAGAACTGGTTCACAGAGACCAGATTGCAGCAGACGTCGGGAGACAGTATCTCGGTGGCGGTTCCGAATGAAGCCACCAAGAGCTGGATGGAGCGGGAATATGCAGACAGCGTTCGAGCCGTCATCCTCGACCTGAACCTGCCGATCCGGCGAGTGCAATTTGAAATCTGTGCGGAGTCGATGTGCTCCAATGGGCATAGCGATGGAGGATTCATGGGAGCAGAACCGCTGTTTCATTCGCCGGTGAGCCAATTGAATCCGAAGTTCACGTTCGCGAATTTCGTGGTTGGCTCGTGCAATCAGTTTGCGCATGCAGCGGCGAAGGCGGTGGCGACGACGCCATCGCGCAGCTACAATCCGCTGTTCATTTATGGCGGCGTGGGTATGGGGAAGACGCACCTGATACACGCGATCGGGCGCGGGCTAATGGACAATTTTCCGGGCATGAAGATCGTTTACACCACCAGCGAACGCTTCATGAATCAGATGATCAACTGCATCAAGCTGGACAGGATGCCGCAGTTTCATCAGCAATACCGTACGGCCGATGTGCTGCTGATCGACGATGTCCAGATCCTGGGTGGCAAAGAGCGCACGCAGGACGAGTTTTTCCACACGTTCAACGAGCTTTACGATCATCAGAAGCAGATTGTCATCTCGAGCGATTCGCCTCCGAAGAGCACTCCGGGGTTGGTGGAGCGTCTGCGGTCGCGATTTGAGTGGGGTTTGATGGTGGATGTCCAGGCGCCGGATCTGGAAACGAAGATGGCGATTCTGGACAAGAAAGCGGAGATCGAAGGCGCGTATTTGCCGGAGGACGTTCGAATATTTCTGGCTACGAAGACCAAGTCGAACGTGCGTGAGCTGGAAGGCGCGCTGGTGAAGCTGATTGCCTATTCGTCGGTGACGGGCGAGCCGATCAGCTTGGCGATGGCACAGCAGGCGCTGAAGCATCTCTCGCATTCCAGTGAGAAGCGGGTGACCACGGAAGCGGTGATTCGCGTCGTGGCGGAACGCTACTCGCTGCAGCCCTCACAGCTCAAGCAGAAGACCAACCAATGGCACATAGCGCATCCCAGGCAGATTGCGATGTACCTGGTGAAGGAATTGACAGGGGCTTCGCTTCCTGAGATCGGGCGGAACTTTGGGGGGAAACATCACACCACAGTTTTGCACTCGATTCAAAAAGTTGAAGAGGCGCGCGGAAAGGATCCTGATTTCAACAGGACAATCCACAGCCTAATCGATAGTCTGCATTGAACTTAACGAGACAGCTAGAGCGAACGCGGGGGTGGAGTGTGGAAGCTTGTGGAAGGATGGGGGGCCGGAGCGTGTTTTGCTTGTTTCAGAACCCTGATTTGCACAGCTAGACGAGACAGGAAGCTGTAGGATTTTGTATAATTTAGAGAGAAAGTCACATTTCCACAAGCCCTATGAATAGTGTTCTGTAAGAGTTTGATTAGTTATCTCAAACTAACAGTAGCGAGAGGCCACTTTGGATGGAATTTACAGCTAGTAAGACCGACTTGGTTAGGGAACTGAACCTGTCGCAGGGAGTGGTGGAGAAGAAGACCACGATTCCGATTTTGTCGAATGTGCTGCTGGAGACGGATGGTAGTCGCATCCAGCTTACGGCGACGGATTTGGAGTTGGGTATTCGCTGCTCGTTTCCGGCGAAAGTGAGCAAGCAGGGCGCGGGAACGATTCCGGCCAAGAGGCTGCTCGATTATGTGCGGCTGCTCCCCGATTCCGATATTAACGTGAAGCTGGCGGACAACCAATGGGCGAGCCTGGTTTGCGGCCGGTCGCGGACGCGGATTGCGGGCATGTCGCGCGAGAGCTTCCCGGAGCTTCCGAAGATGCCGGAGGCGATGGCCGAAGTGCCGATCCGGATGCTGGCCACGATGATCTCGAAGACGATATTTGCGATCTCAGCGGAAGAGTCGCGGTTCACCCTGAATGGCGCGTTGATGATTTTGAATGAAGCCAGCATGATGATGGTGGCGACCGACGGGCACCGGTTGTCGCTGGCCGAGAATGCGACGGATAAGCCGGGTGTCGCTTCGAGCTATCGCGCGTTGCTGCCAAAGAAGGCGATGAGCGAGATCCTGAAGCTGGCCGCTGAGGCTACACCGGAAGCGACATTGAAGTTTTCCGGCGACGACAACCATTTGTTCTTCGAACTTGGCGACAGGCTTTTGATCAGCCGTAAGTTGACGGGGAATTTCCCGGATTTTGAGCGCGTGCTGCCGAAGGAGCATCCGCATTCCGTGGTGTTGAAGCGGGATGAGTTTCGCGCGTCGATTGAGCGTGTGGCGCAGTTCTCCGACGAACGCTCGCGGGCGATTCGCGTGCAGGTTGTGGAAGGCGAAGTGAAGATTCACTCATCGATTTCAGAAACGGGTGAAAGCGAAGAGAGTATACCGGCGGAATATTCCGGGCCGGATGTGGAGATCGGGTTCAACGCACAGTACCTGCTCGATTTTCTGCGGGCGGTTCCGGAAGACCAAGTAGCGCTGCATTTCCGCGATCCAAACAGCGCTGGTGAATTGCGGCCGGCGAACGGGGCGGAAGGTTCGAAGTACCGCTACGTGATTATGCCCATGCGTATTTGAGGCAGGCGTATTTGAAGAGAAACAATTTGATATGGCAAGCAAAGATATAGCACTCGACGTTTACGATTCAAGTAGTATCAAGGTTCTTGAGGGTCTGGAAGCCGTGAGGCTTCGGCCCGCGATGTACATTGGCTCGACGGGAGAATCGGGCCTTCATCACCTGGTTTATGAAGTTGTCGATAATTCAGTGGACGAGCATCTGGCTGGTCACTGCGATGAAATCGACCTGACGATCCACATCGATAATTCGGTTACCGTGGTCGACAACGGACGTGGAATCCCGGTGGATATGCACAGCGAAGGTATCTCCGCTGCGGAAGTGGTTCTCACGAAGTTGCACGCGGGCGGCAAGTTCGATTCGAATTCGTACAAGGTTTCGGGCGGCCTTCATGGCGTCGGCGTGAGTTGCGTAAACGGGTTATCCGATCCGTTCCTGCTGGAGATTTGGCGCGACGGTTTCACCTGGGAGCAGGAGTATTCGAAGGGCATTCCGAAGGCGCCCCTGGCACGGACAGGCAAGGCAGGACGCAAGACAGGCACCAAGATCACGTTCAAGCCGGACTTGACGATCATGGATGCCGGCGTGTTCAACTTCGACACGTTGTCGCAGCGTCTGCGGGAATTGGCGTTTCTGAATAAGGGACTCACCATCAAGCTGACCGATGAGCGCGTGGAGCCGCTGAAGGAAGTCGTTTTCCACTACAGCGGCGGCATCGCGGAATTTATCCGGCACATGAATAAGGGCAAGAATGTGCTGCACGAAAAGCCGATTTATTTCGAGGCAGATCGTGAAATGCCGAATGGCGGAACGCTGCAGATGGAAGTGGCGCTGCAATATAACGACGGCTATTCCGAGAACCTGTTCAGCTTCGCGAACAACATCAACACGGTGGATGGCGGCACTCACCTGAGCGGGTTTCGCACGGCTTTGACTCGCACGATTAATGCCACGGGGCAGGCGGCGGGTATGTTCAAAGACGTGAAGGAGAACCTGACCGGCGACGACGTGCGCGAAGGATTGACGGCGGTGATCAGCGTGAAGCTTCCGCAGCCGCAGTTCGAAGGGCAGACGAAGGGCAAGCTGAATAGCGACATAGGCGGATTTGTTACGCAGTTCGTCAACGATAAGCTGAGCGAATTCTTCGATAAGAATTCGGCCGTGATGAAGAAGATCGTGAGCAAGGCGATCGACGCGGCGCGTGCTCGGGAGGCGGCTCGGAAGGCCCGGGATCTTACGCGGCGGAAGGGTGCGCTGGATTCGGGCGGTCTTCCAGGTAAGCTGGCCGATTGCCAGGAGAAGGATCCTGAGCGTTGCGAGTTGTACCTGGTTGAGGGAGATTCGGCGGGTGGAACGGCCAAGGCTGGGCGCGACCGGCGCTTCCAGGCGATTCTGCCTTTGAAGGGCAAGATTCTGAATGTGGAGAAGGCCCGCTACGACAAGATGCTCGGACACGATGAAATCCGGGCGATGATCACGGCGATTGGCACGGGCATCGGCAAAGATGATTTCAATGTGGCGAAATTGCGCTACAGCAAAGTGATTCTGATGACCGATGCCGACGTCGACGGGTCCCATATCCGGACGCTTTTGCTGACATTCTTTTTCCGCCATATGCAGGAACTAATTCAGCGCGGAAACGTGTATGTAGCGCAGCCGCCGCTGTACCGGATCAAGAAAGGCAAGAACGAAAAGTACATCAAGGACGATCGCGAATTTACGGCGGAAATTTTGCGTCGGGCGACGGAAAATCTCGCAGTGGAATACGGCAAGGGAACGCCTCCTCAGAAGCTGGAAGGCGGGGAATTGCGGAAGCTTTTGATCACTCTGGATGAGTTTCAGCAGGTGTTCCGGCAGACGGAGCGGCGGCTGCGCGATGCGCGGGTGGTGGAAGTGGTGTCGAACCCGGCGATGCTGCTGGACACCAAGGCGGAGTTTGGCGAAAAGGCGAATCTGGAAGCGGTGCAGGCGGCTTTGAACGAGTTCAAACTACCTTCGACGCTGCGGTTTGACGAGACGCATTCGACTTGGTCTGTAGTGTTTAAAGACTCGACCAACGCCGAGCGTGTGATTGGAACGGAGTTGGCCGCGCAGCCGGAATACCGGAAGATGCGCGTGTTGTCGAAGCAGATTGCGCAGTATAACGAGGCACCGTTTACTACGATCCACGACGGGACGCGTGAGGCTCAGAATTCGTGGCGCGATGTGTTGGCTTATGCGAAGGGCGAGGGGTCGCGCGATGCTCAGGTGACACGGTATAAGGGTCTGGGCGAGATGAACGCCGAGCAGCTTTGGGAAACGACGATGAATCCGGAGAAGCGGACGCTGTTGCAGGTTCGGCTGGAGGATATTGTCGAGTGCGAGACGATTTTCTCGACACTGATGGGCGAGGATGTTGAGGTTCGGCGGAAGTTTATTGAGGATAATGCTTTGGATGTCCGGAATTTGGACGTTTAAGCAGTGGGCTCAGCGGAAGGGGCGCACTTGAACTGCTTCGAGAATCGTAGGATTTTGCCTGCGGAGAGCTAGGGAGATTTCCTTCTCGGTTTTGGCCTTTGCTTCGTCCCCCAGGCGGAAGTAGATTTGCGAGAGCAGCAGGTGCGGTTGCGGATGCTTGGGATCCAGCGCGATCGTTTCGTTTAGCTCTGCGATTGCTTCGGTCCATTTCTGCAGGTTCATCAAGGCGCGGGCCAGCACCACGCGGGCGGGGACGTAGTCGTTTCTGTTTTCGATTGCCTTGCGGAGATAGGGGATCGCTTCTTCGTTGTGCTCCTGATCCACGAGTAAATTGCCATAGAAAAAGAATGGCTCTTCGTAGGACGGATCGGCTTTCATTGCTTTCTGGAGAGCCGGGAGCGCCTGGTCGATTTTTCCGTCCTTTTGCAAATGGAATGCATATTCGAAGTTGGCTCGGGCCGAATCGGGAAAAGTTTGCTCCGCTCGTTGGGCGATGTTTCCCGCGGCGGCGTAGTCGCCTGCATCTTGAAAAGCTTTAATGGCCAGAAAATAGAGATTTGGGTCATCCGTCTTTAGCTCGAGCGCTCGCTGGGCGAGCGCCGCGGCTTCCCCGAAGTAGCGGCCTTTGGAATACTCCACCGACATCACTTGCATCAGGCGGAGATTCGCCGGTTGAATGCGGAGGGCTTCACGCCAAGCTCGTAAGGCGTCGTCGGATTTTCCGAGTTTTACCAGTGCCGTGCCGAGCAAATAACGGCTGTTGAAGTCGCTGGGCGAGGCCGCCGCGGCGCGCTGGAGGAGTGGTTCAGCGTCGGTGAACCGTTGCTGCTGGAAGAACAGGTAGGCGAGATTGAAGAGCGCTGGAAAATACTTAGGCGAAATCGAGAGAGCTTGCTTCCAGAGCTGTTCGGCTTCGGCCGCATGGTTTTCTCCCGCTAACTTGAGCGCCTGACCGGACAGGACGGCGGGATCCTGGGCGGCGAGAAACAGAGCTAAGACGATGTGCATACTACTTCGGCATGGGCGCTGGAGTGGTCTTGCCGGTTCCTTCGATCAACCGGACAAGCTGGTCCGCAGTCGTGCCGGGAAACTGCTCGGAAGCGCCGTTGGGCCAGCGGACGGTAATCTTGGTCACGGTCTTTTCGTTTGCCAGGCCGAAGTGGAGCCTGGAGTCGTTGTGCGAGATGTAGCTCGATTGGCTGAGGACGACGTCGATCTGCTTGAGCGCCGCGGTCTCGACGGCGACCGATGCACCGATGGCGCCGCGATTCGACCGCGTCCCCTGTAACTGCACTTTGAGCCAGTGGTTGGTACTCTTCAGATCGTTGCGCAATAGCGACGGCGGCTCACCCATGTTCATCACGAGCACGTCGATGGCGCCGTCGTTATCGAAGTCGCCGAACGCAGCTCCACGGCTTGATTGTTTTTCTTGAACGCCGGGGCCGGCCAACGCGCTCACGTCTTCAAATACGCCTTTTCCGAGGTTTCGGTAAACAAGCCTGGGATTGCGATACTTCTCGGCGCCCTCACGGTGATCGAGCTCCGGATAAACGTGGCCGTTCACTTGAACCACGTCCTTCCATCCGTCGTTGTCCAGATCCACTAGACCCACGCCCCAACCAACGAACTGCGGGTTCACCGCCAGCCTGGCTTTCATGACGACATCCTCGAAGATGCCTCCGCCGATGTTCTTGAAGACATTCGGATAGTCGCCGGCGAAATTGGTTTTCATGATATCGAGGTGCCCGTCGTTATCAAAATCTCCGACCGCCACTCCCATGCCGCCTTGCTCGAAGCCGTGCTCGTTGAAGGCGATGCCGGTCTCGGTGGCGATCTCGGAGAATGTACCGTCTTTATTGTTACGGAAGAAGAGGCTTGGCGTGGAATCGCAGGCGATGTAGACGTCGATCCAGCCATCCCCATTGAAGTCGGCCGCGACTGGCGTGAAGGCGTAGAAGCCTTGGGGAAGGCGGACTCCGGACTTAACCGAGACATCCTCGAACGTTCCGTCTCCACGATTGTGGTAGAGCGTTACTTTTCCGAAGGGCAGGCCGCGCGGTCCGCAAAAAACCGGCATGCCTTTCCACTCGCAATTCGCGCCGTTGCCGGGAGCGGGTGTTTTTTGGAGATCGAATGGCTGATAGCTGGTGACGAGCAGGTCGAGATGGCCGTCGCGGTCGTAATCGAGGAAGGTGCAGCCTGAGCTCCACTCCTTCCCATCGCCGGCTACGCCGCTGGCTGCCGCAATGTCGCTAAACTTGCCGCGGCCGTTGTTGTGAAAGAGCGCGTTGCTTCCCCAGTACGTGACGTAGACGTCGTCGAAGCCGTCGTTGTCGATGTCGCCGACGCAGACTCCGTTTCCCCAGCCGGAGCGCGCCATGCCGGACTCGCGCGTGACGTCGCGGAACTTGCCGTTGCCTTCGTTGCGATACAGGTGATTGGTAGGAGGCTCGCCCTTGGGGAATCCTTCCAGCCGCGAGCCGTTCACCAGAAAGATGTCCTGCCTTCCGTCGGCATCGTAATCGAGGAACGCGACGCCGGTACCATTCGCTTCGACGATGTATTTCTTGCTTTGCTCACTGCCCGACGTGAAGCGCATTTGCAGGCCGGCGGAAGAGGCGACGTCGGAGAAACTGACAGGGAACGGGCGGCCTGAGGGGGCTTCCTTGGGTGCTGGTGGAGCGTTACGGGTGGCGATTCCCTGGGCCAGGCACAAGGCCGCAAGGGGGACCGCAACCGTATTTCGCAGGTTCAAAAGCAAGTCTACAGGAAGTCGCTGGTGCTGGCAAAGGTGTGAGCATCGCTCCGCTAAGTTATCGAAAAAGTAAAAGGATTAGTGCCGATGAAAGGGCTTGCAAACAATTATTGGCTGTGATATAAATCCAAACCAGCAAGTGTTTGGGAGTACTTTGTAGGTCATCAGTACTACCCAGGGTGGAAACAGGAGAAAACTTATGCGGAATTTGGTTGGAAGAACGACCGTTCTGAGCTGCGCCTTGTTCGCGTTGGTTTTGACTGCAAACGCGCAAACGACCAATGGCACAATCATAGGCGATATCGCCGATCCGGCGGGCGGCCGCATTGTGGGAGCCGACATCACGGTGCGCAATGTTGCGACCGGCGTGGCCCGTCAACTGAAGACCGACGAGGCGGGATCGTATCGGGTATTTCCGCTCAATCCGGGAACCTATGAGGTCACGGCGTCCGCCAGCGGCTTTAAGACACAGGTGCAGCAAAACGTGGTGCTGGATGCCGCGGCGAACGTGAAGGTGGATTTTCATCTCGAGGTCGGGGTAGTCAGCGAGAAAGTGGAGGTGATGGCGTCGGCCAGTGTGCTACAGACGCAGGACGCGAGCGTGGGCGGCACTGTAACGGGGACCGAAGTGGCTCGCCTGCCGGTGAATGGGCGCAACTATACCCGGCTGATCCTGCTAATGCCGGGAACCAGCGATCAAGGAGGGAGCCAGTCGCAGGGGACGTTTTCCGGTACGCAATTGATTTCCGTGGATGGGCAGAGGCGGCAGGATAACAACTTCACAGTGGACGGCGTGGACAACAATTTCATGATGATGAACTCGCCGGGCATGTCGCCCTCGATGGACGCGATTCAGGAATTCCGTGTTCTGGATAACACGTCGGCGGAGTTCGGGCGCTCGTCGGGCGCGAACGTGAATATCGTGATCAAGTCGGGCACGCGCAGTTTGCATGGGAGCGCTTATGAATATCTGCGAAACGAAAAATTCGACGCCAACGATTTTTTTGCCAACAAGAACAATACGGGCAAGGTTCCGTTCCGGCAGAATCAGTACGGCGTGGCAGTAGGCGGGCCGGTCGTGATCCCGAAGATCTACCATGGGCGCGACAAGACATTCTGGTTCTTCAACTGGGAAGGCTATCGGGCGCGGCGCGGGCAGAACAACATTAGTAGCTTCCCGATACAAGCGCAGCGCGACGGCGATTTCACTTCACTCGGCAAGCCGATTTACAACCCATTTACGGGCCGCCTGGCGGCGGATGGCGTTACGGTACTTCGCGATCCGTTTCCCGGCAACATCATTCCGAAGAACCTGATCAGCCCGGCTATGACCTTCTGGTTGAATACGATGGTGCCGCTTCCAACCCGGCCTGGACTGATCAATAATTTCGTCAACACACAGGGGTTCGCGAACGACCGCGATGCGTTTAACGTTCGAGGAGACCACAATTTCAACTCCTCGAACACTGTGTCGTTCCGTTACAGCCTTCAACACGTAGGCCAAAATCAACCGGGCGGCAATCCGTATTTGTACTCGCTGTCGCGTTATGACGTAAAGAACCTGATGGGGTCGTGGACGCACGTCTTCAGCCCGACGTCGGTGTTGGAGGTGAAATACGGGCGGAACACTCCCATTATCCCGGGCCCGACGATTAACACGAAGATCCAACGGCAGGAGTTTCTGACGAAGGCCGGTATTACGATGTTCATTCCGGATGTGTTGTACAACCCGATTCCGGCGTTTACCGCAGATGGTGAATTCGGCGTGAGCAGCGGCGGAGGCGTCACCGGAGATACGATCAACCAATTCATCGTGAACTACTCCAAGGTGATCGGGCGGCACTCGCTGAAATTCGGCGCGAACTACAGCCGGCGCCATTTCTATACGAATACGACGAACCCGATGGACGGTAGCGTCGACTTCGATCCGAGCCTGACGAATCTTGGATCGGTCGCGAATTCGGGCGACAGCTTCGCGAGCCTGCTGCTGGGGTTGCCGAGTGCGGTGCGCCGCGGGACGGGCAACACGACGACGAACGCGAACATCAATGTGCAGTCGTACTATGCACAAGACGACTGGCGTGTGAACAACAAATTGACGGTCAACATCGGGCTGCGGTACGAGGGCATCCCGGCTCCGGTGGAAGATACGAACCGGCTGGGAAATCTAGTGGTAGTGCGGGATAGCAGCGGGAAGTATTCCGGGACTCTGATGTGGGCCGGCGTGAATCCCGAGGTGGATCCAGTGACGGGCAAGGCGAACGAACCACCCCAAACTCTGGGTTACGGCTCCGCCCTGATGAGGAACAATTTCACCGATTTTGCTCCGCGTATCGGCTTTGCCTACCAGCTCACACCGAAGACGGTGGTGCGCTCCGCGTACGGCATCTTCTACAACTCCACGTTCGTTCAGGAGTTGCAGGATATGCGGAAGTTTTGGCCGTACACGATTCAGCAGAATTTTTCAGCGAACCAAGGCGTGCTTCCGGATTTGAAGATCACGGACGCGGGTCCGTCGTTCAGCAACACGTCGGCAATTGGCGGTTGGCCACAGAACCCGAATAACCGCACGCCGTATTCCGAGCAGTGGAACTTCACGGTGCAGCGGCAGTTGATGGAGGACATGACTCTTGACGTTGGTTATGTGGGCAACTCAAACAAGCGCCAAGTGGGCTACGACCCGATCAATTCGGCGTTGACGCCGGGTCCGGGCGACATTCAGCCGCGGCGCCTGATGCCGGCTTATGGGGACCTTGACGGCGGCAACAATAAGTTCAGCTCGAAGTACAACTCGATGCGCGTGGGACTGGTGAAGCGCTTTAGCAAAGGAGTGCAACTGAATGCCAACTACACATGGGGCCGTTCGATGACGAACAGCTCTTCGCTGGCTGAGGCGACGGTTCAGAATCCGTATGACCTGCATCAGGAGTGGGCGCGCTCGAGCATCGACCTGCGGCAGATCTTCCAATTGGCATACGTCTATGAGCTGCCGTTCGGACACGGCAAGCACTGGGGTGGAGGCTGGAATCCAGTGGTAAACATGATCCTGGGTGGATGGTCGGCGGACGGCATTACTCGCGCGCAGACGGGCGCTCCGCAGAATCCCCGCGTCAACCAGGACCGCGCGAATGTGGGACGGACATACCAACGTCCGAACGCCACCGGCATTGATCCAAATAGCGGACCGAAGACAGCAGATCAGTGGTTCAACGTGAGCGCGTTCGCTCTGCCGGCGCAGTATACATACGGAACGTCGGGAGCTTTTGTGATCGATGGGTCGGGCCGGTACAACTGGGACCTGGCACTGCAGAAGGACTTCCGTATTCGGGAAGGTCATGTCGTGCAGTTCCGCGCGGAGTCGTACAATTTGCCGAATAGCGTGAGCTTGGGGAACCCGAACACGCAGCTAGACGGGAATGGCTTCGGGCAGGTGACCAGCGCCACGGCCGCGCGGCAGTTGCAGTTTGCTTTGCGGTATCAGTTCTGATTGTTTATTGGTGCCTAAATCCAGCGAAAAGGTCAGGGGATAGAGCCGCCGCCGGCTGCGCGGAGTAGTCCTTCTTCGACTCCTTCCGGATAGAGACGAGGAAAGTAGTAGGCGACCACCTTTGCGGGAATTCGGAGGCGGACTGGTCCTTTCGGCGTCGTTGAAGTTAGTAATTCGTCTTTGAGCAACTGATCGAGAATGCGCCTGGCGGTGCGCTCGGGCCTTCCACTAATCCGAGGAATTTCTCCGCGCGGGATTTCGCCGCGAAGGAGGACGTCTCGGAGAATGTAGGCTGCCTCGGGCGCTCAATTCTTTCGCTCCCGCCCGGCGGTCTACGTATCCTTTGATTCTTCTTTCCAGACCTTGCAGATCGAGGAGTTCTCCCATGAAACGAATTTGGTCGAGGGCAGTCGAGAGGAAGAAGCGGCAGAACTCGTGAAGGGCGGCGTCGGAGAGATTGCCTCTGCCGTCCAGATCGCTGCGGCGCGGTTCATCGGCGTTGGCTAGATTTTCCAGGTACCCTTTTCGGTTTCGTGCGAAGCCGCGCGAGATAGTCCATAGGCCGTGCGATGCGAGGCCGATACGCGTCATGTAGGCTCCTGTAAAGAGTCGCGTCACGCGCCCGTTTCCGTCGAAGAATGGATGGATCCAGGCGAGGCGGTGATGTGAGGCGGCTGCAGCGATTACTTTGTTGAGAGCCAACAGGCGCTCGGGTTCATAGGATTCCTCGAAGCGCTTGAGGAATTCCGTCAGATGGGAGTGATCGGGCGCGATGTGGCGACCGACCTGAACGTTCCTGGTGCGGAACTCCCCCGGTTCGAAACGGAATTCTTCGTTATTCGGAACCCGAACAATCCGGAATTCTTCGGGCATGCGGCTGTAGAACTCGTGGTGAATCCAGGAAAGGAAGGCGGCAGAGCAGATGTTTACATCCGGACCGATGCCGAGGCGATGATCGATCAACTCCTGGACTTCGATGTGGGCGCGGCTTTCGAGTTGGAGCGCCCGTTTGGAGGGTTCGGCGGAGTACTCGTTTTTCAGAGCGCGTTCGATGTCGATCGGGTGGGTGTAGTGGCCTTCGATCAGATTGGAATAGTAGCTGTTCATTTGCCGGAGAGGCTCGACTATTGCTGTCCGGCTGGGAGCGGGTAGAAGTGCGTCTAATGCTGAGCCTTCGGACATGAGGGATGACGCGAGTTCGGTCAGTTCTCCCGCCTTGTCGGTGGGCATGAGCGGTTCCATCTGTCGGGGTGAGTCGAAGAGAGCAGGCATAAATGGCCGATGTTTTGGCAGATCTCCAGTATAGATTAGTTATTCAGTATGTTCAACTTAATTGAAAGATAGGATGGACTTACGGTTGTTTTTGGCCGATGTTTACCGGCGTCTTGGCCGATCTTTTCGGGAGGGGAGGTGGTAGGGACGGGCAGATTCGAACTGCCGACCTGTCGCTTAGGAGGCGGCCGCTCTATCCATCTGAGCTACGTCCCCACACTCGCTTTATTGTAGCTTCAGATGTAGATGCGTTTCACCCGTGAGCTGATGCCGCAGAGGACGCTATAGGAAATAGTTCCGGCCTGGCGGGCGATTTGTTGGGCGTCTATCGTCGCTTCGCCCTCCGAGCCGAGGAGCGTTACGGCGTCGCCTGGCCTGAGCCGTGGGCAGGGCGTGGCGTCGATGGTGGTCAGGTCCATGGAGACGGCTCCTAGAATCGGTAGCAACTGGCCTCCGGCGATGACCCGCCCGCGGTTGGAGAGGCGATGCGGGAGTCCGTCGGCGTAACCTACCGCCAGCACCGCGATGCGCATCGGTCCTGGTGCCCGGAACATACCTCCGTATCCGATTAGTGATCCGGCGGGTACGTCTTTCACGGTCAGCACCGAGGCTTTCCAGGTGAGCGCCGGCTTCACTTCGAGGATTTGCGGCGGCGCTTTGCCTCGCGCCGGTGAGACGTAGCCGTAGATGGAAATTCCCGGGCGAACCATGCTGCGCCAGGCTTCGGGCCTGGGATGCGCGATCGCTCCGGTGCTGGCCAGGTGTATATAGCTTGGCACTGCGCCAGCTTCGCGGAGGTAATCGCAGATCTGAAAAAACGATTGCTCCTGTTCCTCCGTTTGGCGGGTGTTGAAATTGGTGACAGAGGCGAAATGGGTCATGAGGCCCTTCGAGGCGCGCCGATTTTGACGATCGAACCGTTTCGTAAATCTCGGCCGCGGTGGCGCGGGTGCCCAGGCGGCCCATGCCGCTGTCGATCTTCAGGTGATAGTTTGCTGGCTTGCCCATCAAGTCCAGCGCCCGGATGTCATCAAGCGAGGGCAGCACTGGGGTGAGATTGTGTTCGAGCATCGCTTGACGGCTCCAGGGTAGGAAGTCGGCCATAACCAGGATGCGGGTTTGGATTCCTGCCTGGCGGAGCGCGATGCCCTCGTCGACATTACTGACGGCGAGCCAATTGGCTCCCTGCGCGGCTAGCGTTCTGGAGATTTCGACCGCACCGTGGCGGTATGCGTCCGCTTTCACTACCGGCATCACTTCCACCGCGAGTCCGACGGCAGTCTTCACGTTGCGGAAATTTTGCGCGATCTGCGCGAGGGAAATTTCCACCCATGAGCGATAGGGCCGGGTTTCCATACTTCTAGTAAAGCAGGCGGGGTTAGAGCTCCGTCAGTAGACGCTCGTAGGCTTCGGTGACGGTGGCCCAACTGTAGCGTTCACTCACGCGCTGAATGGCACGCGCACGCCAGGCTTCCCGTTCCGCTGCTGGCATCTCGAGCACCGATCGCAGCTTTTCATCGAGATCCTTGACGAACGGAATGGCTGCGCCTTCCGCGACCTCGGCGTTTTCGCGGGTGTCGAGATAGAGAGTAAGCGCGCCGCGGCCCATAGCTTCAATCAGCGCAGGGTGCGTGCCTCCTACTTCGGTCGCATGGATGTAGGCGAAGCAGTGGGATTGGAGTTCGTGGTATCCGGCTCCGTAGATTGCTCCGGGCATGACGATGCGCGGATCTTTTGTTTCACGGACTCTGCGGATGTATTCGTCGGCGTAAGGTGCGTCGCCGATGAGTGCGAGTTTCTTGTCGGCTTCGACGCGCTCGAAAGCTTCGCGGACCATGAGGGCGTTGTTCTCAGGCTCCATGCGGCTGACATAGAGGAAATAGGCACCCGGCTCGAGTCCAAGTTGCCTCAAAACATCGGTCGTCTCTACTTTTCCGAGATCCGCTCCGTAGGGAATGAATGTCGTCTCTTTCTTGTAGCGCTCGCGATAATAGGTGGCGATGTTTTGCGCATCGGACACGATGGCTGTAGGGCAAAATGTGGCCAGCCATTCCGAGATCAGATACCAGCTTCGGGCTAAGGCGTTCCATTTTTTGCGCTTGCGCTCGAGGCCGTCGACGTTCAGGGCTACGGGCGTTCCGAACAGGCGCGGCAGCCACGTAAAGATGGCGTTGGCGGCATTGCAATAGAGAGCTACATCCTGTTTGTGCCAGAGGAGATGGAGCGTCGAGAGGAATGTGTGTGCGATGGTGTCGAAATACTTATGTCGAATGGTGGGGAGATAGACGCGCGATACGCCAAGGTAGGTGGGTTCGGCGTATTTTTCACGGCAGTATACGGTTACGGTGTGTCCGCGTTGCACCAGCCGGCGGGAGAGTTCTTCGGCGAATGTTTCGAATCCGCCGTAGCGCGCTGGAATTCCGCGCGTGCCGAGAATGGCGATTCGCATTGAAGGAGACGGCTAGCCGCGGGCAGCTTTCTGCCGCGATAGAACGCGGGCCGAGGCCTTCGCGGCCGGTCGGCTGACGGGCTTATAGGAGAACCAACTGGCCAGATACTCATCTGTCACGCGGCGGCGGCGCATGATCTCCTGGCGCTTTCGCACTACGCGGCGCCAATTCGCCGCAACGTAGCCAAGAGCTTTGAGCGACGATTGTTCACGGATGAGACAACATCCGACCACGACGAGATCGCGCGTTGTTATGGATAGCCAGTTTCTTCGGTAGAGATCGCCTGTGATGTTTTTGAGGCGCATGAGAAACCGGTTCTTCACCGAGTGCATGTTGATTTCCGGCGGCAGGGCGCGGCGATTGCCGGGAAGGACATTGCGCACGTGATAGCCGCGCGAGTTCGGCGTATAGATGCAGCGCCAGCCGAGGAGCTGGGCGCGCCAGGCAACGTCGGCATCTTCGCGATAAACGAAGAAGTCGGGGTCGAAGAATTCGCCATCGATGGCAATGTCGTCGATCATGGTGCGGCGGTAGAGGGCTGCGGCAGCCGTGGCGCCGAAAACATATTCGTTACTAAGGTAATGCCCGTTGTCGACTTCCTGGCTTCCGCGATCGAGATGGCGGAGCATCGGCGTGAAATAGATTCCGGTGGAATCGACAAGTGGCGTTTCGAGATGATCGAAGGTCGATTTGATGGTGAGCAGCTTGCCGCACACGGTTCCGACTTTGGGATCGATCTGGCCTGCGTCGACGAGGGCCTGGATAAAGTTGGGCAGCAGCAGGACGTCGGGATTCAGCGTGAAGACCCAGTCCCCGCGAGACATGTTGATCGCCTGATTCTGAGCGGCGGCGAATCCGATGTTCTCACCGTTATAGACAATGCGGCATCGATCTTCGAAGGGCTCGAGAATATCGATGGTGCCATCGGTGGAGTTGTTGTCTATGACAATAATCTCTTTGTTCGCGTACTTTTGCGCGAGCACCGACTCAAGACACCGTTTGATAAACCGGCCACTGTTGTAAGTCACTATAGTGACTGATACGAAATCGTTATAGGCCATGAAGCAGTTGTAAACCTAAGTATGATAACGGCGTACAGCTTTTTCGGCTACTGAGATATTCTCTACTGCTTGCGAGTTTGGCGCGGGTCCAGCATTGTGTCCGTGCGCCGCTTCCAGTTCCCCACCCCGACCGGCCACAAACTGCTTGGCCGCCAACCACATAACTCTACTATAGACTGAAACCGGCTTTAAACTACGTTGATGCCAGAGTGCCCTCATCATACGGGGAGGACATCCGATCACGACTGCCGCACTTACAGTTCGAACTCCGCGACTTGGAAAGTGCTTCGCAGCGTACTTAAGAAGGCTACCATACCAGGCAAGCTCTCGAAACTCGAAGTTCGTGGCAAGTACGGAATGGCCTCCTTGATGACGTGCGGCCGCGGCAGGAGCGAACAGGATTCTAAAACCGCGCTGGCGGAGACGAAGGCAGAAATCGACGTCTTCGAACCAGACCGGGAAGAACCTTTCATCCATCCCGCCGATGTATTCCCAAGCGGCGCGGCGGAGCATGAGGAACGCTCCGGCCGGCTGGTCGATCTCCTGCTCGAGCTGTGGCGCGGCCAACCGGTATCGGCGGTTCACGGCGTTGTTACTCCAGAGGCGATTCCATCCGAGAATTTCAAACGATAACGTAGCCGGCGTCGGGAAGCCGCGAATGTTGAAGCCGTCCTGCGGAGAGCCGTCGCTATTGACGAGTCTGCCACAGGCTGCGGCAACGCCCGTCCGGCCCACTACTTCAACCAACGATTGCAGGTCCGTAAGTAGGACTGCGTCGGGATTGAGAAGCAAGACGAAGGGGGTATCGAGTGCCGCGATGCCCTGGTTGACCGCAGCGGCGAATCCCCGATTGGTGGAGTTGACAATCAGACGGACGCCGTGACGCCGGTCCACTTCATTGAGTGTTCGGTCCGTCGAAGCGTTATCCACCACAAGCACTTCGACTGCTTTTTGACGCAGGCACGCATCCAACGATTCGCCAATGACGCGTTCCGAATTGTGGGTTACGATTACGATCCCGACCATTGCGTCAACTTAAGGCAAAATAAATTTTCCAATAAGGGTCAAACCCTGCCTCGCGCTGCAGCTCCAGGATGAGACGTTCGCTGGAGACGAGCACCGTCTCGATCGCAGGGTCCGGTAACCCTCTCATTTTGCTGAACAGCCGCAGCCCTTCCAGTTTGCCACGAATGTATGCAAGTCCTGCACCGTGACGCAAAGCGATGAGTCCCCAAAGGAGATGCGCTAGCGCAATTGGCCAGCCATATCGAAACAGGAGTGAGCGCGGGTAGTGTTTCGCAAGGAGTAAGACTTGATTTCTCGCGATTTGTGAGACAGTTCGGGGGTTCCACCGACCCAGGGTCCCGCTGCCAACGTGGTATGCGACCGCACCCGGGATGTAGACGCCACTGTATCCTTTGGCCGCGCAGCGAAGCCCAAAGTCAACATCTTCGAGATACGATTCCAGTCGCTCATCTAAGTCTCCTATTCGTTCAAATAGCTCCTTGCGGATCAGAACCGCGGTAAACGGAGCAAATTGGATTGTTCTTTGTACATTCCACAGCGGACCGTCGGGCCTACCTTCGCCGCATCTCCATGCACAACCGCCCCGGCAGATGGCGTCGAAGCTTCCATCAATCACCTGTTGGCTGGAAGCTCGCAACAGTTTGCCCGTAGCAAACCAGACACCCGGTTCATCCAAGGCCATGCAAAGCCTGGAAAACCAGTCCGGCCCCAACTCTAAGTCATTGTTTAGAACTGCCACTGTTGGACATCGCGCTTCACGAATCCCGCGATTGACTGCAACACTGAACCCAAGATTCTGCTCTAGGCGGATGACCCTGGCGCCGAGCTTTTCGGCACACTCTGCCGAGCCATCATCAGAACCGTTGTCGACGACGACGACTTCGTCGAGTTCGGTAGTGAGACTCCGGGAAGATGAAAGTTGTTTCATCAGCGGTTCGAGATATTTGATTCCGTTGAAGTTGGGGATGACGACGGAGACGTTCATTTGCCTGCCGAGAACCGTTTCTTCAATAAAAAGAATAGGTTATAGAAGCCGTCCCGCCAGGGATTCAGTTTGATCTCGCCCAGCCGGGAGGAGTATTGAATGGAGATTTCGCGGAAGCGGATTTTGGGACTCTTGAGCGCCTCAATTTTTATCTCCTCTGAAAACGCCATTCCGTCGGATTCCAACGTCATTAGGGGTAGTATGGAGCGGCGAAAGACCCACATTCCAGACTGGGAGTCGCGGACCCAGTGGAAGTAAAGGACGGAAGTGGCCAATGAGAGGAGGAGATTTCCAAGTTTGTGCTTAAAGCTCATAGCCTTGGAATCCCTCACGGGAAATCGTGAAGCGTTGAGGAAATCGACTTCCAGGTGAAGGAAGGCCTCGAGCAGATAGGAGATGGCGTCAGGAGGGTAACTGTGATCGCCGTCGAGGGTTACGATGATGTCGCCTGTGGCGAACGAAAAGCCCCGTTTATAGCTGCGCCCGTAGCCGCGGACGTCTTCGCGGATGACTTTGGCGCTGAAGCTTTCGGCGACCTGGGAAGTGCGATCGGTCGAGCCGTTGTCGACGACGATTACCTGATCGACGAACTCGGGCATACGCTGAAGGACTTGCTCGATGCCCTGCTCTTCGTTGAGGCAGGGGATCACGACGGTTATGGATTGTCCTTTGTACACGAAGTTCAAATGTAGCGTATCGCGTAGATCAACTATGATGAGGACTGAATGAATCGACGTTTCGTGTTGCTGTTCTTGGCGGCGGGTTGCCTGATGGTGGCGGCAGAACATCCGAAGGGTCCGCTGAACCCCGATGTTCAAACGGTGAAGACGATTTATCTGTTGCCGATGAGCGGAAGCTTGGATCAATACCTGGTGAACTGGCTGACCCGCGATGGGCGCTTTCAGGTGGTGACCGATCCAGCGGATGCGGATGCGATCATGACGGACCGGGTAGGTGAGGCGTTCGAGGCTCGGATGGCTGCTCTTTATCCTGTCGAGAAAGAGGAACCTAAGCCCGCGGCGAAGGACGCTAAGGAAAAGAGCAGGGAAGACGCGGCTAAGGATGACGCCGCGGCGCAGTTAGCCAAGGATCAGGAGACGATTAGGGCTTCGCAGCAGGCCGATGTGCGGGTCAGTTCATTCAGTTCGAAGGGCAATGTGTTTTTGGTGCATGCCACTAGCCGGAAGGTGATTTGGTCGTATTACAAGCGCCCAAAAAGCCGGGCTTCGGACGACATGAACCGCATTGCGGCGGATCTGGCTAAGCAATTGTTGAATGATTCGACCGTTGGTGCCGCGAAGCCGTGAGTGGATTGGATCAGAAACGCGTATGATCCAGACCTGATTCCGGACTTGACTGTGAAACAGCTCTGAGGAGCGGATTCAGGGCTTCTTCAGAATTTGCCCCCACAATCTTTCTTGGGGGAACCCTCAATGAGACTCATTACTATTTTGGCGGGCGGGCTTGTGTCATTTGCTCCCGTAATCACCGCCGATACCGCGGTGAAGATGGAGGACCTGCCGCCTGCGGTGCAGAAAGCCGTGAAGGAACAGACCAAGGACGCCAACCTGGTTGGGCTTAGCAAGGAAAGGGAGAAAGGCAAGACGTTCTATGAGGCCGAGACGAAAGTGAGCGGTAAGACCCGAGACCTTCTCTTCGATGCGAGTGGAGCTGTGGTCGATGTGGAGGAAGAGGTAGATCTTGCCAGCATTCCTGCTGCTGCGAAAGCGGCCATCGAGAAAAAATCGGCCGGTGGGACAATCGAGAAAGTAGAGTCGGTGACGCACGGTCAGGTAGTCAGCTACGAAGCCGCGATCAAGACTAAAGCCGGGAAGAAAATAGAATATAGCGTGAACGCCGATGGGTCCGTCCACAAATAGATGCGTGGCTGCATTTTACTGATTTTCATTTCTCTGTTCTCGTTTGCTCTCTTCGCCCAGAATGGAACTCTTCGCGGCCAGGTGACTGATCAATCTGGTGCGTTTGTGCCGGGCACGACCGTGTCGCTGCAGAGTGCGGGGAAGTCGCGCGTGGCGATTTCCGACGCAAACGGAATGTATTTGTTCGGCGGTCTGGCGAGCGGCGACTACACTATTCAGGCCAGCTCCTCAGCGCTGTCGTCGGGCGCTCCGGTCAAGGTAGTCGTGAATTCCGGTCCGCAGACTTTCGACATTCGCCTGCTTGTGACCATGACCACGCAGCAGTTGGTGGTGAAAGAGGACGCAGTGAATCTGGTGACTGTTGATCCTGCCAACAACGCTACAGCCGTGGTGCTGCGCGGAGAAGATCTCCAGGCTTTGGCGGATGATCCGGACGATCTGCAAGCCGACCTTCAGGCGCTGGCGGGTCCGGCGGCGGGCCCTAACGGCGGCTCTATTTTTATCGATGGCTTCAGCGGGGGCGAGATTCCGCCCAAGGAATCCATTCGCGAGATTCGTATCAATCAGGATCCTTTTTCGTCAGAGTACGACAAGCTGGGCTATGGCCGCATCGAGATCTTTACCAAGCCCGGCACTAATAAATATCACGGTACCGTCAATTACAATTTCGCGGACGATTTTTGGAACTCGCGAAATCCTTACGCGGCGCAGAAGGCTCCGCTTTTGCTCAACGAGTTTGAGGGCGGCGCTAGCGGGCCGTTAGGGAAACGCGCTTCATTCACTCTCGATGCGCAACGCAACACGGTGGATAACGGCGCGATTATTAATGCAGTCACGCTCGATCCGCAAAGCTTGATTGCCGAGCCGTACACGGCGATCTATCGAGTGCCGCAACGGTACACTCGCGTGACTCCGCGTGTGGATTACGCGTTGAACGAGAACAACACGCTTTCGGTTCGCTACGGTGTTACGCACGGTGATATCAATGGCGCTGGTATTGGGAGCTTCGACCTGCTTTCACGCGGCTACCACACCACGTTTCTGAACCAGCTTCTGCAGGTTTCGGAAACCGCGGTTCTGGGGACGGCCATCAATGAGACGCGCTTTCAGTACTATCGCAACGCCAATCAGATGAGGGCGCTGAGCGATAGTCCGGTTGTCCAGGTTCTCGGTTCGTTCAACGGCGGCGGGTCGCAACTGGGTCAGTCGGCGGATACACAGAATAGCTTCGAGTTTCAAAACTACACTTCGGTGTTGCACGGCACGCACTCGTGGCGATTCGGTGTCCGTTTGCGCGAACAGTTTGACGACAGCGTGGCGCCTATCAATTTCAATGGAACCTACACGTTTGGCGGCGGTGTTGCGCCGGTTCTCGACGCTGCAAACCAGGTTGTAGCGGACCAAACGGAACAGATTAGCTCCATTGAACGATACCGCCGCACGCTGTTATTCCAGAGCCTGGGGGATTCCCCGGCGCAGGTCCGGATGCTCGGAGGGGGAGCGACTCAATTCAGCATCAGCACGGGCCGCCCCGAACTTTCTGTGAGCATGTTTGATTTGGGCGCCTTCCTGGGCGATAACTGGCGTTTACGGCCGAATCTGACGATTTCTTATGGTCTGCGCTATGAAACGCAGACCAACATTCACGATCGGCGCGACTTCGCGCCCCGGTTTGCGCTGGCATGGGCGCCCTATCCGAAATCGCGCCGCAAGACAGTCTTGCGCGCGGGTTTCGGTACATTCTATGACCGTTACGCGCTGGCAAACACCCTGAACACCGAGCGGTTCAATGGTTCCGTTCAGCAGCAGTATGTGATAACGAATCCCGATACTTTTCCGGCTATCCCGGCGCTTAGCGGGCTCAATCGAGCGGGTCAGATTGTGCAACTGGCCGATTCGAGTCTGCGGGCTCCTTATATCCTGCAATCCGCTTTTACCTTCGAGCGGCAGTTGACGGCCGGCACGTCGTTCGCGGCCACGTATACCAACTCGCATGGCGTCCATCTTCTGCGATCGCGCGATATCAATGCGCCGTCGGCGAGTCCCGTTTTTCTGATTGAATCCACCGGCATATACAACCAGAATCAACTCATCGCGAATGTGAACTCGAAGGTGAATCAGAATGTTTCGCTATTTGGATTTTACGTGCTGAACAAAGCGATGAGTGATACCGATGGCGTGGGGACGTCACCTGCGAATCCTTACAGCTACAACGGCGAATATGGTCCGGCGGCCACGGACGTCCGGCATCGGGGAACCGTCGGTGGATCAATTAATGCCCGGTGGAATATACGTCTCAGCCCTTTTGTAATTCTGCAGAGCGGCGTGCCGTTTAACATTACTAGCGGAAGCGACGTTTATGGCACGACGCTTTTCAATGCGCGTCCTGGCTTCGCGACGGATCCCTCGCGGCCTGGTCTGGTCCAGACGTCTTATGGGCTACTTGATCCATCGCCATCGCCGGACGAAAAAATCCTGACGCGGAATTATGGGCGTGGGCCGAATCAGTATACGGTGAATCTGCGGTTTGCCAAGACAATTGGGTTCGGACCCGCTAAGGAAGGCGGCTCCGCGCAAGCGACTCCGACTGCTGGTCAGAGCCAGAGTGCAGCGCTTGGCGGTGGAGGTGGCGGTGGCCTGCGTAATCTGATTGGGTCGCCATCGACTCCCCGCCGGTACAATTTGATTCTGGGCATGTCGGTGCGGAACCTTCTCAATCACAACAATCCGGGTCCGATAATTGGAAATATTACGTCGCCTCTATTTGGGCGAGCCAATCAAGTTGCGGGTACACCCAACGGCGAGGGATTTTCCGAGAACGCCAGCAATCGGCGGTTGGAGATGCAGATTCGGTTTACGTTTTGAAAAAGATTCTGGCCACGAATGAACGCGAATTCACACGAATAACTTCAAGACTTGCGGGCGTTGGTTACCGCTGCTTTATAGTTTTCCACAAGGCGCTTTGTTATGGTTTCCATGTCTCGATTTTCTGTTACCTCGGCTCGTGCTCTAGTGGCCATCGCTTCTGCTTGTTCGGGGTAATTGAAGAGATCGAGAATTCTTTGTGCGAATTCCTGGGGGTCGTCGGCGAGCGCGCAGATGGTTTGGTCTTCGGTGGCCAGGCCCTCGGCTCCTATTCGGGTTGACACGACGGGAATGCCTGCGGCGAAGGCTTCCAGGAGCTTCACCCTTACTCCGGAACCACTTAGTATCGGGCAGATGAAGACTGCATATTGCGCCAGGGGTTCGCGTACGTCTTCCACGAAACCTATCATTTCGATGGCGCTCGCCATTTCCGGCAGTGAGTGGCGTGGCGGCGGGTCGGAGCCTATGACTACTAACCTTGCTTCGGGCTGCGCTTCCAGAACCTTTGGTAAGACCTGGCGCGTGAACCAATCCAGCGCTTCCTGGTTTGGGACGTGCCGGAAACTACCTAGGAACAGCATCGTGTAGGGCTCGCGTCCGGACGGACGGAAGTCGTAGCGTTTGGTGTCTATGCCCGCTCGGAGTCCGTCGTCGATCCGTCCTTTGACTGCGGGAAGAAAGGACTCCAGGTATTCGCGGTTGTCCGGACTGCAGACTTGGATGCGATCCATTTTCGGTAGCAAGTGCAGTTCGTAGTAGAGCGCCCGCAGATATTCGAAAGATGCTTTGGCGCGGCGGACTGCGCCTCGCATGTTGGGAAGCTGGCGGCTGATGGACTGGAAGTAGACATCGTGTTCGAAGAGAATGCTGAGGATTTGCCGATAGTGGCCGGCATATTGGCCCATGACGAGATACTCGAGCTGCAGGACGTCGATCTGCTGGATATAGATCTGGCGGTGAATTAGCCAGGCGAGGTCGTGGTTGTTAAATTCGTTCACTGCGTGCGGGGTGGCGGCAGCGACGGCGGCTTTCGATCCCTTCATCCGCAGGATGAACTCGGCTGTAGCGCAGCTCGAGGCTAGCTCGTCGTGCGCTTTGCGTTCGTGCGGATATTCGAGCAATGCGATGAGGTGGAGGTTGCAGCGCTTGGTCAGCTCAGTGCAAGTCTGATACATGAAAACGCCGCCGCCATGGGTGGGCGGGTAGATCGGGTAGGGAGAGACGAACAGGACGTTGAGTTTTTCCGGATGGGGTTCGAGCTGCAAGAAGCGATCGCGGAAGTAGCCTCCGAGTGGGCGTAGAAAGGCTTCGGTGTCGTTGATGACCGCATGCGAGAGGGCTCTCCAACGGGATCGCATGGCGGTCGGGGTCTGGAGGAAGGCTCGGGCTAATCCGTGGAGATTGGTGCGCTGTGGTGAATCACCGAAGACGACGCCGAGGAGTGACTCCGCGAAGGCGAAGAAGAAGTGAGAGACGAGGCGCGGGGTTTCGTGGATATTTTTCCAACAGAAGAGCAGAAAGTTTTTCTTGACGACGCTCTCGATGAAAGTTGACGAGAACTTCTTTCCGATGGTGCCCCGGTGTTCGTGAAAGACTATGCTTTTTGGCTGATAAAGTACTTTCCAGCCCCGCTTCCAGGCCATGTAGCCGATATCGGTGTCTTCCAGATAGAAGGGATGGAACAAGGAATCGAAGCCGCCGAGCTCGAGAAACTTCCGGCGATCGAATGCGCAGGATCCGCCCCCACCGTAGAAGCACGGATAGAGATCCTGAATTGCAGGGTCGATGCGATGGCGCACTCGCAGGCGGCCATTTTCCCACCATCCTTGTGTTAGGCCGGTTTCTTCGCGGAGCTTTTCGGGATCGCTGAAGAAGATCTGACAGGAGACGGCGAAGACGTCGGCGTCGGTGAATCCAGCTACGCAGCGGCGGGAGAAAATCGGGATCTACTCGCATATCGCTGTTGAGTAGGACGACGATGCCGCCTTTGGCTTCGCGGAATCCGGTATTTGAGCCTCCTCCGAATCCTAGATTGTTTGGGAGCGCGATGACGCGAACCTGGGGGAAGTGTTCGCGTACGAAATCGACGCTTCCGTCTTCGGAGCCGTTGTCGACTACCAGGATTTCCGTGTTGGCGACGCGGGAGGCGGCTTCGATGACCGACGGGAGGTATTTCGCCAGAAGATCCTTGCCATTCCAGTTCGGGATGACTATGGAGACGGTCTGGTCCGCTGGTTGAGACGTGGTAGTATTCCGGCGGCCGAAGAGCAGCCAGAAGAGATCGGTGAGAACGAGCGCAACGAAGGGTGCGATCACGAAGAGCGGCGAAAGTATTAGTAAGGGCAGCGCGGCCAGCAGCCGGGCGAGGAACTTCATTTAGCGATCCCGAATCTCCGGGCCGAGGCCGAAGGTGCGGCCGAGTCTGATCCAGCGCGAAGCTTGTACAATTTCGATTTTGGCGCGGAGCTGTTGGCACTCGTGATCGAGTGTGCGAGCCCAATTGGTACGCTCTTCCACGGTCCGCTCCGCCTGATCGAGAAACGCGACGCACTGCGCGAGTTCCTCGCACTTGGCGTGGAGTTCGGTAGTGAGGCGTTCTTCGGTTTCCAGAGCCCAGCGGGTCTTCTCGGCAACGTCGCGCTCCAGATCGGCTATTTTTTGCGTGTAGGCTTCGACCTTCCCCTCTCGGCGGTGAGTTCGTTCTGGAGTTGCTCAATGCGCTGACCTGCAGTGACGATCTTCTCGTTCAATTTTTCTGCCCAGGAGTTTCGCTCCTCGAGTTCCGTGGTTTGTTTTCGGAATAGCTCAACCAGCGACTGATGCTCGGTGTGGCTTTGATCGAGCCAGGCGTTCTTGGTTTCGAGCTCCGTTTCAAGGCGCTGGATGTGCTCCCCGCGTTCCTTCAGCAGGTTGGCGGATTTGGGCAGATAGATGAAAGTCGGGGCGCCGGTTTGCGGGGTCATGGCGCAGACGGCGATGAAAAAGTTGGAATTCTCGGGGGGCTCTTCGCCTCCGTCCATGCGGACATCGACTGTGCCGCGCGTGCCTACGGACCGGAAGAGAATGCCTTCGGTGTGGTCTTCGAGGAACAGAGACACGTGGGGAAACACGGCTGTCAGTGCGTCGCGGAATTCGGTGAACTCGAATTCGTGCGCGTGGAACGGGTTGGGCCCGGAAAGGCGGCGCGTTTCGGCGTAATAGCTCTTGTTCGGTGTGGAGACGATGAACTGGCCGCCGGGCGCTAGAATTCGGCGAACTTCGTGTAGGAGCGCCGGCCAGTCGTCCAGATGCTCGATGACCTCAAAGGCCACGGCCAGATCGAAGGTTGCGTCGCGGAGTGGGAGTTGGGTGCAGGAGGACTGTAGCCAGCGGAGATTGGGTGCCGGATATGTGCTTCGGGCGTAGGCGATGGCGTCGGCCGCGATGTCGAGTCCGATGGCGGTTTGCGCGGTGAGGGCGAGTTGGGCGGTGCCGTATCCGGTGCCGCAGCCGAGATCGAGGACGCGCCGGCGGCGGCTCAGACGTGATGCGAGAGCGTAGCGCGCGAAATGTTCGTTCCAGAGATTGATGTCGACGCTGCCCGGGATGACCCGTTCGCCGGTGAATTCCTGGCTCATGTTGGGCGGCGATTCCTTACGCGACTCCCGCTTTCGGCTTGGCGTCGGGTGGATTGAGGCGCGCGTTCACTTCCACGCGGCAAGGGAGATGCATGTAGCCGTAGATCGGCGCGTCGGCGAGGCCCATTTGTAGTGTAATCGCGTTGTCGATCCAATCACACATCGTATATGAGTGGAGTGTGCCATTGGCAACGGCGGGGGAGAAGGAGAAGCTCCCGGGATAAAGTGCCGGCAGGTCGACGTGAAAGTCGACGGTGCAGAGGTCTCCGGGATTCATCGACGGGAGTTGATGGCCTTCGCGGGTGGTGTTGGTACCGGCGAAATCGACTCCGAGGTGATTGCGGAGCATGAAGCCGATGTTGGGCAGCGGAAGAAATTCCTTGGCACGAGCGGTGATTCGGACGATGATTCGGGTGCCGGGCTCGAGGAGGCGGAGCTCGTTGGCATAGGCGTCGTAAAGGGCGATGCCAATGATTTCGGCGCGTTCGTCTCCGTGACGATGATCGATGTTGGGAATCCTGGTGACCAATTCCGGGGGCGTGCTCGGACCGAGTGAGATGGCAGGCGCGGGCGCGTTGGGGAGGCTGTGTTCCATGTAGGCGGAGTCTTTCATGGTCATGGCCGCAAGGTATTTGACGACCACCGATTCCGTGTCTCCGAGGGCTCGCACGTTTCCGCGGTCGAGCCAGAGACAGCGATCGCCGATTGCCTTGACGTCGCCGATAGCGTGGGAGACGAAAAGGATAGTGACGCCTTTGGACCGGAGTTCGTGGACTTTGCGCATGCAGCGTTGGCGGAAATAGATGTCTCCGACGGCCAGGGCTTCGTCGACCAGGAGTACTTCGGGATCGACATGGATGGCCACTGCGAAGGCCAGCCGCACTGCCATTCCAGTGGAATACGTTTTTACCGGTTGATTGATGAATGTGCCAATTTCGGCAAAAGCTTCGATTTCTTTGTAGCGCTGGTCGATTTGTTTGGAGGAGAGACCGAGAATGGCTGCGTTGAGGTAGACGTTGTCTCGGCCGGTGAATTCGGGGTTGAATCCGGAGCCCAGTTCCAGCAGGGCGGCGACGCGTCCGTTGACTTCGACAGAGCCTTGCGTGGGGTGAAGAATCCCGGCGATTAATTGAAGCAATGTGCTTTTGCCGGAGCCGTTCTCTCCGATTACGCAGAAGGTCTCGCCGCGTTGGACCGAGAAGGTTATATCTTTGAGCGCCCAGAAATCTTTGTGATAATTGCCGCGATTGAAAGTTAGAAGTTCTTTTAGACGGTCGGAGGGTGAATCGTAGACGGGGTAACTCTTCGATACCTGTTTGAAGTCGATGACACTCACAATTTGGCCGCTACATCGACTGTACTACGCAGCGGCGAGAATGATAAGGGGCGACCGCCAGCCCCAAGGATACAACGGTAGACCTGAAGACCGCGGAAAATGTCCGTTAGCCTGATGCCTGAGATCGGAGGCAATCGTTGGCTTGGCCGGTCCGAGCCGTCACCGAGAGAGTTGGTAGCCGCCCCATGGATGATCGTTCGTAATGTAACCACCTCCGTGTTACTGAGGTCGAAGTGTAGTGTGATTAACACTCACCTTCTATCTGATATTATGAACCTGTCTTAATTAGGAGTCAAGAGTTTTGGGCCAAGAAGGATTGTAATAGTAGAGAAACACCCGTATTATCAGCGGGATATAGAGGAGAACGTAGTAACGGCAAATTGACAAAGATGGCGGATTTCCTTACGCTAGATGATGGAAGCCGGCGTAGCTCAGGGGTTAGAGCGACGGTCTCATAATCCGTAGGTCGGAGGTTCGATTCCTCCCGCCGGCACCAACCTTAGGTCTTCTCCTCCCTAACAATTGAATTGTAGATTCTATCCAGGTCGTCTGGCGAATAGTACTCGATTTCTATTCTCCCTCGCTTTTCGGATAGCGGGATGATGCGCACTCTGGTTCCGAGGGCGCTTTCGAGCTCACGAACGGCGGCGGCCACATTAGGGTCGATCGTGGGTTCGGGAGTGGCCTTGGAGGTTTCTCGTTGCGCCACGGCGTCCTTTACGTGTCGCTCGACTTGGCGCACCGACATGCCTTGCGCGGCGGCTTTTTCGGCCACTTCGATTTGAAGCTGCTTCCGTGGGAAGTCCCAGGATGGCTCGTGCGTGTCCCATGGAGAGACGATGTTCAGCGAGTAGTAATTGAATGGCTTGAGGAAGACGAAGAAGGCGAAGCAGGTTCGTGACCGTAGCCCTATCTTTGCCGGTGCGGCGTCCGAGCTCTTCGTGGCTAAGGGCGTATTCGGTCGCGAGTCGCTCTAATGCCTGGGCCACTTCGATTGGATTGAGGTCTTCCCGCTGGATGTTTTCGATGAGAGCTATTTCGAGCAGGCGATCATCGGCGAATTCCTGAACTACGACGGGAACCTCGAGTAATTCGGCGAGGCGGGCGGCGCGCCACCGGCGTTCGCCGGCGACAAGCTGGTAGCGGGTACCTTTTTGCGTCACGACCAGCGGCTGGATGATCCCGTTGGCCCGAATGGATTGAGCGAGTTCAGCCAGACGTTCCGGCTCGAAGACCGAACGGGGCTGCAAAGGGTTGGGATCGATTAGCGCGATGGGAATCTTCGTCATGCCGTGAATCGGGCGGGCCTCTTCGGGAGCCGACTTGGCTGTGTCAGGGGCGGGTGACTGCGACCGGCGACAGCGTTGCGTTCCGTGCCGGTAACAGAGCGGATAGGCCTTTACCCAAGGCTCTGCGTTGAGGTTCTGGTCCTTTGTTCATTGGCTAAGATTTCCTTGGCGAGCTTGATGTAGCTTTCGGCGCCGCGCGAGCGCACGTCGTACAGGAGGATGGGTTTTCCAAAGCTGGGTGCCTCGGCGAGCCGAATGCTCCTTGGAATGACGGTCTTGAAGATTTCGTCGCTGAAGAACTCCCTTAGATCGTCCGCGACCTGCTTGGTGAGGTTAGTGCGGTCGTCGTACATCGTTAGGAGGATGCCCTCTATTTTCAGGTCGTGTTGGAAGGATTCCTTGATTCGGTCAACGGTATCGAGGAGTTGTGATATGCCCTCGAGGGCGAAGAACTCGCATTGGATCGGGACAAGAAGCGAATCGGCGGCGACCAGCGCGTTCAAAGTTAGCAGGTCTAAGGCCGGTGGGCAATCAATGAGAATGTAGTCGAATTGATCGCGCACGGGGTTTAGGCGGGTTTTTAGCCGGAATTCGCGGTGTTCCATTTCGACAAGTTCCAGGTTCGCCGCAACAAGGTTCTTGTTGGCTGGGACGACGGAGAGGCCTTCACATTCAGTTGGCGTGATGACGTCGGCGAGGGGACTATCCCCAAGAAGCGTCTCGTACAATGTAAGACGGTCGGCAGATTTGCCGATCCCGAGGCCTGTTGTGGCGTTGCCTTGGGGGTCGGAATCCACCAGGAGTACACGCAAATCGTTGGAGGCTAGGGATGCCGCGAGATTTATCGCGGTTGTTGTCTTCCCGACTCCGCCCTTTTGATTTGCGATGGCGATGATCTTTGCCACTAATAGCTCCTCGGTCGATTGTATCGTAGTCAACGTGTTCCACGTGGAACGTAAGGCTTTTGTTTCACGTGGAACATCCAAGTAACAGATAACGGCGGTCTCCCCACGGAAGTTTGATCGGCTCTTGCCAGTTCCATGTCGGCGTGTCGCTTAGGCTTCGAACGTCATCTTGCCCCAACATCAAGGCTGCCTTTGGCGCAAGCTTTGGAAGCAGTGGTAGTAACGTGTTAACTTCCACGGCTCGGCTTAGCAGAAGGTCTGAATGTTTCCGTGCTGGCTTCTATACGGACTCCCAAGACGCGAACGGTCGGCAACTGCCGGGTTGCCTCGCGTAGAAAAACGGCCTTTCTTTGGTGGGACTCAACGAGCGACACCTTGAACTCTGGATGGAGGATGGCGATTGGAATACCGGGAAAGCCAGCGCCAGTTCCTACGTCCACCAATGTTGATGCTTCCGGAAGCTTCAAGTGCGATCCGACGAAGAGCGATTCGCAGTAGTGACGGGTTACCGCTTCCTCCACGGTCCGAATGGAGGTCAGGTTCATACGCCGGTTCCACCGCATCATCAAATCGTAGTGCTGCTCAAGCTGGGAGATCTGCGTTTCGGTGAGCGGAACCAAGCCGGAGAGTTCCCTTTCGAGGATTTCGCGAAAACGACTGGGAATCATGCAGAGGCTATGCTGAGGTAGACATCGAGCACCGCAATAGCGGCGGGTGTTACGCCGGGGATGCGCCCGGCTTGGCCCAGAGTGGTGGGCTGGACTCTCTGTAGACTCTCTTGTGCTTCACGGGAAAGGCCTGGAACTCCGTGATACGAGAAATCCGACGGGATTCGGCGGTTTTCAGAGCCACGCAACCGCCCTATCTGCCGTTCCTGCTGTTGAATGTAGCCTTCGTACTTGGTTTCGGTCTCGACGGTCGTGACCACGCCGCCAACCGGCGTTTCGCCAAGTTGTTCGGTAATCCAGGGCTTCAGCAAATCGCTGCGGCTTTCCGGCCTCTTGAGCCAGACGGCGACGGTTGGTCTGTCTTCTCCCGTCAATTCGATCCCTGGAATCTTTCCAGGTGTGATTCTTGTCTCCGCGAACAGCTTTCGGAGGCGTTCCTTTTGACCTTGCTTCTTCTGGTACATGTTCCAGCGGTCTTCAGTAACGAGACCCGCCCGCCGGCCCAAGGGTGTCAGCCGCTCGTCCGCATTATCGATTCGTAGATGGAGGCGGAATTCGGCTCGGGATGTGAACATGCGATAGGGCTCATCGGCACCCTTGCTGATGAGGTCGTCGATAAGAATGCCCGTGTAGCCCTCAGTCCGGCCGATGATCACCGGATCCATTCCGCCGAAGCGGCAGGCCGCGTTCAGCCCGGCGACGATTCCCTGGCAGCCTGCTTCTTCGTAGCCGGACGTGCCGTTGATTTGACCAGCCAGGAAAAGACCCCGGATCGACTTCACTTCCAAGGTGTGGTTCAATTCGCGTGGATCGACGGCGTCATATTCGATGGCATAGCCGGGGCGGATCATCTCGGCCTTTTCTAGCCCTGGAATAGACGCGACCATGGCGGCCTGGACGTCGATTGGCATACTGGTGGACATGCCGTTCAGATAGATTTCGTTCGTGTCTATGCCTTCTGGCTCCAGGAAAATCTGGTGGCGCAGCCGATCCGGAAATTTGACGATTTTGTCTTCGATCGACGGACAATATCGAGGGCCAATTCCTTCAATTTGACCACTATACAGTGGCGAGCGGGCGATGCTTTCCTGTAAAATCCGGCGAGTTTCCTCTGTAGTGTAAGATAAATAACATTTTATCTGTTCTCTCTCGATTTTGCTGGTTAGAAAGGAGAACGGCGTTGGATCCGCATCACCTTCCTGCGGCTCGAACTGGCTCCAGTCGATACTTCGTGCGTCGAGCCTCGGCGGCGTACCGGTTTTCAAGCGGGTCCAATGCAGACCGAGCGTTCGCAACTGATCGCCTAGCAGCTGCGATGGTGCCTCGCCGTTGCGGCCACAGCTATACTGCCTGTCGCCCACGTGCGCCAGGCCGTTCAGGAACGTGCCGGTGGTTACAATCACGGCATCCGCCAAGACCGAGCGGCCGTCTCGCAGAGATACCCCGAGAGCCCTTTGAGACCCACTATCGTCAGCCAGGATGAGGGAGGCTACTTCGGCCTGGAGAATCCGGAGGTTCGGTTCCTTCTCGAGGACCTCTTTCATCTTCAGGCGGTACTGCTTTTTGTCGCATTGCGCGCGGGGAGACCAGACTGCGGGGCCCCGGCTTGTGTTCAGAAGGCGAAACTGGATGCCGACGGCATCGGTCACCTCGCCCATAACACCGCCCAGCGCGTCTATTTCGCGCACCAGGTGCCCTTTGGCGATTCCACCAACGGCTGGATTGCACGACATTTGGGCGATCAGGTCGATGTTCATGGTGATCATCGCCGTGCGGAGCCCCATGCGGGCGCAGGCCCGTGCGGCCTCGCACCCCGCGTGCCCGGCACCTACGACAACGATGTCATATCGGATCTGCATCTATACTGATACGCTGGTCTTATTCTAACTCTGGAGGCTTTTAGGTGAAAATCCTGGTCATCGGGAGCGGCGGCCGTGAGCATGCGCTGGTTTGGCGCTTAGTGCAGTCACCACGAGTTGAACAGGTGATTGCGGCTCCGGGGAACCCTGGCATCGCGGGCATTTGCGTCTGCGAGCCGGCCGTCACAAACGACGACTACCTGGCCATCGCGGAGAAACACGGAGTCGATCTGACGGTGGTTGGGCCGGAAGTGCCGCTGGTGGCGGGAGTGGTCGACCTTTTCCGTTCGAAGGGCAGGAAGGTGGTCGGACCAACGGCTGCAGCCGCCCAGTTGGAGGGCAGTAAAGCATTCAGCAAGAACTTCATGACTCGAGCGGAGATTCCGACAGCGGATTTCACTACGGCCTCTAGTTTGGAAGACGCACTTGCCGCGTTGGACCGCTTCCAGTTTCCGGTTGTGTTGAAGGCCGACGGGTTGGCTGCGGGCAAGGGCGTTGTAATCGCTCAAGACCGTGCGGAGGCAGAGAGAGCGCTGCCTACGCTGCTGGCGAATTCCAAGGTGGTGATCGAAGAGTTCCTTCGCGGCGAGGAGGTTAGTTTCATTGTTCTGACGGACGGCTACATCGCTCTTCCGCTAGAGCCCACGCAGGATCATAAAGCCGCTTTCGACGCTGATCGGGGACCGAATACGGGGGGCATGGGCGCCTACTGCGATTCTGCCATCCTCACGCGCGAACAGCGTGCTGTGATTATGGCGACCATTATTCAGCCCACTATCGATCGCATGCGGGCGGATGGAATTTTGTTCACCGGGTTCCTTTATGCCGGGCTCATGATGACGTCTGGTGGACCGAAGGTGTTGGAATTCAACGCACGTCTGGGAGATCCGGAAACACAGGCTCTGATGTATTCGCTCGATTCCGATTTTGCGGAGGTCTTATATGCGGCCGCCAGTGGGCAACTGGCCGGTCACGCACTTCGCTGGCGGCCTGAACCTAGCGTCTGCGTGGTGATGGCGGCGGAGGGTTATCCGGGTAAGCCGCGAAGCGGGGATGCGATTCACGGCATCGCTGATGCTGCCGCTACGGGGGCGACTGTGTTCCACGCGGGCACACGGGAGGGGCAGACTGGCCTCGAGACGTCGGGTGGCCGTGTCCTTGGCGTGACGGCTCGCGGCACAGATCTTCGCGCTGCGATCGCCAATGCGTATGCGGCTGTGGGCAAGATTCACTTCGAAGGCATGCACTATCGCACGGATATTGGCGCGAAAGGCCTAGTCCGATCCGCGAAAGTCGGGAATGCTGGCAAACTCCTCGTCACGAGAGGCGCCTCGCAGTAGTTTCCAAAACGTTGCAGCCAGAATCTTCGCATCGAGCCACAATGAAGCATGCTCGACATACCAGACATCCAGTTCGAAGCGCTTGTGCCAATCTAGTGCGTTGCGGCCCTGTATTTGTGCCAGGCCCGTCAAACCGGGGCGAACCTGGTGACGTTTTCGCTGAAACGAGTTATACCGCTCGAGGTACTCCGCGACCAGGGGCCGGGGGCCCACCAGGCTCATGTCGCCTTTGACTACGTTCCACAATTGAGGCAATTCATCGATGCTGGTGCGCCGCAGCATGTGCCCCAGGCGGGTGAATCGCTGGGTATCCGGCAGCAGCGCGCCGGATGCATCGCGTCCATCGGACATGGTTCGGAATTTACATATGGAAAATACGGTTCCGTGCAAGCCGCCTCGTCTCTGCCTAAAGAAAATCGGCGATCCCAGATTGAGCCTGATCAGCAAGACGACTAACGCAAGCACTGGCAGAGTGACTAGAAGGCCGAGTGTCGCGCCCACGGCGTCGAGCGCCCGTTTAACGAAGCGCTGCATGAGTTGCGCCGACCAGAACCTTCTCGTAGAATCTCAATACGTCGGCGGACGTGTGGCGCACGTCGAACAATGAGAGAGTACGTTCCCTTCCACGCTGCGCCAGTGCGCGATGGCGCTCCAAATTGGACAACACTTCGAGAATCGCCTTCGCCAGAATATCCGGCTTACGAATAGGAATCAGCTTTCCGGTAACGCCATCCTCCACTATTTCGGGAAGCCCTCCGACATCGCCCGCGATCACCGGAACACCGCACAGTAGCGGTTCGACGACGCCTCCGCAGTTCTCGGAAAGCGGAACGTGCACGCCACAATCATAGTCCGCCCAGGCGACGCGCACCAAATCCGGCGGCAGCAGCCCGGGCATCAGAATGCGGCCGCCACCCAAACGCGACGCACGCGCGCGGAGCTTCTTCTCGTACCACTGCGCGTTTCCCCACGGACCGCCGGCCAGTACGCCGACGACGTCCTTACGCTCGCGGTTGACGATCGCCAGTGCGTCGATCACGTCTTCGTGACACTTCAATCCGACTCGCTGGCCGAGATAGTATTTGGGCGCGTAGATGAGGTTGATGTTCCCAACCACCATCTGATGCTTCTCGATTCCGAGTTGCCGGCGGAGGGCGCCGGTCCGCTCTTGGCGGAAGGCGCCGACGTCGAGCCCGGCGTAGCTGAGAAGCAACCGGTCTTCGGCAATACCGGCCCGCCGGTAATGATTCAGGATGCAATTGCTAGTCCCGATCCAATAATCGTTCGGCTGCGCGGAAGACAGTTCCCAGCGCCGGAATACGGGATGCTCCAGATGCAAGGGACCAGGGACTTCGAACACGCGAAAGATGTCCGGACGATCCCGCAGCGCCGAGCGGACCGTTAGCGTTGTCCCGACGTGGTGCGTATGGATCACGTTCGGTTTGAGCTCGCCGGCGAGCGTCTGAATCGTCCTCTTGACAGCCGCCAATCTCCATGGAGCCCGCACGGGAAAATTCAACTGAGCAAAATGCAACGACGCGCCGGATGCCCTCCAGAGAGACATGGTCCGGCCTTCGCGTTCCGGCAGGACCACGTCCACTGCGACTCCGAGATGGACTAATTCCGAAACCTGCAGAGCGGCCCAGGCGGCTCCATCAGACGTCTTGACTATGTGGAGTACACGCATTTCAATGCTCGATAGAAACGCTCCCGCTGCGGTCCTATAACGGACTCCCGATACTTGCCGGCTTCGACGATATTGCGCTCAGCCATGCGGTTGAGCCGTTCGGGATCAGTCAGGACTTCGCGCAGTTTCCGCGCCAGCACGGCTGCGTCCCCGGGGGGCACCATGTCCTCCTCCGGCAACAACTCGGGTACGCCGCCTACCTTCGACGCAACGCAGGGGAGTCCGCGAGCGAGGGCTTCTAGCAGGGCCCGAGGCATGCCTTCGGTGCGGGAGGGCAACACGAACAGGTCGGCGTTGTCGAGATACGCCCGCACGGCCTCGCCCGCGGCAACCCTTCCCGTGAACGATGCGCGGCCGTTCAATCCGCGTGACTTCGCCAGCCGCTCAAATTCGCGGCGGTGTTTCCCTTCGCCTACCACGGTGAGCGAAAGATCGAGGCCCGTGCGTACACACTCGGCTACTGCGTCAATCAACACATCGGTACCCTTGTACATCTGCTCCAGGCTACCCACGGTCACCAGTCGCGAGGGCGTGTGCGGTCCGCCCTTTTGGTTTATTCTGCCAAATGCCTCGTCGGACAACTCCGCATCCGTGCAGACCGATCTGATCTGCGTTTTGCAGGGATAATTCTTCGCCAGATACAACGATACATATTGGCATGCGACTGCACTGCGGCACTGCTGCCATTGCTGGTGCGTGTACCACCAGCGGAAGAATGCACGCATGGGATGGCGAATTGCTCCGGGTGAGAAGGACTCAGCGGGGTCGCCGACAACCTCCACACCAAAAGGAATACGGCGCGACCGCAAGATGGACACAGCACACGTCGCCAGTTGGGAAGGGATCCGGAGCAACACCGCCGCTCGCCTGTCAAACACCCGCTTCATGGCTTGACGGAGGGCGCGGCGTTGGAGGAGATAGCCCGTCGGACCCACGTAATATGGAAGCGGCGTGACGATCACCTGCTCGCCGTCAACGCGTTTCCAGCCGGGCTCGCGCCGCCTTCACCTCACGCACGCGGGCTATCACGCGCACGCGGTCGAAAACGGTCAGGTAACGCCGCCAGAACGCGGTCTCGTACAGCGAATCTGTCCATACTTCGCCACCGGGCGTCCGCGCAAAACGGTGATCGAGGATGTACAGCAGGTCCATTTTATTTGGCTTTCCGCGATCCGACCAACACGACCAGCGCCGGCAATGCGCCAGTCTTCAAAAGGTAGAAAAGATTCACATCGGAATCATTGAGCAAAATCAGGATACAGAAAACGATGCAGAAGGGTACCAGCAGCCAGCGGCTATCGGATGGAACCATCCTGCGAGTCATACGCCGAACCGCTCCGACGGCTAGTCCCAGAGGCGCGAATGCGAGCGGAACCAGCCATGGGCCGAAGTTGAGCATCGTTTCACCCTGCAGGCCATAGACCCGCGAGGATATCAACGGACCTACTCCGTATGCCCCTTCACCGTATTCCGCTTCTGTCGTCCATTTCACCTTGGAAGGTGGACGTCCCGGCCAAATCGCGCTCGGAATCGCCAGCGCCAACGCACCCACATATGTCTGGCCAAATGCGTAGGAATAATTCTCCGGCGTGGTGATCAGGCGGAACAGCAGAAACGACTGCACATCGGCGCGGGAGAAATCGCTGAGCAGCAGCATTTCACTGTTTCGCTTCGTTTTTTCGGCGAGTTGAGTTCGCTCTTCCTCTCCTTGCAGGGCTTGTACCGCGTTCGGCCCAAGCTCCTTATAGAAGCCGTAAAAATACATGAAGACGATCAGGAATGGTAAGCCGATGAAGAGGATCCTGCGCGGCAGCGGACGAAGACAGAAATGGATGACTCCGGCGGCCCAAAAGAGTCCCCAAACGGTGTTGCCGCGGCTGCCTCGAAGTCCGCCAAACAACATTTCCAGGGCGAAGAACACGCTCATTGCCGTACCGAGGAGAATCCATCCGGGCGGATTACGCCTCTTTCGCAGCGCGGCGGCGAAGCCGATCATGCCGAGAATTGGAAAACTCTCTGAGATGGAGAACAGCCAAGCTGTTCCCTTGAATGAATCCTCGCCGGCGAGCCACGCCATGTACGCGGCGACATAGCCGGAGATTCCGCCGTATGCGACGTACACCCATGTCTGCAAACCGACGCTCACGGCCAACGTGAGAAGCACTGCGATTCCGAACCGTTGGTTGTCGATCAGCCAAGGAGTGGCCGGCTTTTCCGCTCCGGGAATTCGCATTACGAACCGCCGCGCGGCACGATAGACAAAGAGTCCCGCCAGATTGAGAATGGCCATTCCGCCCAGCCAGGGGCGATAGTCGTCCGGCTGATTTGGCAGATAGAGCAAACGGTGATTCCAGGCGACGACCATCAACGGCGACACGAACAGGAAATAGTATCCGGTGACGCCCAGCAAGCCAGCTGGATCGAAGAGATCGGTATTCCCGAACAGCCAATCCACCGCGTCGGCGCCGATTACCGCGCCGCACAGAACCAGCGGGATAAGAAACCAGTGCTCAAATTCTTCCGAGGTGAGCGCGAAGAACACGGCGACCGCGGCAGAGATGTAAAGCGGGAGAAGAAGGCGGCTGAGCCGTGCACCGGTATCCACAGGCCCGCGCACGATGGCGGAGACTGGCAGCGAATCAGCGCGTTCCATGAGGCCTAACAGACACCCTTGCGGCTATGATGCCATAGTTTCACGTAGAGATCCCATGTTACGCCACATGTTACGTTAGTGATGCATTATGGATCGTGTTCGCATGGCAGTGGTCGGCGCAGGGGGCTTTGGGCGTAATCATCTCAGAGTGATCCACGAGAAAGTGGATGCGGAATTGGTCGCTGTGGTTGACAAGGACGCTGGGCGGGCGGCGGAAGCGGCGGAACGTTACGGGTGCAGGCAGTCGACAGAAATCGCATCCTTATATGGCAACGTCGACGCCGCGATTGTCGCCGTCCCGACGACGGCTCATGCGGAAATAGGCTGTGCGCTCCTCGAGGCCGGCATCGATGTGCTGGTGGAAAAACCGATCGCGCCGGATCTGGTTTCCGCGCAGCGCCTGATTGACACGGCCCGCTCCAATAAGCGCGTGCTACAGGTTGGTCATCTGGAGCGATTCAATCCGGCGGTGCAGGCGCTGCGCGGAATTGTGACGCTCCCGCTTTTTTTCGAGGTACACCGGCTGAACGTCTTCAGTCCGCGGAGTCTGGACGTCGACGTTGTGCTCGATCTGATGATTCACGACATCGACATTATCCTGTCGCTCACCGGAAGCTTGCCGGAAGAGGTTCGCGCGTCGGGTCTATCGATTCTTTCTTCCAAAGTCGATATCGCCAATGTGCGACTGGCTTTTCCGGGAGGCTGTATCGCGAATCTAACGGCCAGCCGGGTGTCTACCGATCGCGTCAGAAAACTCCGGCTTTTTCAGCCGCACCAGTATGTTTCGCTCGATTACGAGCGGCAGAATGCTGTCATATTCACGGTCAGCGGCGATCAGAAAATTGGATTTGCACCCCTCCCGGTGAAGAACCAGGAGCCTCTCAAGCTTGAGGTGGACGCTTTTGCCGATTGTGTGCGCATGCGGGCCCGTCCGGTGGTTGGCGGGGAAGAGGCGGCGAAGGCTCTGGAAGTCTCGCTAACGATTCTTGATAAGATTGAAGAGCACCTGAACGTTGTCTCCCGCACGCTGGAAGGGCACGCGGCAACCTTGGCGCGCTTCTCGTCGTCTTAACATTCGGCCCACGATGAAACCCCCAGTCGAGCAAGATCAATTGCATGAAGCTGCTGGGCCGGATTTTATTCTCCATTGGGAGGCTGAAGCCGGCGAACCCAGACGCTGGTTTCGCGCCGGACTGGGCTCGATCATTGTCCACATCCTGCTGGTCCTTCTGGCAATCGGAGTGGCGCAAATACCCAATTCACCACGAAAGCCGGAGGCGGTGAAGGAAACTTATTTGAAAACGACGCTTGTCGCGCCGACACTCCAGTTAACGCAGCGGGAGCCGAACCGGGGAAAGCTGACAAAAGAATTTAATTTGGAGAGCATTCCTCGCCACGAGGTGTCCCGGAATTTTCCTAGCCCAGGTGCGGCGGAGCTACCCTCACAATCGACGCGGAAGCCCGTACAGAAGTTTGTTCCCCCCGCTCCTACGCGGGCGGCGAATCCAACACCCGCGCTTCCCGAGGCTCCTGCGATCAATACCCAGGCGAGAGCGCCTTCCGCGCCTCCTCCGATGTTGGGCGTCGAGCAGCCCATTGCGCCGCCGAAGATTCAGCAGGAGGAGAAACCCAAGATCGCTTTTGAAACTCCCGGGGTGTCGAGTGGCGTCTCGGGCGGCTTAGGTCATATCGATGTTCCGAAAGACACTCTCAACGACACCATTCGGCGTGCCGCGCGGAGTGCAGGCTCAAACCACCTGACCGTGGGCGACGATGTTGACTCGATTGGCCCATCGGGAATTACCGCGCCGCGAACGCAGCTTCCGGGCAAACTCGGCAGCAATCTGGAGTTGTTGAGCGATCCGCAAGGAGTCGATTTCTCTCCTTACCTCATCAAAGTCTTGGCTGCCGTGCGCCGGAATTGGTTCGCGGTTATTCCTGAGAGCGTGCGCTTGGGGAGAGCAGGCAAAACTGTAATTCAATTCGCAATTACGAACGACGGCGGTGTTCCCAAGCTCGTAATTATCGTGCCTTCCGGCACCGAATCACTCGATCGGGCCGCCGTGGCCGGGATCAGCGCGTCGAATCCATTTCCACCGCTTCCACCGGAATTTCATGGTAAGCAAATCCGGCTGCAATTGAATTTCCTCTACAACGGTCCTGCCCGCTGAATTAGGGGTAATAGCTACCCTCCTGTGATAAGCACAGCCTAAGGTATGACACTGGGTAGACCCTAAGGTTTACCGCGAAGATACATCCTGCTCGCAAAATGTTTAAATCCATCTTGTAGCACATTGATGAGGAAATTTTCTAAGTAGCAGCCCTCTGCGGGTGTCAATTCCTAAGGTTGAGCTCGAATCGATCTGGAACGCAGGGAACGGCCGCTTGGAACGGATTTTGTGTCTCACGTTTCATAGTGGGACGCTTTGGGAACTACGGGCTTCAGGCAGCGTGAGGATTCAGCTTGCGGGGCGAGCGGGACACACGTAGCAAAACATGCAACAAGCAAGGAGATAAACATGGCTACGGCAGTCAGAACATTGCTTCATACCGATTTACCAGGCGAATGGGCAGCCGCATGCAGTTATACGGACGTCGGCCACGAGGAATCAACGGACAGTATCTCCGTTGTGGATGGCGGCGCACCGAAGAAGAAAGGTATGGAGCGGGCGATGGAAGTGAAGACAGTAGCCACAATGCAGACGAACGGCAAGCTATCCAGAAGGGACAGGGTTGTTCTGGAGCATCTGCCGCTGGTGAAGGCGATCGCGGTTCGTGTTTATGAGAACCTGCCGGTTCACGTCGATCTGGACGATCTGGTTCACGCGGGAATCTTGGGGCTGTTCGACGCAGCCACGAAGTACGATCCAGACAAGCAGGTTGTTTTCTCCAGCTACGCCAAGCACCGCATTAAGGGTGCGATTCTCGACAGCCTGCGCCAGTTGGATTGGGCGTCCCGCGATTTGCGGCGCCGTCACAAGCAAGTAGAGGCTGTTACTCGTGAGCTGGCCTCTGAACTACAGCGAGCTCCTACAGAAGCGGAAATTGCGGGCCGCCTGGGAATTGACGTCGATCGTTGGCGCCAAATGATGCTCGACCTTCGCAGCGTGGGATTGGTTTCCGCCAGTTCCCGCACGTCCGAGGGCGAAGATATGCCCGCACCGGATTTTCCGAGCCGTCCCGAAACTCAGCCGGATTCCATCTGTGCGCGGGAACAGCTTCGCTCCGTTCTTGCAACCGCGATGAAGGCGCTCCCGGAGCGCTACCAGCGCGTGGTGCTGCTTTACTACACGAACGAGATGACTATGAAGGAGATCGGCGGAGTACTCGGGATCAATGAGAGCCGCGTTTCACAGATCCACAAGTCGGCCTTGGAAAAAATGAATGTGGCGCTGCAGGGCGCCGGCATTCACAGCTGCGCTGCTTTCTAAGTAACAGGCGCAAAACGGGGTGCGGTGCGGGCTGTTATCGGAGGTGCGCGCCGCACCCTTTTCAATTCCAAGCGTCTACTTGATCTCAATCGTGTAGGGCATCACGCGCATTATTCCTCCACGCATCCACAGTTTGTAGTCGAGTCCGCCGAAGAGTTCTTTCATTTTTGATTCGACGGCATTGTCGGTGGTCGCGCGAAGCAATTCATCGAAGATACTTCGCCGGCCGGGGTAGGGCACTAGGCGAATCTTGTCACTGGCCGGAATTCCGGCCTTCTGTTTCACCAGCTCCACAGCTTTGTCGAGACCGCCGAGGTCGTCGATCAATCCGTTCTGCTTCGCCTGCGAACCGAGCCACACGCGCCCTTGGGCCAGGGCGTCGAGTTGTTCGTAGGTTTTCTTCCGGCTGGCGGCCGCTTTTCCCACGAAGCCTTTATAGAATTCCTGAAGCGATTCTTCCAGCTTCTCTTTACCGGCTTCGGTAAGCGGATGGTAGTCGGAATCGATGTCCGCGTTTTTGCCGCGGGTCAGGATGTCCTTGGTGATGCCAACCTTCTCGTACAACCCTTTCAGATTGACTTTGCCGAAGACGATGCCGATGGATCCCGTGTAAGTGCCGGGGTAGGCGATGATGGGGTCGCCGGTCATCGACATGTAATATCCGCCGGACGCGGCCAGGTCGGACATCGAAATGACGGTCGGCTTCTTCATGCTGAGGAGCTTCACTTCACGCAGGATCTGATCGGATGCGATCGCGTCGCCACCGGGCGAATTGACCCGGAGGATTACGCCGCGGATGTCTGAGTCGTTGGCTACTTTGCGGACCAGTTTGATGAACGGACCAGAGATGATGCCGTCGTCGCTGCCTCCGCCCTCGCCGCGCAAAATATCTCCATCGCCCACGAGCAACGCGATCTGCTTGCCTCCCGCGGCACCGGCCGGCGCCGAAGCCTTGGCGTAATCGAGATACGAAAGCTTCTTCAGATCTTTTTGCTTGAGAGTTGCTTTCATGTCGCCGTAGATCTCGTCTTCGTAGCGCAGGTCGTCGATGAGCCCTTTTGCTTTCGCTTGAGTCGCGGTGAAAGGGCCGTCATCGATGATGGCGCGGATCTCGTCCGGCGTTTTCTTGCGGGCAGCGGCGAAAGTGTCAGTGAGATGCCCGTAGAGCTGATCGAGCATGGAGTTCATCACTTCACGCGTCTCGGGGGTCATTGCGGTCTGCGTAAACATGTCGCCGAAATCTTTGTACTTGCCGATGTGATAGAACTCGGCTTGAACGCCCACCTTGTCGAGCGTGTTTTTGAAATACATCATTTCCGCGCGAAGGCCTTTCATGTAAAGCGCGTCTTCGGGCGGCATGTAAATCTTGTCGGCGACTGTCGCCAGGTAGTATTCGCGAGTAGTCGGGCCCTGCAGAAACGCGACCAGCGGTTTACCGGACTTTTTGAACTCCACCAAGTCCTGCCGGATTTCCTGGAGCTTGCCCCAGCCGGCGGAAATTCCCTGCGGCATGAGGATCACCGCTTTCACGCGCTGGTCGACAGCGGCGTTGTGCAGCATCGACCATACGTCGCGCACAGTGACTTGCTGGCGGCGCTCAAGGAAGGGAATCGGGACTTCGATCGGCGGCTTTTCCGGGATCTCGCCCTGGAGATCGAGGATGAGCGTGGACTCATCGGAGATCGCCGGGCGGCGGTCGCCGAAACGCGCCAGCGAAAATACGACGATCAGGCCGCACAAAAACGCGAGCAGAATACCGGTGACAATACCAATCAGAAACTTTTTCATATAGAAAATCGGGCGGGCGCCCGAAGATTAAGCGAAAGTGGCTTCGGCACCTACTTTCAGGATATGCTGTTTTCGGGACGTTGCGTTATTCCGCGCGAAGTTTTAATCTAACTAGTTTGCACTCTAATCAAGTCAACAGTGGCAAACCAATCGTCTCCGTCTGTGGTCTATGGCATCTCGGCTCCGTAACCGCGGCTTGCCTCGCCGAACACTTTCACACGATCGGATACGATCCCGACGACTCCACCGTCGAAGGTCTTTCTGCAGGGAAGCCCCCGCTCTTTGAGCCGGGCCTGGCCGAGTTGACCACCGCAGGAATTTCATCCGGCCGCCTTTCGTTCACGGCGGACTTGACGTCCGCCATCTCGCAATCCGATATCGTCTGGATCACGTTCGATACGCCTGTCGACGATCAAGACCGCGCCGATGTCGAATACGTGGCCACGCACGTCGCTTCGCTGTTCCCGCATCTCAAGGACGGGGCGATCGTCCTGACGTCGGCCCAGGTTCCCGTCGGGTTCAGCGCCCGCATGCAACAGGCGTTTCGTGCCCAATATCCGGACCGCAACGTGTCCTTCGCCTATACTCCAGAAAATCTGCGTCTGGGGAAAGCTCTGGAGGTTTTTCGCCAGCCCGAGCGCATCATCGTAGGCGTTCGTGACGATGAGACCAAGCGCCGCCTCACCGCCCTGCTCAGTCCGTTCTGCTCCAGGCTGGAGTGGATGCGCGTCGAGTCGGCGGAAATGACGAAGCACGCGCTGAACGCATTCCTTGCGACTTCGGTGACTTTCATCAACGAGATTGCCTGCATCTGCGAGCAGACCGGCGCGGATGCGAAAGAGGTCGAGCGCGGTCTCAAAACGGAATCGCGCATTGGGCCTCGCGCCTATCTCGGCCCCGGGAGCGCGTTCGCCGGTGGAACGCTGGCTCGTGATGTTTCCTTCCTTGTCGACATCGGGAATCGGAAGAATCTGCAAACGTCGTTGCTGCAGGGCGTGCGCGCCAGCAACGACGCTCACAAATTGTGGCCCCGGTTGAAGCTCAACGAAGTGCTGGGGAACATCGCCGGCAAGACTATCGCGATCCTTGGACTCACCTACAAACCGGGTACCGATACGTTGCGCCGGTCGAGCGCCGTTGAACTGGCGTGCTGGATTCACGAGAACGGCGCTCGCGTTCGTGCATTTGATCCGGCCCTTACTACTCTTCCAGGCGAGCTGAGTTCGCGTATCGAACTATGCAGTTCCGCAGCGGAAGCGCTTCGCGGTGCGGATGCGGCGATGATCGCCACCGAGTGGCCACAGTTTCGTGACCTCAGGGGATCCGACTTTATCGGCAACATGAAACAAGCGACCGTGCTCGATCCGAATCGATTTCTCGAAGCGCAAATTGGAAAACTTGACGATGTTTCTTACTGGTCTATCGGCAAGGGAAGGAGCATCGCGTGAAATTGCAGGGGCGCGGCATTCTTATCACAGGTGCGAATCAGGGATTTGGGAAAGCGGTGGCTCAGGCGTGCGTCGCGGAAGGAGCGCATCTAGTTATCACCGCCCGAAATGCGGAACTGCTCGAGACGGCGCGTAGCGAACTCGCGCTTCATGCGTCCCCGGACCAACAGATCATCGCGCAGACCGCCGATGTCTCCGATCCCGTGCAAGTTGCCGCGCTGGTGAGACTGGCCAGCGAACGCCTTCCCGATTTTTCGGGGTTAGTGAACAACGCCGGCGTCTACGGTCCGAAGGGGCCGATTGAGAACGTCGACTGGCTCGAATGGATGCGCGCCATAGAGATCAATTTGTACGGCACGGTTCTTCCCTGCCGTGAGGCTCTGCCTTTCTTTCGCGAGAAAGGTTTCGGCAAGATCGTCAATCTATCCGGCGGCGGCGCTACCGCCCCTCTTCCGCGCATCAGCGCGTATGCCGCGTCGAAAGCCGCCGTCGTGCGCTTCACGGAAACTATTTCCGAAGAGGCTCGCGGCAGTGGAGTCGATATCAACGCAGTCGCGCCCGGTGCTCTCAATACGCGGCTTCTGGACGAGGTGCTTCAGGCGGGGCCGGCCGCGGTTGGACAGGATTTCTTCAACCGCGCCATCAAACAGCGAGACACGGGAGGCGCGCCTCTCGAGCGAGGTGCCGCCCTCTGCGTGTATCTGCTCTCACGCGCGAGCGACGGCATCACGGGCCGCCTTCTCAGCGCGATCTGGGACCCCTGGGAGACATTGGCTACAAGCCATCCGGAACTTTCCACGACCGATATCTACACGCTGCGCCGCATTGTTCCTAAAGACCGGGGCGCCGATTGGTAGCTAAGCGAAAGTAACTCCGGCTTCGGCGCCAACCTTCCGGATGTGCTTTCTTGCCTCGTCGTATTGATCCGCACCCTTGAGATGCTCCAAAATCAATGGAGTCTCGACGGGCATTTTCGCCAGCTCGCTGAGATAAGTCTTGTAATCGACGTATCCGCGGCCGGGGATTGTCTCGGCGAAGTGCACGTTGTAACCGTCATAGACGGGCGCGAGATCCTTGGCATGGCAAGAGAGAACCCAACGGCCGAGCTTCTGGAAGCACTCCTGAATGCGGGCTGCTGAGGCGTAGAGGAGTTGCGGCGAGTCGATGGTATTACAAACGTCGAGATGAACGCCGAAAGCCTTGCGGTCGATTGCCCCGATGAGCTTCACATAGCCGTCGGGATCGCCGGGCTCAAGCCCCACTTGCATTTCAATGCTGAATTTCGTGCGGGTGGGTTTGATCGCGTCGATTACCTGGCGGCAATTTTGCACGGTCGCATCGAAGGCCTCCTTGGACAGACTTTTCGGAAAGATACCGTACCAGACGGTGGGATGAAAGGAGCCGGCGATGTCCACACAACATCTCGCACCAACGGCTTCGGCCAGGGCCAGCCGCTCCGTAACGTACTCGAGATTCATTTTGCGTTTTTCCGCATCGGGGTCGAGCATGTTGACCCAGGCGCCGACTTCGGCCACGAGTACATCCTGCTTCGAGAACGCCTGCTGGATTGCTCGAACGCGATCCTTGTCGTCTGACTTTGCTTTGGGGCAGGTGGCGGCGCTGTAACCGAGCCGGCGGTGTTCGCGTGCGAGTTCTTCGGGGTCTTCCGATTGAATAAACACAGGGCCGCCCAGGCGAATTCGGGTGCCTGATAAGCCCTGTGCAAGTGGTGCAGCGGAGAGAAGCGTTAGTAGCGATCGCCTGGTGAAAACCCGCGACACATCACACCAAATTCGGGATCTTGATAATCTTCTTTTGTATCGCGTACTGCACGAGCTGTGCCTTGTTGTGAATATCGAGTTTACGCATCAGATTGAATTTGTGAGCTTCGATTGTTTTCACGCTAAGACTCAGATCGCATGCAATCTCTTTAACAGAGTTGCCTTCAGCAAGCATCTTCAGGACTTCACGCTCGCGCGTTGTAAGAGTCGCGAAGCGCGGCAGGCGGTTGGCCGATTTTATGCGAGAACGGAAATCGTCGACCAGTTGCGAAAGCATGCGAGGACTGAGGTAACTGCCCCCGCGGCAGATATCCCGGACGGCCGCCACAAGCTGAGCTGCCGGGCTGTCCTTGAGGACGTAACCGCTGGCGCCCACTTCCATTCCCTCGACGAGATAATCCTCGTCGTCGTACATAGTAAGAAAGAGAATCTTCGTTTCGGGTCGATTTTTCTTGATTTGCCGGGTTGCCTCGAAGCTGCTAAGGCCGGGCATGCCAATGTCCATCAGGACCACGTCGGGGCGAACCTCTCCAGCTTTTTCGACCGCTTCGCCGCCATTAGAGGCTTCTCCGACAACCTCCATATCCGGCTCGGCAGCTATTAACGTGCGGATACCTTGCCGGAATAAGGTGTGGTCATCCGCTAATAGAATACGAATCTTAGACATTCCCTGCGTTCTCCGCCGCTAGTACCAAAGTTTGCTGCCGGAGCCTCGAAAACCAAAGCCCATTACCAACCATCCTAATCTACCAACCGGCCTCGGTGGGAATCGGCAATTCGACTCTGATCGAAGTGCCTGCTCTCCTGGCTCTATCTTTATACTGCTTAGACATTTGACGGCTTACTAACTCAAATTTTCCGCCGAGCAAAGCGACTCTCTCGCGTACTCCGGAAAGACCGAAGGAATCCTTCTTCAGGAAGGCCTTCTCCACTGCAAAACCTATGCCGTCATCCTTAACCTGCACACTTAGTACTCCATCGGCGGAAGACACCAAAATGTTTACATTAGCGGCGGAGGAATGTTTGCTGATGTTGTTGCAGCACTCTTGAATAATCCGATAAATTACAGTTTGCAACTTAGGTGGAAGCCCATGAACATTTTCAGTAACCAGGCTTACATGGCAAAACAGTACTGACTCCAAGCGCTTGGCCAGTTGGCGTAGTGCCGCCTCCAACCCGAATTGCTCCAGCACCGCTGGACTTAGATCGGCAATAAGGCGGCGGATCTCCAGGATTGTTTTCTCAGTAAGGTCGCGGGTTTCCGCCAGCTTCTCGCGCAATTCAGATGCCGAATCCGGCAGCGCCATTTCGATCATTTCCATTTGAAGACGAATGCAGACGAGCGCCTGCCCCGCTTCGTCGTGCAACTCGCGGCTGATTCGCCGCCGCTCGCTCTCCTCCGCCTGAAAGATATGCTGGCCGAGCTTACGGATCTGCACCTCTTTGCCTACCAGTTCCTCGCGCAGTTGAATCCGTTCCGCCGCCAACTGACAGTGGCGAGCCGCCGTCACCCAGAAATCGCGCTCCTCCTGAGTCCAATCGGACGAGTCGTTAAATCCAAGCTGGATGACGCCGGCAAGCTGGACATGACTGTTGAGCGGGATGGAACGAACCGCGCCACGACGTTTCAACCACGCCGCATCGAGCACGTTTCGCCGCGGGCTGCGGGCGATGTGCAGCGGTTCGGAAAGCGCTTTACCGGCGGCGGAAGTCACACGGACGGATGGTGTAGCTTTTTTCTCGGTAGTGGCGGCCAACTGCCAGTTCGTTCGCGTCGGATCGAGCAGATAAGCAAAAGCGGCACGAGCGCCGGATGCTTCTTTAATTAGAGTCAGGAACTGCGAGTAAATATGCTCCCGGCCGGACGCTTGGGCCTCCATCAGCGCCAGGGCTTTCAGAACCTTCTCAGCGTTCATCGCGCCGCTCCATATTCTTTCAGTATCGCGGCTGCTTCCTTCTGTTCGCTGGCGAGTGCGGCCGCCAACGGCGTTTGTCCGGATTTGTTTTTCGCTGAAATATCGGCTCCGTGCTTCAAGAGAATCTCTACGGCCTGGTTGCGGCCCCAGGATGCCGCGTAGTGCAATGGCGTTGCGTTCGATTCGGTGTCGCGCGCATTCACGTCGGCGCCCTTGGCGATCAGCAACTCCATCACCGCGGTCTGCCCGGCCAGTGCGGCGTCGTGCAGAGGTGTGCCGCCCGTGGCGTTTCGCGCGTCGACTCGGGCGCCGCGGCCGAGCAGGGCTTCGACTATCTCCGTGAACCCCTTCAGCGCGGCGTCATGAATCAGCGTCGATCCATTGGCGGTCGACGCGTTGGGATTGGCGCCCTTCTCGAGCAGGAGCACCACCATGTCGGTCTGGCCGCGCATGACGGCATCCTGCAACTGCTGCACCCCGAGCAGGCCGCTGCCGGGTTGTTTAGCTCCGTGTTCCAGCAGCAACCGGACCATCTCGCCGTGACGATAGCGAAGCGCTTCATCAAGGGGGGTAGAGGACGTGTTGTCGAAGACCGACGGGTCGGCGCCGTGCTCCAGCAGCACGCGGGCCACGTCGACGTATCCCTTTGTCGCCGCCTCATGCAGCGGTGTCGCGCCGGACTCGGCGTTGTGCATTTTGGCGTCCGCACCGTGCGTCAACAGGATCTCGGCTACATCCGCCTGGCCCTTCCAAGCGGCTTCATCCAGGGGAGTTGCGCCGCCGGAGTCCCTGGTATTCACCTTCGCGCCCTTGGCGAGGAGAAGTTTGACGATATCCTTGTAGCCTCGGTCGGCGGCCAGGTGCAAAGCGGTTGCGCCCGAACGAAGCGCGGCGTTGACGTCGGCGCCGCGCGTGATCAAAATCTCCACGATATCCCGATGATTCGTGATTACCGCATATTGCAGAGGGGTAGACGAAGATTCCATATGGCGGGCATTCACATCCGCGCCGTAGTCCAGCAGAAGAGTCACAATTGTCTTATCGCCCGCCCAAGCCGCATCATGTAGGGCGGTACCGCCAAGACTGTCACGTAAGTTGACATTTGCGCCCGCGGCCAGAAGAGCCTTGACCCGCTCGACGTCGCCGGCGCGCGCAGCATTGTGCAAGTCGCCTGCAAGCGCCGTGGAGACAAACAGTACCGTCAAGGCAAAAGCGCCGGGGCGCATGCTCATAGCCTACTATTTCTTCTGGGATTGCCCGCGTTGCAGCAGTCCCTCGACGGCCGGGCCGAGCACCGGGGCTTCCAGTTCGGCCGGATTGCCCTCGGACGAAGCATGGTAGCGGATGGCGCCATTCTGGTCGATAACAAAAACGTGGGGGAAATGGACCGTGGGATGGTCCGGACGTATTAGCACGTAGGAAGCTGTGGCTTGACCGCAATCGAAGAGAACCGGGCCCGTCACTCTGTTGGCCGAGATGAATTGGCCGACCGTGGTCAGGTTGTCCGGCGGGTTCACAATCGACATGGTCACTACCTGGCCGCCGTATTTCGTCTTGAGCTGTTCGACCACGGCGGTGAGTTTGATGCATGCCGGGCAGTTCGTCTGGACGAAGTCGAGGATTACGACTTTGCCACGCTCCTCGGCCAGATCGTGCTGATTGAAGTGAACGTCCGGCAGGGAGAAGCCGGGCGCGCGGCGCGGCGCGTCGGCCGCCAGAAGCGCATTCGCGCAGAAAAGCAATGTTAAGAAGGGTTTCATGAGTTCACCGTGGCAATAAAGAGTTCCGGAGCAGGCGCGTCCATCAGCGCGCGTAGGGATTCCGTGTAAGGGGCGCGCGCGACTCCGCGCTCCGTGATGATGGCTGTGACATAGCGATTTGGCGTTACGTCGAAGGCCGGGTTTTCGACGCCGATTCCTTCAGGAGCGACCGGAACGCCGAATACGTGTGTCACCTCACTCGCGGCGCGCTGTTCGATGGGGATCAGATCGCCGGAGGTCAGCGTGAGATCGAGCGTCGAAATGGGGGCGGCGACGAAGAACGGGATACCATTCTCTTTTGCCAGCACGGCCACCGAGTAGGTACCGATCTTGTTGGCGACGTCGCCGTTGGCAGCGATGCGATCCGCTCCCACCACCACACAACCGATTCGCCCCGACTTCAGAAAATGGCCGGCCATGTTGTCGGTGATCAGCGTCGCCTGGATGTTGTCCTGCATCAATTCCCAAACGGTTAGCCGGGAGCCTTGCAGGAAAGGCCTGGTTTCGTCGGCGAATACATCGATATTTTTTCCCGCGCTGACGGCGGCACGTATGACGCCGAGCGCTGTACCGTATCCGGCCGTAGCCAGAGCGCCGGCGTTGCAGTGAGTAAGCACCGTCTTGTTGTTGGGAACGAGTGCCGCGCCATTCTGCCCTATAGCTTCGCAAATGGCGATGTCTTCGAGCCGGACGAGTTGTGCTTCCTGAATGAGACGTTCGCGCACGGCTACTATAGGCTCCCCGTTCAGCGATGCGTACAACTTTTTCATGCGGTCGATGGCCCAAAAGAGATTCACCGCGGTTGGGCGGGTGGCAGCGAGCGTTTCGCAGATGCGCGGGAACTCCGTATCGAGGTTTTCGGGACTGGTTTTCAGGACGCCGAGTGCGACTCCCATCGCCGCGGCCACGCCAATGGCCGGAGCGCCGCGAATGACCATGGTCTTGATAGCATCGGCGACCTCAAGGTAGTCCGTGCATGTGACGAATACCTGCTCGCGCGGGAGACGCGTCTGATCGATCATGACCACACCCGCGCTGGTCCACTGAATGGTTTCTACCATGCGATCAGTGCGCCTCCGGTGGATTGTGGAAAGGGGTTGGAATAAGCATAAGCGACCATAAAAGTAAAATTATAGGCGGCGTGCATGACGGCGGCGACGGCGGTGGAGCCCGAGCGGTATCGCGCCCAGCCGAAGGCGCAGCCGACCAGGGTCAGCAGCACCAGGTATTGCCAGGCCCATGAATATTCTGGGCCGTGCAGCAGCGCGAATGGAATGGCGGTGAGAATAATTCCGGCGGCGATCCCGAAAGAGCGTGCCAATAGCGGCATGATAAATCCGCGGAACGCCAACTCCTCGCAGACCGGCCCGGCCGTGACGGCGAAGAGACCCACCAACACCAGGGACGGACGATCCTGGAGCAATTCTTTGAGTGTCGAATCGATGCGCGGGGTGTTGAGGGCGGTTCCGATCATTGCCACAATGATGGCCAGACAGAGACCGGAAATCAACGCCGGTCCGATTTCGCGGGTGGGAAAATTCCATCCGAGAGCTTGCCAGAATCGCGCGTCATAACGGAACTTGAGGATCATGGCCAGCGCCGCATACCAAAGCGCGTAAGCCAGGAACTGAGCGCCGAGAACGAGCGCCGCTTTGGCTACCGGGGTGGCTGGGAGAACCCGGGTCAACAGCCGCGCGGCAACGGCTCCCAACAGCAGGCACGGAATTGCAAGGAAGACAAAGACGGCCAAGTCTTCGTAGCTCCACTGTGGCTCGCGGCGGACTGTTGAGGCCGGGATGTACTCCGGTGTCAAGGCTCACACTCGATGAGGGCGGCTGCCAGCAGCGGGATCATGACTTCGTGGTGCCCGGTGATGTGGAAGCCCTTGCCGCCGGCCTTCACGTGCGGCCGATCGACAACGTTCATTTTCGGCCGGTACTGCTGGAGAAAATCGAAGTTCACGGTGGTGAATTTAGTCAGCGGATTACCGAGGCCCCGGACGACCGAAACCGCCTTGAGGAAAACCTCCGGCAGAATTACGGCAGAACCGACATTGATATAGACGCCGCCCTCATCCATCTCTTTCACCATAGTGCAAAAGAGACGGAAGTCGCGGTAACTGGAAGCGCCGAGCGCGGCTGCGTCGAGCTTTGGATACAGATGCGGAGTGTCGGTGCCGATGGCGACATGCACGGTGACCGGAATCGAGTAACGATACGCCTCCCGGAGTAGGCTGAGCTGCGCGTAGTTGGGATGCGCGCCTTTCTCCAGATGCTTGCCGAGTGCTTCGCCGATACCAAGCAGGAAACGATTCCCGTCGCTGATGGCGATGTTCATCTCGCGGCCCGTTTCCTCGGCCATGCCGAATTTCCCGTCGGGCAATACGGCCTCGACATCTTCACTGGTCTGGCCGATGGCGGCGATCTCAAAGTCATGGATGGCGGTAGCACCATTCATGGCGATGGACGACACAAAGCCGCGCTTGATGAGGTCGACGAATATCGGGCCGAGGCCGCACTTGACCACGTGGCCACCCATGCCCCAGAGAATCGGCTTTCGCTTCACGCGCGCCTGGACGATGGCTTCTATCACCGAGCGGAAGGAATCGGCCCCCAGCAGGCGAGGTAGGGTGTCGATGAAATGAATGACGCTGTCGCCTTTTTTGTACGGCTTGCCGAAGTCCTCGACGCGAACCTTGCCACCGCGCGTTTGGAGCGGAACGGTTTTCACTCCAGCGAATTCCAGAGGTCTGACGCGGTATTTACTCACGCGACCTTCCCGTTCTTCATCACGCGAGCCAAGGCCTGCGCGGTGAAGCTTTTGCGGTTCCGCAGGATCTGCTCCGGCGTCCCGGTGACAACCAATTGGCCGCCTTTTTCTCCGCCTTCAGGACCGAGGTCGATTACCCAATCGGCGGTCTTGATGACGTCGAGCTGATGCTCGATGACGATCACGGTGTTGCCGAGTTCGACGAGCTGCTGGAGAACCGCGAGCAGCTTGCGGATATCGTCAAAGTGGAGTCCGGTGGTTGGCTCATCAAGGATGTAGACTGTGCGGCCGGTCTGACGCTTGCTCAACTCCCGGGCTAGTTTGATGCGTTGGGCTTCGCCTCCGGAGAGAGTAGTTGACGACTGCCCTAGATGCAGATAACCTAGGCCAACGTCGTTCATAGTTTTCAGCTTGGACGCGATCAGCGGGATGTTTTCCAGTAGCGGCCACGCTTCTTCGATGGTGGTTTCCAGCAGGTCCGCGATGGAGCGCCCTTTGTATTTCACCTGCAGTGTTTCGCTGTTGTAACGCTTGCCGCGGCAGACGTCGCAGGTGACGTAGACGTCCGGCAGGAAGTTCATTTCGATGCGCTTGAGTCCGTCGCCCTGGCAGGCCTCGCAGCGCCCTCCTTTGACATTGAAGCTGAATCGTCCAGCCTTGTACCCGCGCTCGCGCGATTCGGGCAACATGGCGTAGAGGTCGCGGATGGGTGAGAAAACGCCCGTATAGGTGGCGGGGTTGGAGCGCGGGGTGCGGCCGATGGGCGCCTGATCGATCTCCACGACCTTGTCGATATGCTGCAGGCCGGTGATGGAACCGTGTGCGCCCGGCTTGGTTCGCGAATCGTAGACATGCTGCGAGAGCGCGCGGTATAGGATGTCGTTAATCAGCGTCGATTTGCCGCTGCCTGAAACACCGGTCACGACTGTAAGTACCCCGAGCGGAAATTCGACATCAATGTTCTTGAGATTGTGTTCGGTTGCGCCGTGCACGACGATCGACTTTCCATTGCCCCGCCGCCGGGTTTTCGGCTCGGGGATGGAAAGCTTTCCGGACAGATACTGGCCGGTGAGCGAATTCGGATTGCGTTCGATATCGCGAGGCGCTCCTTGCGCCACGAGATCTCCGCCCAGCCGCCCGGCGCCGGGACCGAGGTCGATCACGTAGTCGGCGTGCAGGATGGTGTCGGCGTCGTGCTCCACGACGAGGACGGTGTTGCCGAGATCGCGCAGTTGCGAAAGCGTGTTGAGGAGACGATCGTTGTCGCGCGGGTGCAGTCCGATGGATGGTTCGTCGAGGACATATAGAACCCCTCGCAGCTTCGAGCCGATTTGCGTGGCCAGGCGGATGCGCTGCGCTTCGCCGCCGGAGAGTGTGGCCGAACCGCGCTCGAGGCTGAGGTAGTCGAGTCCCACAGCCGAGAGATACTCCATTCGATGCGTGATCTCTTCTACCACGCGCGACGCGATCTGCTCTTCCCGTGGAGTGAGCTTCCAGGTTGCCACCGCGGGCAACGCCCGGGCGATGGGCATCGAGGTTAATTCCGCGATAGTGACGCCCTTTACCGAGACTGCCAGACTGGACGGGCGAAGCCGCTTCCCGTGGCAATCCGGACACTCGCTCGGGGACATGTATTCCATGAGCCAATCTCGATAACCCTCGCTCGCTTCAGCGAAGGTTTCGTCGAGGATTTTCAAGACGCCTGGAAACCCGGAGCCGCCGTTCATGAGGAGTGTCTGCGTCTTCTTAGGCAACTGGTCAAAGGGCGGCGTGAGATCGAGCAGCAGGCGGGCGGCGGCCTGTCCGAGACGATCCATCATGTATGTGGAACTGCCGCCTGGACCGATTGCGCCTTCGAGAATCGGCTTCGACGGGTCAACGATCACTTTGACTGGATCGAAACTCCATTTACTACCAAGACCGGCACAGGTTTGGCACGCACCGTACGGGCTGTTGAACGAAAACGAGCGGGGCTCGAGTGCCGGCACGCTTTTGCCGCAGACTGGGCAGGCGTTCTTCTGCGAAAACATTCGCTCTTCCCCGTTGACGACGGCGATGATCACCAATCCCTCGGCCAGCTTGGTGGCTGTAGCGATGGACGCTTCAAGGCGCTTCTCGATTCCAGGTTTCAGCAGCAGGCGATCGACCACGACTTCGATGGTGTGGTTCTTGCGGCGGTCGAGTGGTGGAATGTCTTCCGCGAGCACGCGCAACACGCCGTCGATACGAACCCGTTCGAACCCCTGGCGCGCGAGTTTCTCCAACTCCTTCTTGTATTCGCCTTTCCGGCCGCGAACGATGGGCGCGAGGATCATGATGCGCTCGTCCTGCTTCAGCGCCAGGATCTGCTGCAGGATTTGTTCGGTGGTTTGCGCCGAGATCTCCGAACCGTCGTCGGGGCAGCGCTGGATTCCGATGGAGGCGTACAGCAGGCGAAGGTAATCGTATATTTCGGTAATGGTGCCAACAGTGGAGCGGGGACTCCGGCTGGTGGTCTTCTGTTCGATGGAGATGGCCGGGCTGAGGCCGTCGATGGAATCGACTTCGGGACGCTCCATTTGATCTAAAAACTGCCGGGCGTACGGAGAAAGGGTTTCGACATAGCGCCGTTGGCCTTCAGCGTAGATGGTGTCGAAAGCCAGCGAAGATTTCCCCGAGCCGCTGAGTCCCGTGATGACAGTAAACGAGTTACGCGGGATCTCAACGTCGATATTCTTCAGATTGTGCTGGCGCGCGCCATGCACGGTAATGCTCTTGAGCATGTAGGGATACTCGGGACGAAGTACCAGTTTCGCAGATCATGTCAAGGGGGGCCAGTGTAGGTCCATCGTTGCGTAACCCCTCCCGTATAACAAAGCTCTGGTCAACCTACTCAACAGACTGAAAGCGACTGTTGATCCGACTGAGATTCGGGAATTATCGAATCAGATCGACGAGTAATCTTCCACAAACAGTTCACGAATGCCTAAGATCCGGAAACCTCCTCCACCGGGAATTCTGGATTACATGCTCAAACGTTTTCGCGAAGGTCGAATTTCAAGGAACGATTTCACGGAGCTCTCACCCCAGACATGCGTCCCTACAGTGTCGAAGTGACTCTTTGAGGATGAAAGTCATCTGCCGCTCTCGCCCAACCCTGAGCCGAGCGGCAGATGATTTCGCTTTCTAGAAACGGACCAGCATCCCGAACTGGACATTCCGGTCGCCACCACCAATCACGATCTGTCCGAACTGAGCATTGGTGATATCGGTGGTTGCACCGCGCGCGTCGAGTTGCGGGTGGTTGAAGATGTTGAAGAACTCGGCGCGGAATTGAACGTTGAATCGCTCTTTGAACATGGTGTTCTTGATCAGCGAGAAGTCCGTGTTGATGCGGCGCGGGCTCCGCAGATCCGGTTCGCTGAGCGAGTCGGTTGGAACCGTATAAGGAGCCGCTGTGGCGAAGGCCGTCGTATCGAACCAGTGATTCAGGGTCTGACCGCTGGAGAGAACCGGGTCCTTCAACCGGTCGGCGCGCCCGTTGGTTGATATGAAATTGAGCAGGTGCGTTTGATCGGGAGCCTGAATCAGAAGCGGCCGGCCGCTCTGGAAGACGGAAATTCCACTGGCTTCCCAACCGCCCAACACCAACGACGCGATGCCGTGATTCAGATACTGCTTGCCCTTGCCGAGCGGCAAATCGTAGATGTAGCTCAGCACCAGGCGTTGCGGAACATCGTTGGCCTCGACCGACCGATTGTATTTCGCATTGTAGAGCGCGTTCGACGGGCCCACGACCCAGGTGTTCGATTGCGCGGTGTCGGCGATGGTTTTTGAGAGTGTATAGCCGAGCGTCGCGGTGATTCCGTGAGAGAGCTGCTTCTGCACCCGCAAAGTCATGCTCTCGTACTCCATGTTGCCGTACGGGTCGCGGAAGATGAGGACGTCGCCGTATTGCGGAAATGGCCGCAGCAGTTGATTGAGCGCCACGGTCGGCGTGCTCACCGGGCCGGTCGTGATCTTGCCGAAGAATGGATTTGGTACTTGTTGCACAATCTGCGACCCGAGGCTCAGGATAGACGGGTTGTCCTGATTATGCTGGCGATTCCAATAGAGATGCGTCACTTTAGAACCGACATAGCCGATCTCGGCGAGTAGCGTGGGCGTGATCTCACGCTGTATGTTCGCCGTCCAGTTGCCCAGGTAGGGACGGGGCCGGTCGAGCTGGTCGCCGCGGACGTTCTGGCCAACGAAATCGCTGGTTCGGGACGGCTGCTGGATTCCAGTGGTGAACGCATTGTTCCACGACCCTCCCACGGGCGGCGTGTTGGGAAGCGGATTGGGTGTTCCGAGAGAACCAGCATCAGAAACGAAGCCGCCGGTACCAAAGTCCGTTGCGGCCGCGTTGACTCCAACGTAGGTCGCATAGAAGATCGCTCCCGCCATCCGGACTACCGTCTTCGGCGCCACCTGATAGGCAAGGCCCACGCGCGGAGAAAAATTCTTGTGTTGCGGATTCGACTGATAGCCGCCTGGCTGAATCAGCTTGAACACACCGGGCAATCCTGTCGTCGGTTCGATACCAGTGGGGTCGAAATAACCTATCTGGCCGAACTTCTCGGCGTAAGGCGTCGTGTATTCGTACCGTAGCCCGAGATTCAGCGTGAGTCTGTCGGTCACACGGTAGTCGTCCTGGAAGTATCCTCCGTAATACTTCTGATAGAGGAAAAGCGGATGCGTGATCGTGATCGTGCTGGCGACCGGAATTCCGAGCAGCAGGCTGGCCAGGCCATTACCGCCGTTCAACGTCGTTTGATTGGGATCCGGGCCTTGTGTATACGTCCGGTCGAAATTGAATTGGCCGGCCGAGTATTGGGAGTTGTACGCATTCAGCTTGATCAACTGAAGGTCAATGCCCAATTTCAACGTTTGCCGGCCTTTGACGAACGTCATGTGATACTGCGCTTGCCAGGTATCCTGCGGATTCAACGTTCTGGTGGCCCCGCCCAGAGGATCGAAGTCGTTGGGCGCCGCCTGTGTGACACTCAGCCCCGAACCCGTGTTATAAGTTTGCACATTGATCGCCGGAAATTGCTTGTACAGAATGTTGTCGGTGAGAGGTGGGCCGAAACCTAGCTTCGTGAGGTCGAAACCCTGGCTGACAGGGTAAGTATTGAATTGCAACCGCGTATAGCTGATGCGTCCTTCACCGAGTATGTTGGGAGAAAACGTCGAGATCAGGCTGATGACGGCCTGCGTTCCGGGGTTAGAGGAAACGGAGCGGGAGGCAAATGCGAGGCCGGGCAGCGTGCTGAAGTTCGAGTAGGGCGAGTAACCGAAACGGCCGAAGAGCCGGTGTTTTTCATTGATCACGTGATCCACGCGGGCGAAGTAGTTGTCCGTATGCGTGACGCTTTTGCCGGTTTGCAGGAAATTGTTCACTAGCTGCGCGGTGGTTCCAGCGCGATTCGGCTCGGGATAGTACGTGACGACATTCTTTGAGATGCCGTTAATGCGGACGACGGGAATCATGTTGCCCGGGAACGGATCGCGGATATACTGTCCCGGACGATTGGGATCCGCGCGGGTGGTCGTGGGGTCGTAGATCACATCCAACTTGCCCGTTCGATCGAAAGTCTGCGAGAAATCGCCAGCGCGCTGCGCATCGGTCGGAACCGTAGCCAATGCCTGGTCCGGGGCGGCTTGCCGCGTGCCCTCGTAGTTGAAGAAAAAGAACGTTCGGTCTCTGATCACAGGCCCGCCAAGATTTGCGCCGAAGAGATTACGCTGGAACAACGTCTTCTGAATATTGTTTCGATTGTTTTGCCAGCCGTTGGCGTTCAGATGATCGTTGCGGAGGAATTCATACACGGCTCCGTGAAACTGATCGGTGCCGGATTTTGAAGCTATGTTGATGATGCCGCCGATGGCACGGCCGAGGTCTGCAGAATACGTTGACGTCTCAACCTTGACCTCTTGCACCGCCTCGACGGGAATCGAATAGGAATTGCCGCCCTCGGTGGTGCCTCTACTCTCAGCGCCGTCGATCAGAACGCCGTTCTGCTGCGCGAGTCCGCCGTTAATCTGAGCTGTAGTTGCAACTCCGATGATGCCACCGCCGTTCGCCTGCTGGCCGCTGGTTGGAATCACGCCGGGAGCGAGCGCGGCAAAGGACAGCGGATTGCGGCCAAGGAGGGGAAGTTCCGACACCGGCCGGGAGTTGACAACGGTGCCGACGCCCGAACTTTGCGATTCGAGCTGGACTGCGCTGGCATTCACCTGGACCGCTTCAGAAACCGTGCCGACTTCCAGGTTAATATCGACGGTTGCTGTGAGTCCGACAGTCAGCGGAATATTCGCGACACGCGACGTTCGGAATCCGCTTTTCTCGACAGTTAGCTCGTAGGTACCGGGCGTAAGCGACCGGATGACGTAAATCCCCGAAGAGTTGCTGGCGGTTCGACTGGTGACGTTGGTGGCGACGCTACGGATGGTGACTTGTGCGTCCGCAACGATTGCCTTGGAAACATCAGTCACGGTCCCCGTTACATTGGCCAGTTCGCCCTGGGCGAAGGCGAGCGGCGCCAAGCTCAGGGAAAATAGAAAGCAAGCTGAGAAACGACCAGGTTTCAGCATAATGGCCGCATTCTATCAAATAGTAACGATTCAATTGCAACCGCATTTCACGGGACGCGCCGGCGATTTCCGTTAGTCCGCGAGGACGCTGCGATCGGCGGATCCGGCTAGAATCGCCTTGATGCGCTCCAGCCCGCTTGGTCCTGCGAACAACAGCAGCGCGGAGGCAAAGATCGGGCAGACGCCGGCAACTATCATGGCCACTCCGAATTGCTTTTGGGGTCCGAGAATGAACCCGGTGATGAGAGGCGCCGCAGCGCCGGCCATCTGTGAGATCGTATTGAGGAATCCGATAGTCCGGCCCACCATGTACTTCGGCGGCGCGTGCTGCGACATGGCCCAGTAGTTCGTATTGCCGATCCCGGTCGCGCACATGGAAATCGTCAAAATCGGGAATACCGCCGACTTACTAGGGAGCACCAACAAAAGAAGAATCAACGCGGACGTAACGAAAGCGATCGATGAAAACATGATCCGCGTGCGGAAGACCTTACCCGTTCGTTGCGCTATGCGATCCGCGGCGTATCCGCCCGCGATACAGACCAACGCCATGGTGAAGAGCGGCGCTGACAAAACCCTTCCCATCTCGAGCGTAGTGAAGCCGCGCGAGGAAGTGAGGTACGTCGGCACCCAGGTGAGCACGAAATACCAGTAGTAAGAAGACAGAAAAATACAACCGGACATTGCCCAGAATGCGGGCGTCGCGGCAAGTTCGCTCCATTGTACCGGGTGTTGTGGGGGCGCCTCCGCCGTTTCCACTTCGCGTTGCGCTTTTGGTTTGTCTCTTGGTGCGAGCCACAACCAGAATGGCAGCCAGATCAGCGCTCCCAAGCCGGTGGCAATGAACATGAATCGCCAACCCAACTTGTCGATCAGTACCGTACCGACCAGTGCCCCGAGCGCTGGTCCCATGTTCTGACCGGCAATGTAGATTGCGGTTGGCAGCCCCTGTTCGCGTCCGGAATAATTCTGCCGGATGAAAGAAAGGCTGGCCAGAGGTCCGATGGATTCCGCCATACCCAACAAGAGCCGCAAGACGAGAATGCTGGCGAAGCCCTCGGCCAATCCGATGGAAGCCGACGCGAGCGACCAGAGGACAAAAGCCGCGGCGTAAACGCGCCGGATTCCAAGACGATCGACCAGCGCGCCGGCGGGAATCTGGAACCCGGCATAGGTCCAGAAAAACGCGGACAACAGCATACCCATTTTTGCCGGAGGAAACTGAAAGTCCTCCATCATGTGGGCGGCCGCGATGCTCAGATTCCCCCGATCGATGTAGCTGATCACGATGCCGACGAATACCAGTCCGAGCACTACCCGCCGGCGCCGGTTCATGCTCTGCCTTCGAGAGTGAACTTCTTCTGGAATTTCCAAGTCGCGAATTCGTCGATAAAGCGAACCACGCCGTTTACCGCGGCTTCGAGGAACTTTTCGCCCTTCCCAGCAGTGGCGAAATCCGGCATGCCGATCACGCCGTTTTCCGATAGCTCGTCAAATTCGTTGATCATGAAAAACGGCGGGGTCTTAAACATGTCGAGGGTGCGGAATCCCGGAACCTGGCCGCCGCGCCGCGCCTTCTCAGGAAGCACGAGCTCCGGATGTTTGGAGAGAAGAACCGAGGTCTCCATTTCACACGCGTGGCCGATGCCGCCCAAGGGCGATTCCCGGATTGCCGCGAATTCTTCAGCGGCAAGATTCCAATAGGCAGCGTAGGCGATGTACAGTTCGGGCAAATCTTCAAATTGGCTCTTGAGTTCGCGTAACGCGGCCTTGCAGGGAATGTCGTTACCGCCGTGTCCGTTGAGCAACAGGATCTTTCTTGCGCCGATATTTACTAGTGAAGCGCAGATGCCGCGGATCATTTCAATGTACGGGAATAGGTCGAGGCTGACGCAGCCGAAATGGCGATGGTGGGGCGAGTGTCCAAGCCACTGCGTCGGCAGCAGAACGATCTTATCCGACGATCGTTTTTCCAAACCCTCAGCGACGTGCGTCACGATCAGGGAATCGGTGAATAGCGGCATATGGCTGCCGTGTTGTTCGAGGGAGCCAAGGGGTACCACGAAAATTCTGCCCGCGATGTCGCGGAGTTCAGGCCAGTGGGCGTTCTGAAGGTGCATGGTCTTAAGTTATCCGAGTCTAGGCGGCTTGGTAAACGATCTCGCCTTCCTTGATCACTTTCAAAATTCCTTGCGGCTCACGATCGGGTGTTTCGTAGTTCGCCTCGCTCTTTACGTGGGCTGGATCAAAGATTGTGACGTCGGCCGAGTAACCCTTCTTCAGCCATCCGCGATTTTTGAGGCCCAATCGCGCTGCCGGCTTGGCCGTGATCTTGTGGATCGATTCGGGGAGGGGCATCCAGCCGCGGTCGCGGACCACGTTGCCGAGGAGTTCCGGGAACGTTCCGTACAGACGCGGGTGCGCCTTTCCTTTGACGTAGAAACCATCGCTGATGACGGAACAAAGCGGGTGCGTCAGAAGTTGCCGCAGATTCGGCTCACTTTGATTGAACGAAACAACGTTTACCAACGCGTGCTCTTCCACCAAAAGATCGAGCATCGTTTCGGTGGGATCATGCTTTCTGTCCGCGGCAATGTCTGCAATGGTCTTTCCGACGTACTTCTGATTCGCGGTGGTATCCATGGCGGAGATCGTAATGTCGGACCACTCGTGTACCCGCGTTCGCTCGATCTCGTCTACGATCTTCCGGCGAATATCGGAATCGAGCAGCCGTTTGACGAGAGCATCCGGGCCTCCGTCGAAAGCCCATTGCGGCGCGAACTGCGTCAAAACGGTGCTGCCACACTGATAAGGGTAAATATCGAACTCGACATCGATGCCTTCGTTCCTTGCGGCTTCGATTTGATCGAGGGCACGCTGCTGAGAGTCCCAGTTCACGCGTCCGACGCTTTGCAGGTGCGAGATCTGTAAACGGCATCCCGTGGCGCGGGCCAGATCAAGTTGCTCCCGTGTCGATTCCAGCAATCCGGATGCGTAGCTTCGCATGTGAGTCGCATACATCTTCCCGGTGCGCGCCACCACACTGCATAAACGGACAAGTTCGTCTTTGCCGGCGCTGGAACCGGGGGCATACATAAGGCCAGTGGAGAACCCTCCACATCCTGCGGTAAGAGAATCTTCCAGCAGACCGGCGATGCGATCGAGCTCATCGGCCGAGAGAGTGCTTTGGCGCAGTCCCGACACGGCGACACGCAGGCTGCCGTGACCCACCAGCGACACCACGTTCATTTTCCCACTGTGCTGATGGACGGCATCGAGGTAGCCGGAGGCGGCGGGCCATCCCCAGCCGCTCGGTTTGCCGAGAATTCCAGCTCCGAATTCTTGCAGCAGGTCTGTTGTTCCCGAATAGGGGAAGGGTGAGAAGCCGCAATTGCCAACCACCTCCGTGGTGACGCCCTGCTTCACCTTTTCCATGCGGTCGTCGAGCACTTGGAGGTCGGCGTGACTGTGCAGATCGATGAAGCCGGGCGCGATGGCGACGCCGGTACAGTCGACCACGCTGCAATCGGCGGGTGGGGAAAACACGCCTACCTCCGCGATGTGATCGCCGTCGATCAGGAGCGAGCCTGGGACAGGGGCATTGCCGGAGCCATCGAAAAGAAGACCGTTGGATAAGAGGAGCATGATAAAACCCGAATCTACACGATACCTCTGCCAAAATGGAGAATGGATCGAGCCAAAGTATTGGAGTTCGCGGCCGAGCGTGCCTGCGCTTATCTGAAGCAAGTTGACGAGGCTCCGGTGGCTCCGCGCGCAGAGAGCGTCGCCGGCTTGGCACACCTTGGCGGCGACTTGCCGGAGTGTGGCGACGATCCGCTTGCAGTCGTCCAACTTCTCGATCAATATGCAGCGCCCGCTACTGTTGCCAATTCCGGCGGCCGGTTCTTTGGATTTGTGAATGGCGGTGCTTTGCCGGCTGCTGCGGGAGCCAGTTGGCTGGTGAGTGCGTGGGATCAGAATGCCGCGATGCATGTGATGTCGCCGGCTGCGGCTCAGCTTGAGGCGACGGCTCTTGGTTGGGTTTGCGAACTTCTCGGGTTCCCCAAAACCTGCGGCGGGGCGGTGGTGACAGGCGCTACCATGGCCAGCTTCTGCGGGCTGGCCGCGGCCCGGCATACTCTGTTGGCGCGTGCTGGTTGGGATGCCGAAGCGGATGGATTGTTTGGCGCGCCTCCTTTGACGGTGGTCGCGGGTGATGAAATTCACGCCTCGCTGCTCAAGGCCCTGGCCATGCTCGGCCTGGGCCGTAAGCGCGTAGTGCGGGTTCCCATCGACGGGCAGGGCAGGATGCGCGCAGATTCGCTGCCCCGGCTGGACGCGAAGACGATCATCTGTCTGCAAGCGGGCAACGTGAATACCGGAGCGTTCGACCCGGCGCGGGAAATCTGCGAGCGCGCGAAAGAGACTGGAGCGTGGGTACATGTCGATGGCGCTTTCGGATTGTGGGCGGCAGCTTCACCTACGTTCCGGCATCTGATGGATGGCTTCGAAAACGCCGATTCCTGGGCGACGGACGCGCACAAATGGCCGAACGTCGGTTACGATTGCGGCGTCGCCGTGGTTCGGGAACCGGAGAATTTGCGTGGAGCGATGACGGTAACCGCGGCGTATTTCACCTCCGACGGCTGGCGCAATCCGATGGAATATACGCCAGAATCGTCGCGGAGAGCCCGTGGAATCGAACTGTGGGCTGCGTTGCGTTCGTTGGGCCGGGCGGGCATGGCCGATTTGGTGGAACGGACGTGCCGTCATGCGCGCCGGTTCGCGGAGGCACTCTCAGCGGAGGGGTTCGCGATCTTGAACGACGTCGTAATCAATCAGGTATTGGTGGATTTTGGCGGCGCGGCTAAAACAACAAGCGTGATTCGTGGCATCCAAGAAGACGGAACGTGCTGGTGCGGCGGAACGGTATGGCAAGGGAGAACGGCGATGCGAATCAGCGTTTCGTCGTGGGTGACCACCGACGCCGATGTGGAACGGAGTATTAGTGCGATTGTTCGAATAGCGAAGGGGGTGTAAATGCCGAAAGAATTAGCTCAGGAGTTCGAACGCCGGTTCAGCCTGGCGTCGTCGTCGTTGAATGATGTCTCCGAAGCGGAAGCGGAGAGGCAGTTCCGGCCGGGAGGTTGGACAAAGAAACAGATTCTCGGTCACCTGATCGATTCTTCCATCAACAACCATTTGCGTTTTGTGCGGGCCGCCGTGGAAGGCCGCTATGAGGGACCTTCGTATCAGCAGCAAGAGTGGGTGCGTCTCAACAATTACGCGAATCTGGGATGGTCTGAAATCCTGCGGCAATGGAGGACGCGCAACGAGCTGCTGGTCCAACTGGTGAGGCAGATTCCGGAACCGGCGCTGGAGGTGCAATGCCGGATCTCGGATGAGCCCGCCCTCACCTTGCGTGCGTTGATCGTCGATTATCTCGCTCATCTCGAGCACCATATTGTGCAGATCATGTCCGGGGTTGCTCCGGGCACAGTATTCATCGGCCATTCCATACGCAAGATGGAACAGATGACAGCTCACGTAGAAGACTGCCTGGCGCGGCTGACCGAGGAACAGATTTGGCAGCGCGGCGCGAAGCATGAGAACACCATCGGCAATCTTGTGCTGCATCTGTGCGGGAACATTCGGCAATGGATAATCCACGGCATTGGCGGCGAGACCGACATACGCACTCGCGATGCCGAGTTTGCGGCGGCGGGGGGCATCTCGAAATCAGAGCTGGCCACGAAGCTTCGCGATACCGTGAGTGGTGCGATCCGAGTTTTACGAGGCGTTACGCCGGAGCAGTTGACGGAAATCGTGCATCCACAGGATGCGGACACGACGGTGCTGGAAGCGATCTACCAAGTGGTGGGACATTTGCAGCAGCACACTGGACAGATCATTCTTCTGACCAAGCATTTGTGCGGCGAAGATCTCGAATTGTACCGCCCCCCGAAATAGCTACTTGCAACTCGCGGTCCCGGCCTGCAATTGAAGATCGCAATCCGCTTTGTCTGCGCCGGTCTGGCTGCGCATTTGGAGACGCCAGGCGGAACGCTCGCGTGTGAGCAGACCGTACGAGAAACTAGTGAAACTTTCACCCTTGGCCACGATCTTATTGGCAATCTTGGAGCCGCCAAGGTCGGCCGGTAAGGGCGCGGCGAGCTGCGTACCGCTGTTGCCGATGACGAGTTGCGGAGGTAGCTGTGCATCCGGCTCGTAGCTGAGTAATTCAAACAGATGGATGTGGCCGGCGACGACGAGCGAAACATCCGACCGCTTCAAGCCCGCCTTCTCCCACGCGGCCTCGAGCGTTGCGTTCAGGGGTGTAGTCACGTTCAACTGCGAACTGAATCCCCAGATGGGCCGATGCGTCAATACCCATCCGCTGTGAAATCCCTGGGCCAGAATGGAACGATATTGGTGCGCGTAAATCTCCACCTCGTGCGCCGGAGCCTTGGTGTCGTTGGCGGCCGCGCTGTCGAGAACGGCGAATTGTTGCGACCCGAGTTTCACCACGTAGGGCGCCGAATACGGCGTAGAGCAAGGACCGAGCTGGCTGAGATCCCGGGGATCGAGCAAAAAATAGAAGCCCTGCCAGGCGCGGCCGCAGTCTTCGTGATTGCCGCGAACGAAAATCCACGGGGCTGCCTGCAGAAGATCCGACGCGGCGGCGAAGAAATCGGCGTTCCAGGAAGGCCATTCGTATCCTGAAATGGAACCGCACTTGGCGGGCTCCGGACATTTCATCTCACGATAGAGATAGTCGCCGACATGGATCACTAGGTCCGGCTTTTCGGCGGCCGCCAAATGAGCCACCTGAGGAAAAGGCCACTGCTCAGGATCTTCGCAATTCTGAATCGTCACCCTGCCGCCAGGAGTGTCGGGCGTATTTTTCAGACGGCAGCCCGTGTCGCCGATCACGACGATGCGCCGCGGATTCGCCACGGGCAACGCGAGTGGGAAGGATTTCGAGCTGGTCTCCACCGATGCCTTCTTCGTTGCTCCAGGAATATGAGTCTCGCAGATCAGAAGCGGAAAATTCGCCGCGGGAGAATCTACCCGTGTGTGCATTCTGCTGGATTGGCCGTCCATCTTGATTTGCGGACACACTCCGCCGCGGTCGATAACTATTCGTGCGACGGCGCCCGCGGGACCAAGTTCCACCCAGGCGGGTGTGAGGTTTTGCGCAAAAGCAGGCGTGATCGACAGAGCAAGTACAAGAAATCTCATGCGGCGGCCTTGAAAGGCCATTCTAGAATAGTCACAGCATGGGCGACGATATCCAAAAAGACCCGCGCGTTTATATGGCGGCAGAGAGAACGCTGCTGGCGTGGATCCGAACCGGTCTCGCCTTGATGGGCTTCGGTTTCGTGGTCGCGCGCTTCGGTCTATTCCTGAGCGAGTTGAAGGCGACGCAGCTGGCGCTGCAGATCAGCTCGTACGGGTTCTCGATCTGGGTGGGGACTTCGATGATTGTGATCGGAGTGCTGGTGAACATCGGATCGGCGATGCACCATGTGTATACGATTCGCACGCTCAACCGAGGCGAGTATGAGGGCAAGCCCTCTTCAGCAGCGGTTGCCATCGCTATCATTTTGGCCGGCTTCGGTGCGGCCATGGCGATTTATCTGGCGCTGTTTAAAAAATAAACTTCAGCGCGAGTTGTGTCTGTCGAGGCGCATTGGCCTGCGTCGTGATCACGCCGAACGTGCTGGCAGTGACCGATGTGTTCGGTCCTCCAAAGATGGGCGTGTTGAACGCGTTGAACGACTCGGCGCGAAATTCCAGCGTGAAATGTTCGGTGATGGCGAAGTGCTTGAACAACGAAAGGTCGAGATTTCTTGCGCCCGGCGTGCGAATATCCGGCAAGGTTCGTGAGACGTTGCCGAATGTGTAAGTGGCAGGCTGGCTGAAGACCGCGGTATTGAAATACTTGGCCAACCGGCTCTCCACGCTGCCGCTCAGCAAACCGCTGGTGCCATTGTTATTTGGCCGGTCTCCGGCGTTGAAGATATTCCCTACGTTCGACGCAGACAAACGCCAGAGGAATACCGGTCTGAACAGTGATGATGCCGTTTGCCTGCCAACCTCCAAGGACGGAATCGACGACGTGATTCCAGTGCGCGCCGAACTGCTTGCCCTTGCCGAACGGCACGTTGTAGACAAGGCTGGCCACCAGACGGCGGCTCACATCGAATGTCGAGAGCGACCAGTCGCCGTGCCGATTGTTGTAATCCTGCTGAGTGCCGTTGCCGTTGAAGTTGCCGGTGTTGTTAGACGACGAATCGTCCATCGATTTCCCTCGGGTGAACGACAGCAAGAGTCCCAGGTCGCGCGTGAAGCGCTTCTCGACGCGAATCAAAAGCGCGTTGTAGTCCGAACTTGCGCCTGGTTGATAGCCCCAACCGACTCCAGTGAACTGTGGATAGGGCGCCAGCAGATAGCGCAGTTGCGTGGTGGCGGTGTTGAGTGGTCCGTTGTTGGCGATGATTCCGAAGAACGGATTCTTCACCGTCTGGAGTAATTGTGAACCCAACGCGAGATCGGCCACCGGGAGTTGATTAAAGCCGAGGTTCCAGAGCAGTTGCGAGCCGTGGCTTCCGGTATAGGTTGCGTCGAGGAGCCAGTCCTTCGGCAACTGGTATTGGATGCCCAGATTGTAACTCTGGCTATAAGGAGCGGGCGCATAACGAAGCGGCCCAGAGATCCCCGTTCCAGTGGCTGTCGCCAGCCCCAGCGAACTCTTGGTAACGGGTACAAAACTGGTGTTCGGGAATGGGTTGGAGAGATAGTAAGCCGGCGTGACGCCGTCGATGGTTCCGAATACCGTGGAATCGGTGCGGAATCCGGTTTGCGAAACGGTCCCGGCCGCTTCGGTGGGCGACAGGCTGTAGAAGATTCCGTAGCCGCCTCGCACCACCATCCGCTTCAATGCCTGATAGGCGAAGCCGAATCGCGGGCTGAAATCTTTCCACTGCGTATCGAACTGCGAGCGCGGATTGCCATTCACGCCGACATACTGAAGCCCGCCCTTAAGCGTGGAAATCCCGCTAGGTCTCAGACCGCCTAAAACGGTTCGAGAAAACCATTTGTATTGTATAATGTTTTGGCTTATCCTGGGCTATGGCCCGTCGCCCACTCCGCATAATTGTTTCTCGAAAGGACCGTAAGGCGCTGGTTGGACTACTGAGTAGCGGTATCCAGCCTGTTCGAGTTATCCTTCGCGCTCTCGCGGTGCTGCACCTGGCTGACGGAGCAAGCGCACCGCAGACAGCACGATCGCTGAAGAAACTGACGCCGAAGGCCGTCAGAAGCATTGCTCACCGTTACGAGCAAGGGGGTTTGGATCGCGCGCTTCATGAAAAGCAGCGTCCAGGCGCGACACCGCTATTGAGCGCATCCGAGAAGCAACGCATCATCGCCATGGTTTGCAGTGACCCGCCGGAAGGCCGGGCGCGCTGGACGGTTCGCCTGATCGCCGAGGAGGCGGTCAAGCGAAAGCTGGTTCCGCGAGCGGGCCGGGAAACCATTCGAATTCTCCTCCAAGGCCACGACCTCAAGCCGTGGCGGGAAAAAAATGTGGTGCGTCGCCGACCTCACCGACGAGTATCTGGAAAAGATGGAAGACGTGCTGGAAGTGTATGAGAAACCTTATAATCCAGCCGAGCCAGTGGTCTGCATCGATGAAAAACCCATCTCGTTGCATGACGACGTGAGGCCGGCCAGACCTATGGCGCCGGGCAAAATCAAGCGGCCGGATAACGAATACAAACGATGTGGGACAGCCAATGTGTTCTGCGCTGTGGAGCCGAAGGCGGGAAAGCATTTCACGCTGGCTACCCCCAACCGCTCCGCTGCGCAATTCGCCCAAGCAATGGAAACCATCGTCGCCAGCTATTCCACCGCCGAGACCATACACATGATCATGGATAACCTGAACATCCATGGCCATAAGTCGCTCACGGACTACTTCGGAAAGGATAAAGGGGCAGAGCTTTGGAGCCGCCTGACGGTCCACTACACGCCAAAACACGGTAGCTGGCTCAACCAGGCCGAGATCGAGATAAGCCTTTTCGCCCGGCAATGCCTCGCCCGGAGAAGAATCCCGACCCTCCCATCTTGCAGAGAGAATCAGCCGCCTGGAACAGAAAGGTAAACCGCGACTGCATCAAAATCAACTGGCAGTTTACCCGCAAGAAGGCTCGTCGTAAGTTCGGCTATAAGCGCTCCAAAAGAAACCGCTTTACGCGGTCTGAGACCTGGGACCGGCCAGGGGCGAGGGCGACGAGAAGTCGAGATAAACGTCGCGATCGTGGCGCTCAACGCGCGGAATGAACAGCTCGTAACGAACGCCGATGTTGAGTGTGAGCCTGCTGGTGAGCTTCCGGGTGTCTTGGAAAAAGCCCGCCGCGTATTGGCTGGTGGTGTCGTCGATCTCGAAATTGTGAGTCAGAGTGCCACCCGCCAGACCGAGCAGGAACGTCGCAAAATCGTCGCCCGCGGTGCTCGACGACGCGAGGGCGTTCGGACCTTGCGTGAGGGTTGTGGCGAAGCTGTAATCGCCGATGGAACGTCCCGTCTGGTTGAGGTTGTTGGTGAGCGCACGCACTTCCGCGCCGAACTTCAGCGTGTGGCGCGATAGAATTTTGGTGTTTGCGAGCGCCCACGATTGCGTGACCATTCCCAGCAATCCCTGGCCGAGTTGCGAGCCCACGCCGAGCGAGTAGTAGTTTGCAAATTCAAAACCCGGAAAGCCGAGCGCGTTGGCGTTCGCGCGGATATAGCTCGGGAAGCCCAGTTGCGTGGGGTCGAAGTTCTGGGAGACGGTGGCGGTCTCGTTGACGACGCGGCTGATTCCGTAGCGAAACTCAATCAGGTCGGTGGGGCTCTTTGTGAACGTATAGTTGAGCGCAGTGCCGAATGCGTTGTTGCTGGTGGTGGCGGCGTTCTGCGCAACCGCGATCGACTGCGGAAGGAATACCGCGGGTGAGGTGGTGGGACTTCGTTGCGACCAGCGCAGCGAGACTCGCTGGCGCTCGCTGATCGCCCTTGATGTCGTATTGATCGATATTGTACGGGCCGCGCTCGAGGCCACATAGTTGTTGATCTGGCCGCTGCCGCCCGTTGTGTTGGGCGACGGCCAATACTTCACGACGTTGCCGGAGACGGCGTCGATCCGGTTGGCGGGAATGATGTTGCCCGGAAACGGTGTACGAGTGTAGGTGCTGCCGACGAGAGTGGTGGTGACTGGATCGTAGATAGTGATCGGCGCGCCGCTAGCTAACGGTCTTGACCTGCGAGAAATCGCCGCCGCGCTCCGCTGCGGTTGGAACGGACGCGAGGAGATTCGCCGCCGAACGCTGCCGCTGGCCCTCATAGTCGAAGAAGAAGGACGTCTTGTTTCGTCCGTTGTAGAGTTTCGGGATCAGCACCGGGCCGGCGAAGCTGACTCCGAACTGGCTGCGCTTGAAGCTGGCTAATTTCTGCCCCTGGCGATTGGCAAAGAAATTGTTGGCGTCCATTACCGAATCGCGCAGGAATTCATGCGCGGTTCCGTGGAATTCGTTGCTTCCCGATTTATAAATGAGATTGATCACGCCGCCGCCGCTGAGACCGAACTCGGCTGAATAATTGTTCGTCTGGACTTTGAATTCCTGCACCGCATCGACGGAGGGGAAGATGCTGAGGCCATTAAAACTGTCGGTGGGCGGCGACGAGGAGACACCGTCGAGAAGTACATCGGTGGTTCCCGAGCGTCCGCCGTTGACGTTGAATTGCAGCCAGGTCATCCCGCTTCCCACGGAGCCGGTAACGTTCGGCGCCAGTAGGATGAGGCTGAATGGATTCCGCTGATTCAGCGGCAGGTTAACGATGCTTTTGTTATTGATGACCTGTCCCAGTTCAGCGTTGCTGGTTTCGAGCAACGGAGCCTCGCCGGCTACCTCCACGCTTTCGGCCGTGGACCCCAATTCCAGGTTGAACATGAGTTCGGCGCTCTGGTCCACGCTGAGAATCAGACCCTTTCGCTTCAGGCGCTTGAACCCGGTTGCTTCAATCGAGATGTCATATACACCGGCCGGCAAGGATGGCGCCTGAAACCGGCCGTCGCGATCGGTGAGAGTCCGGAAAGCGCTGGCCGTGCCGGAATTGGTGATGATGACGGTGGCACTGGGGATGGTGGCCTGTGTGGGGTCGCGGACGACGCCGCCGAGCGATGCCGTAATTTACGAAACAGTCACAGTCTATCCCAAGTCCTTTTGAAATGCGTAATTGCGCTCAACGA
>CAVYPH010000008.1:0-527921 GCA_963770345.1 Bryobacteraceae bacterium | reverse complement strand
TCGAGATGAATATCGGTGACATTAAATAGCGGAAATACGGTCGCCTCCACGGTGATGGTGTAGGTCCCGCTTTGCAGGTGAGGCACCATGTATTGCCCGGCGGAGCCAGTCGTCGTACGATAGGCGGCCTTGGTCTCTTCCTGGATGGCGGTGATCTTGGCGCCCGGGACGGGGGCGCTGCTCGGATCTGTGATCGCTCCGGTGATGGCCCCGGACCGAATCTGTGCATCCAGGCGCGTGGTGGAAACGCTCAAGGCGAGAACGGCGGCGAAAAACAGCGCGGTCAGTCGCTCAACTCTGAACATACTCTTCGGCTCCTTTGCTCTCAAGTTATCGAACCAGGGAAAACTGTGGCCAACGGCGAATACCAGCACCAACGTTACATACGATCATGAAAGCTCGTCATCAAATTCATTTCAATTGAGTAAAAAATTTAATCTGGCTGAGAAGGACGCTCTGCCACGTGACGCAATGCATCGATTGCTTCCGGAGGTGCGGTTTGCCGTTGCTTCAGCGTAATGAATCATAAAAACGATAACGCTGACGCCACGAATCCTATCACAGATCGCGAATACTCAAGCCAACGGCAGACTTGAATTGACGCGGCTCATGCCGTCATGCAGCGCAATGAGCGGCGCAATCGCTTCGTGGATCTCTCCACTGCCCACGGTGGTTACAAGCTGACAGGCTGCCCACGCCGCACAAGCTGACTGATACTCTGCGTCCCACTGTTCGTACTGCCTCTCGGCGCCGGTATTCTCGAACGGCCAGCGGGAGGGCGGGTTCGGCAATTCGCAACGCCATGGTTTCGGCGTCAACGGGCGCGGAAACAGCTCTGGGTCTGGCAAAGCTTCTTGTACAACGGATCGCAACCGGTTGCGTCGAAGACCGTCTGGCAGAGTGCGTCCTCCGGGTTGAAGAGTTGATGAGTGGCAAGCAGCCGGAGACCGGCTTGTGTCCGATAAACACGCCAGCTCCAACCGGGGTGCTGGCGCGCCCAGGCGTCCGCCTTGGCGATGGAAACCGCGGCCAGATTCTCGACGCGTTCCGGAAGGTCCACATCCACGAACATGGCCTTGGCCGTATTCAGAACATGGCAGCCGTACGAATTGCGCGTCACAACGGCCGAAACCTCTCCAGCGCTATCTCGCATCTCGCGCAGCACGGGCTCACGAAGAGGGCGGTCCGCGTAGCCGTAGCGTTCCGGCCGGCCCCGTGTAGTAAACTGTTCAGCCAGCTTCGCGGCGCCTTGCTGAGCCTGCGCCTGCGCCTCGCTCAAGCTGGTATTCGACCAGCGCCACGTCGTGAAGTTTCCACACTTACCGAGAGCCCAATACGGCGGAAAGTTCATGCGCCAATAATATAACGGCCGCGGTCCAGGAAAACTTCCCGGACCGCGGCCGCAAATGAAAGTTGCTCAGGTTCTAGAAGAACAACTTCAGAGCGAATTGCAGAATGCGCGGATCAAACGCGGCCTGCACTCTCCCGAACGTCGAAGCGCTCATGTTTGTGGAAAGAGTCGTGTAGCCTGTCACCGTTCCCGCCGGCGAAATCGCGCCAACGAAGTTCGTGTGATTCAGGACGTTGAAGGCATCCAACCGTGCCTGAACGCTGTAACGTTCAGTTAACTTAAACATCCGGCTGATCGCCGCACTGAAATCCACGGTTTTGGGCCCGCGCAGCGCATTGTGGCCGAGGTTGCCGTAGGTGCCGAGCGCATTCGCTTGAAACGCCGCGGGATTGAGAAACAGGACGCAGGCGGTTGTGCCGTTGTTGCAGATTGGGTTGGTGGCGGCAGTATCCGCAAGTGCCAGATTGGGCCGGTCGTTGTTGAGGTTGGTGAGCGAGTTATCCTTGCCTACAGTCACGTTCAAAGGCTGCCCGCTCGAGGCATGAATCACTGGGGCAATTTGCCAGCCAGTCAGGAGTCTATTCGTCCACGTGCTGTAGCTTTTCACTTCACTGGTCGCCACCAGCGAGGTATTGAAGTTGTGCCGCGTGTCAAAGACGCAGGGGCCCCAGTCGGCATGCCGGTTGAATGATTGCGAGTTCCCCGGAGTCGCCAAAGCTGCGCCAAAATCCGTGTCCGAAACGCAACTGGAGTCCGTGTAGTTGGCGAGGAAGGTGAAGTTGTGCGCAAATCGATGCTGGATCGACATCAGCAGCCCGTTGTAGTGAGCCACCGCGCCGTCATCCATCGTGTTGATGCTCGCGTAGGCCGCGCCCAGGGTGGGATTCTGCTGGTACAAACGGCGCCGCTGATTGGTATTCCCCGTCGTCGAGCAGGTCGGGTAGGCGACACCATTGATCGTGCAAGCGCCCAAACCCAGAAACGACGCGGGATTGATTTCCCCGTTGTTGCTCCAAAGGTGAGTGGTCTTGTTGCCGAGGTAACTGACCGAGGCCACCCAACTGGTGCCTATCTGCCGCTGGTAGGTCACGTTCCAATTCGCCACATAGGTGGGCTTGGGATTGATGGGCATATTGACGTAAACACCCGCGGTCGGGAAGAAAGCCTTTCCGTTCTGGGGATATGGATTCCCACCCGGATAACCCTGCCACGGATTTGATAATCCGCCAACCGGGTTCGGCGTGTCGATGTTCGTACCTACTGGAGCATTGGTCGTTTCGCGCTCGTTGAACCAGGTCTCCGCAACATCGTAGAGGATCCACCGCCGGCGCGAAGCGTATCCCGTCCGTCGCCGTGTGGATTCCAAACCACGCCGAAGCGCGGTGCGAAGTTCGCTAACTTGCCGTTCCAGTTCGCCGCCGGAATGCCCTTGTCTCCCGGGAAGAACAACCCCGCCGGCGCATTTGGATGTACGGTGCTGACCGTGCCGGCGGCGAAGGCCGTCAGGTCGAAAGAAGTACCTCGTCCATATTTGTCAGGATCAGAGAACGACGGCTCCCAGCGAATGCCGTAGTTCACCGTGAAGTGCTGCGATATTTTGAATGTGTCCTGCGCGTAGAAGCTCATGATCCACGTCCGCAGGTCGTCGGGAGTGGCGTTGGTCTGGCTGAAGTCGTTCGGCAGCCCGGTCATGAAATCGGCCATCCCCAGGCCCGTCCGCGAACCGTTAAAGGTAAAATTCCCATTCTCCTGGAAACCGGAGACGGTATTGTTCTGCACCCGGACGAGGTTGAACCCGAATGCCATTTCATGCCGTCCACGAATCACGTCCACATCGTCGGCCATCTGAAAGGTGTTGACGTTGAAATGACCAGGAGCGCAGGTACCGCAGAACGTGCTGAATCCGCCAGTAACGCTGAACAGCAGGAAGTTCGGCACCGCGCTGTACATATTCACTCCGAGCAATGTCGGGTTGATCGGAATTGGTGTGGGCCCGCGGTCGTCACGCCGGCGGTTGAATGTAAAGTGAAACGTATTTAGCGTTCCCGGGCCGAACGTGTATGTATCGCTGATCGCGGCCGACTGAGCCATCTCAAGATTGCCCGCCTGCGTGGTCGTCAATATGTTTTTGCCGTCATAGGTCGGCGGATTCTTGAAGGCATCCAAGAAGTAGCGTCCAAATATCGAATTCTTGGAACTCTGCACGTAGTCGACCCGGCCAATCCACTGCTCCTCGTCGCCAGTGACCGGAATAGTGTACGTAACTTTGCCGCATTGGTCGGCAGAGGCGACAGGTAAATAGGTGTTCGCAGTCTTCAGGGCTACCGGATTTAGCATCGATGCCGGAATCTGGTTGCCCGCGAACGGGACATTATTGTTGAGCGGATTCTTCAACGTCACAGCGCCGCCGGATTGGCACGTGGCGCTGGCAACGGTGCTGAAATCTCCATTCAACATGGCCGCATTCGGAATGAATGTGGTGAATTGTGGGGGGTTAGAGCGATTCCGCGTACCTTGATACCCTCCAAAGAAAAACAGCTTATCCCGGATGATCTTGCCGCCGGCGGTCCCGCCAAACTGGTTCCGCTTCAGGCTGTCGCGGGTCGGCGCAAAGAAGTTGCGTGCGTTCAAATCGCCGTTACGCAAATATTCGAACAGGTCGCCATGCAGACCGTTCGATCCGGACTTGGTCACCACGTTGACGGTCGCGCCAGGATGGATGCCGAAGCGGGACGACACGGCGCTTGTTTCGACGCTGAATTCCTGGAGCGCGTCCGGGAACGGGAAGGGCAGGTTGACGTTTGACATCGCGTCCGTGTTGTCGCCGCCGTCGAGCAGGTAGGCGGTACCGTTTCCTTGGCCACCCGCCACGGAAATTCTGGTGGAGCTGTAGAAAGTTTTGCTTCCCGTATCGCCGCTGTCCCCATACGCCGCAGCTCCCAGTCCGATAATCAACTGGGTTACCTGGCGCCCGTTCAGCGGCAGTTCGTTCATGCGCTGTGTATCAACCACGTTCGAGATCGAATTCTCTTTCGTCTCCACCAGACTGGTGGATGCGGTCACTTCAATCCGTTCCGAGGCCGCGCCAATCTGCATCACGACATTGATCTGGATGTTGTTGTTCACTTCCAGCACGATGCCTGTTTGCGCGTAATCTTTGAAACCTGCGGCTTTCACCTCGAGCGTGTAGGGTCCAACTGGGAGATTGGGAAGCGTGTAGCGGCCGACCGTGTCACTCACTGTTGACCGGGCAGCATTCTTGCTGGTCTCGGTCATGGTAACCTGCGCACCAGCCAGTCTGGCACCGCTCGGGTCGGACACCATTCCGCTGACTTCCGCTATTGCCACTGACTGACCCCGGGCTGCGGATTGCAGACCGATCAGACAGAAAATCGACATGGACAGAGATACTCCGGCGAGTATCGACTGGGACACTTTCATGTAAAAAACCCCCTGTGTGCAGTGAAGCGGTTCATGAATCCTCTTCAAAGCGAGCAAACTCCAGCTATGCTACCTCCGGCCACCACCGGAGTCAAGGGCCCCTGGTAGGCCCTGGCGTCTCTATCGGCACTAAGCTCCATAGGAAAATAGGACGAAAATTCAGTGACCCAGCAAGAACGCTCGCTTTAAATCGTTACAATTGTAAAATCAATCCCGGGCGGCAAGAATAATGCCGGTTACGATGAGCAGACCGCCGATCCCTTTACCCCATGTAAGACGCTCACCCAGAAACACCGCCGCAAAGAGAATCACCAGCACCACACTCAGTTTGTCGATGGGTGCCACCCGCGAAGCCGGTCCTAGTTGAAGTGCTCGAAAATAGCAGAGCCAGGAGAGTCCCGTAGCGAATCCCGACAGAATTAGAAAGCTCCAAGTCTTCGTGGAAGTAATTTGAAAACTGCCCGGTTGCCGCGTGAGGTAGGCCATCAGCCATGTGAAGGCTACCACCACGGTGGTCCGCACCGCCGTAGCGACGTTCGAATCGATTCCCGTTACCCCGAGTTTCGCCAACAGCGCAGTGGCGGCCGCGAACAGCGCCGAAAGCAGAGCCCAGACGATCCATGTCATTCCTCTAGTGTCGCCGAGCACGAAAGGGAGCGATGCGCTTTACGATTACAACGGAACCGGACGCTGGTCTCGTGCTTCTGTCTTGGAGCGCTACGCCGACTACGCTCGGGACCTTTCATGCGTTATTACAACTATTTGCAAAATCATTCCATCCCGATCGGCTGACCCGGCGGCACCGGGGCCGGCTCCGGAAGCGTGAACTGCTTGGGATCATCCAAAAATTTCTTAATTTGCGAAGCCGCGTATTGGCGGTGTGCTCGCTCCTCAGTATCGGTGGTGCGCACCGAAACCAAATACGCCCGCAGTTCATCAAGCTTCGCCGACGCCATTGCGCGAACCTCCGGACCTACGGCTTCCTGTACCGCCAGCGACATCAACCGGTTCAGCGCAACGTCATCCACCACTCGCTGCGTTTCGGCATCGAGGCCCGCAAGCCTCGGCCTCTTCCAAGTCGCAGAGAGCACTTTGCCGATCACTTCATCAAGGCCTGGACACTTGGCGTCGCGGGAGTGATACTCAATCAAGCGGGCCGCCCGCTCCGGGTTCAGAATCTGGCCGAGTGTAATCGTCGCGGCCGCTTCGGCGGGAGCCATCGCATCAAAGGTGAGCCCGGTGCGGTGATGAAACAATTCCCGCGTTCGCGAGAAGCCCGGCGGCCGCGGCGGTATCAGATGCAGCACCGGTTCCGGCAGCGTGAGCGCCGCAGGTGCGATGGTCTGAAGCAGCGCGTCCAGCGCACGCCGTTGTTCGGAGCCCGGGGCGATCTCGGCGACTATCTGGCCGTCGCCGCGCAGCCCATACGTGTAGTTCAATCCGCCAAGTACCTTCGAGGCAGCCTCCACCTGGTAGCGATGACCAAGATAGAGCGGCACCAGTACCTCTTCAATCGTGCTCATCGGCGCCCCCTCGCGAATATTGTTCGCCGAGAAGCGGCCCAGCGCGCGGGCCCGAACCTGCATCACTCGATTCAATTCATCTACGGCGTTCGCGCCGTTGTCCCAAAGATGCGACGACGGATGAGCGCTGCCTTCCGGCCTGGAATCGGCATCGGTCATGAAGTACAGCCCGCGCGAATAAGCCTTCGTCAAAAGATCATTCAAATAATTCGTCCCTTGAGGCAAATCCTGATATCCCCACATGACGGCAATCTTGTCCCACTCGCCGATTCCGGTTGCATAGGCTTTCGATACATCCGGCGCTCCATCTCCATTCAGAAGCGCAAGCGGACCCGGATAATCCATTACCGAAGCACGGCTCATGGTGCTCGCGGCGAAGTTGTGGCCCAGTCCCAGCGTATGGCCGACTTCATGAGCCGCCAGTTGGCGGAGACGCGCGAGCGCAAATTCGAGCATGGCCGGCGGAATGGGCTTTCCGGCTTCGTAAGGCGCAAGAAGACCTTCGGCGATCAGGTAGTCCTGGCGGCCGCGCAAAGAGCCCAGCGTAACCCGGCCTTGAATAATTTCCCCCGTCCGGGGATCTGACACTGCACTCCCATACGACCAGCCGCGCGTCGAACGATGAACCCACTGGATTACGTTGTAGCGAACGTCCATCGGATCGGCCCCTTCCGGCATCATCTCCACCTGGAACGCATTGCGGTAACCGGCCGCTTCGAACGCCTGGTTCCACCACCGCGCGCCTTCGAGCAGCGCCGACCTCACCGGCTCCGGCGCTCCGCGGTCCAGATAATAAACGATCGGCTTCACAGGATCGCTCATGGCAGCGGAGGGATCCTTCTTCCTGAGCCGATGCCGCACTGCGAATCGCTTCACGATAGGATCGCCGAGTGGAGCCGCGAAATCCATGTACTGAATCTCAAAGTAGCCGGCGCGCGGATCGAAGACACGGGGCTGAAAGTTGCCGTCGGGCAATTCGACGAACGACTGGTGCTCTCGAACCGTGATCGATTCGGGAGCCGGAGTCACCTCCCGCACATATGTGCCTGGCGAATCCCCCTCGAAGGTCAGCGTCACTTCCACCTCGGTGTTCTTGGGAAAGTTTCGCGTCTGAGGCAGGTACACGGCAGACCTTGATGCATCGAGCCGGTAGCTGCCTTGTTTGGTGGTACGCAGCGCCTCCGTCACATGGTGCGCATCGTTCAAGTAGAAAGCGGTTGCATCCACCAACACGCTGTCGCCGTCTTCAGCTTCCACAGTAAAGCCCCAGACTACCGATTGCGCGAAGGCTTCTTCCACCGATCGCCGCTCGTCCGGATTTTCGCTGCTTGCGCGGAAGCTATAGTTCGGTTCAATCAGCAGGACCTTTGGGCCGAGGCGCTCGAACCGTACGATGCGCTCGTTCCCAAGTTGTCCCCGATCCAGCCCGATATCATTCGACCCAATACCGGCCGGCAGCGACACAACGTGAAGAAATTCGGTGTTCCAACGGTTGATTTCCAACCACAGCTTCCCCGTCGTGCCATCCCAATAAAGTGGAAAATAGCCTGGAAGCTTCCGCATACCCTCCGTCTTCTTGGCGATGCTCGTTTGAGCTGACAGCAGCGTGAGAGAAAAGAGGAGAGAGACGACAAGGCGCTTCATGATTCGATAACTTAGGTTGCCACAATTTAAACTGTTGTTATGAGTTTCAATAAGTGGATAGCCGTAGGGCTGTTCTGGCTTCCACTGCTTCTTCGAGCCGAATGTCCGCCCACGCCGGCCTATTCTGCCTGCGACATGGCCTTCGAGCTGAACGACGCAGAAGCCAAAGCTCATCCAAACCCATACAAGAGCGTCGAAATCCACGCAGAGTTCCGCTCACCGAAGTTCAAGACCATTGTCATCCGCGCCTTTTGGGACGGTGGACGCCGCATGGTGATCCGGTTCACGCCGACCGAACCGGGAGAATGGGCGGGCCATATTACCAGCAACGTGCCGCGGTTCGAGGGACAGGACCTGAAGGTGAACGCGACAGCCTCGGAAGCGCTGGGTTTCATTCGCCCAGCCAACGTTCATCACTGGCAATACACCGAAAACCTGAAACCTCATCTCTGGATGGGCGACACAAGTCTGCAGATCGCCTCGATGCCGGACGACTTTTTCCACCGCACCATCGACACCCGTTCGCAGCAAAAGTTCACCCACATCCGCGGCGTCATCACAGGAAGCGTAGAGAATAGTGCTCGCATACTGGCCGATCCCGACCGGCCCGACGTCACTTTCTTCCGTCAACTGGACGAGCGCGTCCGCTATATGAATCAAAAAGGTCTCATCTTTGATGCGATCCTTGGCAACGCGGACAATCAGCTTCGGAAGTTATTGCCGGAGACGCAACAGCGCGATCGATTCGTGCGGTTCGTCACTGCACGCTACGGCGCCTTCAACATTACCTGGCAGATCGTTCAGGAGTTTGAGAGCTATCAGGACGGCCGCGCGCTGATGAAGGAGATCGGACTCGGGCTAAAGAAGTACGACGCCTACGGGCATCCGCGCAGCACCCACACGCGCGCCACTTCCGCGCCCCTGCTCGGCGATGGCTGGATGGATTACGTCAGCTACCAGTCGGCCGAAGACCAACTCGGCGCCATCGAGCACCAACTGTTTCCGAGTCCGTTTGTGAATTTGCAGTTCGCCAACGAGGACAGCGGGGCGGGGAAGTCCCTTCGCAATGATGTGGACCCGGCGGCGTTTCGCCATCGTTTGTGGAACGCGACGATGAACGGCCAATATCCGACCTTCAATAACACCGGGACCTCCGGAGGAAGCAAGACGCCGCAGGACGCGAAGTGGCTCGATTCCCCCGGCGCCAAGGTAATGAAGGTGTGGTTCGACCTGTTCAACGACACGCGGCACTGGGAACTCGAGCCGTACTTCGACGTCGATGGCGGCCGTTGCGTGGCGCTCGAAGGGATCGAATACATTATGTATGTCGAGAATCCCGGACCCGTGGAAGTCCGCGTCGAGAGGCACGGTTACGACGTGGTGTGGCTCGATCCCGCCTCCGGAGAAACGGTGAAAGAGAAGAACTGGAAGGGCGAGAAATTCGCCTCCCAGCCGCCGGACAATAAACACGATTGGGTGCTTTTTCTCTCCCGCGAAGGCAAGAAGGAATCAATGTCCAACTCGTACAAATTCGAATCGCGGGAGATCCTGCTCCAGGACATCGAGCAGACCGTACAGAAGACGCCATTCAAGCTGGTTGAACCTTCCAGAGACCCACTCTCGATGTCGGGCCCACAAATATTCTCTGTGCAAATCACCCGCCCAACCCGCGGCACGCGGTCGATGATGTACCTCTGGGAGGGTGAAGCGACAATCGATGAGCAGGGATTTCGCGTCATGGGAACAGGTTCGGAAGGCACGCTGCAATTTCCCCCCGACATCGCGAAGAGGTTCCCCGCTGTGCTCAATCTCCGCGTCTACGGCATGAACGCCAATGGCAAGGTTTATCAGATCGATAAGGTGTTTTCGCTCAATAGATAGCGATGCGCATCTTGTCCATCGACACCACGGCGCATTTCGGCAGCGTAGCGCTCTTGGAAGACGAGCGTGTTGTCGAAGAGATTCTGCTCCACTCGCCCGAGGGGTTTGGCCAGATTCTATTCGATCAAATCGGCCGCCTTCTGGCGCGGATGACTTGGAGTATCTCCGAAATCGATCGTTTCGCGGCAGCGGCCGGGCCCGGTTCCTTCACCGGAGTGCGCATCGGTCTCACTGCTGTCAAAGGGTTGGCCGAGGCAACTGGGAAATCCGCCATCGCGGTGTCGAACCTTGAAGCGTTGGCCGAACTCGGAACACGTCCCCTTCGCGCCGCCATTCTCGACGCCAGGCGAGGTGAGATTTACGGAGCAGTCTACGATGCCGGTCTAAATCTAGTCCGCCCCGAGATGGTCATGCCTTTCCGCTCTTGGCTTGAGTCGCTGCCCTCCGGCGATCTAGAGTTTATCACCACGGATTTCGCACCCTTCCGGCCATATATTAAGGACACACCGGTCGTTGAACAACGCAGCCTGGCGGGAGCAATTGGGAGAATCGCCGCCCGCCGCGAACCATCGGACCCTGCTTCTCTGGACGCCAACTACGTACGCCGCTCCGACGCCGAACTGTTCTGGAAAGAATAATATTGCGCCTGCCGGACCATAAGCCGGTTTCTGTTCCTCTTGCGAGGCAGCAGCCATTCGTCTAGGCCAATCATTACTGATTGGCTCGAGCGACCTACCCGGGAGTGCAAACGGAGCGGGCAGCTCCATCCTCCCCTATTTGGTCTTGCTCCACATGGGGTTTTCCCTGCCGATTGAATTACTCCAACCGCGGTGCGCTCTTACCGCACCTTTTCACCCTTACCCTCACCAGGCGAACCCGGTAAAGGCGGTATATTTTCTGTGGCACTTTCCGTAGCACCCGCGTCACCACGAATACCCCCGGCCGTTAGCCGGCATGTCGCCCTATGGAGACCGGACTTTCCTCCCGCCCCGTAGGGCTGCTCAAGGATTCCTAGGGCATATACATTAGAAATTCGGGAAATCCTTCAGCAGCCCTCCGGAACGAGCGGCTGCCAGTCCAGCAGGCTTCTTGAAAATACCACGAAACGCGGTTGTATTTTCATCAGTCTAACGGGCTGTTTGTTGTATGCTTGGGACTAGATCCCATCATCGTCTTGGTGGAAGATCGAAAGCCGTGTCTAAAAAATACTAGGGGGAAGTGTATGAGGCGTCAGATCGCCGTTCTGAGTCTCTTCACATTCTGTGCGGTATCGGCGTTTGGGCAAGGCCTAAACACGACAGCGTCAAAGAATGATTGGGAAGAGATTAATTTTGAATTCAATTCGCATATATTAAGCGACGGATATCCGAGCCTTCTGCGACTCGCTGAGTTGTTGCAGAAACATCCGGATTTCAGGGTCAAAGTAGAGGGTCACACCGATAAGATTGGATCGGACCGTTACAACGACAAGTTGGGTCAACAGCGCGCCGAAACCGTCAAGGCGTTCCTGTTGAAATATGGCGCCGGTGATCCTCAGATCAGCGTCCAAACCTACGGCAAGAAGCAACCCAAGGTTTCCGACGGCAGTAAAGAAGGCCGCTTTATGAATCGCCGTGTCGCCCTTACGGTCACCGACGGTAAAGGCAACGTCGTCAGCGATGGCGGCATTGCCGACGCCATCAAGGCGATCGACGGGCAACAGATCCTCGATGCGCAGAAAAAGTGCTGCGACGACATCCTCAAGCGGCTCGACAAACTGGATGAAATCGCCGACATGCTGCGCGCCATGAAGGCTGACAATGACGGGCTCCGCAAGGAACTCAACGATCTTAAGCAGCAGGAAGCCGCCCTGGACGCATACGTCAAAGGCCAACCGAAGCCGCTCACGAGCCAGGAGACTGCCTCCATCGTGGACGCGCGTACGTCCGAACAAATCGAAAAAGCCCGCATGCCGCGATTTAGTATCCTGAACGCCAACGTGGGCGCGGACGGGGATGGCAATCTGACGTTCACCGGCCGCGGCCGGTTCTTCGCTCCGTTCAAGGAGCAGTTCGCGATTCAGGCGCAAAGCGAATTCATGTACTTCCACGACCGGAAGGAAGGTCAGTTCGACATCGGTTTGGTGGACCGTTTTATTCCACACGCTCAGTTCGGACTATTCAACAGCATCAAGACCGTGAGCATCAGCGGAATGCAGGATGCAGGAACGCTCGGTCAGGGGTCGTTTACCTTGGACTACATCTTCAGCCGCGGAAAGTTTGGCATGTTCGGCTCGAAAGGGTATCTGACGGGCGCCGTGATCAACAATCAGGTGATCTCCGCCAATCTCATCAACCAGACCTATCTGAGCACTATCGATCAGCTCGGCCTGAGCACAACGGTCGGTCTTTTTGGCAATACTTATCTTGAAGGTAACCTCGGGTATCTCAAGAGCCGCGGTTATGCGGACCGTCCCGGCGGTACTTTGCGCTTTGTATTCCCGTTGAGCGATCGCTTTGCCTTCACACTTGAGGGCGGAGTGAACGAAACGCTCGTCGGACCGGGTAATACCGGGCGCGTTGTAGCCGGATTCCAGTTCGGCAACTTCATGCGGCCGAAGGATTACCTGGAAGGCTACAACGGCATTCAGCATGCTGTTCCGGCCGACATTCCGCGGGTTCGCTACGAAATGCTGACTCGCCAGATTCGAACTGGTTACAGCGCCCCAGTGGCCGATGCCGGCCCGGATCAGATCGGAGTCCCATCGGGCACGATCAACCTGGACGGATCTGGTTCCTATGATCCGAACGGCGATCCCCTCACTTATCAATGGACTCAAATCGCCGGTCCGGCAGTGTCGCTGTCCGGCGCTACTGCCGCTCGCGCATCCTTCACCGCGGATGATGCGCAAACCTACGCTTTCCGCCTGACCGTGACGAACCAGCACAACGGGAAGGGAACTGCGCGAACCACCGTCACGACGGCACGGCCACAGGGAGTTCAGATCGTCCGGTTCCAAGCGAGCCCGGCAAATATTAACGCCGGCCAGTCCTCAACGATCGATTGGCAGGTCACGAACGCCGACACGGTAACAATCACCAGCCTCGGCACCGTGGATCCCGCCAACGGCACGCGCTCGGTATCGCCTACGGTCACGACGCAGTATGTATTGACGGCGAAAAATAAAACAAGCACGGCCACGGCAACCACAACGGTTACTGTGGGGCCGGGCGGAGGCACGACCACGGGTCTGCCGTCGTTCCTGACCTGTACTGTCTCGCCGATGAACATCATGGCCGGCGAGAGCGCTACCATCACCTACTCCACTCAGAACGCGACGTCGGTCATGCTTAGCGGCGTCGGTACCGTCGCCGGAGCGGGTCAGCAGGTGGTCACGCCAACTATGACTACCAGCTACATATTGACTGCGACAAACGCAACTGGCCCCACCACTTGCCAGGTGACGGTTGCCGTCACGGCTGGAACGGTTCCTCGTATCGACAGCTTTACGGCGAATCCGGTGACCATTGTTTCCGGCAGCTCGTCTACCTTGAACTGGCAGGTCGAGAACGCTACGAGCGTGAGTATCAGCGGGATCGGCACGGTGCAACCAACGGGCTCGCAAAGTGTAAGCCCGACGCAGACCACAACCTATACCTTGACCGCGACGAATTCGACCGGCCAGGTGACGTCGCAAGCAACCATCACAGTTACCCCCGTAACTCCGCCGGGAGGTGGCGGTGCGGTAACAATTGGCCAGTGCTCCGCGAGTCCGGCCACGTCAACGGCTGCGGGTGCACCGGTGACCATTTCTTATACGGCAGCAAACGCCACGAGTGTGAGCATCGCCGGTGTCAGTGGAACCACGGTGGCAGGCCCGGTGATCGTGAAGCCGCAGACGACGACTACGTATAACATCGTGGCTACCGGAGCCGACGGCAAGACCGCAAGCTGCTCGGTCACGGTGACGGTGCCGGTTGCTCCCCCTGGACAGCCGCCCGTCGCAATTATCACGGGACCGTCCACCATTGAGACGCTCTATCGTCAATTGACGTTGGATGGGTCTACGTCGAAGAATCCCTCCGGCGGAGCGTTGACCTATCAATGGACGCCCATCGGAACCGGCGCTGCGGTCCTCGACCAGGGACAGGCGACGACCCGAGTCCAACTGGGTGGTTTGTTTGGAGATTACGTCTTCAAGCTGACCGTTACCAACCAGGCCGGCCAGTCGGACAGCACTACCGTGACGGTTCATTATGTGAATACGAACCCGCACATCGACTCGAAACCGAAGTAACTAACGCCAGACCAGAAGCAAGAAAGAAACCGGAGTGGATCTCACGATCTGCTCCGGTTTTTTGTTGCCCAGCCTCGATTCAGTTGAATCGAAAACCAAGGGTCCAGATCACGTAGACCGATGCGGCGGCGATCATCGTGCACACAATGAGCGGAACCGGACGCTGCAGGGCGGAAATTGCGGCGAAGCTCAGAAGCAAAGGAAGAATGGCAACGAGTATCCCGAGAATCCGCGCCCAGTGCCGTCCGGCGTGAAGTCCTCGCGCCGTAAAAAAGAGAACTACAGCGAGCGCTATGCAAAGCATCGACCCTACTGCCAGCACAACGATAACCCAATGAACCGCGCCTGCGAACAACGCAAGCATCTTGCCGAAGAGACGGAAGCCTGCAGCGAGGAGATCGATCAACTGGTCCCCAGACGTGCCGGTACCAGCCACGTCGTGCGTCATGAAACGAAGGCGGGCCGATTCCCACGCAAGGAAGACGAAAGCGATCGAGGATGGAATTCCAAGCGCAAGCGAGGCGGCGTGAAACGCGCCTGCCACTAGTTGACGGTGTTGGATGAATTCAGTGTGGCACAGCCGTCATTGAAATCTAATTTTCACTGGCCGAAACCAATCGGGGATGGCACAATAAAGTTTTGGCCTTCGCTCCGCTCTTCGCGTCTCGTTCGGCCCGGACCATTCCACTCACATGCGTTTGTTGCTGCTCTTCCATCTCGTGCTCGTGGCCTATGCGCAGACCGCGCCTGATCCTGGAGACACGTCCGCAGAACGGTGGAATCTCTTTTATCAAGCCACTGCCATCGGTGATTACCACGGCAAGTTCAATTCGCCATACCAGGGAGAGTACAGCCTGCAGCCGGTGTCTGAGCGCGATGTCTCACTCACCACAACGCTCTTCCTCGGTCTCCGGCTGGCGACCAATACACAACTCTATTTCGACCCGGAGATCGCGGGCGGGCGCGGCTTCAGCCGCGTCAATGGTATCGCGAACTTTCCCAACGGGGAACTGCCGCGTGTCGGGAGCGCTACGCCGAAACCATACGTTGCCCGCCTCTACATCACGCAGGATTTCGGTTTCGGCAGCGAAAAAGAGAAAGTAGAGAGCGATGCCAATCAGCTCGCCGGCGAGCGCCCCATGGTGCGCTACAGCGTTACTGTGGGCCGTTTCACCGTGACCGATTTCTTTGATAACAACCGCTACTCGCACGATCCCCGAACGCAGTTCCTGGGCTGGGGTGTTATGTATAACGGCGCCTGGGATTATCCAGCGGACACGCGTGGCTACACATGGGGCTGGGTCCACGAATTTCACACGCGCAATTGGTCGTTCCGGTACGCCAGCGCCGCCGAGCCGCGCGTGTCCAACGGTCTGCGTTTCGATCGCCGCCTGTTTCGCGATCGCGCCGATATGTTCGAAGGAGAGCGCCGTTACGAAGCCGCCGGTCATCCGGGTGCGATCCGGATTCTCAGTTTTCAGAATCATACTCGCTCGGGTACTTACAGCGACGCCATTCGTCTGGGTGAGCAGACTGGCCAGCGGCCCGACATCACCGCCATACGCAAACCCGGCACGTTGAAGTATGGTTTCGGCATCAATGTAGAGCAGGAACTCACGAAGGACATCGGTATTTTCGGACGCCTTGGCTGGAACGATGGCAAGACTGAAAGCTTCGCCTTCACTGCCATCGACCGCCTGGCCACCGCTGGTATCTCGGTTACGGGAACGAGTTGGCACCGGAAGTTCGACACGGTCGCCACTGAAGTGACGGCCGCCGGGCTTTCCGGTGTGCACGCACTTTATCTGGCCCGCGGCGGCCTCGATTTTCTGATCGGTGACGGCGCTCTCCGTTATGGGCCCGAGACCATCTGGGAAAGCTATTATAATGCTCGTTTGCTTCCGGGATTCTTTACCACTTTTGACTTGCAGCACGTAACGAACCCGGCGTTCAATCGCGATCGTGGCCCGGTATGGATTTCGAGCATCCGGCTGCACGTGGAATTTGGTAAAGACATATTTAGTCCCCGGCACACGCACTAAACTCATGACGACGCAAACCGGACAATCCGAAAAACCGATCCGGCAGCGGGCTGTCATCGCACCTTTGCGCGTCATGCGGTATCGCCTGCTCGCTCTGCTCGCGGTGATAGGCCCCGGTTTCGTCACTGCGAACGTCGACAACGACCCGGGCGGTATTCTTACCTACTCGCAGGCCGGCGCCAAGTACGGCTATGCCCTCTTGTGGACCCTGATTCCAACCACTATCGCGCTGATCGTCGTGCAGGAAATGGCTGCGCGTATGGGTGTGATCACCGGCAAGGGTCTGTCCGATCTGATCCGCGAAGAATTTGGGCTCCGCATGACGTTCTTCACTATGGTGGTGCTCAGTATCGCTGATTTTGGAAACATCGCCGCGGAGTTTGCCGGTGTCGCTTCCGGGTTGGGCATTTTCGGCGTCAGTAAATACATCGCCGTGCCCATTGCGGCCGCGCTCGTCTGGGGCGTAATCGTTCGCGGTTCATACAAACACGTCGAAAAGGGATTGCTGCTCTTTTCGCTGATCTATTTTACCTACCCGATCTCGGCATTTCTTGGACATCCCGATTGGTCTCGGGCTCTCCACGACACCTTCATCCCGCAACTCAGCCGCGATCCGGGTTACGTCGTGATGATCGTCGGGTTGATCGGCACCACCATCACGCCGTGGATGCAATTCTACCTGCAGGCATCTGTGGTGGAGAAGGGCATTTCGAAGCGCAACTACAAGCTCTGCCGCCTCGACGTTGTGTTCGGGTGCATCGTCACGGACGTGATCGCTTTTTTCATAGTGGTGGCCTGCGCTTCGACATTGTTCCAGTCGGGCGCGCACCGTGAGATTAACGACGTTGGTGAGGCCGCCAAGGCACTGGCGCCGTTCGCGGGACAGTTTGCCTCGCTGCTCTTCGCCGTCGGATTGGTGAACGCTTCGCTGCTGTCCGCCGCCATTCTTCCTCTCGCCACGGCTTACAACGTCTGCGAAGGCATGGGATTCGAATCGGGAATAGACCGGCGCTTCGGCGAGGCTCCCATCTTTTACGGACTGTACACCGCGTTGATTGTTTTCGGCGCCGGCTTCGTCCTCATCCCCGGCATGCCCCTATTGAAAGTGATCCTGTTCTCGCAGGTAGCCAATGGCGTGCTCCTCCCGTTCGTGCTCACCTTTATGCTCCTGCTTGTCAACAAGGACCGGCTGATGGGCGAATATAAGAATGGCGTCTGGGGCAATATTATAGGGATCGCTACCAGCCTGATTATGATCGCCCTGACGGTGGTGATGGTCTGGACGATGGTGATGTGACGAGGGGTACCGCTACCGCCGCGGCATCACAATCCCTTCTCCATAATTAGCAATCCCCGGAATGGAAACCGGCAGCTTCCCGGTAATCGGGATCTCTCCGAACAACGCCATCACCGCGGCACTCTCCGACGTAGTAGTCGTACTGAACGTCGCCATGTAGGCGGCTACATTCGGAAAGCTCCGCGCGAGATATGGATTGCCCAGCGAGATCAGCGTGACCGGTACGCTGCCCCCCAGCAACGTACTCACCAGATTCGGGAGATTGCCCGCCAGCGCGACGTTCCCGCGATAAGCGCCCACTGTGACGAACGCCGCGATCACGTTCTGTTTGCATCCAGTCATCTTCTGCACAGACGCATCGATTTCGGTTTGCGGCACCAACGGATCGAGCAATACATATCGCAGATCCCGCGAGCGCTTCTGAAACTCTTCCATCATCTTGCGACCCTGCTGTCCGTTGCGTCCTTCGGCAAGAATGTACACACACGTACTAGCTGGCTCTTGCAAGGGAATTTGAGAATCGTTATTTCTGACCAACGTGATCGCCTTGTCCGCGGCCTCTTGAGCCTTCTCCGCTGCCTCTTCGGAGTCCAACTCATCGCTGATCTCTTCCACGTTCACAAGTTTGTTCTTCTGCAATCCGACTCTCACCTTCGCCGCCAGGATTCGCGCCACGCTCTGCTCCAACCGTAGCCTCGAGATCCGCCCCGATTGAACCGCATTCGCGATCGAGCGAACCACTTCATCCGGGTGAGCGGGCATCAGCAGAACGTCCGCTCCAGCCTCCAGAGCCCGCACCCCGACCTCGCCGCCGGGGAACAACTTCGCCACGCCTTGCATGTCTAAAGCGTCGGTAACGATGAGACCGTTGTACTTGAGATCCTCCCGCAGCAGCTTCGTTAGCACGGCAGCGGAGAGCGTTGATGGAAGCTCTTGCGGTTCGATCGCCGGCACGGAAATATGAGCCGTCATGATGCTGTCTGCGTCTGCTTCGATCGCCGCACGGAACGGAACCAGTTCCACCTGATCCATCCGCGCGCGGTCCACATTGATCACCGGCAGGTTCATGTGGCTGTCGACGCTTGTATCGCCATGGCCGGGAAAATGCTTGGCGCTCACCAGCACCCTGGCCTTCGGATCGGAGTGTGCACCCTCGATGTAGGCCTTCACCTGAGCGGCCACATCCTGCGGGTTCTCGCCAAAGGAGCGCGTGTTGATGATCGGATTATCCGGATTGTTGTTCACGTCCGCATCGGGCGCGAAAACCCATTGCACGCCTACCGAGCGGGCCTCACGGGCAGTCTGCGCACCGAGAAACCGCGTAAGCTTGAGGTCATGAGCGGCGCCAAATGCCATCTGATAGGGGAACTTCGCCGTTCCCGAAACGCGCATCGAGGCCCCTCGTTCGAAGTCCGCCCCCACCATGAGCGGAATGCGCGCCAGCTTCTGCATCCGGTTCAAAAAAGTGGCCATCGCATATGGCTCTGCATTGCGAACTGAACCGTACACCACCCGGTTCGCGACGATCATTCCGCCTACTTTCAGATCGCGCACAAGATGGACGAATTCACGATACGCCGCCGAACGCGAACTCGGCGCTTCGCCATAGGACGTGATGATGATCAGTTGCGCCGCCAGGTCGCGGACGCTCATGCCGCGCATCCAACGCTGTGCCCACTGGCGTTCGAGCGGAGGCAGGCCGTCAAACGCGCTTGCCTTGGTACCTTTGGGCTTAGGTTTTGGCGCGACGACCGGCGTGGCGGATTGCGCCAGCATAGCGAACAGAAGCAGAGCGGTGAGAACCCGATGAGTCACGCCTTCAGTCTATACGGTCTGTTTTTTAGCTTTCAGCCCGGCCCGCTGTGAACGCGGAGGTTTTTTCATCAATCGCGTGACGGCGCGAACCAAGTTTTGAACTTCGTTACAGTCCTTAGCCACTACGACGTCGGCGCCTGTGTTCTTTTCATTCAGGCCGAGAGCTTCCACCATACCGGATAAGAGAACGATTGGCGTTGAGGGACGCTTAGTCCGTATCTGCTCGATCACTTGCTGTCCATTAATCCGCGGCATCTTGTAGTCGGTCACCACCAAGTCGAAGTTGGTGTCGGCGAAAAGCGACAGGCCATCCTCTGGACAAGAAGCTGTGACGATCTCGTAACCCTGCTCCTCGAGAACGCTCTTTCGAGCCTTCAGACCCTCGCGATTATCGTCGATAAGTAGGATTCGGAACAGTGGGGCCTGGGTGGATAATGCCTTCGCAAATGTCATGGGACTCCGCGAAGGTAACAAAGCGGTGACAACAGTGTCAACGCATTCGTATGAGACTCAAAAACGGAAAGATTGAATTCTTGACTTTGTTCGTCAGAAACCTAAGGACTAGGACTAAGGTTCACTCCACCGCGCGTGGAGCGTTATAACCCGCCTTTGCGACGATCTGGTATTTGATTGGCTTCCCCTTTTCGTTCTTGATGGCCAACGGCTCGTTGGTAGCCGGATTTACAAGCTCCACTTTGATGTGGCGATAGGCTCCGTCTTTAGCCTGATTGGTCGGAGTGTAAGCGAGCGCGTATTCGTTGCGGAGCGCGTCGGAGATAGATCGAAAGATATTCGGGAACTCACCGTAGAAGCGCGGGAAGTACGACTGGCCGCCGGTTTCTTTGGCAAAGGTCCGCATCTGATTGTCCGCTTGCAGGAAGTCAAGACGGCTAATCGGCCCCATGTAGCCCCGCGCATCCATCAACTCACGGAGGGTCTGCATCAGGCCGAGCGCGTAGATGGGAACCGCCGCCTGCTGGATTCGCTTGCGTGCCTTATCGAATGTAAGCTTGCTGAATGTATCGCGTCCAGAAGCGATCAGTACAATCGCCTTCCGTCCCTCAATGTCCTGCATGCGCTCTTCCGCGTCAACCAGTGCGTCGAAAAGGTTCGCTTCAGAGAAGCCGGCAATCCTGAGCCGCTGCAACGCTTCCATGGTCTTGCTGCGATCGGTGGAGAAGTCGGACAGAATTTCCGGCCGCATGTCGTATGCGATCACCGCCACGTAATCTTCGGGCTTGAGCGTGCCCACGAACCCGTAGGCCGCCGTGAGTGTCTGATACCAGGCTTCGGTGTAGAACTGCTGATAGAGATTGCTGAATTCGATCAACAGACAGACGGTCATTGGGGCTTCGCTGTGCCCGAAGAGGTTGACGGTCTGTGGCACATTGTCTTCGAGTATCCGAAAGTATTGTTTCGGAATGTTTGGAATAAAGTGGCCCGTGTTGTCGAGCACTGCTACATCCACATTGATTGTCAGCGCATCGCTGTGGAAACTTGGAGCCTCGGGAAGAGCTTCCTTCTTGTTGAACTTGGAAGGAATCTTCGGCAGTTGCGTTTCCGGTTCGGGCGCGGGAGCATCCTTCTTATTGCGCGGCCTGGCAACGGTGTCGCCGGAGTCGTTTTTTGGACCCTCCTGCGCGATGACAAAGCCGGCAATAAGAACGATGGATGTTGCAAACCAGATTTTTTTCATAGCGGGAGTCCTTGAAGCGAACTATACCAAAGAAGAAGACGTTCCGGTTGGCCGGATCGTTTCTTTGACGTTCAGTTGACCCAGCGGTCCCGGTCGCCCGAACCGCGCTTCTTCAAGTACACCTGGAACTTGCGCTTGGCCCGCTGTAGTTTGTAGTTCTTGTACCAATCCTGCCAGGAATCCAACAGCCCGCTTCGGGACCGGCTGCTCTTCAGATAGACGTAGCCGAACAGCATACCTCCCAGGTGCGCGACATGGCTTACGTTGCTTCCGCTTGAAGCGAAAGAAAGCATGAACTCGATAGCGCCCAGAATTGCCACAAAATACTTGGCTTTGATCGGTAAGATGAAGCTCCACAAGATCTGCATGTCCGGGAACAGCATGCCGAACGCCAGCAAGAGCCCATAGATCGCTCCGGAAGCGCCGATTGTCCGTGTTTCCGGGTTGCCAAATAGAAGGTTACCGACTACCGCGCAAACACCCGCGCCGATCCCACACAGGAAGTAGAACTTGAGAAATCGTCGCGTACCCCATGTTTGCTCTAGATCTTTCCCGAACATCCAGAGCGTGAGCATGTTGAAGATGATGTGCCCGAACCCGGTGGGATCGTGCAGGAACATGTACGTCACAAGCTGCCAGATGGAGAAGTGGTACACCACCTCCGCCGGAATCAGCCCGAAGTGGTGAAACAGGCCGGCGAAGCCGAACTGCACGGAGAAATAGTAGAGAACGAAAAGGGAAACGTTGGTGATGAGGAGCCACTTGACTCCTACTGGGATGAAGCCAGAATAAGAATAACCGGAGAGGCGAGAGCGGCTGCTATACGGCATGTGGGACGATAACCCGTCTTCTCCTTCAGATTAGCAGATGAACCCGCCAAACCCTCGACTAACTTATCGCAGTTTCATCACTCTCGTAGTTGTCGCGGGTGGCAAACCGGTATAGGGACGTCGAGATAACCTGCATAGCCGCTCCGAGAGCCAGCCAAACCTGCCAATGGGAAAAAATGCCGTTGGAAATCGCGAACTGCCCCGTAATGTTCAGATCGGCGCACAGACGCCAACCGCCGAGCGCGAAAGCCATCAGCGATGCCGGAGTTAACAAAGCTGCCACACCCAATGCTGCCTGACGATTGAAGTTGTGAGCCTTTCGCAACGAGGAAACGTAGTTCACTTTTACTTTTACGATCATCGAAGCAAATCTCAATACCAGTTTATCAACAACTGCGATAAAGTGTAGCGAGCGATTCAACAAAATTTGAAAAGGAATACGAAACAAGAATGACCAGGAGAATCAAGACGGCGGTAATCGGTACCGGGTTCATGGGCCGCGTCCATACCGAGGCCATCCGCCGCGTTGGAAACGTCGATGTCGTCGCGGTTGCGGCCGAAACTCTGGACGAAGCGAAGGCGTTTGCGCAATCCGTAGGTATTGAGACGGCTACCGCGGATTACAAATCGCTACTGAAGGACAAGAGCATTGACGCGGTCCACGTCTGCACGCCGAACTACCTTCACTACCCTGTTTCGAAAGAAGCGATGGAGGCGGGCAAAGCAGTGCTCTGCGAGAAGCCGATGACGATGACGGTGGGCGAAGCGCGGGATTTGGTCAATACGGCCGACCGGACAGGCGTCCCGAATTGCGTTAATCACAATTTGCGTTACTACCCTGTCGTCCAACAAATCCGCGCCATGATCCAGGCGGGCGAGCTGGGTGAGGTGTTGATTGTCCAGGGCACTTACTCGCAGGATTGGTTGCTGTACGACACCGATTACAACTGGCGCGTCGATTCAAAGGCCAATGGCTCCCTCCGGGCAATGGGTGATATCGGTTCCCATTGGATGGACATGATTACACACCTCACGGCGCAACCAATTACGGCTGTCTGCGCCGATTTGCAGACGTTTCACAAGAACCGGAAGCGCCCGAAGGTTGCAGTGCAGACGTTCGCCGGTAAACTTCTAAAGCCGGAAGATTACGAAGAGGTGCCGATCGACACCGACGATTTTGGATCGGTCCTTGTCCGTCTCGGAGATCGCACGCGGGGCTGTTTTACGGTAAGTCAGATGTCGGCCGGCCGCAAGAACCGGTTCTCGTTCGAAATCTTTGGAACCAAGTGTGGCGTAGGGTGGGACCAGGAGCGTCCCGACGAGCTTTGGATTGGGCATCGCAATACGCCTAACCAGGTCCTGCTGAAGGATCCGTCGCTATTGCTCCCCAAGGCGGCAGGTTTTGCCGATTTGCCTGGCGGACACAGTGAAGGTTACGACGACACGCATAAGCAGGTTTGCAAGCGATTCTATGCGAAGGTAGCCGACCCATCGGCGCCGATCGAGTACCCGACGTTTGCTGAAGGACTTGAAGGCATGGTCCGGTTAGAGAAAGTACTCGAGAGCCATCGCAAACAAGGTTGGGTTACTGTTGCCTAGCGGTGCATGCCGCGTTCGCGCAAATACTGGACCAACTCCGCGGGATGATCCGTCTGAATCCCGGTAGCGCCGCGATCGATTGCATCTTGCCAGGAAACTGGATTATCTGCCGCCCCGAGTCGATCGACGAAAATCTGCAACTTGGCTTCGCGCGCAATTTGAATAGTCGCGTCGTCAAAGTCCTTCGCATCGAACGCCACCACATGCAGTTTGAACATTCCGAGCAGGCTCTTCAGATTTTCCGTGTCCCGTGCTTCGGGCATCAACTTGATTGCGGGCCGTAGCTTCTCCACCGCCTTTAGCAGCGGTGGTCCGGCGTAGACCGCTACATGATCCTGCATCTTCTCGCCTTCCACGGCCCGGATCAGATCCTCCGCTGAGACAGCTTTTGAGTCGACGTAGATGTTGCCACCCGCGCGGCGCGCCAGTGCGAGTGCCTCCTCGAACGCCGGCACCTTCAACTCACGGATCTGATCGAAGCTTAGATTGGCCACTTCACCCGTTCCCTTCGTGGTGCGGTTGACGGTTCTGTCGTGCATCAGGACCAATTTTCCATCCGACGTGGTCCTCACATCGGCTTCGATATAATCCGCCCCCGCATCGAAAGCCGCCTCAAAGCCCGATAGCGTATTTTCGCCGTGGTGCAGATGTTCCCCACGATGCGAAATCACCATCACCTGGTTCGTCTGCGCAACCATGCCTACGGTGGCCAGAATGCAAAGGATCAGTCTCACGGCACTGGTGATCGTAGCATGGTTCAGGCCAGAATCTCCTTCGCTTTGGCTTTCACCGCATCCGATATTGACTGGTCGGACACGAAGGTTTTGATGATTCCCGGAATCTCGGCGTCGATGGTGACGTCATTGTCCGTCACTGCCACGGTGCCGCGGATGGTTGTGACGAATATTCCCTTCCGGCCCTTGAACGAAAAGCTCATCGTGGATCCGTTCCACGTCCTTTCCTGATCGATAATCTTCACCGATCCGGCGGGAATGCTGTGGATTAGATTGCCGATCGATTGGTCGATAATCTTCACCGTGTCTTCCTTGCTCTTGCTGTGTGCGACAGTTACGTGCATATACCACTCCTACGAACAAAGTTGCCGGCGTCAACGTGCCTCCGGTGACTCTCTTATCGCATGCCGGTCCTTCAGGCAATGCGGGGGTCCGCCGTAAGTTATTGAATTTGAGTGTCTTCGGCTTAGCGAATCGTCGTGACCTCAAAATTGACTGATTTGGCACGCCAAGACGCTAAGCCGCAAAGGGCCGTTGACACTCTGTCTGCAATAGTGGATGATTGAGCTGTCGGAAGTAGACATGTCGAAACAACAAACAGAAGTGCCCTACGGAACCTTGCTTCTTCTCATCTTAAAAACTTTGGAAACGATGGGCACCATGCACGGTTATGCTATCGCGCGGCGCATCGAGCAAGTCGCCGGTGACTCGCTGCAGCTAAGCCAAGGATCCGTCTACCCCGCGCTCATCCGGCTGCAGCAAGAAGGTTGGATTAGCACGGAATGCGGAATTTCGGAGACAAATCGGAAGGTCAAGTTCTATTCGCTGACCAAGGCCGGGCGGAAACAACTCCTCATTGAGGTCGCGAACTGGGAAAAGGCAACAGCCTTCGTGACCCGCTTTCTGGAGACGTCGACGTGAGCATTCGCCGCGCAATGGAAAGGCTGCTGGCGTTGATGCGCAAGCGGCATCTCGACCTGGAATTGGAAGACGAGATCCGTGCCCACCTGGAACTGGCGGAAAGAGACGCGATTGCGCGCGGTTCATCGGCGGACGAAGCTCGCCGGGAGGCTCGCTACAAACTCGGAGGAATCGAACAGATGAAAGAAGAGCATCGCGATCGCCGCAGTTTTCGATGGATGGAAACGCTGCTCGGAGATTTTCGATACGGGCTGGCTGCGCTTCTGCGCACTCCCGGGTTCACCATCGTCGTCGTTGGCGTGCTGGCGCTCGGCATTGGAGCCAACGTCGCCATGTTCAGCGTGGTGGACGCTGTTCTCCTCAAGCCTCTGCCTTTTCCTGAACCCGATCGCATTGTTCGGGTTTGGGATGCTCCGCGGCCAGGGGTTGTCAACGCGACTAGCGCTCCGGACTTTCTCGACTGGAAGCGCCTCGCCACTGTGTTTGGAGCGTTGTCGGCGGAGCAGCCGATCGCGGCGGCTCTCACTGGTAAGGGCGAGCCGGCGCGGCTATCCGGCAAGGCGGTGACGTCCGAATACTTCCAGGTGTTCGCCACCAGCGCCCGGCTTGGCCGCACCTTCACACCGGACGAGGACCGGCCGGGCGCTGCTCCCGTGATCGTCCTGAGTTACGCCGCCTGGCAAAACTCCTTCGGCGGCGATCCGGACATCTTGAGCCGCCGGCCAATCCTCGACGGCGTAGTGCACCAAGTCATCGGCGTTCTCGCGCCGGGAGCCTTCGATCGTGACGAAACCAGGTTCTGGAAGCCGCTTGTCTTCACGCCCGGTCAGCAATTACGTGAAATCCATTGGCTCACGGTCTATGGGCGTCTTCGTGCCGGCGCTACCGTAACTCAGGCCAGGGAGCGAATGCAGGCAATTCACGCTGTACTCGTTGAGACTGCGCCGATCAACGATCGTGAAGGCACCATCGTTGTCGAACCCCTCGCCCGTCTGCTCGTGGGAGCGAATCTTCAACGGTCGATCTATGTTGCATTCGGTGCAGTGGGCCTTGTCCTCTTGATCGCTTGCGCGAACGTCGCCAATTTGCTTCTCGCAAGGGGCGCAACCCGCGAAAGGGAACTGGCTGTTCGCACCGCACTCGGCGCCGGCCGGGGCCGCCTTGTCGCGCAGCTGCTCACAGAGAGCTTGACTCTCTGCCTCCTAGGAGGCGCAGCAGGCGTCGCCGTCGCGTATATCCTCATTCGCGTCGCGACACCAATGCTGTCTGAGTCTCTCCCTTTTACCGCCGACGTCAGCCTCGACCTGCGCGTGCTTTCGTTTGCCGCCTCAGTCGCGTTGGGTGTCGGCCTGCTAGCCGGGACGCTCCCCGCTTTGAGAACTTCCTTTGGCAACCTGGCGGAATCGTTGAATCGATCGGCGCGCGGCTCCTCCGGGGCGCACAATCGTGTGCGGCGGGCGATTGTCATCGGTGAAGTCGCACTGTCGCTCGTGCTGGTCTGCGGCGCGCTTCTTCTTCTCAGGAGCCTGCTCAAGCTCCAGCAACTCGACACCGGCGTTCGGATGGAGAATGTGATTACGATGTCCGCCGATCTCCCCGTGGGCGCTTACCCGACTCCACGGAAGGCCGGTCTTTTCTACCAGGCAGTAGCGGAGCGGCTCAAGGCTGCGCCGGGAGTAGCACAAGCTGGAATTTCAACTTTTTTGCCTCTCGAGTGGATCACTAATGGCGAGGGGATGCAGGTCGCGGGCATCGAAAAACTTGTGCGGGTCCGGTTCAAGCGCGTTGACCCAGGCTATTTCAGTACGTTCGGGATTCCTGTGCTCCGCGGCCGTGGCATCTCGAGTCAGGACCGCGACGGCACACCTCTCGTCGTCGTCATTAACGAAGCTCTTGCTACTCGCCTGGCGGATGTTGCCGGCATCAAGAGCCCTATCGGCAAGACGGTTCGTGTGTCCTATCCCGGTTACGTGGAGACAAGAGTGTTCCTGCCGGAAGTCGAGATCGTCGGCGTAATCCGGAGTGAGCGCGTCGCATCCCCCGGTGATCCCGACCCGGCCGTTGTCTACGTGCCTCTGGCGCAAGTGCCTTCCTCGCACGTCAAACTCATCGTCCGGGCCCGAGGCGAGGCGGCCGCCGCCATGCCCGCCATCCGCCAAGCCGTCCGCGAGGTCGACCCTACTCTGCCGCTAGGAGATGTTGCCACCATGGAGCAAGTCCGGGGGCGCAGGCTCTCGGGCGCCAGCCAGCCCGCCTGGCTCATCGGCGTCTTCGCCTTTGTCGCCGTCCTGCTCGCCGCGATTGGACTCTATGGCGTGCTGTCCCAATCTGTAACGCAGCAGCGCCGCGAGATAGGCATCCGCATGGCGTTGGGCGCACAATCGCGCGACGTACTCGCACACGTGTTGGGGAATGCGCTCACAATGGTCGCGGTTGGGCTTGTGTTCGGAATGCTCGGAGCGGTTGCTCTGACGAGAGTCATGAAAAGCTTGTTGTTCGAAGTGTCCCCACTTGACCCTCTGGCGCTTACCGTTGCGTGCGTCTCGATGACGGTGATCGGCCTGCTTGCAGGCTTTCTTCCGGCCAACCGTGCCGCACGCGTTGACCCTGTTACGACGCTTCGCGATGAAGGCTGATCTCGCCTATCGCAATTCGACCCGCGTAAATACTTCAAGCATTTCTCTCTCTGACGGCGGCTGCAGAATATAACGTGCTGCGAACTCGTCAGCCTGCGGATAGCCCGTCTCGCGAACGCGCTCGGCAGCTCTCGTGAGATCGTAGGACGTGTGCCGAAGCTCGACGCCGGGACCCAGCAGGAGCCAATCTGCGCCTGGCTCGCCGAACGGCATCCCCACACTGCCGGCATTCACAACCCGAGTCTTTCCGATCGTTCGGTCGAATTGCATGTGCGTATGACCGCAGACGGTCACCGGAACGTTCGCTTCTTCGAAGATTGACACGAGGCGGTCTTCGGGTGTGAGGCGAGTGAAACACTCATTTTCGTTTCGCGGAGTCGCATGACAAAACAGCACCTCGCCCAGCCCGGCAATCTCGACGCGGAGAGTTTTGGGCCATCCAGCCAACAAGCTCTCGTACTCAGGATGAAGCTGCTCCGCCGTCCAGCGAACGATGGGCCGATGCTGTTCCGGGACCGCGGCTGGATCCCTGCCGGCCATCTGTTCGAGCACCGCGACCTCGCAGTTCCCGTAGATAAACTGCACCGGAATATCGACGTCCAGCAAACATGTGATTGTCTCCCGTGGCATCGGGGCCCGGGACCACGTCACCCCCGACTACCAGGCAGTCTACCTTCGCTTGACGAATCTCTTGAAGTACAGCCTCCAGGGCTGGGAGATTCCCGTGAATGTCGTAGATTGCGGCGACCTGCATGACAGCCTCCGTATCGAGGGACATGACAAGTTTACACGGCCAAATGGGCTTCACATTTCAGAGCAGGATGCCAGGGATTCCCGACTTTCGTTCGAACGATAGAATGGTCCGCATGATGAAAGTTGTATCGCTACTTCTGGCCGGCGCTCTTTCCATCGCCACTGTTGCGGCGCAGAAGCCCATCCCCGTGATTCTCGATACCGACATAGGCGACGATATCGACGACGCGCTTGCGCTGGGCCTCGCGTTGCAATCGCCCGAGCTCGACGTTCTGGCCATCAACACCGTCTTGCAGAACGGAGACCGCCGCGCGGATCTTACATACAAGATTCTCGAACTGTACGGGAGGATGGAAATCCCAGTTGGTGTAGGTGCCGAGCAGACGCTGCTCGGGAAGCCGAGTAGCGCGGTCGTCCGTCAGACTGAGTTGCTTCCTGCGGACTATCATCTACCTGCCGAAAAACGTCACAACGGCATCCAACTTCTGGTGACCACCTGCTTGCGGTCGCCGGAGAAAGTTACGTTGGTTGCCTATGGTCCCCTCACCAACCTGGCGCTTGCGCTGCGAGCCGAGCCGCGGATTATGCAGCACATCGAACGAATCGTGCTGATGAACGGCGTCTTCTTTCGCGGAGGCCTCGAGTACAACACTTATCGCGATCCGGAAGCTTCGCAGATCGTCTACAACTCCGGATTACCGGTGACCACGGTCGGTCTTGATGTCACGTTGAAGTGCCAGCTCTCCCTCGAACACCTCAAGCAGATGGAAGATTCCAAGTACGAGAACGTACGGTTTCTCCGAAAACTGATTGGCATATGGCAAGGCGGAGACCCGGCGCGCCGCCCGATCCTACACGATCCGTTATCCGTGTTGGTAACCATCCAGCCGGGTCTTGTAGAGTTTGTGCAGGGAACGGTCGAGGTAGAGACGAAAGGGCAGCCTGGCGTCAGCTACGGTCTTACAGCGTTTAAGGCTGGGACGACGGGGAATGTCCGAGTAGCGAAAGAGGTGCAAGCCGGGACTGCGGTGGATCTTTTTATGACTCGGGTTGGAGCCGCTCCGAGGGCGAAGTAGGAATTCGCATGCCAAAGCACGATCTAGCCATGATCCTGCTAATACACGGCGAGCAGAATTATGAAGGGAGGGCAGCAGCCGTGTAGCAGGGCATGAATCGCGGGACGTAGCGGCAAAAACACGGAAGTCTATCCTGGTACAAGCGGGGCTAATACCATGAGCAAGTATGTTGCACTAATCGAAGAGACGGGCACAGGCTACAGCGCTCACGTGCCGGACCTTCCGGGCTGCGTTGCCGCGGCGGGAACCTATGACGAAACGCTGGACTTGATCGCGGAAGCGATTGAGTTTCACATCGAAGGAATGCGGTTGCATGGGGAGGAAGTACCGGGGCCGAGCACCACGGCAGAGCTGGTCGAAGTGGCCCGATGGCACAATGTTTACACAGCCGAAGCACACATGTTAAATTGACTAGAGTAGGTTGAAGTCTGTTGCTCCTGTAAAAATCCCAACAGATCCTTGGACGGGTGGGTGAGTGGTTAAAGCCAACAGACTGTAAATCTGTCCCTCCTTGCGAGGTACGAAGGTTCGAATCCTTCCCCGTCCACCATGCAACTCGCTGGTTTATAGTAATAAGGCGGGCCGTTGTAGCTCAGATGGTAGAGCGCGTCCTTGGTAAGGACGAGGTCACCGGTTCAATCCCGGTCAACGGCTCCATTCTTTCGCCCGCTGCTTCCATCAGCGCCTTCATTCGGCACTTCAATCCTTTCCAAAATCCCTCCACTACCGGAGCAATCGGTAATGGAGGGGCGATCACCCCCAACTTCGTCAAAATCGATTATGCTATGCGAGAACGGATTCACTACTAACGGGTCCGCGGCCGCGAGTTCCCAAATGCCCCTACTTTGATCTCCCCCGGAAACTACTCAGCCGCGGGTGGTCTCCCAGCCAAATCCTCGTCAAATCCAGGTGATGGCGGCGTGAAGACCCGTGTTCGTGCTCGAGTGCTACCTGACGATCGGCGGCTGTAGGCTGGTGTGGTGCGAGAAAATGGTAGCCGAGTGTATCGAGTTTCACTAGAATCGTCTCCACTTTGTGACGGGCCCGTTTCATGGTTTCGGCCGCAACTGCTTGCGCATGGGCGAGGTACCGGTCGCCGTTGACTCGATTCTCAAAAATGCTGACATAGTTTTCTTATCAACCTATACAGGCTGCAGTCGATCTATTTCCACTTCACCGCCCCGCCAGTCCGCACCGACTCCTTCGCCATCTCAATAATCCGAATCACTTCGACGTTGACATCAATGGCCGTGAGACCGTCAACTGGTTTGCCGGATTTCAACGAATGGATCATCATCGCCAGTGGCTCCGAACGCTCCGGCGGAAGCGGCTGCAGTTCCACCGCCTGTGGCTTCTGCTTCGACTTCCTCAATTCCACACTGCCGTTTTTCATGTACACGCTCCCGCCGAGCCCAAACACCTCCAAGTCCTGGTAACCATCCGGTAAATCCCAGCTCCCTTCGAAGATTCCGACCCCGTTCTTGTAGTGCAGAATCATCGTTGAGTTGTCCTCAACTCTTGGAAAGGTCTCGGGGCGCAATTGATTGACTTGCGCATAGACGGTCTCCGGTTTTCCCAGGTACCAGAGGCTCCATAGCGCGTTGTAGCAACCGAAGTCCATCAAGGCGCCGGCGCCATTCTTCTCCGGATCGGTCAGCCAGTTAAAGAACCACTTGTTTAATCCCGTCGCTCCGCCGGGGCCGCCATGACCGACAATTCCACGCAGCCGCCACATGCGCCCGATTGCGCCGTTGTCCACTTCAGCCTTGGCTGTGTAGTTCGACGGCCACCAAGCCATCTGATAGTTCGTCAGGATCTGAATATCGTATTTCCGGGCGAGCTTTTGGATTTCCAGCGCATCTTTGTACGTCGACGCCAGCGGCTTCTCGAAGATCACGTTGATCTTACGGGGTGCGCAGGCCTTGACGATCTCCAGGTGCCGGTTGTTTTCCACGAACGACCAAACGATGTTCGGCTTCGTTTCGTCCAGCATTTTCAAGTAGTTGCCGTAAAAGGGCGTGTCGGCCGCGCCGCGTTGTTTCACTTCGGCGAGCAGCTCCGGCACCGTTTCCGCGATGCCGACAAGCTTTGCCTGATCGCCTTTGATCACTTTTCCGATGTGTCCCCACACGTGGGAGTGCACCAATCCGACGACTGCAATTTTATAGTCCTGACCCAGAAGTGGAAGCGTCAATACAAATACGAGTACGCGAAAAATCATGTCGCTATCGATCTTAACAATCTGATCACACAACGTGAAGCAAAAGATGGTAAATTATGTAACCAAGAGTGGGGTACGGGGAAGAGAGGCACGATGCGAGCGTTTGGATCGTTCTGTTTGATTTTTTTGGCCTTGAATTGTTTGGGTCAGGCTCAAGACACCGCCGGTAAAGCGTGGCAGATGGAGAAGGAGGGCGACGCGATCGGTGCGCGCACTTTGCTGCAGCGCGAAGCCCAGGCCTCCGCGTCAGACGTAGGTGCGCAGCTTGCCTACGCCTCATTTCTCGATCGCCATCGCGATCCTGAAGCCCGCTCCTATTATGAGCAAGCTCTCAAACTGCTGAGCCGTCCGGGGGATCGTCCGCAAGTCGAAATAGCGGCACGGCGGCTGCTTGTGCTCGATCTGTTGGCCGGCGACACCGCCGCGGCTACCCGGCATTTTGAAATGTATAAGGCAGCGGGCGGCGCAGGCTTGAGCATTGAGGCGCTGCAATCTCCGAAACCGGAGCCACCGGTGGCCACCGTCGAGATCCCCGGCCCGATCCGGTCCTTCGCCAGAATGGCCGCGCTCTCTCCGGAATTGAGCTCCGAGGACCTTCTCTCCGCGTTAGCGCGCAACGTAGTCACCAACGGTTATCAGGCATCCTCGGGAAATGAATCCCTGGAGCCCACTGAGTACCTCAAGCTCATCGTTCGCTACCTGTCGCAATCGCGCGAACTGGAAAAGCTGAGCGGCGCGGACAAAGTCATCAAAATCGAAACATGCGATTCGGCCCAAACCGGCGACCTGCTCCGTGTGCTCGGCTACAGAATGCGAGGCGGTTGCGGCAGTGAAGTGGTTCTCGAAACGGTAAACGCCATGCGCGCGTTTCTTACCATAGACTCCGGGTTTCCGCTGGCTCCCCTCGAACAGGCACTGCGCACCAATCGCCCCTTCGTCTACGATTACAAGCCCACCAAGGTCCCGGTAATCTACGGCGCCGATTATTGGCTGGGCTCCAAGGATACCAAGGACAAGGGCGCCTTCATCGACACATTCCTCGGTGATCCGGCCGTGTGCCGGCTTTATCTCGGGCTCTCGAAACTTGATCCCGAAACCGCCGAAGTAATCAAGAAGGCGATTGCCATGCCCCGTCTCAGAGCCAACGCCCACGTGCTGGATTTCTACGGCAGCATGTTCTTGACTCGCAACGGCGAGGCTGTCGTACCAGGCGGCGCGCGCGGAGTCGCCGCATGGAAAGAGCTCACCGGTAAATCGCCCCAGGACGGCGGTGCATTTTTTGAGCGAGTCCTGACCCGCGATGACGGCTGGCTGGCCAGCGTTTACGATGCATTGGCTCGCATCGACGGTCCGACGCGCGACTACCTGCTCGATCCGAAACGCGTCACGCGATTTTATTCGGCGATCAAGGGCCGCATCACCAGTCCCGGACCGGCTCGCCCGGTTTTTCGCGCCAATACCGATATGATGCTGCTAACCCAGCGGCTGCGCATAGAGCCCGATGGCCGCCCGCACATTCCCGGCAACCTCGATCTCTGGAAGAATCTTTTCGTCCATCACCCTCAAGGGAAATATGATGGAAAACTCACCAAGCTGGCGACGTCGTGGAAAGAACCCGACGACCTCATTGAAGCTCTCTTCGCTCTCACTCGCAAGGCGGTGGAGAACGAGCCGCTCAAAATCTACATGGCACTGACGGATGTCAACCGGTTCCGCTCCACCCCTCTGGCTCCTGAGACCGTCGACCGGCTCGCTCGCGACTTCCGTACCTACGGTTCGCAATACAGCGTTTTCGCCGAAGCCCCAGCCCTTTCAGATAAGACCATCATGCAGTACATGGACGTCGCGCAGACCATTAGCCAGATTCGCGACCAGGGTCTTCGTGCCGATGCCGCCGGCATTGTCCAGGCTCTCACCAGTTTGTGGCAGATTTTCTATCGCCAGGGATCTATTCCGGCGGCCGACGCGGACGCGACATTCTCGGCAATGCTCGGCCAGTTTGAAAAAATCCATGGTTATCGCGAACTTTTCGACTCGGGACGCAGCGCCACCAGGACCATGCTGAAGGCCACTGGCCTTCCCGCGAATCTCTCCGCTCAGGATGGGGTTATCGATCTGCTGGCCGGTTCCGCCCACCCGACCGATGGGGAAACGCATCGCCTCGTTGTCGAAAGTATGATCCGCATTTTCGAGGCGCAGCGTCTCATCGCGCTCGATACGATTTTCGACCTGGCCGACAATCTGGAGAGCGTTACCAAAGGCGAGAAGTTGAATTCGGCGCTGGTGGCCAAACTCGCCGCCAAGATCAACGAGATCCAGCTTCCCCGCGCTTCCCTTTCGACCATGGAGAAAAACGCGCTGGCCTTCGGCTATTGGACGGAACGCCACGTGGAATCGCAACGGAAGTTGAACTTGCGTGTGTCGATAGAAAAAGCCGGTAACGATGCGGAGAAATTGCGCGACGTTCGAGGCCATCTGGCGCCCATCCTGCGCGACACGCTGGTCGGTTTCAACTATCTGCACTACGCCCCTCCAGGCGCGCAGATCCTGATGACCAATCCGTTGTTCGTCCGAACCCATGATTTCCTCGGCGTTCAGGGAACGAACCAAACCTGGAGGACCACCGAAGTCTTCGGCACCGGCTGGCCTTCCAGCGCCGGCGGACGTCTGGTCGGTTCGCTCTCCGGGCTTCCCTATGCACTGGCGGAAGCGGAGCAGAACTTTCTCATCCCCAGCCGTGAACAAGCGCTGATCTGGGGCGATCTTGTTCCGCAGATGATACTCACGGCCAAGATTGCCCGTTGGTGGACTGTCACCCCACTTCAACTCCATTGGGTCGGATTACATATGGCGGAAGGGCAGTCTCTAGTTGCAGAATCCGTCCTCGATCCGGCAGTCCGCAAGACCCTGCTCGATCTCCTGGGACATCATGCGCCTCCGGCGCGCGTTGCCAAAGTGGATGAATTGCTCCAGGAGGCCAAAGTCCGAGATGCGATCGAATCGATAACGCCCTCCGAGCTCTTCATGGTTGCTGCCGACTGGTGGAACAGCAACAAGGACGAACACGATCTTTTCTCGACCGAGGCCCGGAAGCTCATGGCCGAATCGCCGGGCGAGATCAGTTACCACGCTATTTCCCGCGCTTTCGGTACTCCCAAGCCAACTCTCTCAAATTCCTATCAGCCCGAATTGCTCAATCTGCGGACATTCCCCACATTGATGGGCTATTCCAGCCGCATTATGGCGGAGAGCTGGGAATCGAATCTTCTTTACTACGCCGCGCTGGCGGACGAGTTGCACGTAGCCCCGTCGCAACTGAATGTGCTGGTGCCCGAGTGGACCCAGGCGACTGTCGAAAAAATCTTTGCGACGCATCTGGAGGACTGGCCGGCCCTGCTGCGGTCCCTGCGTCTCGTAGGCGATGATGTTCGAGTAAAAATGCGAAAGCAGATGACTGCGGATCAAAAAGCGTCACTGCAATAATGTATAAAATTCTTGCTTAATAGAGGAGGACGCGTGCAAGCTCGTTGGAAAATTGGAACTGCCTGCCTTTTAACTACATTCTTAGGGGCCGGTGTTTGGCTATATGCCCAGGAACGGCCGACCTTCAAGGTCAAAGTCGAATTGGTGGTACTCGGTTTTACCGTTGTAGACAGCAAAGGCAAATATCAGACGAACCTGAAGCCGAAGGATTTTCGGATTACAGAAGACGGCATTGTCCAGAAACTCGCGACGTTCGCTGAAGGAAACAAGCCTCCGGTACAAGTGATGGAGGATGGCAGCATGCAACCTATCGTCATGGCGGGTGGCGAAGGTGAAGGCAAGGGACCCGACGTTCGTTCGGATGCTTTTGCCGGCACGAATGTGTTTGTGTTATTCGATACCAGCAATTATATGTACCGTGGGTTTGTATACGCCTCCGACGCCATCGCTGATTTCGTTCGCGGCCTCGACCGTGCCGACTCCGTTGCTGTCTATACGTTCAGTCGAAATCTCTCTCGCGCCTCCACGCTTACCAAAGACCGAGGCGACGCCATCCTCGGTCTTCGAAAAGCCGTTGCGGGCGATGATGCGGCCCTGTACAACGCCCTACTGCTGTCGTTGCGCGACGCCGCCAAAGTGCCAGGACGCAAAGTGATCATCGTCTTTTCGAACGGACCCGATAACGCTAGCATGGTTGCGCCCGACGATGTGCGCGCAGTGGCCGAAGACGAAGGAATTCCCATCTACGTTATCTCCACCAGCGAGGTGAATAGGGATCAGATTTCGAGCGGCGTCTTCCGGCGCATCGCCACTCGAACGGGCGGGAAGGCTTACTTCGCCAAGACCTGGCAGAAGCAGGTAGAAGCCTTCGAAGACATCCGGGAAGACCTCGGCAACTCATACACAGTGACCTACTATCCGCAAACGAACCCGAATGAAGGGTTCCGGAAGATCGAGGTGCAGGTTGTATCCGATACAGGTCACAAATACCGTGTGCACGCCCGTCCGGGTTACCGTCCGCGCGGCGGTTTTTGAAGCTGGTTTTTGAAGCTATGTAACGTAGTGCTATGAGCGTGAGCCGCCGGCATGTATTCGTCCCGGTACTTTTGTTCGCGGCTGTTTCTCACGGATTGGGAGTCCCGCTTGCGACCCGGAGCGGTTGGGTGTACGTGCCTGGGGCGCTGAACTCGGGCAGCGACTGGTGGAACGGGCTCAAGCGGCTCGACGTTGGGGTAGGGCAGCAGACGATCCAGGTGAACTATTGGACGGTGGTTCGTCGAGCGCAAGCGAGCGGGTATTTGCGCTGCCGGCGGACGCGACTGATCCGATCCTGGACTCTTTGCCTCCGGGCAGGTTTACTTCGGTTTCAGTGTCGCGCCCCAAAACGATCTCAAAGTGATTGCTTTGGCCGCTGCCATACCCGCGAGTTCGAATGCCACGTTGTTCGCCAGCTATCTTCAGGTTGCGAAGCGGACTGGTTCGGCCCTTCGGGATCTTGCTGAACCGGGCGGTTTTCTGTTGGGCGCGGCCGTCGATCCCGCTCATTTTGCTGATACCGGATACGCGCAGGCGCTGGGACGCGAGTTCAACCTGATTGTCCCAAAAACGCTATGAAATTCGCCGCAACCGAGCCTCGCCCACATCAGTCTAGTTTCTGTGCGGGCGATCAGATCGTCGCCTACGCCCAAGCCAATGGAATGAAGGTGTAAATCCAGGTGGGAGCGTTTTCCAGCAACCAGGCTTTGGTCTGCGTCGGAACGCTACGCTAGCAACTCGGCAATCGGCTCACCCGTTCGATCGTCGAGCGAATTCGCGATCTTGATTGGCCTGCCGATTGGACTCATGTATTCTTTGTGCCAGTCGATGCCTAGCGCCTTGTAAATCGTCGCATACAGATCGCCCATGGAGACAACCCGATCTGCGACGTTGTATCCTTTGTCGTCGCTCGCGCCGATCACCTGGCCCGTTTTTATGCCGCCGCCCGAGAGTGCCATGGACCAGCAGTTCGGCCAATGGTCGCGCCCTAGATTTGGGTTAATCACGGGTGTACGGCCAAACTCGCCCATCGCGATCACCAGCGTCGTGTCGAGCAATCCTCGCTCGTCCAAATCGTCGATCAGCGCGGTCAATGTACGATCGAGCGGCGGTGTCAGGCGGTCCTTATGGGTTTTGTCGTTATCGCTGTGTGTATCCCACGATCCGCTGTGGTAACCCGCCGCGGTGACGAATCGGCTGCCCGCCTCCACTAATCGGCGCGCTAGCAGAGCCGACTGACCAATTGGATCTTTGCCGTAGCGCTCTTTGGTCTTGTCGGATTCCTTCGACAAGTCGAACGCATCACGCACCGCCGGAGTCAGAATCATTTTCCACGCCTGCGCCGTAAATGCGTCGACGTTGGCGTGGTCGGCCGTATCGTTCAACGCGCGGTAATGCCGGTCCACGACGTTCAGAAATGCGGAGCGGCTTTCCACCGAAGCCTGCGAAACCGATTTCGGAAGGCTGAGATCGGTCACTTGGAAGTTCGGCCGGCTGGGGTCCGGGATGCACATCGGGTCGTAGTCGCCACCGAGGAATGCAGCCCGAAAATAATCTTCATACTGACGCCCTTTGTCCCACTTCGGTGCCAGGACATAAGCCGGAACAGCATTGCGCGGCCCCAGTTCTTTCGTGATAATAGATCCCACGCTAGGGAACTGCATCGCGGGGTTGATCTCGTGGCCCGTGATCACGTAATGCGTCGCCTGTGGATGGTCGTTGCCGCGTGTGTGCATGGATCGCACCAGCGCCAGCTTGTCCATTTTCTTCGCGATCTTAGGCAGTAGCTCGGAAACCTGGATCCCGGCGACATTCGTCGAAATCGGTTTGAAGTTGCTGTTTGGCTTCGGGTCCCAGGTGTCGATATGACTTGGGCCACCTTCCAGCCAGAACAGAATCACTGAGTTTGCTTTCGCCTTGTACGTCGAGGTAGTGGCTGCAGCCTGAAGGTACTCGCTGAGGGTTAGGCCGAGAAAGCCGAGCGAACCAACGCTCAGAAAATCCCGGCGCGAATTGATATGTGCCATCTGTCCTTCGTCCGTCCTTTAATGATTCTCCGCGAATTCACGTGAGCTGGTCAATGCCCAGACAAATTCGCGGAGTCCGGTCTCCCGGTCGCCGCGCTTCACCAGCGTTTGTTCCAGTGACTGAATCTCGTCCGGTTCAGGGAACCGTCCAAGCGCCGCCAGGTAGAATTCTTCAAAGATCTTTGCGTCCGATGCGCCGGATTCCAGCAATCGCGCCAGGCGGCTGTCCTTGGCGCTCAAACGATCAGCATAGGTCGAACCTGCAAGCATGTGCAATGCCTGGCCGAGATTCGGGTGGACGCTGCGCTCTGGAATTGCGCCCCGATTCGGGCGTCCGTACAATTCCAGGAAGCGTGAGAAATACATGTCGGGATCTTTCAGGTTGATCGCACGTGTCCCCACTGGTGCTTGCCCCACCGAGGATCCATCGGTCACCGCCGTCGAGAAGACTTCCGGTATACCGGTCGCGTCCACCATGGCGTCGAGCAAAACCTCGGCGTCGAGCGGCCGTGGTAGCGCATGGGAGTAGTTCACCAAGTCATCCTTGTTGGTCGCGTTGGGCACATCCGATAACTGGTAGGTCCTCGACATTACGATCGTCTTCATCAGCCGCCTTAAATCGTAGCCGTGATCGCGGAAGTCGTTGGCAAGGGCCGCTAGAAGTTCGGGGTGAGTGGCGGGATTTGTCGATCGGAAGTCATCCACGGGGTCTACAATCCCGCGGCCGAAGAACTGTCCCCAGATGCGATTCACTGCCGCTTCCGCGAAGTAGGGATGCGCCGTCATCCAGCGCGCGAGTTCCTTTCGTGGATTCGATTCCGGTGTCAGATTGGTTCGCGAGCCGTCGAGTAATGCCGGCTGAACCGGAGCCTTTGTGCGCGGATGCAGAAGTTGAATTTTCCCGTCCACATCCGCGGAACTCAGGTCCATGTTTGTCGGATGATCGAACACCACCGGTCCCGCTTTGAAAACCCGCGAGAAAAACGCCGCCATGCCCCAAAACTGATCCTGACTCCAGTTTTCGTAAGGATGGTTATGGCATTGCGCGCAGTCGAGACGCCTTCCGAAGAAGACGCGAACTTCTTCGGCCATCACGTCGTTCGGCGGACCGACCTGGTTGTACGGCAGGAAATGCCGGGAAGCCGCCCCGTAGCCTTCCGCCGAAATACGTTCGCGCGCAACCTCGTCGTAGGGCCGGTTGTTTTCGACATTCGAACGAATCCACTCCCAATATTTCTGGCTCCATTTCGGCGTCAGTCCGTTGGCGAAAATGGACACGCGGAAGATGTCGGAAAAGCGGAATGTCCAGTAATCCACGAACTCCGGCGAGCCGATGAGGGCGTCCACTACTTTTTCCCGCTTCCGTGTGTCCTTACTGACCATGAACTGCCGTACCCTCTCAGGAGGAGGCAATGTACCCGTGAGATCGAGGCAGACACGCCGCAAAAACGTAGCATCGCCGGCGACCGGCGACGGAATAATGTGGAACTTCTTGAGCTTGGCGAACACCGGTTCATCGATGAAGTTCGACCGGGGAACGTCCGGGTAATTCGCGATCGGCGGACCGATGACGCCCACTCCGGCGCTGGCCACCTGTCCCGCGCCGCGAACTACAACTGCTGTTTCGCCCAATCCTTTGCCTTTGATGATGCCGTCGGCGCTGATAGTGGCCACGTCGCCGTTGCTGCTGGAATAGAGCACCTGATGTGTGAAGTCTTCGCTGTGGCCGTCGCTGAAGATAGCTGTCACCAGCAATCGGCGCTGCCCGTCCACGGGCACGGCGGCGAGGGAAGGAGCGATGTCGAAACGCGTCAGCTTCGGCGCCTTCTCATCCTCGGCTCCATATGGCGCGCCGTTTTTAATCCAGGCGACAATCGCCTTGTAGTCGTCAGAATCTTTTTCCAGGCGTTTGCCGCCGCCGTGCGGTTTCACCATCGTTGGCTTGTTCAGCAGCAGGCTTTCTTCCGGATTCTTCACGTCCACGCGTGGAATGCGCTCGCCCTTCACTTCCGCGGTCAGCACCTGATACGTGCCGCCCTTGGTAATCCACTCGTAGTCATCCTTCGGATGCAGTGCATTCGCGGAGAGCTTGAAACCACCGCGCCCTTTCACACCGCCATGACAGGCCGCCTGGTTGCAGCCCCGCTTGGTCAAAATCCCTCCGATGTCACGCGTGAAACTGAACGCACGCTCCGTTTGCGAGCCCTGAATCCGCAGGGAGGACTGTCCGCGCGTTCCACCGGCAAGCACTGCTGTGATGGTGAGCGAGCCGTCCTTGGCAGCAGCCACGCGCGCAGGTCCAATAACCTTGGCTAAGCTTGAATTCGACAACCGCCACTCCACTTCGCCAGTGACATCGCGCTCGGTCCCATCGGCGTAATTCGCAATCGCCACGAATTGCTGCGTGGCCCCCGCATATTGCAGCGTGGCTTCGACCGGTATGGTTTTCAGGGAGACAACTTGCGACGCGCCCCAACCAGCGGTCGCGAAAATCAAAAGGATTCCGATCGTTCTCACTGCTTGGCCACCACCATTAGAGGTATTTCTTTCGTGCTGATTACCGCGCCCGGTTTCCCGTCGACAATCGGACGGACCAGCAGGCGCACCAATTGAGGTTGTTTCGTAGCGGCCGCATCGGGTGCGGCAGTGAATACCACCACCACTCGCTCCGTGCGCCCAGCGTAACGCTCACGCTTGCCCACCGGCCCCCTTTGCTCCTTGTCCGGCGGCTCAAAATCGGCCCCGGCCAGCGCTTGCACTCCCTGGGGGAGGGAATCGGCCGTTACTGCGACTGCACCTCGATAGTCTTCCTCGCGGTCGAAGACCACCCGAACAGTTTTCGCTTCACCCGGAGTTATGTTGACGTGATCCTCAGCGATCTTTACGTCGCCTACATGCGCGATCTGCGGCCGGACTAAAACGCGATAACGGAAACCAGGGTCGGCAAGGTCGGCCGTCACATCCCGAATCTCCACTGTGTAATCCCCGGCATCGCGGAGCGGAATGGTGGTCTTTGCCTGAAGAGACTTTGTCATCTCTCCGGTGCACAGGCCCCGGCCGGCTTGAACATTTGTCGCCACTTCTTGTCCGGCCGCATTTAGGAGCCTGACAACCGGATTGAACAGGGGCGGCGCGATGGCGGGAGTTTCAATTTCGATAGCGATGTCTTGCGGTCCGTCCAGATGAAACCGCGACCGGTGCGTTTCAGCCGGCTGCGTCAAGCCGCCTTCGAGTGTGGCGGGGAGCTTGAAAAAGGGCGCCGAAGCGGCGGGCGCGGCAGCGCCCCGGTACGTTTCAATCATGCTCTTGTCTTGGGGCAGGCCGCCACGCTCGGCTATTTCATTTAACCGATTATCGGAAAAGTGGTGGGCGTAGCCTCGCTCGGCCCACGTCTTGCCGCCGCCCCCACGTTCCTGCGGAGTTTCGCCAACCATCATCTTGAACTGGTAACCGTAGTCGGGCCCGCCCTGTCCGGAAAAAGCCTCGATGCGGACCAAGTAACGCCCGCCCTTCTCGAAGCGATGCACCAGGTATGCGTCGGTACCCTGGCCAATCACCCATAGCGGTTCATCGTTGAACGCGATCCGGTTGACGCGCTTTGGATCGAACCAGCTCCCGGACTGCTCGTATAACGAGATCGAAGGGTCAAAGCCGTTCGCATTGCCTCCGGGCGCGCCAGTGGAAGGGAGCCCTGAGATGACGGCGAATGTCACCGTCTCGCCAGCAGTGACGTTGAACGCGTAGTAGTCCGATTCACCGCGCCGGGCAATCTTGCCACTGAAGACCGCCGGCAGTTTGTTAACGGATATAGGCGATTCCGGAGTTTCATGCGATCCTGCCGGCTCTTCCTCGACTGGCTGCTCTAGCACTGTAAGCGGAATCGCATCCGAGATGCCGCGGGGAGTAACGAGCCGCATCGGGTAGCGGCCTGGCTTGGCGGTCGGTTCGATCTGGATTCGCAGACGGATTAGATCGATCGGAGTTTTTGATTTCGCCTCCGCGTCGGGAGCTGCAATATCGGCACCTTCTATGGCAGCCGTGAAAGGAGCGTTCTTCAGGAAAACGGCGTTCGCGTCGTGTAGTCCGTTGCCTCGAACAGTAACTGTGAAGGTTGTTCCGCGCTGGCCAGTGAACGGATAGATCGATACGATTTTGGGTTCGCCCGGCGCGGGCGCGAGCTTGGTTGCAGCGAACACACATCCAACAGCGAGCGCTACCACCCACCAGCGTGTGAGGATACACTGCACCGCTCGAAATATAGCATACTCAATTCGCTGTCTGATATACCGGAAACCACTAATGCAAGCCCTTCGGCACTTTTCGGATTGCTCCGCAAAGTATCCTCTTCTTCAGGACGACGTATTTCAAGTTGACGCGACTCTTAAGGCCGACGCGGAACTGCCTCGATGACATCGCCTAGTTCCTTAATGACCAAGGGATCCACCGCTAGTCGAATTTTTGTTTCGGAGGGTGCGACGCCTTTCAGCCGTATCTTGCGACACGAGGGGCTGAATGCCATGGCAGAGGCGAACAAGTCGTAAAAGCCCTGGGGCAACTCTGTTGCAACTCTGCCTTTGTCGTCAGTTCTTAGAACCAAGTCTTCTTTCAGTCCAACGTTGCTGTTGAGGCCGACAGCACTTCCAGCTGGGTCCCAATGAAGCAGAATCATCGCGCCAGAAATGGGAGCGTTGGAGACATCGGTCACGGTGATTCTGAATGGCGTATCTCCAAAAAGGGCCGTCGCTGACGGGACAGCTAACAGCAGGTAGAAGATAGTTCTCATTGCCCCTCCTTTGGTCCAGGCCGCCTCGTCGAAATACACAGTCTCATTTTCAGAGGGGGCCATTATGCCACGCGTGGTGATTCAACGAATATTCGGCGTTGATAGGTTACCAGAAATAGGAGGCGACCAACCGCGGCGAACTCGGCGATCCCGACACGACCTTCACATGCAGCACCAGTTGCAGATTCTTCTTCTCCCAACCTGGAGCGGCGTCCCGCAGCGCCTCGGCCAGCAAGTCCGGATTCGTTACCAAGTCGGCTGCAGCGTCGGTGCCATATTGAGTGATTCCCGCAAGTTCCACCAGCATGGAATGAGTGTCGGGATGGAACACTCGCGTCACAATCGCATAGTCCTCAGTCGTATGGCGGTCCGCGGGCAGGTTAGGCAGCGACCACTTGGTCGGCGTGCCGTTGTCCGTAATCACGATGGGCCGCCGTCCCGCATCAATGAAAAATCGAAGCGCGCTACTGATTTCTTTCCAATGCGTATAGGAGTAACCGACCAGGACGGCCGGCGCAGTCTCCAGATCGCGAAACGAAACCTCGCCTCCGATTCGCACCTGGTAGGCTCGGTGCTTTCGCGTGAGCATCGATGAAAGCCGCGATACTGCGATCAGATCGCCGCCCCCGACGAACTGGTCGGGCAGCAACAAGAAATCCTGAGCGCCCGTTGGCCGCGTGCCGTTCGCCTGACGGTTCAATCCGTAGACGTCCGGAACAAACGCCGCACAGAGTGAAACCGGCACCACGCCCTGCAAGACTGGTCCCCAGAATTGCTCAAGGATCGGACTCATCGCCGGCGTCTTCAGCCAAACCGCAGAGACTCCAGCCGCTCCAACGAGCCCGGCGATCACACCCGCCAGCATCGCCCACCAAATCTGGCGGCGGGGCGGTGCCGGAACGGCGATCGAGGCCGGAGCGGCCACCTGCACCACCGGGCCTTCTACCTTTACGGCTGCTGCTTCTACCGGCCGGAATTCCGGAATGTAGGTGCCCGCCGGCAACTCGATTCGCAGGGGGTTGTGGTGGCCTTCGCCGGAGTAATAAATGCCCAGGCGCCTTCGGACTTCTCCCGCCTTCACCCGAACCGTGGCATCTTCACTTGGATCGTAAGATGTTGGCCTGCCGAAAACCTCGATGCCGATGATTCGTTCCCGCAGCGTTTCAGTCCGGCCGCTAAGTGTGTTCTCCACCACGTAGCGAAGAAATTCTTCACTGCGCTTCGAACTTCGGAATTCGTGGCTGGCGAGCACTCGGCCGAGTTCGGCCCTGACCTCGTCTTCCGGAATCACAGCCCCGCCCATGCGTGGCACTAGACCCTCCGCCCTCCACTTTACGGTTAACATTTTATCACAATTTCAAACCGGCATTTCTCCGCGGTGTCCCGTAACCCGCAGAAAACAGTAACGTTCGATTATGTTACGAACATTGTCGGAAACACCTTTGGCAACAGTTCTGAACTGGACAGGATGGGGGATATGCCGCAAACTCGGCTCAACATTAGCTTAGGAGCTTAGGAGTTTCCTGAAAAGGGGAGAGTACATGATCTCGAATAAACGAAAACTTGCGTTTAGCGTCACTAATCTGCTGCGCTGCCTGATCGCCGCTTGTGTCATCGCCCCGGGTGCGTCCTGGGCCCAGCAAGTGACCGCGTCGATCACCGGGCAGGTGACCGATCCTTCTGGAGCGCCAATCAGTGGAGCAAAGGTTACGGCCACCGATACGGATCGCGGCACGGACTATATTACGCAGACAAACGCCGGTGGGTACTACCACATTCAACAGATGGCAGTTGGTTCTTATACAGTCAAAGTTGAATTTGCGGGATTTCAGACAACTCGGCAGTCCGGCATTACCCTTCAACTGAACCAGGTGGCGAAGATTGACTTCAGCCTCCTGGTGGGAAATGTCTCGACCTCTGTGGAGGTAACGACTGCTCCGCCGCTGCTGCAGACGGAATCCACGCACCTCGGACAGGTGATCGACTCCCGCACCAACGTGACCTTGCCGCTGGCCACACGGAACTATGTCCAGTTGACGCTGTTGGCCGCCGGAAGCGTTCACCCCGATCCATCCAGCTTCACCAACGGCCAGACCACCGCCAGTTCCGGCCGCCCTTACGTAAACGGCAATCGCGAGCAGGCGAATAATTTCATTCTCGATGGCATGGATAACAACCAGGTGTCGGACAACCTCGTTGGTTATGCGCCAAGCGTGGATGCTATTCAGGAATTCAACGAGATCACGCAGAACGCGCCGGCCGATTTCGGCAACTTCATGGGCGCCATTATCAGCACGTCCATCAAATCGGGCACCAACGAGTATCACGGCAGCCTGTTTGAGTTCCTCCGCAACGATAAGCTGAACGCCAATTCCTGGTCGAACAATTTCAACGGCGCTCCGCGTCGCGAAGTTGCGTTGGAATGAGTTCGGCGGCACCGCTTGGCGGCCGTATCATCAAGGACAAGCTTTTCTTCTTCGTCGACTATCAGGGCCAGCGTTTCGACACGCCGGCCAGCACTCACACGACAAGCCTTCTCACAGCACAGGAACGCCAGGGAAATTTCTCGGCGCTCTTACCCGGTATTCAGCTTTATGATCCGAATTCCGTAGTTAACGGCCAGCGGACGCCATTTGCGGGTAACATCATCCCGGTCAGCCGCCTCGATCGGGTAGCTTCCAACATTGTGAACTCCACCGCTTACCCTCTGCCCACGGGTCCGGGGCTGATCAACAACTATCTCTACAGCAGTCAAACGTATATCAACGGCGATCAGGGCGATGTGAAGATCGACTACAATCTCTCCGACAAGGATCGCATCTTCGGCCGCTATTCCCAGAGCCAAATTGATAATCCGACGACCAACAGCCTGCCATTGCTGTACAACTCGTTCGCCATCTTCCCCACTCACAACGGCGTTCTGAGTTGGACCCGAACTATCTCGCCCACCGTCGTCAACGAAGCGCGCTTCGGCGTGAACTACGTCTTCGTCAACAATGGTGCGGCTTCAAACGAACTGCAAGGATTCCCGCAAACCGTCGGGCTGCCCGGCATTCCATCGAGCTTCCTTCCCAACATGAGTTTAAACGGCGGCAACGCTTCGAGCATCGGGAATTCGGATGGCTACCAGCTCTTTGCCGACACCGTGATTCAGTATCAGGACACGCTTCACGTCAATCGCGGCTCGCACAACATGTTCATGGGTTTCCAAGGTTGGCGCCAGCGCCTCAATACGTTCTACTCGGGCAACAACGGACGTGCCGGCACCTTCACGTTCGACGGCCGCTATACCGCGGGCCCAAATCCGTTGGCCACTTCAGGCGGCGGTTCCGGTATCGCGGAAGCGGACTTCCTGCTCGGGTTGCCTTCCGAAATCGGCGGTGGCGTGAATGGTGGAACCTGGGGCCAGCGCGCGAATGTCTTCTCTGCGTTTTTCGGCGACGATTGGCACGTTCGGCCGAATCTCACGCTCAATCTGGGACTCCGGTGGGAACTGCACACTCCCTGGGTGGAAGTCAAAGACCGGCAGACGAATTTCGGACTGATCAGCGGCGTGGTGCAGATTGCCGGACAGAACGGCAACAGCCGCGCCCTCTATAACCAATACAACGGCGTCACTAACTTCCAGCCGCGCATCGGCGTCGCCTGGAACGTTAGTCACAACACCGTGGTTCGAGCTTCCTACACGCTTTCGTCTTACCTGGAAGGCACCGGCACAAATCTCCGCCTGACTATCAATCCGCCATTTGCACACGAGCAGGACGCGAACTACGCATCGCAGAGCCTGCCGAGTTCGACACTGAGCCAGGGATTTCTACCCTTTGCCGCTAATCCTGGAGATCCTTTTAACGGGGCCACGCTCCGTCTGTGGGATCCGAACGTGCGGCCCGCTCTCTCCAACCAATGGAATTTCTCCCTTCAACGCCAGCTCGGTAATTCCACCACCGCGCAGCTCGCGTACGTCGGGCAGCGCACCACGCATCTGATGGTCCCGATGCCCTACTTTCAAGAGAAGCTGTTGCCCAACGGCAAGGTTGTCCCGAGCGATTACCTCTCGGGAAATCCAACGCTGCAGGGCGAAATTGGTCAGATCTCCGGAACCGCGTCGAACGGCAACCAGAGCTACAACGCGCTGCAGGCCGTTCTACTTAAGCGTCTCGGCAATGGCCTCGAGTATTCCGTCGCGTACACGTACTCGAAGTGCATGACCGATTCCAGCGGCTACTACGGATCGTGGGGCGGCCAGACCACGCCGACCTCGCCTTACTGGCAGAATCTCTACGACAAGAAGGCGGAGTGGGGTCCATGCTATTACGATGCGGCTCATGTTCTGACGAGCTACGCGACGTACGATTTGCCCGTCGGCCGCAACCGCACCTATGGCAAGAATATGAATAAAGCGTTGGACGCAGTAATCGGCGGATGGCAGGTGAACGGAATCCTGAGCCTTCACACCGGCTTCCCGCTTACCATTTCCGGACCCGACGCGTCCGGCACGAACTCGCGCGGTTCGAGAGCCAACTGCATCGCACCCGTCAATACCTTCGGCACGCAGAATTCGCCCGCCGGCGGCTATCAGTGGTTCGATCCGAATGCCTTCGGTCCGGCTGCCACCGGGACTTTCGGTACATGCGGCGTCGCCACCGTTCGCGGTCCCGGACTGCACACATTCGACCTCGGTCTGGCGAAGTTCTTCAACTTCACGGAGCACCAGAACCTGGAATTCAGAAGCGAGTTCGTCAACCTGACGAACACGCCAATTCTGAATAGTCCGAACGCCGGACTTGGCAGTACTCTCGGTCTGCTGCAAAGCGGGCAGGGAGCGCGGCAGATTCAATTTGCTTTGAAGTATCACTTCTGACAAAGCACCATGGCCCGTCCTCTCCAGGCGAGGGGACGGGCTTCCTCCTATGATTGAGTAATGGGGAACATCCGGGTTTTTTCTCTCGTCCTCACCGTATCGGCATCCCTCGCAGGTCAATCCGCGCCTCCGAATTCCGGAATTGAATTAGCTGAAAACGGTCATTGCGCTGAAGCCATGCCATACCTCAAGCGCACCATGGCGCGCGTCACGCCTAAGGATCAGCGCAAGACCGCCGGCATTTATCTCGCGCGCTGCGCCATGGATCTCCGCGCCGCAGACGATGCCGTCTCTGTCCTGCGCACGCTGACGCGCGAATTTCCCGGTGATCCCGAAGTTTTGTTCCTCGCCGTGCACGTCTATTCCGGCCTTTCGATGAGCGCTTCCCAGGAATTGCTTCACAACGCGCCGGAGTCTCCGCAAGTACGCGAACTCAACGCCGAAGCTCTCGAAACCCAGGGCAGGTGGGACGACGCCGCTAAAGAATATCGAACCATTCTCGAAAAGAATCCCAACCTCGCGGGCATTCATTTCAAAATGGGCCGGCTGATTCTCTCGCAACCCAAGACGCCAACCACGATGGAGGATGCACGCCGCGAATTCGAAGCGGAGCTGAAGATCAACCCGCGCAACGCGGCCGCCGAATACGTCCTAGGAGAGATTGCCCGCCAAGCCGAGCAGTGGCCCGACGCAATTGCGCACTTCACGCGGGCCGCGACGCTCGATCCGCGCTTCATCGACGCCCAACTCGGGCTAGGCCGCGCGCTGCTCGCGTCAGACCGCCCGACCGATGCCATCGCACCGCTCGAAGCCGCCGTAAAACTTCAACCCGATAACCCTGAACCCCACTTCCATCTGGCCATAGCCTATCGCCGCGCCGGCCGCAAAGCCGATTCGGACCGTGAGGCGCTGGCGCAAAAATCCGCAACCGAAAAGGCAAACCAGGCACGAGACAATCTGAATCGTGCCCTCACCGGCACCACGGCCGCCCCAGCGCCACGCTGAGCAGCCATCACTTCGTCATTCTCCAGACATCAGATTTTTATCGCACCCACGTAGCATTGAATCGTTATAGAATCCCACAAGGAGTACAGGCATGTTCCAAGACGATTTCCTGTCCGCCACTACATATTGCGTGCGATTGCTTGTCACCGCCGCCGCACTTTCCACCTTCTGCTTTCTAACCATCGGAACATCAAACGCTCAGATCAAGTCCGGAACCATCTCGGGTTTGGTTACCGATAAGTCCGGCGCAGTAATCCCCGGCGCGCTCGTGACCGTAATCAACGAGGAAACCCAAGTCGCCAATAAAGGGCAGACCGACGGATCCGGCGAATATGCGGTACCGTATCTGGCGCCGGGTCGATATACGATCACCGTCGAAAAAGAAGGCTTCTCCGTCTTCAAGGAGACTGGCATCGTGCTGGGCACGGCTCAGCAATTGCGCGCCGACTCACAGCTCGCGCTAGGAAGTGTGGGTTCAACGGTCCAGGTCCAAGCCGACGCTGTGACCCTTCAAACCGAAGGTGCAAGCGTCCAGGGCCGGGTCGACAGCCACGTGATCGACAGCGTGCCCGACCTGAATCACAATCCGTTTTACTTCGCCACTCTCGAGGCGGGCATCGTCGCGCGAAACGAGCTCACGAGTACGACGAATCCTTACTCGTTCGGCGTCGGTATGTATTCACGGGACCGGCTGTCCGCGTTTTCGGTCAACGGCGCGCAGGCCTTCTCGACCGACATCACCGTGGACGGAGTCAGTGTGATGGGCGCCACCATGAATGAAGCGCTCGTTCTTCCCAACCGGGACGGAATTGAAGAGGTTCGAACCATCACGAACAACTACACGGCCGAGTATGGCCGCGGCCAAGGTGCGGTGGCCGTCACTACCAAAAGCGGAACCAATTCCTACCACGGTTCGGCCTTTTACCAACTACGCAACGAAGACCTGAACGCGAACACTTTCGGCAACAACGCGCTGGGAATCGTCAGGCCGCCTTTCAAAGTCGACTACTTCGGCGGTACCATTGGCGGCCCGATCATCAGGAACAAGGTGTTCTTCTTCGTAGGCTACGAAGGACTGACGCACAACACCGCGGCCGATTGGCTCGACACGGTTCCGACGCCCCAGCAGAAAGCAGGAGACTTCAGCCAGACGCTAGTCAATGTGAACGGCGTTCCAACACCTGTGCAGATCTTCGATCCATTTAACGTCACGCAGATTGGACCCAACCTTTACCAACGGGCACTTGTTCCCAACGCCATCATCACCAATCCCAACGCGGCCGCCTTGAAACTGTACAGTTACTATCCCAATCCCAACCGTGCCCCAACCGACGTCTACAACACGAACAACTACTTTTTCAGGGGTCTTCAGACCACCCGTAAGGACGATATCAACTCGCGCATCGATTACCGCATGGGCAAGCAGTCTTTTTACGGAACCGGAGGGATTCATCGCGGAGACATCGAAACCCCTCAGCCATGGGGGGCCAGCAATCCCTTCTATAACAGTCCGAACAGTGGAGGAATCGCCCCGATTGTCTCCGATAGCAATCCATACATCGGCATCGGCGACACCATCGTGCTGAGTCCGACGTTGGTCGCCGACGTCCGCGCCGGACTTCAGCGGATCAACACAAAATACGCCACCCCGTTGTATCCGAACTTCGATTACAACTCCATCGGTATTCCCGCCTCCATTCAGGCCGTGTTCGTACTTCCCGGTGCGACCCCGAATCTGTCCACCAGCCACTGGACGTCTTTGAACAACACGAATTCCCTGCACAAGCACAATTTCCAGACCAATTACCATTTCGCTGGAAGCGTCACGAAGAACGCAGGCAAGTGGACCCTCAAGGCCGGCGCCGAGTATCGCGTGGACCTCTTCAGCGATCCCAACATCTATGAGGGCTCCGTCACTTTCAATGGAGGTTCCTATACATCTCAATACGTGGACGCGTTCGGGAATAACACCGCCCAGGACACCACCGCCGTCAATCAGGGCTACTACGAGGCCAGTCTGCTCCAGGGCGCCGGGTCGCTTGGAATCACTCCTGGCCAATCGGTAGTTCCGTCGTTCGCGGACAAATATATTGCATTGTATTCGCAAAACGACTGGCGAGCCACTTCGCGACTGACGATCAACCTTGGACTTCGCTGGGATGTTCAGCCTGCTGTCACCGAGCGATACAACCAGATCAGCTCGCTCGATCAAACTCAAACGAATCCGTTCGGAACACCAGGCACAATCGCCTTCGCCGGTACGACTGGCTACGACCGCCATCTGTGGGACACACACTATAAGGACTTCGGGCCCCGTGCCGGCGTCGCTTACAAAATAAGCGAGACTTTCGTGGCACGCGGCGGTTACGGAATCACGTACATTCCAACCAACACAGGCTTGCTTCATGGCCCGTTTAACTTTGGTGCGGCCCCGTTCTCGACCTATTTGAACCAGATCCCTTACGGCACGAATCCCTCTGGAATTCCCATCGGAACGTTTTCCAATCCCGCTGTCAGCGTTCCTGTACGTGGTCCTGGCGCCAATTCTGCAGCACCCCAGAATTACGGCACAAGTCCGAATCTATTCCAGCGGGTTGGCTATGAGGACGGAAGAGTCCAGCAGTGGAATTTCTTCCTCGAGAAGAGACTTCCGGGTTCGTGGATCGCTTCTATCGGATACACCGGAACTCATGGCGACCGATTGCCCGTCACGAGATTTCCTGTAGTCTCTACCGGTCTACTACCGCAAGCTCTCGACGACTGCTACCACTCGGGAACCAACTGCCCCGCGCAGGATAGCGATCTGACCGGAAGGGGATATGTGCAAACCGGAAAGGACCCTGCAAACGACCCAGTTCCCAATCCCTGGAATCCGAATGGGACGATTCCTTTCGGCGGAGCATTAGCGGCGAAAACGATTCCAAGATACGTGCGCGACAGCCAATATCCCATGTTCGTGGGCGCAACGTCATCCTACTCGTGGGGCTGGTCGAACTACAATTCGATGATCATCGAGATGAAGCATGGCTACTCCTATGGCCTGCAACTCGATGCGCATTACACCTGGTCGAAAGCTTTGGATTACACCGGATCGGAAGCCGCCAACGCGGAAGCTTCGTCGGGGGTCGGTTTCGACAGCGCATCCAGAGACCTGCGCAACCTCCATAACGATTACCATCTGTCGTACAGCGACATTCCTCACCGTTTCGTAATCACCGCTGTTTATGACCTGCCATTCGGTACCGGGAAACACTTCCAACTTGGAAACAACCGCTGTGCTGAAGGGAATCGCCAGCGGTTGGAAGATCGGCGCGGTCGGTCTGATTCAAAGCGGCTTCCCGGTTCCTGTTGATGGTGGAGACAGCGGCGCGCTCAACTCCCGGCCATTTCGAGTCGCGGGGCAACCGCTGACGGTGCCTTCGTCATTGCAGCACTGGTACGACGGGAAAACGACTGTCACCCTGCCGGATGGACGACAGATCACGCCCTGCGCGAATTGTTTCCTCTTGTATAACGTCGATGCCTTTGCGGGTTCAGTGGTCGCCGACCCCAACAACCCTGGTAAGTATTTAGCGAACACGTATTATGTTGGCGACGCAGCCATCACATACTCCGACCTTCGCGCGCCGGGAAGGAAGAATCTGGACCTGAGCATCTCCCGTGTCTTCAGAGTGACCGAGAGGATATCGCTCGAACTCACGGCCCATGCCACAAACGCCCTCAACAACGCGCAGTTCGGCGGAAGCTTCGCCAGCAGCGGAGGGTACAACCTGAATTTGGGTGGGATCAATGTGACCCCTACCGGCGCAGGCAATCCAAGTAACACCCAGTTGGGCCAGGGAACCGGGAGTTCCACCTACGGTACCTATGGAGTTGGCACGTTCGACGCCAGGCAGATCGAGTTGGGGTTGAAGATCCGGTTCTAGGATTTGATCACTGACTGTACTATGTGTCATAATACAGTCAGTGATCCCGTTCCGGCTGGCATTTAAGCCAGGCATTTCACTTTACGAGCAGGTTGTCTACGCCGCAAAGCGCGCCATTATCTCCGGCGGCATGCGCCCGGGCGATCCGTTTCCTTCCGTCCGCGCGCTCAGCAAGGAACTCAAAATCAATCCCAACACCGCGCACAAGGTCATCGGCCAGTTGGTGGCCGAAGGCATGCTGGAAGTGCGAGTCGGCCTCGGCACCGTGGTGGCGGAAATGGGATCGTCGAGCGCGGCCGAGCGCTCTCGTTTGCTGAAAGGCGAACTCGAGGAACTCGTAGTGGAGGCGAAAAAGCTTGGTATGGAACTCGATGATGTTGTCCAGGCGCTGACGCAACACTGGCGGCGGCTGGACTGGCAAGGAGGCCGCGAATGAGTTCGCCCATAAGCTGTCAGCATCTGTCGAAGCGGTTCGGACGGGTCTCGGCGATTGATGATTTGCAACTGGAAGTTCCAGACGGAAGCATTTACGCGCTGGTAGGCCCGAATGGAGCCGGCAAGACGACGCTCATCAAGATTCTAGTCAACATTCTGCGGCCAACCGCTGGCCACTCGATGGTGCTGGACACGGATTCGCGCCGGCTCTCTCCCAGTGAATTTGCGCAGATCGGCTACGTGTCGGAAAATCAGGAACTGCCCGAATGGATGACGGTGGAATACTTTCTTGCCTACCTGAAGCCTTTCTACCCGCGCTGGGACGATGCCCTCGCCAAGGAACTGATTGGCGAATTCCAGTTGCCCGGTGATCGCCGTTTGAGCGGGCTTTCAAGGGGCATGAAGATGAAGGTCGCGCTGGCGTCGTCGCTCGCATATCATCCACGGCTGATTCTTCTCGACGAGCCTTTCAGCGGCCTCGATCCACTGGTGCGCGACGAGTTGATCGAGGGCCTGCTGGAGCGTGCCGCTGCCACGACGATTCTTGTTTCCTCGCACGATTTAGGCGAGATCGAAAGCTTTGCCAGCCACGTGGGTTTCATGGACTCGGGCCGTCTGCAATTTTCGGAAGAGATCACGACACTCGCCGGTCGCTTTCGCGAAATAGAAGTCACGCTTCGGACAGCGGCTATTCTCCCGACGGCTTGGCCCGAGGGTTGGTCGAAACCGAAGACGTCGGCCGCCGTGGTTCGGTTTGTCGAAACCCGGTTCGACATGGATAAAACCCGGTCTGCCATTTCTCGCATCTTTCCCGAAGCAGTCAACGTTTCAGTCAATCCGATGTCGCTGCGCGACATTTTCGTAGCACTCGCACGGGCAGCGCGCAAGCCCGCGGCTTAAGGAGATACTGATGGCGCAAGTCCTACACATTTTTCGCAAAGATGTCCGGCATCTGTGGCCATTGACCTTGGTGGTGCTCTTGCTGATGGCGGCCCACGCCTTCTTCGATGTCCACACTTTGCCCTATAGCCCGGACATGTACCTCGACGTCCCGATATTCTACATACTCACCATGCCACTGCCTTTGGGCATCGCGTTTCTAATCGCCCGGCTGATTTTTCAAGAAGCGTTGCCAGGCGATCGGCAGTTCTGGCTCACGCGTCCCTACCGTTGGCCCGAACTGCTGGCGGCGAAAGTGCTGTTTGTCGTGCTTTTCTTGAATGTTGGGCTGTTCCTGTCCGATTGCTACATTCTCGCGGCGCAAGGTTTCCCCGTGATCAGCGTTCTTCCCCAATTAATGCTCCGCCAGGTGTTCATGACTACTCTATTCATCCTGCCGTCGTTTGCTATCGCGACTCTCGCTTCTGGCGTCTCACAATTTGTGCTGGCCTGGTTCATCTTGCTTCTGGTGCCTATATGCGAATCAATTTTTGTATCGATCTGGTTGCGGCGGAATCCCGATTTCATCAGCTTCGATGGCGGGCCGGTCTCTGCCGCAGTCCTGGTGGGAACCGCGCTCGGGGTCATCATTTGGCAATATTCCAGGCGTCGCACAGCGGCAGCCAGGTGGGCGGTGTTTGCCCTCACATGTGTTTTTGTTCCGGTCACGTCAGGAGTCTCCCATCTGACTCATTCACGCGAGGTAGCGTCCCAGACCCCGCCATTGCCGAACCAATCCGTTATTCGCCTTGCTTACGATCCAGGCCGAAAGATCCCATTAAAAGTGGACTTGCCAATCCCGCACCAAGGCTCCGTGAATGTGCGGATTCCGCTGACGGCGGTGGGGCTGCCTGCAAAAACGCTCTTGCGAGGAAGTGGAAGAATAGTGTTCGATCTCGGAGGGACGGCTTGGCCCAGACCCGGCAGTTCCCTGGCTTGCGCGATCCGAAGAATCGATAACCAGTACTGGCTGACGGTCGGTCTGGAAATGTCCAACATCGATATTCCGAAACAACAGCCCGTGAATATTCACGCGACTTTAGAGTTGGAGATTGTGACCGACGAGGTGAAGACACGAGTACCGCTCGCGACGCGTTCGTTACTAGTCCCTGACCTTGGGCTTTGTGACATTTTTCACAATCCCCTCCAAACTCAGCTCATGTGCCGGGCAGGTCTCGAGCCATCCTTGGAAACGGACGTTCGCATGGATTCTCCCGCCACGGAAGGAGGGATTGTTGCCACCTATCGACCGCATCAAATCCCGTGGGGATTGAGCCCCGCATCCGACCTTGGTGCTTCTAGTTCATTTCGAGCACCCTCGGGTTTTGAATATGCATTTATTCCGCGTCGCAAGATCACGGAATTTCAGTTGACGCTGGACTTGAACAATATTCGGCTGGCCGACTATACGCTGCCGCGCTGAGTCGACTCAAGGTGTTCTGCAGTCAGGTCATCTCCTTCGAGCTGCAGTATCTAAATTCCTGCGGAGATGATGCTGATGTGTCCGGCCCGCGCTTTTACCGGCGTCGACAAATGCACGCACGAGCGACTCGGGATTCTTGGGAGTTGCCGAATGAACTCGATGCGCTCCGACAGTTTACCCGTCTTAAGTTCGCGGTTTTCCCAGGTCATTCCTCCGAACTCTCAACCGCTGCATAAACCTCGCGCTTCGACATCCCGCGCTCCCGAGCCACGGCCTTCATAGCATCCATGCGCGCCACCCCCGACCGCATTAGCGCCTCAACGGCATCCTTCACCGGAATATCGCTCACCGGCGGCGCCACCGCCTTTCCAATCAGCAGCGTCATCTCACCCTTAACTGACGGCCGCAGGCGCAGAATCTCAAGCACCTCCGAGGCTGTACCGCGAAGAAACTCCTCATGGACCTTCGTTAGTTCACGCGTCAGCACCACCCTCCGTGCGCCGAGAACCTCGGCGATATCCGCCAACGTTTCCAGAATCCGATGCGGAGCCTCGTAGAACACCAGCGTCGATTCGATGTCTTTCGCCGCCTCCAGTTGCTTCCGCCGCTGCGACGTCTTCGGGGCCAGGAAGCCACCGAAATGGAATGAGTCGGTGGGCAACCCTGATCCCGCTAATGCCGTAAGAATCGCCGAAGGTCCCGGAATCGGAATCACCGGAATTCCCTCCTCAATCGCGCGGTTCACCAGGCGGTATCCCGGATCGGAGATCAGCGGCGTGCCGGCATCCGAAATTAGCGCCACTGAACTGCCTCCCCGGAGCTTCCCGATCAAATTCTCGGTGCGCTCCAGCTCATTGTGGTCGTGGTAGCTGATCATCGGCCGGTCGATCCCATAATGCTGTAGTAAGATCCGCGAATGCCGGGTATCTTCGCACGCAATCACACTCACTTCGCCGAGAATTCGGACCGCCCGGAACGTCATATCCTCCAGGTTGCCGATCGGCGTCGAGACCACATACAGCGTTCCAGCCACAATGCCCAGTATCTTATAACGGTAAGTTACTGACGCAAATTAGGTAAGATCGATAAGTTGTATTGCCCGCCGGGTCTGTATACGATGGAGTTACCGTGGCGTCCGTCACCGAGCGTGAATACTATGTCTGGCAGCCGACGGGCAAGCCGTACACGGTCGAAATTGCCTTTGACGTCATCGACGCGATGAATGTCGAAGTGATGCGCGGCTTCGGCGCCGTCAGGCGTCGAGGCGCGGAGGTCGGCGGCCTGCTTGTGGGCCGCATCGAGCCGACAAACACCCACGTCCTCATCGTCATCGAAGACTTCGAGCCAATCCCGTGTGAGTACGCATACGGTCCCTCCTACGTCCTTTCGCCAAACGATTTGCAGGGCCTTCGCAAGGGACTCGGGCAACTCGATCCCTCTTCGGGGCAGCAGCTCTATACCGTCGGTTTCTACCGTAGCCATACCCGAGAGGGGTTGTCGCTTGACGATCAGGATCTCAGGTTCTTCCGCGAATACTTTACCGATCCGCTGCACGTTATGCTGCTGGTGAAGCCGTTCGCTACCAAGGCAGGCCAAGCGGGGGTGTTCATTCAGGAAAACGGAATTCTCAAGAGTTCATCCAGTTACCTGGAATTCCCATTCCGGCGCCGGGAGTTAATCGGCGAACCGGAAGACCTGCGTGATCCCACTCCGCCTTATGAATCGCCGTCTCCCCGGCCGGACCGCCGCCGATCTGAACAGCCCGCTCAGCCGGTCCCCCAGCGGGAACCTGCTCCGGCTGCGGCGATTGTGTCCGCACCGATCCCCATCGGTCCCAAACTCATACCCTTCACGATCCCAGAGCCTGAGCCGATGGCCCCGCTAATGCCTCCGGAGCCGGAGTTCGCTCCCGACCCCATGGAAGAAATCAGGCCCATGTTCGGCGGCTACCAACAGCAGCCTTCCCAATGGAAAGGCAAACTGGGATGGATGGTCTTTAGCGTCATGTTAGTGATCTTCGGCGTCGCCATCGGATACCAGTACGCCGGTTCCTGGTTGCCGACGCGAACAGTTTCCTCCGCACCCGATCCTTACGCACTGAACTTAAACGTCCAACGGAACGACGATAATCTTCTTGTCAAATGGGATCGTGAATCACTGGCTGTAAAGCAGGGCTGGCGTGGTCTGCTCACCATCACAGAAGGCCAGGACAGTAAAGCCGTACAGATGGATTCCGCCCAACTGCAGAATGGGATGGTTCTCTACCGGCACGTTGCCCCTGAGGTCCGCTTCAAGCTGGAAGTCTTCCTTAAAGAGCAACGCGCAGTGGTAGAAACGTTCATCTGGCGCATGGGCGCCTAGAGTCTAACGAATATCGATCTTGAGCAGCGCGTCCGAATGGTCGTGACGCCAACGCCAGTAGGATTCTTGTTCCTCTTCTTTGAGCTTGGAGAACTCCTTGTATTTGTGATGATTCTCTTTCGCCCAAATACGATATGCCTTATCCTCCCGGTCGTTCCATTCGTGGTCGTCGTTGTGGCCTTTATCGTGGTACTTTCGGTCCTCGGCTCGCAATGCGGTTGGCGCAATTGCGATCGGGGCTATAAGGGCGGTGCCTAACAAGGCCGCATTCCAGAAACGGGGCTTGATTATTCTCATATCGCGGAAAAGAGCAATTATCATGCCAAGCCTTCGGCGGACTTTGGGTCGAACGCAATGAACAGAATATAAAGACGATCATACGCGGGGAACCCCGTCTCGATCGACTCCCATCACGTCCACGTCCTGCAGCGAACTGTGAAAATTACCAGTTGCTACTGCCAAGGCACGCCTGCGAGGGCGATCTATTTCACCTTTGGTCCTGTCCTGCCGCAGGACATAGGGTTCAGCGCCACCTGCCGGTGGCAATCCTGAAGTCAACATCACAGCCCTCAATGGATCGTTTGATGCACAAGGCCTGCTCGGCCGTGGCCGGCGCCTACACTTCGCTAGGTGGGATTCTCCGTCGATTCCACAGTTCCAACCACCGGATTTATCACTACCAACCTTGATATCGCGGGCTTCACGAGCGGCATCGTTAGCGCCAATCAGGTTCTTGAAGTGAACTGTCTTGGCGGCGTTCTGCCGCGCCCCTTAGGCACAGGCGGGCTCGCCTGTCTCGGAGGGGGAATAACTGCCACCACCACTGCCGCGACACCCGAAATTGGTGCGGATGCAACCGCCAGCCTCGTCTATGCGTCCGTCACTCACGTGGATGTGATCAAAGAGATCGCACAAGCGGCCGCGCTGGGTGGGGATGCCCATATCGACAGCATCGGCCACACGTTCCTGACTGCCAGCAGCAGCGGCGGGTCGGCCACGCCGGAACCAACTACTCTCCTGCTCCTTGGCTCAAGCTTCATCACTCTGGGATGGATCAGACGAAAACAAAGGGTTTGATTGCTGGTCTCCGTCTAAGACAGCCTGCCTGGTTCATCTTCCAAACCGGTACGCCGCCCAGCGTGCCGGTCTTTTCTTGTGTGCGTCACGCCGCCTTCAAAACCACCTCATCGTCTTCCTCGGACAAGCCTACGTAAACCGACATTCCCGGCTCAATCAGCCCGTCCGCGATCATGTTCGCCAGGGGCTGCATCAGGTGCCGGTGGATTGTTCGTTTGATCTCGCGCGCCCCGTACTCGGCGCTCGTTCCCTTCCGCAGAAAGAAGCTCTTCGTCTTCTTTGGAACTAATACCCGGAACGCACGGTCTCCCAACCGCCGCAGTATGTGCGCCTGGAGTTCGTCCAGTTGCTGCTCCAGGATCACAGCCAGCGATTCACTGCTCAGAGGTTGATACGTAACGATCGCATCAATGCGATTCATGAACTCCGGCGAAAATTGCCGCCTCGCTGCATTCATCGCAATACCCGCCAGCCGCGAACTCATCTCTTCTTGTGACGGCTCCACGCCGCCCTGAAATCCAAATTGCGGATTCAGTTCTTTCATCATGCCGTGCGAGCCTAAATTGCTTGTAAGAAAAATCAACGTCCTTTCGAAATTCACGGTATTGTTATCGCCCAGGCGTAGCGCGGCTTTATCCAGGACTCCCAGCAATAGCCGGGTCATTGAGGGCGCCGCTTTCTCAATCTCATCGAACAGAACAATCGAAATGTTGCATCGCTCCGACGTCAGCGAAGTCAGCTTTGCCTGCGTCAGCATCGGCTGTGTCTCCCTGTGGCCCAGATATCCTGGCGGCGCGCCCACCAGCTTCGCCACCTCGTGTTCCATCTGGAATTCTCCGCAGTCGACCTTCAGAATATTCTTCGGAGTTCCATGCAGAACCTCGGCCAACGCTTCCACCGTACGAGTCTTGCCCGTGCCGGTTGGACCTAGTAGCAAAAAGACGCCGATCGGACGGCCTTCCGGCGCGAGCCCCGCCTGGTGCATACGCACGTATGGAACAATCTTTTCCATTGCATGCGGCTGCCCCACGATCCGGGCAGCCAGTTGCTCCGTCAAATCGTTTGGCGATGGCCGATTCGGCATCACGATCACGTTCCGTCTTCTAGTCCGCCGCAGGGGCAGATCATCGATCTCATCCATTCCAGACAGGCTCCCTTCCTGCTCAGAATATAGCAGCGGGGCACCCGGCTCGCGGCCGTTTGGCCCCGGAAAACAGGGGATTTTGTCCACTTTTAGAAGACTCTATCTATTTAAGAATGAGCGGGTTGCAGCCAGAATCCGCTCGCTTGCGTGTCCATCCCCATAAGGGTTGTGAACGCGTGCCATGCGGTCGTACTCAGCGCGGTCTTCCAGTAACCGGATTGCCTCGTCTACGATTCGTTTCCGGCTGGTACCCACCAGTTTCACCGTGCCGGCCTCCACTGCTTCCGGACGCTCCGTTTTGTCGCGCATCACGAGAATCGGTTTGCCCAACGAGGGACCCTCTTCCTGAATACCTCCCGAGTCCGTGATCAGAATATAGGCGCGCCGCATTAGATCGACAAACGGAACGTAACTCACTGGCTCAATCAGGAAAACGTTGTCACGCTCCCGCAAATGGCGATTCACCGGACCCATCACGTTCGGATTCGGATGCACCGGATAGACAATTTGCACATCGCTCCGTTCCGAAAGTTCCGCTAACGCTGTGCAAATTCGCTCGAATCCTTCACCAAAGCTCTCGCGCCGGTGCGCCGTCACCACAAGCAACTTCTTGTTCGGATAAAGTTGCGGCCAAGGCTGCGTCGCAAGCCTCCCGGATTCCAGGCCGTCGCGCACATACAGAACCGCGTCAATGCACGTGTTACCCGTTACCACAATGCCGGCCGGATTTATTCCCTCGTTACGCAAATTGCCTGCCGCGCCCTCTGTTGCGGCGAAGTGGAGCGCTGTTAGCCGCCCCGTGAGCACGCGGTTCATCTCTTCGGGAAACGGTTCCGCCATATCCCAAGTGCGAAGTCCCGCCTCAATGTGGCCCACGGGAATCTGCTTATAAAACGAGCCGAGCGCGCCGCAAAATGTGGTGGTGGTGTCGCCCTGGACGAAGACCATATCGGGCTTCAACTCGCCCAGCACACGTTCAAGGCCGGCGAGAATTCGGGACGTGGATTGAAACAGCGTCTGCCCCGGAAGCATCACGTCCAAATCCACATCGGGCGTCACGTCGAACGCCTCCAGCACCTGGTCGAGCAAGCCCCGATGCTGTGCCGTCACGCAGACCTTCACATCACATTCGGGAGCGTGCTTCTTCAGGTAGAGGACAACAGGGCAGAGCTTGATTGCTTCGGGCCTGGTGCCGAAGATAAACAGGAAACGCCGCATTCAGGTTGATCGTTGCGGCTACTTGTGGCGGTAGGTAATCCGGCCCTTCGTCAAATCGTACGGGGAAAGTTCCATCGTCACTCGATCACCTGCCAACACGCGGATCCGGTTGCGGCGCAATTTGCCCGCCAGATGCGCAAGAACGGTTCGGTCCTGATCCAGTTGCACGCTGAACAATCCACTCGGAAACTTTTCGACGACAGTGCCGGTAACTTCAATGCTATCTTCTTTACTCATTCGCCTCTTTCTAAGAATTTAGTATGCAAAAACTCAGGATAAGTATAACGCACCAATGGTGGTGCAATTGGACGGCCCATTAAAACGGCAAGCCTCAGCTAAGGAATGGATTCTCAATTCGAAGCGTGCCAATCTGAAGCCCGTGCTGCATGTCTTCGCTATAAAGAATAGAGCATTCACTCTCTGCAGCCGCGGCCACAACGAGTGAATCGTACCATGAAAACGAATAGCGCCCTTTTAGCCTAAGCGCCTCGCCGTATAGCGACTGAGACGAATGAATCGCCAGCAAAGGGCGGAACACTGTCCCGAGGTACTGCTCGGCGTCCGAAACCGTCATCGGGTTCGCAAATCGGCGCAAGGCGACGTTCATAAACTCCTGAACAACCTGAAAGCTCACAACCCCATCGCGCGAACCGATTGCTTTTCGGATCAAATCGTTCGCGCGGATAACCTTCGCCGGCGCCCCCGAATCAAATGAGTACACGAATACGTTCGTGTCGAGAAAAAATCTAGCGCTCATTCATTTCGTCTCGGCTGAACCGCCGCCCCGCATTAACATGTCCCAGGCGTTCCATTAATGCGTCGAACTCTCCGGGCTCCCCCGCCTGAGCAGTGTATTGAACCAACCATTCCCGGAATGCGGAATTGAGCGTCTTGTGCTGAGAGTGAGCCACCGATCTGGCCCTTTCAATTAGAGCTTCGTCCGCACTGAGAGTGACATTCTTCATACGATTTAAGTGTACACGAGATTCGTGTGAGTCTTGATTTAGAAATGCCTCCGGGGTAATCCGGCTGATACATTCGAATAGTAATAGACCACTGCCAGTTGTACACACATTCTGGATACCCCAACTTTTAGTAGTCCACCTCCTTGCATTCCGCCCCGACCCCGTCTAAGATTGAAATCATCCCCCCGGTAGAGGGTCGAATTTAAGACGCCTCTGCAACACATTCTATTTCTGAGGAAGGGGTACAGCCACCTTGCTGAAGCTTAAGCGTATCGAACTCCAGGGTTTCAAGTCGTTCTGCGACCGATCCGAAATGCAGTTCCACGGTTCCGGGATCGCGGCCATCGTCGGACCTAACGGGTGCGGTAAATCCAACCTCAGCGACGCCATCAGTTGGGTGCTCGGCGAGCAGTCCGCTAAGAGCCTCCGCGGCAGCCGCATGGAAGACGTTATTTTCGCCGGCACACGCGATCGGAAATCGGTCGGAATGGCGCAAGTCACCATGACCATGGTCGACCCCGGCGTCCACGCCGAGTCTCCCGTAAACGGCCACGGCCACGCCGAACACAAACCCGAAGAAGTCACCATCACGCGCCGCCTTTACCGTTCGGGCGACAGCGACTATCTCATCAACGGGAAAACCGCCCGCCTCCGCGACATCCAGGACCTCTTCATGGGCAGCGGCCTCGGACCGGAAAGCTACGCCATCATCGAACAGGGCCGCATCGGCCAGATCCTCAGCACGAAACCGCAGGATCGCCGCGCTGTGATCGAGGAAGCCGCCGGCATCACACGCTTCAAGACCAAGAAGCGTCTGGCCGAAGCCAAGCTCGAAGGCGCCAAGCAGAATCTCTCGCGTGTCTTCGACATTCTCGAAGAAGTCAGCCGTCAGGTTAACTCGCTCAAGCGCCAGGCCGCCAAAGCCAAGCGGTACGAAGAGCTCAAGACCGAAATGGTGGCCCAACTCCGCCGCGCTCTCACCGGGCGTTTCCGCACTCTGGAACGTGAAGCCGCCAAAGCTGCGCTCGATCTGAACGTTGCTACCAGCGAGCACCAGGCTCTCAACGCGCAAGTCGCCGAAAAGGAACAGGAGCAGGCCAAGCTTCTCGAAAACGCCTATCAGACGGACGCCCTGCTCACTGAGGCCCGCAAACAACTTTCCGAATCGAATCTCGACGCCGAGCGCACCCGCGGCCGCCTGGAACGCCAAGCCCATCAGATCGGCTCTATCGAGACCCGCCTCACCCAGGGCGAAACCGAATCGCAGGATCTCGAGAAGCGTTTCGTCGATCGGCAACTCGAACTCGATGCCCACTCCCAGCGCCTCACCGAATTGGAGCAGAGAGTGGAAGACGCCCGCTCCGCTCTCGCCGTTAAAAACGAAGAGCGCGAGACGCTGCAAGGTCTCGTCCGCGAACGCGAGCGCGCCATGGAAATCCACCGCCAGCAGGTACTCAAGCTGCTGGGCGAAGCGTCGTCGCTCAAGAATCAACTGGCGCAAATCGACCAATACCTCATCGGCATCGAGCGTGATATCGCACGTTCGCAGAAGGAAGTGGAATCCGCCACCGCCGACCTCGAGCGTCTCGAGCTCAAGAAGTCCGAACTCTCCGAGCGCATGTCCGCCCGCCAATTCGAACTCCAATCGATTGCCGATCAGCGCCGGAATGTCGAGGAGGATCTCTCGACCCGGAAAGCCAAAGCCGCTGAGTGCCGCCGTGCTATCGATCAACTTCGCAACGAGACATCACGCCTGAAAGCACGCAAGGATTCGCTCGAAGAAATCCTTTCACACCGCGCATATACCACTGAATCTGTAAAGCGATTGTTCACCGCGGTGCAGACCGGTCAGGCACACGATCTGAAGCCCATCGGAGTCCTCGCCGATTTCGTCGAAGTCGAATCGGCATTTGAAAAGGCAGCCGAAGAATTCCTGCATGAAGAACTTGAATATGTGGTCGTAAAGAATTGGGCCGAAGCCGATCGCGGCATCGACCTCATGCGCAGCGACATGGACGGGCGCGCCACGTTCCTCGTCCATCCGGAAGAAAACGAGAATATTGAGCGAAGCGTCGTCGCCGAGCCGGCCATCGGACCCGAAACCGGAATTATCGGCCGCCTCAGCGCTGTGCTCCACATGACGAACGGCCTTACCAAGGCCCCAGCCGAATTGCTGCCGCGCCTCTCGCGTTGCTTCCTGGCCGAAGACCGCGCCGCCGCGCAGCGCCTGGCCTTGCAGTACCCTGACGTCTACTTTCTCCTGGCCGATGGCGTCTGCTATCACGGCCACGCCGTCAGCGGCGGTAAGAAGACTGGCAGCGGTCCGCTCGCTCTCAAACGCGAACTGCGAGAGATCATTTCCAAATTCCAGGGCCGCCAAAGCGAACTGGATCGCACGCAAGCCCTGCTCGGGGATCTTGAAAACGACATTGCGCTGCTCACCGAAGAACTCGAACGTCTTCGAGGCGCGCAGCAAACCCAGGAGAAGGACGCACTCGCCATCGACCATCAGCTTCGCCAAATGGCCGACGAGTTTTCGCGCTCGAATTCCCGCCTTTCCGTCGCCGGGATGGAATTGCAACGCCTCGCCCTGGAGATCCAGCGCTCCACGGAACGCCGAGCCGCCAGCGAACAGGCTGTCACGGAAAAGGAACAAGGCCGTGAGCAGCAGGAACTGGCGCTGGCGGAAGCGCGGTCGTCGTTCGAACAGTTCCAGCACGAAGCCGCCCGTATCACCGAAGAACATGCCGTTCTTCGCGTCGACCTGGCCGGCATCGAAGAGCGCCGCCGCTCCGAGCAAGCCGCCCGTGCCCGAGTCGAGCACCAGATCGGAGAGATAGCGCGTCGCCGTCAGGAATTGACCTCTGAGATGGAACGCCTCGGAGTCGAAAAAGCCCGTCTGCTTTCCGACAACATCGAGCTCGACACGCGCGCCATGCAACTCGCCGGCCAGATCGCCGCCCAGGAAATCCAAGTCAAGGAACTCGCGGGTAAAGAGGAAGGCCTCCGTGCCGGACTCGCTTCGTCCGATGAGTTGCTCAAGCAAATGCGCAACGACGTGCAGGCGGCTGCAGAAAAGCGTTCTCAAATCGAGATCGAACTGGTGAAACGCCAGGGCGAGCTGAAGTATCTCGACGAAACCTGCCGCAAAGAGTTGAATCTGTCGCTGGAAGAGTTGGCTCAAAACGGTGAAGAAGAGATCGACGAGATTGCTCTCGCCGAGGCGGAGCAAAAGTATCAGGACCTCCGTGCCCGCATCGAAGCCCTCGGTCCGGTCAATCCGCAAGCTCTTCAGGAGTTCGAAGAGGCGCAGCAACGCTACGATTTCCTCAATACTCAGCGCCAGGATCTCCTCGACTCCATCCGCGATACAGAGAAGGCGATCCACGAAATCGACACCGAATCGCGCAAGCGGTTTGTCGAAGCTTTCGACGCGATCAACGCCTACTTCCGCGAGATGTTCAAGACGTTATTCAGCGGCGGCCTGGGTGAAATGCGCCTTAACGACGAAATGAACGTGGCTGAATCGGGAATCGACATTGTCGCCTCGCCTCCAGGCAAGAAGTTGCAAAGCGTGCTGCTCCTCTCGGGCGGCGAGCGCGCTCTCACGGCCATGGCCCTGCTGATGGCGATTTTCAAATATCAGCCAAGTCCATTCTGTGTCCTGGACGAAGTGGATGCGCCGCTCGACGAAGCAAACATCGAACGGCTTACGCGGCTGATCAAGGAGATGTCCCACCAGACGCAGTTCGTGGTCATCACGCACGCCAAGCGGACTATGGAATCGGCACAGGCCTTGTATGGAGTCACTATGCAGGAGCCGGGTGTTTCCAAGCTGGTCAGCGTAAGGTTCCAACCGCTGCCGCCTCCCGTGCGGGCGCCCGAGCCTGAACTCGCCCACGCTTAGACCTGAATCCGAGGTTAGACGAACTTACCGCCCATCATTCCTAATCCGGGAAATGGTCTATCGTCAATAGTGGGAGGCTGTGTCTAACCTGCGAATCGCTCTTCGGATTCTTGCTCGGTCGCCGCTGTTAACCCTCGTTGTGGTCCTTTCGCTCGGACTTGGGATTGGGGCCAACACGGCGATTTTCTCCCTGCTGTATCAGGTGCTCTTGCGGTCGCTTCCCATCGAGAATCCCCAGGAACTCGTGTTCCTGAAGTGTCCAGGCGAATTCAAGAACGGGCGGGCCTCGAGTAACAGTTCCGGCGGCCACGACTCGATCTTCAGTTACAAAATGTTTCGCGGGTTGGAGAAGCGCCATGAGGGCGTAAGCGGTGTCGCAGGATTCCGGCTGATGCGTGCCAATGTCTCGTTTCGCAATCAGACGGTGGACGGATACCTGACGGTGGTTTCCGGCGGCTATTTCCCGATTCTCGGAGTGAAGCCCCGCGTCGGCCGGTTGATCACATATGAGGACGACGTTCCCGGCGGCGGCCGACCGGTTGCGGTGCTCTCGAATAGCTATTGGCAGAGCAAACTGGGTGGCCGTAGCGACGTGCTGAATCAGCCTTCGCGGATAAACGGGCAGATCTTCACCATCGTTGGCATCGCTCCGGAGGGGTTTACCGGCACTACGTTCGGCGACCAGCCGGATGTATTCGTGCCGCTCTCGTTCAAACCGTTAATGACTCCGGGTTGGGACGGAACGGACAAGTGGAACGACTATTGGATGTACCTGTTCGCGCGCCTATCGCCAGGTGTGTCTCGGCAGCAGGCCGAGGCGGGAATGAACATTCCTTATCACGCGCTTGTGGCCGAGCAGCTGAAGGAAAAGCAAGGGCCAGATGCGTCAGACCGGGAGCGATTTGTGAAATCGAAGCTGACCCTGGTGGATGGAAGGCTGGGTCAGAGCGAATCGAGGGATTCCAGTCAACTCCCGCTGTTGATCCTAATGGCTTCCACGGTGCTGGTCCTGCTGATCGCGGTGGCGAATTCCGCCAACCTGCTTTTAGCGCGGGCAGCGCAGCGTAAGAAGGAACTGGCGATTCGCGCCGCACTGGGGGCGAGCCGTAGGAGCATCGTGGGACAAATGCTCACGGAGGCGCTGCTGCTTTCGCTCGGTGGCGGCTTGGCCGGTCTACTGTTTGCCGCGTGGACTGTGCGTCTTCTGCTGCTGAGCTTTACCGGTGATAGCGGTGCTCAGGAATATCTCACGGGGCAACTCGATTGGGTGGTTCTGCTGTTTGCTTTCGGCGTTTCGATGGTGAGCGGATTGTTGTGCGGGATATATCCGGCTTGGGACGCGGCGCGAAGTTCGGTGAATCAGACGCTGCGCGATCAGTCCGGGCAGACGTCCGCGAGCGTTGGCGCGGCAAGGGTGCGGAAAGGGCTCGTCTGCGCGCAGGTGACGGTGTCCGCGCTACTGCTGATTCCGACGGGCCTGTTTCTGAAAAGCCTGGTGAATCTGCTGCACGTGGATCTCGGCGTCAAGAGCGAGAATCTGATCACGTTTCATGTGTCACCCGAGTTGAGCGGCTACAAGCCGCCCCAGAGCCGTGCCCTCTTTGAGCGATCCGAAGAGAAACTGGCGGCGATTCCAGGCGTGAGAAGTGTGACGTCGGCGCTGGTGCCGCTGATCGCCGGAGATAACTGGGGCAACAGCCTGACAGTGGAAGGATATTCCACCGATCCCAAGGCCGACGTGAATTCGATGTTCAACACAATTGGAGACGGATACTTCGGGAAGATCGGAATTCCATTGATCGCCGGTAGAGAATTCAGCGATCGGGACACCCTGGCTGGTCCAAAGGTTACGGTGGTGAACGAACAATTCGCCAAACACTTCTTTGGGAATCGCAATCCAATTGGGCGGAAGATGATAGAGGGGCGTGGAAATGTGGTTCCGAATGTCGAAATTGTCGGCGTAGTGAAGGACTCGCACTACTCGGCTGTGAAGCAGACTCCGCCGCGGGTTTACTACACTCCGTGGCGGCAAAAAGAGAACATCGGCAGGATGACGTTCTATGTGCGGACGGCGTTGCCCACGGCCCAGGTGATCCCGCAGATACGGAGTGTAATGAAATCGCTCGACTCAGATCTTCCGGTTGAGAACCTTCGCACGTTTGAGGAACAGGTGCGGATGAACATCCGGTCGGATCAGATGGTGCTGCAGCTTTCCGCGGCGTTTGCGGTCCTGGCCACTGTGTTGGCGATGCTGGGGCTCTATGGAGTGATGGCCTACAGCGTGACGCGGCGGACGCGGGAGATCGGGATTCGGATCGCGCTCGGGGCGCAGAGCGGAACGATTCGGTCCATGGTGATGCGCGAAGTATTCTTCATTCTCGGGATCGGGCTGGTGGTAGGAATTCCGGGGGCGATTGTGTTGGCTCGCTTGGCGCAGGAACAGTTGTATGGCGTGAAGTCGTTCGATGGCGGGGTGGTGGCGGGGTCAGTGCTTGCGCTGGCGGTCGCGGCGTTGATGGCGGGTTATTTGCCGGCGCGACGGGCCACACGAGTCGACTCGATGACGGCTCTGCGGCATGAGTAGGACCTCGAAAGCAGACTGCATTCACGGCAATATGTACTTGCCTACGACACCGTGGTTGTCACTGATGTAGAGCTGGTTGCCAAAGGTTCTAATCAGGCTCGGAAACATGAATCCTTCCCGATTCCAGCCGTCTGCGTAGATCCTTCTTGTTGGCAGCACGCACCGGTAGTGCTGAATCACGTTGCCGGTCTGATCCACCTTGATGATGGATCCCCCATCAGCCGCCTTGATGCCGCTCAAAGACAAGAATGCATAACCGCTTTTATCGCTGGTCGCCGAAAAGACGACAACGGCTTGTTTCGGGTTGGTGTAGGTCGAAAGAGCGGCCGCAAAATCGTCAGGCGCGATAGACACCTCTTTGTCGGTGCCGGCAGCTAAGTCGAAGAGATCAGCTTTGCCCGTTCGCCTGCGGATGAGCATGACGAGCGTGTCGGAAAGAGGAGCCAAAAGCAATTTTTGATGGACGTGCTCTTGCGGCGCCGGTAGGAACGTCTTGACCACTGCGCCCTCGCGATTATAGGCGTCAACGCTGCCCGTGTTCGACACTCCGATCCACTGGTTTCCCGCCGAAGTCATGTCGTCGACCGCCTTCTCCAAGTGGACGCGAGAAATAACCTGGCCTCTGCTGTCCAATTCCAACCGCTCCACGTTCATCCCGTTACGCTGTTTCAGCACAGAGAAAGACAGGTCCGAATTAACTGAGAACCAAAGCCGGCTCACAACCTCAGGTAAGGCGATCGTTCCCGTACAGGTCCCGTTGAAGTCGGTCTTCACAATGTACTGAATGGACCCTGAGGTTAAGAACGGCGGAGAAACAAGAAAATACAAGCCTTGGGCTGTCACTGCAAATGCGTGCGTTATGGGTTCCGGTTGGTCCGGTACGCACGGCTGGAGATCGAAATCCTTTACGAGAGCCAACGTTACGGGTTGCGCATGCAACGCGGATGGCGTTATTGACGCGAGGGCGAGCGCAAGTGCCAGCGCTGTGTTTCCCGACATAGTGGTAACTCCTTCACCATGGTAGGACGCAGAAACAGCGGAGAGCGTTGGCCAACAGTGGATTTCGCCTGGCGTGCGATCAAAATCCGACAACGGCACAGCGGACAGGCAGGTTTAGCCCCTCTGAACAGCATCGAATCACCTCGAATCCCTTCCAGAAACACGGATTTGTAAACAATCCGCGTTCCTCTACCCCCATAGGCGCCCAAATGCTGGTATCCTAAGTAATGATCATCTGCAAGATCTGCTCCGAGAAGCACATCCTTAACGCACCGCAGAGAAGCATGCTACAAGGGTGGGGGGAAGTCGATGTTAAATGCCCCACAATCGGCCTGACTGCCCGCTACAAGCGGGATGAGCCGACACCCAGGACATCCAAAGCGGTCAAAGCAGTCGCTCCTCCAAAATCAAGCTCAAAACGGGTAAAAGCCGCACACGCTCATTGAGCGAATTGGCGCAAACTCCAGATTAATACGTGGATAGCTGTATCCTGGGGCTGCCCTCGTGCGTCAAGATAAGTAATGCGTTGTATAGGGATCTTGTTTGCTGTGGCCGCCACAGTTGTTGCGGTGATACCAGTGGCCGCCCAGGAAGCTTCGGAAGCGGTTAGCTCCGACGCCAAAGCTCCATCCGCCGCCACTAACCAATCCGCCGCTGAGGACAAGCGTGTGCTCGGCGTCTTACCGAACTATCGCACCGCCAACGGGCTGCTGCCCTTTGAGCCCATTACTACGAAGCAAAAGTTCACAATATTCTACAAGGATTCCACCGACTACCCGGTCTTTATCACGACGGCCTTTTTTGCCGGCGTGTCCCAATTACAGGGCACCGATAACAACATATATAGCCAAGGGATCAAAGGGTTCGGTCACCGTTACGGCATCAGTTACGCCGATCAGGTTGTCGGAAACCTTTTCCCGGAAGCCATCGTACCTTCATTGTTTCATGAGGATCCGCGTTACTTCCGAAAGGGCGAAGGCTCCGTGGGCAGCCGGTTTGCTTACGCGGTCAGCCGCATTTTCGTCTGCAAGACCGACACGGGAAAGACGGCTTTCAACGCACCAGAGATTGTCGGCAACTCGCTTGCGTCCATTGCCGGCCTGTCCTATCACGTCCACGAACGCAACGCCAGCCAAGCCGCAACTCAGTTCGCAACCTACATTGCGACCGACACCATAGGGCAGGTCGTGAAGGAATTCTGGCCTGACATCAAGCGGCATATGAAGAAAAACCGCACCGACTAAGGCTGGCGTCTGGCAATTACCAGCGTCACATCGTCGGCAAAACCTGCCCCTGCCGTCCACTCGGTAATCGCCGCCAACACCCGCTCCATCACCACGTTCGCATGCTGGCCCACGTTAGCTTTCAGAATCTTTCCCAGCTTTTCCTCTCCGAACTCTTCCTCGCTTTCAAACGGCATCGATTCCGTTACGCCATCGCTGTAGAGCGCGATCAAATCGCCGCGGTCTAGCTGCACCGTCTGGGTTTCGTACTCCGCATCCGGTACAATCCCGAGAATGATCCCGCCGCCTTCCAACATTTCGACACTGCGATCACGGCGCACTAGCAGCGGTGGATTGTGGCCCGCGTTGCAATATCTGAACTCCCCGGTGTCAGGATCAAGCACGCCAAGGAAGAACGTAATGAAGCGATTGTTTGGACACTTTGCAGCGATATTGCGATTCAGACGCTTCACGATAATGGCCGGGTCCTCGGCCTCCTCGGCGAAGACTTGCATGTGCGCCTGAAGCTTCGACATCATCATGGCAGCCGGCATACCCTTGCCGGCCACGTCGGCAACCACGATGCCCAGACGTCCTTCTGGAAAAAGAAAGAAGTCGTAGTAGTCGCCGCCGACCGTGCGGCATGAGAGGTTGCAGCCCGCCAGCTCGATCCCAGGGATAGAAGGCGGGATAGATGGCAACAGACCTCGCTGGATCTCTGCAGCCTGCGAAAGCTCCCGAGCCATCACCCTTTCCACCTGCTCCACTTCATTCAGGCGCGCTTGTTCCAAGCGGATGGCCGCCACATTCGCCATCACCGTGAGCAGACTCAAATCCGCGCCAGTAAACGGCCGGATCAGGTTCTGAGTATCCACGTAAATCAGTCCGATCACCAGATCGCGCGTCTGCAGCGGCACCGCCATGATGCTTCGCATGCCCTGCATCACGATGCTCTGGCGTCCGGCTAGATCTGCATCGAACTGCGCATCGTGCACCAGCAGTGATGTTTTTTCGTTCAACACGCGGTCCCTAACCGCAGTGCTGATCTCGAAGTTGTCACCGTTTGCCGCGCGAACCACCAGCTCGTCTTTTTCCAGAATGAGAAGCAGGCCGCGCGTCGCCCCTACCGCTTCAATCGCCAGATCCAGAATCACCCGGAACAACTCCGGTAGCGGCCGATGGCTCGACAACTCCTGTCCCGCCCGAATCAGAATCTGAACCGAGTTGGCGCTGGCCATCTCCGGGGCCGTAATCGAGCCGGGCTTCTGGCTCAAAACCCCTTCGAGATTAGTCGCAACTGTAGTGGAAGAAGGAGAGTCTGCTTCCGGGACGAAGCAAACCGTATGAGCCGGCGATAGCGTTTCTGCGCCACCGATCCGATGCACCATCACCAAGTGTCCCGCGGTGATCCGGTCGCCCGATTTCAATACGTGCGGCCCGGCGATGCGAGTCCCGTTGACCTGCGTTCCATTCTTACTTCCGAGGTCCCGTACGATCCAATTGTCGCCGCTCTTTTCGAAGGCGAGGTGCTGGCGCGAGAGTCCGGAGTCGTCCGGATAGCACAACTCGTTGTTGCTCGACCGGCCGAGTCCCACACGATCCACCCCGAGGGGAATAATGCGGGAATTCCCGTCCGGGCTTTGGATGACGAGTTCGGCGTCTGTCATTCTTTACGAAGCAGCTCCATACGACGCGACCGCCGCGGTCTCATCGTCGATCACTTCGAACACGGTGAAGAGTTTCGTAATCTGCATCAGATCCTGAATCTTCTTCTGCAACTGCATCAGCTTCAACTTCCCGCCGGCGTTCCGGACCGTTGTGCTGCAACCCACCAGCTCGCCCAACCCGGCGCTATCGATGTAGGAAACCTCGCCGAGATTTAGCAGGATGTTCTTATTGCCGCCGGCCAAGACGCTCTTAACCGTGTCGCGCAACAATCCAGTCGGTTCCCCGAGAGTGATGCGTCCCTGTAGATCTACGATTGCCACGTTGCCGCTAGTACGCGTCTTAACGCTTAAACTCATTGGAATTTCTCCGTGTCACCATTCGAGTGTGTTATATGGGTGAAAGCTGAGATTGACACAGGCATGGGCACGAAGTCAACATGCCGCAAGGGGATTACATGATCGCGCTGAGGATTTGCCGGACCTTCTTATTGGGATGTATAGCCGCGCGGGGGCCGCTTGCCGGTCAGAGTATTTCTCTTGAAAAATTGCTCGATGAGGCGAGCGCGGTTCGCGAGTTCAAGGCCGTATCCATTTCGCCGGACGGCAGCCGCGTAGGCTGGGTGGAAAGGCTATCGCCGGACCAATACGTGATTTTCGAGCGAGCCGTCAATGGCGGCGGATCACCCGTCCGCGTCGCCACCACCTCCTCCAAAGAGACCGAGATAGCCTGGTCGCCGGATAGCCGCCGCGTTGCCTATTTTTCCGACTCGGAGACAAAAGGGCAACCAAACATATTCACGGCGGATGTTCCGGGAGGCAAGCCGCACCGCCTCACCAATCTGCGCGGGTTTGCCAAATCGCTTCGTTGGTCTCCGGATGGAAACGAGATCGGATTTCTCTATACAGCAGATGCTCCCAAGTCAGGAGGACCTCTCGAACCGACCGCCCGCGAAGTCGGGGTCATCGAGCAGCAGATCTACGAGCAACGCATCGCCACAGTGGATTCCGGCCGGGGCAAATTGCGCCTCGTCTCCCCGGCTGACCTCTACGTTTACGAGTTCGACTGGTCCCCCGACTCGCGGCGGTTCGCGGCCATCGCAGCGCCGGGATCCGGCGACAACAACTGGTGGATCGCCGCGCTCTACACCATCGGCAAGGAGTCCGGCCAAGCTACCAAACTTCCGTCTCCCGCCCTGCAACTCGCCGTGCCCCGATGGTCGCCCGATGGCCAGACCATCGCCTTTATCAGCGGATTGATGAGTGACGCGGGTGTCGTCGGAGGTGAGATCTTTACCGTGCCCGCGCAAGGCGGAAAACCAGCCAGTGTCACTCCCGGAATGAAGATGTCGGCCAGTGGAATCGAATGGGCGCCCTCCTCCCGCCGCATCGTCTTTATCGCTACCGCCGGCGGTGGATCTGCCATCGCGTCGCTCGACCTCGCGAGTGGCCAGATCGAGACAGTCTGGAAAGGAGGTGAGTTGATCAAGGCCGGAGAAGACTCCCCACTGTCGCTCGCGAAAGACGGCCGCTCTTCAGCCATGACGCGATCCTCGTGGAACTTGGCGCCCGAGGTCTGGGCGGGAGAACTCGGAAGCTGGAAGCAGGTCACCGAACGCAACAAGGATCGAAAGCAATTGTGGGGCAACGCCACCGATCTCAAATGGCAAAGCGATGGTTTCCAGGTCCAGGGCTGGCTTCTTGCGCCGCCGAAAGTGGAACCTGGCAAGCGATATCCCCTTATTGTGAACGTTCACGGTGGACCCTCGTCTTCGAAGAAGCCCGCTTGGCCGGAATCGGACGATAATAGTCTCCTGGCATCGCAAAGTTTCTATGTTCTATTCCCGAATCCGCGTGGTAGCTATGGTGCAGGCGAGACATTCACTCAGGCCAACGTCAAGGACTTCGGCGCGGGCGATCTCCGTGACATTTTGGCGGGAGTGGAAGCTGCGGTCAAAGCCGCACCGATCGACCCTGAGCGCGTCGGAATCACCGGATGGAGTTACGGCGGCTACATGACCATGTGGACCGTGACCCAGACCAACCGCTTTCGCGCCGCTGTCGCCGGAGCCGGAATCGCCAACTGGAAAAGCTACTATGGCCAAAATTCCATCGATCAGTGGATGATTCCGTTTTTCGGAGCCAGTGTCTACGACGACCCGGCTGTGTACGCCAAGAGTTCGCCCATTGAGTACATTCGCAACGTGAAGACGCCTACACTGATCCTGGTCGGCGAGCGGGACGCTGAGTGTCCAGCGCCGCAGTCTTATGAGTTCTGGCATGCGCTGAAGACCCTCGGAGTGAAGACGCAACTTGTGGTCTACGACGGCGAAGGGCATCACTTCAACAAACCCGAGCACAAGCTCGATCGTATGCGCCGCACCATCGAATGGTTTCGCGAGAATATGCAATGAAGAAGCACCTGACGATTCTTTCCTTGACCGCCCGCGCAGTGGACGTTCCGATGAAGCGGCCGTTGCAGACGAGCGGAGGTCTGGTCGGGACGGCGCCACTGGTTCTGGTGGATCTCGCGACGGAAGAGGGGATTACCGGGAGCGCCTACGTGTTCTGCTACACGCTGGCCGCGTTGCTGCCGGTCGCGCAGCTCATCAGGAACCTTGCGGCCTTCGTTAAGGGCAACGAAGTCGCGCCACTCGTGATCGAACAAAAATTACAACAACGGTTCCGCCTGCTCGGGCCACAAGGGCTCACAGGAATTGCGATGGCGGGCATCGATATGGCCGCTTGGGATGCTCTGGCAAAGGCGAGTTCGTTGCCGCTCGCCAGGCTGCTCGGCGGCGAGGACCGCCCAATCCCCGCGTATAACAGTTGCGGCCTGGGGATCATCGGACCCGAGCGCGCCGCGGACGAAGCGATGGAGTTGGCCGAGGGTGGCTTTCGCGCGATGAAGATCAGACTGGGTTATCCGGAACTAAAGACTGACATCGCGGTGATCCACGCCGTGCGGAAAGCAGTCGGCGACAGCATGTTGCTAATGACCGACTACAACCAGTGTCTGACGGTTCCGGAAGCCATTCATCGCGCGCGGGCGCTCGATCAGGAGGGAGTTTACTGGATCGAAGAACCGGTGCTGGCGACTGACTACGCCGGGCATTCCCGGATCGCCACGGAAACGGCGACCCCGATCCAAATCGGCGAGAATTGGTGGGGACCGCACGATATGGCAAAGAGCGTTGCCGCCGGTGCTTCCGATTTCGCCATGCCCGACGCAGAAAAGATTGGCGGCGTCACTGGTTGGCTGCGCGCCGCTGCGTTGGCGGAATCCCATGGCCTTCCCCTGTCGAGCCATCTGTTGCCGGAAATCAGCGCGCACCTGCTGGCGGTATCGCCCACCTGTCATTGGCTCGAATACATCGACTTTGCGGATCCAATTTTAGAAGAACCATTGCGGATCGAGGATGGCCACGCCGTTCCATTTCGTAGTCCTGGAATCGGTCTCAAATTCGACGAGGATGCGGTCCGTCGCTACACCGTTGATTAAAACAGCTCAGGTCTTCGGCGTCGAACGGGCGGCGACGGTTTCCGCTTGACCACGACCTTCTTCGCAGCGGGAGCTTTCTTCACCGCGGGAGACTTCTTGCGGCTCGCACCGAACGCCTGCTCGAGCAACCCCTCGAGAATCTTCTTCTCCGTCGGTTTCATGACTTTGGTGAAGTTCTCCGGACGTTGTGCGATGACTTCCTGCAAGCGCGCCACCCATTCGAGCGACTCGATGGCGGGATGCTCACGGCCAATCTCGCGAATCAGCGAGAGAGCCGCCGCGAAATCGGGGATTGCACGGTAACACTCCAGTGCGCCAGCAAGATCGCCGGCCGCACGGTAGATCTCGGCCGCTCTTCCGTGTTCGCCGAGCGCTTCCAGACAACGGGCCTCCAGCGCCGGTTTGCGTTCGGATAACTTTTCGAGTACCTGTAGCGCCCGCTGGTAGTTCTTCTGTTTAAGGAGCAGATCGATGCTGCGCTGTTCCAGTTTTGCTTTTCGAGACGCCGCGTCGGGCAGGCCGAGAACGTCGTAGAAGGGCGGAAGAATGTTGATAAGAATGCCGGCGTTCTCGCCGACCGCGATCGCCTGTTCGAGCGAATTGACCCAACTCTGCGCAGGCGCAGCGATTTCCAGCAGGAGCCAAGGCTCTATCTCGGCTCTGCGCCTGGCCATCGTCTGCGCCAGATTCCCGATTGCGACAAGCCGCTCGCCGGCGCTCGCGTGAGATATGGTGCGGATGTCAGCGATGATTTCAGTCAGTCCGAATTGCTTGGCGCCAGCCGCGGCTCGCCTGGCCTCTTCATACAGATCGGGACGGCCAAGTTCCGGGGAGAGCTTTGCATTGCGGAACGCCAGACAGAAGCAGACTTCGCAAAGCGTCATCAAGGATGTGCGGCGCGCGGTCTCATCGGTCACCGCGGTTGGCGTTCCTTCTTCGCCAAGCAGCGCGACGCCTTGTTGCGCTCGCGACCAGGCGAGATCGGGCCGAATGGCAAGATACTGCCGGGCGTCTACCTGGCAGCGCTGAATACGTTCCTCCAGATCGAGTTGCTCTTCCTGTAGAGTCTTCAGGACTGCCGCCGGATGCGAGACCGGAACACCACCGGCATAACGGGTTCCGTTCAGAAAATCCAGACTCCGGCGTACAATCTTCTCGCTTGGATTAACATCCAACCAAAAAAGGCGTTCCGTTGGACGGCTTAGCGCAACGCGCATTTGATCGATGCAGAGGCGCTTGCGAAGCCCCTCAATATCGGCAGCGACGGAGTAATGCTCGGTCATCTTTGTGATTCGCTCAAGGTGCCGGCCTGCGTCGACAACGCAGACGGAATGAAAGTCGAGACCTTTCACTTCCGAAGACGACAGAATTGATTTGCGCAGCGTTTCCGGAATTGCGGTGAGATTCTGATCGAGCGCGACCAAGGCAAGACCCTCGCGCGATGCGAGCTCGGTGAGGAGAGCGTTTAGGTCCGGACCCGGAGAGGCCGCGCAGTAGAAGACCTGATCGTTGGAATCGTCATCCACTTCGGCCAGTCCGGTGCCGCTCGGGCGGTCTTTCTTTTCCAGATGCGAGTACAAATCCCAAACCCGGTTGACGATCTCGGCGATGCGCCGTGGGCTCCGAAGATTCGTGGTGAGTCTATATTCACTCGGTGTGCCGGCGCGCGCATGAAGCAGATCGTTCAACCAGCCCCATTCGAAATCGGTTGGGCGAACCGTCTGGGCTTCGTCGCCAGCCATCAGCACGGAAACCGAGCGGCGCGATTCACGAATGCGCGCCGCCAGTTCCGCGATCACAAACGATTCGATGGGCGTCAGATCCTGGCATTCGTCCACCGCAATGCAATCGAATTCGAGAAACTCGGAACGAAAGCCGGACTTGTCTTTTAGGAGCGCAGCAGCCGCCTTCCACGCAACAGCCACCTCGGGGAAATAACGGTCTGCCAGTGGCCCAGGATCGTTTCGTTCGAGCCGCGCTGCCGTTTCGAGCGCCTGGGCGGCTCCTGTGGGACCAATGAAACGAATCCGCCGTTCCCGGTACGCTTTGTCCGGGACGCGGCAACCCGGACAGGCTACAAACCGTCCCGTGGCTACCGGCAGCGCATCGCCAGCCAAGTGGGCATGCAGTTCGTCGTACAACGCCGGGATATCGTCGGCCCAAGGGCCGAGCGCGCGCTGAAACATCGCAACGTCGCGTTCAAACCGTTTCCTCGATTCGGCAGCGGGAATAATTGGAAGGTCCGAACCGAGGAACTGGCGCAGGAACGATGAGTAAGTGGCGACATGAAACTGCTTTTCCGCCGAGCAGTAGCGATCGAAGTAGTCCTTGGCGAGCGACGCCAGATCCGCCGAGTAGGTCAGATAGAGCACTCGGCGCGCACCGGTGGTATCGGCCGCATGGAGTAGCGCTGTGGTCTTACCGGAACCAGGGTGCCCTTTCAAAATGCGTATCAGTTGGCGCGCGCCGGCGAACTTCGCCTGATTTGGCGTCCAAGGCGCAGGATTATATTCCTCCCGCCGAATATCCGACACCGTGAGCGGCAAATAGTTCGCCTGGAACGACTGCGCCGAGAGCGGAGAATGATCGTCATGGTGCCGGATGTCGCGCAAGAAAATGGCGCCCTCCGGCGATCCTTCGAAGTCCGCGCCCTCGCGCAACGGCGCCGCGCTCTTGGGCGCCCACCAAGCGTAGAAATGACTGCCACTACCGCCGCCGAGGCGTGACCTTCGCCATCCACGATTCGCGCCCTGCGTCGCCTTGTAATGTTGACGCCTCTCATCCACCGCCAGGCGCTGCAGTAGCAGAGAAGCACGCTTACCGATCGCCTGACTGCGGTATTCCGCCATTTTCTCCAGGAAGTCCGAGTGGCAAAAAATAGGACTCGCCGGGCGGGCGGTCAAGAAACTGGTTTCGAAAAGGTCAAGATTCTGCGGCATTCCTAATGAACCATAATAAATGAGAGTCTCCTATGCGTAACGTCCTTGAACTTGTCGCGTTTCTTGCGCTCTATTCGTTTGGAACTGTTTTTGCCCAGACAGTCCCGGCTAGAAATCCGTTCATTCGCGCCATCGGCGAGGGCACTGTTGCGATTAGCCCGGATCAAGCGAAGGTCGATATCAGCGTTACCACGCAGGCAGCAACGGCAGACTCCGCGGCGTCACAGAATGCCACTCAGACTCAGGCGGTGATCGACAAACTGAATCAACTGCTCGGAGCGAATGCCGATGTCAAGACAATTAATTACTCGCTTTCGCCAAGCTACACCTATCCCCCCAACGGCACTCCGATTCTCGTAGGATTCATCGCAAACAACACGGTGGAAGTAACGACGGCCAATCTGACCGGCGTCGGGAAAATCATCGATACCGCAGTACAGGCTGGTGCTAATGGTGTCTCAAGCCTCCGTTTTGGGCTCCAAAACGATCAGCCCGCTCGCCAGCAGGCGCTTCGGCTTACTTCGATTCAGGCAAAAGCAAAGGCGGATGCCATCGCGCTAGGACTCGGCGTGCATACGGGAGCAGTGCTCGCCGCCCAGGAAGGCGTTGTCTCCGTGCAGCCTGCCTCGTTCCAGGTGGCGGGAACTGCGGCAACCACCACTCCAGTGCAGCCCGGCAACCTGACAATCGTTGCCGATGTAACTCTGGATGTAACGATTACCCAGTAGCCAGATCGCGCGCCAAAGCCAGCGCCCCAAGCACGCCTGTGCGGTCGCCGAGCGCTGGGGGCACGATGTACGCGTCGATTCCGTTGAGCAAGGCCGCCGAAGTCACATACCCGTTCAGCAATGCCTGCACCTTCTTCCGTATCGCAACGAAAAGCTCCGCGCGCTGCATCACGCCTCCACCCAGAATCACGCGCTGCGGGGAAAGCGTACAGATAATATTCTGGATACCGAGCGCCAGGTAATGTGCCTGTAGATCCCAGGCTGGGTGCTCTGATGGAAGTGTTTCTGGAGCCCGTCCCCACCGTTCGTGCAATGCAGGTCCGGACGCCAGCCCTTCGAGACAGTCGCCGTGAAACGGACAGCATCCGGCATATGCATCGTCTTCGCCGTCATGCGGCACGCGGAGGTGTCCCATTTCCGGATGCAACAACCCGTGCATCACTTTTCCGTTGACCAATCCGCCGCCGCCGATGCCGGTTCCCACTGTGAGATAGACAAACGTCTCGAGCCCTCGCGCCGCGCCCCAGCGAGCTTCGGCGAGCGCTGCGCCGTTCACGTCTGTGTCGATAGCGACAGGCAGCTTCGTTGTCCGGGAGACTTCTCCGGCGAAGTCGAAGTTACGCCAGACGATTTTGGGAGTGCTGGTGATATGGCCGAACGTTCGCGACGCCGGATTCAAATCGAGCGGTCCAAAGGAGGCGATGCCGATGGAGCGAAGTTCTTTGTAGCTGGAGAAGAAGTCCGCCACGCGGGCAATCGTTTCAGCCGGCGTCGTGGTGGGAAATTGCTGTGTTACGAGATCTTCCGGGCCACCGCCCACCGCGCAAACAAACTTGGTCCCGCCCGCTTCAATCCCACCAAACATAGACTCCATTATCGCTATGGAGTCACCACCTGCTGAAGGGAAAACGTGAGACTGTTTCCGAGCGGTGTCTTGAGCGTTCCTCCTTCAGTAACCGAGAAGCGCGTTAACGAATTCGGTACGGTCAGGAATAGCGGAACAATTCGTGAAGAGCCCGGCGCAATTTCCCCGATCGGGATGGGCGCCCTCGAGATGGGTGTCACGGAACCTGAGCCAGCCAGCGTTTGGTACGACAGGGAAGCGATATTAGCGGCGGTGGCCGTTCCTGGACCCGAGTTGGTGAGCGTGAGTTCGAGATAAACGATGGGGCCAAACTTGAAGTGACGCGTGATGGCCCCGGAGAGCGCCGGCGTCAGACTGGCTTGCGGGACGCCGTTGCCCAGCCAATCCGTCGGATTCACCCAGTTAATCGGCCTGGCCCCCAGTGCAGCGACGAGATCCCCAAGATCCCAGTGCAAATAGAATCCCGGCACCGCTCCATCATGCAACCGGCGATCGATCGCGGATGCGAAGGCGTTCTTGAAGCTGTAAGGAGTGTGGTCGAGAGCGATCGCGCTAAGCCGCGTGTCGACAGCGCTGGCCAGCAGCAGCCAGATCCCCGCGATATCGCTGGCCGCGCCGGAAATACGAGCCGGGTCGACGTCGGCTCTACCACTCAGAATGTCGACGCCCCGGAGAATGTCGAATGCCCGCATTCCCGGCAGATTCCGGCCGATTAGCGTGGCCAGCAAATTATCTACCCAATCGCCGAAGACGTCGGAAGGGCCAATGGAAAGCGAGACAGCGCGCGGAAACAAATCCAGAACAACGCTGCCGCCCAGCGCCAACTGTTGTGCCGCTACGGAACCCACTGCGGAGTTCTCCACGTAGATGATGCCAGGCTTGTGACCCGCAGCTTTCGGAATCAAGAGTTTTGCGGAGATGGTGAGACCAGGCTCCGTGATGAACGAGACATCTTGAGAAACATAGGAACCCAAATCAGCGATCGCGCCATATTGGGGTAGCGGCGCCTGGTGGTTGTTCTGGATGATCCGCTGTACGGCGGGGAGCAACTCGTCGGCTGAATCCGGATCGCGCGGCGTAGCCGCAATCACCTGATAGATGTCCAAGCCGCCGACATATCCGTTCGCCGTCACGTTCAATTGGTCATTTGGGAGTACGTTCAGGGGAAGCTCCGTCGCGTCTCCCTTGCCTCCCTTCAGCCACTGAATCATGAAAGCGTATAGCGCCTGCCGGTTTTCCAGCGGCATACCGTGCCCGCCGGTCCGGTGAACCTCTGAACCCTATCCGAGGCTTTGTAAATTGAATAGAAATTCTTGGCTTCGTTAAACACCGGGTCTGATGCCGACGGGGGGAAGTTCTCATCCTGAGCGGTATTCAGAAGCAATATCGGCAGCGGCGCGAACGCTTCGAAGAAGTCGGGAGAGTCAAGGCCGGACGAGAGAAAGTTCGCGAACGACTGCTCGGAATCGCCAACGGCGCCGAGAGGGATGCCCCACTTGTAACTGGGACCGACACACGCGGGCGCCGCCGCTTTAATGCGCGGTTCGAGAGCCATCATGTAATAGGTGGGCGAGCCGCCGCCGGAGCAGCCGGTAGCGCCGATCTTAGCGTCGTCGACGTCGGGACGGCTGGTGAGGTAATCGATGGCTCGCATCGCATCGAAGATCTCATACCGGCCGAAGTTTTGGCCGAGGATCAGACTCTGCGCGCCCGCCATGAGATGCTGCCCCACGTCGCTATTGATCAATGGCATTCGAGTGACCGGGTTGTAACCCTGCTGCCGTTCGCCTTCTCCAAGAGGATCGAACGCGATCACCACGAAACCCTTGGCCGCCAGATTTGCCGCCATCAATTGCGGCCATGCTTTGGCCTCGGGAAAATGGCCGATTTGTATAAGAATCGCCGGGTAGCGGCCGGTGGCATTGGGTGCGTAGACGTTAGCTGAAACTTTGAGACCGGGCATGCTTTCGAAAAGCACTTTCTCGATATGGTACGTGCCCTGATCGATAATACCGGTGACCTGTGCGTTCAAAGGTCCGCGGCTTTCGGGCAGTCCGCCGATGAGTTGCAAGATTCGTTGACGGACGTAGAACTGCCGAAACTCCGCTTGGCCGACGTTCTTAATGGCGGCTATAGTTTGATCGCGCTGGGCCAACTGAGCTTGCGCGATACCGTTGGCCCACTGTAGGAAGACCGGTTCCTGAGAGCAGCTTTCTCACAAGGTATCTCCTACAGCGAAATACCTGGAAGTATAGCAGAGCTCTCTATGCCAGGATGCCTTTCACCACTTCGCCTTCCACGTCCGTCAAGCGGAAATCGCGGCCACTATAGCGGTAGGTGAGTTTGGTGTGGTCATAGCCGAAGAGATGAAGAATGGTGGCTTGCAGATCGTGCGGATGCAGCGGGTTCTCCACTGCTTTGAAACCGAACTCGTCGGTGGCGCCGTACGTCATTCCGCCTTTGATGCCGCCGCCGGCGAGCACCACGCTGAAGCCGTGGTTGTTGTGATCGCGGCCGTTTTGCACCTTTACCAATCCGGACACTTCCACCGATGGTGTGCGCCCGAATTCGCCGCCGATGATCACCAGAGTCTCGTCCAGCAGGCCTCGCTGCTTCAGATCTTTCAGCAGCGCCGCAATCGCCTGATCCGCGTCGCGAGCCAGCCTCTTGTGGATCATGATGTCGTCGTGGTTGTCCCACGGCTGGCCATTGCCGTAGTACACCTGGACCATGCGCACGCCGCGCTCCACCAGGCGGGCGGCCATCAGACAGCCGCTGGCGAAATCGCCTTCTCCGTAGCTCGCCCGCACCTCGGGTTTCTCTTTGCGAATATCGAGAATATCCGGAGCTTCGGTTTGCATGCGGAAGGCGGTTTCCATCGCCTGAATTCGCGCTTCCAATTGCGGATCGGAAGAGCCGTTGTCGAGCTTGGCCAGCAAGCCGAGCTGCCTGCGCTGATCGTCGGCAGAGTATTTCGTATTCCGCACGTACGGGATCAGTTTGTCCGGCTCGGTCTTGGCGTAATTGGCGATATACGTTCCCTGGTATTTGGCTGGTAGAAACGCCGAACTCCAAAGCTGCGGACCGATGATTGGCAGACCAGGGCACAACACAAAATACCCGGGAAGATTCTTGTTTTCCGTTCCCAGCCCGTAGGTGAGCCACGAGCCCATCGACGGACGGCCCGACAGCGGCGACCCGGTGTTCAGCACCAGCAGAGATGGCTCGTGATTCGGGCGGTCCGTATGCATCGACCGGATAACGCAGCAATCGTCAATGCACTCGCCGAGCTTGGAAAAGATCTCGCTCACTTCGATGCCGCTCTGGCCGTACTTTTTGAATTCAAACGGCGATTTCAGTAGACTACCTGTCTTGCGCTCCGTTTTCAGATTTCCGCTGGGCGCCGGTTTGCCGGCATACTTCGTCAGCATCGGCTTCGGATCGAAGGTGTCCACCTGCGATGGACCGCCGTTCAGAAACAGGTGGATTACGTGCTTGGCGCGGGCAGGGAACTGCGGCGCAACTCCCGACGTTTCCGCGAGCAGATGCGAATAGCCAACCGCGCCAAAGCCGGTACCGATGAGACGAAGAAGATCGCGGCGTGTCATGACATTAACTCACGTAATTGAATTCGTTGGAACTGAGAAGCACTTGAAGGTACTTCGGCCAGGGTTTCTCGGGCGTCGAATGTAGGAACTCAAGCCCGAGTTTCAATTCTTTCTGCGTCGGCGCGCGATCGAAGAGCAAGCGATAAGCTTTCTCGATTGCTTTCTTTTCGTCGCTCGATTCCACTCGCGCGGCCAGGGCTTCCGATTGGCTCATAAGCAGCGGACTGTTAAGGAAGAAAAGCCCTTGCAGCGGAACGTTGGTCACAATTCGCGCTTCGCTCGTGCTATTCGCGTTTGGAAAATCGAAGAGCTCAAGCATGGGATCCAACCGCCGGCGGCTGACAAATCCATAAACGGTGCGCTTGAAATTCGTGTCGTCAAGGTGCCCCGGTTTGCCGCCGGCCTGAAGATCCAACTTGCCGGATGCAAACAGGACGGCATCGCGAACCTCTTCGGCGTCGAGCCGCTGGCGGTTGAAGCGCCACATCAACCGGTCCTCCGGATCGACTGTTTCCGCTTTCTGCGAGTCCTCTGATCCGAGCTGATACGTTGCCGAAAGCATGATCTCGCGCTGCAATGCCTTAATCGACCACTTGTCTTCAAGCAGGCGTGCGGCCAGATAATCGAGCAACTCCGGATTGACAGGCCGCTCGCCGAGTTCTCCAAAGTTGCTGGCTGTTCGCGCGATGCCGGTGCCAAAATGCCACTGCCAAATACGGTTCACGATCACTCGCGGCGTCAGGGGATTTTTCGGATCCGTGATATCCTCTGCCAGTTCCAAGCGCCCACTGCCGTGCGTATAAGGTTTCGGTTTGCCGGCGGAGAGTATGGAAAGAAAGTGCGCGTCGACTTCGTCGCCGGGATTGTTCTTGTCGCCGCGAAGATACACGTGTTGCTTTTTGGGCTTGGCCACATCGCTGATGATTTGCAGGAACGGATACTGCGGTGGGATCTCTTTCGTGTACTCATCGACGTTCTTTCGCAGCGTCACAAGGTATGTCTTAAATTCGCCTGTCAGGAACCGGTTGATTCCCTTTTCGTCGTAGACCAGGATGCCTTTGTCCGAGAACAAGTCCCGCCAGAGAAAGTAATCGTCGCGCGGGAGAGAAAGAAGATCGGCGCCGCTCAGGTTACGCCGCTCCGTTGAACCTCCCAGGCGGATCATGTTTTCGCGCTCGATCCGGTTGTGCTCAGCGAAGACTTTCAACGCGTGAGCCTGGAAATCGTCGGCGAATTTCCGCGCCTCAGATTCGTGTTGCTTGTCTTTCTGAAGCGCGTACCACGGTTTCAGGAATGGGTGTTCCTTTTCGGTCTTGGCCAGGTACTTGTTCCAGCGTTCCAGCGTCTCCTTGTCCACGCTCTCGGCGGGAATCAGCTTCGCCGCCGCCATCAGATAATCGGACGTTCGCGACGCCAAAATTTCCGCCAGTTGCGCCGCTTGCCCATCGACGAATTCCTTCAGCTTCTTCTCTTCGTCTTCCGCCTTCTTCTTGCAGGCCTTGTATTCCTCGACCTCTGCCTTGGGAGCGAGCGGATACTCGTCCATCTTAGTGTTGTCGAAAACACTCAACAGCGCGTAAAAATCTTTCTGCGGAATAGGATCGAATTTGTGGTTGTGGCAGGTGGCGCAGGCGACCGTCAAGCCGAGAAAACCGCGAGTCGTGACATCGACGCGATCGTCCTGAAACTCCGGACTGAGGGAGTAGAGCCCCAGTCCGGGGGCGGTCTTTTCAGGATTCGGCAGAAGATCGCCGGCAATCTGCGCCTTCACGAACTCATCGTACGGCACGTCGTCGTTGAATGCCTGAATCACCCAGTCGCGATAGCGGAAGGCGTTTGGGTGCGGTGCGTCGCGAACGGAATCCAGCTTGTCGTCCGAATAGCGCGCAACGTCCAGCCAGTGCCTTCCCCACCGTTCGCCGTACCTTGGGCTAGCCAACAGGCGATCGACCACCTTGGCAAACGCGTCCGGAGATTTATCCTTTACGAACACATCTACTTCTTCAGGCGTTGGCGGCAAACCCGTCAAATCGAACGTTGCCCGCCGAATCAACGTCCGCTTATCGGCAGGCTTCACCGGCGTGAGGCCTTTCTCCTGCAACTTGGCGGCGATGAAATGGTCGATAGGAGTTTTCGCCCATGCATCGGCCTTGGGAGGCATCGGTTTTGTCACTGGGCGGAACGCCCAATAGTTCCGTTGCTCGGGCGTGATGACGTACTCATCACCCTTCGCCACGGTGATCGCATGAGTCTTCGGCCAAACCGCGCCCGCCTTCACCCAAAGAGAAAGCTGGTCGATCTCGTCGCTGCTGAGTTGGCCTTGCGGCGGCATCTTGATTCGCGCATCTTCATGACGCACTGCACGGATGAGCAGACTGTGATCGGGATCGCCAGGAACGATGGCCGCACCGTCCGTGCCGCCCTTGAGCAGTGCTTCACGCGAGCTCATCTCGAGTCCGCCCATCTTAGAGGCTGTATGGCAGGCGAAACAGTTCTTGGCCAGAATCGGCCGGACCTTCATCTCGAAAAACTCTTCCGCTTTATCCGCCGTCGCTGAGAACGCGGGAACGGCCGAAAGGAGAAGAACAGATGTTAAGCAACGGCGCATCACGATGGGGTTTGGTCGCTCTTCACCATCATGTTATCGCAAACAAGCCGCAGGCATTCCGGGCAAATACACGAAATATACTGGTTTTCCGGTACGTCCAGCACCGGTGGGAACTTCGCGCACCAGCAGTCTTCCGACTTTTCGCAGCCGAACTGATTGCCACAAGACTTGCACGTTGTCAGCGCCACGCACCGATCATACACAACAGCGTACAATTTGGAGAAGCATGCCCATCCCGTTGGGGGAATTCACTCTCCGGCTCGCCGCCGGTTTCGCACTCGGCTCGGCTATCGGATGCGAGCGCCAACTCCATCACCACATGGCTGGCCTGAAAACCAACGCGCTGGTGGCGACGGGCTCTTCGCTATTTATGATGTTGCCGCTCTTCATGGGCGGCGCCGAGAGTGCGTCGCGCGTGGGAGCGCAAATCATTACGGGAATCGGGTTCCTGGGAGGCGGCGTAATTCTCCGTGACGGATTTCATGTTCGAGGCTTGAATACCGCCGCCACGCTTTGGTGCTCCGCCGCCGTGGGAACAATTGCGGGGCTTGGGGAATATTGGGCGGCGTTGATCGGCACGGGCACAGTGCTGCTGGTGAACATTGGCGGCCGCCCGATCTCGAGGCTGTTGGGAGAGGAAGGGCTGTCGGGTTCGGTCACCGGAATCCGTCACAGTTTGCGAGTGGTCGCGGCTAAGACCATAGAGCAGGGACTGCGCGCAAAGATCGTAGAGCTTGGCGAGAAGAGCAGGCTAACGCTGGTCTCGATGAAAGTGGAGGCTTTGGCCGCGGATTCAATCTCGATCCTGGCGGAATTCGCGGTGCCGGAAGATAGCACGGGTACGCTGCAATCGATGGTTGGAAATTTCCGCTTCGAAGACGGAATTGTGTCGGCCGAATGGCAAACCGTGGAACCTTCTGGAACAAAATAACCTAAGAATGTGACCACGGATCGCCGCCACTCGTAACCTATTCGTATCGCAGAGCGACAACAGGATCGAGCCTGGCAGCCTTATTCGCCGGCCATATCCCGAAGAACAATCCGACTGCCACCGACATGATCGCGCCCGCGGCCGCGGCCCATAACGGAACATGTGTCACCAACGCGGGGAACACTAAACGGGCGGCGATGGAAATCAACCAGCCGAGAACCATCCCGCAGAGTCCGCCGAGAAACGTGAGTGTTGCAGCTTCGGTGAGGAATTGGAGAACAATATCGAAACGGCGCGCTCCGATCGCTTTGCGAATGCCGATTTCATGCGTGCGCTCGGTAACCGAGACGAGCATGATGTTCATCACGCCGATGCCGCCGACGAGCAGGCCGATGGAACTCAACACGATCATCACCAGCGCGACCATCGCGGTGACGTTGTGAAAATCTTCGATCATCTGCTCGGCGGTTGAAATCCAGAAGTTATCGGGGTCGTTATATTTCACGCGGCGTTCCTGCCGTAGCACCATCCTGACCTCATCGATCGCTTTGGCCAGTTCGCCGGGTTTCGCGTTGATCACCAGCATGTGTTCTTTGGCGCTGGGGAACATCTTGTGCATGGAGAAATACGGCAGCAGCACGCGGTTGTCGTCGTCCCCGGGCAGGGATGTAGAGGGCTTTTTCATCACGCCGATTATTTCAGCCTGCTGGCCGTTGATGTCGATCCATTTTCCGGTGGGATCGATGTTCGGAAATAGCTGGATCGGGATACTCTCGCCCACCACGACGACGGGCAAGTGATGGCGGTTCTCCGTGTCGGTGAAGAAACGGCCGTACTTCATTTCGACGCCACTGCCGACGTAGCCTTCGTCGGTGCCTCCAATCTGAATGCGGAAAACTTCGTTTCCCTTGTAGCGAACTTTACGGATCACCTGGTTGTCGGGGAACAGATACGGACTTGCGTGTTCGACCGATGGGCAGCGCTCCTCAATCGCCAGCGCGTTTTGGTAGGTAATGGGCTTTCGCTTCGCTTCCTCAGGCGTCAGATTGCCCGTACGGAATCCGCCGCGAAACTTGAAGACGATCATCGTGTTCGGGCCGAACTGATTGATGATGTCGGTAATGGCGCCATCGAGCCCGGCGATGATGGACCCCACACCGATGATGGTGCTGGTTCCGATAATGACGCCCAGCACCGTGAGGAACGATCGCATCTTCGCTTCGCGGATGCTGGCCATGGCGAGCCTGATGCCGGCCAGAAGCGGGACCCAACGCACCTTGCTCATTCGGCTCTCAATGCCTCGATCGGATCCAGGCGCGCAGCCTTGCGGGCGGGATAGATACCGAAGAACAGGCCGACCGCCGACGAGATGCCGACGCCGAGGAAGACGGCGGAATAAGGCACCTGCATCGGCACTGGCGTCAGATTCCGCACCAGGACCGCGACGATCCACGCGCTGGTGACGCCGATGAGGCCGCCTATACCCGACAACATCGACGATTCCACCAGAAACTGATTCAGGATGTCGCGGCTGCGTGCGCCGACGGATTTCCTGATCCCGATTTCGTGCGTCCGCTCGGTCACAACGGCCAACATGATGTTCATGATGACCACTCCGCCGACGACCATGAACACCGAAACCACGCCGACGGCCGTCGCCGCCACGGCGCCGGTGAGGCGGTCCCACGCGGAAAGCAGGGAATCGGACGCGGCCATGCCGAACGTGTCGTCCTGGCTCGGCCGCAGATGACGCGAGGCGCGCAGCAGAGCGCGTACCTCATCCTGCGCTTCGGCCAGATGTGCGGCGTCGAGGGCCACGGCGTTATAGCCAAGTCCTTGTCGCGAGCCGTATTTCTTGAAGTACGATTCCGCCGGGATCATGACAAAACTGTCGCGCGACTGGCCGAATACCGTTCCCTGCGCCTTCGCCACACCGATCACTTCGAACGGCGTGCCGTCGATCGAGATCGATTTTCCGACGGGATCGATATTCGGGAAGAACTGCTCCTTCAGGTCGTTTCCGATGAAGACGGACGAGAGGCGGCGGTTATTATCCGGGTCCGTGAAGAATCGTCCTGATGCCACCTGAACGTTGGAAATCACAGCCATATTCGGCGTGACTCCGCTCAACTGAACCCAATCCACTGCCTGGCCGCCGTATTTAACGGTGACCGAACGAAACGCCTCCATGCCGATCTCACGGGTGAGCTTCACGTGGGTCCTGAGGAACTCATACTCCTCGCGGCTCATCTCCGGGTTACGGCGTTGCATCTCGAGGTACTTCTTTGGATCCCAATTGCCGATGAAAATGATCCTGCGGACGCGGAAGCCGTCGACGCCCATGTCGGAGACCTGTTGAGCGATGTAGTGATTCATGCCGTTGATCACCGACATGACGGCGATCAGCGTGGTGGTGGCCAGAATGATTCCGAGCAGCGTCAGAAAGCTGCGTAGTTTGCTTCCCCGTAGAGAGCCTATGGCTACGGATGCAGCTTCCGCGAACGAGGCGTTAGTGGCCATTTCCAACGATGACGTTGGAAACACCCGATTTGTTCCGTGTTTGCTCGATAAACTCCAAAATAATTCGATCTATCCAGAAACGGGGCGCCCGATCGGAGAGGAATCCGAGGTGACCGCCATGATCGGGGGCCAGGAGGCTGATGTGAGGATTCGCGGAGATTGCAGGGTGGTTGAAGATCCCAAACGGGATCAGCGGATCGTCTTTGGCTTGGACGATTAGCGTTGGAACCCGGATGCGGTCAAGAAACTGGTTGGAAGATTGCGTCCCGTAGTAGTTATCGGCCGTCCCGAAGCCGAACTGCCGGGCGGTAATCAGATCGTCAAACTCATATACGCTGCGCGCCCGGTCGACCAGCGCCAGATCGTAGACGCCGGGCAGTGTTCTCGCCCGGTCGCGGATACGTTGTTTCAGCCGCTTCAGAAAACGCGACTCGTAGAGCCGGTTCTCGCGCCTGCCCATTTGGCGGACACACGCCGCCAGGTCGATGGGTGTCGAAACCGCGCAGACTCCGGCCAATAGATCCGCTGCGTCGTCGCCAAGCTCTCCCGCCAGTTTCAGCGAGACGTTTCCGCCCAGCGAGTAGCCCACCAGGAAGATGGGATCGGAATGCAATTGTCGAAGCTGGCGCAGAATGAACTCTGTGTCGCCCGTCAGGCCTGCATGGTACATCGTCTTGCAGACGGATTCGGTACCGCCGCAACTTCGAAGGTTGGTGCGATGCGTGGCGTAGCCGGATCCGAGCGCAAGCTGCGACATGCTCCGGGCGTATCCAGCCGCGCTTGATCCTTCCAAGCCGTGCACCATCACGATTTCGCCCACAGCGGGCGCGGACGGACGCTGCTCGTGCACCAACACCTGAACATCTGGCTCCGTCCTGTAGAACTTAGGCTCTACAGGAAAGCGCGCTTCATCTAAAGTGCGAACTGCGAAGTTGGCCGCAATTGTAGCGAAATGTGGATTGCGAAAAAGCGGTCGAAACGGCTCCAAGATCTTAGTTTAAACAAAGCTCTAGTTTAAACTTTGGAGCCCCTTTACTATGCGTCTGTGCCATTTTCCATGGACTCGCTCTTGCGGCTGAGATCTTCCGCTAGAATGATGGCCTCCGCCAAATCGCGCATGGGACGCCGCAGACGCCGGCTTTCATTTCGAAGCCGGAGGTACGCTTCCTCTTCCGTAAGTTTGTAGCGGCTTTGCAGGATGCCCTTGGCTCGTTCGACGAGTTTTCGAGTCTCCAACTGACGCTTCATCTCCTGCGTCTCTTCCAGCAAGCGGACATTCTCGTCGGCCAGTACCGATTTAGCGATCGCTCCTCCCATTTGCTCACCGATGAAAGTGAGCAGACCGATCTCTTCTGTCGAATGCTGATGCTGCCGCCGATGGTGCACGTTGACTACGCCAATCAGGTCTCCACTGCTGACTAGGGGCACGGAAAGAAACGCTTCATACGTATCCTCGATCAAGGCCTGGAAACGCTTGAATCGCGCGTCGGTACCGGCGCTGGACGACAGCGCGACCACGGACTTGTGTTCAGCCACCCAGCCAGTGACGCCTTCCCCCATCTTCATGCGAAGATTGCCCAAGTCAGCGGCGTGGGGTAGCTGCGATGCACGAAGGACGATTTCGCCACTCTGATGTTCGATCAGATAGACGAGGCACGCATCGCATTTTGTCACCTGAACGGTGAGGCCAATGATTTCCCCGAGCATTTCGTCGAGCGACAATTCAGAGCTGACAATGCCGCTGACTCTGTGCAACAGGTTCACTTGGGATTCGGTATGTTCCATGACGGTAGTCATATTTAAGCGTATGCGTTTCCGCCAGATGGGGTCCAATCCAAATTTTCTATAGCACCTATATAGGGGGGTGTTACAATGTAACAGAGCTAAGTCGTTTATTTTGCTAGTGTTTCAGTGAGTTTACCAACCGCGCGCAACTCCCGGAACATCTCCAAAGTCTTACGTACACCATCGGGGAGCGGAGTCTTCGGGATACCGGGAATGTGGGTCTGCAGTTGCGTTCCATCCATGCGGAAGGCGACCGGCACCTGCGGTCCGGCGCACGTGATCAATCGCGCGGCCTCCGGGTCGACGTTCGCGATCAGTTGAATGAAGTCTTCCATGCGATAAACGTCGCCCATCAGATTGAAAACGTGCGCTCCTTCGACCGGCGAAAGGAGACAGCGAACGAAGGTTTCCGCGACATCCTCCACGTACTGGAAATCCATGAAACCGGTGAGCCGGATCTGGAAGGGTTTACCGAGCGCGGCCGCTTTGATGGCGATAGTGGGATCCGCCGTGAGGCCGTAGTCGCGGCCGACTCCGTAAACGGTCCAAGGCCGAAGACCGATGCTCGAGATTCCGTTATGGGAATAAAAGACGCGCGCATTCCCTTCGTTGGCCTGCTTGAAAACGCCATAGTGAGTGGCGGGTTTCAGGGGTTGATCCTCGGAAAGAGGTTTGTCCTCGTAGGCCTCGCCCGGACCCCAAACGGCGGAGGAGCTGGCATAGACTACGCGCACGTTTCGTCCGGAATCGCGCGCTGCCTCGAAAACATTCAAGGTGCCGATGACGTTCATCATCCCGCCCGCGACAGGATTCTGCTGGCAGTACGGCATGAGCTGCGCGGCCAGGTGAACAATATGGGTGATGTCCCCGTCTTTGACGATGCGCTTGATGCGGTCGGTGTCTTCAATGCGGCCCGTTTCAATGGCCGCGCGCTTGATCGACTCGCAGCGGCGCAATCATCTCGAGACGCTCCGTGCTCGCCACCAGATCGTAGATCAGGACATCTATATTGCGGCTGAGCAGCGATCTCACTACCCAGGAGCCGATGCAGCCTTGCGCACCGGTAACCAGAACTCTCATTTATCCTCCGGAAGTCATAAGGTATGTCTTTCGGGGTTGTAGAGTCAAATGAAATGGACAAAAACTTGCCAGAACCCTGGCTGCGCGGGTCGATTACGGGCGTGAATCCGATGGTCGCGCAAGTGCTGTATTCGTTCCAACAGGCGCGCGAGGACATTGGTTCGTTTACCGAGGGCTTGACCGCGGAGCAGATGTGGGCGCACCCCAGTGGTCTGGCGCCGTCGGGTTTCATATGCGCCATATCGCCGGAAGCGTGGATCGTTTGCTCACGTACGCGGTTGGCCGCATGCTCTCGGACGAGCAACTGGCCGCTCTCAAATGTGAAATGGATCAGGGAGCTTCAAGGGACGAACTTTTGGCGGCGATGGATCGATCGTTGCGGGAGGCTGAGGAAGTGATGCGGACTTTGAGTCCGGCAACGTTCGATGAGCCACGCGTGGTGGGGCGGAAGAAGCTCCCCACCACGGTGGCCGGACTCTTAGTCCACATTGCGGAACATACCCAGCGCCACGTGGGCCAGGCTATTGTCACCGCCAAACTGGTGCGTGCTACGGCGCCTTGTGCTTGAGCCTACTGCAAGCTGTGTCCACTCCTGTTGGGTCAATCGCGCTAGACCCTTGTTCGATGTATTGGATATTCCCGTCGTGATCGACTACGAATGTGGAACGATTGGCAAAACCGTTGGGGAGAAGAATTCCGTAGTCTTTGGAAACCGTGCGGTCGTGATCGCTGAGGAGAGGGAAGGTTGCTTTCAACTCGCCCGCCCAATGTTTCAACGTGGGCAGTGCGTCGGTGCTAATTGCAAAAACTTGAATATCAGGGCCTTGAAATTTATCGATACCAGACTGGTATGCGGTGAGTTCCTTCGTTCAACCACCGGTAAAAGCGGCAGGGAAGAACGCCAGGATGACGGTCTTCTTGCCGCGGAAATCGGATAGCTTGACCGGATTGCCTTCAGTGGCCGGCAGAGTAAAATCCGGAGCCATGTCGCCGATCTTCAAGTGCGTTTTCGGCGGCGCCTGAGGTGCCTGAGCGAGAACGCTGGCCGCCGCCAGCGACCCGAGCAGCACGATGTGGGATATTTTCACAACAACCTCCTATTGAGATCCTTTTACTATAGATCAAGAATGCGAACGAGTTTCGTCTGGGCTTCGCCAGTCACGCGGGCTTCCGACTCGCCAACGTAGACATTTACTTCGGATCTGACGCCGAAATTCGGCAGGTAGACGCCGGGCTCAACGGAAAAGCAGGTTCGGGGGATGATCCGGCGTTCATCGTGCGTTTCGAAATTATCCATGTTGGCGCCTGCGCCGTGGACTTCGGTTCCGATCGAGTGTCCCGTGCGATGGATGAAGAAGTCGCCGAATCCCTTGGCGGCGATTGAGCTTCGTGCAGCATCATCAACCTCGAATCCCGAGATGGTTGTTTTTGAGGCGACGGACTCCTTCACCAGCTTGATTGCGCTGTCACGGCCGTCGCGAACAACGTCGAAGACGTTTTCCATCTCGGACGGAGGCTCGCCACAAAAGCCGGTCCAAGTGATGTCGTAATAAACGGCATCTTTCGTATCAAGTTTCGACCACATATCGATCAGCACAAAATCGCCCTTGTTGATCTCGCTGCTTCCCTGCGCAGGCGGGGCGTAGTGAGGATCAGAGGCGTGGTGATTGACCGCGACGATGGGTCCGTGGTCGGTCACCAAACCCTCGACCTTGAACTGGTCCATAAGGAACTGTTGAATCTGCCACTCTGAAACCGGCCGATTGGCTGAGACTTCCGCACCGATTTTGCGAAACGCAGCCAATCGCAGACGATCCATACGGCGGCCCGCTTCCAGGTGCGACTCCAACTGGCTGGCACTCCAGCAGGCTTCGAATAATTGAATCAGATTGGCCGAGGTGACGATTTCCACTCCGAAGCTCTTCACCAACTCGACCGTTCCGGCGTCGACCATGGCGACATATGGGAGGGTGCAGTTCGGGGAATATTGCATCGCAACGCGGCGAACGCCCTTCAGCAGATTACCGACTCCCGCTGTGTGCTCCGACCAACGCGAATAGAATTGCTTTTCCCCCGGGAGACTGGCGATGGAGTGCGGTTCGATGCGGTGCATCAGCGCGCGGGGCTCTCCGGAAACGGGAATCAAATAGTACCAGCGTCGAGAGCAGTGGGTGTTCAGGTCCAGCCCCAGAACCCGGTAAGCAAGAGGATCGCGAACGTGGTGATCGAAGAAGAGCCAGCCGTCGAGACCTTCCTGACGAAGAGCTTGTTGGATGCTGTCGAGTTTCATTTTTCGATTAGTGCCTCTGCTCCGTGGCTCACGCGCCAGGAGACTTCGGTGGCCAGATTCGCCACCCCGGCTTTGTCCCGCTCGTCCACCACGGAGAATTGAAGGACATCGTCGAGCCAATCCTGGCTGGCGCCGTCGGAGTGTTGCGTCGCGACCGTCAACGTATACTCCTGGCGAGTCAACTGGCAGCGGAATTGGAAGTCGATTTCCAGAACGTCGCGCGGCGGAGAATGTTCCAAGCTCGATGTGCTCGATGCGCGTGTTGGTACCAAAAATCTCGATTCCGAGTCGGTTGCGAATGAGCATTCCTACCATCGGGTCCTCCACGGCACGGTCGAATCTGGCCCGGATCCGTACCGTGACACGCTCGCCGCTACGGATTGATGTGGTCTCTTCACCGTCCTGATTCAGAATGGCGGTGGAAACGATGCGGCTGGCCGCGTCGCCGTGACGGAAATTGCCGATCAGAGGCTGGACTGATTCCGGTGACCCGTCCCGCTCGTGGACCAGGCCAACATATCGATTCACCACTTCGTTCGGAGTACCTTGAGCGACAATCTCGCCCTTCACCATGAGGATTGCGCGGTGGCAAAGGCGTTTCACCAACCCGAGATCGTGTGAAACGAACAATATAGTGACGTTCTGTTTCTTGAGTTCCTCCAGCTTCTGCAGGCAGCGGTTGGCAAAAATGGCATCGCCGACGGCGAGGGCTTCATCCACGATGAGAACATCCGGATTCACGTGGATGGCCGTGGCGAAAGCCAGACGCACGTACATTCCGCTCGAATATTCTTTCACCGGCCGGTCGATGAAAGCGCCGATGTCGGCGAAGGCCTGGATCTGGGGAAAGATGCTCTCGGTTTGACCACGCGGAACGCCCATGATTTCGCTGTTTAGAAAGACGTTTTCGCGGCCGGAAAATTCGGGATTGAAACCGGCGCCAAGTTCCAGCAGTGCGGCCACTCTTCCTTCCACTGAAACGCGGCCGGAAGTGGGGCGGATGATGCCGCTGACAATCTGCAGCACAGTGCTCTTGCCGGAGCCGTTGGGTCCAACGATGCCCAGAATCTCCCCGGCGGCTACAGAGAAACTGACGTTCTTCACAGCCCAAAAATCGGAATGACGCGAACGGTTGGAGAAGGGGAGCAACTCCATCAATCGGTCAGAAGGTCGATTGTAGAGCTGGTATCGCTTGGAAACATTTTGTACGAGGACCACGGGCGACGTCCCAACTATAGCGCGATGCGCAGAAGCGGCTCAACCGAACGAGACGCTGCGGCGAATGCCGCCGTCGATCGGCAACGGATATCCAATGAGGCAGAACTGATCGAGCGCGAACAGTACGACGGACTCCAGATTTTCCTCAAGCGCCATGTTGTACTCTTTGATCCAGGGCGAAATCGGGTCGCTGATGCCGATCAGGTGGCTTCGCTTGCTGGCCGGGAATCCTGCGTTTGCGCTGAAATCCATCGACTGTTGGACTTTGTTCAGATTGCGCGAGCCGGTGTATGTGAAGCTTTCGGTCTTCAGGCAATCGAGAGCCGTGGGCGTCCAATCGCCTGCCGGGAAGTTGACTGCCCGATCGAATGGCGTGTCATTGACGTCAGTCGGATAGAGCACTTCAAAGCGGCAGTTTGAAATCGTGGCGCGAACATACGACATGATTGCCGCGGTGAAGGCGCCAATCAGAGTCGGCAGAAAGGCGGCCTCGTCGGGATGGAGTGAGGGCAGGACGCTGCCGTCGTGAAATCGTTGCGAGGTCGCGGCCGTATGCCGTGTGAAAAGTCGCCTTGGTGTAATCGTCGTAAAACGGAAGTCCGGGAAGAGAGAGCGGGACTGGGTGGGCGTCGTCATTGTCGTCCGCGAAGTACCACCATTGCACTTCGCCGAACTGAAGAAAAGGCTGCATCGCCGCGTCCTGAAAGACCGTCGCCATTTCCAGATGGACGTTCTTCCAATAGGCCAGGCTGGTGGGCGAAAAGTTCGTCTGAATTGCGGGAGTGTTCAGAGTGACGGGATGTCCGCTGGGGTAGCGCTGTGCGATTCCAGCCGTTAGCGACGTGTCGGCGAATTGCAATTCGGTACTGAAGGACGCGCAGGCATCGATCCCGTAGTTTTTTGCCGCCACGAAGAATGCACGTGCCCAATCCTTGGCCGCCCGGTTTACCTTGTTCGTCGATCCGAGGTCGGTATGCCACAAGCCGTCGCTTCCTCCGGTGAAGTGTCCGGATCCGATTACCTGGAATGCACCGGACGTGGGTGTTCCCGAGACCTGGAGATCGTTACCGGCGTCGCCCATGGTTCGCGAGTAGATGGTGAGGACGTTCCCGCTGGCCTGAGCCCAGACCGCAGTGTATCCGTCGTTGAGCATCAGTTCGTATGCCTTGGCAATTGTCGTGGGAGTGTCGCCGATCAGATTCAGATGCTCTATGAGGGTCTGGGTCGAACCGGATCGGATCCGACAGGCCGATGCTGATCGTTGTGATGGCGTCAGGCGCCGGAGTGCCGGTGAATGTCACTGTTGCCGATGCATAGGAATGTCCGTCGCGAATCATTTCGAAGAACCACAGCGCCCCGACATAGTGGTTGAGTCTGCCCCCAAAACCAAGTGAGTGGATCATCCACGCCGTTCGTTCAGGTGGCAGCGCGATGCTGTGATTGGTGTCCCAGTCGGTAGCCAGTGTAGTGCTGGGAATCGTTGGGAAGGTTGGCAGCGACGAGACCGGAATTGCGATCTCGACGAAGTCAAAGTAGAACGACGGTCCGAGTTCCAGCGTGCCGTCTGCACTGGTGTTGGTGACAACGAGGGTATGGCTTCCCGCAGTGAATTCTCCAAGATGAATACGGGCGAGAACATCTTCCCCGGGGATGTTCAATGAGAACGGTCCAGCGTATGTCCGTCTACCGTCACTGAAATCACTGCGCCGACGTTGGTATACCTTGTTCCCAGGTAGAGTGAATGCGCAAGCGGCGTGTTATATCGGCACGTGAATGAGGCTCCATGCTTCACCGTCTCGTGGATGGTAGCGCCGTAGAAATTGCCTGTCGCCGTGGTCCAATCGCCGCTGTATGTGAGCGCGGATGTATCGTTGTCGTCAATTCGGCGGCTTCCCGGACCGGCCACTTTATAGGTAAGGTTGGTGCCGGTAACGCTCCAGTTGGTGATTGCAACTTCGAATTCGCTCCGCACGTAGGAGGCTGGTTGGAAATCGGCCGAGTAGGTCCACCGCATTTTGCGCACGGCGGTTACCGGCACGACGTCGGTGATCGTCGAGTCAACTATCCTCGTATGAGGGATGCGAACGGGATTGAAATCCGCCACGCAGTGGGCGACGTGCCTCCCGACATCTGCTGCCAAGGAAAATTCCAGGATTCGGTGCCAGCGCCTGAGACGAAGCTATAGATGCCAAATCGATTTCCATTCGCGCCCGAGGTGCTTGCCCCGAATGTCTGACCCTGTCCGACATAGGTGAGGCGAATCCCGCTCGTTCCCACCTTCTCGGCATACATGATCGGCGAAAAGGCTACTACCGCGGCAACCAACTGATCAATTACGTACTCAATCGTGTCGTCGACGCGAATTTGGTAAGTGTAGTGTTCACCAGTCCACGCGAGTCCGACGTAGTCATCCGGCGTGAGGCGTGCCGCCAAGATCGAATTCAACCGTGGCGGATTGATAGGAACCTTCAATCGCTGTCGTGAACTTGTTCAGCGGCACTTTATAAAGCTGCTCCACGCCGCCCGTTGACGCCCAGATTCGCAGACTCGGCCAGTCGACCGTAGCAAACAAATCGGAGTCTATCGGGATACAATTGGTCCGCCTCTCGTCGTACGTCAGAGTGATTCCGGAAAGATCTCCGTCGGGAAGATTTCTAAACGCCGGATGCTCGAAAACATTGTCCCGGTTCCATTCGATGACGGCCCAATCGAACTGTTGCCGCCAACTTCCGGTGACCTTGAATGATGTAGGTGTCGCTTCACTCATGGCGGCGATCGCGGACGGATTAAAGAAGTAGCACTGCAAGATCGCGGTCCGGTTGGAGCTTTCGTGAGAGTTTCAGACATGGCTTAGAGCCTCACCGTCACGGTCAAGTCGCGCCCTGGAGTGCTGTCTGCGGTCTGGCCGACGGACGTGACGTCGAGTCCGAGTAGCGAGCCCACCAGGAGCGGTGGAAGCGTGGAACCGTCCACTGGCACGGATGCCGTTGTGCCCGGGGCGATCGTCAGACTGCAGTAGATCGCATCGTTCTGCTTGACGTCCACTTGTATTGGATACGTCGTCGGCCCCTCGCCCACGATCGCGAAAATGTCGCGCACACTGTGGCTCGCGTCGATCGAGACTCGTGGAACGGCGTCGGCCTGAATCGCCAGGTAACCCTGAATCTGCAGAGAAAGCTGACCTCCGGAGAGCGTCCGAATGCCACCGAGAAGGCTCGAAGTGTAAGCCGTTGAACTGGCCGGACCGTTCGCCGAGACCATTCGACATATATAACTCGGATGCCACGATGCGAACGTCGGGAAGAGAGACGGAGTAACTAAAGCTGCCACTAGCGGCGCTGCCAAAGAAGTTCTTTACGAACGGGATGATCGACGATTGTGCGCGGCAGGTCGGTAACCGGCGCCGATGCAGCGTGCGCCGCGGCCGTGCTGCCGAATGCCCCTCTTTCGACGACATAACTAAGGCTCCCTGTTCCGACGGTTTGCACCGTCATGAGCTCCAGATCAACTTGGATGATGGAGCCGGGCTGGCCGCTTCCTGCGGTCGCCAGACTCACCGCCGTGGACGAATCATCGAGTGCGGCGCTCAGCAGCACTGTGCTGACCGGCGCCGTTTCGTCCCAGAAGTGGAGTGTAAGAGTTCCCGCGTCGATTGTCTTCGTGTTGACCAGGGTCGTGAATCCGATGCCTGCAATCGTCACCGTGCCGTCGCCGGTTGCAGAGATACCATAAATCGGCGCCGGAGGGACGTCGGTATCGAGCGGAGCGCTGTCAGGCCCACCGAGTTGATATCTCGTAAGCGGTGACAACTCGTAAGAACATTCCCCGTCGTGAACGTTTGCCGCCCGGCCCGAGATTTCGATGGTCGCCCCTTCGCGGCTCGGCACCTGGAAAACAGCGGGAGTCGACTGGGCTACCGCTCCAAACTGCCAGCTCGCTTCGCTGACAACCAAAAAAGCTAGTGGAATCCGGTTCTGTGTCCCACGGTGTCGCGATTGTTAATGTATTCGTTGTATTGCTGGACACAGTGCGTTCCTGACCCGCGCCTGTTCCCTGCGTGATTCTGACAATCTTGCCAACATATTCGTTCGCGATCATCGCCGCTGCCGAATTTCCAACCGTGCTATCGCTGTGGATGGAGACCTGCGTTTCGGGAAACAATTCCAGACGCCAGTAGAAATTGGCGTGATGAAAATTGCGATCGACCGGTGTTCCCAACGCGGGTGCCAGACCAGTATCGGCGAACGACGAAGCCACCGTCTGGTTTTCCGCAATTCGCAGGAGCTGCGACGGATTGGCGCCTCGATAAACGTTGAATCCCGCCGCGGCTGCCGGAAAGCTCAACTGCTGCAAGTGTGACTGTGCATGTGTTGGTGCCGGTCGGCGTAGTGGCGCGAACGATGAAAGACGTTTCGCTCTCAGCACCGTTCGAATCCACCGCGCTTAAAGCGTAGTAGTAAGTGGATCCGCCGTTGAGCGTCCCGCCGGTATCGGACGCCATCGCAGCCAGGCTCAGCAATGGAATGCCTGGGCCGCCAACAGTGGGGTGTCCCGGGACAGAGAACGAAATCGAAAGCGTAGTGTTGAACGCTCCGTCCGAGGTCTGTTGATCCTGTTCGTCAATTCCGAATTCTGTCTCACCCCGGGGTCCCACAGTGCTTCCAACTAGAGGTCCCGGGAGACCGAGATCATATCCGGGCTGGCGTCCGCCTCCAATCAATCCAGTGCTTCCTCCGGCGGTGCCCACATACCAGGAGTCATCGTGAAACTGCGCGGTGACGACGGAGCTCCGGTAGTTCAATCCAGGGGAGAGTCTCAGCACGCGGAACAGTTGTCGAACGAATCCCTCTTTGGCGTAGGTCACGGTGATCAGGTCGCCGGGTTTGAGTCCGATGGCCCGGAGACCAGTCTCGAATTCGATGTAGGTATTTCCGCGAATCGATTTATCCAACTGTAGGCGGATGATTCGGCCCGCCTGATTGAAATTCGGCAGACCCAGAGCGGTGAGGCTTGCTGTCACTTCCTGTCCGCACAAGAATTGCGTCGTCGAAATCCACCAGCGACAGACTGTCCTGCTGATACTCGTTGAACTGGTCCTGAAACTCCACCGTGAAGCGGTTCGGAGTAGCGGCGGTTGTCCGTGAAGAGAGACGGACTGTTGCTTCGCCAGTACTCTTGCGGAGGAGATCGGAGAACCCGTTCGAACCGTCGCCGAACTCATAGGCCGGCCACCCGCCGTTCACCTGTTCAGTGCTATTGCTGCCTGCCGGTTTCACTGACTGTTGGATAGCAATGGAACTCTCCGCCCCCACTGTGAGTTGGCCGTTCAACCCATAGGTGAGATACAGTCCTCCGCTGTTACGGATGCCGCGAATGAGATCCGCAGCAGTGCGGCGCTTAGTGAGTACGATATTGCACTGAAAGCGAGGAATCGATTGCGGGGTACCGTTCAAGTCCACGGTGTCTATCATTTCGTCGCAGTACGCCGCGGTCGTAGCGAAAGTTGCAATGTCGAGTTCGCTCAAGTCCCAGCCGCATCGCCGGAGGACATCGAGCAGGATCCAGACCGGATTGTTGGTGAACACGTCCGCGACAAAAGCGCCGGTGGAATCGAACGTGGATAGCTTGATTCCCTCAAGCAATACGTCGATGACCGGAAGCGACGAGCCATTGTTGAGGCGGTTCGGGAGAACCACGGAAAGAACAGCCATGCTGCCGTAGGGATCGCCTAAAGGCGCGCCGTTCGACGTGAAGTCGAGATTAAAACTCCCCGTGCGATTGCCGAGGCTCACGATGTTGAACCACCCAGTGGCGTTCATGTTCGTGCCGGTTTGTCCCAGCGGTATCTCAACGCCCGCCGCAATCACTTTGACAACGCTATTGACTTCGCCGAGGCCTAACAAGACCTCAAGGTGAGTTAGGTTGCCGTCATTCCGCGCGAACACAACGGGAGGGCGATACCAGGCGGTTCCATACACCATCGGAACAAAGTCGTTGTAGTTCGCCTCATTGTCGATCGGTGTACTCAGATGAGTGGACTTATCTCCATAGCTCTTCACCAGAATGCTGGACGGAACGAACTCAATACCTCCGAAGCGCCGAGTGACGCGGCTGGAGCTATCGGCGGAAAACATGCCACGTTCTTCGCACTGGCTGCGGGAGTAGTCGCACGTCGTAAACGGCGCTGTCCCGTTCATGTTGCCTGTACCGCCGCTGAGGTCGGGAGAATAACCGCAGGGGAAAAAGCGTGAATACTTGCCGCGATCCTGTCCGTCAACGGCCTCTGTCCGCTGGTCGGACGTAGAGGGAAACACCCAGGGGCACAGGCGTTGAATGCGCACTTCCGGCAGCAGAGTTCGTTGCAGGCTCAGCCGGCTGACGAAGCTTAGGCGTACCTGCGACTCGGCAATTTCGTCGGGTGGATTGCACAAACCTCGGAAGAGAACACGGCTGTCCGATGTCTCCTGGTCCGCGACCAGGTCATAAAACGCGAACGTCACGATCAGTTGCGAGCCCTTCCAGCCGATCGACCGTTCGATCTGCGAGAAGTGCGAATCGGCATTGGCCACGATGATCGCTACTTTGGATATGCCGTCCACGCCGTCTTCGGCCGTGAAGCGGATATCGAACAGGTTGTGTTTGAGCACACGCGGCTTATATGCGTTTCCACCGATCACAACTGCGTGGGTGCTCCATCGTTCAACGGTGCCCGTGGGTAGCGTGCAATCGAAAAGAAGAACCGGTGTGTCGGTCACTTCTCGTGTCTTGATGTCGTAGATACTTGTCATGCGGCCGACCTGCTTGTGAGTGAGATATTGACTGAATAGTTATTGACTGCCACTGCCGTCGTCGTCAGACTGTCTTCTGCAAAACGCGTGGCAGGGTATACGCCGCAGTTGGAGTAAGTGCGCTTGTAATCGGATGGCTGAGGTTGCGCTTCCACCTGCAATCCGAAGACATCGACTACCGCGCCGGGCGGAAGGGAGACGGCATAAGCGCCGCTCGTCGCGACGCCTCCAACCGATCCGGAGAGTTGCAAACGCTGCCAATCCGGACCTATCTCCTGGAGAGACGAAATTCCGGCGTCGCTGTCTGTGCGAGTCAGGGTGATTTGTACCGCGCTCGCGCTGCGGGCGTACACGCTGAAACAACAAACGTAGCTACCCGGGAATTTCTATCGTTTGCGAGAGCTCCTGCGGCGCCGATCCGGCGTTCGTCAACTGCCAGGCGTCAGTCTGTCCGAATGGGTCGGAGATACCGGCCACGGGTTGCAGTAGAGGATCTTTGACCCAGACGCTGTTATCAAGCGTCCCGCTGTAGCGAAGCAGATTGTCCGCTGGATCGAAGAACGAGAATGTCTGAAGGCGGCCTTCGGTCTGTTGAAAAAGACCGATAAGAGCCTGCCATTCGTCTTGCGCCAGGCCCGAGTACGGCAAGCGCCACTCGACCGTGGTCGCGCCGGCATCGGCCAGGCGGAAATCGCTACCGTCTACGCAGTCGTTCCATATGGTGCGCTTCTTTTGCGATCGGCGCAGTGGGTACTGCGCTAGCGCGCCGCTGGAGAGTTGTGGAAAGTAGAGCATAGTTATCCTTTGTTATTCCTGATGGCTAACGTGTAGCGGCCCCTGGATTCATCCACGTAGTCTGCGTCGAGTGAATCGGTAGCGAAGCTGCAATTGGGATACGTCGTTTGATCCCAGGGATCCACAAACGTGAAGACCCCGAACTTACCTTGCTGGTTGTCGAAGAAGTCTTGCACTTGTCTCAACTCCTCCTCGGTGAGTAACTGTAAATTGACGACCCAATACTTGATCGAGTCGCTGAAGTCTCGAAAGCGCTGCTCCGATCCATCGAGAAAACGGGTCACGCCCGTCAGGTAACGCAACTGTTTTTCTGCCGGGTACTGCAGAACCGCTCCGGTCGCTAGAGTAGGAAATTGGCTCATATAAATCACAAGTCCGTAATCACGTCGTTCAGGGAACTGGAGTGGAGCATTGCGTCCTTCACTGCGAGGGCAATCTGGTCGCTATGGTCCAAGAAGAAATGGCTATCTAGTGGCGGCGCAACGTTGATTTGCTGAGTTGCGGCTTGTTGGCCCGCGTTTTGTTGGGCCCCTGGTACGTTAGGTTGACTTGCCGACGGGACGCCATTCAGCTTGGGTAAACCATTTGTGCCATGGCTCGCAGGGAGAAACTGATCCTTCGGTCCGATCGCTGCATCGAGCCGCACCGATGAGGGCAAGACGAAGGGAGTCAACGCCGGTGGCGCGTTGTTGTGCCCGCCAAACAATCCGATAATCCCCGAGATGATTGGCGAAATAGCGAGCGACACCCCAGGGATCTTCGACAGAATGTTACTGATGGGGTTTGTTGTGGACTTCGGAGCCACGGCCCCCTTGGCGATGATGCGCAGCGCTTGGGCAGCAGTCGCGCCAGCCACTGTCTTGCCGCCCCCGTCTGCAACCTTCTGAAACTGATTGGCGAAGCTACCTGCATCAAATGAGCCGCCTGCCGGCGAGGCGTTCGTAGAGGCCGCGGAACCGCCTGAAACGGGCACGAAATCGCGGGCCGATCCGCCGCCTCCGCTGCTACTGCTGCTGCCAGAGGAATCCGTTTGTTGCTTTTGCACAGCCGGTAAGAGCCCGCGCAGCGAGGCTATGGGTTTGGCCGTGGTTGCCTTTGTGGCCGCCAGTAGCTTTGACAAGATCGATGTCACACTGCCGCTGTTCGAATGCGACGCCGATTGCCCTTGCCGCAGCAAGCCATCCAACACTTTTTGAAAATCATCTTTCGACATTTGCTCTCTCCTCTGCCAGCTCAGCTTCTAACACACAGAACGCTTCCACCGTTCGGGCCGGCAACCGATGGAAGTCACGTTCGCCGAATAGCTTCCAGGCATAAAACTCTTCGAGCCACGCGATACTTTGCGCAGTCACGAAGGATTTCGGGCACGTCTTCAGCGAGACGCGCCCGTGCATCCACACAATGGCCTTAGCCTCGTTTTCCGGAGGCGCCAAGAACCCGCAACTCCGCTTCTTCTCCAGGCCGCTCTTTCGGCACGAGTCGCACATCCAGGCAGCCTGGTTGGAAAACTGAAAGTGGAAGGCGACGATTAGTTTTTTCTTTCTTCATCCGACAGCGAGCACTCGGCTTTGATCGCATCCACGATCTCTCGCGCGAAATCTTCCGGCGCCAGTTCGAGCGCCGCTGCCGGAGTTGCCTGCTCGCCATCGAGCTCAAGCCCGGCGATTTGACACACGCCCCACTCGACGTAGATCCGGTCGATCTCAGCCGAGAGAACCGCTGCATCGAGCCGGTCCTTGACGTCGTCGCCTGCAGCGCTGAATTCCAGCCGCTGGCTGAGTTCGCGAACGCGCCTGGTCAGTTCCAGGCGCCGGGCGAACGACATTCGTCGAATCGTAAACGAGACACCCGCAAGTGTCTTCGCCTCAATCGTGAGAGTGCTTTCGTAGCGCATGGCTTAGCCGAATGCCACAACGAGTTCGTCGTCCGCGGTACCCTGCGCGCGATTCTCGGTAAACTTCCACTGCAGCCGAGTTTCCGTGTCGTCAAATTCAGGTACTTCCGGTACGACGCTCTTCATGTAGATTCCGAAGAGCTGTCCCGGTTGCTGTCCGAGTTGCATCATCGCAGTGATCGGCGAGCGCTGCCGCGCTGCCTGATAGAGTCCGCGCGTGGCGGTGTCGTCCATCTGGAAGAGGCTCAGATCGAGCGCGACTTTCCGGCGTCCAGCACTGAAGGAGCGTGGCGTGTCGGAACCGAACTCGTTGTTGCGAAGATCAATGCCATTGTCGAGCGCCATCTGCCCACCCGTCAGAGTGAAGAACTGCTGCGGGGAGCTTCCCAGCCAGACCTGCCCGAGATGTCCAGGAACGATGGAATAGTTATATGCGCCGATAGTAGGTTCTGCCGGGAACTGAGTGAGACCCCCCTGGCCGGAGACGTAGCTGCTGCTATCCACCACATCGCACGCTGGTCCGCTGAAAGCGAACTCGTGGAAGTCACCGTTGATCTTTACGGCGAGTTTGTTCACCGCCGCTCCGGAAATCACCCGGTGTACGGCATCCGTCGGATCCCAATAGTCGAAGATACTCGCGCTCGGCAAGTCTTTGGACAGCTTGTAAGTGACGGTAGACCCGATGGGCGCTCCGGAACTCGGCAAGATGGAAAACGGCGCGTTGATGTCGATCTGCGTGCCGGTTGGAACGGCTGTCACAAACCGTATTTCGCCACCGAAGCTCACAGCCTGGCCGGCTACCAGCCCATGAGCGGACGGGAACTGCAGCCGCGTCGGACTGACGGCCGAATCCAGACTCGCGCCGGCATAGCTCAGAACTGTGTGGCCCATAGCTGCGCGAAACATCGGTCCATAACTCGGTTCCGTTGTCAGACCATCCCAACTCGATAGGTAAGTACTCAGCTCAAAGCTGGTCTTCTTCCGCGTTCCCGCCGGAAGGCCGAGGAACGTACGTCCTCCGGTCTTGTCGTGGCGTACCGTGTTTTCGAAAGCCTGTCGCGCCTTCAACTTCACAGACGGAATACGGTTCGAGGCCGCGACTGTCGGGATCTGTCCGTAAGAGGACTCTCCCCCAACGTAAAAGCGATTGTCATTCGATGAAATATAGCTAGGCATCTTAATCCTTCTCCTAATCCACGCTGATGTTTACTTCTAAGCGGACCTTCGCTATCTGGAGAAAGCGCTTGCCGCCCTGCTTTACAGCTCCAAACTGCACTTCATATCCGCCAGGGTAGAAAATTCCCGGGCCCCAATCGCCGCGGTTGCGGCTCAGAACGTCGGTAACGGCATCGGTATAGAGCTGTATTCTCTGCTCCAGTTCATCAAGCCGTTCGTGTGAAGCACGGACCTCTATTGCCAACGCCGCTGTCCCCGAGAATGTCCGGAACTTCTCCTTCAGGGAGTTCGTAATCTTGTCGCAGTACACATAAAGAGCCGGATATTGGACGGGTTCGGCCTTCTCCAACAGATCGGCGGCGATGTTCCGATTCAGTATCTGGCCGTCTTCGATATTCAAAAACTCGACGCCCTCTTTTGCCGCGAGTTCCGCGATGCTAAACCCGACCCCGCCACCGCCGCTGAGCATTCGAATCAACTCACGGGTGCTTCTTGTTCCGATGATCGTCATGTTCCTCAACCTCTCGGCAGTCTGCGCCGCTGTTTGATGTAGAAATCCGGTTTCTGGGCTGCTGGCGAAGCCACGCCCGCGCTCAATCCGGTGGTTGGCGAATACCAGGTGGCGCCCAGGGGTAGAGGCGTCACATTCTGGCAAAGTACGCTGCTGTCTGTCAGTCCCGCGTAGATAAACCAACCTGTGGCATTGGCCGGCGGGTTCACCGGACTCACAGTGAGCACCGTGCCGCCGTTAAGGTTCACCGGCAATAAATCGCTCAGCGCTCCAATGCTGCCTCGGGAGTTCTGCCAGGCTACCTGGATGTAATAAGTCGTGGCCGGCAAACTCCCGCCGGTGGCCGTCCCGCAGTTGGGTAGCGCCGGTTGTACCACGGGGTCAGATACGATTCCCAATCCCACTTCGAGGCAGAGAGCCATCGCCTCCCTGGCAAGTCTGTCGTATGCCTGCCACTTCCCGAGATACCGGTCGTTCAATTGACTGTTATACGCGTCCCTGTAAATCAGGGCCAGAGAATGGAGTGTGTGCCATTGAGCCAGCGGCTCTGTTGCCAGCACGTGGCTCAAATTCCTCGCCTGTTCCGGGCACTGTTGCTCCTGAAGCAGAAAGGCTGTCAATTGAACGCCAACTTCGCGGTCCGCGAGCTGGAGCTTTGCTTCCAGATCGATTCCTTCCGTATTCGCTACGTCAAGGACGGAGGATTCGTACTGCCGGAGATCGTCAATCGTCGTGATTTGTCCGTCTGTGAATAGGGCCATGGCTTTTTTCGCTTCCTCGCTGAAGTCAGCTCTTTGGTCCTTTGTTGGACAGTTTGCCGAGAGCTTCTGGTTCGGCAACGAGGGTCACCTGAACCTTGTTGGCGAACTCAGCTCGCTGGGCAGTCTCGCGCTTCGCCGATTCGGCCGCGTAATACGCCTTCGTCTGTTCTTCGGTGGCCGGCTTGGCGCGGCCTTCGATAATCAGCTTCGCCGCGGTGTGGCGGGCGACTTCGGTCAGTACTCCGGCTTTTCCACCGTCGCCGGTGTCTTCGCTGACAATCACCAAATGCTCGTGAGGAATCGTCGCTTCCAACTGCCTCACCTTCTGGAAATACACTCTGAGGTCCATCTCGTTCTCCGTTTTCCCTTGAATTTTCAAACCACCAAAACAACGGCCGCAAATAAACGCAAATGAACACCGATAAGAGTTTTTGTTCACTCGGCGTTCATCGGCGTTTATTCGCGGCCCAAGACTTTCCTGTTAGCTTCTGACCTGAACGCCAAAGCCGTTGCGAAGGACGCCGGTACCGTACAGAACGTCGACCGTGAACTGCTGAGCCAACGTGTCCGGCGCATAGCTCATCAGCACGCGCACGCCAAAATTGCCCATTTCAGCGTATTCAGCGATGGCGCCCGTACCGAACAGGGGTTGCGGCAGACGGCGAGTGACCAACCCAATCGCATCCTTTGTGAATGCCAGGTTCTGAGTCGTGACCGTCGTGGTACCGGTCTTGGAGACAAACTGCGACCGGAAGACATAGAAGTCTTTGATCCGGCCGACAACTCCGTCCACCAGGGCACGGAGGCTCGCCTCACCAGCGCAGGAAAACTCGCTGAAACGAGCAATCTGGCGCATCTGCGAGTAGGTGGTTGCGTCAACCACCAGGTACTTCGAAGCGCTGGCCGGAACCTTGGCTCCGAATAGCGCGGTCTCGGCCGCATCGATGGCCGCTTCCGTGATGGCGACGCCGCCGGTTCCCACCGCGGAGTTCGCAGTGAACTGCGAAGCCAAGGCGAGAATGTCGGACTCAATCCGCTCGGCCAGAGCGATAACGGCCGGCTGCATGTAAAGCTTCAACAGGTCCGGCACCGCCAGAATCTTTGTCACATCCGGAATCTGGAACGTCGCCTCGGCGTGCGTATTAAGCACGATTTGCGCATTTCCAAGATCGGGATTCTGTGTTCTCACGCTACCGGCTTCCGCGATGTTGTTCGCTACCATCGTCGGAGGAATCGGCACGTTCACCGTATCGCCGGCCTGAGCCAGCATCGGCTCGAAGTCGCGATTGACCAGGTTACCCATAACCAGGTTGCCGACCAACGCCGGCAAGGCATCCACCGCGACCAACTTTACGATCGCCTGTGCCACATTGTCTGAAGTAATACTTGGCATATTTTTCTCTTTCTCCTATTTGTCTTTTTCCTACTCAGCTCTTTGCTGCGCCTCTTAGTTGCTTCGAACTGTCTTCGAAGCGATCCGCGAGATCTCTTGCCGGACGCGGTCCAGATCTTCCGCGCTCATTCCCGGCTTGATCCTGTCAAGGTCGAAGTTGCCCGTCTGCACCGGCGGCTTCTGCGCCGCGACGGCGCCCGAACCACCCGCGATACGGGCCGGCAGAAGTTCGGGATTCTCGTTCACGAAGAGCGTCAGATAGTCGCGCATCCCTGTGTCCTGCGCATCCCGCGACACTAACCGGCCGTCTTCCGACCGGACGATGTCGTCCTTCACCGCTTTGAACGCCAGATCGACTTTGTTCACGCCCAGCTTTTGGAGTTCGGACCGGATCGCCGCGTGCCGCTGTACTTCTTCGGCCATCATTTGGTTCCGTCGATTCTCTTCCGCCAGCTCGTTCACCCGGCGCTCCAGTTGTTCCCGGCGTCTTCGTTCGTCCGCCAGTTCCGCTTTGTAAGCCGGCTCGGACTTCGACCGCTCCTGGTTTACAAACTCCTGAATTGCGCCGCGAATAATGTCGCGAATATTTGCCTGACCTGCGTCTGCAACCTCTGTAGTTGTTTCTTGTTCTTCCATAACCCTCCCGGTCTCCTAGAAAAGTGAGTATCAACTCGCCGGAGCAATGCTCGCGTCGATTTCCTGCGAGATTTGATCTTTAATGTCCTGGCGTGAATCGCACAGGTACTTTCGTGCCAACCGCTTGAATATCTGCTTCTGTAGCGTCGGCGACTGAATATTTAATGCGAGCAAATTCGTAGCGTCGGCAAGATCCGAACCGAAGTCGCTGATGTCGAAGTCGTCGAGCCCTGAGACGTCGATTTCCAGGTTGTCTTCTCTCGCCGCCGCGATCCCGCGGAGAACCCGCTTCATCGTGTCCTTCAGTGTGTCGCCATAGCCGCGCAGTACCTCTTGCGCAATGGCGAAGTCTCTCAACTTGCTCAACCCCGATTGCAGGTTGCTGCCCGAAGCACTGGCCGCCTGATTGAGGAGGTAGCAAACCCGGTAAATCTCCTCCTTCAGCCGGTCGAGATTGTCGGTAGCGATCTGGAAGACCCGCCCATCCGGCTCCGTCCATCCGAACCGGTCGCCCGGCGCGAGCTGGATGTAGTACGATTCGCCGACAATCTGATTCCAGGGGCGGTCTGAGTAGACGACCGGCATCGCGAACAGCCCCATCGTCAAAGCCCACGAAAGCGCGTTTGACTTATTGAAGTGTTCGAGCTGAACCAGGGCGGCTTTGTTCATCAGCCAGAAACCCTCGTTTATCTTCGTTTCAAAGAGCGGTACGCGCCCCTGATTGGCGAAAGCGTGCGGGCCCTCCGCGATCAGTTCGATCGCCACCGGCTGCCCAAGTTCCTCCGTCTTCCTGTAGATTCGATATCGGAACCGGTCGTAATAGAGCCAGCGCGTCTCGCGAGCCACTTCCGTGCTGTCCACGGACGCTTTCGTCAGGTAGGAGTTGCGGATGACCACCCACTCGTACTGGCCGCGCTCGTCGCGGCTCCAATTGATTACCGAAGTGGCCGGAACCTCCACCAGGTACGCTCGCGACGCGCCGTACAGCTCTTCCTGCGCGCGGCTTTCCACCGGCATTTCGATCCGCGGGAAGTCGGCCAAAATGAAGCTGCTGCCGTAGACGAGCGCATCCGAGACCTGCCTTCGCAGGAACTCGCTGAAACTCGTTCCCTTCAGATCGCAGTCCTCCAGGAAGTCCCGGAAAAACCGGCGCCCCGACTCGTTTGGCCCTTCAAAGGAGATCGCCGGCTCCCGCCGCAGCAGAGTCGCCGCGTACCAGTCGATGATCGAGCCGATGTAATTCTCGTAAAAGACTTTGCCGAGCCGCTCTTGATAGATGTCGGCCGGCTCCTTCTGACGCCGCTCCAAATACTGCATGGCGTTCGCCCGAAGCTGCTCGCCGCCTACGTACAGATCCCGATACTTGTTCCACATCGCCTTCTTGGCGATGAAGTCCGGGTGCTCTAAGTTAATGTTCTGCACAGCATCCTCTCCCTGGTTCCGAATAGGTCTCCCAAAACGACGAAACGCAAAGCTCCGATCAAAGGCCATTGGCCATTGGAAGCTTTGCGTCCGCTTACAGTCAGATGTCCCGGCTGCGATCTACATCAACCGCCGCCCTTGTTCGCCGATCACGATTCTCGGCTGGCACTCCTGCCAGATCAGATAACCCAGCGCGTCGGAGAGGTGCGTTCGCTTCTGATCGCCCTTGTCCACCGCGCTCGTGTCGCCCTTGTAACTCACTTCCTCCAGATCCTTGATGAGCTCGACACACTTCGGAGCCACCAGCATCTGAATCTCTCCCGAGGCATTTCGCAGTTTTGCGTTGACTCGCAAAATCCTATCTCTCACCGACGGATTGCTCTTCGGAATCCGGTAATCCATGCGTCCCCGGTAATACCGCGCGAAATAATCACGGATCATCTGATAGTCCGTCGTCCCCGAAGTCTTCAAACTCTGGCCCGACGCATCGCCATAGACCACGATCTCAGCCGGATGATTCGGAAACCGGTGGTGAAACTCCGCGCACGCATCCATCGTGCTCGCCCGCGACATCACAATTTCATCCAGGACGATCACCGTCTCGCCATCGATCTGCGCCACCACCGAACTCATCGGATCGACATTGAAAGTCGAGCGCCCACAACAGCGGCCGCCTTTGATCCACCGGAAGCTGCATCACATGCTCCTCACGGCGGAACTCGCAGTACACCTGGCCGCTGAAGGCATTCAGATACTCGCCCAGCGCCTCCTGCCGAAAGAATCGTTCGTCGTAGCTGGACTTCAATCTCTCGTAAAAGTCCGGAACAGCATCCAGCAAAAACCGATTCTCGAAAGGGCTCGCCACTACCACTTCGCACGACGCCGGCGAGTCCTTCATGAACCGCTTGTATACCCAGTCGTACCCTTTCGGCGTCCATACTGCAAAGCCGCATAGCTGCCGTGCCTCAGGATCGCGCAGACGCCCTTCCAATCGAAGCCACGCTTCCTCGGAAAGATAGCTCAGTTCATCGACGCCGAACCAAGCCAGGTTCGTGCCTCGCAGCCGCTCGAACCGGTCCAACGATCGCAACAAAATTCTCGAATCCGGCACCGGCAAGTGCATCACAAAATCGCTCTTGTGCAGTTCGTACGGCACATCGTTCGCCTGCAAGACGTCGACCAGCGAAGTCAACGTCGCATCCCGCAACATCGGATAGGTCGGCGCGCCAATCAATCCCAGCCGGCCCGGATTTCTGTACGCGAGCCGCAGCGCTTCATGGCACAATGCCAGGCTCTTCCCGGACCCGATCGACCCCGAATAACCCTTGAACCTTGCTAGCGACTGATGAAAGCGATCTTGCGAACGAAGAGGATTATAGTCAATTCCTGTAGCCAAATCACCTTCGCCGATAGTCACTGCCATCCAATCAGTCTCCTTATCCGGTAAGGCCGCGCTCGACCTTCCTGGTTGAACAATAGCAAGCGGCAATTAGCGTCAAGTCCAGAAAATCGAAGGGATTATTGCAAACAAAGGAAATAGAGGTGAACTTTCGTCGTGACTCCCCGATGGGACGTTTTGACGTCCCCACCAGGACGGATGAAAATGGGCGCTTGACGGAGCGCTTGACGGGGTTGGGAAGATAAAGGCAGATCCCCAGCGAAACAAGAGGCCGGTTATCGGTTGGAGCTCTTAGAAGCCCGTGCGTGAATCTGGTCAGGGCGCATTTACTGGAACCAGGAACTGTCGTCGCCGCTCCGTGCGGACGAACACGAGTAGGAATGTCTTTTTGATGAGTTTCAGGCGTCCTTCGCTCGGCGATCGCAAAGGATGGCCATGGAAACCAAGTATCGCCGCTGTTGCGGCATTGACGTTCATAAGAAGAGCGTGACGGTGTGCATCCTGTCTGCCATGGGGAGCTCAAAGGGGGAGCCACTGAGGCGGAGGTTCCGGACCTACACGCGAGACTTGAAACAGCTCCGGACGTGGTTGAAGAACTGTAAGGTGACCGCAATCGCCATGGAGTCGACCGGCCAGTATTGGAGACCGGTGTGGAATATCCTGGAAGATCACTTCGAGAAGCTGTTGCTGGTCAATCCGCAACACATCAAGGGATTGAACGGTCAGAAGACCGACCCCAAGGATGCGCGCTGGATAGCCGATCTTCTGGAGTCCGGAAAGCTGAAGGGCAGTTGGGTACCCTCGCGGGAGATTCGGGAGCTACGCGATCTGACCCGGCAGCGGGTCCACGTGTTGGAGGATCTGAACCGGGTAAAGAACCGAATCGAGCAGCTATGCCGGACCGGCAACATCAAAGTGTCTTCGGTGGCGACAGATTTGTTCGGCGTATCGGGGCGCCGGATGTTGAAGGCGATCATCGATGGCAGCCGCGATCCAGGCTGGATGGCCGACTATGCCAGAGGCACTCTACGCGGCAAGAAGCGGGAACTGGAATTGGCGCTGGAGGGCAGCTTTACCGGCAATCAGCGCTGGTTGCTGGACCAGGCACTGCGGCAACTGGAGTGGCTGGAGACGCAGGTGGAGCGGCTGGAGCAGGAGATTGATCGGCGCGTGGCGCCGTTTGATGACGATTCCAGGGATCGATCGCAAGACCGCCTGGACGGTAGTAGCGGAGCTCGGCGCCGACATGAGCGTGTTCGACGATGCCAAACATCTGGCCAGTTGGGCGGGGTTGTGTCCGGGTAATCGCGAGAGCGGCGGCAAGCGCATGAGTGGGCGGACCCGCAAGGCCAACCGTTATGTGAGGCGTGGAATGTGCCAGGCGGCGTGGGCTGCCTCGCATACCAAGAACACCTACCTGAACGCATTCTACCGGCGCATCCAGGTGCGCAAGGGTGCGCCCAAGGCAGTGATGGCGCTGGCGCATCACATGCTCGCGGTGATCTACAACGTGCTCAGCCGGGGAGAGGAATACGTTGAGCTGGGTCGAGACTACTACGACCGGCGTAACAAGCCGAAGATCGTTTCGCGGCTGGTGGAGCGCTTGACGCGGCTGGGCTACACCGTCGAACTCAAGCAGGTGAAAGAGGTTTCCTCCACCGGGCCGCTGGCTGATCCAGACAGCCAAATACAAGTGCCCACGCCGGTTTTGCCGGAGACACCCGAAACGCCCGATTCCGCCGCGATTCCAGCGCGGAGACGTGGCCGGCCGTGCAAGTGTGCCGAGCGTGGAATTATCTGTAAACACCGGAGGGCTGAAAATGCTAACTTATTCACGGAACAGCCAGATCCAGCCGGGAAATTTTCGTAGGAACGGCTTTCGAAGGATTGCAAAAAAGGAGTGTGAACATGTTCGAAAGCGCTGCCGTGATCGGGAAAGGGTTTTTTCAATCGAGCGTTTGTCCTCGCGGCGACTACCGCGCTATCGCCATATCTGGCCGCGCTCGCAGCCGTGTCCCCCGGCGATTACCCTCGCCGGCCGCCGCTCGGACTGGAGAGGGAGGGCAATCCACGCTCAGGGCATTGACGGACGCGATGAAGGCTTCCTTAGGAACACGATCTTCGATGACGGCACTTCCCGCGTGGTGCGCACGCCGGCAATATCGATGATGTCCTCAATCGCGTCCGCGCCACTCCAGTAGCCACTGACCTCCGTTCGCGCGTCGTCGCACAGCCCGCCGCTTCTCCGGCGGCGAAAAACGGAGCAGGCGCCCTCAGTCGGACACTTTCGCGTGCGTTTCAGGTTCAAGCCTCCGTATTGCATCCGATAAGCAATCAGAGGTGCACTTGTCGCTCACGAAATTGTCCGAGTCGACCGTCCTGAGCGGTCTGAGCAAGGTTCCTCCGTTCTCGCCGATAGCGGCGCGGCTTCTGGTTCTGCTGGCCAAAATCCGTCGATCTTGGCGAAGTCGCGGACCTCGTCGGTAGCGACCCGACGTTTAGCGCCCGGGTGCTGCAGTGCGTCAACTCTGTCGAGTTCGAATTAGCGCAACCAATCAGAGATGTGCGGAACGCCCTCACTTTCCTCGGGCTCGATCAAACGCGACAGGCAATCCTGATTTTGGCTGCTCGCTCTCATTCGAAGGGCCCTCTCGGGACCGCCGCGTTGCAGCGCTGTTGGGAACATACGGTGGCAACCGCAATTCTTGCCGGCCAGCTCGCGCGAGCATGTCAAGCGTACACCGGCGTTGCATTCACCGCGGGAATTATTCACGATATTGGGCGGCTTGGACTTCTGGTGGCTTACCCGCGGGAATACGAGTCCATCATTCGTGACGCGGCGGACCGGTGTTGCGATCTCCTCGATTTCGAATCCGATCAGTTCGGTGTACATTATGCCGAGGCGGCGGCATCACGACCGATTGGAAGGCGAAGCGCTGGATCTGCTTCGAATCGTGCAACTCGCCTGTCGTTTAGCCGATGTCCCCGGCTACGACATCAGTCGCCCTCTCGTTTCTGAAAAGGTCGATGACATTCTGGCCGAACTGCCGGTTATTGTCCGAGGACGCTTTGATGGTGACCCTGATGAACTCCGCACCCGAATCGAGCGGCGGATCCGCATCTATGACGGAATCGAGGGAGGGAACGCTGTTGAATCTTCTGCATCCAATGGGGAGGCCGCCCAAGCCGATGAATCGATGGCATGGAAGTCCCAAAAGAATACCTGGCACTGAGTCGCCGGTGGTGGAATCGAGACCTATCTTAAGCCGGCTCGGAACACCCATTGTTTCTGTTCTCCTCATTGCTCTGGTAGCCGTTCCGGTTGGCGCGTTTCTGCTCGTGCGACGATGGTAGCGTTTCCTTCCTGACTGGCAAGGCTGGATCACGCCGCCCACGCAGTAGACGCGAACTGTGAGCTGTCCAGGTGAAGGAATCGGTAGAGAGCTTGTAGTACTACTGTGTTATAAATAAACAATTTAGTGTAGAATTGTTTTGTGGGTATTCACTCTTCTGCGCCAGGCCCACAGCAGAAGCGCTTTGCGGCATACCTCGAGGGCCTGGGACAAGCCGCAGGGCACGCCGACCGGATTGAACCGCTCAAGTCATACTGCAAGGGACTCTTGCTTCCAGGTGACCGTAAAAGCGTCGAACCTATGGCCGCGCGTCTTGCCCCCGATAACGTGCGGCGAATGCACCAGTCGCTGCATCATCTGGTCGCCGATGCTCCATGGAATGACGATGAACTGCTGGCCGAGGTGCGTGATACGGTTCTCCCAGCGATGCAGAAGCAAGGCGCGGTGGTGGCTTGGGTCGTGGACGATACCGGTTTTCCCAAAAAGGGCAGACATTCCGTCGGAGTGGCGCGCCAGTACTGCGGACAAATCGGTAAGCAGGAGAACTGTCGGGTGGCAGTGAGTCTGTCGGTCTCCACCTGGAATACGAGTCTTCCGATTGCCTACCGCCTGTATCTGCCTGAGGAATGGTCTAAGGATTCCGAGCGTCGAAAAGCAACCGGGGTTCCCAAAGAGATCCGGTTCCAGACCAAACCCCAAAATCGCTCTGGATCAGATTCGGCAGGCGGTGGCGTCAGAGGTCGCTCAAGGGGTTGTGCTGGCTGATGCGGGTTACGGAGTGGATAGTCGATTTCGCGCCGGTATCACAGAACTCGGTCTCCAGTATGTCGTCGGCGTGCAGTCTTCGATGACGGTTTGGGAACCAGGCGCAGAACCTCTGCCCGCCAAGCCGTGGAAAGGCGAAGGGCGTCCTCCCAAGTTGCGGCGGCGAGACAATCAACATCAGCCCGTCTCGGTGAAAGCCTTGGCACTGGCGCTGCCACCCTCTGCGTGGAAGGATGTCACGTGGCGCGAAGGTAGGGAGCGGAACTTGCGCTCGCGCTTTGCCTCTGTGCGGGTGCGCCCTGCCGGCCGCGACTACGAGAAAGCGGAACCGTATGCGGAAGAATGGTTGCTCATCGAGTGGCCGCGGGCAGAAGCCGAACCCACCAAGTACTGGGTATCGACACTGCCGCCACAGATTAAACTCAAACCTTTGGTCAAAATGGCGAAGCATCGCTGGGTCATTGAACGCGACTACGAGGAACTAAAGCAAGAGTTGGGCTTAGGTCACTATGAAGGCCGGGGTTGGCGCGGGTTTCATCATCATGCCACTCTTTGCATTGCGGCCTATGGGTTCCTGATCGCCGAGCGGAACCGTTTTTCCCCTTGACGGTGAGGCCTCATGCAAACCTCTACTTATCAGCTGATAAGCACGGGCGTAGATCTTCGCTGCGGGGTCGCCGGGCCGGAAATCTCGGATTATCAGCCCCCGAGCCGCCGCCGGACTTCCAGCCGAGGGGATCGAGTCCGTCCCGAGCGGCATAATCCGCACTCGATTGCTACGATCCGAATTACCATTGCCCGTTACCTGCTCAACCAACTTCCTCATTGCCCGTTCTGCGGATCGCGTTCCGGATAGTCCTCGGCATCCACATCTACCCGGGCAATACAGGTTTGCGGGCGCGTATGGTTGGGCGCTGTCCGCCACGCGTCTTTCAATACGGCAACGTCGAGAAGTTTCTCCACCGCAAGGCAGCGCCAGTTCTCTGGTGCGCCCGAGGGCCGCAACCCGCTCTCACTCTCACCGCCGTACTGGTAACACAACACCTGCGGCCGGCCGTCGTCGTTCCAACCCAATCTGTGTGGACAGAGCAGTCGCGGCCGATTGTGATAAAGGGCAGTGATGGGGCGCCTGCCAACCACCGCTGTTCGGATTAGGGAATACTTCTGTTCCGGCAATGAGTCCATAGCCGATTCATTCATACTTCCAGAGTATTCCGCGTTCGGCTACACTCTTCTGACCAGCGATGGGGCATTGCAACATTTATAACACAGTAGTAGTAGAAAGCCGCTGTGGAATCCAAAATCCATCGCCCGGCGTGGAAGACTTTGTTGGCCTTCGCGATTATCTATTTCGTGTGGGGATCCACATTTCTCGCTATTCGCGTCGGCGTGCGCGAAGTTCCTCCGTTCCTTCTTGCAGCAATGCGATTCTTGATCGCGGGACTCGTTCTTTATGGCTGGATGATCGCCCGGGGTGAGCGCTCACCGGACCGGCGCCAATGGATGTCGGCATTCTCACTTGCGCTCCTAATCTTCGTCCTCGACTACGGACTGTTGTTCTGGGCCGAGCAGCGGGTGCCCTCGGGTATTGCGGCTGTCATGATGGCTACGATCCCGGTGTTCATGGCTATGTCGGAAATCATTTTCCTGCGAACGCAGAGGCTCACCGTTCGCTTGGCCTTGGCGCTCCTGATCGGGATTGGCGGAGTGGCAGTCTTGATGAGGACTCATTGAACCTCGGCGGCGTACCAATCGACAGGGCAGCCGCCGTGGCGCTGATCATTGCCTCGATGAGTTGGTCGGTATCGTCCACACTCACGCGTAAGTTGCCGCTTCCGCCTTCCAAGGTCATGAGTTCGGGAGCGCAGATGCTCGCCGGAGGAGTGTTGCTGGCTCTGACGGTTCTGGTGCAAAGTTTGTAAGCGGCACGGTGCACCTTCTAATTTGTGACATTTCAGATCAGGCGGCCAGCACCGCGTTCCAAAGTTCCGGCATTGTGATGGAGCGGCGCCCCAGCTTGCCGGTCTTAAACTGATGCTTCTGAATCTTCTGCACAAGCTCGATGCCACCGATCGTCACGGCCGCGTGATCGAACCGTTTGAATCCGAGCATCGGTCTGGTTCGCTGTTTGATTCGCCGATGGTCTTGCTCAATCATATTGTTGAGATACTTGCTCGACCGCACTCGGACACGCCTGGGCAACCGGCCTTCTGACTTCAGTTCCCGAACAGCACGGTGTGACGCGGCGTAGGCATCGAGAGTAATCACCCGTGGTGGGCCGACACTCTTCATCGCTTTACGGAAGAAGTGTTTCGCAGCGTTCACATCCCGCCTCTCGCTGAGATAGAAATCAACCGTTCGCCCGACTTTATCCACCGCCCGGTACAGATAGGTCCACCGGCCCTTCACCCTTATATAGGTCTCGTCACATCGCCACGAACCGCCAACCGGCCGCGCATATCGGCTCCAGCGTTTCTCGAACTCCGGCACGTAGTGCTGCACCCAACACAGAACCGTCGTGTGCACGAGGACAGCTCCCCGCTCGGCCATCATCTCCACCAAGTCACGGGTGCTCAGCTTGTACCGCAGATACCATCGAACGCACAAGACGATGATCTCTTGATCGAACTGCCGACCCTTGAACAGATCCGCAACGCTTTCCGCCGCTGCCATGGCCGTGATTATCCAACACTCGGCAACTTTGCACCAGAGCCGTGGCTTCCAGTTCAAGGCCGGTGTAACGCCCGACCTTACGACTCTCGCCAAGAGCATGGCTAACGGATACCCGTGCGCGGCGCTCTGCGGTAAGCGGTATTTGATGGACCGGTTCCAGACTAACGGCGGCGATGTGTTCTTTGCCGGGACCTACAACGCGCATCCTACGGGTGTCGCTGCCGCCCTTGCGACGATTGCGCAGATGGAGGACGGCCGGATTCACAAAGAGCTCTTCCGGAAGGGGAGCTACATGGCCGCGCAACTCACCTGTTTGATCGAGCGGTACGGTTTAGAGGCGCACGTTGCGAATTACGGTTCCGTATTCGTGGTTTACTTCATGGAAGGGCCGGTGGCGAACTATACGGATCTGCTGCGAAACAATACCGCGAAGGATGTTGAATTCCGCCGGGGCATGATGGATCGCGGGTTTTTCTGTCTTCCCATGGCTCTGAAGCGCAATCACATTTCCGCTGCGCATACGGATGAGGATCTGGACCGGACGCTGGAAGCCGCGGAAGACGTACTGAGAAGAATGGCGCGAGGGTAATTGGTGAAGATTGCAAATCTTGAAGTCATTCAGATCGGCCGGCCCGAGGGGCTAGGACAAGATGGCGACGGAGAGTTTCTCGTCTCACCGTTGAACGCCGTCTATCGTGCGGACGAGCTGCGCGGGGACTGTTTTGTCGGATTGCGGGGCGGCTCCGTATACGCCGTTATCGTCCGCGTCACAACGGATACGGGTCTTTACGGAATCGGTAGCGTCGGCGTGGGCAGCGGCGCGGCGGCTTACGTGCTCGAAGAGCATCTGAAACCGATTGTTCTCGGCTGCAATCCCTTCGACGTCGAGCTGTTATGGGAGCGGATGTATCGCAGCACGCTGAATTACGGACGCAAGGGCCTCGTTCTGGAGGCGATCAGCGCGGTGGATATCGCGATCTGGGACATTTTGGGAAAGGCCACGCATCAGCCCGTCTACAATCTGCTGGGCGGCAAGACGCGCGACAAAATCGCTGTCTACGGCAGCCGCCTCTATGCTCATTCGGACTTGGACAAACTGGCGAACCAGGCGGAGTGTTTGATCAAGCGCGGGTTCCGTGCAGTGAAACAGCGCTTTGGGTTTGGACCCAACGACGGTCTGGCCGGAATGCACGGAAATCTAGAACTGGTGAAGACCGTACGCGCCGCCATCGGTCCCAAAGCCGAACTGATGGCCGACGCCTACATGGGATGGGACGTTATGTACGCCATTCGCATGATCCGAATGATTGAGGATGCGGGAATCAGCTTGAAATGGGTAGAGGAGCCGGTTGTTCCCGACGATATTGACGGATATGCGCGAATCCGCCGGTCCGTTTCGACGCCCATCAGCGGCGGCGAGCACGAATTTACGCGGTACGGCTTTCGTGAAATGATCCAGAAGGAAGCGGTGGATATTCTGCAGCCCGATGTGAATCGCATCGGGGGAATCACGGAGGCACGGAAGGTTTGGGCGCTTGCCTCCTGTCATGGCATCCCTGTGATTCCGCATGCCGGGCAGTCACATAACTATCATTTGATTATTTCGCACCTGAATTCGCCGATGGCGGAGTATTTTCCGCGGGCGGAGGAAGGCGGCGTGCTCGACGACGACACGTTGTTCTATGAACTTTTTGTGGGCGAGCCTCGCGCGGAAGGCGGCTACGTAAAGCTTTCCGATGCTCCCGGCCTTGGACTCGAATTGAACGAACAAAACATCAGGGATTGGGCGATCAAAGCCTGAAACAATGGAGATGCGGTAATGCGTAAGTTGCTGTACATCGCGCTATGTTCTCTGGCAAGCCTGAGCGCCGGCGAATTTGACACGAAGGTCCTGCCAATCCTGAATGCGAAATGCCTGCCTTGTCACGACGAGGCGACGCACACCAGCGGCTTTGTGGCAACCAATTTGGCCGCAGTTGTGAAGGGCGGCGCCCAACGCGGGCAGGCTGTGAAACCTGGTGATCCGGGTGACAGTCCGCTGGTGAGCATCCTGAACGGCAAGCTCAAACCCCAGATGCCGCTGGGAGGAAAATTGAGCGACGCCGAAGTGGGAACGATCAGCGCATGGATCGCCAGCGACGCTCCGGAGATTTCGGCGGTATTACCGAAGACCGACAAGTATTGGGCTTTCGTGAAGCCGGTGAAACCCAAACTCCCGGAGGTGCGGGACTTGGCTTGGGTGCGGAATGATATTGACCGCTTTATCTTGGCCAAGCTCGAAGCCAAAGGGTTGAAACCCTCGCCCGAAGCAAGCAAGCGGACGCTGATCCGCCGCCTGTACTTCGATCTGATTGGACTTCCCCCTACGCCCGAGGAGGTGAAAGCGTTCGAAGAAGATACTTCCCCGAAGGCATACCAGGATCTGGTGGAGAAACTGTTGGCCGATCCGCGTTACGGCGAGCGGTGGGGCAGGCATTGGCTCGACCTGGCCCGCTACGCGGACACCAACGGCTACGAGGAAGATACCGAATTCACACATGCCTGGCGCTATCGCGACTACGTGGTGAAAGCGTTCAACGCCGATAAGCCATACGACAAGTTTGTGATGGAGCAACTGGCCGGCGACGAGTGGGCGCACGTTGGAGGCACCGCGGTTCCCGAGCCTGAGCCGGAAAAGGTGGTCGCCGTCACCTTCCTTCGCATGGCTCCGCTCAACAAGACCCCAGTGAGCGATGAGAACCGGGATTCGCTGCTGAGCGAGATGACGTCGACAGTCAGCTCAGTCTTCATGGGCCTCACTGTCGGATGCGCAAAATGTCACGACCACAAATACGACAGCATTCCGCAGCGGGATTTCTACCGGATGAAGGCTTTCTTTGCGACGATCCAGATTCATTCCGGCGGACGCGTGGGCGGCACCGAGCCCACGGCCTTTGATAAGAGCCAGGAGGCTTGGGCCGAAGCCGCTCGCACCGAGAAGAAGCAGGAGATTGAGAAAGCCAAAAAGAGCCTCGCCGATTTCGAAGCTCCGCTGATCGAGAGGCTCAAGGCGCACAAGAAGAAGGAGGTAACTTCGGCGGACCTCCGCCGCGCTCTGGATACGGAACTGAATGACGCGGCCGGCTTCGATAAGACCGACGACATCTTCAGCGCGCAGGAACGAGCGGATTTCAATCGTTTGAACGAGCGCGTCATCTGGCTCGAGAAAGAGTTGGTTCGTCTTGAGCCGCGCGCCTGGTCGTTGCACGATGCGGACGGCCCCCCGCTGGGCCCGAGCGTGCCGACTACTTACGTGCAGATTCGGGGCGATTTCGACCGTATGGGAGAACCCGTGGAACCTGGGTTTCCGAGCGCCATTACAGGTAGCTCGAAACCGGCTGATTTGGACCTCGACCCCTATCGCATGTTCCCGATGCGCGGCCGGCGTATGACGCTGGCGCGTTGGATTGCCAGCCCCGAGAATCCGCTGACCTCGCGCGTGATGGTGAATCGAATCTGGCATTGGCATTTCGGACGCGGAATTGTTGAAACGACCAGCGATTTCGGAAAGAACGGATCGCAGCCGAGTAATCCGGAATTGCTCGATTGGCTTGCAGTTCAATTTACCGAACAACAATGGAGCATCAAAGCCATGCACCGGCTGATGGTGTTGTCGAGCACCTACCGGCAGAGTTCCCAGACTGTGAATGAAGCGGCCGCGACGGCCGATCCGGAGAATCATCTTCTCTGGCGGTTCAACGGGCGCAGGGTAGAGGGCGAAGCGATTCGCGACAGCGTTTTGTATGTCGCCGGACGCCTCAACCCTGAACGGGGCGGGCCCCCGGTGTTTCCGGTGATGCCAAAAGATTTGGAAGTCATCAAGATCAAAGGGGTGAACACCTGGGAAACCTCGTATGGTCCTGAAACGCTGAAGCGCAGCCTTTACGTCTTTCAGCGGCGGAGCTCCAACTATCCGTTTCTTGAAGTAATGGACGCGGCGGTGCCGACCGCGACCTGTGATCGGCGGCGCACGTCGATCACCGCGTTGCAGTCGCTTTCCATGTACAACGGCGAATTTGTCAACGAGGAACCCAAACACTTCGCCGACCGTGTGAAGAAGGAAGCGGGGGCCGATCCGCGCGCTCGACTCGAGAGGGCATTCGAACTTGCTTATGACCGCCGGGTGAGTCCCCGGGAAGAAAAGCGAATGTTGGACTTGATGAAATCGGCTCCAAGTGCCGACGAGGGGCTCTTCGGATTATGCAGGGTTCTCTTCAACAGCAACGAATTTATGTTCATGGACTGAATAGGTTTGTCATGGAAAAACGTTTTTTGAATCGACCACTGACCCGGCGGGAGTTGCTGACGCGCTCCTGCAACGGAATCGGCGCGTTAGCGCTGGCCAATCTGATCGCGGGTGATCTTGAGGCGGCAGGCGACCCGGTAAATCCGCTGGCGGAACGGCCGCAGCATTTTAAGCGTAAGGCCAAGCATTGCATATTCATGTTTATGGTCGGCGGCGTAAGCCAGATGGATTCGTTTGAATACAAACCACTCCTGCAGCAATACGCGGGCAAGCAGATTCCGCACATGCCTCGCGTTACTGGAGAACTTGCAGGATTTCTGCAACAACCGCATCGAATCGTACCCAGCCCTTTCGAGTTCAAACAATGTGGTCAGTGGGGAATGTATGTGAGTTCGCTGTTCCCCAATCTATCCGAGTGTGTCGACGATATGGCCTTCATTCATGGCATTAAAGTCGACAACAACAATCACGGACCCGCGGCCATGCACATCAACACGGGAACCCAATTGCAGGGTGGGGGTCTGTCAGCTCGTGGATCACCTACGGGCTCGGCACTGTGAATCAAAATCTGCCTGGTTACGTCGTGGTGGAGGATCCGCGCGGTGCACCGGTGAATGGGTCCGCGGTGTGGAGCAATGGCTACCTGCCTGCTTCCTATCAGGGCACAACTTTTAAAGCATCGGGAACGCCGATTCTCGATCTCGACCGTCCCAGTGATCTTACGCGGGAGCGCCAGCGCCAGGAGTTCGACGCGCTGAAGTTCCTCAACGAGGAGCACGAAAAACAGCACCCCGGAGCGAGCGAACTCGAAGCGCGAATCAACGCGTACGAACTGGCATTCCGCATGCAAGCCGAAGCGCCTCAGGTAGTCGATATCGACAAGGAATCCGAGGCCACGAAGAAGATGTATGGTCTAGATGATCCGATCACAGGATCGTTCGGCCGCCAATGCCTGTTGGCCCGCCGCCTCGTGGAAAAAGGCGTCCGGCACGTTTTGGTCACGCACGGCGTGGAGATCGGCCGCTTCAGTTGGGACGACCACGGCAATATCGGCGAACGCATGCCCCGCCACGCGGCGGAAGTGGACAAGCCAGTCGCGGCGCTTCTGAAGGATTTGAAGCAGAGCGGACTTCTGGAAGAAACGTTAATCGTTTGGTGCTCGGAAATGGGCCGCACATCCTTTATCAGCGATCTGAAATCCGACAAACCGGGCCGCGGTCACAATCAGTTCGGGCTGGTGACCTGGATGGCCGGAGGCGACGTCAAGGCGGGAAGTTCCGTGGGAGCCACCGACGATTTCTCGGTGATGGCTGCCGAAGAACCTATTCTGCTGCGCGACGTGCATGCCACGGTTCTCAACCTGATGGGACTCGACGACAAGCGCCTGACCTACCTCCATGCGGGGAGATTTCGAAAGCTCACCGACATCGGAGGAAACGTGCTCAGGCAGATCGTGACCTAATACATGACCGTCCACCGATTGACTCTGCTGGCAGTGGCGGGGGCCGTGGCGCTCATCGCCGGACAACCGTGCCTCGCTCCCGATGCCGTCTTCAAACTACGCTCCGTATCCGATCCGCAACTCAGTCCCGACGGCAGCGCAGCCGCCTTCAGCTACTCGTGGATCGATATCAATACCGACACGAGCTATTCGACGATTCGGTTGCTGAAAAACGGTTCCATGCGCACCCTTCACGAAGGAATGCTGCACGAGAGGAGCCCGCGGTGGTCGCCCGACGGCAAATCCTTGGCTTACGTTTCTGACCGAACAGGCCGCACGCGAGTCCACATTTTGGATCCGGAGTCGGGCACGGAGAAAGTCCTATCCGACATCGACCGCGCGCCTTTGGACATTACGTGGTCGCCAGATGGAAACAAGATCGCTTTTTACGCCTTCGTCGAAGGGAAGTCCGAGTGGAATCCGATCATGCCGGAGCGGCCCGCGGGAGCCAAGTGGGCGCCTGCACCGACAACTGTCACAACCGTTCGCTGGACCATGGACGGCAGCGGCGTCATGCGGCCTGGTTCCACCCAGCTTTTCGTCGCGCCGGTGGCCGGCGGTCCGGCGAAACAGATCAGTTTCCAATCCTATTGGCACACGTCTTACTTTGCGACGCCGGAAATCGTCTGGGCCGCCGATGGCCGCTCCATACTTGCTCCTGCTGTGAAGGCGAAAGAAGGATGGACGGTTTACCGCGAGAGCGTGCTCTACCGCTTTCCATTGGATGGCGGTGAGCCCGCTCAAATTGGTCCTTCGGGCTGGCATCAACACGGCGCTACCGTGAGTCCCGACGGAAAGCACATCGCGTTCTCCGGATATCAATGGAAGGGGCAAAGCTATCACGTCAGCCATCTCTACGTGACTGACGAGAACGGCAAGAATTCCAAGGTGATCACGGGTTCGCTCGACCGCGACGTGGCCGCGCTGAAATGGTCACCGGATTCCCGTCATCTCTGGTTTTTGTCGGACGACAGCGGAAATCTGAACCTCTATAGCGCCAGTCTCGACGGAGCCACTGAAGCCTTGACGCCCGGCGATCATCGAATCAACGCATTGTCGCTCGCGCGAAATGGCCGTGCTCTTGCCGTAATTACCTCTCCGTTGCAACCTGGCGAGCTTGTCGAGTTCGACGTGTCCGCGCCGGAGCACCGGAAGGTTCTCTTCGATCCCAATTCCGAATTTCTCGGCACTTGCCATTTGTCTGCGCCCGAGGAGATTCGGTATTCCTCGTTCGATGGATGGAAGGTGGAAGGATGGCTGTTGAAACCTCAGGGCTTCGATTCGTCGAAGAAGTACCCGCTTCTGGTCTCGATTCATGGCGGCCCTCACGCTTCGTACGGCAATAGCTTTGCGCAGGAGCTGCAGATGTTTGCCGATCATGGATATGTCGTGTTGTATTTGAATCCACGCGGGTCCACCGGTTATGGAGAAGAATTCGCGAAGGTGATCCAATACAAATGGCCGGGCGACGGCATCAAGGACATTCTTTCTGGAGTAGATACAGTTCTGAAGTCCGGCTACATCGACCCCGCGCGCATGGCGGTCACCGGGGGAAGCGGCGGCGGTCTGATGACTACCTGGATGATCACGCAGACCGATCGTTTTCGCGCGTCCGTTGCCTGGTGGCCCGTCACCAATTGGTTCACGCACATCGGACTGAACGACAACGGCGTCTATGTCGGCAATGTCTTTCGCAAAGGTACTCCCTGGGAGCAACCGGAAGATTACATGCAGCATTCACCATTATTTCAGGTCGCCAAAGTGAAGACGCCCACGATGCTCATCACCGGAGACGAAGACTGGCGGGTTCCCGAAGCGCAGAGCGGGGAATTCTACCGCGCTCTCAAGACGCGCGGAATCGATACCGTACTGGTGCGTGTCCCGGGTGAATCACATGGAGTTCTGAAGCACCCGAGCCATCGGATGGAGGTCATGGTAAACACGTTTGCCTGGCTCGACCGGTATATTCAGCCAGGACCCCAATAGCGATGGCAGCTTCGGCGACCGTTACAACACGCGCGGTAGAAACGCCTGCGCGTCAGTGGATGATGGTCGTTCTGCTCTGGCTCGCCGTTCTGATCAATTACATCGATCGCGGCGGCCTGAGCGTAATCGCCGTTCCCGTGATGACTGAATTCCATCTGTCCCCTACGGCCATGGGAACTCTGTTGTCTTCGTTCTTCTGGAGTTACTCGCTCCTACAGATTCCGGCCGGATATTTGATCGATCGGTACGGATTGAAATGGACCTACGCCGCAGCCTTCGTAACCTGGTCGGCGGGATCGGCATTCAGCGGACTGGCGACATCGTTTACGAATCTGCTGGCGTGCCGGGTGGTTTTGGGAGCCGGCGAGGCGGCTGCGCAGCCCGCCAGTTTGTCGTACATCCGAAGCCGGTTCGCCGATTCCCAGCGCGGTTTGCCCACTGCCTTTTACCTCACGGGTATGGACCTGGGACCGGCTGCAGGAACGTTCTTCGGCTCCGTGTTGCTGAGCTGGCTCGGCTGGCGGGGGATGTTGCTGGCCCTGGGCCTGGGTTGCTGCGTCTGGCTGATTCCCTGGATTTTGATTGCGCCGAGCGAGAGGACAGCGCCCGCTGCCGGCATCCCCGTCCCAGCCAGGATCGCCGTTCCGTGGGCATTCCTGCTGTCGCGTCCTCTTGTATGGGGGATGATCGTCGGCGGCTTCTTCTACTCGTATTACTGGTATTTTTGTCTGACCTGGATTCCCTCCTACCTGATGATGGACCGCAAGATGACGGTGCTGCAGATGGGTACCTTCGCCAGTCTGCCGTTTTTGGCGAAAATTCCCGTGGTCGTGATAGCCGGCCGTCTGTCGGATCTGTTCGTACGGCGCACCGGACGCGAAGTGCTTGTCAGGAAATCGTTCGTGGCCACCGGATTTACCATCGCCAGTTCGATATTGCTGCTGCTCGTTGTCAAGAGTCAGGCCGGCGTCATGGTTGTTCTCATCACCTCGCTGTGTGGGATGGCCGTAGGCTCGGCAAACTACTGGGCGCTGACGCAGGCCATCACGCCGCCGGCGATGACCGGAAGAATCATCGGCGCGCAGAATATGATTGGAAACCTCGCTGGCGCTTTTGCTCCTGTGATGACGGGGTGGCTGGTCACCAGAACGAAAGGTTTCTCCGCCGCGATCTGGTTTGCCGGAGCGGCGTTGTTCATTGCGGCGCTTTCATACACGCTGATTGTGCGGGAACGCCCGGCTCAAAAGCTACGCACGGACCTTGAGTTGCGATAGCAGCTCTACGCATCTGTCAACCAGCATTTGGCCTGCTTCCGGAGCGACGTGCATCGGCAGCATATACGATTGGCAGAGCATGTCCGGAACCAGGTAGATTTCCCATGGCGACCATCCTCCGGCCGGGTAGCAGTTCGCGGGTGGAATGTATCCGATGCAGCCGTTCGAATATCCAAGGAAATGCGTTTCGGGGAACGGCGATTTCGCTTTCACGCCCAAACCGAGTTCCACCAACGTCTCGCCCGCGGCTGATGCGAAGGCCATGTTGCCAATTCGCATCGCCTGTAAATTAACGCCAACGGTGAGGTGTTTGTCTCCAGCCTCGGCATGCCGCAAAAGCAGTTGCGCCCAGTCCCGGAAGCGATAGAAAAATGCCAGTTGATGAGGTGCAAAACCGTCGCTTTTGGCCTTCGCCAGCCGCTGCTCGCACTGCGCCAGAATGCCGCGCGCGTCCTCAAGACAAGGTAAATCTACCAGCGGCAGTTGCGCGGTCTCGCCGGCGGCGTCGAGTGTAACGGGAACGTCTTCGACCGGCACGTATGTGTACATGCTGTTCTTGGTCAACGAGGCGAAGATGATGCGCTCGCCGCGTTTCTGGTTCGTGCGGATACCTGCCAACACTTTCAGAACTTCACCGCCCAACGAGTTGCCGAGCCGTGTCATGTTCTCGCCGTCGTCTTCGGTGGGTCCGATACCGGTGATGGGGTTGATATCGCCGGCCGCCGCCTGAAGAAAGACGGCCATCGCGCCGGTAGCACGCTCGATCACATCGCGCGCGGGTCCGGGAAAATCGGGCGACAAACCGAGGAATTTGGGTCCCATCGTGACTGTGTGGCAACCGTAACTGAAGAGCACGGCCAACGGCTTGCCATTGATGTCGTCGATCCGCACGACTCCAACTGTCGGATCCATGGGGCCGTTTGGATTCTCGCCGAGAAAGATCTTGCCCGACACATCGAGTTCACGACGGTTGATGCCGATATATGAAGAACCCTGACCGGTCCCGATGCGCGCTGGGACGGCCCGCCGATCCGCCGCAACGGCACACCCGGTGAGTGCCAGTTTGAGGTTCTCCAGATACGCGGCCTGCAAATTACGCTGCGCCTCGCTCTCCCAGGAATAATCCCGCAGATTCGGCCCGCAGTGAGTGTGACTGCAATTGATGAGCACGCACTCGGCGGTTGTTCCCACGGCATCAGCGATACGTGAACGAATTTCGTCAACGGCCGGATTGAAGATAGAGATCAAATCACAGCCGGCAATTACGATCTTCTTGTTGCCATCCATCAGAACGACAACGGTTGCGGTCAGGGGCCGCTGGATGCTGTTGGACACCCCCGCCCGGGCCAGATAGCCGCACATCGAAATCCCGATCGGTGGAGTGATTGGCCACACGATACACACCTGCTTGTAGATTGATTCTCATCGTTTGAAGAAAAGTATGACGCGGATTCCAACCATTCCACAACGGGCACGTGTGATCGGACCGTCACTTTTGTTCACTATGCTGAACAACTGATGTGGCACTACATTCTCGCAAGCGGTGAAATCCTCAGATATGCGAATCTCATTGATTTAATATTTCTTTGTGGCTTCAGGACGCAAGCAGGATCTCAGCCGGGCTCTGAACGATCGCCTGTGTTTGCACAATCGGTATGGCCATTCTTGCCATGAAACTTGCGGTCGTTCAAACGTCGGCGGCGCCCTGAAACAATTCCAAGCGTCCGTTGTTTGGAGATTTCCGGCCCCACTGTGATTCCCAATCGATCGCATGACGCATCCCCCAAAGTCTTGCTCGGTCCCGAGATACTGCTCAGTCGTTGAATCGAGGAATGCCCCGGAGCCACCTGAATCTGCTCAACCTGGGACCCTCCACTGTGAGCTAGTATTTACTTGCATTAATTAGAGGAACGATGCAGAATTGGCTATGCCCCAAGCCGCAACGCACATCCTTCTCTCCGATGAGGAGCGGGCGACCCTAACGGCGTGGTCCCGTTCCAGTGCGGGGGAGCATCGAATGGTAGAGCGGTCGCGGGTGATTCTATTGGCCGCCGAGGGCCTCTCGGCCCGCGAAATCGCCCGCCGATTAAAGACGCGCTTGGCTCGTGTCTCCAAGTGGAGACAACGGTTCAGTCGCGATCGCCTAACTGGATTGCAGGACGCCCGGCGATCAGGCAAGCCCAAGACATACGATGATCAAGCAGAGAAGAGGGTTCTGGTTCTGTTGGATAGCGACCCACCGGAGGGATACAGCCAATGGAATGGTCGACTATTGGCTCAATCGCTGGGCGACGTGAGTGATGACCAGGTATGGCGAGTGTTGCGCAAGCATAAGATCCAACTCCAGCGCCGACGCAGTTGGTGCATCTCCACAGATCCAGAGTTCGGGCCGAAAGCGGCTGATGTGGCCACCGGACAGGTACAGGTCGGTCATTATCCCCGACGGCGGCGGAGGGAGTTTCTCGATTTCATGAATGATGTGATCGCCGGACATCCCGACCAAGAGATCCACGTGATCCTGGACAATCTCAACACGCACAAGCCCAAGCAAGACCGCTGGCTGGCTCGGCATCCCAAGGTGCGCTTTCACTTTATTCCGACATATTCGTCCTGGTTGAACATGGTGGAAGTATGGTTCAGCATCCTGAGTCGCCAGGCGTTGAAGAATCTCAGTTGCACCGCCGTCGGCCAACTGCGCCAGGCCATCGATCGATTCGTGCGAGCGTATACAGCAACCGCTACACCTTTCGAATGGACGAAGGCGGTAGTGCTTCCATCGGCGCCAAAGCGCCGTTACTCTGATTTATGCGAGTAACTACTAGTTTGGCATGGGTACGTCGTAAGTCATGCGGAGCAAGCCTCAGGCCGACCTCAGTCGCATTTTCCGTTACGACCGCGTAGATTGGTTGCGGTGTCATCGCTTCAGCGGTTACCCGGTCGCCTCTCCGCATGGCCCGGAAGATCCGGCCGAACCCTGAGCCCTGCGGCTTCCGCGAGGTTCTGGTGCAAATTTTAGCGGCGTCGGACGTCGCGTCGGAAAGTGGCCGCGGAGTGATTATGCAGCAACCACAGCCGTCCAGATTGCCGGAATTGTCGTCGGCCGGCCGGGCAGCTTTCCGACCTTGAATTGGTGCTTCCTGATTTTCGCTGCGAGTTCAATACCGCTGATGGTGACTGCCGCTGTATCGAAGCGCTTAAAGCCCAGCATCGGTCGGATCCGTTGTTTGACGCGGCGATGGTCTTGTTCAATTCCATTGTTAAGATACTTGCTCGAGCGGACCCGGACTCGCTTCGGCATCTTTCCTTCTGCCTTCAGTTCCCGAACCGCCCGATGCGAGGCCGCGTATACATCGAGGGTGATGACCCGAGGTGTTCCGTTTCCGTTCATCGCCTTCTGAAAGAAACGTTTGGCTGCAGCGACATCCCGTTTTGCCGTGAGCAGGAAATCCACTGTGCCACCCTGCTTATCGACGGCACGATAGAGGTATGTCCAGCGGCCCTTCACCTTCACATATGTCTCGTCACAACGCCACGATCCGCCTACCGAACGAGCGTGCCGGCTCCAGCGCTTCTCGAATTCCGGGACGTACCGCTGCACCCAGCCCAGAATCGTCGTGTGGGCCAACTCGATCCCGCGCTCGCCGATCATATCCACCAGATCGCGTGAACTCAGTTTGTAACTGAGGTACCACCTGACACACAGGATGATGACCTGCTGGTCGAAATGCCGCCCTTTGAACCGCTCCGTCCCGGTTGCCGTCATCCTCGCCATTATTCCAATGCGGCTCAGGCCCCCGACTTTGCACCAGAACCCCCTATTCTACGGTTATGACATCCCAGTACTCATTTTTAACGACGCCGCAAGACAGATCACCACCGCGAAGCAGAGATCATTATCCGAGAACGCGCGCGACTTCGCGCTCATCAACATGGCTATCAGTGATGCGGTAGTTGCGACCTTTTACAACAAGTACCTGTACAAATTCTGGCGACCGGAAACCGCGATTCACGATGCTGGCGATGACGGCAATGACAAGACTACCCCGGACCCCAACTTCCAGCCCCTGATCACGACGCCTTGTTTCCCCTCCTATCCTTCCGCCCATGGCACTTTAAGCAACGCTGCGAGAGAAGTGATGGAGAAGATCTATGGCGAGGGCCCGTTCTCGATTACCCTATCGACGCCGGCGCTCCCAGGCGTGACGCTTCATTACTCAAGACTTGAGGAGATCACCGATGACATCTCGGATGCGCGCGTTTATGGAGGAATCCACTTCCGCACTGATCAGGACGCAGGCGCCCTGCTGGGGACCCGCATTTGCGATTACATCTACAATCACAATCTCCGGCCGGAGCACGGCCGGGACTCTGACGACCGATAACCGCCATTCCCCAAGGGGGAACGAATGGATAGTAATTCAACGAAAAGAACTCTGCTCGACCACAGCGGCAATGAACGGAAGATCAGGAGATCAACACTGCTGAGCGGCAGGTAAATCAGTGGTTCTGTTTACCGCGGCCGTCTTCGCCGTCGCTGGCTTTGCGGCGGGCGCGTTGTGATCGGATGCCCCGGGACTACCCCGGACTGATCAAGGCTTTGATGGTTCGTCCCTGTGTCACTCCGGACGTCCTGCTCTTCTGAGGACGCTGGTATCAGAGGCCAACGCCGACCGCCGGAAATAGCTAAGGGATGAAAGCATTGAACCTTAGATCCAATTCTAAGATTCTCTAACACTTTTTCACAGAATTCAAATGCCTTGTTTGTCAGGCAGCGATTCCGTAAGGTGCCATGCGGCTAGGCGGCAGCCTGTTGATTTGGGAGGAGTTTCTGAATTGAGGGTAGCCGGCCAGAGTTGTAGCGGGTCTGAGAGGAGTAAAAAGACTGACAGAGAGCGCTGACCCTGCCGATTCAGCGGTCGGGGGAAATGCGGCAGCGCCGGCGTTGGTTCGTATTCGCCGGGAACCTTGGCAGGACACATCGCGACCTGCATCGGAGGAGAATCAACTGGTGTTGGCGGCAGGGGCAACGAACCAATAAGCGATCCTTTTGGCGCACTGGTGAAAGGTCTCGCATTTTCCGCGAGCATGGCTGCGGACCTGGCGGTGATAGAAGACCAGGGACAGGGTATAGGCGAGAAATCGGATCATGGTCAGCACCACCAGCGCCGTGGTTTGATGAACAGCGGGGTGTTTGAGGTGACAGTCGGTGGTGATGGTCTGAAAAACTTCCGTATCGATTCGCCAACGGCTGCGGCTGAACTGATGGATGAACAGCGGCGAGACCGAGCCGAGTTCGAAATTAGTGGCGTAGAAGTTGGTGCTCTCTTGCGTCACCGCCGTCTTGGTCTTGATTCGATGGCCGTCTTTTTCGCTGACAGTGACGCGATGCAGGTGCTCGATGCGAACCGTTTTGAGGATTCGAACCAAGCGGTCAGCGACGGGCCAATCGACCTCCGGCAAGTGCCAGTATCGAATCTCCCGATCCGGCTCCGTATGAACCCCCGTAGGCGATTCTTGCGTGAAGCGTTGGGCCTCGCGCAACAGATCGGGCTGGTTCTCTTTCAGGGTGAAGGCCCAGGCCAAACCGAGACGTTCCACTTCTTTAACGAAGGGCGCCTGCATGTACAAAGCGTCACCCACTAACACATCCAGAAAGCGACGGCCTAATTGACGGTCCAGATCTTGGAGTAGAGCCAATGCACAGGCTACCTCTCCTTCGCCGTTCTTCTGAAAGCGGAGACCCAAGGGGATGGGGAACGGCGTGCTGACCACGGCGACCACGACGATCCGGTGATAGTACTGAATGTCGGTTCGCATTTCGCCGTTCGCTTTGTGCTCAATCTCCCGCTCCATGCAGGCGTCGCAACAGCGGACGAACGAACTACAGATTTCGATGCCATCGACCGCCGCCACCACCAACCCTCTGGACCAGTCGGAACGCAGAACTCCGTTGCGTTTCAGGCGCCGGGCGATTTCGCAACTGAGCGCGAACACGGGTTCGGGAGATTGTCTTTCGAGCGCGTAGCCGATGGTGTCGTCGCTGATCGGTCCGATGCGTTTGGCCAACGCTCCCTGGCGACACTCCGCTTCGATCTGAAGCAGGCTGGGAATCTGCATGGCTGCGCCCAAGAAGACGGCGTCGAAAACCTTCTTCCATGGGTGTTGCGGAAACTGCCGGCCCTCGGGCAGAGCGCTCACCAGAGCCGAGAAGCCAAACACTTTATCGAGATAAACCTCCAGGCGATGCCGGAACATCCGGCTAGCGGGTTTCCTTTTCTTTGAGAAAGCGCTTCAGGTTGAGACGGCAGATGGTGGCGGCGGCGGAGTCGAAACGCCGGCGCATTTCAATTTTCTCTCGAACCTTTTCCACCAACTTGGCAGGAATGTTGAGAGCTTTCGGCTGGCCGTCGACCAGTACAGAAATCTGGAACTGGGAATGAAGCTTCTTGCCGTCGGCGCAATGGCAGTTGGGCTGGCCGCAGGCGCGTTTCCGTTCGACAAAGGAGCCGGGCAGCATTTCGCGGAGGGCGCCGAGGCTGCGGATGAGTTTGCCGCGGAGTTCCAGGTCGGGATCGGAGGGGGATTTCATATGACACTAATACTAGTGTCAGAAAGAGGCCAAGTCAAGCCCCATCGAAGATTTGCAAGAATGCCGCCAAACGGAACTTGACGGAGAAACCTCGTAAACAAAAGGGCGGGAAGCCGGCGTCGTCCCTACTCTACGGAATCACTGGTTTGTCAGGGACTGCATTATCTTGAATCAAGCTTTGCCGAGTACCCGGCAAACGGAGGACTGCAAATGTGCGGGAGGCGCGCCAGCATGCCGTCGGGCCTGTTGGCGGCCGTGATCGAACGACGCCTCGCAACGTCGAGCAGCTCTTCGACATCGCGTAACGAAAGCGAGTACCGAAGGTACCAGCGGACTGCACAGAGAATAAGCTGAGGCTCGGTCTGCTGCCATTTGAAAATCGTCGGCCAGGTCGTCATTTGGGTCTTTCAAGCTAGTAGTACTGCTGCGTACGAAAGTTGAACACAATCCAAGTGATATGCTAACTCAATCCATGAAGACATCATTTGCATTTATTGTTTCCCTCGGCCTTTTTGTGTCAGTGCAGGTTCAGGCGCAATCCACGTTTGGAGGAATCGTCGGTTCTGTAAGAGATGTCACTGGCGCCGTCGTGCCCGGTGCGCTGATTGAAGTCCGTAACATCGACGAGAACACGACCCGCCAAGCCGAAACAAACGGCCAAGGCTTGTATGAAGCGCTGAATCTTATCCCGGGCGACTACGAAATCGTCGCGGCCAAGCCCGGGTTCAGCAATGTCAAGATCGAGCGCATTCATCTGGATGCCCGCCAGACCATTCGCGCCGATGTGCAACTTGAGCTCGCTTCCGTACAGGCCAGTGTAGTGGTCCGCTCAGACACTCCCAGCATCAACACCGAAAACGCTACCATCGCAGACACGAAGACCTCACAGCAGGTTACGGAGCTGCCCATCAATTACCGCGGCAAAACCACCAGTCCGCTCGCGGCCATTCTTACGGTGCCCGGCGTCGCTCAGGATGCCGGCGGAAACATCTCGATCTCCGGAGGCTTGCCCGCCCAGGCCGATTTTTCACTTGATGGCGTCTCCACCACCAGCGTCCGCTTCAATGGCCCCATCGCCGACATGTATCCCTCGTCTGAAATGCTTAGCGAATTTCGTGTCACCAAGGTCAACAACAACGCCGAGTTCGCGGCGATGGGGGATGTCACGGTATCCACGAAAGCCGGGGCGAACGCTGTCCACGGCAGCGGCTTCTGGTACGCGCAAAATGCCGCGTTGGATGCAACCACGTACGGTGCTCCTAGCAAGCCCAAGAAAGTTTTCAATACGTTCGGCGGCGCTCTCAGCGGTCCTGTGCTTATTCCCAAGCTTTACAACGGGCACGACCGCACATTTTTCTTTGTCGACTACGAGGGTAATCGTGAACCGCAAACCACGCTGCAGCAGGCCTCCGTGCCGAGCGCTTCCTTGCGGACCGGGAATCTGAACGGGCTCCCTGGACCGGCCGTACGGGACCCAGCGACCGGCGCTCCTTTCCCGAATAACATCATCCCGGCCGACCGCATCAATCCCGTTGCGGCAAAGGTCCTCAGCGCTTACTATCCTTTGCCCAATTACGCCTCAACCGTTACGAATTACCGCAACCTTCTCTCCACTCCCTCCAGCACCAATGGTTACGACTTCCGGATCGACCATGTCATTAACTCGAAACAGCAGGTGTTCGGCCGCTGGAGCTGGAAAAACATCCCTTATACACAAAGCAGCGGCGCGATCCTCCCTGCCGATCAGTACACCATTGCCAGCCGAAACCTGATCCTGTCTCACAACTATTCCATTCTCCCAACGCTCGTCAACGAATTCCGCTTCGGCATCAGTCGCTGGACTACCACCGACCACTTCCCGCTGAACGGAAGTTCAGTGGTCGCTGCGCTCGGCTTGCAGGGACTCGATCTCAGCGGCGTTCCCAGCGGGACGGGCGGCTTCCCCCAATTTAATTTCAGCGACGGTACGGGATATACCGCCGTGAGCCACGGACGCGATGGCCCCACCCGCTCGGAGAACTATCAGTTTGTTGACAACGTGTCCTGGAACAAAGGCCGTCACGCCATGAAGTTCGGCTTCGATATCCGGCAGCTGCGCTACGAGGCGGTTCTCCACTACAGCTCTTCGGACGACTTTGGCGGCTTCACCTTCACTTCGGGCGCGTTCTCCGGCAACGCCTTTGCCGATTTCCTTCTCGGCGTGCCCTCCAGCTCGCTCTACGTCACAGAAGGCGCGAACACGAATCAGAAGATCACGAATTACGATTTTTACGCGCAGGATGAGTGGCGGATCTCGGACCACCTTACGGTCAGCTACGGGCTTCGCTATGAAATTCACCCGCCCATGTCGGAAGCGAGCGGCAACATTTCTAATTTCAATCCGGCCAATCTCGATGTAGTCCTTCCGGATAAGCATGTTCCGGTCGCGCCGGGCTTCCTCAATTCCATTAACCTCTGCCCCGGTACGGTTCCCGCCTATCCGTGCACCAACATTGTTACGGCAAGTCAGGGCGGATTGCCGCAGGGTCTTCGCCACACTTACTACGGCAATTTCGATCCGCGCTTAAGCGTCGCATACCGCCCGTTCCGCGATAACCGTACCGTAGTCCGAGCCGGCGTCGGCATTTTCACGGAAACCGTCCTCGGCCCAACTGCTTACGCACTGAACGGAATCGCCGGTTCCGACGTCCGGACCTATAACAATTTCCAGGGCGCTGGTCAGCCTCCTCTGTTTACGTTCCCGCAGGTGAAGGCTGGTAACTTTGCGGCCACCTCGGTCGGTTCGGAAGATTTCGTGGTGGGTACCGATCTCGGCTTCAAGGATCCCCGCTCCTATCAGTGGAACTTCACGGTCGAGCACCAGTTGCCGGACAGCACTACCTTCCGTGTCAGCTACATCGGGTCCGAGTCGCAGGGCCTCGACATGAAGGCTGACCTAAATCAGCTCCACGCGAGCACCACTGCCTTTTCGCCCGCGCGCCGGTTCGATCCCGATTTCGGCCGTCTTATCCTCTTCTATAATCTGGGATTTGCCAGCTACAACGCGGTCGAGACGGAGGTGACCCATCGTTTTGGCACGGGTCTGTATTACCAAGCCAGCTACACTTTTTCGAGGAACATCGGTAATGCGGGAGGAGCCACGGGAGGTGCGACGACGTTCCCGGGCGAGAACGGTTCCACCTACCCGACGGACATTTATAATACCAGTCTCGACAACGGAAACCTGGCCGGATCGCGAAGGCATCGATTTCTGCTAACAGGCCGATATGAGTTGCCCTTCGGCCGCGGCCGAAAATTCGGCGGCCACATGCCAAAATCAGCGGACCTTCTCATCGGCGGCTGGAATTTTAGCACAGTGATGCTGATCCAGAGCGGACCCTGGCTCACGCCCACCATCAGCGCAGGTCTGGATCATTCCAACACCAATATGTCGGCTCGTGGCGTCGTAGCCCGCCCTAACCGCATCGGAAGCGGTTACCTGGCCAGCCAGACACCTGACCACTACTTTGATATCGGCGCCTTCGCCGCAACGCCCGCCGGCTGCGGATGCTTCGGCAACTCGGGCGTTGGCATCCTGGAAGGGCCCGGGACCATAGCCGTCGCTGCCGGACTCGCGAAGAACTTTGCGATCACCGAACGGCTCCGGCTCCGCCTGGAAGCCACCTTCACGAATTTGCCAAATCACCCGAACTTCGCATCGCCCGCCGTTGTGGTTTCCACTCCGTCTTCTTTTGGCAGGTTGACGAGCGTGCAATCGCAGGAAAACTCCGGAAACCGGACTGGCCAGATCGGCGCACGATTTGATTTTTAGGGTGTGAGGTGAACTACCGCGGCTGCAGAAAACGGTCTATCCAGCCCAAAGTGCGTACTCTCGCGTCCACCACGTGCTTGGGGTCGTGGAAACCATGCCCCTCGTTTGGATACAGCACCAACTCCGCCGCGACTCCCCGCTCACGCAAAGCGATGTACATCTCTTCAGCCTGCGAATCGGGTACGTCGTTATCGGACTCGCCATGCAGGAACAGTGTTGGTGTAGTTGCTCTCGCAACGTGCGCCAGGGGCGATGCCCTCCAGAGCACGGCGGAGCGATCTCCGTCCCAGGGAGACCCGTTGAACTCCGCATAAAGCAGATCGTGATATAGCGATGTCGTATAAAAGCTGATCAGATCCGACAGGCCCGACACAACTACCGCCGCCTTGAACCGGTTCGTCTGCGTGATTATCCAATTTGTCATGTACCCGCCGTAGCTGGGGCCCGTGACTGCGAGCCGCTGTGGATCGATCTCTGGATGGTGCGCCAGTACGTAATCGACCCCGCCCATAAGATCCTTGTAATCGCCGCCTCCCCAATCGTTGATGGTGCCATCGGAGAATTTTTGACCATATCCAGAGCTGCCGCGCGGATTGATGGCGAGTGTTGCGTATCCATGGCTCGCATTCACCTGAATCGCCGGTGTAAACGCATAGCCGAACTGCCCGTGCGGGCCACCGTGAATGTCGAGAATCATTGGCGCGGGGGCGCGCGCGGCCAAGGGCGGGTAGAGCCAACCCTCCACTTCCGTCCCGTCCAAACTCTTGTAAGTGAACTCTTCCGGAGCGCTGAACTGTCCGGTGTGCGACTCGTTAAAGTGACTGATCTTCGCCGTGTCGAGATACAATTCCGGCGGCTGCACCGGGTCACTCATTGCATATAGAACCACCCCGCCGGCAGTTGAATAAGCACTAACGTTCGCCCGTTTATCGAACCGTGCGCGGGAAGGACCGCCTTCGGCGGGTACCGAGTAGATAAGCGTCTTACCATGATCCACGGCGAGGTAAAGAACCGTCTTTCCATCGGCTGCCCATTGCGGTGAAGTGCTGCGGCGATCCAGCGTCGAGTTCACGTCGCGCCCGTTGCCACCGGTCATTGGAATCACATGGATATGTGTGTCTTCGGCGACGCTGTCGATAGTTGTTATCGCTCTCGATGTTGCCGCGCAGGCGATCCAGTGGCCATCTGGCGAAACGACAGGATCGTACTCGACCCCCGGTGTCTCCGTAATTCGGCGCTCCTGCCCGGTCTTCACGTTCACTGCGAACACGTCGTAGTTCAGCCGCGCATCGGGATCTTTCTCGCGATTCGAAAGAAACACGATCTCTTTGCCGTCTCCGCCCCAGTCGATCGAGTGTTCGTCGTGATCGCCCGCCGTCAGGGCTCGCGGCGTTCCTCCTGCCGCGGACACAATGTAGACATGCGTTCGCCGGTTATCGGAAATGGCCGTGCGTGTCTTATAGAGAATCCGATCGATCACTATCGGGTCGCTTCGCTCCGGCGCCTGTTCGACGGTACCGGCGAACGCAAGCTGCGATCCGTCTGGAGACCACGAAAGCGCGTTCCCCCTCTTCGAAAGAAACGAATTGCTGCGTTCGTATCCGCAGACTCGCGTCGCGTGGCTGGAGGATATGCCTTGCACCCAGATCGCCCTCTGCGCAAAATAGGCAAATTGCTTGCCGTCCGGGGCCCAGTGAATGTCGCTCGCTCCATTGGACAGTCCCGCGGCAGGTGTCATTCTGGCCCCACCCTCTAGATTCACCATCCATACTCGTCGAGCCGTTCGACCGGAAGCTGGATCCACCGCCCCAGTCACCATCACCGCCACGTTCCCAACTGGCGACAGTTGCACGGACGAGATGTCGGTATACGCAAGCGAGCCTTCGGACTTCATTTGCCCATAAAGGCTCATTTGTAGTAGAAAAACACAGGTCCACGCGATGCGCATAATGTACCGCTATTCTAACGTAGACGTCAGAGCACGAGCAGGGTTGACTGGGATCGCTGTAGCAGTTTTAGAGGACTACCTCGGGGAAGAAACCGTATCTGGAGCGTCATGCTGGCCGGTGGCATTTTACACAGACAAGGCGAGTTTGTTCCAGACGGCCCCCAAGATCGCTCCGGACAGCAAGCAGGTGCCGCGCGACGAGCGGGAGCCGTTGCCACCACCGCAGATCGGCCGCGCGTTGCGCGAGTTGGGGACCGTCTGGGCAGCGCTGCAAGTCTAAAAGTTGGCAGGAATCGGGTCAGCGCGGCACCCGCGGCCACACTCCTGAAGGGCGATCACGTTCAGATCCAAGGTCAGCTCCGCACGCGTGAGTTCGACAAGCCGGGTGACAAGAACGGCACTGGCAAGCAGCCTGTCACCGAAATCCACGTCACTTCGATCTTCAAGCTCGACCGGAGCGCGAAGCAGAATGCCGACCAACCCGCAGTCGGGAAGTGGCCTAACCCGGATATCTCACACACTTTTTGTGGTGAACGTGAAACGCAGACAAGGCTCGGTTTTCCAAAGGGCTATGAGCAGCCCTCGGTTCTGGAATGGGATTAGTGAGCTGAGCCGGCTTCGGAAGGGGCATAAGACGCACGGAAAGATCTTTTCGCTCGTGCCGAAGTCGATTGCAAGCACGGCTCCGCACCACCTCTGGTGTGGGTTTCTGCTTCAAGCATTACTTCAGGTGGAGCTGTTCGGTTTTAGCAGCGCAGGTTCGTCCATACCTGCTGATAGAGATCCTGCCAGGGATAACTGGAAGCCATCGATACCCAAACCTTACGCACCGTCACCCGAATCTGCGCGCCGATCTTCAGCAGCTTGGTGCGAATGGTGGAAACCTGCGCTTCTGCCAGTTCCGTCGCTTTCAGCCCCAGGCGCCGCAACCCGCTCACCAAAACGTAGGCCATGGTGGACAAGTACAGCCGCATCTGGTTGGCCCGCATCGTCTCGGTACTCACGCGGCCGGCGAACAAACTGAACTGCTCTTTGATGCGGTTCTCCATCTCGCCGCGTGCGCAATAGAGTTGCTCGTACAAAACCTGGGCCGTCCATTCCTCGCTCGTCAAAGAGGTCACTACGAAGCGGGGATTCTCTTTCCCATCGATATGTTCCGCTTTGGCCACTACGCGGCGCTCGCCGTCCCAGCCGCCTTTGTTCGCCTTCTTCTTGGTCTTGTAGTGGAACTCGCTGAAGACCCGTGCTGGTTTGCCGGTCTGGTTCCATTGCTGGGTGGCTTCCTGCATCTGAGCCCCGATGATCTTTCGCAGTCTCTGATTGCGTGCCAGACCGAACACAAACTCCACGCCATTGTTTTCGCACCAACTCATCAATTCGTTACGGCAGAAGCCGGAGTCCCCGCGCAGGATGATCTTCACTTCCGGCCAAGCCACCCGAATCTGCGTAACGATTCTTCGGATTTCCTGCAGGCTGCCGCATGCGGCGTCGTGGTTGGCTTCTCGTAATCGCGCGCACAGAACATGCTGTCCACAGAAGATGTAGAGCGGCAGATAACAATAGTTGTCGTAGTAGCCGTGGAAGAACCGTCCTTCCTGTTTGCCGTGCAACGGCAGGTCAGTGGTATCCACGTCCAGAACGATCTCGCCCGGAGCGTCCTGGTGCGACTCCAGGAACACTTTCACCAGTAGCTCATCCAACCAATCTTTCCAAAAAACGATCTTCTTGTACCGGTCCTTGGTGCTGGTGCTCAATTCCATCCGGTTCAGCGTGCTCTTGCCCGCCAGCGGGTTCTCCAAATCATCCCGGCCGGCCAGGATGCCGAAGACCGGATCGAACCGCAGTTGTTCGTGATCGTTGATGTCTTCATAGCCCAGTGCCAGGCCATAGACCCTTTGAGAAAGCATCTCCAGAACGGAGTGCTCGACCAGCTTCTGATTCCTGCCGTCGAGAAAACACTGGGCCAGCCGCGGCAGCAGATTCAGCCGCTGGTCTGTCTGGCGCAACAGAAACGCTCCCCCATCGGAACTGATCGTGCCTCCGTCAAAGCGGGCCACAATCTCCCGCGACCCGCTCGCTTCAAATCCGAAGCTGGATTGGTTACACTCTGTCATAGCGAAGGCCGTCCTCTCTTTGGCTCTAACTGTTGTGTGGAAACTCAGTTATGCCATGAAGGACGGCTTTTTGCTATAGGGTCTGTGAGAAATCCGGGCTAATGTCTGTCGTAACATCAACACGTGGCACCGGGTTGATGCGAAATGCACTATCCTTCCGTCGCCGGTTTTCGCGCCACCGTTGGCCCTTGGGAAAACGCCTGACAGACGTTCCGAAACCAACGAATGCTTTCTGTTTGGTGTCTTGAGCGTAACGGCTGCGCCGCTTCCGCAGATCGCCGGCCTGTGGCGACTGGACGGAGCATCCTAAGGATCGCTTTGACCATAACCGCAGCGTCGGCGTCACGCAGAGCTGACAACAAGAAATCGATGGTGCCACCGGCGGAATCGATTGCCCGATACGGAGAGCACCAGCGCCTTTTGACTCTTATATAGGTCTCATCGACCCGCCACGATTTGTTAGTCGACTTGAGATGCCGTCGCATTCGCTGTTCCAGTTCGGGGCGTAGCGCTGGACCCAGCGCCACACGGTCGTGTGATCAGCGCCCAGACGACGTTCAATCAACAACTCTTCAACGTCACGCAGTGAGAGGGAATATCGCAGATACCAACGGACTGCGCAAAGGATGATTTCGGGCTCCCTCTGCCGCCATGACCACCTCAACCTTCCAAGACATCCCGGCGAGGCGCACCGACCGCATCGCAAAATACAACCAGCTTCTTCGAATCGAAGAGGAACTTGGTGTATCAGCGATGTCCGCCGGACGTCGGTCTCTGACACGCTCTGCCGCGCGCAAACGTCACCGCGTAAAGATCTTGGTCCATCCATAACAAGAAGTGGCGAACACCCAGCTGCATTGCCGAGGGACCTGCAGGAGCGCAGGCGGTCCCTGTCAGACTGAGTCGCACATGAGATCAGGTGAAGAACCGCTCTGGAGTGCGCCACTGCGGTTGCTCAACTAGGTTGATCCGCACAGCCGCCAGTCATATTGCGGCTATCGAAGAATTCCGGTCGCGTGATCTATCAGCAACGTGCGGCTCTTGACGAATCGAGCCGGACAATCTGGCCACATCACTCGAATTGTATGGAGCCATTGATCGAGCTTCGCCGCGAACCGCCGCTCTCGCGAATACTCCACGGAGCCGACCTGGCCGACTAGACCGAAGGGCCCGAAAATCAGGATTGACTCTGGTCCTTTTGCTACAAAGCAGCGGTAAGTGAGCGACATGAACAGGTCCAGAACGGCCGGTGCTGATGCCAGAACTTTCACCGCTTCCAGGTCAGTCGGGATGGGATGCGCGGTGATCTCTCCAAAAAACTCGTCGCTCAACACGATTACAGTCTCAAACTCCTCTCCCAGAACCCGTTGATCAGGCTGCCTGTCGTACCAGATCTGGGCCTCTCGGGGGAAATTGAACCGCGCCCGCTGTACAACTTTTGCCCTCGGTGTCGCATACCGAAAGTTTCCAGCATCTCAGAAGCGGTCTTGAACCGGATCGTCTGGCTTTTCTGCCGCACGGCCAGCGTTGCGAGGAAGATGGGCACAATTCGCTCCTGGCCGAAAGGGACGCCGAAATTCGCGTACCCAGTCATTTGGAGCACGAACTGATCCGAACGCATTTAGCATTGCAGAAAGACACGCCGGAACCGCGCAGTGTCCAAGCGCCCGAAGCCGGTGGAATCATCTCGATCCCAGAGGTCGGCGGCCTGCATCACAGGTACGAGCGCAGGGCTGCCTGAGCGAGACATCGGTCTCTGCAAACAAACCTTCGGCGGCGATTCAAACAACAACTTGCGCATCTACGCCGCCGTGCTGCGATTGCTCCAATACATGAACGCCAGAGAAACGTCCGTGACGCGGCATTACCGCACCACAGGGCCGATAAACGATTGCCTGCTTAGCCAGCCGAGTGTTCGTACCGCCGAAGAGGCTCATCGCTTGAGTTTCCGAGATTGACAGTCAAGTCAGACGAGTGAGTGGTAAGGATGTCCTACGGCAGAATCGATTCATCAACCGAATATTTGATCTCGCTGCCTGAGATTGTCACCATCTCACCTCAATTCCTGTCCGCTCGATCAAACTTGCAATACGGCTGGCTTCAAACCAGCCTTCTTGGCGAGCAGGCAGACCTTCGCCGTAATCGAGTCTGGCTTCAGAGTCCAGACCGAACAGGCGTCGCTTCGCGGTCTCTACTCATCCGGCGATCGTCGCTTCTATTCAGAGCCGCATCTGCTCGACGATCTGGAACGCGCCACCAGCTTTTTGAAAGGCACGCTCGGCCAAGGTGTACTCCTGCCGAGCCTTCTCCAATGGCACAGGTCGCTTCATGTGATCGACCGGGCTAACGACCGTTACGTTCCGCCCGGCGAGCGCCACCAACAGTTCCGGCACATCGAAATGCTGGAGCACATCGCGGACAAAGATGCCGGTGGAGTGGGTATAGCGATCCGTGCGGGCGAGTGTCGCATAGCTGAGCAAACCCCGTTCGCAGACGATGTTAGTCAGGCGCGGATCGAGCACGGCCGCATAGAGCACCCACAGTGCTCCGGCTCCTTTGCCAGCCACTTGCAATCGTTGAACATCCACGCTTGAATTCCCGAGCGCGAAATCCACGCCGCGCAGCACGTCATGAACGCGCATGCCGAAGAGGCATTCGTCCATAAACCAGGTCATGTACGTAATGGCCGTCTCGACGTCGAATAGCTGATGGAACTCGCCAGGCCAGTCGCCCGCAGGCGGGTGCGGGGGCTTGGTCTCGCCAATGCCACGCACATCGCAAGCGATTACCAGATTACCCCCGCGAGCCAGCCGTTCGTATCCACCGAACTCCATTCCGTCAGCCTCTTTGCCCGCATCATTGAACGCCAACACGGTGGGATACGCCGCAGCTTTTTCTTCCGGCTGGAACACCCACGTCGGGATGTAGATGCCAGGCTCCGACATGAACTCCAGCTTGATGACCGAATAACCTTTGCGGGGCGTGGTCACGCGCACACGGGATTCCAGCGGTCCGTTATTGCGTCGAAACTTTAGAAGTGATGCGGCCTGCTGCGCAACTTCGGCGCTGGAGAGATCCCGGCGCGGCGGCAGGTGTTGCTGCTTCTTGAGAATGATGCTGAAGATGGTCTCGCCCTGCTGCGAATAACGAAGCGAGCCGTTCGGCGTGCAGTAGAGTGCTTCCGGATTTGCAATCTGGTAATCGGGTTCGGTCAGCGGGCCCGGTTTGTCAAGCAGCCAGTGGCTCAGGAAGCGAGAGGTAGCCAATCGGAGCTTCGGAGTCCAGGCGTGCGGATCAGTGGCCTGCTCCGTGGCGAAACGATCGGCCACACCGAGTTGCGAGTAGCGTTTGCGAATGTGCTCCACCGCTCGATCGAATCGCGGATTGAACTCTTCGATGAGCGCGAGCAAAGGGCGTGGCGCGATCGCAACATGCAGATCCGGCATGTCGACACCGTACTTAGCGGCCGGAAACAGGTTCTGTTCGACGTCGGAGGGTCCTACCCGCAGTTCCGGACGAAGGTCGATCGGCCAGCGGTTGCCCGTCCCCCCCTCGTTGACAACCGCGCATTTTATCCGCTCATCGATGGCACTGATGAACAGCGCGAGAGTCCCACCGCCCGAGTGGCCGGCACAGGCGATGCGGCCCGGATCGACCTCCTTCCTTGTCTCGAGGTAGTCGATGGCGCGCATACCGTCCCAGACGCGGTATTGCGTCAGATCCTCGCCCATTAGCAGCAATACCTGTCCGGGCATGGAGTGCTCATAGGTCGACGCGGTGGCAACTTCGGTCTGCCCGGTTTCGGGATTCCAGTATTGCCGGCGCTCACCCTGACCGATCGGGTCGTAAGCCAGTACGACAAAGCCAGCTTTCACCAGATCGATGTACACAGCTTGATATTGCGGCTCCATACGAGAAAGAGGGTAATGGCCGCACGGTGAGATTACGCCAGGATACGGTCCCAGCCCGGCAGCCGGGACGTACAAGTTCCCTGTCACCCAAAAGTCCGGCCGGCTCTGAAACATAACGTTCTCGACACGGTAGCCATCATGCTCGTGAATTGCGACGATGCGCGGCAAGAGCGGCGTCCTCTCGGGGTAGCCGTGAATCATCTCGCGAGTTTTCCCACGGACATACAGATTGCGCGCTTCGACTTCGGCTTTCGTATGAATGCGGCCGCGCTCGGCGTCCCATTGCGCGGCCAGCGCGTTAAGCTTGCCGGTGATGTGCGCGAGAAGCATGTCGGGATGCGATGCAGCCTGGGCCGGAGCCGCGCCCGCGGTTCGCAGCGAGAAGAAGGGGGCCATCGCCGCCGCCCCTGTGGCTGTCAGGAATTTGCGCCGGTCAAGATTTGCCATGAGTAAGGCCTTCAGAACTCGAGACGCAACTGGAAGTCGATCTCGCGCGGTCCAACCGTTCCGAAGGTTGCCGGCGTGGTCGAGGTAATTTTTCCGACTGTACCGGCCGCACTGATATTGGCAGCCGGAAGAGAGAAGTTCGGATGATTAAATACGTTGGCGAAGTTGGCGCGGAATTGAACGCGGAAGCGTTCCCGAATCGGGAAATACTTGGAAACCGCCAGGTCGGCGTTGGCGATGTTCGGTCCGCGGATGATTCCGATTCCAGCATTGCCGCTCCGTCCCGGGCTGACCGGATTCGTGCAGACCGGAGTCGCGTCAGGACAGCCCGGAATCTTGAACGCCGCGGGATTGAACCAGCCGTTGATCGACTGTCCCGATGAGTATAGGCTCACGCCTGGAACCACGTCCGGCCGGCCGCCGATCAAGTTGGTATTCGAGGGGTCGAAAGTGGAGAAGGATGGTGTGAAGAACTGGCCGGACTGCCACATGACATTCCAGGCTGTCTGCCAATCGCCAAACGCGGCTTGCACGATGCTATGGCTGTGGCTCAAATACTTTCGTCCCTTACCGAACGGCAGTTGATAGATGGAATAGCCGAACACGCGGTGCGTGGGGGTGAGCTGATTATTCCCCCATTCAGCACTGCGGTTGAACTGATTTTCGATGGTCTGCCCGGAAAAGCCGCCTGTGTCCTGAACGTCGGTGAGGTCTTTCGCCCAAGTCCAGCCCCCATTGAAAGTCAGGCTGTTTCCATAGTTTTTGGCGATGGTGGCTTGCAAGCCGTTATAGTTCTGGCTACCGCCGTTGTCGTAATAGGTGATCGAGTTGAAAACAGGATAGAAACGGCGCGAGGCGGCAAACGGGATGGTGCTTGGATAGGGCTGATTCAGATTGCGCGCATACACGAGATCGACGGAGCGGGTTCCGAGATAAGACAACCGAATGGCTGCCCCACCGATCTGGTTCTCTACGGTCATGTTCCACTGTTGGGTGTAGGGCGTGCGAAGGTTCGGCGTTACGCCAAACGCATTCTGTGTCGCGCTCGTGCCGGATGGCAGGAACGGAAACGGGAAGCTGAACAAAGGGACGCCGTTAACAATGGCGTTGTTGTAGGTAGTGCTACCGGAGAATGGTCCCCCTCCCAAGGCTCGGCCCAGGCCGCCGTAGACCAGGTTTCCATAGATGCCGTAGCCGCCGCGGATTACGGTACGGTCGTTGTTGAAGGGTTTCAACGCGAAGCCGGCGCGCGGATAGAAGTTATTTTTGGGGAACTGCACCAGGCCGCCATCCGGATAACCTGCTGTCGTGGCCGAGACTATGGGAATATTCTTCGGATAAAGGGCATTGATGTGGCTCATGCCAGCGGTAGGCAAAACCCACGAGCCGAGAGCCGGATCAAAGTTGGCGATACTTCCATAGCGATCGTAATATGGACCCTCCAACTGCCACCGGATCCCATAGTTCAAGGTCAGGCGCTGGTTCACCTTGTACTGGTCTTGGGCGTAGAGACTCCATAGCGAACTGCGCAAGTAGCGCGGCGGATTTGGGATGCTCAGATTCGTGGTCTGCGGAATCCCGAGCAGGAAATCGGCGTAAGCAACGGTGGTGTAGGCGCCGGTGAAGTTGTACTGACCATACATGTTGTTCGGGTAGCTATAGCCGCCGAGTTGGTCGCGAATGACATCGAACCCGAAGCGGAAAGAGTGGGCGCCGGGAGTCCAGCTCAGATTGTCCGTCCACTCAAAGTTGGTATCGAGCGTCAAAGCCTGCGAATTGGGCTGGTCGGTGGACGTGAGGCCGTTGATATAGAAGGCGGGCACATTATGGATGCCGCTGGTCGTGATGCCCTGAATCCCGAGTTGTTGGATAATCGTCGACCCAACGAGGTCGGGATAGTAGTAATTGCGTTGCCGCGTCATGCCAGTCCTGAATTCGTTCAGCATCGTAGCTGAGAACAGATGAGTCCACGAGAGGACCGCGCTGAGCGAATTTCGCATTTGATCACGCTGGCCGACAGGCGGAAGAGTTGCTTCCCGAGCGGTGAGCGGTAGGTCGCGCTTGCTGAAGCGGGCATAAATGCGATCGCCGTTCCTGAAGTTCTGGTCGACGCGATAGCTGGTGTCGTTGAAGTGAGTGAATCCCGTCTGCGCCGGAAATTGTCCGCGCCAGTTGCCGGACTGCAAACCCGCGGGTCCAAAGTTCGGCTGGGGATAGAAGAAATCCTCGGCCTTTTGCGAGACCGGGCTGATCCGGTTTGGCGGGATAATGTTACCCGGGAATTGCAGGCCGGTTGTGGGATCGATCACCTTGCTCGAGAGGCCGCTGAAATCGCCAGTGCGCCATGCGGGAAGTGCCGTGGTGCCGGTGACGACGACGGTCGAAGCTTCGCGCGAACCCTCATAGCTGGCGAAGAAAAAGGTTTTATTCTTGATCACCGGGCCGCCGAAATACCCGCCGAAATCGTGATAAACGCGGAACGGAGTCTGAGTCGCGAAGAAGTCGCGCGCATTCAGTTTGCCGCTGTTGTAATCCCAGAACGCGCTGCCATGGAATTGATTCGATCCGGACTTGGTGACCACTGCGATATTGGCCGGAGTCGCAAATTCGGCATTGGTGTTCGCCAGTTGAACGTTTACTTCCTGGATGCCCTCGAGACTAGGCTGGACCGGCCCCGGCCCGATCGGGTAGGCCATCACCGCGATGCCATCCATGGTCGGAAGAACACCGGTGACCTGGCGGACTCCCTGTACGTTATTGAGACTGTTCCCCGGAACGCTATTGACGCCGGGATTCATCAGCACGTAGGAATAGATGCCCTGGTCGCCGCCGTGCCGGGAGATCAACGGGAGTTCCTGCAGATCACGAGAGGTTTTGATGTTGGAGATGTTGCTGGTTTCGGTGGAGATTGAAGTCGTCGCTGCGTCCACCTGAACAGATGTTCCCGCCGAAGCCACAGACAAGTGCGCGTCTACATTGAGCACCTGGTTGGCGCTGAGAATGAGATTACCGCTTTCAAAGTTTGCGAATCCGGGGGCGGAAACCAGGACCCGATAAGTGCCGACGGTCAAATTAGGAGCCGTGAAGACGCCCGCGTTATTTGTGATGAGTTCTCGCGTGGAGCCTTCCGCTTCGTTCACCACGCTCACTTTGGTGCCTGTTACGATCGCGCCGCTCGGATCCGTCAGGGTACCGGTGATGGTGCCCGTAGTCGTTTGCGCCAGTGCGATTGTGAGCGAAAAAGAAAAGAATATAGCCGGCAGCAGCCATTTCTGAAGATGCAATTTTTATGTCCTCCTGAATCGGCAGCCAAACCTGGGATGCGCTTAAAAATTTACTATTCGTGAATTATATCCCCGGCGGTGTAATTTTGTGAATCCGGCATACAAGCTAGTACAAGCTAGTGGAGGATCTGTATTTCTATTCAAGGAAAAACCAGCTACGATCAAAGAACGAGCCTCGATTATGATCTGGCGTACTGAAATGCCCGCCCGGCTGGTTGCGGTCCTGGCGATGGTAGCCACACCCGAACTTTGCGTGGCAAGCGATGCCGATCGTGCCGCGGCTGAATGGACACTGCATGCCGGCGGCAGTGTTATGCTCGAAGGCTCTACATCGCGCATCCGTGACATTCGGGACTTGCCGTCCCGGGACTATGAACTTCACACGGTCGATTTGTCCGGAACGCTGATTCTTCCAGCGGACTTGAATCGTCTTTCGAACCTGCCGCACTTGAAATACCTCTATCTGTCAGGGCGCACCTGGCACAACGTACCGGTCAAGGCGACTGCCGCATCGCTCCAATTACTCAGCGGATTGACAAGCCTGGAACGTTTGATCCTGACACTCCCGGTTCAGGCAGAGATACCGATCGAAGATGCGGCAATCGCGAACCTGGCTCCGCTCGTCCATCTCCAACAACTGAGATTGGCGCAAACCCGTATCAAAGGACGCACGCTTGCCGCGTTTACCGAGATGCGCTCGCTCGATCTGACCAACACGCGGGTCGACGATGAAGGCATGCGGAGTCTCGAAGGGATGAAGCACCTTGAAAAGCTTTACGCACACGACGTATTGATCACCGACGAAGGCTTGAAATCCATTCGCGGCTTGCGCGAGCTGACGGAACTCGATCTATATGACACTAAGCTTACCGACGCGGGGATGATCTATCTGAAAGACCTGACGAATCTGCGCAAGCTCAACTTACTGGGGGCGTCGATCAGTGACGCAGGTCTCGGGGAGTTGGCTGGACTCACAAAATTGGAGGAACTCAACCTCTATCGAACGCAGATCACGAACAGTGGTCTCGAAAAGCTGATGGCGCTTAAGCAACTACGGGAGGTGGACGTTCGATATACGCGAGTAACGCGCGGTGGTCTGGCGGCGCTGCGGACGGCCAATCCGAACTGCCATGTGCAGTTCATGGACGTGTCCGGCGGCGTCGAGGCTAAGTCGATGAAGCTTCCCGCAGGTAAGAGCACTTCGTCCATTGCGCAGTGGATCCGATCGCGTGGCGGCTCGGTGGTCCTGGAGGGCGGCGAGATTCGTGAGGTTTCGCTTGCGTCAACCGGGGCGACTGATTCGGATTTGATCAACCTGCGGGAACTTCCTCTACGCAAACTGGACCTCGCGTCAACCGAGGTGGGCGACCTGGGACTGCGTAACCTCGATTTGCGGTCCCACTGCCAGTTAGTCGAGTTGAATCTGGCGAACACGACCGTTTCCGACGCGGGCTTGGCGGATCTGGCGGGCTGCGGTTCTTTGCGCAAGCTTGGATTGGCCTACGCTTTGGTCCGCGGTGAGGGTCTGGCAAAACTGACGGCACGCGAACAGGTGATAGAACTGGACCTCACCGGACTTTCGCTCTCAACGGAAGGGTTGACGGAATTGTCCCGATTCACAAACCTGCAGCGGCTCGATCTCAAATATTCCGATGTGGATGATGCAGGGCTCGAGCGGATCCAGGGATTGAAGAGTCTGAAACGCTTGGATTTGACCGGAACCGACCTGGGTGACACCGGCATGAAATCGATCGCCGCGTTGACGAATCTGTCGGAGCTTCTACTCAGCTATGGGCGCTTCACCGATAAAGGCTTGGCGGAGCTCGCGACATTGCAGAGTTTGACGCGGCTCGATCTGGTCCGGACGCGGGCTGGCGACAAGTCCCTCGAAACCCTTGCCTCACTGAAGAATCTGACCAGCTTGAATCTTAATTACACGTCGGTCACCGACAAAGGTTTGACCTTCCTGGCCGGGCTGCCGCGCCTCTCGCAGCTCCGGCTGGACAGCGCCGGCATCAGCGATGCGGGAGTCGAAACGCTGAAGTCGCTGCCCAAATTGACGACTTTGGATCTTTATCACACACTGGTGACCGATCGCGGCATTGAATCGTTGAGAACGGCCTTGCCGAATTGCAGGCTACTCTGGGACCGGGGCTCCAACTTACCCACCCGGCGGGGAAGCTGACATGAGGCTGATTTCACTTTTGCTCGCGATCATGGGTAGCCTGACGGCCTGGGCCGCCGATCAGAGCCGGACGACTGCCATCGACGTCGGCTATGAATGGATCACCGACGCTGATATCCAGAATCTGCAGCAAATGACGTCGCTGAAGAAGGTCGACTTATCGCTGTCGATGATCACTGACAAAGGCGTAGAAGGGTTTGCCTCCTTGCCCGGCGTCACCGACCTGAATCTCTACGCCGTAGAGCACATCACCGATGCCTCACTCGCGTATCTGCGCAAATGGAAGCGATTGGAGCGGCTCAACCTGCGTGGGACCGATATCACCGACACCAGCCTGCAATACATCGCTGAATTGACGGCGCTGCGATCTCTGGACCTCAGCTTCACCCAGGTTACCAACAACGGAATGGACTACCTGCCGCTGTTGCGCAACATCGAGGATCTGTCGCTCGGCGGGAACAAGATCACTGGCGCCGGGCTGCATGTGTTGAAGCTGCTACCAAAACTCACCCGGCTCGAACTCGGAGGCGACCAGAAACGGAACACGGAGATCTGGTCGATCGCCCTCACAGATTTTGATCTGGAAGGCATAGGCAAGCTCGCACAGTTACGTACGCTGAACCTGGGCGGCGTCAAGATTACCGATTTGGGAGCCAGTCATCTGAAAACCTTGACAAACCTGCAATCGCTGGACGTAAGTGCGACGCGTATTACCGACGCTGGCCTCGCGGAACTGGCTGCATTGCCGGCGTTGGAGCGCCTCAACCTTTGGCGGGTGAAAGGAATCGGCGACGGCGGAATGGCGCTTCTGGCCTCAATGAAAACACTTGCGGTGCTCGATCTTTCAGAGACTTCGATTTCCGATGCCGGCCTCGATAAGCTCGAGGCCGCAAAGAGCTTGCGGCGGCTGTACCTTACAGGCAGCAAGGTGACACACGAGGGAGTGGAGCGAATGGTCAAGGCAAACCCGCAATGCCGGATCGAATGGGTGGCAACGAAATGACTGTGATAGCGCGATTCTGTCTTATTTCTCCCGTCCTGCTGGCGATGGCCATTGGTGCTCCGCGCGTAGACCCGGCGCGCAATGCGATGCGGCGGCTGACCCACAGCCAGTACAACAACACGGTCCGTGATCTGCTCGGCGATCAAACGCGTCCCGCCGACCAGTTCCCACCCGAGGATTTTCTGAACGGATTCAAGAACCAGACCGCAACCCAGGAAATCTCGCCGCTCCTGGCGGAAGCCTACGACACGGCCGCCGAACGCCTGGCGCGCAACGCATTCGCTGGCGGCGAAGATTCGAATCACCTGATCCCGTGCCGCCCGCGCGGTGTTAGCGATGGAGCCTGCGCGGAGAAATTTATCAGCCTCTTCGGCGCTCGGGCGTTTCGACGGCCATTGACAGCCGCCGAAACACAGCGCTACAAGGCCCTGTTGCTCACCGAAGCACAGCGATCCGGCAAGTTCGATCGCGGCGCTCAACTCATCATTGAGGCGATGCTCGAGTCGCCCAAATTCCTGTTCCGGCTCGAGACGGGCGCTTACAAGACCGCTAGTGATCTGTCCTACTTTCTCTGGGACACCATGCCCGATAGCGAGCTCTTCCAGTCTGCCGATGCCGGCAACCTGGGATCGAAGGCGGGCGTCAGCAAAGAAGCCGAACGCATGGTGAAAGACCCCCGCGCCAAGCAGGCCGTCGACGAGTTCACTGCGGAATGGCTGCGATTCGATCAGGTGTTGAATACTGTGAAAGATCGCAACCTCTACCCGCAATTCAATCTGCAACTGGCGGCGGCGATGACGGAGGAAACCCGCCGGCTGGTGGCGAGTCTGGTATGGGGCGACCACAGCTTCATGGATCTCTTTCGCGCCGATTACGCCTTCCTCAATTCCGACTTGGCGGCTTTGTATCAACTAACCCCTCCCGCCAATGAATTCGACAAAGTAAATTTCCCCGCTGATTCGCAGCGCGCCGGCCTGCTCGGTGAAGCGGCATTCCTGGCTATGACGGCGAAGCCGGGTGAGACGTCACCTACCATCCGCGGCCTTTTCGTCCGCCAGCAGTTCCTTTGCCAGCAGGTGCCCGATCCGCCGCCCGGCGTGAATGCCAGCTTACCGCCGATCATGGCCGATAAGCCGATGACAAATCGGGAGCGGCTGCAGGTTCACCAGATCAACCGGACGTGTGCCGGCTGCCACTCAATGATGGATCCGATCGGGTTCGGATTCGAGAAGTTCGACGCCATTGGGCAATGGCACGAAAAGCAGACGGTGATTGCGATGCCGTCGCATGGCGAACAGCACAACGCAAAACCCATCAAGGTCGCACTCGACATCGACTCGACTGCGGTGGTGAGTGGGATTCCGAATTCGAATTTTTCGTCGCCGAAGGAACTCGGCCTGATTCTTGCAGAGACGCCAATCTGCCAGGAATGCATGGCGAGGCAATTGTTCCGTTACGCCTACGGCCGGCGCGAAACCGCAGAGGACGAGCCGGTCATTCAAAAGGGTGCGGAGTTGTTCCGGAGTTCGGGCTTCCGCTGGAAACAATTATTATTGTATTTCGCGAACACGATCGCGAGTTCAGAGGGTAAGAGCTGATGATACGGATGCCACACGTTTCCCGCCGCAGATTTTTGCGGGGACTGAGTCTGACAGGAGCGCTGGTGCGCGTGGGCTTACCGCCGCTTGAGTGTATGTTCGATCCGCATGGTACGGCGTACGCAGCCAACCCGGCCGGCAAGGCAGGAACGTCCCCGATTCCGTCGCGTTTCGTGTTCTGGTTCAATGGCAACGGCATCCCTGAGCGATATTGGATACCGGAAGAAGAAGGACCGAATTACGCCCTCACGCCGTGCCTGACACCCCTCGCGCCGTTTCGCCAGGACATCCACGTTCTGAGCGGGCTGGATAATCCGGCGGCCCGCGCGCCCGGACCAGGTAACGACCATCACCGTTCGATGAGCGGAATCGTGTCGGGCACATCCTTTACCGGACGCGGTGCGGGAGGAACCTCCATCGATCAATTGATCGCGGCGAAGCTGGGTGGCGATTCGCGCTTCCACTCGTTGCAGGTCGGTGTTTGCCAGGAGTCGCATGGCGAGAGTATCCAGCGCAACCTGAGTTGGGCCGGCTACGAGCGCGCGTTGCCGCCTGAACTCATCCCTCACAACCTGTTCAATAGGATTTTCGGAACGAAAGAGAAGACATGGCTCGACCACAAGAAGAGTGTCCTCGACTCAGTGCAGGACGATTTCAAGGATATTCACTCAGGTCTCGGCAAGCAGGATCAGCAACGGCTGGATGAACACCTGGCATCGGTGCGCGATCTGGAACGTTCGATTGCCAGTCTGCCGCCCGACTACGGCAAGGTCGAAGAGCCGGAACTGGGCGGCGACGGGAAAGATTACCCGCGCATAGCCAAGATCCAGTCAGACCTGTTGGTTCACGCCCTCGCGTCGCGGCAGACCAACGTCGCCAGTTATATGCTGACCAAGTGCCAGAGCCTGGTCCGTCTGCCCTGGCTCGGCTATACGACGCTCCGGCATCACGATTACACGCATACGAACGCAGATACGCCACGCGCGCAGAAGATCATGCGCGACATCTGCAAGTGGCATATCGAGGAATTTGCGTACCTGCTGGCCAGGTTGAAGTCGATCCCCGAAGGGGACGGAACGCTGCTCGACCACTGCTGTCTGCTATACGTGCATGAACACGCGGAAGCGAACCCGCACAAGAACAACGGTTTGGTTGCTATTGCGGCCGGACATACCAGGAAGCTCGTCACTGGCACGCACAGTAAGGTCGAGGCTACGCTAGGCGATTTGTATATCGCGGTCGCCAACAACGTTCTCGGCGCCGGAATCGACACCTTCCCGACTGCCAGTCGTGCGCTCGAAGGCATCGTCTGATCTGCCGTCTAATCCTCGGGCGTTGGTAAGCACTGCCGTGATTCGCCACGCAAAGGGGACGCCACTCAGCGGGGCTCTGGTGCAAATTCAGGCTTTACCCTGAGTTTGCACCGGAACCGTGCCGGCGCACGCTTGGCGGCTTGGGGGCGCAGAGGGTTGCGAGTATTTGAGGGACCCAGCTGCGTCGAGATCGCGCGGGAGCTGAGCACCCGTGACTTGGTGGAGATGATGGCCGAGCGGGGAGCTGTCCTCGTGCACACGACATAAAGTCGGGCGAACGGTCGATTTCTATCTCAGCGAGAGGCGGGATGTGAACGCTGCGAAACACTTCTTCTTCCGTAAAGCGATGAAGAGTGTCGGCCCACCACGGGTGATTACTCTCGATGCCTACGCCGCGTCACACCGTGCTGTTCGGGAACTGAAGTCAGAAGGCCGGTTGCCCGGGCGTGTCCGAGTGCGGTCGAGCAAGTATCTCAACAATATGATTGAGCAAGACCATCGGCGAATCAAACAGCGAACCAGACCGATGCTCGGATTCAAACGGTTCGATCACGCGGCCGTGACGATCGGTGGCATCGAGCTTGTGCAGAAGATTCAGAAGTATCAGTTTAAGACCGGCAAGCTGGGGCGCCGCTCCATCACAATGCCGGAACTTTGGAACGCGGTGCTGGCCGCCTGATCTGAAATGTCACAAATTAGAAGGTGCACCGTGCCGCTTACAAACTTTGCACCAGAACCGTCGGGACCTACGCGTACGTGAATCCGGTCGTGGCCGTTCTTGTTGGATACTTCCTGGGCGCTGAATCGCTTGGCCTGCGAACGATCCTCGGGACCCTGCTTGTTCTGATCAGCGTGGTGGTGATCACGACGACGCGAGTGAAGAAACCGGTAGCCGCACTCTCAATGGAAGATAAGGCGTAACTCGCGTCCTTCTTTGATTCGGCAACGGCCCCCGCGAGCAACGCGCGTTATCATAGTTGAGCGATCGGATAATGGTGCCCAAAAGGTTGATTCCGTATGTTGCTGCGGTTGTTTCTGTACTGATCGCGACCTTGCTAAGACTGATTCTGGGACCAGTTGTTGGTTCCTCGCTTCCGTTTGTCACGTTCTTCGCCGCGGCATTGGCACTTGCGTGGTCATATGGTTTCGGGCCCGCTGCTCTCTCCATCTCGCTGTCTGTAATCGCAGGCGGTCACTACATTGTTGCAGCCGGAACGGGCCATTTTTGGCCGGAAACTCGCGATGGGCGAGTGATCATGATCGGGTTTGCGATCTTAAGCCTAAGCGTCAGTTTCCTGATCGATATTCAGCGCCGTACCTTACAACGCGCCAGGTCCGCAGAAAAAGAGCAGCGGAGCGCTAACGAAGAATTGGCGCGGATGAATCGGGATCTTGAAGCGTTTGCCTACGCAGCCAGTCACGACCTGCAGGAGCCGCTTCGGGCAGTCAAGATCTATTCGGAGCAGCTTGTCAAACGGTATGACAATCAGGGTCAGGAGGCGGAGCAGTATGTATTATTCGTTCGCCAAGGCGTCACTCGTATGGAACAACTCATCCGCGATCTACTGGATTTCTCTCGTGCAGCACATGCCGACGGAGCGCCAGTCGGAGGCACCGCAAATCTGACGGTATCGCTCAGCGAAGCCCTCAAAGTGCTGGGAAACCGCATTGAGGAGTGCGGCGCCACGATCATTTCAGACCCTTTGCCCGTCGTCAATGGCGACCAAGCTCAGTTGGCGCAGGTATTCCAGAACCTGCTCTCAAATTCGCTCAAGTACCGCAAGACGGAAGAAGCGCTCAGAATTCGGATCGGAGCCGAACCGGACCGCGACATGTGGATCGTGTCGGTTCAGGACAACGGAATCGGTTTCGATCAGGAGTATGCAGACCGGATTTTCGGCCTATTCAAGCGGCTTCACAGGGAGGCATACCCAGGTACGGGCGTTGGACTTGCCATCTGCAAGAGAATTGTCGAACGGTATGGAGGAAGGATCTGGGCCAAGAGCAACACTGGTTCGGGAGCGACATTCTACTTTGAGCTTGCACGAAAGGAGCCTCAGTGAGGCAGCTTCGAATTCTTCTGGCGGAAGACAACGAAGCCGATGTCTTGCTGGTTCGCTACGCGTTGCAAGCTCACAACGTTCTCCACCAGCTCCACGTCATCGACGATGGCGCAAAAGCGATCGATTTTATTGTGAAGATGGGACGGCCGGATACTGCCCCGTGCCCTGATCTTATGCTTCTGGATCTGAATCTTCCCACCGCCGATGGGACCGAAGTCTTGAGAGAGCTTCGGAGACATCCTCTGGGCTCGTCAACGCCCGTAATCATTGTGACCTCCTCGGACGCGCCAAAGGACCGGGCGCGCGTCGCGGTCTTAGGAATCAGCCACTACTTTACGAAACCGTCCGATTGGGATGCATTCATGCGCCTCGGAGAGGTGGTCATGAAAGTAGCGGAACAAACCGCGCTAAAGCCCCACTAGCATCCTTGCCGCAAAAACGAATTTGATCAAGCCAACTGGGCAATAATCGTTCATGCGCCCTCTCCTTGACCGACGCAGTTTCCTCGCAGCATCCACCGTGCTCGCGGCCACAACCGCTTCCGCCCAACCCACACCGCCGCTCCCGCCGCGCTTCTCGGTCTCCAGTTACTCCTACTGGCATTTCAAAAGCGAGCGCTATCCTATCGAAAAGGTCATCGACGACGCCGCGCGCCTGGGTTTCGCCGGCGTCGAAGTCCTACACCGCCAAATGACCGATGAGTCGCCCGAATATCTCAACCGCCTGAAACGCACGGCCCTCCTCCGCGGCATCGCTCTCACGATGTTTTCCATCCATCAGGATTTTATCTCCCCCTGGGCCGATGAACGCGGTCAAGCCATCCGGCACACCCAGTACGGTATCGAAATGGCCCGCCAACTCGGCTGCCCCGCGGTCCGTATCAACTCCGGCCGCTGGCGCACCATCCGGCTCTTCGACGACCTGATGAAAGTGAAAGGCGACGAACCACCCATCCCCGGCTACACCGAAAAGGACGCCATCGATTGGTGCATTGAATCGATCCGCGCTTGCATCCCCGCCGCCGAAAAGGCCGGCATCATGCTCATGATCGAGAATCACTGGGGCATTTCTCTCAAGGCGGAGAATCTTTTGCGCATCGTCGATGGCGTGAACTCCCCCTGGCTCGGCATCAATCTCGATATCGGAAACTTTCCCGGCGATCCCTACCCCGAAATCGAAAAGCTTGCTCCCCGCGCAGCCATCGTCCACTTTAAAACGTATTTCGGAGGCGGTGAATACTACACACTAAACCTCGACTACAAACGCATCGCCGGCATGCTGCGCAAGGCGAACTTTCCAGGCTATGTCTCGCTTGAGATGGAGGGCAAGGAATCGCCCGCTAGCGCCGTTCCCAAGAGTTTGGAAGCCATGCGCGCCGCGTTCGCTTGAATCCCGGCCTCGGTGCGCATGCGGCGGCCAAACTTCTCAGCCGTTTGGTCATTCCGGCCCCCACCGTCCAAACTTCTGCTATCGTAGAGAGTTGGGGCGACACCCATCCAAACTCCTTCCTGTATAGAGGTTTACTATGTCAGGCCATTCCAAATGGGCAACAATCAAGCATAAAAAGGCTGCCCTCGACTCTAAGCGCGGCAAAATCTTCACGCGCCTCATCAAAGAAATCGTCATCGCCGCTCGCAACGGCGGTGACCCCGACTCCAACGCCCGCCTCCGCACCGCCATCGTCGCCGCCAAATCGGTCTCCATGCCGGCGGAAAACATCAAGCGCGCCGTCATGCGTGGCAGCGGCGAACTCGGCGGCGAACAAATGGAGGAAATCACCTACGAAGGGTACGGACCCGGCGGTGCCGCGATCGTCGTCGAGGTCGCCACCGACAACCGCAACCGTACCGTCAGCGACATCCGTCATGCCTTTTCCAAGAACGGCGGAAACATGGGAGAGCAGGGAAGCGTTGCCTGGATGTTTGACCGCAAAGGCCAGATCGTCCTCGACAAAGAGAAAGCGCCCCCCGAAGACGACCTCATGAACTTCGTTCTCGAAGCCGGCGCCGACGATCTGCGCGACCAGGGCGATCAGTGGGAAATCCTCACCGCTCCAGACGCTTACATCCGCGTCGTCGAGGCTGTCCGCAAGGCCAATATCCCCGTCGAATCGCAAGCTCTGGCGATGATCCCGAAAAACACCATCATGCTCGAAGGCAAAAACGCCAGCGGCATTATCAGACTGATCGACGCCCTTGAGGATCACGACGACGTGCAGAACGTCTTTTCGAACTTCGAAGTCGACGAGAAGGAGGTGGAGGCGCTCGCGTAGTTCGCGGGTTTCTTCCACCAGACCCTCGCCATGCGGGTCCTCGGGATCGATTGCGGAACCGAACGAACGGGCTTCGGCATCATAGATAGTGACGGGCTCGTCCATCGCATGGTGATAGCAGGCGTCATTCGCACCAGTCCCAAGGACCATCTTTCTCATCGGCTCTGTGCCATCGCCCGGGGCTTGCGCAGCGTTATCGCCGAGCACCACCCGGAACTCGGCGCCATCGAAGAAGTTTTCCACGCTGTGAACGTGAAGACCGCCCTGAAACTCTGTCACGTGCGCGGCATCGCCATGCTGGTAATTGCCGAAGCAGGTCTGCCTCTCGGCGAATATTCTCCGCTTGAAGTCAAAACGAGCGTGGTCGGGTACGGCCGTGCCGAAAAAAGCCAGGTCCAATTGATGGTGAAAAATCTGCTGCATCTCGAAGCCGGCATTGAATCGGAAGATGCAGCGGACGCCGTCGCCGTCGCCATCTGCCATGCAACCCACGTTTCCACCAACCAAAGGATCGGAGCAGCACGATGAAATGGTCCCTCCTCTTGCTGTTCACGATGGCGCTTTCCGCGGCACCCAAAATCATCTACACCAAGTCGTTCCCAAACAGCACGCCCGCCTACGTCTACGTCGAAATCTCGGATGATGGGTCGGCCGTCTACAAGGAATCGCCTGACGACGACAGTCCCACCGAATTCCACCTCTTGCCCGCCGACACCAAAGTAATTTTCGATCTCGCAGAACGGCTCGACCACTTCAAGCGGCCGCTCGAGTCCGGTCTGAAAGTTGCCTTTATGGGCTCGAAGACTTTTCGCTGGATTGATGGCAGCGACAAGTTTGAACAGAAGTTCAATTACTCCATCGACGAAGACGCCAAGACGTTAGCCGACTGGTTTGAGAAGATTACCGAAACGCAAATGCTGCAGTTCCAACTGGAGAGGACAATCCGGTTCGACAAGCTCGAGGTTAATCGCACACTCATCGAAATCCAGGCCGCTGTCGATCGTAAACGCCTGGTCGCTCCTGGCCGCTTCCTGCCAATGCTCGATCGCATCGCCAAAAACGAAACCTTCCTTCACATGGCTCGTGAACGCGCCGCCGAGCTTGCGGATCTCTTCCGGAAAGCGCAATGAGTCGTAATCTTCTGTCTCTACTCCTGGCCGTGTCTCTCTTCGCTGCGGAAGATAACAAGACGGATGCGGAAAAGGCCGAGCAGAAAGATCTCCAGACCAGGTTGGCTGAAGCCGGCAACAGTTCAGTCGATTTCGTCCGCGCCCTGGAGCAGCATCTGCGCAGGTACCCGAATACCGTGCAGCGTCCCGAACTCGAATACGCACTGGTGAAAGCCGCACTCGAGGCCAAGGACGATCGGCGTACTCTCGAATACGGCGAAAAGGTGCTGGCGCGCGGGAACGACGACCCGCGGGTGCTCGAACGCGTCACCCGGATTCTACTCAACAACACCGATCGCGATAGCAATGGACGTGCGCTGAAATATGGCAAAAAGTTCGAGGAGATCGCTCGGAACTACGGAAAAGAGACCGCGCCCTCGGCCAGTGCGCGAACCCAGCAATCCGAAGAGAGCGATCGCGAAGTCGGTAAAGCACTAGTGTTCGAATCCCGCGCCTCCGGAAACCTGGGAAATGTCGACGACGCACTCGCGCTGGCAAAAAAAAGCTACGAACTCTATCCCACCGCCGAATCGGCGCGCGAGATCGGCCGCTGGCTTAGCAAGTCAGGCAAGGATTGGGATGCCATTCCCCACTACGCCGACGCGCTGATGATTGCCGATCCGCGCAATACAGACCTCGACCGCAGGCGTGACCGGGCCAAGCTGGCCGAGCTCTATGCCAAAGCCAAACGAACCAGTCCAAGCCTGGGCGACATCGTCCTCGAGGCATACGACCGAACCGCCGTTCTCGTGGCTCAGCGCCTCGCCGATCAGCGGAAAACCGATCCCAACGTGAGCCTCGTCGATGTCATGCAGTACACTGTCACCTCGCTCGACGGCGCCAAACTGAATCTCGCCTCACTCAAGGGCAAAGTCGTAATCCTCGATTTCTGGGCCACCTGGTGCGGACCCTGCCGTATCCAGCATCCCCTCTACGACGAAGTGAAAAAGAAGTTCGCCGGCAATCCCAACGTGGTATTTCTCGCCATCAACACCGACGAGGATCAGAATGCCGTCAAGCCGTTCCTAACCAGCCAGAATTGGGACACAAAAAACGTCTATTTCGAGGACGGCTTATCCTCGTTCCTGCGCGTTTCATCCATTCCCGCAACGCTCGTCATCGACCCCCAGGCGCACATCTACAGCCGCATGAACGGGTTCTTGCCGGAGCGTTTTGTGGCCATGTTGTCAGATCGCATTTCAGAAGCCCTGGAGGTCAAGTAGATGGCCTTCGGCCGTGTCATCTGGATCGTTCTCGATAGTCTCGGCGTTGGCGCTATGCCCGATTCACTGGCGTTCGGAGATGATCCCGGGAGCGACACGCTAGGAAACATCTCACGCCTGCGCCCGATGCGTCTGCCGAATCTAAGCCGGCTCGGCCTCGCCAACATCAAGCCGCTTGCGAATCTGGAACCCGCTGCCGAACCGCTAGGCGATTACGGCCGCTGCACCCTCGCGTCGCCCGGCAAAGACACGACCACCGGGCACTGGGAGATGGTCGGCATTCATCTCGAAAAGCCATTTCCGTTGTTCCCGCGCGGATTTCCGCCCGAAATCATCACCGAGTTTGAAGACCGCATCGGCCGCCGCTCCATAGGCAATAAAGCCGCGTCCGGCACCGAGATCATCAAAGAGCTGGGCGAGGAACACGTCCGCACCGGCTCTCCCATCGTCTACACATCCGCAGACAGTGTCTTCCAAGTCGCCGCGCACGAGGACGTCATCCCGCTCTGGGAGCTTTACAAAATCTGCGACACCGCCCGTGCGATTCTCAGAGGTCCGTACGAAGTCGGCCGTGTAATCGCCCGGCCCTTCATAGGTGAGACCGGAGCGTTCAGTCGCACTCCGAACCGCAAAGATTTCGCCGTGCCGCCGCCCAAGGGAATGCTGCTCGATCAACTCGACCAGCGCAACATCAATGTCCACAGTATAGGAAAAATATTCGACGTCTTCCTGGGCCGAGGCATCCGCGAATACGACAAGACAAAAAACAACACCGACGGCATGGCCAAGACGCTGGAAGCTATCACCGAAACAACCGAAGGCCTGATCTTCGTCAATCTGGTGGACGGAGATCAACTCTACGGCCACCGCAACGACGTGGAAGGTTACGCCAAAGCCCTCGAAGAAGTGGACGCCTGGATTCCAACCTTGCTAGCCGCCATGAAACCGGACGACCTGCTGATCTTCACCGCGGACCACGGCTGCGACCCGACGACACCCGGCACCGATCACAGCCGAGAATACGTGCCACTAATCGTCTATGGCCAATCCGCACGCCAAGGAAAAAACCTCGGCACCCGAGCCTCCCTCTCCGACATCGGCCAGACCGTAGCCGAAAACTTCGGAGTCAAAATCCAACACGGAACCAGCTTCCTCCCGGAAATCTCGCAAGCGGGTGAAAGTTAGGCGGCCCTCGAGACAGCTAAGAACGTCGTCTGGAGAGTGGCGACATCGACGTGCAATTCCCAGACCTGCCCAGACTCGTCCTTGATCTGCGGAAGGTGCTCCGCGACCGCGGAAACTCCTGGACGCAGGTCGCTATCAAGCGCCGCCGCGAGAAGCCGGACTAGTCTGTCGGTGGCAGGTCCAATTCGATCCTCGCCCCCTTCCCATTTCGAAATCTTGGTTCTGTCCGTGTGAAGGTACTTGCCAAGTTGATCCCCGCTCATGCCCAGGTGCTTTCGAAGAAACCGGAACTGGTCGCCAGTCAGCCGCGCAGGACTATTCGCGAGTGCCTGAGCGATTGCCCGATGAATCTTCGCCATCCGCGGAATTATCACGTCCGAGTTCCCGCACGTCGGACAGTCCGCGACTTCTGCGCCTTGGAGAATGACGTTCGGAAGACCGCTTTCAGCGTATCGGTAACTGCGACGCTCAGGAGTAATCTGTTCCCCGCAGTTTGTGCACTCGTGAATCCTTGGCTTATTCATGAAATCCTCTCAAAAACAGTGATCAACACCGCTAGCTCGGGTCGAAACGTGAAAACGACCGCCACTTGTCGACGTTCAGCGGTAATCCCTTCGACCCTGTACTTCCATTGGCCGGTCTTGATGTCTTTCTCCGATGCCATAATGATCGCGCCAGATCTACAAACCGCGAGAATGTCCTCCATGGTCAGATCGTCATTCAAAAGTTCATCCCGGAAATGCTTCGAGTAAACGACCCTGCCTTCGTGAAGGCATCGATTGAGTTCAGCTTTAGCTCGATCTTTGGTTAGCGGCGCATCTCTCAACTGTTGGCATTGTACCAACTCACTCATCCCGCAAAGCCTTGGTCGGATCCAACTCTCTCTTCAGCCAAGTTGGGGGATGCCAGCGATCCAGCCGCGAGGCGGACCGGCCAGCATGTGACCGCTGCTCGCGCTCAACGGTTGTCGAAGGAAACAGCATGATCGGCTCGTCAAGGTAGTAGATGAAGGTATCGTCCTGAATGGCCAGAAACGTTTACCGTTCTATGTCATGCCGTTATACGATTCGTCTTTGCGTAAGCTCATGGAGGCTAGAGTGTCTCCTACCGATGTCCTCAAGCTATTCAGTGACATTCTCGATGGAGTTGAAGCGGCGCATCTTCAGAAGGTTTTTCATCGCGACCTTAAGCCCGAGAACTTGCTGGTCGAGATGCCTGGCAGTCGTGTTGTCGTCGCTGATTTCGGAATCGCACACTTCGAAGAAGAAGACTTGTTGACGGCAGTTAGAACGGGAGACGAAAGGCTCGCTAATTACAGATACTCAGCTCCTGAGCAGCGCACGCGGGGCGGGTCAGTAGACCATCGGGCGGATATTTTCGCTCTTGGGCTTATTCTCAACGAGATGTTTACGGGGGAAGTTGCACAGGGGACAGCGCATAAACTCGTAGCCGCCGCGGATCCAAATTTTGGATACCTTGATCCCATCGTGGAGAAGATGATCCGCCAAAACCCGGTTGAAAGGCCATCTTCGATTAGGATGATCAAGGACGAACTGACTATGGCTGGGACGGAATTCGTCACCCACCAGAAGCTCGACCAAATCCGGAAGCAAGTAGTACCTGCTGTCTCTCCCGACGACCCGCTCGGTGGAATCGACGTTAGGGCATCCGCATTCGACTACGCTCCCGGGACTCTTAAATTTAAACTTGAACCCTTGCCACCTCCCGAATGGTTTCTCGCACTGCAAGGCATCGGAAACTATCCGAGTTTCCCGGGTATAGCAGATCCTTCGCGGGTTGAGCGGACTGCCTGGGGTGCCATAGTGCCAGCACAAGAGGCAATAGTCGCCGAAGTCGCTCAAATGGTTAACGATTGGATTAAGTCCGCGAACACGGATTACCGCAATGGGCTCCAAAGGAGGGCACGGGAGCAGGAACGCCGTGAACGTGAAGCTCTGGCAGAGCGGCAGGGAGAGCTTGAAGAAAAGGCACGCGCGATGAAGCGCCTGAGAGAAGCACAATTGGCGTGATCTGCAATGAGGATTTACTCATACCGCAGAGCTTCAGTAGGATCCAACTCCGCAGCCCGGATCGCCGGCAACAATCCACTCAACAACCCAGTCACAAATAGTACCGCCGTCGAAACCAAAATCGTCCCGGCATCAATGGTCAACCGAATATCCCCACGCCCCGAATCATCATCAAAAAGCGTCCCCAGCAGCGGAAGCGTCCCAACACACATAGCAATGAGATAAGCCAAGCCAATCCCAATAGCCCCACCAGCCAAAGTAATAGCCAAAGCCTCAAATAAAAACTGAGTCCGAATATGCGATCGCCGGGCCCCCAGAGCCTTCCGCAATCCGATCTCCCGCACCCGCTCATTCACCGACACCAACATAATATTCATCACTCCAACGCCCCCAATTCCCAGCGTCAGGACGCCAATAAACAACAGCAACACCTTCAAGCCAATCGTGATGCCGTCAATTACCGGGCGAAACTCCTGCCTTCCAAACATCCGCATGGAGCGCTGGTCCGTTGGCGAAAAACCCTGCCGCTTCGCCACTGCCGCGCGCAATTGCCGCTCCGCCTGAGCTTCAAACTGCGCGGCCACCGGCATCATCACCATGACGGCCGCATATCGCGTATTCCAAATCTCGCTCGCCGCCGTGTACGGAATGAAAATCGATTGATCGTCGCTCGTGAAATACGAACTCAATTGCAGCTTGTTCTCCATCGTGCCGATCACCGTAAACCGCGTGCCGTTGATCTGCACCGTCTCGCCCTCCGCCGGACGTCCGCTGAAAAGCTGGTTCTTCACCTTGTTGCCCAGAAACACTACGCGCCGCCGGTCCTGGAAATCCTCCGCGCTGATCCAACGTCCGGAAGCCGCCGTCTCGTTGCGAATCTCGCCATACTCCGGACACACCCCGCGCACCGTACCGTTCACCACCCGGTCCTGATAGGAAACCGCCAGAGTGCGCACAGTCTCCATGCACACATACTTCACCAGCGTCGCCTCTGCTTTGATCGCGTCAACGTCCGCCTGCTCGAATTTCACCGGCTTGCCGGCGCGCTCGCCACCCACCTGCTCGCTCGTCTGCCCCGGCCAGCAGATCACCGCACTCTTACCGAACGCGTCGAACGCACGCGTCAGAATAAAGCGGAACCCGTCGCCATAAGCAATCAACAGAGCCACGGCCACAATACCCCAAACGATACCCAGCATCGTCAGAATGCTGCGAGTGGGATTGCGCCGAAGTGCGTCCCAAGCCTGGAGACTGATTTCGCGAAGCATCCTCTAACCTCCGGCCTCGTAGCGCAAAGCCTCGATAGGATCGATGCGCGCGGCCCGGCTGGCCGGGTACATCGCCGATCCAATCGCAATCAGCCCGAGCAGAACAAACGACAGAATCGAAGTGCTCCAAGTCGGAATCAGGCCAAGGAAAAACGGCGGCATCGGCAGCGAATTTACCGCCGCGCACATCCCATAGGCCACGCCCAATCCCGCTCCCCCGCTCAGAAACACCACGATCATGGTCTCGGCGAAGAATTGCGTCAGAATCGATCGCGAAGTCGCACCCACGGCCTTTCGCACGCCAATCTCGCGCGTCCGCTCACGCACCGCAACCAGCATCACGTTCATCACGCCGATGCCGCCCAGAAACAACGTCACGATGCCCACCGCGCCCAGAAAATACTTCATCCCGTTCGTCATGCCCTGAAACTTAATGCCGTTTTCGACCGTGTCCCAGATGGGCACGGCCTCCTTGTCCTGAGGATCGAAATGATGAAGCCGTCCAAGCGCGCGCCGCACTTGCCATTTGCATTGGTCATGATCGTCGAGCGATTTTGGAGTCACCAGAAGTTGATTGATCGCATGCGCCGGAGCCGGAGGAGCGCGAGGAAAATCCCGGGCCAGCGCCGTAACCGGAACGAACAGCTTCGAAACATCCCGGCCGTCATAACTGGAATCCTGCTCTTTTGCCAGCATCACCCCGACAACCGTATACGGAAAATCACCGATGTGAATCGACTCGCCCACCGCCTTGCGCTCGTTGAAAAGCTGCTTCCGCGCATCCGACCCCAGGAACACCACACGCCGCCCGCTCTGCACATCGTCCTCGTTATAGAAGCGCCCTTCCGCGATAGGAATACTGCGGATCTCGGCGAACGGCGGCAGCGAACCGCTCACCTGTAGCGATGCGAAATTGAACGCGCTCCGAATTGGAGTTGAGTCGTGGCTCAACTCCGGAATCACATATCTGCAAGCGGTAGCTTCCTGTGTAATCGCCTCGTGGTCCGTGTCGAGCCAGCGCACTGGAGCGCCCGCCCGCATTCCCCCAGCCTGCAAACTCGTGCGGCCGGCGAACACAATCATGATGTCCTTACCCAGATTGTCCATCTGAGCTTTTTGTCCCTCGGCCAACCCTTCTCCCGCGCCCACCATCAGCGTGATCGAAACAATGCCCCAGGCAATGCCGAACATCGTCAGCCCGGTACGCAGCTTGTGCGCCCATAACGTCCGCAGCGTATCGAAAAAGAGATCCGTGAACCTCACTGCAAGACGACCTTCTGTCCTTCGGTGAGTCCGGCCATCAGTTCGGTCTTCACGCCATTCGAGATCCCCAGCTTTACCGGCAGCTTATGTTTGCCCTTCTCAGCTGTGGGGTCCGGCACTTCAACAAACGTATTGCGCTCGCGGTCGTAGATCACTGAACTCTCGGGCACCAGCAGAACGCCCTTCTTCTCCTCAAGAATGATCTCCGCATTCGCGCTCATGTTCGCCTTCAATTCGCCCGAAGGATTCTTGATGGAAACACGCACTTCAAACGTGGTCACATTGTCTTTTTCCACGCCCAGCGGCGAGATCTTCGTGACTGCACCCTGGAATTTCTTGTCCTTGAACGACTCCACCACAATGCGCGCGTTCTGGCCCAAATAGACTTTCCCGATATCCGCCTGATCCACCTTGCCCTGCACATACACATCGCTCACGTCGCCCAAAGTCATCACCAACGTGGCCTGCGAACCCAGTACAAGAATCGAGCTGACCGCCGCCCCCACTTCCACATCCCGCGACAGCACCAATCCATCCATCGGACTGACAATCGTCGCGTTCTGCAGATCTTCCTCTGCCTGATCCAGCGTCGCTTTCGCCTGGGCCACCTGCGCTTCGGCGCGTGCGATCTCCGCTTTGGCCACCGTCACGCTACGCTGCGCCGAGAGCTGCTTCTGCACCGCCATCTGATACGCCTTATCCGCTTCCTCCAGTACGATACTCGCCACCAGCTTCGACGAGTAAAGCTGTTTCTGCCGTTCCAGCGCGGTTTTCAGGAATGGGATGTCCGGACCCTCGGCATCCACGCGATAACGCTCATAGGAGGCCTTGGAGGATTCTTCCGCCGCCTGAAACGACTGAAGCGTCGCGTTCATCTCCCGCACCCGCGACTGCAACTGCTCTTTATCGAGTTCCACCAGCAGTTGGCCTTGCTTCACGAAATCGCCGTAGTCGACGTAAATCTTCTTCACGATACCGCTGGCCTTCGACTTCACTTCCACCTTGGACTTGGGTTGGATTTTCCCCGTCGCCACCACAGATTTTGCGATGTCGCCTCGTTCCACGCCGGCCAGTTTCGATGCGTCGATCGTGTTATTGGGTTTGAGCGCTGACTTAAGAGCGAATCCGCCGCCGGCCAGCACAGCGATCAGAACCCCCAAAACCACCGGCCACTTGCGTTTGCGTTTTCCGTTCGATGCCATTAGTGAACAATACGCAAGAACCCGGAAAATGTTCCCTATCTGGCAAAACACTGCCCTTTGCAACGTTTCAGTGCCCCATCCCAAAAATGACTTGACTCAAGTATAATGTCTGCAACCGGAACCCAGAAGGTCCCGAATCTGCATCCAGGTGGGAAGGAATTTTCATGCGAATGTTTGGGCGTAGTATTTCCCTGCTCTTCATCGTTTTCGCGTTCACTATCGTCGCGTTCGCTCAGATGAGCACCGGCACGATCACGGGAACGGTCACCGATCCTCAAGGCGCTGCAATTGCAAATGTTCAGGTGTCCGTCATTCAAACGGAAACCAATTTCGAGTCGAGAGCAACAACAAACTCCGAAGGCATCTACCGGGTCCAGTCGCTGTTGATTGGCCCCTACCGCATTACGTTTGAAGCTGGCGGATTCAAGAAACAGGTTCAGGGCAACATCACTCTGCGAGTCGGCGATGTATTGGCCGTCAACGCTGCGCTCCAATTGGGCGCGGTCACCGAGTCGGTTGAAGTTTCTGCCCAGAGCTCCTTGCTCGAAACCGAGACTTCCTCCTCCGGCACAATCGCTGAAGGGGACTATCTCTATAAGCTTCCGCTGTATCAGCGCTACATCACGAACACGATGAGCATCGTGCCCGGGTTAACCGTGCAAACCACCGGCGGCACTTCAGGTCTGAGCGCCTATTACGTCGGCGGCCAGCGCAATACCGGAACGGCAGTGTTTGAAGACGGCGTCTTCGGCAACGACCCGCTTGCAAGCACTTTGACCGTTGTCAAACCGATCCAAAATGCCGTCGAAGAAGTCAAAGTTCTCACCGGAACTCTTCCCGCCGAGTATGGCCACTCCACCAGCGGTGTCATCACGACAGTGAAGAAGAGCGGCACAAACGAGTTTCACGGTTTAGCCTCCGACTACGGTCGCACCCGCCGCATGACACACCGCCAGTTCTTCAACATTTACACCACCGCGCAATCGCAGCCGGGAGCCCCCAATGGCGTCCCAGCCTGGTTCATGGAGCCCGACGCGAACATCGGCGGCCCGATCATCATTCCGAAAATCTACAACGGCCGCAACCGGACGTTCTTCTTCTTCGGTTACCAGAAGCTGATCGAAAAGAAGACGCAGGCGTATACCAGCCAGACGCCAACTCCCGACATGATAAAAGGAGATTTCAACTTCGGCGGACTCGGTCAAGTTCTCTATGATCCGGCCACCACGCGTCAGAATCCTGACGGCACTTGGTCGCGCGACCCGTTCCCATCCAAAGTGATACCGTTGAACCGGTTCGATCCCGTATCGGCGAAGCTCCTTTCCTACAACATCTGGCGGCTACCCAATACGCCGGGCTCCTTTAGCAGCACGGGTCCGGTGAGCAACTTTACCTACAATCCACCGTCCCGCACCTACTTTGAAGACTACTCGGGGCGCGTCGATCACCAGATCAGCACGAAGTTCAAGCTGTACGCCAGCTATACGTATAACCACCAGAACGGCCTGCAGCGACCCACCAGCATGCTGATCGGGGCATTCGACGGCACCACCGGCTATAACGCGCCTTATACACAGCAGGATAGTTCGGCCGGCGGCACGTATCTCTTCAGTCCGACTATGCTGAATGAGTTCCGCGTCGGTTTTTTCAGGGCTCGAAACGACACGTTTATTCCTTCCTACAATCAGAACTGGGCGGGTACCCTGGGAATTCCCAACGTCAGCCCCGCTCTTTTCCCCTCGTTTACTGCTAGTCCCCTCGGCGGAGGCACGTACACAACCGCTCCCGGTTACGCCCAAATGTACGGCCTCAGCACCGGCGGCCCGTCGCGAAACATTCGCCAGACATATTCGTTCCGTGATGACTTCAGTAAAATATCTGGCACCCACGCCTTCAAGATGGGCTACGAAATCCTGTACTTCACCGCGAATTATTTCCAGCTGGGGACGCCCAGCGGTATCTTTCAATTCGACAACATGACCGCCGGATTGCAGCCGACCAACGGCCAACCCGTTCCGAACACCGGCAACACTTTCGCCGGACTTGAACTCGGTTACGTTCGGCAGGCGAATTTCAACACCTACACAACTACCTGGCTGCCACGGGATTCGATCAACAGCCTGTACCTCCAGGACGACTGGAAGATCACCAGAAAATTAACTTTAAACCTCGGACTTCGCTGGTCCACCGAAAGCCCCTACCACACAGCGCACGGGTTGATAAGCCAGTTTGATCCGAATACTGTCGATCCACTGACGGGAAAAATGGGTGCCATCATCCACCCAACAAGCGGGTTGAACGACCGGGATCTCAAGAACTTCCAACCGCGCCTGGGCGCGGCGTGGCATCCTCTCGAAAAGTGGGTGTTCCGCAGCGGCTTCGCCATTAACACGGTCGATATCCGGTTCCCGAATTCCCTTCAGCAGTTTGACGAATACCAGGCGCAGGTTGTCCAGCAGCGCGCGTCCAACGATCCGCGACCCCTGTTCACCCTCAGCCAGGGTCCGGCGCCAGTTGTCTACAACGTCCTGCCCAACCAATCGGCTTCCTACGTCGGAACTAACTACGGGTCCAGAAACGCCTACTGGCTCGACAAAACGCTCCATCCCGGTTATGTGATGAACTGGAATACCACGATCGAATACCAGATCAGTGCGAATAATCTCGTTAAGGTATTCTATTCCGGATCGGCCGGCGTCCACTTGATTGAATCCTGGAATATCAACGCCTTCCCGACCGATTTCGGGGCCGGCAATCCGGCGCTGCAAAATGCTGCCTTCGCGAATCCCCAGGCCTACCTGCCCTATACGCAGTTCGGCACCATCAACCATATGGCGAACACCGGCCACTCCACCTATCACGCCGGCACGGTTCAGTTCCAGAAGCGCTATTCGCAAGGGTTGCTGTTCGATTCCTTCTACACCTTTTCCAAGGCGATCGACGATTGCGACAACGACTACGGAACTTGCACCGGCGTAGCGCCTATCGCCAACCGGAACCTCAATAAAGGGCGCGCCGGCTTCGATCAGAATCACCGTTTTGTTGCCAGCGCTTCCTACGACTTACCCGTAGGCAAGGGCCGCCACTTCATGAATCGCGGGGGCATCTTGAACATGCTGTTGGGCGGTTATGGAATCTCGTGGATTCAGACCGTCGAGACCGGCAACCCCTTCGGCTTCAGCTTCACCAACAGCCCCAACAACTACTACCCGACGAGTATCGGAAACTATGTTCCCAACCTCGTGGGCACGCCGACCATGCCTGGCTTCGGCCTCGGTAAACTCATTGGCGGAAACCGCTTTAACCAGGCGTTGTCGAACCCGCTTGTCGATATTAACGACTTCGCCGCTCCCGCTGCATTCACACCAGGAAATGCGGGCCGCAACATCCTGACCGGTCCTGCGTCCTACTACTCGCAATTTTCCGTCAAGAAGAACTTCAGACTTACGGAACGATTTAACCTGGAGCTTCGTTATGACTTCCAGAATCCGTTCCACAACTACGGCTTCTCCGCGCCGAGCAACCAAGTGGACTTCAAGAATCCGAACCTGTTCGGAAAGATTACCTCGGACGTGGCCACCGCCAGCCTGAACGGCGAACCGCTGATGAACCTCACGCTCAAGTTGAGCTGGTAACCCTCGACACTCATCAGGCGCCGGTCTCCCGATCGGCGCGTGATTTTTTTGCTAAACTCGTTCCTCAATGAAGCCTCAGCTTGAAGAGAAGCTCCGCGCCTGGTGGTCGCATCGGCAGGCCCTCGACGGCCGGCTCTCGAGGTAAAGCGCCCGCTGAAGTTCTCGAGCAGACCGGATGGGCGCGGTCGGTCGGCGGAGTTGGTCCATACTTCACGCTGTTCGCGCGCGCGGGCATTTCCCGCGAGGCGGCCGACAAGGCAGTCACAGATCTCGAGATCCACGAACTACCATCAGCGCGCGGCTGTACCTACGTCGTGCCGTCCGCGGATTTCGCCCTGGCACTGAAAGCCGGCCAGAACTTCACCGCAAACGACATGAAGGTCGCCTATAAACTAGGTGTCACCGACAAGGAGATTGAAAAACTCTCCGGCGCAGTGCTGAAGGCCCTCGCCGCCGGCCCGCTCGAGCCAGACGAAATCCGCACCGCCACCGGCGCGGCCTCGCGAAATCTCGGCGAGGAAGGAAAGAAAAAAGGTGTAACCACCACGCTGCCCCTCGCGCTCGGCAATCTCCAGTCATCCGGCGATATCCGGCGCGTACCCGTGAACGGCCGTCTCGACCAGCAGCGGTATCGATACACATTGTGGCAGCCGAATCCGCGATCGAAATTCAACTTGTCCGCGGAGGAGGTGCAGACCGAACTTGCCCGCCGTTATTTCTCCTGGAGCGGACCCGCCACCCTCGCCGAGTTTCAATGGTTTTCAGCCCTAAGCGCCAAAGCGGCCAAAGCCGCAATTGAGCCGCTAAGACTCGAATCGCTAGAAGGCGATCGTATGATACTCCCCGAGGACCACGAAAAGTTCGAAGCCTTCCAGATTCCCAAGCAACGTCAATATGTACTGGTAAGCAGCATCGACGGCATCAGTCTGTTGCGCCGCGACCTGAAGAGTCTGCTGGACCCGGCAGACCTCACCAAAGGATTCCTCACTCGTGAAGGCGCCGGCGCTGCGGTGGTCGATCTGCCAAGCCACGCCATCTTCGATCGCGGCCGCCTCGTTGGTCTGTGGGAATACGATCCCTCGACCGAATCCATCGCCTGGACCGCCTTCGTCCCAAAGAACAAAGATCTCGAAAAAGCAGTCGTGCGGACGGAAGAGTATGTGCGAACTCAACTCGGCGACGCCCGGTCGTTCAGCTTGGACAGCCCCAAGAGCCGCCTGCCGCGCATCGAGGCGCTGCGAAAAGCCGCCCCGTAATCTATCCCTGGCGCAATGCCACATTCGGGTCGACGCGAGTCGCCCGTAGCGCCGGCACATACGCGGCCAGCAGCGCGATACTCGCAAGGAACATCGAAACACCGGCAAACACCGCCGGATCAAGCGGGCTGACACCAAAGAGCAAACTCGAAAGCACCCGCGAAACAACGGCAGTGCCGGCCAGGCCAACCGCGACGCCAACAGCCACCGGACGCAGCGCCTGCGCCAGAATCAGCTCCAATACATCGCGCCTCTGCGCGCCCAGGGTCATGCGAATTCCGATTTCTCGAGTACGCTGCGTCACCGCGAAAGCCATCACTCCATAAATACCAAGCGAAGCCAACAGAAGACCCGCAAGCCCCAGAGCGAAGGCAAGCGTCGACGTGATCCGCGCTGGAAGCTGCCATAGAGAGAGGTTATCCTCCAGCTTGCCCACCCGAACCAGCACATTCCCGTCGAGAGCCCGTGTTTCATTCTGGATCGCCTTCACCATCGCGGCGAACCCGCCATTGCCACGCACCAGAACCGACAGATCGAGCTGCGACCTCGGAATGACCGGCAAGTAGAAGAGAGCGCCATCCACTTCCGAAAGGCTGGTAGTATGCGTGTCCTTCGCCACGCCAACGACTTCCGAATACACTTTCTCATCTCCGTATCGAATCTGCTTTCCCACTGGATTCTCGCCCGGCCAGAATCGCCGCGCCGCCGATTCGTTCACAATAACGACCCGTTCCTCTGTACGCGATTCGAAAGCACGCCCACGCAAAATGGGAATGCCGAGAAGCTGAAAATAATTGGCTGAAATTCGCGAGGTGGTCACCTGTTGGGATCCCTCCCGGCCTTCGATCGACACGGAAGATCCACGTCGTGAGCCGCTCAACGGCACCGAATCTACCAGGCCCACTTCCTCCACACCCGGCTGAGCCGCCAGCCGCTCGGCAAGTTGGCGATGAAAAATGGTGGCTCGCGCGTCATCATAGCCCTCGCGCGTCAAATCGAAGCTCGCAAACATTATGCCTTTCAGATCAAAACCGGGATCGATGATTTGCGCCGCACGAAGACCGCGCGCCAGCAGACCGGCGGCAATCAGCAGCACCAGGCACACCGCGACCTGCGCCGTGACTAGCGAACCGCGCAGCCATCCGCCCGAGCGCGCTCCAAACGTGGCGCCGCCCTCCTTGAGTGCCGAATTCAAGTCGAGCTTCGACGACTGCAGCGCTGGAATCAAACCAAAACCAACGCCGGTAGCCAAGGCAAGGAACACTGAATACAACACGATCCGAAAATCCGGATTTAGATTGACGGCGATTGACTGAACTTCCTCCGGCAGCCTCGCAAGGATGATCGGAACCACGGCTCGCAGCGTCCACCACGCAGCCAGCAAGCCCAGAACGCCGCCGGCCAACGCGATCAGCAGGCTTTCCGTCAGCAGTTGACCAATCAATCGCGCACGGGTTGCCCCCACAGCCAGGCGGACCGCAATCTCTCTCTGCCTCGCCACCGCGCGCGCGAGCAAAAGGTTAGCGAGATTCGCACAAGCAATCAGCAGCACCAGGCTGACCGCTGCTAATACCACTGCTCCACCACTCAGCACCAGGCCGCGCGCTTCCGGGTGGTTCATCAGGGTCGCCTGATCGACATAGAGCGTAGTTTTCCTGCCCGGAGTCTGGCCATCGATGCGCCCAGCGATCACCGCAAGGTCCGCGCGCGCGTCGGCTACGGTCATCCCGGGTTTTAGACGTCCCGCCATTTCGAGCCAACTCAAATTAGCGTCCGTGAGATACGTACGGTCCCGAATCCACTGTTCCTGCATGGAAATCGGCGTCCAAACATCCGCGGCAATCACGCTGCCGCCGCTGAATCCTTCGGGGCCCACGCCGACCACCGTAAAAGTGTCGCGATTCAGGACAACGGTCTTCCCCAGAATGTGTGGATCTCCGGCGAACCGGCGCTGCCAGAGTGCGCGGCTCAACACCACTACGGGACTACCCCCCGGCGCCCCGCATTCCTCCGGCAAAAATTCCCGCCCCATGGTGAGTGGTCCGGTCAGCGTCGAAAAGTAATTGCAGGAGACGAGTTGACCAACGACCGTCCGCGCCTCGGGTCCACCAAGCGTCACTTCTGCCAGCGCATAAACCGCCAGGCCGGCGAAGACGTGGTTTTGGTCGCGGTAAGCTTTGTATTCAGGATAGGAGAGATAAGAGCGCAAACCGTGAACGTTCCGGCTTGGGCCACGAATCGTCTGATAGACCGTCACCACTTCGCTGGAGTTTCTCACCGGCAGCGGCCGAAGAGCCAGCCCGTTGAGAAGAGTAAATATGGCGGAATTCACGCCGATACCGAAGGCCACCGCCAAGACAGCAACCATCGCGAATCCCGGGGCCTTCCGAAACATCCGAACGCTGTAGCGAAGATCCTGCAGCAAAGCATCCACGAGAGTTCTCCTTTGGATGGAGTACGTTCCTTATGACGCGATGTTCCAATTTTGTTACGACTTGCTCTGATCCCGCGCCGCCAACGTAGCCAACTCGTCGCACCGGTTATTGTCCGCGTGGCTCGCGTGGCCCTTAGTCCACGTCCACCTCGTCGTGTGCCGGCCGTTCAGTTCGTCCAACTTTTCCCAAAGGTCCTTGTTCATTACCGGACTTTTGTCGCTCTTCCGCCAATTATTGCGCTTCCACCCGATAATCCACTTCGTGATTCCGTTCTTCACATATTCGGAATCCGTAATAATCTCCACTTCGCAACGCTCTTTCAACGCGGCCAAGCCACGTACCGCGGCCGTCAATTCCATGCGATTGTTCGTCGTCTCCGGTTCCGAACCCCACGACTCTCGCTTGTGTTCCCCAAATCGGAGGATGTACGCCCACCCTCCTGGGCCAGGGTTGCCAAGGCAAGCCCCATCGGTGATCAATTGGACTGTTTTCATGCAGGAATCGGCCCGCAAAGGGCCGGTCGCGGCCCTCGATATTCGGAAGGAACAGCACCGTTCGTTGCCGTGACCCAGGCTCCGTTTTGCGGGCTATCATTCATAGGTTCAGGCTCCGGTACGGAGGCGAGCTCCCGCGTGAAAAATGCTTCGACGCAATCGAGAATCGCCGTAACTTCCTTCAGATGATAAATCTCGACGCGAAGCTTGGATCCGCCGCGCACCCCATGCGTAAAGTATGTGGCAAACTGCTTCATCTTCCCCACTGCATCGTCTTCACCGCGCTCGGCCAGCATATTGTAATAGGTGCGCATCATTTGATAGCGGTCGAATTCGGTCGGCCGATAGTAATCGCCGGTCGCCAGATATTCCGAAATCTGGCGGAAAATCCAAGGATTCGATGCCGCCGTGCGTCCCACCATCACGGCATCGCACTCCGTCTGTTTCACCATCCGAAGAGCGTCTTCCGGCGTCAGAACATCCCCATTTCCCACCACCGGAATCTTCACCGCGGCCTTCGTCTCGGCGATTCGCGTCCAATCCGACTTCCCGCTATAGCCCTGTTCCCGGGTCCTAGGATGGAGCGCCACTGCCTGCAGCCCACAGTCTTCGGCCAGTTTCGCCATATCGACAAACACCAGCTCGTGGTCGTTCCAACCGGCGCGGAACTTGCACGTCAGTGGAATAGAGATGGCCGCCCGAACCTTTCGCAGCAGCGTTTCCACCAACGGAAGATCGCGTAGCAGTCCCGAACCGCCGTTGCACTTAACAACCTTATTGACGGGACACCCGAAGTTGATATCGACGATATCGAAACCCACCTCTTCGCAGATACGAGCCGCTTCAGCCATCACTTCCGGATCGGAGCCAAAAAGCTGCGCCGAAATCGGGTGTTCCTCGGGCTCGAATTCCAGATATCGCATCGTGCGACCCGGCTTTCGTCCGCCTACTGACTTCACCACTCCATGCGAGCTGGTGAATTCCGTCATAATCAAACCGCATCCACCCTGATTCCGAATCAGACGGCGAAATACCGTATCCGTGACGCCCGCCATGGGCGCCAGCACGGTTGCAGGTGCGATCTCGATGGTTCCAATGCGGAAACCCGGCGGAAACTGCTGCATGATTTCATTTTAACGTGCGGTATGCGAAGCTTGAGAGGAACGAATGAAACCAGCGTGCTCGCTGGCACGTTTCAAACACAGGAGGGCAATATGAAACCGATTTTGGTTTTTGTCCTGGGAGCCATCGCGTCAGCCGGCGTAGTCTATGTGGTTATGAATAAACAACCGGCCGCGGCACCGGTAGCGACTGCGTCTGTACCAGCAGTCAATTCGACGCCGACCCCGGAAGTAGCCCCCGCGCCAGCTCCCGATGCAACTCCTGCCGCCGCTCCACCAGCAGCCGCTGCAGTGGACACTCCGTCCGTCGCTCAACCCGAGCCGGTTCAGAGAGACAACCGGCCTTCGCCAATGATGAGGCCTAAGCGCGATCCCGTCCCCCTCCCGCGTCGGAATCAAGAATCGGCCGTTTCTGCCTACCCGAATTCGGCGCCACAGCAAGTAGCGCAGAACGGACCGCCGCCAGCCCCGGCGCCACCGGAACCCGCGCCACAACCTGCGCCTGCAGCCGTGGTCGAGCAACCGAAGCCCGTCGAGCAAGCGCCGCCACCTCCACCGGCTCCACGTCAGCCCGCGACCGTCACCATCCCCGCCGGAACTTCGATTTCCATTCGCTTGGATGAATCGATTTCCAGCGACAATCGTCAATCTGGCGATCAGTTCCGCGCCGTCCTCGACCAACCCCTCGTAGTTGACGGCTTCGTAATCGCCGAAAGAGGCGCGCGTGCCCTGGGCCGCTTAGTCGAAGTCGAGAAAGCCGGTCGCGTAAAAGGTCTGGCCAAACTCACCCTCGAGTTAACCAGCGTGACGTCATCAGACGGTCAGAGAGTCAGCTTGCGGACCTCCCCATTCACCAAAGAAGGACCCACATCTAAAGGACGCGACGCCGGTGAAATCGGCGGTGGAGCCGCTCTCGGCGCAATCATCGGAGCAATCGCCGGAGGCGGAAGAGGAGCGGCAATCGGCGCCGGAGCCGGCGGAGCCGCAGGCGCCGGAGGAGTAGCGATGCAGCGAGGCAAAGCCGCCACAATGCCCATTGAGACCCGGCTCACCTTCCGTACACAGGAACCGGTGACGGTGACCGAGCGCCTGCGCAACTGATTTGCTCAGCAAGATAATCGACGCCGAGATAGAAAAGCGATTCGCTGCGCCTGATCGTGAGATCGTCCGCACTCTGCTTTCTGCTTGCGAAGGTGATCGCTTATGTCTCTCCATTCTCCGATTGGCCAGAGGCAAGGTTGCGCGAGTCGAAGATTTAGTGCAAGCCGCCAAACGCGACTACCGGGATGTCATCGCGTGGGCAGCTAAACCAACGCGCAGGTACATCGTTGGCCTTCTTCGGAAAGGACCCAATTGGGGGCCAGGAGATGAAAATGGCAGAACCCATCTCAATCGAGAGTTGTTGCTGAACTGGAAGGACCAGCGAGCAATCCTCGTAGGCGGTTGGTTCATGGATTTGGGGGACCACCGCGGGCTGTACATTTTCACCGTAGACACGATAGAAGAGGCACAAACCCTGGTTCAATCCGACGAAGCCATCCAATCAGGCAAGTTGATGTTCGAATTTCATCCGTGGCTCGCTCCGGAAGGCCTCAAAACAGCCTCGCCGAGTGAACTCTGACAAGTCCTAACCGCGTTGCAATTGGGGAATGCGCTCGAAATGTTGATCGCGCGTGATCAACACAAGATCATGTTCCAGGGCAAGTGCAGCGATCCAAAGATCGTTATCAGGAACCGGTGTCCCAGCGCGCCTGAGTTGCACAAACAAGCGTGCATACTGCTCGGCTGTCTCCCGGCTAGGATACAAAATCTCTACAGTCGCCCTGGCAAGAAACTCTTTCAGCAGAATGGCGTTCCGGTTCTGTTGAGTACCGCCAAAGAATCCGGCCTTGATCTCACCTAGCACGAACAACGGAACCCAAACTTCGTCACAACTCCCCAGCCACTCTGCCAGCGCACCGTCGCCCCGAAACACATCGGTCAACCGGTTGGTATCCAGTGCGACTCTCACTTCCATTTATCCGGATCGATTTGACGTTGGGAAGCCACGATCTCGTCAAACGCAGGATCGGGGGTCCACCGGCCCACCAAATTCGAGAAGTCCGCTCGACGCTGCTGCCCGACAGTTGCGACAGTCAGCTCATCGATGATCACCTGATTCAGGCTCTGATTTCGCTGCGCAGCTTTCTTTCGGAGGACATGGTCGACCTCCTTCGGAACGCCCCGGATTGTGTACTGAAACTGACGGTGCCTGCTTCTTCATGCCTACATGATAGCATCACGCGCAGGCAGGCAGAACTACAACTCAAGTCGGTCATCGTCAAGCCACATACACCCGCCCCCGATGAGCCCCAATCAAAATCTGAAACAACCGATGAGAAACCAGCTCATGCAGGGTCAATAATTCCCGATTCGCCGCCACAATCCCATCCGCATCCCGAGCCCCGCCACCCTCGCCCCCAGCCTTCAAAGCATCCATAGCCTGCTGAATCACCGGATCGGAAATCGCATCTCCAGCCATCTCCCACAAAGTAATAAATCGGTCCACGGCCGTGGGGAAACTCACCTCAAAAACTCCAGCGTTGCTAGTAGTCCGAGGAGGCTTAAAGTCAAGATTAAAAGGTCCCTTGTAATCATGACTGCGCAACATCACCAGCACGTTCAGCCAATCCAGCGGATTCACTAACCCCACGCCAAGATCCACGTCATGCTTCAGTCGGTATCCATCGTTAATATCGAAGTGCCACAACTTCCCCGCCACCAAAGCTCGCGCGACCGCAGCCCGCGGCGCGCCACCCCACATCAACTCATGCAGATATTCCGGATTCAAACCCACCATCTCCGGATGCGTCAACAAACCCGAAGCGATAAACGCCAGCATCGCATCGCTGGTCGGCAGCAAAATCTCCGCCGCCGGCTCAAACGGTTTCGCCTCCAGGCAGTGCTTCAAAGTTGGCCGGCGCTTTTTTGTTGCAATCTCAAGGTCCGCCTCACAAGCCGCGTTCAATCCATCCGCATACCACCTCAGCGTCTCGGTTTCCTCCACCGCGCCCTGCACCTGATAACCCAACGACCCCGGCCAGTACACCGCAAATTGCGCGCCCAACTCATGTCCGATCGCTACCGTGTTCCGCAAGCGAAACGCCGCATACTCCCGCACGTTCGGCGATTCGGCCGCCGGACTCGCCGCCCACACCGCATGATGAAAAGTCTCCGTCGTCACCATCGAGCACTTCAGTCCGTTCTTCTTCAGCGACGCCTTGATGCGATCTACAGTCGCATCCTGCCGCGCCGTACCGATATCGTTCGTCGCGATCACATCCGTGTCGTGCGTGCACCAATAGCCGATCCCAATTTTGTGGAATTGCTCCATCACCTCTTCAAACGTCACGGGCTTGCGCGTCGGAGCATGAAACAAAGCCTGCCCCTCATACGCCGCCGCCCATTGCGGGCCTGTAATGAAGTATTGGCGCCGGACTTTCGGCTTATAAGCGCCGCCGCACGCTTTGATCAATCGGCTGACAAGAGCCTGCTGCTTCTCAACTGGAATGGGTTTCATCGTCTGCCATGATAATCCACCAGACGAACTAATTCTGATACTCTCATCGCATGCCAACCACACGGCGTCAGTTTCTCGAGACAACTTTGGGCGTCGCAGCCGCCGCACTCGCTCCCGCCGCCGCGTCTCCCTATCGCATCGGAATTACCACCAACACCCGCGGAGGCTGGGAAGACGACGTCTTTCTCTCCTTCCGCGAAGCTCGCGAAGTCGGCTACCGCAACGTCGAGTCGTTCATGCATTACTTCACCGGCTACATGGATAAGCCACGAGAACTCCAGAAAAAAATCGACGAAATTGGAGTTCGCTTTGTCACCATTTCAAACGACGGTACGATCGACACGCACTTCGAAGATCCCTCCCACCACGAAAAAATCGTCGAACAGCATATCCAGCTCGTGCGCTTCATCAAGAAATTCGGCTGCGATCACTTGAAAATTAACAGCGGCACGCGCCGCGAAACCGGGACCACCGCCGAAGACCTGAAGCACATCGCCGCCGTCCTGGATGAAATCGGCAAACGCACCAATGCCGAAGGTCTCAAATTCGCCATTCACGCGCACATGTGGTCGCAAATCGAGAATCGCCGCGAAACGGAATTCATCATGGAGCACACCGATCCCAAACAGGTCTGGTTCGTGCTCGACACCGGTCACATCACCATGGCCGGCATGGACCCCGTCGCCCTAGCCAAACAACTCGGCCACCGCATCATCGAATTTCATCTCAAAGACGTGAAACCCGAACACCGAGGCGGAGCCAGGCAACGGGTCGCACATCACGAGCCCATGACCCACCCGGTCTTCTTCCCACTCGGCGAAGGCGGTGTCGATTTCAAGGGCCTGATGGCCCATCTCGAAGAAGACCGCCTGGCGAGGCTGGCTCACCATCGAACTCGACTCATCGCCCTTCAAGCCACCCAAGGAAAGCGCCCGCATCAGCCTCAGATACCTGGAGGATAAACTAGGATTGAGCGTCACATGAGCGTCCAGGCATCGGTTAAGCACGTCGCCGTCGAAGAGTATCTCGCCAACTCAGACTACGAACACAGTGAATACGTCGACGGCGAGATCTTGGAGCTAAACGTGGGAACCTGTCCTCATTCGTCGATTCAGGCCAATTGTGTCGTCGCACTGAAGCTCTTCTTGAGAACGTTCGGCCGTGGTCGAACGCTGCCAGAGTGTCGCTGCCGGCTCATCTATGATGGCAAGGTTCGATTCCGTCAACCCGACGTCTGCGTCTCGTTCCATCCCGGTGCTCGCACCAAGAGCTATCTCGAAGGCGCCCCGGAATTCGTGATCGAGATTCGCTCTCCAGACGACACCATTCGCTTTCTAGTCCGCAAACTCGAAGAATATTTCGCCAACGGTTGCAAACTAGCCTGGCTGATCTTTCCGGAAGAGCAAACCGTCGAAGTATTCACGCCCAACGGACACGTCCAGGTTCTCGGTCCGGGGGACACTCTCGAAGGCGGAGAAATTCTTCCTGGTCTAGCAATCGCGGTAAACGAGGTCTTCGAATAATAGTCGCCACGCACGCGTCAAGCACATCACGGTCGAAGAGTACCTCTCGAATCCCGACTACGAGCACTTCGAATACGTGGATGGAGCTTCCTGACAAACGTCTGTCTCTGACTGCCGTACTGCTCGCGTTGTGGAAAGGAAGGCGCTAACCTACCGCGCTAAGGAACCATAACGCTCCATCAGCGTCCACTTCCGTTCATTCGCGGCCAACCATTTTCGGTAAACCCACCAAAAAAGACCGCATCTCACGCAACGCCGCACCCCGGTGGCTGACACCCTGCTTCTGCTCGTGACTGGCCTCGCCAAAAGTGCACCCAAACGGCGGATAGTAGAAGTAAGGATCGTAACCGAAGCCATTCGCCCCGCGCGGTTCGTCGATGATCTCGCCTTCCACCTCGCCGCGGAAAGTCCCAATCAACTCGCCCGCCCGTGCCAGAGCGATCACGCACACATATCGGGCAGTCCGATTCGTCACGCCGCGCAGTCTTTCAATCAGAAGCGCATTGTTCCTCGCGTCACTAGCATCCGGTCCCGCAAACCGGGCCGAGTAAACACCTGGAGCGCCGTCCAACGCATCCACGGCCAATCCCGAATCATCGGCGAAAACATATTCGGGAGTGAACTGGCTGTAGTAAAGAGCCTTCTCGATCGCATTGGCTTCAAACGTCTTGCCCGTCTCGTCGCACGCTGGAATATCAGCCAAACCCGGCAAAGGCTCGGCCTCGAACTCGCGCAGCTTCCCGGGATTTCTCGTCGCGCAGTAAAGTTTCACAGCCGCGCGAGAGCTTCTTTTTGAATCTTCAGAAGATCTTGAATTCCTGCCACCGCCATGGTCACCATGCAATTCATTTGCTCGTGGCTGAACGCCGCTTTTTCGCCGGTGGCTTGCAATTCGACAAAGCCGCCCGCGCCGGTCATCACCACATTCATGTCCACGTCGGCCTTCGAGTCCTCATCGTAATTGAGGTCGAGCAGCATCTCGCCCTGCACCATGCCCACGCTCGTCGCGGCGATGCTGTCCTTCAACGGGATTTTCTTCAGCACGCCGAAGCGCACCAGCTTGCGGAGCGCAATCACCAGCGCGCAGTAAGCTCCCGTAATCGCCGCAGTCCGAGTTCCGCCGTCCGCCTGCAGAACGTCGCAGTCCACCAGAATACTTCGCTCGCCCAGCGCCTGCAGATCCACCACCGTGCGCAGCGACCGGCCGATCAATCTCTGAATCTCCAGCGTTCGTCCCGAATGCCTGCCCTTCACAATCTCCCGGGGAGTCCGGGTCGCCGTGGCCCGCGGCAGCATCGAATATTCCGCTGTAACCCAACCCTTACCGGACCCCCGCTGGAACTGCGGCACGCTCTCTTCAATGGAAGCCGCGCAAAGCACGCGCGTATTGCCGACCTCGATCAACACCGAGCCTTCCGCCGTCAGCAGGTATTCCGTCACCAGGCGCACGTTTCGCATCTCGTTCGCTGTGCGCTCGTCGATTCGTCTATATGCCACTAAAAACTAGCCGCCCTTAAATGCGTAGTAAAACACCACAAATACCAGTATGAAGGCAACTGCAATCAATACTAGGCATGAGATCGCTCCCGGAGAAGGCGGAGCTTGCTGCTTCTTGCCCTTCGCCGGTTTGAATTTCGCCATTCACAGAAGATCGTATCATCGTCCCCCGCGCGCCTTTAACAGAAGCTGCACGCGCCGGAAGAACTCTCCCAGCGTTGCCAGCGTGCCATCTTCCAGATCTTTCACTACGATGGCCACCACGTAGCGCTTCCGTTCTGCCAAAGCCATCTGGGTAGCCAGGAATTGAGCTCGATGATAGTCCGCCGTGTAATCGAGACTGGCAATCTTTTCTGCTTTCTCGGAAAGCACAACCGTCGAGAGCGCCTTGCCATGCCCGATGATCATCTCGTGAAATGAGTGGTTCATCGCCGGTCCCTCGTAAACGTCTGCCGGCATTTTCAGAGCGTTACGGAACACTTGTTCGGCCGCCCGGTCGAGAGTTCGCCGCATCGCCCGGCCCTGCTTGCTGTAACGCATGTCGCCGAAAAACGTCAGCTCTCCGTATTGGACATTTCCACAACACACCATAGACTTCAGCAACTCGGCGTAAATCGCCGGCGCATTTGCGGCTGTCGCCTTCAGATCCTCCGGCAGCCGGTCGAAACTGAGGGTTACCGAGTTGTGCCACCTGGCTCGGCGCGGCGACGTCAGCATTCGCTGCCATTCCTGCGTCTTCTCAATCCCACCTGCCTTCTGCGCCTCATTGTGCAACCGGCTCGTAATCGCTTTGTACAACTCCACGCTCGGCTGCGTCACGAAGTTCATCTTTTGCAGATACCCGATTCCGAACACCGTGTAGTGCATGAACTGCATGTACCGCGAGAGTTCAGGCCGCGTAACCGTCAGCGCGGCCACAGGATACCCCGCGCGCCGCAACGCCAGAATCTTTTGCGCCTGAGGATGTGGCTCGCCCCGCAATTGAACGGCGAGAAAGCAGCGGTCCTGTGCCGGATCTTTCGGTGGCCTGTAATTGGCCAGCTTCGGCTGCTCGTCGACTACCATCTTCAGTCCGAAATCTTCCCGTTTGCCCAGGCTTTCTTCAAAGTCCTGCTTGGTCCACACGGCGGCGCCAGCCCACGACTTCGGCAACAGTAAAGTAATCTTGTTACGCCCCGCCACGGCCTGATTGTTCAGGAACGCCGATAGCTTCCACGCGCTCTGAACCTCGTCTTCGGTGAGAAACGTCGCCCGGATCCATTGCTTCAAATCCACTCCAGCCAGACCCAGCGGATACAGACTGCCGCGCGTCATCGGACCGCTATGACGGCCGGCCGTACTGTTGCCGTCATCGAGCTGTAATTCTACTTTGCGGTAACCCTGCTGCTTGCCGAAGCAATCGAGCAGCGAATCCGGCATGGTCATGTAGAGGAAGTTCGGCCTGCTATCGATTTTCTGCTTCGCATAAAGCGCGGAGAGCTTCTGCAGATTGACAACCGGCTCATACGAAGTCATCCCCATCGCCATACCGATGACCAACGTGCTCTTCAGAGCATCCGCTAAGGTCTTCCCCGAGCGCGTTGTGATGTCATCGAGAATATTCTTCAGCTTGGCCGGATCAGTTGAATCGAGAACATACAGCCGTGGACCTCGCTTCAGCAGCCCCACTGCGTTGTACATCGCTTTGTCTTCCGCCGATCCGCCCATCCCCGCCCAAATCAGGAATTTCAGCGGAGCATTGTGCGTTTTCTTGATCCCATTGCGAATCTCGTCCAACTCGCCCATCACCTGGTCCGGCCACTGATGTTGGAGCTCGGCCTGCCAGCTCAGATTGAATATGCCGTAGCTATTCTTGGTGACGTGGCCGTCTGCGTCGATCTCGGTGCCGAGACCGATCAGCGAATTCCTCGCCGGATCGAGTGACTCTAACCCCTTCCGGCGCGCCCGCGAATCCAAGGCCTTCAGTTTTGCCAGTATGTTTTGTTTTTCAAAGCTCTCTGCAACGTCGGTGGAAGATGGGAAGTCGTGATAAAGGGTGAGAAGCACGTCAATCCGTTTTATCATATGAGTCTGAACCGCCGTGCTCTAATTTTTCTGTTAGTCGCCGCCTGCTCCTGCCAGCGCACGCGACAGCGGAATGCCGAAAGATCTACTGCCCGTGCAGGTGCAGCGCACATGGGTTCTGCGTGAAACAAAAACAAGGTCGAATGACGATGCGCCGACGCTGGTTCGCGGCCTTGGACTCAAACACTGGATGTCCGCCACCTATCGCGCCAACGGCGAAATCCAACTCAGTGTGTACGAGATGAACGTGGAAGCGAGTGCCTTCGAACTAATGCAGAAGTGGCGCAACTCCGATGGCCCGGCATTCTACAAAGGTCCGTACTTCATCGTAGCGCCGCCGGGGAATCTGGAATTTCTTCAGGCGTTGCAAGACGCAATGCACTAATTCTTCTCGCCCGTTTCCACTTCTGTAACCTTGCCGTCCTCCAGGGCGATCCGCGCCCATCCCTTGTCGGCGGTGTAGCGGTAACGCTCCGTGATGTGCTCGCCGTCTGGAATCGTCATCTTCTGCGATGGCTTCCCAAGCAGTGCGATCACTTCGTCGCGGCTCATTCCGGCCTTTACCTTCTGAACGTCCGCGAACGGCACCGGTACGGGTGCTGGTTCGTCCTTCTTCGCCGCTGCACCGGTGGCAACGGTAGTAGTCGAAGCCGCCGCCTTCGCCTGGGGCGCAGCAGAAGCAGTGCCCAGAGCCTTCGTTGCACCGCCCATCGCCATACCCAACGCCTTGCCAGTGGTTTGTCCCGCCTTACCGGCGGCTGTCCCCATTGCGCCCGTCAGGATCCCGGATTCGATCATCGTTTGCGCGCTGGCGCTGAGTGCAATCGCGAACACGAGTAGCTTCATGCGGTCGATCATAACGGCCCGGGCACACCAAGGTCAATCGGTTGCGTGGAAATCTTCGCCTTAATCCGCGCTAACATACCACTTATGTTCAAATGGTTTCCCGTTCTGGTTGCCGGCGTGTGCCTATGTGGATGCGGCACACGTCCGCAACCACAGGGCTTCACGGTTCTGTCGGAGGAGTTCCTGCACCAATCCCTCGCGTTCTCGCCATCCACGGCCACCCAGGTCGGTTACCACAACCACAACGGCGTCGACCTCGATTCTTTGCTGGACGACTACAGCGAAAGCTCCGTCGAGGCGCAAAGGCGGTGGTTTCAGGATTTTCGTCTACGCCTGGAACGCTCGGTGCGGCCGGAAACCCTAAACGCCGAAGACCGCGCCGACTACGATCTCCTCCAGGATCAGATCTCGCTACAGCTTCTCGAGCTGCTGACCATCCAGAACTATAAACACAACCCAACCCTGTACGTCGAAACCGCTGGAAACGCCCTCTACGAGCCGTTCATTCTCGAGTACACCGACAAGACCACTCGCTTCCGCCAGATCATCTCGCGTCTCGAACAAGTGCCAAGGCTCCTTCAACAAGCGAAATCACAGTTGGTCTCCGCGCCGGACATCTGGGTAAAGGTCGCCAAATCCGAAAACGACGGCAACATCGGTCTCATCGATCAGGAGATGCGCAATGCCGCGCCACAGAACCTTCGAGCCGCGTACAATCGAGCCGCCAAACCCGCCCTCGAAGCCCTCAAGAGTTTCAACACCTACCTCGATCGCGAACTGAGCGCGAAACCCTACCCATGGCAACTCGGACGCGACAACTACGCTCAGAAGTTCCGCTTCGTGCTGGCCACCGATCAAACACCGGACCAGGTGCTCGCCGCCGCCCAGGAACAGTTGAAACAAACCAGGCAACAGATGTTCGACCTGGCACTGCCCATTTGGCAGAGGCTGCACCCCGATGCGAAGGACAAGCCGGAGCTGAATCAAGTTGTTTCCGAAGCCCTCAACAAGATCGCCGAAAAGCACGCCACGCCCGAGACGTACTTCGCCGACGCGAAGAAGGATCTGGAGGAGACGACCCAGTTCGTCAAGGCGAAGGATCTTCTGACGTTGCCGACGCGCGCCAATTTGCAGGTAATCGAGACGCCCGAGTTCCTGCGAGGCATCTATTCCGTCGGAGGATTCAGTCCAGCCCCGGCCCTCCAACCGGAACTCGGCGCGTTCTATTGGATCACCCCGATCCCGGCCACCTGGACAAAGGACCGCGTCGAATCCAAGCTGCGCGAGTACAACACATACGGCTTCAAGATCCTCACGATTCACGAGGCCATGCCCGGGCACTATGTTCAGTTCGAATACGCGAACGACATCCAACCTCCGTCGCGCCGCGGGTTCCGCTCGGTCTTCGGCAACGGCCCCTACATCGAGGGCTGGGCCGTCTATGCGACGCAGGTGATGCTCGACGCCGGTTATATGGATAACAGCCCCGAGATGCGTTTGAGCTTTATGAAGCAAGCCCTGCGAGTGTACGGCAATACGATCCTCGATGTCCGTATGCAGACCATGGGTATGACCGATCAACAGGCAATGGATCTGATGATCAATGACACATTCCAGGAGCAGGAGGAGGCGCGAGGCAAACTCCAGCGGGCCAAGCTGTCATCCACCCAACTGCCCACGTACTTCGTCGGTTGGCGCGACTGGCTCCGGTTGCGCCAGCGATACAAAGAAGAGCACGGCGCCGATTTCTCCCTTAAGGAATTCCACGAGCGCGCTCTCAAGGAAGGAGCGTTGCCGCTGCCGGTTCTCTCCCATCTCATAACAGGAAAGAGCCTGTAGTGATATTCTTTCTAAGATACCCGCGTACAGGTGCACTACCTTTTAGGAGATCTGAATGAAGAAGATAATGATAATCGTGGCCGGCGTGCTCGCTTTGTCCACACTCGCCCTGGCTCAGGACGATGCCTTTAAAGGCTGGATGAAGACAATCGGTGGTTCCACCGGTGGAGTCAAGAAGAACCTCGAGGCCCAGAACTTCGACGGCGCCGTGACGGATGCCCGGAAACTGGAAGGTGCATTCAAAGAAGTAGCCGCCTACTGGGAAGGTAAGAAAGATGGTAATGCGGTCGAACTGGCGAAGACCGGCCAGGATGCCGCTGCCAAGGTAGTTGCCGCAGCCAGCATAAAGGACAGCGAACAGGCGACCATGGGTCTGAAGATGATTCAGGGTACCTGCAAAGGCTGCCACGAAGCCCACCGCGAGAAGACCGCGGACGGTTCCTACAAGATCAAGTAAGAGCTTTTGCCGTAACTGAGCCCCCCCGAAATCGGGTCAAACGACCAGTGTGTGCCGCTGATGCTGCCATGGCACAATCAAAGTCTATGACCCGATTTTCTTTTAGCTCACTGACAGTTCTAGCTATCACACTCCTGCTCCCGGCAGCGCAATCGCTTCGCGCCAAAGAAGACAATCCGGCCGCCAAACGCCTCAGTGAGGCCGCCACCACATTGGGCGAAATCATGAAGGCCGACGACAAATCGATCCCCCAGGATCTACTCGACAAAGCTCAATGCATGGTCATCGTGCCCGGTTTGAAGAAAGCCGGCTTCATTCTCGGTGGTAAGTTTGGCCGCGGCTTTGTCACCTGCCGCGGTAAGGATGGCGTAGGATGGTCGGCGCCCGGCGGAATCCGCATCGAAGGTGGCAGCATCGGCTTCCAGATCGGGGCCACTGAAGTGGACGTGATTGCCATCGTTCTCAACCAGCACGGGATGGACAAACTCCTTTCCGATAAGTTCACCGTCGGTGCCGATGCAACCGCCGCCGCCGGACCCGTTGGCCGAACCTCCACTGCTCAAACGGATGTTGCAATGCGCGCCGAGATTCTTACCTGGTCGCGTTCGCGCGGCCTGTTCGCGGGCATCGCTCTCGACGGTGCGACCATGCGGCCCGATGTCGATTCAAACTTCGAACTCTACGGCAAGAAGGTTGACAATCGCGCCGTGGTCACGGGAGAAGTCACGGCGACTCCTGCCGCTGCTGCCCTCATTGAAGAACTGAACAAATATTCGAGCCGGAAGACGAAGTAGAAAACGTCACCGGCTTTGCGCCACGAGAGCGGTCGCCAGCCGCTCTCGTGGCGAATCCTCGATTTCCCTCACCCTGCATCACCCCCCACAAATCAAGACTTCTAGCTGACACCATGAACGCGCGTGAGGGTATCCACCCCTGGAAGCGCGATATCACGGCCAGTTTGCTCCCCAACCGCAGGTTCGCAAACTATTAGATTCGGTAGAACGCCGGAAATTGATAGCCCATTTCATCTTCAACGGGCCAAGAACACCTTTTGGAACGTTCTCCCTACCCCCAAAGTAGGGCATCCCATTCCCCACAAAAATTCTACAAAAAACTGTATCCAAGTCCCTAGTACTATGGTACCATCGACCCTTACGAACTACAAAACATCGTGGTTGCGGGTGTTTAGGCGATCTTTTAGGCTCAGGGGCTGAGCTCTTAAAGAGGGGTTTCTTTGTCCGGTGTGTCGCTTGGGACGTTTCCCCCATAGGGGGCAGGTACTAGGCAAGATCGAGGGCACGTTTTACGTAAGGGCTCGGCAAAACGCGCACTGAGAAGAAGGAAAGATCCCGATCCCGGTTAAGGCCTTTCGCGTAGGAAGTTTCTGGACGTGTAGTTCGATAGACACTTTGTAACAGCAGTAAAAGCTTATCTTCAGAAGATTGTTCAAGCTGAAAAAAGTTCTCGAAGAACCACGAATAGCGCCATCGGAACTTTTGGAGATGAGAAGTAAGCCAGAGTGTCGGTGCCATGCGCCGGATCTTTGGCGATCTCCCGAACGAGAGGACTTCATGCAACTGACGAGAAATTTATCCCGGGCAGGATGTCGACTCCTTCTGCTGGCACCGTCGGCTTCTGAAATTCCCGCGGTCTTCTATAATCGCCATCAACACGAGGGGCTCCACAGCCAGTTGCTGCAAGAAATGCAACGGCTCCGTGGCAGAATCTACTTACAGGATGGTGCGATTGAGGCTTCTCAACTGACCCGCGACGGCCGGCATATGGTGGCCGCCGATTCAGGCAGTTGGCATGTGCTGACAGTGGACTCGGAAAATCGCGTACAGGGCTGCGCCCGCTACTTGCCTTATCCGAATTCGGTCGGATTTGTGGACCTCGGCATACGCACGTGCCCGTTGGCCCAGCACCATCGCTGGAGCGGGAAGTTTCGCAGTGCCGTGGAAACGCAGTTATCCATTGCCCGCCGTGACAAACTGGCCTGTGTCGAAGTTGGCGGATGGGCGCTGGCGGAAGACGTCCGCGCCTCAATGCAGGCTCTGCGGGTGGCTTTGTCGAGTTATGCGCTGGCGGACCTGCTTGGCGGCTGTATCGGGTTTACCACGGCGACCACCCGGCACTCTTCCTCCTCGATCCTGAGGAGGCTTGGCGGCAAACCGCTCGATGTTAACGGACTTGAGATTCCCGGGTACTTCGATCCACAGTACAACTGCGAGATGGAGATGCTCTGTTTCGATTCGCGGCAGCTCAATCCTCGTTACCGGGCTTGGGCCGAGGAACTTCAATCGGATTTGATGACTGCACCTGTGATATTCTCGCCCGAGGACATGGAAAGCGCGTGCGAGGCTGTCAGGGAGCACCACGTGGCGCCGCAGCCGGCCTGGACGGCTGAGCGGGCGGTTTGAACGTATGAATTCCACTCGTCCCTCACCGCGCCCCGAACCGGGTAAGCGCGGATCGGGGAAAGCAGACGGGTTGTGGGAGACAACTGACGGATGATGCAGGGAAGTTATCGCGATGCGGTGGAGGAATGGCGCAGTCAACTCGGAACGACGGGGATCACTACCGATCCCGGCGTTCTCCGTGATGCGGAGACCGCGACATTTCCCACATCACACAGCGTCCCGGTCATTCTTTCTCCTTCCTGCGCCGAAGAGGTTCAGGAATGCGTTCGCATCGCGAATACCCACCACATCCCCATCTATCCCGTGAGTTCCGGTAAGAATTGGGGATATGGTTCACGGGCGCCTTCCGCGAACGGTTGCGCTCTGCTCGATCTGAGCCGCATGAACCGCATCCTGGATTTTAATGAAGACCTTGCGTATGTCACCGTTGAGCCAGGCGTCACTCAGCGGCAACTCTACGCGTTCCTACAGGAGCGCCGGTCGGGCCTCTGGATGGACGCCACCGGATCGAGCCCGGACTGTAGTTTGGTTGGCAACGCCATGGAACGCGGCTTCGGCCACACCCCCTATGGGGATCATGCCTCGTATGTATGCGGGCTCGAAGTGGTGCTGGCCAATGGCGACCGGATCGAAACCGGATTCGCCGGCTTTCCTCAGTCCCAGGTTGGACAACTGAACCGATGGGGCGTCGGTCCGAGCCTGGACGGACTCTTCAGTCAATCGAACTTTGGGATCGTAACGCGCATGACCATCTGGCTCATGCCGGCGCCCGAGTACTTCCAGGCGTTCTTTTTCCGTTGCGACGAGGAAGGATCTCTGGGGCCTCTAGTCGATGCTCTGCGGCCGCTTCGCCTGAATGGTACGCTTCGCAGCAATATCCATATCGGAAACGACTATAAAGTGATCGCAGGAATCACTCAATATCCGTGGGAAGCGACGGGCGGCGAAACTCCACTTCTTCCCTCGCATATGACCGCTCTTCGGTTAAAAATGAAGTTTGGCTGCTGGAACGGATCAGGGGGCCTCTATGGGACGCGGGCACAGGTAGGCGAAGCGCGGCGGCTGCTGCGGCGGGCGCTTCGGGGCAAAGTCACCAAGCTGCAGTTCCTTGACCGGCGGATGTTTGGTATCGCCTCGCGGTATGCCAAGCCGTTCGGATGGCTGACCGGTTTAGACTTGAGCCGTACGCTGGCGCTGGCCCGTCCCGTGTTCGACTTGATTCAAGGTATTCCAACGGATCAGACTCTTGGTTCGGTCTACTGGCGCAAGCGCCACCCCGTACCTCTTCAACCCGATCCGAACCGTGACGGATGCGGGTTGCTTTGGTGTGCGCCAGTGGTTCCGGCTGAAGGCGGTCATGCAACGCTGCTGACCGAAATCGTCACTTCAGCTTTGATGCGGCATGGCTTTGAGCCGATGATTTCCATCACCATGGCCACCGAGCGAAGTCTTGCCTTTGTCGTTTCACTGACTTACGACAGAGACGTTGCTGGCGAAGACGGCCGGGCAATGGCATGCCACCACGAACTTTTGCAAGAACTGATTAACAACGGCTATCCGCCTTACCGCCTCGGATTGCAGTCCATGCAAATCATGAATCAGAATTCCTCGAGCTGCATTCCTTGAGGCGCTGAAGGCGGCCATCGATCCAAACGGTATCTTGGCACCCGGACGCTATGAAGCCGCCCGCACTCGTGCAGCTGTTAGTCATTGAGAATCCACGTTTAAACTAAGCGCTTGTCGTTCGATCCCTCCAAATAACCACCACCATTGGCCGCCCCCGTCCCCTGGATGCCTGATCTCGGGCTATCTTATGAATACTTGTTTATTAACCTAGTGTTTACCCTAGTAGCTATCGCATCTATTACCTTAGAACTATTGACAATATACTTAGCTGCTCTTACTATGGTGTCAGTCGCTGATAGGGTTTCCACCTAGAGGCAGACAAAAATTTTCATATGTGGTGCGGAGGAGATCCTACATGAGAACTAAATTGCTTCTGCCACTCGCTCTGGCGATTGTGGCGCTTTGTGTTGGCATGGCTAGCCCTGCTTTGGCCGCGCCAATTGGCACTCTCAACATAGCGAATTGCGCGTCGGGTGGCGTTACGGTCACCGCTACTACAATCACTTGGCTGCCTGTTGGAACACTTCCAGGAACCGGATGTATAGATACGGGTGCGGGTACCAGTGTTGCGTATTCGGGCGGAACCCTAGGAGCAGGTGTAATCGGCAATATCCTCGACCTGGTTTTTTCTCCGGGTTCAAAAGACATGTTCATGACGTTTCCCGCGCCGCCGATTCCAGTAATGGATTTCGTTTTGACCTCAGTCGGGCCCGGCGACCCAAATACGAACTGCAACCTGGTGGCATCGCCAGGGGTGCCACAAACATGCTCGGTCTTCGCGGGTTCGCCGTTCATTCTGAGTTTTGTGAGCGCGAATAATACAGCCATCTCTCTCAATGTCGCCGGCACGGTATCTGACGCTAATGGTACTTCCAACTGGACCGGTGTATTCACGACTCAGTTGACCAAGAGCGCTCCTACTATTCAGAGTGATATCAACGGAGGCGGGTCCGAAACCACCACTCACTCCGCTTCATTCACGCTTACTGCTGTTCCGGAGCCCGGCACGGTGTCGATGTTAAGTGCGGGTTTGCTGCTGGTTGGGCTGGCTGTTTTCCGCCGTCGCAGCCTCGGCGCACGCGGCTGAGAGTAGCGCTATCTTTTAGAATCTAAAGCTAGAGGAGGGGGAATGAGTCAATTCCCCCTCCTTTTTTCTATGAGCCTCAATGTGCTGCCACGATGGTCTTACTCCGTTCGCCAATTCACTCGTCAACTGAGATCGTCCTAGATACCAGGTAATCACGTCAACGGCCTTTCGCACTCCGTCTTCCGGTCGAATTTTCTCCCCAAGGCGTGCGGCGTTTTGCCGAATCGCCGGGTTGTTGAGTGTTTCTGTGATTGCGGCAGCCAAGCGACTGGCAGTCAATTCTTTACTCGGAATGGGCATCGGTCCGACGCCCAGTTCAGCGATGCGGCGTCCCCAGAACGGTTGGTCGCTAAAGTGTGGAAACACGACGTTCGGTACTCCGTCCCGGAATGCGGCGGCGGTGGTGCCGGCGCCGCCATGATGGACCACGCATGCCATTCGAGGAAAGAGCCAGTCGTACGGCACGTCGTCGACGGGAAGGAAGTCGTCAGTTGCTTCCAGAGATCCCAGGCGGCTGCTGTGTACTCCTACAATGCCCCGTTGTCCGGAAAGCCGTAGTGCCTCGCGGGCAAGTTGGATCGACGTTTCTTCATCCCCAACCCCGACACTGCCGAACCCTATATAAACCGGGCGCGAACCCGCTGCCAGAAAATTCGTCAGTCTACGATCGGGCTCCCACTCGACGGGGTCGCCATACCAGAACCCGGTCAACTGGACCTGCTCGCCCCAGTCGGATGCTCGTGGGATCACACTCGGGCTGCACCCGTAGAGCACCAGGGATCGCCGCATGAGCGAATAAGGACCTCGCATGGACACTGGCGGCAAACCCAGATGCTCCTGGCGCCATTGGTTGATAATCGTTCGAAACGGCTGCCACATAAACTGCTCGCACACCGAATGTGTCATCCGGTTGAAGATTGCGCCAAGCTTTGGCTCACCAGGCCAAAACGGATGAGGGAAATCGCCTGTCGGCGCGACAGCCGGGGTGGGCGCGACGAGGATTCCAGGAATTTTGAACCTTTCGGCAAGATGATAGCCTTGGGGCGCCGTGTAGTTGTAGATGATCGCCTCGGCTCCGCGGCAGGCTTGAAAATAGCTTTCCCAGTAGCCTTCAGTCTGGGTGAGCTTGAGAGAGATCGCCCGAATCGCCCGGACGTGTTGCGCGATGTTCTGTCCCGATTCAACCAGCGCATCCGCGTCTTCCGATTCGGTGAGGGTCTTCGCGTTGCCCACAAGTGGAGCGAGGACGAGCCCTGCCTGCTCAACCAGCGGGCGAAAACTCTCGAAGGTGGCGACCTGTACTACATGCCCGGCGCGGCGGAGCCCTTGGCCTAGAGCTACCAAAGGTTGCACATCTCCCCTGGAGCCGATCGTCAACAGAGTGAAGCGCATAATGGCTTCATCGACGGGCTCGTCAAGGAGGACTATGGATCAATAGTCCCCTTTCACTAAGACGGATATCATTAAAGAATAAGGGATTTACTTAAAAACTCGTGTCAGGAATGTCTGAAACATGACGCCACTGTCATAACGTGCGTAAACATCGGCCCAATGCCTGGCGGACAGTGCGTACTGCGGATCGAATAGAAGCCTTTCCAGAGAGCTCAAGAGCCGCTTTTCGGAAGCTTCTTCCACACGGACTCCTAAACCGGCTCCGTTCTCCTCCAAAACCGCAGTCGAGAGATGCTGGTCGGCGTTACTAGGAATTCCCAGTACTGGCCTTCCAGCCGACATCGCCGGATTCACGCCCGGGCTACCCCCATGCGACACGACAAGTCGCGATTCGCGTGCCGTCTCGATAAGAGGCAGCAAATCGGCAGAGTACATTGATGCAGTGACCCCAGGCGTCTTCCGCCCGGAAGTCGAAATGACAACCGATACTGGCAACTTCGCCAATGCGCGAAAAAGCGCCGGCAAAACTCGCGGCGATCCGGAACTGCCCAACGCGATAAATACTTTCGGCTTCGGGTCGTCCAACATCCGATCCCACCAGTCCGGTAGCGCCACTGTGGGTTTCCACGGGCATGTGCCGAGATAGCAATGATTGTCGGGAAGATCGGAGGCCGGGATAAATTCCGGAATATCCGGGTATAGGACATAATTCCCGTCAGTGTACATCGCCCTAATATCGGCGGGAAGCGCTGAGAGCCCGAACTCCTTTCGCACGGAATTCAGCGGCCCAACATGGACTGCAAACGCCAGAGGCTCCGTTAGCCTGTAGATTGGACCGAGCAGCCGGGGCGGCACAATCCGCGTGAGCGGAACCTGCGGAATGATCGACCGCCGCTTTGTGTGTGGGCTCCAATAGGCGTTCATCATCACGGCGCAGCGGGCAGATTCAAGTTGCGCGCTTACCGGCAGGGAATGCCGCAAGTCGCCGATCGTCAAGTCGGGCCGGAGGCGCCGGATAAGTTCTCGGTCCTGGTCGACATAGTTCCGCAACACAGAAGCCGGAAACATCGGCGCGCCCTTCGCGAGATTCGCTAAGAACTGCTCGCCCGGCATGGTCGCAAGTTCCCCCGTGGCGAAGGGCTTCCCAACCAGATATCCGGCAAAACGTCCAGGCGCATAAAAATGGATTTCGTATTCTTTTACGTCCAGCGTATCGGCCAGTGCCAGTAGCCGAACGAAATGCGCCATGGTGGCGCCTTCTGCCAGGAACAAGATGCGCTTTCGGGGTCCATCCATTCCGCTCTACTCCAAAACCATCCTATACGTACGCCCCTCTAGCGTTAGCGGCAGTCCGGCAATTCCCGGCCCGCATTGAAGACTTCCGCGAATGGAAAAAATTGACAACCGGGAAAACAAACTCGCAACTACTCTCGATGCATTTCGGGATTCGGTAGGGGCTAGCGCGGTGTTGGCGTGTTGGTCCGATACAGAGTGGTATACCTGGGACCCGAAGCCTAGTGTTTTCTCCAGTTGTGCAGCCTCCGGGCAGAATAATAATATTTGGATGGACGATGATTCCTGTTTCCTGTAATTGCTGTCCCCTCTGAGTGGAGGATCTTGTGGCAGACGGGCTCCTCCTTTCTTTGGTTGGTCCGAACAGCAGAATTTCCCGCACAGCTCTCGCATCTTTTGACTTCACCAGGCGACAACCCTTGAGGCTAAGGACACTTTCCGCCGCGTCGGGCAAGTAGCAGCGGGATCGCGGCAACCTCGGACTGTTCCGCGCCAATTGCCCTGTTATACTTCTCCCCAGTGGCTGTACGGAAATTTGCTGTAGCAGCACTTCTGCTCTTTTTGGCGCCTGCGCTTGTTCCAGCCCAGCAACGTTCCTCTGAGTCGCTCTCTCAGCAGATCAAGACCCTCAACCTTCAGTTCGGCGTTCCCGTCAGCGACGCCGAGATGCGCCGTCGTATTCGCGATCGCGCCGCGTTGTTGGCGGACCTCATCGAAACCGATCCGTCCGCCGCAATTGCCTCAGCTTTGCCCGGCGAAACCCGCACTGCATTAGCGGCCGCATATCCGGACGAGCCGGTGGAATCGACCGGAACCTGGGAAGGCGAGGGGCGGGAATTTGTCGAAGACGACTTCGCACATGGAGTGAGCCGGACCCGGTACAGCGTGGTAATTGACGGCCAGGAGGTAAGCGCCTTTTTCGCAGATCAGATTCCGCGGTTCCAATGCGGCCGTAGAGTCAGCGTGTGAGCGGTCTGAGACTTGGCGGCCGAATCGCCGTTACTGCAGTCAGTCCGGGTCCTCTGCTGCTTAGTTCGTGTTCAACGCTCGGACAACAAAATGTAGCGGTGCTGATTGTCTCCTATCCCGGAGTTCCAAACACCGTTAGCCCGTCGGTCGTGCAGTCCGCTTTCTTCGGCTCGGGCCGCGCCCTGGCGAACTACTGGAGTGAAGCGTCTTACGGTGCCGCCAGCGCCGCTGGTAGCGTCTTCGGGCCGTTTGTGCTCGACAAGACTTATCTGTGTACGACGCAAACCGACCAGATGCTGAGCGCCGCCATCAGGGCCGCCGATTCCACCGTAGACTTCCGCAACTACAAGCGCCTGTTCATCTTCTATCCCAGCGATCCGTCCTGCGTTGGGCTCGGCTCCGTTGGTTGCCTGACCAACTTCTCCCCATCCAAAGGCAATTTCACCTCATCCGTCGCTTGGATCGGCGTCGATTCGACATCCAACAACGACTACATCGTGGACGTCTCTTCGCATGAAGGCGGGCACGGACTGGGTTTGCAACACGCGTCCGCTTACTACTATCCGGGGGAGGCGCTTGGGGCGCCTGCAGTTACGCCCCTGTTTAGCGAATACGGCGATCTCTACTCCGCCATGGGCATTTCCTACACGTTCGGTACGCAGACACTCATCGCTCACTACGCAGCGCCGCACAAACAACAGCTGGGCTGGTTGGGCAGCAGCAATATCCAAACCATCACGGCGAGTGGAAACTTTACCATCCTTCCTTATGAAACAGGATCAGGTCTGAAGGCAATTCGAGTGCAGCGAGGATCCGGATCCACCGACAAGTACCTGTGGCTGGAATATCGCCAATCCCTCGGCCACTACGATACGTTGCTTTCGCTAATTAGCAGCAACATTTATAATGGGCCTCTCATCCACTACGAAGATCCGGAGGACTTCGCACACGCGGGACACACGGAGCTGCTTGACTTCAACCCGCAGACGTATCAGAACGTCGCCGATGCCGTGCTCGACAATGGCCGCACGTGGACCGATCCTTACAGCGACCTCTCCATTACGGTCAATTCCGCTACTTCCGCCGGCTTGAACATCAGCGTGAATTACAGTAGTAACTGCGCTACCATTTCTCCGCCCAGCCGGTCGCATGGGGCAGGCGCGGAGAACGGGGCCGTGACCGTATCGGCCGCCGGCAGTTGCTCGTGGACGGCGGTGCCGAGCGACTCCTGGATCGGCATCGCCAGCGGTGGTGCCGGTGCAGGAAGCGGGACAGTCAACTATTCCGTTAACGCCAACAATTCTATTTCAAGCCGCTCCGGATCGATCAATATCCGAGGAATTATCTTCGGCATCACCCAGGCTGGCTGTACGTATTCCCTCTCCAACACCGCATATCCCGCTCCTGCCGCAGCCGGTTCGACAACAGTCACGGTGACTACGCCGTGCGCGTGGACGGCCACCCCCAATGATGTTTGGCTAACCCCTACTTCTATCGCCGGAACCGGCAACTTCACCATCACAGTGAACTTCACGGCAAATCCAGGACCGTTCGCTCGAACCGCCTCGATATTAATCGGCAACCAGACATTCACCGTTACCCAAGACCCGCTTTGCACCTACCGGCTCTCATTTGCCGGCGATTCCATCCCGGCTGCCGGCGGAACTACAACCGTCTTCGTGATCACATTCACGCCGTCGTGCGGATGGACTGCTACCGCGCACGACACCTGGCTAAGTCCTCTTCCCACTTCGGGCGCGGGGACCACGCCGGTTGTAATCACCGTTGCGGCGAATCCCACACCTTCCGCTCGAACAAGTTCGGTCACCATCGGCAACCAGATATTCTCGATCACCCAGGCTGCCGCAGGCACCCCGTGCGCCTATCTTTTAGTCCAAACTGCGATCTATTTCGGCAGTGGATCCCCACCTGCCCAGACCGTCGCGGTCACGGCCAACTGTCCCTTTACCCCAACGGCGAACGCATCGTGGGTGACCGTCTCGGAGACATCTTTCCCTGGAACGGGTGACACAGTCTTGAATATTTCTGTATCTCCGAACACGGGAGCCGCCCGATCCACTACTATTACCGCCGGCACTGCCACCCTGACCGTTTTCCAGGATGGAAGTAACATCCCAACCGGTCTCCGATTCATCCCGGTGACGCCATGCCGTGTCGCCGACACTCGTCCCGGGCAGGGAACCATCGGAGCCTTCGGCCCGCCGTCAATGACCGGCGGTTCGACCCGCGACTTTCCCATTCCCTCCAGCCCGTGCGGAATTCCGGCTTCGGCGGCGGCCTACTCGCTGAACATTACGGTTGTCCCGTCCGGACCGCTCGGCTTTCTCACCGTCTGGCCTGCCGAGACGGTGCGTCCGCTGGCTTCCACTTTGAATTCGCCAGGTGGTGACATCGTGGCCAACGCTGCCATCGTACCCGCCGGCAACAATGGAGCAATCAGCGTTTTTGCCACCAACAATACGGACGTGATTATCGACATTGACGGCTATTTCGCGCCCGCCAGCTACATCCCTCCGGCCGGATCGTCTAGCCTTGCGTTTTTTACAGCCCTTCCCTGCCGAGTGGTCGATACTCGCACGGGAGCGCTCCCCCCAGGAGCCTTTGGCCCGATACTCACCGGGAGCAGTCGGGACTTTCCGATATCCAGCGCGTGCGGCATTCCGGCGGCGGCCAAAGCCTACTCGGTGAACATTACGGTGGTCCCTTCCGGCCCTCTCGCGTTTTTATCGGCGTGGCCCTCGGGGACGACGAGGCCATTCGTCTCGACCCTGAACTCGCTTAAGGGGAAGATCGTGGCGAACGCAGCCATCATTCCCGCCGGAATGAATGGGGCCATCAGTATCTACGCTTCTAATACGACGGACGTGATCATCGACGTCAACGGCTATTTCGCCGATCCGGCCTTTGTTCCACCTACTGGCGGGGGCTCCGGCTTGCTGCTCTACCCCCTCACGCCATGCCGGGTGGCCGACACCCGGGCGGGGCAGGGAACGTCAGGAGCGTTCGGGCCCCCAAGCCTACCTGGCGGTCCCGGTTTCCGGACGTTTAACATTCTGTCGAGTTCCTGCGGCATTGCATCCACAGCTAAGGCCTTTGCATTCAACATAACCGTGGTGCCGCCCGGACTCCTCAGCTATCTCACAGCTTGGCCTTTCGGACAGCCGCAGCCGGCGGTGTCGACACTGAACTCTCTTGACGGCTCAATTGTTGCAAATGCGGCAATTGTACCTGCCGGGACGGGTGGCGGAATCGACCTTTTTACCCTCGAGCCCACCGATGTGATTTTGGACATCAACGGCTATTTCGCACCGTGAGCCGAAAGCCGGCTCCGTTCAACCTGCCATTCCGCCACACAGCCAAGAAAACAGGCGGTTTAATTCCCATTGCTAGGAAGCCTCCGTACCAACCGCTATACTACCCTCGAGCCGTTCTGACAAGGATCAACTATGCATAAGCCGATAAAATACGCTGAAAAGGCCGTAAGCTACGCTGCTGGAGCAGCTTGGACTGTCTTCGAGAAGCTGAATAGCATCAACCGGAACCCCTCGTTTACGCCGAAATGGTCGGACAAACCACTGCTCAAATCCTGGGAAAAGACCAAACCCACTCTCGGATGGCCCCGCACTACGGATTCCTTGTGTCCCCGGTGCGTTCCGGAGATCCGTAACCAGATTCTCGATGGCAAGATTCCGGTCGAGATCCTGAAAACCGAGAAGGTGGGCGAGATCAAGGCGCAAATCATCGAACGGGATGGCAAGATCCTAATGGTGAAAGAGTGCCCGAAGCATGGCCGTTTTGAAGATCTGATGGCTATCGATTCCGCGTTCTTCAAACACCTGGAGGACGTTTTTCCGGGCCGCGACATCCTCGCTCATAACGACGAAAAGCTTCACGACCATGGAACTTCGACCATTAAGCATGGCCGCGGTTCGGTGCTGACGGTCGACCTTACGAACCGCTGCAACATGATGTGCGATCCGTGCTTCATGGATGCTAATCAGGTTGGGTTTGTTCACGAACTGACGTGGGAAGACATTCAGACGCTTCTCGACAATGCGATTTCTATCAAGCCGCGCCGCCAGATGTCGGTTCAATTCTCCGGCGGCGAGCCCACGCTTTCGCCTTATTTCCTGGACGCAGTCCGCTATGCCCGGAAAGTCGGCTACAACAGCGTGCAGGCAGCCACCAACGGCATCGAATTCGCCAAGAGCCCCGAGTTTTGCAAGAAATCCGCCGAAGCCGGTTTGCGCTACGCCTATCTGCAATTCGACGGCGTCGGTAACGAAGCCAATTCGCACCGGGCAGTAGGCAATTTGTTCGATGTGAAACTCCGGGCCATCGAGAATCTGCACTCCAATGGAGTCGATATCGTTCCGGTAATCACGTTGATCAACGGCGTGAATAACGAACAGGTGGGTGCGGTAGTTCGCTTCGCGCTGGCCAATCCGAAGAAAATTCCGTTCTTGAGTTTCCAGCCGGTTTCCTTTACCGGGCGCGATGAAGCCGTCACCGACGACCGCCGCAATGCGCAGCGGTACACGCTTTCGCACCTCGCACACGACGTGAAGGATCAGACCGGAATCGGCGAGCCCGTCCGCGACTGGTTCCCGATTTCGTTCATGAGCACGTTCTCCGATTGGGCTGACCTTGTGCATGGACCGAGCGCGGATTGGGGACAGTTGAGCTGCGGCTGCCACCCGAATTGCGGTATCGGCATGGCAGTTATGTGCGACAAGGAAACGAAGGAGTATGTCCCGGTGACGGCGTTCTTGAGAGCGGATCGTCTGGCTACGGACGTGGCTAAGATCAACGATGCGGCGCGCGGACGGAAGATGTCGCTCTTCGGCGTAACTCTTTCACTGCTCCGCAACTACGATGCGTTCAAGGCTCCGACTCATTTCAAATTGACCGATCTGTTGGCGAAGTTCGACAAGTGCTTCGGCGGTACCAAGCGCGATTACGGCAAGGTTACCGGTGACCGCACCATGGCCGATATCGAAAAGCGCCGCCGCGACCGGTGGAATTTCCTCTTCATCGCGGGCATGTGGTTCCAGGATCTGTTCAACTACGATTTCCGCCGCACTGAGCAGTGCATTATTCCGTATGCGACACAGGAAGGCGAAATCAGCTTCTGCGCTTACAATACCGGCGTAGGGTGGCGGAATATCATCGAGAAAATGCATATGACGGCGACGCTCACCAAGTGGTACGCGGAAAAAGGACGTCACGAAATCATAGCCGGTGGTAAGAATGTGAATCTGGTCAGCAAGGATCACTCGCTGATTTTGATCGAAGCGGATGTGCACCGTGAACGTCAGCACGATCTCGATGACAAGGGCATCGCAAAGACCGCCCGGGAAGAAAAGGTCCGGGCCCGCGACGAGAAGCTGAAGCAGGCTGCTAAGGACGCCGAGATGGAGAAGCTCTACAGGCAACATGTTCTGAAGGAGCCTGTGGCCGACAACAAGGAAGGCTTCGTTCCACTGGGTACTCTGATCGGCAAGCCGAAGAAGGAAGAGGCGAACAAGGAAGTCGGTACGTTCGGCGATTAGTCTCCCGTTGCAACTAAAGTAAAAACGGCCGCCGGTGGAAACGCCGGCGGCCGTTTTTCGCAAGATCGAAGAGGAATTTCCTCTTCAAGTCGGATACTCTTCTGTCCATGAGAGTTTTCCTGAAGATATTAACGCTCGCCGGGGCAATGAGTCTCGCCAATTGCGCCGCTGCGGATGACAGTAAGCGTCTAAGGAACCCGTCTTGATTGGCCGGAGGAAAGCCTGGACAATGGCGGCATGGGCAGCAAAGAAGAGAAGCGGCGGATCGCCGAAGGCTACGCGACAAGTGGGATGACGCGGCGCGAGTACAGTGCCAAGCACGGGATTGCGGTCAGCACGCTCGATTACTGGCGGTCGAAACGGAAGCCGAAACTGGTGCGGGTCGCTGTCGAGCCACAACAGCCGGGACCGGGATTCGTGCTGGTGTTGGCCAGCGGACGGCGCATCGAAAGCTCGTGGCGGTTCGCGGAAGCCGATTTGCTGCGGTTGATTCGCGCGGCCGAGGCGTAGCGTGTTCGGGCTGGGACTGGCGACGAAAGTGTTTGTGGCGGTCGAGGCCGTCGACATGCGCAAGGGATTCGATGGCTTATACGGATTGGTGCGGGATCAACTGGGGCAAGATCCGTTGAGCGGGCATCTGTTCTTGTTTTCCAATCGCACGCACACGCGTTTGAAAGCGCTGGTGTGGGATGGCAGCGGATTGTGGGTGTGTGCGAAACGCCTGGAGAAAGGACGCTTTCGTTGGCCTGTGGCGAACGAACAACAGCGTAGCGTCACGATGCGCGCCGAAGAGTTGGCGATGCTGGTGAACGGGCTCGATCTAAAACAAACGCAGCCGCGGAACTGGTACCGCCGTTCGGCGTAAATACTTCTGGAACATTTTCTGTTCTTCGCGTAACATGGATTTTCCACCATGAACGCACCGGCGCGCATCGCGGAACTGGAGAGGCAACTACACTGGGCGCAGTTGGAAATCCAGGCGCTGAGAGAAGAGTTGCGGCAGCGGCGCATTCAACAGTTGGGTCCAAAGAGCGAAACATTGAGCAACTTGCAGCTGGAGTTGCTGATCGAAGAAGAACCCTCCGTAACGCGCGAGGAAATAGAAGCCGAGTCGCGGCGGGAGCCGTTGAAAAGCACGCCGCCTCGCGAACGCAAACCACATCCGGGACGCAAGCCGCTGCCTGATACGCTGCCGCGCGTGGAAGAAGTGATTCCGTGCGCTAGCTGCACCTGCGCCGATTGCGGCGAACCGACCACGGTGATCGGCTACGACGAAAGTGAGCAACTCGACATCGAACCGGCGCGCTACTTCGTGCGGGTGACCAAACGCGAGAAGCGAGCGTGCCGCCGTTGCTCCACCGTGACAGCCGCGCCGTTGGCCGAGCGCATCGTCGAAAAAGGATTGGCCAGTGACGCGGTTGTGATTAACACGGTGGTGGCGAAGTATTGCGACCACTTGCCGTTGTACCGGCAGGCGGCGATGCTGGAGCGCGAAGCGGGCATGGAGATCGGGCGCGCAACGCTGGATGGCTGGGTGATGCGGGTGGGCGAGTTGCTGGCGCCTATCGTGGCGGCGATGCGGCGCCAACTGCTGGCTGCAACGTATTTACAGGCCGATGAAACACCGGTGCCGGTGCAGATGCACGACAAGCGCGGCGAGAATCATCAGGCGTACTTGTGGCAATACGGCAAGCCGGGTGGTGAGACGGTATTTGAATTTCAGTTGGGGCGCGGGCGCGAAGGTCCACGCAAGTTTCTCGGGCAGTGGGAAGGGATTCTGCAAACCGACGGCTATCAGGGGTATGACCACATCGGCGGACCGAAGCTGGTGCATGCCGGCTGTTGGGCGCATGCGCGGCGCAAGTTTGTCGACGCGGTGAAAGTGAATCCGCAGGATGCGGCGGCGATCGCCATGGTCACGCGCATGGACGCATTATTTCTGATCGACCGCGACGCACGCCAGCGCCAGTTGAGTGCGGACGAACGCCTGGCGCAGCGGCGCCAATACGCCCAAGAATGGTTGCGCGAGATTCGCGAGGCGTGCCTGGCGCTGGTAAAGCAGGTGTTGCCGAAAAGCGCGCTGGGCCAGGCGGCAGCCTACACATTAAATATGTGGACCAAGCTGCTCCGGTGTTTCGAGTACGCCGAAGTCGAGTTGTCGAACAACCTGGCGGAGAACTCGATGCGTCCGGTAGCGGTGGGCCGCAAGAACTGGCTGCATGTAGGCAGCCCACAGGCGGGTCCGAAAGTCGCGGCGATTCTCTCCGTCGTGGAATCGTGCCGTAGGCTGGGAATGCCCGTGAAGAATTATCTCGCCGAGGTACTGCCAGGGCTGAATCGGCGGACGCTATCTGAAGTCGCCAACCTCACCCCAGCCCGCTGGTCCGCTTCACGCGGCTGACCTGGGTTGGTTTGACGTTTACGGAGTAGTCATGTTCTCCCAGGTGCGAACCGTGTATCAGACGGATTGCGACGCGGCCACTGTATCGCCGTGAGCTGTCGATCTCGCTCGGCCATGCCTCCCTCGTCACTACCCAGCGGGTATTTAGGCTCCCACCAGGATCTCACCGACGCCCCCTGTGACTATCTGCACCTCGATCTCGGTGCGTCGGTACATTGAGAATTGGATTTCTGCTCTCATTCCCGTCATTCGACCTAACGCAAATTGAAAAAGTTGAGCGTTGAACCGGTAGACGTTGTTATCTCAGAAAGAAGTCTTCAATGATCAATGGTCCGTCAGCGAAGTTATGTTAACTCGGTGCCGAAAGGGATTATCTCTTTGAAGCTCTTCTCGGATTTTTCGTGCACGATTCTGGGTGGCCTTCGCCTCTGCTCTGCGGCCCGCCTGTCTTAACACCTGGGCATACTCCTCCCAGGCCGCTTGCATAATCGGTCTAGGGCCACCCCGCACAACTGCCACCGCTCTCTGGGCTGCAATCTCGGCTTCCGCGGTTCGGCCCAGTGACCGGTAGGCGGAAGATTCGACAATCAAAGCTCGCGAGAGAACGAGATGATCTGGACCAAAAACTCTCTCACCGATTTGCCGTGCACGCACAACGCAAGCAAGCGCGTCCTCGGTTTGGGCGGTTCGGAGAAGCACTGAGCTCATACTTACGAGAGCGTACATCAGCTCTGCCTCTGCAGCTTCATCGCTCCCCTGATCCTGCTGTAGTTTGATGACGGCGCGGAGAAGCGACTCCGCTTGCCTGTAACGGCCTTGGAAGAAGTAGGTAATTGCCAGATGATGAAGGGTTTGTGCGTAATCGAGTGGATACCGTTGTTGCATCGCCTCACCGGTTCGAACAACCTGCTCACCAAGGTTGGCCGCGCGACTGAATTCTCCGATTCCGGTGTAGAGCGAGATTAAGTGGCTCACCGTCCGTAGCCATTCCAGCTTGTGCTCCGGGAAAGACTTGTTGAGGGTCGCCAAATTGCGCTGGAGATGTTGCTCGGCATCGGCATACCGCCCAAGTTCCAGACACAGGCCACCGATATCATTTCTTATTAGGACCAAATCCATGGTCTCCAATTTGAGGCGCTTAGAGTCTCTGAGAAGAGATAGAAGAATGGTCTCCGCTTCCTGATAGTCCCCCTTGGTCTGCAGCACATCCGCCTTACGAACCTGGTCCTGCCAAGGCGCGTCATCAGGGTTTACCGGCTGAGCTCGGCAAAGTTCGCAAGACAGGCAGAGTACGCTCGCCGAGATAGCCGCCATGATCCTTCGTCGGTTGAGTTTGAACATCGCAACGTGGCTGCCGCAAGCGACAGAGGTGCAATCGTCGCAAACCTAGAAAGCGGTTGCCATGTTTTGCCGCTCATCTCAAGGTGAATTCAGTGTCACCGTGTAAGTCATTGTAAACAAGACCGTTCTAAAAAATGTGTCATTTGACAGAGAGATCTTTGGCATGCTATACTTATCCACGCCATGAGGTTACCTGTCCCACCGTGGACAGTGGTGCGCTTCGGCTTGTTCGAGGTGCATCGGACGTCCGGCCAGTTACGCAAGCACGGCATACGTGTCAAACTCCAGGATCAGCCTTTTTGTATTCTCACGTTATTGCTCGAACAACCAGGTGAGATAGTCACGCGCGAGCAGTTGCGCAATAGGCTGTGGGCGGAGGGAACGTACGTCGATTTTGAGCACAGCCTAAACGCAGCCATCGCTAAACTGCGGCAGGCGCTTGGGGATTCCGCCGAGAACCCCAGATTCATAGAGACGCTGGCCCGTCGAGGCTATAGATTCATATGTTCCGTGGAAATTATCGAACCGCTGAGCGGGGAAGGCAAGCCGGATACAATACCTTCGGCTGCTGCCCAAGTAGCCCCCACTCTAGTACGCAGCAGAGTGTTATGGCTCGCGGTGGCGGCCGTGAGTCTGCTGGCGGCCGTGGGGGGAACGTTGGCCATGCTGTCCACTCGCACTACGCGGGGAGTTCAGACACTCTTAACCCGGCTAACATCAGACCCGGGGCTTACCACCGAACCAGCCTTATCGCGAGATGGAAAGTTAGTGGCTTATGCATCGGATCGAAGAGAAGACGGCAATCTGGATTTGTGGGTACAGCAGGTTGGCACGCGGCAACCGATTCGGCTTACTTCGTTAGCGGGCGACGAACGCGAACCGGATTTTTCGCCCGACGGTTCGAAAATCGTCTTTCGAGCGGACACGGAGGGTGGCGGAATCTATGTCATTCCTTCCTTAGGCGGCGAGCCGCAATTTCTTGCTCCGCACGGACAGAGTCCGCGCTTTTCGCCTGATGGCAACTGGATCGCTTATTGGGTAGGGATGATGTCTGGAAGCGCGTTGGAAGGCATTGGGCTGGGATCGGTATCTCTCGTTCCCGTATCGGGGGGCCCGGCGCACCTGCTGGTGACGGACCTGTCGGAAATAGGCCGCCCTGTCTGGTCTCCTGACGGCAAGAATCTGTTAGTAGAGGGAATTCGCCGACCCTCCGATCAATTCGAAGGCAACGCGGACTGGTGGTTGGTCCCGGTTGGCGGCGGCCCCGCCGTCCAAACGGGTGCATCTACCGCATTACGACGTCGAGGGCTTGCATTTTCGTTTCTCACCGGGGGATTTCCGCGCGTACGCGCTTGGCAAGGCGATTATTTAGTCTTTTCCGCGAAAGTGCGCGACAGCCTCAATTTATGGCAAATACGGATTAATTCGACAACCGGTAGCTTGATCGGAGAGCCAGAAGCGCTGACATCCGGTAGCAGCTTTGCGGTTTACCCTTCAATTGCAGACGATGGTCGCATTGCGTTCGCAAGCCTGACCCAAAGCGTAAACATCTGGAGCTTACCGATCGATGCGAATCATGGGAAGCCGGCCGGTGAGTTGCGGCGTGTGACGCAGGGCATCTCCTACGACGGACGTCCCGTTTTTTCGCCGGACGCAAAGTTGCTGGTTTTTGTTTCCGACCGTTTGGGGACTAACGATATCTGGATCAGAAACTTGGAAACCACTAATGAGACGCCACTGGTTGCCACTTCCGCTGCTGAGACCTTTCCTACAATTTCACATTCCGGCACGAGAGTTGCTTATTCAACGTTCCAGAGTTCATACGTGCTTACAACTGGCGGGCAGTCCCGACAGAAGGTCTGTGATGAGTGCGGCTGGCCGTGGGCGTGGTCGCAAGACGACCGGCAGCTACTAATGGCCGATCCTGGGCAGGACAGTAAGGAGGGGTCACTTCGTAGAATCTATGCACTCGATTTGAATAGTAATCGCCGGACCGTCTTCCTAAGCAGTGATAAGTACAGTCTGTTCCAGACCCGTTATTCGCCCGATGGACTCTGGCTGGCGTTTGTTGCTATTGTTCCACGAACCAACCAAGCCGTTTTGTTCGTGGCACCAATACGCGAAGGCAGGCCTGCAGGACCTGAGAGCTGGATTCTGATCAGCGACGCTAAGGGGTGGGCCGACAAGCCCCGCTGGTCTCCGGACGGGAACTACATCTATTTCCTGTCGGAACGCGACGGGTTCCGCTGTCTCTGGGCTCAACGCATTCGGCCAACCACGAAGCAGCCAGTGGGGCAACCGAATTCTATCGTTCATCTTCATAACTCAAGGCGCTCGATGATGCATGCCGGATTGGCCCAAGTGGAATTTTCTGTTGCGAAGGACAAGCTTGCCTTCAACATGACTGAGCTAACAGGAAATATCTGGCTAGCGGAAACGCGGAAAACTAACCGAGACGCGTTCTGGTGAAACTGACGTGAACGCGATCTTTGCACATTCTTTTCGGATCGTTGGATAAGCGTGCTGATCGTGCGAGGTCGCCCGGTTGGAATTTGCGCACGTGTCCCAGCGCGGCGGCCGCTCGTGTGTGGTGGATCTTGTCGGCAAGCACGGACGGATCCGCACCGTTCCCATGCCGGCTTTGGCCAAGCAAGCGATCGATCACTGGACCAATGGCAGCCGGAATCGAGAGCGGCCGTGCCTTCCGGGGCGTGAACAACGGAGATCGGCGCGTGGGTGGCAGCCTTAATTAATCTATATCCAGCTGTATGTTGATTAAAGTGGACCCTATTGTCAAGACCATTTTTCGTCGGCAATAAGCTAATGTCAGACGGGCCGTGGGGTTGAGTTTGGGGCAGCCGCAGAAGCCGCCCCCTTGCCATTCCGGCGCTTGAATCGGCGCTCGGGTCGCATCCCTGCGGAGCCCTATCCTCCGTTCAAGTGCCTTCAGTGTAAAACAAACATTCTGGCGCCAAAGCGATAAATCCCAGGGGTTCGGGGACAGCGTCCCCGAGTCAAATAATGCCCTCTTCCATTTCTCCGTGCGCTCATCCCGGTCATGCTCATCGCCAATAGACGGTTGCCGGTGTTCGGTAGCCGAGGCTTTGGTGCGGACGCTCGTAGTTGTAGAACCGGAAATAGCGGCCGATGCTGGCGCGCGCTTCAGAGACCAACGAATAATCCTTCGGGTATACCTCCTCGTATTTGAGCGAGCGCCACAATCGTTCGATGAAAATGTTGGCGTGAGCCGTCAACTAAGGCTGATGCGAACGGTCTGAGTCGATGTTTCAAGATCACCCATCCCTTTCACCCGTGGTCTGGCCGGACGTTCGAGCTCATTACATACCTGCATACCTGGGGTGAAAACCGAGTCTACTTCCAGCGGCAGGAAAGCGAACATCTGGTGTCAGTTCCGGCCAGTTGGACCGATGTGGTTCCGGAAAACCCATTCGTGGAACTGGCGGCGGGCCGGTCACTATTCTGCGTCTCAGATCTCCTTGAGTTGGTCCAGATGGTGGAGGAGTCGCCTCGAAAGTATGTAAAGGAAATTACGTCATGATTGTAAAGGGAATGTTGTCATGTGTTGTTGCGCAGCTAGCTGGTCTTGTCCCGAAGCCGTCAGCCATCCTCTGTTTCACAACAGCGCCTTCTTCGACTCCGACGACCTGGTGCAGGTCAAGTACGAGATGCTGCGTCAGGTTCACATCGACAACGGCTCCATCAGCCAGTCCGCGCATGCCTTCGGCTTCTCACGCCCGTCGTTCTATCAGGCTCAGGCGGCGTTTCAGGAAGACGGCGTGTTTGGCCTGCTTCCGCAAAAGCGAGGTCCACAAGGCGGACACAAACTGACCACCGAAGTGATGGGGTTTGTCGCCGAGCAGCGATCTGCCGATTCTTCGCTCACCTCCGAGCAACTGGCCGAAGCCATTCAGAAGCGGTTCCGGATTCAGGTGCATCCGCGGAGCATTCAGCGGCGCTTGCTTCAGCAAAAAAAACGACGTTGAAATCATCTTTCGCTGGGGGCAGTTCCGATTCGCTGCGCTCTTCCTACGAGGATCTCCGCGCTCTGGTGCTAGCCGGCGGTCGCGGACCCGGCTTCACCTTATTCCTGGCTCACGGAATGTACGAGTGGATGGAAGTCTGTTCCTCGTGTACCGCGGTCGTTGCCACCACAGAAGCCGTCGCGGCGACCGCCAACCCGCAACTGCTGCCGCCAGGCATGCACTCCGAAATCGTTGCGATTCTGGCCGGCATGTTTTTGGAAAACCAATGGGAGGCAGCCCAATGACTCACGATGCACATCAAAAAGTAAAGGCCAGTCACCTCAGGCGGAGTGCTTATCTCTATGTCCGGCAGTCCACTCTGCGTCAAGTGCTCGAGAACACCGAGAGTACGCAACGGCAGTATGCCCTTCGGCAACAAGCCGTCGCGTTGGGATGGCCGCTGGACCGGGTCATCGTCATCGATACGGATCTGGGGCAGTCGGGCGCCTCGGCCGCCGATCGAGAAGGATTCCAACGGCTGGTGACCGAGGTCAGCCTGGCGCGGGCCGGAATCGTACTCGGCCTGGAAGTGTCACGCTTGGCGAGGAACTCGATGGACTGGCACCGGCTCCTGGAGATTTGCGCGCTAACCGACACGCTGATTCTTGATGAAGACGGGGTCTACGATCCGGCGCACTTCAATGATCGCCTTCTGCTTGGACTGAAGGGCACCATGAGCGAGGCCGAACTGCACGTTCTGCGCGCACGTCTGCAAAGCGGAATCCGGAACAAGGCTCGGCGCGGAGAGTTGTTTGTCCGGCCAGCGATGGGCTTTGTATATAACGCAGAGGGCAAACTCGCAATAGATCCTGACCAACAAGTCCAACAATCCGTGCGCATGTTGTTTGAAACATTCCGCCGGACTGGTTCGGCGATGGCCACGGTGAGGTTCTTCGCCGAGCAGGGATTGCTGTTTCCGCGGCGTGTTCATACCGGGACGAACAAGGGCGACACTGTGTGGGCCGGACTGGAGCATAGCCGTGTTCTGCGCATCCTTCACAACCCGAGATATACCGGTGCCTTCGTTTATGGGAGAACTCATACTAGGAAGACGGTGGAGGGCGACTGCGTCATCCAGCGTGTGCCACAACAAGAATGGGAAGTGCTCATCAGGGACAAGCACGCCGGTTATATCGACTGGGACGAGTATGAACGGAATCAGCGGCGCCTCCGAGACAACTGCCAAGCCTATGGAACTGACCGGCGCAAGAGCCTACCGCGAGAAGGCCCCGCATTGTTGCAAGGGCTGCTGCTCTGTGGGTGCTGTGTCAAGCGGATGACGGTCCGCTATCACAGCCGGCGTGGGCAGTTGAGCCCGGACTACGTTTGCCAACGCGAGGGCATCGAGCACGCCGAACCGATCTGCCAGCACATTCCTGGTTCGAACATCGACCAAGCGGTCGGCAACATCCTCGTGGAGGCCGTCACCCCGTTGACGTTGGAAGTCGCCCTTGCGGTGCAACAGGAACTACAATCGCGCTTGGAAGAAGCCGACCGGCTGCGCCAACAGCAAGTGGAGCGATCCCGTTATGAAGCCGAGTTGGCCCGCCGGCGATATCTGTGGGTGGACCCCGACAATCGGCTCGTAGCCGATTCTCTCGAAGCCGATTGGAATACCAAGCTGAAGATGCTGGCTGAAGCGCAGCAGCTTTGTGAACGTCAACGGGAACAAGATCGGAAGGTCGTCAATGACCAACAGCAAGCAGCGATCCTTTCGCTGGCGAGCAGCTTCCCGCAACTGTGGCGTAATCCTGCCACGCCCGATCGCGAACGCAAACGGATGGTCCGGTTGTTGCTGGAAGACGTCACGCTGATCCGCCGCGATAGCATTACGCTGCACCTCCGCTTCAAGGGTGGCGCGCACCGCACGATTCAACTGCCCCTGCCGCTTCGGTCGTGGGAGCAGCGGCAAACCAGCAAGAAAGCTGTCGCCGCAATCGACCGGCTGCTCGACCTCCACACCTACCCGGAGGTCGCCGCGAAACTCAACGAGTGCGGCATGCACTCCGGTGAGTGCAAGCCGTTCACCGCCCGCATCGTAGCCGGAATCCAGCGCCGATACGGCTTACAGTCCCGCTATGACCGGCTGCGCGCCGCCGGTCTCCTCACGCTGCAGGAGATTGCCGAGGTTCTAGATCTCTCAACCGCGCGCGTCAAGGTCTGGTTGCAGCACGGACTTCTGTGCGGTCATGCGTACAATAACAGCAACGCCTGTTTGTATGAGCATCCCGGAGAGAATCCTCCACGCAAGGCTCAAGGCGTCCGGTACTCCAAACGATTGCCTGCGACACAGGTCGTTGCCGCTCGTACCAAGGAGGTGCAGTGTGAAGCGTAAGCCTTAAGTTCGGGAGAATATCGGATGGGCTCCGCCAGCTTAGGCAGGATCTTCGACTCCAGCAGCTCGCGCCGCTTGACGAACGGTTCACCCATCACGTCCTTGCCGGCCAGGACGAGCACATCGAAGATGTAAAAGAGGAGCGGAGTTTTCGAGGAGCCGCAGTTTTTCAGGGCATTAAACGAAGGCTTGCCCGATTCGTCGAGCGCCACGACTTCGCCATCAATTACCGTTTCATCCGGAAGGGCTTTCAGCGCCTCCGCGATGCTTGGATACCGGAGTGCAAAATCGTTGTCATTACGCGACCGGAGATGGAGTCTCCCGGCGCTTTTGAAGGCAATCGCCCTATAGCCGTCGAATTTGATTTCAAACATCCAGTCGGTGCCCTCATTCAATTTCTCGGTGCGCAGAAGCAGCATAGGCTCGATGAATTTCGCGCAGATGGACACTCTGCCAGACTACCTCTCCCGGCCCCCGGGCTGCGACCCAACCAACTGGGTAACGCCTGGCCGGTGCAGGCGGAGCTTCGAATCGCAGTGAGGTGATAGGCGGAGCCAGTTCGAGGATGCGCTCCGCGGGCGGACCCGCACAGTCTCATCGTGGAGTTGCTTGATCAAAGCGGTCCCGGCGAACTCCCGCGTGCCACCGCCGCGAACGAACCGCTTCGCGCGGCCAACGCCAGCGGCGCATCGAATCGCGGCCGAGGTGATGTGCCGCGAGCCCGGTGCACAGGGAGGAATGATCACTTCGAATTTCGTCCGCCCGCCACCGGAAGGGAATGCCCCGAGTACGATTGGCGTTTTGTCTTCTCTAATAGTGGCTGGAAGAAGCATTAAATCATCCATAGCTGAGAAGAGGCGCCGGTCGATTCCCTCAGAACTCTGACGGGCGAGTACGGGCCCGAGCGTAGGTTTCCGATTTAAGGAGCAGGTATAGTCACCAAGTTGCTTTCATGACGTCCTACGCTAACTGTGACGCTTCCTGCCGCCGACTCAGACGGCAGTTCCACATTGATCTGATCCAATCCGTCAAACCCAGGCGCCTGTCCAGAATAGCTCACGGGCACACTCCGCCCGTTGAAGAACACGGAGGGCGAGTTGGGTTCCACGCCGAGCCCAGTGAGATATAGAGAAAGCTGGGTACGGTCGCGGATCGCGGCGGCGATACCCGTCCCAGATCCATCCTTGGTAAAGATCGCAGGCACGGCAGGCTCGATAAAGATGTTGACGCTTTGAGATCCATTGGGGCTACTGATCGTCAACCTAGCCACTCCGGAAATGTCGGCGGGAAGGAGCGTATTGATCTGACTATCGCCGTCGTACCTTAAGGGCAGAATCCGACTGTTTACCGTAACGAGGCTCCCCGTTAACTTGCTTCCGTAGATGGAAACCAGCATGCGCGGTGCGAGACTAAGCGAAGGCAATCGAGCGGCAGAAGGTGTCACAAGTAGGATCTGCGGCCCCGGCTTTTCGATCACTGCCGTGTAGCAACCCCTCAGAGGTGGATTAGCAACAAAGGGCTGGTCTGTCAGGGAACCGAGAGGGGCGTCTACGCGGTCGCGCGTCTCACGGAGCACCCCGCCGTACTTCGATAAGTACGAATCTTGGTTGGGTGGGTGGCCGACTGTTTTCCAGTCGCCAGCTCCCGCGAGAAACGAGTCGATGATATGCCAGGAGAGCGGATTATCCGCCCGAATAAGGGCCAGTGGAGGTGAATCGCATCCTAAACCCAGAACAAAAGTAAGGTCTCCTGCACCATGGCAGTACGGAAGAACCCGCGTGCGTTCATCCGGCAAAGCAAAAGACATGGAAGCGGAAGTGACTGCGACGGTCCCATCATTTGATCCATTCAGCGGTCCGAAGCCACCGGCATTGCCAATGATTGCCACGGTGTCAACCCCACGCAGATCGTCCCGGTTCTGATTCCAAGTAGCCAGGTCGAAGAGGAAACGACTTCCAGGCACAACCTCGCGCGCTTGCGCGTCGGGCAGAAAAGGCAGCAATTGGGAAGGAATTAGCGCTCCGAAGTTGGGGGTTGCGATCGATACCCATTTGTTGACCCTGGGATCGGTGGGAGGACGAAAGGCAGCCCCGGCCGATTGCTTTCCAGAAAGATACGATCGAACAATAAGGCCGCCCATGCTGTGAGTTACCAGATCAACTTGAGGAACGTTGAGACCACGAATGGTTGCGCCCAGTGCGTTACCCAAGTCCTCTATGGACGGCTTTCCACCGAACGAGCAGGTGGCGAAAAAGGTCACAGGCACGCCTTCGTTGTTGAGCCTTTGTTCCAGCTCGCCGAAATCGTGTGACGAAGAGAGGTTGTCCTTTTGACAGAGAGGATGATACCCGTCCACGAGGATTACAGGAAGACGCTGTGCGACGGCGAAACTGCACACCGCAAAGAAACAAATATTACGAATCACCGAGGCATTAGAGGTTAGCGTCGCCGCGCCGGTTACGTCGATTTGCGTGGATTCAGATTCGGACACGGAAGGACCAGATTGATGCTCGGCGCAAAGGGTCGATAGGTTGCCTATGCAAGGAGTGTGTGGCGAACACCGGAAGGGATTCCTTTCAACGCTTCTTTGGTTTTGGCGACTACTCGACAGATGACAACATTATGGGCCCACTGACGCGGCCGATCGGCAGGCCTGACCGCCAACCGAATAATGAAACGGTACCTCATCGCCGGAGCCGTGCTCGCCGGCATCAAGATCGCCGCCGTCGCGCGGCAGTTCGGCGTGTCGCGTTCGTGGGCGAGCCGGGAGGCGAACGCCCCGGGCACGCTCCCTCGTCAATCCTTTTTGACGTTGGCATTATCTCCGCAGAGCTGCTCACGACGATTTCGGTCTCTTTCCCAAGATGCTCAATCGGTCCGTTGACGGCCACGAGAATAATCAAGAAGCCGCAGAAGCGGCACTCACCACTGGACGACAAATACCCAGCAACTGGATGCTGCCGAGGAAGGAAAGACCTGATCAGCAGCCGCAGCTGTTTTTTCTTATCGGTGTTTGACATCGCATATGGGGGCTGGCAGACCCAGCCTGATCTTTTTGAGTTGAAGAGGGCGTGGAGAATCAACTTTTGCTCTTCACAAGCAAATACACCCCTGCCGCGGCAATCACCCCTCCCGCCAATGGACCGTAAGGCACATTATGTTCCGTGTCTTTGCTGGCGTGAATGGGTCCGATATCCACCACTTTCTCACGCGTCTGAAATCCAAACGCGCCCCAAATTACGATTCCAATTCCAATCAAGATTAAAAAGATCGCTGTTATTTTCACTGTAGTTATCCTTCAGATTTGCGGGAGCCGGGGAGCCTGCTCCCGGCGCAACTAGTCAGTGCAGAAATTACGCTGTCGTACACTAACTTGCATATCGATCCAGGTAAGGCGCGCCGAGACAAGCTGCCTGGAAGGAAGGGGCTGATCGATAAGGAAGCCCCGCAAAATTTTCTACTTTTCGATGACCTTCTCGATGTCGCCGATTTTCCTTTGGACTTTTCCACCCAACTCTTCGCTCTTTCCACCCGCTTCGAGGTCAGCGTCTTTGGTGGCATGTCCCACTTTCTCTTTCACTGCGCCTTTAAGTTCGTGCGCCGTGCCTTCGATTTTGTCTTTTGTGTTGTCTTTCATGGGTATCCCCTTCACTAAGCAGAGGCAGGTAGATGGCCAAAGTTCTTTTGCCAAAATAGTCCCGCCGCTGCGGCGCTGACCGCGCCGTTCAGCGCTCGTTTGCGGTGATCAACGCCGGCAGGCGATTTACGGATATGCGCGGTTCAGTAATTACGGAATTATGGAGCATCGGCCGGTTACGAGGGCCATTGTGCTCGTCGAATCGAGGTCGCCAGGGAGGCTACACATGCGGGGTGCCAGCGGCGGCCACAGCCGGCGAAGTGGCCGCGCGGTGTTCGCGCGGCCAACGTGGGCGGCTGCTGAATCGCGGCGAGGCGATCAAAACCCGCGACCGAGTTTCTGCGGCCTACATCATCATTTGCCGGAGCCCTACTCTCCGGCATCACGGTCGCCGCGGTTGCGCGGCAACTAGGGGAGGAAGAAGCTTCAATATCTACTTCAAAAGTTCATATTCGCTGTAGTCGATGGTCAACTCTGATTTTCCCGTGATAAAGCCCTTTGATGTGGCCCGGCTGTGCTGCGGGAAGGAAAGCCCCTTCACGATGGTGTATTCGCGTTCGATGAGGGGTTTGCCCGTCCAGAATGAGGGGCTGGCCGCGGGCTTGCCTTCGATCCGGAGCAGCGAAAAACTTTGGCCATCGAACCAGGCCTCGCCCTCAATGAGGGCAAAATTGCGGACGCGCGGAAGAATCTTGACCACGTAGCACGACGTTCCATGCAGCGATTGAATACCCTTCAGCTCGATCGAGTAATTGGCCGACGTGAGAAGATTATGAGGCCTCTCAGCGCTGCTGCTCAACATGGCATCCTCTTTTAAAATGCGGCCGATCACACGTTCCTGAAGAACCCCGGGACCGCTACGCGACAGTATCGTATAAGTTTTACCCTTTCCTTTTCGAAAAACGACCTTGGCCTCAAGTTCGGCGCTATGATTGAAATGGCTGTTACGAACCGTGTAGTGTTCCCTTGCGGCGTATCCGGTGAGCTGACGCTCCCGACTCTCTTGAGCTTTGTCAATACCCGCAATAACGTCTTGTGATGGCAGCGTTATTGTCCCGTCGCCCCGCAGTGCCAGGCTTAACATGGTCAGAGACAACAAGATCCTATGGAGGTAGCTGACGGGACGAACACATGTCAGGGCGGAAGCGGATCTGGAATGGAAGATCGAATTCAAGCGTTATTCTGTCCTTTCCTAGTCTCTCCGTTTGTGAGCGCCGCAAAGAGTTCTGACGTGCTGTTCCTGCTCGCGTCCCGTCCGTCAATCGCATATAGCGCATCGCGTTGAGACTGGCCTCCTGGCAGACTACTTACGGCACCTGAAATGGAAGACTCATTCTCGCGTGCTCGGTGTTTAATCTGGCAGCTTCAGTTTCAGCGAGGGCCGCCCGAAAATTTTCCTGGTCTCCTCGTATGCTCGCTTTGTCATCACGAAAAGGCAGGACACGGTTAGGCAAAGTGCGGTTTTGTACTGGCTTCTTCAGTATCTCATCTGGATCAAGACCAACACAACGTGGGACCGCTACCCACCTTGGTGCACGGTGCGGCCACGCGGGGGCGGCTGCTGAATCCCGGCGAGGCGATCAAACCTATCAGTGCTCGCCGGCATCATGGTCGCCGCCGTCGCGCGATTCTGGCGGCCGATCTCGGCAGAGTGGGGACGCGAACGCGCCCGGCACGCTACTTGTCATCGCGGAATTGCTCGAGCCGTACCACGAGCGCCTGAACGCGCCATTTGAGTAGACACTGGAAGAATGTTCCAAGTTCGGCACATTACAAATTATTAGTGAGTTCGGTCAATTTTTCGGGGACCAATTCCGCGCGTGACAGCAAGTCTTCGGTAAACATCATTACCCTCCTGCCGTACCACGTCGCGTCTACCAACCCATCACCACTATCGAAAGCAGCCCTGTCGACCGTGATGAAGGTTCCACTGGGGATCGTACGGGCCACATAACGTCCGTCTTCAGCGAACAGGGCGATGGTGGGATTGTTGATGAGGTAGCTTTCCGTGGGCAAAGGCTGCTTCTTTGATTGTGCGTGGATGATCCCTAACAATTTATGTAGCTTCGGTTGTTTCAGCTTCGGTGCCCACGCGCCGCACGCCGGCGTCGCCTCGAATCCAGCCCCCGGGCCGATTCGTGGGCAAGAACGGGAGGCGAGGCTCCAGGCACCCGGCGGACCGCTCACAGGAACTGTGAGTCTCGATACCACCATGTGCGAACGCGCCACCACAAACCGGTAAGCCGGTGCCGACGACCGCTGGCCTCAAACCTCCGGCGCCAAGAGTACTCGCGTATCTCGTGTTCGATATTCATCGACTCCCGTTGCCTAGTGTGCCCTGAAAACCCCACGGTTACCAGGTCCAAACGGCAAATTGAATCTCTCGTACTAGCGTCGCTAAATGGAGGGTTGCCGAGCAGCACGCAGAAGTCAGAGGATCCACCTCACACGTGCAAAAGCGACACTACGCAAGTACCGGCGGCCCACGGACCGCGAACGCGCCGCCCGGCGTTTGCGCGGCCACCGCGGGCGGCTCGAATCGCGGCGAGGCGATGTGTGAGCGAGTTCAAGGGCACTGATGCGGCGCGGCTGGTCACGCGCGGCGTCACCGTTAACTCCGATGTAGAAATGCAGTCACCGGCGGAATCAGCCGCCCGCATGGCAGCCACGACAAGCGGAGGCGTCACCGGGAACGGTTCGTTGTGAATTGTTTCACCCGCAGCCGTGGCGCGCTGCGCGACCATTTCGAGCAGTTCCCGGCTTGGGTTCGCGATCCCAACCTCTGCAAAAGTGGTGGGAAGACCTACGGTTCGTGAGAAAGTAAGAACCTCGTTGACCACTGCCGCCGGCTGCGACTCAAGCATGAGTTGCGTGATCACCCCAAAGGCGACTTTTTCTCCGTGCATAAAATGATGCGTCCCGGCCGCCGTGGTCAGGCCGTTATGGACGGCGTGAGCCGCGGCCAGCCCGGAAGATTCGAAGCCCAAACCGGAGAGCAACGTGTTCGCTTCCACCAAGCGTTCTAACGAATCATTTGTCTCCTGCCTGTGAAGCGCTTCAACAGCGGCAGTGCCGTCGGCTAGCAACGTTCTGTAGCACAGCTCGGCTAGGGCTAGAGCGCTTCGCGTAGAAGCTCCGCCGCGCATATTCTTGACGCCTCCTTCGACGCAGACCTTGGCCTCAAACCAAGTCGCGAGCGCATCCCCCATCCCCGATATCAGATGCCGTGCTGGACTGCGCGCGATCACCGCCGTATCCACCAGGACGAGATCAGGGTTCCGGCGATAAATTCGATATTCTTCAACCGCCCCTGCTTCCGTATAGATGACAGAGAGAGCGCTGCATGGCGCATCGCTCGAAGCGATGGTAGGACAGTTCACCACCGGGACCCCGAGATCGGCGGCGATCGCGCGGGCCGTGTCAAGAACTTTGCCGCCGCCTGCCCCGATGATGACTCTAGCCTTGCTGGCGACAGCCGCTTCGCGGCCACGGCTGATTTCCGCTGCCGTGCATTCACCGGCGAAGGGAAAGATCTCAAAGTTCATGCCGACATCCTCGAAGGTCTTCTTCCAAGTTTCAGAGAGGAGGAGAATGGCGCTGCGTCCGGCCACGATGAGAGCAGGGCCTTCGAGACCCAAGTTGTGGATTTCTGAACCAAGCTTCTGGGTGGCGTGAGGACCCTGCGTGTAGCGGGCTGGGGAGCAAAACACTTTGAGCATGCCCCCAATCTATCTGATCAGGATAAACCGCTACACAATCTGCAACTCCCCTGCCAGTACTCGTCGGCTCAGTTCAATATCCCTTGTCTGAAGTGCTCGCGCCCCGACTTCTGCTTTCACCTCAACATCCCACCGCCCGAGCACACGGGATCAAGCTGCGGAATTATAGAGAGCCGGGAACCCGACAACCTCAAACCGAATAGCTAAACGGTACAGCATCGTCGCGTATCGTGGGCGAGTCGGGAAGCGAACGCGCCGGGCACACGTATTCTTATCGCGGAGTTGGTCGACTCCCACCGCGAGCGGCTGAGCGCGCTGTTTGATAAGACACTGGACGTGATCGAAGAAGCGTCTCAAGCGCGTAAGATCTTTGTGGTGAGAGGCGTGCTTGTTGACGGCGGTCCGGATCACTACGCCCGCCTCGAAGCGGGGAAAACTGGTTCTTCGGCTGATTTGTTCACGCAGGTGACGCGACACGTTCGGTTGCCACCGGGCCACCGTCGCGAACGCGCCGGGCGGTGTGATCGCGGCGGGACGTTGGGCTCGGTATTACGCTTCACATCAAGGTCTGTTGCGCACTCAATTAAGTTACCGATTGCAGTTCGTTGGAAATTCTTATGAGCCGGGTTGTATGCCGGTTACGTGTATGGAATCGGTGCCGGAATCCAGGGTTCCGGTGATCGTCACTTTCTGGCCCGCATACTCCCCTGCCTTCTTCTGATTATCCAGTTGATAGGCGCGCTTGGCCGTCGGATCGTAAAGTGCATATTTTCCGCCGCTTTTTACGCAAGCGATAGTGCATTCTTTGGCGTTTTTGGCACCTTCCCCTTTCATCATGTTGTCGTGTGAGCCCATTTGAGCACACTGGCTGTCCATTATTTCGCCGGTGAAGGTGTGGTCTGCCGCTCGACCAACGCCGAGTCCGGACGTCACACAAAGTACACTGATGATGAATAACGATTGTTTCATGCGTACCCCCAGGTATCTTTCCGAGCTGTCTATCTCTATCCGGTTAGAGGTGCGTGCTGCTGCGGATGTGTTGCGAAAGGGTGTAAAAGTATTGTGAAGGAATTTGCTTTCCGAGCTGATCTCATTAAAGCTTTTTCGCTTTCGCGTCAGCGGCCAGGTCTAACGCCAACCGAATAGCGAAACGATACATCCTAGCCGCCGCCGTATTCGCCCGGTATCAAGATCGCCGCGGCAGCTCGGCGTATCGTGCTCTTAGGGCGAGTCGTATAGAGACGCCTATTTAGACAAGCGGTTTCCATCCGCCGGCTTAGGCGGAGTGCAGGCGCACGGCGAGTTTCGAAGGGTGAACCGTTGTCCGTCGACGAATTCAGTTTCCGATCCCTGTCCAGGGTACGTGGTCGATCACATCATCCCGCTAAAGCGCGGCGGTGCCGATCAACCGGACAACATGCAATGGCAGACGATCAAAGAAGTACGGGAGAAGGATCGAACAGAATAGACGCGGCAGAAAACCGCTCTTCCGACTCCGCCGCTGCCGATCAATTTACCCACTGGCCTCCAACTTCGCTTTACACTGGCTGTGGCAATGTCCACATGCGTCTTGTGCTCGATCGATCCTGTTCGGATCATCCGTCAAACGGAGGCGGCCATCGCGTTGCTCGACAGCTTTCCGATCTCAGAAGGGCACACTCTCGTGATTCCTCGGCGCCACGTTGAGAGCATCTATGAGCTTCCCATGGCGGAACAGACCGCCGTCTGGGAAATGGTGCGTCAGATCCGCTTGGATCTAATTGCCCACTTCCGTGTTGAAGCATTCAACATTGGAGTGAATGACGGATTCGCCGCCGGCCAAACGGTTCCCCACGCCCATGTTCATGTGATTCCGCGAAGACCGGGTGACGTCGAGGACTCGCGGGGAGGAGTGCGTTGGATCATGGCCGACAAAGCCACTTACTGGAAATAGAGTGATGTCCGACCAACCGAGTTACGAAGTTCAAGTGCAATTTCTGCTCCACGTTCAGCGGTTGCTCGACGAAGGCCTGTTCACCGCGACGTACAAGGATGCGCTGCTGCCCGCTCTCGCCGACATCGCGGTCGAAAGCGGTGATGAAACGGGCGCGGCTCTTACTGTATCGGTCTCCCGAATCGCCGAGAAGTACATTGCCTACTACTGGCGGCATGCGGTGCCGTATGTCGCTCCGGCCGCTGGCGCCGGCCTGATCCTGCAGCAGAACACCGACCGCCAAGCCGCCATCGTTACCGCGATTGCCGAGGCCCGGCGCAACTACCCAACGCTTACTGAACTGCAGCGCGATCTCCGGGCTTGGCGCCGCCTCGTAGCACGGGTGACGAGCTATTTCTGGGAGCAGCCGCTCTGGCGGCTCCAGCGAACCCGCGGTGAGGTTTTCGATTTCCTCTATGAGAACCGTGACATCGGCACGCGCGTTGATGCGATTGAACTCAGGCCGGGTGTAGCCTTCTGCTTGCGCCGCTTTCACGTGCTCCTTACGCAAATGATTCGCAGTGCCTGGCTCGCATACGTTCGAAAAGTCTTTGGGGCCGACGAAAAAACCGAATACGCTAAGAGCTTCGAGTAACTCAGAACAATGGCAGTGGGGGAAGATCTTGCGCCTGCAAAATCGGGAGTTGAGTATCACGCAGCAATCACCTCCTGAATGGTGACAGGTGAATTCCCTTCCAACCGGTTGTTGACGAACAGATAGGCGCGTTCGTGGTTGCGATTCGCCCGATCAATCAGAGTACGCAAACCCTCGCGGGTCTCCGGGTTCTCCTCTTTGACTTCGGTATACGGCGCAAACGATCTCACTGCCTCTTCATATGGACTGTCATGTGCGTATCGGCGATCTGCGACCCATCCTGGTCGATCGCGACAACTTTGATGAGATCCTCGGGAAGCTAAAGCCAACCGTGGATCTTCGGACGGGATTGCCCTTCTCGGCGATTTTAGCGGCAATAACGAGCGCGCACCGGCGGCATGCAAATTGAGGCTGATTCTGCCTCAAGATTGAAGCTAACTCGGTCTTTTGAGAAATTTGGCATGGCCTGGAACCCGTCTCATGATACCTTGTGAAACGCCGATCATGGCATGAGCCTTCAAGCGCGTTGACATCGCCCGATCCATCAAGATTGATTGCGACGGAACATCTCCGTGATACGATCATTCCAAAAATATCGCCTTCGCGAAAAGGATTCTGATGAACGTCAATCGATGCATCCCGTGCTCGCTATGGCTGGCTCTCGTGGTTGCGGCCCTTCCCTTCTATGGCCGCGCGGCAAGCCCGCCGTCTGAAACACTCGTGACTCCTGGGCTGAGCCAACCGGTCGAGATCTTGAAAGACCGATGGGGAATCTCGCACATCTACGCTAAGACCGAAGGTGACCTGTTTTTTGCCCAGGGCTACAACGCCGCGCGCGATCGCCTGTTCCAACTGGAAATGTGGCGGCGGCAAGCCACCGGAACAGTGGCGGAGATTCTGGGGCCGAAGGAATTCAACCGTGACATCGGCAATCGCCTGTTCAGGTACCGCGGCGATCTGACGCAGGAGCTGAATTGGTACCACCCGCACGGAGCCGCCATTATCGAGGCATTCGTCGCCGGGATCAACGCCTATATCGCCGAAACACAGCGGAATCCAGCCCTTCTGACCCCTGAGTTCAAGATGCTTAATCTGAAACCGGGCAACTGGACACCAGCTATCGTGATCACGCGGTTTCATGGCCTCGTCGGCAACCTGACTCAGGAACTGAACATGGCACTCGCCGTCCGTACTATCGGCGCCGAGAAGGTAAGAGACGTCAACCATTTCCAACCGGACAACCCGAAACTTGATATGGATCCCGCGATCGATGTGTCACTTCTTTCAAAGGATATTCTCAACCTCTATACAGCCTTCCGCGAGCCAATCAAGTTCACGCCCGACGAACTGGTAGCCGAATATCACAACGATTCCAAGATACTGGCGGCGCTCGACCCACAAATCGTTCGGCCTTCTGCCCTCGATCTAAGCGCGCGGCAGGAAGACATCGGAAGCAACAACTGGGTGGTGAGCGGGAAGTTGACAGCGACCGGTTTTCCAATGATGATGAACGACCCGCACCGCGTGCAGGAGACCCCATCCCTGCGCTATTGGGTACACCTGGTAGCGCCCGGCTGGAACGTGATCGGCGGCGGCGAGCCTTCGGTACCGGGCGTCTCGATCGGACACAATGACTTCGGGGCGTGGGGCATGACGACCTTCGGCAACGACAGCGAGGATCTTTATGTCTATGACACCAATCCCGCCAATTCTTCGGAATACAAATACAGCGGCGCATGGGAGTCGATGACGATCGTCAAGGAAACGATTTCGGTAAAGGGCCAGTCGCCGGTCGCGGTCGAGTTGAAGTACACGCGGCACGGTCCAGTGGTGTACGAGGACAAGCCGCATCACAAGGCGTACGCCGTGCGCGCAGGCTGGCGGGAGATCGGGGGCGCACCGTATCTTGCCAGCCTCCGAATGGATCAGGCCCATAGCTGGCAGGAATTCGAGGAAGCGTGCAGCTATAGCCGGATTCCAGCCGAGAACATGGTGTGGGCTGACAAGAGCGGCACGATCGGTTATCAGGCAGTCGGCATCGCACCGCAACGGCCCAACTGGAGCGGTCTGGTGCCGGTACCGGGCGATGGGCGCTATGAATGGGACGGCTATCTGCCCATCAAAGCGCTACCTCACGTCGTCAACACGGAGAAGGGATTCTTCAACACCTCGAACAATTATCTGATCCCGCGGGAGTGGCCCTACAAGGACGCGCTCCACTATATGTGGGCGGACCCGTATAGGGCAGACAGCGTGGAGGAACTCCTAAAGTCTGGCCGGATGTTCAGCGTGTCCGATATGATCCAGTTTCAGAACAACGACCTGTCGATTCCCGCGCGGTCGCTGGTCCCCTTGCTGCGCGATTTGCCCTTCACCAAGGAGCCATCCCAACAGGCGGTGGCGCGACTGCTTCACTGGGACTACACTCTGGGCAAGGATTCAGTGCAGGCCGGAATCTACGAAATGTGGCAGCGCAAACTGATGGCGAACATCCGCGATGCGTCGGTGTCGCGGGACGCGCGAGATTACGTCGGAATGCCACAAATGTTCAAGATGATTGCCTGGTTGCAGGCGCCCGATGGCCGATTCGGCGCCGATCCCATCGCCGGGCGTAACGCGTTGCTGACGAGGAGTCTCAACGAGGCTGTAGCGGAACTCATCGAGCGCCTCGGCCCAAACATGGAAAAATGGAAACTGGGCGCTTATCATCATGCGACGATTCTGCACCCTCTAAGTCCCGCCCTCAAACCTGAGTTGCGCGCAAAGTACGACGTCGGCGCGCTGCCGCGCGGCGGCGACAGCTATACGGTGACGGCCACCGGGGGCACCGACAATCAGATGTCCGGTGGTTCCTTCAAGATCATCGTCGATACCGAAGATTGGGACAACTCGGTAGGCTTGAACAACCCCGGACAGTCTGGTGACGTCAACAGTCCTCATTACCGTGATCTGTACGAACTTTGGGCGCGCGGGAAGTATTTCCCGATTTTCTACTCACGCACTAAAGTGGAGTCCGTATCGGAGAAAATATTCGAGCTGAAGCCCCCCTCCGGGGCGAGCGCTGTCTCCGGCGGGCGTGCCGAGCACTGAGGAAACTGGGGGCGAAGCGGCAATTGGTCAGCGGCCCTGCTTTCCCCGCCCCATCGGAGCCAGAGGCGTTGCCACCAAGTCTCAGAATCAAGCCGACCGCGTGCGCTTGCGGAGCGTCCTCCCGAACTCCGCAAAGATGAAATGACTCGGCTCGCGGAAATAGGAGCTTTGAACAGTCTCGATAATCAGCATCGCCGTTCGGCCCTGTGGCAGGCGGAACGCGCGATTCGCCCGGTTGGGCCTCTGCTTTCCGGCCTGGAGGAACGTAAACGTCAAACCAACCCAGGTCAGCCGCGTGAAGCGGACCAGCGGGCTGGGGTGAGGTTGGCGACTTCAGATAGCGTCCGCCGATTCAGTCCTGGCAGTACCTCGGCGAGATAATTCTTCACGGGCATTCCCAGCCGACGGCACGATTCCACCACGGAGAGAATCGCCGCGACTTTCGGACCGGCCTGCGCGCTGCCTACATGCAGCCAGTTCTTGCGGCCCACCGCTACCGGACGCATCGAGTTCTCCGCCAGGTTGTTCGACAACTCCACTTCGGCGTAATCGAAACACCGCCGCAGCTTGGTCCACATATTTAATGTGTAGGCTGCCGCCTGGCCCAGCGCGCTTTTCGGCAACGCCTGCTTTACCAGCGCCAGGCACGCCTCGCGAATCTCGCGCAACCATTCCTCGGCGTATTGGCGCCGTTGCGCCTGGCGTTCGTCCGCACTCAACTGGCGCTGGCGTGCGTCGCGGTCGATCAGAAACAATGCGTCCATGCGCGTGACCATGGCGATCGCCGCCGCATCCTGCGGATTCACTTTCACCGCGTCGACAAACTTGCGCCGCGCGTGCGCCCAACAGCCGACGTGCACCAGCTTCGGTCCGCCGATATCGTCGTACGCCGGATAGCCGTCGGTTTGCAAAATCCCTTCCCACTGCCCGAGAAACTTGCGTGGACCCTCGCGCCCGCGCCCCAACTGAAATTCGAACACCGTCTCGCCGCCCGGCTTGCCGTATTGCCACAAGTACGCCTGATGATTTTCGCCGCGCCTATCGTGCATCTGCACCGGCACCGGTGTTTCATCGGCCTGTAAATACGATGCAGCCAGCAGATCGCGCCGCATCGCTCCCACGATAGGCGCCAGCAACTCGCCCACCCGCATCACCCAGCCATCCAGCGTCGCGCGCCCGATCTCCACGCCCGCTTCGCGCTCCAGCATCGCCGCCTGCCGGTACAACGGCAAGTGGTCGCAATACTTCGCCACCACCGTGTTGATCACCACCGCGTCGCTGGCCAATCCCTTTTCGACGATGCGCTCGGCCAACGGCGCCGCTGTCACGGTGGAGCAACGCCGGCAGGCTCGCTTCTCGCGCTTGGTCACGCGCACGAAATAGCGCGCCGGTTCGACGTCGAGTTGCTCGCTTTCGTCGTAGCCGATCACCGTGGTCTCTTCGCCGCAAGCGGCGCAGGTGCAGCTTGCGCAGGGAATGACTTCTTCCACGCGCGGCAGATTCTCCGGCAGCGGCTTGCGTCCCGGATGTGGCTTGCGTTCGCGAGGCGGCGTGCTTTTCAACGGCTCCCGCCGCGCTTCGGCTTCCACTTCGTCGCGCGTTGCGGAGGGTTCTTCTTCGGTCAGCAACTCCAGTTGCAGGTTGCTCAACGTTTCGCTCTTCGGACCCAGCTGTTGAATCCGCCGCTGCCGCAACTCTTCTCTCAGCGCCTGGATTTTCAACTGCGCCCAGTGCAGTTGCCTCTCCAGTTCCGCGATGCGCGCGGGAGCGTTCACGGTGGAAAATCTATATTACGCGAAGAGCAGAAAATGTTCCAGAACTTTTTACGCCGAACGGCGGTACCAGTTGCGCGGCTGCGTCTGTTTCAGATCGAGCCCGTTCACCAGCATCGCCAACTCCTCGGCGCGCATCGTGACGCTACGCTGTTGTTCGTTCGCCGCGGGCCAACGAAAGCGGCCTTTCTCCAGCCGCTTCGCGCACACCCACAATCCGCTGCCATCCCACACCAGCGCTTTCAAACGCGTGTGCGTGCGATTGGAAAACAAGAACAGATGTCCGCTCAACGGATCTTGCCCCAGCTGATCGCGCACCAATCCGTACAAGCCATCGAATCCCTTGCGCATGTCGACGGCCTCGACCGCCACATAGATTTTCGTCGCCAGTCCCAGCCCGAACACGCTACGCCTCGGCCGCGCGAATCAACCGCAGCAAATCGGCTTCCGCGAACCTCCACGAGCTTTCGATGCGCCGTCCGTTGGCCAACACCAGCACGAATCCCGGTCCCGGCTGTTGTGGCTCGACAGCGACCCGCACCAGTTTCGGCTTCCGTTTCGACCGCCAGTAATCGAGCGTGCTGACCGCAATCTTGTGCTTCGCACTGTACTCCCGCCGCGTCATCCCACTTGTCGCGTAGCCTTCGACGATCCGCCGCTTCTCTTCTTTGCTGCCCATGCCGCCATTGTCCAGGCTTTCCTCCGGCCAATCAAGACGGGTTCCTTAGACGCTTACACTACTCCGTTGCCACCCGTGGCCGTCATTCCAGTCCCGGACGCCAACTGTTCAGTAATAATATTTTTGTTCGCCGTATTAGTGAAGTCCACGCCGTCCGAATACATGTGTGCTATATCGCGGGCGACTTGAACCGCTTGTACGTAACGTCCCAACATAATGCCAAGGCCTATCGAGCCGAAGAAGAGCAGGAGAAGGCACGGTGCCACAATCGCGAATTCTAAGACCGTGCTGCCGCGCTGCCCTGAGCCGTTGTTTTTCTTCATGATGTCACCTCGAAGGGACGCCCCCAGCTGGTGGTGCTTCCATCACATCTGAAGAAGAGGCGGTGAAGGTCAAGAGACCCGTGCCTCTCCACACAGGCGCCATCCAAGCGTGCTGGATTGTTGCCGTTACGACACAGATATTGCCCGGGGCGTTACTGCCGTTTCCAGAGACCGCACTCAGGGTTGTTGGGCTGATGTAGTCGATCGTGATGGTCGCGCCAGGCGGCGTGCCATTCAGTACGGAGTCACCCAGGAACCCAATTGAATTATGCTGTACCACGCTCTTGATTGCGGCATCCTGGCCGCCTGCACCGGTCTGCTGTGTGATCGCAAATCGCACGCCTTCTCTAACGGCATTCCGAAGCGTATTCTGGATGAAAATTGCAAACGGATAATCGAACAACGCGAAGCCGATTGCCAGCAGGGGGAGAAGGACAAGCGCCCCCTCCAACACCGCCGACCCTCTCTGTGTTCTTGAAGAGGCGCGGACCCACGCCTTCCGTTGTTCCCCGCGATTCTTCATCAGCCGTGTCATGTAATGGAGTAGGTGGTTGGGGTTGCGGAGGCGCAAGAGACCGATGGTGCTGGTACAGGTTCGACTAGTTCTATACCTTAGACGAGCGTAAGGTACTCCTCAGATTAATGCCCTTCGGTCGGGAACTCCAGCTTATGGTCGATTCTTCTCGCTCTAGACGCACAGTTTTGAAATTGGAGTAAGTTCGCACGGCCCGTCAGTCGGAGCGAATGGCTAACCTTGCAGCGGATCACGCTCAGTGTAAAGATGTCAGTGGAAGACGTTCGACCGGAACCTATCGCAAAAAGCTGGACCAGGCCGCCCCGGTATCGCGTCCTCGAACTCGTAGGGCCCATCGTCCCGCCGCACGGCTCGTTCGCGACCGTGGTCGGTGGCAGCCGGACGTATCACCTGCGCGAAGAAATCAGCCGAATAAACAGCTTCGCCGCTTCGAGCCGCGCGTAGTGATCGGGCCCGGCGTCCACGAGCACGCCTTCACCAAAAAGATCTTACGCGCTTGAAACGCGTCTTCGATCACGTCCAGCGTCCGGGCAAGTATCGTTTTCAGCCGTTCACGGCGACGCCTCGAACACCTCCGAAATAATGAGGCGCGTTCCTGGCGCATATTCGCTTCGCGGCTGGCCCAGGACCGCGATACGCCGAGTTGCCGGGCAATGGGGGCATGTACCCGAGATGCCTACGGTACGTGCAAGTGATCCTCAAGTTCCCAGAACGGGGCTTCGAGATAGCACCGCGCTCGTCACTTCCACGACCTAGCCCGCATATCTCACACACCTTCGGTGGTGACGCGAAAAGGCCAGACAAGACTCGGTTTTCCAGGGGCCATGATCAACCCGCCTCTCTGGAATGGGATTGCCGAGCTGAATCGGCTTCACAAGGGGCATAAAACGGTCGGAAAGATCTTTTTGTCCGTCCCGAAGCCGATGGCAAGCACGGCTCCGCACAGCCTCTGGCGTGGACTGGACCTTCAAGTGTGACTTGAGGTGGAGCTGTTCGGTTTAGCAGCGCAGGTTCGTCCACACCTGCTGATAAAGATCCTGCCAGGGATAACTGGAAGCCATCGATACCCAAACCTTGCGCACTGTCACCCGAATCTGCGCGCCGATTCTCAACAGCTTCGTGCGAATGGTCGATACCTGCGCTTCTGCCAGTTCCGTCCCTTTCAGCCCCAGGCGCCGTAACCCGCTCACCAAAACGTAGGCCATGGTGGACAGGTACAGCCGCATCTGGTTGGCCCGCATCGTCTCGGTGCTCACGCGGCCGGCGAACAAACTGAACTGCTCTTTGATGCGGTTCTCCATCTCGCCGCGTGCGCAATAGAGTTGTTCGTACAAAGCCTGGGCCGCCCATTCCTCGCTCGTCAAAGAGGTCACCACGAAGCGTGGATTTTCTTTCCCGTCGATATGTTCCGCTTTGGCCACTACGCGACGCTCGCAGTCCCAGCCGCCCTTGTTCGCCTTCTTCTTGGTCTTGTAGTGGAACTCGCTGAAGACCCGTGCTGGTTTGCCGGTCTGGTTCCACTGCTGGGTGGCTTCCTGCATCTGAGCCCCGATGATCTTTCGCAGCCTCTGATTGCGCGCCAGTCCGAACACAAACTTCACACCATTGTTTTCGCACCAACTCATCAATTCGTTACGGCAGAAGCCGGAGTCCCCGCGCAGGATGATGTTCACTTCCGGCCAGGCCGCCCGAATCTGCTCTACGATTCTTCGTATTTCCTGCAGGCTGCCGAATGCGGCGTCGTGATTGGCTTCTCGCAATCGCGCGCACAGAACATGTTCTCCGCAAAAGATGTAGAGCGGCAGATAACAATAGTTGTCGTAGTAGCCGTGGAAGAACCGTCCTTCCTGTTTACCGTGCAATGGTAGGTCAGTGGTGTCCACGTCCAGAATGATCTCGGCCGGAGCGTCCTGGTGCGACTCCAGGAACACCTTCACCAGTAGCTCATCCAACCAATCTTTCCAAAAAATGATCTTCTTATACCGGTCCTTGGTGCTGGTGCTCAATTCCATCCGGTTCAACGTGCTCTTGCCCGCCAGCGGTTTCTCCAAATCATCCCGGCCGGCCAGGATGCCGAAGACCGGATCGAACCGCAGTTGCTCGTGATCGTTGATGTCTTCATAGCCTAGCGCCAGACCGTAGACCCTTTGGGAAAGCATCTCCAGAACGGAGTGCTCCACCAGCTTCTGATTCCTGCCGTCGAGAAAACACTCCGCCAGCCGCGGCAGCAGATTCAGCCGCTGGTCTGTCTGGCGCAACAAGAACGCCCCTCCATCGGAACTGATCGTGCCCCCGTCAAAACGGGCAACGATCTCCCGCGATCCGCAGGCTTCAAATCCGAAGCTGGATTGGTTACACTCTGTCATAGCGAAGGCCGTCCTTTCTTTGGCTCTAACTGCTGTGTGGAAACTCAGTTATGCCATGAAGGACGGCTTTTTGCTAGAGGGTCTGTGAGAAATCCGGGCTAGTGCCCAGCGCACCGGATGACGCATCGCACTCTCGCTACGAAAACAGCTACTGATTATTCGTATTCGTTCCCGTTTTCTGTATAACGGCGTATCATGGACGTCGAAATCACGCTACAGTCTACCGATAAGGCGCGGCCTAACAACAAATTATGAGAACAAATCGAGAGCCGGCAGAACGAGCTGACTGAATTCCTTCGGGAGGAAGAACCCGAAGTGCAGTCGACTGACGTGAAACCGAAAGCGGGCTTTCCTACTGGATTGGAAACCTTCGTCATCGTTGTGGCTGTGGCGTTTGGTACCGGTGTCGCTAAGGGCGTCGCCGAGGGCGCGGGAAAGGAGGTCGGGAAACCAATCGGAGAGCACCTTGGAAGAAAAGTGGGCGCCAGAATCCGTGCCTGGCTCAATGCGAACTTTCCGGACACCAACGTCACTGACATGTCCGAAAAATGAAATCGGCAGATTGAGCCAGCTTACGGCCAGCCTGTTTCCCGGCGAAACTCCGAACCCAGGGTCCGAGATCTCATTTCGTGCCGTCTGTGCGGTCGGCTGGGCTCTCTACGCGCGTCTGCCGGAACTACGGTCGATCTGGGACGAAGAAGAAACTCGGCCTACCCGTGGCTACACTGGATCGATGTCATCGAAGGCCTGATTCCGGCAACTTTCACTTCGCACGACGTCACGTCATGGCCGGACCACGTCGCCCGGCGGCTGAGAAACCACGCGCTCGAGCCGGACATAGCGCGCCTTCCCGGCATCGCAGCCTTTTTGACGGCGCTGGCGGACGACATCGCCCTTCCCGCTTCGCGCGATCCGACCGCTCAGATCGATTTCTTTAACGAGTCCGGTCGGAAGCTTGCGGCAGAGTTGATCCACGACACGAGGTGGTCCGTAGCCGCCGTTTCGGACACATGGCACGTCCACAAAGCGCATCCCTGGGGATTCCGCGGCGATAAATCGGGCAACTTTCAACCAGTGACCGTGCCCTCCCGGGATTCCCTGGAGATCCGGGTGAACATCGTTGGTTTCGATCTGACGAATTCGCTGATGTACTACCTGACGCTGGAATTTCAGATGATGCACGAGTACATTTTCCATGTCCTGCCAGTCTGGAACTCCGGCAACACGCTGGAGGAAGAGTATCTCCTGGCCGTGATGTTCCTCTGGTACCGAAGCGAACGGAAGCCGCTCGATGGGATTCATTCGCTACTGGTCCGTAATGCCGACGAGCGCCGGAAGGATCCCCATCGTGATCGCCGCATCGCGATCTGGGAAGGGCTCGCCCTGCTCACCGGACAGGAGCCTCTGACTCAACTGCTGCTGGAACTGGCCGTCACGCAAGAAAAGGCGATGAGCATAGCCCTGAAGCGCCGGCTGCTCAGTCTGCTCAATCGCCTCCCCGTGAACGATGAAGACCTTCAGCGAAGCATCACGAAGTGGCTTTGCCGCGACGATCTCGCAACGATTCTTGGTCGTCTCGACCGCCTTTTTCCTGCCGGCCCAATCTAGATCGATGTCCCGGACGTTCTCAGGCAGCCAGAATCACCTCGGCGTCGAGCACGGGGTTTACGTGATCATTAACCGAAGTTCCGAGACGTTCTTCCGGCTGTATCACCAACAGACTCCGGTTCTCCTCGAAGGTCTTTACGAGCGCATTCAGGTACTGCTCTAGCGGCACGCCCCAGACTCCGAGGGAACCCGCCACTCGCAGCGCGGGCGCTCCCGGAAGACAGCGCACATCATGTATCAGCGGACCATACGCATACAGCGAGGCGTCCGGCCTCAGAAACTCGCAGTCGAGCGTCTCAAAGGCCTGCCCCCGCTCCATCACCAGGGTCGGCCGCACCAGTTCAGCGAAACCAAGGAAGGGGACCTCTGTGTTGGTTACCAGCGATACCCGGCAGTTCTTTGTCAGCGCCATGTACTTGTCCGGATCGAGTTGGCTGCTCTCGAACGAGTACAGGCTGATCCCGGCCTTTCCCAGGTCCCTTGTTTCGCACAACCTGCCGCGAACAGACTCGTACGCCGTGAGCCACTCTTCTGAACGCAACTGCTTCGTCAACAGATACCGCGCGCTCTCGTTGTCATAAGCCACCCATGGCTCGCCGGCTTGCAGAAACGCGCCGAGCAACCTCAGCAGAAGGTCAGCATCGGTCAACCTGCACGCGTTGCGGAGCAGCGGCACCCAGGGATGATCCTTCTCGACTCGAAGTTCGTCAAGCAGTATTTCGACCGCTGGCCTCGCGGTCTTTCGCAGACGCGCGATCTTCGACACCATTTCTTTGGCGAACAGCGCGCCGATAGCCGCTCCGACGATCGGAGTGATACCGGCACGGCTTACGAGTGCGCTCGCCGTCACCGCTACCACGTCGTGAAGCCAAGGCTGCATTTGAAACCGAACCTCGCGTTTGGCCTTTAGCGTCTTCAGCTTCTCGTCCACACGCCGCCAACGGCTCCGGGCTACGATAGCCGGGTGGGCAGGGGTCTTTTCCTCGCTGACGACGGTCCCATACTCCAGGAGCGCTGTCCCGATGTCGGTACGGGCACTGTCCAGTAGCGAATCCAAATCCTTGAGCCTGGAGAGCTCCAACCCCCCGCTGACGCCCACGGCAAGGGCAGCCTCGATCTCACTCAGCGCTGCGTTCGCCTCCGCCACGGCGGTCTCGGCCAACCCTATGGATGGCATGGCCTTAGCGGGAAGGCGATAGCTGGACAGCTCCGTCGCAAGCTGTGCCCGCACCGCGTTATCGGACTTCAACCGGTACAATGTAAGCGGCCTGTGATTGCCAGCGGGCGGAAGCAACTCCTCGTCGAGCAGCCCTTCTCTGCTAAGTTTGCCCAACTGAGCATAGGCAGCTTTCCGGTCGGGTAAACCGGCGGCCTGCACCAGATCGGGCACGGTGAACGATTCCAGCTCGGAGATAGCGGCCAGAACACGGGGACGAACATTACGACTAGCCATAAACTTACTCTACAAAACTAGAATAAGTCAAATGGTAGCTTTTTGTCAACCGCGCGAGACTCTCCGACTCGTTGGCCCACGCGCGAGACAGCACGACACCTGTTTGCTAGGCCCCCAAAAGTGCTTTAGACCCCCTACAGAAAATCATTGAGGGTGTGGCAAAGTGCCTAGCCTCCAGGGGCCTAGCCAAAAAAGCGCCCTAGGAGCCTGTCCGAGTAATCGACAAGTTCGCGGGTACGAATGGAACAGAACCGGTACATAATGTTTTATGCCAAAGGGCTACCGAACCTACCTGCCGGAGCAAGACCTACTGTTACCGCCAAGTTTGCGCCAATGGCTTCCTGACAATCATTTGGTGTACTTCGTCAGCGATGTGGTGGACCAACTCGATCTCTCAGCCATGCACGCGGTGTATGAGGAGGAGAAGCGAGGGCAACCGCCGTACGATCCACTACTGATGACGAAGTTGTTGGTGTACGGCTACTGCACGGGAGTGTTCAGCTCGCGGAGGATTCAGAAGCGGTTGCAGGAGGACATTCCGTTCAAAGTGTTGACGGCGGGCAATGAACCGGACTTCCGGACGATCTCGGACTTTCGCAAGATCCACATCGAGACGCTACAGAATTTGTTCGAACAGGTCTTGGCGATGGCGCTGGAGTGTGGGGCGATCAAGCTGGGCCGGGTATCGCTGGACGGGACGAAGTTGAAAGCCAACGCCAGCAAACACAAGGCAATGAGCTACAGCCGGATGAAAGAAAAACAACAGCAACTCAAGGAAGAAGTGAAGCAGTTGCTGGAGCAGGCCGCGGCCGCCGACGAGCAAGAAGACCGGCAGTACGGAAGCAAGCGGGGCGACGAGTTGCCGGAAGAACTGCGGCGGCGCGAGACCCGGTTGGCCAAGATCAAGCAGGCCAAGAAAGTCGTCGAGCAACGGGCGCGGGATAAAGCAGCCGAAGAAGGCAAGAACGTGGAAGAGGCCAAGCTGGCCAAGCCGGACGATCAGGATCAATACAACTTCACCGACCCGGAGTCGCGCATCATGAAGGGCGGCGATGGATTCGTGCAGGGCTACAATGCGCAAGCGGCTGTGGAGCCGACCTTGCTGCTGATCGTCGGGCAAACGGTGACAGAAGCAGCCAATGACAAGAAGCAACTGAAGCCGATGGTGGAACTCATCGAACAACAGTCGGGGCAGCGTCCGGAAGCGATTCTGGCCGACAACGGATATTGCTCGGAGGAGAACCTGGATTACTTGGAATCGGCTGGTCAGCCGGAGCGTAAGGTCGAGGGGTTCATCGCGACAGGCAAGCAAAAGCATGGCGAGCATCGCGTCCCCGCCAAGCGAGGTCCATTGCCGAAAGACGCGACGAGGGTGGACCGGATGAAGCAGAAGCTGAAGACCAAGGTGGGCAAAGCTGTCTACGCAGCTCGCAAGTGTGTTGTAGAACCGGTGTTCGGGCAGATCAAGCAGGCACGTGGATTCCGCCAATTCTTGCTACGCGGAAAAGAGAAAGTGAAAGGTGAGTGGGCGCTGGTGTGCCTGACGCATAACATTTTACGGCTGCACGCGACGATGCAGTATTGACGAGGGGCATCAGGGAATGATTTTCGCTCAAACTTACACCTCCAAGCGGTCCTGGAGCAACATCGGCCGCCGCGACGTCAACCCTGGCTGGCTAGCGAAGATTTCATGCTACCCAAGCGCATGGTTTCTAAGCGCTTCACGTCGCTTTACTCGGACAGGCTCCTAGCCCCCCGGAGCACGGGACCATGAGTGCTTAGACCCCACAGGGTGTAATGATCGGGCCCGCTGACGCCAACCACTCCGCTCGCGGCGTGCGACGGCGGCGGCCGTGATGCCGGGCGATTAGGGCTCCGGCGTTGGCCCGCGCGAAGATTGTCCGGCGGAACGCCCAGCGGAGTAGCTTTTAGGAGTAGTCAAGCGCATTCACAGGAATGCTGCTAGGCTTGGACCACCATGTCTGCTCAATCTGGAGATAAAGCTCGTTTCAATCGAGCGCGAAAACGCAGGGCCATTCAAACAGCTGTCTTGCGAAAATTGCGCGTTCCCACCCGTGTAGTCATTGCTCCCTCAGTTTAAGGCGGGTTCTCCCGTACAACCCTCCCCTCCGCGCTTGTCGTCACGCGCCTGGCTTTCGTTGTTGTGTCACTGCCGAATGATGGAACTCCGCACATCCATTAGTCTGCAACTTCGATCATCATCCGCGTTCAACGCCGCGGCCTCTGTGACCAGGCCTCGTACCGCGCCTTGGAACGCACCCTTCGCCGCGCCCCCGATTCGGTGCCGCCACCCGATGTCGGCAGCACGAACGTCCGGCGGCCGCTGGCCCCGGTTACTTGCGTGAAGAAGTCAGCTGAATAAACAGCTTCGCCGCCGCGATCCTGGCGTAATGAACTGGCCCGCCGTCAACGACCACGCCTTGCACCGCAAAGATCCGGCGCGCTTGAAGCGCGTCCTCGATCACGTCGAGTGTTTGGTCAAACAGCGCGCTGATCCGCCGCGGTACGGCTTCGAGCAAGTCCGCGATCGGGAGGCGCGTGCCCGCCGCGTTCGCTTCGCGGCTCGCCCACGGTCCGCGACCCGCCGAGTTGCCGCGCGACGGTGGCGACGGTAATTCCGGCGAACTGCCTCGCCGCGATTCGAACGCGCCGCCCGCGTTGGCCGCGCGGTCATTCGTGGGCCGTGAGGCCGCGGTTGCTACGCGACAAATCGTCTCCCCGAAGCCTCGGTTTGTGGCGCGAATCAATAGTTCGGACCCGCTCGAATTGTAGACTCTCACTTCCGGCTTCACGACCATCAGCAACGCAATTCTGGCCTCGAATTAAGCCCTCGCGCACGTAGGAGTGGGTGAAACGCATCGGACGCGAGGAAGGAACTGTTGATTTGATTCGCCGTCAGGCCTGGCAGCCGGGCCGCGTCTGCGTGCCGAAGTGTTTGTCATCTGTCGGGTATTCCCCAAACGGCAAGAGCGTTAATTGAGATGAGCTCGGAAAGCCAATTCCTTCACAATACTTTTACACCCTTTCGCAACACCTCCGCAGCGGCGCGTACCTCTAACCGCATGGCCGAGGCGCTCGACTACTTCCAGCACGGAAGGCGGCGGCCGCCAGGTGGAAGGGCAAAGAGAAGAAAAGCTAAGCCATGAAACGGCAAATTGTTTCGTACCTCGTAGATCTCTTGGAAGACGCTTGCCAGACGAAGGGGTTTGAATTTCCTATCACGGTTGTCATGGTTGCGGTGGATGGCTCCACTCTTGTGGCGAGATGGAAGATTCTGGAGAACGGAGACCCTGACGTCGATACCAGATTCTACGATGTAAAGGGTGTGATGTTAGGTCCAATCAACGTTCTGCTGGTGGACGCCCAAGGGAAGGGAGCGCGCGCCTTGATCGAGAAAGGGCAGAGCGTCGCTACTCTAATTAAGACCGCGCGGGCCAAGCACGTTCGCTCCCCTGCTCGCCCAAGACCGTGAAACACTACGCTGGATCCCGGCCGTGACGATCTTAGTACCGCCCATGCTGCGGCATCAAACTCGGCGTGCGAGAACGCTGGTCGCGCGCAAGTGCGCTGCAGCCTAGGCGCTCGGCTCGTCGGAAGTCTTCGCGGTGAACGGAAATTTCCGAGGCTGCCCCGCCTTCATTTTGCCTTTATTCTCGTCCGCGATTTGCCTCAGCGTCTTCTTTCTTTGACTGATGATGTCTGCTGCGGCTCGCAGTATCTTCCGGTCCTCTTGCGTCATTTGCATTCATTGGCACCTCTCCACTTTTGTACCTTATCCTTGATTGAAATGGGACGCCGGCGTGGTCCGCGCGTACGCCGCGTTACTCGTTTCACGCGGTCGCAGTTGTCACGCGGATGAATCGTCTCCCCGAAGCCTCGGTTTGTGGCGGGAATCAATAATTCGGACCCGCTCGAATTGTAGACTCTCACTTCCGGCTTCACGACCATCAGCAACGCAATTCTGGCCTCGAATTAAGCCCTCGCGCACGTAGGAGTGGGTGAAACGCATCGGACGCGAGGAAGGGCCTCGAATTGAGCTACTTACAATAGGCCATGGCCGTGTATAAGCGCAAATATCGCCACGGCAAGACGGTTTGGTGTTTTGTTATCGACGCTCCGGGCTCTGGGCGTGAGAACCGCCGCCAGATCAAAGAGTCCGGCTTCCGTACGAAGGCGGCAGCGGAGGGCGCCGAAGCCGAGCGACGGGTCACCGAGCAAAAGAAATACGAACTCGAAAAAGCCGGTCTGCCCGACGTGCCGCTTCCCAAGACCTTGGCTGAATTACTAACGGATTTCTTCGCCGAGCATGCGGAAAAGAAGCTCGCGCTGAAAACCATAGAGCGCTACCGGGAGCAGACTGCCTACCTGCATCCTGATCTGCTCGCGATGCCTCTTCCCGATATCAAACCGTTGCATCTTTCGAAGGAGTGGAACCGACTGCTGGAGTCAGGCGGCCACTTTCGCACCTCCAGGCGCCCGCGTCCCCTCGCCGCCAAGACGGTTCGGAACATCGCGGGAGTAGTTTCCAGCGCGTTTGCCCGCGCGATTAGATGGGGTGTAGCATTGTCGAATCCGGTAGCCCAAAGCGATCCACCCGTGCCGAAGCGGCCCCAGGGTACGTCACTCACGCCGTCCCAACAGAAGTTGTTGATTTCGGCAGCGACAGGTTGTTGGTGTCTTCCAGCATTTCTGGAAGTCTCCGCCGCCACCGGCGCTCGCCACGGAGAAGTCCTCGCGCTACGCTGGCCTGACATTCAGGACGGCGCAGTACTGATCGCGCGATCCCTCTCACAGACGAGAGCCGGTCTCTCGTTCAAGGAGACAAAGAACAAGTCGGCCAGGTCCGTCGTGCTCCCGGACTCCGCGGTCTCAGCGCTAAATGCTCATCGCAAAGCACAGCAAGCATTTCAAGAGCAATTTGGACCAGCCTACAAGGCCGACCTCAATCTGATCTTTGCGGAGCCCGACGGCACGCCGCTGAAGCCAAATTCGGTATCGTCGTCGGTATCTGCTCTCTTTAAACGCCTCAAAATTCCCAAACCGAAGGGTGCCAGCTTGCACCTGTTGCGGCACTCGCACGGATCGCACTTATTGGCTGCTGGTATGGAACTGCCGGCGGTTTCTGAGCGACTGGGCCACAGTTCGGTCCTGGTGACCGCCACCGTCTACTCGCATCGCATCACTGGACGGGATAAAGAGGCGGCAACGAAGTGGGATGAGTTTCAGCGTTCACATGATCAGCCGGAGCGAAAGCAATGAAATGTGTGACCCTGCGTGACCACAATCTTCGTAAGGAGTTGATTTTATGGTAGCGCTAACGGGAGTCGAACGCGCTTATTGGTGTTTCGCCCTGTACGATCACGTCTTAAATAGCTGATTCTACGTTCATCACGTTCTCGAAATCTCATCCTGTTTCAGGGTGTTTTTGCGAGATGTTAGCGCGATGTTAGCGCAAGCTTACCTTCGTTTGGCAAAACCAGACGACATCACTCAGTCACAGAAAACCAATCTTGTGATTTTCTCAAGAGCCTCTTTTTCCGATAGCATCGGTTTTAGTTGCCGCAACATTCTTACCAAAATCTTCATGCTGTTCTCTAGCGCCAGGACCTTTGCGGGATCGGCCTCTCTGGGTTTTGGTGGATCAGGATGTTGCTCGTCAAATAATTCAAGCCACATCCAAACGTCTGCGACTCGGGGATGATTAGGTTTCTCCTGTAACCATCTCCGGACTGCCGTTTTGATCAACGACGGAGTTGCCTCGGGAGGAGCTGGCCGCCGTAGCGGCAATGTCCCCATCCTTGATGATGGTAATCTGCCCGTTTATCTTTACCGGCTTCACTTACTCCGCCTTCGGAACCGCAGGCTTCCGGACGTTGCGGTGTCCCTCCCAACGCTTATTTTCCTCAATGAGCTTGTCCAGGTCGCGCCGATCAAAGTAGGGACGCGGTTTGGCGGCGTCGCTCGGCCAGCGCACCACGGGCAGATGGCCGGCGATCACAAGATTTCTGATGTGCATCGTGCTGCATGAGTAGTACTCCGCCGCCATCTCCAGTGTCATCACCCGTGCGGTCTCGCCTTCCTTGAGCTGCTCGTACTTCTCGTTGATCGCGGCGATCACCGCCTGTTTGATGATGTCGGTCAGTACGTCGCTCACTCACTCCCAGCTTTGTCCTTCCACCGGGCGTTTGCGGCTTTCTTCGCGACTTCCGAGCGTTTTTCGGCTGTCATCTTTTCCATGCGCGCCGGTCCGCTGGCCTTTCCACCTTTTTTTCCGATCTCGGCAAGGTATTTCGAAACAGCGGTTTTACGTGGCATCTACCGTTCTATGCTAAAGCCGATTCAGAAAAAAAGCAATCCAGTACTATTGACATGCTGAAGCGGGCGTAGCATACTCGCTTGTGTCATGCTGAAGCGGATATAGCATGACACAAGGAAAGGTCCAACCGAATGCCACGAACCAAGAAAGTACACGCAATGAAGACGCCAGCGGAAACCACGCGGCAACCAAAGCCCGCCGTCGAGCGGGAATTGTCACCCATCCAGGAGGTGTTGTGCGACCTCACCTCAGATGTCCTCTTGAACGGAGCGCGCCGGGAAGAAACGGAACTGCTGGTGAAGGCTCTCTTAATGCACCAGTGGCACCTCAATTTCGGCGACTACCCACGCGACCCCGCGAAAGCCCTGGAGGCCGCCGTGACGCACGCCCAACGGGGGCACGATGCCACTTACAACGATCTTGTGGCGGCTTGGCCAAAGAAGGCCGTCCCGCAGGACGAGCCAGTCCCGAAAACGATCTCTCAGGCGATTCGCTGTCAGACCAGAGACTCCGTCCGGCACGGGTTCGAGGATTTCATGGGGAATGCTTCACCGGAAGAGCTCATCCTGATGCGGAACATTTTTCAGGAGCGAGACAGCTACCACTACATGGCGGACGGTAATCCGGTCCAGGAAATCTATTTGGCGGCAGCCTTCGAAAGTGCCACCGGCTCGTGGGGAACCACGCATGTCAAGATCCCGAGTAAGATGGTTCCTTTGATCGAGCAGCTCGTGGCGGCCCGCCAGAAGATCGAGGAAGAGGAGGAATGCGCGTGAAGGTAATATCGTGGGACGAAGAAGCTTTCGCCAACTTCGTAGTATCCGCAGTGGCAGTGCTGGGTGGCGCTGTGGCGGTTGTAATGGCGGGCTACCTGTTCGCGAGACTTCTCTCGGATGGTCATCCGTTCCGGGCTCTGGGATTGCTGGCCCTTATGGTATTAGGTCTTGTTCTATTTGTCCTGACCGCGCCAAGGAAAACCCCTTCACTGCGAGAGGGCGAACCGTCGATACCGGGTCTTGCTGACTTGAGAAAAGATGTTGAGTGAAGCGGACTCCGAGTATTTTCCGCGCACAGCCCGACGGCAAATTTTGCTAGAGCACATCGATCGGCTAGAGGAGCGCACGCATTACTCGCTCCGAGCATCCACCCAAGCGGGCCTAATATCCCCGACAGAATGTCGCCAAGACCAAAAACGTCTGAAGCGTAAAATCAAGCAACTGAAAAAGCTAGCAGTTGGTCATGTCGCGACGTAAGGGCATCATTCCTGGCCTGAGCTTTAGCTGGAAACGCGCGTTGGGGATTTCTGCGGAAAAGGCCCGGATCTCTCGGGCAATCGGGATTCCCCTCACGCGATCTGGAAGGCAGCGCAAGGCCGGTAGGGCCCTTGGGTGTATGACGATTGCACTGGTGCTGCTGGCCGCGGCTGCGCTTGCGGCAATCTTACTGTGAGCTTACAACACCTGCCTCAGAAACAGCATCCCTGTTGCAGCGTCTATCACCGGGCATGCTTAGGCGGAGGGGAGCCCAGCCCTTCGGGGTTCCGTCCTCCGCCCGCCTGTGGCTCAAAGGTCGCCACAGAGACATACAGTAAACCGATATACACTCGAAACAAATGGAGCACTGTGGCAGACAGAACTAGTACTGAATGTTTGTAGGGTCCGCGGGCAGGTTGGCTACGCGGAGGGCGTTCCGCTTCTGTGTTACCTGACAACTGCTTTTGCAGCAGACTAGCGACGGGCTTGCTTAGCCGCCGGAATCCCATGCGGGCCGCTGAAAAAATGGGATGGGACCTCCGACCGCATTCCCACCCCAAATGACACCATCGCCAGGTGACAATAACACCCCGTTTGACCGCGAGCTGTGGAGATAGTTACACGCAGACAGGGCAGCACTTCTAAAATGAACCGTCGCCGGAAGGAGTACTAATACAAACGTGCGTGCAATGAATGGCGACATGAAGTTGGCGGACTTCCTTGCCGATGTACGCTTAGTATTTCGAGACCGGGACCGTCTTGAGGAGAACGATGAGGCTACTGTGTTCGTGCCTGCTGAGTATGGTGGCCTTGTCTGCCGATTCGCTCGAACTGACAACCGGCGAACGAATCGAAGGGTCCTTCGTTCGAGCAGCGGAGAAGGTTGTGGTGATTTCCGTGGGCGGTCAGGAAATCGAGATGCCGCTCGGAAAGGTGCGGGCTATTTACCTTGGAGCCGCACCTGGACCAACCAAGTCAAATGCACCCTCGGCCTATCAAGAGGCGCTTGAGCAACTTCGCAGCCTTCAATCTGTTACGACTAGCGGAGTCAGCTATCGAGAGTACGCGCCACGCGTTCTCGATGCAAGGATAAAGGTTGATCGCTTCCTAGCGTCGGCCCCGGTTGGCGATGAGAAGATTCGTAGCCTCATAAGCCGCTCGATTCGGTATTACGAAATAGCTGCTAAATCCTGGAATTTGACCGTGACCAATGGCTTCGATTTGGGCTACGATTTGCTTCTATTTGCAGATACTAGCTTGCGGGAGTGCCCCGGCTATGCTGAAATTCTTGACGACCGCATCAACCATGGCCGGGTTTCGGCTAGAATGCTCGGAGCCTTCCATCTACCGATGTTATTTGAGTGTGGAAGCCAACCCTTGATTGAGATCGCCAAGCTTGAACGGCCCACCGACGCGATTGCGGATAGCCCTGCTCCAATTGCACCTGCCGTTGGCTCGTTATCTGTCTTGCCAGCCCCCACGTCTACACCCACTGCGCCAACAATAGTAAAGCCAGCCCCGAAGCCAGACGCCACGAACAAACCGCGCATCATCGGGCTTGAGTGAACAATCACCGCGATGCAGTGATTCCCCGCACAAGAGCGGCCGGGTACCCCGCCAAAGAGCACAAGTTACACTAAGGCAAATCCCCAAAACGGCCGCTGTAGTAGTAATGGAATTCGCTTCCTTTACTTGCGTCCTTGTGATCGACACCACGCTGGAGCGGGACTTTGAGTTGACCAAAGGTCACATTGTCGAGGCCAAACGGAAGATCGAGGCATCGACGGTGCGGAGCTTTTCGATTACCGAGTTTGATTCGAATCTCGATGCAACCGTCCTATTAGCTTCGGGGGCTATTCCCAAGCCAAGCGACGCGGTGCGCAAACCCGCCGCGCTCAGGCTGCTCCTACGCTTCTTGGGCTTGTGTCGCGCTACCGGAATCCACTTGCTTCGCCTGTTCGAACCCGGTCGCCTGTTCCCGTTCGTCGCTTATTTCTTCAAGAGACCTTTCAGGCCCGCGTAGTCGAGCAAGGAGTTTAATAAAAACCTAATGGACGGTCGTTGTCGAGGAGAGCTTTGTCTGGCTGCGGACGGTAATGTCGCTTCCAGGGAGCGCGGCCCCGGTAAAGGTTACGGTATGGAACAGCGCGCCATATTGGTTATTGGGATCGCCGAGCAAGAAGGTCGAAGGGTCGCGCGCGCGAATCCAGTTCACCATTGCGGTGTTTCCCGTGACGACAAGGCTCTTGGTGATAGGCGCCCACCAGCCCGCCTCCGTGTCGCTCATCGTGTGCGCTCTGGTAAACGGCCCAATCAGGGTAGGGCCTGCGTTCATACCGACGCTGACAAACACGTACGAGTCGAGCCCCGGAATGTAGAGCACCGGGGACGCGAATGCCACCCCGCCAGCTTCATACGATGGCTCGATAGCGACCTTCTGCGCGACGGTGCCCCAATTCGCCGGGTCGATGAAATAAGCTTTGGCTTGCGCTCGCGTGGTGGGAATCGGCCCCTTGTACCATTGGAAAAGTGAGCCGAGCCCCTTCTTGAGATCACCAAGCAAAACGCGCCACGCATAAATGTGCTCGCCCAGTTCGCTTTCGGCGTGCCCGTATTTGTAGACGCTGTTATTGTCGACCGTCACGCAGGTACGGCCACCTGCACAGTAGTCAACAGGATAGATGGACTTGATCGAGTCGTCGAACTCGAAATCATCCACGCCGGGTCCATCGCCAGTGGCAGACGGCGTAATGGTCGGCGCGCCCGTCGTGTGGTTCGTGTGATACGGACCATACCAAGTGGTTCCGTGGTCGCGCGACATCATCAGGTTGACGTGGTAACCGTGCCGCGGATCATTAGCGGACCACTGCTGGTAGACCGACCAGTACATCATTTCCAAGCCTAGATCGTCATCCCACTGGCAACTGATGCCCGCGCTTTTCATACTCGTCTGGTTATGAAAAATGTCCTCTGAACTATGGCCGAAGTCGGTCATAGCATTCTTCAACGTCTGTAGAACACCGAGCGATGGAGAGATAAAATCCCCCATCGTTGTGAGGAAGACCGCTTGCCCGTTCAGCCCAAGGACGAGGTTAGGCCCGAAGCCGTCGTTTTGCGTCACATACGTATTACCATCCAGGCAGGTGGTCGCGCGCGTCGTATCGCCGTAGCTGATGCGCCCGGTATTCAGCCACCCGTTGATACCGCCGAGTTGATTGCTGTAGTTATAGGTCGAGCCGATGTCCGCGGTAACAATTTGCGCATAGGAGATCCGCGCCATGCACAGCAACAGGACTATCAATATGCGCATCAGGGGTTAGTTCGTGGCGAAGCAAATTCCCTGAAGACCGATGTCCGCATATGCCCCGCCAGCGCCCGCCTGCGGGTAGAAATTTACATCTCCCCCGCTCGTGATACTGATAACGCCCGTGCTACTCGTAACGCCACCAGCGGGAGCGAGATAATCCTGATGATTACTGGCCTGCCGCCAGCCCGCGGCTATGTTGAATATTGCGAATCCCCCTGAGACGTTCCCGGCTTTCGCTACCCCGCGTAGACAGACGCGGGTCGGATATTCGAGGCGATATCCAACAGTATCCGCGCTGGTTTGCTGCGTCCATGAATTGAGAAACAAGCCGCCCGTGATGTTTTGCCATGCGCCTGGAGTATTGCTACCGCCACCTGCGGGCGTTGAGAATGCGCCCGTACCATCGAGGAATTTTGTTGCATCGCTCGGCAACGGAGGCACCAAGCGCGAAATGGCGTTGGTGGAATCCTGCCCAAAGAATCCCGATGAGTCGGCCCCGTAGTTGAACTTTCCAGAGCTGGGGGCCGAACCGATGGTAATCGTGTTTATGGTTGCGGGTCCGGTGCCGCTGCCCATCTGAACGCTGCCGTCATTGTTGACCTGGAAGAATACTGTGCCATCGCTCTTGCGAATGCGCGCGCATGGGTTCGTCTGCGTGGCGTTGCAGGTGATGTCCCATTGAACTTCGTCCGCCGAGCCCGTGATGACCTGGCCGCGCGTGAACGTGTTCGCGGTCAGCGCCGCCTTCAGGCTCAGCGCTGTTGCGAGGTCTGTCTGATCGGAGAGTGTTCCGGTGATACTGCCCCATGTTCCGCCACCTCCGCCACCCGAGTTCGCCGCCCACTTGATACCACACGTTTGCGTGCTGTCCGCCGTGAGCACGTAGGTATTGGTTCCATGCGCGAGCGATGTCCAGAGCGTACTGAAGCAGGGGATAGCTCCTTTGGCCACGCCCACGCCTGAGAGTTGCGAGAGGCTAAGCGTAAGCGACGGGGTTACGGCGTTGAATACGCGCACGGTAGCAATAGTCACAGGGCTCGCACTCGTCGGCACGATCCAGCTTTCGCTAAACGCACTGCCCTGCGATGGGCGGTACTGAACCGAATACGAGGTCCCGCTTGGGGTCGCCGTGTCGTTGGGGCTAAACGAAGCCGAGAACGCGCCGTTAGTTACGGCGTACGTTTTTGACCACGGAATGATTGTTCCACCGCTCGCTGTGGTCATGCGCGGGGAGTTAATGACGATTGAGCCGGTAAAGGGGGACTCGTCGAAGGTGAGGGCGGGACCTGTAACTGTGGTGGTCGCGGCGCATGCAGGGTAAAGCGCAAGGATCAAGATAATGCTGTGGTTCTTCAAACTTCCCATGTTTGTTTCCTTCCGCGCGTCTCGCGACGCTCGTTGTGCTACTTATTAACTGGCCGGGTCTATCTCTGGCCGCTTCCACGGATTCAGATTCTTCTGGCGGGTTGTTGCGAATCCCTACAGCCAGGAACGGTTCGCCGAGCTGCAGCGGACCGGGGTGGAAAGTTAGATTAGTGAGATTATTTTCGTTCATTTTGATTTTCTTCTCGCTCATCGTCCGATTCGTTCGCTACGTGATGGACCAATATTTTAGGTTCATTGAACACCAAGCTAGATCCGATCCGCCACCCGACGTGTCGATTCCGCCGACGCCAACCGAAGTCGGTGTCAGAAAAGCCGCCGTGGCCTCTTGGAAAAATTGTGTCCAGCCCGAATTCGTGTAGTAGTAGAAGGTTCGGTGTGTAGAGTCGTCGACAATCTTTACGGCAAAATCTGACGGAGGCACGAGATTTGATGTGCCGCCAGCAACTATCGAGCCGGCGGCGGTAACGGATGACGCTTGTCTCGCCTGTAGTTGGAGGGCTGTTCCAATGTTTGCGATTTCGATGGATTCAAACTTTGTCCCATCGTAGAGGTACACGCCGCACGATTGCGCGCTGGCTCCAGTATTGACCGTTTGGTCGTACATGCGCGCATCCAACTTAGCGATTACGGTGTAGGGCGGAGCGGACAACGGTTGGGTGATAAAGCGGAAATTAACGGAACCATTTGGCGGAATAAATACGCCAATCGCGTCCTGTGAGAAGTTGCTGAACACCGCTCCGTTCCGAATGGTCCAGCCGGTCATGGGGAGCGCCTTCGCGGGTGCCGACGATGCCGCGCTCGGAACAATCAGTGAGGCTGCGTCTGTCTTGAGCGCCTCAAGCGCATCCTTCGTGATTACGCCGTCTACGCTTTTCCCGCTTGCCAGACTGGCATCGTTCTGCTCCGCGACCACAGTAAGCGTAGTTCCGCTGGCCCCGGTGACTTTCAGGAGCACGTTGGCCCCGCCACGATCCAGCAAAACTCGCCAGTTGCCGAGCGTTGTGGAGGGCGCGCCGGTCATGGAAGCCACTATCAGTGTTCCGCTGCCCGCAGTGTAGTTAGAGGCGATCGCCGTGTGAAACAGATTCGAGTAGATTTCAGTTGCCATGGGGTCTCCTTATCTCGCGCCCAGAACGACGTAGGGTGAGACTGTCGTTGAGCCGTTCTGCGGCGTGATGGCCGTATGCCATGACGACTGCGCGTTCATGCGCCAGATGAATTTGAACGCCATTTCATCCGTGAGGAACTTGACGTGAAGCGACGAAGAAGCCTGGATTCCATCTTTCTCAGTCACGAGAATTTGCGATGGATCGATGAAGACCAAATCGCCCTGGCTCGATGCGGCCGCGACGTATTCGGATGGAATCACCGGGCGGCCGAGCAGCAAATTGAACGGCTGCGAATCGGGGTCTGTGGTCGGAACATACATGGGTGATGCGGAGGTGCCAGCGCCGATGGTGAGGCCGTGTAGCTGGCCTTCAATCTCTGGGTTAACCAGAAAAAGTCCGCGGCTGCGAGACGGCCCCCACATGCGCGCCCATATCTTCGAGATGTTAGCCGACAAGATGGTGTTCGCGGATTGGCCGGATTCCTTGGCCACCACGATTGTTGCCGGACTCGAAGTAATGCCCAGCGGTTGACCAGCGCCGGTCCCTGCGACGATAGCCTCTTCCGCGCGGAAACTCATTTCACCGGAGAATGCAATCTGCATAAAACTGGAAAGCGCGCCGGTATCTTGGAGCAACTCGTCTGTCACGTAGACGAGCCCCGCCAATTTCAGTAGAGGAAGTTCATTCAATCGAACTTTTGGCTTCGATGCGGTGATGGTGTCCGCCTGGTTGATCCAATACGAGGTTGCGCCACCGAACCGCGATCCGTTCGCGCGAGATTGCTCGTCGAACGATGGAACCTTCAGCGCGTTCGCGTTCGGGTTCGTGATAGGTATTTGAGTGGTGCGACTCAGCAGTTCGCCGGTCGCATATGTCTTCTGTAGGAGCTCGGAGACGAACTGCGAATCGACGGCGAAACCACCATCACCAGGAACCTGCTCAGACAATCCAGCAGGCCCGCGACGTTGGAGTCGTGCGTCGACCTGATGCGGTGAGATCGCCGCTCGATGGACGGCTTGAAGCTGAGCCCCCAGATTATAGAAGGAAATCTGACCTTCGTATCCTTGCGATGCCGCTACTGGCTTTGGGGTCGTGCCCATGGTCTTTGCTAACTGTGCGCGTGTCATTGCAATTTATCCTTCGCCGCGAGGTGCGCGGCCGATCCGGTTGTGGTGCTGATTTTGTTCGATGAGAATAGCGACCAGGTCGAGACTGACACCTCGATCAACTTGGCCTGCTCAATCACAAGCAACTTACTTCCCTGATAGGTTTCCTGGTGGCTTTTCGTAATGCGGCACATGACATCGAGTCCATCGATGTCCCCGCGGGCCACGGAAACCAAAAGGCTCGTGCCGTAGTAAGTGTCGGGCACTTCCACTTCGAGGTGGAGTCCGTCCTTCAAATCCAGTAACGCCGCAGTACCCGCGCTGGTGCGTCCGAGAACCATGCTCGGGTTGTGCGAGAACAACACGCGCACATCCGGCTTCGAGACATCGCCGAAACAGCCAGCCTGATACATCTCCCGGTAGCCGCCGAAATCGTCTGACGGTATGCCGTATGGCAAAACCTGCCCCGTGATTTTAAGCGCCTCGGATGGGCGGCCGGCCTTTATCGCGGCCATGCTGAGCACGCCGGAAGTTTCCAGCTTGATCGTTCGGCCCTGGATACCAAACATGCCACGGTCACGGGTCACCGCCGACAAATCCACACGTCGGGACATTTCGGCCAGTTCCTTCGCGAATAGCTGTTGAACCTTCGCGTCGAGTTTCGCTAGGTCTAGGTTTGGGTTCATGCCGCTACCTCGACGTACTGCGCACGATCACGGATGATCTGAAGCGCAACGTTGTAGAGTTGAACGCGAAGAGAGCGCTCTACGCTGCGGGTCTCATGCCGTCCGCAGTCGGAATCCTCCCAGGTCGCGGAGAGCGTCGGCACAAGGCCATTACAGGCCGCATCCGTCGCATTGTTCCGCCAGAGAATGCTGTGTACGTCCTCAACGCCTACTACGAACGAATCGATGAGGCTGGCGAGGTCTTCGGCGGGTCCGGCGATTTCGGCCTGGACTCGTGCGTAGGAGTTGGCCGCAATCTCGTTTTCCAGTGCATCCACTGTGCCCCGCTGTATAGCGATGGCCCGTCGGCACGCAGCTAAGCGTCCTTGAGCCTCGGTCAACTGCTGATCGGTCGCAGCAAGGTGCTTTCGCACTTCGGCGCTAGGCGGTTTACTGTCGATGCCAAGGAGCGCGTCTTCCTCTGCTCTCAGCAAGACCTGCTCAGCCTTGGCTTTCGCGAGGGCGGCGCGATCGATGTCGACCTGAGCCGATTCGGCGGTTAGAACAATCTTGTCGAGCCTCAGCTTTTCCGTGCGAAGCTTGTTTTCCAGGGTTGGTTCCACGTTTTCTCCTTGAGGTAGTTCGTTGCCGCTCCCAGCGCCACAGAGTTCCGCGGCTTGTGACGCCGGGTCGATTGGAAGGAGAACTACACCTTCCTGTGCCGAAATCTGGCGTTTGAAGCGCAAACATTGTGAAGATGAAATGTTTTTAACACGAATGCGCGAAATTTCTTCCTCAAGGTGGCTGATGTGTGGGATTGTCCACACCCCGCGGCCCGATGGCAGGGTTTCGAGGATGATTGGATTTGACGATAAACCACTTTGCGTAACAAAGCGGCTGCTTGATCGGCCTGAGTTCCGCGCCTTCGCAATCTTGCGATCGACCCGCCAGCGAACTCGCGCGGCTTGGGCTGGATGCCACCCAAACAGGCTGGCGATATCGGCCCGTAGAACTCCATCGACCTTTTTCGCTAGAAAGTAGGACGCCTCTTCCTCGTCAAAACCAAGATCCTCGCAGACCGCAACCCAATCGACCGTGACGCCTGATGGCAGGTAGGTTTCCGAGTAGAGGCCCGTCAGGCTGACAGCGCGCTCGCGTTTGCCGCTATGGCGGTTCCGAAGCTGCGGTTTACTCAATGCGTGCTCCTGTGTGGTGCGTCCTCGTGCATCCTGGTGCGGGTTGGTGTTGCGACCAAAACAAATCCAATTTCACGGATTCTTTCGTAAAACGCCACACATGGTCCCCGCGCCGAATGCTCAGGAATCTGCATACACCCCGTGACGAGTAGACAAAGGGGGATTTTACTCCCCAAATGCACGAGAAAGGATTTTTCGGCATCCACGGTCCCGTGGCGGTTTTCGCAGGTCTGCGAAGTACCCCCTGAGCCCTCTGCTTCTCACTCACACATCCGATACAGTTGTCAAGCTTCATGCAACGTACGCGCGCGCCGTGCTTCGTGTCTACACTCAACGGAGCAGTAGCGCTCCCGCGCGCGAGGCGACTTGAACGGTGCTCTGCACTGCCTGCATCGTGGCTGCTCTGCGGTGTACGCTTGTGCGTACAAATCGTTATCCGTGGAATACTCGGCTTGGTAATCATGCTGCCTCACCTGTCCGGTTCTCCCTCCGCGGGCGTACAACGCTGCGGGCCTTCATGCCGTTCGAGAGCCACAGAACGCACGCATACAGATCCGCGCGCATCTCGGTGTCAGCGGCACGCAACGCCATAACCTTCAGTCGATCGCGAACGCTGATTGTGGCGTTCAAGAGCGCAACGTGGGTTGGATCGAGCCGCTTCACAGAGTCGCCTCACGATGTAATCCCGATGTGAACCTGTCCATGTTTTGACAGGTCGGAGTGCTTCCTGTAGTCCGGCGTGCGCGCTGTCCTTCGCGGCGCCCGGTGTGGTTGGAGTGAGTGCGCATCATGCGGCGTTCACTCCCTTGCGCCCGCGTGCCGGTTGATGCTTGCTTTCCAGGTCGACGAGTATGAGGTCTCGCTGCTCGATAGACATCGCCATGAATGCCGCAGTCGTTATCCCGGATTGCCTAAGAGCTTTCGGTTGAGTACCACCTATTGCGATCCATTTGTCCGTCTGCTTATCCCATACTTCCTTGGAAGCCGGCTGGTGTTTTGCTGAGATTTGCTGAGGTTCTGGGTGTAGCCGGTTCGATGAATGTTCGGCCCGCTGTTTCTCTTTGCGAGCGATTTCCGTGTTGGCCTTCGCCAGCGCCGCTTTGGCTTCCGCCTGTTCCCGTTGCATCTTGGCAAACATCGCGGCATCTTCCGGCGACTCCTCTGTGGTGTCTCCTGGAATATCTCGGCCTGTTCTCGCAGCCTCTCGTAGAATCGCGACCCCTTTTGCGATGAATTCAGCCTGCTCGGCTGATGTTGGAGTCAAAGCGCCACCGACGGCCGCCTTCGCTGGAGGTACCCACCCACCTTCTCCAGAAATATCTTTGGCCGTTTCCGCGGTCGTCTCGAATTCCCCATCCAATGCCGCAGTCATCGCGGCGTACTTCGGATCGTCTGGGTCGTAGCCCTTCGGTTCCTTGCCGGTAGCTAGTTTCCCTTGCTGCACGTCTGCGATGTCTTGCGCCTGCTTCTGCACGCGCTTTGCCTGGAAGCGGTCCCTCACAGCTACAACGAAATATTCCCAGGTGCGCGCGTATCGGCCTTCCGCTTTCAACTGATCCAGAAGTTGCACGATCTCGTCTTCAGTCGCACCTTCGCCGGCGTCGAATATCCGGTTGACCGTTCTAACGGACGGTTCCAATTGCCGGTATTCGTATAGGGCATCTCCGAGTCGGGGTCTGAGGTTTAGGTTTTGATTTACAAGCGAAGCGGCGGCGAACCCACCGTCAGTTGCCGAATCGCGGTTTTGGCGATTCTGCGACTGATGATCTAAGTCGCCGTTCCCGTTTAAGAGAAACCGTTTAAGAGAAACCGTTTCTTCCTTGAATACAAGTCGGGATTTTTCCCGACTCGGACTGGGATTTTTCCCGACTCGGAACCGCGTTTTCCCCGACTCGGGAATCTTCAGCGTCGCTTTCATCCTCGATTTCCGTAGATACGTCCGTAGGTTTCGCGTCTTCCAAAAATGGCTGCAAGATGGCTTCTTGAGTCGGGATTTTTCCCGACCCGAGAAGTACCAGATTCCTGACGTGCATCGCCAGTTTAGCCCTGTTCGATTTGTGGCATAGCCGAAGGTGTGGATGATTTCGAAAGAAGAGCGCGGCCGGTCCACGCTGGCGAGCCTGCCGGACAATGAGGCCCGCATCGACAAGTTCAGCCATCCATGTCGCAACGGTGTCTTCGCTCTGCCCAAACAGAGTTGCAAGATACTTGTATTCGGGTGCGCAGTATCGGCTGTCTTGATCTCCATTCTTCGACGGCGCCCCGCGGAGCGATTGCAGCGCAGCCCACAATAGCGCCGCCCTGTAGCTGACGATGCCTTCGATGAAGATCGGCGGTTTACCGCGCTGCCAGTTCAGGAAAAAGCCCGGTAGTCCCTTCGGCACATGGAGACTGTCGAACTGATTCCACGTCTCGATTTGCTCGGGAATGCTAGGGGCTGTCTTCATGCAGCAGCCCTCTGATAGCGAGCGATGAAACAACGCGACCATAGCGCCGGGAATGAATCCGGTGGGTACTTCAAGGGGTCCTGAAGTATCAGTGTCGCTGCGGCATAATTCGTTTGGTTGTAATCGACGCGCGTAGGGGGTCGCGGTCGGAGCGATTTCGGCGGGAACCCATTTGGCGATCCGCCGGGTTTGGGATATGATCGAATTGTCTCTTGCATCGGCTCTCGGTGTCCGTCTCCCGACGGTCACTTATCGAAAATGCATCAAGGCGGCTTGGGGGTTGTGCTTCAGGCCGCCACCTCTCTTTGCTCAGGCCGCATCAAGGTTTCGTCCTCCGCAGTTATCGAGGAATTTATCGAAGGCATTGCGTGGAATCACAATGCGCTTCGGACCAAACTTCAGGTGAGGAATTTCACCAGCTTTCACGCTCCTGTAAATGAGCTGTCGAGAAACGCCCGCGCGTTCCGCAGCTTCATCAATGGTGTAGTTGGCCGGTGAAATCTTCGGCCTGGTTCCTGCTCGATTCATTGTGCGCCTGCCTTTCATGTGGTATCGTTATCTAAGTTCCGGTTGGTTGTTGTCATCCGGTAATAACCAAGCGTAATATCAAACGCCGAAGCATGTCAAGGAATTTCATTTAGTGCGCCCGCGAACCAAAACTAAGGAACCAAGCGATGCAAGCAAGGCTGTCGTGGAATTGAGAACGGCGCTTAAACAAACTCAGCAGGAATTCGCCCAGACTCTCGATACGGCGATCACTACAATCGCGAGGTATGAAACGGATCGTTCTCCCCGAAGCAATGCTCTTGTGAAATTATTTGCAGTCGCCCACTATCACAAACTGGACGATCTTAAAAAGAGATTCATTAAGGCCTTGGCTGCTGACATTGGTGTTCAGGAAGGCAGCTTTCACTTTGGAATAGGCATCGAGGATGATCCTCTCACAGTGAGGGTCAATAATGCGCAAGAACTGGCGGATTGCAGCGCTTTACTACGCACTCACCGCAACCGGGAGTTTATACACATCGGCAGAAAGATCACGCGTTTGTTGAAGCCCGTTAAGAAGTTTATGGTCGAAGAGTCTGAGTTACTGGCAGCATTGCGAAATTTTGCTGATCGTCCAGACTTTACGCCTGAACAGACAGAGCAGGCCCGCTCCCAAATACGAAAGATGAGCGACAGTACGCTGATGTTTTTTTGGGAGGAACTACTCAGGCCTTCGACCACTGACGAGCCCGCAAAGCTGAGCGCGAACCTCAGGACTTATTGCGATGAAATACGTGAAGAGTCGTCAAGGCGGGAAGCGGTCGCTCGCGCCAAGCCCGCAGAAAAACCATACCCGTTCAAAAAGGGACACCCATGACAGGCTCAATCGACAACTACGGCACCAAGGAAGCGAAATGAATGGGACAATCACGAAACGCCCGCTCGGCAACAGAAAATTCTCGTGGGGCTATACGTTCTTCTCCGGCCGTACGCCAGAAGGAAAACGAATCCAGGTCACGAAGAGCGGCTTTCCTACGAAAGGGGAAGCCAGCACAAAGTTGCGAGAAGCAATAGCGGAACATGAAACCAAGGAATCCGCGAGTGACATCCCGATCGTCAACGACACACCAGCCCGAGACTCCCGCACTGTGGCCGAATACGTCCAGTACTGGCTCGACACCTTCGCCGTAGGCCGGCGCTCGCCCAAAACACTAGAGCGCGATCGCGAGCTCGCTGGCTACCTCAACAAGGATCTCGGCTCGATCCCGCTTGTCGATCTGAAGACATCCCAGGTAGACGAGGCCATTCTCAAACTGCGTAGCAGTGGCGGTCTAAACGGACGGCCGCTTTCCGCAAAGACCGTTCGCGAAATTATGAGTGTTCTCAGCCTCTCTCTTCGAAAGGCGGAAGCGCATGGCATCATTCCCAAGAGCCCTATGGCTCCCGGGCTGGTTGACCTTCCGCGAAGCGAGGAACCCGTCGAGAAACGAATCCTGCAGGACGAGGAGTTCAAGATGTTCTTCGAAGCAATCGAGGGACACTGGCTCTCTCCAATTCTGCTAGTGGCTTCGGCAACAGGGATGCGTCGGGGCGAACTCTGCGCCCTGGACTGGCCGAGCTTCCAGCCGGAACAGAGCCGACTGCTCATCTCAAAATCTTTGGAGCAGACTCGCGCGGGGTTGCGAATCAAGCGGCCCAAAAACGGCAAGCGCCGAGAATGTATACTCCCCGGCTTCATATCGAGAATGCTTCTTGAGCACCGCGAACGGCAGGAGCAAGAACGCCGTATGTACGGTGCCGATTATCGTCGCGATCTGGATTTGATGTTCCCCGATCCCGGCCTCGCCGGAAACTACATCAAGCCAGATTCGCTCACAGCAAAGGTCTGTCAAGTCGCCCAACGTCTGGATCTCAAGGGGATCGGATTACATTCATTCAGGCACACGCACGCGAGCAAACTTCACCAGCTTGGAGTGCCGGATGCCGCGATTGCGAGCCGCCTGGGACACTCGTCGGCAGCCATTACAAGAAAGATCTATACCCACACCTTCGATGCCGCCGATGCGGCCACCGCCAAGACATGGGGCGATAACATGGCCGAGCTGTTGAAAAGTGCTGGCCCGAACCGGATGTTAGCGGATGTTAGCGCAAGGAACGAAAAGAGCGCTTTACTAAGTCAGAAAGTGGTTGGTTTTGTTGGGGATACAGAGAAAAACGATGGTAGCGCTAACGGGAGTCGAACCCGTATTTAAGCCTTGAGAGGGCTCTGTCCTAACCATTAGACGATAGCGCCACGTCTCTAGGATTATAGCAAGACGATGTACAATCGGTGCGATGAAGAAGACCGCGCTTGCTCTCCTCCTGGCCGTTGCAATCTACGGTGTCTCCCGGCCGCCCGATATCGCCTTCCGCAAACACACCCTCGACCTCGGAGCCAACGAGAGCGTCACCTTTGCCGACGTCAACGGCGACGGCAAACTTGATATCGTCTCCGGCGAGAACTGGTATCAATCGCCTTCCTGGGCGAAACACCATTTTCGCGATCTTCCCTTTACGCAGAATTACATCGACAATTTCAGCGATCTCGCCGTCGACGTGAACGGCGACGGGCGTCCCGACATCGTCAGTTGCGCGTGGTTTTCCAAGCGCCTCGCGTGGTGGGAGAACCCGGGCAACTCGAGCGCTCTGTGGAAAGAGCGGGATATTGAAACCATTTCACCCATCGAATTCTGCTTTCTGGTCGACCTCGATAACGACGGCAAAGCACGCGAGGTCATCCCACAATTCGGAGACAGCAAGGCGCCGCTCGCCTGGTACGAACCGAAGAATGGAACCTTTGTGAAGCATGTGATCAGTTCGAAGAGTTACGGCCACGGGATCGGAGTCGGCGACGTGAATAAAGATGGGCGTAACGACATCCTCACGCCGCAAGGCTGGTTCGAAGCTCCTTCCGACCCGCGAACCGGCGAGTGGAAATTTCATCCGGACTGGCAGGAAACCAAGGCGCTCGGATTCATGTACGTCACCGACGTCAATGGCGACGGGCGCAACGACGTCGTGACCTCGGCCGCGCACGACTACGGACTCTTTTGGTGGGAGCAGGGCGCCGATGGAAAGTGGACCAAACACGTCATCGACGATAGCTGGTCGCAATCGCACGCCATGACGTTGATCGATCTGAATGGAGACGGCAAACTCGACCTGCTCACCGGCAAGCGCTACATGGCGCACAACGGGCACGATCCGGGAGAGCGTGAACCGCTTGGCATCTACTGGTACGAGTCGATCAAACAGGAAGACGGCAAGCTCGATTGGGTTCGCCACACCATCGAATACTCCACTCGCACGGGCGGCGGTATGCAGATTCCGGTGGCCGATCTCGACGGCGATGGCGATCTCGATTTCGCCGTGGCCGGGAAAAGCGGGCTGTACCTATTTGAGAATCTGACACACGAGGCAGGGAAGGGCGGCGTTAAGAAATGAACTTATCCCGGCACGTTGTCGAGCAGAAATAGACGATCTCACCTTTGGCAGCGCTCTTCCTCACCGCGGTCGAGGTGGAGACGTAAGTTCCGCAGATAGGATCCTTCTTCAATTCACCACCCATGGGGACGGCCGCCGGGCGGCGGTTGGCCGTTGCTCCCTCGGGCGCCGGATTCACCATGCCCGCGAACATCTTCGCCAACGCTCCCACCACACTCCTCAGCAGGGAGATGAGAAGGATGGTGGTGATGATGTAAAAGAAGAAGCGAAACATTTAGATTGGGGCGCCAACTTCCTCAGCGCCCCTCAGGGAGACCGGGAAACTATTTCTTCTTCTTGGGGGCAGGGGTTTGCTTAGCGCCAGGAGCTACATATTGCGTCTGAATCGTTTGGCCCATCGCGGCGAGCATACCCTTTGCCGATTCCGCATTCGCTCCATCCGGTTTCAACTCCAGATACTTTTGAAACGCCTCGCCCGTACCGGGAGGAAAAATAACTTTGCCGTCCGCCGTGTTGGTTGCCTTCGCTGTCAGACACATCCCCCGCTGATAGTAGGCGTCGGCGTAGCCCGCATCCGAGGCGATCGCTTTGTCAAATGCTTCGCAGGCGGCCGGGAGTTGATTTGAATTCACCAGCACCGCGCCTAGATTGTAGTAATACTTGCCGGCGTTCGGCGCATCCAGTTGCACGGCCTTTCCGAGTTCCTCCTGCATCTCAGGGAACTTTCCGGCGCGGGCCAAAGCGAGAGCGTAGTTGTTGTGATAGCTGGCATCCGCCGGAGCCAGTTCCAATGCCTTCTGGTAGCTCTCCAACGACTTCGCCAGGGCGGCGTCTTTTTCCGGACCGGCTTTCGTCCTCGCTATCTCCGAATATGCTTCCGCCATGTTGCCCCAAATTACGTTTTGTTTCGGATCCATCTCGGAAGCTTTCGTGAAGGCCTGCACTGCGACGTCCCACTGCTTGTTGGTCATCGCTTCCTTGCCTTGATTGAACTGATCGTTGAGCGCCTTATTCTTCTGTAGCTGTTGCGTGCGCTCCTTCATGTTCTTTTCGTAAGCTGCCTTCTGCTCCGGCGACATATCGCGCGAGACTTCCGGTGTAACCACGCCAGTCTCCGCCGCCTTCTGCATCGCTTTCTGTCTGTTGGCGATGGCTTGCAGATCGAAATTGTTTTCCAGAGGATCGCCAAGGCGTGTCCTCACGTTATCGATGGAATCCATTTCCTTGCCGTCCACCCACACCGATATGCGATAGGTGCCAAGCGGCAGGCCGGCATGGAAATAGTCGCCCTTCTTCTTGGTCTTGACTTCATAGTGGCCCTTAATATCTTTTCGCTCGATCTTAACGAGCGCGTCCTTCAGGGGAGCGCCGTCGGGCCCCTTGACAGTTCCCGAGAGAGACGAGGTCTGGCCCAGTGCAGCTCCGGTAAATGTCAGAAAAGAAAGGGCTAAGGCTGGCAAAAAACGCTTCAGTAACGCCATTGGACTAGAATGGCCTCCTTCACTGGTTTCAGTAATCTTTAGAATACTATAAACCTAACTCAAAAGACGGAATCCGGCGTACAGTTGTTTCCGTCTCATTCAGTGAAGCGGTTCGGAGTTGCTGTAAAATGATTAGCACGGTGGTATCTCGGGTGGAGTGCGTTCGACAACCGGCACGTCTCGCAGTTTTGGTGTTCATGCTGCCGCTGGTGTGCGCCAGCCAAGTGGACTTAGTTCAGGCTCGCCAATTGTATGGCCATACCGATTACCGTGGCGCCCTGAAGGTGCTCCTTGCTGGTGACACGGATTCGGGTCCAGTGCAGTTTTGGATGGGCCGTAGCTACTTCATGCTGGGTGAGTACAAGAAAGCTCAGGAAGCGTTTGAGAAAGCCGTGGCCGCCGCGCCCAGAAATTCGGAATACTACAACTGGCTAGGCAAGGCTTACGGACGGCGCGCCGAAACTTCGAGTTTCATTACCGCCCCATCCTACGCCGGGAAAGCCCGTGACAATTTCGAAAAGGCCGTAATACTGGATCCGCACAATAGCGAGGCCGTTAGCGACCTTTTCGAGTATTACCTGGATGCGCCCGGGTTCCTTGGCGGAGGAATCGACAAGGCGACCGCCCTCTCTGTCAAGATTTGCGAAATGGACCCGGCCGAAGGTCAATACGCGATGGCTGTGATAGCGGAACATCGCAAGGAGTTCAATTCAGCCGAGGCGCATTTCCGCCGTGCCATGGAACTGGCGCCGCGCCAAGTGGGACGGGTGCTCGATCTGGCGAAGTTTCTCGCCAAGCAGGGCCGCAATCAGGAAAGCGACCAGGTCTTCGCGCAGGCTGAAAAGGTAGCGCCGGACGACCCGCGCATTTTGTTCGAGCGCGCCAGCACGTACATTCAAGCCAAGAGGAATCCGGATCAAGCGCGCAATCTATTGCAGCAGTATCTGAAGTCGCCACTCACGCCCGATTATCCGTCCCGGGAAGAAGCCGAGAAGCTGTTGAAGTCTGCTTCGAGCGGACTCTAACCGGATGCATTTCGGGGAAGCGCTCCGCTTCAGTCTGAACGCACTTCGCGCGAATCTGTTTCGCACGTTCCTCACCGCGCTTGGTCTCGTGATCGGCAATGCATCTGTAATTCTGGTGGTTACGATCTCGTTGACCGGTCAGGACTACATCCTCGATCAGATTCGCGGCATCGGATCGAATCTTATCTGGGCTAACTACGAAGCCGGGAGCCAGGGCGCCGTTCAGGTAGACGCCGATTTCGTAAAACTTCTCGACGTGGAAGCGGTCCGCCAGCAGCTTGCCGGCAAGATTGTCGCCGCCACGCCGGTGATGACCAATTACGACCGCATACGCATCGCCGGCCGCGATCAGGATATCGCTGTCATCGGCACCGATCAATACTATCCGAAAGTGCGCAACGTGGTGATGCTGGCCGGGTCCTTCATGGATGGCGACGACGTGGTAAGCCGCAACAAGGTGGCGATACTCACCGAGAAACTTGCCACGCGTCTCTATGGTGGCCAGCAATCCGCAATCGGCCGCATCATTAAGCTGCACGGCTTGCAGTTTACGGTGGTCGGCACATTTCGCGAGAAGACCAGCACGTTCGGCCTCGCGGAACTCACCGACGAAACTGTCATCATCCCCATTACCGTGATCAAGAATTTCGCTCCCATCGAGCGTATCGATCCTATGTACGTTCAGGTGCGCAACGCGAACGACGTAGAGTCCACGGCAAAAAAGGTGAAGACGATTCTGGAGAGCCGCCATCGGACCGGTGCGCGATACCACGTGGATACGCTCACCGCGATTCTGGATGCAGCGAAGAAAATTGCTCTCATTCTGACAGTCGTTCTGGTTTTGATCTCCGCTATCGCGCTCATCATCTCGGGAATCGGCATCATGAATATCATGCTCGTCACCGTCACGGAACGCACTCGCGAAATTGGCCTTCGCATGGCGGTCGGAGCATCCAGGCGCGAAGTCCTCCAGCAGTTCCTGATCGAGGCGATGATGATCAGCTTCGGCGGCGGCACAATCGGAATTCTATTCGGCATCGCCATTCCCCTGAGCGCGCAGTTCTTCACGGACGCGATTCAGGTTCCGGTTTCGGTCACCTCCGTCGCTGGTCGCTTTTGGAGTCTCGTTTCTGGTCGGCGTGGTCTTCGGCTTCCTACCCGCCCGCCGCGCCGCACAACTGAATCCCACCGAAGCTCTTCGCTACGAATAGGTCTCTCCCATTACCATGGGACTATGATTCGCACTACTCTTGTCGCGCTCGCCTTCCTAATGCCGTTAGCCGCTGAGGTCCACACGCTGACTCTTCGCCAGGCCGTCGAGCGAGCGTTGCAGCAAAGCCCCGATATCGTTCTGGCCCGGCTGAATCAGCAAAAAGCGGTGATGGGCATCCGCATCGCCCGTGACCCGTTCGTGCCGAAAGTCATCATGGGCAGCGGCCTCGCTTACAACACCGGCTATCCGCTGAATATCAACGGCGACCCGCCGTCGGTTTTCGAAACGAAGGCGGTGATGTCGATCTTCAATTTGCAACAGAGATATCTGCTGGCGGAAGCCAAAGAAGATGCCCGCACGGCTGCCATTGATGAGACCGCCAAGCGGGACGACGTAGCCTATCGCGCGGCCTCACTCTTCCTCGACGTATTGCGCCTCGCGCAAGCCCGGGACATGGCGGCGCGCCAAGTGGAAAGCTTCCAGAAGGTGAGCGATACCGTGACGGCGATGGTCGATTCCGGCCGCGCGCTGAAAGTGGACGCCGATCGCGCTGGCCTTAACCTCGCGCGTGCCAAACAGCGTGTCGAATCGCTCGGGCTCGACACGGACTACGGGGAAGGGTCGCTGGCCATCGCGCTCGGTTATGGTGCCGATGATCGTGTCCGTGCAGTCGACACCGAGGAAAAGCCGGGAAGTCCTCCGGCCACCGAAGCCGAAACAGTGGATCAGGCGCTGGCGAACAGCCGCGAGATCAAGAAGCTCGAATCACAGCTCCAGGCCAAGCAGCTTCTCCTCAACTCTTATAAGCTCTCGCGGCTGCCCACCGTCGACTTGATCGCGCAATACAATATCTTCGCCCGCTACTACTACCAGAACGTCTTCAATCCGCGCCGCTATCAGGCCAACAACGGGCAAATCGGATTCGAGTTGCAGATCCCGGCCTTGAACGGCTCGGCCAGCAGTGGGCAGGCCGTCCGCGCTGCGCTCGACATCACCGGTCTGCGTAGTCAGATCAACAACACGCGTGAGCAAATCAAGCTCGACACGCGACACGCGTACCAGGACGTGAAGCGCGGCGAGACCGCGCGCGACGTGGCCAGGATGGATCTCGACGTAACCAGAGCCGATCTTTCCGTTTCTCTTTCTCGAATGGAAGAAGGGCGCGCCAGCCTTTCACAGATCGAACAACTGCGCATGGCCGAAAACGAAAAGTGGATCGCCTTTTACGACGCTCAGCACGCGCTCGAAAAGGCGCAGCTCACGTTGCTGAAAGAGACCGGCACAATCATAGCGGCATTGAAATGAATTTTATTCGTGTGAATTCATGTTCATCCGTGGCCACTACTTGCCCTTCTTGGCCTTGATCTCCGCCAGCAAGACATCGATCTGCCCGTCGCGGTCGAGTGCTGCCAGCCGTTCATGGACGTTGTCCTCGGCCATTTGAGCCTTGGCTCCACTGATCGCTTCGGCGCGGTGCACTTTATCCCTCATTCGATCGAATGTCGCCGCATGAGACGGCCCACCCATCTTCACGCGCGCGTCCGTCGCGGTTCCCAGCGCTTTCGCGCGCCGGTGCTGGGCGATTAATACATCGCTTTTCGTCTGCGCCTCGTGAAGCTTGCGTTTCAAGTTTGCGGAGCGCCGATTTCAGGTTTTCCACCTGCTGCCGCTGATCCTCCAACTGTTGCACGAACGCGTCGGACATCTGCTTATAACTGAGCGACCGCTCGAGCGCCGGCCGCGCCAGATCCTCCTGATTCTTTTCCACCGCCAACTCCGCCTTGCGGTGCCACTCGGCGGACGCGGCTTCGTTCTCCTTCTGCTTCTTGGTCAACATGTGCTCGTCGGCGATCGCAATCGCGACTTGCGTTTTCACTTGCATCAGTTGATTCTGCATATCGAGAATCACCTGCTTGATCATCTTTTCCGGATTCTCCGCCTTATCGATCAAATCGTTGAGATTCGCGCGAACCAGCGTCGATACTCTTTCTAGAAGTGCCATATCGATACCTCACTTGTCTTCTAATTTCGGCGTCTTGTCGCCGATCCCCCGAACCTTCCCGAACAGCTCCGCCATCTTCATGCCTGAAAGCGTCTCGAACAACGCCGGCACCTGCGCCGCCATCGCGGCAATGTCGCCAGTCAATTTGTTAATACCCGCGTCCGTGCCGTTGCCAGTGGAAACGATGGTGATCTTGTCGATCTGCGAGAGCGGCATCGCCAGCGCTCGCACCACCTCCGGCATGTTCGTGATCAGCTTGTCGATCACGGCCGATTGGTTCCACTCCTGGTAAGCCTCGGCCTTCACGTTCATCGCTTTTGCTTCCGCTTCACCCTTTTTGAAAATGATCTCGGCTTCCGCTTCGCCCTGCGTCCTGATGGCTGCGGAACGCCCCTCGGCTTCTACCGTAATGCGTTGTTTCTCGGCTTCGGCCAGTGTCTCGATGCGCTTGCGCTCCACCTCCGCCGGCCTCAGGATCGTGGCGATTAGCTCGCGCTCGCGGCGTTGGATTTCCGCATCCTGCACCTTCACTTCCGCCTCTTTCTCAACCTGCCGAATTTTCACCGCCTCGGCGATCACCTGCTGCTGCATCACGTTTGTTTGGATTTCATAAATCTTGTCGGCCTGGGCTTGCTGTTTCTTCACCGTTTCCAGGTAAAGCGCTTTCTTGACTTCCAGATCGCGTTGCGACTCAGCCTGAGCCGAGAGCGAAGCGGTTTCAGCCACCACGCGCTGCTGATCGGCCTGCGCTTTTGCGACCGCTGCTGCCCGCATCGCTTCGGCGCGCTTGATAGCCGTATCGCGCTCCGCTTCGGCGGTGGCCACATCGGCATCTCGCTTCACACGCGCGATATCCGGCCGTCCCATGTTGGCGATGTATTCGTTCTTATCCCGAACTTCTTTGATGGTGAACGAAATCACTTCGAGCCCCATCTTCGCCATATCGTTCGTACTCGTAGAACGCATACGGTCGGCCACCATCTCCGGTTCCTTCACAATCTCTTCCACCGTAAGCTGCCCGATGATGCCGCGCAGATGGCCTTCCATCACAAGTCGAATCAGCCCTTCGCGCTCTCCGGGAGTCTTCGTCAGGAATTGCTCGGCGGCTGTCTGGATCGATTCCGGATCGGATTTTACTTTGATCTGCGCAACCGCTTCCACGTTCACCGCTACGCCCTGCCGGGTGTAAAGATCCTTGTCCGGCGCGACATCGAACGACATCAGTTCCAGCGAAAGCAGCCGGCAATTCTCGACCACCGGAAAAATGACAGCGCCATGCCCCTTGATGATTCGGGTTCCGCGGAAACCGTAGACCACCAGCGCTTCATGTGGGCCGGCCTTCCGATACAGACTCGCCAGCCCTCCCATTATCAACATGAAAACGACTGACGGACAAGCCCGCAATCACGCAGATAACCCACCATTGAAATCGGCATAAAAGCCTTCCTCTCTCCTGTCCAGGCGGCGGAGAGCCGCCATATCAGCTACGCCAACTCATCCCAACGCTTCACGTACGCGATGCCGTGTTCGTATCGCGTCACTACAACTTCGGTTCCTTGCGGAATCGCCCGGCCTTCCTCGCTACGTGCCACTGCTGCTCGCCGGGAGCCGTCACGCGAGTAAAGAATTTCGCCGGTTCCCTTTTCTCGAATGGCGCCGCTCACCGACCCAAGCACGCCGACCATCTCGTAGTCCGCCGGATCCATCTCCTTCTCATGTCCCAGCAGAAACTTTGCCAGGAACCAGAAAATGATAGAGCCGCCAACCAGGCCGCTTACGGTTGCGACTGCCAAAGCAATACCAACCCAAGTCCCGTAATAGGCCATGGCCAAGTAGCCGGCGGCCCCAAACCAGACCAGAAATGCCGCAAGCGTGCTCGGATTGAACGGCGATACGCCGCCTCGCCCATGGCCATGCCCCGCATGAACGTGCGCTCCACCGTGATGACCAAGGTGCAGATGCACGTGCATGTGCCCCATGAGGAACGACACGATGCTGAATACCGAACCAGCCACGAAACAACACAGAAAAAAAGCCCACCCACGTCATTGCCAGTCACCATCCTTCTCTCCGGCCGCCCCCGGCCGCAGCACATGTAACAGCCGGTCGGCTAAACCGGGTACTTCCAGAATTGAATCAAGCAAAATCAGGCACCGCCGCGAATCCTCATGCTTGGCCACGCTCAATAGCGCTTTGCTCACCGCGGGATCGCGCTGGAATCGTTCCGCGCCGTTGATCAGCCACAAATCCAGCGTGTCCTCTGTAGCCCGCACGTCCGACATCAGCTCCGTGTAGTAGCCTTCCGGATCGTTCACCAGGTAACCCGGATGCACTTTAAAAAATCGAGCCAGCAACATCCGCGTAGCATCGGTCAGATGCGGCCTCGCGCCACTCTCAATCTGCGAAAGATACGCCTGGCTGATCGCGCGTCCCTGTTCCTTTTTCAGCGCCTGAATCACCTGAAGTTGCGTCATCTCGCGCCCCAGGCCGCGCAGAACGCCCTCCACCTCGCGTAGGTACCGGATTTTTTCTCCCAACTGCATATCACAATCCGCTATAATCGTATAGCAATCTGCTATATTGTGTCAAGCCAAATCGTAACATCGGGTGCACGGGGAATGCGTCATCATAGAATCATCCGCATGAAGAATGCACTTTTAGCCGGTTTGCTCAGTCTGCTCCCCGTCTGGGCCGCGTCCGAATATTTCCTTGAAGAACCATATCTACAGCTCGGCGACAATGCATCGCGCGCCGACGAGCTATCGCTGCTCTGGCAGACCGAGGATCGAAATGACGCCTGGTCAGTGGAAGTTCGCCCCGCTGCCGAAGGCAACTGGACCAAGATGGGCGAACCCACCTACCGCCATATCGTGGTCGGCGGCGCTGAACCCCATCGCGTCTACGTTGCCAAGCTCACCGGATTGGCTCCCGGTAGCGAATTCGAATACCGCGTGCTGCAATCCTCCAAAGCGGTCTTCGACGCAAAGGCCCGCGCGCGCCACTCCGCTAATCAGCCGTACCGCTTTGTCGCATTTGGTGACTGCGGTGCCGACACGGCGAATGAGCGGGCCATCGCATACCAAACGTCACTAGCCAAACCCGACTTCGTTTTCATCGCCGGCGACATCGTCTATTCCGCCGGCCGCATCTCGGAATACCGCAAGAAATATTTCCCCATATATAACGCGGAGAAAGCGTCTGCATTCGATGGCGCCCCTCTGCTACGGTCCATTCCATTTATTGCCGCCGGTGGAAATCACGACCTGGCGCCGCCGGCCATTCTTCCCGGCCACTCGGACCGCTTCGCCTACTTCTACTATTGGAGCCAGCCGTTAAATGGTCCACTCACGACGGCGGGAGCACCGTCCACGCCAGCCCTAAAGGGCGATGAGATCGAATCGGCCGGAGACACCTATCCGCGCATGGCCAATTTTTCCTTCGACTACGGCAATACCCACTGGCTTGTGCTCGACTCTAACAGGTACGTCGACTGGAACGATCCGAAGCTGCGCGAATGGGTGGAAAACGATCTGAAAAGCGCGCAGGGAGCCACTTGGCGCATCGTAGGTTTCCACCATCCGGGGTTCAATTCATCGAAGGCGCACTTCAAGGATCAGTGGATGCGAGGCCTTTCACCCTTATTTGAAAAATACGGTGTGGACTTGGTGCTGGCGGGGCACGTCCACAACTATCAGCGCACCTATCCCCTGAAATTTGAGCCGAACGGCGCCGATAAATCGACCGGAGAGCAAGCCGGCAACTGGACGCTCGACAAAACGTATGACGGCAAAAACAAAACCAAGCCGAACGGCGTCATATATCTTGTGACTGGTGGAGGAGGCGCTGGACTTTACGATACTGCCCAGGAGAAGCAGCCGGAGACTTGGCAGGCGTTCACGACGAAATTCACGTCGAGCACCCATTCGCTCACCGTTGTGGACGTGAACGGCAAGAAGCTGACAGTACGCCAGCTCGCGGAGAACGGAAATGAAGTGGATCAGTTTGTTGTTACGAAATAGCGCTCTCGCTCTTTTGTTCGTCGCCGTTACCCTCGCGACCGACGACCATTGGATCTATTTTGAGAAGGGCCCGGTCACCATCGTGACCAATGCCGGTGAGAAGGCCGGACGTCTGGCTTTCAACCAGATCGAGCAGCTTCGCTTTACCCTCGGGCAAACGTTGGGTAAGCCCGATGCGCAGTCGTTGTGGCCCATCCGCATCGTTCTATACAAGCCTGGCAAGCAGGCTGTCGTCGACCCCACGGTGAAGCTGGCGCGCGATCACTATGTCGCCAGCATCACTGAATTGGGCTTGCAGACGCGCGAAGATCTGGCGCGCATTTTTCTCGAATCGAACGCCGGCCGCATGCCGGTTGCAATCGAAAACGGAATCATCGAGCTTTTCTCCATACTCGAAGTAGACGGTCCAAGAGTCACACTAGGCACGGCGCCGGCGCAAAAGGATCGCGACTGGTCCCGTGTGCATATGCTCTCTGTGAAGGATGCGTATCGAGGCCGTTTGCGCGTGCTCATCTACAATCTACAGCGCGGAGTGGACGAAGACGCGGCCTATCGAAACGCGTTTGAAAAATCCCGCTCGCAAATCGAACAGGAACTGGATCAGTACATCCTGGCCGGCAATTACGAGACAACGCGTCTTTCCGGAGAACCTCTAGATCCGCGCCGCGAGCTGCTGATGAAACCGGCGGACGCCAATTTTGTAGCCATAGCGGAGGCGGATGTGCTCGCGGCCCACGGCGATCCCGGAGCCAAAGCTGCCTACGAAAAACTGAAACCAAAACCCGAAGCGTTTGAGGGATTGGGCGATTACGAGGCCGCGATCAAAGCTGGATCGGAGAGCGCGCACGCGTGGTTGGAATTTGCGCGCGTTGACAAAGATGCGCTCGCCAGGAAGGCCGAACTGGCCAAGGCGGCTGAGCTGAATCCGCGATGGGCGGAGCCCAATATCGTGCTGGCCGAACACGAGGCGTTTCCGCTTCAGAGAGTGCAATTGCTGAAGACTGCTGCGCAACTGGCGCCCCGCGAGTCCTCCGTCTGGCGCCTGCTGGCAGAGGCGCAGGAGGACGCCGACCTCTACGTCGACGCGGGAAAAAGCTGGGGCGATGCCGAGCGCGCCGCCGCGACTCCACAAGAGCGGGAGAAAATGCACCAGCAGCGAATCGCTGAAGACAACCGCCGTCTGGACGCGACCAAAAAGGCCAAGGAGGACGACAAGCGAAAACAGGCGGATGACCTGAAGGACCTGCAAGACCGTGCTCTGCGCGATATCCGCGCCTTTGAGGCCAAGGCTAACGCCGGACAGACGGCCCGCGATCCCAATGAGAAGCTCGACTATTACAAGGAAGGTCCGGCACTACCAAAAACCTCCGGCATGCTGACCCGAGTCGATTGTCAGGGACTGAAGGCTAAGCTTTACATCGACACGGCCGATGGTAAAAAGGTAACGTTCATGGTGAACGATCCCAACAGCGTAATCATCGGCAAAAGCGGAAATCTATCGCTCGATTGCGGCCCACAGAATCCGCCCCGCCGCGTGGTGATTGAGCACACCGATAAAAGAGAAGTGAAGACCATCGAATTTCATTGACGATCTCCACAACTGAACGGCGCTGGACGGCGGCGAGCGTTCTGTATTCCTCGTCCGCCTTGAATTACCTCGACCGCATGGTGCTGTCCGCGCTGGCGCCGACGCTCTTAATACAGTTCGCTCTCACCAAGGAAGACTTCGGCTATCTGCTCTCCGCGTTCTCCATCGTCTACGCCTTCAGCGCCCCCCTCATGGGTCTGTTCATCGACCGTGTCGGCCTCACGATCGGGGCCGCGGTGATCGTTGGCCTGTGGTCTCTGGCGGGAATGAGCACTGCGTTCGTCTCTACCTTCGCCGGACTCCTGCTGTGCCGCGCCGCACTCGGATTCGCTGAAGCCGGCGGTATCCCCGCAACAGGAAAAGGGTCCGCTGTCTACCTCGATCCGAAAGATCAAGCGCTCGGCAGCGCTCTTAGCCAGGTGGGCCTCACCACGGGAACAATGATCGCGCCCCTGCTCGTCACATGGCTTCAACCCAGGGGTGGCTGGCAATTGCCGTTTGTGGTATCGGGCGCTCTAGGCCTGGTCTGGATTCCAATATGGCTCGTGGTCGCCCGCAGACCGGCACAAGATCCCTCGCCCGCATGGAAACGTACTCCACTCACGGCGATCATTCTCCACGATCGCAGGTTTCATGGTCTAATCGCCGCGAACATTCTCGCCATGACGGTGTACAGCCTGTGGTTCGGTTGGTCGACGCTTTTCCTCGTTGACGTTTACAGAATCTCGCAAACAGAAGCGAATTTGCGTTATGTGTGGCTGCCCCCCATCTTCGCCACACTCGGCGGACTCGGCGGTGGGTGGCTCGCCCGCCATTTCATCCGCCAGGGACTCGAGCCCCTCCACGCACGTGTTCGCATCGCCCTCATGGCGTCGATTGCAGTCTTACCCACGGCCCTAACGCCGCTAATGCCCACACCGGCGCTCGCCACCGCAGTCATCTGCATGAGCCTGTTCGCCACCACGGCGCTGAGCGTCAACTACTACACCATTCCCATTGATCTATTCGGCAAGGAACACGCCGCATTCTGTATCTCCGCCCTGACCGCTGCCTTCGGATTGATGCAAGCTTTTCTCTCGCCTGTGATTGGCCGCTGGTGTACCGTATTCGGCTGGCCGGTGGTCTGTCTCGCCGTCGCCGCGCTGCCGCTGCTATCGGTGGCCGTGTTAAAACTATCTCTTCGGCGCTTGTGAGCCTAAAACATTTTGTATTCCGATTGCTGGGCAAAGATCCCGAGGCAGTCGTCGTATCATTCTTATCTGGCCCGCGCGACCTTGCGCTACGAATGCTGGAGGAAATCCGCCACCTCGTGCCTGATCGCGCACACTACGCGGTCACGCTCGACGACGAACCTCTCGATGTTCCCGGCGTCATCGGCATAAGATTGAGCGAACTTCCCGGACCACTCCGCCGCAAGCGAATCGGACTCGCGCCGGTGCTTCTTTCCCATGTGCCTCGCTATCGATCCTTGCGCCGAGCCGCCTGGCACCGCGCGCCGCATCGAATACTCGCCTACAATGAGCGGCTCGAACGCCATCATCTCCGTCTACGTACCTGGATCGCATCGTGGCTATTCGTACGCGGAGTGCCCCTCGACCGCATTTATCTCCGGCCAAGCTGGCTGATCCCATGGAAGTGCGATCGTTCAGTCTGGCCCACCACCTACGAGGTTCACGAAGGCAGGCCGCTTTCGCCGTCGCGCCAGTCCGTCGCCATTCTCTCTCCATACTTTCCATATCCGCTTAGCCACGGCGGCGCCGTCCGCATTTTCCATATCCTGCGTGAAGCGGCGCGTGATTTCGATATCGTCTACTTCTCGTTCGCCGAGCGAATTGAACCCGCCGACCTTGCACCCGTTCTGGCCCTTTGCACCAAAGTAATCACGATGCCCATCCCCCGCTATCGCGAGCCGCGCTGGTCGACCCTGGTTCCTCCGGAGGCCGCCGAGTTTCGCGTTCCTCTCATGAAGCGGCTCCTGCTCGATTTTCCAACTCGCCTGCTGCAAGTGGAATACACCCAGATGGCCTACTATGGCGGAGACGTGCTGGTGGAGCACGACATCACGCAGGACCTCTACCGCCAGATCCACCAACGCGAGCGCACGGTGAGCTCCTGGTGGAACTGGTGGCGGTGGCGCCGTTATGAAAACAAGGCTATCGCCGCCGCGCGCCGTGTGGTCGTGATGTCGGAAAAGGATCGCCAAATGATCGGACCCGCACACGCCCGCGTGATTCCTAACGGTGTCGATCTCAATCGTTTTCAGCCACAGCCGGAAGGCCCGGAACCGCGTTTGTTGTTCGTCGGTTCCTTCCGGCATTTCCCCAATATCGTCGCGTACCAATTCTTTACAGCAGATGTCTGGCCATGTCTTCGATCTCGAATTCCGGAACTGAAGTTAACCGCCGTAGCGGGCCCCGATCCGGACGTCTATTGGAATGCCAATACAAAGGGGACGCCCTACACGGATGAGCGAATCGAACTGCTCGGTTTCGTTCGTGACGTCGTGCCGCTTTATGCGCACTGCAGTCTCGTCATCGTGCCGACTAAAGTCTCGGCTGGAACTAATCTAAAAGTGCTCGAGGCAATGGCCATGGAGCGCGCCGTCGTCTCTACAACCTCCGGTTGCGCCGGTCTCGGCCTGGTTCACGGAGAATCAGTTTGGATCGCGGACTCGGCGGAAGAATTTGCGGCGGGAATCGAAACCCTCCTCACCGATTACACCCTCCGCCACCGCATCGCCGCCGCCGCCCGCCGCCACGCGCTTCAGCACTTCGATTGGAAACAGATCGGGCTTGTGCAAAGGCAACTCTGGAACGAATTGCTCGATTCGTCCGGACTGATCCTGCGCCCCGGCGGGGAACCGGACTTGGCCGAAGTAGCTCGCATCCAGGCGACGGCCACAAAGGCATCCCACTGGGATCCCGAGGCATATCTCACCTATCATCTTTGGGTAGCCGAGAAAGGTAGTGCGATCGTCGGATTTGCCGTCCACCGCTCCCTCGACGAAGAAGAAATAGAATTGCTGAACATCGCCGTCGACCCGGCACACCGCCGCTCGGGCGTAGCCACACGCTTGATCGCAAATATCGACTCTCCGAACCTGTTGTTGGAGGTGCGGGAGTCGAATTTGGAGGCACAAAATCTGTATCAAAAGCTCGGTTTTGTCGAGATTGGCCGAAGAGAAAAGTACTATACCGAACCTGACGAAACGGCTATTGTTATGCGGTTGTCACAAAGATTAAAACGTGTTAAGGTCTGAAGTGTCGAGCCCCCGAAAGGGGTTTTCGCCCGACTCGGATGAACGAAGTACTCATGTAAAAGGAGAAAGTCCGCATGGAGAACATCGCGCTAGAAGAATTGAAGGCGCACTTGATGGCAACCGATGAAACTTTCCGGGCGCTCTGTGAGAAGCATGCCTCATACGACCAAAAGGTCGCGATCCTTGAGGCGAAACACGCACCCACCCCGGAGGATGAACTAGAAGAGGTTCGCCTTAAGAAGAAGAAGCTCCATCTGAAGGACCAGATCATGGAGATTCTGCACAAGGCTCAAACCGCCCAGCCGGTCTAAACGACGACTGGTGGCATCGAGTGCGCCTTTAAAGTTGAGCGTGAAGAAAAGCCCGGTCGCAAGGCCGGGCTTTTTGCGTCTAGGATAGTAGAACCATGTGGGTTATTCCAAGAGTATTCGTGACCGAAGCTCAATTCGAGCCCGGTGTCCGGAGAGCCGTCCAAGCTTTGGCTCAGACGTGGTACGGATTCGCTTCAGCTTGGATGAAGACTGGACCGGCGATCCGTCCGTGTTTTTTCGGATAGTGCTATCCGCCGCCGCTGCTCGGAAGAAGCGCCAACGCGACATCCCGGAGCGCGTCATCTCAACAATCCGCAAAGAAGTCACGCCCGATGATCTTGGGTTCAACGCGTATTTCAATTTTCGGATTGCCGGCAAATCGGGTCTCAGAGACCCCAAGTGGGCATAGTCGACGGTCTGTCCCCCCTGATCACTGCACCGGAGTTCCATAGGGAACCAGCGTCTTCACCCGCTCAGAGTTCTCCATGCGAGTAATCTTCCAATCCGCCCCGGCCTTCTCCAAATAAAAAAACTGAGCCTCATTCCGATCCTGGAACACGTACTCCACCCGCACCTTTACCTCACGCTCACCAACCGGAACCGGATCGTTCAGTGCCACGCCCTTAATCGGCGCGTTCATGTCCTTCAAATATTGCGGAGTCACCGACTGCCGAAGGGAAGTCTGCAAATCGCCGCCATACGCACTCAGAAACTTGTCCACATTGCCCTCACGGGCCGCATCGAGCATGGCATAAATCGTGTCCTGCGGCGTCGGCTCGGCCCTCTGCTGGGAAGAGATCGCAGCCGGCAAACTGATCCTTTCAAGAGTTCCCTTGCGATATAAAGCCGCACCGAGGCCGCCGGCCAGCACCAGCACCGTGATCGCCTGCGCTTTGCGTTCTTTGGTCACTTGCTTTCTTTTCGGATAATCGTAAGGTCGAGATTTCCGTTCTTCTCCACAATCAGTTTCTTAATCTTCGGAAGAATCTGTTCCATCGCCTCGGCGTAAAGCCGCCGGCCGTTTACATCCGAAGCTTTCGCATACTCGACCGCTACTTCCGTGAACCGCGACGCGTCGCCCTGGGCTTCATTGATCTTGCGCTGCTTGTAAGCCTCCGACGCTTCAATCAATTGCTGCGCCGCGCCACGCGCCTTCGGCAAAACATCGTTCGAATACCCTTGCGCCTCATTCACGATTCGCGAAGAATCGGCCCGCGCACTCGCCACGTCGCGGAAAGCATCGGCAGCTTCCGGCGGCGGAGCGGCCAATTCAATATTCACCGAGGATAACAGCGCCCCCGCGCGATATTCGTTCAAAACCTTCTGAGCTGCCGCGCGAACCTCTTCCTGAATCGCCGCCTTCTCGGTCGTCAGCACGCTGTCCACATCGCGCCGGGCAACACGACGCGCCAACTCCGATTCCACTGTCCCGGCAATGGTGCGAGTCACGTTTTCCTGCTGGAACAGGTAATCCGAAGGCACGCCGACATAGTATTGCACCACCACTCGCAGATTGATGATGTTCTGATCCCCGGTCAGAAACTGCGTCTGGAGAGGTTGTGTGCGGCCCAGCACGCTATCGGAAGCATCGCCGCCGATCACCAGACGTTGCTGCTGCTGAACTTTCAAGCGATTCACGCGATCCAAAGGCCAGGGCAGGGAAAGGTGAATTCCCGGCATCGAGCGCGGCTCCACGACACGCCCAAACCGCGTCACCACGGCCTGCGTATCCGTTGGAACAATATAGATAGCGCTCAGCAGCCATAAAACGCCCGCTCCAATCGCGGCGCGCTGCCTCACTGGCCCGTCTCCCCCCGCATGAAAATCTTCAGCAACTCGGAATCGGAACTGAGAATCGCCGTAGTCTTGTCGTCGAAAATCTTCTTGTACGATTCCAGTGTGCGAATCAGTTTATAGAAGCGTGGATTCTTCGAATAAGCCGCGCTGTACGTACGTGTGGCCTCGGCATCCCCTTCGCCTTTCGTTTTCTCCGCCTGCTTGTACGCCACCGAGAGAATCTCTTCCTTTTGACGGTCCGCATCGGCGCGAATCCGCAGCGCCTGTTCCTCGCCCTCCGCCCGGTATTGCCGCGCAATTCGTTCGCGTTCAGCCCGCATCCGCGCGTAGACACTCTGCTTGTTTTGTTCCGGAAGATTCAACCGTTTAATCCGCACATCCACTACTTGAATGCCGTACTCTGCCAGCGCCGCTCGGTCCGTTGCCGCGGACAAGCTATCGAGCATCTGCTGTGCCTTCACCGTCTCGGCAGCGGGCGAGACGATTGCGTCGAAGTCGTGCGTACCAAGCGCCGCCGCCAATCCCGACCATACAATGTCGTGCAACCGCATCTCGGCCGCAATCGGATCACCGACGGTTTCCACGAACCTTTTCGGGTCTTGAATGCGCCACGCGACATAACTCTCAATGACGAGATTCTTCTTATCCCGCGTCAGGAATTCCGAGGGCCGAGGATTGTACATACGCAGCCGCCGGTCGAAGTACGTGGAGTTCTGCCAGAACCACTTCATATGCAGGCCGGCCTCCGACACCGTATAGAGGGGTCTGCCAAACTGCGTGATCAGGACAAAATCCGTCTCGCGGATCGTAAAGAATGTGAGCCAGAGAAACAGTAGTGCGGCCAGAGCAAGAACAAGTTTCTGATGCCGTTGGTAGAGTTCCATTTATTGCTCCTCCAAAGAGCGCGGGCGCGGCGTCAACACGGCCGGACTCGCAGGCGAAAGCTCCACCCCGTTATCAAGCAGCAGCAATTGCCGGTGACCCTTGCTGGAGTCGATAATCATTTTCTTTTTGCCCGGCAGAATCTCTTCCATAGTCTCCAAATACAGACGAAGATCATTCACGCCTGTGCCGGTGCGGTAGGCGTCCTCAAAAAGGCGAAACCGTCCGGCATCGCCATCGGCCCGATTCACACGGCCGATTGAATATCCTTTCGCCGTCTCCAATCGCGCTTCGGCATTTCCACGAGCCACGGCCACCTGCTCATTGCGATACCCTTCCGCCTCGTTGATCAGCCGGTTCTTCTCTTCAAACGCGCCGGAGACCTCGCGGAATGCGTCGACTACTTCCACCGACGGGTGCACGTCGAGAAGTTTCACATGCAGAACCTCCACACCGGCTCCGTAGCGATCCACCCGCTGCTGCAGCAGGTCTTTCACGCGCTTCTCCATACCTTGACGCCCGGTGGTGAGCAGCGTATCGAGCGGCGTCGTAGTCACCACACTCTGCAACACCGATTCCGTCGCCGTGCGCACGGTCGACTCGCCGTCCAACTGCCGGAACAGAAAATCGTCCGGACGCGACAGGCGGTAATGAACGGTCGCCGTCACCTCCATCATGTTCTGGTCGCCGGCCAGCATCAGCGCTTCTTCCGGCTTGCTCTGAAATCGGCCCGTGCGATGCTGCGCATTCCACTCGTACGAAGCAGGCTCCGTATCCGGCGTACTCGCGTTCGACCGGAAGCCAACCTCAATCACCCGAACCCGGCGTGCTTGCACCCTGTTGAGTTGGTCGATAGGCCACGGCAGTTTATAGTGCAATCCCGGTTCGTCCGCGGCCAGTTTCTTGCCGAATCGTTGGACAATTCCAACTTCGTCCGGCCTGATGACGTAGAACCCACTCAGCAGAATCAGAGCCACGAGAAGATACAGCGCCGGCCTCGCGTACTCCTTGCGACGCGAGTAGAGCGTCACGAAGGCCTCACGGAAATCCACAACGCCGGCCACATGACGAAGCCGCTCCCACGCTTGCGGAAGCTGAGTGCGCTCCAGCAGTCGCGACCCGATGGCCGGCTTACCCGGCGCGCGCTCCACCCGCAGCAGGCGCAGCGAATTGAGCATCACAAAGAACGACGAGAGCTGATGCGTGAAAGCCGCGCCGAGCGGTCCGATCACGCCTGTGGCCGCCGCCCCAACCGCGAGTACATTCACCACGCCAGCAAACAAAAGGATATTCTGCCAAGCTGTCGAGACTGCCGCGCGGCTCACTTCAAACAGTTTCGGAAGTTTCTCCAGCGAATGGCCAAGATAAACGACATCGGCCGCTTCGGCCGTGATATCGCTAGCTCCGGCGACGGCGATTCCAACGTGCGCCGCGGCCAGTGCGGGTGCGTCGTTGATTCCATCGCCCACCATGGCCACGAACCGGCCCTGCGACATCAGTTGGCGCACGCGATCGAGTTTTTGCTCCGGAAGCAGTTCCGTTTCCACCGCTGGAATACCGATTTCCCTGGCGATCACTTCAGCCGCCCTGCGCCGGTCGCCGGTGAGCATCACCTGGTAGGTGATTTCGTGCTCCTGCAATTCGGCTACGGCCTCTCTGATCCCAAGTCGAACGCGATCCCGCAGCAGGATCGCCCCAGCCAGCGTTCCGTCGTCGGCTATGAGGACCGCAGTCGCGCCCAAGCGGTCGGCCTCCGCCACCAACGATTCTGTCTCGTGAATCCCGTGCTCCGCTAAGAAGCCTTGGTTTCCCGCGCGGAGCATCCGGCCGTCCAAGCGGCATTCCACGCCACGCCCGGGAATTACTCGTGCATCCTCAGGCCGCCATCCATCTGCGCCACGACGTCTCGCCTCTTCTACAATCACGCGAGCCAGCACATGATCCGAGCCGCTCTCGGCCGCCGCGGCCAGTTGCAGCACATCCTCCTCGCTGGAGTTCAACGCAACGATCTTTACGATTTCGAAACGGCCCTCGGTAACGGTGCCGGTCTTATCGAAGACAACGGTGTCCACCTTGGCTGCCAGTTGCAGCACCGTGCCGCCCCGCACCAGAATGCCGCGCCGCGCCAGACCACCAATCGCCGCCACCATTGCCGTAGGCGTGGCCAGAATCAAAGCGCATGGACAAGCGACCAACAGCACCGCCACCGTACGACTCCAGTCGCGAGTGACATAGAAAGTGAGCGCGGCGGCAATCAGCAACGCGGGAAGAAAGTAGCGAGCATACCGATCGGCCAGCCGTTCCACCGGAGCACGTTGTTCCTTGGCTTCCTCCACCAATCCGATCACGCGAGACAGCGTCGTTTCCGAACCCGCGCGAACAACGCGGATGCGGAGAAGACCCTGGCCGTTCACGGTGCCGGAGTAAACCTCCGCGCCGGCCTGCTTGTCGCTTGGCAACGATTCACCCGTGATCGTGCTCTCGTCTATGGCCGAGAACCCCTGATCGATCACGCCATCCGCCGGAATTCGCTCGCCCGCGCGCACGACAATTCGATCGTCCGGCAGGAGCGTGGCTGCATCCACCTCCACCTCTTCCCCATCGCGCAGCAGCCGCGCCGTTCGCGGCATCTGTTCCACGAAACGATGAATGGCGGCCGAGGTGCGCCCCGCGGCGTAGGCTTCCAAACCCTCGCCCAGCAGCATGATGAACATCGCTTCGGCCGCGGCCAAATATTCACCTACACAAAGGGCCGCGATCACCGCCACGCAAATCGCCAGGTCCGCCGAAATCTCTTTCTCGAGCAGCGCGGAAATCGAGTTGTAGAAAATACGGTAGCCGGCCAACACGGTGAGGATGGCCGCCGTGTCGATCCCGAAAATCGTCTTCCAGATCCCAGCCAAGTTGAGCAGGAGCAGAATACCCACGATCGCGGCAAAGCCGAAGTATCGTATGCGTTCTCGCTTTTCGTCTTCCATAGACGGCATCATTTTACCCTGCGGGCCGCCGCACTCCGTAGGAGATAATAAGGTTTCATGGCATTTGCAACGATTTCGGAGGCCATAGACGACTTCCGCGCAGGGCGCATTCTTGTCGTTGTCGACGACGAGGATCGGGAGAACGAGGGCGATCTCACCATCGCTGCCGATCTCATCACGCCCGAAGCGATCAACTTCATGGCCACCCACGGGCGCGGCCTCATCTGCCTCGCGCTCAGTCCCGAAAAATGTGAACAGCTCGACTTACCGTTGATGTCGCAGAGCAACACGTCGCGATTCGGCACCGCGTTCTGCGAAGCCATCGACGCCCGCGACGGCGTGACCACCGGAATTTCTTCCGCCGATCGCGCACGCACCATTCAAGTAGCCATGCGGCCCGACGCCACTCCTGGCGATCTGGCGCGCCCCGGTCACGTGTTTCCGCTGCGTGCCCGCGAGGGCGGCGTGCTCGTCCGCGCCGGACAGACCGAAGCCGCAGTCGACCTCGCGCGCCTGGCCGGCCTCGGTCCTGGCGGGGTGATCTGCGAGATCATGAACCCGGACGGCACGATGGCGCGCGTGCCAGAACTGAAGCGTTTTTGCGAACTGCACGGACTGAAAATGATCTCGGTAGCGGATCTTATTCGCTACCGCCTCCAAAACGAGCGCTTCATCAAACGCGAAGCCGAGGGAGCCATACAGACCGAGTTCGGTGAGTTTCGCGCTATCGCCTACACCAGCGCCATTAATCCCGAGACGCATCTTGCTCTGGCCATGGGCGACATCGAAAAGCATCCCGTGCTGGTTCGGGTTCACGCCAACTGTGTCTACGGTGACATCTTTGGTTCCTGCGATTGCGATTGCCGGAAGATGGTGCGTGGTTCGCTTGCGCAGATCGCCCATGAAGGGGCCGGCGTGCTGGTTTACCTGCATCAGAGTGGCCCCGGTCTCAAAATCAAGTCTGGCAGGCTCGTGCCTCACACCCGCGAGACAGTCTATCCGCAAAGCCCAGACAGCCAGCGTCGCTTGCAGCACGAAGCCGGTATCGGGGCGCAAATTCTGGCCGATCTCGGCCTCCACAAAATCCGTCTCCTCACAAACCACCCGAGAAAGATCGTAGGTCTGGAAGGCTACGGAATCGAAGTAGTAGAGCAAATCCCCATCAAACTTTAACCAAATAATTTCTTGACGTGATTCCGCTCCGGTTTGCGCCACATGGTTGAGAGACCTAAATCGGCGAAAAATCGCTCACTGGGATTTCATCGGAGGACGTATGAGAGATCGTTTACTGTTGGCGGTAGCCCTACTTGTAGGCACGGCGACTCTTGGAATCGCCACGCCTTTTTCGAACGGAAGCTTTGAATCACCCGGAGGCAGCGGCACCCTGTTCCTTAGCAACGGGTCCACCGTTGTCACGGGCTGGACTCACGGCGGAAATGACCTCGGGGAATTTTACGCCGCCACCGGGCAGTGGGGTATCAGTGCCGGAGACGGAAACAACTACATCGGCTGGGGCGCTAATGGCGCCACCAACGGCACCATGTCTCAGACGTTCGACACGGTGACTGGCACCACTTACAACGTCAATTACTTGACGGATCGACAGTTCTGAACTCAGTAACGAACGGTTTCAACCAGAACGCCGGCATCTGGAACAGCGGTCTCACGTTGTCCTTTGTCGCCAGTTCAACATCCACTACGCTCCGGTTCACCGATCTGACGACATTGGCAAATTCTCCATCGGTGAATTGGGTTTTGGATGATGTCACGGTCGATGCCGTTGCCGGCCCTGCAGGCGGAGCACCGGAGCCGGCGACCTATGCCCTCATCGGACTGGGACTTGGAGTTCTCACGTTCTGCCGTAAGAAGTTCTAATATACGCGCTTCAACCGAAACTCCGGGAGAGTTCTGTCTAACCGCCGGGCCAGTTCCGGAAGGTGGCAAGTCGGGACTTTCGGGAACAGATGATGTTCGGCGTGGAAGAACATGTTCAGGACAATCATCCGCTTAAATCGGTTGCGGATCGTCCGGGCGGGATACGGGGTATCTGCGGTGTCATGATGCACGGTCCACACCGCGAAGAAGGCCGTAAAAACAATGCCCCACCGCCATGGCTACAACGTGATACTCAAGCACCGGCCAACGAAGAGTCCCAAAGACTAGATACACCCAAACAGCGTTGGCTAAGAGTTCCGATCGCACCCAGCGCCGCTCCCTCGGACGTCCCAGGCGAAGCGCCGTCTGATGCGTCAGGATCGGGAACACAGGACCCCACAGAATCGCCCGCCACCACGCCATGCGAGCGCTCCGCGCCTCCACATCTTCCTCCTCCATGCAGTGTCCATGATGCCGCAAATGGTTGAACTGCACCGCGTGCGAAGAACCGAGCATCAGTACGCTCAGCGTTCCCAGCACCCACTCGGTAGCTCTTCTGGAAACACCCAGATTGTAATGACACGCATCGTGAATCTGCCGCAACCCCGCCAGAAAGAACCAGACCGAGACCGGAGCAGCCGCCAGATAGTAGCCACGGTACGCCAGCAGTAGTGAAACCGCGAGCCACGGTTGCGGCAGCAGAAGTTCTTTCGCTACCTCAAATCTTCGAGAGATTGATGAGATCTCTCCAGGGAACCTGCCGGAATTGACTTGTATTGAACATGTTCAAATTCGAGTGTAAGCGAACCCCAAAAGCCTGTCAAGATAAAATTGAACACGTTCAAATCCAAGCGTCGGAGATAATCCCCACAGGTCCCTTTGTCCGAAGAACGAATTCCATACCAGATCACCACCGGCGCAATCGCCTATGACGGCATCGGTCGATTGCCAGTAACCGTGTTATTGGAAAATCTCCGAAGTCTGCACAACGTAGGAGCATTCTTCCGGACCGCCGACGCCACCGCCATCGAGAAACTCATCCTCTGCGGCATCACCGGAAAACCGCCCCGTAAGGAGATTTCGAAGACCGCGCTCGGCGCCGAAGAGACCGTCCCCTGGGAACACGCGGAGAATCCGCGCTCAGTTGCACAGCAACTCCGCGACCGTCAATACGAACTGGTAGTCATTGAAACCGGTGTCCATTCGGTCGATCTCTTCGACTGGACGCCCCGCTTTCCCGTCTGCGTCGTGTTCGGCAATGAGTTGGAAGGAGTCACGCCGGAGCTGTCGATTTTCTGCGACACGCACGTCCGGATTCCCATGCTCGGCGTCAAGCATTCGCTCAACGTAGCCACCGCCGGAGGAGTGGTTTTATACGACCTCCTGCGAAAGTACCGCCGAATGTTGGAAAATGCAGTATCACTCCGATGAAACAATATCTACTGATCGCATCTATTGCGCTGCCGCTCGCGGCGCAGCACGCCGGCCCCAACACCATGTTCCCGGCCGTTCGCGGGACGCACGAAATGGTGGCCGCCGCAAACAATCAGGAGGTCGAAGCGGGGTACCGCATTGTCACGTCCGGCGGAAACGCTGTGGATGCCGGAGTGGCTACGGTCCTGGCCGCGTCGGTAACCGAACAGTCGCGTTTTGGAATCGGCGGCGAGATGCCATTGTTGGTCAAGATGGCCGGCCAACCCGTCGTCGCGATTAGCGGCGTGGGAGTCGCGCCGGGTCTGGCCACCGTCGAATACTACAAAGGCCGCCAGCCGGAGAAATGGGAAAATCCCGGCCACATCGCGCCCATCCCGTCGGAAGGAATTCGCGCCGCCATCACCCCCGGCGTGTTTGACGGTCTCATTCTCGCTCTCCAGAAGTACGGTACCAAATCGTTCGCCGAAGTGGCCGCTCCCGCCATTGAATACGCCGATGGCTTTCCCATCGCCGAGGAATTCGCCGGCATGCTGCGCGGCTACAGAACGATCTTCGACAATTGGCCCGCCTCGCGCGATTTCTTCTATCCCAAAGGAACCATACCTCAGCGTGGAGAGATTGTCCGCATGCCCACGTTGGCGAAAACCTACCGTGAACTCGCAGCGGTCGAGAAAAAAACGCGCGGCAATCGTGCAAAGAAGCTACAGGCGGTGCGCGATTACTTTTACAAAGGCGATCTCGCCAAACGAGTGGCCAAGTTCTCAGAAGAAAACGGCGGCCTGATCCGCTACGACGATCTGGCGAAGTTTCACGCCGGTATCGACGAGCCGAAGCACGCCAGCTTCCACGAATACGAGGTCTACAAGCCCGGCTTCTGGACGCAGGGTCCCGTAATGATCGAAGCGCTGAATCTGCTCGAAGGCTACGATCTCAAAGCCATGGGGCACAATTCGCCGGCCTACCTGCACACGGTGGTGGAAGCGGTGAAGCTAGCCTTCGCCGACCGCGACCGCTATTACGGAGATCCAAAGTTCAGCAAGATCCCCGAAGAAACGCTGCTCTCCAAGCAATACGCCACGGAACGACGTAAGCTGATCGATCCGCGTCACGCCTCCATGGAAAGCCGTCCCGGTGATTTCGCCGCGCCGCTCGCCCCACCCGTCACCACCGCCAGCAACGCCATCGTGAACGACACAACTTGCGTAAACGTCGCCGATCGCAATGGCAACGTCTTCTCCGCCACCCCCAGCGGCGCCTGGCTGCCGTCAGTCATCGCCGGCGAGACGGGCATTCCATTCAGCACCAGGCTGCAGTCTTTCGTAATGACACCCGGACATGCCAACATGCTCCAACCCGGCAAGCGTCCCCGCGTTACACTCAGTCCGACCATTGTCCTCAAGGACGGCAAGCCGTACTTCATCATGTCCACGCCTGGCGGCGACAATCAGGATCAGGCCATGCTGCAAGTGCTGCTGAATATGCTCGTGTTCGGCATGTCTCCGCAGGAAGCCGTGGAATCTCCGCGATTCCAGACAGAACATTTCTACACATCGTTCGCCGATCACCAATTCGTGCCCGGCCGCCTCAACCTCGAAGGACGATTCCCGCGCGAAACTGCCCAGCGCCTGACCGAACTCGGACACAAAGTTTCACTCAGTGGCGAATGGAGCAATGCCTCGGCGCCAACCGTGATCCTCATGCACGACGGAGTGCTCGAAGGTGGCGCAGATCCGCGCCGCGCTCGATTTATATTTGGCCGGTAGCTATCTCGCCGCCAATTTATCTGCAGTCACGTCCACCGGATCGATATCCGTCGGGATATCCGTCAGCCGGTCGATTGCCTTCTGTACCACCGGCCGCACATGGCCGAGCGTGTCGAGCATTCGCTTCGCGCCGGCATAATCGCCTGTCGCTTCAATCGTCAACAGATCATGATCGAGATCCCGAACGGCCGATTTGATCTTCGATAAATCCACGCTGAACGTCCCATCCGAATGCGCGACGAAGGCGCCTTTATCCATGAGGTAATTAAACTGCAGCGCCATGCCTTTTCCATGAGCCTCGTTGAGGCCGAAACGAAGCGACCGGAACGCCGACGCCAGAAACGTCGTATAAAGCTGCTTCTCCGCGCTCGGAACCTGCTTCCGGTCCATCATTTGTTGCAGCATGAAAAGACCCGTGACATCGGCCTTGGCCTCCTCAATCGCGCTATAGAGTTCTTTGATCTCCTGTCGCGGCGTGGTCTTCCGCCCGTTGACCGTGATCTCGTGCGGCCCGATCCCGTGCGTCATTTCATGCGCCAGAATGTGCGTAAAGAAAGACTCGAAACTCAGGCTCTCGCGGTCGGCCGCGGGCAGCACCCGTTTGGCAATGGGCACCAGAGCCGCCTCGAACTTCGCGTCCTGCACGTTCTTCAGCATCACCCGCTTACTCCCTTTTTGCGCCGTCACCCGCTCGTCGTTCGGCAAGGTTATAAGCCGCCGTCCGGACTCCGTGTGCACCGTCGCCGGTGGCGATCACCTGGTTCACCACGCGAATCGGCGAAAGCGCGCCAATCTTCGGATTGCGATACTTTCCGTCAATCGGCAGAGCATTCTCGATATCCTGCATGTGGCCGGAGAAGAACCCGATCTTCTGCGTCTCCTTCTCATCGCGAACGTTGATGTACGCCTCAAACGACGCCTTGTACCCGAAAATCTCATCGTTGTAGGTTTCATAAGGCCCAATGGTGATGTCGAGAGGCGCATCCAGATCCATCCACGCCACATCGCTGGCGTAATAATCGTTCGAAAGGAAAGCATCGGCGCGCAGAGTCAGAAACTTCTTCAGCGATGCATTTTCGGTGTCTGCCGCAGCCTCACGCAGGAGCTTCGTCAGCCGCTCCAGACGCGGACCATATTCCTTGCTGAACGGCACTGCCACCAGATGTCCATTCTCCCGGTGAATCACGGAGAAGAACCCTTCGGCCAGCTCGCGTTGATCCTTCGATAGGCCCTTCGCCCACGCCTCGAATTCTTCCTTCTTCATCCCTTCGGGATAAAAATTAGCACCTGGAACTTTCTCCGGCGGCACGTCCGGAAGAAACGCACGCCCGCCGTCGAGCGCCGACCACGGACCTTTGCTCAACCAGAAATAATGCATGCGCGCCTGGCCGAGTGGACTCTTGTCCCGCTGCAATTTCCGCCACAGTTCCTGATTGCCGCTCCAATATTGCGTCAGAAAAATATCGTCGATCAGGTGCGCCGCCTCCACCAGTTTCGTGAGCGCCTTCCGGTCGCCTGCCGAAAGTTTCGACACGTCCACTTCCAACGGAGTCTTGGCAAAACGCGCGCTCATGCGCTTCAGTTCATTCAAATCGGGAGTTTGAGCCATAAGTATCAAGGGCAGAAAAGCCGCAAGAATTCGCATCATTACTAGTACACCAGAAAGCTCGCGCACATTCGAATTAGGCGCTTCCGGTGTCGAGTTATACTCAAGAAGAGTTTGCTTGGCGATGCCGGAAGAGTCCCTCAATCAAGGTGTCCCGGATGCCAGCCCGCCCGATGCGGCGCCCGGTCCTCCCCGCCGGAGTCGTGAGAGCGTGGCCGATGCAATCGCTTCCCGCTTGCCGCACATGCGCCGAATATTGATGTGCCCGGAATGCGGATCGCGCGACGTTCGCCGCTCTGCCGGTGGACATTCCTTCGATGCGCTAATCGGTTTCCTCGGCTTGACTCCGTTCCGCTGCCGTAGCTGCCGCGTCCGGTTTTTCATGAGCAGCCGGCGTTTCGGCAGAGACACCATTCCGTTCGAGTAATCGCATATCATGATTTGGTGACGAAAACCACCATACTCTTCTGCTTACTCGCCGCCTCCGCCTACTCTGTCGAAACTATCAAGATCGGAATTGAAAACGACCAGGTGAAAGCGGTCCAGGTAGTTGTGCAGCCCAACGAAAAGACCAGGCTTCACCAGCACACCGTCAATCGCGTAATGATTTATTTGAATACCGGGCAGCAGGATTTCGATTATCAGCCCGGTGGAAAGAGCGTGCTGCACGTGAAAGCCGGAGAGGTGAAGTGGAGCCCGGCGGGCGGCATGCACATCGCGGAAGTGACCAGCGCCCACCCCATCGGCATCGTGGAGATCGAACTGAAGAAGCCCGGTTCCGGCAAATCCGCGTCTTCCGCGCTCGATCCGTTGAAGATCGATCCAAAGCAATACAAACTGGAGTTTGAAAACGACCAGGTACGAGTGTTTCGAGTCAAAATCGGCCCTCACGAATCCACGCCGATCCACGAACACGTACTCAATCGTGTGCTTACATACATCACTGATCAACAGTTCCGCGTCACATCCACCGACGGCAAAGTCGACATGCCCGTGCACAAAGCCGGGGACGTAAGTTGGGGCGTGCCCGCCAAACACAAGGAAGAAAATCTGAGCGATAAACCGTTCGAAGCTGTCGTCACCGAACTGAAGTAATCTACAGATCCAACCGGCCCTTGACGGTCATGTCTTTCAGGTGAAACTTGTGTTCCAGTTTCGCCCGGCCGATCTTCGTTTCAAAAGTCACATCCTTGTCGTCCAGCGAAATGGGATCATTCGATCGCGGGAAGAAGAACTGGATCTCGTGCGATCCGACTCCCTCGACGAATTTCACGTCCACGGCGACAATAGCTCCGCGCTTGAGCATCAGTTTGGCCGAATCCAACAACTGCTCGCGGAATCGGTCCTGTTCCTTGGTGCGCTCGGCGTCCGCCTGCCTCGACGAAATAGAAGTCGAGTCCTGATCGTCGTCCTGGCTCCGTCGATGTGGTGCTTGCAAACCGAAAACCGAAATCACGTAACGATTGTCAGCCGGAGCCGCCGCTGGAGTTGATTCGGCCGGAGCTGCCGCAGCCGTTCCCGATTGGCTATCTTTCTCCTGTTTCGCCAACGCCGTCTGAACTACCTTTGCGCTATTCCATCGCACCAGCACACTGGCCGGCAAGCTGACGCGGCCGCCGCCCTGACCGCCAGCCGGATAGTTGTCGCCGCTGTCCGGATAATTCCCACCGCCGTTCGGATATTGGCCGCCGCCATTCGGATACTGGCCCCGCCACCGCCCCCGGGATAGCCGCCGCCAGGATAGCCGCCACCGCGCCCCATCCCGCCGCCACTGCCCGGAAATCCAATCCCGCCGATTCCGCCGCCCATGCCACCGCCACGGCCCATTCCACCGCCTCGTCCGGTACCACGGCGCTGCTGCCCATTCGCCCCGGACTCGATTTTCGTGTCCTTCGCCCAGGGAGATTCGGTCAGAATCTTGTTCACGTCATCTGATGTCCAGTCCTTCGAGTCTTTTGAATTCCAGACCTCGGAGGCGCAAAATCCCACCGCACAAAGTGCTGCGGGGAGGCTAAGTCGCAGGACAGTACTCGATCGCATGTATTCCGAGACGTATCCCATTCCCGCCCGTTGCATCGATCTTATTCACCCGCCGTCCTCCTGCGCTATACTCCAGCTATTCCAGGAGGAAAGACATTGTCCGAGTGGCATTTCGCTCAACAGGATAAAGCAGACGAATTGTGTATTTTGCAGCACTTCTCAATGAAGAAGCGCCAGCCCAGCGGCGACATCGAGTTTCTAATCACCGTTAAGGAATACATCACGCCTCCCTATCCCAACATGCGCTTCTTCGCGCAGTCCGACAAGCAGACGAATCAACAGACCACACCCTTTACGCCGTCCGGCTGGGGACCGACTCTGCTCACCGCTCTCGCCGAATGCATCCGCGCCATTCACCGCTTTCCATACGAACCCTGACCGGTGACACTGACCGATCTTTTTGACCTCTCCCTCGTTGCCCGCCGCGACGTAACGGCGCTCGAGTACCAAGGCGCGACGCTCACCTTCGGCGATCTCGACCTGCGAAGCAACCGCATGGCCCAGGCGCTGCTCGCTCATGGATTCACGAAAGGTGACCGTCTGTGCGTGCATCTGACGAACTGCATCGAGATGATCGACCTTTACCTCGCCTGCGTCAAGACTGGCGTCATCTTCGTGCCCGTCAACATTCTCTATCGCGACCGCGAAATCTCCCACATCCTGAACGATGCCGAACCCAAAGCATTCATCGACGCCGCGCGTCTTCCCGAGTGGACCGAGGCAGCCGCAAGCATGCCCGCCATTCGCCCTATCGCCGATCTCGATGGCGACACGCCCGCCGGGATCATCTATACCTCCGGCACCACCGGCGCTTCAAAGGGAGCCGTCCTCACGCACAACAACTTCGCCGCGAACGCGCTGACGCTTCTCACCTGCTGGCAGATCACCGCCGCCGACCGATTCCTGCTGGCACTCCCGTTATTCCATGTCCACGCGCTCGGCAACGGTCTTCACTGCTGGCTGATGAGCGGCTGCCGTATGCGTCTCCTCGAACGCTTCGAGCACCAGAAGGCGCCCACGGAGTTCCTCGATTTCCGGCCGACGCTCTTCTTCGGCGTCCCGACCATCTACGTTCGCCTGCTCGACATTGAGGAATCCACCGCGCGCGAAATTGGCAAATCGATGCGGCTGTTCGTATCCGGATCGGCCCCGCTGCCGGCCCAGACGCTGGAAGAATTTCGCACCCGCTACGGCCACACGATTCTCGAACGCTACGGCATGAGCGAAACGCTCATGAACATCAGCAATCCATACGCAGGAGAGCGCCGTCCCGGCAGCGTCGGCTTGCCGCTCCCCGGTGTTTCCGTCCGCATAGACGCCGAAACCGGCGAGATCTATCTGAAGGGCCCCAACGTTTTTCAAGGATATTGGCGCCGCGAAGAAGCCACGGCCGCCGCATTCGTCGACGGCTATTTCAAAACCGGAGACATCGCCACGCGATCCCCCGACGGCTACTACACGCTATGCGGCCGCCGCAGCGATCTGATCATCTCCGGAGGCTTCAACATCTATCCGCGTGAAATCGAAGAATTTCTACTGGAGCAACCCGGAGTCGAAGAAGCCACCGTAGCCGCCATGCCCGATCGCCTGCGAGGCGAACTACCCGTAGCCTACTTCGTAGGTCCAGCCGACGCCGCGGAACTGGAGAAAATCTGCGCCGAAAAGCTAGCCTCCTTTAAAGTGCCCCGAGCCTTCCATAAACTGGAAAAGCTACCACGCAACGCCATGGGAAAGATCCAGAAGCATCTCTTGCCCAAGCCGTAGAACAGCCAGGCCGGCTACTCAGAGAACTGCGCCACTGCAAACGGATTGCCGCCGATTGCCGAGTAGTCCGAGTTAATCTGAGAATTCCCGTTGATCGTGACGTTGTAACCGATAAGCAGGGTGTAGCCATCGGTACTTCCAGTGGTGACGGAGCTGCCTCCGCCATACGTCAGGTCGGTTGTCGGAAAATAAAGGATGCCATCGAACACGGAAGCTGCTCCCGTCGAAGTATTCGCTCCACCCGTAACGGTGCTGCCATTGTTGGACCCCAAGCGACGCCCACCGGATCCTGGTAGAAAAGAAGTCCTTTGTAGGTACCACTCACCGGGGCCGACAAATTGACATAGCCGCTGCCAGTGATGCTCGATTTCGGTGTAGTTGTCGGCCTGCAGTCCGGCGTACACGTGTCGAAGAAGGTTACGCCCGTCCCGGTGACCGCCGCCGACGAGCTCACCTTCAGCCCGCCACCGACGAGAACGTAGCTGCCACCGGTGAAGTTTACGCTGGTCGTGCTGCCGTTGATGCTAATTCCGCCACAATACGTGCCCGGAGAGATCGCCACGTTGGTTCCACCATTGATACGTGAAATTCGTTTAGATGCCGGATCGCAAGTCGATGATGGGATGGGTGTACCTGCCCAGCCAATGGGTCGACGAAAGGGACACCAGGGGAAACATTGGGCGTGCAGCCAGTCCCGTTCGAGTAAGTATCGACATAGCTCACAAACGCGGAATTCACGCATCCGCGCCGACCGCCCGGAAGTTCGAATTCGAATAGATACCGCAACTGGAAGTCGCAGAAGTAGGTCCCGTTCATAAAAAAGCCCTCGTTGTTGCCCGAGCCTCTGTTCAATGTGTAGATGCAACCGGGGCTGCTTCCGCCGCTGTTTGCCACCGCGCGAGCAGTGACTGTGGCGCTATTCGTTCCTAGCGCCCGCATGAACCACGTCCCCTGCGCTTGGGAAATGATTACTTCGACAAACGCATTGTTGCCCGCGCTTGGACCGGAAAGGGGCGGGTTGTTGACGGTAACGGTGACTCCACCCTGCACATCGGTGAAACCATTCAGCGCGGTATCGTTCTTTGCAGCCGCTGTCACTCTGGATGCGCCACTAGACGTGCCAACCGCGCCACGCAGGAGTTCCAGAGCGCCGGCGATTGCCCCAGCGTCGGCGGCGGTCTGCATGCGGCGTTTGTGGTAATAGAGATAGGAGGCGTCGAGCGCCAGTCCCATGAATCCCAGGAGCACCGATATCGACAGGGTGCCGACTACAAGGATGCTGCCTCTCCGCGAGGATCGCAAATTGATCGAAAGTATACGAGTCATAGTGTTACCTCACCTCGAAATAACCATTTGGGACGAGCTTCTAAGAGTCAATACGCCGCCGAAGATACCGCTGAACGGAGTGAGCCTATATTGCGACTGAACCAGAACCTTTCCTCCCGCAGGAGCGCTCGCTGGGGTCCAAGTTGCCGTCACCGTGACGGCGTTGGGGTCGAGAACAACCGCCCACTGACGAACAATATTTTGGAGCGTCGGCTGGTCCGCCAGGTTGCCACTCGCGGTGCCATGCACCATGGCGTAGCGTCCAGCTTCCCGAGTCGCTCCAGCCAGAATATTGAACGACGCTACAGTCCGGCCAAACTCGATCACCCCGTAGAAGACCGTAAAGAAAAGCAGGTAGATCAGAGCATATTCCACCAGTCCCTCTCCCCGCCGGTTCTTGAGTAGCCGCGATACACTGGACTTTCGTCATTGGACCCTCATTGTCGCCGTCCGGGAGAGCGCGATGGTGCTCGGAATCCCGGGGTAATTCACCAACGTGTTGTAGGTGTACGTCACCGTGACTCTGACATACCCGTTGGGAGTCGTGGTTGTGCCGCCAACACTACAGGTGACCGGTGTAGCGCCGCCGCAAGCTACAGTAGAACTGCTGCCCGCACAGCCACAATAATTCGAGGCCACGGCCGCTATGCCGGTCAGTCCCTGGTTGGAGGCGTCGTCAACTGCAGCCTGCTGCATCGCCGTGAAGTTTCCCGCATTTCCCGGGGACAGTGCGCCATACTGTACTCCGGCACGTGCGGCGTTCGCAACCGCGATTCCGGCGTAGAAAACTCGCGCGAAGTCCGCGGTACCGAGCGCCATGAGCATCATCACTGGGAACAACAGCGCGAATTCGATGATCACGCTTCCCGATCGTTTATTTCTGCCGCTAAGTGATTTCATCATCTCACCTAAGTCTGTGCACTTATATAGCGTCGCCCAATTTGAAACGGATTAGAATCACCCAAACGTACAAAAAAGTCGCTTAGATAATATGACTAGAGTACTACAGGGAACCCCTCGGCGAGCAAGAGGAAATGACCGGTCACTCATCTTCCCTAATTAAATCAGCAACTTATGAGCAGGCTTCAGCCAGGAGTCATGTTTTTCGAGGCGGTTTGGAGAGCCGGCGTTGCGGGGAGCTTTCTACTACAACCTGTCCAAGCAAGCTTCGTTCAATCGCGGCCAAGGCATTTCGGAACCAAAATTGCTCCTTTCACTCGGGGGAACGTAATGGGACGAATAAAAAACTCAATCCTCGCAGCCGCCATCTTGTTCGCATCTGTAATGATTACAGGCTGTGCCGCACGCGTAGGCGTAGGGTATCGCTACTATGACCCGGGCTATCGCGACTATCACGCATGGGGCCCTGGTGAGACGGTCTATTACAACCAATGGCTGGTTGAAACCCACCATCCGCATCGGGAGTATCAGAGACTCAATCATGCGGATCAGAGGCGTTACTGGGAGTGGCGTCACCAGCATCGCTAAGCCGTTACCGTCCGACCAAGTCCTGAATCGCCTCGAGCTCTTTGCCAGCCTCGGCCATTTTTCCCTGGCCGGCTAACTCGCGGTATCGCTGGAAATGTTTCCGTACTTCCTGAATCCGAGTGTCCAACGAATTCGAAGGAGCGGGGGCAGTGCTGCTGACGGAACCTGGCGTCGCGGGAGCAGCCGGAACCGCAGCCACCGGCATCGACCCGCCCGAGAGCGACGCCAGATCCGACAAGGCCTGCTCGTAGGTATCGCGATAGATCAAGGTATTGCCCATCGCGATCACCACCTTCTTCATCTGCGGCATCCGCGTCTGTGACGACTGCAGAAACAGCGGTTCGATGTAGAGAAACGTATTGTCTACCGGCAGAACAAGCATCTGTCCCCGCAACACCGATGATCCCTGCTGATTCCACAAACTCAGGTCTTTCGAGATATTCTGGTCCGAATCGATCTTAGATTCGATCTGCAACGGCCCGTACATCAGATTCTGTTTCGAGAGTTGCAGCACCTGAACCTCACCCAGATGCTCCCCGTCGCATCGCGCCATCATCACGCCGATTAAATTGTCCTTATTGCGGGGCGTGAACGATTGCATCAGTAGGAACTCCGGTTTCTGTTCGCCGGGCAGCGTGGCCACCACAAAAGTCGGTTTCAGCGGCTCCGGTTTCGCATCTTGCCCGTAGATATTCTTCGCCACGTCCCACAAATCCTCGTTGTTATAAAACGACTCGGGATTCAACATATGAAACGTGCGATAGATCTGTGCCTGTGCGGTGAAAAACATTTCCGGATAGCGAGCATGCCGCCGTAAATCCGCAGGCATCTCGGCCACCGGACGAAACAGGTTCGGGAAGATCGCCTGCCACGCGCGGATCAATGGGTCGTTCTGATCGAACACATACAGCGTCACATGCCCGTCATAGGCGTCGATGGTCGCCTTCACCGAATTCCGGATGTAGTTGAAAGTGCCAAGACCGTCCACGTACATCAGCTTCGAATACGGATGCTCGGCCGACGTCGTATACCCGTCCACCATCCATATCAACCGGCCGTCGTCGGTCAACACGAGGTACGGGTCGGCGTCCCAGGAAAGGAAGCTGGCCAATGATTCCAAACGTTCTTTGATATCACGGCGGATCAGCATCCGGCTGTCTTCGCCAAGGTAGTTGGTCAGCAGGATATTCCAGTCTCCGTAATACACCGCCGCGGTCAGCCTCATCGCCAGCGACGAGATGGGTATTCCGCCCGCACCCTCGTACTGCACGTGTACATTTTCCGCGCCCGCCGGATAATTGAACTCCGGTTGTTTCGTGTGGACAAAGACCGGTTCGTGCGTCACTTCGCTGTAGTAGAGCTCGGGACGCGTCAGTTTCAGATCCTTCGTGTTCACTTTCGGAGGAGCGTCTTGAATGTAGAGTTGCGGCGTGCCCCCTTGCGAGATGTGCGTGGCATCCGCCATCACCAGACCGTAACCGTGCGTATAAATGAAGTGCGGGTTAATCCAGTTGACGTTCGCGCTGGCAAGCTGCCGCACGTCGAGTTCGCGCGGTGTCAGCATCACTTGCTGCAATTGTCCGCCGATCTCGTAACGGTCGACATCAGTGTCGTGGAAGACATAGTATTGCCGCAGCGCTTGCAACTGCGTCACTGTATCGTGAAATGCACGCCAGTCCCATAACCGGACATCGTCCAGCGCAACCCGGTGCCGGGCTACGTCAACTTTCGCCTCAAGCTGCGCTGGAAACTGCGTCTCTGTGACTCGTTTATCCAGCGAGTACGCTGAGCGCGTAGCGTTAATATGCTCCTGTATATACGGCTTCTCGATCGAGATCTCGTTCGGCTTCACGTAAACGGCGGAGACGATAGCCGGAACAACAACCTGCAGCAATCCGAGTCCGAGCAGCGAGAATCCAAGTACCGCGCGCCGCAACCAAAGCAGTGCCGCCGCCCCGAGGCAAGCGCCCATTGTCACCCAACGCAACGGCAACTCGATGTTCTGATCCACATAGTCGACGCCGACCATGAAGTGGTGATCGTCGAGCAACAAATTGTACCGGCTCAGGAACACGCGCCCGGCGATCGCCAACAGCAGCAACGTCGCCACGCTGCGCAGGAAGATCGATTCCATCGCGCCGCTCAAGCCCAGCATCTCGATGTCGATCGCCAGCGTGCCTTCCCGGAATTCGTCGATCCGGTGCCGAAGCTGCCACCCGCGGCCCGCCGCCCAGTAGATCACCAAAGCAAAGAAAGCGACCGCCGTCAGAAGAGTGAGCAAGTCCGAATAAAACGGAAGCTCGAAGAAGTAGAAGGCCAGTGGATGGCCGAAAACCGGATCGCGAAAGGTGTTCGGGTCCGCCGCAATGCCGCGTCCGCCGAAGTAGCGGACGATAGTCCAGTTGTCCAGCGCAGAAGCGGAGATGATCCACGAGAGCACCAGCAATACAAGTGACGAAAGCTTCGCGTAAACAGGATAGAAGCCAAGACCCGTCCCTGCGAACTTCAATGCGCGCGCGTGAGCGGTCCAGAGCAGCGCGAAAACCACCAGGGTCGCGGCCAGCACCGGCACCGTGCCATAGGTCAGCATGGTGATCCACGTTTCCATCTGGCCAATGGACTTCCACCATTGGTAGTCGATGATGTACGACGTGATTGTGCGGGCGCCGAGCAACAACACGAAGAGGGCCGCGAAGATCCAGATACGGCTCAGGCGGTTCGTTCGCCGCGGGAATTCCTTCACTGCCATGTATCCGCTCCTGTGACTGAACTACTGATCAGCGCGCCACACGATTGTACCGCCAACCACCGTTGCCACAGGACCCCCACGGAAGCGACGGCCGTCGAAGGGAGAGTTGCGGCTCTTGGAGAGCGAGCGGTTGACGTCATACGTCCATTCGCGTTCGGTGGAGAAGATCGTCACATCGCCGGGGCCGCCAGGAGTCAGTCGGCCGCGGCCATCCAGTCGAACCACGGCTGCCGGACCAGTCGTATAGAGAGCGATCATTTTCATCAGCGAAATGTGATCCTTGCGCACCAGTTCCTCGATGCTGAGGCCGATCGCCGTCTCCAAGCCGAGGATGCCGAACGGGCATTTTTCGAACTCCTGCATCTTCTCGCTGCCCGGATGCGGAGCATGATCGGTAGCCAGCACGTCGATAGTGCCCGTGCTGATACCGTGGACAATCGCGTTAACGTCTCCGCAGGATCTGAGTGGCGGTTTCATCTTGTAATTACTGTCGTACGGAAGAATGTGATCGTCGTCGATCGAAAAGTGGTGCGGCGTTGATTCACACGTTACCGCCAGGCGGCGCGACTTGGCAAACGCCACCATCGCCACGGAATGCCGCGTCGAAATATGCGCCACGTGATACCGCGCTCCTGTTACCTCGGCCAGCAGAATGTCCCGCGCCACCATTACGTCTTCGGAACATGCCGGAATGCCTCGCAGGCCGAATTTCACAGACGCCAGGCCTTCGTGCATATCTCCACCGGCGCTCAGATTTAAGTCTTCGCAGTGGTCGATCACCGGCAGGTCGAACGATCGCGCCGTTTCCATCGCGCGGCGCATGACCCGCGAGTTCATCACCGGCTTTCCGTCGTCTGAAATCGCCACCACGCCCGCCGCTTTCATCGACCCGATGGCCGCCAGTTGCTCGCCGTTGCTCCCCTTCGTGATGGCCCCGATCGGAAACACGTTGACCACCGCGAATCGCCGCGCCCGTTCCACGATATAGCTGGTCACCGTGACGCTGTCGTTCACCGGGTTCGTGTTCGGCATGCAGCAGACCGAAGTAAATCCGCCGGCGGCCGCGGCTCGCGATCCGCTTTCGATGCTCTCGGCATGCTCGAAACCGGGCTCGCGGAAATGGACGTGCATGTCGATGAACCCTGGAGCGACCACCAGTCCCGAGGCATCGAAGAGTTCGGCTCCGGACGCGCTCAGGTTAACGTCGATCCCAGTGACGATCCCGTCCTCGACCAACACATCCGCCGTCCGATCGGCGCCGCTCGCCGGGTCCATCACCCGTCCGTTCTTAATCAGCAGTTTTGCCATGTCGGTTATTGAACAATCTTTTCGAGCACTGCCATCCGTACCGCGATCCCGTTTTCCACCTGGTTCAGAATCACTGACCGCTGCGAGTCCGCCACCTCGGACGAGATCTCCCGGCCCCGGTTGATAGGCCCCGGATGCATCACCAGCACGTTGGGTTTCGCTTGGTCCAGATGATCGAGCCGCAAGCCGTAAAAGCGGAAATACTCGCCCGCCGGATACGGAGTTTCATGCTGCCGTTCCAATTGCACGCGAAGCATCATAATCACATCGGCGTCGCGGATCGCCTCCCGGATGTCGTACGTCAGAGTGACACCGGGAGCGATATGCGCCAGTTCGCGCGGCAGCAGCGTAGCCGGTCCGCACAACACCAGATCGACGCCGAACTTCGAGAGCAGATGAATATTCGACCGCGCCACCCGGCTGTGCGCGATGTCGCCGATGATCGCCACTCGCAGACCGTCCAATTGCTCGCGCTGGTCGAGGATCGTCCGCGCATCCAACAGCGCTTGCGTCGGATGCTCGTGTGTTCCGTCCCCCGCGTTCACAATCGGCGTCGGCAGATAGCGCGAAAGAAAATGTGGAGCTCCGGACGCCGAATGCCGCATCACGATGGCATCCGGGTGCATCGCCCCCAACGTGTTGAGAGTATCCACCAGCGATTCGCCTTTCGAAACGCTCGATCCGGACGCCGAGATGGAAACCGAATCGGCCCCTAATCGCTTCGCCGCGATTTCAAAGCTCACCCGCGTACGCGTAGACGCCTCAAAGAAGAGGTTCACCACCATGTGACCTCGCAGCGTATCGAGCCTCTTGTAAGGCGGGTTCTGGATTGGTTGAAAATATTTCGCCCGATCGAGAATTGATTCAATCTCGCCACGCTCGAGACCTTGTATGCCAAGCAAGCCGCTTTTCATTATCGATAATTATCCCGTCGCCGCCCGCAAAATCGATTGGTTCGGTATCGAAAAATAGAAAGTCGAGCCCCCGCCCACTGTGGATTCCACCCAAATGCGTCCACCGTGCCGCTCGATGATCTTCTTGCACATCGCAAGTCCGATTCCCGTTCCTTCGTATTCACGCCCGTGCAGCCGTTTGAAGATACCAAATATCTGGTTGTGGTATTTCGGATCGATGCCGATGCCGTTATCTCTTACTATAAAAATCACTTCAGAACCCCGGGTTTTGCTCGAGACGTGAATATGCGGTGTCGTTTCTCCCCGGTATTTGAGGGCATTGCCAATAAGATTCTGGAACACCTGTGTCAGCCGGATCGGATCGTATTGAACCACCGGCAGGGGGTCGTGCGTTACCTCCGCTTTCACTTCGCCAATGGAGGCGCGCAAATTCTGCAATGCCGTGCTGAGAACCTCCTCGGTCGTCACCGGCACCAGATGCTCTTCCAGAGAATGACCGGCGCGCGAATAGGCAAGCAGATCGCGTATCAGATTATTCATCCGCTTCACGCCGTCAATCGCGTAGTCGATGAACTGGTCGGCGTCGGCATCCAACCGGCCTTTGTAGCGGCGTTGTAATAACTCGGTGTAGCTCGCCACCATTCGCAGCGGCTCTTGCAGATCGTGAGACGCCACATAGGCGAACTGCTGCAGATCTTCGTTCGATCGCTGCAACGCTTCCGTGCGTTGCTCTACCCGGCGCTCTAACTCCGCGTTCTGCTCCCTGATGCGCACTTCTTCGCGCTGGCGTTCTTTTTCCTCTCGCTTCACCGCGATCCATACCGCACAAACCAACCCGATGTTCACCAGAATGAGAGCGCCGAAAATGATCATGGTTCGGACAAAACCCTTGGTCAGATCGCCCGTGCGTTCGTGAAGACTCTGTTCCTCCTGTGCCTTCATGTGGTCGATAACCACCCGGATATCGTCCATCGCACGCGTGCCTGCTTCGAGCCTTAGCGATTGAGACGCAGCTTCCAGGCCCTCGGTCTGTCGCAGATGAAGGGCCTTCTCCATCTCCTCGAATTTCTGCGGAATGATCGGCTCCAGCAGCTCAATTTGCTCTCTCTGGCGCTGGTTGTCGACGGTGGCCGCCTTCAAATCTAAAAACTGAGCGTTGACGTCGGGCTTGTGGGCGTAATACCGTTTCAGCAGCCGCTCATCGCCGGTGAGGATGTACTCGCGCTCATACACCTCAATGTCTTTGAGGTTGGAGAACAGCCATTCCAGCTTCTTTTCCACTTCATTCGTGTGCGCAACGTCTTGAGCCGATTCGACCAGATGTTCGGTCGTACGAATCGCCAACAAGCAGAGCACCGCGGGTATGAAGGGCAGTAACCAGAAGCCGGCTCGAACCTTGTCTTGCGCCGTCCAGTTCATAGCTGCGGTAGAGGTCTACGAGGCGACCTTCTCTACTAATAGTACCTTCTCGATCCCGTCTATCTCCTGGAACTTCACCTCAATGATCTCGCTGGCGGTAGTTTGGACCATGCGCCCCACATACCGCGCTTCGATCGGCAGTTCGCGGTGACCCCGGTCGATAAGGACGCACAGTTGCACGCGCGCCGGACGTCCCGTGTCGAAAAGCGCGTCCAAAGCCGATCGAATCGTGCGGCCGGTGTAGAGAACATCGTCGAAAAGGATGATGTCCTTGCCAGTGACCGAAAATGGAATTGCGGTTTCACTCACCACCGGCTTTTCTCCCACGGTGGAAAGGTCGTCGCGGTATAGGTTGATATCGAGAATGCCGACCGGGATCTCACGGCCTTCGAGGTCGGAGATCTTCTTCGCCAACCGTTGCGCCAGCGGCACGCCCCGGCGGCGAATGCCGATAAATGCCAGGCCGTCCAGATTCTGCGTTCGTTCGAGTATTTCGTGCGCGAGACGGACCAGCGTGCGGTCGATCTCAGAGGCGCTCATCAATTGGGATTTTTCGCGAATGGAGGCCATAGATAGTGGGGAAATCTCAAGGTAGCACAGCGTCAAAACCGGCGGATTCTTCCGCGGATGCGCTTGCTCAGTTTTTCGATCGTATCAAGTTGTTTTAGCGCGTTGACCGAAAGCACGTGGCTGTCGTTCTTCTCCAACTCGATCTTGAGATCTTCGGCCGCCTTCACCAGTGCCGCGGAGTCCTCGAGCGATTTCTGATACTCGGCTTTGAGCATCTCTTCGCGCTGCGACTTTCCATTTGGCAGCTTCACGTCCTCCGGAGGCGCTCCAGGGCGGGCCGGTGGTTCCTCCCGCTGCGCGTCGAGAAAGGTTGCGGCCAAGGGCAGACAAATCAAAATTCGTCGTTGCATCTTAACTCACTGTTATCATGCCAGATATATGCAACAAGTGAGGGTCGGCATTGTCGGCCTGGGCAATGTTGGTTTGGGAACGCTTAAGGTTCTCGCGCAAAACGCTTTGCAAATCCGGGAAAAACTCGGTTTTGAGTTGAAGGTCACGGCAGTCTGCAGCCGCGGCGTGCATCAAAAGAAGCTGCCTGCCGAATACGACGGAGCCTTCAAGACCATCGACTGGCGCGAACTGATCGGCCGTCCCGACGTCGACATCGTGGTGGAGCTTGTCGGCGGCACGGGCGTCGCACGCGAGATCGTCGACGCGGCAATCGAGCAGAAGAAGTCCGTCGTCACTGCAAATAAGGAACTGATGGCGCTGGCAGGCGCGGAGATCTGGGATCGCGCCATCGCCGCGGGCATTAACCTGGCCATGGAAGCAAGCGTCGCAGGCGGTATTCCCATTCATACCGTCCTGCGCGAAGGCATCTCCGGCGATCGCGTCACATCGCTTTACGGCATCCTGAACGGAACTTCGAATTTCATTCTCACCGAAATTGAGAAAAGAGGAGCGGCGTTCAACGACGTTCTCGCCGAAGCTCAGCGCCTCGGTTACGCGGAGGCCGACCCCAGCGCCGACATCGATGGCTTCGACGCCCGATCGAAACTGGTCATTCTTGCAGCCCTGGCCTTTGGCGAAAAGATTTTCCCCTCCGACATCTTCACCGAAGGCATCCGGAGAATCTCGCCAATCGATTTTCAATACGCGCACCGGTTGAATCACACGATTAAACTGCTGTGCACGGCGCGCCAGATCAGCGAGGGTCTTATTCTGAGTGTTCGACCGTCGCTGATTCCCTCGTCGACAATTCTGGCCAGCGTACACGGCGCGTACAACGCTGTGTGGGTCCGGGGCGAATTCGGGCAGGACACGTTTTACTACGGCCGCGGCGCTGGCCCACATCCCACTGGCGTTGCGGTCGTCAGCGACTTGATGCGGGTCGCCCGCGAAATCCGCGACGGCAGCCCCGAGCGGGTGTCCCCGTTCGCTCATTCCCGATTAGGCGAATACAAGCCGATCCCAGTCACTGTTCAGAAAAGCGCATACTACCTGCGCTTCCTGGTGAACGACCGGCCCGGCATCATTGCCGCGCTTTCAAAAATTCTGGCGGAGAAGCACATCAGCCTCGATGCCGTACTGCAGTTACCGTCCGATTCCAAACAGAACCTGCCCTTCGTCATAACCGTGGAACCAACATCGGAACAGGCCATTCGTGAGGCCGTTCTGGAAATGGAGCGGCTCGACTTCATGACCGAGACTCCATTAGCATTGCCGATGGAGAGATCTTTATGAAGTTTGGACTTTTCCTGCTCTGTTTTTCGCTCGTGGGCCATATGCCGGCGCAAGTAGCGCAACAGGCGAACCAAGGCTACAAAACACCCGAGGGCCGTGCGCAAGTAGGCGGTGGCTTAGCTTCGGCCAACCGCGAAAAGACCCAACGGCCGCGCGATCTGGTGGCGGAAATGGAAGTGAAACCCGGGATGACGGTAGCGGACATCGGCACCGGAGTAGGTTTCATGTTGCCCTACTTCAGTGAAGTTGTGGGCGATAAGGGCAGGGTAGTCGCCGAAGATATTTTCCCTGATTTTCTGGACAAAGCCAGGCAGCGTGCAGCCGAAAAGAAGCTCGCGAACGTTGATTTTGTGTTGGGAGACACTAAGGACGCAAAGCTCCGCAAAGGAACAGTGGACCGCGCCCTGGTGCTCGATGTGTACCATCATTTCGACTACCCTGCGGAGATGCTGGCCAGTATCGCAAAGGGCCTCAAACCGGACGGCCACTTAGTGGTAGTGGAATACTACAAACGCAAGGGAGCAATGGGAGGGGACCGCGCGCTGACTCACATCAGGCTTGACGAAGACGACGCCATCCGCGAGATCGAATCCAACGGTTTCAAGCTGCTTTCCAAGTCGGAGTTCAACCCGAACTCACAGTGGCTCGGAGTTTTCGTAAAGAAGTAGAGCATGGTAGTATCGATGAAGTAACCCGCCAGAGCCGGAGAGGTGGCTGAGTGGTCGAAAGCAGCGGTTTGCTAAACCGTCGTAGGGTCAAAAACTCTACCGGGGGTTCGAATCCCCCCCTCTCCGCCATCAACAAAATCGTTATGCGCGACGAACAATCCTAAGACGCGCGAATGCGACAACGCCGATTCCCAGAATTGTCAGGCGCCAAGACCCAGGCTCAGGTAGTGCTTCTGGCGTGAGCTCCAGCGCTGAAACGAATACATCTCCCGTTGGCGGAATGGCCACCCCGTTGGCGACACTGTGGTTGTCCGACTCAAATCCCGTGAATTGAGGATCGGAAATTAATATCTGGTTAAACTGAAGTCCTGTAGCAATGATGTCCACATATGCGTAGGGCTCATTCGCGTCGTTTCCATTATTTGGATTGCCGTAGTAATCGATCGTGTTGTAATTGGTGCCATTGACCGCCTGTACGGTGGTCCCCACGGAGTTGGGAAGCAACGTGATAATGTCCAAACTCGTGAACGTAGCCAGAGCTGTGCCATCCAGTAGGAACGTAACGGAGTTATTGACGTCTCCAGCGGACCACCAAAAACCAAAATAATTCGCCTCGGAACTTAGATCCAGCTCGACGGATCCCTGCGAACCTGTTTCCGACCCGACAGCGAAGTAGTTTCCGCTCCCCCCGGCTCCACCAATTTGATCCGCGGCGATAATGGCAAACGGGGTTGTGGGGGTCCCTCGGTACGTCCCGATTCCCCCAATGTTTGTGTAGGATGTGGTGTAGTTTCCAGGTGCGAGTTCGTCGAAATTTTCCGTGGTAACGCCAGTAACGGAGCTCGACTGGACGGTAGGTGCTTCCACATAAACCACTATCGACGTGCCCTGAAGAACGCGCGTGCCGAAAGTCAGCCAAACGAGGGCCAGTAACTTAGAACGATGTAACATTTGCAATAACAGACCCCCCGGCGCATAAGACGATCGGTCCAGGAGAATGTTCGTCGGACTAGAGTATGGCAGCACGAGATTGTTAAGACAAGCCTGAAAATAGGTACTAAGAGGATTTTATTCGTAGACTAAGGGGGATAGTTTAATCGTCCATTTTTCCCCGCTCTCGGCCAGTTATTTGGTGTTGCGGCTACCGTTGCTCGACAACATATTTGAGCCTTCCCATCTGATCCGATTCGGAATAGACCATGAGACATCAATGGCCAATGCATTGGCTGATTTCTGACACTATTCGTTGAGCTAGAAGATGACAGGCCATCTTCTGTTGGCCCTGTTTTGGGCTCCCCTGTGTTTTAGTCCCTTATTTGTGTCTACTCATAACCGACGACTACTATTCGGGGCGCAGACATCTTCGTGAAAGCAAGTCTATCATTCATCCGACGTTTTTTTGCGACCGTGGCTGGATCGGATCAGGAGAAGAATTGGGCACTGATGGATAATGTCCACAGTACAGATACGCAGAAGGAGTTTGTTGATAGCAACCCTATCACCGATTGAGCAATGGACGCCAACCCAAATCCGTGCCCGCGCAAAAAGCTAAAACTATCACCCGAGGAATTTGCCGCGCCTTGGCTTCACCGGCAAGGACAGGCGCATCACCGTCTGGTGCTGGGAGCGCCTCAAGCGCAAGCCATCGGCGCTGACCGTCCTCTCACTCAGGAAACTTATCACCTCGTCGTCATGAAACTCGTCATCGACCAGCGAAGAAACGGCGAAGATGATAAAATCGTGTGAAAGGAAGTTGTCTGTGAGGGCATATCAAGGCATGAGGTTATCTCGAACCGCGCTACTTTTCTTTTTCAGCGTGTGGCTCGCCACCGCGCAACCAACATTCAACGCACTTTCCCGAACACTCCGGGTCCAATCGCAGTACGGTATGGGCACGATCTTCAACATTGATGTCGATGGCCGCGAGTATTGGGTCACGGCGACCCACATCCTGACCGGCGCAAAGGGGAAGCCCTATGGCCGCGTAGCCGATAAGACCGTCGAGCTAAAGATTCTCAACCCCGGCGGCGAGGGCTTGCAATGGATACCTGTCAAATTCACGGTCCTGCAGCCTGCCAGAGATGTTGACGTGGTGGCGCTGGTTGCACCCAGCCTGATCCTAGCCAGCGTAAAAAACGCCAGTCCGCCCGCATCGTCCGAAGGACTGATGTTCGGTGGCCCATGCGAATTTCTCGGCTATGGCTTGGACGGAGGATGGCGGGCGAAGATAGGTACCGCCGGAAGTTTTTGGTGGCCCTTCATCAAGCACTGCACAGTATCGGGCATGGACACGGACTCCGGAATGTGGATATTGGACGGGATCAACAACCCAGGCTTCTCTGGCGGTCCCGTGATTCTCGGCACTGGCGACAACCTGAAATTCGTCGCCGTCATCTCCGGCTATTATCTACAGCCAACGGAAGTCATCAGGGGCAACGCCGCAGCACTAGCGCCTGATACTCCGAAGGATGTGGTGAACGTCAATTCGGGCTTCATCATTGCCTACGATATCGCACATGCCGTAGACCTAATAAAGAAGAACCCGACAGGCCCTCAGCGCCAGACCAAGTAACCGTGAGCGTCGTGCTGCAATATGGTGCAAGCCCCTCAGGAACGGTGGGAAATTTGAAACCGTGGCAATTTCGTTGACTCGAGGGTATCCAGTCTCAACTCAGTTCTGTTCGGGGTCGAACTCCTGAATGAGAATCGAAATCACATCGTCCGCATCGGCGCTCGGATCGTTTACTAGTTCTTCAACCCGGGAATCGATGGCGCCGTGTTCCGCTGGCGGAACTTTCGACTTCAATTTTACAACGCACTCATCAATTTGCGATTGTGCGTCGGGCTGCTCTTCCGTCATAGAACTAACGTAGCATCGCGGTCAGTGCTGCGGAAGAGCCAAACTCCGCGTCATGCCGCACCTCACACCACGCCAGACCGAAGGCTTGCTCACGGCGCTGACAGCGTTCATACTCCCAACATGACTCTGAAAAACGCGGCATTGCTGGCGCTGGTTGGAACGATTCTGATAACGGCTCTTCTGGTGTGGGATTTGGTTTTCAACGTACTGAACGTCTTGCGGGGGCTGGTTCCCGCCATGCTACTTTTCTCGTCGTTTATTCATGCGTTCGGTGCATTGACGGTGGCCGTGTTCTTTTTCGTCTTCCACAAAGCACAATCGTGAAACCAGCTGGCCGATTCCTTCACTGCCACACATGGCCCCGTTCGCCGAAAACGCTACGCCGCGAAAAGGGACAACTGAAAAGGAGAGAATCATGGAAACGACCTTGAAATTAATCTGCGGGACCAGCCTGCTACTGATCGCCCTCAGTGGGACCGCACAATCCCAATCCAAAAAGGCACACGACCCGGGACCACGCCCGGTTGACACAAGCGCCGGCGGCCCTATTCCCGGCCTCACACCTGACCAGATCAATCTCTTCAACGACGGTGTAGCCAGGTTCGCGGAGGTGGACACAGTCGCCGCCGGCTTGGGGCCGCGCATGAACCTCAACAGTTGTCTGGGATGTCACGCCTTTCCAGCGGCAGGCGGATCAAGCTCGAAAGCAAATCCGCAATTTCAATTTATCCAGCAAGCGGATCACGGAAACAACACGCTACCGTACTTCATCACAGCGGACGGACCGACCCGGGAAGCAAGATTTCAGAAAACCAGTAAGGGCGCACCGGACGGCGGCGTGCATGATCTGTTCAGCATATCGGGAATGAAAGGTGCAGAAACTTGCAAACTGTCGCAGCCGGACTTTAACGCAAACAGAAAAAATGTCATCTTCAGGATCCCGACTCCGGTATTCGGCGCCGGACTGATCGAGCAGATTCGAGATAAAGACATTCTAGCCAACCTCGCCAAGGAGGCATCCGCCAAGCAGCGTCTGCAAATAAAAGGCAAACTGAATGTCGTCGTCTCCGGCAACACACGGACACAGCAGAGCAGAATCCAAGGCGAGGTCAACAACAACGGCAACGACGGGACCATCGCCCGATTTGGCTGGAAAGCTCAGAATAAGTCTTTGCTGATTTTTGCCGGCGAGGCTTACAACGTTGAGATAGGCATCTCCAATGAGCTCTTCCAGACCGAACGCGAAGAGGATTGCTCACTAGATAAGACGCCCAATGATGGGACCAATCCGCCCGATACGCATGTGCCGCCCAACCCGCTCGCAGTCCTTAGCGACATCGAAGCCTTCGCCTCCTTCATGCGCTTTCTGGCCCCGCCCACCCCCTCCGCGACGGTACCGGGAGGCTCTGCGTCGATCTTGAAGGGTAAAGCGATCTTTAGCCAGGTAGGTTGTCACTTTTGTCACACTCCCGCTCTAACCACCGATCCCAACTCGCGCATCGCTGCCCTGGCTGGCAAGACCGCAAACCTCTATTCGGATTTGGCGACTCATCAGATGGGAAAGAACCTGGAAGACGGAATATCGCAGGGCCAGGCGGTAGGAAACGAATTCCGCACCGCGCCGCTGTGGGGCCTTGGGCAACGTCTTTTCTTCCTACACGATGGGCGAACAAGCGACCTGGCTGTAGCCATTCAGGAACATCGGGGCAGCAAATCAGAAGCTAATGGCGTGATCAGGCAGTATGATGGACTCAAAGAGAGCGACAAGCAGGATCTTCTCAATTTCCTGCGCTCACTCTAACGCTTCGAGTGCTTTGGCGTGATGTCCGGCGATCGGACGTTTTGCCTTGAGAATATCCGAGACGTAACCGCGCGACTTAAAGATGGGTACGAGGTCGACCTGTTTTAGCCCGCGCTTTTCCAGAAGGTACGCCAACATTTCGTTCGGTGGAGTATCAGGCGGGTCCGCAATCGCCCTCTCTTCATAATCCATCACAAGCTTCGCCAGCAGGAGATAGACAGCGGTTTGTTCCGGGGTACGCTTGTCGCCGGCATCCATCAATTTCTCAACCGCCGCCAGAGCCTTTTCGTATTGCGCTTTCGTTTCGATCACCTGTGGCTGAAACTTCGCCAGAACCCTGGCGTATTGCCTGCGATCTATCGTGCCCATTTTTTCCAGTCCCCTCTGGAATCCAGCGCTGGTACTCACAAACTATGGTTATTGAGAGAAGATAAAGGAGGAGCGGATTAGTATCACCGGTCTCTGCCAGTGATTTCATTCGCCTACGTTTCAAATCAATTCCCAACCTGAAGCAGACCGAACGAATCACGCAAACGCTGCAACTGTTCGCGCACGCGAGCATTGGCCGGGTTCACACGAAGCGCGCGCCGGTAATCTTCCGCCGCCATCAGGGTCCGCCCCTCCTGCAAGTATGCATCTCCCCGCAGCAGGTAGGCGGTTTCCAGGCTGGGGTTGATGCGCACGGCCCGGTTCAGCGAGTCCACTGCTTTGTCGGGACTCTTGAGCCGGATCTGCTGTTGGGCGATCATCATCAGCACCGATGGATCCTCGGACATTCCCGCCGCTTGTTCCAGCTTGGCCGCCGCCTGGTCACGCCTGTTCACGCATTCACAGGCGTACGCCCAGTGGATGAGCAGAATTGAATCCAACGCATTCCTCTGCGCAAAAGTCTCCAGCCGTTGCAATGCTTGAGTGCAACGATGTTCGGTAACATATCCATGCACCAGGTGCGGGTAGTCTCTCCGCTTGTTCGGCGATTTCGCGAGTGTATCCTCCCAAATCGCTGATTCGCTAGCCCACAGATTATTGCGCTGATACGCGAAAATTGCTGCCACAATCAGAACCGCCGAAAGAGAAGACGCGAGCGCCGTGCGGCTCGACGCCTTGACGTGCGAAAGAAAACCAACAGTCACGAACAGAAGGCCAATGATCGGAAGATACATGCGACGCTCGGCGATCGGATCCTGAATCGGAACAATCGAGGAAGTGGGCGCAAGTAAAAGCAAGAAAAGGAACCAGCCATAAGCCGGCAGTGGAAATTCCTTCCGATACCGGAAAGCTAGAAGCGTCAATACCACCAGAGCGGCCAATCCGGCCCAACTCGCCGGATCCGATGGTGTTGAAAGCACAACGTCGTAGTCGAGATTCTGTCCGGCCGGGAAAACAAACAGCCGCAGATAAACGAAGATCATCCGGAACTGCGTCAAAAGATAGGAATACCAAGTCACGCCCGGGATATGGAAACCCGCCGTAGATGCCCTGCTTAAGACGCTCCAGACGAAAACTCCCCCCAATACTACACCGGCCGCGAGAGGACGGTACAACCGCCAGTTGCGCCGGATCACACTCCAAGAGCCTTCCCGCGACCAAAAGATATCCGTGAGCAGCAGCGCCACCGGGAGCGTTAAAGTGTGTTCTTTCGTACAAACAGCGGCGCCGAATAGCAGCAGCACCAACGCCGCACGCTTCCAGGTAACGCCCGATGGCGGCCGCGAAAGATAAATCGTAAACCCAAGAAGATAAAAGAGAGCACTGAGGCTCTCGGAGCGGCCGGCTATATAAGCGACCGATTCCGTCTGCACGGGGTGCACCAGGAAGAGGGCTCCGGCGAACGCCGCCAGGATTTCACGGCGTAAGTCGGATACATCCGCCATGGTCAACAGACGCCACGTGATGCCGCAAACCAGAAAAGCATTGACAGTGTGAAAGAGGACGTTAAATAGGTGATACCAAAGTGTTTCCTGTCCGGACAGAATATAGTTGATCCAGTAGCTGAACATCAGCAGCGGACGCACGCCATGAACCCAGCCGGAGAGCTGATCGGTGCGAGCAAAGGGGTTGTAGAACGGTAGGGAGAAGTCGTCGAATAGGAACGGTCCTCGAAGCGCTCCGCTGTAGATTTCCAGCGCTCCTTGCGTCACCACCACGGCTACAATCAGCCACCACCATCTAAACCGAATCTTCGACTCAAAGCGGCCTGGATTCTTCGGCATTCTGAAGTTCGTCCAAGTTGCGGCGCAACAATCCCGGAATACAATCCGAGCGTGGCCTACAGATACGCAGTTGTCTTAGTTTAGATCCAACTTCGGAACAATTGTTTCTCGAAAGTTGTGGGTAGCCCGGAGCCGAGGCAATGCCGCCCCGGCTCCAGAATTACTCAAATTACTTGTGATTGGCCGTGGCAGCAGGCAGCGTCATGGCAACAGGCGCCGCCGTTGCAACACGCGCCGTTCCCTTGCGCAAAAGACGCTCCCACGGTGATCATCAGCAAAGCCATCAGGCTCAACACAGTTCTAGTAACCTTATTCATAAGAAATTCTCCTGGTCTGAAAATTGACGGTTTCAAAGCCATCCACACTGGCAGCCCAAGATCGGCTTCACCAGAAAACGTCGAGTGGCGTTTGCTCTAGATCAGAAGAACTCGAATGCGAAGGTAAATGTCCGATGAGTCTGGAAGTCTGTTCCCAGTCGGGGTAAACGAGCGGGCATCCAAAACGGGGAGATTGGGAGAAGCCGGATGAAGCGCTACCGCCAACAGGATTGCCGCCGCTGTCTCACTCTTGTCGAGCAGCACGTATGGGCACTTCTGGATTGTTTGAGGACAAGGAGGAGTTTGGGTTCCCGGCCTGTGGCAGCACGCCTTCGTGGCCGGCGTCAAGGGGCAGGCCATCACCGGGCATAGAGTGATGATGCTCAAGAGGAGCATCGCCATCCCGATTGCCACAGCACTCCTCATGATTGGTACAGACGTGCGAAGGCTGCTTTCGGTTGAAAAGATTTATCCCGGCGCCTCACTTCCCAAGCACTGCCGCCGCTTCGTCGATCAGCTCCGACTCGGCCGTGAGAATCTTCCCAGCCCGCAAAATCTGCTCGTCGGCCTCCTGCCAACGCTTTTGCTCGATTGCCTCGCGCACTCCAGGGATCGTTTTCACCCCGTAGCCGGTGTAAAATCCCGGAGCATAAATCATGTGGCGAAACCACGGCCGGCCCGGCAATCCAGCCGAATCGGTCAGTCTCCGTTCGCTCTCGATGAGCTTCGCGTTGACGGCCCGAGCGTTCGTGTTACCCGCCTTCTGCCGGGCGGCGTCGTATTTTCGCGCGCTCCGCACCAATAGATCGAGGCCGTTGTCGAGAGGGGCAAAATTCAGATGCGGCGGTACCGGTTGCTTCGTCGGCGGCACGGACTGCTTGCGAGGATCGGCGCTGGCCGCAAACACTCCTTCTTCGATATCCAGATTCCGCGCCTCAATCTGCGTGCGTTGATCGGACGCGACCTTTTTCAAATCGTCCACGTAAGTGTGAACCGTATCGGCAAAGTCTCCAAATTGAAACGGAAGCAATTCGGCATCTGCTAAACGGATCACGGCCGTACCCGCAGTCTGAGCCAGCGCACGTCCGTAGACGAAGTCCGTATCGGCGAAATGCGTATACCAGTAGAAGTCGTCGTAAATCGAATGGTAGACTCCTCCGGTTCCGCCCTCGCCGCCGAAGCCGAGGTCAAGCGACGCCACCCCCAAATGATCGATGAAAGCCGTGTAGTCGGATCCTGAACCCAGCGCACCGATGCGGAGATCAGATCTGTTTCGCACTTCCTTCTTTCGATCCGGAGGCGACTTCGCCAGGTCGTCGAGCTGAGAGCGTTTCCACACGCTCAACTTGGTTTCCGGATCTTCGATGTCCTTCATCACGCCATTGATAAAATTCTCCAGCGTGTGTGAGCCCGACGCGCGCAGAAAGCCGCGGTTGTTGGCGTCGGAGTTGATGTAGACGACAGCGTGTTTCACCAGCTCGTCCGCGTGTGTTTCCACCCATTCCGTGGAGCCAAGAAGCCCAGGCTCTTCGCCGTCCCAGAAACAGTAGATGATCGTCCGCTTCGGTTTCCAACCCTGCTTCAGCAACAGCCCCAGGCCGCGCGCTTCCTCCATCGCCGGCACCGTCCCCGAAACCGGATCGTCGGCGCCATTCACCCACGCGTCGTGATGGTTTCCACGGATCACCCACTCGTCCGGATATTCAGATCCGGGAATCCGAACGATCACGTTGTAGAGCCTCTTAGTATCCCAGTTGAATTTGAGTCGCAAATGGACCTTCGCCGGTCCGGGCCCAACGTGATAGGTGATCGGCAGAGCACCGCGCCAACTCTCCGGGACCGCCGGACCCTTCAATGCCGACAGCAGCGGCAGCGCGTCACCGTACGACATCGGCAGCACCGGAATCTTCGTCAACGTCTTCGCCTCGGAAATAGCGAGCCGCTTGGCCCCGGGGATTGCACCGATTCCAGGTGTCAATGGATCGCCCGGATAAAGCGGCATATCCATCACGCTGCCACGCTGCGCGCCGTCCTTCGGCCTCGCCGGCCCATCCGGAAACACATCGCTGGCGTAGTAACCGTCATCCCGGGGATCGGAGTAAATAATGCAGGCGAGAGCACCGTGTTCGGCCGCGACTTTGGGCTTGATGCCGCGCCACGAAGCGCCATAGCGAGCGATCACAATCGCACCGCTCACGGAAATTCCCATCCGCTGAAGCTCCTCGTAATCGGCCGGGATCCCGTAGTTCACATACACTAGAGGCGCAGTCACCTCGCCGTCGATCGAGTACGCGTGATAGACCGGAAGCTGCTCGCTCTTTTGATTCGAAGTTGGATCGCCGGGGACAGCCGGCTCTTCCAGCTTGGCCGTATACTTCACTGGCTCGAGCAACTCGACGAGCCGCTCCTTCGGGGTTGGAAACAGAACATCGAAGTTTTCAATCTTCGCATCGAGTCCCCAACTCTTCAGTTTGGCGAGGATCCACTCGGCGTTGTCCTTATCGTAAGGCGAGCCAACGTGATGCGGCCGCGCCGACAACCGCTGCATAAATTCCCGAAGATTCTTCGGATCCGGAACCTCGCGAAACTTCTGCTCCCACGACGAATCAGCCGCGAAGCACGTACAGGAGAGTCCAAGAAAAAGCAGCCAAGGGCGCATATTCTAAAGTCTAGCCCGTCCCCATGGTCTTGCGATCTCGCGGTCATTAGAGAGCGGTGCGAGACTGAGAACATGGCAAAGCAGGAAACAGTCTCTCTCCGCAAACACCTCGACAACTTGCTGCGCATGGAAGGCGCACACCTCCCATTCAAAGAGGCCCTGGCCGGTTTTCCGGCGGACCTTCGCGGTGCGAAGCCGAATGGTGCGCCGCATTCCGCATGGGAGCTGCTGGAACACATGCGCCTCGCGCAGGAGGACATCCTCGACTTCAGCCGCAATCCCGCTTACCGGGAAAAGAAATTCCCCGACGACTACTGGCCGGCCACGGCAGCGCCGCCAAGCGAGGAGGCATGGAACAAAAGTGTGCAGAGATTTCAGAGCGACATCCAGGAGATGCAGGAACTGATTGCCAACACCAAACTCGATTTGCTGGTGAAGATTCCCCACGGGCAAGGCCAAACGCTGCTGCGGGAGGCGCTACTGGTAGCCGACCACAATGCGTATCACCTCGGACAATTGATGTTCCTCCGCAAGATGCTCGAAGGCAGCTAAACCGCGCTCAAACCAAGCCCGTTCAAAACGCCGGTCTTCATCATCCCGTCCTTCACAACAAACACGCCGGGACACCGCTTCTCCCACCCTTTATTAGCGCTGGGCACATACTGCCGGGCATTCGCCTCAATCGCCGCGACACCCGGAATATGAGCCGCCAAACCCGCCGAATGAATCAGCGAAGCGCCAGGGCAAGTGAGATCCTGCACGCAAAGGAACATCTTGTATTTCTGAGCGACCGCGGCCATCAGCAGCGCTTGCGTCTGTCCCTTGCACGCCTTTAGCGCCGCGCCCGTGTAACCCATTTCATGAGCCAGCATGAGCCGGTCCTGCCCGGTCAGCGATTCGTCGATCACAATAGGTTTCAGCTTGGCCGCCTCATGCATCACGTTATTCCGGTCAAGCTCAAGATCGCGTTTGGTAGGCTGCTCGATGTACTGAATACGTGTGAAGCAATCCGGTGATTTTTCCTTCACCTTCCGGATAAACTCGATGAGATACGCCACGTTCGGACACTTCTCGTTGAAGTCGAGCGAGTACACCCAGGAACTGACGCCGCGCTTCTTCTCCGTCTCAGTGGCAACGCGGTCAACGGTCAACACGCGCTCCATATCCCAAGTGACATCCGATCCGTTCAGCTTGATCTTGAAATGCGTGATGCCGTTATAGTTGGTCCACTCCGGCAGTGTCTCGGGCAATCCATCGTTGATACGCTTCTGAATGTCGGCATCCACAATCGGATCCACGGCGCCCACCAGGTGATACAGCGGCATCTCGGCCTTCGGTTGTTTCAGCACATACTGATCGAGATATTCGCCCTTGTATTCGCTGCCGAGATAGTGCGACAGATCGTGGTCCACCAGGTCTTTGTTGCACGCCTGAAAACTGTTCCGGTTGTGCATCTTCCCGTAAGCGTCGTGAACAGCAGCTTCAAACGCACTCATCGTGACAAGCGTGCACAGCTTCGGAATCGGCGAATCCAGATGCATATCCGCGGACACCGCCTCGGCAGCTTTCAGATATTCGGGTTCGAGCGCCCAATTGATGTCCATGGGATGGGCGAACTCTTTGTAGCCGCCGGTGATCTTCTCCATGCGCCCCGCCAGCGCCTTCATCGCGCCCAGTGTCTTGTCGTATGGCATCGTCTTCGATGGAAACGACCAGACGTTGCCCATCGGCATGGAACCGAATCCTTTGACGACGCGGCCTGAGCGGTCGCGCAGCGTGCAATGAACGTTTAGCAGCGTCACGCGATCGACAATGGAGCCGCCGAACTTCAGCGGTGCACGGTAAAGATAATCTTCATACTCGGTACGGATGGAATCGATCTGCGCGTTGGTCGAGCGCGTCGCGGCCAGGCTGAGCATGGGCGCCGCGATGGCCGCGCCGAGAAAATGACGACGGGATAGTTTACTGGTCTGCACGTAAACATTGTATTGCGGAACTATCGCCTGGTTCATGGTGTCTACAGAGCCATGTTCGAGCAAAGCATCATTTCTCAAACGCATAGCAAACCGTGGGCGCTGGGTGTTTCGCTCACTATGGAATCAGCTTTGGTCGGGGGATTGGTTCTGTTATCCATTCTCCGCGTGGATAAGCTGCCGCCGGTGGACATGCACATCATGGTTCCTTACCCAAAGATCAATCTCAAGGAAGTTGTAACGCTGGTAGGAACCGAAGCGGTTCGGCCACCTGCAACGTTGGTCATGCCAAAACCGTTCTATGCCCCAACACGCATTCCGCAAAGTATCCCCCACTTTGTCGACGAACCGAGCGTAGGAAGCGGGCCGCAACTGGGTTCATCTACCGGAATTCCGAACGTCGGGCTTCGGAATTGTAGCGACGATCCCAATGGAACACGTTCAACCCGTACCTCCGCCGCCCCCACCAAAGCCAGTCGAGGCCGCCCCGACCAAACCGATGCGAGTAAGCAGCGGCGTGGCCGACGCGATGATCGTCAAACGCGTGATGCCACTATACCCGCCGTTGGCCAAGGCCAGCCGCGTTTCCGGCAAAGTTCATCTGATGGGGATCATCGGCAAGGACGGCACGATTCAAAATCTCCAGGTAATCGACGGGCATCCGCTACTGATGAAAGCCGCGGTCGACGCGGTGAAGCAGTGGATTTACCGGCCGACAACGCTGAACGGCGATCCAGTAGACGTCATCGCGCCCATCGAAGTGAACTTCGTGCTGAACTAGTGTGATGTCTCGTCTTATATTTAACAGTAGCTCCCCGACCTTGCGGCTCTAAATCAATGCGAGCCGAGCCGCGCGCGTAAGCAAGCGTTACGTCGGACGGGGCGCTAGACTAGACTATTTCGCCGTCTGAATAGACGCTTGTTCCAGCCGCGCAATCGACTGCGGGTAGAAGTGAAAGGAATAACTGCAAATACGCCCGGTAGTGCAGTCGACCACAAGTGGATTGGACAAAACCTTCAGCACGCCAACAATAGAAACCTGCTTGGAAAGCGACAGTTGGAACGACGACGCAAGACCGGATACGGCAATCGCATTAGGCCACACCGAGCCGGCGGTGATCAGTTTGAAATCGCAGTCTCCGGCGATGCGAACCTCGGTGCCTTCCGTCGTCAACCATCCCACCACCACCACTCGCCGGCGCGCATACGCCGAGACATCCTGAAGCACAGAGCAAACGGGCATCGTCGTCACCGGCAAGTCGGCGTTTGCCGGGGCGCAACCCCCCTCCGTGTCGCCGCAAGGGATTGCTACAAGCTTTACCTTACCGAGGTTCGTGTCTTCCCCCGGATTCACGCGGATTTCGCGAAGCACTTCGACGAATCCAGGCGCTTTGATGCTGAGCACATACGTGCCTGGAGCGATCGAAATAAGATGCACCTCACCGTCCTGATTCGCCTTAGCCTCATAGCGCTCCGGCGATCCAAATCTTGGAACGAGATGAATGACCGCGCTGGGCAGCGGCTTCGACGCGGGGTCGTAAATCGTGGCGTCCAACCTGGTTGTTTGCGCGCTCGCCAACGGCATGGCGATCAACGCAAGGATAGTGTATAGCCAATAACTCATTCGGTGTTCATATTCAAACCCAGTCCGTGTTAGCGAGTCGCGGGCTTCTTTCTCAAAGCGGCCAGGCCGGCAACGAACAAAGGACTGATCATGAGCAAAGTTGAGGGTTCCGGCGACACAACACTCACTTCAAAAGGCACGGCTCCCGTTAACGGGTCGGTGTTCCCCGAGTTTAAGTCCCCGGCTCCACCGAGCATTGTCACCGTGCCAAAATAATTTCCCAACGGCGTTCCCGGCGCAATCTGGATCCCGAAGATCGGGCCAGTGTACTGGGTGAAGCCGGTGCAACTGGGATCGTTATTGCACAAGCTGCCTGGAGCGTTGTTGAAGAAAATATTCGTGTCCGGGGTGAGAGAAACGTCGGCCGGGGGAATCAAAGTGAAACCCAAGTCGTTGAAGAACGTGTCGGGATCGCCGCTATCCACGCTGAATGTTCCCTGAAAGATTACTTCATCGCCTGGCATTCCGATTTCAAGGTTGGGCGTCAATACTAACGTCACACCCGCCCAAACCGGTATCGACGATATTGCGAAAAGTGCGAGAACTCGAGTCAGCATGGTTTTTATTGTCCTACCGCGAACAGAGTCGCATTATTAATGGCATAGACGAAACCGTTGACCCCGATCAACGTCGGAGTGTACGCTTCGCCCACTCCCGCGGTGAGCGTCAACGCCTGCGTGAGCGTTCCGCTTGCCAGGTTCCAACGATACATGTGCCCATCCTCGCTGTTCACCAGCGCCGACTTGGTGGCCGGATCGATTGCGGCGCTATTGATGCACCACTCATAGACTCCACCGCCAGGATTCGGAGTGGGGCCGAGAACCGTCAGCACTTCCTTCATTACGGTGGCGCCGGTTACTGGATCTATCTCCGTTGCATTCGGATCCAGAATAGCCAGTTTGTTTTGACCGTCGCCGGTCCCGATGCCTTGATAATTGTTGTACTTCGTCAGAACCAAATACGACGAAGTTCCTGCGTACGAAGGCACCATCGCTCTCGGTACCGTCGAAGCCGTATCATCCCAACCGAAAGCTCCGGGCGTCTTCGAGGCGGTTAACGTGCTGTTGAAGTGCAACAGCCATCCCCGGTCGTTGTTACTGGGAAACGGATTCTCCAACACTCCGAAGTACACATCTCCGTCCGGGCCGACCGTCGGCGACGCGCTGCCGTTCTCCGGCAGAGAGGCTGGTAGGCCGGATTTCGGATCGGTGAGAAACACATGGGTCTTGGGCGCCAGTGTGCCGGCGTCGATCGAAACCAAATAACCATTCGCATTAAAACTGAGCCCGTCTCCGTTGCTTACGGCAATGTACAGCGTGCGCTGATCGATAGAGAGCGCCGGCGCGCAATTGTGGACGACTTTTGTAATGCCCGGGTCACCGCCGGAAGCCGCGATCGCTGAAACCCAAGTTCCTCCGGTCCCCGAGATCGGTATCCGCGCGATACCGCTCTGCAGACCGGCGGCGTTCGGCCCCGAAACAAAGAACCCGAAGAGGACGTCTCCGGACCGGTCGACCGTGATCGGCGTGTTGATGAACACCGTTGCATTCAAATTGCCTTGATTTGCCAAATAGGTCGGCATGCCATAGAACGCCAGTTGTCCAGTCGCGCCGCCGCCGGGTGTGTCCGGGTTATCGCGGTAATAGACGGTACCGCCAGGTCCGGGGAAAAATACGCGATTCCGCTGCGAAAGCGAGATGCCGTAGCTTGGTATCCAATTGTGCTGAGGCAACACATAATCCGATGTAATAGTCCACTTCGGCGCGCCGGAAGCGCCATCGACCGCCACCACCTCAAAGCCGTCGGTAAGACCTGTCTTCAACGGAAGGATAACGGTGTTGGCCGCTGTTATCAGCGGACTGCCGTAATGAATGAAAAGGTCGCCGCCCGGGCTATATGGCGGGAATAGGTCAACCGGCCTCGACCATTTAACTGAGTTCAGATTCTGGGATGCCGTAACAGAATTGGCGGAGTGCTGAGGATCGTGGCCGAGATCGCTCCACGGAATGGCCACCGACTGCGCAGAAACAGTTGACGCGACCAAGAAAATACAATAAACAAGTCTCATTATTCCCACCTAATCTCGCTATTGTAGCCCGTGGACCTCCGACATCTGCAGGCAAGGCCATTCGCCGCAATGTTATGCTTCCCATGAATGAGCAAACGGGCGGTAGTTTTTGGCAGAGGTGGTCAACTTGGAGTCGAGTTAGTAAAAGTATTTTCGCAGCGCGGCTATGAAGTCACGGGCTTTGATCGCGCCGCTGTCGACGTTACCGATGCGTCTTTGGTGGAGCAGACGCTGGCCAGACTCGATCCCTCCGTGGTGCTGAACGCCGCCGCCTACAACCAGGTGGATGTCGCCGAGAAAGAGCCTCAGGCCGCCCTCGCCGGCAATGCGCTGGCTGTCCGTAACCTCGCCCTCGCCTGCCGCCAGGTGGATGCCCGCCTGGTGCACTTTTCGACCGACTATGTTTTCGACGGAAAAGCAACGCGCCCCTATACCGAAGAGGATCAGACCCACCCGCTGGGCGCCTACGCAGTGTCTAAACTTGCCGGCGAGCTATATGCGCAGGCCTATCTGGAAAACCCGCTCATCATTCGGACCTCCGGTGTTTTCGGGCCGGCCGGCGTGCGAACTAATCGCGGCAATTTTGTCGAGATGATGCTGCGTCTGGAGAAAAACGGTCAGCCGATCAAAGTCGTGGAAGACCATGTCGCTTCCCCTTCCTATGCCCCAGCCATCGCCGCACGAACCGCCGACATGGTGGAGAAGCGATTGAGCGGTGTTTTCCACATTGGGGGCGGCACAGCGATTTCCTGGTTCGACTATGCGAAGCTGATTTTCGAAACAGCGGGGTTGCATCCGGAACTGCGCCCGACAAACGCGCGTGAATACCGGACGCAGGCGCAACGGCCCAAATACTCGGCTCTATCGAACGCGAAAATGGAGCGCGCTGGTATCCCGCCGATGCCTTCCATGCCGGAAGCGGTAGCCAGCTACATGGTCGAGCGGGAAACCTACATTACTGCGGGGCGGTAGAAGTGGCGTAATATCCCTTGCGCGTCTGAACCTTCAAATCCTTGTTCGAAGTCCGAATTTCGATCTTACGGAAACCGCCTTTCGACGTTGGATTCGTCGGCGTGTAGGCAAAGGAATACTGCGTACGTAACTCCTGGTTCAGCTCATCGAAGATCTGGTGCAACGTCAGCTTTTTATCCACGCGGAATTCGTGGCCCCCGGTCTCATCCGACATGCGCCTCAGGGCCGAATCGCTGGTGCTCACGAACCGTCCGCGGTAGAAAGCATAATCCACGTAGCAGATGCTGTAGATAATCACGTCGTTCCGCTGCGCCGCTTCAATCGCCTGCTCGATCTTGTAATGGCTGCCTTGGTCCACGCCATCGGTAATTAGCACCAGTGCCTTGCGTCCCACCTGATTCTTCAACTGCTCGCTGGCCGCCAGATAGACAGCGTCATACAGGATCGTCCCTTTAGGGTGCGACATGGTGGGAACCGGTCCGGGCATCGGTCCAGCGCCCGAAGGATCGGAGGTTACTCGCAACTTGTCGAGTCCGGCACGCAATAGTTTGTACGAATTAGTGAAATCCTGAAGCACTTCCGCGTCGGGACCGAAGTCGATCAGAAAAGCCAAATCCTTGGGCCGCAGCACCTCCTTGAAGAATTGGCCTCCGGCGTCCTGCTCCACGCCAATCAGGTTGCCTTGACTAGCGCTCACGTCCACCAGCAGTCCAATGGTCAGGGGCAGATCGGTCTCACGCGTGAAGTACTTCACTGTCTGCTCTTTCCCATCTTCAAAAATCGTGAAGTCTTCTTTGTTCAAATTGCCGACGAGCCGTCCGCCTTTCTTCTCACGCACGCTGCAAAGCAGGTTGACCAAATCGACCTGGACCTTGAGGGTCGTTTCCTGCGCCAACACAGCTAGTCCGGCGAGAGCTGCGACACCAATGGCAATCAGCGGAAATCTTCGCATAAACTGACAGATGCGTGCGCGCTTGATTCTGTTCCATGCGAAAGGCAATTGAACACCTCAAAAAGGCCGACCCGGTAATCGGCATGATCATCGAACAAGTGGGACCCTACCGGATGGCCCACCGGGACCCAACCTTTGAGACGTTGGTCCGTTCCATCGTATTTCAACAGCTTAGCGGAAAGGCAGCCGCCACTATTTACGGACGGTTGGCCGCAGCCGCCGGAGGCCTCGTTTTCCCCGAAGCGATTCTACGACTTACACCGGACGAAATGCGCGCTCTCGGTCTTTCCAGGCAGAAAACGGCCTACGTCCGGGATTTAGCGGAACGCACCGGCCGGGGAGAAATCGACTTCACGGCGCTCGACGAGATGAACGATAACGAGGTCATCAAAACGCTGACCGCCGTCAAAGGCGTGGGCGTATGGACCGTGCATATGTTCCTGATGTTCGCCCTCAAGCGTCCCAACGTTCTGCCCACCGGAGATCTGGGTGTGCAAAACGCGGTCAAGCGTCTCTACAAAATGCGCCGCATGCCAAAGGCCGGCGACATTGAAAAGCGCGCGAAGAAATGGCACCCATATTGTTCCGTGGCGACCTGGTATTTGTGGCGGAGCCTTGATGGGCAGGCCGGCATTTAGCCCAGGATTTTCCGCGCTGCATTGAAGCCCGGCGCGCCCATCACTCCACCCCCGGGGTGCGTTCCGGAGCCGCACAAATACAGCCCCTTCACAGGCGTGGCGTAAGAAGGCCGCAGCACGAACATCTGATCGAGGCTCATCTCGCCGTGAAAGATGTTGCCATGCGTGATTCCAAATCGCCGCTCAAGGTCAAGCGGAGTCAAAACCTGCTTGTCGATGATGATGTCGCGAATGTTCGGCGCGTACTCCGCGATGATATCGATCACTCGCTGCGCAAACGGCTCGCGAAGTTCATCCCACGTATTCTCCTTCAGTTTGTAAGGAGCGTATTGAAGGAAGATGCCCATGATGTGTTTGCCGGGCGGCGCAAGCGATGGGTCATACATGGTGGGCACAGTCAGTTCGAGCAGCGGCGACTTTGAAGGATACCCGTACTTGGCGTCGTCCCACGCTCGTTCGATGTAATCGATGGAAGGGCAGATATGCATGGTCGCCCGATGCTGCGGACCGGGAGTGCCTGGAAACGCCTTGAAATCCGGCAAACCCGACAGAGCGAGGTTCATCTTGAGCGACGTCCCTTCAATTCGATAACGCCGGATGGAGTTGACGAACTCGGGATCGAGCTCGCGCTCCTCGATAAGGTTGAGAAATGTGACGTGTGGATCGGCGTTACTGGCCACGATGGACGCTTCGATCTCTTCGGCGCCCTCGAGCACCACGCCGCGCGCCCGTCCATCGCGAACAAGGATCCGCGTCACCGGAGCATTCGTGCGAATCGTAACGCCACTGGCTCTAGCCGAAGCCGCGATCGCCTCCGACACCGCCCCCATGCCTCCACGAACAAATCCCCAAAGCCCGCGCTTGCCATTCACGCCGCCCATGCAGTGATGCAGCAAAATATACGCCGTCCCGGCGGAGCGTGGCCCGCCGTTCGCTCCGATCACACCATCGGTAGCCAAGGTAACCTTGATTTCTTCCGACTCAAACCAATCGTCAAGAAAATCCGCCGCACTCTGGGTAAATATCTTCACCAAGCCAGTCAGCTCGGCGCGATTCAGCCCGCGCATACGCCCTGCCAGCTTCAGGTAGTCGACAAAATCACCGATGCCGCGTGGCGGAAACTCAGGAGGAATCGTCAGCAGCAGCGATTCCACCACCCGCGCGATGCGCTCCAGATGCGCTTCGTATTTCGGGAAGACATCCGCGTCGCGTTGAGAAAACTTGGCCAGCTCGGCGAGAGTCTTAGCCTCATCCTGCCAGAAAAACAGATGGCGTCCGTCGGGAAATACGGAGAAGAACGAGGGATCTTTCGCGTCGACCTTGTAACCGTACCGCTCCAGTTCCAGATCCTTGATCACGCGCTCTTGCAGCAAACTAGTCAGATAGGCAGCCGTGGAAACCCGAAAACCAGGCCAGATTTCCTCAGTCACCGCGCATCCGCCCACAAGCTCCCGCCGCTCAAGAACAAGAACTTTTTTACCGGCGCGAGCCAGGTACGCCGCGCAAACCAGGCCGTTATGTCCGGCTCCCACGACGACCACATCGAATCTCTGCCCCATCCCAAGACGATACTGCATGCCGCGCACCTGGATAAAAATAAAGACACTGAGTGTGTCGATCTGGCTGTCCGTCGTTCGACGCATTAGTAGAGCCACGAAGCCGGCTCGGAACTAAAATCAATAGGAGAAATAACGATGCGATTCATGATGATCTACAAACCCGCCGACACGAAGGACATGGAAGCGGGCGTGCCCCCCACCCAGCAGCAGATGGCGGAAATGGGAAACTTTATCGGGGAGCTGGCGAAATCCGGCGTGCTACTCGCCACCGATGGGCTCGCGGCAAGCTCGAAGGGAGCTCGTGTCCGACTCTCGACAGGAAAAGTCACCGTCACCGATGGCCCTTTCGCCGAAACGAAGGAACTAATCGCCGGCTTCGCGATTGTCCAGGTGAAATCGAAGGCAGAGGCAATCGAATTGGCCGAACGGTTCCTCAAGTTGGCCGGCGACGGCGAAAGCGAGATTCGCCAAATGCACGATGTGCCGGCCTTCGTCGCCAACCAGGCCGCAGGCCGCTAGATAAGGCGGTGACGACAATCGCCCATCTTTCTCTCGAAAGTTTTCAATAACTTGCCAGGACACGTCCATCCGCAAGGGCTAGGCACACGCCACGATAAAGCCGGAAGTGGAGCGAATCCGCTTCCCGAATGGAGAGAACAGAATGAGCTTTATCAGCATATTGAAAAAGATTGGGACGATCGGGATTGAGGCGGCGCCCGCAATTCTCGGTGCTATCAACGAACCCTTGGGCGCACTCATCGGTACAGCGGTGAATGCCGTCGTGATGGCCGAAGCCAAACTTGGCGCCGGCAATGGCGCATTGAAGAAAGATGACGCGATGAACGCATTGCAAGTAGCCATCCCGGTAGTTGTGAAATTCTTCGAGTCGGCCACAGGCAGAACGCTGACCGATCAGACGCAGTTGGCCGCGGGGCTTTCGACGTTGAACGACGCCGTAGTGGCGATACTGAACGCGTTTGGAATTCTGCCCAAGCCTGTTCAACCCGCGCCCGCTCAGCAGACCGCGGCGCAGTAACAAATCAAATCCGCTCCCTCCCGGAATATTCGGAGGGAGCGGATAATTGCTCTATGAAGAGCTATCGGAAGGAACTGTGGTTTGAAGTCCCGAGCCGGCGGGGCTTCATCAACATTACGCCCCAGGTGGTAGAGGCAGTGATCGCCAGCGGCGTGCGCGAGGGGTTGGTGCTGGTGAACGCCATGCATATCACGGCTTCCGTTTTTATCAACGACGATGAGTCGGGGCTGCATCGCGATTACGACAAATGGCTGGAAAAACTCGCGCCACACGATCCCATTTCGCACTATGACCACAACAAAACCGGCGAAGACAACGCCGACGCACACCTGAAACGGCAAATCATGGGGCGGGAAGTGGTAATCGCAATCACCAACGGCAGGCTCGACTTCGGTCCCTGGGAGCAGATCTTTTACGGTGAATTCGACGGCCGCCGGCGCAAGCGAGCGCTAATCAAAGTCATCGGCGATTGAACTGATTTACTTTTCCGAGGCTCATGGCCAAATCCGTTCGCCAAGAAAGCTTTTAACGGATTGAATTTGCATCGGATGTTGCTGGTCGTCGGTGAAACCTCCCGCGACCGCCACCGCACCCGTCGGAGCCCACTTCACGTGGAAAGTATTTGTCAGCTTGGCAATAGTGTCGTTATATATTTCTTGCACGTGGGTATACAGCATGTTCGCGAATTTCTGGCTCTGGCAATATCGCCGGCAGCCGTCCAGCGTCGGCGGGACCGATCGCCCGGCATCGAGTAGCGCCGTCATTCCGCCATTCTCCGTGGTCACGTGGTGTACCCGGATGAATGAGACGCAGGCGAAGATACCCGCCTCCGGGATCTGTTTCACAGCGACCTCAGGAAACTTGTCCGTCTGTTTCTTCTGCGTGTCGAAATATTGGGTGTCGACGATCACCAGGTATAGCTGCTGCCGGTCCACGAACCGGATCACCGTTTTCGGCGCGCCCCCAGCCGTTCCGGTAACGCGATACCACTTCCTCTGGTCGTCTCTGTCGAGGCCCTTGGCCTGTAGCTCTGTGGGCATCACTGCGGGCAGATGGATGTAGTCCCCGTTCAGTAGCGGGAAAGTGGAAGCCGTCTTAAAATCGGTGCTGACGCTTACCACCGTTTGCAGGCAGTTATCTTCCTTCGCCCTGCGGAAGTACCACTGGGTCTGGTTGGCGGGTAGGGAAAACGGATGCCAGGGCGCTCGCATGTTTTGCGACGCCGCATAACCTCCGTGATCCGACTGAGCCTTGTTGATCAAACCGCCCGCGGCCTCGATCTTCTTTACGTCACGGCCATCGCCGCGCCAGCCCAGGAAGTAAGCTTTGTCGAGTTCACGCACAAGACTTTCACGTCGGATCACGTTGTCCGTCCCAAGTTGCAGTACAGTTCGGTCGGACCTATCCACAAAATCCGCCTTCCGAAAGGGTGCCAGATCCGATCCCTTCGGGGTCACACTCTCGAAGCCAATCGTCAGCAGGGCCTGCAGAACGTTGAGCAGCAACAGATCTGGAATCTGACCCCAGGCGTTCGGCTTCAGGGCGAGCGACTGGATCGGAGTTTGCACCGCCCCTGGTCTGTATTCCAGCTTGCCGGAGTTGAGCCGCAATTCGCATGCCGGGTTTTGCGGATCCCACGTTGGCGGCAAGACGTACATCAATTCAAAAAACTGGACGAATAGTGCGGCCTGAGCGCTAAACGCTATCCGATTCGGACCGGTCTCCTCCCAGAAGTAGGCAAACCAGAACGGCTTTGTCGCTTGCTTCCTGTCGTCCTCTGTCAGCGTCGTAAGTTGCGACTTTGTAAAGCGGGTGAAAAGATCCAGGTGCTCCCGCAGAAACTGATTTCCCTGAAGCGTATTGAGGGCCGGCGCCACTACAGGTGCGCGTGGAGCCCTGGGGCCCGGTGGTGGTGGGACATTCATGGCAAAGAATCCTCCTTTCTGTCATTAGCTTCGGCGATTGAACTTATTCGGCCGGAACGCTACTACCGCCAGAGGCGGCAGCGTAATCGCAATACTGTGCGGACGCCCATGCGACGAGATTTGTTCGGTCGACACCATCCCCCCGTTACCCATGTTCGACCCGCCAAACATCCCGGCGTCCGTGTTCAGCACTTCTTCGTAGAACCCTTCCTCAGGAACTCCAAAACGGTACTTCAACCGCGGCACCGGCGTGAAGTTGCAACAGAAAAGCAGCCAGTCGGATGGGTCATCGGCACGGCGGATAAACGAAATTACCGAGCTTTCCGAATCCCGGAAATCAAGCCATTCGAATCCGGTGTAATGAAAATCGATCTGGTACAGCGCCGGCTCGCTCCGGTAGAAGCGATTAAGCGATTCTACAAACGTCTGCAGCTTGCGATGGTGATCGTAGATCAGCAGATCCCAAGAAACCGACCCCTCCGCGCTCCATTCCCAAGGCTGGCCGATGTCGCACCCCATGAACAACAATTTCTTCCCGGGGTGCCCAAACATATAGGCCAGAAATGCCCGCGCATTGGCGAAGCGCTGCCATTCGTCGCCCGGCATCTTACCCAGCAGCGATCTTTTCCCATGCACTACTTCGTCATGCGAAATCGGCAGCACGAAGTTCTCGGTGAACGCGTAGAGCAGGCTGAACGTGATGTTGTTGTGATGATACTTGCGAAAAACGGGCTCCTCGGAAATGTAATGAAGCATATCGTGCATCCAGCCCATGTTCCACTTCATAGTGAAGCCGAGTCCGTTCAGATGTACTGGCCGGGAGACGCCGGAGAACGCCGTCGATTCCTCGGCGATCGTAATCGCACCCGGCACCTGGTGCGCCACCTCGTTGAACTTCCGGATGAATGAGATCGCCTCCAAATTTTCGTTTCCCCCATACATGTTCGGAATCCACTCGCCCGGCTTACGCGAATAGTCGAGATACAACATGGAAGCCACGGCATCCACGCGCAGCCCATCGATGTGGTACACCTTCAGCAGGAAAAGCGCATTCGAAATCAGGAATGTGCGGACTTCGTTCCGCCCGAAATTGAAGATCAACGTGCCCCAGTCGCGGTGCTCGCCCAGACGCGGATCTTCGTGTTCGAAGAGAGCCGTGCCGTCAAAAAACGCCAAGCCGTGAGCGTCCTTCGGGAAGTGCGCCGGCACCCAATCCATAATCACGCCGATGCCCGCTTGATGGCAGCTATCGATGAAATACATGAAGTCGTGCGGGGAACCGAAGCGCGAAGTGGGCGCGTAATAGCCGATCACCTGATAACCCCAGGAGCCGGAAAAAGGATACTCCATCACAGGCATCAATTCGATGTGCGTATAACCCATCCGCTTTACATATTCCACCAGCTTCACGGCCAGTTCGCGATACGAAAGGCTGGTGCCATCGGGCTTGCGCATCCACGATTCAAGATGCACTTCGTAGACGGATACCGGTTCCTTCAGCGCAGCGTGCTTGCCGCGCTCTTCCATCCACTGCGCATCGCCCCACTGATATCCGGAGAGTTCGCAAACGACCGATGCCGATTTCGGCGGCGTCTCACAGCGAAACGCATACGGATCGGCCTTGAGCTGGCGATGACCCAAAAGCCGCGACTGCACATAATATTTGTACGGAGCGCCATCCCCGACTTCGGGAACGAAAAGCTCCCACACGCCGCCGTTGCGCGCACGCATCGGATGCCGCCGTGTATCCCAATGGTTGAAGTCGCCCACCACAGAGACGACTTCAGCGTTCGGAGCCCACACCGCGAAGCGCACTCCCTTTACGCCCAGGCACTCGGTGATGTGAGCGCCCATCGAGCGATAGCTCTCGAAATTGGTGCCTTCTGCGTAGAGGTAGATATCGTAATCGGAGAGCAGGGGAGGGAAGCGGTACGGATCGTCGATGATCTCCGTCGCCCCGCCAGGATGGCGCAGCCGTAAACGGTAATTTTGCGGCTCGGTTTCGAGCGACGCGACGAAGAAGCCCTGGGAATGGATCCGCTCCATGGGAACCGCAGCGCCATTCACAATCACATCCACGGCTTCGGCCTGCGGCAAAAACGCGCGAACCTCCCATTCTTTTTTCTTCCCTCTAACGTCCTCAACCGCATGCGGTCCAAGAATTCGAAACACGTCGCCATGGAAGCTACCCACGATCGCATCAATCTCACTTGGTTGCGCCACCGTCGCTCTTGTCATCGCCGCTATTATGGCAAAGAATGCTTCACTTCCTTAGCGAACTGCCAAAAGCCGAACTGCACTTGCACCTGGAAGGGTCGGTGGAACCCGAGACCATGCTCGAGCTCGACCCGTCCGTTTCCATCGAAGAGTGCCGGTCCGTTTACCAATACAGCGACTTCGCCGGCTTCATTCGAAGCTATGTCTGGGTCGCCAGGAAGTTGCTCGCGCCGGAACACTACGCGCTGATCACCCGGCGGCTGCTGGAGCGCCTGGCGGCGCAAAATGTGAAGTACGCTGAGATCAATCTTTCCGTTGGCGTGATTCTCTGGAAGGAGCAGGACTTCGAAGGTATCTTCAACGCAGTGCGTGACGAGGCTGCGCGATCCTCGGTTCATGTGCGCTGGATCTTCGACGCTGTTCGTCAATTCGGCGCCGAACCCGCCATGAAAGTGGCTGAGCTCGCGGTGTCCAAGGCAACAGAGGGTGTAGTCGCATTCGGAATCGGCGGCGATGAAGTCCGGGGTCCAGCCGGTTGGTTTCAGGAAGTGTTCGCATTTACCAGATCCCGCGGCCTCGCTGCAACGCCGCACGCCGGAGAGACCGATGGGCCGCAGTCCGTATGGGCCGCACTCGAGTTGGGCGCGAATCGCATCGGCCATGGCATCCGCTCCATCGACGATCCGGTGTTGCTCCGCCATCTCCGCGACAAGGACATCCCCCTCGAAGTATGTATCTCCAGTAATGTGTGTACCGGAGCGATTGCCGAACTCAAGGACCATCCGGTAAGAAGGCTACATGATGCTGGTGTACCAATCGTCCTCAACACCGACGATCCAGCTATGTTCCATACAACGTTGACGAAGGAATACGAGATTGCCGCCACTGAATTTGGATTCTCCGAGTCCGAACTTCGCGGTCTTGCCGCCAATGCATTCCGATACCGGTTAGACCACGAGGTGAAAGTGTGATGGCAAGCGCGCCGCGATCACAGCCGCACGAACCACTTCTTGCGATACATGCCATAAGCGATAACGTAAAAGAACAGAACATTCGCCAAGGCATACATCAGAGACGCATTTTGTGGCGCAGCGACCGGGGCAAACAGATTCTCGTATAGGATTTCGTGCAACGAAACGCCCCCGACCTTGATGAAGCCGAGTAGTCGCGCAGTCATTCCGGCCAACGCGTAGACCGTAATCGCGTTCATGCCGTAAATGATGAACGGCTTCGAATAGCGTTTCCACTGTTTCACGTCCACCAGCCAGTAACAGCACGCGAAGACCACCGACGCCATGCCGGCCATGAACACCGAAAAGGAGCTCGTCCAAATCTTCTTATTGATCGGCATCCAGGTAGAGAGCATCAGGCCCGCGAAGATCAGGCAGTTGCCGGCAACGAACAACCACGCCGTCTTTTCTTCCATCGACCGCTTCGCTTGCAGAAGCTGTCCTGCGAGTATGCCGAATAACGCGGTGGCAATCGCAGGCAGAGTGCTGACGATACCTTCCGGGTCTTGCGTGCGAGTCAACCGGTACATATGACCCTTCAGGAACATGCTGTCGATGTATTGCTCCAGGTTGCCTTCGACCCCCAAAACCCCGGCGCCGTACCCCGGAACCGGAACCATCTTCATCAGCAGCCAGTAGACGGTGAGCAGTCCAACAATCCAAATAATGCGCCCACGCAATTTTGTGAATAAGAAGATCGTGCCCGCAATCAGATAACATATGGCGATCCGTTGCAGCACGCCCGGTATGCGGCCATTCGCGAAGTCGAAAGTCGGGAAAAGATTGAGAAAATAACCAAGGGCAAAGATGGAAACCGAACGCCGGAGGATGTGCAGAAATAGTTTGCCGCGATCGTCACCGCGGTCGATTCGCTTGGCAAACGAGAACGTAATGGCCACGCCAACGATCCACAGGAAGAAAGGGAACACCAGATCGGTAAACGTCCAGCCATGCCACTCTGCGTGCTCGAAGGGCGTGTAGATGGCTTCGCCGTTCCCCGGATTGTTTACCAGAATCATGGCCGCGATCGTACCGCCGCGGAATGCATCGAGCGAAAGTAGGCGTTCCTGCTTTTGGGTGGGATTCAAGCGGTCGGTAGACCCCTTAACGCGATAATCGGATTGTCCAATGTATGACGCCATCCTGATCGTCTCCTTTGGCGGGCCTGAGAAGCCCGATGACGTGATGCCGTTCCTCGAGAACGTGCTGCGCGGAAAAAACGTGCCGCGCGAGCGAATGCTACAGGTCGCCGAACACTATTATCACTTTGGCGGCCGCAGTCCGATCAACGACCAAAACCGCGCGCTGATTTCCGAACTCCAAAAGCTGCTCAACGCCGAAGGTCCGCATCTTCCCATTTACTGGGGCAATCGCAACTGGCATCCCATGTTGGCCGACACGCTCCGCCAGATGCGCGACGCCGGCATCCAGAACGCCCTGGCATTTTTCACCTCCGCTTTCAGTTCGTATTCGGGATGCCGCCAGTACCGCGAAAACATCGCGGCCGCCGGCGATGGCCAGCCGCACATCGATAAACTCCGCGCATTCTACAATCACCCGGGCTTCCTAAACCCCATGATCGACAGAGTGCACGCAGCGCTGGAACAACTGCCGGCCGCGCCCGTGGTTTTCACAGCCCACAGCATTCCAATGTCGATGGCGCAGACGTCGCCCTACGTGGCTCAGCTCGAAGAGGCCTGCAAGCTGGTGGCGTTAGGCGCCGGCGTGAACGATTACAAACTCGTCTACCAAAGCCGCAGTGGTCCGCCCACGCAACCCTGGCTCGAACCCGACATCGGCGATCACATCCGCGCGCTGCATGCCGCCGGCCGCAAAGAAATTGTCATCGCTCCCATCGGTTTCATCTCCGATCACATGGAAGTTCTTTACGACCTGGATACCGAAGCCGCCGGGCTCTGCCACGAACTTGGCATGAAAATGGTCCGCGCCGCCACCGTCGGTACTCATCCCGACTTCATCCGAATGATCCGCCAGTTGATTCAGGAACGGGTGGAACCCGGAACACCGCGTCTGGTTCTCGGCTCCTCGGACCCCTGTCCTGACGTGTGCCCGGCGGATTGTTGTCCGGCGCCGGCAGCACGGCGGCACTGACTCAGCCGAGCAATTCCCGCACCTCAGGGACCAGCGCCGGGACGCACGCGAAACAGTCGCCGCCGTAAATACTGGTACCGCCGTCGAAATTTCCGAAATAAGCCCCAGCCTCCTCCAGAATCACCTTGAGCGGAGCCAGGTCCCAGGCCTTCGCCGTGTTCTCGATCCACACATCCACTTGTCCCGACGCCAGCAGCATCGCATCCACACAGCCGCCAAGGCTCCGAACCGCCCAAAAGCGCGACATCCAGGGCACGAGCCGGGGCGCAAAGGGCCGCCGGTTGATGGCGTGCATCCCATTCACTGACAGCACCGCGCGCGACGCCGCATCGATTTTCGAAATGCCAATCCGGACATCATCCTTGTAAGCGCCTTCGCCGCGCGTGGCAAAGAACATCTCGTTACGCGGGACAAGATACGAAACACCGGTTTCCACCACGCCGTTCACCTCGAGGCCGATAAGCACGGACCACAACGGCAAGCCGCGAACGAAATCGCGTGTGCCGTCAATGGGGTCAATAATCCACTTACGCCCGTTCGACGATTCCTTCGCCGAGCCTTCTTCGCCGAGGATGCCATCTTGCGGAAAGTGCTCCTCCAAAGTCCGCGCGATCAGCTTCTCGCACTCGCGATCGGCGATGGTCACCGGAGAGGCATCCGACTTATCTTCCGGCGTGATCCCGCGCGACTGGTATTGAAGTGCGAGCTCTCCGGAGCGCCGCGCGACACTCCGGGCCAAGTCAAGTTCCCGCTGAAACGGCATCGTCATATTCTACCTTGTAGACTGAAGTTCGACGCCCAAAACGCATGAATGAGCGCACACTTTTTTCTGTCCTCGACGACACGGCAAACCGCTACCCCAACCATCCCGCACTACATCAACCAACCAGCGGCAAAAAAGCCGGAACGTATCGAACCTATACCTGGGCTCAATTCCGCGAAGCCGCCCGCGAAGCCGCCTGTGGGCTCCGCGCTTGCGGTCTCGGCAAAGGCGATGTAATCGCGCTCGATTCAGAAACGCGCGCGCAATTCTACGTAGCCGATCTGGCTGTGTTGGCGAACGGGTCCATCTCCGCCGCGCTTTATACGAGCCTTCCATTCGAAGAGCGCGCGCAGGCAATCGTGAAGTCTGAAGCGAAGGCGATCTTCGCCCAAGATCCCAACGACATGAGCTCGCTGCGCGAAGCCGGCGCTCCCCAAAACACAATCCTCTGGATTCTCCTCACCGGCGAGGCGGACGGGGCCATCACGTTGGCGGAACTGCGCCAGCGCGGCCGTGATGCGTTGTCTTCCGATCCAGCGCTGTTCGATCGCATCAGCGGTGAAATACTCGCTAGCGATCCGGCAATTCTTTATCTAACGTCCGGCGCAACGGGCCAGCCCAAGATGGGCATCACGTCACACCAGGCAGTGGTCCGCAACATCGAAATGGGACCGCAGGTTCTGCCGCTTGGGCCGGATGACGTCACGCTTGTATTTCTTCCGTCGGCCCATATCGCCCAACGCGTGGTGCTCGAGTTTCTGCCGATCTTCTCAGGCGCGCAGATTTATTTTTCCGAGGGACTTTCCCGGATGCCATTAGAGATCCGCGACGTACGTCCTACATTCCTGTTGGCTCCGCCTCGAGTGTGGGAGCGGATCTACGCGAGCATCACCGCTGAAATCCGCAAGCGGCCGGCGATAACGCGTAGGCTCTTTTACACGGCGCTAGGGCTGGGATTGAAAGCCGCGCATCTGCGTCATGAAGGGAAACCGATCCCAGGTTGGATGAAGAGTTCGCTCAAGATGGCCGACCGCCTGGTCTTCCGCAAGATTCGCGCCCGTCTGGGTGGCCGTCTGCGGATCGCCGCCTCGGGAGCAGCGCCTCTTGGGCAGGATCTTTCGCACTTCTACGAAGCGATCGGGTTGCCGCTCATCGAAGGCTATGGTCTCACCGAGGCCGGCATTGTGGCGTTCAATCCGATCGGTAATCCACGCTCGGGAAGCATCGGAAAGGTGCTGCCGGGGGTCGAAGTCAAGCTCGCCGATGATGGAGAATTGCTCATCAAGAGCCCCTGCCTCTTCTCCGGTTACTACAACGATCCGGAAGCGACCAGCGCCGTGCTGCGTGACGGCTGGTTCCATAGCGGGGACGTTGCAGAGATCGATTCGAACGGTTACATCTACGTCACCGGACGCAAGAAAGAACTCATAGTCTCGTCGAACGGCAAGAAGATTTATCCTGCGCGGATCGAGGGCCTCTTCAAGATGGAGCCGATTATCAGCCAGATGATTGTGGTGGGCGATCGTCAGCCATACGTGACGGCTCTCTTTACGCTGAACACCGCCGTTGCGGAATCGGTGAAAGGGCCAGTGATCGAGGAAATCGGCAGAGTAGTGAAGCGCGTCAACCAGCACCTGGCCTCGTTTGAACAAATCAAACGCTTCCGCATCTTAAATCGCGAACTTTCCATCGAGAACGGCGAACTGACGCCGACGATGAAGGTGCGGCGCACTCAGGTGCTGGAGAATTTTCGTGCTGAAGTCAACGAACTATATCTCGGCCGCGAAGAGATGAGCTGATGTCGCGCGTATCGTCGCGGCCTTCGATACGAATCTCCATCCGCTCCGCCGGCATCAGTTCCGGAAAACGTTCGCCCCACTCAATGAGGACAATCGCGTCGTCGCGATCGAAGAATTCATCGAGACCAAGCGACGCCACTTCGCGCGCAGTCTCCAGGCGGTAGAGATCCACGTGATACACGCCGCCGCCGTACTCATGAATCAAAGTGAAAGTAGGACTGGTGACCTCTTCCGGAGCCGCCACGCCGAGTCCCTTCACGATGCCCTTCACCAGCGTCGTCTTGCCCGCGCCGAGATTTCCGATCAGTAGCACCACGCAAGGGCGTGGGATTTCCGCCGCCAGACGTTCACCAAGCGCAATGGTCTCTTCTTCCGACTCAGTGTGAAAGCGCTGCACAGGCACGGATTGCCTCCGGCAGATAGATCAGCAGGTCAGTCGCGATGAGGCATTGCTCCGTCAGCTTGGCCGATCCGATCTCGCCGGCGAGTCCATGTAGATAGACGGCCGCAACAATCGCTTCCAGCGGCTCCTTGGGGAACTGTGCCAGCATGCCCGCGATGAGTCCAGTGAGAATGTCGCCCGTCCCGCCGGTGGCCATTCCAGGCGAACCCGTTGGATTGATCCACGCGCGTCCGTCGGGAATCGCAATCACTGTCCGGTTCCCTTTGAGCACGACCACTGCTCCGCACTTGGCGGAAAACCAGCGTGATGCCGCCAAACGTTCTTTCTGCACGTCCACGACAGATGTTCCGCAGAGCCGCGCCATCTCGCCTGGATGCGGCGTCAGAATGCGCAGGCGGTTACCTGCAACCCATTCATGACCGGCGAGTGCATTCAGCCCGTCGGCATCGATCACCGTGGGCTGTACGGCGTCCACCGCGAGCTTCCGCACCAAGGCGATGTGATTCGGATCGCTGCCCAGCCCGGGACCAACCGCGAGTACGGTTTTATGCGCGGCGGTTTTCACCAACGCGTCATAGGATTGTGGCAGCGCTTCGGTCATCAGTTCGGGATTCCGCAGATTCGGCGCAGAGCACGCAACGGTAACAAGCCCGGCGCCAGCTCGTAATGCGGCCAGGCCGGTCATCTCAGCGGCGCCCGCCTTGCCCGGTGCTCCGCCGACAACAAGCACATGTCCGTACTCGCCTTTGTTCGATTCCTTCGGACGCGGCCGGAAAAGATGCCGAAACTCCGATGGCTCCGAGGAGTTCAACTTCGCTTCCTCGTATAAGGCTGCAGGGCTGCCAATATCAGCGACACGGAGCTCGCCCATCAGATCGCAGTTCGGCGCTGTCACATGCGCGATCTTCGGCGCGGTAAACGTAACCGTCGCGTCCGCTCGGGCGAATTCTCCTTCGCTCTGTCCCGAATCGCTCGACATACCGGATGGAATATCTACCGCGACGACCTTTGCCAGGGGGAAGCCTGAATTGATCTCGCGAATCAGCGCCAACGTCCGTCCACGCGCAGGCCCTTGAAGACCGGTGCCGAGCAGCGCATCAACGATCAACGTCGCGTCCCGCATCGCAGGCGTAATTTCATCGGCTGACTCCACACGAACGATGTCCAATGCACGAGGGTGGAAGCGCGACTCCAATTCCCGTGCGACTACAAGACCATCGCCGCCGTTGTTTCCCTTACCGCAGAACACCACAATGCGCTGCTCGCTCAGCGGTGCAAAGCGTTCGGCCAGAAACTCCACAACGCGAAGTCCGGCGGTCTGCATAAGAGTCTCGCCGGAGATTCCCAGTTCCATCGTGCGCCGGTCCACCTCGCGCATTTCCTCTGCCGTCAGAACCTTCATCGCCGTGCCCTCGCCAGCAACCCCTCCAGTTTCCGGAGTTGATCGGATTCGCCCATGGCAATCAGGAACTCGCCACCCAGGATTTGAGTGTCGGGTGCAGGATTGAAAATCATCACACCACCTTCCTTCCGAATTGCCAAGACGATTACCCCCAATGCGCTTCGGAGTTCCATTTGCTTGAGCGACTGCGACACATAAGGGCAACCTTCCTCCACGCGCACCTGCTCGATGGTCACCTTGACTCCCATACTACCCGTCGCGAAATCGAGAAACTGAACAACGTGCGGCCGCAGAATAGACTGCGCCAATCGCGATCCCGTGATCGTGTAGGGGGCGAACACTGAGTCGGCACCAGCTCGCCGGAACTTTTGCTCCGACTCTTCTTCCGAAACTCGTGCCGACACCTTCAGGTTAGGGTTGAGCCCCTTCGCCGACAGAATGAGGAACAAGTTGTCCGCGTCTGTTTCCAGCGCTGCAATCAAACCCCGCGCCCGTTCGATCCCGATATCGCGAAGGTTCTCGTCGCGGGAGGCGTCACCGTGAACGGCCAGCATGCCGGCTTTCATCGCCCATTCGATTTTGTCGTCGTCGTTGTCGATCACAATCAGAGGCTCACCGGCTCGCTGAAGTTCCAGGGCGGCGCCGCGCCCCACTCGTCCAAAACCGCAAATGATGTAATGCTTGTCCAGTTTCTCGATCATTTTTCTGATTCGCCGTTTTTCGAAATACTTGTTGAACTCCAGTTCGATGATAGTCTGCGTCATCGCTCCAACGGCCAGAAACATGGTGCTCACGCCCACCATAATCAGGACCGTATTAAATACGCGGCCGGCAAAACTGAGGTCGTATAGCTCCTTGTAGCCGACGGTCGAGATGGTGATAACGGCCATGTAGAAGGCATCGAACACCGACCAGTGTTCGATCAGAACGAATCCAATTGTGCCGATGAGCAGCACCACGCTGACGGTGAGGGCGATGAAGGCGTAGCGCCGCTTCAGATGTTGCATTCCGCTAGACTCTCCGTAAGAGCAGCAATGTCATATCATCCTGCAAGTAGTCGGTGTTCGACCAGTCCCTCGCCGCTTTGACAATCAACTGCGCAATTTGATCGTCGGGCAGATGATTGTTCTTCACCACCAGATCGCCGAGCCGGTCTTCGCCGAACATCTCTCCGTATTCATCCTCCGGTTCGCTGATGCCGTCAGTGAAGAATACCAGTAGATCGCCGGGTTTCATCTCGAGGCTTGATTCGTTATATTTCGCGAACGCGAAAGCGCCCACAATCATTCCGTTCACGTCGAGCCGCGACGCCGCGCCGTCGCGCACCAGGATGGGCGGCAGATGTCCCGCGTTAGTGTAGGTCAACGTGCTGGAAGGCTCATCGTAAATCCCGATGAAGTTGGTGGCGAATTTTGCTGACGCGGTATGGGCATGCAGATGCTTGTTGAGATCGGCGGTTAGCCGCGACGGCGTGATGTCTTTCGGCGCCATTTTCAATTGGCTGCGAAACGCCGACACGAGCGTCGCCATCAGTAGCGCGGCGGAAATCCCTTTTCCGGCAACGTCGCCCATAGCGACGGCAATCCTGGTATCCGAGAGCTGAGCGTAGTCGTAATAGTCGCCCGAAACCAGTTGCGCCGGTTCATAGGTGGCCGTAATCCGCATCGTCGGCAGATTCGGAACCACTTTTGGATATAGCTGATTTTGCACTTCCTGCGCGATCTCGAGTTCGGCATGCAACCGCTGCCGCTCTTTCTCCACCACCAGCAGGCGTTCCAGGTTCCCGGTCATTACATTGAACGATTGGCCCAATTCGCCGAGCTGATCGCGGCCCAGTTCCGGGATACGCAGGGCAAAATCGCCGGTTTGCACACGCTGCGTGCCCTGGTAAAGCTGCTGTACCGCGCTGGTGATTCTTCGCATGATCGCCATGCCGATGCGTACCGAGAAAATCTGCGCGATCAGGAACAAGATCGCGACAAAGTAGAAAATGAACGCAACGAAATCCTCGCTGACAATGATCTGATGCGAAAAAAAGACACGCCGCAGGAGAGCCGATGGCCTGGTTCGCACGCTCAGATACTCGACTCCAACAGTCTCCGGCTTTTCCCAGACCGCGGCCGGAACATCGGACAGCGAGATAACCTCGATGTCGTACCAGCCGAGGGCAGGCGGAACGCGATTGCCGGTTGGTTCTTTGTTCGATTGGGAGCGAAGGTGTCTCAGGCGGATAACCGAACGGTCTCTGTACAGCGCCGTCACGGCGCCGATGCCGGGAGTAAGATTGCCCAGGTACTCGTGTGTGATCGGGAACATCATCGTCACCGTTACATCGTCGCTCCGCACATGGGTCCAGCCGTACAACAGCCCGTCTTTCACCACCAGGCCGGTTGATTTTTTCCAACCCTCTGGCGGAGGGGGCACCGCCGTTCCCGCCGGATAAGTCCACTCGGTCTCTGTAGCCATGCGAATGACCAGGTTCGGATATGCGCTGCTCAGGTAAGGTCCAACATTCTGGATCCAATCCACCCGGTGGCTTGGATTCCGAACGATGTGCTCCGCGATGGAATGCAGCACTTCGATTCGTCTCTCCAATTCTGCTCTCACCAGGTAAACCGACATCTGTCCGGCCAGAATGTACACACCAATCCCGATGAGCGTCGTGATAAGCACGAGCGGGACGAGGCCGATGAAGATGTACGCCACGATCAGCCGGTTTCGCAGATGCCATAGAGACTTCGATACAAAAGAGCGGGAAATCCGGATGGCAACAGCAACACCCAGGCTGACGACAATCAGCTCGAGCAAAAAGAGTGGAAGCGCCCGTGCGCCAAGAAGCGAAAATACGGCGTACGCGGCGAGCAGAACGAGAAATGCGATTTCGACCCGGCCGATCTTGATCTTCATGCGACCCGAGCGTTACACACGCGACTTGGAGATGGCCGGCGTCGGCGCCTCCGGTTCGGTGAGGGGCGCTTCCGGCTCGAGATAATACTCTGTCAGCTTCTGCTGAAGCAGTGCGAGCGCGGAGTGCGGATCGTCGGCGAAGGAAAAGAGATTCATGTCGCTCGCACTGATGGTTCCATATTTCACCAGAGCGTCAAAATTCACAATTTCTTTCCAGAACGAAGTGCCGTACAAAAGAATCACGATCTTGTTTTCCAGCTTCTCTGTCTGCGCCAATGTAAGAATTTCCATCAATTCATCGAGCGTTCCAAAGCCTCCGGGGAACACCACCAGAGCCTTGGCAAGATAGGCGAACCAGAACTTGCGCATGAAGAAGTAGTGGAACTCAAATGCCAGCGACGGTGTAATGTACGGGTTCGGCCACTGTTCAAACGGCAAACCGATATTGAGTCCAATGGTCTTGCCGTTTGCGTCGTGCGCTCCCCGATTGGCCGCCTCCATAATGCCCGGACCGCCTCCGGTGCAGACCACGAACCGGCGGGTATTGTCCGGCAGATTGTCAGACCAGTTCGTCAGCATATGCGCCAGTTCGCGCGCCTCGCGGTAGTAGCGCCCCATTGGTCCGTCGTCGGTGATGCGGGCCGATCCGAAGAATACGATGGTGTCCTGAATTTTCTCTTCGCGGAAATGCGACAGCGGCCGCAGATACTCCGACATGATGCGAATGGGCCGCGCATCAGGTGAATCGATGAAGTCTTCGTTCTTATAGGCAACAGGAATGCGCCGGTGCGTGCTATCGGTAGAGTCGCTCACACTCACTCACTTTTTATGTCGATTGTCCGCGTGGATTCGAGTTGTTGCACGCGTTTTTCCAATTGTCTCACTGTCTTCAACAACTCCGCCAAACGAGGAAAGGCGGTGATCGCGCGGCGCCAGTCCTTGGCATCGAAGGCCGGACTGCCGGACATCACCGCCCCCGCCGGAATATCGCCGCCTATGCCGCTTTGTGCGTATACGATCACGTTGTCGTGAATTGTGAGATGTCCGGAAATACCCACCTGTCCGGCCAGCAGAACATTCTTCTCGAGAATCGAGCTGCCCGCCAGGCCGGTTTGCGCGCAGATGATATTGTCCTCGCCCACCACGCAAGCATGCCCGATCTGCACCAGGCTGTCGATCTTGGCGCCGCGCTTCACACGTGTTTCTCCCACCGTCGCCCGGTCCACCGAGGTGAGCGCTTGAATCTCGACATCGTCTTCGATCACCGTCACGCCTGACTGTGGGATTTTCTCGTGCGTTCCATCGGCACGCTTGGCGAAGCCGTACCCGTCGCCGCCCACCACCACGCCATTCTGCAGAATGACGCGATTTCCGATCCGGCAAAACTCGCGTACGGACGCGTGGGAATGGGCCAGAAAATCGTCTCCGATTTCCGCGCCTTCGTAGATCACCACGTGTGGATGTAGTACGGCGTGCCGGCCGATTTTGACCCGCGGTCCGACCACAGCAAACGGCCCGATGGAGGCATGCGAACCGATGATCGCCGTGTGATCGACGGAAGCCAGCGGATGGATGCCCAAGTCGGGCTTTGGCGGCTGATAGAACAGCGCCAGCGCCCGGGCAAAATCGAGGTACGGATTCGCCGATACGAGTTGCGCCATTTCCACGTCCGGCTGCGCTTTGCCGATTAGAATGGCAGCCGCCTTCGAATGCTTGACTTTGTGGGCATATTTCGGATTGGCAAGGAAAGTTAACTGGTTGGGGCCAGCGTGTTCCATTCCTGCGACTCCGGTGATTTCAATCTCTCCGTCGCCGGCCAGGACGCAGGTTAATGCCTGCGACAATTCTTTCAATTTCATGCCAGACATCAGCGTACAACATTGACTGTTACAGCATTCTCCAGGTATTGTTCAACGAGTGGAGCTGGTGAAGGAGTTTTGTCGGGCGGCGGCATCGGGTGACCTGGAGTCGCTCCGTAACTTCTTGCATCAAAACCGCGAACTGATCGACCAGCGTGACGACTACGCTCCCGCGCTATATTGGGCCGTACTGCGCTGTCAGAAGCAGGTTGTTATTTATCTCCTGGAGCGCGGGGCCGACCCAAATCTTACTTCCGCTGAAAAACTCACGGCGTTGGATATCGCCCGAAGGGAAGCCCAAAATGCCGCATCGGAAGAAATTCGGCAGGCATATCTCGAGCTGTCGGAGCTTTTACGGGCTTATGGCGCGGCGCATTCTAAACCGAAGATCCCGAAATGACGAAAGTTCTGGTTGCCAATCGCGGAGAGATCGCGGTCCGTTTGATTCGTGGATTACGCGAGGCCGGCATTCCGAGCGTCGCCGTTTATTCAGACGCCGACCGGGCGGCGCTCTTTGTCCAGATGGCCGACGAGGCGGAGCACATCGGCCCGGCGTCTTCCTCGGAGAGTTATCTTCGGATCGATCGCATTCTCGATGCGGCCAAGAAGCACGGGGCAGATGCGATCCATCCAGGCTACGGATTCCTGAGCGAGAATGCCGAATTCGCCGCGGCTTGTGAGGGGCAGGGAATTACCTTCATCGGTCCCTCGTCGAAGAGCATTCGAATGATGGGGTCGAAGACCGAGGCGCGCAAAATCGCCATCGCGGCCGGCGTGCCGGTCGTGCCAGGAACCGCGGATGGTGTGAGCGATCCGGCCGAGGCACGGCGCATCGCCCGCGAAATCGGATTCCCGGTAATCGTAAAGGCAGCGGCAGGCGGCGGTGGCAAGGGTATGCGCCGGGTCGACAGGGATGCGGACCTCGAAGCCGCCCTGCGCGACGCGGCAAGTGAAGCCGAGCGCGCGTTCAAAAGTAGCGAAGTGTACATCGAGAAATATGTCGTTCAGCCTCGGCACATTGAAATCCAGGTTCTCGGCGACCAGCACGGAAATGTCATCCATCTCGGCGAGCGGGAATGTTCGGTGCAACGCCGCCATCAAAAGGTGATCGAAGAATGTCCGTCGCCGCTGATGTCCAATCGATCCGGATTTGCGCCGGAGAATGGGCGAGGCGGCAGTAAAAGCTGCACGGGCCGCCGGCTACTACAACGCCGGCACGGTGGAATTTCTGGTCGACGCGGATCGGAATTTCTATTTCCTCGAAATGAATACGCGATTGCAGGTGGAACATCCGGTGACCGAACTGGTTACCGGCCTCGATCTGGTGCAGTGGCAACTCCGCATCGCCGCCGGTGAACGCCTCACGTTGCGGCAGGAAGATATCCGCTGGGAAGGCGCGGCTGTGGAGTGCCGCTTGTACGCCGAAGATCCGGATAACAGCTTCTTTCCGTCGCCCGGCCGAATCACCGCGCTGGAAGTTCCGTCAGGGCCCGGTATCCGTCTTGATTCAGGTGTCTATCCCGGTTGGGTAGTGCCCATGGATTACGACCCGCTGCTGGCGAAGCTCTGCGTGTGGGCCGATTCACGCGAAGCCGCCATCGATCGAATGTTGCGCGCGCTGTCCGAAACGCGTATCTCTGGAATCCGCACGAATATAGCTTTCTTCCGCCGGTTATTGCGAGACGAGAAATTTCGTCAGGGAGACTTGCACACCGGTTTTATCGACGAATTCTTCGCCGAGAGTCGCCGGCCGCGGAAAGCGATGCGAATCTGGAAATGGTAGCGGCGCTAGTCGCCGTTTTGAGCGAAGAGAAGCCCGCACCCGCCGCACCCATAGCAGGCACATCGCCGTGGCGGACGGAAGGGCGCCGCCAGATGATGCGCTAGCACACGCGCCCCGCACGCCGAGCCGCGACTGTGAAGGAGCGTTTCAAAGTGCGACAGGACACGTTCAGTCGGGCTTAATCACCGCGACATACTGCAAATTGCGATAAAGCTGCCGGTAATCCAAACCAAAACCCACCACGAACCGGTCGTCAATCTCAAAGCAGCGGAACTCAACAGGAACCTGCACGATGCGGCGCGTAGTCCGGTCGAGCAGCGTGCAGATCGCCAGCGAATTTGGGCCCCGTCCGGCCAGCGTTTGCAACAGATAACGCGTGGTGAAGCCGGTGTCGACAATGTCTTCCACCAAAAGCACGTCTTCACCCTCAATGCTCTCATCCAGGTCCTTTGCGATCCGCACCAGGCCCGGAGCGGCGTTCTGGCTTTGAAAACTGGAGATCGCCAGGAAGTCAATCTTCACCGGAATTTCGATCTGTCTCGCCAGTTCGGTAAGAAAGAAAACTGAGCCCTTTAGCACGCCGATCAGCTTCAATTCGCGGCCGCGATATTTTTCGGAAATCGCCGACGCCACTTCCGCGATACGCGCCTGAATCTGCGCTTCGTCGAAGAGCACGCGATCCAGATTGGGGGGAGTCAGCCTGCTCATGCCTTCACAGTGCGTTCGGCCAGCCCGTATTTAAATACGAGGTCCTGGAAATCTTTTTGATAAAAGACCTGAATGTTAACGTGCGGATAAATAGTGCGCAATAGTTTAATCTTTCTGTTTTTCTTAGTCACCAGCGCCTGCTTCATGGTAGTCAGTTCCACATATAGATCCATCTCCGGCAGATAGAAATCCGGCGTGAAGAATTCCAGCGGTTTGCCGTCTTTATCCCACTGTATCGGAAAGCTGCGCGGCTCGTAATCCCAGGCAATGCGATAGAAGTCGAGAAGATTGGCAAATGTCTCTTCGCTCGGATGCACAAATGGCGCGCGCTTCATTTTCGCGTGGCCCGTTGGCACCAGGCCGTACTTGGCAAACTGCAAACGCGTCTGAAATTGCATCTGCGCTTCGGCTGCCGGAGACAGGAAACCCTGCTCCACCAGCCCCAGCGAAACGGCCGTACTGTCGATCACGGAAGCGATCGCCTCGGTGTTGAGCGCCTGCTCGTTCAGAATGAGATCGAAGTCGAGCGGCCGCGCAACGGTGCGCCCGAACCGGCGCTTCCTGTCCGCTTTTTCGTCGTTGTCAAGTTTCTCCAGCAGTTCCTTCCCGGCCGGACGCTCGATCTGGAAGTCGAGCATCAGCGATCCCACGCGCCTCGATTCGGGCGCGATCACCTGGACCCGCAGAAGCCCCGGAAAATGTTTGAAAAGAGATTCCGCGCCGAGACAAGCGGCCACCAGATGATGACGCGTGCCCAGTTGCGTCAGAAACGACGCCGCCACGTGACGCCAGGCGTGGCCGGGGATCGGCGTTCCGGCTCCAAATTCCTCGTCGGCCATTTTATGCAGCCGGCTCTCCGTGATCAGTTCGAAGCGCAGCCGCTGCGCTGTGATCCGCGCGACTTCTTCCGTCCGGCAGCCGGGCGCACCCGAGACGGTGATTAATGCCATCGCATGTTATCGTACCAACGTGAGCGACGCCATTCTCGTCCGTGCCGCGCGCCCTGAGGATGGCGCTTCGATCTTAATGCTGGTGGATGCGCTGGCCGCCTTCGAGAAACTGGTTCCGCCCACGGGCGACGCACGTCAGAGGTTGATCGAGGATATTTTTGGTCCGAAGCCTCGGATCGGAGCATGGCTCGCGGAGGTGGAAGGCCAACCCGTAGCCTATGCGCTGGTTTACGAAAGCTACTCCAGTTTTCTTGCGCGGCCGAAACTCTATCTGGAAGACATTTTCGTGCTGCCGGAATTTCGCGGACGCAAAGTGGGATACGCGCTCTTCGCGGAAATGGCGGAAGAGGCAAAGCGGCGCGGATGCGCCAGGCTGGAGTGGACAGTCCTCGATTGGAACCAGCATGCGATCGAGTTTTATGAGCGCCTGGGAGCGAAGCGAAAGCGCGAGTGGTTCTTGTATCAGTTGGAGGTTTGAAGGCGCGCCACCAATCCGTCCAGCGCCTCCCGGCTCGGAGCGCTTCCTTGAGCCAGTTGAGCATTGCCCCCGCCCCGGCCTCCGGCCTTCTGCAATTCGGCCTTCAACACATTCCCGGCATGAATACCCGAATCGGCCGATGCCGACAACAAGATGGAAGCCGGATCCGCGCACACCGCCACATAAACCGCCTTCGGATGTGAAGTAAAGCTCTGCGCCTCGATCCGGATCTCCTCCGGAATTCCCCCATGCGCGATTCGAGTCACGTAACGCCGTACGCCATCCGCCCCGGCCTCCGTCTGCCCGTAAAGTTGACCACCCCGATGCTGAGCCAACTCGCCAGCCAGTTTTCGCCGGGATTTGTCGCTCTCCTGCAGCCGCTCGAGTTGCGCCGCCACCAGCGCCGGTGCATCGTCCAGGGGGCATGAAAACCCCTGTGCGATCTTGGTCAACGCATCAAAATCCGCCCGCGCCCGTCCTACCGCCCGGCCGCCGCAGAGGAACTCCAGACGAACGTTGCCGCGCACTTTGTCCGTCTTACGAAGTAGGACCGGACCGATTTCGCCCGTCGCGCGCACGTGCGTCCCGCCACACGCGCTGCGGTCCAGATCGCGTATGCTGACCACGCGCAGAGTGCCGGACCGCTCCGATGCCTTGCGAAGATCGATCGCCTGCGAAGCGTCGATGTAAGTGACGTCCACCGGCCGGTTCTCGAAAACCAGCTCGTTCACCCGGCGCTCTGCGGCCTGAATTTGAGAGGCCGAAATCGCCGGCGTCTCCAGATCGATTGTCGAAGTGTCCGGCCCCAGATGAAAGCTCACAGTCTGGAACGCGAACAGTTCAGCCAGAACCGCGGAAAGCAAGTGCTGGCCGCTATGCTGCTGCATGTGGTCGAACCGGCGCGCCCAGTCGATCTCGCCTTCCACGATGTCGCCTTCCAGAGGGCGCTCCAGATAATGGACGATATGCACTTCCTCGTCCACCACGTCCGTTACACGCACACCGTTAATCGAACCGAGATCGAATGGCTGGCCGCCGGACGTGGGATAAAACGCCGAGCTATCGAGCACCACCCGTTTTCGATCGGGACTGGCCTCCACGACTGCCGCCTGAAAGCGGGTCACGTAGCTGTCGTCGTAGTAGAGCCGCCTTGTCATTGCGCTTGAACGGAAATCTCGGCTGGCTTGCTCGCGGCAACATCGCCGGCCAAGGTAATGGTCACGTGATCGCCGAGCGAAGTTTCCGGCGGGACCACAACGTTGATCTGATACAGACCCACGAACCCTGGCGTCAGCCCGGCAAACTGAACACTCGATGTAGCCGGTTGAACGAATGGGTTGGAAGCTCCAAATTGGACACGAGTCACCGAAGGAGCAACAGCCAGAGGATTGCCTGGCGCAGCCGCTCCCGATGTTACCGGTGGAGTGGTTTGGCCCAGGCCAGTCGCGTAGATCACCAGAACATCGCCGGGTTTGGCCGGGTGGCTGAAGATACCAGCGGTGACCGGGATCGGGAAACTTCCGTCCTGATTTACAACGATCCCGTAATTCTGAATGCCAAGCTTGAGAATCCGCGGCGTTGCGCTGGCGGCCTGGAGCGAAATGGTGTTGCCGCGCTGTCCATTATTTTCCACGCGCACCACCGCACTGCCCACAGTCGCATTGTACGGTAGTTGGAAATTGATCTGGCCGTAGGAAACGTAGTAAAGGGGCACGATCTGGTCGTTCACAAACACGCTGACACCGTTCAAGCTCGTCGGCAGCGGCAAGCTCGCATTCTGTTGCGGAGCGCCGCCAGTGAACTGCTCGCCGTACAGAGAAACGATTGCCCCCTGCCCCAGCAGGTCGCCGACATCACTCTGTCCATTATTTAACGCGCCATTGTAATAGGAATAGGGCGCCGTGGACGCCTGGACATCAAGCTGCACCGGCACGTTCACAACACCGTTCGCCCCGTTGCTCGCTACGCCGACCATGCCGAAATATGAGCCCGGAGAGAGGCCCGTCGGATCGGCCGTTACCGATATCCCCGCGAATCCAGCCGGCTGCGCGGCGCTGAGCCAGGTTCCTCCTGACGCGGCAGTTGCGGTGACCCCGCTGATCGTCAACGTTCCGAGGCCACTATTATTGATAGCCACGAACTGAGTTTGTTTTGGCGAATTCTGCGCCGGACGGAAGATGAGACTGGTTGTCCCCGCCTGCGCAATCGGCTGCGACGTGACGTTCAAGGTTACCGGAACAGTCTTGTTGTCCGCCGCGAACGAGGATCCCGAAATCGCCACCGTGCCCGTATACGCTCCAGTGGCAAGACCCGCCGGGGCCGTCGCGGTAATCCGGTAGGGATAGGTGAACGTAAAGCTGCCCTGGCCATCCAGCGCAAGCGTGAGGAATGGTACGTTGCCCTGCGTGCTGACCACGGAAGTGAGCTTGCTGGCCGTCGTAAAGCCAGCCGAAGCCGTGCCGCCTGGAGCCACATAGAAATTGGCGCTATCCGGAATCGCCGAACCCACCTGCATCGTGACGGAAATTGTCTGCGGAGCATCAACCGCGTTCGGATCGCTGACCGTGATGAAACCGGTATAAAGTCCGCGGGCCAGAGTTCCAGCTTGCAAACTGATGTTGATCTGCGAGCCCGACACAGTGGCGATTAGCCACGATGCCGAGGAAGCCGTCTTCAGATTCAGCGCTCCGTTTCCCGCATTGCTGAACGCGACGGCGGGCGGCGCGGTAGACCCTCCCACGGCCACTACCACCGGTCCAACAGCCGTCTGCGCCAGGCGCAACTGGGGTGCAGCCAGTGCCGTGCCTATCGTCAATAGAAAAACAACCGATGAAGTAATTATGTTTTTAAGACCCATTCCAGTCCTCGATTTGAATACAACCGGACGCCTACAGTAGCCGAAAAGAGTGATGAATATGGCCACTTTTGCCGCGCCCAACCCGATCCGGACGCGAATTGGGAGGCCTTCCGCTACACAAAAATACGATTTAGCCCTTGAAGTTAGCGAGCAAAGGCGCAATTATCTCATGGCCGATGGCGCGTCTGTCCGCATAGTCAATGCCATCAGCATATCACGGGGTCCCCGCCCGGCCTCCCCACGGTTGGCTCGCGGCTCCGGAAACAGGTACAGTAGAGTATGTTCGGTTCGATCCGGGAACAGATCGAGACCATATTTCGGGAAGATCCGGCCGCCAAGAGCGTGCTGGAGATCGTGCTGTGTTACCCCGGCTTCCACGCGATCCTGCTCCATCGGTTCGCGCACCGGTTGTACCTCGCCGGCATCCCCATCCTGCCGCGATTCCTTTCCCAGCTCGGCAGGTTCTTCACCGGAATCGAGATCCACCCCGGAGCGACTATCGGCTGCCGCTTCTTTATCGATCATGGGGCTGGTGTCGTGATCGGTGAAACCAGCGAGATTGGCAACGACGTGCTAATCTACCAGGGCGTGACTCTTGGCGGTACAGGAAAGGAAAAAGGCAAACGTCATCCGACAATCGGCAATAATGTAGTTATCGGTACAGGTGCTAAGATTTTGGGCAACATTCAGATTGGCGATCACGTCAAGATAGGGGCAGGGTCAGTTGTCATCCGGCCGGTACCTGACCACTCGACCGTAGTGGGCATTCCGGGCCGCGTCGTTAAGACCCGGGCGTCGATGGAAGATGAAACTCTGGCGCACGGCAGCCTTCCCGACCCGGAAGGCCAGGCGCTCGAGGAACTCTCACGGCGGATCACACATCTGGAGCAGTTGTTGCAGGAAGTTACTGAAGAGCGATTGTCGTCGAGGCGAGGCAAGTGAAGCTTATTGGATTACTATTGGTGCTTGCCAGCGTTTCGAGCGCCGAAACGTATACCTATTGGATTGAACCTTGCCGGCATCCGGAGTCGGGATGCGAAACCAACGACGCGCAACTGGCGGAGTGGGCGTTCGGGGCATGGCACAAAGCTTCCGCCGGATCGCTCGATTTCGTGAAGTCGCCCCTCAGCAAGGCGAGGATCAGACTCTATTGGGCAGCCAATGGAAGCAACGGGCTTTACGGCGAGACCCGCGCCATTGAAGTGAATGGGCAACACGGCGCCGAACTGAACGTGCGGCCCGCGCTGAGCGGGCTCGGCCAGAAAATTGAGGAAGAAGGAACGAACGACCGGTTGTTTCGCGATTCTGTGGTTTACTTGACTTGTCTTCACGAGCTTGGGCATGCGCTTGGACTTCCCCACACCCACCAATTCGCCGACATCATGTACAGCTTCGAATACGGCGGCAACATCCTCGAATATTTCTCGCGCTACCGGCGGAAGCTTCGGTCGAGAGACGATTTTCCCGGCCACTCTGGCCTCTCCACCGAAGATGAAAAACACATGGTGGCTCTCTATAAGGCAGACGGCGCCGATCCTGTGTCTGGCCAGTCTGGCGGTGGGGTGCGGAAGCAACAGTCCCCCCGAAGCAACAAACCCTAAACCCGCGGCACCCCCGGCAATACTCTCGGCAAAACAGCCCGCGAAAATTCTTCTCTTCTATGCCGCGGAACCCGCAATCACCCGCGGAGAATCGGTCCTCCTGTGCTACGGCGTGGAGAACGCGAAATCGGTCAGCATCGAGCCTCCGGTGGAGGACCTGAAGCCCTCCTTCAATCGATGTTTCTCCGTCACCCCACAGAAAACGGTCGAGTACGAGTTCATCGCCATCGGCGAGGACGGCAATAAGGTTTCGCAGCGCGCGCAGGTGCGCGTGGAAGGCGTCAAGCATGTGGAAAAGGTCAGGCATCATCAGGAAGGCGACGGCGGGCTGATCGCATCCTTCTCCGCGGATCCCAAGCAAGTGACGTCCGGGCAGGACGTGAACGTCTGCTACAACGCGATCGACGCCGACACGGTGAAGCTGACGCCCGGGCTCGCAGGCCCTTCTGCGAAGATTGGTTGCATCAAGAGCGCCGTCAGCCAAACGACCACCTTTACATTGGAAGCGACAAAAGACGGGAGAACGGAACGCAGGACTTTGGAAGTGAAAGTGCATTAGTATTGTGGCTCTAATCAATGTGTTCCGACCCGCGCGCGTAAGGAAGCGTTACGTGGGACGGGACACCAGCGCAGGCCCGAACAGTGGCACAATAGGGCCTGCACATGCACTTCTTCCTCCAGTCCAGCCGCTTGGTTTTGCCCGATCTTGTGCGTGCTGGCGCCATCGAAGTGCTGGACGGAAAGATTCACGCCATCCATCCGCTGCTCGACGTGACGCCGGATGCGCTGTTCATCGACGCGGGCGACAACATGGTGCTGCCCGGTCTCGTAGACACCCACGTCCACATCAACGAACCCGGGCGAACCGATTGGGAAGGTTTCGCTTCGGCCACTCGCGCGGCGGCATCCGGCGGCGTCACAACGGTCATCGATATGCCGCTCAATTCCATCCCCTCCACCATCAACGTGCAGGCACTCGCCGAAAAGCGGTCAGCCGCCCGCGGGCAATGTCTGGTCGACTATGGTTTCTGGGGCGGTATTGTCGGCGCCAATGATAACGGTGAGCAATCCGGCAATCTGGGCGACATCGAAGCGCTCGCCGACGCCGGTGTGCTCGGCTTCAAGTGCTTCCTCGTTCCCTCAGGCGTGGACGAATTCGCCCACGTCACGCAACGGCAACTGGAGGCGGCCATGCCGATCGTCGCCGGCACGGGGCGTCCCTTGCTGGTGCATGCGGAACTGCCCGGACCCATCGAAGCGGCCCGCGATAAAAATACCGGCGACCCGCGCCGCTACCGGACATACCTCGCTTCACGGCCCGACGAGTCGGAATTGGAAGCAGTACGGCTAATGATCCGTCTTTCGCGCTGGTTTCGGTGCCGGGTCCATATTGTGCATCTGGCAACAGCGCAGGCCCTCGAGGATCTCGCCGCGGCCCGCATGGATCGCGTGCCGGTGACCGTCGAAACCTGTCCCCACTATCTGCATCTGGCGGCCGAGGAGATCCCGGACGCCGCGTTGCAATACAAGTGTGCGCCGCCCGTCCGCGGGTATGCCAATCGCGACCGCCTCTGGGGCGCGCTGCAAAGCGGCCTCATCGACCTCATTGCCACTGATCATTCACCCAGCCCGCCCGAAATGAAGCAGGGTGACTTCTTCAGCGGCTGGGGCGGCATCGCATCGTTGTCACTCGCCCTCCCGCTCGTCTGGAGCGACTCCAGAGCGCGTTCCATTCCGATTACCGACGTAGTCCGCTGGCTCGCTGAAAAACCGGCCGAACTCGCCGGGTTACCGCGCAAGGGCCGCATCGAACCAGGTTTCGACGCGGACCTCGTGGTCTTCGATCCCGAAGCAACATTCAAAGTTACGCCGCCGAATTTGCACTACCGCCATCCGATTTCGCCGTACATGAACGAAAAGCTCACCGGCGTCGTCGAGACAACCTACTTGCGCGGCGTCAAAGTATTCGACCGCGGCAATTTTCCGTCGGAACCCGCGGGCGTCGAGCTCAGAACTTGATTACTTCACCGCGACAGTCACGTCGAATCGGCTACTGGAGTCCCCGACTTTCACTACGACAGGAATTGCGTTCGCAGCCGGAACGCCTGCCGGGATGCGCACATTCAATTGCGTCACGCCGGCCACCAGTCCTGGCGCCGCGCCAGCGTAAAGCACTTGAGCATCGAGTCCATTCACTTTCACCCCGACCGGCAGCAGCGGCTGCGGCAGATTGTTCGGATCGTTGGAAATCGTACCGTCGCTGACCGCAGGATTGGTCTGTCCACTCCCTGTCGCGTACAACACCACCACCGATCCCACTGCCGCGGGATTGTTAGCCGAGTTCGGGCTGCCGTCTTCGTTGATCGCGGCCGCTTGTCCTCGTCCGCTCGCGTCCGCGGTGAATATACCGGGCACACTTGGCGCAACAGTCAAGGCAACTGACGCGGATTGCTGGCCCTGATACTCCACCTGCATCAGAACGCTCGACCGTCCAGACACTGAGAAGGGGACGATCGCATTGATCTGCCCGTTCACAGCGAAAGTGATCGGCGCGGGCGTATTCTCGAACAGCACCCGCGTGTTTCCGATCGAGGTGCTCACGCGGCCGGAGTTATCAATCGCCGCGCCGGTTGGCGTTGCTGGTCCGAAACCCGAGCCGTAGATGGTAATCAACTCGCCCGGTGCCACGGGGAGGCTTGTGGCCGTAGCCGAATTCACAACGCCGCCTGCCGCGACCACGGGTCCGCTTGTCCCCACCGTCAACGTCGCCGGTTGTGTGGTCACTCCGCCGCTGGTAACCGTGAGCCGTAAGGTTCCGGGAGTCGCCAGGAATCCGCTGCCAACCACGACGCGCAGCGTCGACGAATCCACAAAAATAACTCCAACTGTTTGTCCGTTCACCTGCGCCGAAGCGCCGGACGAAAAACCGCCGCCTGCGACTGTAATCGTGGTGTCTCCCGACCCGGCCGGTATCGTTGCCGGCGTAACCGACGAGATCACCGGTACGTTTGCAATCGTCAGCGTGACGGGAATATTCAGCGGGCTGTTCGCCGCGCTCGGCACGTTGATCGTAATACTGCCCGAATATGTTCCGCCGCTCAGACCCGTTGGATTAACGCTCACGCTGAATGTAGCCGGAGTGGAATTGCCACTCGTGGGATTCAGAGAAAGCCAGTTCCCAGGCGACGATGTGGCAAATGCAGCGAAGTTCACCGAGCCGCTGCTCGATGTCAGTGTGACCGATTGCGAGGGAGGCGCTGTGCTGCCCGGTTGCGCCGTGAACGAGAGCGTAGCTGCCGATACGCTAGCAAACGCGACCGACGTGTCCGGCGTGACCTTGATTACGAACGCGTCAAACGGATCGCCGTTCGCGGAAGCGGGAGTGTATTGGTTGCGCGCTCCTGGAAGACCGGGCGACGCGGTTCTTCCGGTGATCCAAACTGCTCCCGAAGGATCAAGCGTGATGGCGCGGCCTTCGTCGGCGCCCGGACCACCGATGAAACCCGCCGACAGAAACACATTGCCCTGCGGCGCAAGACGGGCAAGAAAAATGTCCGATGCGCCTCCGCCGTATCCCATTTGCGTCTGGCTGTGCTGCGGAAAGTCGAACGACGATGATGTCCAGCCGGTCACGTAAGCGCTGCCGCTCGCGTCCACCGCCAGGCCGTACTGAAATTCATCGCCGCTGCCGCCCAGATAGGTGGAGTAAATCAGCGAGTTGCCTTGTGGAGTGAGCTTCGCGATAAATGTATCGGTGTTGCCGCCGATACTCTTCTGCGCCGCGCCCACCGTCGGAAAATCCGCCGACGATGTCGACCCGCTCAAATAAATTCCAGTAGAATCGACCACCACGCGCAGATCCTGCTCATTGCCCGAGCCGCCTAAATACGTCGAACAGCAGCATCTGATCTCCATCGGGCGAGAGTTTAGTCAAAAAACCGTCCTGCACACCGCCTTTGTTCGTCGATTGGAACGCATTTACCACCGGTAGAATCGAGTCGACGAAGTCATCCCCACCACATACGCATTCCCGGTCGGCGAATCCACGGCAATCCCGGTACCGAAATCCCGGCCGTTGCCGCCTAGAAAAGTTGAATAAACAAGGGTGCTTCCGGAGGGTGCCAGCTTGGTGACAAAACTGTCTTCGCCACCCCTGGCGAAATACATGGAATCGATCGGATTCTGCGTCGGGTAGTCCGTCGAACGCGTCCAGCCCGTGATGTAAGCGGCTCCTTTGGAATCGATCGCGATCGCGTTCGCCCAGTCGTTCGCGCCGCCGCCGATGTATGTGGAGTAAACGAGTGAATCTCCGCCCGGTGCGAGTTTCGTGACGAACACATCATATTCGCCGCCGTTAAACATACCCGCGTTGTTGCCGCGGAATGGATTCTGCGTCGGGAAATTCATCGATCCCGTGGCGCCCGCGACGTAAACGTTGCTCTGGGCGTCGACAGCAATAGCATTTCCCTGATCCGCCCCGCTTCCGCCGAGGTACGTCGCCCACACCAACTGCCCATTACCGCCGGAGAACTTCGCCACAAAGGCGTCGCCGTTCCCGGGAGGTTGGTTTTGCAAAGCTGATGCAGTAGCCAGGGGCGATGAATTGGTATTCCCCGTAATGTACACGTTGCCGCTCGCGTCCGTAGCGATGGCAATTCCAACGTCGTAGCCACCCGCACCGAAGTACACCGAAAACTGAACCACCGGATCGATCACTAGCTGTTTGGACACGTCGTATTCAGCCAGCGCCAGATGAACGTGCCGGTCACTGCTGATGCGATACGACGCCGCGATGTCAACACGGCGTCCGTCAATCTCCTGATAGACGTGCGGACGATGCTGCCGCAACGCGACTTTACCGGCCTCGAACACCAGGTCGCCGGCCGAATCCAGCCGCTGCTCGCCGCCCCCGTCGATTGCCAGTTCGATCCCGTTTGGATCGGCTCCAGCGGCGACGATCAAATCATATTCCAGATTGCGCTCGTTGCCGTAATAGACGGCATCGACCCCTGGATACACATCCCGGAACCGCACCTTTCCGTAGTGCGGCACCCGCGTGCGCCAGCCTGCGGAATCGCCACCCGTGAAGTAATTGCTATAGCTGGCCAACGGTTCGACTCCCTCGGCCTGGCCGCAATCGGCGCCCTGAAAACGCAGACGCACTGGTGCTTGCCCCGTGAAGTTCATGGACGCGGTGCAGGAATCGAGTTGCAGCGAGTATCCGGGCAAGCGGCCCACCGCACCCGAACCGTCACGCTCGAAGAATAGCGGCAATTGTGGAACCTGATGCACCGCGCACAGAAGCGAATGCGCGAACAGGGCGAGTAGACCGGCAATTCGGGTTGACATCAAGCAGGTTTGACGACGCTGCGTACTGTTCTGTTTCAGTCCATCAATCGGGCAGCCGCTTGATCCAAAAACCATGTAACCTTGCGGCCGTGATGCGAAATTACTTGAGCGGGATATTTCTTCGGGTCGTAAGGCTCTTGAAAAACCCAACGGACGGCTTCCGCCTTGTCATCACCGGCCACCAGAAAAACCGAATGCCGGGCCGCCAGCAGCGCTGCCGGAAGAAGCGTAACGCGCCAGTGCGGCGTCTTCGGCACGTAAACGGCGGCGGCAATCTGGTCGCGGTTGTCGATCAACGGCTCTCCTGGAAACAGACTCGCCGTGTGCGCCTCATCACCCATACCGAAGTGGATAACGTCGAAGTGCGGCAGTTCGCCGTCCGCCAACTCGAAGAACTCGCGAATCTCATTCGTATAAAGTTTGGCTGCCTTATCGGGCGGCAACTCCGCGTGAATCCGATGGACGTTCCGGTGCGGAATGCGCGCGGGCACAATCAGGTTATCTTCGGCCAGCTTGTAGTTACTCTGCGGGTCCGTCATCGGCACAGCTCGTTCGTCCACCCAAAACAAATGCACGTGACTCCAATCGAACTTCGCCTTTGCCAGGTGCCCGAACAGAAGTTTTGGCGTACTGCCACCGGAAACCGCAAGCGTCGCTTCGCCTTCACCCCCGAGAGCATTCTCGAGCAGCGCCAACACCTGCCGGGCGCATGCTTCCGCCGCCATGTCCACCGCCGGGTAGGAATGCCAGTGCACGCTCATCGGTCCAGCACCTCTTCAAATATTGGATCGCGCCCGCTGATCGATAGCTCCTGGCGCAACAGATCCTGCTCCGTCCATTGTGGAAACACGGCGCGCTGCGATACTCCGTCCACCTGCAATTCGGCCGATGACGCATCCTTCATTTCTACAGTGGCGTGGAACCCAGGCCCATCCAACTCCACGCGGCGGATCGAAGCGGATGACGGCCCCTCGTCGCGCAGCAATTCGATCTGAAGCCCTTCGCCTAAAATCTGCACGAACCAACGTGACAGGTAGTGGACAGCCGGCGAATCTGCGCCGCGTGTGTGGACAATACGAATCCTCTCGAGCGATCGCGCCGCCTTCCGGCGAGTGCGGTCTTCAAAGATCTGCGCCACCGCTTCACGCCAGCCTGTGATCCTTCCCCATTCGAGATCGGCGCGGCGATAGACATTCTTCGGCAGCGACTGCAAATAGCCCACACCGGCCAGATCCAACGAAGTACCGGAATCGATCACTACCTTCCCGGCCAACGGCGGCAACGTCTGAAATTCCGGAGACCGGCAAAGGCCGACGTCAGGACAATACAACACCACCGGCAAGTCCGGCGCGACGATGCCCAGGATTACCGCCGGCACATCGGCCAGGCTCCTTCGTGCCGCCGTGATCTCCACCTGTTCGCAACAGATCTGCTCATGGCGGCCTACCGGCATCCAACACTGTGCGAAGACTCGCGCTTCCAAACACGGTTCGGGGCATTCCCGCACACGCACAACAATGGCGCGGCTCGGATGCTCATGCATCAGGCCTGCGATCGCCTCTCCGATAGCCGAGGCGTCCTGCGTCTCCTCGATTACCACGATCAGCGTCATGGAACAGGCGCGCAGCACGCCCTGGTCGGATTGCTTACCGAGATCGACCCACAGCTTCGCCAGATCCTTAAGAATCCTTTCCGGCTGCGCGCGATTCATTACGGCACTCTCCACACATGCCCCCTTTTCGCTAGCATCTCGTCGGATGCTTTCGGTCCCCATGTGCCGGCCGGGTAGTTCGGGAAATTCGTTTTGTGCTCCGCCCGGTAATCGAGAATCGGTTGCACCGCCGCCCAACTCGCCTCCACCATATCCTGCCGTGTATAGAGAGTTGCGTCGCCGATCATCACATCCACCAGCAGCGTCTCGTAAGCCGAGGGCGATCTCGCGCCGAAGCTGGTGCCATAGTTGAAGTCCATCGACACTGGACGCAACTGCATGCCTTCGCCGGGTTGCTTCGAAAGAAAGCGAAGCGAAATCCCCTCTTCCGGCTGAATGCGCAGAATCAGCAGATTCGGACGAACGGTCGGCAGGGGCTCTTCGCCATTCGTGCTGAATGGCGAGTGCGGGGCAGCATTGAATTGAATGGCGATGTCCGTCACCCGCTTAGGAAGCCGCTTGCCGCTCCTTATATAGAAGGGCACATCGGCCCAACGCCAGTTGTCCACGAAAAACGTCACCGCCGAATAAGTGTCGGTCTGCGAATCCGCGCTGACTCCGGGCTCCTGAAGGAACCCGGCCGCTTCCTCGGTCCCGATCCGCGCAGGTCCATACTGCCCTGCCACCGTGTAATCCGGGACTTCTTCCCTCTTGATGCGCCGGATCGAGCGCAGCACCTTCGCGCGCTCATCGCGGACCACATCGGGTTCGAACACCGCCGGCGGCTCCATCGCAATCGTCGACATCACCTGCAGCAGGTGGTTCTGAATCATGTCGCGCAACGCGCCCGCTTCCTGGTAGTAACTACCGCGTCCTTCCACTCCAATCGACTCCGCCGCGGTGATCTGCACATAGTTGATGTACCGCCGGTTCCACAACGGCTCGAAGATTCCATTGCCGAACCGGAAAGCCATCACGTTCTGCACCGTCTCTTTGCCCAGGTAGTGATCGATCCGGTATACCTTGTCTTCCTCGAAAACCTCGTGAAGTTTCGCGTTCAGTTGACGGGCGGTCGCCAGATCGTGGCCAAACGGTTTTTCAACCACGATCCGCCGCCAACCTTTCCCGTTCGCCAAACCTGCCGCGCCGATCTGCTCGATCACTGTTTCGTAGTGACTCGGCTGCGTGGATAAATAGAAAAGCGTGTTCTCCGAGTTGGCTATCTTCTCGCCGATCTTGGCATAACACGCCGGATCGTTCAGGTCGCCTGCAACATAAGAAAGGTTCCGCGCAAAATCGTTCCAGAGGGTTTCGTCGAACGGCGTATCCTCCAGAAACTTGGGCAGCGACTCCCGCATCTTTTCGCGAAACTGATCGTCGCTCATCTGCGTTCTGGAATTGCCCACCACAAAAAAACCCGGCGGAATGCGCCGGTCATAGGCGAGCCGGTACAACGCCGGAATAAGCTTCCGTTTCGTCAGGTCGCCGTTTGCTCCAAAGATTACGATGGCGCACGGAGGCACGCGGCGCTGAAAACGAAGAGGATCCTGGAAGGGGTTTGGCTCGGTCATTCGATTCATCGTAGCTTAGATGATTTGCGCAGCGGCAGGGTTATCGAAATGATTTAATAACAAATGATGACAATCCGGCCGCCGAACCTCGGAATAACTCCCGGTAACCCCCGCATCCCCGGCATCCCCGTTCCGAGCCGCCACCCGTAAGGGTGCGCAACCGTTCTTCCACTTCGGCAAACACCGCGACAACAGGGTGCTTCATTGTGGGGCAGGTTGCCAAACAGGCAAGTCATCCACGCGCGCCACTCATCACCCACCGGCGGATAATTTCCACTTCGCGCGCCGGCACTTTCGGCCCTTTAAGCGGCATCCGGCCGGTCTCCATCACGCGCAGTAGCATCGATTCTTTATCGCCCGGCTCCAGCACGCCTGTTTCAATCAACCCTGCCCGATCCAGAACATTGATTCCGCGCTCGGCCTCGCCCTTCGCCCCGTGGCACGCATAGCATCGTTTCCGCAGAATCGCCCGCGCTTGCGCACCCAGATTCGTTTCCCCTCGGCTGGAAGTGGGCATCAGGAGGCCAAGAAATATCAGGACCGGAAAAAGTCGGCTCACGGTACAGTGAGTATTACATGCACGACGCTGGCACATTGCTGCTGTCGTTATTCCTGGTTTTCACCACCGCCAAGGTAGCCGCGGAACTGTGCGAATGGATGGGACAGCCCGGAATCGTCGGCGAGATTCTGGCCGGAGTTTTGCTCGGACCCGGCGTATTGAAACTGGTCCAGCCCAACGAACTACTCGCCGCGCTTGCTCAGATGGGCGTCCTCTTCCTTTTGTTCCGCGTAGGCCTCGAAGTCAAGGCTTCAGAACTCATCAAGGTAGGACTCACAGCCACCCTCGTAGCAGTCCTCGGCGTCATCGTTCCATTCGTCGGTGGGTGGGCGGTCCTCACTTACACCGGCGCCTCGCGCATCGAGTCGCTGTTCGTAGGTGCGGCCATGGTGGCCACCAGTGTTGGCATCACAGCGCGCGTGCTAGCGGGCAAAAAGCTGCTGAAGGAGAGAGCCAGCCAAGTCATTCTAGCCGCGGCAGTCATTGACGACGTGCTCGGATTGCTGATTCTCGCCATCGTCAGCGGCCTCAGAGAGGGTGCGATTAATTATGTGGAACTCGGTGGCACTGCCCTGCTCGCCATCGGTTTCATGTTCCTCGTCGTGCGTTTTGGCCCGCGGGCGACGGGCCGCGTAATTCCGCTGCTGGAGAAGAATTTGCGTGCCTGCGAAGTACAGTTCCATCTGGCGCTCGTGCTCCTCCTCGCACTCTCGCTGCTGGCCCAGTATGCGGGCGTCGCCGCAATAATCGGCGCGTTTCTGGCGGGCATGGCGCTGTCTGAAACCGTCTCGGCCCGCGTGCACGATTTGACGGCCGGCGTATCGGAATTCCTCACGCCCTTCTTTCTCGCAGGCATCGGTCTGAATCTCGACCTGGCGGTCTTCGCGAAACGAAACACCATCATCCTTGCTTTGGTCATCCTCGCGGTCGCGATTCTCTCCAAACTGATCGGCTGCGGTCTGGGAGCCTGGAAACTCGGCCGCTCCGATATGTTTCGCATCGGCGCCGGCATGGTCCCGCGCGGTGAAGTCGGCATGGTAGTGGCGCAGATCGGCGCAGGCTTCGGCGTCATCTCGAAGGATCTCTTCGCGGTCGTCGTTTTCATGGCTGTTGCCACCACTATGGTGGCTCCGGCGCTGCTGAATATCGCCTACCGGGCAAGCGGAAAGCCGGCCGCTTCTTCAGTGCTACCATAGCGGCTTCTATGCGTATCGGCGTCATCGGGCTCGGTTTCATGGGCAGCACGCACCTCAAGGCGTGGAGAAACGTTCCGCGTGCGGAAATAACAGCCGTTTCGAGTAGCGATGAGAAGAGACTCACCGGCGATTTGAGCGATGTCGGCGGCAATCTGGGCGGCGCCGGCGAGAAGCTCGATTTCTCGGAGATGAAGAAATATCGGACTACCGATGCGCTGATTGCCGATCCCGCCATCGACGCAGTCGACATCTGCCTGCCCACGGGTCTCCATGCCGCAACCGCGCTGGCCGCATTGAGGGCAGGGAAGCACGTGCTGGTCGAAAAACCGATGGCCCTCAGCGGGCAGGAGTGCGATCAGTTGATCGCCGAGGCGAACCAGCGGAAGAAGATCCTGATGGTTGCGCAGGTTTTGCGGTTTATTCCCGCCTATCGCGCCCTCGCGGATGCGCTGGCCTCCGGCGAATATGGCAAAGTGCGCGCAGCATTGTTTCGCCGGCGCTGCGCAGCCCCTGCATGGAGCGCGTGGTTAGCCGAGCCTTCGCAAAGCGGCGGCGGCGTATTCGATCTGCTGATCCACGACGTCGATTTTTGCCTCAAACTCTTCGGCCGTCCGCAATTCCTCTCGGCCACAGGCTACGAAGACCTCGCCGGAGGCATCGATTCCCTCACCGCGAATCTCTACTATGGAGAGATTCCTTCCGTCGTCGTAACAGGCGGCTGGCATCACAAGAAGTCCTATCCGTTTTCCATGCAATATACGATCGTTACCGACGGCGCGACGTTCGAGTTCAATTTCCCGCCAGGCGAAGTGACCGTATACAGGGCCGACGGCGAGTTCGAGCCGATGAAGTTGCCCCAGCAGGATGGCTTCGAAGCGGAGTTGGAATATTTTCTGCAGTGTTGCGAAACGGGCGCGAAGCCGGCGCTCTGTCCGCCGGAGGATTCCGCGCTAGCCGTCAAACTGACACTCATGATGGCAGCCGCACGTCAAAAAAACGGAGAAAAAGTGGAATGCCACATTTGAAAAGTCTGGAAGTTGGAGCGATGTTCTGGGCAGGCCGCGATCCGCTCGAGACCATCCGCGAAGTGAAGTCCCTGGGCGTATCCTGCGGTCAGCTCGCAATACCGGGCACGCTGGCGCTTGCCGGAGAGGCGGCAAAATGGAGAGACGCGCTGCAATCCGAGGACTTCAAACTGGTCACCGTTTTCTGCACCTATGAAGGCGAGAGTTACGCGGATATTCCGACAGTAGAACAAACCGTCGGTTTCATCCCGCGCGCCACCCGCGCCGGGCGCGAAGCACGCACGCTCGAGATAAGCGACTTCGCGGCGGCCTTGGGAGTGAAGAGTATCGCGTGTCATGTGGGCTTCGTGCCGGAGGACGTCGCTCATCCCGACTACATCGCCGTCCGCAAAGTCGTGCAGCGCATTTGCGACCATGCCGCCAGGCACGGCCAGACGTTCGCACTCGAAACCGGCCAGGAACCCGCCCATGTCTTGCTGGCGTTCTTTAAAGATGTCGCGCGCGCGAACCTCGGCATTAATTTCGACCCGGCCAATCTCATCATGTACGGTAGCGACGACCCGATCGAAGCGCTCAGCCTGTTGGCGCCGCACGTGATCTCCGTCCATGCCAAGGACGGCGACTGGCCGCCGAAAGACATTCCCGGGGCCCTGGGCACGGAACAACCGCTCGGAAAAGGCGCAGTGGGCATGGAACGATTCGTCGCGAAGTTGAAGGAGATCGGCTTTCTCGGCCCCATGAATGTGGAAAGAGAAATCGAAGATCATCAGCAGAAACTCCGCGACATGCGAATGGGAGTAGAATTACTGGAAAGCTTGAGGAACTGAAATGGGCGCGGAAGCCATGTGCACGGCAGAGTTCGACGGACACCGTTCGCAAGGTAAAGCACTGCTGGAAACCGACTATGTGCTTTTTCGCGGCGACTTCCGCCTCAAAATTCCTTTCAGCGATATTCGAAAGATCGCGGCCGACGACTCACATCTCACCATTCAGTTCGCCGGCGGCGAAGCTAAATTCGATCTCGGCCCAACCTCGCGTAAATGGATGCAGAAAATTCAGCATCCACCGTCCCTGTTCGACAAACTCGGCGTAAAGGCCGGGCTGCGCATTGCGCTCGCCGGTTTACCCGACGACGAGTTCTCGGCGTCGCTGCGATCGCTAACCGGCGCATTAGTGACGAAGGACGCGGATATCGTCTTCGTAGCAATCGAATCGAAGGACGAACTTCCGAAGATTGTAAAAGCCATGGCTGTGATTCAACCAGCCGGTGCGGTTTGGGCAATCTACCCAAAAGGACGCCAGGACATTAAGGAAGCCGACGTGATGGCAGCGGCCAAAGCCGCGGGACTCGTCGACGTGAAAGTCTGCGCCTTCTCCGCCACGCACACTGCAACGAAGATGGTGATCCCAGTAGCCAAGCGCTAGGCTAATTAGCGCATGCGTCCATTTGCGGCCAGTACGGCGTTACGCGCCTTTCGGATAGGATCCGAGTACCCGCAACATGTCGGCGAGTTCAGCCAGGTGCCCCAGCGCTTTCTGGCAATTCGCATCCTCGACATTACCCAGAAAATCCAAATAAAAAAGGTACTCCCAAGGTTTACCGCGCAGCGGCCGCGATTCGATTTTGCCCAGACTGATATCGCGGAGCGCGAACGTGCTCAGTGCCCGGAACAGCGCGCCCGGGACATTCCGCGTCGTAAACACCAGACTTGTCTTCCATTCCTTCGCCGCTTTTTGTGCGACTCCTTCGCCCGGCCGCGTCAGCAGAAAAAAACGAGTGAAGTTTCCGCGGTCGTCCTCGAGATTGCGTTTCAGGATATGCGCGCCGTAAATCTCCGCCGCTGCCGATGAGGCGATAGCAGCAGCATCGAGAAGTTTTTCATTCATCAGCATCTTCACGCTGCCGGCCGTGTCGTAGTACGTCGCGCGCTCGAGTTGGGGGTTCGAGGTGAAGAAATTCAGACACTGGTTGAGCGCGACAGGATGCGAATAGACTCGCCGGATCTGCTTGAACTTAACGCCGGGGTGCGCAATCAGACTGTGCGAGATGCGGACGTTGGTTTCGCCCACGATCGGCAAATCGAAATTCAACAAGTGATCGTAGTTCTCATGCACCGACCCGTGCAGTGTATTCTCGATTGGAATCACGGCCGCGTCTACTTTCCCCGACGCCAGCGCCCGGAAGACTTCTTCAAAACGCTGAAATGGTACGGGCTCCGCGTGCTCACCCAGCAGGTTCATCACGGCCACTTGGCTGAACGCGCCCTTCTCACCTTGAAAGGCGGCCGTTCTTACGTTTCGAATCACCCTAGGATTGTAGCGCGGGACCATCCCAACGGCGTGTAGATAAGGACGGAATGCCGAGTAGGTCTAGTACGCGGTCGACACTATGGTCTACTAAATCGTAAATCGTTTCAGGGTTGCAATAGAAACCCGGCATCGGCGGCGCGATAATGGCTCCCATTTCACTCAGCGCCACCATCGTCCGGAGGTGGCCAAGGTGTAGCGGCGATTCGCGAACCATCAGAATCAACTTGCGCCGTTCCTTCAGTGCTACATCGGCGGCTCGAATTAAAAGATTCGAGGAGATTCCCGTCGCAATTGCCGACATGGAATGAACAGAGCATGGCGCGATCACCATGCCGTCAGTCTGGAAGCTCCCGCTCGCCAAGCGGCAGGCGATGTCCTCCAGGGGGTAGGAAAAATCTGATAGACTTCTCCAGTCAGCGGCCTTTTTTCCAAGTTCGAGATGGCCGGTCTTTTCTCCAGATCGCGTGAGGATGAGATGAGTCTCGACGTTTGGAGTGCCGCGAAGCTTCTCCAGAAGGCGATAACCGTAAATGGAGCCGCTCGCCCCGCTAATTCCCACAACGATTTTCAAAATTCGCCTCCGCTCCATCGTCTTGTTCTGAAATCAGAACAAGACTGAATGACACCCTTGCTCTGATGTCCCGTCCATCGCTATAATTCTAGACCAGAACAGGACTGTCCCTTTACCGTGCAGATTTCAACGCTGGCGAAGACTCCTGTTGCAGGCTGGAATGATTCAATCCATTGTTGAAGAAGCTGGGCAGAAGTTAAAGAAAAAACGGGAAGAACTGAATCTCAGATATCGCGACGTTGAAGAAGCGAGCCTGCAGATTGCCGCACGTCGGAAAAACGACGAGTACATAATTGCGCTCAGCCGTCTGGCCGATATCGAAAACAAGGGAACGGTTCCCACCCTTTACCGGCTCTATTCGCTCTGTGCCATTTACCGCTTGGACATTATGGAAGTACTTGATTGGTACGGGGTTGATGTGTCACTCATCCCTTCCGACGCAGCTAGTCTTGAAATTACCAAGACACATATGATCGGGTTCCAGTCTAACGGCCATGGCCAGGTGCAGATGCCCATGACCCTCGACCCCGGCATCGACTTACGCAAAACCACATATTTAAGCCGTGTCATTCAAAAATGGGGTAAAGTTCCAATCATGCTTCTCAATGGGATCGATCTGAAGGATCACCGCTACGCGTTCATCGGTACAGAGGACTGGTCGATGCACCCCCAAATCCCGCCCGGGTCGCTCGTGCTGATCGACGAATCCAAGAGGAAAATAGTCACCACCGGTTGGACCAGCCAGGCTGAGCGCCCCATCTATTTTCTTGAGCACCGTGATGGATATGCATTCGGCTGGTGCAGCCTGAAAGGGAATCAGCTAACCGTATTGCCGCATCCCGATTCGCAGTCTGATCCCGAGTTGTACGTTTATCCCGACGAAATCGATGTAGTGGGCCAGATTGTCGGAGTCGCTATGCGTCTGGATCAGAGCAAGAGACGCCGTATTCGTTAGCGATCGTACGCAAAAGCGACTCGATATCGGCCAGGAATAGCCGCTTTTCCATCTCGCGCGCAGAAGCCGGAATGATGAACCGGTATTTTTCGGTACGGATCCAGAATTCCACCGTTTTACCTCGATCCGGTCCATCGCCTGCCAGGTAGAGATCCAGGTCTGCCTTCTGTTGTTCGAGCGAGAAATTCAGCCACATGGTGAAGGCATCAATATGCGTCTTGCGCATGGCCTTGTCGGCTTCATTTTCGTCGAAAATCAGCGCCAGACCGTGATGCTCGTAGCGCCCCCGCCCGTTGCGTAAGCCTGCCAGATAGACCATTCGGCCGAAAACAGCAGGAATTTGCGACAGAGTGTGACGCCACAGGTCATTGGCGGCTCCTCGCTCGAGGATCCCTTTAGGTACCAGAGCACTCATCGGATGATTCCTAGCTAGATGATACAACAAAAACTTCTTCCAATCCGGCGCGCAAAGGCGGGGAGCGAATCGAAAAGTCCTAGACCGGTTCCACTGGCAGAAAACTCCCCGGTGCACCTCGCACTAACCGCGTTTGCGCCTTAAGCTCCATTCATACCCGGACGGTGCCAAGCCGACCCAAGGAAAAAGGAAAACATAAAATATCATGAAAAAAGCCCTGTTCGTCATCGTTCTCGCCCTCCAGTTTGTTGGAGTTGTTGCCACGGCAAGTGCGGTCGGCATCCCGTCCTGCTTCCCTTGCGACAACGTTCGCTAGAATGTCTCTCTGATCGCTCTTTCAGGGATTGATAAATACCAAGATCTGGGCCTGCCGATGATACACTCATTGGTAGGCCCCTAGTCTTTTATGATCACTTCGCTGGCAAATGCCAATGAGTGGCTCAAATTTCTGCCTCTCGTTGGCTTCGCAATGCTATCCGTGAAGCTATTTGTGTCCGGTCTGTGGCGAACGTACAATTGGTTTGCCGCATACTTAGTGGTCGAAACTCTTCGTATCCTTCTTACCCTTGTTGTTCGGAATGGTTCCAATCTTTACGCGTGGATCTATTTCATCTCTGAACCGATAACCTGGTTGCTTTCCATGCTGGCGGTCCTGGAAGTCTACGGAATGGTACTGAAGAGCCGGCCGGCCATTGCGAACTGGGGGCGAAAGAGTATCTTCATCGCCATGGTACTGTCCCTGGTCATCTCAGCCATGATGTCTTCCGTTGGTGCTCAGCACCCGGAAGTACGGTACCGCCTCCTGCATAGTCTTCTTCTACTATCCCGCTTCGTCACGGGAAGCCTGCTGTTTTTCCTTCTGGCCATCACCGCGTTTCTAGTCTGGTTTCCCATCGCCCTGAAGAGAAACACGGTGCTCCATTGTTGTTTGTTTGCTGCGTTCTTCCTGGTGAAAACCGCCGCCTTTGTGGTGGTGACCATCTTCGGCCTGGGCGTTCGTCTGGCCGCCAATAGCAGTCTCTTCATTGTCGTTGCGCTCTGTACGGGAGCCTGGTTGATCTGGCTCAATCAGAAAGGTGAAGAAGTCCCAGTGACCGTCGGTCACAGTTGGAATCGCGACGAAGAGGAGCGCCTGCTGGCTCAATTGAACTCCATCAACGCCGCTTTGCTCAATTCCGCCAAGGACTAAGTAGGCACTAAGGTTTTTTACTCTCCAAGTCGGTACCCAAATTGTAAATAAATTGTTGATTCCTTTGCCAGTATCCCCTATTCTATTAAAGACCGAAGAAATCTGGAGTTGGATTGGATACGACCTTGCTAATATCAGTGCTGCTCTGTATCGCCGCGATGGTGGCCTTGTTCGCCTATCTCCTGCGGGAGCTGTTCGCCCGCAAGACAGTGACCACCTTCGACCCAATGTGGCTGGAAGAGTTCTCCGTCGCCAAGTACCGTCCAATGACGAGGTTGCTGGCTGAGGAAGATTACGCATTCCTGGCTGGACAATCAGGCTTCGATGCGAAAATCAGCGCTACTTTGCGCGCCGAGCGCCGCCGGATCTTTCGCGCCTACCTCCGCAGCTTGGTCCGTGATTTCAATCGGTTGCACTTTTGCGCCAAGTTGATGGCATCGCATTCCAGTGAGGATCGCTCGGAAGTGTTGACAACCCTCGTGAAACAGCGCATCACGTTTTCCTTCGCTCTTGCTGCTGTCGAATGCCGCTTGGTCATGCACACCTTCGGATTCGGTCCCGTCGAGGTTCGCAAGCTCATCTCCACGCTCGATCAAAGCCGCTCGTTGCTTGTAGCTTCTCCCGGCCGGGCATAAACCGCAAACCGCCTTAACGCGCGTCGTTTGGCGACCAATCATAGTCAAAATAATTGATCTTCCATCCTCCGTGATGGAGTTTATCTGCCTCTGCTTGCCGGTACTTCGCCACAAATCCAAGTACATTTTCCGGCGTGGTACCAAAATCCTCTTTGAACCATTCCAAAATCCGGGGCAATGTCACCTCATGCCGCGTCTCATCCATCCGGAAGTTTCGGGCCTCCTGGAAATATCGCTGCGCCTCTTCCTCCAGACGCGCGTTTAGTTGTTCCGGTTCGTACGCTGTCCTCGAGAGCCAAGGGCAGCTCGCCGAAGCACACACCAACGCGAAATGAACCCGAGGTTCCCGAAACGCCTTCCTGATACTGTTTACTTCAATATCGTCCAGCGTCCTGTCCTTGCCCCCTACCTTGTTCTTGATCCGGTAAAAAAATGAAAATTTCCCCGGTATCGTGGTTAACCGGTCGCGTTTCTCGGGGTACTCCTTCGCGAAGTTGTATAGTACCAGGGCATTGTAAGCATTAATCCAATACGCAAGCTGCGAGTCCCGAGTCGGAAATAGCCCCGGGTGACTGTCCGGACTAACCGCGCCCAACTGCAGAACGAATCCGGCCAGCGGCGCGATGTCGGACTTGAGCCGCGCGTAGTCCACGCGTCCGTCGTCTCTTACATACTTCTGCAACACCGATGCATACAACGCAACATCCGGCCGCTTGCCCGGTGCCAAGCCACCAGTCTTGTCCGTCGCTTCAGCCGGAAGGGCGCAGAGAGCAGCTACAACGGCTGCGAGAAAGGAGAAAGGTCTGATTTTCATGCGAGCGTTTTCAATAGCAGCTTGGCCTCGGCGAGCCGGGGAAACTCTTGCTCAGCGGCGCGGAACTCAGCCGTGTGCACGCACCTTCTCACCCCGCGATGTTCCACCGGATGCCGCAGGTGGAGCATCTCGTGAAACATCACGTATTCCACCACCAGTCGCGATACCGCCGGGCGGTCCATGATGCTGCTCAGCACAATGGCATTATGCGACGGGTCGTAGTGCCCGAGGATGGTTCGCGAAGGGCGGCGGCTCCAGCCGAGTTCGGGTCTGGCCATGAGACCGTGAAAATGGCGCATATTCAGATCTTCGAAGATCTCCTGCAGGTCATAGCATTTTCCGCGCCCGCCGGAAATCCATTTGCGCCCGCGCACCTGGCGCAGCCGATCCAAATTCCCGCGGATGTCCTTCCGGTTCAGATACAGCCTGTAACGATGATTGTAAATCGCCGGAATGGGTTTGCTGTAGAGCTTGCACAAAAGGATCCAGGCCAGAGATTCCATCACAGGCGCCGGAGCGCCTTCCAGCAGGTCTGTGATTTTCACGTCGATACGGCCCGCCTCAAGGCGAATATTGCTGTTTGCATTGGCAAAACGCCGAAATGATATTCGAAATCCAGGCGGCGCCGTGCGCGGTCTAATCAACCGGAACACGCGTTCGTAGAGCTGCTCAGGAGTCTCGAAAAACAGTGCGCTCTCGACTTGCACTAGTGTCGAATGTAACATAGCAAGAGTACACCTTCAGGCTGCCGCGACTTTATGAGCCCGCAAAGGGCCGGTCGCGGATCTCGACAAGGAAGTAGCAGGTCCGTCCGGCGTGATTGGGCTCGCGCCTGAGAGGTTATTCTTGACTGGAGGATACTTGCTAAGAGCAAAGATCACCGCACTCGGCTGTTATGTGCCTGACCGCGTGCTGACCAATGACGACCTGAGCAAAATCGTAGAGACGACTGATCAATGGATCCGCGATCGAACCGGCATCAGCGAGCGTCATATAGCGCCGCCCGAAATCGCCACGTCCGACATGGCCATTGAAGCTGCCAGAATTGCCTTGACGAATCGGGGTATCGACGCGAACGAGTTGGATGCCATCCTCGTCTGTACAGTCACGCCCGACATGCTGTTCCCATCCACAGCGTGCCTTGTGCAGGACCGGCTCGGCGCGAAAAAGGCATGGGGATTCGATCTCGTCGCCGCCTGTTCCGGCTTCGTCTATGGATTGACCACCGGCGCGCACTTCATCGCCTCCGGGACGCACAAGAAAGTGATGGTGATCGGCTCGGACACCATGTCCCGAATCATCGACTACAAGGACCGCGCTACCTGCGTACTGTTCGGCGACGGAGCCGGCGCCATGATTCTCGAAGCGGCTGAATCGGACGAGGACGCCGGCTTCATAGGATTCAACAACTCCATCGACGGCTCCGGCGGAGACTATCTGAAGATGCCCGCCGGCGGCAGCCGTAAGCCGGCAAGCTGTGAAACGGTGGAGAAACGGCTGCACTACGTAAAGCAGGACGGGCAGCAGGTGTTCCGCTACGCCGTCCGCAAATTGGAAGAACTCTGCAACGACTTGCTCGCGCGCCATAACTACACTGCCGCCGACGTCGGATGGCTCATTCCGCACCAGGCTAACCGCCGAATCATTCACGCCGTCGCCGAGCGCATGGGAATTCTCGACCGGACAATCGTCAACATCGACAAATACGGAAACACAACCGCCGCCACCATCCCGCTTGCCACACGAGACGCCCTCGAAAGTGGGAAACTGAAGAAAGGCGACTTGGTGCTTTTTGCGGCCGTCGGAGCCGGCTACACCGCCGGCGCTAATCTTTGGAGATGGGGGTATTGACATGAACGCGATAACAACGAACGGGCCTCTGGAAAATCTCGAACAGTGGGACGATTTCGTCAAGGACCGTTACGACCCCAACCGCACCACCGAACAATTTCGCACGTACGACGATCACACCCCGCCCGTTGTCCGCGAGTTCTACCGTCTGAACCACACCCACCAGACGCGCGAGTTCGTTCTCGCCAAGCACAAGCAGTACGCCGGACTCAACAAGTGCGAGATGGGCATCTGGGAAGCAATGGAGTTTCTCAACACACTGGTCGACGACAGCGATCCCGATACCGACCTCTCGCAGATTGAACATAACCTGCAGGCCGCCGAAGCCATCCGCCGCGACGGCCACCCGCGCTGGATGATTCTCACTGGCCTGGTTCACGATCTCGGCAAGGTGCTCTGCCTGTGGGGCGAGCCGCAATGGGCGGTCGTCGGAGACACATTCCCGGTCGGGTGCGCCTACTCCGACAAAATCGTCTTCCCTCAATTCTTCGCCGCCAACCCGGACTCGGCCAATCCCCGCTACCAGACGCAGCTTGGCATCTATCAGCCCAACTGCGGCATGTCAAAGGTGGATCTCTCCTGGGGACACGACGAGTACCTCTATCACGTAACGAAAGATTATCTCCCCGAGCCCGCGCAGTACATGATCCGCTATCACTCCTTCTACCCGGGTCACCGTGAAGGCGCCTATCAATATCTGTTCGATGCGAAGGATCGCGAAATGTTCGAATGGGTGAAAAAGTTCAACCCCTACGATCTCTACTCCAAAGCCGACACGCGGCCCGAACTGTCAAAGCTCCGCCCATTCTACGAAGAACTGGTGGCTGAATTCTTCCCGGAAAAGATCCGCTGGTGACCAGCCGGCGGATCTTTCGCACCACCAGATTACATCCCGCCTTCATCCGCCGACGGTCCGTAGATCGACGGCACAGGAATATCGTTCAACCTTAGATACACACCCAGTTGAGCCCGGTGGTGAACACTATGATTCATCACAAAACTCCGGATCACCACCACCTTCGGCATAGTGAACAACACAGTGCCGCCCGACAGCAGAGACCACGGCTTCATCAGAACCTCATCGCTCGCCGCCGCCAAAGACGCCCGTGCTTTCGCCACACCCTCGTCGTGAAACTTCAGCAGTTCTTCACTGGTTTTCGGGACCGGCATGGTAAACGGCGCGCCGCCCGGCGGATTAAAATCCAGCGAGTCCTGATCGATGGTGATGGTCATCCACTCGGCCAAGGTCGCTAAATGCGTTGCCAATCTTCCCATCGGCATCGATTTCGCATGCGGAGCCCAGTCGTATTTGTCCATGGGTATGCGTTCCAGAGTCTTTCGAGTGTTCGCCGTTTCCTGGTCGAACTCGGGAAGCAATGCATCACTGATTTTCATTCGGGTTTCTCCTTGTGGGGAATTCGGACATCAGAGATTCTACCATATTCGCCTTTTGTTCGCCATCGATAAATACCAGAATCGTCGGCACTCGTAGGAGCATCAACGCTGGTGACTATGACTCCCGAACAAGCTACTTTCCTCCTGCAAATGTTTCTGCCGACCCTCAAGAATGAATATGGGGTGACAAAGAAGATAATCGAAGCGATCCCACTCGATAAAGGCGACTACCGGCCGGACCCGGTTTCCAAGTCGGCCCTGGAACTGGCCCGCCACATCGTCGCGGCGGACAATATGTTCCTTGACGGCATTGCTTCAGGCGAGTTCAACTTCAGCCTGCCCAAGCCGGAGTCTCTCAACAACTCGGCCGACGTCGCGCGCTGGTATGAGGAAACGTTCAACGCCAATATAGCGCGGGTCTCCCAATTGTCCGGCGAGCAACTCTTGAAAGTGATCGATTTTCGCGGACTCTTCCAATTCCCCGCCATCGTCTACGCGCAGTTCACCATGAATCACACCATTCATCATCGCGGGCAGTTGTCGACATACCTCCGGCCCATGGGAGCGAAGGTGCCGTCCATATACGGCGAGAGCTACGACGCAGCCGAGGCTCGCAAAGCTGCCGCAGGCTCCTGAGCAAGAGCACATGGCTCTAGCTCGAAGACAGGCCATCTGGATATTTCTGGCCCTCGCCGCCACCGTCTACGTGGCCGTGTTCTTCCTATCCCGCAGCCCCGCCGCAGCCGCGCATCCTGGGCCCATCGGCATCGGCGCGATGTGCGATCTCATAATCACAGTCCCGGTTCTCTTTTACTTCCTGCTAGTCCGTTACGGCGATTCCTCCGGGACCGCAGTGATCGCAGTCGCAATAACCGGAGCAAGGGCGGCAGGCTTCCTAGTTACCTGCCGCCGAACAGACTTGGCTCCCATCCCTTCGTTGGCTCGGCGTCCCGCTAGAGCTCTTCGTCATCACCTCCATCGTCCGCCGTCTTAGGCGGCTCGACAGCAGCATCGACGTACCAACGCGAATCCGCCAAGCGGCCGGAACTCTTGTACGCAACGCACGAGTCGCCGACATGGTGGCTGCCGAAATCGAGGTCTTCTACTACGCCCTGTTCTCCTGGCGCGCCAAACCCCAGACCAGATCCGGCTATCAAGCGTTCTCCTGCGGCGAAGCAAGCGGCTTCGCAATGTTCTCCACATTGCTTGCCGCCGTAATCGTCTTCGAAGGCATACCAATGCACTTCCTCCTGCAGCATTGGAATCACACGGCGGCATGGATTTACACCGCGTTCGATGTTTACGCCATGCTCTGGGTCATCGCCCTGGGCCGATCGCTGCACCTCCGCCCAATTCTGATCGGAGAACAATCCGTGCTCTTGCAAGCGGGTCTCGTATGGCAAATCGAGTTCACTCGCCAGAACATCAAAGCGATGAACCGCCTGGAAGGTCCGGCGCCCCCCCGAAAGCAGCCCGGCTACTTATCGCTCGTCGCCATGAACGAGCCGCAATGGATGATTGAGTTGAACCAGCCAGTCGTTGCGCGCGGCCCCTACGGCCTTCGCCGCACGGTCACAACCATCGGCGTCGCCGTCGACGATTCCGAATCTTTTCGCGCCGCGCTCGAATACTGAACGGCTCTACCGTTCCGCCAAGGTGCTTCCGCGCTTCCTTCACCATGCCCAGGAACCGCCGCGCCAATTCATGAATCCAGTGCGCCTGACGCTGCCGGATCGCCTCGCGAGGCATCAGCTCCGAACCGATTCCCAAAGCCTCCGCACCGGCCATCATAAAACTGCTGGCGGTCAATTGCGTCACCCCTCCCGACGCAATCAGCCGCACATGTGGCAGCGGAGCTTTCATCGCCCGAATGTAGCTCGGGCCGCCTACTTGCGCGCATGGAAAGACCTTCACGAAGTCCGCGCCCGCCTTCCACGCGGCAATGATTTCGGTCGGTGTCAACGCGCCCGGTATCACCACCAGGTTTTCCTTGGCCGCTACTTCCAGGATCTCCAGTTCGAGGCCAGTGCTGGTCAGAAACATCGCCCCGGCATCCACGCAGCGCTTTGCCGTTTCCGTGTCGAGCACCGTACCCGCCCCGGCGATAATATCCGGCCTCGTCTGCACCAGCCGCGAGATCACGTCCAGCGCGCCCGGTACCGTCATGGTCACTTCCACGATGGGAATGCCGCCGTCGGCGACTGACTCCGCGGCATAAAGGGCTTCGTCCGCCGAAGGGACCCGGAGAGCCGGGATGATTCCAATTTCCGCAGATGAATGCTCGAACTTCTTCCTTACTCCTACTCATCCGGAGAGCCTTCGAGCGCCGGAAGCACGTCACGGTCGCCAGCCACCCAGACATACAGAGTAGGCAAGAGATAGATGCCCAGGATCAGCGCCGCTACAAGCCCACCCACGATGACAATCGCGAACGGCCGCTGCGAATCCGAACCGATACCACGCGACAGGGCCGCCGGCAGCAATCCAACGCTCGCCACCAGCATCGTCATCATAATCGGCCGAAGCCTCTGAACGGAACCGTCGATCGCCGCCGACATAGTCGACTCACCCCGCGCCCGAAGCTGGTTGATGTACTCCAACATGATCACGCCGGTCTGAACCGACACGCCGAACAGCGCCAGGAACCCGACGCCCGACGACACGCTGAAATGCGTCCCCGTCACCAGCAGCGCCAGCAGGCCGCCAATCGGCGCCATCGCCACATTCGCCAGAATCAGCCCCACCCATTTGAACGAACTGAACATCGTATAGAGAATGATGCAGATCACCATAATCGTAATCGGCAGCACGATCATCAGCCGCTTCTGCGATCTCTTCTGACTCTCATATTCGCCCGCCCAATCGATGTGATACCCCACCGGAAGCTTCACTTGCTGCGTGACTTTTGCCATCGCCTCTTCCACAGTGCTACCCAGATCGCGAACCGGAACGCTGTACTTGATCGCGACATACCGTGAATTCCCTTCGCGATAAATCTCCGATGCGCCATCGAGAACCCGCACCTGGCAGACCTGCATCAGCGAAACTCGCTCGCCCGAAGGCGCCACCAAACGGATTCTCTCCACCGCCTCTTTCGTCGTCCGGCTTGGAGCATTATAGCGGACCACAACGTCGTAGCGTTTCTCTCCTTCGAGCACCTGTGTCACAGCCTTCCCACCCACCGCCGTCTCGATCGCGTCCTGCACGTCCGACACATTGAGTCCATGCCGCGCCGCCTGATCGCGGTCCACCGCAAATTCCAGGTTCGGTTGGCCGATCACGCGGAACAGGCCAAGGTCGGCGATACCGTTAATGCCGTGCATCACACCGACGATCTTCTCTCCCGTCTCTTCCAGCTTCTTAAGGTCGTCGCCGTAAATCTTGATCGCGAGCTGCCCTTTGACGCCGCTCACCGCCTCTTCCATGTTGTCGGCGATCGGCTGCGAGAAGTTCCACAACGCGCCCGGAATCTTCTCCAGCGAGTGGTCGATCGTCGCCACCAGCGCTTCTTTGTCCTGATGGAACACCGGACGCCACTCTTCCTTGGGTTTCAGATCCACAAAATATTCCGTGTTGAAAAAACCCGTTGTATCCGTCCCGTCATCCGGCCGTCCAATCTGGCTGATCACCTGTTTCACTTCCGGATACGATGCCAGAATCACGCGCGCCTCGTCCATCACCCGCGTCCCTTCCGTCGGACCGGTGCTCGGCGCCAGCGTGGCCCGCGCCCAGATAGCCCCTTCGTCCAGATGCGGAAGAAACTCCGACCCGATCACGCCGCTCGTCAGCAGAAACGCCGACAGTCCCAACGTGCCCAGCGCCACGCCCACCGTCACCCAGCGAAACTGAATCGCCCAACCCAGCGTCTTCCGGTATCCCGTGCTCATCCATTCCATCAAAGGGTTGTGCCATTCCTTCACATGCTTGCCGAACACAAAGCTCGACAGCACCGGCGCAATCAGCATCGAAAAAAGCAGCGCGCCCAGCAAAGCAAAGCTCACCGTCCAGGCCATGGGCTTGAACAGCCGCCCTTCCACGCGCTCCAGCGTGAAAATCGGCGCATACGCCGTAATGATGATCGCAATCGAGTAAAATACCGGCCGCTGTACTTCGTGCGCCGCGTCACGGATCGCCTCGATCGCCAGAGCCTGGTTTTCGTTCCGAGCGGCCGAGGTACCGGATGATGTTCTCCACCATCACGACCCCGCCTTCTACAACCATGCCGAAATCCAAAGCGCCAAGCGACAACAAATTCGCCGGAATATGATTCAGGTTCAAACAGATCGAGGCGAAAAGCAGCGAGAAACGGAATCGTCAAGGCGACGATAAACGCGCCGCGGGCATTCCCCAGGAACAGGAACAGAATCACCGCCACCAGCACGATGCCTTCCGTCAGGTTATGCAGCACCGTATGCGTCGTATACTCCACCAGAACGCTGCGGTCGAGAAAGGGCATAACCTTCACGCCCGGAGGCAGAATATGTTCGTTCAATTCCTTGACCTTGTCATGGATGGCAACCAGAGTAGCGTCGGACTCCGCGCCCTTTCGCAGCAGCACGATGCCTTCCACCACATCGTCGTTGTCGATGACCTTGCCGTCTGCCCGCCGCAGGCCCTTGCCGATCTTCCCCAGCCGGATTCGCGGCCCTTGCGAGATCGTGGCGATGTCTTTCACCCGTATCGCCGTTCCGCCCTGAACTTTGATGAGCGTCTTTCCAATGTCGTCAACATTCCGCATCAGGCCGAGAGCGCGAACGTTGATCTGCTGCATGCCGGTCTCCAGAAAACTGCCCCCGGCGTTCACATTGTTGTTCGTCAACTGCTGCTCTATCTGTGAAATGTTCAATCCATACGACACCAGTTTGTCCGGATCGACGTTCACCTGATATTCCCGCGTTGTGCCGCCGAAGCTCACCACATCGACCACATTCGGAACCGACTTGAACTGCTTTTCCAGCGTCCAGTCCTGCAGCGACTTCAGCTCCATCAGGTCATACTGCGGATTCGTACTCTTCAGCGTGTACCAATAAATCTGGCCCACCGGGCTATAGTCCGACCCAATCTGCGGCGTCAAACCGTTCGGAAGGACGGCCTGCGTCAGCCGCTCCAGCACTTTTTGCCGGTTCAAATCGTTGCTCGATTGATCGTCGAAAATGAGCATCGTGCTCGACAACCCAAAAAGCGACGTCGATCGCAGATGCTCCAGATGCGGAATTCCGTTCATCACGATTTCGATCGGAATCGTGACCTGCTGCTCCACTTCTTCGGCCGCGCGGCCAGGCCACTGCGTAATCACCTGAACGTAGTTATTCGCCACGTCCGGATAGGCTTCAACGGGCAGGTTATGAAAGGAAATAGCCCCCCAAATCAGCAGCATAATGGCCGCCGAGGTGACAAGGAAACGGTTGTTAAGCGCGTAATCTACGAGTGCACGAATCATCTAGAAGGACACCATGAGGGCTATGCTTACTATCTTAAGATACTGACGTGACGAACCCGGCGAAGGTATCACCCAAGTACAAGCTGGACCTGAAAATAGGAATAGAATGGTCCTATCCGATGCGTTTTCTGCTCGTCGTCACTGGTTCGTTCCTCATCGCCGCTGCGACACCGGCTCCCGACCCGGCCGGCGTTGAGTTTTTCGAGACAAAGATCCGGCCCGTTCTCACTACTCGCTGCTTCGTCTGCCACAGTTCTCAGGCGCCGAAAGTGCAAGGCGGACTACAACTCGACACACGCGCGGCGCTCGAAAAGGGCGGAAATTCCGGTCCGGCAATCGTAGCCGGAGACCCGGAAAAGAGCCTCCTCATCCGCGCCATTCGCCAGCAGGACAAGGATCTCAAGATGCCGCCGGGCAAGCCGCTCGCACCGGAGATCGTGGCCGATTTCGAAGCCTGGGTAAAAATGGGAGCCCCGCTGCCCGACGATTCCAAAACCTCCACCGGACCGAAAAAGCCGAAACTCTGGTCACTGGCAGCGCCCCTGGATCACGCCCCGCCGCCAGTGAAAGATCAGAGTTGGGTAATCAACGCCGTCGACGCGTTCGTTTTATCGGGCCTCGAAGCCAAGGGACTTCACCCATCGCCCGCAGCCGACCGCCGCACGCTCATCCGCCGCGTCACCTACGACCTGACCGGCCTTCCACCGGCGCCCGAAGAAATCGACGCCTTCGTAGCGGACAAATCGCCGGATGCCTACCCGCGCCTCATCGACCGTCTGCTCGCATCGCCCCACTACGGTGAGCGCTGGGGCCGCTATTGGCTCGACGTCGCCCGCTATTCCGATTCGCGAAACGTCGGCGAGCGCTTCGCCTACGCGTACACATACCGCGACTGGGTGTTCCAGGCCTTCAACGACGACATGCCGTACGACGAATTTCTGCTCAAGCAAATCGCGGCAGACCGCCTGCCAAATCGCGATCCGCGTTCCCTCGCCGCGCTAGGATTCCTAAGCCTCGGCCGCGAATTCCCCAAGAGCCCGCAGGAAACGATAGACGATCGCATCGATACCGTAATGCGCGGCACCCTCGGACTCACCGTAAGCTGCGCCCGCTGCCACGATCACAAGTACGATCCCATCCCAACGAAGGATTACTACTCCCTCTACGGAATTTTCAACAACACCCGCGAGATGGAAACACCGCCGCTGCTCAACGTCTCCGCCGAAAAAACACCGCGCGACGAAGTGTTCGAAGCTCGATTCCAAAAAATCGAAAAGACGATCCAGGACTACGAAGAGAAGCGCGACGCGGAACTGATCAAATTCCAGAAGACCCAGATCGCCGACTATCTGATGGCCGTTCGAGATTCCAAAAATCTCACCAATACCGGCCGCGAAGAGCTCGTCAAAGATCGCCAGTTGAATCTCCACATGCTCGATCGCTGGCGCACATTCCTGGGTGACGCCGAACTTCACGGCGATCCGGTGTTTCTCATCTGGCACGCCCTCGCCGCCCTACCAAACGAACAATTCACCGCGAAAGCTACCCCTACAATCGCCGCACAGAAAACCGCCAATCCGCTGGTAGCCGCCGAGTTCGCCACCAAAGCGCCGGCAAATATCCGCGAAGCCGCCGACCGCTATGCCACGCTGCTAAACAAGTACGACAAGACCGAAAAGCTCCCCAACGCCAACGAAGAAGCACTGCGCCTCGCGCTTCGCGGCAAGAAAGCAGCCGTCAACGTTCCGGTTAGTGAATTCGAAATGATCTACACCGAAGGCGACGGCAACAACGTGCGCGGATTTTACGCCAGGCTGCGAGCCATGCGCGCGCTGCACGCTTTCGGTGGAACGGCGCCCCGTGCCATGGCCGTAGAAGACGACCCGATTGTCCATCCGGCGCACGTCTTCGTTCGAGGAAACGTAAACAATCCCGGCCTCGAAACGCCGCCGCATTTTCTGAGTTGCATCGCCGGCGACGACCCGCCAACAGTTCAGCAACGGCAGCGGTCGCTTCGATCTCGCCCACGCCATCGCCAGCAAAGATAATCCGCTCACCGCGCGCGTGATGGTGAATCGCATCTGGCAGCATCATTTCGGCTACGGCATCGTTCGAACACCCAGCGACTTCGGTCTCCGAGGCGACCCGCCGACGCATCCCGAACTCCTCGACTATCTCGCCCTCCGCTTCATGGAGTCCGGCTGGTCGATCAAGAAGCTGCACCGCATGATTCTGCTCTCCGCCACCTATCAGCAGAGCAGTCAGGACAACCCGGATGCGCGCGCCAAAGATCCCGAAAACATGCTCCTTTGGAGAATGAACCGGCAGCGTCTCGACATCGAGTCACTGCGCGATTCCATGCTCGCCGCCTCCGGCCAGATCGATCTAACTGTCGGTGGCCTCCCCTATTCGCTCACCGCCCAGCCGTCCGTTCCCAGGCGCACCGTCTACGGTTACATCGAGCGCGGCCGCGTGGTCGGTTTCCTTTCGAACTTCGACTTCGCCAGCCCTGATCAACACGCGCCGCTTCGCTATAACACTACGGTGCCCCAACAGGCGCTATTCCTGCTCAACAGCGCGTTCATCACCGAGCAGGCGAGCCATTTGATGGAAAGGCCCGCCATACAATCTGCCAACCAGCCCGAAAAGCGAATCACCGAACTCTACCGGATCGTCTACGGCCGCGCCCCATCCAGCGACGAACTGGCGCTAGGAGTGAAGTTCCTCACCGCGCCCGAAGAACCAATGCCTTTAAAAGAGAGCGGAGCATGGCAATATGGATTCGGAGAATTCGATCCAGCCGCGGGCAAGCTGAAATCGTTCACGCCGTTCCGCTACTTCACCGGCGAATCCTGGCAGGCCGCGACAATCCTGCCAAGCGCCGAGGCCGGAAGCGCCAATCTGCGCTCCAACGGAGGAATGCCCGGCGAAGATCTCCAGCACGCCGTAATCCGCCGCTGGATCTCCCCCAAGGAAGGCAAGATTTCGATCGAAGGCACCGTCAGTCACAAGACAACCGCCAGCGACGACGGCGACGGCATCCGCGCTCGAATTGTGTCGAGCAGTCAGGGCGAACTAGCCACATGGATGGTACACGGCATAGAAGCTGAAACGAAAATCACCAGTATCGCGGTAAAGGCGGGCGACACAATCGACTTCATCGTCGACGGCCGCAGCGACACAGAAAACGACACATTCACATGGGCGCCAGTAATTAGCCTCGACAAGCAAAAATGGAGCGCGGCCTCCGATTTTCACGGTCCCGCGCCAAAACCCCTCACCGCCTGGCAGCGTTACGCGCAGGTCTTATTGGAGACAAACGAATTCGCATTCGTGGACTAACATGAAACACCCATTCTTCACCAGACGCGAAATGCTAACCCGCTGCGGCATGGGCCTCGGCTCCCTTGCGCTCACCCACATGCTAGGCGCAGCCAATTTCACCAATCCACAAGCCCCCAAAGCACCACCGCTACCTGCCAAAGCCAAGCGCGTCATTCACCTCTTCATGAATGGCGGACCATCGCACGTCGACACCTTCGACCGCAAGCCATCGTTACAAAAATACGCCGGCAAACCCATCCCAATCACGCTAAAAACCGAGCGCCGCACCGGAGCCGCATTCCCATCGCCCTTCGAATTCAAGAAATACGGACAAAGCGGAACAGAAATCAGCGAAATCTTCGCGCCCCTCGGAGAGCACGCCGACGACATGTGCGTCATCCGCTCCATGATGAGCGACATTCCAAATCACGAGCCTTCGCTCATGATGATGAACTGCGGCGAAGTGCGTCAGGTCCGCCCCAGCTTCGGCTCCTGGATCACATACGGACTCGGATCGGAGAATCAAAATCTCCCCGGCTTCATAGTGCTCTGTCCCGACGGCTTGCCCACGCAAGGCACGCAGAACTGGCGGTCGGCATTCCTGCCCGGAGCCTTCCAAGGCACACAAATCAACACACGCGAAACCGAAATCGACAAGCTCATCGAGAACATCAAGAATCACTACTCCACCCGCCAGGAGCAGCGCCGCCAACTCGATCTCCTGGGCGAGCTAAACAAAAAATATCAGCAAAACCGCCAGGAAGACGCCCTCCTCGAATCACGCGTGCAGTCGTTCGAACTAGCGTTCCGAATGCAGATGGAAGCCGACGACGCCTTCGATCTATCCAAGGAACCTGAAAGCGCCCACAAAGCCTACGGGACCGGTCTCCAAGGCAGGCAAATGATGATCGCCCGCCGTCTCCTAGAACGCGGAGTGCGCTTCGTCCAGGTCTGGCACGGCCAAGGCCAGCCCTGGGACAGTCACGACGACATCAAAACGAATCACGGCAAGCTAGCAGCGGAATGTGCCCAGCCGATCGCCGCACTCCTCCGCGATCTCAAGCAGCGCGGACTCCTCGACGACACCCTAGTCATCTGGGGCGGGGAATTCGGCCGCACGCCCACAGTCGAACTCCCCGACGTAGGCGCAAACTCGGGAATGTCGAACGGCCGCGATCACAATCCATACGGCTTCTCCATGTGGGTAGCCGGCGGAGGCTTCAAACGCGGCTACGTGCACGGTGCAACAGACGAATTCGGATTCGCCGCCGCCGAAAACAAAGTGCATGTCCACGATTTGCACGCAACGCTGCTTCACCAACTCGGCTTCGATCACGAAAAGTTCACCTACCGCTACGCCGGGCGCGACTTCCGCCTCACCGACGTCCACGGAAACCTGGTAAAGGAACTGCTAGCGTGAGTCTAGCCTTATATCCGCGCCAACGAATCCATACCTGCCGACGAACTGCTAGCGTGACGTCTCGCTTTATATCTGCGGCAACGAATCCATACGTGCCGAGCCGCGCGCGTAAGCAAGCGTTACGTGCGGCGGCACGACCGTAAAAGCTCCGTGGAAAAATACCTCTTCGTCCTAGCCGGTGGAGCCGTCGGATCGTTACTGCGTTACGTCGCAGGCACCGCCATCATGCAACGCTACGGAGGCCGCTTCCCCCTAGGAACAGTCGTCATCAACATCACCGGCAGCTTTCTTATCGGTCTCGCCATGACCATCCTCACCGAGCGCCAAGCCAACCCAAACTGGAGGCTGGTGCTGGTAGTCGGCTTCCTCGGAGGCTACACCACATTCTCCAGCTTCGAATGGGAGACCTATCAGGCCATGCAAACCGGAGGCCAGTGGATCGGACTCCTCAACGTTCTCGGCAGCGTAACTCTCGGCTACCTGGCCGTCTGGTGCGGCGCGGCGCTGGCCCGCCATTAAACTTCTGGCGACTATATACTAATGACAGATGGGACTTTTAAATGTCTAGGCGCGTCATCTTCGACTTTGATGTGCTGAAATTCGTCAACGCATCTGCATATCTCGTCGAAAGGTGTCCTGAAGTCACGAAGATGAAGCTCGCTAAGCTTCTCTACTTTGCTGACAAGGAGCACCTACTCTCTTACGGCAGGCCGGTGATCGGGGACCGCTACATCAAGATGGAGTTTGGCCCAGTACCTTCATCTGGATACAACCTGATGAAGCATGACGACCGGGCGTCCGTAGAAGATCAGGCCCTGTTTGATCGCCATCTCAAAATTGATGGCAACGATATAACTTTAAGAGCTCCCGCTAACCTGCGCCACCTCTCCGAGACGGATCGGGAGGTCCTGGATGCAGTCGTGTCGAAGTACGCAAACCTCACCCCGGCCCAGCTCAGTAAGATTTCGCATCGCGAACCTGCCTGGCATAATGCTGAAATGAACGCCGAGATGGACTATCGCCTCTTGTTTGCCGGAAGCGATGACGCAGAGAGAGTTCAAAGTCTAGTCGAAGATGACCAGGCGTTGAAAGATGCGTTGGAGGAGATCGAATTAGAGGAATTCCTTGGCCCACTGCGATCTTGAAACAGGCGCAGTCATTTTTTATGAACGTTTTCAAGGCGTAGAGGGACTCAAGGATCGGTACTTCATCGTGGTCAGCAACCGAGGCGCCGTGGTTGAATGTTTGACTACAACTACAAAAACTCACGCTGAGACTAACCCAAAGCTGATGACGGAATTTTGTGAGATACGCGCGGGCGAGTGCTGCTTGCCAAAACGATGCTTCGTCGATTTTAGAAACATATACGCATTCGACGATATTCAACTCGGTAATCGCCTCCGGTCCAAGAGCGTTAAGCACCTCGGGAATGTTCCGGCCCAAGTCTTGCGAAGGATACGGACAGCTCTTGCCGGTGTCAGGACTCTTTCTCATGCGGACAAAGAACGTCTGCTTGCGGCGCTGGATGAATGGATCGGAGATGACGAATGACCAATACACCGGGCGGCCTCGCGTCAACGCGCTTCTCAAAAACCTGACCAACTATAATAGTCGGCGTGACAAAGCTCCTCTTTTCCGTCTGTCTATCCGCCTGCGCGCTGTTAGCCGACGAGCCATTCCCCGCGCACCACATCATCGGCAACGTCTACTACGTAGGCTCCACAGAATACGCGTCCTTCCTAATCGCCACACCCAAGGGCAATATTCTAATCAACAGCAGTTTCGAATCCACCGTCCCCTGGATCCGCGCGAACATCGAAAAACTCGGCTTCAAATTCCAAGACACAAAGATTCTGCTCAACAGCCACGCGCACGCCGATCACGTAGCCGGCAATTCACTCGTCAAAAAACTAACTGGCGCGCAGACAATGATCATGGAACAGGACGTCGCCGAGGTTGAATCCGGCGGCAAGGGCGATTTCCAATACAACTCCACATGGCCGCCCAGCAAAGTGGATCGCGTGCTGCACGACAACGACACCGTCGAGTTAGGCGGCTCAAAGCTAGTGGCCCATCTCACGCCGGGTCACACTCGTGGGAATACGACCTGGACCATGGACGCCATCGAGGGCGGCAAGACCTACCACATCGTAATCATCGGAAGCCCCAACGTGAATAAGGGCTACATAATCGCAAATAACAAGAAATACCCCGAGATCGCCGAAGATTTCGAGCGCACTTTCCGTGTCCTCAAGTCGCTGAAGTGTGACATCTTCCTCGGCGCACACGGCAACTATTACGGAATGGCCGAAAAATACGCGCGCCTCCAGAAGGGCGGAACGAATCCGTTCATCGATCCCGACGGGTACCGCGCATACGTCAACCTCAAGGAAAAAGCCTTCCACGACGAGTTGGCCAAACAAAGCAAGCAGTAACCAAAGGAAAAATCCATGCGGCTCGGCGCGGTCACATACAACGTCCTGAAGGACTGGGACCTAGAGACCATCATCAAGAACCTGACGGAAGCCGGCTTCGAAGCAGTCGAGCTTCGCACCGGCCACAAACACGGCGTGGAGCCGTCCATCAACGCCGCCGAGCGCCAACGAGTATCGAAGCTATTCGAGCGAAGCAAAGTCCGTCTGCTCAGCTACGGCACCACCTGCGAATTCGAATCGCCCGATCCAGCCGTGCGCAAGGAGAACGTCGCCACCGCGAAATCGTTCATCCATCTCGCCCACGACACCGGAGCCTGGGGCGTGAAAGTACGGCCCAACGGTTTCCCCAAAGACCCCAACGTGCCACACGAGACCACCATCGCCAACATCGGCGAGGCGTTGCGCGAGCTGGGCGCATACGGAGCGGGCTACGGAGTCGAAATCTGGCTCGAAGTGCACGGCCGCGAAACGCAGGACCCGCCCGTCGCCGCCGCCATCATGAAGGCAACCCGCCACGAAAACGTCGGCCTCTGCTGGAACTCAAATCCCACCGACGTCGTCAACGGCAGCGTCAGTAAATATTGGGAACTCCTCAAACCCTGGGTGAAGAGCGCGCATATCAACGAACTCGTCAGCGGCTATCCCTACCGCGAGCTCTTCACGCTCATGCGAAATTCTAATTACGACCGCTACACTCTCTGCGAGTGCCCGGAAAGCAAGGAGCCGGAACGCTTCCTGAGCTACTACAAAGCGCTGTGGACGGAGCTGAATCGCGGATGAAACGCGCAGTTTTCCTGATCTTCGCGGCGGCCATCGCTCTGTCCGCCGCCGTCGTCCCGTCTCCCGAATCGCACTTCGGTCACCGCATGGGAGCAGACGGCCAACTCCTCGATTGGGACAAGGTTGTTTCATACTTCTACAGCTTGCAGCACGCCAGCAACAAAATCCGCGTGGACGAGCTGGGAAAAACCACCGAAGGCCGCCCCTACATCGCCGCCACCATCGCCGCACCGGACACGCTCCGCCACCTCAATCGCTACCGCGAAATTCAAACACGTCTGGCCGACCCCCGAACCACCACCGAATCGGAAGCGGAGAAGCTGATCCTCGAAGGCAAAACCATCGTAATGATCACCTGCTCCATTCACTCCAATGAAGTCGCTTCTACATCCACCGCTGTCGAATTCGCGTACAAAATCCTAACTGAAGACCGGACAAAGTACCGCGCGATTCTGGCCAACACAATCATCATCCTGGTGCCGTCCCAAAACCCGGACGGCGTCGATATCATCACGCGCTGGTACAGAAAAACGCTCGGCACCCCATACGAGGGAACAAACCCGCCGGAGCTCTACCAGAAGTACGTCGGACACGACGACAATCGCGACTGGTACATCTTCTCGCAGGCAGAAACGCGTCTCTCGGTCTCAAAACTGCACAACGTCTGGCATCCCCAGATTGTTTACGACGTGCATCAGCAGGGCGCCTACGCCTCGCGCATGTTCGTTCCGCCCTGGCTCGATCCCATCGATCCGAACGTCGACCCCATCCTCGCCCAGTCCGGCAATGCCATCGGAAGCACCATGGCCGCCGACCTGACTGCAGCCGGGAAACCTGGTGTTGCCATCAACGCACTCTACGATTTCTGGAGCGCCGCCCGTCACTATCAGGCCTACCACGGAGGCATTCGCATCCTAAGTGAATCCGCCAGCGCCAAGCTCGCCACTCCGATTACCGTGCGGCCCGAAGAACTCAGCAGCACAGCGCTTGGCTACGATCCACGCGTCCGAAGTTGGAATTATCTCGAACCCTGGACGGGCGGCGACTGGCATCTGCGAGACATCGTCGACTATCAATTAATCGCCTTCGAATCGTGCCTCTACCAGGCCGCCATCCGCCGCGAAGACTTGTTGCGCAACTTTTACAAAGTCGGACAAAAGGCCGTCACCCGCCGATCCCCATACGCATTCGTCGTGCCCGCCGCGCAACTCGACACCGGCGCCACCCGCGTCATGCTCGAGACGTTGCATTTCGGAATGGTGGAAATCGATCGCGCGCGCGAGCCGTTCCATGCCGGAGGCAAAGACTACCAGGCCGGAAGCCACGTCATCCGAATGCAACAGCCGTACGGCAGCTACGCGAAAACGCTCCTCGAGCGCCAGCATTACCCCGATCTGCGCATCTATCCCGGAGGCCCGCCTCGTCGTCCGTACGACGTAACCGCGCAAACATTGCCATTGTTGATGGGCGTCTCGGTCGACACCATCGATCAACCATTTCAGACGGCTCTCGAGCGAGCGGACGACTTCCCGCAGCCCCCACAAACATCGATGAATCTTCCAGCCGCCGACATCGATTCCTGGCGCGCTGTAAACGATGCGTGGTCGAAGGGACAGATGGTGGCGCGCAACCCGGCGAATGGAGACTTCCTTCTCGGCGCGGCAGCGGGAACCCGCTCATTGAAGCGCCCGCGCATCGGACTCTATAAAAGCTACCAGCCAACCATGGACGAGGGTTGGACGCGTTGGCTGCTAGAGCGCTTCGGCTTCCGCTATTCCAGCATCTACAACAGAGAAATACAGGCAGGCGATCTGCGTGCGAAGTTCGACGTCATCGTCTTCCCCGACCAGCGCGCCGTCGAAATCCAGAACGGCCACGGCGCTGGCAAAATGCCCGAAGAGTACGTAGGCGGCGTCGGCGATACAGGCGCCGATGCACTCAAGAAGTTCGCCGCGCAGGGAGGAACTATTCTGTTCTTCAACGACGCCTGCGAATACGCCATTGAGTACCTCGGCATCGATGCGAAGAACGTGCTTCGAGGCATTCCCAATCGCGATTTCTACTCGCCCGGCTCGCTGCTCAACGTGAAACTCGATCCTACACACCCACTGAACTACGGGCTGCCGAAGGAGATCGCCATCTGGTCCGAAGGAAGCCCCGCCTTTGAAATTCCAGCTGGCTCGCGCGACCGCGCCGTCATCACCTACGCCGGTTCCAATGTTCTGGCGTCCGGGTGGCTGTTGGGAGAAAAATACCTCGTCAATCGCCCGGCATTGATCGACGTGCCCACTGGCTCCGGCCATATCATTCTGTTCGGCATGCGGCCGCAATACCGCGCACAGAGCTATCAGGCGTTCAAGCTATTCTTCAATTCGTTGCTGTATTTCGAATAGAACCGCGCCGCCGTGCGGAACGTGTTGGCGTGCGCCTCAACGGTCAGTTCGATTGGTTCCGAGTAACCCCCGCCCAAAGTGATCACGCAAGGCACGCCCCGCCGCCGGCATTCGCCAATCACCAACTCGTCGCGCCGCTTCAATCCCTCGTGCGTCAGCGCCAACCGGCCGAGCTGATCGGAAGCCAGCCCGTCCACACCCGATTGATAAAACACAATCTCAGGCCGGAACTCAAACGCCTGCAAGATCGCGCGCGGCAGCACCGCCAGATATTCTTCATCGCCCGTTCCATCCGGCAAATCGATATCCAGCTTGCTCACCTGCTTGCGAAACGGAAAATTATTCCGCCCATGCACGGAGACGGTAAACACCTCCGGATCATTTTCGAAAATCTTAGCCGTCCCGTCGCCCTGATGCACATCGAGATCGATAATACTCGCGCGCAAACGAAGCCCGGCGATAGCCACGGCGATATCGTTGAATACGCAAAAACCCGCCCCCTCCGATCGGAATGCGTGATGAGTGCCGCCCGCCAGACCGCCGCCGATCCCAAATTCCAGCGCATCGCGAGTGGCGCGCAACGTCCCGCCAACCGACCCCAGAGTCCGCCGCACCAATCCCGCCGACCAGGGAAACCCGATGCGACGCTGCACCACAGGATCGAGCGACCCGTCCACGAACCGCCTCACATACTCGGCGTCATGAACCATCGCAATAGTTTCTAAATCAGCCGCGGGAGCCGGCACGAATATAAAATCGCCGTCCGCCGCAAGCGTTTCCCGCAGCAACCTGTACTTCCGCATAGGAAATTTGTGTCCCAGCGGAAGAGGAATCTCGTGGTGGTCGCAGTAGTAAAGCCGGAGCGGCATTTACCTCTTAGTGAGGTCGCGGATCATAATATCTTTAAACCGCATATTCCCCTTACCGCCGGAATGCAACTGCAGTGCGATGGTGCCGTCGTTCATCTTAGCCTTCGGATCCGTGAAATCCACCATCAGCACGCCGTTCAAGCGCGTGATCATATGGTTGCCTTCCACTTTGATCAGATATTCGTTCCACTCCTCCGATCGCACCACCGTCTCATTCTCCGGCGCCGGCCAAGCGATCCATGCGCGTCCGTCCTCCGCGTAAATACCAGCGGTGTGTTGGCCGATACGGCAGTCGATTTCAAACTGAATTCCTTGCGAAACATCCACCGTGCCCGGTTTGAAGTCGGTGTGCATGAACACGCCGCTGTTGCCGTCGCCTTCGCATTTGAAACGCAGCGACAACTGGAAATCGACATACTTCTTTTCCGTCTGCAAATATCCGTACCTCTTCGTAATGGCGCGCCCATGAATGGTGCCGTCCTCCACGTCCCATATTTCGTCGCCCACCTTGTTCCATCCGGTAAGATCCTTGCCGTTGAAAAGAGACTGCCAGTCCTCGCCGGGTAGCTTCGGTTTGTTACCCTGCGCAAACAACAAGGAGCATGCAACGAGAAGAATCGGTAATTTTCGCATATGTTCAATTCTGCCAGAGAATGCCCGGCAATTGGTCCATCCGATCAATTAAAAAATCTGGCGGCGTCGTGGCAAGCGTCTCCGGTTGAAAACCATACGTGACTCCGCAGCTCTGGATGCCCGCGTTTCGAGCCGTCTGCACATCCACCGCGCTATCGCCCACCATCATCGTTTTCCCCGCCGTCGCGCCCGCTTCACTCATCAAAATCTCAATCCCCACGGGATGCGGCTTCTTCTGTTCAAAACTATTTCCGCCGTACACCTGAATGAAGTGCCCGTCCAAACCAAGCCCCGCCACAATCGCCTTGCTCAAGCCCACCGGTTTGTTGGTCAGCACCGCCATCTTCGCGCCGCGGTCGCGCAACAGGTCGAGCGTCGCTCTCACGCCCGGATACAGCGTAGTGTAATCGAGCATGTGGTCGCGATAATACTGCATGAAGTACGTGAGCCCCCGCGCCACTTCCTCTTCACTCGCCTCCGGTCCGATAGCCCTCCGCATCAGAATCGGAGCGCCGTTGCCGACATACGAAGCGATACGCTCAAGCGTCAGCCGCGCCAGCCCCAGATGCTCCAGCGCCGCGTTCACCGCATGCGCCAGGTCGAGCTTGGAATCAATCAGCGTGCCGTCAAGATCGAAAATCGTGAGATCCATGGAAACTTCCATGCTCTCACGCCTTGTCTTCGGGCAGCTTCTCAGGCTTCTTCTTTTTCGATTTCACCGCGTCCGCCCAGATCTTCTTGATCTCCTCGTAACTCTTCCGAAAACCATCCTTCAACTCGTGAGGCGTCGCCATCGACAGCACGTTCGCGCTCTCCATCACGTACGGAGAAATTCCCGACCCGATCACCGCGCTATGCGTCGGACCCGGAGCGAACGCCACCAGCACCAGCAACAGAATCGCCGAGATAAAGAAGCCGCGCACCAAGCCGAATACTCCGCCCAGCAGGCGATCGAGCCACGTCAGCCCAATCATCTTGAAAATCTTGTGCAATCCCCAGCTCACCAGAGTGCCAATCGTCATCACCGCGGCCAGCACCAAAAGAAATCCAAGAACGTTCGCCACCGCCTTCGAAGCAAGCACCGGAGCCATCCACGAGCCCACCGTGCCATAAAGCCAGGCCGCCGCCAGGAACCCAATCAACACGGCCGCCGTTCCGATGCCGATTTTAATCAGGCCTTTAGAAAAGCCCGCCACCACCGACGCGCCAATGATCAAAGCAAAAATGAAATCGAGCCAGGTCACAATGTCTTGCCGGTCAATACGCGATACGCTTCTTTATACTTCTCGCTGGTGCGCTCCTGCACGTCCTGCGGCAGCGCCGGCGCGGGAGGCAATTTGTTCCAGCGTATCGATTCCAAATAATCCCGCACATACTGCTTATCGTAAGAAGGCTGAGGCCCCCCAGGCTGATACGTTTTCACAGGCCAGAACCGCGAGGAGTCCGGAGTCAGAACTTCATCCGCCAGCACCAGTTCATCGCCCACAAATCCAAATTCGAATTTCGTGTCAGCAACGATAATACCCTTCGTCTCCGCATACCGCGACGCGCGCGAGTAGATGTCCAGAGTGAGGTCTCGAATCCACGTGGCCAGTTCGCGTCCGATCGAGTCGGCGACCGTCGCGAACGTCACGTTCTCATCGTGCCCCGTCGACGCCTTCGATGCCGGAGTGAAAATCGGCTCCGGCAGCTTCGAACTTTCCAGAAGCTGTTCCGGCAGTTGGATACCGCAGATCGCCCCCGTCGCCTTGTAGTCTTTCCATCCCGACCCCGAGATGTAGCCACGCGCTACGCACTCCACATCGATCATCTTCGCCTTCTTTACGAGCATCGAGCGCCCGCGAAGTTGCTCGGCGAACGGCCGCAACTCAGCCGGATATTCCCCCACATCCGCCGTGACCAAATGATTCGGAGTAACTCCCCGCAGAAAATCAAACCAGAACAACGACATCTGCGTCAGCACCGCGCCTTTCTCCGGTATGCCACTGGCCAGAATGTAGTCGAACGCGGAGATGCGGTCCGTGGCGACAATCAGCAGATGTTCGCCCACCGAATAAACGTCGCGCACCTTACCGCGCGCATGTAGAGGAATTCCCGGCAGGTTACTCTCGAGCAGGATCATGTTCTCGGTCTAGTATCGCACTCGCTATTCGAGCGCGAACGCCACCAACGCATCACCCAGCTTGATTCCCGCAACCTCGTGCCCGCCAGCCGCAATCACAACATACTGCTTTCCATTCGCCGCACGGTACGTCATCGGCGTGGCGCGTGCGCTGGTCGGTAGATCGCCCGCCCAAAGCTGCTTTCCTGTTTGCACGTCAAACGCATGCAGGTGCGCGTCCAGGGATGCTCCGATAAACACCAGCCCGCCCGCCGTGACGATCGGCCCCCCCAGACTGATCGAGCCCCACTTCGCAGCTTCCGGACGCGCCGCCAGCCAGGGCAGCATGCCAAGCGGCACTTCCCAACGAATCTTCCCATTGTTGACATCGACCGCCGTTAGCGCCCCCCACGGCGGCGCATTGCAAGGCACGCGATTTTCGTTCAACAGAAAATCGCGGCGAATCCAATACGGAGAACCGTTCTGAGGAGCGTATTCGCCCCCCGGATGCGCCTTCCGGAATTCGGCAATCTTGTCGCGAGGAATCAGGTGAACGACGGAGGGAAGGCGATTAGTGGGAATCAGCAACAGCCCGCTGGCGGGATCGAAAGCCGCGCCGCCCCACGCCATACCACCGATATTTCCCGGTGCCACCAACGAACCACCAAGACTCGGCGGAGTGAACACACCCTCGGAGCGCAAACCCGTCACGGTATCCCGGCACCACTTGCGATCTTCCTCCGTCAACCCCCAAACATCCGCCGAGGTCAACTTCTGAGGCACCAGCGCCGTTGGAGCAGTAGGAAACGGTTGTGTCGGAAACGCTTTCTCACCCGGAACATCACTAGCGGGAACCGCGCCGTTCCTCCACCGGAAAAATCGGCTTACCACTCACGCGATCCAGCAGAAACAGATGGCCCGTCTTCGACCCAACAGCAATCGCCGGAATTGTTTTACCTCCCTGCCGCACCGTAATGAGCGTAGGCTGAGACGCCACGTCATAATCCCAAAGATCGTGATGCACCGTCTGGAAGTACCACACCATTTCGCCTGTATCGGCGCGCAAAGCAACCACGGAATTCGCATACCGGTCGTCACCAGGCCGTTCGCCGCCATAATAGTCCGGGCTTGGACTCCCGGTCGGGAGGAACACTAGATTCCGCTCCGGGTCCGCCGAAATGATCGACCACGCATTGCCCCCTCCGGCCCGCATTCCTTTCGTCAAAGCCAGCGAATGCCACGTCCATAGAAGTTTTCCCGTGCGCACATCGTACCCGCGGACTTCACCACTCGCGGTTTCCAAAAAGCCGTTGTCGGCAATCGCCGAACCCACCACCACTACATCCCCGACAACGGCCGGCGGCGACGTCTCCTCATATTCCGACTCTTCATGCGGCGCAACGCGAAGTCCGTTACGCAAACGCACTTCGCCGTTATCCCCGAAGTCATCAAACCGCCGGCCCGTCTTCGCGTCTAACGCAATCAACCGCGCATCGATCGACGCAAGGAACAGACGCCGTTGTTTGGTCTTCGAATCCACCCACATCGACACCCCGCGGTTCGCAAAATCCCCGTACCCCGCGTCCCGATTCACCTTCGCATCAAAGCGCCAAAGCTCTTTGCCAGTCGCCGGATCAAGCGCGATCACTTTGCCCAGCGGAGTCGTCACAAACAAGGTCTCATCCAGGTAGAGCGGCGTCGATTCGAACGCGGTCGCCCGGCCTTTCTCCGGTTTGTATAAGTCGCCCGTGTGAAAAGTCCAGGCCATCTTCAACTTCTGAACATTCGATCGATCAATTTGCTTCAGCGGAGAAAATTTACTACCACCAGGGTCCCGGCCGTAATAGGGCCAGTCGCCATCTGCAATCAAAGTCAGAGCCAGCAAAATCGAAAGCATAAGAGTAGTGTACGAATTGGAAGGGATGTAAGTTCTACCTGGTAGCCGTTTTTCAAAGCACTTTTTCCTGCAATGAATTAGTCATGGCAAGCCGCGTGCTCGATTGTACGCGAGGAGACATGTATGAATACCGATCAACTCGAAGGCAAGTGGAAACAACTCAAAGGAACCGTCCGCGCAAAGTGGGGCAAACTCACCGATGACGACGTCCAGTACATCGCGGGTAACACCGAAAGGTTCGTAGGCCGCTTGCAGGAACGTTACGGCATCAAGAAAGAAGAGGCTCAAAAACAGTTGGACGACTGGCAGAAAGCTCAGGAAGCGGAGCACGCGCACCACCGCTAAATCACGGCGTTGTTCTTCGCGGCTTTGCGCCTCAGCGTGATAATTTCTTTTCACTAGCGGAACGGCGGGCTCCTCAAAAGGCCCGCCCTCCCTAAGACGGCCTTATACTGAGAACTTCGGAATGAAGCTCTCAATCCTAGTGCCCGTCTACAACGAGCGCGCGGTAGTGGAGCGAAGTCTCTCACAGGTAATTGCCGCGCCCCTGCCCGAAGATATGGGCCGCGAAGTAATCATTGTGGACGATTGTTCCACCGATGGTACGTCCGCGATTCTCGAGCGCTTCGCAGAAGACCATTCCTGCATCCGTTTGTTTCGGCACGCCGTCAACCAGGGAAAGGGCGCCGCCGTCCGAACCGCCATTCAAAAAGCGACAGGCGACTTCTGCCTCGTGCAGGACGCCGACCTCGAATACGATCCCTCCGAATACCCCAAACTACTCCGCCCCCTGCTCGACGGCCACGCCGACGCCGTGTTCGGTTCGCGCTATCTCGCAGGCGAGCAGACACGAGTGCTTCCTTATTGGCACTCGATGATCAACAAATTCCTCACCACCGTCTCCAACATGTTCTCGAACCTCAACGTAACGGACATGGAGACCTGCTACAAAGTATTCCGCACCGATCTTCTGAAAAGCATTCCCGTCCGCTCCAACCGCTTCGGCTTCGAGCCCGAGATCACCATGAAATGCGGCAAGCGCAAGCTCCGCATCTACGAAGTCCCCATCAGCTACCACGGCCGCACCTACGAAGAAGGAAAAAAGATCGGCTGGAAAGACGGACTCAAAGTCTTCGGCGTCATCCTGCACTTCTGGCTCATCGACGATCTCTACGTCGAGCCATACGGCCGCGGGTCACTCAACAACATCTCCGGCACGCCGCAATACATCAGTTGGATCACCAGCATCCTGCGGCCCCACTTGAAAGACACTGTGCTCGAGGTAGGAGCAGGCATCGGCAATATCACCGGCCGCCTGATGGGCAAGCGGGCGCATTACTTTGCCACCGAGCGCGACTCTCTCTACCTCCACGCCCTGCGCAACCGGTTTCTCCGCACGCCCAACGTCTCTGTGATGGCGCTCGATCCCGAAATGCCGCACGTCTTTGACGAACTGCGCGAATCGGTCGAAAGCGTCCTCTGCATCAATGTCCTCGAGTACGCCGCCGATCCGCTAGCCACTCTCAAGAGTCTGCGCACCACGCTCCAACCGGACGGCGCCATCATCGTGCTCGTGCCTCAAGGCACGTCGCTATACGGCAGCATCGACCGCACAATCGGCCACAAGCGCCGGTTCAACCGCGCGGACTTACTCGGCATTCTCAAACAAGCCGGATTCGAAGCGCAAGAAGTCCACCAGTTGAACAAAATCGGCCGTCCATTCTGGTGGCTCTTCGGCACCGTGCTGCGCCGCGAACAAATCAGCCGGATCGCGCTAAAGCTCTTCGACAAAACCGTCTGGTTCTGGCGCAGAACCGAATTCCTGCTGCCCTGGTCCGGACTCTCGTTGATCGTCGTGGCGCGCCGCCCGGTCACCGCGTCGTTGAATGATCCTGCTCGATCACCATCAATGTGAACGATCCGGGCAGCACCGGTCCTCTGCCCCGGCCTCCCGCGGGCGCCGGCCCAAACTTCGCCGAAACGACGAACACGCGGTGATTGGTGGGGTCGAGCCCCATATTGCGCGAGCCCTGCGGCGTCTGTACGTTCTCGATGACGTGATATTGGTCCGGAGCGTCCTGATGAATCACCGTGAGCGTGCCATCCGCATTCGAGGCAAACGCGTTGCCCGAGGCCGCATCGAACCCGGCGCCGTCGACGCCGGTGCCGATCGGGACCGTTGCGACCACCTTGCCGGCCTGATAGTCGGAGACCGCCATCACGCCGCTGCGGCATCCGCTGAACAGCCGATGGTGGGCAGTGTCGATGGCCATGGCGACCGGCTGCTTGCACGGGGCGGTGGACCAGCGCCGGGTCACGGTCGCTGTCTTCGCGTCGATCTCAACCACCTCGCTCGTGTCGGTGAGATTCGCGTACACCTTGCCGTCGCCGGCTGAAGCGCCGTATTCCGGTTTGCCGCCGAGCGGAATGTTCGTGATCAGCGTCCCCGCCCGCGGGTCGATCACCGTCGAGGAATGCGCGTCGCCATTCAATGTGAAGACGCGGTTCGATGCGCTGTCGTAGAGGATGGCGTCGGCATCTTCAGCGGCCGGGATCCGGCCGAGCACCTTGAAGGTCTTCAGATCGAACATGACCACGGACTGGTCGTTACCCGAGGTGGCGAATCCATGACCTGTGCCCTCCGCCACCGCGGTTCCGTGCGCGCCCTGGATGCCGGTGACTTCGCCGAGCAGCGTTCCGTTGTCTTCATCGACGACCATCACGCGATTCTGCCGGGCGATAAACAGACGGTGATTCGGCGGATCGGGCACGATGTAGTCCCAGCTCCCGTCCCCGCCCAGCGTGTAGGTGTGGGTGACGCGGTAAGACGAGGATGACTGCGCGAGGAGTGACGCCATGGTAGCCAGTGTGAGAACGAGCACGCTGTTCCGCATAAAGGCTCCTTCCTGTTTGAAGTATATCGAAGTGATCGTCACTCTTCTCTAAGAGCAATTAGAGGCTCAACGGAGGCGGCGCGGCGCGCCGGAACCCAACAGGCAAGCAGACCTACAAGGGCGACCACCACAGCCGCAGCCGCGTAGAGCTGGGCGTCAGCGGCGCCCGATCCGTAAAGAAGATGCCAAATAACCCGCGTACCGGCCATCGCCAGCACCAGCCCGATCGCAACACCGGCGAAAACGACGGACATCCCTTCCCGCATCACAATCACGAGCACCTCCGCCGGTTCGGCTCCTACCGCCAGGCGGATGCCGATCTCTTTCGTACGGCGGGACACCGAGAAAGCCATCGCGCCATACAGGCCGAGAGCGCTCAGCAAAACAGCCAATACCGCGGCGTAGGACACAAAGCCGGCTGTGATACGAAGTTCACTGATAGCTCCGGCCGTCTGCATGGGGAGCGTAATGATCTCGGCAATCGGTACATCCGGGTCGACCCGATTCACTTCACGCACTAACATTGGAAGCATGGCCGCCGGATCGCCTTTGACGCGCATCAGCAGACGTGCGTCTACCTGTGTGGGATTCTGCCAGGAGGGTGTATAGATGTACGGCTGGGTAGCCTTACCGCGGTTTTGGAGCGGAATGTCCTTGACGATTCCGACCACTTGGCGCGGCCACTGATTCACCATCAAGGTCGCGCCGATCACGTTGCCTGTGGGCCAGAACCGGCGTGCCAGCGCCTCGCTCACGATGGTGACGGGCGGAGATTGAATAGTGTCACGCCGATCGAACTCACGTCCGCGCAGCACGGGAGTCCGCAGTGTTTCAAAGTACCGCGGGCCGATCTCGATATGTCCGCACTCGATCGACTGCGAATCTGCCCATCCGCGTAACGACACCTGCGCGGATCCACCGACCAGGACTGCGCCTGTGCTGACCATGCTGGCCGACTCAACGGCGGGCAACGCCTCCAGGCGCTCGATCGCGGCGCGCAAGAACAGCTGCGCCTTTTCCGGTGGGTACTGAAGCAAGCGAGGGCGCAGCCGCATGAGCGCCACGTGTGACGCCTCAAAATTGACCCCGGCAATCATCGTGTGCGCGCTAGTGGCGAAAAGTCCCGCGATCGCGGCCAGCGCCACAGCCACTCCAGCCTGCGCGCCAACCACCCATCGTCCTAATCGCAGTCCCCCGGTGACGGCGCCTCCCTGTCGTTTGAGGCTCTCAGCGGCATCGGCGCGAACGGATTTGAGTGCCGGGAGGATGCCGGCCAGAAAGCCGGCCGCAATCGACACGGCGATAATGGCCACAATGACACGGGGCGCGGGACTGAAGTTGTAATAGAGAGGATGCCCCTCCGGGTCCAGCGAATAAAACGACCTGCTGAGCGCACCGGTCAGAAGTAGCGAAAATAGCATCCCCAGCCCGCCGCCGCACACCGCCAGCAGAAGCGACTCGGTGATCAACTGTTTGATCAGTCGCATACTTCCGGCGCCGAGAGAAGCGCGTATGGCGAATTCACGAGTGCGTGCGCTGTTCCGTGCGATCAGCAGGCCAGCCAGATTCAGGCAGCAAACCATGAGGAGAACTCCTGCGACGCCGGCCAACAGCTCTATGAATCGAATTTCACTGCGGCGAACGATGTCGGCCTGGAAGCCCCCTCTAGCGTGAACGACCATGATGCCTGTGTTCTCGCCTTCTTTAGCGGTCTCCCAGGATTGCGGGACGAGAGCGGCCATCTCGGCGCGTGCCTGCTCGACGGTGTACCCGTCCCGAAGCCGGCCAATCATGTCAAACACAGTGCAGTCGGCCGCGAACGCGTCTTCGCACCAGCGGTATCCTGCGCGCGCCATCATCGTGGGGATATATATCTCGGCAGGTTGAATGTTTACGCCCCGAAACGTCGAAGGAGCGACCCCGATTACCAGGAACGCGGTTCCGTTGATCTTCAGTGTCGAGCCCACCGCATCCGGCGATGATCCGAACCAGTTGCGCCAAAGCTCGTAACTGAGTACGGCGACGCGGTCACGATCGGGAACGCTGTCCTCATCCTCACGGAAGAAACGGCCGAGCGCCGGTCTCAGCCCGAGTAAGGGGAAGAAATTCGCCGACACAACGGCGCCATTCACTTCCTTGGAAAGATTGTGGATGGTCGCAAAGAGAGGCGCAGTGGAATAGTGTGCCGCCAGGCCTTGTAGCGCTTTGGTCTGGTCCCGAAAATGAACGTAATCCGGATAGGAGACCCAACCGGCGCTTCGGCCGTGCCGCCGTGTCGCCTGGACGACGACAACCCGATCCGGCCGATCCACCGGGAGCTCGCGGAAGAACATCGTATTGGCGAGAGTGAATACAGTAGAGATCGCCCCGGTGCCAAATCCGAGCGTGAGCACCGCCGCGGTAGCAAATCCCGGGCTACGGCCCATTCCCCGTGCTGCGTATCGCAGATCTTGCATGGCCGTCTCCAGCCACGAGATGCCGCGTGCCTGTCCGCATTCCTCTTTCACCTGATCCAATCCGCCGAAAGCAAGCCGTGACCGCCTCAATGCCTCTTGCCGGGTCAAGCCGGATCGCACAAGTTTCTCGACCTCGTGTTCAAAGTGGTATTGCAGTTCATCATCGAGTTCCTTCTCAACAGTCCGCCCGCGAAAGACGGCTCGAAGCCGAAATAGTACGTCACGAATCATCAGCCCTCCTCGGCCCAGGAGTCCACTTTGTTCCCCTGCCGCTTCGACAACAGAATTCTACTAATCTTGTTGTCGAAGTGCAAGGGGAGCGTTTTTATCCGCGTTTATTCGCGTTCATTCACGGCCCCAGGACCTACCAGTCCCAACGGTTTAACGTAGAAGAAGACATGCGAGCCGTCACCCTCGACTACCAGCGCCGGTCCCTCCAACAGCGCGACATCCCCGAGCCCGCGCTCGAACACGACACCCAGGTATTGTTTCGAGTCCTGGAAGCCGGAGTCTGCGGCACCGATCGCGAACTCGCCATGTTTCGCCTCGGATTCCCACCACCCGGCAGCGATTTTCTGGTAATGGGACACGAAGCGCTCGGCGAAGTCACTGCCGTCGGCCCGGCCGTCAACAACATTCGCCCCGGCGATCTGGTCGCGCCCCAAATCCGCCGCGCCTGCGAACCACCCTGCCCCTCGTGCGCGAGAAACCGCCGCGATCTCTGCGTCTCCGGAAAATGTCCGGAGCGCGGCATCAACGGCGCTCATGGTTATTTCGCCGATTTCGCAATCGACCACGCCGGCGATCTCCTCCTCATCCCCCAGTCCATCGCCGAGTTCGGAGTCCTGCTAGAGCCCTTGAGCGTAGTCGAAAAAGCCATCCAACTCGCCATTCGCCTTCATGAACCGGACGCCCGCACAGCCACCGTTCTCGGCGCAGGCAGCGTCGGAATCCTCGCGGCACTCACACTGCAAGCCCGCGGATTCCAAGTATCCGTACATTCTCTAGAAGCTGCGTCTGGATACCGCGCGAAACTACTCGATCAAGCAGGCATTCGCTACGTCACCACCCTCGACGAAAAAGCCGACATCATCATCGAAGCCACCGGTTCGCCGGACGCAACCCTTCAAGGGATCACCGCTCTTGCCCCGCTCGGAGTGATGGTCGTGCTAGGAGCGAGCATCGCCAACGGCGAGGTGCCCTTCGTGAATCTCGTCGTAAAAAATCAGACAATCACCGGCAGCGTCAACGCCAGCCCGGAGGCGGCAAAAGTGGCCGTCGACGATCTTGCCCGCTTCAATCCCGGCATGCTTCGAGCTCTCATCCGCCGCACGCACTTCGGAGACTTCGAGCAGTCCATCCTCGGCCCCCCCGGAGAGCGCCCGAAAATTGTCCACGTACTCTGAGCTTGTACACTAGTGGTTTAATGAGCTTCACGTTCCGGCACGCCATTTGCAACGAAGCATTCGACAAATGGGATTTTCGAGACGCATGCAAAACAATGCGCAAAGCGGGCTATACCGGCATCGAAATTGCCCCGTTTACACTCGCGGAAGATCCCGCCACCGTTCCACCGGCCAAACGCGCCGAGTACAAACAGATCATCGCCGATGAGGGCCTCGCGTTCGTCGGCCTCCACTGGCTTATGGCCTCGCCGAAGGGTCTCCACGTCACAACTCCGGATTCCGCCGTACGAGAGCGAAGCTGGCTCCACGTCCGCAATTTGATCGACCTCTGCGCCGATCTCGGCCCCGATGGCGTCATGGTATTTGGCTCTCCGCAGCAGCGTAAGTCCACCGGCGGACTCACGCGCGAACAGGCGACGCGCAACTACGTGGACGGAATTATGTCAGTCGCGCCTCATGCCGCTGACCGTGGGGTCACGGTTCTCATCGAAGCGCTGCCAATAGGCCAATCGGACGTCGTCCAGACTCTCGAAGAAGCCGTCTCGCTGGTAAAGGAAATCAACAGCCCCGCAGTCCGCACCATGTTCGACACGCATAACGCAGTAGACGAAATTGAGCCGCACGCCGTGCTCGTCGATCGCTACTACGATTACATTCGCCACGTCCACGTCAACGAACTCGACGGCCGGCATTGCGGTCAGGCCGATTACGATTTCGCGCCGATTCTCCAGGTCCTCAAGCGCCGCCACTATCCCGGCTGGGTCTCGCTCGAGGCCTTCGATTTCACCCCCGGCGCGGACGCCATCGCCAACCAATCCATCCGTCACCTCGAATCCGTGATAGCGGGGCTCGCATGAAATACGTTGTCACCGGAGGCGCCGGTTTCATCGGGTCGAATCTTGTGCGCGGCCTGCTAGCCGATGGTCCCCATCAAATCATCGTCGTCGACAATCTGCTCACCGGCAGCGAGCGCAATCTCGACGACGTACGTTCGCAAATCGACTTCCAGCGAGTCGATCTTCGCGATTACGAACCCACTCGCGCTGCGTTCAACGGCGCTGACGTGGTCTTTCATCTCGCCGCCATCCCGTCCGTCCCCCGATCCATCGAAGATCCGCGGCCCTCGCACGAAGTAAATATCGACGGCACGTTCAATGTCTATCTCGCCGCGAAAGAAACCGGCGTGAAGCGCGTCGTCTACGCTGCATCATCCTCCGCATACGGCGATACGGATGTTCTGCCGAAAGTGGAGACCATGATCCCACGTCCCAAATCTCCATACGCCGTACAGAAGCTATTGGGAGAATATTACGCCGGCGCTTTCTCATCTTGCTTCGGCCTGGAAGCGGTCGCTCTACGGTTCTTCAACGTCTACGGCCCGCGGCAGGATCCCGCCAGCGCCTACTCCGGAATACTTTCGATTTTCATGAAGTGCGTCATCACCGGTGAACCACCGCTGATCCACGGCGACGGCGAACAGTCGAGAGATTTCACTTTCGTCGAAGACGTCGTAGGGCTGCTCCTCAAAGCCTCCCGCGCCGCCAATGTTTCCGGCCAAGTCTATAACGCCGGCAACGGGAATCGCTACACCCTGAATATGGTTTGGGATGTACTGCAGAAGATCGCCGGTGTGAAGATCGCGGCCCGATACGGCCCGCCCCGTGCGGGCGATGTACGCGACTCACAAGCCGACACCACCGCCGCCGTGCGCGATCTCGGCCACAAGCCGCTTTACTCGCTCGAAGATGGATTGCGCAAAACGCTCGACTGGTATCGCCGCGACTTGGCCGCTACTGCCGTGTCAGCAACCTCTTGAAGAGCGCAAAAAAACGCGGATAATCGAGCCCCAGCATCACCTGAACTGGTGTCGCCTCCGGCGCAAGTTTCCGGTCCAGCGGCGTCACAGCTCCATAATATTCGCCGAACCGCGCATCGACATCGAGATACATCGGCTCCTGCGAAGTAACAATCTTCGAATCGATCAAATACCCCGCCGTCAGCGGGTCCCAAATGTATCCCGTCGTTTTCGCATCCTTAAGGAAGCCGGGATATCCGTTGCCCAATGCGTCTTTGAATAGCTCCGTCGCAGGCGTCTTGGCGGCCACGATTTCATCGAACTGCTTTCGCGTAAACACCGCCCGGTTGCAAATGTCCAGCCCGAACATGATCTTCCGCGGCACGCGTGATCGCATCACCGCTTGCGCCGCCTCGGGATCGAACCAGAAATTCACTTCGGCGTGTTTCGTAGCGTTCCCTGGCACGCGCACGTTCCCGCCCATGAAGACAATTTGCTTGATCTTTGTCTCAAGATCGGGTCGCAGCCGAAACGCAACCGCCAGGTTGGTCATAGGCCCAATCGCCAGAATCACGACTTCGCCCGGAAACCTGTCAATCGTCTCGATCAGGAAATCCACACCGCCTCGGGAGCCAATTTCTACCCCTGCCGGGAACGGTTTTTCAAACGCCGCCATATACGCGAACGGCCCCCACCGGCGCGACTCCTCCTTCGCCATCCCGGCCGTATGGGTCAAAGGCATTTGCGCACCCATAAACATGGGAACGTCGCTTCGTCCAATCGCCTTCAGCGCCTGCTCCATGTGTTTCCGGCCCTCGGGCGCCCAGGTGTTGCCGGAGACAACGGTGATTCCCGCCACTGCCGCCTTCTCCGGACTACGCAGCAGCATCACCGCCGCCTGACAGTCGTCATTGAAGTATCCCGGATCGGAATCGATAACAACCCGTTCCGGTCCGGCCAGAACCAATTGGCCAAGGAAGCAAACCACAAAAAATAGGCGCACCGATTAACACGCTACACTAAAGAGGACCCATACATGTTTGAAAAATCTTCGGAACGCCTGTACGTTTCCACGCTTCTGGCGGAACTTCCGTGGGTTGTGCATGGCTTTGGATGCCGTGCGACACACGGCTGGCCGGCGCGATTCACCAACCTTAAACAAACTCATTCGGACAAAGTAGTTGTCGCGGACGACCGGAAAGGTTGTCTCGAACAAGGTGACGCACTAATCACCAGCGAGCCCGGAAATCTCATCGGAGTGCGCACCGCCGACTGCGTTCCGATCTTGATCGCAGATCCCGAACATCGCACCGTGGCCGTCATACACGCCGGTTGGCGTGGCACCACCGCCGAAATCGTCACCAAGGCGGTCGCCAAACTAACCAGCGAATTCGGCAGCCGTCCCGCCGCTATGCGTGCGGCCATAGGTCCCGCCATTGGACCCTGCTGTTACGAAGTCGGCCCGGAAGTAAGCGCGCTCTTTCACACCGAAAGCCCAACTGTCGACCTCCGAGCCGCCAATCGGGCGCAGCTACTCCTTGCCGGATTAGCTCCCGAAAACATCGACGTCAGTGAATTCTGCACACTCTGCTACGGCGACGGCGAGTTCCATTCTTTCCGGCGGGACAAAGAGTCCTCCGGCCGGATGGTCTCGGCAATCGGGATCAGAGCTTGACGGGATGAAAAAAGCGCGGGTACTAAACCCGCGCTCTCGAGAGAAGCAAGGCCGTACGGACGTGAATTACGCGGCGTTAACCAGCAAGTCGTCGAACGATTCCGAACCGTCTTCCTGCGCCCGATCTGCAGCTTCCTGGCACGCGATGCAATACGGTGTCCACGGCACTGCGGCAACCCGCTTGGGGCTAATGTCTTCGTCGCAATGCACGCACACGCCGAACGATCCATCTTCTACGCGACGCAAAGCGGCGCGCACGTTGCGGAGTAAATTCGATTCGCGGTCGAGATTGCGAATGGCGAGCTCACGCTCAGCTGCGTTCTGGACTTCGTCCAGCGCATCGGGACTCTTTTCGATTGTGATCCCTTCGCGATTTTTGATTACTGAAATGAGCTCTGCTTGTCGTGCTTCCAGTATCTCCCGATACTTTTTAATTTCGCTCTTGGTCATGGCTGCTTCTCCTTACTACTTCCTTCGATTTAATCCTCGCCCTTATCGGGCTTTTTTAAATTCAATAACGCTTTAGACGCGGTGACCCGGTCAAAGTTTCAACCCTGTCTACTCTATTACAGAACAGGACTCGATCAAGCGGGAGCGAGTTACCAAGCCGTTTGTACGGCCCGTCCAGGAGGACTTCCGGTTTCTGCTTCCCAAGATCATAGCACACTGCTCAGCACTTTCATTGCCAGACCGTTTGATGCACTCGGCATCGCTCCGGTTGCAACTTCCTAACTCGTACAGCATCGCTACATATCGGCGTAAATCATCCAAATCATTACCGCACTTTGATCTGACGATTACAATACCGAAAAGGTTCAAGAGTATTCCAACCCAGAACGTCCTGAATAGTCTCGTCTGCCTGTAAGTGACTGATTGCTCAGTGGATAAATATTTTGCCGAATGCTAGTGAGATCGACCTTCCATCCCCCGCGGCCGACCACGTCCGGCTGACATCTAATACCAAAGATATTGGACTACTGCCCTTAAGATCGTCCGGAAGCGGTATAGCCAACTCGAAGTCCATATTCTCCCGGCCAATTTGGAAATTCGCCAGTTCCCTCGAGTTGATGTCTACCTTTAGACGCACCGTTCCATTTTGAAACAACTCCAGAGGAGCATGGCCAATCAGGTGTAGACTCTGCCCGGCAGCGGTAGGGCCGCCCAAGCGAACCTCGGCCCGCGATCCCATCCAACGAATAGTGCCGTCGGGCGAATACCATCCTGTCCCTAACTGTTTGCTGAAGAGAGGATTACCCACGTCGAGGAATCTCGGTTCTTCCACCCTCGACGCCTCCAGAATGAGTCCGTAAGCGGTGGTGATGTTCCTCAGCCTGCCTCCCGAAGCGTCGTAGACTACCGCCTGGCCCCGTTCCAGCGCCCGCAGCAGAATCGCCGAAGGCAGGAAAAATTCCGTGATATCTTCTATCTCCGGATGCTCGTCAATCAGTTGCTGCTGCTCCGCGCCAGGCGCCAGAAATATGTTCTCAACTCCCACTGTTCGAAACGCGTGATCGGGAAAAGTGGCCCAAAATGTCTCGCTCGAAACTCCGCTAATAACAAGGGCTTCACTCGGATGAAGTTCGCGCGCCCGAGCTACCCCCAGAGTCAGATCGCGCACTGCATGACTGCGATTGTAGTGCCAGCGGGTCTCCGCTCGCGCCACCGGGATCGACGCCGCCAGATACATCGCCGCCAGCCCAACCGAAACGATCCGAATCGCCACCCCCGATTTATTCGCTTCCGCAATCGCCCACGCCCCCAGCATCGCCAGTCCTATGCCCGGAATCGTCAGATAGTAACTCGACATGTGGTCGCGTAGAGGCAGTAGCGGCGCGAGCACCAGCACATACCAGGAAACAAAGAACAGCGCCAGGAACTCCCGCCGGTAAATTTTCCACACGGCGAAAGCCAACAGAGCCGCTATCAGCACCCACGTCGCGGTAGTAGCCAGCATCATTCGCTGAAATCCGATCACGTCCAGCCGCGCAGTCCCCATCGCCCACTCCGTGTAGGTCCTTAGCGTGCTAAAAATACTGCGATCCCAGTACATGGAATAAACGCCGGTCGATGCGGGAGTCACATAGTAGTGCAGCGCTGCGTAGAGTACCGACGCGCCAACCATCGGCAGCGTCTTCACAACGTGCCGGCGAGCGCAGAACACCGCATAACTGAACGCCAGCGCCGGATACACTACGTTCAACTCCAGCGCGCCGAACCCTGCCAGGAATGCCGCCCACTGCCACCAGTAGTACCTCCACCGCCCGGTTTCAATATGCCGAAGAAACAAGAGGAAGCTGAGCAGCAAAAAAAAGCTGCAAAGAATCTGGTTGTAGCACGACGACCACGACATCGGCGTCACCAGCGCGCTGTTCGCCGCCCAAAGCACCGGCGCGCCGAATCCCGCCAACCGCGACCCGGTCAGCCGCCACGTAATACTGGCCAACAACGCCAGGTTGGCAAACTGCGTCGCGAAAACGAAGATGCGGTACGGCAGCGCATCCATCCCAAAAAGCCAGTAGAAGAGCAGAAAAAAACCGCGCTCACTCAGAAAGCGAATAGTCCCCTGCGCCATCGGCGTGAACATGTTTCGCAGGAAACCATTCCAATCCGGGACATCGAAATGCAAAGCAAGCCAGGCGAAGTCGTCCTGCGCGAACCAACACTTCAGGCCATACCAATAGAGGACAAGACAGAATAGACTCGGGAGCGTCCACCACAGCGCCCGCTGGACACGGGTCATTTCGGTTCGAAGCCGATCGAGCTCACCACGATTCCAAGTTCGCGTTGATCCACCGATCCCGGAGGCAGAAACTTATCCAAAGCGAATTCCACCGTGACCGCATCCGGGCCAAATGCCGATGCGGGAACATCTTTCGAGTACGTATGCTCGCCGGCCTTCGAATACATCTCACCGGGAATCGGCGTTCCGTTCACATTCGCCGCCAGCGTGAACGACTTCAGTTTGTCGATCACGGCATCCGGCGCCGCGAATTTCACTTCCAACGTAGCGCCCTTTTGCACCGCGCTCAGAGGCGGACGCAGCGTCACCGAAAAGCTGCCCTTCGTCCAACGCCACGCGTTCTGCTCGATGTCGTAGAACCCCTTCAGCAGTTGAATCGAAGAATGCGGGTCGGCCATGTTGATCACTGGCGAAAGCTGCGGCCCCGACTCCTCAATCGTCTCGATTCGAGCTTTCTTATGCCGCCTGCAACCCGGAACAGCCGCCATCAGAGCGGCGCACGCCACCACCAGAGCTAATCTCCGCATTTCTCTACTTGTACCAAACAACCGAACAGGATCGGACCTCCGCCCAAATCCGTCAGCCGGTCGGTAGTGAGCGCGTTGATGCCCTGGCCGTTCTCACTCTTCTTCGCCCATCGCGTGGAAGGCGCACGTACCACACCCGTTCGCACCGCGCCGTTCACGCCCGCATTCAGAATGCAGCTTCCCCGATCGTTGAACACACGCACACGATCGCCATCGCGAATTCCCCGCGGCCGCGCATCTTCGGTGTGCATCGCCAGAATCGCAGTCTGCCAGTCGGTATCCGGACGATTGCCGAACGTGGAGTTCATACTATCGTCGTTTTTCGACGCCACCATCTCCAGCGGATACTTCTGTCGCAACTCCGGCGCTCCCAACCGCGACTCCAAAGGCGGAGTGTATTCGATATTATCCTTGCCTAATTCACATTTGCCGGAAGGCGTTCCAAAGCCGCCATTCGCAAACGGAAGAAAGGGTTCGTCGCCCGGCGCAACATGCAGCCGCACCGAATGCTCGCGATCCAACTCCTCCACAGTGATACCCTTCACAAACGGATGCTCCGACGCCAGAAGCCCGCGAATCATGTCATCGTCGGATTCGCTGAAACAAGGATCGTCGAAGCCCAGCCGCTCCGCCAGCAACCGGAAAATCTCCACATTCGATTTCGTCTCGCCCGGAGCCGGAAGCACAGGCCGCGCCAACTGCAGATAGTGGTGCCCGTAAGACAGATACAAATCCGTGTGCTCCAGAAATGTGGTCACCGGCAGAAGAATATCGGCGTAGTCGGCGGTATCGGTCTGGAACTGCTCCATCACCACCGTAAACAAATCGTCCCGCCGCAATCCCCGCAAAACCTTACTCTGATTCGGAGCGATAGCCGCCGGATTCGAAGCATAAACGATCATCGCCTTCACCGGAGGATCGCTCAACTCCGTAAGCGCCTGCCCCAGCGTAGTCATATTGACCAACCGGGCCGGCCGCCCCAGAGCGGAACGCTTCTGCAACTCCGGCATCTCAAGCGAAGGCCGATTAAGATGGAACGCCTGCGACGTAGAAAGCTGCAAACCACCGCCCACCTCGCGCCAAGATCCGGTCAAAGCAGGCAGCATAGCGACCGTCTGAACCGCCGCGCCGCCCCGATCCGTTCGCTGAATACCATAATTCAACCGGATCACCGCCGGACGCGTCGTCGCATACTCGCGAGCAAGCGAAACAATGTCCTCAGCCGGAATACCAGTAAGCGCAGCCACTTCCTGAGGAGGGTATTTCTTCACCCGTTCGCGCAAAGCATCAAAGCCATTCGCATAGCGATCCACGTAGTCGGCATCATAAAGCCCCTCGCCGATAATCACGTGCATCAAAGCCAAAGCCAGCGCCAGGTCGGCGCCCGGATAAATCTCAAAATGTTTATCCGCCAGCCGTGCCGTCCGAGTCTTCACCGGATCGATCACATAAAGCTTCGCCCCATTCCGCCGGGCCTCAACAATAAATGGCCACAAGTGAACATTGGTGCCATGAATATTAGCGCCCCAAGCCACGATCAGCTTCGAATGCCGGAATTGCTCCGGCTCAGTGCCATACCGCAGCCCCAAAGTCTCGGTAATGCCCGCAGTCCCAGCCGCCGAGCAAATCGTCCGATCCAGCCGCGAGGCACCGAAGCGATGAAAAAACCGCCGGTCCATACCATTGGCCTGCAAAAGACCCATAGTCCCCGCATAGCTATAAGGAAGCAGCGACTCGGTGCCCCACTCCGAAGCAACAGCCTTTAACCTGCCGGCAACGGTATCAAGAGCCTCGTCCCAGGAGATCCGTTCAAACCGCCCCTCACCCTTAGCGCCAACGCGTTTCTGAGGATAGAGCAACCGCTCGGGAGAATACTCCCGATCCAAATACCGCGCCACCTTCCCACAAAGAAACCCGCGAGTAATCGGATGCTCCGGATCGCCCCGCAACCGCGAACCGCGCCCGTCTTCAACGTTGATCAGAAGCGCACACGCATCAGGACAATCAAGCGCGCAAACACTATGCCGGGTAGCCATATTTGATAATACCCAACTGGCAACGGTGCTATCCTTGGGCGTGCTCACGAAAACCGCAAAAGTAAACGGCAAATTTCCCAAGACGAACAAAACCCGCCTGCCGAGAAAACAGAAGAAGGCCGCGCAAAAAGCCGCAGCGAAATAGCCACTAAAGCTTAGGATGGCGCGAATGCCAATCGGTGGCCTGCTGATAAGCATGCGCAACCGCAAGCACGCGCGGCTCACCAAACGCCGGACCAACGATCTGCAAACCAATAGGCAGTGAATCTCCCGAAAACCCGCAAGGAATCGAGATAGCAGGCGTCCCAAACCGGTTAAACGCAGACGTATTGCTAGACGGCCGCTTGTAACTCTCATCGATAGTAGCCGCGATCGTCGGAGCCGTATCACGTTTCGTCGGCAGAATCAGAACGTCGATCTGTTCAAACACCCGTCGAATATCCCGGCGGCATTCCCGGACGCGCTTCAGCGTCTCGACATAATTAACAGCGCTCACGCTCTCAAGCTCCGTAAGCTGACGCCGCGACCAGGCATGATAAAGCTCCGGCGATTTCCGAAAGAAAGGCGCCTGGTAGTGCAGAAGCTCCACATCATAGCTCCCATCCTTGACGAATTGGAACCGCGGAAGAACCACATCCTGAACCTCGCGAAACCTGGGCCGAAGCACATCGATCGCACGATTCACCGCCCCCGCAACCTCAGGATGAAGATTCTCGAAAAAGTAATCGCGAGGAATCCCCAAACGAAGTTTCGAAAGCGGAGCATGCAGCGAAGCCGCATAATCCTGCACCCCCACGTCGGAAGTAATCGAGTCCGCCGGATCAAAACCAGCCAACACTTGCAGCACAAGCGCAGCATCTTCCACTGAACGAGTCATCGGACCAATCGTGTCGAGCGAATAAGCCGAGGGAACCACACCGCGAGTACTCACGCGCCCATAGGAAGTCTTGAATCCCGTAATCCCGCAAAAGGATGCAGGAATCCGAACCGATCCCCCATCGTCGCTCCCGACGGACGCGTAGCAAAGCCCCGCAGCAAGAGCCGCCGCCGAACCAGCCGACGACCCGCCCGTAATGTGCGCCAAATTCCAAGGATTGTGAACCGGACCGAAGTAACTAGTAGTGCCGGTACCTTCAAATGCAAACTCGTCAAGGTTAAGCTTGCCAAGGCATACCGTTCCAGCCGCCTTGAGGCGAGCAGCCACTTCGGAATCCGCGGCCGGAACACGTTCGAGAAACACCTGACTGGCAGCAGTAGTTCGAACACCCGCGGTATCGATATTGTCTTTAAGAGCGATAGGAACGCCGTAAAGAGGATTCAAAGCCTGCAACCGGCGAGCCCGTGCCGCATCGCAAACTCGCGCCTGCGCCAAAGCCGCCTCGTCCGTAACGGTAATAAAACTGTTCAGCCTGGAGTCAAGCTTCGAGATGCGAGCCAGGCACAGCTTCGTCAATTCTTCAGACGAAATCGTCCGCCGTTGCAAAGCCGCCGAAGCCTGAGTCAACGTCCAAAACTCCGGCGCATTGCCCGGAGCAGCAGCCGCAACAAGCCGGTAAGCAGACGCACTCGCACCCGCCAGCAAAGCCCGCCGTGAGATATCCATCCCGGTAGTATAAAGCTCCACAACCAAGCGATACTGAAGAAGGAGCCCATTATGATCGCGACGCGTCCGACCGAAGAACAGATTGAGCAGATCGTCAAGGATCTCGCACCCGACGTCGTTCGTATTCGCTTCAACCTCGGCCTGGACTGGTCCGAAGATCCGGCGATCTATTTCCGTGTAGTTCTGTCCGACGCCGCAGCCGAGTCGGACCGTCTCATTGGAGTAACTAAGATGGTAAAGAAGCGGCTGTTTGACGAATTCGGACTTTGGGAATCCGACCTGCTTCCATACGTAAGATTCCAGAGTCAAAGCGAACAAGCTCAACTGAAAGAGGCGTCGTGGGATTAGCCCAGGCTAACACTGCTGCTATAGACCCTTGCCAAACGCTGGGTGGTCTACGCAATTTTCGCAGCCAAGCAGAAAGACTGGATGACGGGCTATATGACCCTCGAAGGCGTCGCCAAGCTCAGCGTCGATGGTGGCGGCTCGCTCGAACCAATCCAGTTGAAAGTCGAAACCTCGAAGGAGTAAAGGAGAGGAAGCGATGGAAGACAAAAACACACCCGCGACGTTGGCGGACGTAGAACGCATCGTTGAGGCGAGCGAACACCGTCTCGTCGAAGCAATGCGTGGAATGCAGACCGAGCTGTTGCGCGGCTTCGAGGCATTCTCCGTCAGCCAAACAATTCGGCTGCGGAAAGTCGAAGCCGATCACTCGAACCTGGATACATCGCTGGCCAGCCGCATGGATGTCATGGAGCAGAGGCTTCATCAAATCGAGCAACGGCTCGGCGGCGCGAAGTGAACACAGAACCATGGTGGGCAAAGATAGCAAAGCGCGAGCCGGTGCCACTTCAGTGTCCGAAGTGCGGCTCTTCGAAATTCGTCAGGATTCTCTACGGGCTACCCCCGAGCAACGCGCCGAAGATCGACCGCAGCAAATACGTTCGCGGAGGCTGCACGCTGAAGCCCGAGGAGTGGCTTATGCGATTCGTGCAAACACAGATGGCGCGACGCGGCGAAGGAGTGAAGGAGACGAAGCGAATGTGTTTCGCCACGTTTTCGCCTTGCATTTTGTGACTTTTTGCGCAACAGTTTCGAGGTTGACGAAAAATGGACAAATAACTCAAGCATTTGTTGGACAAGGCGATCGAGAGCGCTTGGCTAAAGCGATCGGGCTCCGGAAGGTTTCGCGCCTCCGACGTGGTGGCGGACCTACTTTCCATTCCAGACCTCACCGCCAGCAGAGGCGAGTTGCTGGGCGAGGCATTAATGTGGCGGGTAACACGCTCCATCCGGACTCTGCCGGCCGATCCAAAGCAGCGACCCCTTCCAGGATTCCTATCTACTCTCGATGCTGCTCGGTAAACAACGTTAGAATCGCGAAAGTAAGCCATGCTGTTAACACCCGATGCCTTCACCCGCCTCTGCCAAGCCCGCGACCTACTCCAACAAATCCGTGAAACCCCGCCATCCATAAAAGAAGTCGCGAGAGAAATCCGCATGTCGCCCTTCCACTTCATCCGCCAATTCGAAGCGTTATTCGGACTCACACCGCACCAGTTCCGCATCCAGTCCCGCCTCGACCTCGCAAAGCGCCTCCTGGCAACGGGCAACCATTCCGTCACAGACGTCTGCATGGAAGTCGGCATGTCGAGCCTCGGCAGCTTCAGCGACCTCTTCGCCCGGCGCGTCGGAGCAACACCCTCCGCCTATCAATACCGCGCCCGCGCCATGATCCAAGTGCCAGGCGCCTTCCCACCAGACCTCTTTCCAGGCTGCCTCAGCCTGATGGCCAACCTCCCGCCTTCCGCGTTCCGCAATTTTCGAGAAGCACCCGCCGCCCATGTTCCCTTAGAATGCGGAAATGCGAATCAAACTCACCAGCATCATGGTCGATGACCAGGACAAGGCGTTAAAGTTCTACACAGAGATCCTCGGCTTCCAGAAGAAACACGACATTCCCGTCGGCCAATACAAATGGCTCACGGTCGTCTCGCCGGAAGGACCAGACGACCTGGAACTCGCCTTAGAGCCCAACGCCAATCCCGCCGCCAAAACCTTTCAGGAGAAAATGTTCGCCCAGTCCATCCCCCTAGCCGCATTTGAGGTGGCGGACATAGAAAAGGAATACACGCGGCTAAAAGCGCACGATGTCATGTTTACCAGCGAGCCGATGAACGCGGGACCGGTCAAGATCGCAGTGTTCTCCGACACCTGCGGCAACCTGATCCAGCTCTACCAGCCCGCTTAAACCACGAAACCGGCACGGCTCTACCAACCCGCATCAATAAATCAGAGCCGCGCACGTAAGTAAGCGCAACGTGAAACACCACCCGTCAACGCGTCGCCGGCACAACGCGAAGCCGTCCATCACCACCACGGTCGACGAAATAACGCTTCACCCCATCGCCCTCCACCACCGCAACCCCAAAATCCGTCGCCGCCAAAATTTTCCCCCCACCCACCCGAATCAACCGAACCCCAATATCCGGCAACTCAAATCGCCGCACCACCCCGGACTGCCGGTCATATCGCAGCAACCCACCGCTCGATCCGCCATATTCGCCATTCTGCACCAGAGCCATCCACACCGCGTCCGGTCCCACATCAATCGCCGACACCGACCAATCCGCAATCTCCGGCGGCTCGAACATATACAGCCTCCGCTCACTAACATCGAAATAACCAAACCCGCCCACGCCGCTACTACCCTCCCCGTCATAGAAGCTCTTCCCAAACCAGATCCGTCCATCCTCCTGCTGCCACGGGCCAACGGAATCGTGAAGCTCAGTACCCGCGCGAACATATCCGTTCTTCACACGCCCGGGCCGCGCCGATGCAAACTGGTCGTACGAAGTCCGAGGAAGCGAAGGAACAGCCGCCGGAACAGGAGCCTTCTCATTTTCGATATAAACCACCCGGCGCGCCTCCGGTCCTTCAGTCCCGACAGAAGTGTGGACTCGAGCAAGCCAAGGCTGCGCCTCCACATCGCTGAGGACACCGAAAGCGGGTTCCCGGTCAGTCCTGTACTCGATCGCAATCAGCCGCTGCCGGTCGCTGCCAACAAAAACGGCGCCGCCGGCACTAGGGAAACCGCGATACATCGCAAACATCGCAAACGGCTGATAAGAAAATTGCGAGGCCGTTCTCTTCGTCCCAACATCGTAAACCCACTTCTGATTCGGATAACGCTCCGATTTCTCGCCATGGCAGGAGATCACCGAATCAGTCGCAGTGACGCGATCAATGCGCGCCGCGCAATCCTGAAATCCCGGCTTGATTCCCAGCGAATAGACCCGCTCAGCGCGCATCTTGTCCTGAAGGAACAATCCAATCTTCCGCTCTTCAGTCCACCAGGTCCAAGCGGTTTGTTCGCCAGAAAGCGCCTTCGGACTTCCAATCGCAATCACCACGTCAAGCTCTTCCGTAACGCCAACTCGCTGCAACACGGCAAAATGCGCCAGCCCTGCATCTGCCTGCTTGAAAACCAGGAAGACCGCAGAATCAGCCGGCGTCGCCGCTTGCGCCAACGTAGTCCACAACAACAGCGTGAGAAGCGCCAAGGCCATGCTAACGCCAGTATATTGCCCGCAACAGCAAGCTTTCTTTGGTGGATTCATTCTCTTTCCGCAATGAGCTTTAACTCTTCAAGAACGGTACGCCAGTTCTCGGGATCGGAGCCGCAAATTGCGCAAGGACAACGCTCTCCTTTTCTTTGTGAGTGGCAGTAGAGGCGATGCCCTTGATATTCAATCATCTTGGGGTCTGGCTTACCACTGGCGCCGATGCTCCCATCACGAAGGGTGTATTGATGGCACACAGCAATTTTGGATCCCATAAGGAAGTACGGCACGCTTTGACTACGGGTCCCCGTTGGTTGGTGTACTGGTCCAGGATCATCCTTCAGCGGCTGCCTGCCGTGGCACGCCTCTCTTGTATCGCTTGGTCGTAGCCGATCTCCCTGAACATTCGTAGTAAGGTGAAGGGGTGAACGAGCCGTCCTGAGGAAGACTTAGCCATGGCGTCCAAAATCGAGTCAGAGATTCAACAACACCTCACACAATATCTGGACGGAGCGATCCAACTCCACGAATTTGAAGACTGGTTCGTTCCCGTTTTGTGGGACATCGACGAATCGGACGATGAGCGAGCCAGAGAGTTGGCCGGGCGCGTCCACGTTCTCATGGCCGAGTTCTCCCGCGACGACCGCTCAGAGGAATCGCTCCGGATGGAGTTGGCGAACGCCATCCGCCCGGACCCCGCCGAGAATCGTTATGGTAGCCCAAGCTTTTTGTCTATCCCACAATCCAACGCCACATTTGCTAGAAACCACGCAGAGTAAGGGGAGTCTGAGCCACCACCGCACCGTCGAGCCGAGCCTGGATATAGTACGTTGCTAATGTTAACCGGCTAATATCAACGTTAAACTCCGTGGTCAGCAGGAATGCGCCCGGAGCGGACGAGTCAACCTTGTAGGCGTAATGAAAATCGTGAGCTGGGGCTTCTGCAACCGGTACCCAATTCCCATCACTCAAACTGCCCATCGGTACCTCGAGTGTGTGTGGCTGGTAATCAGACGAATGCGAGTGCAAAGACGTCAGGACAAAAAAGTGAGCCGATGTGCTGAGGGACCCAATCCTCAGAATATCCAGTAACCAAGGCCATACCAACGCCAGTATATTAAGCTGAAGAGCAAGGAAGGGCGCAACATGAACACCCGAAACGCAGCGCAAATTGCACCGCTTCTCACAATCCTCCTCCTAGCCGCCAAGCCCACCGAAGTAGAAGCCGGTTTCATGAAAATCTGGCAACTCAAAGAAACAGCCGCAGCGCCCGTGCTAGTCGTCGGCCAGGTCCTAAGCATCCAGAAAGGAGAACGTGTTCCGAACGCGAAAGCCGAAACCTGGATGATGACAGCAGAATTCCAAGTCCTGCGTTCCTACGGAAAGCCCGTCGCGGCCAGCACAATCAAAGTACATTTCCTGGCATACGGTCCAAGCGTTACCCAGTTCGTCAACGGCTATCCGCCGCCCCTCCCCAATCTCAAGCCCGGTCAAGTGCTAATTCTCCCGTTGCAAGAAAACAAAAATCCCGCCTCTGAGTTATGGCAACTCACAGCCGATTCCGGAGCAGACCTCACCATACCCGCCAGAGCAGAACTCACAGATTCCGGGCCGCCCCCATCCACCGCGAGAGCTTTCCTCGACCGTGAAATCGCCAACGCGCTAACCCAAGGAACCCCACCCGAAGTCTCCCAGGTAGCAAGTTACCTGGCAGGCCAATACGAGGATCTAAAAGGCGAGCTAATGCCACTGTTAGACGCCGCCATCGGCGACAACCGGCCACGCTGGGCGGAAGTGGCCACAAATCTCCTGGCCGCGCAGGGAATTCCAAGGCCAAGCGTAGCGGATCTCCTCTCAGCAAAGGAACCAAATGACTGGCGAGGCCGCCTGACACAGGCAACACTCCAAAAACTGAAAGCCTCCCCCGAAACCGACACTCTCCTAATCAAGACATGGATTGCAGAAGCGCCATTGCACGCCTGGGGATCCGCAAACTCACTCCTCGAATACGCGAACAATCCCGTCACCACAGAAACCCTCCGCCAGGCGCTCCAAAACGATCTCGCCGGCTCATCCTACATCGCCTGGACACTAGCCCACAACGGTCATCAAGCCAATCTCCAAGAAGCCATAACCCGAGCGCTAAAAGTCGCGGACCGCCCCGAAGCCGACGGCAGTGATCTCCAGGGAGCCGCGGCGCTGCTCCGGGACTACGGAAGCGATAACGATCTAAAACAACTGGCAGCCTTGGTGCGAAAGTACCAAACACGAAACGAAAAATTCTACGCGACCCTCTGGCAATACGCCACAGAAGACGGAAATCCCCGCGAAGCAAGAGTGCTAGCCGTAGTCTTACAAGACCGCCGAATTGTCTTCAAAGAAACCCGCTACTGCGATTTCGCAAGAGGGGTACTAGAGAAGGCAGTGGGACAAAACTTCAGTGACGTACCGCAGGCCCTAAAATGGCTAAAATCCCAAGGCCTGGCAAATTAAATTCGTGTTCATGCGTGTTTATTCGCGGCCCCCAAACCCGGTGACGCTTTCAGCAAATATTTATTAACCCAATAAATCAATAACATACAAACCAAGCCACCCAAAACCCTACCAACCACACCGGTATTCTTAAATCAGGAAAGAGGCGGGCCGCCAAGCCCGCCTTTTTTCATTTCAGATCAAGGAGCATTACCGATGTCCACGCCGTCTCAGATCGCCGCCAACCAGGCGAACGCGCAGCAGTCCACCGGACCGCGCACCGCCGAAGGTAAATCCATCGCCAGTCAAAATTCCACGAAACACGGCTTAACCGGAAAATTCGTCCTCATCGCCGGCGAAGACCCCGAAGAGTACCAGACATACATGGAGGATTACTTCACCCAACACAATCCCGCCACCATGGACGAGCAGTTTCTCGTCAGGCAAATGGCCGACGCGATGTGGCGTCTCCGCCGCGTCCAACGCCTCGAAACGCCGCTCTTCAACAACGCCCCCGGCCGCACTCCCTTCGCCGATCCCGAGTTCTCCAATGAGCTCCTCAAGCTCACCGCTACCAAAAATCGCTGGAGTCCAGCTATTTCCGCGCCAGCCGCGAACTCCGCACCCTCCGTAAAGACCAAGCCGATGCCGTAAAGAAGGAAGAGAAACAGGAAGTCGCCGTAGTGAAAGCAGAGAAGAAGCAGCAAGCCGCCGAACTCAGCGCCGCTCTCGATGAAGCCATGTACGGCCCCCTCCCCGAATGGCAGGATACCCGCGAAATCGGCCCGGATGGCCGCCCAACGAAACGAAGCCAATCCAAAGGAGAAAAATCATGACACAGACAGTCTTCCTCCGCCCATTCCGTAAGGCGCGATCGCGTTTCAAAGGAGTATCCCTCCACAAAGGGAAATGGCGCGCGATGATTTACATTGAAAGCCGCTGTACCAACCTCGGCACGTTCGAAACCGAGGAACAGGCGGCATGGGCTTACGACAAAGCCGCACTCCTCCAATTCGGCGCTCAAGCCTATCTGAATTTCCGCGACGCCGGAAAGCGGATCGAGATCTGCCCGGAAGAAAAGTTCGCCCGCATCGGGATTTCCAACGGCGAAACCTTCCTCGTCGACATGGAAGACGCCGAGAGCGTGTCCAAACACTACTGGCATACCAATCGAACCCTCATCAGCACCCGGATAGACGGCGTTGAATTCGCGCTCCATGAATTCCTGCTTGGCAGGATGAAGAAGCCCGACACCTTCGTCAATTTGAACGGAGATCGCCGCGACTACCGCCGCGCCAACCTCGCAATCGCTCCGCGATGTCTACAAGCCGGACGTCACCGCAAGATCCGCTGCGGCTTATCTCGATTCAAAGGCGTCAGACGGATGGGGAGAGCACGTCAATACTGGAGAGCCTCTATCTCCTCCAAGGGAAAACGGCACATCCTGGGCCAGTTCGATAGCGAAGAAGAAGCCGCTCTCGCCTACGACCAGGCCGCCCGCCAGCTTTTCGGCCGCTACGCCGCCCTCAACTTTCCAGGTGATGGAGAAGTAGGATGCCTCGCCGCATGAATCGCAGTACACGCTTGCCCCTTGCCGAGCGTCACAAAGAAAGGATACCCTTTGAGCAGGAGAGTGCCATGAGCAAATCGCCCGTCCTCGCCGCATTAATCATCGCAATGATTCCTGGCGGCCTTCTGGCCCAGCGGCCCGGAGCGCCAGTCGGGAGCAACCCTCTGGCAACCTCCAATGGATACACGTACGGCAATATTCTTTTCCCCGGCGGGGTACCCACCGCGCCGAAGTCCGGTTATCCAGTTAACGCGTTCGCTTCTCATCCGCTTCACGGGGGCCAGTACGGGGGCCAGTTCAACAACGGAAACAACCGGCAGGCCACCGGCAAGACCCGAACCATCGTGGTTCCATACGCATACCCGATTTATTTCGGCGGCGACTACAACAATGGCTATATGAGCTACGGCTACGACCAGCAGCAGCAGCAACAGCAACAGCCCAACAATGTGACCGTGGTCGTGCAGCAGCAGCCGAATCCGCCGGTAGTCATCAATCAGAACTTCATCCCCTCGGATGCCGGTAATAGAACAAACGACCAGGACGACGCCGCCGCGCGAGCCAACGAACCACCACCACCTCTGCGCCAGCGTCCAGCGCCGCCGATGGTGCCCCAAGCTGCCGTGCCGAACGACGACCAGGCGACCATTTACCTCATCGCACTGAAAAACGGTACAGTCTACTCCGCCATCGGATTCGGCATCATCGGGAACACCTTGACCTACACAGCGCCCAACGGAAGTTCCAGTCGAGTCTCCATGGATGACGTCGACGCCCCGCTCTCCGAGCGTCTCAACCGCGAACGCAACGTCCAATTCAATCTGGGAACGCAGTAGACTCGTGCGACAATCCGGTGGTGAGTTCCCGGACAGCCTCCCTGCTGGCAGTCATTTCCATAACGGCCTGCGCACAAACAACCCCCATAGCGTTCACCGGCGCGCGCATCATCCCGATTTCCGGACCTGAAATCCCCAGTGGAACGTTGCTGGTTCAGAACGGCAGAGTCGTCGGCGTTGGCGCTGTCGCCATTCCACCCGGAGCGCAGCGAATCGATGCGGCCGGCAAAATCATCATGCCCGGCATCGTCGACAGCCACAGCCACATCGGCGGAGTCGAAGGCGCCGATTCCAGCGCGCCCATCCAGCCGGACGTTCGCGTTCTCGACGCCATCAACGTGCGCGACGCGCGCATCCAAAAAGCGCAGGCCGGCGGCATCACCACAGCGAACGTCATGCCGGGCTCAGGATATTTGCTCAGCGGACAGACGCTATATCTCAAGCTCCGCGACGGCAAAGTGATCGACGACCTGCTCATTCACAATGCCGACGGCAGCATCGCCGGTGGAATGAAGATGGCTAACGGAACCAACTCGCGTAAGAGCCCGCCCTTTCCAGGCACGCGCGCCAAAGCCGCCGCGCTGGTCCGAGAGCAATACATAAAGGCCCAGGAGTATCGAGATAAGGTGAGAGCCGCAGCCGGTGATCCAACCAAGCTCCCGCCGCGCGATCTGCGCATGGAGGCGCTGGTCGAAGTGCTCGACGGCAAGCGCACCGTCCAGCACCACACCCATCGTCACGACGACATTCTCACCGTCATCCGCCTCTCACAGGAGTTCCATTTCCACGTCGTGCTCCACCACGCCAGCGACGCCTGGATGGTAACCGATCAGATCGCCGCCGCAAAGATCCCGGTCTCCTTGATCCTCATCGATAGCCCCGGAGGTAAGCTCGAAGCCAAGGACGTGAGCCTGGAGACCGCCGCGGTACTCGAGAAAGCGGGGATCCTCTTTGGCTTTCACACCGACGACCCGATCACCGACTCACGCTTTCTCCTGCGCATGGCCGCCCTGGCCATTCGAGCAGGCTGTTCCCGCGACCGGGCGCTACAAGCGCTGACCATCGCCAACGCCCAAATACTAGGTCTCCAGGACCGCATCGGCTCCCTCCAACCCGGCAAGGATGCAGATTTCATTCTGCTCTCCGGCGATCCGTTCAGCGTCTATAGTAAAGTGCTGGAAACCTGGGTCGAGGGAAAAAAGGTGTTCGATCGATCTGATCCGAAAGACCGCATCTACGCCGTCGGAGGAGTCGGATCCAGCCACGATCAGGCATCCATAGCCGAAGAACTGGCCGAAGAGGGAGACCGCTAATGCGAGCGCTATTAATGGCATTCCTGGCCCTGTCGGCGCTCCAGGCGCAGCTCGCGATTCAAGGCGAGAAAGTGTACACCATGGCCGGGCCACCCATCCAAAACGGCGTAGTCTTAATGCGCAACGGCAAGATCGAACGGGTAGGCCCAGCGGCGCAAGTACAAATCCCCACGGGCTACCGGACACTCCGGGCAAAAGTGGTCACACCCGGATTGATCGACGCCCACACCGTAATCGGCCTAAGCGGTTATCTCAACCAGCCGCAAGATCAGGACCAGCTCGAGAAGACCACCGCAATGCAGCCCGAGTTGCGAGCGGTAGACGCCTACGATCCCCGGGAAAAGCTAATCGAATGGGTGCGAAGCTTCGGAGTCACAACCATCCACACCGGCCACGGTCCAGGAGCGCTGATATCCGGCCAGACAATGATCATCAAGACCAACGCGCCGACAGCCGACGCCGCCATGGTACCCGCCGCGATGGTAGCCGTAAGCCTGGGCGATCTAGGCAAGGGACAAGCCGGTAAATCACCCGGAACCCGCCCCAAAGAAATCGCCATGCTGCGAAGCGAATTCATCAAAGCAAAAGAATACACCCCCAAGACGAGAGACCTGCACCTCGAAATATTGGCCCGGGTCCTTAAAGGCGAACTACCTCTGCTGGTCACCGTTCACAGAGCCAACGACATAGTCACCGCGTTGCGTCTAGCCAAGGAATTCAATATAAAAATCGTCCTGGACGGAGCCGCCGAGTCGCAACTCGTCCTGGATCAAATCAAGGCCGCCGGATTCCCGGTAATCATCCACCCGACCATGATGCGAGCCAACGCCGAAACAGAGAACGCGACCTTCGAGGACGCCGCCAAACTGCAATCCGCCGGAATCCCATGGGCGCTCCAAAGCGGCTTCGAAGAATACGTACCAAAAACCCGTGTAGTGCTCTGGGAAGCAGGAGTAGCCGCAGCCAACGGACTAACCTTCGATCAAGCCTTAGCCGGAATCACAATCAACGCAGCAAAGCTACTGGGCATTGCCAACAGAGTAGGCTCCCTAGAAACCGGCAAGGACGCAGACGTAGCGCTCTACGACGGAGACCCCTTCGAATACACATCACACTGCACAGGAGTAGTAATCGAAGGAGCAGTTATTAGCGTGAATTCGCGTTAATTCGCGGCTAATTCCTTTGCCGAAGCCGATGCCCGCCGCCAAGCAGCCCAAGATCCAGAATCACCGCCACAAACATCACAACCAGAAACACCGTATCGTGCGGCTGGTGCGCATTGGCCATAAACGCATAAGCCAGCAGCGTCAGCGGCAGAAATAGGAATCCCAGCAGAGGAATGAGAATCCCGTCAAACAACCCGCTGAAATAGTGTGTGAACAAGTACAAAAGAACGATAGCAACTCGTGGAAACGCCAGGATCAGGATCGCGAGTAGACAAGGCATAGTCAGGGAGGGTCCAACCCTTCGTTATCATAGAGGGTCCAGCGATGACAACTGTTTCCTATCTTGAATGTAGCCTCTGCGGAACGCGCCGCGAAACGCGTAAGATACATAACCTTTGTGAGTGCGGCGGTCCCCTTCTGGTCCGCTACGACCTCGATCGCGCGAGGTGTGAATGGAGCCGCGAAGCCCTCAAAGACGCGCCCGATACAATGTGGCGTTACGCCCCGGTATTGCCGGTGCAGAATCCCGATGACATCGTGTCGTTAGGCGAAGGGATGACGCCGCTCATTCGCACGTCGCGGTTGGGCCAGCGTCTCGGCGCAAACGACCTCTGGGTGAAGGACGAAGGCGTCAATCCAACTGGCTCGTTCAAAGCGCGAGGTCTCTCGTGCGCGCTCTCCATGGCCAAGGAACTCGGCATCGCCAAGATCGCCATTCCCTCCGCCGGGAACGCCGCCGGAGCCGCATCGGCATACGCAGCCGCAGCCGGAGTCGAGGCGCACATCTTCATGCCGCGCGACGTCCCCCAGTCGAACTTCATCGAGTGCAAAGCCACCGGAGCGCACGTCACGCTCGTCGACGGACTCATCAGCGACTGCGGCCGCATCGTCGCTCAGCGCAAGGATGCCGAAGGTTGGTTCGACGTCTCCACGCTCAAGGAGCCCTACCGCATCGAAGGCAAGAAGACCATGGGCTACGAGGTCGCCGAGCAGTTCAACTGGCAACTCCCCGATGCCATCTTCTATCCAGCCGGCGGCGGCGTCGGTCTCATCGGAATGTGGAAAGCCTTCGGCGAAATGGAAGCCCTCGGATGGATCGGTGCAAAGCGTCCGAAGATGATCGCCGTCCAAGTGGAAGGTTGCCAGCCCATCGTCCGCGCCTTCGAGCGAGGCGAGAAGCAGAGCGAGTTCTGGGAGAACGCCTACACGGTGGCCAGCGGTCTTCGCGTCCCCAAACCGCTAGGCGACGTGCTGTCGCTCCGTGCAATCCGCGAAAGCAGCGGGTGCGCGCTAGCAGTCAGCGACAGCGACATGCTCGACGCGGGCATCGAACTTTCTTCCGACGAGGGCATCTTCCCCGCACCCGAAGGAGGAGCCTGCGTAGCCGCTCTGAAGAAGCTCCTCTCCACCGGCTTCCTCAAACCCGAAGAGCGCATCGTCATCTACAACACCGGCACAGGCTTGAAGTACCTCGAGGCCTACTCCACCAGATTCCCGAGGATAGCCGGCGGAGAAGCTGACAAACTCGGAGGCCTCATCACACCGCGCTAGCGGACCTGTTTGCTATTCTCGAATTGAAGGCAGGACGGATGAATTTCCGCAGACTGTTGTGGCAATCGGGATGCGTCCTCGCTTTAGTCGGAACTGTGTACGCCTTCCAGCGCCCCTTCCATCAATATCCCGGCGTCGAGTATACCGACTTCGAAGTGCCGCCCGACTATCAGGAAAAGACCGAATGGGCCTTCGCCCGCCTCATGTTTCCTCCCGGCTGGAATGACGGATACAAGGGCCGGTTCGACGGCGACTGGCGTCACGGCCTCTCTCTCTGGACGCAGGATTATCCCCGAGCTGACCGCCACTTCTCCGAAGCCGTGCGCCGCCTCACGCGCATTCACGTTCGTTCCGCCGAGCAACCCATCAATCTGGATGAACACGAAGAATACGACTGGCCCTGGGTTTACGCGGTCCAGGTGGGCGAATGGGGTATCACCGATGGCCAAGCCAAAGAACTCCGCGACTACCTGCTGCGCGGCGGCTTCTTCATGGCCGACGATCTACATGGAACCACCGAATGGGAAGTCTTCGAAGAAAGCATGAAGCGCGTCTTCCCCGATCGCCCCATCGTAGACATCCCCGACAGTGACGCCATCTTCCACACCGTCTACGATCTCGACAACCGGCTGCAGGTCCCAGGCGAAGCACACCTGCGGCTCGGCTACAAAAACAACGGAATAGGAGCACACTGGAGAGCCATCTACGACGACAAGGGCCGCATCATGGTCGCCATCTCCTACAATTCCGATTTAGGCGACGCCTGGGAATGGGCCGACTCCCCCCACTACCCGGAAAAGTTCGCCGGCTTCGCCATCCGAGTTGGCGTCAACTATATCGTCTACGCGATGACCCATTAGGGTACTTGGCGCACATCGAGGGACAGAGGACGAAGCAGCCTTCAAGAAATCAAATCAAGGCTTGGTGCCCAGTGCCTCACCTCAGCCGTCTCTAACAAGGGACTTGACTTCAACAACGAAACATCGCACCATGGTCGTCAACGAATAATGCAGGTTTTGCTCGAAATTGCTGTCGCATATTAGACCCATCGGCGCAGTGATTCCGTAGAGTAGGGACGACGCCGGCTTCCCGCCCTTTTGTTTACGAGGTTTCTCCGTCAAGTTCCGTTTGGCGGCATTCTTGCAAATCTTCGATGGGGCTTGACTTGGCCTCTTTCTGACACTAGTATTAGTGTCATATGAAATCCCCCTCCGATCCCGACCTGGAACTCCGCGGCAAACTCATCCGCAGCCTCGGCGCCCTCCGCGAAATGCTGCCCGGCTCCTTTGTCGAACGGAAACGCGCCTGCGGCCAGCCCAACTGCCATTGCGCCGACGGCAAGAAGCTTCATTCCCAGTTCCAGATTTCTGTACTGGTCGACGGCCAGCCGAAAGCTCTCAACATTCCTGCCAAGTTGGTGGAAAAGGTTCGAGAGAAAATTGAAATGCGCCGGCGTTTCGACTCCGCCGCCGCCACCATCTGCCGTCTCAACCTGAAGCGCTTTCTCAAAGAAAAGGAAACCCGCTAGCCGGATGTTCCGGCATCGCCTGGAGGTTTATCTCGATAAAGTGTTTGGCTTCTCGGCTCTGGTGAGCGCTCTGCCCGAGGGCCGGCAGTTTCCGCAACACCCATGGAAGAAGGTTTTCGACGCCGTCTTCTTGGGCGCAGCCATGCAGATTCCCAGCCTGCTTCAGATCGAAGCGGAGTGTCGCCAGGGAGCGTTGGCCAAACGCATCGGACCGATCAGCGACGACACCATCGGCTACGCGCTCGAAAGACAATCTCCCGAACCCGTGTTCGCGCTCAGTTGCGAAATCGCCCGGCGCCTGAAACGCAACGGAGTTCTGCGTTCCGACTGGTCCAGAGGGTTGGTGGTGGCGGCGGTCGATGGCATCGAAATCTGTAGTTCGTTCGTCCGCTGTTGCGACGCCTGCATGGAGCGGGAGATTGAGCACAAAGCGAACGGCGAAATGCGAACCGACATTCAGTACTATCACCGGATCGTCGTGGTCGCCGTGGTCAGCACGCCGTTCCCCATCCCCTTGGGTCTCCGCTTTCAGAAGAACGGCGAAGGAGAGGTAGCCTGTGCATTGGCTCTACTCCAAGATCTGGACCGTCAATTAGGCCGTCGCTTTCTGGATGTGTTAGTGGGTGACGCTTTGTACATGCAGGCGCCCTTCGTTAAAGAAGTGGAACGTCTCGGTTTGGCCTGGGCCTTCACCCTGAAAGAGAACCAGCCCGATCTGTTGCGCGAGGCCCAACGCTTCACGCAAGAATCGCCTACGGGGGTTCATACGGAGCCGGATCGGGAGATTCGATACTGGCACTTGCCGGAGGTCGATTGGCCCGTCGCTGACCGCTTGGTTCGAATCCTCAAAACGGTTCGCATCGAGCACCTGCATCGCGTCACTGTCAGCGAAAAAGACGGCCATCGAATCAAGACCAAGACGGCGGTGACGCAAGAGAGCACCAACTTCTACGCCACTAATTTCGAACTCGGCTCGGTCTCGCCGCTGTTCATCCATCAGTTCAGCCGCAGCCGTTGGCGAATCGATACGGAAGTTTTTCAGACCATCACCACCGACTGTCACCTCAAACACCCCGCTGTTCATCAAACCACGGCGCTGGTGGTGCTGACCATGATCCGATTTCTCGCCTATACCCTGTCCCTGGTCTTCTATCACCGCCAGGTCCGCAGCCATGCTCGCGGAAAATGCGAGACCTTTCACCAGTGCGCCAAAAGGATCGCTTATTGGTTCGTTGCCCCTGCCGCCAACACCAGTTGATTCTCCTCCGATGCAGGTCGCGATGTGTCCTGCCAAGGTTCCCGGCGAATACGAACCAACGCCGGCGCTGCCGCATTTCCCCCGACCGCTGAATCGGCAGGGTCAGCGCTCTCTGTCAGTCTTTTTACTCCTCTCAGACCCGCTACAACTCTGGCCGGCTACCCTCAATTCAGAAACTCCTCCCAAATCAACAGGCTGCCGCCTAGCCGCATGGCACCTTACGGAATCGCTGCCCATCGGCGAACAAGGAGTGCAAGTGCTCAAGAACACGCGTATAATTTCATGCTGCTTTTTGGGATTGCTGATAGTCGCATGCCCCTCGCTATGCGGTCAGGTCGACAAGACCTCAGTGACTGTGCAAGAACTTCTCTTGCAGATTCAGACCGGAATAGGAGAGGCGAAAGCTCAGATCGCGAAACAATCGTTCCCTCCTTTGGACTCTGTGACGCTCACGCTTCAGACTGAAGCGAAAAAGGACGCCAGCGGCAAGTTTAATCTTTGGTTCGTCAAGTTGGGCGGCGGGGTCGGAAGCGCCGCATCGAGCCAGATGATAATTATTTTGAGGCCTACTGATGTGGCGACGTCGCGAGTAAGTGCTACACCGGTATCGCAGGTACTCCGCGACGCGATCATCGGAGCGGCGCAAGGCGTGGCGGAAGCAGCAAAAGACCCGGATGTTCCGCTGCGGATGGACTCACTCTCGGTCGAGCTGAAATTCACCGTCAGCAAGAGCGGGAACGCTGGCATTGATGTCACGCTCCAACCAATTGGTGGTGGTATTTCAGGAAATATCTCCAGCAGCAATGTTCATGCTTTGCTCGTCAAGTTCGCCAATCCCTCCAAGAAGTAGGCCCGAGATTGCTTCATATGCTGAGATGGAACCATAATCGCGGGTATGCTATTGTCGCCCTGGCGTTTTCAGTGGTTGAAGTTTGCGGTCAGGAAATTAAATTCTCCGATCCGCGGTGCCCCTACGATTTCGTTGCCCATTTAAATGCAACAAAAGAGAGTGTAGCCGCAGAAAACTCCGAGTTTGTCATCCGCATTTTCAATGGTCAGAATAGTCCTGACCAAGGAACAGGCTTCGTCGTTGACGCATACAAGGGATACGTCCTTACGGCTGGGCATGTCGTTAGCCGTGCGGAAAATGACCCTGAACATGAGCCGATCTTCACGACCAGTGATCGGGGTGAGAAATTCCGGTTGAAGTTGGTAAAGTCGCTATGGTCCACTCGCAAGATAGATGCGGCTCTTCTGCAGTTCGTTGATCCGGAGGCCGCTCGGCGACGATTTACAAGCCTTCGAGGTGTGGATTTGGCGCTTCGCTATGGAACCACACCCAAGGGTGTGGTCCTAGGGTACCCGATCTCCACCGATCCAGATACCGTCGTGAGCCCTCCGCCCCAGGAGATCCAATTTACGGGGTTTTACAAGGGTAATCGTTATAAGGCAACTGCGGTTGGGTCTATCTTTAACGGAGATAGCGGAGCCCCGGCCTTTGATTCGAACGGGCGTGCTTTCGGCATTGTAGTTGAGCGGGTATTAGGTACAGACGCTTATGGTGTCGTCTTATATCTGTACACAGCCTGGGAGCTTCTGCAGGTAGTTTTTTCTGATATGACTCTCTCGGATTTCTCGATCCGTGTTGCTAAGTCTCTTCGGGACGGAGGGTACCACGGTACCGACGATCTTGAGCCTGATCTGCGGCCCTATAAAATGCTCAACAAGGACTTAGCTGCTCTGGCGTTGAAAATGCGATTTTTTGGCGAGGAATATAAGACTTCGGTAAAGCTTCTAGGTTGCCCGGTCGAAAAGGCGCTAACTGATCGGGACCTCACATATATCGAGGAGCAGGTCGTTGCGTCTAGCGACTACGCAAAGAGGGTAACTCTGACCGCGGCAAGGGCGGCGGCGTTCAGCGATTCCCAAGAATGGGACGAAGCTCGACAGGCCTATCTTGAGATGGTGAGCCTAGGATTCACGTTGGATTCAGAGCAAATACAGATCGCTGGCTGGCTTGGATCGGCTAAGATGGCACTCAGACAAAAGAACTACGCCCGGGCTGAAGAGAATGCCAAGGTGGCCCTTAGGCTCGCTTACAGCAGGAACGACAGGACGGCGGCAGGACTCTCACAGGTATATCTTTCGGAGGCGGCTAGGATGCAGGGGCACGTGGAACTCGCGAAGGATCACGCGCGCATCGCCATAGTTCAAGCGCCGGTGTTGGCAGTTAAAGTTCCCAACCCTGCGGCTGCGGCTAGTGGTCTGCTAAACCGCGCGGCTGTCATGCAGCTTGAGTTACACGTTCACGACGTAATGCTCGGCGCGGGTGTCCACTTCTAGTGGGGCTTGCTTGTGGGAGCCTCGCCCGTTACAAACTTGGGTCGGGAAAACGTCATTTTCACTTAACAATCGGCGATTCCCGCGAACGCGGGACGCATTTCGTTTGCGGCTCTCAACTGCGGCCGCGAGATTCCGCGCGGTACCTCACCAATTGCAGAAAATAATGCACGATTCGAGTGTGCTATTAAGTGGGCGCAGTAAAGATGACTCGACGGGAACCGCTTAACAGGATCTACTTTAACCCTCAGAAAGTGCTCCCCTAACGTAATTGGCGGAGCCCTTTTTAGCTCACTATGCCCCGCCATTATTCATACCGCAGGGCCGTAACAGGATCGATCCGCGTCGCGCGAAGGGCGGGCAACCAGATCGCCACAAGCGACACGGCGGTCAACAGTAGCGGCACTGCGGTAAACACCACCGGATCCCAACTGGTCACTCCAAACAGAAACGTAGCGATCAACCGAGCCAAGGCGAACGAAGCGGCAAGCCCGACAACGACTCCCGCCAGCGCAAAACGCATACCTTGCGAAATCACCATCCTCCGGACATCGCCCGACTCCGCGCCTAACGCCATCCGGATTCCGATCTCCTGAGTGCGCTGCTGCACCGAATACGCCATCAGCCCATACACGCCGATCGCCGCCAGCAGCAGCGCGGAACCTCCGAATATCGTCATCAGCAGCATGTTGAACCTCTGCCGCGACGTCGACCGGGAGATCACGTCCTCCATCGTGCGTACATCCGTCACCGGCAGCCCGCTTACTTGACGCAGTTGCTCCTCTACCGCCGCACGCAATGCCATCGGCTCGCCGCGCGTTCGCAGAACCCAGGCAATCGGAGTCAACCGCACGTTCAGCGCATTCAAAGCATCCGGGACCTGAGCGTTCGGTACATACATCGTTGGTCCCGGATCGCGGTTCAGCGCATTGTCGCGAACGTCGCCCACGATCCCGATAATCTCTCGAGGGGTCTCCGTCGCGAGTTCCGACATGATGCCCTTGCCGATCCAGATCTTCTCATGCAACGGATTGCCCTTCGGCCAAAACCGCTTCGCCATCGACTGATTGATCACTACCACCGGCGGACCCGCGCCGTTGTCCCGTTCGTTGAACGCTCGGCCGTTGATCACCGGTATACGGAACACTTCGAAGAATCCCGGAGAGATCGTCTGCCATCCCCCGCCGCCGTGGAACGGGCCTTGGTCCAGCGGCCTCCCGACCACCAGGAACGGCAGTCCATAACCGCCCTCCAGCGGAACACAGCACGTCGCGCTAGCCAGTTCCACTCCGGGCAACCGGCTCAGCCGCTCGACGCTGTCGCGCACCAATTGGTCGATGGTGGCGGACTTCACGTAACGCTGCCCCGCCATCGACATCCTCATCGTCAACACATTCTTCGCATCGAATCCAGGCTTGACCGACGCCAGCGCCAGCGATGTGCGGATCAACAGCGCCGCCCCTACCACCAGCACCACCGCGAGCGCAATCTCACTCACCACCAACAGCGTACGCGCCTTGTTTTGGCGGAACCCGCTCCCGGATCGCCCGCCGCTCTCTTTCAACGCTGAACTCAGATCGGTGCTCGAAGCCTGCAACGCGGGAATCAGCCCGAACAGGACGCTCGTCACCAACGTGATCGCGACGGTAAACGCAAGAACCCGCCAGTCCGCGGTAACGAGGTCGCCGTCTTTTCCCACTCGCGGCAGGTTCGCCGTGTTCACCAGCAGTAACGTCCGCATGCCGATGACTCCAAGCGCCGATCCGAGCACTGCGCCGCAAATTCCCAGCAGGACGCTCTCTGTCAGCATCTGCCGGATCAACCGGAACCGGCTCGCGCCCATCGCCGCGCGGATCGCGATCTCCCGGCGTCTTCCAATGGCGCGTGCCAGCAGCAGGTTCGCCACGTTCGCGCAGGCGATCAGCAGCACCATGCTCACAGCGCACACCAGCACTACCAGAGCCTCCCGGACATCCTTGACCAACGCCTCACGGATCGGCTCCACGCTGAAGCCGCCATTCTTGCCGAGCGCCCCTGGAAATTTTCGTAGAAAGTCCGCGGCCGATCGCGCGACCTGAGCCTTCGCCTCCGCCAGCGATACCCCTGCCTTCAAACGCCCCGCCGCGGTGAAATAGTGTCCCTGGTCTCTCGTGTTGGGCTCAAGCTGGAACGCAACCCAGACGTCTGGAGGCGGGCCGAACTCTCGAAAGTCGAATCCATTCCCAACGACTCCGATTACCAGGTGCGGATCGCCGCCCAACAGAATCTTCTTGCCGATGATTCCCGGATCGCTGGCAAATCTCCTGGCCCAGAACCCCTCGCTGATCACCACTACGTGCTCGCCCTTCGGCCGGTCTTCCTCCGCGGAGAACGTGCGTCCCCGGATCACGGGAGCGCCGAACAGCCGGAAGTAGTCCGCGCTTACCTGGGCCGAGCGCAACTGTTCCGGGAAAGCTCCGCCGGTCCAGTTCACGACACCGGTTCGGAATGCCGACACGTCCTCTACAACACTGGTCTGCTCACGCCAATGCTGGAACTTTGCCGGCGACGCTCCCTGTCCCGATCCCTGAGGCGACGTATTCATAAACAGCACCAGCCGGTCCGGTTCGGGAAAAGGCGTCGGCTTCAGCAGAACCGTATTCACGACGGAGAAGATGGCCGTGTTCAGTCCAATACCAAGCGCCAAGGCCGCGACAGCCGCGAAGGTGAATCCGCGGTTTTGCGCGAACATGCGCGCCGAGTGTTTGAGGTCTTTGAGGAAGGTTTCCACTATGACGTAATGACGATGAAAAGAGGGCAAAGTTCCGTTATTGTTGGCGTTTTGTGGGGTGGCACACAGTCAGAGGTGCAAATGGTATACTCCACTACACATACGACGGAGTCGGATTGTATCGACTGGGTGTAGTCCTTTTACTATCTACCGGGGTGTTTTGGGCGCAGACCCCAGCACCTGCCTCGCTCGAGTGGCAGGATCGTTGGGATAGCTACCTTCATCGCACATACAGTTGGCAGCGCATCGGAATGCTTGGAGCCGAAACCGCCTTCGATCAGGCGTTCCATCTCGACAAGTGCGGTAGACCTCCGTATTGTTTCCCGCATAGTTTTGGCAGAGCGATGGCGGCCCGTGTCACCAGCACCACTATTGAACTCGGCTTCGGAGCTCTTCTAAAAGAGGATATTCGCCGCCGGCCTTCCGGTCTTACCGGCTTTCACAAGCGCGTGGCATTTGCCCTCATTCACGCACCGCTCGCCAGAGGACCGAATGGCGAGTGGCGACCCGCCTACAGCCGCTTTGCTGGAACTGCCGGAGCGTTCGTCGTGTCTTCGGAGTGGGCGGGCCGACCGATCACTACAAACCGGATGGCCCAGGCGTTCGGCTGGTCACTCACCGACTATTTTCAGGATGCACTCTTCACCGAGTTCGAACCTGACATGAAGCGGTTCGGAGCACGGTTGCTGAAAAAGTGCCGCTTGGATCAAACCAGAATGTCGCGAACCACATCCCCCGATATCCCTGTCAACCGCACATCCAGACCCTGAAACTTCACCGTCAACCGCTTGTGGTCGATGCCCAAAAGATGCAGCATCGTCGCGTGGAAGTCATGGACGCTCACCGGGTTTTCCACCGCCGCATAGCCCAGCTCGTCTGTCGCCCCATACGTGATCCCGGCTTTGAAGCCACCGCCCGCCACCATATACGAGAAGCCCTTGATGTGATGATCGCGTCCATCTCCGCCTTGTGACATCGGTGTCCGGCCAAACTCGCCGCCCCAAATCACAATCGTATCGTCGAACATTCCGCGCTGCTTCAGATCCGTGATCAGCGCCGCTGTTGCCTTGTCGACTTCTTCCGCCTTCAGCGCGATGTTCGCCTTCACGCCACCGTGATGATCCCAGTCGCGATGATAAAGCTGGATGAAGCGCACGCCGCGTTCGGCCAGCCGCCGCGCCAGGAGACAGTTCGAGGCGAATGAGCCGTCGCCCGGTTTCGCGCCGTACATCTCCATCACGCTCTGCGGCTCTTTGCTCATATCCACCAGGCCCGGGACGCTGCTCTGCATTCGAAACGCCATCTCGTACTGCGCGACACGCGTCTGAATCTCAGGATCGTGCGTGGCGTTAAACTGCAGCTGGTTGAGCGCGTTAATCGAATCGATGGACTGCTTCTGCAATCCGCTGCTCATGCCTTGCGGATTGTGAATATAGAGCACCGGATCGCCGATCGAATTCAATTTCACGCCTTGAAACTTGCTCGGCAAGATGCCCGCGGACCACTGGCGCGCAGCGATCGGTTGATTCTGTCCGCCTCGGCCGTTGGAAAGCAGCACGACGAAACCCGGCAGATCCTCCGTCTCCGCGCCGAGTCCGTATAGCGCCCATGAGCCCATGCTCGGCCGGCCGGTAATGATCGAACCCGTGTTCATAACGGTATGGGCCGGGTCGTGATTGATCTGCTCGGTCCACATCGAGCGGATGATACACACGTCGTCCGCCACGCTGCCCATGCGCGGGAACAAATCGCACAACTCCTGCCCGGATTTGCCGAATTTCTTGAACCCGTGCTGCGGACCGAAACAGATCAGCGGCTTGCCTTGCAGTTGCGCGATCTGCTGGCCTTTGGTGAACGAATCGGGCATCGGCTTTCCGTTCAACTCCGCGAGCTTCGGCTTACTGTCGAACGTTTCCAGATGTGAAGGGCCGCCCGCCTGATAGAGGAAGATCACGCGCTTCGCCTTAGCCGGATGATGCAGTGGATTCACTGCGCCTGTCGTGGATGCCCGCAGCAGCGAATTCAAGGCGAACAGCCCGATGCCCCGTGAAAGAAAAGCGCGCCTGTTGATGTTCGTCATGATTCAGTTCCTTGTAATCGTTTCGTGCAGGTTCAGAATCGCCCGCGCGACATTCGTCATCGCTGCCAGCGCGGGTGCGGGAATGTCCTTCGCTACCGGAGCTTCGCCCGTCTGGGTCAACAGCCGCGCCGCTGCCGGCGAAGCTTGAAACTCAGACAGGCTGGCCTTATGCAGATTGACCAGAATGGTTAGCTCTTGCTCGTTCGGTTTGCGGCTGAGCGCGCGCTCGAAGGCCCAATCGATTTGTGCGCTCACGCCCGATCCGCCTTCCTTCAAAATCTTCTGTGCGAACCCGCGCGACGCTTCGACAAACACCGGATCGTTGAGCAGCACCAGCGCCTGCAAAGGCGTGTTCGAATTGGCGCGATTCACAGTACACTCCTCGCGCGACGGCGCATCGAACGTCGCCAAGCTCGGATACAGGAACGTTCGCTGCCACTGCGTGTAGAGCCCCCGGCGATACAAATCCTCGCCGTGGCTCGCGGACCATTCCCGTTTCGGAAAATTCAAGGCGGCCAGATAACCGTCCGGCTCAATGGGCTTCACGCTCGGTCCGCCGAACTTATCCACCAGCAGACCGGAAACCGACAGCGCAATGTCGCGGACATTCTCGGCGTCGACACGTACACGGTTCTGGCGCGCCAGCAGCCGGTTATAAGGGTCTTTCGCATCGATGTCCGCATTGCCATCGGACGACTCCCGATACGTGCGGCTCATCACGATTGTCCGGATCAGATGCTTCACATCCCAAGCATGCGCGCCTGCGGCGTCCCATTCCGGATGCATGAATTCGGCAGCCAGCCAGTCGACTAATTCCGGATGCGTCGGCCATTCTCCCTGCGATCCAAGATCGTCGAGCGTTTTCGAAATGCCTGTTCCGAAGAATTCGCGCCAGGTGCGATTTACAAACACGCGCGCGGTCAGCGGATTGTCATTCGACACCAGCCAGTTGGCAAGATCCAGACGCGTCGCACGCCGGCCTGGAGCGACTTTTCCAAGGAAACCCGGAATCGCCGGCTCCACCACTTCGCCCGACTCATCCAGAAAGTTGCCTCGCGCCAGTATCCGCGTGACCGCAGGTTCGGTCGATTCAGTCACCAGCACACGCGGAATCTCGGCCTGCACGCGCCCGATTTCCGTCTCCAGATTCGCAGCCTCTATTACCAACGGTTGCGCCTCCGCCAAAGCCCACTGATAGTAGACGGCAATTTCCTTCTTCTGTTCGTCCGTCCGCTTCTCCCGATCGGTGCGTAGCGCCGCCTCCACGGCTGGCGTCAGCCCATTCTGCTTCCGCTCAGATTGCCGCGAACCAATCGAGCCAGTCCCCGGCCACGAATGTTCTGCCGCCGAAAGTGCAAACCGCATCCGTCCCATCGTCGCCCGGCGGAACGTGGAGTCAAAATGCAATCGCAGCGTCACCACCGTATCTGCCTGCGTATGCAGTTTTTCGGAAAACCGCGCGGCCAGAAATGGATTGGAGGGTTCGCTGAAACTCAATAGTCCCCATCCAGTTTTGGGATCGCCGTCGATCGCGCCCATCGGTCCCGATGCCGGAGTGTTGATCACCACCTGTTCGGTGGCCAGAGAGAACTTCACTTTGCGCGTTCCGGACAGAGCTTCGAGTTCCGTCAGCACAAAGCGATCTGCTCCGCGGGCCACCTTCGAGCCCGGCAGCGATTCGTCCTCCACCACTTCGAGCCCCAAAGCCGTCCATTCGCCCGCGCCGGGCTTGAACTTCACCGTATAAGTATCGTTGTCGGGATTCGCTCCGGACACAACCACCAAGCCGTTGCCTGCTTTCTTCTCCATCACCATCGACCCGCGAAAATCGTACGACGAATCCGCACTCTCATCGTTGTAGATTGTCAGCTTGGCGCCCTGCGAGGAAGATGCTTCGAGCGGCCGTTGAAACCGCCAGGAGAGTTCGCCCGCATTAAAACGCCGCAGAGTTTCCTTCTCCCAATCTTCAGCCGGAACATACTGCGCCATCTTGCTGCGAACTGCTTCGAGCTGCGCATTGAGCCCATCAAGTTTGTTCTGTTGCTCGGGCGCCGGCAATGCCAGTTGAGTGCCCCACGCCTTGGGGCCCCGATCCGGCATCAGACCAGTCTCTTTGATGTCGGCGAAGAACGCCTTCATGGCATAAAAATCCTTCGCCTTGAACGGATCGAATTTATGATCGTGGCATTCCGAGCAGCCCATGGTGCTGCCCATCCAGACCACGCTCGTCGTCCGCACGCGATCTGCACCGTACTTCGCCAGGTATTCCGCCGGCTGCAAGCCACCTTCGGCCGAGGTGCGCGTCAGGCGATTGTAGGCCGATGCGACCCGTTGCTCGGTGGTGGCGTTCGGCATCAGATCGCCCGCCAGTTGTTCCCGTGTAAATTCGTCGAACGGCTTGTTGTCGCGGAACGCGCGCAGAACGTAATCGCGAAAAGGCCACGCCGGCGTGAGGTTATCGCCGTGGAAACCGCAGGTGTCCGCGTAACGGACAGCGTCCAGCCAATGCATGGCTTGCTTCTCCGCGAAGCCTGGCGATGCCAGCAGGCGATCCACTACCTTCTCATATGCGTTGGCCGACTGGTCCGCGAGAAACGCATCGACGTCCGCAATGGCGGGCGGCAAACCAGTAAGATCGAGCGACACCCGGCGGATCAGTATGCGGCGGTCCGCCTCGGGATTCGGTTTCAGCCCCTCCTGTGCAAGGCGCGCTTCGATGAACGCATCGATTGGGTTGCCGCTCGAAGGCACTGCGGGCCGTTTCACCGGAAGGTAGGCCCAATGCCCCTCATACACCGCACCCTCCGCCACCCATCGGCGGATCGTTTCCTTCTGCGCTGTGGTCAATTCCTTGTGGGCATACTGAGGCGGCATGATCTTCGCCGCTGTTGGCGAGAAGATACGCGCTATGATCGCGCTTTCGTCCGGCTTGCCGGGAACAATCGGCGTGACACCGGACTTCGTGGGCTTCACGGCTTCATCGCGCAAATCCAGACGCATCCCGGCCATGCGGCTGTTCTTGTCGGGACCGTGGCAGCGGAAACAGGTGTCGGCCATAATCGGCCGGATGTCCCGATTGAAACTCACTTTGCTCTCCGCAAACGCGGGCATGGCAGCCAGAAGCGCGCTCAAGAGTCCCAATGTGTTTCGCATGATTGTCTTCATTCTATAACCAGACCGATTTCCAGACCAGGAAGGCGAGCCCGGCCAGATAGCCAAAAAGAGCTTGGTATTCCTGATTTTTTCGATACAGCGCGGGACGAAACGCCTCGCCGCCGTCCGCCCGGCGTCCCAGCGGAAACAGCAGTGGGACGCGAGCCGCATAGTCTTCAAATTCCGGGAACAATTTGCGCAGATGCTGTTCCTCTTGCTCGATCACAGGAAGATAAATGAACAGGAAAACCGCTCCGAACAGCAGCGCCAACTCCCACCGGCGCGACGCGATCACCAGACCCGCCGCCACCAACAGCGTTCCCGCATAAAGCGGATTGCGGATGTAGGAATACGGTCCGCTCATGGCCAGGTTTTGGTTCTTCGCCAGATGCCCCGCCGCCCATGCGCGCAACAGCAATCCAAATATGGACACGGGCACACCAGCCAGCAGCGATGTCGAGCTCGGAGATGCCAGCCACGCGAACGCGGCCACCAGCAGAAATCCGCTCGGGACCCGCAGCCTTGCGACAAAATCCGCGTATGATTTGGGGAACAGGTAACGCCGCATCAACCTCAGATGGTACAAAACATCCGGGCTTTGAGCGAGGCGAACACGGCAGCCGCTGAAACATCGCGCATGGAAGGGTCGATTTCCTCCCGGCGTTTGTAACTCGTAACCGCGTTCGGACTTCGCAGAACCGCGAACGTATTTCCGTACGGTCCGTTGCGCAGCGGATCGGTCGGCCCGAAGATTGCCACGCCGGGCTTCCCCAGCGCCGCGGCCAGATGTAGAGGACCACTGTCCACTCCGACAACCGCCACTGCACGCCGCGTCACATGAATCAGCCCGGCCAGAGACGACTCATGCATGAATGCACCCAGCACCGCGCCGGAATCCGGCGGTACGTTCAGCACCAGATCGAGCCCGTATTCGCGATCCAGCATCCGTGCCAGTTGCGAGTAGTTTTCCGCCGGCCACTGCTTGCTCGCCCATCCCGCCAACGGACTCGCCAGCACAAAATCACGCCGGGGTAAAGCACCCTCCGGTTTGCCCTCGGGAATAAAGAACGACCGAACCAGCGACGTGGCGCCCGCCGATTTCACCAGATCCAGATTCTGTTCCACCACGTGCTGGCTGTGCGTTCTGGTGGCATGCGAGTAGAACAGCGCCGCCAATCCTTCGCGAACCTGCGAGCGGTGAAAGCCGGCAATCCGCTCCGGACGGGCCGAAGCGGCCACCAATGCCGATTTGATCAAGCCCTGCAGATCTACCGCCAGATCGAACTTCGTTCTCCGCAGCTTTTCCCGCATTGCCAACAGCGCCGTAAAACTGTGACGATCGATTTCCGCGACGCGGTCGACAAAAGGATTGCCTTCCAGCAGTGGAGTCCATTTTGATTCCACCGCCCAGGTCACTTCCGAATGGGGAAAGCTCTGCTTCAGACTTGCGACTGCGGGGAGCGCGTGGATGATATCTCCCATCGCTCCGAGGCGAACAACGAGGATGCGCATCGCACTCATCTGGATTTTGCCGGCTGGCGGGCGCGGACAAGAGCAATCAATTCCCGCGTGCGCCGCTGGTCGGCTTCCTCTTCCTGGACGATCTCTTCGGGCTGAATCCGATAAAGGATCTCCGATTCGCTATTATGATGCGTCGCATCGCCGTCTGCAACCAGCACGTAATCGACGGCACGCAAAGCGGCGACCAGTTCAGCGCGTGCCCGCAGCGGAAGAACCGGATCAGGTGGATCGCTCAGCAACACCGCCAGCCGCCGTCCATCGCGGCGCAGCGCTTCGAGCCTGGCGGCATGAGACGCCAGTAAAGGATCAAAAAACCCGCTCACGAGAATAATCGGCTGCGAGCGGCTGACGTTTTCCGGGGTGACAATTTTGCGGCGCGTGTCGAGTGGCGCTGCACTCACTGCTTGTCCATCACCATCAGGATTGCCATGTCCCCGTCGGGCATGGCCGTGTGGCTCAGCGTGGAGAGAACTTTGCCGTGCTCGAACAGTTGCCAATGCTCTTTGGTGACCAGGTCCTTCCCGTTCACCGTACGAGTCGTTGTCAGCAACAACCCATCGCCTTCCCACGTCATCTCGCCGCGAATTTCCGTCCCGCGAATCACGTTGACGGTGGGCTTCCCGTCAGTCGTATACTTCACGTCCGTCACCACATCGCCGTTCGGTCCGGTGAACGTGGAAATCACATGGATGTTCGGTTCTTTGTGTTCGATCTTGCGCGTAAACGCGGTTGGTTTCGACAGTCGTCCAAAGTCGCTCTTCTCCGCATTCAACTTATACTCTCCGCTGTAATCCGGTTTTTGGCCCAATGCCAAGACTGCCATCAGGGGCAGCAGCAGCAATACTCGCATGACCTTAATGATGACAGTTTTCAGTATCGAACGTCCACAATGGGAACTGATGCGATTTCTTCTGTTTCTCAGCGCTTCTGTCGGCCCTTTACGCCCTCGACATTCAGGAAAAGGGAGTAGAAGACCGCGCAGGGGTGAAGATCCACGACATCACCTTCGCCAATCTCGCCGGAGGCCGCACCGCCGCCTATCTTGTCGCTTCGGCCAAGCCTGGAAAAATCCGCGGCAATCCTGTTCGTCCACTGGCTCGACCCTCAAGCCAAGGATTCTAACCGCACCCAGTTCCTGGGTCAGGCCGTGCGAGCTGGCAAAGCTCGGCACGACGTCGCTGCTCATCGAAACCATGTGGTCCGACCCTGAGTGGTTCAATCGGCGCGATTCCTCGCAGGATTATGTGAAGTCGGTTCAACAGGTGAAGGAATTAGGGCGCGCGCTGGACGTTCTCCTGGCGCAGCCGCACGTCGATGAACCGGGTGGCATACGTGGGTCACGATTTTGGCATGATGTACGGGCTGTCCTGGCCGGCACCGAGCGCCGCGTTCACGTATGGGCATTGCAAGCGGGTACTACCTCGTTCAGCGATTGGTTTCTGCTGCTTCCCAAACGCGAAGGCGAAGATCGAAGGAAGTTTATTGAGGAACTTGCGCCGCTCGATCCCGTGAAGCACATCGCTCAGGCCGCCGGATCACCAGTGCTGCTGCAATTCGGCAAGACCGATCCCTATGTTCCCGTGAAGAAGGCGCAGGAGTTCTACGACGCGACGAAAGAACCGAAGAAAATTCTTTGGTATGAGGCAGGCCACGCGCTGAACGAGGAGGCGGTTCGCGATCGTCAGGAGTGGCTTAAAGAGCAGTTACATCTGAAACGGAACGGCCGTTAATTCTCGGTGCCTTCCGAGTAACGCGCTTCGGCCTCGTTCAGAACTTCTTCGCCCAGAATGCTGCTGCCAATAGCGTGGATCAGCGGTATGGCGGCGGTCATTTTGCCGATGAGCTTCACGGCGGTGAGGTGCCCCATCCGGTACTCCTCGAGGGTCAACCGGCGGCAAGCGCGCATGCGAATCGGACGCAGATAGAGGTCCGCGCACGGCATCAGCATGTACGTCTCATCGATTTCCAATTCGTTCCCTCTGTCCGGAACTTCTATGAAGATCATCGCCGAAAGACCAATCTGCGTGAAATTCGTACGCTTCCCATCCGTCTCCGGGAATAGCGCCCACAACTCTTTCTCAACCTCAATGTAGTCGCTGAAATTGAAAGAAGCCGGCAGCGGATACGATGAGCCCGGCGCTAGGTAGACGTAATCGGACATTAGACCCTCTATTCGAAGTGTGTCGCCAACCTACCGGGAAGTCAAGTAAGTTTTACCGTACATTATATTGATCGGTCCTATTTCTAACACACATTAGGAAAAATTTACAAACTTTAATTTTTATGTCGCTTGCGACACGAGATCCGAGACCGGGCCCAGCAAATGGCTGCGCGACTGGTCGGCCGGTTTCGTCGTCAACAGCACACAGGTGATATTCGTCTCCGGATCGGCCCACGCGCAAGTCCCTGTGGATCCAAAGTGTCCGAATGTCCGGCTCGAACAAGCCTTGCCGAAATCGCCTGGTTTCAGCATCCAACCCAGCCCCCAGGGAGTTTTCAGTCCCACGTTTTGATTCTGGATCATCAGTGCCGCCGTTTCGCGCTTCAGGACGCGCCCATCGGGATGGAGGAACGACTGTAGGAAGCGCGTGATGTCGGCCGTATTCGCATGGACGCCACCCCACGGCGACCCCAGATCGCGCCAGTATGGGCTATTCCAGTTCCAGCTGTCGTTTCCGGTCACTTCCACTTGCGCCATGTCCGACAGTTTGCGCCCTCCCAGGCCGAGGGAAGTTGACGCCATCCCCAATGGTGCAAATACTTCTCGCCTCAGGTACTCGCGCAATGGAGTCTCCGTGATCCGCTCCACGATTTCGGCCGCCAGCAGAATTCCCATGCTCTGATAACGAACCTGCGTCCCCGGTTTGAAGAGCAACGGAACCTGGCAAACGCCCGCGACGAAGGCGTTCAGCGGTGCGTGGCGGGTGCGCAGCTCGTCATTGTTCGGCAGCATGTCCGGGAGTCCCGATGTGTGCGTCAGCAGATGTCGAATTGTGATCAGGTCGCGGTCGCCGCCCGTGAACTCCGGAATAAACTTGTGGACCGGATCGGAAAGCGACAGCGATCCCCGGTCGGCCAGCCGCATTACGGCTGTAGCGGTGATCGGTTTCGATATCGAAGCGAGCAGAAAGACGGTCTCGGGCCGGGCAGCTCCGAATCCGTGCGCAAACCGGAAGTCCCCGCGCGTCACTTCCAGCGCGGCGGCGCGAACTCCGCTCGATTCAATCAGCGCGACCGCTTCATCCAGCTTGGTCTTTTGCACCGCGGCCGAACTAATTGCGGAAGCAAAGGCGGTGAGAAGGCATTCCCGGCGGCTAATCATGGTTTCGATATTATATCCGGGGTGCCCATCTGCGGGTTTTCTCCTGTTAGACTGGAAGTTTACCGGACTTCCAATGATTTCCATCGTGATCCCGATTCATAACGAGGAACCGGCGATCCTGCCGCTCTACGATCGCCTGACCCAGGTGCTGGAGCGGATCCAGAAGCCGTACGAACTCATTTTCATCGACGATGCCTCCACTGATCGGAGCTTCGATCTGCTGGCCAATCTAGTGGAAACCGATCAGCGCCTTAAGGTAATTCGCTTACGCCGCAACTTTGGACAGACCGCGGCGCTCTCCGCGGGATTCGATGAGGCGCAAGGCAGCGTTATCGTTTCGCTCGATGGGGATCTGCAGCACGATCCGGACGACATCCCGGCGCTGCTGGCGAAAATCGACGAAGGCTACGACATCGCCAGCGGTTGGCGTAAGAATCGTCTCGACAACGCCATCACGCGCAAAATTCCGTCGCGCATCGCGAACTGGCTGATGGCCAAAGCATCCGGCGTGGATCTGCGCGATTTCGGTACAACGTTCAAAGCGTATCGCGCCGAAGTGCTGAAGGACGTCAACCTTTACGGTGAACTCCACCGCTTCATCCCGGCGTTGGCCAGCTTATACGGCGCGCGCATCGTGGAAGTGCCCATCCGCAACTCGCCCCGCGCCAGCGGTGGTTCGCACTATGGGTTGAGCCGCACGTTCCGGGTGCTGTTCGACATCATCACCATCAAGTTTCTGCTCAACTATTTCACCCGTCCCATGCATTTCTTCGGCGGATTTGGACTCGCCGGCACCGGCATTGGCGGAGGAATTCTATTCTTCCTGTTGATCAAGAAAATGCTGGGTCTCGACATCATCACTGAGCACGGTCCGCTGATGGTGGCCGGCGCGCTCTTGTTCCTCACCGGCATCATGATGTTCTCCACCGGACTGCTGGGCGAAGTGTTGATCCGGACTTATTTCGAGAGCCAGGGCCGCCGCATCTACGCAGTGCGCGAGATCCGAACGCGGCGCGAGCAGGTTTCCAGCACGTAAACGTTCAGTTTTCTTGCGGAGGAAATTTTTCTTGATCCTGCAGCCGTTTCTTGCTGAACTCGTAAAGCCCGAATAGCAGCGCCGAGAACAGCAAATCACCCATCAGTGTACGGCCGAGGAAGGGAATCGCCAGCGTATAGCAGGCCATCAGTCCGGCCCACGTGTGCGCATAAAACGTGCCGTCGCCAAAAGCCCATACCGCGAAGTTCGTCATCAGAAAAAACTTCACGCTGCAAACCGACGTGAGCAGCAGGATGCGAACCGGGCCTGCGGAGCGTGACAAAAACCGCTGCCCGATCCATACGTTAATCAGAAAGCTCGCGTAAATTACCGGCGTCAACTCGCTGAACGCCGGAAAACCATGGATCGCACTCAGTATGGGATCGGTCACCAACATCACGGCGAGCGGTATAAAGTACCCTTGCCAGCCGGCCATTTTCGCGCCAGCAAACAGGCTCATCGCTCCCACCGGCGTGAAGTTAGACGGATGCGGTAACAATCGAGCCAGCGCACCGGCGATGGTCAGCGTTGCCGCCTGCCAGTGAGCTCGTTTGGTTAAACTCATCCCCATATTTCTACCTTACGCCAGCCAGTAACGCGAGTTCCAGCCACTTCCAATGGCAATCCACATGCCGGAATCCAATATCGCGCAACCACTCGAGCTGCGTATCAAGAGCTAACAGCTTGTTCGACGGATCTTCCGTCTCCCGCGTGATGTTTAACCGCCGCAGGAACGCATCGTGCAACTCGGGCGTCGGCGAAGCGACGTGTTCCAGATTGCAGAAGACGCCCCCCGCCGCGAGTCGATTGTAGGCTTCCTGATACAACATCTGCTTTCGCTTGTGGGACAGATGGTGGATAGCAAAACTCGAAACCACGGCATCGAATTTTCCAAGCTGGGGCAACGGCTGATCCAGATTATGCTCCACCACCGTCACCAGCGGATCGCCGGCGAAATTAGCCCGTGCTGCCTCGAGCATGACTGGCGAAAAATCAACCGCCACAGCTTGGGCCTCCGGGCGATCCACTTTTAGTAGTGCGAGCAGCCGTCCGTTGCCGCAGCCGAGATCGAGAATCCGCTTCACGCCCAAGGGAACATGGTCCAGCAGCACTGCTTCGCCTTCCGTCCGATGCGGCATGGAATCGGCGCGAGCCAGGTAATCGAGTGCGTGTTGGGTTGAATCCCACAGGTTGACCGATGGACTACTCACTTCGGGTCCTGGTCGGCCGGCTTCTCGCCTTTTCGCATCAGCGTCGGAGCTTTGCGTTTATTTGGATCTTCCGCGGTCTTTTGCTCCGCTGCTTTCTTCTCACTCACTTCTTTCTGGCCCATCAGTGATTCGCGTTCCTTCTTTTCGGTCTGAACTTTTGCGTCTACTTCCTGTGTTCGCTTGCTGAGATCTTCCTGACCTGCCTCCATGCTGTCGCGCGTCGTCTCGATAGCGTTGCGCAGCGCGAATTGATACTGCTCGATATCCTTGGGATCGTCTTCGCGCACCTTCTCCAGCGCCTCGAGCAGCTCCTTTTCCGTCTTCACTGCTACTTCCGTTCCCTTACCGATCGGTTTCTTTCGCTGCAACGCGTCATCGGAAACGGTATCGATTGCTTCAATGATATGTGTGTAATCTTCCAGCAGGTCGTGGATCATCGCCGATCGACCCGGTTTTTCCTTCGCCACTGCTTGTTTCAATAAGTCGACCCGCTGGCGGGCAAAGTCGATGTAAAGTTGAAGGCGCGCGCTCGGTTCTTGCGCCTCCCGGATCTGGTCGGCCTCATCGGCGGTAAGAAAGTCGCGTTCCGCCATCAGTGGCGTCGTCAGGGCAATCAGCGAAACAAATAAGAAGGCTGGCTTCATGACACACCCTACTTTTTCTTGCTCTTCGTCATGATCTCGAATACCAGTTTATCGTTGATCTCGGTTATGCGCTTCTTGGCAGATTCCACCATCGACCGCAACTCGAAGCTGATCTGGTTTTCCAGCCCATCCATCCGTCGCAAAATCTCCGAGGTCGCCAGTTCCGCCCGTTTGAAGTGCTTCGGGTTCGCCCGCGCCGCCTTGCCGCTCTCTTCGAGCGACTGGTAGCTCAATTCCGCCGAATCCACCATTTCCTGCATCGCGGTCTTCAGAGTCTGCTCGTCGTTGTTCCTGGCCGCTTCCCTGGCCGTTTCGAGCGCCTGCCGCATGTTATCGAGCGCCCGGTCGGACCGCTTCTCCAGATTCGGTTCGTCTTTGGCTGTCTGGATGTCGGCGTTCGCGGCCTGACTGCAGAGAAATACTCCACCCACCATCACGAACAGGAACCCGGCCGTTAGCGCGTTAACGCTTGGCCAATTCGTTCTTGATGATCCGTACACGTTGCCGAGCCTTGAATTCCTCATCCGGATTCTTCCCGTCACTCACGCTCAGAAATTTCTCGTAATTCTCCAGGGCGCCCTTCAACTGTTTATTCCGGTCGAGAATGATCGCCCGAAAATAAAAATGCCCGGGCTTCTCGCCACCCAGCGCCCGTATCTTATCTAATGCCGCCAATGCTTGCGCGTCCTGGTTCAGCAGGATCAGCATAGCGGAATAATCACCCCAAGCTTCAACCGACTGCGGACGGCCTTCCACTACACGGGCAAATTCCTTTTCCGCCGGTACATATTTCTTCTGATCCCGAAGAGACCGCCCGTACGATGCGTGCAGCTCGACGTTTCCCGGCTCATCTTTTAAGGCGGCCGCCAATAACGGTTCGGCCTTCTCCGGATGTTTTTCCATTTGGTATGCAGTCGCCAGCGCGAATCGGTTGGCAGCGGTCGGTGATTTGCGGACCGCTTCTTCAAGATCCGAAATCGCTGCCTCCGTTTTTCCCGATTCCAGCAGCAACTCGCCCAACCGTTCCTTCACAGCCGCATTGTCCGGGAACTGCTGGTAGATTTCAATCGCCTCCGGTATTTTCTTCTGCTTCTCATATAACGAACCCAATTCAAGCAGCGAATCCCGATAGCTTGGGTCCAACTCGGCCGCTTTTCGGTAGTGCGGAGCAGCATCGTCCAGCCGGTTCTGCCTGGCGATGGCCCGTGCCAAACCTGATTCCGCCGCCGCTGACTTGGGTTCTAACGTGGAGGCCCTCTGGAAATACTCTTCCGCTTTTTCCGCGTGGCCAGCCTGCATCGCCGCCTCACCCGTATATAAAGAAGGACGGTACTGATCGGGTTTTTGTTTCGCCGCTGCTTCCAGGTGTCCTTCGGCTTCGGCCGCCTGTTTCTGCCGCAGCAGTACCATTCCGAGATTCAATTCCGCCTGGTAGAGACCTGGCTTCAGTTCCAGCGCTTTTTTGTACTCGGCAATCGCCACATCGTCTTTGTTCAGCAGGCTGTTTGCCAGCGCCAGGTGGAAATGGACCGCGTAGTCTTTGGCATCGGCGGCCGCTGCCTTTTCGAAAAGTGCCACCGCATCGGTATAACGCTTTTCGTCCAGTGCCTTTAGGCCCTCGGCAACCGGATCGGCCTGGAAAAATAATAGGAGAGCGAAGGCGATGGTCGGCATCTATGGAGCGATGAACACTCCTTTTACTATACTGGGCATTCCCGGCAGTCTCCGCAAGGGTTCCTAACTTGATCGACGAAAACACCAGAGAATTGATCAACGATCTTCTACAACGGCTTGTTCGTTGGGCCCGCCAACTGGAAAAAGGCCGGCAGGCCGCAGACGGACCGTCCTAATGGAAAACTCCGAGCAGATACGCGATCAAGAGAATCAGCAGGATGGTCCCGAGTCCGATACCAGCGCCACCGCCGGAACCCCAGCGGCTATGGCCGTAGTATCCGCCACCGCCACCTAAAATCAGCAATAAAACGATTATCAAAATTATCGTCATGGTAGAACTTCCTTTCCGCACTCGGCGGACACATCACTTTTTACCTTGTTAGGCCGCGATCGGTAACGTCTACTGCTCGAAGACTTTCTCGATCTGCCCAATCTTCTTTTGGATTTTCCCGCCGATCTTTTCGTCCTGACCTTCGGCTTCCTTCTCGGGATTGTTCGTCAGGTGGCCCACTTTCTCTTTCATTTTGCCCTTCGCTTCGTGCACGGCGCCTTGGACCTGATCCTTCAAGCTGTCTTTCATCTGCCTTCTCCTTTTGCCGCGACGTTAACGAGTCCGGCGCATTGGTGTAGGCACTTTTAGGGCCGTAGAAGTTTCTGGAAACCGTCCCACTCAAAAATTTCGACCGCCGATGCATCGGAAACAGGCTGCTCCGCATTCTTCACCATTGCCCGGCCTAGATCTTCTACTCGAATCCCTCTGAATTTCCTAAGGGGCCCGAACAGCAAGGGTTGAATCACGGGAAACACCGCCAGCAGGATGCCTTGTGTGAAATCGTAACGGTTCACCGGAGTCAACAACATGGACGGCCGGAAAATACTGGTCCGCGCGAACTTCAACGCAATTAGCCGTTCCTCCAGTTCGCCTTTAATTCGCACATAGTAAATCTTCGAGCGCGCGTTCGCGCCCGCCGAAGTCATCAGGGTGAAATGGCGAACGCCTTGCCGCCGGCATGCAGACGCGAAATCAATCGCTGTCCGCACATCCACTCGATACAGCTCCTCTCGCGAAACCTTGGACGCTTGTCCCACACCAAGAGTACAAAACGCGCAAGAATATCCGGCCAGCAGCGTCTCATAAGACGATGGATCACTCATGTCCACGATATGCTGGCTGAATCGCGGCGACGGAGGGATGTTTTCCATCGCGCGCCGCCCTACGGAAGCGATTCTCTCAAACCTCCCGCTGGCCAGCAGCGCGGCCGTGACATTCCCGCCGACTGCGCCGGTCGCCCCCGCGAGAACAGCGGATAGTTGTTCCGTCATGCGTTTCAGTATACAATGCAAGTAGGTACACGCATGCATCCGACGATGGAACGGAAGCCGACCACCGAGCGGATTCTGGCGGCCGCCCTCGAGGTCTTCTCCCGCGAAGGAATGAACGCCACCACGCGCGAAATCGCCCGTGTCGCGGAAGTCAACGAAGCCACGCTCTTCCGCCAGTTTGAAACCAAAGGTCAGCTTCTGGTAGCCGTAACGAGGGAGGTAAAGCGTCTCCAGGCTGAAGCGCTTGCCCGCATTGATTTCGACGATTTCGATCTGCGCCGGGATCTTACTCACCTCGCCGAAGCGTATGAGAAAACCACCGTCAAGCACCTCCAGTTTATACGGACCATGATGGCGCAATCCGCCGAACCCGCGCTCACCGAACAGATTATGCGTGAGGTAATCGAACCCATCCGCGCCAGGTTCATTTCCTATCTGGCGGAAGGCCAGCGCCGCGGACTGGTCCGCGATCTCGATCTCTCCTCGGCGGTGGATGCGTTCACCGGAATGGTCTTCAGCGGAGCCCTGAGATGCTCCATGTATCGCACCGGCTACTCGCGAAAAACCTACCGCGAAACCTGTATCGATCTGTTTGTGGCCGGCATCCAACCCGAAGGGCGCCGCGTAGCTCCCTGAAGCATTGCGCACAAAGGAGATGGTATGTTAAATTGCAAGCAAGTGCTTGCACGCATCGGAGTTTGTTGTTGGCTGTTGCCGGCGTGGCTGCCGGCACAGACGAATACCGCTGTTCACGCGGACACGATCTCCTTGTCCGGCCGTGCGAGCCAGGCAGGTTCCGTCAGCGCCACTCAATCCGCCACTCCAGCCGGCTCCAGCATCAATACCCTGAACTCCTCTGTTGAGGTGCAGGGTTCCTATCAGGGCAGCGTTCCGGGCCCCGCCATTCCGTCCGGTCCTTTTACCCTCACTCTGGAAGAAGCGCTCAAGCGCGGTTTGGCCTATAACCTGGGCACCGTCGGATTCGAGCAGTCCATCCGCCAGGCGCGCGGGCAGAAATATGTGTCGTTAAGCCACTTGATGCCGAACGTTTCCGCCGGCTTGAGCGAAGTGGTGCAGCAAACGAACCTGGCCGCCCTCGGATTGAAGTTCAGCGCATTTCCGGGCGGCTTGTCGTTTCCCACAATTGTCGGCCCCTTCAACTATTTCGATCTTCGGGCGGACGTCAGCCAGACTCTCTTCGACTGGACGGCGCTGAGAAACTATCGCGCCTCCCAGGAGTCTGAAAAGGCCACTCAACTGTCGTCCCGTGACGCGCGCGACCTGGTCGTGCTGGCAGTTTCCGGAGGCTATCTGCAGGTGGTCGCCGCCGCCGCGCGAGTGGATGCCGCGCGCGCTCAAGTTGCCGCCGCGCAGGCTCTCTATCAACAGGCGGCCGATCGCCACACCGCTGGACTTAACGCGCGCATTGATGTAACTCGAAGCCAGGTGGAGTTGCAAACCCAGCAGAATCGCCTCACTTCGCAAACGAACGATTTTGCCAAACAGAAAATCGCTTTGGCCCGGCTGATTGGCCTTCCGGTAAGCCAGGAGTACACGCTCAGCGACGTCATGACGTTTGTGCCGCTCGAGAGCCTTACGCTCGATCAGGCCATTGCTCGCGCCGCACAAAGTCGAGCCGACCTGCAGGCATCGCAGGCGCAGATCCGGGCCGCCGAACAAATCGTCAAAGCCGCTCACGCCGAGCGGTTGCCCACCGTGAGCGTCGACGCTAACTACGGCGCTATCGGCCCCGTGCCTTCCAATTCGCACGGAACGTTCGGCGTGACCGGAAGCCTGAAGGTCCCCATCTGGCAGGGCGGACGGGTCCGCGGCGATATCGATCAAGCCGAGGCTGCGCTCGCGCAGCGCAAGTCGGAGTATGAAGATCTGCGGCAGAGAGTTGAGGCCGACGTGCGCAACGCGTTTCTCGATCTCACTGCTACCGCCGAGCAGATTCGCGTGGCCAAGAGCAACCAGGAACTTGCGCAGGACACGCTAACGCAATCCCGCGACCGCTTCGCCGCTGGTGTCGCTAACACGGTGGAAGTGGTCCAGGCCCAGGAGTCGGTGGCTGCCGCGGATCAGGACTACATCTCCAGCCTGTTCGCGCACAATCTAGCGAAAGTGAGTCTCGCAAGATCCATTGGTGAGGCGGAGCAAAACATCAAAGAATTTCTGAAGGCCAAGTGACGATATGCCCAACGAGACGAAGATTCAAGAGAACGAAACAAGATCAACCGCGGACGAGGTAAAGCGCCTCGAACGTCAACTCGCCGATTTGAAGTCGAAGCGTGTGATCGAAGAACCGCCAGCCAGAACCACTGGCCCCCGTGTCGTCCGCTGGATCGCCGTCCTCGTCGTCCTGGCTGCGGCGGCTGTGGGCATAACCTTGCTGCTGCGCTATCTCGAGAGCTACGAATCCACTGACGACGCGCAGATCGACGGACACATGAATTCCATTAGCGCGCGAATCGACGGCACGCTCGCCAAGGTCTACGTCGATGACAACCAGATGGTGAAGCAGGGCGATCTCATCGCCGAGATCGATCCCAGAGACTATCAGGTTGCGCTCGAGCAGGCGCAAGCGAATCTTCACAACGCGCAAGCCCAGGTGAATGCTGAAGTGCCGAACGTCTCTATCACGGAAACCAGTAATCAAACGACTGTTTCCACCTCCGAAGCGGACATCACTAACGCGCAGGCAACCATCGCCGCGGCCGAGCGGGACTACGAAGCAGGCGTGGCAAAAGTGCACGAAGCCGAGGCCAACAGCGCCAAGGCTGAAGCCGATGTCGCGCGCTACAAAATGCTGGTCGACAAAGACGAAGTCTCAAAGCAGGAGTACGATCAGGCTGTTGCAGCCGGCAAGGCCACCGCGGCCACAGTAGCTTCCGCGCGGGCCTCCGCCGCCGCTTCCCAAAGCGTTGTAGCACAGCGGCAGGCCCAGCTTGCGCAAACCCAAAGCCGGCTCTCCGAAGCGCAGACCAACGGACCGCGCCAGGTGAGGGTTCGCGAGGCCAACATCGCCACGCGCCGGACCTCGGCCGAAATCGCCCGCGTCCAAGTCGACAAGGCTCAACTCGACCTCAGCTACACCAAAATCTACGCACCGGTATCCGGAATCGTTACCAGAAAGAAAGCTGAAATTGGCCAGCGCGTCGGACCCGGACAGCAACTGATGTATATCGTTCAAATCGACGATCTGTGGGTTACAGCGAACTTCAAGGAAACGCAGTTACGCAGAATTCGCCCGCAACAAAGGGTCAGCATCAAGGCCGACTCCACCGGCGTGACCTACGACGGGTATGTCGAAAGTGTTTCGGGGGCCACCGGCGCTATCGCCAGTCTGCTCCCGCCGGAAAACGCCACCGGCAACTATGTAAAAGTAGTGCAGCGCGTACCAGTCCGCATCCGATTCAAGAAGGACCAGCAGGGTCTCGATCGCTTGCGGCCCGGCATGTCCGTCGAACCCAAGGTCTGGATGCAGTGAGCACGCCGCACGATCCCCATCTCGACTGGAAGCCGAAGCACAATCCGTGGGCCATTGCGCTGACAGTCACCCTGGCCACGTTCATGGAGGTGCTCGACACTTCCATCGCCAACGTCGCCCTGCCGCATATGGCGGGCGATCTTTCCGCCAGCGCGGATGAATCCACCTGGGTGCTCACCAGTTATCTGGTCTCCAACGCCATGGTGCTGCCCATCAGCGCATGGCTTGCCACAAGGTTCGGACGCAAGCGCTTCTACATGACGTGCGTGGCGTTGTTCGGCATCAGTAGTTTCCTGTGCGGCCTGGCTCCGAGTCTCGGGGCACTCGTTTTCTTCCGTATACTGCAAGGAATCGGCGGCGGAGGACTGGCGCCCAGCGAGCAGGCAATTCTCGCCGACACGTTTCCCCCTGCCATGCGAGGAATGGCCTTTGCGGTATATGGGATGGCTGTCGTTGTTGCGCCCGCTATCGGTCCCACTGTCGGTGGCTGGATCACCGACAACTACAGTTGGCGTTGGATTTTCTATATCAACATTCCCGTCGTGATTCTTTCTCTATTTCTAGCCGGACGTCTGGTCGAAGACCCGCCGTACCTGAAGGTGGAACGCAAAAAGGCTCGTGGAGTTCCGGTCGATTGGATTGGTCTCGGACTGATCACCACAGCCATCGGATGCTTGCAGGTTGTCCTCGACAAAGGGCAGGAAGAGGACTGGTTCTCCTCTCACTGGATCACGCTTACGCTCGCCGTCGCGGCAATCGCGCTGGTTGTTTGGATCGTCTGGGAGTGGCATCACCCGGTCCCGATCGTCGATGTGAAACTGTTCAAGCGCCGCAATTTCGCTACCGCTATGTTCTTCACATTCGTCCTCGGTATCGTTCTCTTTTCGACTACGGTCGTGATTCCGCAATTCCTGCAGTCGCTGCTCGGCTACAGCGCCATGAAAGCCGGAGAAGCGCTGGCCGGAGGCGGTTTGGTGATGCTGCTGATGATGCCGGTGGCCGGGTTCCTGGTCTCGCGCATGGATCCTCGTATCATGATGGCCGCCGGTTTCGGAGCCACCGCCTGGGCGCTGAGCTTCATGGTCAGCCATCTCACGCTAGGCATCGATTTTGGAACCGCGGCCATGCTCCGAACGTTTCAAGCCGCGGGACTCGCGTTCATCTTTCTGCCGTCGAACACGCTGGCTTACCTTGGAATTCCCCGCGAAAAGAATAACCAGGTGTCGGGCATGAACAGCTTTGTCCGGAATATCGGAGGGAGTGTCGGCATAGCTCTCATTACTACGTTCATCACGCGCCAGTCGCAAAAGCATTTGACCTTCATGACCCAGCATGCGAAACCGGGCGAACCGGCCTTTGACAATATGGTGAACGGTTTGGCACAGACCTTCCAGAGGGATGGAACGTCGATCCAGGATGCTACCCAGAAAGCCTATGGAAGGATCTACCAAATGATCCAGGGTCAGGCTACGGTGCTTGCTTACACGGATGTGATTAGCGTGCTTTTACTCGCGGTCGCTTGCTTGATTCCGCTGGTTTTTATTATGAAGAGACCGCCCAAGCGCCGGACCGCCGAGCAAGTCGCCATGCACTGAGTGGCGTCGTTTTATAGCTTTGTCCCGTGGGCCACCTGCCGTCGCAACAGGAAAGTCTTCGGATAGGCGCCCTCACCGCATAGCTTGAATGAGCCAAAATCCTTGTACCAGGGTCCTTCTGGTACTTGCGGGTTAGATTCAATCCACAGCCTCAATGCATTCAAGTCGGCGATGCTGATACTTCGATCGCGCATCCGCGTGATCAGGTGCTCGCGGATCGAAACCGGAAAGTCTTGCCAGCACCCAATCCTCGCCATTACTCGCCGAAGACCATGCGGCCCATTTCATTTCCGAGGCGTTGGACTTCTTCAGGATCGGTCGCCGACCGGAAGCGTTCGGCTAATTCGAGAAACATTTTCTCTTTCTGTTTGCGCGCTTCAATGCCCTCTTCAACAAGTTCTACCAACATCCGGCTGGCACTCAAACGGCGCGTTTTCGCCATTCGGTGAACTTGCTTGGCAACTTTCGGGGGCAGCGTTACGCTCTGGCGGACCGCCTTCTCAGTTGAACTCATAGCACCAGTATGCACCACTTTGGTGCATAATCTGCATTCCGGCATTCGTGTGAATTTGTGTTCATTCGTGGCCCTTCATCGTTTTTCGGTGACCATCCCACGCAAAAACTCCCCCGTGTACGACCCCTTGACCTTCGCCACCTGCTCCGGTGTCCCTTGCGCCACAATCGTTCCGCCCGCGGCCCCGCCTTCCGGACCCAAGTCAATCAGCCAGTCCGCGCTGCGGATCACGTCGAGATTATGCTCAATAATCAAAATGCTCCCGCCCTGCACGATCAGCCGCTGAAACGCGTCCAGCAACTTCGCGATGTCGTCGAAATGCAAACCCGTTGTCGGCTCATCGAAAATAAACAACGTTCCCTTGCACGAAGCCTGCGACAGGTGTGCCGCCAGTTTCACGCGCTGCGCCTCACCGCCCGACAGCGTCGTCGCCGATTGCCCTAGCCGCAAATACCCCAACCCCACATCCGCCAGCACTTTGAGCTTCGCCACCAGTTTCGGATGATCGCGAAAGAAGCTGGCCGCTTCGCGCACGGTGAGCCCGAGCACTTCGTGAATATTCAGCCCCTTGTACCGCACTTCCAGAACGCCGCTCTTGTAGCGCGTGCCCTTGCAATCCTCGCAAACCAGATCGACGTCGGCCAGAAACTGCATCTCTACCGTCACCGTCCCGTCACCCTGGCAGGTCTCGCAGCGCCCGCCCGGAATATTGAACGAGAAATGGCCCGACGTATATCCGCGCCGGTCCGCTTCCGGCGTGCCGGCGAAAATCTCACGGATCTGATCGAACGCTTTGATGTACGTCACCGGATTCGACCGTGGCGTCCGCCCGATCGGCGATTGATCCACCAGCACCACGTCCTTCAACAACTCCGCCTTCTCAATCCGCTTGAACTGCAGCTTCTCCGATTGCTCCTCGCTCTCCGTCTGCTTCGCTTTGTTCAATCGCGCCAGCAGGCCCTTGTACACTACCTCATGCACCAGCGTCGACTTCCCCGATCCCGACACGCCCGTCACCGCGACCATCATGTCGAGCGGAATTTCCACATCGATATGCTTCAGATTATTCGCCCGCGCGCCCAACACCTTCAGCACGCGCTTGGGATGCACCCGCCGGCGTGCTCCCGGCCGGGACGCCTGCAATTCGCCCTTCAAATAACGTGAGGTCAGAGACCGCGCGCCGTCTTTCAACAGCTCCGCATATGACCCGCTAAAAAGCACTGTTCCACCCAACTCGCCCGCGCCCGGACCCAGATCCACAATATGATCTGCTGCGCGCATCACGTCGCTATCGTGCTCCACAACCACAATCGTATTGCCCAAATCGCGAAGCTCTTCCAGAATCTTGATCAACCGCCCCGTATCCCGGCTGTGCAGTCCAATCGACGGCTCATCGAGTACGTAACAAGCGCCCACCAGCCGTGATCCCAAGCATGTCGCCAGTGTGATGCGCTGCGATTCGCCGCCTGAAAGCGTTGCCGAAAGGCGGTCCAGTGTCAGATAATGCAGCCCCACGTCCACCAGGAATTTCAATCGCTGCCGGATCTCCACCAGGATCTTATCCGCGATCCCCATCTCTTCCGGAGCAAAATCGATATCGGCGAAAAACTCCAGCGCTTCGGCGGTGTTCATCTTCGAAATGTCGGCCAGCGTGCGCCCACCGATCTGCACGTAAAGCGCTTCCTTCCGTAGCCTGGAACCCTTACACTCCGGGCATTCCGCGTACCCGCGATAACGGCTCAGAAACACGCGTACGTGCACCTTGTATTTCTTCTGTTCGACGTCCGTGAAGAACTCCCGGATGCCCGCATCCAGCCGCTCCCGCTCGTCGGTATTCAATTGCGAAACCGGCACGTTGAACCGGACCTTCCCCTTGTTCTCCTTCTTGAAGAAGTCGAGTCCCCACGAATAATTCGGTTTCGTCCAGGGGTCCACCGCGCCCTTATCGAGCGAGAGTGAGTCGTCCGGAACGACCAGCGCCATGTCGTAGTCGATCGTATTGCCAAACCCCTGGCACTTCGGGCACGCACCGAATGGATTATTGAAACTGAACATATTTGGCTGCGGCTCGGTAAACTCAATCCCGTCCGTTTTGCAGGCAAACTTTTCGCTGAATATCACGTCCGCGCCCGCCCCCGATGCCGGACGGAAAATCACCTCGCCCGATTCGCGGTAGCAGATCTCGACAGTGTCTACAATTCGCTGATGCAAGTCGGCGGAGATCGTAATGCGGTCCGCCAGGATGAACAGTGGTTTTCGAAAATCGATATCCAGCAGTGACTCGGGCGTCGAAAACTCGAACGTCTTCCCCTCTTGGAAGAGTCGAGTGAAGCCCTTCTTGCGCAGCTCGAACAACGAATCCCGCAAGTGCTGCGAGTCCTTCGCCGCCGGCACGGGAAACAGCACATACCAACGCGAGCCTACCGGCTGCGCCAGCATCCGTTGCGCCACTTGATCCACCGTGTCGCGGACCACCTGCTGCCCGCACTTAGGACAATACGTCCGCCCGACCCTGGCCCAAAGCAGACGAAAAAAATCGTAGAGCTCGGTCGACGTAGCTACCGTCGAGCGCGGATTCCGCGTCTGATTTTTCTGTTTGATCGCGATCGGCGGAGCGATCCCCACAATCTCATCCACATCCGGCTTCTCCATCCGCTCCAGAAACTGGCGCGCATACGACGAAAGCGACTCCACATACCGCCGCTGTCCCTCGGCATAGATGGTGTCGAAGACGAGCGATGATTTGCCCGACCCTGAAACCCCCGTCACCACCGACAACTGGTTATGCGGAAGATCGACCGAGATATTTTTGAGGTTGTGGACTCGGGCCCCGCGAATCGAAAGAGACTCTTCCACTACTATTAGTCTAAGAGATTGATCTCCATCAGCCGCAAACTCATCGACTGGTACGAAAAACACCATCGCAAACTTCCTTGGCGCGATACCCGGGATCCCTATCGAATCTGGATCTCGGAAATCATGCTTCAGCAAACGCGAGTGGCTGCCGTGATTCCCTACTACGAACGATTTTTGCAGCGCTTCCCCGATATTCCCTCGCTCGCCGCCGCCACCGAACGTGATTTGCTCGCCGCCTGGGCCGGCCTCGGTTATTACTCGCGAGCGCGGAATCTGCAGAAAGCCGCACGCGCAATGAACGGAACGTTTCCCTCCAGTTACGACGCCATCCGCGAACTAGCCGGAATCGGCGACTATACCGCCGCCGCCGTCGGCAGCATCGCATTCGGATTGCCGCACGCCGTACTCGATGGAAATGTCATGCGGGTAGTGAGCCGCCTTACCAACGATTCCGCTGACATTGGATCGCCCGCCACAAAGCGCCGCTTTCAACAGGTCGCTGATACGATGCTCGATCGGAAACGTCCGGGCCAGTTCAATCAGGCCATGATGGAACTCGGCGCGACCATCTGTGTGCCGAAGCAGCCGCAGTGCCTGTTGTGTCCCATCAGCGATTCATGCACAGCCCGCCGATTCGGGACGCAGCGCGAACTTCCGGTGAAATTGGGCAACCCAAAATCAATCAAAATCGACCGAACCCTGCTTGTCGTCCGCAAAGATGGAAAGCTCTTAATGTGGCAACGTTCTCCTGAGTCGGCGAAGCTCGCAGGTTTTTGGGAACTTCCTGAGCCGGAACACGTCTCACAAATCAAGTTGGGTGTACAGCTCGGCAATTTCAGGCATTCGATCACGAACCACAATTACCGGTTCTGCGTCTACGAGTGTGAAATTGTGCGGAAGCCCTCAAAGTTTGAATGGCTTACCATGGAGCAAATACAAAAGCTCCCGCTAAGCACTACCGCACGAAAAGCCTTAACGCATTTTTTACGTGAACGGAACAAGTAGGTAGAGTGCATTTGAAATCGTAGGGGTTAAGAGAGAGTATGGAGCGCTCGAGGAGAATTTTCGTTGCAAAGTGCACAGCGGTGTTGGGGGTTGTGTTTCCGATACTGTTGTGGGCTCACTCTACGGGGCCCGATCCTCGGAATACGGGTGCACCAGGTGATACTACGTGCGTGCAGTCTGGATGCCACACTGGCACCACGCTAAACGGTGGCGGCGGTAATGTCGCTATCGCGTTCGATAGCGGAACCACATACACTCCGGGCGGTAAAGTTCACGTGACACTGACGATCAGCGACTCGAGGGCCCGTGTGTACGGATTTCAAGCAAGCTCGCGACTCTCAAGCAACACGCGGGACGGGCAGGCGGGCAGTTTTATTAAAGGAGTGCAGCAACTCATCCTGTGCGAGGACGGATCTGAGCTTCCTGCAGCGGGATGCCGTACTTCAGCCCCTCTTCAATTCATTGAACACAGCAGTCCATTTAGAACCAATGTAATTTCCTTCGATTGGAACGCGCCGTCTACCAATGTCGGCAATGTTGTTTTCTACGTCGCGGCTAACGCGGCCAATGGAGACGGTACTAGCCTCGGCGATCACATCTACACCACCAGCGCGACGCTCACGCCGGCCGCAGCCACAAGCAACAGACCCACCATCAGTGCAGGTGGAATAGCCGATGCGTTCAACTACACCGCCGGAGTTGCCCCCCAAACCTGGATTGCCATCTTCGGCACGAATCTCGCCTCCGAAACAAAAACCTGGGACGGCGACGCCGCATTCGGTCAGGGCCATCTGCCCACCAGTGTCAGCGGTGTAAGCGTGACGGTAAATGGCAAGACCGCGCCCGTTTACTTTGTCAGCCCAGGACAAATCGACATTCTCAGTCCAACTGACTCCGCCACCGGCACGGTAGCCGTTATTGTGACGAATGCCAACGGCGCGAGCGATCCTTTCATGGTGACGAAATCGAATACGCTTCCAGCCTTCTATGCGCCATTTAGCCAGGGCGGGAAGCTCTACGTGACTGCCGTTAGCACCACCGGCGCGCTGCTTGGTAAGGCCAGTGTGGACTCGCGCGTCACTCGCGGAGTGAAGCCCGGGGAGACGATCCTGCTTTTCGGAACCGGCTGTGGACCGACCACTAATTCATCAATCACCACCGACATGGCAACGTTCACTGCAGCGCCACTGGCGACTCAGCCGACCATTACGATCGGAGGCCAGACCGCCCAGATTGCGGGAGGCGCGGGCTTCTTGATCTCACCGGGTCTCTATCAGTTCAACGTAGTCGTGCCCAACGTGCCTGATGGCGACCAGGCCATCAGCGCCCAACTCGGCAGCGTAACCACGGCCAACAACGTGGTGATTACAGTCCAGCACTAAAGAACTGCGGTACCATCGTGGCTTCGAGGACCATCCATGAAGCCTTTTTGTATAGTCGCTGCGCTCGCCCTACCGTTCGTCCAATCAGCAAATGCCGCCACATGCGAGAGTCTCGCCTCCGCGGCATTGCCGCACACTACAATCACCGTCACCGAATCCCGTCCCGCTGGCGAATTTACGAGTGGCGGGATCAGGCCAATCGGCAATCTCCCAGCCTTCTGCCGCGTTGCCGGATCGATCAAGCCATCATCCGACTCCGATATCCGTTTCGAAGTCTGGCTACCGGCCTCCGGCTGGAACGGAAAGTTTCAAGGCATCGGTAACGGAGGTTATGCGGGCGCAATCAGCTTCGCCGGACTAGCCGACGCCGTCCGCAACGGCTACGCCTCGGCTTCCACCGACACAGGCCATCAGGATGGTGGCACGTCTGCCGTGTGGGCGCTCGACCATCCCGAAAAGATCATCGATTTCGGATATCGCGCCATCCATGAAACGGCCACCGCCGCCAAGGTCCTCATCCGCGCCTTCTACGGCGAAGCACCCAAGCGTTCGTACTTCAACTCCTGCTCCAACGGCGGCCGCCAAGCCCTGATGGAAGCTCAACGATATCCCGCCGATTACGATGGCATCATCGCCGGCGCACCTGCCAACTATTGGACTCACCTGATGTCGGCCGCCGCTTCCGGCGCTGTCGCAACACTCTCTGAATCCGCCAACTACTTTCCCGCCGCGAAGCTCCCGGCGATTCAGGCCGCCGTTCTCGCCCAATGCGACGCCGCTGATGGCGTAAAAGACAGCGTCATCGAAAACCCGCGGTCCTGCCACTTCGATCCATCCGTTTTGCTATGTAAGGACGCCGATTCCAATTCGTGCCTCACGGTCCAGCAGCTCACCGCGCTCAAAACCATCTACGGTGGCCTGCGAACTAATAAGGGCCGGCAGATTTTCCCAGGCCTCTCGCCCGGTGGCGAAGCCGAACCGGGTGGATGGGCACCCTGGATAACAGGCGACGCGCCGGAAAAAAGCGCGATGTATGCCTTCAGTACACAATTTTTCAAGAATATGGTTTACAACAATTCAGGTTGGCAGTTCCGCACCTTCGATCCCGATCGCGACGTGAAAGCCGCCGACGAACGCATGTCGCGCTATATGAATTCGACCGAACCGGACCTGAGTTCGTTTGAGCAGCGAGGGGGCAAGCTGATTCTTTTTCACGGCTGGGCCGACGCCGCCATTCCGGCGCAAAACGCCATCGACTACTACGACAGCGTCATCGCAAAGATGGGAGCGGCAAACGCGGGCGGCTTCGTGCGTCTTTTCATGGTGCCCGGTATGGAACACTGTGGCGGAGGAGCAGGCCCCAACGCTTTCGGCCAGGGTGGCACACCCAATGGAGACCGCTTCCACAGTATCGATGCGGCCCTCGAAGCTTGGGTCGAATCCGGAAGCGCGCCCGAGCAGATCACCGCGACGAAATACAAAATCAACACCGACCCAAAGAGCGGCGTAGAACGAACTCGTCCATTATGTGCGTGGCCGAAGACCGCCAGGTACAAGGGCTCAGGCAGCTCAGACGACGCGGCGAACTTTGTATGCGCTAACTGAATTCCGCGAGCTGTAGACGCGAGCTATTCCGTGGGCGTACCATTGTCCATTCAGGAGGAACAACCAATGAAGCTCGTACTCTCACTTACAATCCTGCTCGCCGCAGCCATCGCCCTGACTGCGGGCGGCGGCGTCACCTACGTACCCCACGACAAAGTCACAACCGCACTCGGCAAGGGCGGCCCACTTGTGACCGCGCCGGATCTGCTCGTCTCCGGCAGCCACCGCACCGGACCCGGAAAAGTTGAAGTGCACGATAAGGAAACCGACGTAATCTACGTCATCGACGGCCAAGCCAACTTCGTCACCGGTGGAAAAATGATGGGCGGTCAAGTCACCAAACCCGGCCAGTGGATGGGCTCGGATATTCAGGGCGGGGAAGCGCACCACCTGACCAAAGGTGACGTAATCGTGGTTCCGGCGGGAACGCCGCATTGGTTCAAAGAAGTGCCTGGAACCATCAGCTACTACGTGGTAAAGGTGTTGAAGTAATACTTAGTACCAGACACATTTTTCGAAATATTGCCTCTAACTCAGAGTGATGAAGCGCACCCTGATCTCGATAGCGGCAGCCATACCCATCGCACTACTCGCCTTTTCCGCAGGCGGCCCCATTCGCCGAACCGGCGCGCCCGTCGATGGCGGACTCGACTGTAGCCAGTGTCACAATTCCTTTGGGGCGGCCAACTCCGACGCAGGCGGCAGCTTCACCCTCAGCACGCCGGCATACAAACCCGGTACTACGCAAACGCTGACGCTCACCATCACGCATCCGCAAGCCAGCAATTGGGGCTTCCAGATCACCGCTCGCGCCATCAACGATCTCACGCGCTCCATCGGTTCCTTCACCACATCCGACTTCGTCCAAGTCCGTTGTGACGACGGCACAACCATCGGTTCAATTGGTCCGTGCAACGGTCTCCGAGAGTTTGCCGAGCAAACTCCCGGCGCCGTCTTGACAGGAACGAACGGCGCTGTCACCTACCTGGTCAGTTGGACCGCGCCATCCGACGATGTTGGCGACATTATGTTCTACGCCTCGGGCGTTGCCGGTAACAATGACCACACCGTGAGCGGGGACCGTGTTTACACCACCAGCCTCCGCGTGCAAAATGGCGGAGGTTGCGCTCTGACAAAGAAGCCGGCTCTCCGCACTGTCGTCGACGCAGCCCAGTTCAAAACCGCTATCGCTCCCGGCGGTCTCATCACCATCTACGGAACAGATTTTCAAACAGCCGGCAACAAACGCGCCGTGGGTCCGGGCGATATTCGCAACAATCAGTTTCCGCAGATCCTCGGATGCATCGGAGTGCAGGTGAACGGCCAGGCGATCCCCATCACTTACGCGCAATTCGACCAGATCAACGCACAATTGCCCGCGGGCGCACCTACGGGGCCTGTTCAAGTGCGCGTAATAGCCAATCCTGGATCGCCGAATGAATTCGATGGCGACACCGGAACAGTCACGATACAGAACTACGCCCCGGCGTTCTTTACCTTTAACGGCTCCAGTGTCGCGGCGCTCAGCACGAATTATGTACCGGTCGCCGATCCGTCGGTCGTCTCCACCGGACACCCAGCGAAACCAGGGGACGTAGTGCTGCTTTACGCTACCGGCCTCGGTCCCACCAGCCCAGGCTTCGCGGCCGGCGTGATACTCGACCCTTCGACGACCGCGCCATTACCCGCAGGAACGGCGTTCTCCATCACTATCGGCGGAACCACGCTCACTCCTTCCAACGTCCTTTACGCGGGAGCCACCCCCGGCTCCATCAGCGGTCTTTATCAAATCAACGCACGCGTTCCCGCATCCACGCCCGACGGTGATATCCCCATCTCGATCTCGGCCGGCGGCGTCGCCTCACCTGCCGGCACCACCATCAACGTGAAGCACTGAGGCACTGCACATTGCCGGAGCCAGCTTAACCCAGGACTCGTTCGAGTTACTTCTCCTGACCCGGTGCCCGGTACTTGGAGGGCAGCGCCAGCGCCTGATCAACTTCGTCGACCGTCAGGAGTGGCGTAGTCCTGATGTTGATCAGTCCTGTTGACCCCACACTCAACGACAGTGCCGCGGCGGCAATGTTGTCCGGCGCCTCTACGATCACCACAACATCGTCGGAGCCCAAAGCGAAGTACATGCTCTCCAATTTCCCTTTGAGACCTTTAATGGCGGTTTGAACCGCGGCCTTACGTCCTGAGGCCGTGTCTTTCGCCAGCCCTTTGAGTCCCTCGGGTGTGTAGCGTCCCTGGACCAGATACTTCGGCATAGGTTTTTGTCCTTTTGGGCCTTCAATCGGTCGAAGCCCCGGCAGCGATTCTACAAGACGAGCCTATGAAAAGCAACGAGAAAATTGGCGAGAAAATTGGCGGCGTCACCCCGCCTTCGGGAACCGCGGTTCCCTGGCGCCCGGCCTGCCCGGCCATCCGGCTGTACAACTCCGCGACTACCTGGACAGCGGATTCCGCAGCGCCACGGTCCGGGTTCTCATTGGCGTCGTTGTACCCGTCCATCTCACCCTTGCCCCCATCCTGCACCACGATTCCGTCGCGCCGCGAGAGAATATTCACGTTCTTATAAATCACTCCATAATTCACTTCCGGCTGCGGAATTAACCACGCAATCTGACCCCGCACCGGAACAATCGATTCGTCCTTCCACAACGCTCTCGCTCCGTAACCCGTCGCGTTGATCACCACCTTCTGAGCCACCTGGCTCAACTCGGACGGCGAATGAAATTCAACGTTCTCGATCTTGCCGCCCTCGACTAAGAAGTCTGTCACCAGTTGCCTCGAATAGCCCGCGATGTTGAAAGTGAGACTCGAGGTTCGCGTGGCATACCGGGTTGGAAAGGGATGGCTCCCCGGAGGCAGATCCTGTGAATGCGGTGTCAGATCGTCGACGCGGTCCTGATAGTGGGCAAAGTCCAGGGTATCGCCGCGCCGCATGTTGGCGCGCATTTCCGTATGGCTAATATCCGACAGCATGTAACGATCGGTCCATTCCACGGGATTCCCCGCCATGCCGAGAAAGCTCTCATAGGTATGAAATGATTTGCGGCACATTTTCTCCCATAGTGCCGGAAAATCGGGCGTCACGGAGTTCGTCAATGCGATGCGCGAATCGGGTGTCCACGATCCGGTCGCTCTCGCGGATCGCACGTCCGGTGGACGCTCCTTGGCATAAATCGTGACCTTGGCGCCCGCGCGTTGCAGCAGAATCGCCGAGGTCAAACCCAACGCGCCGCATCCGATGACGGCCACATCCCGCTCCCCGGCCGCCATCGCTTTCTCCACCGCGATGCTACTCGATCCCCACGATAGCGACCAGCCACTGCCGCCATGCCCATAGTTGTGTACGACGGTCTTATCACCGACACGCTCTACATCCAGCCGGGGCCCGGCCGCGCGGAAGGGCCGGAGGCAGACGGTGACGCGAAAGATCCTGTCGGCATGCGCCCGGATCGGCATGAGCTTGGGGAGTACGTCGTACGGCGGCAGTACTGGAGGAGTCGCCGCTGTTCTCGTCGTGCGGGCGCAGCCGCTCAGGCCCACCATGCCAACGCCGGCTAGAAAGTTACGTCGATTCATCAGGCTCCTCGCTGAACTGGATTTGAGTCCAGGTCCGGCTCATCGTGGTGCCGACACCTCGGTAGAAACAATTTAGCAAACATTGGTACTTCAGGTTCTATCCAAAAAAGTTAATTCCATGTAAGCTGAAAGCCACCTCCATGCTCCGGTCTTTCCTGGTAATTCTTCTGCTATTCGTGCGGATTTCCTCGGCACAGACGAATTCACTTTCCTTTCGGCCAGTTGCGGCGGAATATAGTACGGCACTTGACCGGATTGTCATGATTTCGGCGAATCCCAACCAGTTGCATATTTACGATCCGGTTTCACAGAGCGACACCAAGGTCGGCTTGTCGAACCCTCCATTGGGTGTTTCGGTAAGTCCGGACGGTCTGCACGCGGCGGTGGCGCACGATCTGCTTGTGTCGTATGTCAACTTGAGCACCGCGGTCGTGGAGAAGACGTTCACTACCGCGATCACTGGACCGGTGGTGGTTCTCGGGACTGATTGGGTCTACTTGATCCCGACCTATCAGGGCGCGGTTGCGTCGATCAAGATCGCGACAGGCATCGAGACGGATCTGAGCTTCGTTTATGGCTCCGCTGGTCGATTACATCCATCTGGAAAGGCCATTTATGGAACTCGCGACGGACTTTCGCCCAATGACATCGAGAAGTATGACGTGTCGACTGGTCCGGTTACCGTCCAGACAGATTCCCCATATCACGGAGACTATCCGGCTTGTGGGAAGACCTGGTTTTCTCCCGATGGAGCGCGGATCTACAACGGCTGCGCGACGGTCTACCGGCACTCGGACGACCCCGCGCTGGAGATGACCTACATTACTACGATGGCGGGTATGTCGTCGATTGCGAGTCTGACCGAATCGGCTGCCGCTAAGAAGGTCGCCACTATTGCGGGTGGGCCGGTCTACCCGGCGACGACGAGCAACGACGGAGAAGTCGACCTGTTCGACAGCTCCTATCTGAAGCCGCTAGGCCGGTTGTTGCTGCCGCAGTTCGTCGTCACAGGGACCAGTTATGCGGCCCACGGTAAGTGGGTTTTCTTCGATAGCGCTGGGACATCGTTGTCGGTGGTGATGCAGGCCGACGGATCCTCAGGATTGCTCCAGGATTTCTCCATCCAGCGTTACCCCCTGGCAAGTCCAGCACCTTGTTCGGCGCTATTTGACGCCAAATCCGCGACCGCGATCGCGACTGGCTCGTACGCGACGGACGGCATTTCGGCAGCCCCGGACTGTATCTACCAGGCCGTCAGCAACAATTCCTGGATTCAACTAGTATCGGGGGCATACGGTTCTGGCAATGGCACCCTCACCTACGTCACCACGGCAAACCCCGGAACCGCACCGCGTAGCGGAACCATTTCGCTCAACGGACAGACGCTAACCATCACACAGGACGGGTCCCCGGCGACTCCGCAACCGTTCACGCGGCTAAGTTACAAGGTAGTCGACGCCGAGTACGACAAGGCGCTCAACAGGATCGTGATGGTATCTGCAAACCCGGACGCACTCCACGTGTACGATCCGGCGACCGCTACCGACCAGGTGGTCGCGCTCGCCACTCCTCCATTAGCGGTCTCAGTCCGGCCCGATGGCCTGTACGCCGCCGTAGGGCACGATGGCTGGATTTCTTATGTCAATTTGACGACGCTTGCGGTTGAACGTGTTTTTCAAATCGATTCCGATGTTCACGATCTTGTGTTGAGCGGCAGTGGCTGGATCTACGCTTTCCCGCAGCGCGACTGGTCCGACATATTCTCACTTCAAGTGAGCACGGGAAATGTGACTCCTACGAGCGCCATATACGACGGCCGGATCGCGCGACTATATACCAGTGGTAACTACTTGTATGTCGGGGGGAATTGGTCTTCGAAGTGGGACATCAGCCAGGGTGTTGCTAAGTTAGTGAATTCCAACTTCAACAATCCCCTCTGCAGCAACTTTTGGATTGCCGAAGACGGGTCTCGAATTTTCACCGCCTGCGCCAAAGTCTATCGGGCGTCCGATATTCCCGCGCAGGATCTGCAATATAACGGCTTGTTTGCTGCGGCGACGAGTGTGCGCTGGGCGGCGCACTCCCTCAACCAGCAATCAATCGTGGTGATTCCCAATTCGTCGTCCGGTTCATTCCCGGATGACGAAGTACAGATCTACGCCGATGCTAATCTCGCACTCGCCGGAAGGCTGAGCCTTCCGAAGTTCCCAGCGAGCGGCAATGTTTTTGCGAGCCACGGCCAGTTCGTGTTCTGGAATGCAGGCGGATCGAAAATGTTGGTCGTAGCGCAGGCCGACAGTTCGGCACAGCTCCTCTCCGACTATGGCGTCGTCGTGATGTCGCCATCCGACGTAACCAGTTGCGCATACTCGATCGCACCTACGTCCGCAACCGTTGGCGGTAGCGGCGGAAACGTATCCGCAACGGTGACGACCGGTGCCTCCTGCATCTGGGGCGTGACCCCGAATGTGCAATGGATCAACACATCGGGAAACATTGTATACACGGGACCTGGAACAACCACATTGTCAGTTTCCCAAAACGCCAGCATCGCCAGCCGGACCGGAACAGTGAGTATCGCCAACCAGACGTACACCATCACCCAAGCAGGCGTAATAGGCGCCCTCACGTTGTACCCCAATTCTATCCAGACCCCGGCGGGGGGTGGGACCAATTCGGTGTATTTCAGTTCGAACGCAACCGATTATTCGTGGACGGCCTCATCGAACGTTGGTTGGATCACGTTGTCCGTGGCTTCCGGGCAAGGTGGAGCATCGATTCAATACCAGGTGGGGGCCAACCAAGGGACGAGCAGCCGGTCCGGAATGATTACCGTGGGCGGCCAGCATCTCACCATAGTTCAAGCGGGAACCAACAACATTTACGGATCGGTCACCCTCACGCCTGTGACCGTATTGACGTCCGCATCAGGCGGGAATGGCGCGATCAGTGTGGCGGCCAGCGCACCCGATTTCAACTGGTTTGCCGCTTCCAACGCGAGTTGGATCGCAGTCACAGGCGGCTCCTCCGGCACGGGTAATGGCCAGGTAACGTATCAGGTCCAGGCCAATGCGGGGTCAAACACCCGGCAGGGAACACTGACAATTGGTGACAAAACCTTCCAGGTAAATCAGAACGGAAACGGGGGCGTTACCCTGAATCCGGCATCCGTCTCCGTTGGCGCATCCGGCGGGACGGCCATCGTTGCGGTAACCGCGAGCGCTCCCGATTTCACTTGGTCTGGATCAACGAACGCCGGCTGGCTAAACCTGAATTATTATCCCGTCGGCGGCACTGGCAACGGACAGGTGACCTACGTCGTGCAGCAGAACTTCAGCACTGCGCCACGTATCGGCGCCCTCACGATTGGCGGTCAAACCTTCACTGTTACGCAATCCGGCGCCCCGTCGGCATTGCGCTTCGTCCCTGTCACTCCATGCCGCGTCGTCGACACACGCCTGGCGCCAGGACCCTTCGGAGGTCCAAGCATCGCGGGTGGGACTCAGCGCGATTTCGCCATCCCCCAAAGCGCTTGTGGAATTTCTTCGACCGCGCAGGCCTATTCCGTAAATGTGACCGTAGTTCCGAAGGATGGCTTGGGCTATCTCACAGCCTGGCCCGCAGGTCAGACCAGGCCTTTGGTCTCAACGCTCAATTCGCTCGACGGGAGGATCGTCGCGAACGCCGCGATCATTCCGGCAGGAATCGGCGGCTCCATTAGCACCTTCGTCACCGATGACAGTGATGTCATTCTAGATATCAACGGATACTTCGCGCCCCCCAGTGCCACCGCTACGCTAGAGTTCTACACTGTAACGCCATGCCGAATCGCCGATACGCGGCTCGCTCCCGGCGCCTTCGGCGGTCCGTCTCTTGATGCAGGGTCAACCCGCAGTTTCCCAATTCCATCAAGCACCTGCTCCATTCCCGTTTCAGCCGCAGCATACTCGCTCAACATCACCGCGGTGCCGGCCGGACCGCTACCCTACCTCACCACATGGCCCGCCGGGCAGCAACAGCCACTCGTCTCCACGTTGAATGCCCTCGCAGGCACGATCGTGGCGAACGCGGCAATCGTTCCCGCCGGCATCAACGGCGCCATCGACGTGTTTGTCGCGGGTAAATCCGACGTAGTGATCGACATCAACGGGTACTTCGCGCCGCCGTCCCAGAGCGGTCAGCAATTCTATCCGCTAACACCATGCCGCGTGATGGACACGCGATCGGCGACGAGTCCGCTGGGCGGTCCGTCGTTGGCGGCCGCATTGATGCGAACCGTGCCCGTCACCACAAGCAACTGCTCGGTACCGGCGACGAGCCAGGCGTTCTCACTCAACGCCACAGTGGTACCGGCGGCTTCGCTCTCGTACTTGACACTCTGGCCTAACGGATATTTGCAGCCTTTGGTATCAACCCTGAACGCGCCGAATGGAGGAATCGTAGCAAACGCTGCGATCGTGCAAGCGGGCACATCGGGCGGAGTGAACGTTTTCGCCACCAACTCGACCGATCTGGTGCTCGACATCAACGGTTATTTCGCGCCCTAGAAAATCACAGCCGCGGCTTCCGTGGCATCACCGCCACCCACGGGAGCGTACCTTTCTTCTTGATCGGCCGGCGGAATACCTTGCCTCCCGAAGTCACGAACAGTGTCTGCAAATCGGGACCACCGAAGACCACGTTCGAAGGGTCGTTGCCGTCCGGCTTGTTGAGGATGCCAACCGTCCGGCCAATGGGATCGGCAATCTGGATCCCAAGCTTCGTCGCTACATAAAGATATCCATCCGCGTCTACGGTCATCCCATCGGCGCCGCTGCGAAGCGGGCCCGATTCCACCTCATCGGGAATCTCCAGCCGGTAGAAGGGAACGCCGTTCGCGAGCGAGCCATCAGGCTCGACCGAGAAGCACCAGATCCAGCGGCTCAATGTGTCGTCGACCATAAGGAAGGCGTGGTCAGGCGAGAAACGTATGCCATTCGGGAAAAGAATACCCTCATGCACGATACGTTTGTTCCCTTTGGCGTCGACAAACCAGATGCGCTTATTCTCCGGGTCGGTGAAATAGATCTCACCATGGAGATTGATCGCCAGGTCATTCGAGTTCACACCCTCGGCGATGACAGACTCTTTGCCGTCGGCCGTATATGCGACGATGCGCTTCCGGCCATTCTGGCACGCGTAAAGACGGCCGTTCGGCCCGAACATCAGGCCATTGGCCCCGCCGGTATTTTCATGGAACACAGTCACTTTACCGTCGGCCGAAATCTTGTGGATGCGGTTATTCGGAATGTCGCTAAAAAATACATTCCCCGTCGCGTCCACCGCCGGACCCTCGGTGAATTTATGCCCCTGGCTGACCAGTTCCCAACCGGGATCTGAATCCAGAACAATGTTGTTGTTGATGTAATGCCGGGGGCTGCTGGCCGGCTTGGCGATGGGCTTCGGGTAGTCGCGCCAGAGCCACCGCAGCGCCTCCGGCAGAATCGCTGAACCGTGTTTGCTATTGTGTGCTTCCGTTCCAATCACCAGCTTATAGTCGTAGCCGGCATCCCGCAGCGCGAGACCCAGTTCGTAATTGCTATAAACATTGACGTCCTGCGTGCCGTCCTGCAGAAAGATCCGCAGAGGCTTGGTTTCCATTTTTCTCACCATCGACGGATAGATATGGTCGCCTCGCAGGTTCGTAAAGCCGCCGATAAAGCTCAGCACGCGGTGGAATACATCCGTCCGGGTCCAAGCGGCGTTGAAGGACGCGTTGCCTCCCGAACTGGAGCCGGAGATCGCGCGATCGTTGGGATCGGTCGAGAGGTTATAGTGCTTGGCAACCTCGGGCAGAATCTCTTCGATTAAGAAGGTAGGGAAGCGCGGACCAACGGCATCGTATTCGGCGCTGCGATTGAACCGCGCTTGTGTATTCGCGCCCGCGCCGGGGACCACTCCGGGGTTAATGAATACGCCGATGGTGACCGGCATGTCGCCTTTATGAATCAGGTTGTCGAACACGACAGTGGTTTTGAACGCACCGGCTTCATTCACGAAGGTGCTGCCGTCCTGAAAGACCATCGTACAGGCAGGCTTTTCAGGCTTGTATTGCGCGGGGACGTAGACCCAATAATCGCGCACGGTGCCGGGATAGATTTTGCTTTTCCACTCATACTTCGTGACCGTACCTTGTGGCACGCCGGGCTGCCGCTGCGAATCGGGTCCAAGGACATATTCTTCAGCGCGCATCAACAACGGCGAGATCGCGAGAGCGGCCGCGAGGGCACAGGTCAGCTTGAGCATGTCCCACATGTTACCGCAGGGGCAACGTGGCACACTAGACCTATGGAATCGGTTGTTGTTCGCGATCCCGCCATCATGTCCGGTGAACCTACTTTTCGCGGCACGCGAGTTCTGGTGCGCACCTTGTTCGACTACCTTGAAGCGGGGCACAGCATGGAGCGTTTTCTGCTGGGATTTCCCACCGTCACCCGGGAGATGACTCTGAAGGGCGTGCGTTGAGGCATGGCCGCCGTTTGGCCTCTGCCACTTATTTGCCCGCCGAGACCGCCCGCGCAAGCGTATTCACCAAGCCCGAGATTGCTGCCGCGACGCGCCGCTGGTTTAGGGACTCGGGCAGAGGTATAGATAACATTGGCCTATTGCTCTCGGGTTCCCGCGTGAACAGGCCGGACAAGATCTGTTCAAACCGGCCGCCTGGGGCCTCAGCGGAACTGGCGCCATCACCGGCAATCGACTCGAGGAATTTGATGCCGGCTTCAATCAGACCGGACGCGGCCTTCTCGATGCCATCCGCGCCAACTGGCGTGTCTGTTGCTCCTGCAGGAGCCACCGGTTGTGGCGAAACGGATGCCGCCGGCCTCAAAGGAACGGCCGCGACAGGGTCGATCACGGGTTTGGGTCTGCCGGGTTGATCGGCGAAAATCTCCTTCACCGCCTGTAGCACGGTCTTCCGGCCCAACTTCGCAAAGCTGACCTCGCCCGTAGGCGAATCGAACACTCCCGCGAACAGCGATTTCTTCAGGCGCAGCGTTTCCCACACGCGCTCTTCGATGCTATCCGCCGTAAGCATGTGGATCACCTGAACCGGCCGCGACTGCCCAAGCCGGTGTACGCGTCCAATCCGCTGTTCCAACCGCGCCGGGTTCCACGGTGGCTCGAAGTTCACAACCGCCGAAGCGGACTGCAGATTCAGCCCAACACCTCCCGCATCCGTGGACAGGAAGACCTTGCATGCCGGATCCTTCCGGAACTTCTCGATCAATGCCGCGCGTTGGCGGGAAGGTACGCCGCCATGGAGCGAAACGAAGCCGATTTTCAGCTTGCGAAGCTCTTCGCCGGCCAGATACGTCATGCGCTCGTACTCACTGAACACAACCACCTTGCGGTCTTCCTCGATCGCAAGCTCCGTCAGGATCTCGCGAAACTCTTCCAGCTTTGGCGAATAGTGCGTTTCCTTATCGAAAAGAAATGTCGAATTGCACAGCATTCGCATGTTTTGAATGCAGCACAACACGCGCTTCTGATCGATCTCAGAAAGAAAGCCCTGCTTTTCCCACTTCCTCATGAGCGCGGCCAGGATGTCGCTTTGCTCGTAATACGGCTCGGCTTGCTCGGGGGTCAGTGGTACGCGGAAGACCTGGTCGGTCCGCTCCGGGAGATCCTTGAGAACCTCCGCGCGGGTGCGCCGGAGCAGGATCGGCGCAAGTTGCCCGTGAATACGGTCCAATCCTCGATAACCCACAAGATGGCCCTTCTCATCCTCCATGCGGTGCTCATGCAGGAACCGGAACGCGGGCCCCAATCTGCGTCCGTCGACGAACTCGACGACGGAAAAGAGCTCCTCCAATTTGTTTTCGAGCGGCGTGCCAGTGAGCACAAGGGCGTACCGGCTCTTCAATTGTTTGATCGTTCGCGCCGTGGCAGTGGTCCAGTTGCGGATGCGCTGCGCTTCGTCGAGGATGATCAGGTCCGGTTTCAATTCGTGCATGTACCGAACGTCTTTGAGCACCAGTTCATAGCTGGTCAGTGTGAAGAACGCGGGGGAAGCGTACAGCGCCTGCCGCCTGGGCAACAACCCGTCGATAACCTGTGCCGGCAGATCCGTGAACTTTTCAATTTCGGTTTTCCACTGATATTTGACAGAGGCGGGCGCAATCACCAGCACTCTCTCGATTCCCTTTCCACGTCGCAGAAGTTCGGCCGCAGCCAGCGCTTGCACTGTTTTCCCCAGACCCATATCGTCTGCGAGGACCACTCGGCCGCGGCAAGCCGCGAACAAGGCGCCTTGCGTCTGGTACGGCAGCAGTTTGGTTTTGAGAAGACCAGCCGACGGGTCCTTACCCCGCTTGAGTTCGGCCAGCAACTTGCGTTCCAGTTCCAATCCTTCGGCGAGCTCGTTTTCCCGATCGACGTATTCCAGAGCGTCGCTATAGACGACGGCTTGGCCGTCCGCGTTGCGAAACGCTTCCAGCACCCGCGCGAACTGGCGGTAATGCTCGCGCCGCAACAGCCCCGCCGGATCGAAACATTCTTCCGCGAGCGATCGCAAAGCAGGCGAGGAGGAAGACGGCAGATGCAGCCGCACCTCGATCGTGTCTCCATACTGAAGTGAGATGGATGCGCGCGTGCGTTTATACGCCGCCGTCTCGAACGTCTTTCGGTGGCGTTTCTTTAACTGCAACAGAATTGCTTCAATATGTTTGCAGGTTCCCAGCGTGTTGACGGCGAAGTCCGGACAGGAGCAGTAATTCTCAAACAGTCCCGGCCCCCGGACAGCGACACGGTAAGTTCGTCCGCTGCCAGACTTGATTTTGTAGTCGCCATAGAGACTGCCCGCCGGCCGTTCCAGAACTCGCACCACGGCGTCGACCGCCCGTGCTTGCCGTTCGGCAATTTGTTGTTCGATTAACATGAAGGCTCTTCTCCCGTCATCGCGCCAATGAGCAGGATACCAGCAACGGTTTGTTGTAAGCTCGATAGTCGAGGACAACATGGCAAAGCGTGGAAAACAGCGCCGCGATCCAATGGACGGGATGATGGAGGAAGCCTTCCAACCAGGCCGCTTCATCCACTACCACAACGGCGATTCTTTCGTGGGCGATCTCCGGCGGGCGGCTGATGAAATTGCAAAATTGGTGGCCGTGGAACCCGTGCGGGCCGTCGCGCTGTATGAAACTTTCCTGGCCGGTTGCAACGAGAAGGCGGAGGAAATCGACGACTCGGATGGCGAGCTCGGGACGTTCGCCGGCGGCCTTTTCTGTGGCTGGATCACAGCGCGGCAAGCGCCTGGTGCGGATGGCGGCGAGACAGCCAAACTACTGCTCAAATGGATGGACGCCGACCCCTACGGTTTCTGCAACGATTTGGAGCTTTCGGCGGTGAAAGTCCTGGACCGGGCGGGGCTGGAAGCCTTCGAGCAGCAGGTGCGCAGTCGTTTCGACAAGGAATGTGGCGCACTCAGCGAAGGGAAACGCCCGGCTGCGCCGAACTCCACCTACGTTCGCGATCGCTCGGGTCAGATGCTCAGGACCATCTATGCGGAGCAGCGAAACATCGCGAAGTATCTCGATCTGACTGCGCGGACCGCGCTCACACAGGCCGATTGCGAAGCCCTCGCAAATATGTTCCAAGCCAAGCGCAAATGGAACGATGCTCTTGGTTGGGTGGAACGCGGTCTCGGAATCGAGAAGGGGAATGACTTCCGTGGCGGCGCCAGTGACAAATTGGGCGAGATGCGCCGCGCCCTGCTGGTGAAGCTCGGCCGCGGCGGCGAGGCGATTGAGTCGGCTTGGGCCGCGTTCCAGGCAGACCCCAGCGAGTCCACCTATGCGGATCTCGTTCGATATATTCCGAAAACCGATCGCGCGATGTGGCACGAAAAAGCCATGGCGGCCGCGGAGCAAGGCGACCTCGCGTCGCTCATCGAGTTATGGATCAGCGCAAAGGAGATCGGGCGTCTCGCCCAACGATTAGACCGCGTGAGCGACGCACAACTGGAGAATTTGAGCCATTACGTTACCGAGCCCGCGGCCGAGCGTCTCGCCAAGTCTCATCCAGGCGTGGCCGCGAGAGTCTTCCGTGCTTTGTGCATGCGCATCATCGATGCCGGCAAGAGCAGATACTACGATGCGGCTCTGTCGAACCTCGAAAAAGCGAAGAGCTGTTACCAGCGCGCGGGACTCGATGCACAATGGCAGGCGGTGGTGGCCGAAATCCGCCGGGACCACCATCGCAAGTCTGGGTTCGTGCCGGGCTTCGAAAGGATAGTCCTAGGCGCGGGAGCGGGCAAGGAGCCGTCGTTTCTCGATCGGGCACGCGGGCGCTGGGCCACTCGGGCAAAAGCGTGACGTACGCCGTGCGCCGCCACCGTAGCCAACTCGGCGACGATATTCCGGGATGTTTTTCGCCGGCGCGAGTCCACAAGCTGGCCGTCCTCGGAAAAGCTGATATACCTCGGAGCCCCCGCCTAATAGCAGATACCGGCAAACGGTATGATCATACTGAGAGTATGAAGTGCCAAACATAGATCGTGTGACCGTCACTCTACCAACTGATCTCGTCAGAGACATCGACCGATGGGAGAAGAACCACAGCAAGTTCATCGCGGAGGCGATCCGCCACGAACTTGACCGCCGCCGGCAAGCGGAGCTTCGTCGATCCCTGCGGAACCCCCACGCCGAAAGTGCCGCGTTCGCCGAGCTCGGACTCGAAGAATGGACGCGGCTCTTGCCCGAGGACAATACCGAGGCGCTCGTCGATCGCAGTTCCGGCAAGCCGGTTCGGTGGGTTCCCGGCGAGGGCTGGGTGGAGGGGTGCGAGTGAAGCTCGGCCGCGGCGCAGTCGTCGTGGTGGAGCTCGAACCCCGTACTCGGTCACGAACAGCACGGCGTGAGGCCCTGCGTTATAGTGAGCGATCTGGACGTCATTGCTGACCAACGATTTCCGCCCGTGTGCGTGATACCGGTAACCGGGACACCCGGGGAGGGACTACTCTATCCTCAACTCGCGCCAGGACAGAGTGGCTTGGTCAAAAAGTCCTTCGCTCTCATCGACCATCTGCGATCGATAGACAAGCGGAGGATCAGGCGCGTGTTCGGTGAACTTGCGCGGGATGAAATCGCTGCGATCGACGAAGGCTTGGCCGTCTTCCTAGGACTTGGCGACCGGCTTCACGGATCGGGTGTTCCCCCGGTCCAATGACGATTAACCGGTGCGAGCGTTCCGCATCAAAATCCACGCGAGCCCTCCAAAGCCGATCCCCTCCCCACCCCGAATGGTAAATTGAAATTCAATGCGTCTCTCCAAACTCGTCCCCGTTCGACAAAACTTCCCAAGCCGAGCCCTCCCCGACGTCACAGCCGCCGTCCGCCAGGAACTCGCAGCCAAGGAAACCGGAGCCGGACTCGCACCCGGAGCCCGCATAGCCATCGGAGCCGGAAGCCGCGGCGTCGCCAACATCTCCACCATCGTCCGCGCCACAGCCGCCCATTTCCGCGATCTCGGATATCAACCCTTCGTCTTCCCCGCCATGGGCAGCCACGGCGGGGGTACCCCTCAAGGCCAAATCGACGTACTGGCGCACTACAACATCACCGAGTCGCAAGTCGGATGCCCCATCCTCAGTTCCATGGACACAGTGCCCCTCGGCGTCACACCCGATGGCATCGAAACCTACATGGATCGCAACGCCTTCGAAAGTGACGGCGCATTTCTCGTCAACCGTGTAAAGTGGCACACCTCCTTCGAAGCCCCCATCGAAAGCGGCGTAGTGAAAATGGCCGCCATCGGCATGAGCAAACTGAAAGGCGCAACCAACTATCACCGCCACGGCGTCCGTCTCGGATTGGGAACAGTCATCACCTCAGCCGGCCGCCACGTCCTCGCGTCCGGAAAAATTCTCGGCGGCCTGGCGATTCTCGAAGACGCGCACCACGATACCGCGCAAGTTGTGTCTATCCCGGCCGCGCGCCTCGAGCACGAAGAGCCAAAACTTCTCGAGACAGTCCGGTCCTGGATGTCCCGAATCCTGTTCGACGAAGTCGACATCCTGATCGTCGAGGAAATCGGCAAGCACATTAGCGGCGTCGGCATGGACAGCAAGATCGTGAATCGTCATCCCTACGGCGGAGCCAACATGTGGCCCTGGGCTCCGAAAATTTTGCGCATCTACGTCCGAGACATCAGTCCTCTCTCGTACGGGAACGCCGTCGGAATCGGAATGGTCGAAATGCTCGCGCAACGTGCGTACGAGAAAATCGATTGGCAGGCGACCAAAGTCAACGCATTCGCCGCATCGAATCTTACCGCCGTCCGCACACCGCTACGCGCCGATTCCGACCAGCAGGCGCTGGAGATCCTGACCGCCGCCGTCGGCCGCTCCGATCCCAGCGAAGTTACCTTCGTTTGGATTCGAAACACTCTCGAGCTTTCCGACATCTTAGTAAGTGAGAATCTGTTGAATACCGCGCGGGGGCGTGACGACATCGAACAAACGGGCGAACCATCCGAATGGGATTTTGACGGGCAAGGCAATCTGACTAACGGCTTCGCCACAGTGGCTGCCCTGGCAACACATTAAGGAGTACAACCCCACACCATGCGCTGGACACCGGGCGGATCAAGCGAAGACGTCGAAGATCGCCGTGACGACGACAGCGGCGGTGGCGGCGGCTTCGGAGGTAGCGGTATCGGAGGCATCCACCTCGGAGTCGGCGGGACGATCATCGTTCTGATTCTCAGCGCTGTCTTCCATCAAAACTTCTTCGCGCTCATTTCCGGCGGTGGCCCTGGACCGGGCTCCGGTCCACCGGTGGAGTCCCGTCACGTCAACCCCGCTCAGGACGCGCGCGAAGCGAAACTAAAGGATTTCATCACCTTCGTCCTCAACGACGTCCAGCACACTTGGGAAACACTTCTCCCTGCCCAAACCAGCGCGCATTACCACCACGCCAAACTCGTATTATTCCGCGATGAAACACAGTCGCCGTGCGGCGAAGCGCAGTCCGCCATGGGGCCCTTCTATTGCCCTGGCGACGAGAAGGTGTACATTGATCTCGGCTTCTACGACGAGCTAAGGCAGCGCTTCGGGGCCCCGGGGGAATTCGCACAAGCGTACGTGTTGGCGCATGAAATCGGACATCATGTGCAGAAGATTTTGGGCACCGAACAAAAAGTGCGGCGTCTGCAGGAAAGCAATCCATCCGAGACTAACGTACTCTCTGTGCGGCTCGAACTGCAGGCGGACTGTTACGCGGGAGTCTGGGGGTACACCACCCAGCAAAGAAATCTGCTCGATCCGGGAGACATCGAATCTGGAATGAAAGCCGCCGCCGCGGTAGGAGACGATCGCCTCCAGCGGATGGGCCGGGGCCGGGTGAATCCCGAATCCTTCACGCACGGCACCTCGGCGCAAAGAACGTCTTGGCTCAAAAAGGGTTTAGAGACTGGCCAGATCGCAAGCTGCAACACGTTCCAGCGAAAATAACGCGACTACTTCTTCAACACTTCGTTCATCGATCCCTGGCGATACCCTTCCACATCCAACGTCACGTAGTGGAATCCCATCGGCTTAAAGATCCCGGCAAAAGCCTGCGTCATTTCCAACGTCAAAGCCTTAGCCATCTCCTCGCGCGAAATCTCAATACGAACCAACTCGCCATGGAAACGGACACGAAACTGCCGGAAGCCAAGCGCCTTTAGTTCTTCCTCGCCCCGCTCCACAGTCTTCACGTTTTGAATAGTGACCGGAGTGCCATAAGGAATCCGCGAACTCAAACACGCCGAAGCCGGCCGGTCCCAAGTCTTTAACCCGGCGATCCGCGAAAGCTCCCGAATCTCCGCTTTCGTCAACCCGGCTTCCACCAGGGGAGCCTTCACCTCGTGCATCCGCGCCGCACTCTGACCCGGCCGGTAATCGCCCAGATCATCCTTGTTTACGCCATAAATAATGTGCTGGATGCCGCGCTCCGCACCCACTTCTTCCAGCCGGTTAAACAATTCATCCTTGCAATGAAAACACCGGTTCGGGTCGTTCTTCACATAGTCGGGATTATCGAACTCATGCGTCTCGATGTATTCGTGACGGAACCCGGCCGCACGCGCGAACTCTTCCGCATCCCGCTTGTGCGACTCCGGAATCGAAGCCGAATCCGCCGTGATCGCCACCGCCCGGTCGCCCAGCACCTGCGCCGCGGCCCAAGCCAGATACGCCGAATCTGTCCCGCCCGAATACGCCACAATCACCTGGTCCAAATCCCGCAGGACCGCAAAGAGCTTCCGCTCCTTCTCGCCCAGCCGATCCGGTTCCAGGTTCACCGTTGGCGCGCCGCCGATGCCGACCAATGCTGCCATGATCCCATCCTACTGCAACGGCAGATCGCCCTGGTCGTCCAGCTTTTCCGTCTCCGGAATCACGCACGCTGCCGCCACTCGATCGCCCTCTTCCATCTTCACCAGCCGAACACCCTGCGTCGACCGCCCCGCCTGCCGGATCTGGCTCGAATCGATGCGAATAATCTTCCCGTCCTTCGTGATGATCATCACTTCGCTGTCTTCCTTAACAGCGAGCACTCCGAGCACTTTGCCGACCTTCGCCGTCGTCTTCATGTTGATGACGCCCTTGCGCCCACGCGCCGTCAGGCGATACTCGGTCAGCTCCGTGCGCTTCCCGAAACCCATCTCGGAAATCGACAGCATCAAGCCAGTCTCTTCCACCACCTCGACACCGATCAAATAATCGTCGTCGTCCAAATCCATCGCCCGGACGCCGCGTGCTCCTCTGCCCATCGGACGCACATCGGTTTCCTGGAATCGGATGGCCATGCCCCGATGGCTGCCCATGAAGATATAATTCGCGCCGTTCGTCAGCCGCGCCGCAATCAATTCATCGCCCTCATCCAGCGACACCGCGATAATTCCGCGCGACATCGGATTGTCGAACTCCGCCAATTCGCACTTCTTAATCACGCCACGTTTGGTGACCATGATGATGTACTGGCCCGTCGTACCCGCCTCTTCCAGGCTCTTCACCGATAGGAACGTCTTCACATGCTCGTCCGGCTGCAAATTCACCAGTCCGCTGATGTGCTTGCCCTTGCCAGTCGTGGCCGCGTCCGGAATCTGGTAAATCTTCAACCAATAAACGCGCCCCATATTCGTAAACGCCAGCAGATAACTGTGCGTCGACGCGATGATCAGGTTCTCCACAAAATCATCGGTGCGCGTCCCCATGCCGATGCGCCCTTTGCCGCCGCGCGTCTGCCGCTGATACGTATCGATCGCGGTCCGCTTCAGATATCCGCCGTGCGTCACCGTCACCGCGACATCTTCCACGGTCACCAGATCCTCGAGATTGATGTCTCCCGAATCTTCCACGATCTGCGTGCGCCGCTCGTCGCTGAAATCCTTCTGAACTTCCTTCAGCTCTTTGACGATGAGATTCTTCAACACTGTTTCCGACCCCAGAATCTCCAGATACCCGCCGATCAACCGTTGGATTTCCGCCAGTTCATCGATGATCTTCTGCTGCTCCATGCCAGTCAAACGCTGGAGTTGCAGTTCGATAATCGCCTGGGCCTGCCGTTCGGTAAATTCGAACGTCGTAATCAGACCCTCGCGTGCTTCCTTCGGCGTCTTGGCCGCGCGGATCAACTGAATCACCGCGTCCAGATTGTTCAGCGCCTTCTGGAAGCCGAGTAACAAATGCTCGCGGTCCCGCGCCTTTCGCAACAGATAATCGGTGCGGCGCCGCACCACGTCGGTACGGTGATCGATAAACCGCTTGATGCAATCGATGATCCCCAGTTCGCGCGGCTGCCCGTTGACGATCGATAGCATGATCACGCCGAACCCGGTCTGCAACTGCGTGTGCTTGTAGAGATTATTCAGCACCACTTCGGGCTGCTCGCCGCGCTTCAGTTCGTAAACGATCCGCATCCCATCGCGATCGCTTTCATCGCGAATATCCGAGATTCCTTCGAGCTTCTTTTCGTAAATCAACGACGCGGTGTATTCAATCAGCCGCGCCTTGTTCACCTGGTACGGCAGTTCCGTCACGACCAGCGCCTGCCGGTCCTTGCCCATATCCTCGGTCGCCGCCTTCGCCCGAAGTTTCAGCGATCCTCGGCCCGTGGTGAAGTAATCGAGAATCCCCTGGCGCCCAAGAATAAACCCGCCCGTCGGGAAATCCGGTCCCGGAACAATCGCCAGTAATTCCGCCAGCGTCATATGCGGATTCTGCACCAGCGCAATCGTTGCATCGACGATTTCGCGGATATTATGCGGCGGAATGTTCGTCGCCATACCAACCGCGATACCCGACGAACCGTTTATCAATAGATTCGGAACGCGAGTTGGCAGAACCTCCGGCTCTTCCTCGCTATCGTCGAAGTTCGATTTGAATTCGACAGTTTCCTTGTCGATATCTTCCAGCAGCGACGCTGCGATGCGCGAAAGCCTTGCTTCCGTGTACCGGTAGGCCGCCGGCCTATCGCCGTCGACGGAACCGAAGTTGCCTTGCCCGTCCACCAGCATGTAGCGCATGGAGAAATCCTGCGCCATGCGAACCAACGCGTCGTAGACAGCCGTATCGCCGTGTGGATGATACTTTCCGAGAACCTCTCCGATGATCTTGGCGCACTTGCGGGTGGGCCGGTTGAAACTGAGGCCCATCTCGTTCATCGCGTACAAAATACGGCGATGAACCGGCTTCAAACCGTCCCGCACGTCCGGAAGAGCGCGGCCAATGATCACGCTCATCGAGTAGTCGAGATACGACTTGCGCATCTCGTCTTCAATGTTGACCGGAATCAGGTTACGGGCGCCGCCGCCTCCGCCAAGCGGAAGAGGTGGTTGTCCAGGGTTCTGCGAATCTGCCAAAAGAAGCTCCTAACTTTGTGAGGGGAAGTCTCTTTTATTTTAGCAGATTTGGCCCGATTTTCACTCCTTCACAAATTTCGAAACCCGCCAGTTCTTGATCTCCGCCACATAGATCGCGCCTGTCGAGTCCACCGCCAGGTTGTGCGCGAAATCAAGCTGTCCCGCGGCCTTCCCATGCGAACCGAAAGTCCCCAGAATCTGGCCCTCCAGATTGAGTTTCACTACGCGATTGTTCTGCCCATCGCACATGTAGAGCGCGTTCTCGCGTTCCACATAGTAAAGTCCCCAGGGCTGACCGACGTTCGTCCACTTCGTAATAAAATTGCCCTGCTGGTCGAACACCTGTATCCGGCTGTTCGTCCGGTCGGCGACGTAAACGCGGCCGGCCTTATCGATCTGAACATCGTGGACGAGATTGAATTCTCCGTCGCCCGTGCCCTTCTTGCCCCACTGACCCAACCACAGTCCGTCTTTGTCGAAATGAACCACCCGGGAATTCACATAGCCGTCGGAAACGAAGAAGCTGCCGTCTTTCGCGAACGCCACGCCGGTCGGCTGATTGAAGCCGTCTTTCGTCTCGTTGGTTCCGGCGCCGTTGCGAGGTTGCGTAATCACCATCAGCAGGCGCCCGTTTGGCGAATACTTCAGCACCGCATGCCCCATCACATCCACAGTCCAGATATCACCCTGCGGATCGACGCGAATCCCGTGTGACGATTTAATTGCCGGCTCCTTCCACTCGCGAATAAAGTTGCCATCGCGATCCAACTCCACCACCGGATGCGCCCCGCGGTTAAACACCCAGACGTTGTCGTTTTTATCGACGTCCACGCCGCTGGTCTCGCCAAGATTCCAACCATCAGGCAGCTTTACCCAATGCTTCACAACCTTGTACCCAAGGTCCGCCGGAAGCGCGGGCAGACAGAACAGAAGAAAAAGGAAAAGTCGTTTCATCGCGACGAGCGTATAACAACCCTAACTCCAGGTCAATCCCTGGGAGACGGTGACGGTGGTAACATGACCTAATTCCATGAAGCGTAGGACATTCCTAGCCCTTGCCGCATCCGGCGCGATAGCGCGTCCCAGCACGGCGCAACTCCGGATCGCCACTTTTCAAGTGGACGCCACTCCTTCTATCGGGGATCCTCTGTGTTTCGGGCTCTGCGAACCGGCCAGCCGCGTCGACGATCCGTTGACCGCCCGCGGCGTGATTCTGTTGAATGCCGGCCTTCCGATAGTCCTTTGCGCCGTCGACTGGGTCGAGATTGCAAGTCGCGGATACGACCAGATCTGCGAGGATCTGGCGAAATCCGCAGGTACCACCGTGGACCGGGTCACGCTGCACACATTGCATCAGCACGACACGCCCGGCTACAACCCCGGCGCCGAAGAAATTCTTGCGGCAAACGGACTAGGCGGCCGGTTGTACGGAGCTGAGTTTGTATCCGTCTTCAGGCGCCGGCTGGCGGCAGCTGTTACTCAAGCGCTAACCCAGGCGCAGCCGGTTACGCATCTGGGCACGGGGCGGGGAAAGGTCGAAAAGGTTGCATCGAACCGCCGCATCCTTGGACCGGATGGCAAGGTGAAATATGGACGCATGAGTTCCTGCCGAATTCCCGAGGCCATCGCCGCCCCCGAAGGAACGATTGACCCATACGTAACGCTGTTGAGCTTTTGGAACGGAAGCAAGCCGCTGGTCAGCATCACCTACTACGCGACACATCCACAAAGCTATTACTGCAAAGGCGGCGTAAGTGCGGACTTCGTGGGTGCGGCGCGCACGATGCGCGAGGCCGCGCTCCCCGGCGTGGCACATATCCATTTCGACGGAGCAGGAGGCAATGTCGCGGCAGGCAAGTACAACGATGGATCGCCTGCAAACCGCCCGCTGCTAGCCGCCCGTCTCGCTGAAGGCATGAAGCGTGCGTGGGACGCTACCGGGAAGACACCGGTGTCGGCGGAACAGGTACGTTGGACTGTCCTCCCGGTTCGGTTGCCCTCAAATCCTCGTCTTCAGGAGGCGAAACTCCTCGAAGAAACTCGCGACGCAACGCTTCCGGAGAAGCAGCGGACGCGCGCAGCCCGCGATTTGAGCTGGTTACGCCTTCCCGGCAACCGACAAATCCCTCTGCAGTTGCTCGACTTCGGAAAGACCCTCGTTCTCCATATGCCCGGCGAACTGTTCGTCGAATATCAGCTTGCCGCGCAGTCGATGCGCCCGGACGCAACCGTGGCGATGGCTGCTTACGGAGACTGCGGGCCGGGCTACATTGGAACGCGGATCGCCTATTCGCAAGGCGGATACGAAACGGGAGAGGTGTCGCTCGTTGGTCCTGACGTGGAAGACGTCCTGATGACCGCGATGCAGCGGCTTCTCGCGAAATCATGACCGCTAACGCTCGGCGTGATGTGCCACCACGACGATCATGAATGTGCCAGGCTTTATTCTCGGCCGGCCCCCGGCTCCGGGTCTGGGCTCCTCCAATTCGGCAGTCGGTAGGTAGATTCTTCGCATTTCAGCGAGCCAAGAATACCACACATTGCAGGATTCGGTTATCATGCCGGTAGCATGCTTCGCTACTCGATTTTCCTTGCAATTTGCTCGCTCGCTATCGCCGCCGATCCACCGTCCTCATGGATCGATCCCGACACAGGCCATCGCATCGTGCGACTGACGAACGAGCCGAATAGCGCCAGCTTGTACTTCAATCAAAATGGCTACACAGCCAACGGCAAGCGCCTGGTGTACACCACGCCGGAAGGCATCTCAGTGCTCGACCTGGAGACAAAGCAGGCGCGCCAGGTTGTGAATGGACGCGTCCGTCTCATCGACGCCGGGCGAAAGAACGAGCGCGTCTACTACATCCGCGAAGGCGCAGCTTGGTGGACCGGCATCGACTCCGGCGAATCCCATAAGATCGGCCCGCTGCCCCCGCGAGGCTTCATCGCGACAGTGAATGCCGACGAAACCCTGCTAGGCGGAACCTACATCGAAGGGACACAAGGGCAGGATTACGGCGGCGCGCGCCCCTCAGCCCAGGCTCACCCGTTAGATCAGCCCACCAACAAAGAGCAAATGATGGAACAGCGATTGGCCGCCCACCTGCCCATGGGATTGTTCACGCTCAACGTCGATACCGGCGAAGTGAAAACCATTCACAGGTCCACCGATTGGCTCAATCATCTTCTCTTCTCGCCCACCGATCCAGGCCTGCTAATGTTCTGCCACGAAGGACCATGGCACAAAGTCGATCGCATCTGGACCATCCGCACAGACGGGTCGAACCTGACCAAAATACACACCCGTACCATCGCCATGGAAATCTTCGGACACGAATTTTGGAGTGCCGATGGCAAAACAATCTGGTACGACCTCCAGACGCCGCGTGGCGAAGATTTCTGGGTCGCCGGCTATAACGTCGGCACCCACGCACGCACCTGGTATCACCTCCAGCGGAACGAGTGGTCGATCCACTTCAACGTCACGCGCGACGGCAAACTCTTCACCGGTGATGGCGGCGACCCCGGCCAGGTGGCGAAAGCGCCAGATGGCGAATGGATCTATCTGTTCCGCCCGCAACTGATGGAGAACCGCGGAGTCGCTGACACCAGCCTCGTCCAGCCCGGGGTCTTCCACGCCGAGAAGCTGGTCAACATGTCGAAACACAAATACCGTCTCGAGCCGAATGTAAGCTTCACGCCCGACAGCAAGTGGGTGGTGTTCCGTTCCAATATGTTTGGACCCACCTACGTCTTCGCGGTCGAAGTGGAGAAGACTAACGAGCGCCCATCGCATGAGCCTTCCGGATCGCCTGAAGGAGCTCGCCATGAGCCGCACCCTTGAGAACATAACCATGCGCTCCCGCGCGCAGAGCCAACCCAATCCGTTCGTCTGGCTCGTACATCGCCAGCAGCAGAAGACGGCACTGCGGCTGCTGCTGCCGCAGGTACGAAATGGTTCCTTCCGCCCTCTCATCGAAAAGCGCCGCGTCGATTAGCGCAATATCCGGAACGTGCGCGGAGAGCAACTTCAATGCGTCCTGGATGCTTCCGGTCTGCGCAACTACCTCCATGTCCCCCTGGCTGCCGATCATCACAGTCAGGCCAAATCGCTCCGCCGCCTGCGTGCTCGCCACCACAATTCGGATGCTGTTCGATGAACACATGGCTGGAAGTCTCCTGAATCTTAACCTTGTCCGCCGCGCCGCACATCCAACTAAAGTTGGGTTTGGATAGAATGCAACAAGTCCAAGAGGTCCAAGCCACGTGGCTCGCGTTCCAATCTACCTGCTCGTGTTTCTGCTGCAATTGTCCGCCGCAGCCCCGCCACGCGGGCTCAGCGGCTACTCGCTGCGCGTTTGGCACACACAGGACGGTCTGCCCGAAGAAACGGTGCAAGCCTTTGCGCAGACGCCGGACCGCTATCTTTGGATAGGCACCAGCGGCGGCCTTGTCCGCTTCGACGGCGCGCAATTCGTGGTTTTTGATCGCGAGAACACCCCGGCGCTCCTCGAAAACAGCGTCTTCACCCTGCTTGTTTCGAGCGACGGGACCCTCTGGATTGGCACCGACGGAGGCGGCATCGCCACCTACAAGCAAGGCGTCTTCAGGTCCTACTCGAACAAGGAAGGATTGACCAACCCCTTCGTACGCGCCATCTGCGAGGACCGCAACAAAGTCGTCTGGGTCGGAACGGACGATGGCCTTTTCCAACTCTCGGGCGACAAGCTCACACGGATCGACGGCCGCGGCGGCGTGCCCGGAATAGCCGTCCACGCCATCGTTCAGGATAGTCACGGCAGGCTCTGGGTAGGCGGATCCACGCTCCTGACGCTCGATGGAAACGCAACCACCGAATACCGGTTCCAAGGCGGATTCGGTGAAAACAGAATCAAGTCGATTCTCGAGGCCGGCGACGGCGCAATCTGGGTTGGCACGGTCTCGGGCCTTCAACGCAAAGGCGTACACGACGCGTCATTCAGCCGGATCAACGGCATCTCCAGCACTGTCCGCGTCCTCTCCGACGATCTGAACGGGACACTATGGATCGGAACCATAGGCGAAGGCATCCTCGCTTATCAAAACAATCGATTCTCGAAACTCACCGCGCCGAACTACCTGCCCAGCGGCACAATACTGTCAATGTTCAAAGACATCGAACAAAACATCTGGGTCGGAACGCAGACTGGTCTCGCGCGCCTAAGCGCGACGCCCGTCAGCACGCTCCCGATTCTCGACGCCGAAGATTCCGATTTCAGCACAATTTCTCAAGACCGCGACGGGTCCCTCTGGGTCGCCAGCACGCACCTCCATCGATTCATCGACGGAAAAGCCACGTCGTTCGAATTCCGCGGACCCCTGGCCGGCATCAAAGTGCGAAATGTTTTCCGCGACCGCACCGGTGTGCTCTGGGTTGGAACCGACGGCCGTGGGGCCTTCCGCATCAACGGCTCCCAAATCGAGCAATTCACCACCCGGCAGGGCCTCGTTAACGACTTCATCCGCGCGTTCCTCGAGAGCCGCGACGGCAGCATCTGGATCGGCACCGACGAAGGAGTAAGCCGCTGGAAATCCGGCGAGTTCACAAACTACCGCGTCCCCGATGGCCTCTGTTACTTCAGTATCCGAGCTCTTCTCGAGGATCGGGCCGGCGACCTCTGGATCGGAACCGAACGCGGAGTCAGCCGTCTGCACCGGGGCGTCTTCGTCCGCGATCCCGTCGTCGAGCGATTGCAAACCGAGAAAGTCTGGGCCATCCACGAAGACCCCGAAGGTGGGCTTTGGTTCGGCACCCGCGGCGGCGGCCTGTTCCGTTGGAAGTCACAACGCCTCACTGCCTACACCACCGCGCAGGGCCTGGCCAGTAACGGTATCTACCATATTCTTGAGGATCGCAATGGCCGTTTCTGGATGAGCGGCCTCAACGGCATCTTTTCAATCACACGCAGCGATCTCGATCGCATCGCCAACGTTCCCTCATACCGTCCGGCAGTCACCCTCTACGGAATCTCCGACGGCCTGGAAACAACCCAGATGCAGGGCGGCACGCAGCCCGCCGGAAGCCTGACTTCGAGCGGCGAAATCTGGTTCCCCAGCAACAAAGGCCCCGTGCGAATTCTGCCCGAGGAAACAGTGGCCACCGGCATTCCCTCGGCCGTCATCGAGCGCGTTGTAGCGGACGGCCGCGACGCGCCACTCTCCGCCAGACTGAAACTACCCCCCGGCGACGGCAAGCTGGAAGTTCACTACAGCGCCATCCGCTTGCGGTCGCAAGAAAGAATCCGCTTCAAATACAAGCTCGAAGGCTTCGACAACGAGTGGACCGAAGCGAACCAGCGCCGCGTCGCTTACTACACAAACCTTCCTTCCGGCCAATACCGTTTTCGTGTTGCTGCGTTTGAGATGAGCGATCCTGAGAAGGTGTCCGAAGCCGGCGTCGCGTTTTCCTGGCAGCCGCGCTTCTACCGCACCGGTTGGTTTTACATCCTCTGTCTGCTCGCCCTCGCCGCCGCTGCATGGGTAGCGCACGAGTTCCGGATGCGCGAGGTGCACGCGCGATTCCAGGCCGTCCTCGAAGAGCGAGGCCGTGTCGCCCGCGAAATGCACGACACTCTGATACAAGGATGCGGCAGCGTGTCCGCGCTCTTGGAGGCCTCATCCGCCCTCGGCGACGGTGCGCCCGAAATGAAACGCGAACTGCTCGAATTTGCGCGCGACCAGGTCCGCACCACCATCGACGAAGCCAGAAACGCCGTCTGGAATCTTCGCCACCAGGCGGCCAGGTCCGGAATCGGATCGATGCTTTCGCAGATGGCCCAACAGGTCAGCCTCGAGTCTCGCGTCCCCATCGTCTGCGAGACAACAGGCAAACCATCCGCGTTGGATCCGCCGACGGAACACGATATTCTGATGGTCGCCCGGGAGGCGCTCCACAACGCCGTGCAGCACGCGCAACCGCACAACGTACAACTCAAGCTCTGTTTTGAAACCCGCAAGGTTCGCATGCTCGTAGTGGATGACGGTTGCGGATTCGAGCCCGCCATCGCGCGGTCCAACGGTGCGCATTATGGATTAATCGGCATGCGCGAACGCGTCGAGCGTTTAGGCGGCCGGTTCGTCGTCACAAGTAAAGCTGGACACGGTACCCAAATCGAGGCCACAATTCCAACATGAACAAGTCTGAGAAGGTCAAAGTGCTGGTGGTTGACGATCACCCCCTCATGCGCCTCGGCGTCTCGACAATGATCGACGCGCAGCAGGATATGAAGGTCGTTGCGCAAGCAGGCGCCGGTGAAGATGCAATCGAGCTCCACCAGCAACACAAGCCGGATGTAACTTTGATGGACCTGCGGCTCCCCGGCATCAGCGGAGTCGAAGCGATCAGAGTAATTCGTGAAGGCAATCCGCGAGCCCGCTTTGTCGTACTGACCACCTACGGAGGCGACGAGGACATCCACCGCGCGCTAGCCGCCGGAGCGCAAGGTTATCTCATCAAAGGGATGTCAAGTGATGCGCTGGTGGAGGCGCTCCGAAAGGTGCACGCCGGAGCCCGTTTCCTACCCCCGCCGGTAGCCCGCAACTTGGCCGCGCGCACCCCAGACTCGGAACTAAGCCCAAGAGAAAGGGAAGTTCTCTCGCTAGTCACAGGCGGAAAAAGCAACCGTGAAATCGGAGAACTCCTCGACATCACCGAGGCCACGGTAAAATGCCACGTCAGCGTCATCCTCAGGCGCCTGGACGTCAGCGACCGAACGCAGGCAGTCGTAGTCGCGCTTCAGCGAGGGATCGTACACATCTAACGAATCGCAATTTCGACAACGAGCCGCGCACGTTAGTAAGCGTTTTCAGACCGCATCTCCCGCAACCTGCCAAAAGCATCCGCAGCAAGCCGCCGAGTTAATTCGCCAGCCGGAAGCTCAACGCCCAAACGAGCAGCCTGACCCGACCACATCGGAACAAAGTCATCAGAAAGTCGCCCGCAGCGGAGCGACCGCCCCGGAAGCCAGCGGAAACTCCGGAGCGAGGTCCGACATCGGTCCAACCTCGCGCACAATGCGATTGACAATCCCTCGAGCCGGACGCCCGGTAAATACGTTGGTCAACACAGTGTCGCCCGCGTTCAACAAAGCCGCCCGGTGACCCGCCCCCAGCTTAGCCTCCGGGCAAAACAAATAAGCCGTCCCAAGCTGAACCGCGGACGCGCCCAGAGCCAACGCCGCCGCGATACCACGCCCGTCGCCAATCCCCCCGGCCGCAATCACCGGAACCTTCACCGCATCCACCACCTGAGGCACAAGCGCCATGGTCCCGACTTGCGTAGAAATATCCCGGCTCAGAAACATCCCGCGATGTCCACCCGCTTCAAAGCCCTGAGCAATGATGGCATCGCACCCCCGGTCCTCAAGCCATCGAGCCTCATCAACCGTAGTCGCTGAGGATAGAACCTTTGCCCCCGCGGCCTTCACACGAGAAACAAGCGCCGCATCCGGAAGCCCAAAATGAAAGCTGACGATTTCCGGCTTAAACTCCTCAACAACATCACACATAGCGCTGTCAAAAGCCGTCCGGCTGGAACTCGGAACCGGAGCAACCGGATCGAGTCCAAGCTCGACATAATAACTCGCCAACCGCTCCCGCCAAACACGCTCGCGCTCCAAATCGACCGCCGGCGGCTGATGGCAAAAGAAGTTGACATTAATAGGACGCGAAGTGCGCGCCCGTATGATGGCCAACTCAACTCGAAGCTGATCGGCACTAAGCAGCGCGCAGGGAAGGGACCCAAGCCCCCCGGCCTCCGACACGGCAATCACCATCTCGGTCGGGACATATCCCGCCATAGGAGCCTGAATAATCGGCAATTCCATTCCAAACATGACTATCCCTCCACAAGCGAGGAATCGTGCCGCTCGAACAACGCCGAATAGCAGCGGGCTCCGGTCCGTCAGAGCATGAATCCCCTGGATCAACTGAAAAATATTCGGCGTCATCACCAGTAAATAGCGAGCCGGCTCCGGATTCGGATTCCAATAAGTGTGCGGAGTCCCACGCGGCACAAGCACGCCGGATCCCGCACGCACTTCAACCATCTCCTCACCGCGCCGAACCCGAAGAACGCCTTCCAGAACATACCAAGCCTCATCATCGCTCCGTGGACATGCAAAGGTGCAATCAGGCGAGGAGGATCGAAAGAACCACCTCCATCCCGCCATTCCGCGATGACAAAGCTGTCACCAACAGAACCAAGAACCTTCCCGGAAAGCGGAGGCGCAACAATGAATGAGCTCATGTAAGCCGACCAAACGATTTTACTTCAGGAAGCGGGATCTCACCGGAGATCTCGCTCACAGTTTAGTAGCCGGCAAAATTACAATTGCGGAGCAATCCTCTCCGAAACCGGCGATACACCGGGGAGGCATCTTTGTTTTTGAAGTGCTCTGCTACCATGTAGAACCTCGTCGTCAGCGAGGAAGTTCTATCCGCGTCACCCATGTCCGCAGGGTATCAACAACGCCTTCTGCTCAGCTCTTGCCCAGGATCGGAATTACCGCTTCTGGTGTAAGACGCCGGACCGCGGATCCGCGAAATCCCTTTTGGTCTCGCGTCACGATGCAGTCACAGCCCGCCAATCGCGCAGCGGCTGCGGTCACCGCGTCCTCAAAGTCGGAAAGTGGCAATTGCAGCGCCTCTTGAACGACAGCGCCATCGACGGTTGCCACGCCCAAAACCCTCAGAATCGCCGCGACGATTCGCTTGGCCTTGATATTACCCAGCTCTTTTCGGACTAAGTAGTCGATCGTTGTCACCGCATGAGCGGCTAGCATTCCCTCAGCGATGCCAGTCTCCGCGGCCGCCCAAGCAGCCGCGCTTGCCTCCACATAAGGTTGCCGATCAAGCAGAACGTCCAGAACAACGTTGGTGTCGAAGAGGATTCTTTTCACCGGTATTTCGCCGCCAGATGCTTCCGGTACTCGTTGATGTCCGCATTCTTAAGAACTCCCCGGATCGAACGCAGAATCGGGGCGGCGCCTGCAGGGGGAGACGGCGGCTCAGCAACGGCAGCAAGGTAAGCTTCAACCATCTCCGATACAGAGACGCCTCGCCGTTTCGCGTATTGCTTCGCGCGCGAAACTACGCGGTCATCCACGCTCAGAGTAAGCTTCGCCATATACGTATAGTATCAGGAGACCTACGTATCAACTGTCCGATTCCACGAGGACGTGCGCGCCATAGCGATGAGGAGAAGTGCGCAATCTCCAGCCGCATGCCCTCCAGGCAACCGATGACAGCTCAAAGTGCTCCTCATCACCTCCAAACCCAGTCACGCCTCTAGGAAAGAACGACAACTTTAAGGCAGTCAACAGCCTACAACCAAAACCCACCAACCCCACACCCGGTTTTCCCCGCCCGCCCGCTATAGTCAAGTCGGGTAAAAACCCAATACACACAAATAAGGAAGATACATCCATGAAAAAGAAAGTAATCTCAGAACGTCAGTACCAAGCAAATCGGATTAACGGCGCGCTCGGCGGCCCAAAGACCGAAGCTGGGAAAAACATCTCCAAATTAAATTCCCTGAAGCACAATTTAACCGGCGAAACCCTGCTCCTCTCCATCGAGGATCAACCCCACTTCGACGCCATGCTCAGCGAATACCTGCAAGAATTCAATCCCACCGGAATCGAGGAACGGGACTTGGTCGACGAGATCGTAGCCGGCCGCTGGCGTCAAAAACGCCTCTGGGGAGTCGAAACCGCCCTCTTCGAATTGGCGCTCCTCGACTCGGAAGAAGCCACCGCCAAGAAGTTCGAAACAGCCGGCGAAACCACCCGCATCGCCTTCGCCCTCCTCCGCCAACACGGCCATCTCAGAGCAGTCGACCTGCTGAGCTGCTATGAAGGCGGGCTGCGGCGCTTGCGCGAACGCGCACGCCGCGATCTTGAACACATACAAGCCTCCAAAATGCCAATACCGGTCCAACTGCAGCCGCCGGCCCGGACGCAGGCACATCAGATCGAAACCCCGGAAGAACCTCCAGTCACAGTCCGCTCAATGCTTTCCATGCCCCAGCCCACCTGGGAAAGCGTGTATACAGTCGAACCGAAATCCGAGCCCGTCCAGCCCGAATCCGACCTCGTGGAGGAGCCAAAACCACCCACGGCTGCATAAACTCCGAGGCAAATCGACAGAAAATACACACTTCTCCATCCCGCCGGCCCCAAGGATTTCAACGCTCGAACGCAACATCTCTGCTCCAGAGAAAGAAATGGTCGAGACGCCTGACAGCTTTGCAGAAATTAACAAAACTTAATCCATCCACTACAACTTTAGTCGGATTTCGATACCCGTACCTTGCAGTACTATAAGCCCAGTCGAATTGTATATCCGGGGCCTAGCACGCCCCTGCGCGTTTCTAACAGGCATTGAAGGGGTTAAGGAAGATGGCAAAAAATCTAAGTCTGATTCTCTGTTTAAGCGCCCTGGTAGCGCTCTTCACGTGCGTTTCGCAAGCACAGGACTACCGCGGACGCATTCAGGGCACCGTAACCGACGCCTCCTCAGCAGTCGTTCCAGGCGCCAACGTCGTGCTCCTGAACACCAAAACCGGCATCAAAGCCGTGCGTCAGACCAACGAAACCGGACACTACCTGTTCGATTTCATGGAGCCAGGCACGTACACCCTCTCCGTGGAAGCTACCGGTTTTAGCGGATTCGTGCAGGAGAATATCACGCTGCAGACACGCGCCGATCTCACCGTCGACGCAGCCCTCAAAACGGGCGCCGTCCAGGAAACAATTCGGGTCGAAGCGAGCGCTGTGGCCGTCCAGTTCAACACGAGTAAACTCGAAACCACCGTCGACAGCGTCCTCACCGGCAAAATGCCGCAGTACAACCGCAGCCCGTTCCTCCTCGCCCAACTCGACCCCTCGGTCATCCCGAGCGTCGGCAATGGCGACTGGAATCCCTACAACAGTTGGGGACCGACGTCGCTCAGCGTCGGAGGTGGCGCGACGCATACAAACGATCTTCAGGTCGACGGCAGCCCCACCGGAGTTGGCGTCAAGAACAGCTACCAGCCGATCCTCGATTCAGTCGAAGAGGTGAACGTCCAGCAGAACACCGTGGACGCCGAGTATGGACACAGCGCCGGCTCCGCCATCACCATGACCACCAAGTCCGGCACCAATCAGTTCCACGGTCTCGCCTATTATCAAGGACAATATCCCTGGGCCAACGCGCAGGAAAACCGCCTCTACCAGACCATCAACCTCGATCGCAAGAACATTTACGGCGGCACCTTCGGCAATCCGATTCTTAAAGAACAAGCTCTTCAACTTCTTTGCATTTGAAGGATGGAAGTACACCCAGCCCGGCAGCTTCGTCGAAACCGTGCCCACCGATCTCGAACGCAAGGGCGACTATTCCCAGTCGCTCAACGGAACCGGCGGACAGCGCACCATCTACGATCCCAATTCCGACGGTGTTTCCCGCACGCCGTTCCCCGGCAACGTCATCCCGCCATCTCGAATCGATCCGATCGCCGCAAAATACACCTCACAGCTCTGGGCGGCAAACGCTCCGGGAATCGGAGCGTATCACACCAACAACTACGCCATCGCGCTTCCCGTAAGCTACCCATACAAGAACTTCTCCGATCGCGTCGACTACAACGTCAACGATAAGCTCCGCATCTACGGACGTGTCGGCATCATCCGTACTCCGGCCGCCACCAGCAACCCCACAGGGTCGCCGCTCTTTGAAAACGATCGCGGCAGCACACGCAACGCGACCGAGTACACGGGTAACGTCACCTACACCATCAACTCGACCACAGTCCTTAACGTACGCGGCGATTACCACAGCTTCGTTGATGCCTCCAATTTCGTTCAGGCATCGGGTGCGCCCACGTTCGCCTCCATCTGGCCGAACCAGACCTTCTACGCGCCCGTATACGCCGACGCCGGTGTTCCCAAGCTGGTGCCCCGCATGTCCATCCTCGATCAAACTGGAACCAACCAGCTTGTGCAGATGGGAGCGCAAAACGGCTGGTGGCATCAGACGCCTAATGGAGAGGGCATCGCCGCGCAAATCTCGCAGCAGCGCGGCAAGCACTATCTGAAGGCTGGTGTCGAATGGCGCCTCAGCCAGGTACTCAGCGCACTCACCGGTGAGAATCCCGGCTTCGGCTTCGATGCCGCGCCCACCTCCAGCACGTACCTTAACCCTTATAGCGGTCCGACCAACAAGTCTGGTGATGGCTACGCAACATTCCTACTCGGAGCGGTGGCCCCGGTCAACGCCGGCAACCAGTATTGCTGGGCCTGCGGCTCCACCAGCATGCCGATCAATATCGTTCCCAATACAGAGGACAACTACTACTCGGCCTTCGTCAACGACGATTGGAAGATCAGCCAGAAGCTGACTCTCAATCTCGGTCTGCGATACGAATACACCACACCGTTCTACGATGCGCAGAATCGGATGACGGCGCCGCTCGACCTCACCAAGCCGAATTCCGTCGTCCAGGGCGTACAAATGCCGGCCGCCGTGCAGCAATATTATCCCGGCACCTGGAATCTCAACGGCGCCTATCAGTTTGAAAGCGGCAACACGCCCGTCTGGAATAAAGGTTGGGGATCTATTTCCCCGCGCGTGGGCTTCGCCTATCGCGTAAACGACAAGACTTCCATCCGCGCTGGTTACGGCCGCTACTACACGCCGTGGGAACAAGTGAACAGTTACGGAATGGAGGGCGCGAACTATTACGGATTCAGCGTCACATCAGGAGCGCCGAATGCAATTCTCGGTGTTCCACAAATGTCGCTATCGAATCCATTTCCCGCGAGTAATCCACTCACGCAGGCGACCGGAAAGAGCCTAGGCGCGAATACCGGACTCGGTGACAGCGTAAGCTTCGTCAACCCGGACCGGCCTCTGCAACACAGCGATCGCGTCAACGTCGGGGTGCAAACCGCGCTCCCCGGAGGCATCGTCGCCGACGTCACCTATTTTTTCAATTTCACCAACCAATCGTGTAACGGGGATATCACCGGCAATTGCTATACCACCAAGAACATCGACCAGATGGACCCGCGCCTCTACTACAAGTACGGCGACGTGCTCAATCAATCGGTAGCCAATCCGTTCTTCGGTCTGAACATGCCGGGCCCGCTAGCCAATCAGAAGCAGGTTTCCATTGCCTCTTTGATGACGCCTTATCCGCAATACACGGGCATCAGCGAAACCGACGGCATCAGCGGCGCACTCTCTCACTACCAGTCCTTGCAGATCAAGCTGCAAAAACGGTTCAGCAAAGGTTACTCTTTCCTCGCTGGATACAACTATCATCGCGAGCAGGATCAGGTGTACTACGATTCCGTCGCGCAATACACTAACAAATTTACCTGGGCCGATGGAGGCACGCCGCGGAATCGTCTGACGATATCCGGAACTTGGGAAATGCCCTTGGGCAGGGGCCGCACCTACTTCAGCGGAATGAATCGTCTCGTCGACGCCGTTGTCGGCGGATGGAACATTACCGGCCTGGCCACCTACCAATCAGGCACCCCGATAAAATTCGCTGGTTTGAATGTCACCGGAAACCCGGGCTCGAACGTCCCATCGGGAGCGTTCTTCAATCCCTCAGCCGTTACCAACCAGGACCCCCATGTCGAGCCGACCAGCGCGTGGTTCTTCCCGGGAGTAAACGGACCGCACTTCTTCAACATCGATGCGTCGATCGTCAAGGATTTCCATCTCACGGAGCGTTTCAAGTTCTCCATGCGCATGGATGCCTTCAACGCGCTCAACAACGCCAACTACGCCGGACCCAACATGAACCCCGGAGACCCATCCACCTTCGGGCGCACCACAAATCTGCTGAACAACACGTTCGGCCGCCAGTTGCAACTTGGATTGAGGTTGGCGTTCTAAACTCGTGGAATGAGATGTCTCATTCTCGCCGGAGCGCTGGCTTGCGGTCTGTTCGCGCAAGAGCAGGCGCTCCGGGAGGCCGCCCGGCTAGATGCCGAGCAGAAATGTAGCGAAGCGGAAGTTATCTACCAGAAAGTCCTTGCAGGAGGGCCGCCGTCACCGGCCCTCCTGAATAACCTAGGCAACCACTACGTTGCCTGCCGTCAGCCGGACAAAGCGCGCGTCTATTTCGAGCGCCTGCTGAAGATCAACCCGGCCCACCTGAACGCAAACCTGCAACTAGGTCAGATTGCCGAGTCTCTGCCGCATGACAAGGCAGCACCTCTGCTCGATGAACTCGCCAGGACGGCGGGAACCGATCCCCGGCTGCTGTTCGCCCTGGGCCTCACGTGTGGGCGCATAGGTTTCTACGACAAGGCCGAGGCCGTCTTCAGCACGCTTCTGACCCGCGTCCCGGGCGACTTCGACGTGCTCTTCAACCTGGGCCTGTCCACCGCCAGGGCAGGGCACTACGACCGCGCCCAGCGCACCCTCGAAGCGGCGCTCAAAGCCCGGCCAGATGACGTCGACACCCTCTACGAGCTGGGACGAGTAGAAGCCAATCGCAAGGACTACAACCGCGCGATCTACCTGCTATCGCAAGCCCGCCAGCGAGCTCCCCAACGCCCCGAAGTCATGCTGGCGTTAGCCAGGGCAGCCCAGATGGCAGGCTACTACGGTGACTCAATCCTCGCCTACGACGACTACCTCAAACTCCGGCCCGAAGACGACCCGGTGCGGCGCGATCGGGCACTGCTCCAAGGCTACAGCCGGACAGGCCGAAAGCAAGGCTACGAGGAACTCACCCGGTACGTCGAGAAACACCCGCAAGATCCAATAGGTTTCTACAATCTCGCCCAACTCACCGACCGAGTCGATCGAGCCCAAGCTCTCGAGAGAGTCACGACAGCCGTCCATCTTGATCCCAAATTCGAACCGGCCCGCTATTACCGGGCTTGGCTGCTGAAGCAACTCGGGCGCAACGAAGAGTCAGTCAAGGAACTCGAGGCAGCCGTCCGGCTAAATCCGAATGACGCGAGAGCCCTCGATCTGCTCGGCCTCAATTATCTCGACCTGGAGAAACCGGCAGAAGCCGAGAAGCCCTTGCGCCAAGCCCTGGCGCTATCACCAAACGATGGGGACATCCTGTTTCATCTCGGCCGCAGCTTGATGGAACTCGGACGCGCAACCGAAGCCAAGCCGATCCTCGAACGATTCCAAAAGGTACGCCAGCAACCGGCGCGGCTCCCGAGAGAGGAACCGGGAGTCATCGAATCAGCAACCCTCACAAGAGCCGAGCGAGCCGACCGGATGATCGAACAGCTTCGCAAGGATCCGTCGCTGAAGCTGAACCTGGGCACGGTCCTGCTGGAGGAAGGAAGGACAGAGGAAGCAGCGGCAACGTTTCGCGAACTATTGGCCTCGAATCCTGGAAGCGAAGCATCACGCGAAGCTGGAACTACACTGCTGCGCTTCGAGCAGTATGCACTAGCGAAGGACTTCCTCGAGCGCGACCCGAAATCGCGCCTCGATCTGGCAATCGCGCTCTTCTTCGCCGAAGGTCCAACGGCGGCCCTGAAGGTTCTGGAGCAAGTCCCGAAAGGCGAAGACACGGGAGACGCCATGCTCCTGAAAGCCGAGATTCTCGATGACGCCGATGCAATTGATGTGCAGCATTCAATCGCCAGACCGCGATTGGCCGAGCAAGCCGCCTTGCTCCTGGTGCGCCACAAGCATGGAGCAAAGGCGATAGCAATGATCGAACAGGCGCAGAAGTCCTCCCCGGACGACGCCGGCCTGATGCTGACAAAAGTGGTGGCGCTCAGTTCCGCGGGCCGCAACAACGACGCCGTCAAAGCGGTAAGGGAAATCGAAACCCGATGGCCGGAGTGGGATCGTCCGTACCTGATCGAGGGCCTGCTGCTGGAACGCGAATCCCACTTCACCGAAGCGCGTCAAAGGATTCAAATCGCCCAGGCCCTCGGCTCTCAGGATCCGGCCGCGCAATGCGCGCTAGCCCGCATGACGTCCGCCGCCTCCAAGTGCGTCTGCCAGCCAGGGCTCTATGAGTTGTTCTTTCCGGATTGCCAGGAACTGCGATAAGGACACAAGTCATTTATAATGAAAAATTACCCTCATGCCGGAACCTATGCTGCTCTGCCACAGCCTCGGGGTCGTGTACCCCGGCGGCCCGGGGGTCCCGGCTCTCGCCGATATCAACTTCACCATACAGGAAGCTGAGTTCGTTTCCGTCGTCGGACCGAGCGGTTGCGGCAAGACAACATTGCTCCGTGTGTTGGCCGGTCTGCTTTCGCCCACCGAAGGCTCCGTCAGTTTCAACCAAGGGCGCGTTGAGGCGTCCGTCGTCTTTCAAGAGAAGAGCCTCTTCCCTTGGATGACTGCGATCGAGAATGCCGCATTCGGTCTGGAGATGAAGAACGTCCCTCGCACGCAGCGCGAGGCGCTGGCCACCAGTATGCTTGCGCGCTTCGGTCTGGCGGGCCGCGAGCGCGCATATCCGTACCAGCTCTCTTCCGGCATGAAGCAGCGCGTCGCTGTCGTGCGCGCATTCCTCAGCGGCGCCCCTCTGCTGCTCATGGACGAGCCCTTCGGCGCTCTCGATTGCCAGACACGATGGATGGCGCAGCAGGAACTCGCATCGCTCTGGCGCGAAGATCGCAAGACCGTCGTCTTCGTCACGCACGACGTCGATGAAGCCATCCGCCTCAGCGACCGCATTTTGGTATTGAGCGAAGCGCCCGGCAGAATTGTGGCCGATTACCCGGTACGTTCCGTTCAGCCGAACGATTTCTTCATCGAGTTCGACGACGACTTGCTGTCTCTGAAGCATCGGATTCTCGCCTCTCTGAAACTGACTGCCGAAAGGCCGTTTCCTGTGTGTGTCCGATGAAAGTCCTCCGTTCGGCTCTGCGAGCCGTCCTGGATACTGGCGCTCGCTATCGCCGCCTGGCAGGTTCTGTCGGTCACCCACACTCTCGATCCGCTCTTCTTTCCGCCGCCGTCGAAACTCATCTCTACCTTTGCGACCCTCACCGCGTCGGGCGAGATGAGCCTGCAGATTGGCTACACGTTGTCGCGAACGATACTGGGATTCCTTTCGGGCGCCGCGCTCGGAGCGCTGTTCGCGATTCCGTTGTGCCTGTCTCCATGGTGGCGGCACGCACTGCAGCCGCCACTCTCTATCTTCTACTCGACACCGAAGCTGACAATGCTGCCTATGGTGATGCTGATCTTCGGCGTCAACGATCTCTCTCGTATCCTGCTGATAGGCACTGGCACATTCCTGGTCGTCCTTCTGCAGGTCGCCGACGCCATCCGCGGCGTAAGCCGCGAATACATCGAACTGGCCGGCTGCTACGGCGCGTCGCGTGCGGCCATTGTGCGTCGCGTCTACCTGCCGGCTTGTTTGCCGCAGGTGTTTACCGCTTTCAGGATCGCCTTCGGACGAGCGCTGGTGCTCACGATTTCTGTCGAACTGCTGAGTTGCAACAACGGTCTGGGCAACATGATCTGGACCGCGTGGCAAACCTTCTCGATCGACCGTCTCTATGTCGGCGTCGTCATCGCCTCCCTGCTGGGACTTCTATTCCAGAACATCTTCCAATGGCTCGAACGCCGCTTCGTCCCATGGGCGGAGCCATCATGATTCGTGAGGCTCGCTATTACACTCAGTTGCTCGCGGGCGTATACTCCGAGACACGCGCGCTCGCCGTACCCGATCCAACCGCAGCCATCCAGGAGCAAATGCGACGCCGCGAGGAGCGGTTCCTCGAGCTCGCGCAACAACGCGTTTTTCAAAATCCGCGAAACCCGTATCACCAACTCTTTCTTCTGGCCGGCTGCGGCTACGGCGATCTCGTCAATGGTGTGCGCGCCCGAGGACTAAGCGAGACGCTGGCATCCCTGGCGTCGGAAGGCGTTTACCTCTCGCACGATGAGTTCAAAGGCAAAACTCCGCTCATTCGCGCCGGCCGCGAGATACCATTTTCGTCCAGCGGCTTCACGATTTCCGCCAGGAATCCGGGGCTCATCACCCTGGGTGGCGGCAGCCGGACCGCCGGAAATCTCCACACCGAGAGCGTTGAATTCCAGGTCTACAAAGAGGGCTATTTTGCGATCGAGAACACGGAATTCAATTTGCTTCAACGCGCTCGAATTCAACTCCGGCCGATTTTGCCTTCGTCGATGGGGATCACCAATGCGATTCGCGCCGGCCGGTTAGGTCAGCCCGTCGAACGCTGGTTTTCCGTCTCGGGCGACATGGCTGGCTCGGGCCACTATCGCGCCGTTACCCACGTGATCGTACAGGCGGGACGCTGGATGGGCGCGCCCATTCCGTTCCCCACCTACCTTCCCGACAATGATTTCTCGCCGGTCGCGCGCTGGATCGCGGAGCGTAAGCAGAAAGGCAAACCATGCGCGCTGTGGAGCTTCGTCAGCCCTGCCGTCCGCGTCGCAGCCGCCGCGAATGACCTCAACCTCGATATCTCGGGAACCATCTTTCTGGTCGGAGGCGAATCTCTCACCGGCCCCAAACGCGCCACCATCGAAGCTACGGGCAGCCAGGTGTATGCGCGTTATTACATCAACGAGGTTGGGCCTATCGGCTTCGCTTGCCGCTCCATGGACCATGGAAACTGCGTGCATCTGTTCCACGATTCGGTTTCCGTCGGCAGCCGCGTTCGCATCGCGCCGCTGTCCGGGCAGCCGGTGAATTCCCTGCTGTTCACCAATCTGCTTCCGCTCGTCTCGCGATTCCTTATCAACGCGGAAATGGACGACACCGGCGTTATCGAACCCGCCTCCTGCTCCTGCACTTATTCCGCCGCTGGATTTCATACACAAATCCGCGATATCTCCAGCTACGGAAAAATGACGGGGCAGGGCATCACACTGTACGGCACGGATCTCCTACGGATTCTCGAAAGCGCGCTGCCGGAACGCTTCGGCGGCGCTCCCGGCGACTACCAACTCGTCGAACGTGAAGGCGGCCGGCAAACCGAGGTGGTCCTGCGCGTCAGCCCGCGCCTCGGCCTGCGCAGCACCGCCGACATCCGCGAATTTTTCCTCGCTGAGCTCAAACGATGCTATGGCGGGTCTCTCGCCGCCAGGCTCTGGACGCACTCCGGCGGCATCCAAGTACTGATGGAAGAGCCGTCATTCACGCAAACCGGCAAGGTGCTGCCGCTGCACTTGCTTGGCGCGGTAACCCAAACGGCTTCCTCAGGAAAATATGCTTCGTAGAACCTTCCTTTCCTCGGCGGCCGGCGGTTCTTTGGCGAGCCGCCTGTCCGCGGCATCGACGCCGCGCGTAAAGTTGCGCGTCTGCGCCGTGCCTTACCTGCCGATGGCGCCGTTCTATCTCGCCGTGGAGTCCGGCTACTTCGCCGAAGCCGGCTTCGATCTGGAAATCGATAAGGTCTCTAATACCACCCGATCCATTCCTCTCCTCGCGGGCGGCAAGCTCGACGTGGCTTTCCAAGGACTGGCTCCTTCGTTCATCAACGCCGTAGCCCAGGGCGCCACGTTGAAAATAGTCGCCGCGCGCGAATCCGCATCCAGCGCCTGCGGGGGATTCGGCCGAGTCTACGTCCGCAGCCAGGCATTTCCGAATGGCCTTCGCGATTTGAAACCGCTCAAAGGAAAGCGGATTGCTTATAACGGACTGATACAGAAATTCGTCCTCGAAATGTTGCTGGCAAATGCGGGGTTGCGTCCCGAGGACGTCGACTCCACCTCCATGGAGGCGCCTCAATGCGTAGCTGCGCTGAAGTCAGGGGCCGCGGATGGCTACGTCTCTCAAAGCTCCGACGCGCACCAGATGATGGATCTTTTCCAATTCGCGCCCGGCCCATGCCTCGCCGACGTACTCCCTAATCATCAATTCGCCTTCGTCATTTTCGGGCGCGATCTGCTGAACGGAGAAGTGGCCGTCGGCGCCCGCCTGTTGCGCGTCTACCTCCGCGCGACGGCGGAGTATTTGCAAGGCAAAACACCCAACGCATTCTTCGAAGAACTGGCCGCGGCCAATAAAGTCGACGTGGCCCGCCTTCGCGGCGAGTGCCGCGATTTTCTCGTAAAGGACGGGCATATTCAACTGCCCGATGTGGAGCGGATGATTCGGTGGTCTGTTGATCGCAAGTACAGCTCCCAACCCGTGGCGGCGTCCACGCTGGTCGACATGCGTTTTCTCGAAGCTCTAAAAAAATAGATGTCTCAGCGCCCGTCACCCATCCTGCTCCTCGCGCTTCTCATCGGTTCCTCTACCTGCCTTGCGCAGCTCACCGGATCGATTGAGGGCAACGTGACAGACGCCACGGGCCGCTCCGTCGCGGACGCGCGCGTCCGCATTCTCGAAACCACGACGAACGCCGAGCGCATTCTCTCCACGGACGAGGCTGGACACTACGCCGGCCTCGAGCTGGCGCTCGGAACCTACCGCGTGGAAACATCGAAGCAGGACTTCCGGACATGCACCGTCGATGGACTAGTGCTATCGGCAGGCCGGACCCTCCGCGCAGACATTTCCCTCATAGTGGGCGCGGCCCACGAAACCGTTTTCGTGAGCGCCGAAGCCGGACAGATCGATACAGTTGCCGGAGCCTGGGGTGGTTCTATCGGGAAGCGGCAGCTCGACGCCTTGCCGTTGAACGGCCGCGACGTGTTCGACCTCGTTTCGCAGCAGCCTGGGGCAACGGCTCCCGCCTCCGCGACCAAGACGATCTCTTCCGGCCTGGGAGTGCACATTTCCATCAACGGTTCGAGGCCCAGTGAGAACGGATTCCGGCTCGATGGCATCTACATCAACGACATCACCGGTTCGGCGCCCGCCAGTGCTTCGGGCAATCTACTCGGCCTCGAGACCATTGAGGAATTACGCCTCGTCGCCAGTCCGTTCAGCGCCGAGTACGGCCGGTCGTCGGGAGGGGTCGTCACAGCCGTTTCAAAGTCCGGCGGCAACCAGTTCCACGGCAGCTTGTACGAATATCTCCGCAACAGCGCCTTAGACGCGAAGAACTTTTTTGATGCCGGCGCGCAGCCTATTCCGGCTTTTCGCAGGAATCAGTTCGGCGGCCTGATCGGCGGGCCGGTCCGGCGCAACAAACTTTTCTTCATCGCAAACTACGAGGGAGTCCGGCTGGCGTCCAGCAGCACGCAGAGTGCTCCCACACTTACCGCTCAGGCCCGGCAAGGCATTCTTCCCATCAATGGCGTGCCGGCCAAGGTGACCGTCGCGCCGGTCATGGTTCCTTTTATAGCCCTTTTCCCTTTGCCGAACGGCCAGGACTACGGCGATGGCTCGGCCGCTTACACAGCCGGCGTTCCTTCCAGCGTCAATGAAAACTACGGCTCCGCCAAGCTCGATTACGTCGCTAACGACCGGCTGCGCTTCAACGCCCGCTACACGGAAGACTCGGGCGGCGGCTCCACCGCCGACTTATTCCGAGTCTGGAACTACGGCTCCGATTCCAGCTACCGTTTATTTCAGGCAGGCGGCGAGTACATACAATCTTCCACATTGATTCACGAATTCCACGCCGGATTGAGCCAGATTCGTAACGGCCAGGAAAACACCGTGCCCTCGCAGATTTCCGCCGGCGCAACTTACATCCCGGGGAGTCAACTTGGACCGCTGGCGGTGACGGGTCTCGGCCTGATCGGTACAACCGATGCCCGTACCAGTCCAAGGCGTTTTGCTCTCACGGACACTCAGCTCAGTTACTCGTTGACGAAGTCGCTGGGGGCGCACAAGCTTTCCTTCGGATCCAGCTTCGACCGCATCTTTCTCTATCAAATCTCCAATCTCGACGCGACCGGCTACTACGTGTTCGGCTCGATTCAGAGCTTCCTCGCCGGTCAATCGCAAAGCGCGAGTGTGATGCTGCCCGGATCGAACAGCAACCGGCACTGGCGCATGAACCAATTCTCCCTATTCGCCCAGGATGACTTCCGGCTGACACGCCGCATCTCTGCCGCCATCGGTCTCCGTTATGAAACCGCCAGCGTGCCAGTCGAGCGCGACGGCAGAGTCGCCTCTCTGCGTGACCCTGTCCACGACGCTCAAGTAACACTGGGCGGTCCCCTCTACGAGAATCCGTCGAAGCTGAACTTCAACCCGCGCGCCTCTCTCGCCTGGGACATGGCTGGAAATGGGCGCACCGTTCTGCGCCTCGGGTCTGGCATGTTCTCGGAACTTCTCGGCGCCCGCGAACTCACCGTTGCTGGAACGCGCATGCCGCCGTTCTTCCGCCGCGCCACCATCACCCGCGCGGCCTTTCCCGACGTACTCGCCGCCGCTACCGGAGCCTCTGCCGCGAGCTCCGTGGACGGCATCACCTACTATCCGAGCCAGCCTTACACTGTGCAGTTCCAAGCTGTGCTGGAGCATCAGATCGGCAGCAGCGCCGTGGCCCAGGCCGGATACGCAGGTTCGCGCGGCATCCATCTCGTCGGAGACGTAACCAACCTCAATACCACACAGCCGCAGTTTCTCGCCAACGGCCAAGTCTTCTTCCCGGCTACCAACCCGTTGGTGAACCCCGCCTTCGGACAGATCGGCATGCGTGTCACTAATTTCGACTCCAACTATCACAGCCTTAACCTTGGCGTCCGGGCCACTCCCGCCCGAGGGCTCGTCGTCCAAACGAAATTCACCTGGAGCAAATCCATCGACGATCTTTCCATCGCCATATTCGCCGATTCCGTCACCGGTAATCACGTCCCCACCATCTTTAATTACCGTGCAAATCGTGGACCCTCGGACTTCGATCAGCGGCTGACCTTCGCCTCGAATTTCGTCTACGACGTGCCGGGAACCGGATTCCGGAACGCCGATTTCGTACTCGCCGGTTGGTCGATTCAGGGCTTAATCCAGGTCCAATCGGGCAACCCGTTCAATCCGACCGTCGGTTTCGACGACGCCCGCCTGCGAGGCGCAACCAACGACCAGGGCCAGCGCCCCGATTACGTATCCGGCCAACCGCTGGTGCTGGGCAATCCACAGCAGTATTTCAACCCGCTTGCGTTCTCGCTGCCCGCTGCCGGTTTCTACGGAAACCTTGGGCGCAATACCATTACCGGACCGGGATTTGTCTTCGGCAGCGCGTCTGTTGCGCGAACTTTCTGGAAGACAGAGCGTCAAGCCATCCGCGTGCGGGTGGAAATGTTTAATTTGGCAAACCATCCGAATTTTCAGATTCCGTCGAACAACCTGGCGTTGTTCGCCAGCACCGGAGCGCGAGTCGGCTCCGCCGGTCAAATCACTTCCACGGCAACATCCTCGCGGCAGATTCAACTTTCCGCCCGCTACACGTTTTAACGCTACGATTCCGGCTTCACTGCGCACACGCCGAAGAACGATGCTGTGATGCGCCGTGTCGGGAGGCGTCCCAGCAGCGCGAAGAACCGCAGTAGCGCGTTCACCGGCAGATCCGCGCGGCGTCCCAGGCCTCGCCGCAATCCGAGGAACAGTCCCGTCGATATCAACCGCGGATTGTGAATCAACGTGTCTCTGCCGATCACGGTCAACCCCGCGCTGTGCAGCCGCGAAATCAGCCCGGCCGGCGCGGGCGTGTACCCGAGCGGATAGGGCGCCCATCCCATCTGCCCTATCCACTTGAGCGGCCAATACAGCGGATTTAGAGGATTGTCGAGTGTAATGATCAGCCGCCCGCCCGGACGCAATAAGCGGATCAACTCGTTCAAAGCGGAGTTGAATTCGGCGGCGCTCGCGAAGTGATCCAGGCTGGAATTCGAAAGAATCAGATCCACAGATTCCGAGGCCAGGCCGATGCTGCGCAGATCGCAAGTCACGAAGTGGCACCGCGCGCGGTCCGGACACTTTGACCGCGCGCGCGCCGCGGTTCGCGGACTGATGTCGATCGCGACCACCGATTCACATCGCGGCAGCAGTTCGAAAAGCAACTGATCGGCGCCGTTGGCTTCTTCGAAAAGGTCGGTCTTCAGCAGCCGCCGGATCTTCCCTCCGGCCCAACGCTCCATCAATCGCAGATGTTCGGCCTGCTTCTGCGCGGCCACTAGCGGATCCAAGTACCAGGAGGGCTGGGCCGCTCCTCCCACGTCGTCCCAAGTTTTCGCCGAGGTGCGCAAGCCTAGAATTTTCTTCCGGCGCATTGCGCAAGCGGCGCGAGAGCAAAAGCCGGCCGGAACATACTTCTCAAGTTCACTTCGTCTACTGCCACCTGCCCGGCAGCGCAGCAGGAGGAGCCGCGACGGACTGGAATCTCACCAGCCGCACGACGTCGCTATTTCGAATTGCGGCAACCGGCACGAAGCCCTCGTCCAGTAGCGCCGACGCGGTCTCCTCCGTTAGTTCGATCTCCGCGCAAGGAAACGCCGTGCTTTCGCCGTCCTCTTCGTACGTGTAAACCGGCAGGCCGGAAATCTCCTGCACCATTCCCGGCGTTAGGTTCCACCCGTAGCTCATGAACGCTTCGCCGATCAGAAGAGCTGCAAAGTACGCCGGGCTGCCGAACAACATCTGCTTCGCATCCGGCTTCCCGCTGATCTCTTCGAAGTCGAATGCTTCACAAGGAGCAGTCTCCTTCCCATATGGCATCCGGACCAGAATGCGAGGGAGAGCCAGCCCGACGTGCGCGGCCTCCGCCGTCTGCCGAAAAGCCTCCCATTGCGCGTCTCCTCCCAACAACGACCCATCAGCCTCCGCCAGGAAAGACGTTTGTGCCCTCGACGCAATCCGGCCCATGAGCCCCAACACCCTCAGATCGTCGATTCCGAACGCATAGTTCCCCGCCATCACGGCCCACGGATGTGATCGCTGCACCAACATCCGATAGACATCTTCGATGTTCGGCGCGAGTTCTTCCTTTGTTATGTCGATCAGATAGATCTTCAACTCGGGACCTGTTTCCAACCGCCGCACCAGGAAGTACACGGCGCGCCAGGCAGCCTCGATCGCTTTGAAATTCGCATCGTTGAGAATTATGCGCATCATCCCCGAAGCGATGTCATCGGCCCGCCGGATCAACTCGGAAGCACGCGGATCCTGCTTCGCCACCAGGTGCGAGCGCATGGCATTGTCGATGAAGTCCTGCAAATCGCTGGTGGGCCGCGCAGTTTTCGTGGCCGTGCCGGCTTCCCCGGCAATCAGGTCGAGCAAACCACCGGAAGATGCGGGCATCGGAGCGGGTTTCTCACCGAGGAGATCTCGCGCCGCCTCGGCAAATGTACTTGGGGTCGCCCAGTTTGGCGCGGGTCTCCCGAAAGTCCTTGAAGGCCGAATAATGGGCGTAAATATGATCCGGGTGGAAGTGGTCCATGTTGCCGATCCGGAGCCGTCCGTACGGAAGGTCGACGGTTACCTCCAGCTTCTCGAGGATCTCATCGAAATTGTCGCGATCGACCAGGATGGGTTTGCGGGCGGCCACCGGCGCCCGCTCGCCACGGCCGCTGAAATCTCCGAGAAGGGCGATGCGAAATGGTTCGTCTTCCTGCACGGAACGGAAATCTGAAGCGGACTCTGCCTCAATATGGAAGCCGATCCGGTCTCTCGAGAAGTTTGGCATGACCTGGAACCCGTCTCATGATACCTTGTGACGCACCAAATCGTGGCGGGACGTTCGCCGCGAGGCCAGCATCACCAGAAACTATGGCAACATCAAAGGAAACGGACCGTTAAAGGGTCGAGACAAATGAATACGAATTCGAAAAAGCAAACCGGAGCCCTCAAAGGTTCTCGGCAGCCGACCGCCGAGCAGCGGTTGAAAGAACTTGGCATCGAGCTCCCGGCGCCGCCTGAGCCGTTCGGCACCTATGTGGAGGCAGTGCAGACTGGTAATCTGCTTTTTCTGAGCGGGATGCTTCCCACGGAAGGCCACGGGGCAAAATTCATCGGGCGCGTCGGCGCGGAGGTCGATGTGGAAGTGGGCCGTAAGGCGGCTCGCCTCGCGGCGCTCAACGTCCTCGCGGTCGCGCGGCAGCATTTGGGATCGCTCGACAAGGTGACGCGAGTCGTCCGGCTTGGGGTGTCGGTGGCCACTTCGGGAGATGTCCGCGATCAGCCGAAGGTCGCTGACGCCGCGTCGGAGTTGCTGCAGGACGTTTTCGGAAAAGACAAAAGCCCTTGCCGCCTGGTATACGGCGTTGCCAGCCTTCCGCTTGGAACCACGGGCGAACTGGAAATCATTTTCGAGGTGGCGGCGAACCCCCGGCCTACGGCGTAACCTGACCGCCCGCACTCACCTGGAAAGTGAGAACGCCGTTGGCAGACGTGGTGCTGCTGCCGCCCTGCACGATGCTCACAGAGTGATTTGCGCCCACCACAGTGACGGAAATCGTGTATCCGGCCGACGGCGTCAGATCGGTAATCACGTGCCGTGTTGCGGCCGCGGGCACCGTATAGCTCGAGCGGTCCCGCGATTGCAGTTCCCACCGGAGCCGTACCGGAGATGACAACGCTGTTGCCCGCGGGCGACTGCAGAAGCGCTCCGACGGCCGGCCCGCCGGTCACGTTCACGCCGGTCGCCGAGGCGACTTGCGCTGGACGTTGGCGCGAGATCGAAAACCGTCATCCAGCGGCGCGTGGCCGTGGGCGCATCCGTTGCGCGAATCTCGGTCCGCCACACCTTGTTCCACGTTCTCGGTATCGGGCGAGAGCTGGTCTGGTGGTGACGGTCGCCGCATTCGCCGGAAGGATGGTCGTCATCGACCCGGCGAACTGCCCCGTGTTCACATCGAAGCGATGCAATCCGGGGGCCGGCGCGGTCACTTCCACCGGATTCGCGGGGAAGTGGAACGCCAGGTATTGATCGAGCGACGCGTCGCAAATGCCGCTTCTGTCGTACACGACGAACTGCGACGGACGCAGGTACACGATCTGCCGCGACAACGACGTGACCGCGGACGGCGCACCGGAGCAGATGGTCGGCTGCCCAGTGGCAGGGTTCGCGGAAGGCATAATACATGTCCTCCAGGAATTGCCCCACTGTCAACACGTACGATCCGCCGTCTTCAAAGCGGCCGATCTTGGTGCGCACACCATCGCGTACGCTGATGCGAACTCTGGCCGTAGGGAGCGACCAGGTTCCCCTGACGCGTCCAGCTGACGCACCTGGAAGGTGTTGTAGAGAGTGCGATTGCCGATCGTGTGATCGACGTTCCAATTGCCGTAGCGATCGTCGAAGCTCGCGGTCCAGCCTGGATCGCCATTGGGATCGTGAGACAGCCACGCGTCGGCGTTCACCAGCAGCGGATTCTTGTTTCTCTCGATCGCCAGCGATCCTTTGTCGAAAGCTTCATGACCCGCACCCGGATTGTTGATGTACGGGCCCGACATGAACGACATGAACGTCGCACTCGTCGACCAGTCCGAGCGCGCCGTGACTCCACCCATGCCCGGAGCCAGGTAGGAGAGCGGAAGGCTCGAATAGTCCGCGGTCTCCGGAGCGGTCGGATCCCAGAAGAGGAAGTCGATCCACTCCGTGGTGTCTCCGACGCCGAGCGCGTCGAGAGCCGTCTTGGCGTCGCGCGCATACTTGTGCATCATCGGCGCCATCGGATCTCCCAGCATGGCGAGAAGACCGGCGGAGAACCGATAGGTGTCGAGGCGGCCGGTGCCGGGCCAGATCAGTCGGATCGCCGGTGCCGTAGAGCTCGCCGCGATCGTCAATCAGATCGCGCGTCGGCCACGTGAAGGCCATCAGCCAGCGCGGATTGTCGAGCGGGTACGTGTAAGACGACTGCGGATCTCCGGCCTGGATCAGGTCGATGCCCTTCGCCGTTTTCACCGCCAGCGCCGGCAGCGACTGATTCCGCGTTGCCAGAATGCCGTATTGCGTGTAGCCTTCGGTCCAGCCTCCGCCGGCGAGATTGGCTCTGTAATACGGCGCAACACGCCCCAGGTGCTGGTGGTTGTACCAGTCATTCCACCACGTGTCGCCGAGCGGGCTGTCGCCCTGGACGGCGAGTGCGGCCATGCATTTCGCCGCATAGTAGCCGGCGAAGTAATTGCCTTGCGGATGATCGTATTCGAAACTGACTTTGGGATCTGTTTCAAACGTCGTGAACCAGTGGCTCGAGCGAGGTCTGCAGTTGGGTCAATTGCGCCGGGGTCAGCCGGTCGTGGAACCAGTCGTAACCGATGCCCATGGCGACGCCGAAATTGCGCATGCCGTATCCGTCATCGCGCAGCGGCACTGCGCAATTGCAATCGTCCGCGGTCTGATGGGCCGGGTCCGACATGGCCATCAGGATGGCGACACCGCTTCGTTGCGTACTTCGCGGCGGTGGTGGGGTCGGACAGGAGAGCCGTCTGATAGCAGAGACCGAGGGGCATCAGCGCATCGATGTAGCCGCTGCCTTGATAGCCTTCGCCGACGTTCGGACGGTCGGGATAGTCATTCCCGTTGATGAATTCAACGGTGCCGCCGATGTAGGAATCGCAGGTTGACTTTAAGTTGGTCCATTCCGCGCGTGTTTGCCTGCGCGCGGGCGCGAAGCGTCGCGAGCGTCGGAGCGTCGAGAATGATTCGCGGATGAGCGCCGCTGGTCGTCGGATTCACGATCGTGATCGCCGCGGACGCGCTCTTGGTCGAATCCTGAACGCTGGTCGCCGTCACCGTGAACGAGCCCGTCGCGGTGCCGGCGGTGTAGAGACCGGAGGACGAGATCGTGCCGCCTGTCGCGGACCAGGTTACCGCCGTGTTCGACGCGTTCGTCACGGTCGCGGTGAATTGCTGCGTGCCGTTGGTGAACAGCGTCGCGCTGTCGGAGAAACTGACGCCGACCGGTTGCGGGGCGTGATCGTGATCGCCGCCGAAGCGCTCTTGGTCGAATCCTGAACGCTGGTCGCCGTCACCGTGAACGAGCCGCGTCGTGCCGGCGGTGTAGAGCCGGGACGAGACGTGCCGCCCGTTGCCGTCCAGGTAACAGCCGTATTGGTGGTCCGTAACCGTCGCCGTGAACTGACGCGTGCGCCGGTCGCCAGCGACGCGGAGTCGGCGAAACGTGACGGAGACGACCGTCCCGAGGTGACGGTGACGGTCGTTGTCGCAGTCGCTGATCCGCCGGAGTTCGTCGCGGTCAATGTGTAAGTGGTGGTTGCGCTGGGTGTGACCGTCACTGAACTGCCTGTGACGGTCCCGGTCCTGGAGCGATGCTCAGCGAGGTCGCGCCTGAGACTGACCAGTTCAGCGTGACACTCTGTCCAGGCTGCACGGTTGCAGGCGAAGCGGTGAAGCTGGCGATGACGGGGGCTGCCGGCGTGCGGCGTGCCTGCGCCGAAGAGACCGAACTGATCGGCAGGCTCGCCGTTACCAACCGCGCCGATATTGCCTCCCGGCCCGTCCTGCGGATCTCCCGCGCCGATCAGCGGACTGCCCGGAGCCGGCGTATACATCGAACGGTATGTCGCCAGAACATCGGAGACCTTCTTGGTGCGGCTCCAGATATCCTCAGGCAGGAATGGGAATGGAATCGCCGTGGGCTGCGTGAACTTCGGATTCATGTGGCCATTGAACCCGCCCAGGTCGTGCATGCCGTAGCCGGCGGCGCCCGGCGATACTCCGACGACTCCCAATCCGTAGTTCGTCTGATTGGGAGCATCGGGGTTGAAGAAATCGTTGTAATCGGAATAGCGAAGCCGCGGCAGCGGAGGATTCGTTGATTCGTCGAAGTCGCCGGCCAACACCGGGCCACCGGACAGGCCCGCGAAGTTGTAGAAGACATTGTTTCGCAGGCTTCCGATGAACGAGCCAGCCGTGACCGAGATCGGGCTTCCGGAGAAGCCCATGAAGGTGCCGCCGCCGTCCATCACGTTGTTGTGGAACTGAACGTTGTCGACGTTGATAGATCAGCTTGAGCCCCGGCTCCGGGCTGTAGAACGTCTGGCTGACGGTGAACGAGAACATGTTGTGATGGATGTTGGCGTTGCTCATCGGACCTTGCAAGACCTGGTCGGAGTTGCCGCTGGCATCGATCAGGTTGTAGCGAAGCTCGCCGCCCATGCCGCGAACCGGCCAGGACGAACTGCGGATGACGTTGTGTTCCACCAGGAACCCGTCGCCGTCCAACTGGAAGTTCTCGCCTTGCGAGAAGCGGTGCGGATAATTGTGCTGGCTGTAGTTGCCGCGCAGCACCATGTTCGAAGATCCGCGAGATCGTGAACCCGCAGCGCACGCCCATCAGAACGTTGCTCTCCGCATCGGTGCTTCCGCCGATCAGCCAATTCCGCGTGCTCTCGAATACGACAGTCGACAGTCCGACGTTATTGCCCTGGAAGAACTTTTGCGCCGAGGAGTTGCCGGTCGCGAGGAAGACCGGGAGAGTCGCTGCCGGCGTACTCCGTGGGCAGAGAGGTAACGGGCACCAGCGTATTCTCGCGGAACTCGTTATTGCGGACCACCGCCTGCGCCTGGTCGTTCGCGCCGATGGAGACGGTTCCGAACGTGTCGAACACGTTGCCGGTCAACTGAACGGAGCCCGAACCGTTGACGGTCACATTGATCGCAGGGTTGGTTGCTGTGCCCAGGCCGCGGATATCGCAGTTGCTGATGTTCAAGGAGCCGGTGAAGCCGGCTGCCGAACGAATCTGGAAGCCGTTCCCATTGATCGCGCAGTGATTGCTTGCAGTTCCCGCATAGGTCGCGCTCTGCGATCCGGACAGCACCACGTCCGAAGTCAGGTTGAAGACCGGCCCGGACGACGCCGGCGGATTGTCGACGAAGACCGTCACGGGCGCGCTGGTCACCGTGTGGTTCTGCGTCGTGGTGATTTGAGCGGTGATCGCGTACGTCCCGGCAGCGAGGTTGTTCACGGTCAGCGCGAAGTATCCGTTCTGCGCCCCGTTTCCGGTATACGTGCCGACGGATTGGCCGTTCATGAGGAAGTTGACCGTGAGGGCGTCGGGATCCGGCGCGTTGCCGTCGTACGGATCGGCGTAGATGCGAATCGTCGCGGGAGCGGTGAAGTGCATGCCGGATACGGGACTCTGAATCACGACATACGCTCCGTCGCTCTGACGAGGCACGGGCGGAAGGCCTTGGCTGCTATCGATGCGCACCGAGGCTGTTGCGCTCTTGCTCGTATCCGCCACGGACGTCGCGGTGACCGCAAAGTTTCCAGTGCTCTGACCGGCCGTATAAAGACCCGATGACGAGATCGTGCCGCCAGTCGCGGTCCACGTCACGGCGGTGTTGGAACTGCCCGTCACGGTGGCGGTGAACTGCTGTGTTTTGCCTGGCTGCAGAGTGGCGCTGGTTGGTGAGATCGTGACGGAAACCACAGGTGCGGGCTGAATGGTCACGCTGGCCGAAGCAGACTTCGTCGAATCGGCAACCGAAGTTGCGGTGACGGTGAAGTTGCTGCCGGCCGTCGACCCTGCCGTGAAGAGGCCGCTGTTGGAGATGGTTCCGCCAGTCGCCGTCCACGTCACGGCGGTGTTGGAACTGCCCGTCACGGTGGCGGTGAACTGCTGTGTTTTCCCTGGCTGCAGAGTGGCACTCGTTGGTGAGATCGTGACGGCAACAACAGGCGCAGCCTGAATGGTCACGCGGCCCGTCGCAGTTTTCGTCGAATCGGCAACTGAAGTTGCAGTGACAGTGAAGCTGCTGCCTGCGGTCGACCCTGCCGTGAATAAGCCGCTGCTCGAGATGGTTCCACCGGTTGCCGTCCATGTCACTGCGGTGTTGGAACTGCCGGTTACAGTGGCGGTGAACTGCTGCGTTTGCCCTGGCTGCAGTGTTATGGTTCCAGGAGAGACGGTGACCTGAACGGCCGGTGCTCCCGCGATAACGATCGTCAACAACGGCCGCATTGCTTGCGTGCCAACAGTGCTCACTGGCCGGACAATTTCCCCGGGATTGTTGTTGACCAGCATGATCCCCTGATTAGCAGCGGGAGTGTTGATCCACGATTGCACCTGAGCGGGATCCAAGGCGATTGTCACCGTCTGCGGTCCGACGGGTCGAAGGGCTGGAACCTGGAAGCTCTTGCCGGCGACCGTATCGACTCCGGCGGAAGAGGCCCCCGGCCCGGCCCAATCATTGGTGGCGTCCCGATGAAGCCAGCCAAGCCGGCTGGAAGTTGGATCCCAAGCGTTTTTCAGATAGAACCCGGTAATATTCCCAGGACTCTGATTCCAGGAATCGAGTGAAATGGCCAGTGTGGCGGAAACTACCTGCGATCCGGCGGCGACCGGCAGACTCCCGAACTTCAGTAGATACCTGGCCGAGTAGGAGCCGTCCCCGGTCGTGGTGTAGCAGCCCAGTTCCGGGTCGCCGCGCCATTGCGTTCCGTTGCCGCCGTTGTACTGGGAATATTGCGTGTTGATCGATATGTCCTTGGCGCCCGAGTACCCATTGACGCCATTTTGAAACGTGAACGACGGTATCGGCATGCAATGTTAACGCCGCCACCAGCGCAAGCGCGAACTCGCTGGATCGGCCCTTTGAAACCGCGCACAGTTCGATTGTTCATGTTATTGGCGTCTCCTATTAGAATGTCTGTGATACGGAAGCCGTCACGTCCGCGAAGACGCCATCCACTGGTGGCCACTCCGGCAGCGATCGTCGATCCATCGTATGAAATGAGCGAAGTATTGACGGTTCTCGTCAAATACCGGCATATTCTTGCCTTATATCTCTACGTTCTAACTGCTGGACTTCGGACTCCTCGATATTAAACGGGGTTGGTGGTACTGTCAACGATAGTTTTTTAACGACGTTTACCCGGGAGTTACGATTTAAACCATCAAAAACGCGATCGTAGGATCCTGCCTCGAGGTTATTTCGACACACAAATAACTGTTACTATTTCTCAAATCGTAGGGCCGCGATGTTGCCTTCCCGCTTGACTGGCGCCATTTCGGGGACTCGCCGGTGAAGTTGCGGATATCTGTGTCAATCCGTGGCCTGGAACCGGCGTGCGGGCGAGACAGTTAAAACCGTCACACCATTTTGGAACGGCTTTCTAATTCAGGTCTAGGAAATAATTTCTGCCGCCTTCGGGACCAGACTGCCGGCGGGACTAAGTAGTTCGTACTAAATCCAGCCTCGGAATCCGCATGTAACGTTGGAGGGGTTTGCAGAACTGTGTCTTCTCTGATCGGATATCTTTGGCCACCACGCCGGCCGGCAAGGGATCTCCACGCCCGGTTTATTTGCATGGGAGGAAAACCGTGCGGAGGCCTGTGACCGGTGTGGCCAATAACGGCGGGCACGCGGGAAATGCGCGTCTATAGCCGCGAGTTCCGCCTTCAAGTCGTGCGGCGGATCCTCGGCGGCGAGAGAGTCCCGGCACTGTCGGAGGAACTCGGCATTCACCGCAAACTCCTCTACGAGTGGATGCGCCGGGTGAATGAGGGAGGCGAAGCCAATCTCCGAGAGCGCGGGCGTCCACGTAAAATCGGCGCCGGAGGCGGGTCCGCGGAAGGAACTACCCCGCAAATCGCCGAACTCGAACGGATGGTCGCCCACCAGAAACAGGTCATCGAGTTTTTCATGCATGCTTTGCAGCGAGTCGAGAAGTTGCGCCACAAGAAAAGTAATTGGCGCGACGGCATCTTCGAAACCATTGAGGCAATGATCCATCGGCAGAGTGGATTGAATGTGGAGACGATGTGTAAACTTGCGTGCGTCGCGCGCAGCGGATATTACCGCTACTTGCGGAGACGCGGGCGGGCAGCGGAATAGCGCGGGTCGTAAACTTGGTATTCGCCAAAGAAGTAAGTTCCTTTTACATCGAATTATCATACCGTTCACACTTTACCGGCGCTTTCAATCGTACAGTAGGTTAATCCTTGGGGAATGAACACATCTTATTTTGGAACAATTCAATTGAAATGGAGAGCAAGAAAAGTATGAACTACGTATCTGATCAGCAACACAAGAAGGTTTCGCGAGTGCGGACAATGCTCACAACCGCTCTCGCCCTCGGATGTGCATTCGCCACGGTCACCCACGCGCACGCGCAGAACGTTACACCCCCAGCCACTCCCACCCTCATTACGCCACCGGCGGGAAATACCGCATTTTTGGTGGGCCACGCATTGGGCACGCAAGGCTATGTTTGCCTGCCTGCGGCCCCGGGCGCCCCTACCGCCGCTGCTTGGACGGTCAAGCCTGCTCGCCCCGAAGCCACTCTTTTTCAGAGCATCTTCGGGCAGGACGTGCAGATCGTCACCCACTTCCTCAGTCCCGATACAAACCCCAACGAGTTTGCCCCAAAACCGATACCCTTCGGCAGCGCGACGTGGCAGAGTTCCTTCGATAGCAGCAAGGTGTGGGCACAGGTCCTGCATGGGAATGCAATCGCCGCCGGGCCCGGCGAGCCGAGTTGCCCGAATAGCGGCGCGATTGCCTGCCTCTTATTGCAGTCAATCGGTTCGCAGCAGGGGCCAGCGGGCGGTAAATTCCTGAGCAAAACCACCTTCATCCAACGCTTAAACACCAAGGGGGGATCTGCTCCCGACGACGGTTGCTCTCAGTCTACCGATGTGGGCAATCAAACGCTCGTGCCGTATTCTGCTGATTACTACTTCTTCCGCAAGGCCGAATAAGCGCTTCAGCCCCTCTCGTCGAATATCGGGTTGTGCACGCGAAGTCGCACCGCTACAGGTGCGCTTCGCGTGTACGCGCTTGGTGGCCGGCGGCGATACCGGCGCGCTCGTGTTGATGCGCGGGTCTCCAATTCCAAGCTAGGATAGTCCCATGCAATTTCTTCCTTGTTTGGCAGGCATTTGTTCTTTCACTTTTTTGCTCTGTGCTCAGGACGCAGGCCACGGCGGTCCTATGACTTTGACCATTCCAGGATTTCCCGACGGCGGCCAGATTCCAGTTAAGTTCAGTCAGGCCGCTCCGGGTGTTGCCGCCGGCGAAGGTACATCGCCGGCGATGAACTGGGCCAACGTGCCCGCCGGCACGCAGAGTTTTTTCCTCCACATGCACGACTTGGATCTCGCCCGCAACAAGACGACTGACGATCAGGCGCACTGGGTCCTTTGGAATATCCCAGCCACCGCGACCGGCTTGCCCGAAGGAGTACCCAAGGGATCGCAATTGCCCGACGGCAGCTATCAGATCAGTGCCACAGGACCCATGTACCGCGGTCCGGGAGCCGCTGCGAGCGGTCCCCTGCACCATTACGTGTTTGAGCTCTATGCGCTCGACACTAAATTGGAAGTGAAACCATCGGCCGACGCTTTCGAGACACGCGCGAACGTGATGAAGGCCATTCAGGGTCACATCCTCGGGAAGGCTGTCTACGGCGGCCTGTTCCGGCGGCCGCGGTGATCACCAGAAGATAGCGGAGACAACCATGACGCAGCTAACCAAATCCCGGCTTGCCTGGTTCAACGGCAAGTTCATGCCCGAGAACCAGGTACTGATCTCGTTCCGCGACCGGAGCTGGAAATACGGAGACGGCGCTTTCGATATGACGCGCACCTTTAACGGCCGCGCCTTCCGCCTGGAGGAACACATTGACCGCTTCTATCGCACCCTTCGTTATCTGCGTCTGGATCCCGGAATGACTCCGCGGGAGATGATCGAAGTGTCGGAGCAGATCGTGGTGCGGAACGAACATTTGCGCGCTGCGGCCGGCGATTGGTGGATCGGCCAGCGCGTCAGTCGCGGCGTCGATCCGATCGTTGATGAAGTGCCGGAGCACAGCGGTCCGAACGTAGTTGTGGAGTGCACGCCCTTGCCGCTGAAAGCACGCGCGCGTCAGTTCCGCGACGGTCTCGATGTGTGGACGCCCGCGCATCGCCGTATCGCACCGGACATGCTCAGCCCGCGTGCGAAGACGCACAACTACCTGAACATGATCGTCGCAGAGCAGTCAGTGAAGGCGCACGATCCGGAAGGTTGGGCGGTGCTGCTCGACATCAACGGAAACCTCGCAGAGGGGATGGGCAGCAACATCTTTGTGGTCCGCGGAGGCAAGCTCTATACCCCGAGCGAGCGTTACGTCCTCCCCGGGATTAGCCGGCAGATGACGCTCGATCTCGCGCGCAAACTCGCAATTCCAGCTATTGAAGGCGACATCGATCTGTTCGACGCGGCGAATGCCGAAGAGATGTTCCTGACCTCCACGAGTCTCTGCATCGCCGCCGTGCGCAGTTTCAACGGCGCCAAGGTTGGCGACGGACGCGCGCCGGGCCCGGTTACGAAGCGCCTGATCGACGCCTACATTGCCGATGTGGGCTGCGATTTCGTGAAGCAGTATCTTGATCGGTTGAGCTGACGCGTCGTGACCGGCAGATCGGCGCCCCTTCCGCCGGCCGCCAGTGAGACCTGATTGCGGCAATAATGACTACCAGGGCAGCATTTCCCGCAGTTGGTCCACCCACCCCGGCTGAGCGAATCCTTCCATCATCCAGAGACTGCTGCTTCGTCTCGTTGCCGGATACAGAATGCTCTTGCCGTCCGGAGACAGGCTGAGCCGAACGCCGGGATTGGTGTAGCTGGAAGGCGTAAAGTCTTTGCTGATTTCACCGATCGTCTTCACTTCTTTGGTTGCGATGTCGAGCGAAAACAAGGTGCGGCGATCCGGTTCGACACGGATTCCGTAGAGCCGTTTGGAGTCGGCCGAAAAGGTCATCTCGACGGTATTCGGCTCGCCATAGCTGCGCAGCGTTTTGCCATCCGGCGAAATGAGGGTCCAGCCGGCGTTGGCATTGCCGCCCCGAGCGTCAATGAATTTGATCCACTGTCCGTCAGGCGACCACTCCGGCAGCGGAAGTCCCGCCTTCTCAGAGAGCACCACGGGCGTCGCGTCGCCGGTGGTTCTGACCACCATAATCGAGACAAACCCATTTCGGAACTGCCAGTAGACGATCCGGCCCCCGTCCGGCGACCAGGAACCGCCGCGCTCGATGACATCCTTTGCGTTGGTCAACCGGACCGGTGGTCCGCCGGAAAGGGACGAGATCCAGTTGAATTGATCGTTACTGCCGCCGGTGCCACGCGTGTAGAGCACACGGTCGGCTTGCGGAGAGAGCGTTGGAAGGATGACTGCACCCCTGCTCCCCGAAGGAAATGCGTCTGCGGTGACAATCGGGCGGTCTCCGTCCTCGCCGCGCATCCAGATAGCAGACGATCCGCTTCGCTCACTCGCGTAAACAAACGCGTTCCGATGCAACGCCCAGGCGGGCATGCCGGTCGCTGCTTCGGACGAAATGACCCGTTCCACCGAAGCGTCGCTCAAGGATGCCGATACGATCATGTAGTCCGTTCGGGACTGGTTGAAGAGCAGTTGCCTTCCGTCAGGAGAGAGCGCCGGTTGGGATTGGGATTCGGATGAGATTCCGGTGGTGACCGCTTGCCGCACTCCCGCTCGAATGCCCGCGAGCCAGAGGTGGCCGCCGAAAGACCAGATACCGCCTCGGCCGTTGGGAAACCATGACCACCCTCCGAACCTGTTGTCGGGCACACTCCTGAATATGCGCTCGGGAGCGTTCTGCCCCGCGGGGTAAGGCAGCTTCCATACCTGTCTGCCATCCAAGGCGTCCACGATGAACGTGATCGACTTCAAGTCCGGTGAAAACTGTGCGTTCGGAGCGTTCGACCATGTAGCAGTCTCGAAAGGGCCCGGCGAGTACCGCTTCAGCGCCGATCCGACCGGAGAGGCAGTGTGAAGCGACGAGTTTCCGGTTTTCGTCGACGCGGATGGCAACGAGAGCTTTGCCATCGGCAGACACCCTGGGCCCCGGGAGAACAAAATGATCGTCCATCGGCATGACCACGTCCGGCTCACCGCCAACTACGGGTACGGAAAAGAGGGTGTAGCGTGTAGCGGAGCCCTGCGGATTCTTTCCAATAACAAACACTCGTTTGTTATCGGCCGACCACCCGGCAGGGTCCCAGACATCCGCACTGCGAGTCAACGGTGTTGCGGTGGGGGAGTTCCCGTAACGCAGAAACAACCGGCGGCCGCCAACCGGCTCCGGCGCTATAGGCGAACGCCTTGCCATCGGGGGACCAAATGGCAGCCGAGGGGTTTTCCCACGAAACCTCTATCGGAGTGAATCGCGGGTTTCCCACTCCACCGGCCGGGTGAAGCATCCATCCGGCAGCGCCGGATACGACCGCGACCGCGAGGCCCGCGCATAGAATCCAGGCCTTCGGCCAGGAGCGTGGCCGGTGCGGCATCTCAGCGGTGCTGGCCGCCTGAACCCCACTCACCCTGCTCTCCGAAAGCCGGTCGCGGATTTGCCGCAGTTCGCGATATAAATCGCGAGTGGACTCGTAGCGGTCCGAGGGGTCCTTCGCGAGCAGGCGATCCACGATCCATCGCAGCGGAGCAGGCACGGTTTCCGGAAGCGGGTCAGCCTCTTCGCGGATGATGGCCGTCATGGTCTCGGCCGTGCTGCCTCGCGGAAAAGCCCGCCGGCCCGTGGCGAGTTCGTACAAGACCAATCCGAACGAAAACTGATCCGATTGCGCGCTGAGGTTCGCACTCCCTCGTGCCTGCTCCGGACTCATGTATGCGATGGTGCCGAGCGTGGCGCCGGCTTGAGTGCGTGTCATGGCGCGGGTAGCATCATCGTCCGGGTTGCCGGCGGTTACGATCTTCGCCAGGCCGAAGTCGAGAATCTTGACGCGGCCATCGCGCGTAATGAGAATGTTATCGGGCTTCAGGTCGCGGTGAATGACCCCCGCGGCATGTGCGGCGGCCAGACCGTCGGCGATCTGTACTGCGATGTCGAGCAGCTTGCGGGTCGAATCGACAGAAGCGATGGGCGCCCCTTCGACAAACTCCATGACCAGGTAGTCCGGCCCCACGTCGTACAACTGGCAGATGTTGGGATGATTCAGCGCGGCGACGGCCCGAGCCTCACGCTCAAAGCGTTGAGAAAAAGCTTCTTTGGAAACCTTGATGGCAACGGTTCGATCGAGACGCGTGTCGCGGGCCTTGTACACTTCGCCCATGCCACCTGCTCCGATCGGGTTTAGAATCTCGTAGGGGCCGAGGCACGCTCCCGGAACAAGGGCCATATCTGGTCTCGAATCATTCTACTACTTGAATTCAAATGGCCAACCGATGGTCAGTCGTTCCAGTTGGGCTCAAGCCGCGTTTAGGTCGTTGCTTGGCGTGTAGTTGATTCCAATCAACTGACGAACAACGCCCTCTGCGCAGATCTGGACCGTTGGATTCCGATCAGATGGTGGGTCATTCGGAAGTTAGGCCGCGCAACTGTTACTCGCACCGCTCTGAGATTGGCCTCTTCGTTCTCACGCGGCCCTCTACCGACGATTCTGCTGTAGTTTTCGCGCCGCCTCCAACTTCTGATCCCACTCGGCATGGATCTCCTGCTGATGTTTCACTCAGGTTTGTAAGTATATTATTGCCCTTTTTAGGATGTCATGATTATGCAAAGTTGCCGACTCCAGAGTGCGCCGCTTCAGCTTGACCTAAAAAGGGTCTGGTCACTTTTGCGGTTGCCGACTCCGCATAAAAATGGACTCCACATTAAAGCGTCCTGTCGAAGACTGGGGCAAACCGCTCGGCGATGTCGCCGCACTGAGCGCCACGCTCGATCGACTGCTCCATCATGGGCACGGCCTCAAGTGTGGTCCTCGAAGCGGGCGTACCAAGCGACGTCGGGCGGCTAGCTAGCAGATACGACTCGAATCCGACTGTGATCACTTGTCCTCAGGCAACGGTGTCGCATCGTCGCGGAGTCCGTGAATGTTGTATGGCTCAGAGATTATAATCAGCGGCACGTTGTCTCCACCGCAGCCTTCCGCACCACAATCCTCGCTAAGATTCGAAACTCTCACGATCCGTCCGTACACAACGGCCCACTCATTCGGCACTTCGGCGGTATGGCTGTACACAATCGAGTGCCCATTGGCTTCGAACCGTGGCTCTTGGTGGGAACCCACCTTTGTGGTCTTGCGGAGGATCGATAGCTTCGAAGCGACGACTGACCGTTCGAGCTTCGGCCTATCGCTCGGTGGCTTTGGCATCCCCGCTTCCCAAGCAGCCCACACCTGAATCTTGTCAGACCAAGCGTGTCCGTGGGTAACGACCGGATGTTCACACCGATCCTGCGACAAGAACTCATAGTGATCTGCGAGGCTGACGCTGCGCTCCATGCGTCCGACGACAGCTACAGCGCTATCCGCATAGCGAGGCACGTTGGAAAGTACTTCGCAGACAGTGAGCACCTTTACTTGAGCATTCGGTCGCTGTTGTCCAACGATGATGCCCGTGGTCATCATCCCGGTGATGATCCAGCAAGTCGCGGTGCCCATCCTGCAGCTATCGTATCCCTTTCCCTAATTTGGATCACGCGCTGATCGGACCCGTGAATAGCCCGGTCGCGGAATGTGTACAGCGGCTCGCGTCGTCGAGTGCTCCCCGCGACTCTAAGATACCCTCACCTATGTCCCGCAACGGTCGGGACCGCGACACGTGGCGACGTGAGGAGCACGCGCTCGTTGCCAAGATTGGCGCCCAGCAAATCGCGATGAGCCCGCAAAGCTCAACCTTGTGAGCGCTGACAGACGGGGTTCCCGGCCTCAATCGCCCGGCGCCGATCTCGTTTCAAGGGCGACTGCTGCCCGCAATGGCGGAAAGTTTTCACGACTTTGGAACGGCAACACGAGCGACTATGACGGGGACGAATCCGCGCCGATATGGTGCCATGCGACACGTTGGCGTCGCCGGAACGCCCTTACGCTTCGCTCTGACTTTACCTCCATCACGTTGTCAAAGGGACTTTCACTCACGAGCTGTCGAACATGCTCGGGACACACAAAAATGGGCCCTGCATCGCTATAGACACAGGGCCCCGGAGTTTCTAGTAATAGAACTTCAAAGCCAAGCTGAAGGTTCCTGGGTGTATTGATCTGGCTGCCCGAGCCAGTCAGGACTCCGAACGTCTGACTCTGTAACTGGGTGCTGCCGGTGCCAAAGCGGACGCGGTTGAAAACGTTAAACGCCTCCGCACGGAACTCCATCCGGATCCTCTCTTTAATCGGGAACGTCTTGGTGAGCGACATGTTCTCGTTCAGATTCGGGAACAATCTCAACTTCGGATTGTAGCGAGTCTCATTTCCGATGGTGTTCAACGCCGAGCCGGAACCCTGGTAGGGGAAGGGCCCGCTACAAGTTGCCGTCGCGGTGCCGCAATAAGGAACAAAGAAATTATCGACGGACGGATCGAACTTTCCGCTGTAGCTGGGCTGCCAGCCGTTATAGGAAGTTACATAAGCCGGCACGCGGGTCGATCCTGGATCGCCCGGAGCATAAATGGGCAAGCGTATTCGTGGTCGTAACTTGCAACCGGTGTCCCACTGGCATAGAGGTTGATGCTCGAAATCCGCCAGTTGCCCGCGATCCACGCGGCCGGTCCTTTGGTGAGATAATTTCTGTCCTCTGCCGAAGGGCAAATCGTAAACGGTCGAGAACTTGAAATCGTGGGTCACATCGTACTGCCCGATCGATTTCTCCAGTCCGCGATTGTATTGATCGGCGGCATACTGGGCGCCTCCGCCTCCATTGCGCATTTCCCCACGCCGAATCGGAATCGGTCAGCAGCTTCGAGAAGGCGTAAGAACCCTGGAAGGTGAGCCCGTTCGAATAGCGCTTCTGGAACTTGAGATAGATCGCGTGATAGGTCGAGTGGCCGCTATGATCGCCCTGTCCCGCGTAAGTGTCGATCACGTTGTATTGCGGATAGGGACGAAGCGCCTGGGCGACAGTCCCGGTGAAACCGGCGTAGGGCGCCCTGATTCCCGCGGCATTTGCCGTCGGCGGATCCGACCTGGCTATTCAGCACGGTGAGACTTTGCGCGACGGTTCCAAACGTAGTCAGATAGCTCGGGTTGATCTGGTTGATAGTCGAGCAGCGACGTCTGCAGGTGCTCGCCCATGACGCCGCTGTAAGCGACTTCGGCCACCATCGAACCGCCGAGCTGGCGCTGAATCGAGAAAGCTGAAGTTGTCGTAGGCCGGCAGCTTGGTGGTCTCATTGCCCTGGAACCATGCCACGTTGGTGCCATTCGAAACGGACGGATTGATGAACGGCGGAACGTTGTACGGCGGGAATCCGCCATCCAGGGTGAAGGTCGGGGTGAGACCGGTGTTGGGGCTGCTGTCGGTCTGGGTCAGCGTATATCCGGAATTGTGAGTCGAGCCGCTGACCGAAACCAGGGCGCCGTAAGAACGCGCATAGGCAGCCGCGGATGACGGTCTTAGCGTCCTTGGAATACGCCAGCGCCGATGTGCGGGCCAAAGTCCTTGCTCCAGACATGTCGGCCAGACGTTCTGCTTCCCACGCAGCCCGAGCAACTGCCCGCGAACAATACCGCGCCGGGAATGTTGCCTGCGCCAGGGTTCGGCGTGTTCGGTCCGAAATCGGTCCAGCGGTCGTTGAGGCCGGTGGGCGGCAGATTGCCGTCCCAACGCAGCCCGAGGTTCAGCACCAGCTTGGAAGTGACGCGCCAGTCATCCTGGAAGTAACCGCCGAAATAAGAGAACTGCTGGCCGATGAAACGAACCGTGTCGATCTGCCCGCTGTTCGGCGTAGCCCAGAAGGAACGAGGCGAAGGCATTGCCGCCGGCATTCGGATTGGAGCCGTGCGGAACGCCCGTGTTCTGGTAGCTGAAGCCGACGCAACCCGCCTTCGCACTGGCGGCCGAAGCCGTTGTAGTGATTGAGCTGGTACATGCCGCCGAACTTGAACGTGTGCTTGCCGTGGATCCAGGTGAAGTCGTCGTTGTAGGAGTAGACCGTATTCTCGGAACCGTTGTCGGCCTGGCCGCCCCACGTGCTGTAGTTGTCGCCGGTGCCGCCCGAGAACAGGTTGACCAGATTCTCATTGCAATTCGGGACGTTGCCCAGACAGAACTTGCTCTTCCAGTTGCCGATGTATTCCTGCGGCGGCTTGTGATCCTGCGTCCAGTTGTTGCCGCCGGCGTAGAAGTGATTCAGCTTGGTTGGGCTGAAAGTCCAGTCCCAACTAAAGCGGATGACGTCGGTGGCCTGAGTCAGGTCGTTGTAATTGCTGTAGAGTCCCGGCAGCGTGGGCGGTCCGTCGGCGCCGGAAGTCTGGTGCTCGCGATCGTGTCCGTAATAACCGGAGATGCGCTGCTTGTCGTTGAAAATGTGGTCGCCTTTGATGCTCGATTTATTCACCGGATAGACCTGTGTGCCGCTGGTTTCCAGATAGTTGTTGGCGATATAGCCGGCCGTGCCCGGAGCTGCGCCATTGTTGGGCGTCAGGATGCCGCTCGCTCTGGAATACGGCCAGCGCCTTTAGCGAAGCCGCGCTGAACAGGCTCTTCGGAACGATGTTGCCGGGAAAGACCTGGCGAGTGACGGTGCCGTCGGCGTTGGTCACCTGGGTGGTCGGATTGTAAATCGGAATCTGCACTGCCGGCCGAGGTCACCCACTTGGTGAAATCGCCGTTGTACATCTCCGGCGTGGGAACGGTGAAGTTCGTGCCGTTCGCGCCGGTGCGATTGCGGAATCCCTCGTAGGAGAAGAAGAAGAACGTCTTGTCCTTGCCGTGATAGACCTTCGGAATCCAGACCGGACCGCCGACCGTCGCGCCGAAATCGTTCTGCTTGTAAATCGAGATCGGAATGCCGGACCGGTTGCTGAACCAGTTGTTGGCGTCGAGGTCGTTGTTGCGAAGGAACTCGTAGGCAGACGCCGTGGAACTGGTTGGTGCCGGACTTCGAGGCGTAGGTCATGTTGCCGCCGCCCGCGTGGCCGTACTCGGCCTTGTATCCGTTGGTGTCCACGGTGAACTGGTCGATGGCTTCGACCGAAGGCGAGTTCGAGGCGACCCAGCTCTTCGACAGCGCGCGGCTGGTGTTCGTCGAGACGCCGTCGAGCGAAGTTCCGTAGGCAGCCGCCTGTCCGCCGCCGACGCTGAAGCCGTTGTCGCCGCCGAGGTTCTTGGCGTCCGGCGTCAGGGAGGCAAGATCGAACGGCGTGCGGACCGTTCCGCTGACCACCAGGGGCAGGTCGTTGACCAGTTTGTTCTGCAGCGTGACGCTGTTCTTGGCGTCTTCCGTCTGCAGCGAAATCGCGGAGGCCTGCACCTCGACGGCCTGCGTGGAAGCTGCCGACTTCGAGCTTTACGTCCGCCCGGACCGTGAGTCGCCGCATCGACGGTGACGCCCCTTCTCTTCGGTGGGCCGGAAGCCTGCATTCTCCACGCGCACGGTGTAGATGCCGGGTTGCAGGCTGGGAACGGTATATTCGCCGGCCTGATTGGTCGTGGCTTCGAGATTCACGTTGGTTCGGCTGTTGGTGATGCTGACTCTGGCGCCGGGGATGACCGCGCCGGAGCTATCCTGAACGACCCCGGTGATGGTTCCGCGTTCCGACTGCCCGAACGCGAAGGCTGCCAAAAAAACTACTAGAAGCGCTGTATGGATGGAACGGGCGGCGAACCACCCGGTTGGAATGTAATTTTTTTCCCGAACCGCGGATGATCTCGAAAACGGCATCCTGGCCGGGACATAAGTATGCGTTAACGCAACGCGTCGCAAATTCATGAGACTCTCCTTGAAAAGCAGGCAGTCCCCTGTTACGAAGACGGAGCGATCCCATCACCCGACTCCCCTCGATGTGTCCCAACTGGAACGAAGAAGCCCTCAACAAAAGTCAACCGCCCCTGTATTGACGATCGGGAATCCGAATAACGGGCGGGATAACTCGAAACCCCGCCGTCGAATCAGCCCCCATCGGCAATATGTGGACTTTTGACGCGAGAGGACAGAAAGAGGTTCCATGGACTAATCGAAATAGGTAGGCCCGGTCCCGGGGAGTCTGTTCTAATAAACAGCACTTCAAGAGAATCGGTCGACTTCACATTGGACTATCTTCGATCTGCCGGGCATTGTTATATTCACAGTTTATGTCTGCCCGTTGCGTCGTACTCGATCCAACGAAGCTCATACCTGCTTCTTGGGGTTGCCTTGCCGGACGCGATCCAGTTCGGATTTTCAATCCAGGATTATTGCGGGATGCAAACACTTGGGTCTTAGCGTACCGCGTGGTTCTCCCCGACTTGGTGAGGCGGATCGCGCTGTGCCGGCTCAACGACCATTTCGAAGTGGTTCCAGGCAGTGCAATCCCCTTTAGCGACCTTGTGGAATTTCCGTCAATTCGTCAGTACGCCGGGCTTGCCCGTACCTGGTTCGCCGATCCTCGGCTCTTCCGTCTAGGCGAACGTCTCTTTATCTACTGGAACTCAGGTTGGCACGATTCGCTCAACAGTCAGTTCATTCAGGAACTTGAGACTGCCACCGTTCTCCCACGAGGTAAGCCACGCGAGTTAATCCTCGAAGGCGAAAGACAACAAATTGAAAAGAACTGGACGTTCTTCGGAAGCGGCCCGTTCTATGCTGTCTATTCGATCAACCCGCATCGCATTCTTCAGTTCTCGCTCGGAGGGGATGCGGACGTTTCGTTGGCGGACGCTCAATCGACAAGTTGGAACAACTCGGAGTATTCGCAAGAGTACGGCGCTCTGCGAGGCGGCGCACCTCCCCAACCCGTTGGCGCCGGCTATTATTCATTTTGCCATTCAGTATCTAACTCCCCGGAAGGCCATCGTTACGTGACGGGTGTGTACCGATTCGCGGGGACGTTCCCTTTTCGTCCCACGCATGCTCCGGCGAAACCTCTCGACCTGGGAAATCCGTTTGGAGCGCGGACAGTCTATCCGCGGCTGAATCCTGTTGTGGGCGAGGTCCTCTATACAAGCGGCGCTGTATTTAAGGACGGACTCTGGACCATCAGTTACGGTATCGATGAGCACTGCGCCATTGGGGTCTTATCGCATGACGAGGTGGAACAGTCACTTTGTGAATTGACGTCTGAGGCATAGCTCCGATCCCAAGTGCGACGCCGCTAAATGACGAACACTCTGAAATTCACTGCAATCATCCGTGCTCCGTTCGCTACTATACTGGTTTCACTCTGATCTGTTTCGCTACCGGCCCGAGTAGAAGGATTCGAGTACCTGTTGGCGCTAGGAGAACTGAGATGGATAACAAAGGATTCGCACAACAACTTCGCAGTGAACGCAAGTTCTTAGGTAGTTGGTGTACGTTCGCCAGCTTCGCCAGCGCGGAGGTGATGACCTGCCTGGGACTGGATTTCGTCATCCTCGATCTGCAGCACTGCGAACTGACGATGGCCGAGTTTCCGTCCATTCTTGGCGCTTTTCGCGATGTGAAACCTGTTCCGGTCGTGCGAGTGACGCAGGTCGACTATCACGCTATCAATTGGCTGTTTGACCAGGGCGTGCCAGCCATAATGGCTCCCATGGTGAACTCGGTCGAAGTCGCGCGGCAAGCGATAGACGCCGCAAAGTACCCCCCAATCGGCAAGCGGAGTTTCGGCCCGTATCGCGCCGCCGCCTACAGCTTTGGTGTCGGCGACTACATGCCTCGTGCTGACGAACTCGCGACTCTAATAGTGCAAATCGAAAGCGCCGACGCGGCCAGGAATGTCGACGACATCCTTGCACTTCAGGGCGTCGACGCAGTATTTCTGGGACCCAACGACTTGGCCTTTTCGATGTTGACCAAAGGTCAATCACTGTTCTTGAGCACCGGCTCAGGTGTTGAAGGGGCGGATCAATGGACCGGGTTCGCGCGCACGCCTGAGGTGCTGGACCTTTGCGAGCACGTCTTGAATCGCTGCCAGGTCGGCGGGTGTGCCGTTTGGAATGACCGCCGCATCCATTGACGAAGCGCGGCTTTGGTTCGACAAAGGTGCGCAATTCATGACATTCGGAAGCGATTTTCTTTTCATGCGCGCAGGCGCGAAACTTCTCATGCAGCCGGCAAAGGCGGTATAGCTGCGGAACTGTCCGCCATGCAATTCCTTGCGGATCCCGCTGGTTTCCATCCATGAAACCCATAGAATGCGACATAGAGGTAGCAGAGCGCGGACAGGATGAAAGCATGATGAATACCGAAGCGATCGGCCAACCCGCCCTGTGCTACCGGTATGATTGCGCCTCCAACTGCCGCCGACATCAAGATTCCCGAGCCTTTACTCGTTGACGAGCCCAGGTTGGCGATGCCTAGAGTAAAGATGCTAGGGAACATGATTGAGTTGAAGCATCCTACAAAAAGCACACTCCACATTGCGGCCTTTCCGTGACAAAGGATCGAGCTGGTCAGCAGGCCGGCCACAATCAAGGCAAACACCGCCACCACTGTAGGAGCCGGGATTTTGCGCATGATTGCTGAACCAAGGAAACGGCCTGCCATCGAGCCGAACCAGTAAAGAGAGACGTAGGTGGCGGCAACCCTTGGCGTTAACCCGCCAATGTCCGGCTGAATGAAATAATTCACGAGAAAGCTGCCGATGGCGACTTCCGCCCCAACGGCTACAAAGATGCCGATGGCTCCGAGCACCATGTGACGGTGCTGCCAGACAGTATTTCCAGATTTGTCGCTCTGTGCTTGGGTCCCTCCTGCTTTTTCCTGAATTGGGGGAAGCCGGTACCATGCGGTTATCAGACTGATGAGGAACAGCGTGACGGCAATCCCGATGTACGGCCCTTTCACGTAGGCCGCTTCGTGCATACGATACTGCTGCAGGACTGCGCCGGACATTTGCCGGATTTGTTCCATTGTCTTGGGCGTCTCGCTTAGAATAAGCAACCCGCCAAAGTACGGAGCGATAGTTGACCCGAGGGAGTTGGATGCCTGAATTAACGTAAGTCTGCTGGATGCAGTTTTCGCGGACCCAAGGTTGGCAACGTAAGGATTGCCGGCTACTTGAAGAGCGGTTATCCCGCCTGCCAGCACGAGGATCGCGCAGAGGAAGACCGGAAAAGACGGTATGTTCGCCGCCGGGATAAATAACAGCGCACCGATTCCCATTGCGGTTAGTCCGGCGATCATTACCTTCTTGTGACCGAGGGCCTCAATGAGCCTTCCTGATGGTACGGCGAATATCAGAAAGGCGGAAAAGAAGCTGAACTGCACCAACATTACCTCGGCATAGTTGAGGTCAAAAATCGATTTTAGATGGGGAATCAGGATGTCGTTCAGAGCTGCCAGGAAGCCGCACGTGAAAAACAGAATGAAGAGCATTGCCATCGCA